>CAWCGH010000005.1:0-1177356 GCA_963795115.1 uncultured Actinomycetota bacterium
TTCACTCCGCCGCCAATGGCGTGCCCGCGACCGGCTCAGGGGGCAGGCGCACTGCCGGTCTGTCACGGGCAGGCCGCGAAGCGCTGCTCTCAGATCGCCGTCAACCCACCATCAATCGCGATGGTTGCACCAGTGATGAAGGACGCCGCATCAGAGGCGAGGAAAGCGGCGAGGGCGACAATCTCCTCAGGCTGAGCACCCCGCCCAAGAGGAGTTGCAGCCACAACAGCGGCGACGAACTCCGGCCCAATCCGCTCGACCATGGGTGTGAGCACGAGGCCGGGGCAGATGGTGTTGGCACGGATTCCTTGGGCGCCGTACGAGGCCGCGAGCGTGCGGGTGAGCGAGATGACGGCACCCTTGGTCGCCGTGTAGGAGCTGAGCCCGGGGGCGCCGACGAGGCCGCCGACGGACGAGACGTTGACGATCGAGCCGCCTCCGCGGGCCAGCAGGTGCGGGATGCCGAAGCGGCACATCAGATAGACGCTCTTGATGTTGACCGACTGGATGCGGTCCCAGCTCTCCTCGGAGAGATCAGTGACGTCCGCGTCGCCGGCCTCCGTGCCGGCGTTGTTGTAAAGCACGTCGAGGCCGCCGTACGCCTCGATCGCGACCTGCACCACGTGCTCGACATCGAATGCCGATGCCACGTCGCCGGGCACCGCGACGGCTTGTCCACCGCCACCGGTGATCTCCTTGGCCACGGACTCGACGCCCTCGGCGTCGATGTCATTGAGGACGACGCTCGCACCGAGCTCGCTGAAGCGACGTGCGGCAGCGGCGCCCTGCCCGGCTGCGGCACCGGTGATGATTGCGACCTTGCCCTGCAGCGTGATCATCCGAGTACTCCTTCGAGTCCCGACTCCGCGGCGGGAGCGACAGCCCGCGCCGCACGTCCCGCGGCCCACAGCTGCGCGACCCGTTCCCGGCCGGTTCGTGTGACCGGCACGAGTGGCGGTCGCACATGCGGCGAGGCGATTAGGCCCTCCTGTGCCAGGACCAGCTTGGCCGGGGCGGGGTTCGTCTCGACGAAGAGCAGGTCAACGACCGGGTGCAGGTCGAAGTGCAGGCGCCGGGCTGTCTCCTGGTCGCCGCGTTGCCAGGCGTCGTACATCTGGGCGACCGCAGCGGGGGCGAGGTTCGCGGCCGCCGAGATGAACCCACGGCCGCCGAGCGCGAGAAGCGGCAGGCAGAGCAGCTCGATGCCCGACCACACCAGGATCCGTTGCTCGGTGAGGTGCAGGACGCGCGAGAAGTGCTCGAAGTCCTTCGTCGTCTCCTTGATTCCGACGACGTTGTCGAGGTCGGCGTACAACCTCGCCACCGTCTCGGGGGCAAGGTCGACGGCCGTCCGGCTCGGCACGTTGTAGATCACGATGGGCAGGTCGGAGAAGGCGCGCGCCACCTCGCGGTACCACTGGTATAGGCCCTCCTGCGTCGGCCGCGCGTAGTAGGGCGTGATGACCAGAACGGCGTCGGCTCCTAGGTCGTACGCCGCCTGGGTCAGCTCCAGCGTCTCGTCCAGCTTCGCCGACCCGGTGCCGGCGAGGAATGGCACCCGGTCACCGACCGCGTCGGCGACCGCCGCCATCGCTGCGATGCGCTCGCCCACCGTCTGCGCGCTGGGCTCACCGGTCGACCCACCGATGGAGATGCCGTGGCTGCCGCTGGCCAGCTGCCAGCGCACGAGCGCTCGCAGGCTGTCGGTGTCGACCTGCCCGGTCGCCGTGAACGGCGTGACCAGCGGCGCTATCGATCCGACGATGCTCTCGGGTGAGGAGCGGTACTTCATGACGACGTCCTTTCGATGCCGGCCTTCCGCGCCACGACGGTCGCGGCGGCAAGGTCTGAGAGACCCATGCCCATGGCCTTGAACAAGGTGAGGCGAGCCCCGTCCGGGCGCCCACGACCTTCCGCGAGCAACTGGCCGAGCTCGACCACCCCGGGGAGGTCGGGTCCGCTGCCGTCGATCAGCTCGCGTGAACCCCGGCGGGCGTTCTCTAGGTTGTCCACGGAGACCAAGTCGGCCGTGCGTACGACGTCGGCGGCGATCTCGCCGTTCGCGGGGAGGACCGCGCCCATCGCGTTGACGTGCACCGCCGTGCCCCGGAAGGCGGCAGCGCCGACGAACGGCTCGCGCGCCCGGGTCACCAGGGTCACGATCGGCGCACCGTCGATCGCCTCCGCGAGGCTCGCTGCGACGACCACGGTGAGGCCCAGTTCGTCCCGCACGGCGTCCGCGAACGTCTCCCTGTTCTCCGGCGTCGGGCTCCAAACCCGCACCCGGTCGAGCGGGCGCACCGCCGCCACCGCCTCGACCTGCTTGAGCGCCTGCCGCCCGGACCCGACAACCGCCAGCTCGCGCGCCTCCGGGGCCGCGAGCCACCGGGTCGCGAGCCCGGCGATGCCGGCCGTGCGCAGGCTGCCGAGGTGGTTTGCCTCGACCACGGCGAGGAGCCGGCCACTGACGCTGTCGAACAGCGACAGCACGGCTTGCGCGCCCACAGGGGTGTTGACCCAGTTCTTGAAGGCGCACAGCCCGAGGGTGGTGTCGATGCCGCCGAGAGTGTGCGCGCTGCTCGCGGGGTCCCAGGCCGTCAGCGACTTGGGGATGTTGTCGGAGCCAGAGCCCTGGCGGCGCAGGAGGTCCTCAAGCGCGTCGATGACCTCGGGCAGGGACGCCATCGAGCGCACGTCGGCCTCGCTGAGGTAGGGAATGCTCATCCGACGAGCACCTCCCCATCGATGGCTTCGTCGACGACGTCGTTGACCAATGTCCCGAGCTCCGCAACCCGCACCTCGAGCTGGTCGCCTGCCCCGAGGAAGCGTTGTGGGTTCTCGCGGTAGCCGATGCCCGACGGAGTGCCCGTCGCGATCAGGTCGCCGGGCCGCAGCTCGGTGAAGGTGCTGAGGTAGGTGATCAAGGTCGGCACGTCGAAGGTGAGGTCGGCGGTCGAGGCCTTCTGCTTGGTCTCGCCGTTGAGGTGGGTCTCGAGGACCCAGGGGCCGGGGCCTGCGTCGTCGGGCGTCGTCAGCCAGGGCCCGCACGCACCGGAAGCCGCCCAGTTCTTCCCAGCGGTGGCCTGCGTCGAGTGGAACTGCCAGTCGCGCACGCTGTTGTCGGCGACCAGCGTGTAGCCCGCGACGTGGCGGTGCGCCCGGTGCCGCGGGACCCGCCGGGCAGGCGCTCCGATGACGACGCCGACCTCGCCTTCCCAGTCGAGCTGGTTGCTCTCCGGGGGCCGGCGGACTGGCACGCCCGATCCGACGAGCGAGTCGGTGAACCGCAGGAAGACGGTCGGGTGCTGCGGCACCTCCTTGTCCATCTCCGCCCCGTGAGCGGCGTAGTTGTAGCCGACGCAGAAGACCTTGGCGTCCGGCGTGATCGGCGGCAGCAGACGTACGTCGGTCAGCCGGTGCCGCACCCCGTCGGCCACGACCGTCGGGGCGCCGGCGGCCAGCCAGTCGCGGAAGGACGGGCCGGCGATCTCGACGACGTGCTCGCCGTCGACGGCGCCGTACGCCTCGCGGCCGTCTAGGTCGAGGAACCTGGAGACCCTCATCCGCTACTCGTCATCCCAGTTGCGGGGGGCTACGTATCCACTCTGCCCGGCCTCTTGGCCGAGCGCCAGGATCGGTCCTTTCAGGTCCTCCTGCCAGATCAACGACTCCATGCCGATGTGGAGCGGGTGGTCCTGCACGGTGTAGACGCTCATGCCCGCCTCGCTGGGGTAGTGCGAGTGCTCGCGCCACGACGGCGCCGAGAGGAGCAGATCGCCGGGCGCCCAGTCGATGCGGACGCCGTCGACGATCGAGTAGCCGTCGCCCTCGAAGTGGTAGTTGATCGCGACCGAGCTGTGCCGGTGCCCCGGTCCCTCGCGGCGCGGCCGGTGGCCCGGCGGGATCTGGGAGAGCGTGACGAAGAAGCTGCCGGTGGCGCCCTGCTTGCGCTCGGTCGCCGGGTTGTAGAGCGCCATGATCGTGCGCTTGCGGTCCTTCGCCTGGCGCGACATCTGGTCGGAGATGACGGAGTAGGGCCAGTGCAGCGCGCGGTTGCGCACCGGTTCGATGTCGACGAGGAACTCGTAGCCGCGCAGCCGCGCGCCGGACGGCGAGACCTCGACGTCGGGCGCCTTACCGCGCTGGATCTCGGCCGGCTCGTCCATGTCGATGGGCCCGTCGATCGACGGACTCGGCATCCAATCGTCGGCGACCCGCTCATGGTAGCCGGTGCCGAGGAAGGCCAGCAGCGGCGCGTTGGAGTACGCCAGGCGGACCCAGCGTTCGGTGCCGTCGTTGACGAACCGGTGCGGTTTCATCGACGGCAGGTTGCACACGTCGCGCTCCGCGAGGGCGATCGTGGTGTCGTCGACGACGACGGTGCCGCTGCCCTCGATGCAGATCTCGACGAGGCTGGCGTTGCGGCGGACCGGGCTCGTGCGCTCCCCCGGAAGGAGCACCTCGACGCTGACGTCGATGCCCGGAGCGAAGCTGTGCGCCACCGACTCCGGGTGCACGAGGTAGGCCACGCGCCGGCCGTCGTCGGGTGCGGGCGACGAGACGAGCCGCTCCACCGTCGCGGCGATGTCCGCGCCTGAGAACTTGGCCGGCGCCCAGGGGGTGGGCGAGTCGAGGTCCGCTCCCGAGGCGTCGACGACTCGGGTGCCGGACTCCAGACCGAGGGAGACCGGCAGGGGGTTGGTGACGCTCATGCGTCCTCCTAGCTGCTGAGTGGGATGAGGGTTGGCTGGCGATCGGATGACTGGGGATCGGAGGGCGACGCAAGCTCGTCGAGCGGCGCGGCGCCGAGGTAGCTGGAGGTGATCAGGTGCCGGTCGCGACGCAGGTCGGCTGCCGACCCGGCCAGCACGGGCTCGCCGTGGGCGAGCACGACCACGTCGTCGGCGGCCTCGAGCGCCTGGTTGACGTGCTGCTCGACGAGCAGCACGGCGCACCCGAGGTCGTCGGCCACCAGCCGGAGCACCGGCAGCAGCCGCTCGACCACCACCGGGGCCAGGCCCATGCTCAGCTCGTCGACGATCAGCAGCTTCGGTGCGGTGTTCAGCGCCCGCCCGAGAGCGACCATCTGCTGCTCGCCTCCGGAGAGCAGGCCCACCCGGCGACCGGCCAGGCGCTCGAGCTCGGGGAAGTACCGCGAGGCGTGATCGACCTGGGGCCGGGTCACGCTGAGGTGCTGACGCACGGTGAGGCTCTTGAAGACGGCCCGATCCTCGGGCACGTGGGCGAGCCCTTCCCGCGCCAAGCGATGGGGACGTCGCGTCGACACCCGCTTCCCGCGGAAGCGGACCTCTCCGGCGATCGCCGGCAGCAGGCCCGAGCACGCGGCCAGGGTGGTGGTCTTGCCGGCACCGTTGGGACCCAGCAGCGCGACGACCTGCCCGGCCTGCACCTGCAGGTCCAGACCTCGTACGACGGGCACGCCGTCGTAGCCGGCGCTCAACGCTTCGATCTCGAGCACGGCGTTCATGCCGCTCCTCCCTCTCCCACGAGCGCCGCCTCGTGGCTGCTGGAGCCGAGATACGCGGCCACCACGGCGGGATCCTTCGCGACCTCGCGCGGCCTCCCTTGCGCGATCAGGCGGCCGAACTCCAGGACGTAGATGTAGTCGCACACGTTGAGCACCAGGCTCATGTCGTGGTCGACCAGGAGCATCGACAGCCCGTCGTCGGCGAGCGATCGGAGCGTGCGGCCGAACGACTGGCTCTCGTCGCTGTCGAGACCGGCGGCCGGTTCGTCGAGTGCCAGGACCGACGGCCGGGCGACCAGCGAGCGCGCGACCCCGACGAGCTTGCGGGCGCCGTGCGAGAGCTCGGTAGGCAGGCGGCGACGTTGGTCCTCGATGCCGAGCAAGGAGAGGACCGGCTCCAACTCTCCGCGTGCCGCGCGGCCGCCGGTGCTGACCTCCAGGTTCTCCTGCACCGTGAGGTCGTCGAAGAGCTCCAACGACTGCCAGGTGCGCCGCAGCCCGAGCCGTGCTCGACGGTGCGCGCTCGTGCGGGTGATGTCTCGGCCCTCGAGCACCACACGCCCGGAGGACGGGGTGAAGGCGGTGATCGCGTCGATCGCGCTGGTCTTTCCGGCGCCGTTGGGTCCGATCAGCCCGGTGAGCGAGCCGCGCCGTACCTCCAGCGACAGGCCGTCCACGGCGTGCACGCCGCCGTAGGAGACCCGGAGGTCGGTGACGCTCAATGCTGCTTCGCCGTTCACTTCGCCACCTCCATGACCCGCGCGGAACGGTCGGGTTCGGCGAGCGCAACGCGCTCCCCGGTCGCCACACGCCGTCGCCGTCTCTGTGGAGCGAGCCGCGCGGTCACGTCCCGCGCCACACCGGCGATGCCGTTGGGGTTGAGCACGACGGCCGCGATCACCGAGAGTCCTGCGATCAGCAGCGTGTAGTGGTCGTCGAGCCCGAACCAGGTCTGCAGTGCCAGGAAGCCGACGCCCTGGGTGGCGAGCACTCCCCCGATCATCGCGCCGGTCACCGTGGAGATCCCGCCCAGGTAGGCGAAAGCGAGGAACGCGACGGCCGTCAGCGCATCGAAGCGCGTGTAGGTGACTGACCCGAAATTGAAGGCGTACATCACCCCGGCGATCCCGGCGATGCCGCCCGCGATCACGAAACCGACGACCTTGGTGCGCGCCACGTCGATGCCGACCGATGCAGCCGCACGCTCGTTGGCACGAATGGCGAGCATCCGCTGGCCGTGGACGCTGCGCCGCAGCGCGACGACCGCCAGACCGACGGCCACCGTGACCGCGAGGCACAGCAGGGCGAAGACCGGGCTCGGCAGCTTGCCGTCGGCGCCGGGGAAGTCACTCGCAGGCCCCAGGCCGATGCTCCCGATGTGAGGCGGCTCGACGGACGCACCGGACTGACCGCCCGCCCAGATGGGGTTCTTGAAGTAGATCTCCTGGATCGCCACGGCCGCGGCCAGGCTGATGATCGCGAGGTTGACGCCCTGCACCCGCAGCGACGGCAGCGAGGCGAGCGCTCCGAGAGCGCAGCTAGCGAGGACGGCCAGCACGACCGAGACCACCATCCCCCACCCGAGCTCCGTCGTCAGCCGGGACAGCGCGAAGCCGGCGGTGCCGGCGAGTGCCATGTGGAGCAGGGAGGTCTGCCCGAGGTAGCCGGTCGTCACGACGATGGACAGGCACACCAGCGCGCCGATCAGGCTGAAGATCCCGGCCTGCCGCCACACCGGGCTGACCGACAGGATCGCGACCACGGCGATGACGGTCGGCACCCCCACGCGCAGCAGCAGGTGGTCCGGGCGGGGTGCGGCCGGGAAGCGCGGGCGCTCGATCGTCGCCCGCGTGGGCAGGGCCCGACCTCGGAGGAACATCGCCGCGGCGATGATGACGAACGGCAGACCGGCCGCGACACCGGGCAACGGGAGCCCACCGGCGGTGGGGAACCAGCTCATCGTCTGGAGGTAGACGATGAGGGACTGCGCCACGCCGAGACCCAGCCCTGCGGCAGCCGTCACCGCGAATGACGTGAACCGGCCGACGAGGGTGGCGCCGAGCGCCGGGATCACCGCGACCGTGAGCGCCAGCGGGTCCAGCTGGGTGATCGGGGAGGCCAGCACGCCGACCGCTCCGGCCGCCATGCTGCCCAGCACCCAGCTGACCATCCCGAGCCGGTCGGGCGACAGACCAGCGAGCACGGCACCGCGCTCGTTCTCCGCCGCAGCCACCATCGCCAGGCCGAAGCGGCTGTAGCGGAAGACGGCCCAAAGCGCCACTGTGAGTGCGACGACCCCGGCCGCCAGGAAGAGCCGGTTGGTCGGGACACCCACGCCCGCGACGGTGACGATGTCACCTGGCCCGTTGGGCAGCAGGTCGGGTACCGCCTTGACCCCGCTGCCGTACTCGAGGACGACCAGTGCCTGGAGGGTGAGCAGGACTCCCACCGACGCGATCATCTTGGCCAGCGCAGGGGCGTGGCGCAGCGGTCGGTAGATGAGCAGGTAGAGCAGGGCGCCGAGCACGCCGGCGAAGGCCAGCGAGATCAGGAAGGCCGGGACGATGGGCATCGGGCCGTCGCTGACCGTGATGGCGAAGGGCGGGAGGAAGAGCTCGCCCCGCGTGGTGAGCGCCCAGTTGACGAACGCGACCAGCATCGCCATCGCGCCAGCGGCGAGGTTGACGGTGCCGGACCCACGCCAGGTCAGCACCACTCCCAGGCCGAGGCCGGCGTAGAGCGCGCCGGTCCCCAGTCCGAGGATGCCGAACAGCAGGAGCTCACTCATCGCGCGGCCTCAGTTGCTCGGCGGGTTGGCGATGTCGATCCAGGCACCGTCGGTCGCGTCGCTCCAGGTGCCCTGGCCCTCGTAGGTGTAGAGCCGGGCGTTGGTGTTGCAGATCGATTGCATGTCGGGGAGGGCGCCGCACTGGATCTTCGGCCCGCCCATCCACATCGGCCCCGTGAAGGAGCGAGCGGCGTCCGAGATCGCCTCGGGCGTGAGGGCGTCGTAGCCGATCTCGTTCATCAGCTTGGCGAGGGTGAGGACCTTGGCGAAGGGGTGCGTGGCGAACCCCGCGATGTTGGCGTCGTCGCCGGCGTACTGCCGGAGCTTGGCCACGAAGGTGGCGGCTTCCTGGCTGGCGTCGGGGAGGAAGGGGCTCTCGGTGTCCGTGCCGAAGGTCCACTCCGGGGTGTCGCCGAGGGCCTCGGAGACCGTACTGTCCGTGCACAGCACGGTCGAGACGACGGGAACGTCGAGCCCCAGCTGCTGCCGAGCCTTCTCGATCTGGATGCACAGCGGTGCGGTGACGACCGCCAGGAACACGTCGGCGCTCTCGGCCTTGGCCGCGGTGATCGCGCCGATCACGTCGGTCGACGTGGTGGGCACCGGGACCTTCGTCAAGCCGACGCCGTAGTCGCCCATGAACTGCTCGACCAGGCCGGCGGCCGCCTGCCCGCCGGGCTCGTCGGCGTAGACCATCGCGACGTTCTTCGCGTCGAGGGTGGTCGCGGCGTAGATGGCCATCGCGGGGAGGCCGGTGAACCCCGCGCCGAGGAAGTCGAAGTTGTTGTCGCTGTCGTAATCGGCCGGCACGGTCGGGGTGCCGAAGACGGGCTTCGAGTCGCCGATCGTGGAGTAGAGGGAGGCGTTGCCGACGATCATCTGGCCGGTGACCACGGCGCGTACGTCGGGGTCGTTGGCCATCTCCTGGCCGCACTTCTGCCCCTCCTCCTCCGAGGAGACCACCAGGCAGGTGCGGAGCTCGACCGGGTGCCCGTCGATGCCACCGAGCTCGTCGTTGAGGTAGTCGACTGCGGCCTCGGCGCCCGGCGTCGTCTCGGGCCAGCCCGGGATGCCGCCGTCCTGCGTCACGAAGCCGATGACGACGGGGTCCTTCGAGCTGTCCGCCGCTCCGGCGGTACCGCCGGTGTAGGAGAGGGCGGTCTCGTTGTCGACGGTGACGTCGGAGGGTGCGGACGCACCGGGACCGGTGTCCGCATCACTGTTGCCGCCGCAACCCGTGAGGACGAGAGCGAGGGCGGCCAGTGCGGCCGTTCCGGCCAGGACTGGGCGTTTCGAACTGTTTTTCGGCGCGCGAGAGCGCGTGGCGAGAGACATGACGTGCCTTTCTCAGAAGGGTGGTGCCGGGTATCGCTGCTGCGATGTCCCGAGGGGATTCCCGAGGGCCCGGGGCGAGGTGGTGGACCGGTGGGCTACTCCGGCAGGTGCAACGGCTGTGTGGAGCCGACCTGATGGGTGTGGAGGTCGACCTCGACGGGGCCGAGCTCCGCGATGACCTCCAAGAAGGCCTTGCCGTGCGCTGACTCGGCGTGACGGCCCAACGCGTCGGGCGTCGCCCAGTGCTCGAAGAGGTGGAAGGTGCCAGGCCGGCTCAGGTCGGCGGTCCAGTTGAAGGCGAGGTTGCCCGCCTCCTGCCGCGACTGCGCCATGACGGTCGTCATCGCGTCGACGAGCCGATCGTGGTGCTGGGGATCGACCGTGAGCCGCCCTGAGACGACCAGCGCCGTCGCGGGAGGTGCGGTGCCGGTCAGCCGGCGTACGTCGTCGAGCATCCGCTCGCCGACACCCGGAGTAAGCGAGACGAAGAACTGGTCCCCCCGCAACCCGGCCACCAGCGCATCGGCGACCTCCTCCGGCTTGTCCATCGCTGCGGTGTCGAGCTCCGCCTCGAACACCGCCCGGTCCAGGCCGATCAGGGGGATCTCCGTTGCGTGGCGGGTGTGGGTCGCATCGGGGCAAAGCAGGGTCACGCCGACGCCGGTCGGCTCCAGGTAGGCACGCAACGATCGGGCGAAGCCGACCTGTGCGGACTTGGTCAGCACGTAGGGCGACGCGATCGGGATCTGCTCGGGGAAGAGCGCGAGGCTCGACGACGTGAACACCAGCCGACCCTGACCGCGCTCGATCATCGCGGGCCCGAACTCCAGGAAGGTGCGGACCGCGCCCAGGGTGTTGAGGTCGACGAGACCCGACCACTCCTCGATCGCGATCTTCTCCAGCAGCCCTGCAACCCCGCGGCCGGCGTGGGCCCACACCAGGTCGACGGGACCGAGCTCGTCGACCGCGGTGCGGTGGAGCCGGGCAAGGTCGGCAGGCTTGGTGATGTCGCAGGAGACGTGGCGGGCCAGCCCGCCCGTCTCGGTGATGCGGAGGACGGTCAGCTCCGCCGCGCCCGCGTCGATGTCGGCGACCACCACCCTCGCGCCGGCGGCGGCTAGGGCGATCGCGCCGGCGGCGCCGATCCCGTCTCCTCCGCCGATGACGACGACGACGGCGTCCTCCAGCCTCATCCCTGGACCTCCTGCCAGCCGTTGCGGTTCTGGTAGCCGTCGGCGCCGGCGAGGTAGTCGACGAACCTCTGCTCCGGGTCCCAGGCCCTCCGCACCTGCTGGACGCGGGCCCAGGCCTCGTCAGTCAGGCACGCGACCTCGCGGTGCTCCTGGTCGCTGTCACCCCAGTACTGGCCGACCGTGAAGGGCTCCAGTGGCTTCATCGCGTCCAGGGCCCACTGGCGGTACTTCTCGTCGTCCGCGGGGTCGGGGTAGATGACGTAGGCGCCGACCATCAGGTCGGTGCGCATCGACATCGCGATGTCGGGCCCCTCTACGGGAAGGGCGTACTGGAAGAACGTGTAGCCGAGCTCGGTGATCGGCCGCTCCGCGACGAGCATCCGCACGGACTCCGCGATCTCCGCGGGCGGACCGTCGACCCAGGCCGACTCCACCCGATAGCGGAAGCCGGCCGGGTGCACCGCGTCGACGAACGCATACTCGGCGGACAGCGTGGTGGGGGTGGGAGGCACCACCATGAGCGCGTCCGCGAGGTAGGGGTTGTCGTCGAGCGGCGCGAGTATCGCGAGCGCCTCCTCCTCAGTGTCGCAATACGCCGTCGAGGAGATACCGAAGATGTAGCCGCCCTTGTGACCGGGGATCTCGAAGTCCGGCTGGAAGGACATGCCCAGCATGTCGTTGTCCTTCGGCATCGACTTCTGCGCCTCGTTGAGCCAGGCCAGCACGTCGGCGTACATCTCGATCGGGAAGAACTGCTTGGTGGTGGTCAGCGCCTTCGGGATGGCCCGGGTGTGGATGTGGAAGCGGGTGATGAGCCCGGGGAAGCCGGGGCCGCAGCCGCGTGCCGCCCAGAAGAGGTCGGAGTTCTGCTCCTCGTCGGCGCGGACGAGCCGGCCGTCGGCGGTGACGACGTCGATGGCGACGACTCGCTCCGCCGCCCAGCCCCAGCCGCGGAAGTTCCACCCGATACCGCCCTGGAGGAGGAAGCCGCCGACGCCGACGGTCGGGCAGCGGCCGCCGGCGAAGAAGCGGCCGTGGGGGCGGAGGTACTCGTTGAGCTCCGCGCCTCCCTGCACCGCCGGTGAGACGGACGCGATGTGGGTCGCGGGGTCGTACTCGATCTCCTTCAGCTCGCCGAGATCGACGAGCATGGCGTCGTCGCGCAGGCCCCAGACGGGGAAACTGTGCCCTCCGGCGCGGACTCCCACCTGCCAGCCGTTCTCGCGGGCGAGCCGGACGCCTTCGACGATGTCCTGGTCGGAGTGCGGGAAGAGGATGGCTGCGGGGTAGCGCTCGGGGTGGCGGGTGCTGAAGATCCGCGCGACCCGGGCCGCCTCGTAGCCTTCCTCGCCGCGGGCGAGGTAGCGGCCGGCGAAGCGTGTGCCGGGAATGATCGACGACGTCGTCATGTGAGGTCCTCGTGGTCGTGGTGGTCCCGAGACCGATCGAATAACCACTCCGGTCGGCCCTAGATCCGGCGCTGAGTGGCGGTCGTCACACCATAAGAAGTTCCCGCGCCATAAGTCCAAGACCGTTCTGGCGATGAGGCCATAACCGGTCCCTTATTGCTGCAGGTCAGACGGCGCTTCCGTGCTGCCTGACGCCGCGTACGACGGCGTCGCGGACGACCTCCTGCAGGGGCGAGAGGTAGTGGTCGCGCCGCTGGACCAGCGAGATACGTTCCGTTAGCTGCAGCCCCCGCACTTCCACCCGCCGCAGGGAGCCGACGGCAAGCTCGGTCAGCACGCAGTAATGCGGCATGAACGCCACCCAGCCGTGATTTATCACCGCCCGTTTCATCGACTCGGCGTGCCCGAGCCGAATGATGGGTTTCAGGTCGGCGAGACCCTGGCTGCGCAGATGGGCCTCGATCGACCGGTGGAAGGCGACGTTGGTCGGCACGTGGACCATCGGCAGCCGGTAGACCTCGCCGATCGAGATCTCATCCTCCTGGGGGCGCCCGTCACGGCTCGCGATGAGCGACATTGGCTGCTCGCCGAGGAGCTCCGCCCGCACGGTCGTCGGGAGCCGGTCGTCGTGCGAGGTCACCACGGCGAAGTCGGCCTCGCCCAGCTCGACAGCGCGGATCGCGGCTTCCGGCTGCGCGACGTGGAGCGTGATCTCGGCGCCCGGTCGCTCGGAGGCGATCGGGGTCAGGATGTCGGGCAGGAGGAACGTCCCGACCGCCATGCTCCCCCAGACCACAGCTCGCCCCCCGCCGCCGGCGGCCAGTTCCTGCACGTCGCGATGGACGTTGGCGCTCTGAGCGAGCGTCTCCTTCGCCCAACGGTAGGCTCGCTCCCCCGCCTCGGTCGGCGTCAGCCGTCCGGTGCCGCGCCGGAAGAGCTCCGCACCGAACCACGTCTCCAGCGACTTGATCTGCGACGACACCGCGGGTTGGGCGATCATCAACCGCTCTGCTGCGCGGGTGACGCCGCCCAGCTCGACGACCAGGCAGAAGACCTCCAGCCGTCGCAGCGACAGCTGGGGCTCCATGCTGAGACTCTATCCACGCTGCCGTGCAGGCTCGACGCCAGAAACCATGGGGGCCCCGACGTTGCGCCGCGTGCCGCCGAACGACACGGGTTCCTGGTGCGCAATAGCCAACTGCAACTCGGATGCAGAGGGAATCGTGCTGCCGGGCGTGGATGCGATCCGTCTCGACGCGCGCCCAAACGCGCAGCTGGCCATTCGTCTCCACCACGCGCGAGCTGTCTCACAAGTCAAAGGGCTTCGTGTTCAGTGAAGGTGCGTCATAGCCGCCTACGACCGTTAAGCCGTGAAGGCAGGGCAGGTCGGCGCTCCGCTCCCCAGCGTGGCCATGCTCGATTCGGTACTTGTCGACGACGCTCCCCTCCCCTGCTTTCACCCGCACACCACCGCAGAGGAAATGCTGCTGAACCAACAGGGGCAGTGTGCGCTTTCAGGCTCAAAGCGCGCCCGTAGAGGTCGCCCGCCAAGATTCCCAAGGGAGAGTGCACCTCCGAGCGGCGCGATGCGCTGCCCCGTGTCCGACCTCAGGTCCTCCTGTCATTAGATCTTGCAGCAGACCCGAGCGCTGAATGTGTTCGCGTCGATCTGCGGGTCGGGAAGTCGGGGGTCCTGCGCGCGGCGAACGCCGCGAGGCCCTCGGTGGCGTCGTCCGACCTGAACGCCTTCTGCCCGTAGAGGGCCTCGGCGTGGAACGCGGCCTCCGTTGGCATGTCCGCTAGCTGCGAGACGCTCGACTTGATGAGCTCGAGGGCGCTGCCGCTCCGCGCTAGCAGCCGGTCTGCAATCTCCAGGGCGGCACGGACGACCTGACCGTGCGGCACCACGCGGTTGACGAGCCCCATTCTGAATGCCTCATCTGCGTCGATCTGCTCGCCCAGCATCATCAGCTCCATCGCGAGGGCGAACGGCACCTGCCGGGTGAGCCTGGTCAAGGTCCCGCCGGCCGGTACGACGCCCACCCCCGCCTCCGGAAGGGCGAAACGAGCGCGCTCGCTGCAGATGCGCAGGTCCGTTGACAACATGATCTCGAAGCCGCCCCCCAGGCACAGCCCGTTCACCGCGGCGATCACCGGCTTGTAGAGGCGGGTGTGCTTCTGGTGGGCGCCGTCCCACCGGGAGATGTCGAACCGTCCGTCGGCCAGCGCCGGGATCGACTCGCGCAGGTCAGCGCCGACGCAGAAGGCGCGGTCACCCACGCCTGTGACGACGACCACCCCCGCCTGGTCGTCGTCACGGGCACGATCGAACGCGTCCCCCAGTTCGTCGTACATCCGAAGGGTCAGGGCATTGAGCTTCTCCGGTCGGTCGATCGTGATCATGGCGATGCCGGCCTCGACGAGGTAGGTGACCGTTCCCATCAGATGGCTCCCCCGGACCGCAGCTCGCCGATCCGGTCGTCGTCCAGGCCGCACACGAGGCGCAGGACGTCGTCGGTGTGCGCGCCCAGACCCGGTGCCAGGCCTTGGGGCGTCGTCGGTGTTCCGCTGAGTTTGAGCGGCGAACCGACCATGCTCAGCCGGCCGAACTCGGGATAGTCGACGTCGACGACCATCTCCCGCGCGGCGATCTGCGGGTCCTCGACCACCTCGGCGATGTTCTTCACCGCGCTCAGCGGGACCGCGTCGCCGGCGGTCCACTCGAGCTCGGCCTTGGTGCGGTTCTCGAACCAGCGGCGGATGGCCGGCTCCACCTTGGTCCGGTAGGTGCCCTCGTCGAAGCGCTTGGCCATGGTGTCGGTCGCCGGATCGTCGATCAGCTCGGGCTCGCCGAAGATCTCGCAGCTGAGGCGCCAGAACTTGTCGGTGTAGCCACCGAAGAAGACATGCCCGTCCTGGCAGGGGAAGAGCCCGTAGGGCCGGACGAAGGGGTGCTCGTTGCCGAGTGGTTCGAAGATCTTGCCCTCGACCGTGTAGGAGATGACCGCACTCTCGGTCATGCTGAGCACGGAGTCCTGCTGGGAGATGTCGACCAGCTGACCCTCGCCTGTTCGTTCCGCGTGCCGCAGCGCGGCGAGCGTCCCGATCGCTGCGTAGAAGGTCGCGGCGAGGTCACCGACGATCGTGCCGACACGGATCGGAGGCTGGCCGGGCAGCCCGTTCATCGACCACAGGCCCCCGGTGGCCTGCGCGCTGTTGTCGTAGGCGGGCCGCCTGCGATAGGGGCCCGTCTGGCCGTAGCCCGACACAGCGGTGTAGACCAGCTGGGGATTGATCTCACGAAGGGCGTCGTACCCGAGGCCCAGCTTGTCCATGGTGCCGGCACGGAAATTCTCGACGAGCACGTCGGCGTTCGCGACGAGATCACGGAGGAGCTGCTTGCCCTCCTCGGTGCCCATGTCGAGGGTGATCGCCAGCTTGTTCCGGTTGAACTGGGCGAAGAACGCGCTGAACGCCCGCCCGTCGTCGGCCACGAGCTTCGGGGGGAAGCCCCGGGTGTAGTCGGGGTCGGACGGGTGCTCGACCTTGATCACCGTCGCGCCCAGGTCGGCAAGGATCATCGAGCAGAGCGGGCCCGCTACGACCCGGGTGATGTCGAGCACGACCACACCGTCCAGGGCGCCGGGCAGACGTTCGGGCTCGTCGGGGAGCAGGGCCGAGAGCTGCGCGGCGAGAGTGGCGGTGGGATCAGGCATGGTTGCGCATCTCCATGATCGCCTGCTTGCGGGCGTGGAGGGACATGTGGCCGCGCTGGATGCCCTCGGTGGCGAGAGCTCGCAGCGCGCCGGCGTTCTGGGCGAGCCCGACCGCGAGGATGATCTCCGCGAGCTCGGCTGCCGTGCCGACGCCGGTGATCGCGACGTTGGCGCGCGCCGTGGGATGGACCTTGGTCGCGCCGCCCACCAGGCCCACCGGCATCGGCAGCTCCAGCGTGCCGACCAGGTGCCCGTCGGCCGTCCTCTCGAAGCGGGACATCGCGGTGTAGCGCCCGTCGGGGGTGATCGCGTGGGAGTGGGCGCCGGCCTCGACCGCGCGGGTGTCGTTGCCGGTGGCCATGACCACCGCGGTGATGCCGTTCATGATGCCCTTGTTGTGGGTGGCCGCCCGATACGGATCGACGAGGGCGAACTCCGCGGCGTCGATCATGTTCTCGACGACGTCGGACCCTCCGAGCAGGTCACGGTCGAACACCGCGGAGACGCGGGTGATCCTGAGATCCGCCTTGTTGGTCAGGATTCGCAGCAGGGCGCGGCCGCCGGCGATCTCCGCGATCCGGGGTGCGACCGCCTCCGCCATCGTGTTGACGGCGTTGGCGCCCATCGCGTCGCGGACGTCGACGACCAGGTGCACCACCACGTAGGTCTGTCTGGATGACGGCAGCTCCCGGACGAGCAGGTCGCGGACGCCACCGCCGAGGGCGACCAGCGCGGGGTCCTGCGCGTCGGCGAGCGCCATCAGCTCGGGGGCCGCGGCGAGGAGCCGCTGCCGGGCGGCGGCCGGATCGGGCACGTCCAGCACCTGGATCTGCGCCTGCATCAACGGCGGGGTGGCGCTGGTGACGAAGCCGCCGTGGTCCCTTGTCATCCGCGCCAGGTTGCTGGCCGCCGCGACCACGCTCGGCTCTTCGGTGGCCATCGGCACGAGGACCTCGCGGCCGTTGACCACGAAGTTGGTCGCGATGCCCACCGGTATCCCGAGGACGCCGACGACGTTCTCCACCATGTGGTCGGCCTGCTCGACGAGGAGGCCGCGCCGGGGATCGAGCGCGTGCAGGTCCTCGGCGGCGAGGCCTGAGAACGCTGCCACCTGCTTCCTGCGCTCCTCGATACTGAGGTCGCGGAAGCCACTCATCCGGCTGCTGGTCATCGCTCTCCCTCCTGGGACGGGATCCCACCCGCCCGCATCACGGCCGCGAGCCGGTGATCGCCGTGGACGTCGTCGGCGTCCTCGAGCCCGCGCAGCACACCTTCGTAGTCCTCGGTCGGCTTGTCCTGGCTGAGCTTGGCCTTGGCCACGACCCGGTCCGGTGTCAGCCGGAATCCGACGACGGCAGGCGCCAGCCGGTCCGCGAACGCCCTCACGTCATTCATCCGGAACGGCTCGGGACGTACCGCCTCGAAGTGGTCGACCGTCCGGTCCAACACGTCGTATGTCGCCGCCGCGCCGAGGGCCTCGAGCCGGCCGTGCAGGTGCGCGGTCACATAGTTCCAGGTCGGCACGTACGGCCCACTGACGTACCACGTCGGGCTGATGTAGCCGTGCGTTCCCTGCACGACGACCACGGCTTCGCACGCGCCGATCTCGTGCTCCTCGGCGTCGGTCCGCGCGAGATGGCCGATGATCGCGACGCCGCTCGCACCCGGGTCGGGGAGCGCCGGCAGCGGCGAGACCACGAGCCCGCGGGAGGTCGCACTCACCAGGGTGACCCACGGATGGGCGGCCACCAGCCGCAACAGGTCGGCGTCGTCGCCGGGCCAGGCGTACTCGGAGCGGGTCAGCACGGTCGGGCCTCAGCCGCGTCGGCGGGCGGCGCCGGCGTCGACCAGCATCGCGATCGTGAACGCCACGAGCAGCAGAGCCGCGAGGCCGGCGACGACGCCGGTTCCTGTCGCTCCGGCCACCCCGACGAGCACCGCGCCGAGGACGAGCACGACGACCACGGCGACCGCGATCTTCGGGTCGTCGCCGACGATGAAGTCGTACCAGAAGCGGCCGAAGCCGCGGACGAACCTGCCCATCCACTCCATTGCTCAGGCCTCCTGCGTCGCGGGGACGGGTGCGGCTGTGGCCGGAGCCTGCCGACGGAAGTGCCAGACCAGAGCCCGGGACAACGCCCACCAGGCGGCGAGAAGGCCGGCGAGTGCCCAGTCGTCACCGAGCCAGCTCAGCGGTTCGTTCGACTCGCTGAAGATCCCGAGACCCTCCAAGGACCAGAAGGTGCCGAAGGACGTCAACAGCAGCCCGACGACGTACTTCAGCGTGTTCTCGGGGACGTTGGAGAGCGGCTTGTGGATGGCGACACCGGCCGCGAGCACCGCCACAGCCGCGGCGCCCGCAGCGGCGACGGCCACCGGCATGCTGTCCGCGCTGAGGCCGAATGTGATGACGATGAACACGATCTCGACGCCCTCGAGGAAGACGCCTTTGAAGGCCACGACGAAGGCGAACCAGTCCAGCCCGAGCCGGGTGTCGGTGCCGGCCCTCCGGGCCGCCTCGGTCGTGGCCCGGAACTCCTCCTCCTCGTCGTGCAGTGCCTTCAGGCCGCTCGAGCGCAGCACGGCCTTGCGGAGCCACTGCAGCCCGAAGACCAGCATCAGGGCGCCGACGGCGAGCTGGAGCGCCGCCTCGGGAAGCCATGTGGCCAGGGAGTAGCCGGCTACGGCCGTGAAGACGGTCAGCGCCAGCAGCGCGGCGACCACGCCGGTCAGCGTCGAGCGCCAACCCCTGGTCAGGCCGATCGCGAGGACGATCGTCAGCGTCTCGACCAGCTCGACGATCGCGGCGATGAACACCGTGACGGCGAGGGCCCATTCGGCGGAGGTGAGCACGGGCGGATTCCTGTCGCTTGGTCGGGTTGCGCTGGCCGTGCATGCGGCAGCGGCTGGGCACCATCGTCGTCGCGGCGCGCGGTCGCAGAGGATGTGGGACACGTCAAAGTTGGGGGCGCCAACTTGTCGGACGGCTCATCCGGCCGCCGTCGTCACGCTCAGCGGTGTCCGCGAAGCGGGATCAGAGCAGCCTTTCCTTGCTTGCGAGCAGCGGCCGTCGGGTCTCTCCTGTGCGTATGACACCAGCGGACGAACCCGAGCACGCCGGCACCGACGAGGTCGGCCACGTCCACACCGACGTCTCCGGGGGTTGGCTGCGCGCCGCCACCTTCGGGGCGATGGACGGGCTGGTCACCAACGTCTCGCTCGTCGCGGGCGTCGGCGCGACCGGGGCATCCTCCACGGTCGTCGTCACGGCCGGCCTCGCCGGCCTCGTCGCCGGCGCGTTCTCGATGGCGCTCGGCGAGTACGCGTCGGTGTCGACGCAGAACGAGGCGATCGACAAGGAGGTCGCGGTCGAGGCGCGAGAGATCGCGGAGAATCCGCGCGCCGAGGCCGCCGAGCTCGCCGGGATGTTCGTCGGCATGGGGATGACCGAGCGGACCGCGGCCACCGCCGCCGGCGAGGTCCACCGTGACCCGCAACGCGCCGTACGTCTCCATGTCGCGCAGGAGCTTGGGCTCGACCCGGAGGAGAAGGCGAGCCCGTCCACGGCGGCGATCTGGTCGTTCGTCATGTTCGCGATCGGCGCGCTCGTGCCGCTGCTCCCCTACCTGGCGGGCTCGGACTCGCTGCCCGCCGGGCTCGCCGCGGGCGCCGTCGGGCTGGTCCTCGCGGGAGCCGTGGCCTCCGCCTTCACCGCGACCACCTGGTGGTGGGGTGCCCTTCGACAGCTGGGGTACGGCGCCCTCGCGGCGGGCTGCACGTACGGTGCCGGCACGCTTCTCGGGATCAGTGTTCTCGCATGAAGACCATCCCGCGGGAGCCGGCTGAACAGTACGATTCGTCGATGCAGAGCCCGCGCGGCAACGGCGGCGGCATCACCGCCGCCGATCTGGTCGCGATCGCGGCGCCGCTCCAGCTGTACCCCGGTTGGCTGCCGTCCGAGCCGCGACCGATCGCCGGCGACTGTGTGATCTACGACGTCGGCGACGCCGTGCCGGACCAGCCCGGAGGGGTGCTGCTCCTGGTCGGCGCACGTCCTAGCGACAGCGGGCATCCCGGACACGATCGCGCAGGCCGGCGGCCACGGGTATGCGTGCGTGGTCATCAAGGCCCGGACCGACGACCTGGGTGAGGTCATCGGCAGTGCCGAGAACGCGGGGGTCGCGTTGATGGTGGCGCCCGACGAGACCTCGTGGCGCGATCTGGACAAGCTCGTCAGTGCCGTCGTGGACGCGCAGTCGACCGCGACGCCGGCATACGCGGAGGTCCGGCCGGGCGACCTGTTCGCGCTCGCGAACGCGATCGCCTACAGCGTCGGCGGGGCAACCTCGATCGAGGACCACAACGGCCGGATGTTCGGCTACTCCAACCTGCCGCACCAGAGGATCGATGAGATCCGGCTGCACAGCATCACCGAGCGGCAGACACCGGTGCGCGAAGGCGACGCAGAGAACTACCTGCGGGTGCGCAACTCCGAGAAGCCGCTCCACTTCCAGAGCGACAACCCGATCCACGCCAGCCGGCTGGCCATGTCCGTGCGGGCGGGCGGTGAGCTGCTCGGCATGATCTGGGTTCTCGACTGGGACCCGCCGCTGCGCAAGGGCGCAGTGCAGGCGCTCGAGGACGCCGCCACCGTGACCGCGCTCCACCTGCTGCAGATCCGCCAGCAGGAGAACGGGCGGCAGTGGAACCGGAGCGAGGTGCTCGCCCAGTTGCTCGCCGGGCGCATCGGACCCGCGGCCGCGTCCGCCCTCGTCGGGCTCCCGGCCGCCACCCCGACCACGGTGCTGGCCATCTCCGCCGAGTCCGCCGAGTACGCCGACGAGACGCCCGAGCTGGGCCTCGCGCGGACCATCAACATGATCAACCTCTACTGCGAGGCCTGGCACCCGCGGGCGCTCGCCACGTCGATGGACGACCGCATCTACGCCGTGATGCCCGCCCACCGGTCCACACCACGGGGTCGGACGCTGCTGCGCTTCGCGCAGGAGGTCAGCGACACGGTACGTCGAACCACCGGAGTGACGCTGCGGATCGGCATCGGCCCCACCACAGACGACCTCGAGGGGCTGGCCGACAGCAGGCGGCTCGCCGACATGACGCTGACCGCGCTGCTGAACACGGCCAGCGACGAGAACGTCGCCGCGATCGAGGCGATGCGCAGCCGGGTGGTGCTCGACGAGCTGGCCGCTGTAGGGACGCTGAACCTGTCACTGCCCGGCGACCCGCTCGAGGCCATCAGGGACCACGACCGGGAGCGGAACACCACCTACGCCGAGTCTCTGCTTGCCTACCTCGACGCCTTCGGCGACACCTCCAAGGGCGCCAAGACCCTGAGCATCCACGAGAACACCCTCCGCTACCGGATCCGCCGGCTCGAGGAGCTGTTCGACCTCGACCTCGACGACCCCGAGGTCCGGCTGGTCGCCTGGTTGCAGCTCCGGCTGACCGACCGCGGCTGACCGGCGCCCCCTTCCTGCGCCGCCGACGGGAGTTGGTGGCGCACGACAAGTTCAGGCTCCAGAGCCTCCTGCTCGCGACGAAGATCCGGACCCCTCGGCGAACCTACTGTCCTGGCATGCGCCGCCCAGTCCTCGACCTCCTGATCGAGAACGCCGACGTCGTGACCCTGGACCCGCAGCGGCCCGAGGCTCGCCGGATCGGCATCCTCCACGGTCGCATCGTCGGTCTCGACGAGCAGCTCGACGCCTGGGACGCCGCCGAGCGCCTGGACCTCGACGGCGCCTGCGCGGTGCCCGGGTTCGTCGACGCGCACACGCACCTCGAGCTCACCGGCCAGACCATGGCGTCGGTGGACATCAGCGGCTGCCGCACCACGGAGTCGGTGCTCGACCTGATCGCCCACGTCTCCGGCTCGCTCGCCGACGACGACTGGGTCGAGGTCGGCGGCTACGACCACCGGGTGCTGGGCCGGCACCTCACCGCCGACGAGCTCGACGCGGCGGCACGCGGGCGGAAGGTCTGGGTGCGCCAGATCTCCGGGCACGCGTCGGTCGTCTCGACCGCGGTGCTCGCACGTGTGGGCGCCGAGCACCGCACCGGGACGGACGCAGCGGCCGGGCTGTTCAAGGAGGCCGAGCAGTCCGCGGTTGCCGACCAGCGACTCCCCTACTCGATCGAGGAGGTGGCCTCGCTCATCGTCCGAGCAGCGGAGCAGGCGCGCAGCGAGGGCGTCACCACCTGCGTCGATGCCGGCAACGGCGGCGAGATCGGCGCCCTGAGCCCGGCCGACGGCGCGGCGTACCAGTCCCTGCTCGAGACCGGCCGGCTGCCGGTCCGTATGCAGCTGATGCCGAGCATGGACGTGCTGCGCGAGATCGGGACCAGCGCGGGCGACGGTTTCCGCCGCGGGATGGACCTCGGCCTGCGCAGCGGGTTCGGCTCTGACTGGCTCGGCATCGCCGCCCAGAAGGTCGTCATCGACGGAGGCATGCAGGTCGAGACCGCGCGGATGACCACCCCGTTCGAAGGCACCGACAACGTCGGCGTGTGGCGGCAGGACCCCTCGGAGATGCTCGACGCGATCGTCGACGGCCATCGCGCCGGCTGGCAGATGGCCCTGCACGCGATCGGCGACGCCGCCCTCGACCTCGCGATCGAGGCGCTCGAGAAGGCGCAGGCGGCCTTCCCCCGCGCCGACGCCCGGCACCGGATCGAGCACGGCGGCGTGATCCGTGAAGACCAGCTCCCGCGACTGGCGGCGCTGGGCGCCGCCGTCGTCTCCCAGCCGTCCTTCCTCTACGACTTCGGCGATGCCTACGCCGTCCAGCTCGGCCCGAAGCGCACGGCCTGGCTCTACCGGGGTCGCTCCCTGGTGGACCACGGCATCCCGCTCGTCGGCAGCACCGACCGACCCCTGCCCGGCAGCCCGCTGCGCGCGATCCAGACCCTGGTCGAGCGGACCACGATCGGCGGTCGGGTCCTCGCCAAGGACGAGCGGATCGGCGTCCGCGCCGCGCTCGAAGCCTTCACCGCGAACGCCGCCTGGGCGCTCCGCCGGGAGGACCGGCTCGGCCGGCTCGCCGAGGGCCACCTGGCCGACGTCACCCTGCTGGCGGAGAACCCGCTGCGTGTCCCCCCGTCCGCCATCGCCGACATCCAGGTCCTCGGGACCGTCGTCGACGGCCGCTGCTGGAGGGCCTGATGCGCCCTCCCGCCGCCGGTTATCGAACCGCACAACACCACGACGGGAGTCGTTGGATCTCGCCAAAGCGCCGGACCCAGCAACCGTCCTAACCTTCAAGAACCCTCAACGAACCGGGGAAAGACCATGACACGTACTGACACACCCAACGGACTCGGCCGTCGTGGATTCCTGACCGTCCTCGGGGGCGGCCTCGCGGTCGCCGCCCTTCAGGGCTGTACCAACGACGCGAACGATCCGAAGCCGTCAGGCAGCGGAGGAAGCACCGGCTCCGACGCCGAGGCGTTCCCGGTCACCGTCACGCACCGGTTCGGAGAGACCACGATCACGTCCGCACCGCAGCGGGTCCTCGCGCTCGGGCAGACGGACTGCGACCCGCTGATCGCACTCGGGATCGTCCCGATCGCGATCGGCTCGTTCCTCGACGACTGGTACAACCCGGTGTTTCCGTGGAACGAGAGCGGATTCCCGGAGAAGCCCGAAGAAGTCCGCTTCTACGACCTAGAGTTCGAAAAGATCGCCGCACTGTCGCCCGACCTGATCACGATGGTGAGCGGCGGCATCAGCAAGAAGGACTTCGAGACGCTCAGCAAGATCGCCCCGGTGGTGGGCCCTCCCGAGGGCTACCAGGACAGCGCCGTGCCCTACGGTCCGCACACCCTGCTCATCGGCCAGTGCGTCGGCAAGGAGGCGGAGGCGAAGGCCGCCGTCGAGGCGCTGGACGCCGAGTTCGCCCGGGTGCGCGAGGAGCATCCCGACTGGTCCGAGCTCACCGCGACCCACGCCGAGGCCTACACCGGTGCCTACTACGTGCTCGGCGAGCAGGCACCGCGGAGCACCTTCCTCACGTCGGTGGGCTTCGCGGTCGCCCCCGAGCTCGAGGAGATCGTCGGCGACGACTACTCCAAGGAGATCAGCGCCGAGGAGCTCGACCTCGTGGGTGACCTGGACCTCGTCGTCTGGTGCACCGACGAGGGCGCGATTCCCGACGTGCAGAAGAACCCAGTGATCTCGCGGCTCCAGTCGGTCGTCGACGGCAACGCGATCTGGCTCACCTACGCCTCGTCCGACACGTTCATGTGGTCGATGGACTGGGCGACGGTCTTGAGCGCGCCGTACGCGATCGAGAAGGGCATCCCGATCATCGAGGCGGCGCTCGCCGGCGAGAGCCCCACCTCGGAGAACTTCGCCTGAGATGGCCACCGCGACCGAGGGCCGCCCCGCGCCGAGTGCGGAGGCCGCGACCGCCGCGGCAGCGGTACGACGGTCGCGCAGCCTGCTGGTCACCGGTCTGCTGGTCGGTCTCCTGATCCTGCTGGCGGTGATGGTGCTCAGCATCGGCGTCGGCACGAAGAACCTCTCCCCCGCCACCGTCTGGGACTCCCTGCTGTACGGCGGCAACAGCGAGGCCGACCTGATCGTCCGCGGCCTGCGAGTGCCGCGCACCTTGGCCGGCCTCATGGTCGGGGCCGCGCTCGGGCTCGCGGGCGCGTTGATGCAGGCGCTGTCCCGCAACCCGCTCGCTGACCCGGGGATCCTCGGGGTGAACGCCGGTGCGGCGTGCGCGGTGGTGCTCGCCATCGCGTTCCTGGGCATCACCCAGCTGGAGGACTACGTCTGGTTCGCCCTGGTCGGTGCGGGGGTCGCCACCGTCGTGGTCTACGTCCTCGGGTCGACCGGCCGCGGAGGAGCTTCTCCGGTCCGGCTGGTCCTGGCGGGTGCCGCAGTGACGGCGGTGCTCACCGGAGTGATCTCAGCCGTCGTCCTGACCAACAGCATCGCGTTCAACGGCTTCCGCTCCTGGACCGTGGGGTCCCTGCAGCACGTCGACTCCTCGATCGTCGGCAGCGTCACGCCGTTCCTGCTGATTGGCTTCCTGCTCGCAACGTTCCTCGGGCCCTCGCTCAACACGATCGCGCTGGGCGACCAGCTTGCCGCCGCGCTGGGCGCCCGCGTCGGCCGGGTGCGGGTGACAGGCATCGTCGCGACCACCCTCTTGTGCGGGGCGGCGACCGCGGTCGCCGGCCCGATCGGCTTCATCGGGCTCGTCGTCCCGCACGCGGTCCGCGCGTTCACCGGGCCCGATCAGCGGTGGATCCTCCCGTTCTCGATGATCGTCGGCGCCGTGCTGGTGCTGGTCTCCGACGTCATCGGCCGGCTCGTGCTCTGGCCCTCGGAGCTCGAGGTCTCCGTCGTCACCGCGGTCCTCGGGGCCCCGGTCTTCGTCGCCATCGTCCGCCGCCGCCGCCTGGCCCAGCTCTGAGGAGGGACATGACCGACCTGGCTGATCCTCCCCGCACCCGATCGCAGTTCATCGATGTCCGGCTGCCGGGCGCCGTCCACCTCCGGGTGCTCCGCCGCTCGCTGGTCACCGTCACCGTCGTCGTCGCGGCCACCGTGGCTCTCGTCGCCTACCAGCTCACCACCGGAGACTTCCCGTTGGAGCTCGAACGGGTGTGGGCGACGCTGAGCGGCAAGGGCACGACGGGCGAGGAGTTCATCGTCTACGACCTGCGCCTGCCCCGCATCCTCACGGCGGTGCTGGCCGGTGCGGCGTTCGGCGCCAGCGGCGCGGTCTACCAGAGCGTGACCCGCAACCCGCTCGGCAGCCCCGACATCATCGGCTTCACGTTCGGTGCGGCGTTCGGCGCCATCTTCGCGATCGTCGTCCTCGACGGCTCGGGGTGGACCATCACCGTCGGGGCGCTCTCCGGCGGGCTCGGCGTGGCCGTCCTGGTCTACGCGCTCGCCTACCGCGGCGGGGGCGTCCAGGGCTACCGGCTGATCCTCATCGGGATCGGGATCAGCGCGGTGCTCGCGTCCCTGATCTCCTACCTGATCCTCAAGGCCAACATCCTGGACGCCCAGGAGGCCTATGTGTGGCTGACCGGCAGCCTCAACAACCGTGGTTGGGACGACGTGCGGATCGGGCTGGTCGGGCTGCTCCTGCTCGCACCGATCCTCGTCGCGCTGGGGCCCGGGTTGCGGATGACCGAGATGGGGGACGACGCTGCCCGGGCCCTCGGGGTGACCGTTGAGCGGCACCGTCTCGGAGCGCTCGGTTTCGGCGCCGCGCTGTGCGCCGTCGCGGTGCTGTGCGCCGGGCCGGTCACCTTCGTCGCTCTGGCCGCACCCCAGATCGCGCGCCGGCTGACCGGGTCGCCCACCGTGCAGGTGGTCCCGTCGATGGCGGTCGGCGCGCTGCTGCTGCTCGCGAGCGACGCCGCTGCACAGAAGCTCGTGCCCACCGCCGACCTGCCGGTCGGGATCATGACCCTCGGGTTGGGCGGCGCCTACTTGGCGTGGCTCATCGCGCGTGATGGAAGGACCAAGATCGGATGACCAGCCTCCCCGAGCACCCTCGACAGCACGGCGATGGCGCCGTGCTCGTCGGCGACGGCCTGCAGCTCAAGTACGAGTCGGTCGTCGTCGCCGAGGACCTGCACGTCCAGATCCCCCGCGGTTCGCTCACGATGATCATCGGCCCTAACGGGTGTGGGAAGTCCACTCTGCTCAAGGCGCTCGCCCGGATGCTCAAGCCGGAGCGGGGCACGGTGCTGCTCGACGGCTCCGACATCCACGGTGAGTCGACCAAGGCCGTCGCCCGCCGGCTGGGGCTCCTCCCGCAGGGCCCGGTCGCGCCTGACGGCATCGCGGTCGCCGACCTGGTGTCCCGCGGCCGCTACCCCTACCAGAAGCTGCTGCGCCAGTGGTCGCGCGACGACGAGCTGATCGTCAACGAGGCGATGGCCGCGACCGGCGTGAGCGCGTTCGCCCAGCGCGGGGTCGACGAGCTCTCGGGCGGCGAGCGACAGCGGGTCTGGCTGGCGATGGTGCTGGCCCAGCAGACCGGCACCCTCCTGCTCGACGAGCCCACGACGTACCTCGACCTCGCGCATCAGATCGACGTCCTCGAGCTGTGTCGGAGCGTCCGGGAGTCCCGCGACATGACCATCGTCGTCGTGATGCACGAGCTCAACCTTGCGGTCCGGTACGCCGACCACCTGATCGTGATGCGGGAGGGCCGGGTCGAGGCTGTCGGCGATCCCGGGCACGTGGTGACCGAGGAGCTGATAGAGCGGACCTTCGGGCTGCCCTGCCGGATCGTTCCCGACCCCGAGACCGGCAAGCCGATGATCGTGCCCCGCCTGCGGTCCGCGCTGAGGGCCGCGCCCGTCGAGGCCGAGGCGGCCGTCGGCCTCGGGTCGGGCTGAGGCGGCCAGGTGCCCACCATCGACGTCAACGGCATCGCCAGCTACTACGAGGTCCACGGGACAGGAGCGCCGGTGCTGCTGCTGCATGGCGGCTTCTGCTCGGTCGAGACACTGACCGGGCAGGTCGAGCACCTGGCGTCGTCGTACCAGGTGCACGCCCCGGAGCGGCCCGGCCAGGGACGCACGCCGGACCGGGAGGGTCCGATCACCTTCGAGGACATGGTCCGCGACACCCTCGGGTACCTCGACGCCGTCGGGATCCCGGCGGCGCACGTCATCGGGTTCAGCGACGGTGCCATCACCGGCCTGCTGCTGGCCCGCGACCACCCCGATCGGGTCCTTTCACTGGTCGCGATCAGCGGCAACCTCGACCCGACCGGCTTCGTGGCGGACGAGGACGCGACGGAGCACGAGTCCGGGCTCGACCCGCAGCGGTTCAGCAAGGCCTACGACCGCCTCTCGCCGAACGGGCCGGACCACCGCGAGGTGGTGCTGGAGAAGCTCGGCGCGATGTGGACGTCGGAGCCCCAGATCGCGGCCGCGTCGCTGTCCGGGGTCCGCGCGCCGACGCTGGTGCTCGCGGGCCAGCACGACTCGATCCGCACCAACCACACCCTCGCGATCGCCGATGCCATCCCCGGCGCGCAGGTCGCCATCGTGCCCGGCGCCGGGCACACGGTCATGGAGGAGCGGCCCGCGGTGGTCAACCTGCTCATCTCGGAGTTCCTGTCCTCGGTCGGGGCTTGAGCCGACCGTGCTCGACGAGCTGGCCGAGGTCGTCCGGACCGCCGCCCCGTCCGCGGTCGAGCGGCTGTGGTCGACCGCCCGGGACCACGGCACCCCCGTGGTCCGGCCGGTCGCCGACGACCCGGAGAGCTTCGAGGTGACGTACCTGTGGCGCGCCACAGGTACGGACGTGACCTCGGTGCGACTGCGTGGCGCGCCCGTCTGGCACGAGGCCGACGAGGTGCTGCGCGATCCGGACGGGATGGTCGGCGCCACCCAGCTGCACCACGTGCCCGGCACCAACGTGTGGTGGCGCACGTACCCGACGCGCGGAGACCTGCGGGCCACGTACTCGTTCGTCGAGACGTGCCGCGAGGGCGTGCGCGACCCGGTCTCGGACCCGTTCAACCGGCAGCGTTGGCCGGCCGCGCCGTCGCCGTACCCGCCGCTGCCCGAGTTCGTCGACGACGTCGAGGGCACCTCGTACATCGCGCTGCCCGACGCCGACCCCGGACTGCCCGCTTTGCCGGCCGGCGCGGCGACCGGCGAGCTGACGTTGCACGAGATGACCAGCCGGCTGTTGTCGAACACCCGGCGGGTGTGGGTGTGGACGCCGCCGCACCTGGCCGAGGACGAAAGCCTGCCGATCCTGCTGCTGCACGACGGATGGCACTGGACGCTCCCCGGCGCGTCGATCGCGGCGATCATGAACCACCTCGTGGCGACCGGCGCCGTCCCCCGGATGATCGTCGTCGCCCAGGAGTCGCCCTCGGGCGGCCGCACGGAGCTGGCGTGCGACCCCGCCTTCGTCGACTTCCTGAGCGACGAGCTGCTGCCGTGGGCGCGCGACCGCTGGCCGATCACCTCGTACGCCGAGCGCACCGCCGTCGCCGGCCAGAGCTACGGCGGGCTGAACGCGGTCTACGCCGCCCACCGGCGTCCGGACGTCTTCGGCGCCGTCGTCTCGCAGTCCGGCTCCTTCTGGTGGCCGCACGGCACGCCGTACGGACGCGACGCCGGCGTCGTGATGCGGATGTACAACGAGGACCCCCGTCCCTCCGTGCGGTTCTCGCTCGCCGTCGGCCTGCTCGAAGGCCGACTGGTCGGGCTCAACCGGCACCTGCGCGACGTCCTCGTCGCCGGTGGCCACGACGTCAGCTATCGCGAGTACCTCGGCGGGCACAGCTGGTTGTCGTGGGGACCGGACCTTGCTCGCGCGCTACCCACGATCACCACGGGATGGTCGCAGCCCGCGCGACACTCACTACAGGGATGGAGCCCATGACCAGACGACTCTTCACCTCCGAGTCCGTGACCGAAGGTCACCCCGACAAGATCGCTGACCAAGTGAGCGACAGCATCCTCGACGCGATCCTGACCCAGGACCCGCACAGCCGGGTCGCGATCGAGACCCTGCTGACCACCGGCCTGGTCGTCGTGGCGGGAGAGGTCGACACGACGGCGTACGTCGACATCCAGCGCGTGGTCCGCGACCGCATTTTGGAGATCGGATACGACTCCTCGGTGACCGGGTTCGACGGCCGCTCGTGCGGCGTCCTGGTCTCCGTGCACGGGCAGTCGGGCGACATCGCGCAGGGTGTCGACACCGGTGTCGAGAGCCGGACCGGTTCCGTCGATGCGATGGACAAGCAGGGCGCGGGCGACCAGGGCCTGATGTTCGGGTACGCGTGCGACGACACCGACGTCTTGATGCCGCTCCCGATCGTCATGGCCCAGCGCCTCGCCCAGAAGCTCGCCGAGGTCCGGAAGAACAACACCGTCACCGACCTGCGGCCAGACGGGAAGACACAAGTCACGATCGAGTACGACGAGGACCAGCGGCCAGTGAGAGTCGACACCGTGGTGCTGTCGACCCAGCATGCGGAAGAGGCCGATCCGGGGAGGCTCGAGAGCGAGATCCAGCAGAAGGTCATCGATCCGGTGCTCGAGACCTTCGCCCTCCCCGCGGAGGGATACCGCCTCCTGGTGAACCCCACCGGACGCTTCGTCACCGGCGGCCCGATGGGTGATGCCGGCGTGACCGGCCGGAAGATCATCGTCGACACCTACGGCGGCATGGCCCGCCACGGCGGCGGTGCATTCTCGGGTAAGGACCCGTCCAAAGTGGACCGCGCCGCCGCCTACGCCATGCGGTGGGTCGCCAAGAACGTCGTGGCCGCCGGTCTCGCCCGACGCTGCGAAGTGCAGGTCGCCTACGCGATCGGCAAGGCACAGCCCGTGGGCCTGTTCGTCGAGACCTTCGGCACCGGCGTCGTCCCTGACGAGGCGATCCAGGCAGCGGTGCTGTCGGTGTTCGACCTACGCCCGGCGGCGATCATCCGCGATCTCGACCTCCTCCGCCCCGTCTACGCCGCCACGGCGGCGTACGGTCACTTCGGCCGCGAGCTGCCCCAGTTCACCTGGGAGCGCACCGACCGCACCGACGCCCTCGCGGCAGGGCTCGGGCGCTAGCTGCAAAGTCAGACGACGCCCACCGCCCGGGTCTGCTGCAAGGATCGGTGACAACTGACGCGGGCCGAGAGAGTCGCGTCCGACAGGGGCAATGTGCATTTTCGCGGTCATACCTTCTGGGGTAGGACTCGCCCGCCATAGTTGCAGAGGGAGAGTGCAAGAACGAGCCCATGCCGCTCTGGCGTCGGCCACGCAGGCGCCGATCCCATCTGCGCGCTGATGGTCCCGAGGACCCAACTGGATGCGGCGTCAAACCTGGGGCGCTTCACGGCGACCAGGCGGTGGAGGTCAGCGCGCGCACCGTTCCAGCTCGTCGTGGCGGGCGGGTCGGTTGGTTGACGCTCCTCCGTCATACAACGGGTCTCACGCGAGCTCGGGCCCACGGTCAGACGTTCGGGGGATCGCTCAGCAGGTGGCGTCGTCTGAAGCTCGAGGTGTCAGGTCAGCCAGGCCCCCACGAGTGTCGAGCGCGATGCGGCAGCAGGTGGCGACTTCGTCACGCAGGATCCGCCGTCCGCGTTGCACCCTTGACTTCATCCCCGAGGTGCTGAGTCCCAGTTCGGCGGCCGCGCGGTTCTGCGTCATGCCGCGAAGATCGGTGAGTTCGAGCGCATGGCGGTAGCCCTCCGGCACCCGCTGGAGGAGGCCGGCAACGCACTCGGCGAGCCCCTTTCCGGAGTCGTCCGGCTCTTGCACGTCCGAGGGTGGGACCAGGTCTGCGACATCAGCGGGGGCGACCGGGGTCGCCCGTCGCTGGGGAGCCCGGTAGTGGTCGGCGATCGCGTTGCGTGCGATTTGGAATGCCCAGCCCTCGAGCGCGCCGGCGTCCCGCAACGTGTGCACGTTGCGGTACAGGCGGAGCAGCGCTTCCTGGGCGATGTCGTCGACGTCCGTCCGGTCGCGCACCCGGCCGGAGATGAACGAGCGGACGGCCGCTGATAGTTCGTCGGCGTGCGTCTGGCAGCGGCACTCGGCGGTGCCTGTGAGGCCGCAGCAAGTTGCCTGGCTCATCGGCTTGATGGCTCCTCGTTCAGAAGACGGCAGACGAACCATGCGCCGTCTGCGCGCGTGACCCGAGCCAGCACCGCTCCGAATGCTACGCGGCTGACGTCGCGCGTTTGCGTCCTTTTCGTCCGTCGCTCCGTCCTTATCCGCGCAGAGGCTCGAACGAGGGCCTCACAGATGACAGGAGCGACACCACATGACGATTTCGACGACCACCGCGACGACCAGTGTGAGCAGCGACGTTGAGGCGCTGCGCCAATCCATCGGCGGCACCGTGTTGGTGCCCGGCTCTCCGGGCTGGGATGAGGCCCGAGCAGTTTTCAACCTCGACGTCGAGCAGGACCCAGCCTTGGTCGCGGTACCGGCCGATGCCGACGACGTGGTGACCCTCGTCCGGTACGCCGCTGCCCACGAGATGCAGGTCGTGCCGCAACGCACCGGCCACAATGCCGTGCCGTTGGGATCACTCGCGGGCACTTTGCTGCTGCGCACCGACCGCTTGACGACCGTGCACCTCGACGCCGAGCGACGGGGGGCAGTGGTCGGGGCGGGTGCCAAATGGGCGGACGTGGTCCCTCTGGCGTCCGAGTTCGGACTGGCGGCCCTGCACGGATCTACGCCCGACGTCAGCGTGGTCGGGTACTCGCTGGGTGGCGGACTGGGCTGGTACGCACGCGCCCACGGCCTGTCTGCCAACAGCGTCGTTGCGATCCAGCTGGTCACCCCCGACGGCAACCGCCGCTGGGTCAGCCACACCCACGAGCCGGACCTCTTCTGGGCACTGCGCGGAGGCGGCGGCAGCTTCGGCGTGGTCACCGCGATCGAGATCAAGCTCTATCCCGTCGAGGAGGTCTACGCCGGTGTCCTCTTCTTCCCATTGGAGCGGTCGGCGGAGATCCTGAAGGCATGGGTCGAGTGGACGCGCACCGTCCCGGAATCGGTGACCTCGGTCGGCCGGATGCTGAGTTTCCCGCCCACCGAGGATGTGCCCACCGCGCTGCGAGGCGGTTCCTATGCTGTTATCGAGGCGGTCTTCCTGGACGACGACGTCGCCAGCAGTCGGATGCTGGACCCGCTGCGCACACTCAGCCCCACGATGGACACCTTCGCCACTCAACCGCCGGCCGGAATCGCCGAACTGCACATGGACCCGCAGCACCCGCTTCCGTACGACACCGACCACCTGATCTTGAGTGATGTCACCGATCAGGCCATCGACAACCTCGTCGCTGCCATCGGGCCGGGGTCGGGCTCGGCGCTGGCGAGCGTTGAGATCCGTCACCTCGGCGGAGCCCTGTCTCGCGATCACGCCGATCACGGAGCACTCGGGCGCATGCCCGGCGAGTATCTGCTCTTCGGCGTCGGCGCTACACCCGGGTTCGCGGAGAGGCGGGCAGTTGACGTGAGCCTGGACGCGATGGTGTCGTCGATGGCACAACTCGAATCGGGGCGGTACTACAACTTCTCTGAACACCCGACCGACCCGGCCATCCACTTCTCGCCGGCGACGTATGCACGCCTACAGCGGATCCAGGCTGAGGTCGACCCCGACAACGTCATCCGGGCGAACCATGCGATCCGGTCGCCAACCCCAGTCGGGCGGTGATTGCTTTGACTGTGCGACCCGCGGTCCGCCCCACGCCTAGCAGCGTGGCCGATGCTGGGCCGGTCCAGTCGCCATAGCCGACGAGGAAGAGATGGGGCTCCCTCAGTGCCTGGGTGGCGGACGGTCCGCCGGTGGCTATCCGTCCGCTGCCATCGCGGAGCCTGAGAGGAGCGAGGTGGTGCAATGCCGGTCGGAAGCCGGTGCACCAAATGATGGCGTGGGCGGCCTCCTCCGTTCCGTCGGCCCACGACACCCCTGTGCAGGTCAGTCGCTCGAACGCGGGGCGGGCCTCGAGGATGCCTCGATCGCGCGCCTCAAGAACTCCAGCCACCATCACGATGTCACCGAGACCGCCGACTCCTGCGTGCTCGCGGCCCTGCTGCAGCGCCTGCACGCGCTTGGTCGCCTCGGCGAACAGCACGCGACCGTCGACGTCGTCGGCCAAGAAGCGAGGCGGCCGGAGGGCCACCCAGACCGTGTCCGCGACCTGGGAGACCTCGGCGAGAATCTGCGCCGCGGAGTTGCCCCCACCCACCACGACCACCCGTTGCCCCGCGAACTCCTCCGGCGCCTGATAGTCGGCCGCATGAAGCTGCCGTCCGCCGTAGGACTCCATGCCGGGGTAGCTCGGCCAGAAGGCTGGTCCCAGGTGCCGGTCGCGGGAAGCCCTGGGTGGCTTCGTTCCAGGGCTCCCACGGGGCCCACTCGCCTGACCTAGGCTTCCAGGATGCGTAGTTGGATGGCCGCAGTCGCCGTGGCCGCGTCGGTGGCCGTCGTTTCACCGGCCGCCGCCGAGCCCGGCCCTCTGTTCGATCCGACGACCGACGTCGATTACCAGCTCGGCGGGCTGAAGCGCATGCCCGCGCACGTTGGCATCATCGTCCGGGACCGGAAGGCCGCGCCGCACGCGGGGCGCTACAACGTCTGCTACGTCAACGGGTTCCAGACCCAGCCGGACGAGAAGCGGTTCTGGCGCAACCACTGGCGGCTGGTGCTGAAGCGGGAGGGCCGGCCGGTCGTCGACTCGGCCTGGGGCGAGTGGCTGCTCGACATCCGCACCGCCGACAAGCGGCGGGCACTGGCCCGGATCGTCGGCGGCTGGACGGAGCAGTGCGCGGCCGACGGGTTCCACGCGGTCGAGTACGACAACCTCGACTCCTTCTCCCGAAGTCACCGGCTGATCACGCGCAGCCACGGCATCGCCTTCGCGAAGCTGCTCGCCGCCCGCGCGCATGACGCCGGGCTGCCGGCCGGGCAGAAGAACTTCGCCGAGTGGGACGGCTCCCACGTCTTCGACTTCGCGGTCGCCGAGGAGTGCGGGCGGTGGCGGGAGTGCGACAGCTACGAGTCGTCGTACGGCGACCACGTGCTCGCCATCGAGTACCGCGAGTCTGATTTCAACCGCACCTGCAACGGGTACGCCGCCCGGTGGCCGGTCGTGCGCCGCAACCTCAACCTCACGCCGAGCGGCGTGCACGAGTGGTGCTGAGCGACTGACCAGCGTCCGTCAGGCGCGGCAGGCGGCGCAGATGCCGAACAGCTCGAGCCTGTGGCTCACTTCGGCGAAGTCGTGCTCGCGGGCGACCGCGTCGGCCCACTTCTCCACCGCCGGGCCGGTCACCTCGACCGTGCGCCCGCAGGAACGGCAGACCAGGTGATGGTGGTGGTGGGTGCTGCAGCGGCGGTAGACCGACTCCCCGCCCGACCCCTGGAGCACGTCGACCTCGCCGGCCTCGGCCATCGCCTGGAGGGTCCGGTAGACGGTGGCCAGACCGACCTTGTCGCCGGCGTGGCGCAGCGCGTCGTGAATGTCCTGCGCGCTCTGGAAGTCGGACGCATCCGCGAGCGCCTCCGTGATCGCGCGCCGCTGGCGCGTCGGCCGCAGCGCCGAGGTCTCGTGCATTCATGCCTCCTCGGCAGTTGAGACTCACTCTCAACCTACCGCCCGGCGTATCGGAACCGACCACGCGACCACTCGATCCGGCGTAGATTTCGGGGTGGGAGGAAGGGAGGCCTCGTCGTGAGGGATCTTGACGAGTTGGATTTCGGCGCGGACACCGACGCTATTCGCCGGTGGCTGGCCAAGCGGGCCACGTACGCCGATGAGGTCGGCGACCCCGTCCGGGGCGGCAAGCACCGCGTCGACCTGCCGGGGACCGTCGACCCGCAGCGGCTGACCGTGCCCAACGCGCGAGACGCGGGACAACACGTGCTCGACGCGCTGGTCGCGCCCGACCCGCCGATGGCGACCCGTTGGGCAGCTCCCTACAAGTCCGCCGACCCCGAGCCGGACGCCGCGAGCGCGACCGACGCAGCCGCGGCGACCGGCGAACACCCCACGCCTCCCCCACGCACCGGCACCACGCCGGGCAAGGGGTCGCCGTACGCCTCGACCCCCGAGCACGAGGAAGAACTGACCTCAAGCCGCTCCACCAACGCCGTCTTCAAGCCACGCACCGGCGCCCGGCACACGATCACCTTCGCGCTCGTCGCGATCGCTGCGATGACGGTCGGTGCGGGCATCCGGGCCTACCAGCAGGGCACGACGGTCAACTACGGCATAACCCTGCTGCTGGCCCTGCTCACACTGATCGTGTGGGGCGTCCGTGCCAGCACCGGCATCACCGAGATGGCAGTGATCCGCGGCCAGCTGGAGATGATCCGCGATGGCAAGTTCGAGGTCATCGACCTGACCAGCATCTACACGCCGGTGGCCGTTGAGGGACGGCCCGGGCACCGCGGCTGGAAGGTCCTCATCGAGCGCCACGACGAGCCGCTGCTCGTGATCGACGGGAGCATGGTCGACCCCCACAAGTTCACCGCAGTGCTCCACCGGGTGCGGCCGGACCTGCGACCGCAGGAAGCTACGCCGGCACTGTGATCCAGTAGCGACGCTTGGCGTTGCGGACGTCCTCGAAGACGCCGCCGCCCGCTTCGATGGTGCGCGCCGACGGCGCGTTGTCGGTGTCGCACGTCACGAGCACCCGGTCGATGCCGCGCTCCCCCGCTCGTCGTACGCCGAGGGCGAGCGCGCGCGTCGCGTGGCCCTGTCGGCGTCGCGCCGGGCGCACCGAGTAGCCGATGTGGCCACCCTCCTCCAACAACCAGGCGTTGAGGTCGTGCCGGAGGTTGAGGAAGCCGATCATCTCGTCGTCGGGGCCGCCGTCGTCCGCCGTGATCCAGAAGTACGTCGACGCGACCCGCCCGCTCCCGGCGATCATCTGGGCGTCCGGGTCTGCTGAGCTCCGCTCGGCCAGCACCTCGATGAACTCTTGGCAGGAGGCCTCGGTCGAGGCGAGCGGGTGGTCGAGGTTCCACGCCCCGGACCCGTGCATGAACTCGTCGCCGAAGTCCTCCACGGTCGCGGCCCAGCTGGGGAACCATCGCAGATCGGGCATCACGAGTGCGGTCATGAGCCGATTCCATCAGGCCGTGACGCTCGTCGCATTGCGATTTCCATCGGCAGTCGCGGCGAGAACCTGTTCTAGTGTGCCTCCATGACCCGGTTCGAGATCGAGCACGCGACCGAGGAGGAGATCGCCCACGAGGCGGCAGTCTTCGCACCGTTCACCAACGCGGTGCGCGAGCTGGTGGACGTGACGATCCGGACCGAGGTCGATGACGACGAGATCCGCGCCGCGCAGGCCGAGGTCGAAGCCATCGTCGAGCGGCTCCGGAGGAAGCAGATGGACGGGGCGTACGGCGTCCGGTTCCGCCCCGACGGCAAGCGCGGCCGCAACTGGGGCAACGCCGTGATGGGTCTGCGCAACCCGATCGCGCCGCCGCTCGACATCCGGAGCAACGGCGAGGGACGCGCCTGGAGCGACTTCCGTCTCGGCGCCGCCTACGAGGGACCGCCCGGACTGGTCCACGGTGGCGTTGTCTCGCTGATGCTCGACCAGGTGCTCGGCCACGCGGTGAGCACCAGCGGCCGCCCCGGTATGACGGGCACCCTCACCATCGTCTACCGCCAGGGCACGCCACTCGGCGACCTGCGCTGCGAGGCCTGGGTCGACCACCGGGAAGGCATCAAGACCTACGGCAAGGGCCGGATCCTCAACCCCGACGGCGAGGTGACAGCAGAGGCCGAGGGCGTCTTCATCCTGCCCAGGTGGGCGCGCAGCCTCGACCGCTTCCGGGCGGCCGCCGAAGCGACCGAGTCCGGGATCGAGCTCGAGTAGAGCTCAGACCTTCACACCGCGGACCTGCTCATCGGTGAGCCGGACCTCTTCCAGCGCCCTGCTCTCGAGCTCCTCGCGGCGCTGACGCTCGGCCTCGGCGTCGTACTCCCCCGGTTGCGAGACCAGGTCGGCGGCACCGTGCTTGAGGCGCTGGAGCGCGACGCGGGCGAAGATCTGCTGCTCGGTCGACGTGCGCTCCGATCGCCCCCGGCCGAGGAAGGACACCAACCAGTGCAGGACCGCGGTGACGCGGTTCTTGAACCCGGTGATGTAGACGAGGTGCACGCCGAGCCACATCAGCCAGGCGACAAATCCGGTGAGCCGGAGCTTGCCGACGACCGCGACCGCGCGGAACCGGCTGATGATCGCCATCGAGCCCTTGTCGAAGTACCTGAACGGCTTCTGCGGCGCCTTGCCCTTGAGCCGGCCGTCGATCTCCTTGGCGGCGTACTTCGCGCCCTGGATCGCGACCTGGGCTACGCCCGGAAGGTTGTCGAGGTCGATCATGTCGCCCACGACGAAGACCTCCGGGTAGCCGGGGAGCGTGAGGTCGGGGTTGACCGCGATCCGGCCGGACCGGTCCAGCGGCGCACCCGTCTGCTCCGACAGGGTCTTGCCGATCGGGCTGGCCTGAACGCCCGCCGCCCATACCTTGGTGACGGCCGAGACCCGCTTCTCGGTGCCGTCCTTGTACTTCACGACCAGGCCGCGCTCGTCGACCTCCGACACGAGTGCGCCGAGCATCACCTCGACGCCGAGGTCAGCGAGCTTCTTCTCGGTCCAGGCGCCCAGCTTGGCGCCGAACGGCGGCAGCACCTGCGGCGCCGCGTCGACCAGGATGACCCGCGCGTGGTGGCTGCTGATCGCCCGGAAGTCCCGGGTCAGGGTGCGGTGAGCGAGCTCGGCGATCTGACCGGCCATCTCGACACCGGTCGGGCCGGCGCCGACGACCACGAAGGTCAGCAGGTGGTCGACGTTCTCACCGCGGGCCGCGCCGATCTCGGCCATCTCGAACGCGCCGAAGATCCGGCCGCGCAGCTCGAGGGCATCGTCGATGCTCTTCATGCCGGGGGCGAACTCGGAGAAGTGATCGTTGCCGAAGTAGGACTGGCCGGCACCGGCGGCGACGATCAGGGAGTCGTACGGCGTCGTCAGCTCGCGGCCGAGGACGTGCGAGGTGATCGTCTTCGCCTTGAGATCGATGCCAGTCACCTCGCCGAGCAGGACCTGAGCGTTCTTCTGCCGCGCCAGCACCTCGCGCGTCGGCGGTGCGATCTCGCCCTCGGAAAGGATCCCGGTCGCGACCTGGTAGAGCAGCGGCTGGAACAGGTGGTGGGTCGTCTTCGCGATCATCGTCACGTCGACGTCGACGCCCTTGAGAGCCTTCGTGCCGAACAGGCCACCGAAGCCGGAACCGACCACGACGACCTGGTGCCGCTCCGAGCGCCGGACGAGCGCGCGCTCGGGGGTCGGGGTCTCTGCGGTCATCGTGAGCCTCCTGTGTCTTGGCTGTTCCCATCCTCCCGCCTCAGCGCTCGGTGCCCAAAAGCGGACCGGGTTCCACGGTGTCGGCTCCATCACAGGACAGAATCGGGGACGAGATTGAATGTTTGACTGGTAGGTGACGGGGTAAACGACCCTGGATCCCTGGGAAGAGCCGACTCAATGCTGTCTCGGGCGCTGAACCATCGAGGAAGGGGTTCGCGTTGCCACACCGGCAGGTCCTGACCCTGACCGCTGGCCCACGTAGCGTGCAGGACGCGCGCCGGTGGGCAGTTCGGACGTGTACGGCGATCGAGCGTGACGACCTCGCCGAATGCGCCGAGGTCGGCGTGTCCGAGCTGGTGACCAATGCCCTCCTCCACGGCGAGCCTCCGACCCGGCTCCAGCTGCGGGGCACCGCGGATCATCCGCGATTCGAGATCTCGGACAATTCCGTTGTTCCCCCGCAGCCTGGATCCCGCGGGGGTGGCATCGACCTCGATGCCTTCGACCTCGACGCCATCGACTCCGGCGCTGCCGCCGACATCGACATCACCGAGCTGGGCGGCTTCGGCCGCGGCCTCGACATGGTGTCCCGGGCGAGTGTCGCCTGGGGGGCGGTCATCGAGGACGACGGCAAGACGGTGTGGTTCGAGCCCGCCACCGAGTTCTCCGACGACGGCGGCGCCGAGTTCCAGCTGATGGCCCCGCCAGTCACCGGTGAGCAGCGCACTCGGATGGGCGAGGTCGCGATCCAGATCAAGGGCGTGCCCGTGCAGGCCTTCTCGCGCTTCCAGCGCCACTACCGCGACCTGCGGCGCGAGATCCGGCTGCTCGCTCTCGCTCACGACGACGACTACCCGCTGGCGAAGGTCCTCTCTGAACACTTCAACGCCCTCGAGGGGCCGCTGCGATCGGGCATGGGCCGCGAGCAGGTCGACGACGCGCTCGAGGCCGGACGCGAGTCGGCCGATCTGCGGCTGCGGATGCCGCCGCTGATCGCCCGTCAGATCGGCGAGCTGATCGACCTGCTGGACGCCGCCGACGACTTCAGCCGCGAAGAACGGCTGCTCACGGCACCACGCCTGCCCGAGCAGCGCGCGTTCCAGATCTGGTTCCTCAGCGAGTTTCGCCGCCAGGCCGCCGGGGCCGCGCCGCAGCCCTGGTCCGGCACCTCCTCGCCGGGTTCTACGATCTGACCGTGCCACCATCGCCGCGACTGCTGCTCGCGGTGGCGGTCGGCGGGGCGGCGGGCGCCGTACTCCGGTTCCTGCTCGGCGAGGCCGCGCCCGACGGTGCGGGCTTCCCCTGGACCACTTTCGCGATCAACGTCGTCGGTTGCGCGCTGCTGGCCGGCCTCGAGCTGCTGCCGATCGCCCGAACGTCGGAGACCTGGGCGGCCGGGATCGGGCCGGGCCTGCTGGGCGGGTTCACGACCTTCTCGGCCACCAGCGAGCGGGGCCGGTCGCTCCTCGCCGACGGCGACGTGCTGCTCGCGGGCGCCTACCTCTTCGGCACCCTTGCCGCCGGGGTGGTCGCGGTCATCGTGGTCGGCCGGTTCGCGCCCCCGCTGCCGCCTGAGGTCGAGCGGTGAGCGACGCGCTCTGGGTCGCGCTCGGCGCGTCCGTCGGCGCCCCCCTGCGCTACGCGCTCGGGCAACGGTTCGACACCGTGCTGCCGTACGGCACGCTCGCGGTCAACGTCGTCGCCTCCCTCGTGCTGGGTTTGTGCATCGGTTGGTCGGTCGACGGCTCCGCGATGGCCCTGGCGGGCGCTGGATTCTGCGGGGGCATGTCGACGTACTCCTCGTTCGCCGTGCAGACCCGGGACCTCGGCCTTCGCGGTGGTACGACGTACGCCGCCCTCACCCTCGGACTCGGTCTCGCTGCCGCCGCCCTGGGCTTCTGGTTCGCGACGTAGTGCCGTGCCTCACTAGGCGTAGCCCAGCTCGTGCAACCGGTCGTCGTCGATGCCGAAGTGGTGGGCGACCTCGTGCACCACGGTGATCCGGATCTCGTCGACCAGGTCGGCCTCGTCGTCGCACATGTCGAGCAACGGGCCGCGGAACAGGAAGATCCGGTCGGGCAGCTCGGGCAGCCACGTGGTGCCGCGCTCGGTGAGTGCCACGCCGTCGTAGAGACCGAGCAGGTCGTCCGGCTCGTCGTCCGGAGGTTCGTCCTCGACGAGGACGACCAGATTGCGGACCAGCACCGCGAGCTCGTCGGGGATCGCGTCGAGCGCCTCATCGACCAGGGCGTCGAAGCGTTCGTCATCCATGTCGACCGGCACACGACCCATTGTGCCGTCTTCCACAGCGACGAGAGCCGGAGCGGCGAGTCGCCCCGCAAGCGTGACGACTGCCTGCGCCAACTGCGGTCCGGCAGCGTGGCGCACGGCGGGCGAAGCCCGCATCGTGCTGCACCCGCGGGCTGAGCCTGCGATGGTCCCTGCGGTGCCGCACGATCTGCGACACCGCTCGGGCAATACAAATACTGGCGACCCCGACGGGACTCGAACCCGCGGCCTCCGCCGTGACAGGGCGGCGCGCTAACCAACTGCGCTACGGGGCCTTGTGAAGCGGTGGAACTCTAACCCATCGTGCCCGGGCCGACCCAATCGAGGGTCACCTCCGGACAACCACCGCGAAACCGTGGTCGTTGGCCGTAGTCGGCGGTTTTCTGGACCTGGTGTTGACCAGTGCCCGGCCGGGCCGACGGCCGGAAGGCCGGGGGCGGAACGCAGCAGCACACGGACGTACCCAAGTCGGCTCCAGCCATCGGCCCACGCGGGACGCGGCGCCTAATTCCGGGGTTTGGTACGTCGGCGTGCTGCGGCGGAGCCCAACTCGGAAGCGCGCACCTGCGACATCCCGCGAAGAGTTGCCGCTGGTCAGAGCCGAAGTCGGCACCGTACCCCCGACCGGATTCGAACCGGCGCTACCGCCGTGAAAGGGCGGGGTCCTGGGCCGCTAGACGACGGGGGCCCGCTGCCGCCGGCAGCGCCGGTTGCAGCCCGGACAGCATAGTGGCGAGGCCCCTCGTGGGACCTAACCGCGGTCGTCGCTTTCGTACGGCGCGGAGCCCTCCGGTATGGTGTGGCACTGCTCGGGCAGGTAGCTCAGTTGGTACGAGCGATCGCCTGAAAAGTGATAGGTCGGCGGTTCGACCCCGCCCCTGCCCACCGAGTGCGTCGCCCCCGGAGGTTCGCCTCCGGGGGCTTTTCGCATTTGTCAAACGTCGGGGCTCGACCACCGCTAGCGTGGCTCGCGAGGGGACGGCCACTTCGGCCGCCGGCAATCGACCACCTACGAGCCATGGGGGCTTGTCGTGAACCTTGTCCTTTCATCCCGAGGCGCCATCGCGCGCCTGCTGACCCTCGGACTGGCTGCGGCCGGCGTGGTCGCACCCCTCCTCACGGCACCACCCGCCACTCATGCGAACCCGGCGGGGACCGGCCTCATCATCAGCGAGGTCGGGATGTTCTCGTCCGTCAACGAGGCCTACATCGAGCTGTTCAACCCGACCTCCAGCGACGTCAGCCTGAGCGGCTGGAGCATCCAGCACTCGCTCTTACTCGGCGCCAACGACATCCAGATCGACGACAGTCCCGCCGCGCTGGTCGGGAGTGTGCCAGCCGGCAAGACCTTCCTGATCACCGACATCACCCAGTCGGGGATGGCTCAGTTCACGCCGGACTACGTCTATCCGGGTGTCATCGGCTTCGACGCCCACCACGGCACGTGGATCCTGGCCGACACGACCACCTCGCTCGGTCGCAACGGCAATCTCGCCGGAGCGACGAATGTGGTCGACGCCGTCGGCGTGGGCCTGAAGGCGCCGGGCTACGAGACGCAAGAAGTCTCCCCTTCGTCGTTCCAGCAGGTCGGGCGTCCGACCTGCCCCGACGACACCAACAACAACAGTGCCGACTTCACCGACGGCGGGACCAGGACCCCCACGAACTCCACCGGTACCGACCCGATCTGCGGGCAGGACAGGTGCGACGGCATGTTCCCGACGATCGTCGCGTCCGGCTCCCCGGTCGAGGGCACCGAAGATGACGACGTCATCATCGGCACGGACGGCGCCGACACGATCCACGGCAACGGAGGCAACGACACCATCTGTGCCTTCGGCGGCGACGACATCGTGACGGGCGGCGAGGGCAACGATCAGGTGTTCGGCGGGCCGGGCGTGGACCAGCTCGACGGAGTCAGTGGCACCGACCACCTCAAGGGCGGCGCCGGTGCCGACGAGATCTACGGCGGCCTGACCGGCGCGGAGGGCGATGAGATCTTCGGTGGGCCGGGCGCCGACTTCCTGAGCGGCGCCGCCGGCGCCGACTTCATCTACGGCGGATCCGAGGACGACCAGATCAACGGCGGCGGCGGCCATGACCTGCTCAAGGGCAACCTCGGGGTCGACCTGATCGATGGGGGCTCCGGTGAGGAGCTGATCTTCGGCGGACCCGGCGCCGACGACCTCAACGGGAGCGATGACCGCGACATCATCATCGGCGGAGCCGGCGCCGATGAACTCAACGGCAACGGCGGCAACGACCTCCTCAAGGGCGGTGACGACGACGACTTCCTGTACGGCAACGACGGGGACGACCGCCTGGTCGGCGGGGCCGGCGGGGACACCCTCGACGGCGGGGCTGGGACCAACGTCCTCATTCAGTAGCCGGGCCGTGTCCCGAGGTTGCCAAGGTCGTTAGGTTGGACGAAGACCGCCGAGCGCCCAGGAGGACACCATGAACCAGGCTGACCTGGTGGTCTATACCGCGCTGGTGATGGCGGTGGCGATCGGCCTGACCGCGTGGCGGCTCGCCGCAGCCCACGGCAACGTCCGGACGCAGGTGGACGGCGTGCTCGGCGCGTGCCTGGTCACCTCGGGCGTGCTCTTCATCGCCGCCGTGCTCCCGGGCGCCCAGCTCCCCTGAGCTTGCCGGCCCTGGGTTCGAGGCTGGTCGCTAGACGTGGCCGGCGAGCTGACCCATTCGTGCCTCGAGCGCGGCGAGGTACCCGTCGCGCTGCTTCGGCTTCACGTTGCTGCCGGCGGCGAGATGGCTGCACGCGGGCAGCACGTCGACGGACAGCTTGGCGCCGCCCGCAAGGGCACGAAGCTCGTCGAGGCGGTCGCCGAACGGCGTGCCGCTGCCCGGTGAGTAGGACTGCACCACCGCGTCGATGTCGTCCGGGTAGAGGTCGACCTTGGTCACGACCACGACCAGCCAGGTCGGCTGAGTACGACGGACCGCCATCGACGCGATCCGGTGCGCGGTGACGGTCCAGTCCTCGAGCTCGCGGGCCAGCTGCTCGGCCCGGTCCGCCTCGACGTTGCCGGTCCTTCCGGCCGGCCGACGGCCGGTCGCGTAGCCGTTGGCCACTACGTGCAGCACGCCGTCGACCGGGTTGTCGTGGAACACCTCGTCGAGCGCTCCGAGCCGGGTCGCGGCGTTCTCCCCCGGCACCACCCGGAACCGGAACCCGCGCAGACGCGGGTCGCGTCGTACGCGCTTCTCCATCACGGCCGAGCCGGCCTCGGGCACGCCGCCCGGGCGTGGTCCGCCGCTGAGGTGATCGACGAGCTCGCTCTTGCCGACTCCCGTCATGCCGGTGACGGCTACGGTCGGGTAGCGGTGCTGGAAGACGCCGGTCAGCCGCTCCCTGCCCCGCCCGAGTGCGTTCGGCACGCTGCGCAGGACACTGCGGCGTGATCGCAGGTCGGTCATGGCCCCGAAGGTACCGGAGCCGATCCGGGCCGGGACCTGTCGAGCGTCACCGACCGGGGTGCTGACGGCCGGCGTGGCCGCCGGCCGGCCGAGGGGGCGACCTCGGCTCTCGACGGAGCGCGACGGGCAGGCGCATAGTGGCGGCATGCGCACCGTGACCCGATCCCTGCTCGCCCTCGTCGCCGCCGCGGGATTCGCCGTCGCAGCGCAGCCCGGCTCGACGGGAGCGGCACCGGCCACACCGGCGGACCGCGGCACGGCCGACGTACGGCCTGCCGACGCGGCGGTCCAAGAGAGGATCGTCCGTCCGGCGACCTTGAAACGGGTCGACGACGGCTACTACTTCGGGTCGTGGGGGCAGAACAGCCGGGTCGTCGTGACGCTGGTCGACGGCAAGCTGCGGTTCAGCGACCCACGCACCGCACGGTGGGAGAGTCTCGCCAGGTCGTGCCAGAAGAAGCGGGTGCCCAACGGCGTCGCCGCCGTCTGCCGCGTGCCGGACGGCGTCACGCCGGCCCACCCGCTCACGATCCACTTCGAGATGCGCCTGGGCGACGACCACGTCGACACCTCGACCCTGCCTGCCGAGTTCCAGGCCTCCGTCCTCCTCGACGCCGGCGTCGACGAGGCACGCACCGGTGCCGGCGACGACTTCATCAACGGCGCCTTCGACCACGACCTGATCATCAGCGGGGCAGGGGACGACTGGGTCCGTTCCGGCGAGGCCGCTGATCGGGTGTTCGGCGGGGACGGCAGGGACCGACTGGTCGGTGGTGAGCTTCGTGACCTGTTGCGCGGCGGCAACGGCAACGACCTGGTCGAAGGCGGACCCGGCGACGACGAGATGTACGGCGACCTGGGTGCGGACCGGCTCAAGTGCGGTGACGGCAACGACGCCGCCGAGAACGATCCCGCCGACACCCAGCGGATCGGCTGCGAGCGCTCGACCGGTTGATCAGGTCATCGCCCCGACGTTCTCCGGGGTGAAGCCGGGGAACACCTGGGCCCGGCTGCCGCTGACGTCCGGGAACCGGTGCGACATCACCTCCCAGAGCACGCTGCGGAAGTCCTGCCGCATGGCGAGGTCGCCGTCCTCGAGATCGGCCTCGGCCAGCCCCGGCCAGGCTCCGTGCACCTCGCCGCCGGACACCCCGGCGCCGAGCAGCAGCATCGCGTTGCCGTAGCCGTGGTCGAGGCCGCCGCCGCCGTTCTCCTCCAGGCGCCGCCCGAACTCACTGATGGTGACGACCGTGACCCGGGACGCGGACGACCCGAGGTCGGCGAAGAAGGCCTTCATCGCGGCGGCGAAGTGGCGGAGGTGGTCGAACATCCAGCCACCGTCGACCACGCCCACGCCCTCGTGCATGTCCCAGTCGCCGTAGTCGACCGCGACCACCCGGGTGCCGACGTCGGCGCGGATGAGCGCCGCCGTGTTGGCCAGCACCTCGGCGAGCGGGCCCTCGGGGTAGGCGTCGACGTGCACGGTGTCGTCGGCGCTCTTGACGAGCGGAGCGAGCGCCGAGGTCGACTTGACGGCAAGCCGTACGCCGTCACCGAGTACCGAGTCGTCCCCTGACCACATGGTGCGCAGCGACGTACGCCGGGCGCCCGCGGTCGTGCCGACGTCCGCCACCGACAGGTCCGCGACGCGATAGGCGCCGAGCGCCGGGGCGGGCCCGATCATCGCTGCCGGCAGCAGCGTCGACCCGAGCGAGACGGCGTCCTGCGGTGAGGCACCGGGGTCGATGCCGATCAACCGGTTGATCCAGCCCACGCGGGCGGTCGAGCCCGGGTCGGCGTCCTCGACCTCCTCCATCGCCTCGAAGTGGCTCCGGTTCGGCGCCTCGAGACCGACGGCGTGGACCGCGCCGAAGGTGCCGGCGTCCCACATCGGCAGCAGGTCGCCGAGCGCCGGGTGCAGACCGAAGCGCGGGTCGGCGCCAAGCAGGGTGCTCTCGGGGACGAAGATGGACGGTCGCCAGTCGGCGAGGTGGTCGTGGTCGACCCCGCGCGGCACCACCATCGAGAGACCGTCGGCTCCCCCGCGCAGGCTCATCACGACGACGACGTTGCCCCCGGGCGTGCCGCCGTACGCCACCTGCACGAAGGCCTCGCCGACCATCTGGGCGCCCACCAGGGCGCCGGCACCGGCTGCCGCCGTGCCGAGCAACCGGCGACGGGACATCCGGGTCCGGGTGAAGTCAGGACATTCGCACGCACGGGGGCTCCTTCCCCGTGGACCCCCACCGGGGGCTCCGCCCCCAGGCCCCCATCCATGACCCGTTGTTTCGTGCGTGGACATCGGTGGCTCCTTCCGTGCTCGGTCGGGCTAGCGGTGCAGGTGCAGGGGTGAGTCGAGCAGGGAGGAGAGGACGCCGCGCAGGGTCCAGTAGTCGAGCGCGTCTTCCTTGCTGAGCCGCCGGGTCAGCGGCATGCCCAGCAGCTGCGCGATGCCGTTGCGTACGTCGTCGCTCGGCCGCTGCCCGAACATCCGCAGCGCCTGGTGGTCGATGACCTGGGCGAGGGTGGCCGGCATCGTCGGCAGCATCGAGGCGTACGTCGGGAACTGGGCTTGGTCGGTGGGCCACCACCGCGCGGCCAGGTCGCGGTGCATCGTGAAGCTGGTGAGGACCCGGCCGGCGCTCGCCCACGCGCCATCGGAGTCGGGATAGCCGTTCGGCGCCGGCCACTCGTAGGGTGGTTGGCCGCCCTCGCTGTACTGCCAATACATCGCGTTGGCGAACGAGTCGTCGTCGACCGGCCGCTGCGGCCGGATGCCGAGGGCGCGGACGGTGGCGACGTAGTCCTCGCCGGGCGTGCGCACCTTCTTGCCTGCACCAGCGGCGAAGTCGGGGTGGGCGACGAGGGCGCGCAGTGTCGGCTTGATCGCGGTGTTGTTGGCGACGTACGCCCGGGCGACGGCATTGACGATCGCCGCCGTCGGCTGGTCGGACACGAACCTGGCGCACAACCGTCGCGCCAGCCGGTTGACGGTGGCGGGGTGCCGGGCCAGGTACGAGAGGTAGGCGAGCGTGGCCGCGCGTCCGTCGGCGGACCGGTTGGCGTGGGTGAAATCGAGCACCCTGACCGGTTGCGTGTCGTGCCAGTCGGTGTCGTAGACGGCTCGGAACGACGGCCACCACACGTCGACCCGGTAGCCGGTGAGCATCCGGGCCGACGCCTTCACGTGGTCCTCGGTGTAGCCGGCGTCGACACCCACCGTGTGGAGCTCGAGCAGCTCCCGGCCGAGGTTCTCGTTGGGTGCCTCCTTCGACGAGAACGCGTTGTCGAGGTAGAGCCCCATGGCCGGGTGCGTGATCGCGGCTTGCAGCAGCGACTCGAACGAGGTCAGCGCATGGCTGCGGATCACCCGGTCGTAGTCCATCCGCCAGAAGATCGCGTCGTCGTGGAAGAGCGAGACGTTGAGCAGGTTCGACCAGAAGTCGACCATCACCTCGTGCACCTGCCGGTTGCTGGCGATCCGGCGGGCGACCGTCCAGCGGCTGAGGTCGGCGGCCACCTCCCACGAGCCCATGACGTCGTCCTCCTGGTTCTGGAAGATCCGCTTCGGCGTGAGGCGCAGGCTCGGAAACCAGTTGTTGATGTCGTCGCCGGGTGCGTCGGTGATCGTGGCGGGCTCGAGCTGCTGGGCGAACCAGGCCCGGCCGCCGCCGGCCGCCTTCACCTGCGCGGCCAGAGCGGGCGTGTAACCCCAGCTGAACCGCTTGACCAGGTGCCGGTCGGCAGCCGTCAGTGTGGCCACCGCCTGCCGTTCGTCGTAGGTCGCGACCGGCTTGCCCCGACGGCGGATCGGGGCTGTGCGAACGGCGACGAGTGTCACGACAGGATTCCTTCGGGCGAGATACCGGGAACGCCCAAGGTAAACAGAACGGGCGCCCCGGCGGCACCGCCACGCGTCCCTCATGACCGAGGCGTGCGACGCTCGACACCGGGTAAGCGGCGCGCTAGTGCTTGCGATGCACGCGACCGACACGCCAACCGCCGCAATTCCCGACGCCGACACTAGGCTGGCGGTCGTGGCCCTGCGACTCGCCGGCGTGACGCCGTCCCCGCTGCTCGACCAGCCCGCGTATGCGGCCGACGGGTCGGCCGCCCGGCTCCGCACCTACACCGGCGACGTCACGATCGCCCAGGACGCGGGGCTCATCATCTACCGCTCCGGCCAGGTCGACGCCGTACCGATGGGGTTCGTCCCGCCGGACGCCGAGGCACTGACGGCCGGATCCGAACCGACGTTGACGGCCGAGGTGACGATCGCGCAGATCCTGACGACCGGCAGCGTCGACCACTTCAGCGGGGCCGGCGCCGCGGGCGTGGTCGCGGCGTTGCAGCCGGACCAGAAGGACCCGGCGTGGTGCTGGCCCCACCTGACCTTCCAGGCGCTCGGGAGCCGGCCGATGGTGCTGCGCTACCGGCTGACCGTGCTGACGACGGCCACCGATGTGTGATGAGACACCCGTCCGAACGACGTAAATGGAGGGTGAACCCTAGGGAGACGGCGTAAATTTCGGATGTGCTGAGGATCCCCCTGCTCCGTTGGCTCTGGCTGATCGCCGGCGTCATGCTTCTCGGGCACGTCGTGACGCTGTATCTCTACGTGGAACGCGGCGTCAGTCGCGAGTTCGGCATCCCGCGCCACTTCGACCTGAACGGGGAGGGGAACTTCGCGTCCTGGTACCAGTCGTTCCCGCTGCTCGTCGCGGCACTGCTGACGCTCGCCCTCGCGGCCCACTACCGCGCCGAGGGCGCGCCGCTGGCCGGTCGGTGGGGAGCGATGTCGGCCCTCCTCCTGTTCATGTCGATCGACGAGGCCGCCCAGCTCCACGACCTGTTCACCGGCCCCCTTCGCCGGGGCCTCGAGATCGACTTCGGCGTCTTCTACTTCGCCTGGCTGCTGCCGGCGGTGGGCTTCCTCGCGGTCTGCGCGTGGTACTTCGCTCCGCTGATCCGCTCGCTGCCGGGCGCGATCCGGATCCGTCTGGTCATCGCCGCTGCCGTCTACTTCGGCGGCGCCATCGTGGTCGAGATGCTGAGCGGTTTCGCCGTCGAGTACGGCCGGCAGTCCACGCCGTACCTCACGGTCCTGACGTTCGAGGAGGCCTGCGAGATCGTCGGACTGCTGATCGCCGTCGGCACCCTGCTCCGCCTCCTTCGCACGGTGCAGCCGCGGACGATGATCGAGCTGTTCGACGCCGGCGGCGGCACGATCGGGATCTCGCCCACGTCGTCGTCCTCCACCGCTCCCGGACCGAAGGCCGAACAGCTACCCTGACCTAGAACACGTTCTAGTAGAGGGAGCACACATGGCCGCCGACCGGGATCTGATCCTCGAGACCATCCAGCGCTACGTCGACCTGGTCGGCAAGGGCACCGCCGACGAGATCCTCGACCTGTACGCCGACGGCGCGACCCTCGAGGACCCGGTCGGCAGCCAGGTGCGGACCACCCGGGAGTCGATCCGGGAGTTCTATGCGGCGATCGAGCCGCTGGAGCAGGAGAGCCGGCTGGTGTCGGCCAGGGTCGCCGACGGGCAGGCCGCCTTCCTGTTCGAGCTGGTGACGCGGGTGGGCGACCAGACCTACACGCTGGCGCCGATCGACCTGATGACGTTCGACGACGACGGTCGGATCACGACCATGCGCGCGTTCTGGAGCAACGAGGACATGGAGATCAGCTGACCGAGGGTCGCCCCTGACGCCGCTCCCGCACCGCACCCAGGACGAGCGCGGCCAGGATCAGCGCGCCCGAGGCGCCGGCAACCAGCATCAGCATGCCCTTACGACGCACGAGGGGTGCCGTTCGGTTGCGTGCGATGTCGGGAACGTGGGCTTACCCGTGCGTAGGTCCTATCGTTGGACACACCGGCGAGCACCACCCCCGCACGCCGGTCACCACCAACGCCACACCACCCCCGTGGCTGAAATAGAAAGCGGCATTCCATGTCCGAGCGCAGCACCACCCCGCCCGTGCCCGACGTACCCGCCCCGGATCTCCTCGAGCACGATCTCGAGCACGAGCAGATCGTCTTCGCCAACGACCCCGCCAGCGGCCTCCGTGCGATCATCGCGATCCACTCCACGGACCTCGGCCCGTCACTCGGCGGCACTCGCTTCCACCCCTACGCGTCGACCGCAGCCGCGCTCGCCGACGTCCTGGCCCTCTCGCGCGGGATGTCCTACAAGGCGGCGGTCACCGGGCTCGACCTCGGCGGCGGCAAGGCGGTCATCATCGGCGACCCCGCGACCCAGAAGACCGAGGCCCTGCTGCGCGCCTACGGACGGTTCGTCGAGTCGCTCAACGGCCGCTACATCACCGCCTGCGACGTCGGCACCTACAGCGAGGACATGGACATCGTCGCGCGGGAGTCCGCGCACGTCACCGGCCGCACCGAGGCGCACGGAGGCGCGGGCGACAGCAGCGTGCTGACGGCGTACGGCGTCTTCTGCGGCCTGCGTGCGTCGGCTGAGTCGGTCTGGGGCGATGCCGATCCCGCGGCCGTCCTTGCCGGCCGGACCGTCGGCGTGGCCGGCGTGGGCAAGGTCGGGCGGCACCTGGTGGGCCACCTGGTCGACGCCGGCGCCGACGTCGTGGTCACCGACGTCTTCCCTGCGGCGATCGAACGGGTCAAGGACGAGCACCCGGGTGTGCGGGTCGTGGAGTCAACCGAGGCGCTGGTCGCCTCCCAGCTCGACGTCTACGCCCCGTGTGCGCTCGGCGGGGCCCTGACGGACGCGGTCGTCCGCGACCTGACCGCACGGATCGTGTGCGGCGCCGCCAACAACCAGCTGGACCACCCAGGCGTCGAGAAGGTCGTCGAGGACCGGGGCATCGTCTACGCGCCGGACTACGTCGTCAACGCCGGTGGCCTGGTCCAGGTCGCCGACGAGCTCGAGGGATTCAACTTCGAGCGTGCCCGGCTGCGGGCGGCGCGGATCTACGACACCACGCGCACGGTGCTGGAGCGCGCCAAGACCGACGGCGTCCCGACCGCCACCGCGGCCGACCGGATGGCGGAGCAGCGGATGCTGGAGGTCGGTCGGATGCGCGGCATCTGGCTGCGCTGAGCCTGCCTGCGAGCGTGTCGCAGGTCGTGTGGCGCAGCTCGGACCATCGCAAACCCGGTCCGGGGGCGCCGCACACTGCGGGCGCAGTTGGCGCAATCAGCGGTAACGGCTGATTGGCGTCGTGCTCTTGCGAGGGGGACTTGTCAGTCTCGACTTGGGCCCGAGTAATCGGACCACTTCTCGAGCTCTTCGACAGGCACCGCGGCTTCGGACTCGCCCTCGTCGCCGTGGAGCTCTCGCGCCAGGGCACCGAGATCAGTCTCGTGAGTGCGGTACTTGAGGTCGCGTGCGACCTTCGTCTGCTTGGCTTTAGCTCGGCCGCGGCCCATAGGGTCCAGCCCCCTCGCACACTCGGCCGGGGCGTGCTGTGACGCCCCGGACTGCTTAGTCAGAGTCTTCGTGGTGCTAACGCTACCTGTTCGGTGGGTGTTCCCGCACACCGAGTTGCCGATAGCGGCGGAAATCACCAGCCGGCGTGCTGGCCGACGAGCCGGACGGTCCCGTTCTGGTCGGGATCGACGTCGACCTCGCCCGCCACCCAGGCGTCGATCCCGAAGCCGCCGAGCCGCTCCAGCGCCGCGTCGACGGAGTCCGGGTGGGTCAGCGCGACCATGCCGACGCCGCAGTTGAGGGTGGCCTCGAGGTCGGGCTGGCTGACGTCGCCGAGCGTCCGGACCACGTCGAACACGGTGCCCGGCTGCCAGCTGGCCCGGTCCAGGGTGGCGCGCAGCTCGACCGGCATCACCCGCGCGAGGTTGTTGGCCAGGCCGCCGCCGGTGACGTGGGCCATCGCGTGGGTGCGGGTCTCCCGCGCCAGCGCCAGGCCGGCCTTGGTGTAGATCCGGGTGGGCTCGAGCAGCTCCTCGCCGAGTGTGCGACCGAACTCGTCGACGTGCCGGTCGACGGTCCAGCCCGCTTCGGTGAAGAAGACGTGGCGCACGAGGGAGTAGCCGTTGGAGTGCAGGCCGCTCGACGCCATCGCGATGACCACGTCGCCCGGCCGCACCCGCCCGGGGCCGAGCAGGGCGTCCGCCTCGACCACGCCGGTGGTGGCGCCGGCGACGTCGTACTCGTCGGGCTCGAGCAGTCCGGGGTGCTCCGCGGTCTCACCGCCGACCAGCGCGCAGCCGGCCTCGACGCAGGCCTCGGCGATGCCCTTGACGATCGCGGCGATCCGCTCCGGCACGACCTTGCCGGTCGCGATGTAGTCGGTCATGAAGAGCGGCTCGGCACCGCAGACGACGAGGTCGTCGACGACCATGCCGACCAGGTCGAAGCCGATGGTGTCGTGCTTGTCCATCATCTGCGCCACGGCGACCTTGGTGCCGACACCGTCGGTCGAGGTCGCCAGCAGCGGGCGTTTGTACGACGTCAGCGCACTCGCGTCGAACAGGCCGGCGAAGCCGCCGAGGCCGCCGATCATCTCGGGGCGCCGGGCCTTCTCGACCCAGGCCTTCATCAGGTCGACGGCCTTGTCGGCGGCATGGATGTCGACGCCGGCGCGGGCGTAGGCCCCAAGTTCGGGGTTGTCGGGGTCGGACAAGGCGCGAATCCTTACGGGTTGTTGAACACGGGCAACGCCTCACCATGGATCGGCGACGTCAGTGTCGCCTCCAGAAGGTGCTTGCCGAGCAGGCTCTCGTCGGGCAGCGGGATCGGGTAGTTGCCGGTGAAGCAGGCGGTGCAGAGATTCTGTTGCGGCTGCCCGGTCGCTTCGACCATCCCGTCGAGCGAGATGTAGCCGAGGCTGTCGGCACCCACGCTCGAGGCGATCTCGTCGACGTCGAGACCGTTGGCGATCAGCTCGGCGCGGGTGGCGAAGTCGATGCCGTAGAAACACGGCCACTTCACCGGCGGGCTCGAGATCCGCACGTGGACCTCGAGGGCGCCGGCCTCACGCAGCATCCGGATCTGCGCGCGCTGGGTGTTGCCCCGCACGATCGAGTCGTCGACGACGACGATCCGCTTGCCTCGGATCATGTGGTCGAGCGCGTTGAGCTTGAGCCGGATGCCGAGCTGTCGCAGGGTCTGGCTGGGCTGGATGAAGGTCCGCCCGACGTACGCGTTCTTGACGAAGCCCTGGCCGAACGGGATCCCGCTCTCCAGTGCGTAGCCGGATGCCGCGGGGGTGCCGGACTCGGGCACCGGGATCACCAGGTCCGCCTCGACCGGGAACTGGCGGGCCAGCTCGCGGCCCATCTCGACGCGTGCCTCGTGCACGCTGCGACCGGCGATGTGCGCGTCGGGGCGGGCGAGGTAGACGTACTCGAAGACGCACCCCTTGCGGCGCGGCTCGGCGAACCTGTGGGAGCGCAGGCCGCCCTCGTCGATGACGATCAGCTCGCCCGGCTCGACCTCGCGGACCACGCTGGCACCGATGGTGGCGAGCGCTGCGCTCTCGCTCGCGACCACCCACCCCCGGTCGAGACGGCCCAGGACCAGCGGGCGGAGACCCTCCGGGTCGCGCGCGGCGTAGAGCGAGTCCTCGTTCATGAAGACGAAGCAGAACGCGCCCTTGACCTTGGGGAGCAGCTCGACCGCACGGGCTTCGAGGGACTGGTCCGGGTGGTGGGCGAGCAGCGCGGTGACCAGGCCGGTGTCGTTGGTCGACGCCTCGAGGTCGCGGGCGTGGATGTCGAGCTCTTCCTCGTCGCTCGGCAGGTCGTGGACCATCTGCGCGATCTCGGCGGTGTTGATCAGGTTGCCGTTGTGGCCGAGGGCGATCGACCCGTGAGCGGTCGGGCGGAACGTCGGTTGCGCGTTCTGCCAGGTGCTCGCACCCGTGGTCGAGTAGCGGCAGTGGCCGACCGCGAGGTGGCCCTGGAACGAGTCGAGGGTGGCCTCGTTGAAGACCTGTGAGACCAGCCCCATGTCCTTGTAGACGAGGATCTGGCGGCCGTTGCTGACCGAGATGCCGGCCGACTCCTGGCCGCGGTGCTGGAGTGCGTAGAGCCCGAAGTAGGTGAGCTTCGCGACGTCCTCACCGGGGGCCCAGACGCCGAATACGCCGCACACGTGCGCGAGTCTATCGGCCGACCGCCCTCAATCCCGCTTCGGCGCTACCGGCGGTCGCCGAGTAGCCGCCGCGAGGCACGGGCGGCGGCGTCCCGAGACGTGGTGACGTGCCTGCGGCCTCAACGGTCGGCGGTCGGGTGCAGGCGTCTCGATACGCCCTCGCCCAGCGGCTCGGGCTCGACGAACGGTGGCGGTTACAGGAGGCCGGCGGCGGCCTCGGCGCCCAAGTTGCGGAGCATGAGGGCTTCCGCGACGAGGACCTTCTCGAACTCGGCGAGGTGGAGGCCCTCGTTGGCGCCGTGGGCGCGGGTGTCGGGGTCCTCGACTCCCGTGACCAGCACGCTCGCGTCGGGCATCGCGTCAAGGAACTCGGCGATGAACGGGATCGAGCCGCCGACTCCCATGTCGACCGGCTTGGTGCCGTCCCAGGCCTCGGTGAAGGCGTTGCGGGCGGCGTCGTAGGCCGGACCGGTGACGTCGAGCGCGATCGGCTCGCCGGTGTCGACGACCTCGATCGTCAGCTGGGCGCCCCACGGGACGTGCTTCTCGAGGTGCTCGCTCAGGCAGGCGATGGCGTTCTTCGAGGTCTCTCCCGGGGCGGTCCGCAGCGCGAGGCGAGCCCGAGCGGCCGGGATGAGGGTGTTGGAGGAGCCGTCCACCTTGGGGGCGTCGAGGCCGATCACGGAGAGCGCGGGCTGCGTCCACAGCCGCTCCACCTTCGGGCCCGAGCCGATCCACTCGACGCCGGGGCCTACGCCGGACTCGGCCCGAAGCCGCTCCTCCGGGTAGTCGACGTCGGCGGCGGGCCCGCTGACCAGGCCCTTGACCGCGAGGTTGCCGTCGTCGTCGTGGAGCGAGGCGATCAGTCGCGACAGGGTGATCACGGCGTCGGGCACCAGGCCACCCCACATGCCCTGGTGGACGGCGTGGGTCAGGGTGCGGACCTCGACGTTGACCCGGACCAGGCCGCGCAGGCTGGTGGTCAGGGCGGGGACGCCGATGTCCCAGTTGCCCGAGTCGGCGATCACGATGACGTCGGCCCGGAGCGCCTCGAGGTTCTGCTCGAGCAGCTGCGAAAGGGTCGCGCTGGCGACCTCCTCCTCACCTTCGATGAAGAGCCGGACCGTGACCGGTAGGTCGTCGCCGAACACGCGGAGCGCCGCGATGTGGGCCATGATCCCGGCCTTGTCGTCGGCCGCGCCGCGACCGTAGAGCCGGCCGCCGCGCTCGGTCGGCTCCCACGGCGGGCTGTCCCACTCGGCGGGGTCGTTCTCGGGCTGGACGTCGTGGTGGGCATAGAGCAGTACGACGGGGGCACCCTCCGGGCCGCGCTTCTCGCCGATCACCGCAGGCGGCGCACCGTCGTAAGCCCGGACGATGCGGGCGTCGACGCCCTCGGCCCGGAACAGCGCCAGGGTTGCCTCCGCGCTGCGCTCGACCTCGCCCAGTCGGTCAGGGTCGGCGCTCACCGACTGGATGCGGACCAGGTCCTCGAGATCCTTGCGAACGCCCGGGAGAACGCTCGCGACCCGGGCCCGAACGTCGTCAATCGCCATCGTCATGGCGCCACGTTAACCGCTCGCCATCGGGAGGTACGACGAGAGGTCGGTGCGCTCGCCGCTGGCCTGGACACGGCCGCTCTCGAGGGCGTCGGCCCACCCGATCTCGCCCGTCGCCAGCGCGACCCAGGTCTCGGCGTCGGTCTCGATCACCGCGGGCGGCGTCCCCCTGGTGTGGCGCACGCCCTCGATCACCTGCACGGCCGCGTAGGGCGGCACCCGGACCTCGACCGACCGGCCGGGCGCGCGCTCCTCGAGCACGGCGAGGAAGTGTTTGGTCAGCAGCCGCAGGTCGGCCCGGTCCGCCGTACCGCCGGCGACGCGGGCGAGGGCCTCTGCCACCACCTCGGGGTCGGCTGGACGCAGTCGGGAGGGCACGGGTTCGAGCGTACAAAGGCCGTCCGCCACAATGGAGCCCATGCAGGTGCGCGCGCTGATCGGCTCGGTCCTCCTCGTGGCGTGCTCGCTCCTGGCGGCCTGTGGCGAGGACCAAACCGACACGAACGCCGGCGACATCATCACGGCGCGGTCGGACGACCAGTTCAAGGACGGGCAGGAGGCGACCGTGACGATGCCGGTCGGCCGGCTGTTGATCCACGCCGGCAAGCCGGTCGACAGCGCGACCGCCGACGAGACCCGCACGAGGGAACGGGTCGACGCGCCGGCGGGCGCCGTGCTGGTGCCGATCACCTGGCAGTACGACACGTGGCAGTCCGACGGGCTGGAGGGGATCTTCGCCAGCACCGAGAACCCGACCGTCTCGCTGGTCAGCGAGGGCGAGCAGTACCGCTTGCCGCCGCCCGACCAGAGCTCCGAGAGCGGAGAGTCCTTCTACGTCGTGGTCGACGGCGACGGCGAGGAGAGGGCGCTGGAGATCGAGTTCGACGGCGTCGCCCAGACCGTGAACATGGCGTCCGGCAAGACCGACAAGGGTGACGCGTCCGCCCTCTATGACATCGAGGACGACAAGCTCACCAAGAAGCCGTGCGACGAGGAGAAGTGGTTCGACACCGACACCGTGGCCGCCGAGTTCAGCTGTGACCTCATCGGTCCGGTGCTGACGCCGTACGCCGCCGGCGAGTGGGCGCCCGAAGGACGCCTGTGGCTCGCTCTCACGCTCCGCACCGAGATGCGCGTCTACGGCGACACCGACCTCGTCGGGGGCATCGCGCGTTACGCGGCGACTTCGGTCACGGTGAAGCCCGAGATCGACGGGGCCGCACCGACCTTCGAGCTGTCGGCCGACGACGACTTCGACGTGTGCCCGCTTCCCGCGACCGCCACCTGCAGCTGGAGCCGGAACCTGGTCTTCGAGGTCCCGGCCGACGACCCCGAGCAGGGCCCGCTCGACCTGAAGGTGGGCTACCGCCTCATCCTGGCGTCCGCGTTCGGCGACTACGACCCGCCGAAGCGCCTCAAGATCGAGGCGGCCGAAGAGTTCAAGCTCTGGGACGACTGAGCAGCTCGGCCACGACGGCCAGCCCCGCCGCGACCTCGCCGAACGAGGTGCTGAGCGGCGACAGGCCGATCCGCAGGCCGTACGGCGGTCGGAAGTCCGGGACGACTCCCCTTTCCCACAGTCCGGCCGTCACCTGACGGAAGTCCGGGTGGTCGAGCGTGATGTGGCTGCCCCGGACGGCGGGGTCGCGCGGCGAGGCGAGGCGCACGTCGTACGGCGCCAGCAGCGCGTCGGCGACCTCGACGGCGAACGCGGTCAGGGCGACGGACTTCCGTCGTACGGCGGGCATGCCGGCCTCGTCGATGAGCGCCAGCATGTCCCGCATCGGCAGCATCCCGACGATCGGCGGGGTGCCGCTGATCAGCTGCCGGACACCGCCGGCGGGCTGGTAGCGCTCCGCCATCGAGAACACGTCGGCGGCGCCCATCCAGCCCTGGATTGGCTGGTGGACGGTGTTGTGATGCCGGTTGGCGAGGTAGGCGAAGGCCGGCGCGCCCGGACCGCCGTTGAGGTACTTGTAGGTGCAGCCGACCGCCAGGTCGACCTGGTGCTCGTCGAGCGCGACCTCGACGGAGCCGGCTGAGTGGCAGAGGTCCCAGAGCACGAGAGCGCCCGCCTGGTGCGCGATCTCCGTGATCGCCGGGAGGTCGGCGATCTGCCCTGAGCGGTAAGCGACGTGGCTCAGCAGCACCAGCGCCGTCCGGTCCGAGACGACGGCGCGGACCTGCTCGGGCATGACCGTGCCGTCGGGGTCGGGGGTGATCCAGGTCAGCTGGAGGTTGCGCTCGGCGGCAATGCCCTCGACGACGAACCGATCGGTCGGGAAGTTGTCGGTGTCGAGCACGATCTCGCTGCGGCCGGGCTGCGCGTCGACCGCCGCCCGCACCAGCTTGTAGAGAAGCACCGTCGTGGAGTCGGCGACGACGGTCTGCCCCGGCCCGGCACCGAGACAGATCCGGGCGATCGCGTCGCCCAGCTCGGTCGGAGCCGCCATCCACTCCTCGTCCCACGCCCGGATCAGCCGGTCACCCCACGGCCCGTCGACGAAGGCGGTGAGCCGGTCTCGGGTCGCGCGGAGCGGACGCCCGAGCGAGTTGCCGTCGAGGTAGGCGACCACGCCCTCGGTCGTCACGAAGGCAGACCGGTGCGCGGCGAGCGGATCGGCGGCGTCGAGCTCCGCGGCCCGGTCGGCGATCACGGCATCCCGATCTCGGTCCGCACGGTGATCAGCTCGGGGAAGAACGTGAGGTCGAGCGCGCGGCGCAGGAACGAGACGCCCGAGGAGCCGCCTGTTCCTTGCTTGAACCCGATCGTGCGCTGCACGGTCCGCAGGTGCCGGAACCGCCAGAGCTGGAAAGCGTCCTCGACGTCGACGAGGTCCTCGGACGTCTCGTAGAGGTCCCAGTAGCGGGTGGTGTCCTCATAGACCTCCCGGAACACCGAGACCAGCTCGGGGTGCTCGACCCAGGGGCGGCTCACGTCGCGCTCGAGGACCGCGGCCGGCACCGGCAGTCCCCGGCGAGCGACCAGCCGGAGGAACGCGTCGTAGACGGTGTGGCTCTCCAGCGCGTCGGCGAGGAAGGTGTGCGCCGGTGGGTTGCCCGCGAACACCTTGAGCATCTGCGGGTTCTTGTTGCCGAGCAGGAACTCGACGGCGCGGTACTGCACCGACTGGAAACCCGAGGCAGGGCCGAGCACGCCCCGGAACTCGGAGTACTCGCTGGGTGTCAGCGTCGCCAGCACCGACCACTGCTCGGTGATCGTGCGCAGGATGTGCTTGACCCGCGACAGGCTCTTCCGGGCCCTCGCCAGGTCGTTGGTGTCGAGGAAGCCGCGGGCACCGACGAGCTCGTGCACCATCAGCTTCAACCACAGCTCGGTGGTCTGGTGCTGGATGACGAAGAGCAGCTCGTCGGGGTGCTGCGGATCGCTCAACGGGTGCTGGGCGGAGAGCAGGGTGTCGAGATGGAGGTAGCCGGCGTAGTCGCGATCGTTCGAGAAGTCCGTCCGCACACCGGGTTCCAGGGGCCGGTATCCCTCCTCGATCGCCACCGCGTCACCGTAACGCGTCGATGATCTCCCGGATCCGCGCCCAGGCCGGACTGCCCACCTCGATGACCCCGAAGTGGCCACCGGGGACCTCGACCAGCTCCGCGGTCGCGCCGGCGGCGGTGGCGCGGTCGACGTAGTCGCGCGACTGGGAGATCGGGACGATGTCGTCGTCGGGCGCGTGCACGCACCACACCGGTACGTCGAGCGGGAGCTGCTGCGCCGGGTCGACCGAGACGTCGTCAGGTCCCGGGGCGTGCCCGAGAAACGCATCGGCGGCGCCTCCCCCGAGGCCTTCCCGCGAGGCGGCAACGAGGTCGAGGACGCCGGACTGGGCGACCACGTGGGTGACCGGCACGCGCGGCGTACTCCATGGCTCGTAGCGGCCCCGGCCTCCGGCCCACGCTGCGAGGTGGCCGCCGGCGGAATGGCCGAGGACGGCGACCCGGTCGAGGCTGGCGGCGGGCAGCCGGCCGTCATCCGCGAGCCGCGCCAGGTGGTCGATGCCGGCGTGCACGTCGTCCAGGGTCGCGGGCACGCCTCCTCCGTTGCCGACCCGGCGGTACTCCAGGTTCCAGGTCACCCAGCCTCGGTCGGTGAGGTCCTGCGCCAGCGGCGTCCCGAGCGAGAGGTCGTACTCCGCGCGCCAGAACCCGCCGTGGATCACGACCACCACGCCGTGCGGCTGTCCGTCGGGCACGAGCAGGTCGCCGAACTGGCTGGGGTCGTCGCCGTAGTCGGTGCCCACGTCGCCTCCGGTGGTCGAGCGGTCCTTCTCCTGCTTCTTCCCGCACGCGGCCGCGGTCATGGCGACCGCCGCCGCGAGAACGGTACGACGCCGCGGTCCCCCGGCGGCGCCCATCGGGCTACGCGCCGAGAGCGGTCGGCAGGGTCGACGTCCACGCGGTGCGCAGCTCGTCCAGGGGTACGGCGAACGCACCCTCCACGACCAGCGCGTCGCCGCCGGTCGTGCCGATCTCGGCCATCGGCACGTTGTGCCGGGCACTCAACGCGCGGAGCTGCTCGAGGTCCGCGGCGGGGACGCTGACGATCGCGCGCGCGGCCGACTCGGAGAACAGGCCGACGAACGCGTCGGCTGCGACGACGGAGATCGTGACCGTGGCGCCGACGCCGTCGACCAGGCAGGCCTCGGCGAGAGCCTGGGCCAGGCCGCCGTCGGAGAGGTCGTGCGCGCTGCTGGCGACGCCGACCAGGTCGGCGAGCAGCCGCGCCAGGTCGCGCTCGGCAGCCAGGTCGACCCGCGGCGGCATGCCGCCGAGGTGCTCGTGCACGACGTGCGCCCACTCGCTGCCCGAGAGCTCCTCGCGGGTCTCGCCGAGCAGCACGACGTGCTCGCCAGCCGCCGAGAACGAGGACGGCGTGCGGCGTCGTACGTCGTCGATGACGCCGAGCACCGCGACCACCGGGGTCGGCAGGATCGCGGTCTCGCCGGTCTGGTTGTAGAGGCTGACGTTGCCGCCGGTCACCGGGATGCCGAGCGTGATGCAGGCGTCCTTGAGCCCGCGACAGGCCTCGGCGAACTGCCACATCACGCCGGTGTCCTCGGGCGAACCGAAGTTGAGGCAGTCGCTGACGGCGAGCGGGCGCGCGCCGCCGGTGGCGACGTTGCGGTAGGCCTCGGCGAGCGCGAGCTGGGCGCCGGCGTAGGGGTCGAGCTTCGCGAACCGGCCGTTGCAGTCGGTGGCCACGGAGACGCCGAGGTGGGTGTCGGCGTCGACCCGGACCATGCCGCTGTCGGCCGGCTGGGCGAGCACGGTGTTGCCCTGGACGTAGCGGTCGTACTGGTCGGTGATCCAGGACTTGTCGCAGAGGTTCGGGCTGGCGACCAGCCGGAGCAGGGTCGCGCGCAGCTCGTCGCCGGTCGTCGGCCGCGGCAGCGACTCGGCGCCGTCGGCCTGGAGCGCGTCCTGCCAGTCCGGGCGGGCGAAGGGGCGCTCGTAGACGGGGCCGTCGTGAGCAACGGTCCGCGGAGGTACGTCGACGACGGTCTCGCCGTGCCAGGTGATCGTCAGCCGGCCACCGCGGACTCTGTCCGCATCGGACACCGCGGTGACCTCTCCAACAATGGTGGCCTCGACGTCCCACTTGGCGCAGATACCGAGAAAAACTGTGACGTCGTCGGGCTCGACGACCGCCATCATCCGCTCCTGGCTCTCGCTCATGAGGATCTCCTCGGGAGCGAGCGTCGAGTCGCGTAGTGGAACCCGGTCGAGCTCGACGGTCATCCCGCCGTCTCCGGCGGACGCGAGCTCGGACGTCGCGCAGGAGAGGCCGGCGCCGCCGAGGTCCTGGATGCCCGCGACCACACCCGCCTGGAACAGCTCGAGGGTGCACTCGATGAGCAGCTTCTCCATGAACGGGTCGCCGACCTGGACGCTCGGCCGTTTGGCCGGCCCGTCAGCGTCGAACGTCTCGCTGGCGAGCACGGACACCCCGCCGATGCCGTCGCCGCCGGTGCGGGCGCCGTAGAGGATCACCTTGTTGCCGGTGCCGGACGCCTTGGCAAGGTGCAGGTCCTCGTGGCGGAGCACGCCGACGCAGAGCGCGTTGACCAGCGGGTTGCCGAGGTACGTCGGGTCGAAGACCGCCTCGCCGCCGATGTTGGGCAGGCCGAGGCAGTTGCCGTAGCCACCCACGCCCGCCACGATCCCCGGCAGCACCCGGTGGGTGTCCTCGGCGTCGAGGGGACCGAACCGGAGCGGATCCATCACCGCGACCGGCCGGGCGCCCATGGCGAGGATGTCGCGGACGATGCCACCGACCCCGGTCGCGGCGCCCTGGTAGGGCTCGACGTACGACGGATGGTTGTGCGACTCGACCTTGAAGGTGACCGCGTAGCCCTGGCCGATGTCGAGGACGCCGGCGTTCTCACCGATGCCGGCGAGCATCTTGCCGATCGGCGTCTCCTGGGGAATCTCGCCGAACTGCTTGAGGTGCACCTTGGACGACTTGTAGGAGCAGTGCTCGCTCCACATGACGGAGTACATCGCCAGCTCCGAGCTGGTCGGGCGCCGCCCGAGGATCTCGCGGATCCGGTCGTACTCCTCGACCTTGAGCCCCAGATCCGCCCATGGCTGCTCGCGGTCGGGGTCGGATGCGGCGGCAGCGACGGTGTCCAGCACGGGCGCCAATCTATCGGCCGGGTCCGGCATGCCTGCGGCGCGGGCTCCGGGCTGGTCAGACCTCGTTCTCGATCTCCTCGATGAGCTGGTCCACGACGTCGCCGGACAGCCCGTCGACGACGGTCTCGGCGTACTCCACCAAGGTCGCGCCCGGGTCGAACTGGTAGCCGTCGTCGACCTCGCTGAGCACGAAGAAGATCTCGTCGAGGCCGAGGTCGACGAGGATCTCCTCGTCGCTGAGACAGCCGCTGCTGTCGACAGCGACCTCGGAGTAGGTCTCGACACAATCGCCGTCGATCTTGATCGAGCCCGAGGAGAGCTCGGTCCCGTACTCGAGGTAGGTCCCCGAGAACGAGCCGGCGGCCACCGTCACCTTGAGCCTGCCGTCGTCGAGGTCCTCGGTGTCGAGATCCAGGCCCTCGGCGCCCACCTCGAAGCCGATGGCGGCTTGGTCCCCGTCCTGCTCGTTCGCGCTCTCGAACACCGGGATGTAGGGGAGCAGCGGCTTGACGAAGTCCTCGGGCAGGTTGGCGAGCAGGTCGCCGACGTCGCCGGAGTTCAAGGCGTCGACCAGGTTGCCGATCACCTCCTCGGGATCGTCACCGGTGATCGGGTCGGCGTCGACGCTGGCGAGGTCGTAGTCCGGCTCGTCCAGGTCGACGCCGTCTGCGACCGCCGCCGACTCGAGCCCGTCGAAGAGGTAGGAGGCGGCCGTGCCGAGGAGGGTCACGTACCACCGGCCGTCGATCTTGACCGTGGTCAGCGCGGGCTGCTCGTCGTCGAACAGCGCCTGGATGTCCCCGGAATCAGACTTCTTCCCGGTCGTCTCGGCCACGAAGTCGAGCCGGTCAGGCAGGTCGGCCGGGTCCCAGCTGACGTCGTACCCTCCATCGACGAGCGTGACCCGCGCGAGGTCGTCGCCCTGCTCGTCGACCTCGAACTCCAGGTCGGAGAACTCAAGGTCGAACGCGTCGACAATGCTGTCGTCGTCGTCGACGAGGTCTTCGTCCTTCGCACGATCGAGAGCGGTGTCGTAGACGTCGTCGAGGTCCTCGACCTCGGCCGGGGTCACCACGTCGAGCAGGGCCACCGGATCCTGGTCTGCTGCAGCCTCCATCAGCTGCTCGACGGCCTCCTCGGGGGACCCCGCACCGCCGCGCGGCCAGAAGAAGCGCCAACCCAGGTAGCCGGCCGCGACGATGGCGAGCACCAGGCCGACGACCGCGATGATCTTGGCGGCCGAGCCGCGCGGGCTGCCGGTCGGGGCGGCGTACGGCGACGCGACCACCGGCTGCCCGTGGGTGGGCGGAGGCGGCACGGACGCGACCGCCGGCGGAGGCGGCACGGAGAGCGGCCGGGTCTGGCCGGGGGCAGGCGGCGGTGGGACGGGATCGGGGTGAGCAGGGTGCGCAGGTGCTGGCTGGACGGTGTCGCGCCGGGAGGGCAGCCGCGAAGCCAGGTCGATGACCAGCCCCTCGGGCACCCGACGGATCGCGAAGCCCAGGACGGCGCACGCCCAGCGGCTGGCGTTGGGATCGGCCCCGCCCCGGAGTCGGGCGAACCCGCTGGCCGCCGTCTCGACCGCCCGGACCATGTCCGCGTCGGAGTCGAGCAGTCGGACCAGCTGCGCCACGGCGCCGAACCGGACCGCATCGACCAGCAGGTTGACCTCGCCAGCGTCCGCAGCGTCCTCGTCCAGCACGTCGTCGAGCACCCCGCGGAAGTTGTCGGGATCCGAGAGCACACTGGTGCCGACCTGGTCGACGATGTCGCGCACTGCGATGTGGATGTCCACGGCGCCTCCATGATGCGGGCCGAGTAGGTCGTCCAGCCCGAGTCAACGAGCACGCTAGCGGTGAGCGCGTCCCGACGGGCACGATCCGGCAGGATTGGGCAGCGGTTAAGTTTGACCCCATGTCGCAGAAGCCGTCGCCGCGCACGGCAACTGCGGCCGCGACCGCCGCGTTGATCGCCTTCGTGGTCGCGATCGCTGCCGGCGGTCTCTGGTGGGTGCAGCAGGACGACGACCCGGCCTCCGGCGCGAGCGCCGCGGTGTCGTCGGACGCGGCGGGCGGGGCGACCGACGGCGACGAGAACGGCGACGAGAACGGCGACGAGAACGGCGGCCGCGGGGACGGGTCGGACGCCGATCCGGGGCTCGGGGAGGCGGCCGAGGAGATCGCGGCACAGGACTTCCCGAACGAACCGAAGGTCGTGGTGATCTCCGTCGACGGGCTCGGGTCCCGCTGGGTCAGCAAGGAGACGACGCCGACCCTCGCCGACCTCCTGGTGCAGGGCGCGGGGACCCTCAACGCGCGCACGGAGGTGGAGAGGACGGTGACCCTGCCGAACCACACGGGCATGGTGACCGGCGTCCGCGTCAACGCCGGCCAAGGTGGGCACGGCGTCACGTGGAACAACACGTCGACCCGGTCGGTGGCGCCGGGCACCGAGTCGGTCTTCTCGACGATCGACGGGGCCGGCGGCAGCAGCGCGGTCTTCGTCGGCAAGGAGAAGTTCGAGATGTGGAGTCGCGCCTGGCCCGGGATGATCGATGAGCTGGTGATCGAAGGCGACCAGCCCACGCTCGTCGACGCCGCGATCGACGAGCTGAGCAAGGACGACCACGACCTGGTGTTCCTCCACCTGTCCGGTCCGGACTCCGCCGGCCACGACGAGGGCTGGGGATCCGCGTCGTACCTCGACGCCGTCACGACGGCCGACGCCGACATCGACCGGGTCGTGTCCTCGATCGTCGACGATCCCGAGCTGTCCGAGAAGGTCGTCGTGATCGTGACCGCCGACCACGGCGGCGTGCCCGGGAGCACCCAGCACAGCGATCGCAGCCTTCCCGAGAACTACACGATCCCGTTTCTCGTCTGGGGTCCTGGGATCACGCCGGGCGACCTCTACGCGCTCAACCGCGACTACACCGATCCCGGCGAGAACCGGCCCGGGTACGACGGACCGCAGCCGGTGCGCAACGGTGACGTCGCCAACCTCGTGACCGACCTGCTCGGCCTCGATCCGGTGCCGGGGAGCCAGTTCGACGCCGAGCACGACCTCGACCTCGACTGAGCTCGCTGGGCCGGGTCAGACCGGGTCAGGCCGGGTCGCCGCTCAGCCGACGGAACGGTCGCATCACCAGCTGGTCGACCGCGGCCTGGTACTCCTCCTCGTCGGCGGCGTAGATCGTCACCGACCAGAGGGCATCGGCGTTCGTGTAGTAGATCGCCACCTTGTAGCCGACGTCCGGATCGCGGGACTCGACCTGCGCCGCGGTGAGGTCGCCCCGGCCGCCCGGCGGGGCGATCGGCGCGACGGAGGTGCGTCCGTAGTAGACCGCGAGGTCCGCGCTGGTCAGCCATTCGCTGTAATGGAACCGCACCGCATCACCACCGACGACCGGGGCGCAATCAACCTCGGTCGCACGCTGGTCCGCGCCGGTGTGGGTCGAGCACGTGGCCTCGGTCGACGAAGGGAACACCCAGGCCATCCCGGCCGCACCGAACGGCAGCGTGCAGGAAGCGAGCCGGGCCACGGTCGGCCCGCCGTTCCAGCAGCGGAACGTCGATCGCTCGCCGGGCTGCGTCTCGGTCGCGGTCGGGCTGGTGGGTGCCGACGACGCGTCCGCCGTCTCGCTCACCTCGTCCGAGCCGGCCGTGCTGTCGGAGCCGCCCGAGGCGTCCGCACGGTCCTCCGCCGACGTGTCGCGCGAGGAGTCGTCCTCGCCGCCGAACAGCAGGACCGCGGCGCCGGCACCCACCACCGCGGCGACGAGGGCGGCGAGGACCAGGAGCACGAACGGAGCCCGGCGCCGACCGACCTGGTTGGCGTCGTACGCCGTCGGCGGCGCGACGTACCGCGGCGGTGGTGCACCGGGCGGCGGAGGCAGACCGAGGGGCGGAGGTGGTGGGGGCGGCACGTCGTCGGCGAACAGCGGACCGGTGATCCGGGTCCCCTGTCCGTAGGCCGAGGGGGGCTCGACGGGCGCGAGGTTGGTGCCGCACTTCGCGCAGGAGCGCTGGCCGGGGCTGTTCGACGCGGCGCCACAACCGGGGCAGTCCATCGAGCTCGGACCTCCTCCCGATCAGGACGACGAGGGCTGACGAGCCTGCGCCGCGTAGATCGCGCAGCCTAGTGTCTGTGCGGCGAAGAGTACGCCGACGAGGGCCACCCATGCGCCAGGACCGGCGGCCGCCGGGTCGGCGTCGCTGAGGGCGAGCACCAACCCGATCGAACCGAGCGAGCCAACGGCGAGTGCGCCGGCCCGCACCACCGCCATCGGGCGCCCGGCGAGGCCGGCGACACCGATCACGACGATCCCAGCGATCGACGGGACCAGGACCAGGACTGCGACGCCCGACGGCACCACCGCGTCGACGGCACCACGACGGATCAGCTCGACGGCGTCCAGCAGCGACGTCGCGGAGAGCGCACCGTGGCTCGTCCACGGGAGGAACAGCGCGACGAGCCAGCACGCCCCGGCGACCGCGGAGGCGAGGAGTCCACCGATCCTGACCACGGGAACACAATTACACACCTGTAGTTCGATGTGACCACTGTTACTGGTGTGACGAGTGAGGTTATCGTGGTTAGCCGTCCTCCCGAGCACCGAGTCACTGGAGCTGAGATGTCTACCCGGTCCGCCACCGCAGCCGCCGTACTGGCGATGGCGATGGTCCTCGTCCCGTTCCGGCCGGCCACTGCCGAACCCAACCCGGTCACCCCCGGCGACTTCCGTGGCTACGGCTTCGACCAGTGCCTCGCGCCGACCCAACGGGCGATGGACGTCTGGCTCAACCACTCGCCGTTCCTCTCGGTCGGCATCTACATCTCCGGCAACTCCCGCGCCTGCCGCAGCCAGCCCAACCTGACGCCGCGCTGGATCGGCGCCCAGCTGCGCAAGGGCTGGCGGCTGCTCCCCATCACCCTCGGGCCGCAGGCATCGTGCAGCGACCGATTCCCCCGCTACGACGACGACCCGGTGATCAACGGCCGGCCCGGTCCCGGCGGTCGCTTCCCGATCGCCCGGCGACAGGGCCGCGCCGAGGCCGTCAAGGCCGTCGAGGCGGCCAACGCGCTCGGCATCGTCCCGCGCAGCACGCTGTGGTACGACCTCGAGGCGTACGACCACACGAACTACCGCTGTCGCGAGTCGGCCCTCTCCTTCCTCAGCGCGTGGACCAACAAGCTGCACGAGCTCAAGTACGTCTCCGGCGTCTACTCGAGCGCCGGCTCCGGCATCAAGGTGCTCGACGACGCGCGAGTCGAACGCCCGGACGCCTACACGCTCCCCGACATGATCTGGATCGCCCGGTGGGACGAGGTCCCGAACACGTCGACGTCGTACATCCGCGACGACGGCTGGCGGCCGGGCGGCCGGGTGAAGCAGTACCTCGGTGGCCACGACGAGACCTGGGGCGGCGTCACCATCAACATCGACAGCAACTACCTCGACGTGGGCCGCGGCAGCTTCGCGCCGCCCGAGGAGCACTGCGGAGGCGTGCGCATCAGCTCCCAGCGCTACCCCGCGCTGCAGGATCCGAGCGGTGGCGCCGTACCGCCGGCAAGCAAGGTGAGGGCCTTGCAGTGCCTGCTCCAGGAGCGCGGGCTGTACGACGGCAAGCTGTCGGGCAAGTACACCCCGGGGACGATCGCCGCTGTCCAGGCGTGGCAGGAGAGCCGCGGCTTCCCCGTGAGCACGACCTGGAGCCCGGCCAACTGGGTCGGCGCGCTTGCCCAGGGCAGGAACTACGCGCAGAAGGTCGGCTCGACGGGACTCCACGTCCGACGGGTGCAACGAGCACTCAACGCCGCAGACCCCTCGCTGCTGCGCACGATCACCGGCATCTTCACCCGACGGACGGCCAAGGACGTGCGCGCCTACCAGCGCCGCGTCGGCCTCCCCGTTTCCGGCATCGTCAACGAGCGCACGTGGGAGCGGTTGCGCGGTGGGCGGTCCTGACGGTCAACCGAGTGGGTGGGAGGTGCAGGAATCCCCGGTCGACCGGGGATTCCTGCGCTTGTCAGGCATTGCAACACCCGACAAGCGCCAGTTTTCCCTGTCCGGCGTGACCTGCGGGGCTGTTGTGTCACCCACCGACCGGCGGACCGACGACGAGCGCAATCCCGGTGAGGGCGACCACGGCCACCACGAAACCGACCATCGCCTGTCGGTGGTGGCGGAGCAGCCAGCAGACCGCCCGCTCGGCGGCGCTGTCGCTGTCGTGGCGGGAGTGCCACTGGTCGTCGAGCCCGTCGCGCTTCTCGACGTACCGGTCGAACCAGATCGTCATCAGCGGCGGGATCGAGGACGCGAGGCCCAGGAGCAGGCGGCGGCCCGACCACTGCTGGTCGACGCCCACGACGACGGTCACCAGGCAGTAGGCGATGAACGCGACGCCGTGGACGGGGCCGGCGACCTGGACACCGATCTCGGTGGTGCCGACGACGTACTTCACGAACATCCCGGTCAGCAGGCACAGCCAGGTGATCGCCTCGGTGACCGCGAGGGCGCGGAAGACGTTGCGCGGGGTCATCACGACAGTACGGCGGCGGCGAGGCTGGTGAAGAAGCCGAGCCCGTCCGTGCCCGAGCCGGTGAGCTCCTCGACGGCATGCTCGGGGTGCGGCATCAGACCGACCACGTTGCCGCGCTCGTTCGTGATGCCGGCGATGTCGTTGAGGGAGCCGTTGGGGTTGACGTCGAGGTAGCGCGCGACGACCTGTCCCTCCCCCTCGATCCGGCTGAGCGTATCGGCGTCGGCGACAAAGCCGCCCTCGCCGTTCTTCAGGACGATCGTGATCTCGGCGCCCTCGTCGTAGGCCGATGTCCACGCCGTGCGGTTGCTCTCGATCCGCAGCTTCTGGTCACGGCAGACGAACCTGCGGTGGTCGTTGCGGATCAGCGCGCCGGGCAGCAGGTGGGACTCGCAGAGGATCTGGAAGCCGTTGCAGATGCCGAGCACCGGCATGCCGTTGCCGGCAGCACGCACCACCTCCGACATCACCGGCGCGAAGCGGGAGATCGCGCCGCAGCGCAGGTAGTCGCCGTACGAGAAACCGCCGGGGAGGACGACCGCGTCGACACCCTTGAGGTCGGCGTCGGCGTGCCAGAGGGCGACCGCCTCGTTGCCGCCGATCCGGACCGCGCGCTGCGCGTCGACGTCGTCGAGGGAGCCGGGGAAGGTGACGACCCCGACCTTCACGGCTCGACCTGCTCGACGCTCACGACGTAGTTCTCGATGACCGGGTTGGAAAGCAGCGTCTCCGCCATCTTCTCGACCTCGGCGAGCACGTCGGGAGTGACCTCACCGTCGAACTCGAGCTCGAACCGCTTGCCCTGACGGACGTCGCTCACGCCGGCGAAGCCGAGCCGGGGCAGGGCGCCGAGCACCGCCTTGCCCTGCGGGTCGAGGATCTCGGGCTTCGGCATGACAGCAACGACGACTCGGGCCACGGGCGAAGTCTAGAAGGTCTCGCCGGTCAGCAGCTCATAGGCCTCGACGTAGCGGCTGCGCGTCCGCTCGATGACTTCGGGCGGGAGCGGCGGCGGTGCTTCGCCGGAGGTCTTGTCCCAGCCGGACTCCGGCGACAGCGCCCAGTTGCGCACGATCTGCTTGTCGTACGACGGCTGGGCGCGGCCGGGCTCCCACTCGGCGGCCGGCCAGTAGCGGGAGGAGTCGGGGGTGAGCACCTCGTCGGCGAGCACCGTCGTACCGTCGCGGTCGCCGAACTCGAACTTGGTGTCGGCCAGGATGATCCCCCGCTCCCGCGCGATCTCCTCGGCCGTGCCGTAGACCGCCAGGGTCAGGTCCCGCAGCTCGGCGGCACGCGCGGCGCCGACCGCCGTGACGACCGCGTCGAAGGAGACGTTCTCGTCGTGGTCGCCAAGCTCGGCCTTCGTGGCCGGGGTGAAGATCGGCTCGGGCAACCGGCTGCCGTCGACCAGGCCGGCCGGCAGCGGAATACCGCAGACCTCGCCGGAAGCGGCGTAGTCGAGCAACCCCGACCCGGTCAGGTAGCCACGCGCGACGCACTCGACGGGATACATCGCGAGGTTGTCGCAGATGACCGCGCGACCGGCGACCTCGACCGGTACGTCGGTGCTGACGATGTGGTGGGGCACCAGGTCCGCGAGCTGGTCGAACCACCACAGCGAGGTCCGGGTGAGGATCTCACCCTTGTCGGGGATCGTCGTCTCGAGCACGAAGTCGAAGATCGACAGCCGGTCGCTCGCCACCATCAGCAGCTTGCCGACGTGGGGGCCCTCGACCAGCTCGTAGAGGTCACGCACCTTGCCCGAGTGGACGTGGCGGGCGCCGGGCAGCACGGGCGCGGGCGGGATGTTGGCGAGCGTCACGGGCGACAGCGTAGAACGCGGCCGCCCGCCACCCCGCAGGGAACCGGCCGGAGGCGACGTCGGCGGCGATCTCCCACACCACACCCGGGAAGCCACCGTCGGTTGCCATCTGCTGCCAGGATCGGCCAGTCCCGAGCCGTGCCCTGCGCCCTGCGCGCCGGAACGTGGCGTCCCGAGCGTCGAGGTTGCCCATGCCCCTCGCCTGTCCGGACGGCGACTGATCGTTGCACGGGGGTGCGCGTTTCTCACTCGGAGCGGGATGGCAAGGTGTCGCCATGCCGGAGTCTGCCGAAGAGGTCTACCAGCGGATCGTTGCCACCACAGGCGACGGGGGACGCTTGCCGATGCCCGCCTCGGGCGAGTGGGAAATCTTCCCGTGGGACGTCGTCGACGGTGCCCTCGCGCCGAAGGTGGTCCAGCCGCCCGCCGAGGAGCCAGGTCGGTACGGCGAAGACTCCGCGATGCCCTGCCCCGAGTGCACCGGGATCGACGCAGACCGGATCGTGTGGGAAGACGAGCACTGGGTGCTCACCCATCCCGGCGAGCCGACCGGTCTGCCGCTCGTCATGATGCTGCACACCCGCCAGCACGAGGACTTCGGCCAGCTCGACGACGACCTCGCGTCACAGTACGGCCGGATCAGCAACCGACTGGTGCGGATCATTGAGAACCTTCCGAACATCGGTCGCGTCCACGTCAGCCGCTGGGGCGACGGCGGCGCGCACTTCCACGTCTGGTTCTTCGCCCGCACCAAGGGTCTGATGCCGGTCCTCGGCTCCCCTGCCTGCGAGTGGGACGACATCATCCCGGCGGGTTCCGAGGACGTCTGGCGCGCGGACCTGACCACCGTCGCCACCAAGCTCGCCAACTGGGGCGGCGACGCCCGCGCCTGAGCGGGCCCGCTCGGTCCCCGGCTATTTCGCCGACCCACGGACGGAGCGATCGGGAATCGCTAGCGTGCCCGGACGAGGCGCCGACAGCCGGTCCCGCGCCGGCAGGAGGTGCGGACATGCTCACATCCACGACTCGTCTCGCTGCGGTCGGCGTCCTGGCCGTCGAGGCAACGACGTGCTCGATGGTCAGGACCAGGGCGACGAGCTGGGCGGCGGACCGAGCATCGACGTACTCCTCGGAGCGGGGGGCGACGACGTCCTCCTCGGCGGCGACGGGGACGACAACCTGGACGGCGACACGGGCGACGACCGACTGCTCGCCGGTCCCGGCAACGACCGCGCGAACGGCGCGGAGGGTGCCGACCGGATCGAGGGGTTCACCGGCAACGACCAGCTGCAGGGCGGCGACGACCGCGACAACCTCCTGGGCCAGGGCGGTGCCGACCGGCTCAACGGCGGCCCGGCGCTCGACACCTGCGACGGCGGCGGCCAGGACGCGGACGACCTGGTCAACAGCGAGCGGGGCGACGACGAGCCCCCGCCGCCCCCGCCGCCCCCGGCGACCGTCGCGGTCCGACTTGGAACAGGTGGTCGACCCAGCCCCGTCCAGGCCGTGGTCGCCGTCGACGGCTCCGTGGTCTTCCGCAACGCCCAGCGCACGCCGGTCCAGCTCCGGTTCGACGAGGGTGCCGAGACGACGATCCCGGGAGGCGCGCGCGTCCGTCCGGTTCAGGGGTCGCGGCACGTTCGACTACCGGTGCCAGCCGGGGACCGGGCGCGGCCGCATCATCGTGCGCTGAGCCTGGCCGGCGCGGGCGCCGGCACCCGCTGATCTAAGGTCGGTCGCATGTCCGTCGTGAAGATCAACGCCATCCACGTCCCCGCCGGTGCCGGCGCGCACCTCGAGGAGCGGTTCGCCGCCCGCGCGGGCGCCGTCGAGGGTTCCCCCGGCTTCCTGGGGTTCCAGCTCTTGCGCCCGGTCGCCGGCGACGAGCGCTACTTCGTCGTGACCCATTGGGAGGACCAGGCGTCGTTCGAAGAGTGGCGCGACGGTGCCGGCATGGCCGCACACGCCGCGAAGCCCGGCGACGAGCAGAAGAAGCCGGTGTCGAGCGGCGCGGACCTGCTGGAGTTCGAGGTCGTGCTGGACGTCAAGCCGAAGGGCTGAGCCGACCGTGTCAGCGGTGGCCGCGCACATTCGGGAACTTGCCGACCGAGATGACGGTGCATTCCTTGTCGATGCCGATCCAGCGCTTGCCGGACTGCACCGCGACGTACCACCGTCCGTCGCCGTTCTTGCTGTTCCGCAGGACGACGTAGCTCAGCGCCTCCAGCGTCGTCTCCAGCCGCTTCACCTTGATGTCGCGCGGCGGCTTGGATCTGTCACCGAGGACGATCAAACCGCGTCGCAGCTCCCGGCACTGCGGCGGGCTGAGGACGTCACCCTCCCGGAGCTCGCTGATCGGGATCCGCTTCGGCTCGTCCGTCTCCGCCGGCTCCGCGGGCTCGGTCGTCACGTCGGCCGTCGTCGGATCGGTCGCCACTTCCGTCCCACCGTTGTTGTCGCTGTCGGTGTCGGTATCTGTCGGTGAGTCGCTCGCTGCGACGACCTGGTCGTCCTTGCCGGCGCTCGAGTCGTCGGAGCTGACGACGAACCACGCGCCGCCGGCGACCAGGGCGATCGCCGCGGCGATGCCGACCGGGACCAGGATGCGGCGAGCGGACGGGGCGGCAGCGTTGCCGGGGCGGGGTTGGGACACGATCTCCTCCAGGAGCTCCTGGCGCGCGTCGTGGAGAGGCCAGAGATCGATCTGGGTCCGCGGGTGCGGATCCCGTCCGGCCAACGGGTCGGGGCCCGGGTCCGGGTGGTCGTCGATCATCGGCTCTCCCCGATCACGTGCTCGAACGGGACTGCCTGGACATGTCCGGGCATCGCCGGAGCGTCACACCCGGGCTCGACCAGCTCACGGAAGCGCTGCCGGGCTCGAGCCAGCCGCATCCGGGCGGTGCCGGGTGCGATGCCGACCACTCCGGCAGCCTCGGCCGGGGTCAGCCCGTCCCACCCGACCAACATCAGCAGCTCGCGGTCGTCGGGTCGCAGCCTCAGCAGGACCCGCCGGATCCGGTCCCACTCGGCGACACCGCTCGCCGGGTCCGGTACGACGTCGTGTGCCAGGACGTCGCGGAGCCGGCCGCCCAGCCGTTGGCGGCGGCGTTGACCACGGTGGTAGTTGGCGAGTGTGTGCCGCGCGATCCCGAACAGCCACGGCCGCCCATCACCCGGCGGCGCCTCCTCGAGCCGCCGCCACGCGACGAGGAACACCTCACTGACCACGTCCGCCGCGTCCGCCGGCTGCTCGACCCGACGCAGGGTGTAGCCGAGGACGGCGGCGAAATTGCCGTCGTACAACGCCCGGAACTGCTGCTCCGGATCGTGGTCGTCCGCGGCGGAACCGAGGGTCATGTCCTTCCATGTCCGCCTCGGCATCGAACGTCACACGTGCTTAGAGGATCGCGCCCGGTGAGTACGACGCCGCGGCCGGATGCCGTTCGACCACCGCGGCCACCTGCCGGCAGACCGCCTGCGTCTGCGCGACAGCGGCCCCGGTGAACGTGATGGGGTCGGCGACGAGCGTCGTCAGCTGCTCGGCGGTCAGACCGAGCCGCTCGTCGGCGCCGAGCTTGGCGAAGACGTCGTTGTCGGCCCGGCCCTGCCGCATCGCGAGCGCGGTGCCGACGGCCGCCTCCTTGATCGCTTCGTGCGCGGTCTCGCGACCGACGCCGTTGCGCACCGCGGCCATCAACACCTTGGTGGTGGCGAGGAACGGCAGGTAGCGGTCGAGCTCGCGCCGGATCACCGCGGGGAACGCGCCGAACTCGTCGAGCACGGTGAGGAAGGTCTGGAACAGGCCGTCCACGGCGAAGAACGCGTCCGGCAGGGCCACCCGTCGTACGACGGAGCAGGAGACGTCACCCTCGTTCCACTGGTCCCCGGCGAGCTCGCCCACCATCGACAGGTAGCCGCGGGTGACGACAGCCAGCCCGTTGACCCGCTCGCAGGAGCGGGTGTTCATCTTGTGCGGCATCGCGGACGAACCGACCTGGCCCTCCTGGAACCCCTCGGTCACGAGCTCGTTGCCGGCCATCAACCGGATCGTGGTCGCCAGGTTGGACGGTGCGGCCGTGAGCTGCACCAGCGCGGAGAGGACGTCGAAGTCGAGGCTGCGCGGGTAGACCTGGCCGACGCTGGTGAGGACCCGCTCGAAGCCGAGATGTCCGGCGACCCGCTGCTCGAGGTCGGCCAGCTTGTCCTCGTCACCTCCGAGCAGGTCGAGCATGTCCTGGGCGGTGCCCATCGGGCCCTTGACGCCGCGGAGCGGGTAGCGGGCGATCAGGTCCTCGACGCGGTCGAGGGCGATGAGCAGCTCGTCGGCGATCGTCGCGAACCGCTTGCCCAGCGTGGTCGCCTGGGCCGCGACGTTGTGGGAGCGGCCGGCCATGACCGTCAGCTCGTGCTCGGAGGCGAGCCGCGCCAGCCGGGCGAGCGTGGCCACGGTCCGGTCGCGGAGCAGCTCGAGGGACTGCTTGACCTGCAGCTGCTCGACGTTCTCGGTGAGGTCGCGCGAGGTCATGCCCTTGTGGATGTGCTCGTGCCCGGCGAGTGCCGAGAACTCCTCGATCCGCGCCTTCACGTCGTGCCGGGTGATCCGCTCGCGGGCCGCGATCGAAGCGAGATCGACCTTCCCGACGACGTCCTCGTAGGCCGCGACCACGCCGTCCGGCACGTCGATCCCGAGGTCGCGCTGCGCCTTCAGCACGGCGATCCACAGCCGCCGCTCCAGCACGATCTTGTGCTCGGCCGACCAGATCTCAGCAAGGTCGGCGCCCGCGTAGCGGGTGGCGAGGACGTTGGGCACGGTCACGTGCCTCATTCTCCCATGTTCAGGCGTCCCGGAGGGAGGCGCCCTCGACGACGCCGAGCGGTTCGGCGGCGATGTCGGAGCGGCGTTGGAGACCGTCGAAGGAGATCAGGTCGGCGGCGGCGTACGCGCGCGAGCGGGCGTCGGCGATGTCGTAGCCCAGCGCCCGTACGGCGAGCACCCGGCCACCGGCCGTGACCAGCTGGTCCCTGCCCTTGCCCTCGGTCTCGTCAGCGTGGACGAGAGCGGTACCAGCGTGGATGACGTCGACGTCGTTGACCCCGTTGGCCGCTCCGACGCCGGTGATCACCTCGCCCGTCGCGGACGACTCGGGATAGCCGGCGGACGCGAGCACGACCGTCACTGCCGCTCCGTCGCGGAACTGCGGCGCCGGCGCGGAGCCGAGGCGTCCTTCGGCCGCCGCGTGGAGCAGCGCACCGAGCGGGGAATCGAGCACGGCGAGCACCGGCTGGATGTCGGGGTCGCCGAAGCGGCAGTTGAACTCGATCACCCGCGGGCCGGCTGCGGTCAACGCGAGGCCGACGTAGAGGCAGCCGACGAACGGCGCGCCCCGGCGGGTCATCTCGGCCAGGGTCGGCTGCACGACGGTGTCGAGGGTGACCTGCGCGAGGTCGGGCTGAGCCCAGGTGAGCGGGGTGTAGGAGCCCATGCCGCCGGTGTTCGGGCCGCGGCCACCGTCGAAGATCCGCTTGAAGTCCTGGGCGGGCTGGAGGGCGTACGCCGTACTCCCGTCGCAGACCGCGAACACCGACACCTCGGGACCGTCGAGGAATTCCTCCACCACGACCCGGCCGCACCCGGCGGCGTGGGCCAGCGCCTCGGCCCGGACGCGGGTGACGACGACGCCCTTGCCGGCGGCGAGGGCGTCGTCCTTCACGACGTACGGCGCACCGAACTCGTCCAGTGCCGCGGCGACCTCGTCGGGACTGGCGCAGGTGCGCGAGCGAGCGGTGGGCACGCCGGCCGCGGCCATGACGTCCTTGGAGAACGCCTTCGAGCCCTCGAGCTGCGCGGCGGCCCCGGACGGCCCGAACACGGCGATCCCCCGGTCGCGCACGGCGTCGGCGACCCCGGCGACGAGCGGAGCCTCGGGCCCGATCACGACCAGTCCGGCGCCGATCCGCTCGGCGAGGTCCGCAACGGCCGCACCGGACATAGGGTCGATCTCATGCACGGTCGCGACGGCCGCCATGCCGGGATTGCCGGGCGCGGCATGAAGCGCCGCGACCCCCGGATCCTGCGCGAGGGCGAGCACAAGGGCGTGCTCCCGACCGCCCGTGCCGACGACGAGGACGCTCAGCTCTCTGGACACGAGCGCCGATCCTACGTGCCCTGGGTGGTCGCACTGGCCGTCGCCGCGGCCGTGGTCGGCGGGCTGGTCGGCGGCTTCACCGATCTCCACGTCTATCGCTACGCCGGCCGCGCCGTGCTCGACGGCGCGCAGGTGTACGACGCTGACGACCCCGTCACCGGCCTGCCGTTCACCTATCCCCCGTTCGCCGCGGTCGCGATGGTGCCGCTCGCACTCGTGCCGGGATGGCTGGCGGCGGCGCTGTGGACCGGGGCCGGCGCGGCATGCATCGCGGCAGCGGTCGTGGTCGTCCGCCATGCGGACGGACGACCCGCTCCCGGGTGGCTGGTCGCTGTCGTCGCCGTCGCCGCGTTGGGGTTGGAGCCGGTGTGGCAGAACCTGGCCTTCGGCCAGATCAACGCCGTGCTGATGCTCGCGGTCCTGGTCGACGTCCTGCGCCCGGGGCATCGGGCATCGGGCGTGCTGGTCGGGATCGTGGCAGGACTCAAGCTCAGCCCGCTGGTGTTCGTGGTGCTGCTGGTCCTGGTCGGCAGGCGATCGGCCGCGGGGCGGGCGGTCCTGTCGTTCGTCGCCACGGTCGCGGTCGGTTTCGCCCTGCTGCCCGCCGCCGCGACGTCGTACTGGACCGACGGACTGCTCGATGCCCGCCGCGTCGGCCCCCCGGCGCTGGCGCACAACCAGTCGGTGTCCGGCACGCTGGCCCGCTTGTTCGACGGCCCGCCGCCGACCCTGCTCTGGCTCTGCGTCGCGGGGCCGATCGCCCTCGCCGTCCTCGGCGTCGGCGTGGCCTGCTGGCGGCGGGGCGACCCGGTGCTCGGCACCTGCCTCGCCGCGATGGCGATGCTGCTGGCGTCTCCGATCACCTGGTCCCACCACTGGGTCTGGGCGGTGCCGGTCGCGATCGTGCTGTGGGACCGGAGCCGGTGGGCGACGGTCGCGTGGTCGGCGGTCTTCGTCGCCCGACCCATGCTCTGGCCGCCGTGGGGAGACGACCGGGAGTTCGAGTGGGGTGTCGCCGACCATCTGGTCGGCAACGCCTACGTGCTCGCTGCGATCGCCCTCGCTGGAGGCGCCGCCGTCGTGACGGTCAGGCCCCGTCGAAGCCGTTCAGCAGAAGGAAGAACAGCACCACTCCGATGATCGCGAGGCCGAGGCCGAGCAGCGCCCCGACCAGCATCCGCTTCCCTGTCGCGGCGCCCTCACCGGCGAGTGCGGGAGTGGCGACGCCGACGAACGCGCCGATCACGGCCATCCCGCCCAGGACGTGACGGGTCCAACACGCCCCGGCGACGTGGATCACGTCACCGGGGCGCGCGGTGGACCAGGGGCTTCCTAGGAGACCGTGATGGTCTCCGTCGCCGAGGACGACTTGGTGTAGGTGCCCTTGCGGACGAGCACGGTGATCTCGTGGTCACCGGCGGTCAACTGACCCAAGGTGACGCCAATGGTCCCGTCCCCGGGCATGGTCAGGTCGGCGACCTTCTGACCGTCGACCCTGACCACGAACGGCGCACCCTTGATCGAACCGGTCGTGGCGACGTCGATCAGGATGCGGACGGTCGAGTTGGCGTTCGGCGCTGCCGGCTTCACCGTGAACGTCGTCACGGTCGGAGCCGGACGCACCCTGACGGTCACGATGCCCGAGTCGCTGCCACCGTTTCCGTCGTTGACGGAGTAGGCGAAGGTCTCCGTGCCGATGAACTTCGGCGAGAAGGTGTGCTCGAGCACGCCGTCGGCGTCGGGCGAACCCTCGATCGTGTAGGTCAGTGGGTCCCCGTCAGGGTCGGACGCCGGCAGCGGGAAGCTGATGCTGCCACCAGCGACTGCGGGAGTCGTGGCGTCCTCAGCGACCGGTGCCTCGTTCGCACCGGTGAAGGTGTAGGTGGTCAGGCCGACAGTGATCGACTCGATCACGCCGTCACCCTTGACACCGGACCCCAGCGACCAGCCGGCCGCAACGACCGTGGCCTCCGGCGGGAGCGAGCCGCGCCACTCGGCGAGCGTCCCGCTGGTCTGCGGGTCGGCGCTGGAACCGCTGCCGGTGTCGGTCGACGGCGAGAGGGCCTTGAACGCCGGCGTCGCGGCGTTGTTCAGCCACCAGTTCGTCGCGTAGGCGACGTCGCGGTAGAGGAAGTCGCCGTCGGCGTAGACCGGCTCGCCGACCAGGATCCCGTCTCCCACGTCGTCGCCGTCGATGTCCACGACCAGCTGCATGCCCGGCCGCAGGTTCTGCGGGAGCTGCGAACCGTTCGGACGCCACTCCATGCTCGGCTCGCCGATCTCGTCGAACGGCATGCCGACCCCGAAGTAGCCGGTCGCCTTGTCGGTGCTCGTCGTGCCCTCGGTCCAGACCCGGACGCCGGACGTCGGCCGGAAGTCGTTGTGGCCGGTGGCGCGGGTGTCGGTGTGCACGACGTCGGACTGGTGGAGGAGCTCGGTGGTCTCATTCTGGTTGTTGCTGAAGAAGTGGTCGACATCGCCGACGGTCATGCCGTAGATGACGCCGTCACCTTCCGCACCGGAACCCAGCGACCAGCCGGCCTGCAGCACGTCGGCTTCGGGGAAGAGCGCGCGCCACTCGTCCAGGGTCGCGATGTTCTGTCGGTAGGGCGGCTCGGCTCCGTCGACCGGCAGGATCACGCCGGGGCTCTCGAGGTCGGCCTTCCGGTCGATGTTGCCGGCCACCGGACCGGCCAGCCACCACCGGTCGCCGAGGAACTCGGTCCCATCAGCCAGGATCGGCTCACCGACCAGGATGCCGTCGATGTCACCGTCACCGTTGAAGTCGGTCTTGAGCTGCATGCCGGGCCGGTAGTTGAGCGCGGCGTTGTTGTTGGACCAGTCCATGCTCGGCTCGCCGACGTCGGCGAGCGCCTGGTGGACGTCGAAGTAGCCCGCGGCCTTGTCGATGTTCCAGGTGTCGACGTCGTTGGACGGCGTCGACGGGTTGAGACCGGTGTCGGTGCTGCCCTCGGTCCAGACGCGCACGCCATCGGCGCGGAAGTCGTTGTGACCCGCAGCCCGGGTGGCCGAGGTGTCAACATCGACCGGGGTGAGGATCACCGGGGCCGCGTGCGCGGCCGGCGCGCCGCAGAGCACAAGCCCGACGGCGGTGATCGCACCGGCAGTCAGGCCGGCGCCCACACGCGCCAGTCGTCCAGCGTTGGTGGATGGGTAGGTCATGAGAAGCCCTTCGTGTTGTCCCTCTGTCCGCACCCTCCGCGCGGAGCGGCGGTCGGGGAAGACCCGCCGACCGAACCAGAACACGCCCCCTCGACTCCTGTCAGGGCAATGTCGGAATCAGGGAAAAGAAGGTCGGATGCGATAACAGGTTCAGCGCAGCGGATGCAGCACGACCGCCTGCTCGCGCTCCGGTCCGACGCCGACGACCGACATCCGCGCCCCGGAGATCTCTTCCAGCGCCCTCACGTAGGCCTGCGCGTTGGCCGGCAGGTCCGCCAGGGTGCGGGCGCCGCTGATGTCCTCGGACCAGCCGGGGAAGTACTCGTAGATCGGCACCGCGTGGTGGAACGCGCTCTGGTTGGCGGGCATCTCGTCGTACCGCTCGCCGCCGACGTCGTAGGCCACGCAGACCGGGATCTGCTCGAGGCCGGTGAGGACGTCGAGCTTGGTGAGCACGAAGTCGGTGACGCCGTTGACGCGTGCGGCGTAGCGCGCGATGACGGCGTCGTACCAGCCGCAGCGGCGCGGCCGGCCCGTGGTGGTACCGAACTCGGCACCGGTGTTGCGCAGGAAGTCACCGGACTCGTCGTGCAGCTCCGTCGGGAACGGGCCCTCGCCCACGCGGGTCGTGTAGGCCTTGACGATCGCGATGACCTGGTCGATCCGGGTCGGCGGGATGCCGGAGCCGGTGCAGGCGCCACCCGCGGTGGCGCTGCTGGAGGTCACGAACGGATAGGTGCCGTGGTCCACGTCGAGCAGCGTCGCCTGCCCGGCCTCGAGGAGGACGGTCTCACCGCGGTCGAGCGCTTCACCGAGGAGCAGCGTGGTGTCGCAGACGTACGGCGCCAGCCGGTCGGCGTGGGCGAGCAGCTCCTCGACGGTCTGGTCGACCGAGGGTGCGCGGCGGTTGTAGATCTTGGTGAGGATCTGGCTCTTGAGCTCGAGCGCGCCTTCGACCTTCTGGGCGAGGATCTTCTCGTCGAAGAGATCCTGGACCCGGATGCCGATCCGGTTCATCTTGTCGGCGTACGTCGGGCCGATGCCGCGGCCGGTGGTGCCGATCTTGCGACTACCGAGGAACCGCTCGGCGACCTTGTCGAGGGTGCGGTTGTAGTCGGCGATGACGTGGGCGTTGGAGCTGACCTTGAGCCGGCTGGTGTCGGTGCCGCGCTGCTCGAGCCCGTCGATCTCGTGGAAGAGGACCTCGAGGTCGACCACCACACCGTTGCCGATCACCGGCGTGCAACCCGGCGTGAGGATGCCGCTCGGCAGCAGGTGGAGCGCGTATTTCTCGTCGCCGATCACCACCGTGTGGCCGGCATTGTTGCCGCCGTTGAACTTGACGACGTAGTCCACCCGGCTGCCCAGGTGGTCGGTCGCCTTGCCCTTGCCCTCGTCGCCCCACTGGGCGCCGACGATCACGATCGCTGGCATCTTTGTGCTCCTTCGGAAAAAGCGTTGAGCCCGGTCGCAAGACCGGGCTCTTGCGACGCAACGCTACCAAACGTCAGGCCCGCAAATGATGGGTGATCTCCGCGCCGACGGCACACGCGAGGACGGTCGGGGTGTCGTCGTCGTGCTCCGGTACGACGGCGTGCACCCATCGGGTGAAATCCGACCACCGAGCGGCGCCTATGGTGACCTGGTGCCTACCACCGAACCCCTCCTCGTGATCACCAACAGTGACGCGGGGAGCGCCGACGAGGCGAACCTCGCGGCCGCGCTCGACGTACTCCGTGCCGCGGCGTCGGTGGAGGTGTGTGCGACGGGCGATCCCGGAGAGCTCGACGGTGCACTCCACCGGGCGGGCAGCCGCCGCGTCGTCGTGGCCGGCGGCGACGGGAGCCTCCACGCGGTGGTGTCGGCGCTGTACCGTCGCCACGAGCTCGGCGCCGACCGGGTGATCGGCCTGCTGCCGCTCGGCACCGGCAACGACTTCGCGCGCACCCTCGGCATCCCGCTCGACCCGATCGAGGCGGCGCACTCCCTCGTGGAGGGGGCGGTCCGGCCGATGGACCTGCTGATCGACGAGGTCGGGCAGATCGTGGTCAACCAGGTGCACCTCGGTGCCGGCGCGGAGGCCGGCCGCCGCGCGGCACCCTGGAAGGAGCGGCTCGGCGCGATCGGCTTCGGGCCGGTCAACCTCGGCCGGCTCGGCTACCCGATCGGAGCGGTGCTGTCCTCGATCGACCCGCCCGTGCTGCGGCTCCGGGTCGAGATCGACGGCGAGGTCGTCACCGACGTCGACCACCCGGTGCTGATGGTCGCGCTCGGCAACGGCGCCACCGTCGGCGGCGGCCTGGAGCTCACCCCCGACGCCGACCCGGCCGACGGGCAGATCGACGTGATCATCGCGCGACCGAAGGGCATCGTGGGACGGCTCGCCTACGTCGCGCGGCTGGGCATCGGCACCCACGCCACGCACCGCGACGTGGTCGCCCTGCGCGCCTCGACGGTGACGGTCAGCGGCACGGAGTTCTGGTGCAGCGCCGACGGCGAGCTCTACGGGCCCGAGCGGCATCGCAGCTGGCGGCTCGAGCCGGCGGCGTACTCGATGATCGTGCCGGCGGCCTGACCCACTAACGTTCTACGGCGTGGCACGAGGACGCGGCAACGACGGCTCTGAGCCGACCGACTGGGTGACCCGGACCGCCGATCTGGCGCTCCGCCACGCGGAGACCGGCAACGGCGGGACTCTTCCCGAGCTCGTCACCTGCGCGTCCGGCATCAGTCCGTCCGGCCCGATCCACCTGGGCAACCTGCGAGAGTTCCTCACCGTTCACTTCGTGGCGGAGGAGATCCGCCGTCGCGGGATCAACGTGCGCCACCTCCACAGCTGGGACGACTACGACCGGTTCCGCAAGGTGCCCGTCGGCGTCGACCCGTCCTGGAGCGACCACATCGGCCGGCCGCTGTCCGCCGTACCGGACCCGACCGGCGAGTCCCCGAGCTGGGCCGAGCGCTACAAGGCGCCGTTGCGCGCGGCGCTGGGCGAGCTGGGCTGCGAGATGGTCGAGGTCGGCCAGACGGAGATGTACGGCTCCGGCGCCTATCGCGACCAGATCCTGACGTCGATCCGGAAGCGCGTCGAGATCGACGAGGTCATGGCGCGCTACCGCACCAAGAAGGCCGACGGGGAAGCCGACGAGGACGAGGGCCACGGTGCGACCGAGGACCTCGCCCGGTTCCCCTACAAGCCCTACTGCAGGGGCTGTGGGCGCGACACCGTCACGCTGACGTCGTACGACGACGAGACGACCGACCTCGCCTACACCTGCGACGTGTGCGGCGATTCCTACGTCACCAACGTCGCGACCCAGGACGAGGGCAAGCTGGTCTGGAAGGTCGACTGGCCGATGCGGTGGACCTATGAGGGCGTCCACTTCGAGCCGGGCGGGGTGGACCACGCCAGCCCGGGGTCGTCGTACACCGTCGGCAAGGAGCTGGTCGGCCCGGTCTTCGGCGGCACGGCGCCGTCGTTCGTCGGCTACTCGTTCGTCGGCGTCGCCGGGATGGCGAAGATGTCGTCGTCCAGGGGCGGCGTGCCGACCGCGGCCGAGGCGCTCCGGATCCTCGAGGCGCCGATCCTGCGCTGGCTCTACGTGCGGCGGCAGCCGAAGCAGTCGTTCAACGTCGACTTCGGCCAGGAGGTGCTGCGGCTCTACGACGAGTGGGACGCACTGACCCGCAAGGCGGCCGATCCCGCGAAGCGCGACGCCGCCGTGCTCGCCTTCGAGCGGGCGTCCGCGACGGCGGCTGCGGGGAGGCTGCCGGTGCCGGTGGTCGTCGTACCGTTCCGGATGCTGTCGTCGGTCGCCGACGTGACCGCCGGCTCGCTCGACCTGATCTCGCAGACCGTCGGCAAGGTTGGCCACGCACACATGTCGGTGGCCGACCTCGAGCCGCGGCTGTCGAAGGCCGCGACCTGGATGACCGAGTACGTCGATCCCGAGGACCGCACCTCCGTGCGGGATGCGGCGGATGCCGACCGGCTGCGACGGCTCTCCGAGGACGAGGAGAGCTGGCTCCGCCAGCTCCTCGACCGCCTCCCCGACTCCTTCGACGACGCCGACGAGCTGACCGCCCTGATCTACGGCGTGCCCAAGCTCGCCCGCGGTCTGGCGCTGGACGACCCGCCGACCGACGAGGTCAAGGCCGACCAGAAGGCGTTCTTCCGGCTCCTCTACGAGCTCCTCGTCGCTGCCGAGCGCGGCCCCCGCCTTCCCACCCTCTTCGCCGCCCTCGGTCCTCACCGGGTGCGGGCCCTGCTCATCCCGCCGGTCGTCGAGTAGCCGTCGCGAGGGACGAGCGACGGCGTATCGAGACGTCTTGAGGTGCGTGCCGCCGGTGGGGACGGCCGAAGGAATGCTTGCGGCGACTCACAGTCTCGATACGCCCTCGCGCAGAGCGCTCGGGCTACTCGACGACCGGTAGCAGCTCGGCGTACGCCGTCGGGCTGCAGTCGCGGAGGAACGTCGAGCAGCGCTCCCACTCCTCGGTCTCGCCGATGGCGCGGGCGGCCTTGGCGAGGAGGGCGAGGCAGACCAGGAAGCCGCGGTTGGGCTCGTGCTCCCACGGCACCGGGCCGTGGCCCTTCCAGCCGTTGCGGCGGAGCAGGTCGAGCGAGCGGTGGTAGCCCACGCGCGAGTAGGCGTAGACGGTGACGTCGTCGGCCCCGGCCTCGACGGCAGCCTCGGCGAGGGTCGCCCAGGCGAGGGGCGAGGCGGGGAAGTGGCGTACAACGGTGGCCGGCGCCTCTCCGGCGGCGAGGGTCCCGGTGGCGGGGTCCTCGGGCAGGTGGGTCGGCGGCGGTCCGGCCATCAGGTCGTGGTGACTCATGCGCCCAGCCTGTCAGACCCCGGCTGAGGCCGGTCAGCCGATCGTCGTACCGGCCGACCGCAGGTTCTCGCAGGCCTCGACAACGCGGGAGGACATGCCGGCCTCCGCCGCCTTGCCCCACGCGCGGGGGTCGTAGGCCTTCTTGTTGCCGACCTCGCCGTCGATCTTCAGCACGCCGTCGTAGTTCTGGAACATGTGCGTGACCACGGGCCGGGTGAAGGCGTACTGCGTGTCGGTGTCGACGTTCATCTTGACGACGCCGAAGTCGACGGCCGCGCCGATCTCCTCGGCGGTCGAGCCGGAGCCGCCGTGGAAGACCAGGTCGAACGGCTTGGAGCCGGCCGCCAGGCCGAGCTTCTCGACCACGGCCTCCTGGGCGGCCTTGAGGATCTCCGGCCGCAGCTTCACGTTGCCGGGCTTGTAGACGCCATGGACGTTGCCGAAGGTCAGCGCGGTCAGGTAGCGCCCGTTCTCGCCGGTGCCGAGCGCGGCGACGGTCGCGAGCGCGTCCTCGGGGGTCGTGTAGAGGTGCTCGCCCATGCCGCCCTCGACGCCGTCCTCCTCGCCGCCGACGACGCCGACCTCGATCTCGAGGATGATGTTCGCTGCCTTGGCCTTGGCGAGCAGCTCCTCGGCGATCTGCAGGTTCTCGTCGAGAGGTACGGCGGAGCCGTCCCACATGTGCGACTGGAACAGCGGCAGCTCGCCCCGGCCGACCCGCTCGGCCGAGATGTCGAGCAGCGGCCGGACGAAGCCGTCGAGCTTGTCCTTCGGGCAGTGGTCCGTGTGGAGCGCGATGTTGACCGGGTAGCTCCTGGCGACCTCGGCGGCATAGGCGGCGAACGCCGCCGACCCGATCACCATGTTCTTCACCCCCGGCCCGGAGAGGTACTCCGCCCCGCCGGTGGAGACCTGGATGATGCCGTCCGAGCCTGCGTCGGCGAATCCCTTGAGGGCGGCGTTGAGGGTCTGCGAGGACGACACGTTGATCGCGGGGAACGCGAAGGCGCCGGCCTTCGCGGCGTCCAGCATCTCGGCGTACTTCTCGGGGGTGGCGATGGGCATTGCTGCACTGCTCCTGCTCACGAGGTGTGAAAGTCAGTCCCACCCTAGTGCGTTCGCGGAGGCAACCGATCGGGCGGTCGGTCCGTATTCATCGGTGAGCGACACTCGACCAACGGAGGAAGCATGCCGAACATCGCCGACCGGCTCGACGCGGCCATCGGGGCCGCTCCCTCCGACGCGCCCGGCCTCGACGCGACCCTCGTCCTCGGCCGCCGCGCCCTGCGGCGTCGCCGTCTCGCGTACGCCGCCGGCGCCACGGCCGGCGCTGTGGTCATCGGCGGTACGGCGTGGGCGGTCTCCCCCGGCGACGGGGGCGCTGCGTCCGACCGGGAGCTCCAGATCGGCAACACCTCAACGTCGTCGCCGACCTCGGACTCGGAGCCGCCGGTCGACCGTCGCGGCGACACGGCGGAGCCGTGGGCCTTCGGGCGGGAAGCAGCCGCGCTGATGGAGGACGGCACGCTCATCACCAAGCCGGGCTGGGAAGTCGTCGACCTGATCGAGGAGCCGTCCGGACCGAACACCGTCGCCGTCGACGTCAGGAACGGGGACGACCGTCAGTGGTTCCTCTGGTCCGGCGCGGGCACGCTCCACGTCCCCCGGGCCCCCGACCGCGACTACGCGTCGTTCGACGACTGGGTCACGATCAACGGACCGACCATGACCACCGAGCCCGGGTCCGGGGACATCGACGGCCCGCAGCCGGGCAGGGTGCGCGACGACCTGGTCGTGTTCACGCCGCCCGAGCTGTCGGGCCCGGAGCCCGGGACCCTGATGCCGCTCCACGACACCGAGATCATCGAGCAGCGTCCTGGCGTCGACCTCGGCGTCGCGTTCGCCGCACCGGGCGACGTCACCGGTGTCGCGTTGGTGGCTTCCGAGGGCGCCACCACCTTCGTGCTCGCCCGCGAGGTGGGCGCCGGCCCGGCCGAGTACATAGCGGTCAACACGACCCGGGTCATGGACACGCTCATTGAGTTCATCGACTTCGCCCGGGAGCGGTATGCCGAGGGCGGCGGGGGTCTGTTGTGAACGAGGCCGACCGCGAGTCGGCGTACGTCGACTACGTCACCGCCCGCCGCCCGCACCTGCGCCGGATCGCCTACGCGCTCTGCGGCGACTGGCACCGCGCGGACGACCTGCTGCAGATCGCGCTGGTGAAGCTCTACGTGGCCTGGCCACGGGTCCGACGCTCCGGCAGCGAGGACGCCTACGTGCGTCGGATCCTGGTGCGCGCGAGCATCGACGAGTCGCGCCGTCCGTGGCGCCGGGAGCGGGCGACCGACGACCTCCCGGACCTCCCGGCCGGGGAGCCGACCGGTGTCGAGGACCGCGCGGCCCTCTTCGACGCCCTGCAGGCACTGCCGGCCCAGCAGCGGGCGGCCGTGGTGCTGCGGCACTGGCTCGGCCTCTCCGTCGCCGAGACCGCGGCCGAGCTCGGGATCAACGAGGGGACCGTGAAGAGCCACACCTCCCGTGGCCTTTCCGCGCTGCGGCTGACCCTCGAACCGAGCGAGACCGGATAGGCCCGCCGACCGACGAGATCGGGTCAATCGACCTGAAAACCGTAACCTCCGCGCCCTCGGACACGTTTCACGCCTTAGAACCGGGGGCAGCACGCGGCGCCTCCGTGAAGGAGGCTCCCCGAATGCGTCGTGCCCTGGTCGTCCTGGTCGGACTCTTCGCCGTCCTGCTCGTCGCGCCACCGGCGGACGCGCACGAGGAACGAGACTCGGAGTTCCCACCTGGCACCGGGTCGGTGCCGGTCCACCGCAACGCGCGGCAGGCGGCCGACGTACTCGTGGTCTGCAAGGCCGACTCCGAACGGCGGATCAACCAGATCGCCAGCGCCACGGTCCGCAACCGCAACCTCCGCCTGCTGGGGCAGTGCGAGTACCGCGACCTGCAGGCGGCGGTCGACGCCGTGACCGTGCAGCGGACCAACATCTACCTACTTCCGGGCATCTACCGGGAGCGCCCGTCGTGGGACGTGCCGTGCATGGACGACTACAACGGCGGGATCGTCAGCTACGACCTCTCGCACTCGTGCGGCGAGGTCGTCAACCTGGTCACGGTCGCCGGTGACGACCCGGCGGACGAGGACATCGTCTGCGACCAGGCCGTCTGCAACCTCCAGGTCGAGGGCACCGGGGCCAGCCCGGAGGACGTCGTCTTCCGCGGCGGGTTCCGCAAGGACGGCGACTGGGTCAAGCACAACGGCATCAAGGCCGACCGCGCCGACGGCTTCTACCTCGCCAACATGACCCTCGAGCAATTCCGCGAGAACGCGGTCTACGTGCACGAGACCGACGGGTACGTCGTCAACCGGGTGGTCACCCGCTACAACGACCTGTACGGCGTCCTCACCTTCACCTCGGACCACGGCCTGATCCAGCGCTGCGAGGCCCACCACAACGGCGACTCGGGCATCTACCCCGGCAGCGCCGCCGACGTGAACGCGCAGAACCACAAGACCGGCCCGCTCACCCGCTGGGCCGTGGAGGTGCGCAACTGCGACATGCACCACAACGCGCTCGGCTTCTCAGGCACCGCGGGCAACTCGGTCTACGTCCACGACAACAAGATCCACCACAACGGCGTCGGCTACGTCGTGGAGTCGATCCTGGCCGGGCACCCCGGCATGCCGCAGGACCACGGCTGGTTCTCGCACAACAAGATCTACTCCAACAACGTCAACTACTACGGCAACGTCATCGGCGAGGACGCGCCGTGCCAGGAGGAGCGGCCGGCCGATCGCGGCCACCAGCACGGCGTCGTCTGTCCGGCGTTCCCGCTCCCTGTGGGCACCGGCGGGATGATGGTCGGCAACCACAACTACGTCGACAACAACCAGGTGTGGAACAACTACCGCCAGGGCTTCATGCTCTTCTGGGTGCCACCGGCGTTGCTGCGCGACGACTACGACCCGCTGCACCAGACCGACAACTCCAACTACAACCACTTCACCCGCAACAAGATGGGAATCACGCCGGGCGGCGACGCCGCGCCGAACGGGCTCGACTTCTGGTGGGACGACGCTGGCGTCGGCAACTGCTGGCAGGGCAACGACGCGGCATCGGGCGAGAAGATCACGCACAACGCCACGCTGGGCTACCTCCCGAACTGCAACCAACCCTCGCTGCTCCCGATCAGCAACCTGGTCAAGACCACCTCCCTGCTGCCGTGCGCGTCGTACGACCGGTACTCCAACCCCGACCCGCCCAACTGCGACTGGATCGTGACGCCGCCCAAGCCCACGCGCGAGAGCATCGAGGCCGCCCAGGCCGGCGCCGACCAGGGTCCTGACGGCCGGACGGTGCCCCTCGTGCTGGTCGCCGCGGGCCTCCTCGGCGCCGCCGCGCTCCGCCTGAAGGTCCGGCGGAAAGCATCGCGATGAATCCACTCGCCCGCTACGGCGTGGTCGGCGTCGGCGGTCTCGCGTTGGTGTGGGCGCTGGTCCCGTTCGGCGTGCACCTCGACCAGGAGGTCACCCCGGACCTGCCCGTCGAAGCAGGTCTGCTGGTCCCGGAGTACGGCGACGACGGGACCTATGCGCTCCACTACCGGCACCACGAAGAGGTCACGGTGACGGTGCCGATCAACAACGACGGCCCGCTGCCGCTCCGCGTCTCCAGCGCGGATCTCGACGGCGACCCGCTCCCTCTGTTGGTACCGGTCGACGACAACCTTCCGCTCCGGGTCGGCCCGTGGGCGGACAGCGAGCTGGAGCTGACCTTCCGGTTCGACAACTGCCGGAGCTACCACGAGCGGTCCGCCGACACCTGGGACCACGTCGACATCGGCGGCTCGGTGCTCGGTCGCGGCTTCGAGCGCGAGGTGGCGCTGGCTTACCCGCTCGCCCTCCACGGCCAGATCATCAACAGCTGCCCCGATCGCACCCTCACCCGCGGCGACGACGTCCGGCCGCACTGAGCGGAGCCGGGCGCCGCCTCATCCCCGCCAGGCCGACTCACCCGACAGGTCGGCGTGGGTGCGCACCCAGGCGTGCATCGCGATCGCCGCTGCGGCCGACGCATTGATCGATCGGGTGGAGCCGAACTGGGCGATCGAGAACGTCCCGTCACAGGCATCGCGGGCGACGTCCGACAGTCCGGGGCCCTCCTGGCCGAACAGGAAGCAGACCCGGCGCGGGATCTCCATCGTCTCGAGGTGCGCCGACCCGGGAAGGTTGTCGATGCCCAGGAGCGGCACCGGACCCCCGTCGGTTGCCGCCAGGTAGGCGTGCAGGTCCGCGACCGTCGGGTGGTGCCGGACGTGTTGGTAGCGATCGGTCACCATCGCGCCGCGCCGGTTCCACCGTCGGTCGCCGACGATGTGCACCTCCTGCGCGAGGAAGGCATTGGCCGAGCGGACGATCGTCCCGATGTTGAAGTCGTGCTGCCAGTTCTCGATGGCGACGTGGAAGGTGTGCCGGCGCGCGTCCAGGTCCGCCACGATCGCCTCGAGCGTCCAGTAGCGGTAGCGGTCCACGACGTTGCGGCGGTCGCCCTCGGCGAGCAGCGCGGCGTCGTACTGCTCGCCCTCGGGCCACGGTCCCTCCCACGGTCCGAGGCCGACCTCGGCCGGGCCGTGCGGCATCGGGTCGTACGGCGCCCGCTGCTCGTCGGAATCCTCTGCCACGAACCGAACCCTAACCACCGCGCCGTTAGGGATCGGCCGGTAGCGTGGCGGCGTGAACACGCTGGTCGCGACCCCGACCGTCGTACCCATGCTGCTCGGCATCAAGTGGCTCGACCCGGAGTGGCTGCAGCACGAGTACGGCGCCGCGTTCATCTGGATCTCGCTGGCCATCGTCTTCGTCGAGTGCGGACTTTTCTTCCCGTTCCTCCCTGGCGACACCTTGTTGTTCGCGTTGGGGCTGTTCATCGCCGGGAGCAACTCGACCGGTTTCACGGTGCTCGGGATCTCCAACGAGCCCACCCAGCTCGTCATCGCGATGTCGATGCTGATCGTCGCCGCGTTCGCCGGCAATGTCGCGGGCTACGAGATCGGGCGCAAGATCGGACCACCGCTCTACGAGCGGGACGGCCGGATCCTGAAGAAGCAGTACTTCGACAAGACCGGCGCGTTCTTCGAGAAGCACGGCAACAAGGCGCTCGTCATCGGGCGCTTCGTGCCGTTCGTCCGCACCTACGTCACCGTCGTCGCCGGCGTCACGATGATGGAGCGCCGCCGGTTCGTCATCTGGAGCGCCATCGGCGCGGTGCTGTGGGTCATCTCGATCACCCTGCTCGGGTACTTCCTCGGCGAGGCGGTCCCCGCCCTCGGCGAGAACATCGACTACGTCACGATTGCGATCCTGGCGTTCTCCGCGATCCCGCTCGCGTGGGAGTGGTGGCGGCATAAGCGACCGGGCGCCAACCAGCCGAAGGAAGCGACCGCCGCGCCCGAGGTCGCCGCGGGCCCGGTGACCGGCGACGCACTCGGTCTCGACGCGACCCACGACTGAATCCGCGGGCGGCCCGAAACGCACTTCGGCCATTGCCCTGCACTCCACATGGGTATAGCGTCGAAAGGCTCTGAAAGCCTCGGTCAGCGCACGGGCGCGCCGGGGGGAGGCCCCGATGTGGAAATCACTACGTGTCATCTCGCTGCTGGTGCTCGCGGCGGCGCTCCCGGTCCCGGGTGCAGATGCCGGGATCGGGCTCAGCAGCCCGCCGCCGGCGCTGGCCACGGCCGCGACCGCGTTCCCCGGCGCCAACGGCAAGATTGTCTTCCATAGCTTCCGGGACAACCCCTTCCGCGCCGACATCCACGTGATCAATCCCGATGGGACCGGCGAAGCGAACCTCACGAACCTCCCGAACTCGCATGAGACAACTCCGTCCTGGTCGGCCGATGGGACGCAGATCGCGTTCGCAAGCAACGCCGGCGGCGACGAGGAGATCTGGCGGATGGCCGCCGACGGCACGGGCCCGGTCCAGCTCACCGACGACCTCGACGCCGACCGGGGTCCGACCTGGTCGCCGAGCGGCGCCTCGATCGCATTCGCGTCGGGCTCGGGTGGCGATGCCCAGATCTGGGCGATGATCGCGGGCGACGGCAGCGACCCGTTCCCGATCACGGACTCCTTGGGCTTCAACGCAGGTCCAGCATGGTCGCCGACCGGCGCCCAGATCGCCTTTGTGAGCAGTCGCGACGGGAACAGGGAGATCTACACCATGGCGCCCGACGGGCTCAGCCAGGTGAACGTGACGCTTGATCCCGGATTCGACACGACTCCGGCGTGGTCGCCCGACGCCACCCGCATCGCGTTCGCCAGTGAGCGCGACGGCAACTCGGAGATCTACGTGATGGACGCCGACGGCACCGACCAGACGCGGATCACCACCAACGGCACCTTCGACGGCGACCCGGCGTGGTCGCCCGATGGATCGATGATCGCCTTCACGCACGGCAGCGGGACCAACTCCGACATCTGGGTCATGAACGCGGACGGGTCGGGCCAGCACCCAGTGAAGACCAACAGCTACGGCGAGGCGGATCCCGACTGGCAGTCCACCGAGCCGGAGCCGCCCGACACGACCGATCCCACCATTGCGATCGCCAGTCCCGCCGACGGCGCCTCCTACCCGCTCGGCGCGGCTGTGACCGCCGATTTCAGCTGCGCGGACGAGGCGGGTGGCTCGGGACTCGCGACCTGTGTCGGCAGCGTGGCCGACGGCGCGATGCTGGACACCTCCACCGCAGGTCCGCACAGCTTCTCCGTCACCGCGACCGACCACGCAGGCAACACGGCGTCGCAGACCCACGACTACAACGTGACCGTCGTCGTCTCCGAGATGGGCAAGGTCCAGCAGGTGCGCACGGACCTGCAGGCGCTGCTCCCGACCGGCGATCGGCACGACGACTCCGAGATCGCACGGGCGATCCAACACCTGGGCAAGGCGCTCGGACCTGGGGTCTGGACAGATGGATCGCACCTCGACGCGAAACATGGCAGGACGTTCTTCGACGAGGCGAAGGCGACCATCAGGAACCTCGCGAGGGTCAGGACGGTCGACGTCTCGGCACAACTGGCCGCCCTTGTGGGCGTCGCCCGCCAGCTCGCTCAGATCGCGATCGACGAGATCCCGGCCGTCGCCACGAACCCGACCTGGCAGCGCCGGGTCGACGCGGAAGCGGCCAAGGCAACCTCCGAGCTCTCGAGCGGTGACGTCAAGGCGGCGCAAGGTGACCGCGTCGGCGCGGTCGAGAGGTACGAGAAGGCCTGGCTGCACGCGCAGACCGCCACCACGGCGGCGAACATGCCCTGAGGGCGATCAGCAGCGGACGGCGTCCAGCTCCGCCTTCGTGAGCACTGCGCGGACCTCGACGCCCACGTCGTCGAGTGCGGGCTGTTTTTCCCGTTCCTACCCGTGTCCGGCTACGAGGTCGGCCGCAAGCTCGGGCCGCCGCTCTACCAGCGCGGCGGCCGAATCCTGAGGAAGCAGTACTTCGACAAGACCGGCGCGTTCTTCGAGAAGCACGGCAACAACGCGCTCGTCATCGGGCGCTTCGTGCCGTTCGTCCGCACCTGCGTCACCGTCGTCGCCGCCGTCACGGACACGACGACGACACCGAGGACGCCGCCGGCACGACCGCCGACGACGCCCTCGGACTGGACGCGACCCCGAGCGACTAGGGCCGCGCGTCGCTAGTGCCGCGCCTCGGAAATTCTTGAACGGTTCGCGCACTCATGACACGCACCTCGCGGCGTTGCCGACGCTTGCAAGACGACCGGGTATGGCGGCGCGCCGGCGCCTTGCGATGCACGCGCCTGAGCACGCCAACCGTCCAACAGTTCCCGACGCACGACGCTAGCCCGTGGGCAGCGTGATCTTCGGGCTGTAGCCCGAGTAGTTGCCCTGCCCAGCCGCGTTGGTGGCCCTGGCCCGGCACTTGTAGGCCTTGCCGGCTGTCAGCTTGATGACCGTGATCGGCGACGACGCGCCGTCAGCGGCCCGGGTGGTGCCGCCGTTGGCCGACACACACTGCACCCGGTACGACGTGATCACGGCACCCCCGTCGTCGGCCGGCGGGGTGAACCCCACCTCGGCACTCGTGCTCGATGTCGCGGTCGTCGTCACGCTCGTGGGCCGGCCGGGTGCGACGGCAGGCAGCGTGACCGTGTTCGAGTACGCCGAGTAGCCGCTGGTGCCGACCGAGTTGCTGGCCTTGACCCGGCACCGGTACTGCTTGCCCGGCGTCAGGTTGGTCAACGTGATCGGCGACGACGTACCGTTCGCAGCCCGGGGCGGGGCGCCGTCGGGCGAGGTGCACTGGGCGCGGTACGACGTGATCGCGGAGCCGCCGTTGTTGGCCGGCGGGCTGAACGCGACGCTGGCGCTCCTCTCGGACAAGACGGTGGTCGTCACCCCGGTCGGCGCTCCGGGCGCGGTCGTGACCGGCGGCGTAGTGAAGTTGCCCGACCCGGTGGACCACGGGCCGTTGCCGACGCCGTTGGCGGCGTAGACGTCACATGCGTAGGTCTGGTTGGGGCTCAGCCCGGTGACGCTGATCGGGCTGGCATTGCCGTTCGCGGTCTGGGTGACGCCACCGGACGTGCTCGCGCACCGGGCGGTGTAGCCGTTGATCGGGGAGCCGCCGTTGCTGGCCGGCGGGCTGAAGAAGACCTGGGCCGAGGTCGGCGAGGTCGCGTTGGCGGACACGTTGGTCGGTGCTCCCGGCGCCGTCACCGGTGCCGGTCCCGTGTAGAAGTTCACCTTCGGTGCGATCCACTGGTTCCCGTTCCCGTCGGCGAGGTGCAGCTGGGTGATGAGCTCCGATCCCCACTGCTGCGTCGTCGCCTTGATCGGCACCAGGAACTCCCAGCCCGATCCGTTCCTGCCGTCCGCGTGCTGCCGCAGCGGCCAGCCGGTGCTCCAGCCGGAGTAGGAGCTCGTGTAGAAGCCGTTGGCCGCGACGTTCGACCACTGCGGGCACTGCTGAGAGTGCGTGATCTTCTGCTGCGTGCCACCACCGGGCGGGGTGTAGTAGCACTCGATCGGCTGGGTCTTGTCGAAGCTGACGCCGGCCGGCAGGTGGAACTGCGGAAAGATGTACGGGTCGCTGCAGTGCGAGCCGACGAGCAGTACGTAGGTGCTCATGTAGGTGGTCTCGCCGGTCGCCGGCTTCACGGGGGCGGATGCCTGGTCTCCGTGGTAGGAGACGAAGGCGCCGATACCGTACTCCTGGTAGGGCGTGCCCCAGATGATCGATGGGCAGTTCGTGATCGTCGAGTAAACGGAGGCGCCGGAGTTCCACTTCGCGGCGGCCTGCGCCGGCGGAGCCGCGAACCCCAACACGGCCGTCACCATGGCGACGACCAGCAGCAGCGGGCCTCCGCGCCGCGCCCCGAGGCGCGGCGCCAGACGTTGGTTTCGGAGAGTGGTCATCGGGAGCTCCCGGGTCAGTTCGGCTAGGAAGCTCCATTGAAAGCGCCAGGACAGGCGTGCAGACAGCGATTTGCGTCGATCTCATTCCTGAGAACGACGCGAATCATCCCTGAGAACGAGCTGCCGCGCGCGCCGCGTCGAGCTCGGCCTTGGTCAGCACCGCCCGGACCTCGAGACCGACGTCCGCCAGCGGGTTGGCGCCCTCAGGACTGCGGTCGATCGCGCACACCACGGTGTCGACGATCGCGCCGCCGGCCCGCAGCGCACTGGTCGCGTCGCGTACGGCGCCGCCGGTCGTGATCACGTCCTCGATGAGGGTGATCCGCTTGCCGTCGTACTCCGGTCCCTCGGCGAGCTTGCAGGTGCCGTACGTCTTGGCCTCCTTGCGGACGAAGAGCGTCGGCATCCCGATGAGCTGGCTGATTGCCGTTGCGATCGGGATGCCGCCCATCTCGAGCCCGCCGAGCAGCTCGGTCTCGGCGGGGAGCAGCTGCGCCATCTCGCGGGCCACCCGCGCCAGCAGCCCCGGGTCGGCCTCGAAGAGGTACTTGTCGAAGTACTCGTGGCTGACCTGGCCGCTGCGGAGCGTGAACTCCCCGGTCAGGCGGCACGTGGCATCGATGTCGGCGGCGAGGTCCGGGTCGGTGGTCGTCACGCGATGAAGGTTAGTGTCCCGGTTGTGACCCAGCGCAGAGCCCGTCGCCTGGAGGGCATCGGGACGACCATCTTCACCGAGATGTCCGCCCTCGCGGTCCGCACCGGAGCGGTCAACCTGGGCCAGGGATTCCCCGACCGGGACGGGCCTCCGGAGGTGATCGCGCGGGCGGTGGCGGCGTTGCAGAGCGGTGCCAACCAGTACGCTCCCGGGACCGGCATCCCGCCGTTGCGACAGGCGATCGCCCGCCACCAGCAGCGGCACTACGGCATCGAGCTCGACCCGGACACCGAGGTGGTGGTCACGACCGGCTGCACCGAGGGCATCGCGGCCGCCCTCCTCGGGCTGGTCGACCCCGGGGACGAGGTCGTCGTCCTCGAGCCCTACTACGACTCCTACACGGCGATGATCACCTTCGCCGGCGGGGTACGACGCCCGGTCACGCTCCGCGCCCCCGACTTCCGTCTCGACCCCGAGGCGCTGCGCGCCGCCGTCGGCCCGCGGACGAAGCTGATCCTGCTCAACAGCCCGCACAACCCGACCGGCACCGTGCTGACCCGGAGCGAGCTGGAGGACGTGGCCGCCGTCGCCCGCGAGCACGACCTGGTCGTCGTCACCGACGAGGTCTACGAGCACCTGGTCTTCGACGACCACGAGCACGTGCCGCTGGCGACGCTGCCGGGGATGTGGGAGCGAACGCTCACCCTCTCCAGCGCCGGCAAGTCCTACTCCTTCACAGGCTGGAAGATCGGCTGGGCGACCGGTCCGGCGCCACTGGTCGGCGCACTGTTCGCCGCCAAGCAGTGGCTGACCTTCACCTCCGGCGCACCCCTCCAGCCGGCCGTCGCCACCGCGCTCGACGAGTGCCCCGACTTCCCGACCGAGCTCGGTCGGAGCCTGCAGGAGCGGCGCGACCGGCTGGTCGCCGGGCTCGAGGCGGCCGGGCTGGCGCCGTACGTCCCTCAAGGCACCTACTTCGCCACCACCGACATCTCCCACCTCGGCTGGGCCAGCAGCCGCGACTTCTGCTGGGCGTTGCCCGAGCGGGCCGGCGTGGTCGCGGTGCCGATGGAGGTCTTCTACGACGACCCCGACGCGCCGGGCGCCGGGCGGCAACTGGTGCGGTGGGCCTTCTGCAAGGAGGCCGAGGTCATCGACGAAGCACTGCGGCGGCTGGCTAGCGCCGACCTCCGGAGCTGAACCAGGCGGTGACGTCGGAGCGGAGCAGCAGCCAGACGGTCGCCACGGCCGCGCCGAGCAGCACGACGAGGAACGGGCTGAGGAAGGTTGCGCCGAGCAGGAGCAGTCCCGAGAGGCCGGCGCAGACGACGAGTGCGGTCCGGGCCCATTGCAGCCGGCGGATCGCCAGCACGGCGAGCACCGTCGCGGCCAGGCACCACACGACGACGAACGCGGTCGCCGCGTAGGTGGCGGTCGCCAGCTCTGCCTCGGACATCCCCTGCATGTCGAAGTTCGGCTGCTGACGCTCCATCTCGTCGAACAAGTCGTCACGCGCGATCGCCATGACCAGCGAGAGGAGCACCATGAATCCGGAGACGAGTGCGCAGGACACCCACACGATGACGCAGGCGGTGATCAGGGCGCCCGGCCGCTTCGCCGGTGCGTACGGCGACATCGGCCGGCGTTGCAGGTCGGGCGCGCCGTACTCACCCTGGAAGGGCGCCGGTTGTGCCGCCGGCGCCTGGGGTGGGGACTCGAGGGCCGGCGGGGCGGCGCTCTTCGGGTCCGGGCTCGCCTGCGGAGCGAACGGGTCGGGGCGGCGCTGGGCCGCCGTCGCGGACGCCGCGGCCCAGGGGCGGCCGGCGAACCAGTCCCGGGTCGGCCGCAGCCAGAGCATGCACACGCCGGCGACGACCAGCGGCGCGAAGAAGCCCGCGGTCGCGAAGCCGCCGATCAGCACCAGCGGTGCCAACAGGGTGAGCGCGAGCCGGGCGCTGGTCGACCGACGCAGCGCATGCAGTCCCAGGATGGTCGACGCGGTCGCTGCGGCCGCGGCGACCATGCAGAGGACCCGGATGACGGTCTTGAGCCCGTTCAACCCGAGCCCGGTGCCGGACAGGGGTTGCTCCGACAGCACCCGCATCAGCTCCTCCTGCACCTCAAGGGTGTGGAGGGTCGAGATCCGCTGGTAGGCCGTGAGCACGAGGACCACGGACCCGCCGATGATCAGCCAGGCGGCGAACGTGGCCTGGCCAGGTCGGGGGGCGGTCTCGGGCATGACTCCATTCCATCAGACGGGCCAGCAGAGCCGCACCGCAGGCTCGGTGGGATCGATAGGCTCCACCCATGGTGGACGCGCTGGCCGGAGCCGGCGCGTGACCCTGCCCTACGTCGTGGTCGAAGCCGGGCCCGAAGCGCTCGCCGAGGCTCGCGCCGAGCTCAACTCCCGCGGCTGGCGCGTCGAGGAGCCGGGGGCCATCGGCCCCGAAGTGGTGCTCGCCGTGACCGTGACGGACGCGGACGACGCGGCGGTCGCCTTGTTCCTCGCGATCGAGGGCGTCGGCCTGCTGGTCGACGCCCGGCCGGCCCGCGCGGTGATCGATCGTCTCTGCGACGACCTGCGGCGGCTCGGCCACCTCGACCACCGAGTCGACGGCAGCGGCCCCCACCTGTCGACCGACGAGCGGGCGCTCCTGGACCTGCTGGGCGACGGCAGCTCGCTCGGCGACGCCGCGACCGCCTTGCACCTCTCCCGCCGCTCCGCTGACCGCCGCCTGGCCGCCGCCCGGAACAAGCTCGGCGCCGACAGCACCGGGCAGGCGATCGCGGCCTACCGGCGACGCCTCGATCGACTCCCCCGGCCGGACTGACCCCGACGAGCCACCCGACCCGCTGGTGCCGGGTCAGCCGCCCCGCTCTGCAACGAGGGCCACGAGGTGGCGGCGGTTGTCGGCACCGACCTTGCGGCGGGCGTTGGCCAGCAGCGTCTTGACGGTCCGGACCGAGATGCCGAGCCGGGCCGCGATCGCCGGGTCGGTGAGCCCACCGGCCACCAGCCCGACCAGCTCGGTCTCGCGCGCGGTCAGGAGCGAGTCGCCGCTCCTCGACGTCGCCGCGCTCCGTCGTACGCCGAGGGCACGCAGCGAACGCTCACACCGGTTGACCACGCCGACGAGTCCGAGCCCCGTGGCTTCCTGCTCGACCTCGATCAGCTCCGCCTCGGCATGTGGGTCGCCAGCACGTCGCAACGCCTCGCCCCGTGCCCACCTGCAGCGGACCGCGGCTCGCCGCTGGAAGTCGTCGTACTTGGCCGCGGCTTCGGCAAAGAGGTCCGCGGCGGAGGCCGCCGCGCCGGCTCGCAGCCCGGCGATGCCGGCGAATTCGGGCGTGACTCCCGCGAGCGTCCCCGTCGTCGGGGCCCATGGTGGGTCAGGCGGTGCCGGCGCATCGGCCTCGAGCGCAGCCCAGGCGAAGGTCGGTGCCGCGACCGTCAGGAAGAACGGGTGGGACTCGACGTTTCGGAACGCCACCTCCTCCTCGAGCACCCGGAGATGGTCACCCGCCTCCAGGAAGCCCCACGCGCGAACCAGGTGGTAGACCATGCGACCCGGTTGGGAGCCGCGGGACAACATGACCTCCGCGGTCGCGTGCGCTTCCTCGATCCGGCCGGTGTCGAACTGCGCGGTGGCCAGTGCCCAGGCAAGGTCGAGTACGACGTCCTCGGCGCCGCCGTGGGCGAGCAGTCCCGGCGCTCGCGCCAGCACGGCGGGGTAATCGGCAGCCAGCTTGTCGAAGTAGATCTCGCGCACCTCGAAGTTCCGCTGGATGGCGAGCAGCCGGAGCTCGGCGCAGCGGACCTGCATCTCGATCGCCAGCGCGCGTCCTCCTGCGTGAGGACCCCACAGCTCGAATCCCACGATGCTGTTGTTGGCGATCCTCCACTCGAGCTCGAAGTCGTGCTCGTCGCGGGCCAGCTCGAGCGCGGCCGCCATCGCTTCCCGCCAGCGCTCGTCCCCCCCGCGGTTGTAGGCATCAGCCAACGCCTTCGTCGCTGCCGCCCGGCCGGCCCCGATGCGATCGGCGACGGCGACCGCCTGCTCGCCCAGCAGCTGGGCCCGCGGGAGGTCTCCGGCGAGGAGCGCCGCGGTGCTGCTCGAGCTGAGCATCAGTGCCTCCTCGACGGACCCCGGCTCCGCCGCCTCGGCCTGGGCGAGGATCGCGTCGTCGAGTGCGTCGTAGTCGCACGTGAACATGGCGATCGTCGCCCGTTGCCGCGCCCTCCGGAACCGAAGGCCGGGCAGATCGGGTACGCCGTCCAGCAGGTCGGCCGCCAACAGGGACTCGTCGATGGTGTTCGCCGCCTCCGCGGCCTGCAACCGCAGCTCCGCTCCGGCGGCCGCGTCGACACATCTCGCCGCCGTCACCAGGTGAGCCACCCGCTCGCCCGGCGTCGCCGCCAGCTCGACGGCTTCCATCGCTGCCGCGTGGGCGAGATCGTTCTCCCCACCGGCCAGCAGGTGTGCGGCCCGTTCACCCGGGTGCGGCATCAGCTCGGCCAGCCGCAGGTGGCACCGCTGACGCCGGTCGTCACTGATCAGGCCGCCGATCACCTCCTGGATCAGCGCGTGCCGGAACCCCACCTCGCCGTCGTCGCGCACCTGGACCAGGCCGGACTCGACCAGGCCGTCGACGGCCCGCACCGCACTCCGCTCCAGCGGGCGAGCGGCCAACGCCAACAGGGCGAGCCCTTCGAGCTGCTCCTCCGGCAACGCCCGGCACCTGGCCAGCAACGCGAGCTCCAGGCTCGCCGCATCGCGATCGCTCGCCGCCAGCTCCTCGATCAGCAGGGGATTGCCACCCGTCCGGGCGATCAGCGCCGACACCTCGTCCGCGCTCAGTCGTCCGTCGATCGAGAGCACCAGCTGTTCGGCCTCCGGCCCGCCCAACGGTTCCAGGTCGATCCGCTCCCCGCCCCCCGATTGCAGCCGCTCCAGCACGGCGGCCGCCTCCGGACCACTCCGCCGGATCGTGGCCACCAGGCTCGCCGCCCCCGACAGCTTCGCCAGGACCTGCAGCGTCTCAACGTCGGCCCACTGCGCGTCGTCGACGAACAAGATCCCGTCGCCGAGCGCCCGCATCACCTCGTTGGCGACGTACTCCGTGTCGCCTTCCCACACGTCCTCGGCCAGATCCGCTCCGAACGCCCGCCGCAGCGGTAGGTACGGCGACCAGGACAGCGTGGCGAGACACCCACCCTCACGCACCGACTGCCCGGCGAGGGCCACGCGCACGAGCGCCGTCTTCCCGACGCCGGCCTCGCCGTAGACGACCACCGAACCGGCCGCCACGCCGAGCCCTTCGACCACGGCAGCGACGTCATCATGCCGACCGAACAGGCCGTTTGCGCGCTCCCCCATGGACCGACCGTAGTCCGCGACCGCGTCGAAGGTGGCGCAAAGGGACGATGCACTGCTCGGCACGGACGGACCAATCTGGAGACCGACGAAGAAGCTCGGCGCGAAGCCGGATCGAAGCCGCCAGGAGGCCACCATGATCGTCACGATTGCCCGTACGCCGCCCCGGACGAGCATCACCACCGACCGCTCGGTCCTGCTCACCGATCGCGAGGCCGAGGTGCTGACGCTGCTCGCGCTGGGTCGGTCGAACGCCGAAGTGGGAGACGAGCTCTGCCTCAGCATCTACACCGTCAAGACCCACGTCGGGCACCTGCTGGCCAAGCTCGGCCGACGCGACCGGGCACAGCTGGTCGCGCTCGCCTACACGAGCGGCTTCATGGGGTCGTGGGGAGCCGGGCCGACCTCCGGCGAGCTGGTGTCCTGACGACCGATCAGCCGAGCTGGAGCTCCAACCCCTCGTCGGCGCGGTCAACCACGACCTTGCCGCCGTCGGTGACGGTGCCGGCGAGGATGGCCTTGGCGAGCCGGTCACCGATCGCGGTCTGGATCAGCCGGCGGAGCGGACGGGCGCCGTACGCCGGGTCGTAGCCGGTGTCGGTCAGCCAGTCCTTCGCCGCGTCGGTGACGTCGATCGTGATCCGGCGCACCGCCAGCCGCTGCTCCAGCAGGCCGAGCTGGAGGTCGACGATCCGCGCCAGGTCCTCCTTCGACAGCGCGTCGAACGTGACGATCTCGTCCAGCCGGTTGAGGAACTCGGGCTTGAAGCTCTGCCGCACCAGCGCCAGCACGGACTCCCGCGCCTTGTCGGGCGCGAGCATCGGGTCGACCAGGTAGTGCGAGCCGATGTTGGAGGTGAGGATCAGGATCGTGTTGCGGAAGTCGACGGTGCGGCCCTGCCCGTCGGTCAGCCGGCCGTCGTCGAGGACCTGCAGCAAGATGTTGAACACCTCGGGGTGGGCCTTCTCCACCTCGTCGAGGAGCACGACGGAGTAGGGCCTCCGACGTACGGCCTCGGTGAGCTGGCCGCCCTCGTCGTACCCGACGTACCCCGGAGGGGCACCGACGAGCCGCGCGACGGCGTGCTTCTCGGAGTACTCGCTCATGTCGATCCGGACGATCGCCCGCTCGTCGTCGAAGAGGAAGTCCGCCAGCGACTTGGCGAGCTCGGTCTTGCCCACGCCGGTCGGGCCGAGGAACAGGAAGGAGCCGGTCGGCCGGTGGGGGTCCGCGATCCCGGCGCGCGCCCGCCGTACGGCGTCGCTCACCGCGCGCACGGCGTCGGCCTGGCCGATCAGCCGGCCGCCGATGACCGACTCCATCTCGAGCAGCTTGGCGGTCTCGCCCTGGAGCATCCGGCCGGTGGGGATGCCGGTCCAGGCCTCGACGACCTCGGCGACCTGCTCGGCGCCGACCTCATCACCGACCATCGGCTCGACATCGTCCTTCTCGACGGCCTCGACCGCCTCCAGCTTCTTCTCCAGCTCCGGGATCGACTCGTAGCGGATCCGCGACGCGCCCTCGAGGTTGCCCTCCCGCAGCAGCTTGTCGGCCTCGACCCGCAGCTGGTCGAGCTGGCGACGCAGCTCGCCCTCGCCCTCGAGCGAGGTCTTCTCCCGCTCCCAGCGGGTCTCGAGCCCGCGCAGCGACTCCTCCTTGTCGGCGAGGTCGGCGCGCAGCGCCGCGAGCCGATCGACGGAGGCGTCGTCGCTCTCCTTGGCGAGCGCGAACTCCTCCATCTTCATCCGGTCCACCTTTCGGCGGAGCTGGTCGATCTCCTCGGGGGAGGACTCGATCTCCATCCGCAGCCGCGACGCGGCCTCGTCGATGAGGTCGATCGCCTTGTCCGGAAGCTGCCGGCCGGTGATGTAGCGGTCACTCAGGGTGGCGGCCGCGACCAGCGCCGCGTCGGTGATCCGCACGCCGTGGTGGGCTTCATACTTCTCCTGGATGCCGCGCAGGATCTGGATGGTGTCCTCGACCGAGGGCTCGCCGACGAAGACCTGCTGGAACCGCCGCTCCAGCGCGGGGTCCTTCTCGATCCGCTCGCGGTACTCGTCGAGCGTGGTCGCGCCGATCATGTGCAGCTCGCCGCGGGCCAGCATCGGCTTCAGCATGTTGCCGGCATCCATCGCCGAGTCGCCGCCGGCGCCCGCGCCGACGACCGTGTGCAGCTCGTCGATGAAGGTGATCACCTGGCCGCCGGCGTCCTTGATCTCCTCGAGCACGGCCTTGAGCCGCTCCTCGAACTCGCCGCGGTACTTCGCGCCAGCGAGCATCGCCGCGAGATCGAGGGAGAGCACGCGCCGCCCCTTCAGCGAGTCGGGCACGTCGCCCTCAACGATCCGCTGCGCGAGCCCCTCGACCACGGCGGTCTTGCCGACCCCGGGCTCGCCGATCAGCACCGGGTTGTTCTTGGTACGACGCGACAGCACCTGCACCACACGCCGGATCTCCGCGTCCCGGCCGATGACCGGGTCGAGCCGCCCCTCCTCGGCGACCGCGGTGAGGTCGACCGAGTACTTCTCGAGTGCTTCGTACGTCGACTCCGCCTCCTGCGAGGTGACCCGCCGATTGCCGCGTACGGCGGTGAGCACGTCCCGCAGTCCGGCCTCGTTGAGACCGGCGTCGGTCAGCACCTGCCGGGCGCTGCTCTCGACGGTCGCGAGCGCGATCAGCAGGTGCTCGGTCGCGACGTAGTCGTCCTTCATCGAGGTGGCGAGGTCGAGCGCCTGCGCCAGCACTCGGGTCAGCGCGGCCGAGCCGGCCGGCTGCTGCACGGTCGCGCCGCTGGCTGACGGCAGCGAGTCGCGCTGCGCCACGGCGGCCCGGACCAGTGCGGACGGGTCGGCGCCGGCCTTGGCGATCATCGACGCGGCTGTCCCACCCTCCTGCAGCAGCAGAGCGACGAGCAGGTGGATCGGCTCGATGTTGCTGTTGCCGGCGGTGGTCGCGGCGAGCTGTGCGGCCTCGATCGCCTCCCGGCTGCGAGTGGTGAACTTGTCGGCCCCGAACTGGCTCATTGTGGGCGGCTCCTCTGACGTCGATGTCTGTCTGATCATCTCAACGACGCGAAAGTTGAGTCTGTTCCACTCAACTCCGACGTTCCGCAGCTCCGCGCGGGACGCTCGGTTCTAGTGCTGAGGCTTCTTCCCGTCGCCCTTGTGGTGCTTCTTGTGGTGCTTCTTGTGGGGCGCCGCTGGTCGCTGAGCTTTCGGCGCCTTGGACTTCTTCTTGCTCTGCGACTGATGCCTGGAGGTCCTCGGCGGGCGAGCGGGGTTCGGGGGCCATCGGTGGATCGAGGATTAGCTCCTCCGAGATCCTGCGCCACAGTCCCTGTGGACCGTCCCTCAGCACCCCACCACTTCAGGTCTCAACGGTTCGCACATGTGAAATCTCGCGAGCTGCCCGATCCACCTGTGCCACCACCCCGCCGGTAGCGTCGGAGGCGGCCGGGTGTCCGGCCGGACGGAGACCGGGAGGTGCGGCTTGCGACAGATCCAGCGACCTTTCGGCGGCGAGATCTCCGTGGTCCGGGAGCGGTTGGGCATGGCGATCTTCCACCGCGTGGCCGGCCCCGATGGCTCTCACCACCGCGACCGGATCCACTTCACCCCCGGCCCGCGCTGGTTCGAGCCGGGCAGCCCGATCACGCGCGTGCACGGCGACGCCTCGATGTTCATAGGCGGGATCCGCGCCCTCCTGATGCAGACCCTCCACCCCGTTGCGATGCAGGCGGTGTCCGAGCACTCCGGCTTCCGTGGCGACATGTGGGGACGGCTCGCGAGAACCAGCCGGTTCCTCGCGGTCACCACGTTCGGCACTGCGGACGACGCTCAGCAGGCGGTCGACGTGGTCCGCGCCATCCACGACCGGGTCACCGGCACCACCCCCGGAGGGACGCCGTACACCGCAGCCGACCCTCACCTCCTCTTGTGGGTGCACGTCGCGGAGATCGACAGCTTCCTCCTCGCACACCAGGTCTACGGCGACCGGCCACTCGACCAGTCCGAGCGCGACGAGTACGTCGCCCAGACGGCCGAGGTCGCGCGCCGGCTCGGGGTCCTGGAGCCGCCGACGACCGAGGCTGAGCTGCGTGAGGTGCTGGCCGTCTTCCGTCCCGAGCTGCACGGCACGACGCAAGCGCGCGAAGCGATCCGCTACCTGCTGGTCAAGCCGCCACTCCCGGTCGCCGCACGCGCGCCGTACGGCGTCCTCACGACGGCCGCCATCGCCCTGATGCCCATCTGGACGCGCCGGCACCTGCGCCTTCCGTGGTTCCCGATCGCCGAACGCACCGTCGTGCGCGGCATGGGCGGCGCCGCTGTCGGCACCATCCGATGGGCGATGACCCCGCCCGCGGCCGGCTGAACCGCTCTGCTGCTCACCGACGTGATGGCGACCCGGTTGTTGATCAAGTAACCCCACTTGCGTTCAGGCGGACCGACTGACGTACTCAGTCTCCCTCGATCTCCGGCGGGGTGTCGTGCTCGGGAAGCTCCGGGCTGGTCGCGGTCACCTCGTCGACCAGCGCCTGCCTGACGAACTCCTCACCGAACGGCGTGAGGTGGACGCTCCGTCGGACGACCTTGGCGAACTTGACCGAGTGCATCGCTCCGAGCACGTCGGGCTGGGCCTCGAGCACCTGGTACTCGAGGTGGTCGCGCAGTGCCTCGCGGGAGAACCAGACCAGGCCCAGCCGGAAGAGGTTGTTGAGGTACGACGGGACCTGGTCGAGATAGCGGAGGCCGGCGCGGGGGCCCACCATGTTGAGACCGGGGGCGATGAGCTGACTGCTGAGCATGCCGACCGGCCCGCCGGTGCGGATGTCGACGCTCGCCTGCGGGCCGTTCTTGAGGAGCATCACCAGGATCCGGGCCTCGTCGGGCGCCAGGTCGTCGAGGATCCGGTCGAAGGCGGGGTGCCGGTCGTCGGTCGCCCAGACGTCGCGGGACTTCTCGAGCAGCTCCTGGCCGCGCTCGCGGAGCGAGGTGGAGCGAACCTCCATCACCTCACCACCCACGACCCGGCCGTTGTCGCTCGACGACGACAGGGAGGTCGTACCGGAGACGACGCCGCCGAGCTGCTCGCCCGCCTTGAGGAGAGCGGTGCCGACGGGCATGCCGTCGGAGACGTGGCGAGCGATGTCGCCGACCGTCCCGACCACGGAGCCGACCTCACGGATCAGCTGGACGGCCTCGTCGCGGTTGGTGGCGGCCCGGCCGAGGCGGCGCCAGTTGCGCGCGGTCGTCCGCAGGCCCCAGCCGGTCGTGTTGATCGCAGCAGTGGCCGCGACGCGCGCCAGGCCCGGCAGGGAGTCGACCACCTGCTGCCCGCTGCCCGGTACTGCGGGCAGGTTGGGCAGACCGTCCTGGTCGAGATCGTTGTCAGTCATCGTCACTAAAGTCTTGCCTTCCGGTGATCACGGCGGGAAACCGGGGATCCAGCCCCAGTTGAACAGCCCCAGGTGGATGAAGCCTCCGGCGGCACCCATGACGGCGCCGTGGGCGTAGAGCATCCACTCGTCCTCCTTGATCGCCGAGCGCATCATCTCGACGAAGTCTTTCGGCGGGAGCTCCTTGGTACGCCGGGCGACCAGCACCTTGATCTTCTCCGACTGCCGCTTGCTGAACGCCGGGTCGCGGAACGGCGTGATCGTGCGGCCGACCGCCTCCATGGCGAAGGACTCGCGGATCCGGTCGAACGTCGCGGCGCCCACGACGACCTTGGCCGCCCCCCGTAGGGGACCGGCGGCCTTGTCGATCGCCGGCCTCATCGCCGTCGCGATCATCTGACGGGTGCGGTCGCCCCGGGGCCCGTCCATGAGGAAGTCGCCGATCCGCTCGAGCGTGATCACGTCGTCGGCGATGATGCCGGCGTAGACCTCGGCGCACTCGTCCTGCCGGCGCAGGAACAGGCCCTGGACCTTGATGCCGAGGATCCGACGGGGCTCCGGCGGCTCGAAGATCAACCACATACCGAGCGCGTTGGTCGTCCAACCGACGATCACCCCGAGGAGCGGCAGCAGCCACCAGATGTGCCAGGTCTGGTCGACGATCGCGACCGGGATGCCGAGCAGGAAGCCGAAGATGAACCCGAACAGCACCATCAGGTTGAGCTCTTTTGACCGACGTCCCTGAACACCCGGACCACGAGGTCCGGGTTCTTCCGGAAGTGGTCGATCACCATGATCTTGGGATCGAGCAGCTGGTTGATGTGGACGCCGATCTCGTCGGTGATCGTCGTGACGACGGCCGGCAGCTGGGCCTGGACCCGGTTGATCACACCCTGCTTCAGCGCCGGCGGCAGATCACGCCAGAGCCTCGGGTGCTCGCGCATCATGATGTCGTCGACCATCTGGGGCAGGTCGGGCTCGAACACCTTGACGATGTGCGCCGCGATCTCCTCGGGCTCCAGCTGCGCGTAGAACTCGGCCGGCGTGCCCAGCTTCGCGATGACCTTGTCGACCGCGATGCTGCCCATCTTCGCCGCGCGGGCGGGCACGATGCCCTGCCAGCCGACGCGGCCGAAGGGGATGCCCGGCACCTCCTGCAGCTTGCGCGGGATCACCGTCGCCACCTCGCGCAGCCCGGGGATCTTGACGCCGTAGAACTTGACGGGGCTGAAGAGCATCCAGAGGCCGGACCAGTTGATCAGCCAGCCGATGATGCCGGTGAAGAAGGGGATCGAGATGAACGCGAACCAGTCGACACCGTGCGATCCGGTGAGGTCACCGCTGGCCCAGTCCCGAAAGAAGTCCAGTACCGCGTCCACGCATGCACCCCTGTCCGCCGATCGGGCCGCCCCATGAGACCCGAACGTTCACCGAGAGCCCTGAGGGTAGTGCCTGCCCCAGCGGGCGGCACCCGTATCCGCGCTACGGACTGTCGCAGATAACTCGCGTCACGTTCGAGGGGTTTCACAGCCACCACCTTCCACGCTTCCACCTGGCGCGGCTCAAGCTGCTCGCGCAGGGTCGCCGATGCGGGCGGGCACCCGGACTCTCGGCAGGTATGCGCACCGCTGATTCGACATCTTCTGTCCGTCAACGCCGAGGATCAGTTGCTGATCGTTGATTAATGCCGTCGGCTCCGGAAACACCCGCGCTCCGTCCGCGAAGCGGCTGTTGAAGCGCCGGGCGACAACGCGCGTCTGCTCAACATGGGGCAGCTGGTCCCTCCCCACCGGAACCACATCTGCCTTGCAGAAGAGGATGTCCGCAGCCTGGTGGACCGGATAGGTGAGCAGAAGCCCCGAGAGTGGCCGCTGGCTGGCTTTCAGTTCGTCCTTGACAGTGGGGTTGCGCTGCAGCTCGGCTTGGGTCACCAAGCTCAGGAACGGCAGCATCAACTGGTTGAGGGCAGGCACCGCTGAGTGCGTGAAGTGGTGGTCATGTGTCGCTCCTGGGTCTTGCCCCCGGACGTGCATGACCGTGATCCACAAAGCAAGCGAGCCGCCCGAGGGCGGCTCGATGGGTCGTGACTATTGGCAGCCGCCTTATTCGGTCGGCCGCCACCACTGGGCTGCGCGGATCGTCACGCTACGAGTCTAAGGTCGAGGGCGGCGCTTCGCCCGCATCGTCGTTGCTCAGGCTCGGGCTCGGAGGTCTTTCCTTAGGATCTTGCCCGATGGGGACTTGGGGATCGCCTCGATGAACTCGACAATCCGGATGCGCTTGTAGGAGGCGACCCGGTCGGCGATGTAGGTCATCACGTCGTCTGAGGTGAGGTCTGGGGCCTCGACGGCGCGAACAACGTATGCCTTGGGCACTTCTTCGCCGTCCAGGTTGACACCGATCACTGCTGCGTCAGCAATGGCCGGTGAGGTCAAGAGCTCGGCCTCGAGCTCCGCCGGCGCCACCTGGTAGCCCTTGTACTTGATCAGTTCCTTGACTCGGTCGACGATGAACCACTCGCCGTCGTCGTCGACGGTCGCAACGTCTCCCGTGTGAAGCCATCCGTCGGAGTCGATCGTGTCCGTGGTCGCGTCCGGACGGTTGAGGTAGCCCTTCATCACCTGCGGACTGGTCCGTAACGATGATGTCGTTTACGCCTGCAATATCCGCTGCAGCCGTCGCGCGATCGAGGAAGGCATCGATCGTCACCAAGAGCTTCGCCCCGCTGTCCGCGAGCTGCTTGGCCACTTCCTCGGCCGTCGACAGGACATTCATCGTGGTGACGGTCAAACCGGCCATGCAAGCGCCGTGGAAGGCAACCGGGAACTCGATGGAGTTCGGGGAGAACAGCGCAAGGACGTCACCCTTCCCGAGACCTCTGTGCGCAAGTGCGCCAGCAAACGCGCGGATCGAAGCGGCCAGGTCGCGGTAAGTCATCGAGGCCCCGGAGATCGCGTCCACCAAGGCCAACTTGTCGGCGTGAACCTCGGCCGCACCGAGTACGACCTCGTGAAGCGGAATTTTCGGGACGTCCAGCTGTGGAAGCGAACTCGACAGCACGGTATGCCCCCGTCCTTGGCGACCTCACGTCACGAGGCCGATTGCATGAGTCAACAACCACGTCGAGCTACCCACAAGGGCTTCGGCAGCAGCACACATGTCTTGTGCCGCGACCGTGCCGCGATTGGGAGCAGTGTTCGCAAACGGCCGCTGGTGGCTCACAACCCGTGAGCCCGCGCCCAAGCCAGGGAATCGTTTCAGAATCCGTGTCTGAAATCGCCGTCGCACAACGAGCCGTGCCGACGGGAAATGAGACGAGGAATCGGCTATCCGCCTCTCGGCAATAACGCGCAGTACTTGCCCCAGGCGTCGGCCTAGCGTCGGCGGTGGAAGCGGATGTCGCCGTTGGGGAGCTTCTCGTGAGTGAATCGTGGGTCGTGGGCGCGGTGGTGGTCGAAGGTGCAGAAGAGGACGCCGTCGTCGATGTCGGTCTTCCCGCCCTGGGCCCACGGTTTCAAATGATGCGCCTCACACCAGCGGCCGGGGACGGTGCAGCCCTCGCCGCGGCACTGCTGGTCGCGCAGAGCCATGGCCTTGCGTTGGGCCGGTGAGAAGAGGCGGCGGCTGCGACCGAGGTCGAGGATCTCGCCCTTGCCGCCGAGGACGACGGGGATGATGTCGGCGGTGCAGGCCAGCCGGCGGACCGCGGTGGCCGAGAGGGGTTCGCCGCCCACGATGGTCCCGGTGCCGAGCTCGGCCCGGAGGGATTCGAGGGCGATGGTGACCAACAGGGTGGTCGCATCGCCGCCGTGGTGGGGGAGCTTGGTGGGGTCGAGGTGTTCGAGCAGGGCGTCGAAGGCCTGGCCGAGGCGGCGGGGGTAGGGGATCCGGTCCTCCTCACCCAGCACCGCATCCTGGTGCTTGCGAGGACTGGTGAACGCTTCGAGGTAGGTCATCAACCGGTCCCGGGACACGACGGGGTGGGTGATCGTGGTCCGGGCCATCCCGTCCCCGATGATCTTGGACCGCAGCGTCGTCTTCTCCCGAGCCCGTTGTTCCTCGTTCTCGAGTCGTTTGGCCAGCTCGGCCTCGGCGATCTCCGGTGCGACCACTTCGAGCAGGTGGCGGCCGAGACGGCGGAGCTCGCTGGGCCGGAACTGCTCGCAGTACGTCACCATCTGGATCTGGGCCCGCTCGACCAGCGCAGCGTCCAGGTCGTGAGGTAGTGCTTCGAGGGCCTCGACCACGACCCGCGCCTGAGCGGCGGAGACGTTCCCGTCCGCCATGCCCGCGGAAACACCAGTCCAGCGACGGTCGAGGGCTTCGGCGAGCCGGGCGTCGGCGCGCCCGGCGCCGAAGTCGGCACGGGTCACCGAGGCCAGCCAAGCACCGGTGTCGCGCGACAACGCCAGGGCCGCGGCATCGTCGGCGGCCGCTACGACCCGCAGTTTCAGCTCCGCCGTCATGGCTTCGAGCCGGGCGAGCTCTGTGATGGCTGTCTTCTTCTCCGCCGGGGACATGAACACCGGCTGCACATCCCGGACACCGCCGACGGCTTCCCGGGCGGTGGTGACGGCAACCAGGATCGGGTGCTGCTGCGGAAGCAGTTCAGCGACCACCGGAACCCCCTTCGGCTGCACGCGGATCTGGAATCCGGTGGCCTGGTGCCGGGGTGTCTTAGACGTGAGTCTCGGGGACGACTGGGTCGTTGCGATCTTGCATTAATAGTACATCAGTTCGAACGCAGAACCAAGCGGTATCGAGCTCGGATTGCCTTGGTTTCGAGGCTCCTCGCTGCGCCTCGCACCTCAACCAGCGGCGGAGGCCGTGAGCCGGGCGCCGCGCGCAACCCCACGCCCTTCCCTCCCCGTCCCAAGCCTTTCGGTCGCAACCACCCACGGCCCGCAACCAGCCGGCATCAGAGGGGCGCGCTAGTGACCCCGCCGCCACACGACGATCGAGCCCGGCGTCGTGGGCGGTGGTACGGCGGGCAGGTTGCTACCGGGCGAGGGGCGAGCGGCGAGCGCCTGGCGGAGCGCTCCGCGAGTCGCGTCGAGCTCGGCGAGCAGCTCGTCGCGCTGCGCGCGGAGGATCGCGACCGCCGACTCGAGCTCGAGGATGCGTCGTACGCCCTCGATGCCGATGCCGGAGCTGGTCAGCTCGGCGATGACACGGAGATGCTCGATGTCGCGGTAGGAGTAGCGCCGGCCGCCGCCGGGCGTCCGGCCGGGGGTGATCAGGCCCATCCGCTCATAGGTGCGCAGCGTCTGCGGGTGCAGGCCGCTGAGCTCGGCGGCGACGCTGATCACGAAGACCGCGGCCTCGGGGGGCGGGGGCTCGGCGCCGTACGGCCGTCGCGTCGGCGTCACTGCTCCTCCACCTCGAACAGGCCAGCCCGCAGCTTGGTGCCGGCGGTGGCCGCGGAGTAGGCCTCCAGCGCTTCGCGCGCGGCGTCGGTGAGGTGCGCAGGGACCTGGACCTCGACCGTGGCGAGCAGGTCGCCGTGGGTGCCGTCGGCCTTGGGGACTCCCTTGCCGCGGACCCGGAAGGTGCGCCCGTTGGGCGTCCCCGGCGGGATCTTGACGGTGACCGGCGCACCGCCGAGGGTCGGCACCTTCACCGCAGCTCCCAGCGCGGCCTCACTGAAGGAGATGGGTACGTCGATCGTCAGGTGCTCGCCCTTGCGACCGAACACCCGGTCGGGCGTGACCTTGACCGTGACGAAGAGGTCGCCCGCCGGACCGCCGCGATCCCCCGGCGCGCCCTTGCCGCGGAGCCGGATCCGCTGGCCGTCCTTGACGCCGGCCGGCACCTTGGCCTGGATGGTGCGCAGCGCACGGCCCTGACCGGTGCCGTGACAGGTCGGGCACGCCTCGTCGTAGACCAGCTGCCGGCCGCCGCACGCCGGGCAGGTCTCGTTCATCGAGAACGCCCCGCCGACCGACGCGACCACGAAGCCGGTGCCGTCACACGTCGGGCACCGGTGCGGGCTGGTGCCGGGCTTGCCGCCGGTGCCGGAGCAGGTCGCGCACGCCGAGTCGGAAGCGATCCGCAGCGACACCGTGATGCCGTTGAGTGCCTCGGCGAAGCCGATGGTCGTCGTCGTCTCGAGGTCGGCGCCACGGGCCGGTCGCGGCTGCTGCCGGCGGGCGCCGGCGCCCGCGCCGAATCCGAGGAAGTCACCGAACAAGTCGCCGAACCCGCCGCCGCCACCGCCGGCGCGCTCGCGGAGCAGGTCGTCCAGGTTGATGGTTCCCCCGAACCCGCTGCCGCCGGCCGGGTAGCCACCCGACGCGAAGAGCTCGCGGGCCTGGTCGTACTTCTTCCGCTTGTCGGCGTCACCGATGACGTCGTACGCCTCCGCGACCTGCTTGAACTTCTCGTGCTTGGCGGAGTCGTCGGGGTGGGAGTCGGGGTGGTTGGCGCGCGCGAGCCTGCGGTAGGCCTTCTTGATCTCGTCGGCGGACGCGGTCTTGCCGACGCCGAGGACGGTGTAGAAGTCCTTGGTCGCCCAGTCGGACCGGATGCCGTCCGTGTCAGTCATCGCACCTCCTCCGAATCAATCTTGACTGGGCCGGCTACTCCGACGGATCGACGACGAGAACCTGCGCCGCGCGCACGACCCGGTCGCCGAACTTGTAACCGGCCTTGGCGACGACCTTGCAGGTGGTCACCTCGACCTCGGGGTCGGTGCCGATGTGCGACAACGCCTCGTGGATGGTCGGGTCGAAGGCGTCGCCCACCCCGCCGAATTTCACCAGCCCCAGGCCGGTGACGATCCGCTCGAGCTGCTCGGCCACGGCCTTGAACCCGCCCTCGAGCGGCTCGTGGTCGCGGGCCCGGTCGATGGTGTCGAGCACGTCGATGATGGGCGTGAGAGCGGCGTACGTCGCGTTCTCGCGCACCAGCTCCCGGTCACGGTCGACGCGGCGCTTGTAGTTGAGGTACTCCGCCTGGAGCCGCTGGAGGTCGAGCGTCCGCTCCTCCAGCGCCATCAGGGTCACCGTGAGCTCGTCGGCCTCGGGAGTCGCCTCGGCCTCCGGCGCGTCGACCTCCGACTCCTCGTCCTCCGGGTCGACGGCCTCCGACTCCTCGTCCTCCGGGGAGGTCCCGGCGTCGGCCGGGACCTCCTCGGGAGCGACTTCGTCAGCAGTGACGTCGTCGGGCATGGGGTCGCCGTCGGTCACTTGGCCTCGTCCTCGGCACCGGGCTCCTGGTCGCCGGGCTCCTCGTCGACGATCTCCGCCTCGACGACGTCGTCGTCGGACTCGCCCGTCGCACCCGTGCTGCCACCGGCGGCTGCGGCGTCCGCCTCGGCCGCGGCGTACATCGCTGCGCCCATCTTCTGGCTGGACTCACCGAGCTTGGCAATTGCGGCGTTGAGCTCGTCGACGGTGGACTCGGCGTTCTCGAGCACCTTCTTGAGCTCGTCCAGGTCGGCGGAGACCTCGGTCTTGACGTCGTCCGGGATCTTGTCGCCGTTGTCGGCCAGGAACTTCTCGGTCGTGTAGACCAGCTGGTCGCCCTGGTTGCGGACCTCGACGGAGGCCCGACGCTGCGCGTCCTCCTCGGCGTACTGCTCGGCCTCACGGACCATCCGGTCGATCTCGTCCTTCGACAGCGCGCTGCCGCCGGAGATGGTCATCGACTGCTCGCGGCCGGAGGCCTGGTCCTTGGCGGAGACGTGGACGATGCCGTTGGCGTCGATGTCGAAGGTGACCTCGATCTTCGGTACGCCGCGCGGCGCCGGCGGGAGACCGGTCAGCTCGAAGTTGCCGAGCGGCTGGTTCTGCGCCCACATCTGACGCTCGCCCTGTGCGACCTTGATCTCGACCGACGGCTGGTTGTCGTCGGCGGTCGTGAAGATCTCGCTGCGCTTGGTCGGGATCGTCGTGTTGCGCTCGATGAGGTTGGTCATGACGCCGCCCTTGGTCTCGATGCCCAGGCTCAGCGGGGTCACGTCGAGCAGCAGCACATCCTTGACCTCGCCCGCGAGGACACCGGCTTGGAGCGCGGCGCCGACGGCGACGACCTCGTCGGGGTTGACGCCCTTGTTGGGCTCCTTGCCGCCGAGCAGCTCCTTGACGACCTCGGTGACCGCGGGCATCCGGGTGGAGCCCCCGACGAGCACGACGTGGTGGATCCCGGCGACCGGGACGCCGGCGTCCTTGAGGACCGACTGGAAGGGGGTCTTGCAGCGGTCGAGCAGGTCGGAGGTCAGCTTCTGGAACTCCGCGCGGGTCAGCCGCTCCTCGAAGTGCAGCGGGCCGTTCTCGCCGTGGGTGATGTAGGGAAGGTGGACCGTGGTCTCGCTCGAGGACGACAGCTCGATCTTCGCCTTCTCGGCCGCCTCCTGCAGACGCTGCGCGGCGATCTTGTCGGCGCCGAGGTCGACGCCGTTGTTGTCCTTGAACTTCTTGATCATCCACTCGACGACCCGGTTGTCCCAGTCGTCGCCACCGAGGTGGTTGTCGCCGCTGGTGGCCTTCACCTCGACGACGCCCTCGCCGATCTCGAGCAGGGACACGTCGAACGTGCCCCCACCGAGGTCGAACACGAGGATGGTCTGGTCGTCACCCTTGTCGAGGCCGTAGGCAAGCGCGGCGGCGGTCGGCTCGTTGACGATCCGCTGCACCTTGAGGCCCGCGATCTCGCCGGCCTCCTTGGTGGCCTGACGCTGCGCGTCGGAGAAGTACGCCGGCACGGTGATGACCGCTTCGGTGACGGTCTCGCCGAGGTAGGCCTCTGCGTCGCGCTTGAGCTTCTGCAGGATGAAGGCGCTGATCTGCTGGGGGGTGAACGTCTTGCCGTCGATGTCGTCGGTGGTCCAGGACTCGCCCATGTGCCGCTTCACCGAGCGGATGGTGCGGTCGACGTTGGTGACGGCCTGCCGCTTGGCGACCTCGCCGACCAGGACCTCGCCGTTCTTGGCGAACGCCACGACGGACGGGGTGGTGCGCGCCCCCTCCGCGTTGGCGATCACGGTGGGCTCGCCGCCCTCCAGGACCGAGACGACGCTGTTCGTCGTTCCAAGGTCGATGCCGACAGCACGTGCCATGGTGTTGCTCCTCCGTTGCGCTCTGGATCTGACGTCCAGCAAGTTAGTTGAGTCGAGTTGACTCAAGTCTGACATAGGGCTCAACCCCATCGCCACTCGGGGTTGTTCCCGCCTCGCGGACGCCACGGGCGAGGACTTCGAGCAGAGGTGGCTCGTGCTGATGACCGAACACCATGAGGGCGCAGTCGAGATGGCCCTGACCGAGCAAGCCGACGGGGAGTACTCGGCGGCGGTCGACCTCGCCAAGGCCATCGAGTCCGCCCAGTCGGCCGAGATCGACAAGATGGCTCGCTTGCTCGCCGGCTGACCGGCTGACCGGCTGACCGGCTGACCGGCTGACCGGCTGACCGGCTCGCCGGCTAACGGGACGGGAAGGTCGGCGGGACCTGCTGGCCCTTGCCGGTCATGACCGGGATCTGCTCGCCCTCGATCTCGACCGGCTCGGGCCGGGGCGCGTCGTACCACCACTGGACGCCGACCTCGACCATCGCGAGGAACGCCGGGTCCTGGGCCGCGTCGAGCAGTTCCTGATCGGTGATGCCGGCAAGGTCGTTGCCCGAGAGCTCGTCCCAGCCGAGCTCGCCGACACCCATCCGGAACGAGACGCCCTCGTTCATCAGGTGCAGCTCGGTGGCGAACGCCCAGTCCTGCGGGATGTCGTCGGGGTCGTACGGCGGGATCTCGACCCGCTCGCCCTCGCCGTACGACCGGTTGCCCGGCGGGAGCAGGTCGGTCGCGACGATCGCGAACCAGCCGTCGCCGAACTCGACCTGCTGGCACGAGTAGAGCTCGCGGGCCTGGATGATCGCGGCACACGACTGGTCCTGCCGGTAGCGGAGCGGATCCTCGGACCGGTGCCATCCGGACGTCTGGACGTCGACCTGGAGCCGTGGGTCGCCGTCGGCAGTGCCGTACATCTGGACGTCGAAGTCGGACTCGACCGGGGCGACGCTGCCGTACCGGTCGGGCAGCGCGGCGCTGAGTGCCTCGGCCACGGCGCGCCTCCACTCAGCGGACGTCACGTGGCCGTCGGCCAGCGGGTCCCACGCCGGCGGAGGTGGCGGGGTCGTGTCCTCGGCGACCGGCAGGTCCTGGTCGGGCCGGGCGTCGTCGCCTCCCGCGAGCAGGCCGGTAGTGGCGGCGCCTCCGACCACGGCTACGACGGCGAGGGCTCCACCGGCCAGCGCCCGGCGGCGTCGTACGGCGCTCGCACCGCGGGCCGCTGCCTCTCTCACCAGGTCCGGCCCGGGGCCGAGGTCGTCCAGCTCACGCGCGAGGTGCGCGCGCAGCTCGTCGGTCGGGATGCTCATGACAGCTCCTCCGTTGCAGATGTGGATGTGCGTTCGGCGAAGGCATCCCCGAGCAGCTCGCGCAGCTTGTCGAGGCCGCGACTGGCAGTGGACTTGACGTTGCCGGCGCTGCAGCCGAGGGCGGCTGCGGTCTGGTCGACGGTCAGGTCCTCCCAGTAGCGGAGCACCACGACGGCCCGCATCCGCGGCGGCAGCGCCGCGATGGCCTGCCGCACCGTCACGGCCTGCGCCGGGTCCGGTTCGGCCCGGCCCGGGTCGATCGGCCGGTGGAGCTCCGCCTCGCGGCGCTGCTTCCGGCGACCGTCGAGGAACGTCCGGACCATCGTCCGCTGCGTGTAGGCCGCAGGAGTGTCGATCCGCGGCCAGGCGACGTACACCTTGACCAGGGTCGACTGGACGAGGTCACGAGCGGCGTCGGGATCGCCGGTGAGGAGCACGGCCTGACGGAACAGTCGCTGCTGCGCCTGCTCGGCGTACGCCGTGAACTCGTCGGCCCTGGCTCGACGTCCCATCGTGCCCATCCTGCCGGTCATTCTGCCCCTCGTCGCTCGGCCGTCTGTTGGTTTGCCTTCCACACTGATCAGAGGGCTGTCGCCGCGATCCGGTTGCGTGGCAGGCTCGATGGATGGTGGGCGCCCCGCGGGTCGGACGACGCGAGCTCGTCGGCGGCGCGGTCGCGGCGACCGTCGGCACCCTCGCCGGCTGCCGTCGGGTCCGGCCCGACGACGTCGAGGCGGCGACGGCGATGGCGGCGGTGCGCCACCTCGCCGAGGTCGTGGGCCCGCGCCCCGGGACCACCCCGGCGTTCTTCCGGGCGGCGGGCTGGGTGGAGAGCCGGTTCGAGCGGCACGGCTGGCAGGTCGACCGGCAGCGGTTCGCCGTGCCCGGCGGCTTCTCGTGGAACGCCGCCGTCGACGCCGGCGACTCGGTGAACGTGATCGCGCGCCGTGGCGACGTCCGCGCCGGCAAGCCGTGGCTCGCCGTCGGCGCGCACCTCGACACCGTGCCGGGGTCACCCGGCGCGGAGGACAACGCCAGCGGGATCGGCGTGCTGCTCACGGTCGCCCGCGCCCTCGCCTGGCGCCGCACCCGGCTCCCGGTCGTGCTGATCGCGTTCGGCGCCGAGGAGCCGCGCGGCCCGACCGACGATGACCACCACTACGGCTCCAGGGCGTACGTCGACCGGCTCACCGCCCGGCAGCGCGGGTCGCTGCACGGCATGGTGGCGATGGACCGGGTCGGGGTCGGCAGCGCGGTCGTGATCGGCAGCGCCGAGGACGGCGACCCGCTGCGGGACGAGCTGGTCGCGGCGGCTGAGCGCGCCGGGACGCCGTACGTCGCCGAGAGCGGTCAGCGCTCGAGCGACCACTGGTCGTTCGTGCGCGACGGGCTGCCCGGCGCACGGCTCGGCAGCACGCCGTACGCCGCCTACCACTCGCCCGCCGACGTGGTGGCCGTCGTCGATCGCGCCCAGCTGGAGCGGACCGCAAGGGTGGCCGTCAGCTGGCTCCGCTGAAGGGCCCGGTCGACGTGCTCCAGACGTCGGCGAGGATGTCGGCGGCGCGCTCGCCGCTGACCGGCCGCGGCGCGTAGTCGGACGTCTCCATCGCGTAGGGCACCAGCCGGACCGCCTTCAGCTCGTCCCCCCACCAGGTGCTCTCGAGCACGACGCCCTCGAGCACCTGCGGCTCCCAGTACATGTCGAAGACGAAGTTGCCGAGCGAGTGCAGCACCGGTACGCCGTCGACCGCGTCGATGCCCTGCACCCAGTGCGGGTGGCCGCCGACGACGAGGTCGGCGCCGGCCTCGACCAGCGCCCGCGCGACGACGCGCTGGACCGGCTCCGGCGCGTGCGTGTACTGCGTCCCCCAGTGCGGGAGCACGACGACCGCGTCGGCCTGTTGCGAAGCGCGCTCGATGACCCGGGTCACCCGGTCGAGGTCGCCCGGCACGAGCGGCCCGGTCCGCGGCGGCATCCGCACCGACAGCGCGCCGGGGCTGTCGGCCGTTGCCGCCGGTGTCTCGCCGATGGCGTTGAACCCGATGAAGGCGAACGTGGTGCCGCCGGCGTCGAGGATCAGTGGACGGCGCGCCTCGCGGAGCGTCGGCCCGGCGCTGAACGGCTTGACCGGGCTCGCCGCCAGGGTGTCGACGGTCTCGACGAGGGCGACCGGGCCGTAGTCGCCGGTGTGGTTGTTCGCGAGCGAGAGTGCGTCGAAGCCGGCCCGTTGGAGCAGCGGCACCAGGGCCGGGCTGCCCCCGAAGAAGTCCTCCTGGGTCGGCTCCCCGTTCGTCGACAGCGTGCTCTCGAGGTTGCCGACCGTCAGGTCGGCCCGGCGCAGCAGGTCGGTCATCGGCGCCAGCGCAGCAGCGGCGTCGGGGACGTTGCGAACGAGCATGACGTCACCGGTGACGGTGACGGTGACCGCATCCGGGTGGTCGCGCACCGGGTCGGCGCCGCCGACGGCCGCGGCGACGACGGTCGGCGTCACGGCAGCGAGCGGGACGACCGCGATCGCCCCGGGGTCCCGCTCGACCGCCCGGACCCCGGCCACCACCCGCAGTCCCTGCCAGCGACGGACCTCCCCCGAGAACAGCCGGTCGGCCGCGCGCTGCGTCAGTCGGAGCTGGGGGCGGGTCGCGTGCCCGACCACGACCTGCTCCTCCGGCAGGGCGTCCGGCGTGGTCTCGGTGTTGCCGGTGTTGCCGGTGTTTCCGGTCGGTGTCGGCGATCCGGCGTCCGGTGAGCTGCCGCCGTCGACGGGGTCGTCGTCGCCGCCGCAGGCAGCGCCGAGGGCCAGCGGGAGCGCGGCGGCGAGCAGGAGTACGTCGTACCGCCGCGGCGCGCTGCGCATGGGCCCACCGTACGGCGCACGCGCCGAGCGCGGGTCAGCCGACGGTGACGGTGACCGGGTTGGAGATCTCGTCCTTGGCCGCGTCGACCACGCGGAACTTGTTGACCCCGGTCTGGGCGGACTGGACGTAGGTCCGGAAGGTCTCGCCGCTCACCGGGATGGTGGCGTTGAAGTCGACCCACTGGCCGCCCTCGAGCCGCTGGACCTGGAGGATCGCGCCCTCGCCGCCGGGATAGATACCGCTGATGTCGATCCGCTCGAAGTTGCCGACCGAGGTCTGGTCGGCCTGGAGCGAGATCGTCTTGGCGGGCTTCGCGGTCTTGGTGTCCTCGGTGTCCGGGTCGCCGGCCCCGGTCTCTTCGGTCTCCGGCGCCTGGGTGTTGAGGGTGACCTGGGGACCGTTCGCAGCGGTCCGGGACGGGCGCGGAATCACCGCGGACTCCTTCTCCGTCGCGCCGGTGGTGCCCGAGGAGTCTTCGTCGAGGCCGAGCATCCGCGTGCCGACGAGGGCGACCCCGCCCAGCACCAGACCCACCGTCAGGGAGACCGCGAGCAGGGCAACCAGGCCGAACAACACCGGTTTGCCGGGCTTCTCCTGCTCGTCGCTCACGCCGCCATTGTCACGGACCGGTCCCATCCAGCCAAAAGTCGACAGTGCAGGAACAGGCTCGGTGACTCAGAATCCGCGCGTCCAGACGACCTGTTCGTGCAGGCGCCGCGACCGCCAGCCGGCGTCGGTCCGGGTGAACGTGTGGTGGTACAGGCCGCCGACCTCGACCAGGCGCTCCCCACCCGCCCCGGCTCTGCCATCAGCGATGAGCATCGGGTTGTGGAAGTAAGCCGTCACCCGGGCCTCGTCCCTCGGCTTGCCGAAGGAGATCGCGACCTGCCCGAGCGTGTGCATCCGCTTCGTCGAGAAGGCCGGGAGGTTCTGCGCCAACCAGGGCTTCACCTCGGCGAACGTACCGACCAGCCCGCCGCTCTCGCTGTAGTCGATCTGGGCGTCCGGGGTGAACACGGTGTCGAGCCGGTCCCACTCCCCCGTGTCGATCGCGATCGTGTAGCGGATGAGGGCATCGTTGATCTGGGTCCGGTCGCTCAGCTCGGCCACGTCGATGGGGTCCATCCGCTCACCCTCTCAACGAACCGGTTCGAGGATGACGACGGGGATCTCCCGCTCAGTCCACGCCTGGTAGTTGTCGAAGTCGGCGTAGAGGTCGACCAGCCGCGGCCAGAGCGCGGCCCGCTCCTCCGCCTCGGCCTCGCGGGCCCGGACCGGTCGATCGCGCTCCCCGCGGAGGCTGACCGTCGTCCCGGGCTTTGCCATCAGGTTGTGGAACCACTGCGGGTTCTTCGGCAGACCGCCCTGGGACGCCACGATCACCAACCGCGGTCCGTCCTCGAGATAGAGCAGCGGGGTCGTGAACTGCTGGCCGCTCTTGCGGCCGACGTGGTCGAGCAGCAACGTCGGCACCGGCTTCTTCCAGCCGGCTCCGATCCGCCACTTGCTCCCGATCCGCCCGTTGGTGAGCCGGTAGACCGGCACGTGCAGGCGGGCGCCGTACTTGATGATCTTGCCGACGATCGGCTTGTCGAGGCCCGGCGGCCGTTCCTTGAGTGGGGGCACAGGGTCCACTCTGGCAGAAATCTAGAACACGTTCTAGTGTTGGCCCATGCGTTTCTCCTTCGCCGAGGGCATGACCCAGGCCGCCTACTACGCCCCACTGGCCCAGGCCTGCGAGACCGCGGGCTACACGTCGATGACCATCGCCGACAGCCTGATCTACCCGCAGGAGTCCGACTCCAAGTACCCCTACACCGACACCGGGGATCGTGAATTCCTGCTCGGCAAGGAGTTCATCGAGACCTTCATCCTCTGCGCGCACCTGTTCGCGGTGACGAAGACGTTGCGGCTCACGCCGTTCGTCCTCAAGCTGCCGATCCGGCCTCCGGTGCTGGTCGCCAAGCAGGCGTCCTCGCTGGCGTTCCTGTCCGGCAACCGGCTGGGGCTGGGGGTCGGCCTCTCACCCTGGCCCGAGGACTTCGACGCTCTGGGCGTGCCGTGGGAGCGGCGCGGCAAGCGGATGGACGAGTGCATGGACATCCTGCGCGGGTTGACCCAGCCCGGCGACGAGCCGACGTTCTTCGGCTACGAGGGGGAGTTCTACGGGATCCAGACGCTCCAGCAGTGCCCGGCGCCGACCGAGCGGATCCCGCTGCTCGTGGGCGGCCACTCCGACGCCGCGTTGCGGCGTGCCGTCGTCAAGGGCGACGGCTGGATGCACGCCGGCGGAGACGGCGAGGAGCTCGACCAGCTGCTCGCCCGGCTCGCTGAGATCCGCAAGGAGGAGGGCGACACCCGCGACGACTTCGAGGTGCACGTGATCTCCTACGACGCCTACACCACCGATGGCATCAAGCGGCTCGAGGACAAGGGCGTCACGGACGCGATCGTCGGCTTCCGGGTCCCCTACATCAAGGGCCCCGACACGGAACCGCTGGAGACCAAGATCAAGCACCTCGAGCAGTACGCCGAGAGCATCATCGCCAAGGTCAACGGGTGACCGGCCGATGAGCGAGGCGTACGGGTTCACCAAGGTCCTGTCCGACGCGATCGCGGAGGCCGAGGAGCTGATCGCCAACGCACCGTTCATCAGGACCGAGGCCGACCGGCTCGAGGGTTACGACTACCTCAGCGGCCGGATCCGGATGGCGATGCAGAGCGCGTTCGACTACGACCTCGACCAGCCGCTCTTCGTGAACCCGACCCACCAGTTCTCGAAGCAGGGGCTCGACAACCCCGACGCGGTCTACTTCAACGCCTACCTCCGGGAGGGGGTCGAGTACGTCGTACGCGGCCGCCGTGGCACGTCCGCCGACCTGTCGTTCCAGGTGATGGGCGGCGCCTACACAGCGACCTCCGCCGCGACCAGCCTGCTGGCCTTCGACGACCGCGAGCTCGAGATCGCCGACGACGGCACCTTCGAGTTCACCTACGTCGCCGAGCCGGGCGCGAAGACGATGATCGTGCGCGAGGTCTTCAACGACTGGGAGCACGAGGAGCGCGGGACGCTCGCCATCGAGCGGCCGGACACCCGCGGCAAGCCGCGCAAGGCGCTGACCCGCGAGCTGCTCCAGAAGAAGTACGACGTCGCCGCCCGCTCGCTGATCGGGTCGATCCAGACCTGGTTCGCCTTCCCCCAGTTCTTCCAGTACGAGGAGCCGGTCAACACCCTGACCGTGCCGAAGTCGACGCCCGGCGGGCTGGCCTCGCAGTTCTCGTCGATCGGCCACTACGAGCTGGCCGAGGACGAGGCGATGATCGTGTCGGTGCCGCGGTGCGACGACTGCACCTACCAGGCGATCCAGATCGGGTCCGACTGGTATGCGTCCACCGACTACGAGTCACACCAGACGTCGCTGACCAAGGCGCAGGCCTTCACCGACGACGACGGCGTGATGCGGTTCGTCATCTCCGAGCGGCCGCCGCTCGGCGGCGCGCCGATCGCCAACTGGCTGGAGACCACCGGCCATCGCACCGGCCCGATCATGCTGCGCTGGCAGCGCCTCGAGCGCGACCTCACCGAGGCCGACGGCCCGACCGTCCGGGTGGTCAAGGCGTCCGACGTACGGACCCTGTTGCCGCACCTGCTGCCCTTGACCGACGAGGAGTACGCCGCCCGCATCGCCGCCCGGCAGCGGGCCGTGGCCCGCCGGATGATCAGCTGACCCGCCGAGCCGGCGCGTCTGGGGACTGATTTCCCGCCGAGCCGGCGCGTCTGGGGACTGATTTCCCGCCGAGTCGGCGCGTCTGGGGACTGATTTCCCGCCGAGTCGGCGCGTCTGGGGACTGATTTCCCGCCGAGTCGGCGCGTCTGGGGACTGATTTCCCGCCGAGTCGGCGCGTTCCGAGATGAGCCGACTCGGCGCCGTTTCGACCGCCAGATGAGCCGACTCGGCGCCGTTTCAACCGCCAGATGAGCCGACTCGGCGCCGTTTCGACCGCCAGATGAGCCGACTCGGCGAGGTTTCGGCGCGAGGTCAGCGCGGGATCCAGTCGAAGGTGTCGGGGTTCGGACCCTGACGACCGTCCTCGCCCTTGTCGAGGGCGGCCAGCGCGGCGATCTCGTCGGCCGTCAGTGAGAAGTCGAAGACGTCGAGGTTCTCGGCCAGCCGCTCCTTGCGCACCGACTTGGGGAAGACGATGTCGCCGCGGTCGAGCGCCCAGCGCAGCAGGACCTGTGCGGGGGTCTTGCCGTGGCGGTCCGCGAGGCTCGTCACGATCGAATCCTCGAGCTCGCCTCCACCCTGGCCCAGTGGGGACCAGGCCTCGACGTGGGCACCGTGGCGAGCGGTGGCCGCGCGCGCCGCCTCGTTGCCGAAGTAGGGGTGCACCTCGATCTGGTTGACCGCTGGCACGACGCCGGTCTTGTCGACGATGAGGTCGAGGTGGTCGGGCTGGAAGTTGGACACCCCGACCGAGGTCGCGAGGCCCTCCTCGCGCAGCTCGACCAGCGTCTCCCACGTGGCGACGAAGTCGCCGGCGTACTGCGTCGGCAGCGGCCAGTGGATGAGGAACAGGTCGACCTTGTCGAGCCCGAGCTTCTCGAGGGAGACCCGCAGCGAGTCCTTGGCCTGGGCCTTCTCGTGCCGGTTGTTGTTGAGCTTGGTGGTGACGTAGAGGTCCTCGCGGGCGAGGCCGGCGGTCGCGATGGCGGCACCGACCCCCTCCTCGTTGCCGTACATCTGGGCCGTGTCGATGTGGCGGTAGCCGATCTCGAGCGCGTCGGCGACGACCTGCTCGGTCTCGGCCGCAGGCACCTGCCAGACACCGAGGCCGAACTGCGGGATGGATGTGTTGTCGTTGAGGGTGATCCGAGGGGTGCTCACACCTGGCTGCAACACGGAGGTCCGACCGCTATTCCCTCGCGACATACTCTCCGATCATGACCGAGCGCATCACCCTCGACCTGCCCGACGGCCGGGTCCTCGACGTGCAGGTGAGCGGCCCCGCCGACGGCACCCTGCTCATCTGGCACCACGGCACCCCCGGCTGCTCCTACCAGGGCGCCGAGAAGCAACGGACGCTGCACGAACGAGGCGTCCGCTTCGCGAGCTACAGCCGAGCCGGCGCAGCGGGCTCGACCCGCAACAAGGGTCGCTCGGTCGCCGACGTCGCACCTGACATGGCGGCGATCGCCGACCACCTCGGCGCCGATCGCTTCCTCACCGGCGGCCAGTCCGGCGGCGGACCGCACGCCCTGGCTACCGGCGCGCTGCTGCCGGACCGGGTGCTGGCCGTCCTGTCCATCTGCTCCGTCAAGCCGTACGTCGGGCAGCCGGACTTCCTCGACGGCATGGGCGCCGACAACATCGAGGAGTTCTCGCTCGCCCTGCAGGGCGAGGATGCGGTGAAGCCCTTCATCGAGGAGCAGCGCGCGGGGATCCTCGAGGCCGATGCCGCGGGCGTGATCCGGACCCTCGACACCCTGCTGCCCGACGTGGACAGGGCCGTCCTCACCGGTGACGTCGGCGAGGACATCATCCGCAACCTCCAGGGCGGCGTCGAGGAGATCTACGGCTGGCTCGACGACGACCTCGCGTTCACGCAGCAGTGGGGCTTTCCGCTCGACGCGATCCAGGTGCCGACCTACCTGTGGCAGGGCAGCGCGGACCTGATGGTGCCGTTCGCCCACGGCGAGTGGCTCGCCGACCGGATCCCCGGCGTCGTACCCCACCTCGAGCCGGGCGAGGGACACCTGTCGATCCAGGTCGCGAAGTTCGAGGAGATGATCGACGAGATGCTGGCCCACCTCCCGCGCTGAGTCCGGGAGGCGCAGACCATCGAAAGTTGCGTTCGGGTGACGGGCTCGGCCAGACGGCCCTAGCGTGCTGGCCATGCAGACTCGCCGCGTCGTTGCCGTCCTGGTGAGCCTGGCATCCGCCCTTGGGCTGGTCCTGGCGCCAGCCGTTGCTGGATCGTCGGCTCAGGCCGGTTGGGGGGACGGGTCGCCGGACCGGTCGATCGCGGCGAGCAACCCGGAAACCGTCATCGGCCCCATGGACGCGGGAGGAAGCCATACCTGCGGGTTGCGCATCGATGGCACCGCTCTGTGTTGGGGTTTCAACCAACAGGGTCAGACAAGCCCTCCTGCCGGCACCTTCGCCATGGTCAGCGCCGGTGGGTTCCACACTTGCGGCTTACGTACCGACGGCACGGCCGCCTGCTGGGGATTCGGCCTCGAGGGTGCAACGGCTGCGCCCGCCGGCATCTTCACCACCCTGACCGCTGGCGGGTCCCACACCTGCGGCCTGCGAGCCGACGGCACGGCCGCCTGCTGGGGCTCGAACGAGTTCGGCCAGACCGCCGCGCCCGCCGGCAGCTTCACCTCGATCACCGCCGGCTATCACCACACCTGCGGCCTCCGCCCCAACGGGACCGCTGTCTGTTGGGGCGACAACACGCGGGGACAGACCTCCGTCCCCGCAGGCACCTTGACCGCTCTCACCGCCGGCGGGGAGGTCACCTGCGGTCTACGGACGGACAACACCGCTGCCTGCTGGGGAAGCACCGCCCATGACCTGGCCAACGTGCCCTCCGGCGCCTTCACCAGCCTGACCGCCGGTTACGCCCATGTTTGCGGCCTGCGACCGAACGGGTCCGGCGCGTGCTGGGGCTACGACGACTTCGACCAGACCCTCGTCCCCGCTGGCACCTTCACGACCATCACCGCCGGGGACGTCCACACCTGCGCCCTGGGCACCAACGGCACCGTGACCTGCTGGGGCGACGACTTCAACGGCAAGTTGTCAGCGCCGGCCGCCGACTTCGGACGGCGAGCCATCAGCGCAGGCACGAAGGACCACTGCGTCCTCCGTCTCAAGCACGGCCTGCTGTGCTTTGGAGCGAACACCGCCGGGATCGTGACCGGCGCGCCCGACGGTCCGCTCACCACGGTTTCCGTCGGCGGCTCGCACGCCTGTGCGCTGCGCGTCACCGGCCGAGCCATCTGTTGGGGCGACAACGCTCGAGGTCAGGCCTCACCTCCGACGGCGGTCTTCACCACCATCACCGCAGGCACCAGCCACGCCTGCGGCATCCGAAAGCTCGGGAGTGCGTTGTGCTGGGGCGACACCAGCAACGGCAGGACCGACGTCCCACTGGGCAAGTACCTCACGATCTCCGCCGGAGGTGCCCACACCTGCGCGCTGCGCCCCGACGGGACGCTGACCTGCTGGGGGGCCGACGGCTCTGGACAGGCCGCCGCGCCCGACGGCACCTTCACCAACGTGTCCGCCGGGCGTGCATTCAGCTGCGCCGTCCGCACCGACAGCACGGTGGCCTGCTGGGGCAAGAATGACGTCGGCCAGTCCACGCCCCCGTCGGGCACCTTCACCAGCGTCACTGCAGGCGCCCGGCACGCGTGTGCCCTCAGCGCGGACGGCACCGCCACGTGCTGGGGCTCCAACGCCTCCGGACAAGCCACACCGCCGTCCGACATCCTCCGATCGGTGGAAGCCGGCGCCACTCGCACCTGCGCCGTCCTCGCCACCGGCTTCGTCACCTGCTGGGGTCGATCTCTAGGTTGAGCCCGCTGGCGCAAAACTGGAACACGTTCTAGTCTTGCCCGGTGATTCCCCTTCTCCAAGACAAGGTCATCGTCCTTTCCGGTGTCGGGCCGGGCCTCGGCCGCGCGCTGGGCGAGCAGGCAGCGCTGATGGGCGCGGACCTGGTGCTCGTCAGTCGCACCGAGCGGCGGCTCGAGAAGATGGCAGCGGTCGTGCGCGAGCACGGCAGGCGGGCGCTCGTCGTACCGACGGACATCACGGACGAGGACTCGCGCCAGCGTCTGGTCGACGCGACGCTGGAGGAGTTCGGCCGCGTCGACTGCCTCATCAACAACGCCTTCGGCATCCCGCCGATGGACCCGCTCTCCACCCTCGAGCTCGACGGGCTGCGGGCTGCACAGGAGACCAACGTCTTCGCGCCGTTGCGCCTCTCATCGCTCTTCGCCGACGCATTGGCCGAGAGCCCCACCAAACCAGGCGGGTCGATCATCATGCTCAACTCCTGCGTGATCTACAGCAGCCAGCCTGAGTACTCCGGCTACAAGCTCTCCAAGGGCACCCTCGAGCACCTCGCGTCCTCACTGGCGACCGAGCTCGGACCGCGCGGGATCCGGGTCAACAGCGTCGCGCCGTCCTACATCTACGAGGACGTCAACAAGGCCTACTTCGACTGGATCGCCCAGGAGTCCGGCCGCACCCACGAAGAGGTGTACGCCGAGAAGGCCGAGCCCACCGACCTGAAGCGGCTCGCCACTCCCGACGAGGTGGCGAACGCCGCGCTGTTCCTCGCCAGCGACCTGGCGTCCGCGGTGACCGGCGTGATGCTCAACGTCGACTGCGGCGAGTTCCACGTATGAGCGAACCGCGACGAAGGCCTGACGTCGGGTCGTACGACGACATCGCGGCGGCCGCCGTACGCACCACCGGGCTGACCGACTTCGGCGGCACCGCGCACGAGGAGGGGCTGCGGCTGCTGGTCGACGACCTCGCCTCGTCCGAGGCCGGGCTCACGCCGGTCGGCAACTACTTCCACCGCTCGCAGGTGAAGAGCGCGCTGGTGGGGCGGTTGATGACCGAGGCCCGGTTCGCGGAGTTCCCCGACCACTCCGACGTACCGATCGAGCGGCCGATCTTCGTCGTCGGCCTTCCCCGCACCGGCACCACGGCCCTGCACCGGCTGCTCTGCGCCGACCCCGGCCACCAGGGGCTCGAGCTGTGGCTGACGGAGTTCCCCCAGCCGCGGCCGCCCCGGGAGACGTGGGAGGACGACCCGATCTTCAACGCGATGCAGGGAGCGTTCCAGCAGCACCATGTCAGCAACCCCGAGTTCATGGGGATCCACTACATGGATGCCACCTCCCCCGAGGAGTGCTGGCGGCTGCTGCGCCAGACCGGCAAGTCGATCTCCTACGAGTCGCTCGCCAACGTGCCGCGCTACTCCGAGTGGTTGGCCGGCCAGGCCTGGACCGACGCCTACGAGCGGCACCGCAAGAACCTGCAGCTGATCGGACTGCACGACCGGGACAAGCGTTGGGTGCTCAAGAACCCCTCGCACCTGGTCGCGCTCGACGCGCTGATGAAGGTCTATCCCGACGCGCTGATCGTCTGCACCCGTCGCGATCCCGTCACCTCGATCGCCTCCGCGTGCTCACTGTCGGCTGAGGCGACGGCCGGTACGTCGACCACCTTCGTCGGCGAGACGATCGGCCGTACCCAGCTCGGCATGCTCGAGCGGTCCTGGCAGCGGTTCACCGAGGCCCGCACGGGGTACGACGCCACGCAGTTCGTCGACGTCGACTACAAAGCGTTCGTGGGCGACCCGGTCGGCACGGTCGCCGGCATCTACGACGCGTTCGACATCCCGTGGAGCGACGACGCCCGGGCCGAGGTCGCGCGGATCGATGGCGAGTCACGGACCGGCCAGGCCCGGCCGTCGCACCGTTACGACCTCGCCGACTACGGGTTGACGGAAGACCAGGTCCGCGCGGCGTTCTGATAGACACCGCGCATGGCTTCCTTGCGGACGACCGCGGTCGCGGCGCTCGCGGCGGTCGCGGTGCTCGTCGTGCTCCCGGGATGCAGCGACGACGAGAAGCCGGCGCAGGCTGACCCGACCGAGTCTTCGGCACCCGATCCGGTCGCCGATGCCGAGGCCGCGGTGACCGCCTTCTACGAGGACTTCGCCGCTGACGACCTCCCGGGCGCGTGCGAGTGGTGGATCGACGACTACGCCGCGAGCTCTGTCACCGAGTGGAACAAGGGCGGCTACGGCCCGCAGGTGAGCAGCTGTCCGGAGCTGCTCGGCGCGATCCGGGACGTCTTCGCGATCGTCGGCGACCCCAGCGAGCTGCTCCAGGTGACCGAGACGAGCACCGAGCTCACCGACGACACGACCGCGCGCGTCGAGGTGGCACTGTCCTCCGACGGAGCGGGGCGGGAGACCTACGAGCTCACCCTCACCGACCACGGGTGGCGGATCAGCGGCGACGACTCGGAATAGCGTCGGTTCAGGCGGCCATCCACAGGCCGCGACGGGCCAGGTTTCGCCGTACACCGGGGCTGCGCAGGCTGCCTGGCATGACCTTCGCCCTCGACCCCGACGAGCTGAACCGTTCCGGTCGCACTGCTGAGGTGGCCGCCAGGCGGCTGCGACTGGCTGGCGCAGGGATCGAGTTCGGTCCCACCGCGGTCCGCGACTGGGAGGCGCGCGCTCGCCTGCAGCGCCGGATCCACCGGCTGGCGTTCCGCATCGGCACGAACGGCCGCAGCCTGCAGGCGTTCGTGCGCGACGCCGAGGCGGTGGACTGCCAGGTGAGCCTCGGGTTCGTGGTCCGGTCGGGCGCCGGGTGGCGGTGAGGTCGTGAGCTGGTACTTCAGCGTCGCGCTCCCCCTGGACCCGGCTGGCTGCGCCCGGGGCGCGGAGTCCCTCCGGGAGGTGGCGCGACGAGCCCAGGAGGCCGCCGACTTCCACGACGGCCAGGTCGCCCTCCCGCACGAGGCGTTCAGCGGTCTGGCCGCGCAGAGCTACCGCACCGCGTCCAGCGCCCTCGCCATCGACTGCCGGGCCATCGTCGACGACACGCTCGCTCTGGCCGGTGCCCTCGACGACTACGCGGCGCGGATGACCGACGTACGACGGACGCTGGCACGGATCCGCGACGACGCCCTGGCCGCAGACCTGGAGGTGTCGTCGGCCGACCTGGTGCACCAGGTCCCGGTGCCGGGCACGGATCAGGACGCGGTCTTCCGCCGGCTCGAAGCCGCGGCGGCTGCTGCCCACGCCGACGGCGAGTCGGCATGCGACGCCTGGTGGCAGGCAGTGCAGGAGTTCACGAAGGGTCTGCTGCCGTCGCGGACCGACCTTCCCTACCAACCGGCGGATTCGGCACCGTACGAAGGAGACGATCGATGAAGACCGAGAACGACGTCACGCTCACGGTTCCCCGCACCTGGCACACCCGCCACGATCTCGGCCACGGCATCGTCCTCGCCGCGCGGCCTCGCTCGGTGCCGACCAGCGGCGTCTCCCCCGAGATCGTGGTGCGCTGCACGTCGGTCGACCACGGCCTGACGGTCTGGCGCGGTCAGGCCCTCCTCGACCTGCGATCGCAGCTGGTCGACTTCGCGCTCGAGGACGCCGACGAGTTCGACCTCGGTGACCAGCGGGTGTCGTACTCCCGGTTCGCCCACCGGTTCGGCTCCGCCGACGTCCTGTGCGACCAGTGGTCGTGGGTGGTCGACGGTCTCGGCGTGACCCTCACCTGCACGGTCGCGCGCGAGGACTACCTCACCTACTGCGACCTGTTCGAGGACATCGCGGCCACGGTCGACGTGCTGCCGCGGCTGGCGTCGTAAGTCCCCTCAGCCCCCACCTTGCGGTCCGCTCTGGGTTGGCGTCCTTGTGATCGAGGGACCTAGTCGGCAGCCGTCGTTGGTTACAACGCTGCCCCCCGCGCAAGGGAGCCCGCGGCGCTGCTCGAGGTGCTCGCTGTCAGCGCGGCGGGCACGCCCGCTGTCCGCGCGCGCTACTGCCTTGTCCAGCGAGCGGTGTTATCGGAGCAATCGCGAGCTGTCCCGGGACATTTCTCAGCCCCGGCGGGTGACCCGGATCCGGGCACCCTTGCGCGGGACACTGGTGATGTTGCGAACCTTCGGTACGTCGTCCTCGATCGAGGCGATGTCGTAGCGGCGGAGCACCTGGTGCAGGACCTCGGCGCCCTCCATCAGGGAGAAGCCGGCGCCGATGCAGCGTCGCACGCCTCCGCCGAAGGGGATCCACACGTGCAACGAGGGCGCCTCCGCGCCGGACAGCTCGGGCAGGAACCGCTCGGGCCGGAACGCGTCGGGCTCGGCGAAGTTCTCCTCCTGCTGGTGGCTCATCACGATCGACGGGCCCACCGTCGTACCGGCGGGGAGGTCGTGGCCGCCGACGCGGGCCGGCTTCATCAGCGTGCGCACCACCATCGGGATGATCGGGTGCAGCCGCATCGACTCCTTGAGCACCGCCTCCAGCCAGGCCACACCCGCGGCGTCACCGTCGGCGGCCGCGTCGGCCGCGGCCTGGCTCCGGGCGAGCAGCTCCGGGTCGCGGCCCAGCTCGTAGAGCGCCCAGGACAGTGCGCTGGCCGTGGTCTCGTGGCCGGCGAGCAGCAGGGTGACCAGCTGGTCGCGGAGCTCGGTGTCGTCGAGGCGATCGGTCTCGTCGCCGGCCGCCATCAGCCGGGACAGCACGTCCTTGCGGTCCTCGACGTCCGTCACGGCGCGTCGCTCGGCGATCTCCGCGTAGATCCGGCGGTCCAGCTCGACCTGGTTGTCGACGGTCCGGCGCCAGGGCCCGAAGCGCTGCAGCCACGGGTACGCCCAGCCGAGCAGGATCGCTGGGTTGATGTCGACCGTCGCCGTCACGCGGGGCCGGAGCTCGGAGAGTCGCCGCTCGTCGGTCACGCCGAAGACGACACGGAGGATCACCTCCAGGGTCAGCGCGTTCATCCGGTCCAGGGACGCGAACTCCTCGCCGTCGCCCCAGCGGTCGATCTCGGCCTCGGCGACCTCCGCGACCATCGACCGGTAGCCGCGGAGCGCATGCCCGAGGAACGCCGGCATCAGCAGCTTGCGGGCCCGGTGGTGGTCGGCTCCGTCCTGGAGCAGCAGCGAGCTCCTGCCCATGATCGGGCCGAGCACGGCGTTGCCCTTGCCGGCGTGGAAGACCGCCGGATCGGCGGCGAAGATCTCCTTGGTGACATCCGGGCTCGTGAACAGCACCAGCGGACGACCGCCGGGGATCAGCCGCAGGGTGAATGCCTCGCCGTACTTCTTGTGGAGGTACGGGTGGAACTGGTGCCGGAACCGCATCAGCGCGATCGTCTGCACCAGCGCCGGCCAGCGCGGCCCCGGCGGCAGCGCGCTGCGCGGGATCTGCGGCTGGTTCGGGCTGCCGATGATCGTGCTGCCCTCGAAGCGCTTCATGGTCAGCGGCCGGGTGTCGACCGTCGCGTCGGTCAGCTCTGCAGTCACGTGTCGACGGTACGCCGCGGGCGGGCGGCGCGATTCCTACCGTGGTCGGATCTTCGGGTCGCTCACCCGGGATCAGCGCAGCAGGCCGTCGCGCCTCGCGATGGCGGCCGCCTCGGTGCGGCCGGCGGCTCCGAGCTTGCCGAGGATGTTGGAGACGTGGACGCTGACCGTCTTGGTGCTGATGAAGAGCTGCTTGCCGATCTCGCCGTTGCTCCGCCCGTCGGCGACCAGCGCGAGGATCTCCTTCTCGCGGGCGGTGAGCCGGGCCGGATCTCCTTGCGCGGCGCGGACCGGCGCGCTCCCGGAGGCGCGCAGCTCGTCGAGGAGCACGGCCGCCTTCAGCCGGTGGGCGGCCTCACGGGCCAGGTCGCCGTGCTCGCGAGCAGCGGCGGTGTCGCCGAGGAGCCGCAGGATCGAGGCGTACGTCGTCCGCGCCCGCGCCAGCTCCGGCACGCTCCCGAACTCCGCGAAAGCGTCGACGGTCGCGGCCCAGGCGGCCAGCAGCTCGTCGCGATCAGGCGCGTCGACACCGGCGACCCAGCGCGCGCGCAGGTGCTCGGCGGTCAGCCGGAACGCCCAGGCCCGCCCTTCGATGCCCCAGGCGGCCTGACCCGCCGCGAACCGTTCGGCGACCAGGTCACCATCAGCCCGCAGCAACGCGGCGCGGTCCAGCAGCGCCGTCCGCTCGGCGGTGCTCACCGACGGCAGCGCCGCGGCGATCGCTCCGAGGGCCTGCGCGGCCAGCCGGACCCGGCCCGGGAAGTGCTCGCTCCAGAGACGGGTCAGCACGCCGATCACGTCGTCGTAGGCCGCGATCGCGGCGCCCGCGTCGCTGACGTGCCCGGCCACCTCGATCTCCGTGCCTGCGGAGAAGACCGCGACACTGCCCTCGTCGGGCCAGACCTTGCGGAGCCGGCGGAGGTCGCCGCTCACGTCGGTGCCTCGGGCGGACAGGATCGCCAGCCGGGTCGCCTCGATGAGCGAGCGCGGGATCAGCGGACCGGCGTCGTCGTCGGCGATGGCGATCAGGTCGAGAGCGGAGTCCCAGTCACCCTGCGCGTAGCGGACCCAGCCGAGCTGCCACCTCGCCTCGATGGAGTACGGCGCCCACGGCAGGCCGACCGCGACACCCCTGTCGACGGCCGCGGAGAACCACCGCGCCGCCTCGTCCCACTCCGCCGACTCCTGGTGCGAGCGACCCAGCAGGAACAGCGCGCGGAGCTCGGCGGACGTCGCGCCGGCGGCCGCGGCGCGGGTCACCGCGTCCTGAAGAGCACGGCGCACGGCTTCGCTGTCGGTGCCGTCACCGCGTTTGAACCGGAGGCTGCTCAAGGTGGTGACCACCTCGGAGGCGAGCACCGGCATCGCCAGCCGCTCGGCCAGCGCGAGTGCCTCGGTGGCGGAGTTCTCGGCCGCCTCGTGGAGCTGCGGCCTCCCCGAGAGGACGCGGGCGTGGGTGGCCAGGATCTTCGCGCGCAGCGGGCTCTCGCCCTCCGGGACGAGCGCAAGGGCCTCGTTGATGGCCTCGAGCGGGTCGATCGTGGTCTCGATCAGGCACAGGGAGAGCGCATAGTTGCTGAGCAGCCGCGCACGAGCCGACGCGGGCGCGTCGGCCGGCAGCCGCTCGATGTGCTCGGCGAGCAGGGTGGCCGATCGCTGGCTGTCACCGGCCGCGCTGTGGGCGTCGGCGGCCTTGACGACCACCTTGGTGACGTCGAGGTCGAGGCGTTCGGCTCGGTCGGAGTCCTCGAGCAGCTCGAGTGCGTGCTCGTAGTGTCGCGCAGCCTCGTCGGGTCCGCCGACCGACACCGCTTCGTCACCGGCTTCGATGCCGGCAGTGGCGGCGCGGTCGAAGTCCATCCCGCGGCGGGCGTGACGAGCCATTTCGGCAGCGGTGCCGCGGCCGTCGCCGGCGGCGAGGGCTGCGACGTACTGACCGTGGAGGCGGACCCGCTCGCCGGGCAGCAGGTCGTCGTAGACGGCCTCGCCGAGCAGCGCGTGCCGGAAGGAGTAGGTCTTGGAGCCGGCGACGAGGACGTTCATCTCGACCGCCTGGCGGATGCCGGCGTCGAGGTCCGTGGCCGGCAGACCGGCGGCCGCCTCCAGCAGGCTGTGGCTGACCTTGCGGCCGGCGACGCTCGCGATGCGCACCACCTGGCGGGCCTCGTCGGAGAGCCGGTCGAGCCGGACCAGGAGCAGGTCGGCGAGGTCGTCGGGGACCCAGCCACCGGCTCCGGAGGCGACCAGCTCCTCGACGAAGAAGGCGTTGCCCTCGGCGCGCCCGATGATCTCGGCCAGCTCGCGCTCGCCCAGCAGCTCGGGGGCCAGCTCGGCGATCAGCTTGCGCACTGCGTCGTCAGGCAGCGGCGAGAGAGCGAGCCGGTCGACCGTCTGCAGCCGGGACCACTCGGCGACCTGGCGGCGCAGCGGGTGGCGGCGGTGGAGGTCGTCGGAGCGGTAGGACGCGACCAGCGCCACCTGGTGCGTGAACGATCGGGTGAAGAGGAAGCCGAGGAGGTCACGGGTCGACTGGTCGGCCCAGTGGGTGTCCTCGATGACGATCAGGAGGGGTGATGCCGCTGCGGCGGCGTCGATGAGCGCGTGCACGGCTTCGAAGAGCTCGCCGCGGTCGGCGCCGGGCTCTGCGTCGCTGGGCGCTTCTGTCGACGTACGGACCCGGCGTCCGGGCTGGAGCCGGCCGATCGCGGGGTGTCCCGCGGAGACCTGCTCCACGACGCCGGGCAGCTCGGTGTCGAACCGACCGAGCAGCTCGCTGAACGGAAGGTAGGGAAGGGCGCTGTCGCCGAAGTCGAGACAGTGACCGGCGACGACCCGCCAGCCCTCGTCCTGCGCTCGATCGCGCAGCTCCATCAGCAGACGGGTCTTGCCGACACCGGCGTCGCCGCTGAGCAGTACGACGCCGGGGCGGTCGAGCCGCTGCTTGATGCCGAGCAGGTCACTGAGCTGGTCGAGCTCGGTGTCGCGCCCGACGAGGGTGCGGCTGGTGTGTGCTGCCACGGGCTCCATCATGGTGCCCAACGCCGACAGCGGCGCGGTGATTTCGGTCTGCGTCATGACGACGGCCGGAGCGTCGGTCTCAGACCGACTTCTCCGCCGCCGCCACGCGACGCAGCCAGGAAGCGCGCGAGCGACCGCTGCGCTGTGCAGCGATGCCCTTGCGGGTCCGGTCCTTGCGGTACTGCATCTCGGACTCGATGAGGTACGGAATCATGGCTGAGCTCCTGTTGATTGACGACATGTGTAGAGATTCGCCGTCTGAGGTAGGGGCGCACATCGGGCAAGTGCCTTATTCGGTGTGAGGTAGGCCTCCACGGACCCCTTGGCTGCTACCTCAGACGGCCCTTTCGGAGCGTGATTTGGGCGTCTGAGGTGGGATAGTGCCCCGTGGAGTTCTCTGAGGTCGTACGCCGCCGCCGAATGGTGCGCAGCTACACCGACGAACCCGTCGATCCGGCGCTCGTCGAGCGGGCGCTGGAGCACGCCACCCGGGCACCGAACGCGGGGTTCTCGCAGGGGTGGGCGTTCGTCGTACTCGACCGTCCGGAGGACGTACGACGCTTCTGGGCCGCCTCGACCGACAACCTCGACGAGCCCGACAGGTGGCTGGCCGGGATGACGAAAGCGCCGGTCGTGATCGTGCCGTGCAGCGTGAAGTCGGCCTACCTCGACCGCTACGCGGAGCCCGACAAGGGCTGGCCCGATCGGGCTGAGCATCGCTGGCCGATGCCCTTCTGGGACCTCGACACCGCGATGGCGGCGTTGCTGATCCTCCAGACGGTGACCGACGCCGGCCTCGGCGCGTGCTTCTTCGGGATCGTGCCCGACCGCGAGGTGGAGGTACGGCGCGCGCTCGGCCTGCCGGACTTCGGCGATCCCCACCCGATCGGGGCGATCACCATCGGCCACCCGGCTCCGCGCAGCACGGGCGCGTCGGGGTCGGCGAGCCGGCGGCGCCGTACTCCCTGGACCGAGGTGGCGCACCGCGGCCGCTTCGGCGCGGGCTGGGACGCCTGATGCCTCGCCCCAGTCGCGTGGTCACCCACCTGTCCCCGGAGGAGCTCACCGCGCGCGACCCGGTCCTGCCGCGGGTCGCGACGATGCTGCGGCCCTACCGCCGCCAGATCGGGCTGGTCCTGATCGCGGTGCTGGCGTCGGCCGCGCTCACCTCGGTGGTGCCGTTCCTGGTCCGGGCGGTCTTCGACAACGCGCTGTTCCCGCTCGACGGCGGCCCGCCCGACCTCGGCCTGCTCGGCTGGCTGGTCGCCGGCATGTGCGTGATCCCGGTCGTGACGGCCTTCATCGGCATCGGCCAGAACTGGCTGACCTCCACGGTCGGGAACTCCGCCATGGCCGACCTCCGCGGCGACCTCTTCGAGCACCTCCAGAAGATGGAGCTGGCGTTCTTCACGGCGACCAAGACCGGTGCCATCCAGAGCCGGCTGGCCAACGACGTCGCCGGGGTCCGCACCGTGCTGACCGACACGGCGACCACGATCGTGCAGAACTCCGTGACGGTGACCGCCGCGCTGGTCTCGATGCTGCTGCTGTCGTGGCAGCTGACCATCCTCACCCTGATCCTGATGCCGCTCTTCGTGTGGCTCCAGCTGCGGGTCGGCCGGCGTCGCCAGCGACTGGCCCGGCGGACCCAGGAGTCCCTGTCGGAGATGACCGCGATCACCGAGGAGGCGCTCAGCGTCTCGGGGATCCTGCTCGCCAAGGTCTTCAACCGGTCGCCGCAGGAGGTGGCGCGCTACCGCGAGGCCAACCAGCGCCAGACCCGGCTCCAGGTCGAGCAGGCGATGACCGGGCGCACCTTCTTCGCGGTCGTACAGACGTTCTTCGCGATCACGCCTGCCCTGATCTACCTGGTCGCCGGCTGGATCATCACCGGTACTTCGGTCATCGGCACCGACGAGCTGACCGCCGGCACGCTGGTCGCCTTCACGACGTTGCAGGGCCGGCTGCAGATGCCGTTGCTCCAGCTGATGCGGGTCAGCCTCGACGTCCAGACGTCATTGGCGCTGTTCCGCCGGATCTTCGAGTACCTCGACCTCGAACCGGCGATCAAGGAGCGCCCCGGCGCCGTAGCGCTCGACCACGACTCGATGCGTGGACGGGTCGAGCTGCGCGACGTGTGGTTCCGCTACCCCGAGCCGCGCGAGCTGTCCGGCACCGTCACCCACGACCGGTTCGGTGACAGCGGGGTGCGGATCGGAGCCGAGGAAGAGCGCGAGGAGGGCAGCGGTTGGGCGCTGGGGTCCCTCTCGTTGGTCGTCGAGCCGGGGCAGCTGGCCGCGATCGTCGGCCCGTCCGGGTCCGGGAAGACGACGACGACCTACCTGGTTCCGCGGTTCTACGACGTCACCGAAGGCGCCGTACTCATCGACGGCCACGACGTCCGCGACCTGACCCTCTCCTCCCTCGCCGACGCGGTCGGCATGGTCACCCAGGAGCCCTACCTCTTCCACGGCACGATCCGCGACAACATCGCCTATGCCTGCCCGGGCGCCACCGGCGACGCCATCGAGCAGGCGGCCCGGGACGCCAACATCCACGACCGGATCATGAGCTTCCCGGAGCGCTACGAGACGATCACCGGCGAACGCGGCTACCGGCTGTCGGGCGGGGAGAAGCAGCGGCTCGCGATCGCCAGGGTGCTGCTCAAGGACCCCGCGATCCTGATCCTCGACGAAGCGACCTCCGCGCTCGACACCGAGACCGAACGGCTGGTGCAGGAGGCGCTCGAGCGGGCGACGCGGTCCCGCACCACGATCGCCATCGCGCACCGGCTCTCGACGATCCAGTCGGCCGACGTCATCTTCGGGCTCGCCGACGGCCGGATCGTCGAGCAGGGCACCCACGAGGAGCTGCTCAACGACCCCGACGGCCTCTACGCCCGGCTGTACGTCGAGCAGTTCTCGCGCCCGGGCGGACAGCGGGCGACGTACGACGACAGGCGTCGCGCCGACGTGCCGCTCTGACCGGTAAGCCACCGGAAAGGGAGCGGAAAGTGGTCAGGGCGATGGTCAGGTCATGGCCCAAACCGGGGCCCCACCGTCAGGAGAGTCCGATGAACAGCTTCTTCCGCCGCATCCTCGCCACGATGACCCTTTCGCTCGCCGTCTTTGGCGGCCTGCAGTTCACCTCGCCGGCACCGGCCGAGGCGGCCAGCTACGTGACCGCCTGCTTCAAGCACACCAATGGCGTGCCCTTCAACCGCACCATCAACCTGCAGTACAAGTACAACGGCCAGTGGTACACGACGTCGAGCCAGGAGGGGAACTACTCGGGTTGCGTGGCCTGGAACATCTCGGGCTGGCTACGCGACTACCCGCTGCAGATGTCGGTCTCCTACCAGGTCGGCCGCGCGCTACTTCTACGGCCGCTCCCCCTACTTCGCACCCGCCGGCGGTTCCCGCTACAACCTCGGAACAGGCTGGGTCTACCAGTCCTGAAGCAATCCGCCACCTACGATCCACGTACGCCCCGCGTGCGCTGGGCCGGCACGGGAGGGCCCGATGAACCGAACCAAGCTCCACAGCGTCGTCGCCACGCTGACCCTGGTCAGCGTGACGTTCGTCGGTGCCGACGGCCGTCCCGCGACCGCAGCGCCGCCGGATTCGCCCTATTGCTCACTCACCGGAATGACGACCTACGAGTTCGACGGCGGCGGCGACGGCACCTCCTGGTCGGACCCGGACAATTGGAGCGGCGACGTCGCGCCCGGCACGGGGGACCTGGCCGACGCCTACGTGTGCATCCCGGACGATGCCGAGGTCGAGATGGCTGCCGGTGACATCGCGACGGTCCAGGCTCTCGACACCGGGATCTTCTCCTCGCTGGTGATCGGCGCCGGCGCCGGGCTCTTCGTCCACGGTGATACCGCGACCCGGTCGTCCACGATCCGCGGCTACCTCGAGCTGGGTGGCGCGCTCGGCGGTCCGGGCAGGATCGACTTCAGCGGATTGATGATCGTCGGCGACTTCAGCGACGGCGGGATCCTGCCCACCGGTTCGGTGTTCGCCAGCGATCCCTGCTCTGTTTTCGAGGACGTCCCGCCGCCCGCGTGCAGCAGCGCAGAGGGGATCCTGGTCAACGACGCGTCGATGAACGCGTACGGCGGATTCGACCTCCGCGACGGCTACGACCTGGTGATTCACGGAGCCCTGGTGCCCGGTCAGGTGGGGATCGGGATGTCGCCGGGCAGCCGGCTCGTGCTGAAGGCGCTGGACGCCGACCGTAGGGGGCAGGTCAACATCCACGGCAACGCCGACTTCTACCAGATCGGCGCCGGCAGTCCCCGCCCCGTGTTCGTGAACGAGGGCATCCTCCGCAAGTGGCGCGGCGGCGGCTCGGCGACCGACCAGGGCGTCACCGTCATCACGACCGCCTACCAGGGAGCAGGCGAGGTCTGGGTCGAGGAGCAGGACAAGGTGATCATCGCGGACGGTTCGACGCGGGCTGCTCAGGTCACCGCAGGAAGCCAGCTCGGCTCCGGCCCGTGTCGCCTGGTCGGCATCGACTGCCGGTTCACCACATTGCGCCAGCGCGGGAAGCGCCAATCAGCTGTTCTGGAAGCGCCGGCCACCCAGCCGGACGACCAGCGCGCGCTGGTCCGGGTCCGGCCGCGCCCCGACCTGTGGCGGCCCGGCCACCTGGGCTCCCCGTACCTCGTGCACGCCGACCGGCTCGACGCCACCGCCGTGACACCGGCCATCATCGAGCTCCGCTACGACGGCAGCCTCCTGCGGGGCGACACCTGGAGGGACGTCCAGATCTTCAGGCAACGTGCTCGCGGCGAGCCCTGGCGCCGGATCCGCGCGTGCCGCGCCGACGGGACCCCCCGCGGCACTGCTCACGCTTGCGTCGACCGGCGCGATCTCCCGACCAGCAGTCGGCAGGTCTGGGGCAGCGGGGGTGACGCCGTCCTCGTCGTCCGCACCACGGTGACCAGTCGATGGGTCGGCCACAGGTCCGCGCGATCGCGGTAAGCGCACGTTAAGTCCGCGCTCAGCGCGGATCGGGATTCTCCTCTCACCAGCCCGAGCCGGGCCCACACCCAGGGAGAATCCGATGACCAAGCTCACCATCCGCCGCACCATGACCACTCTCGCGCTGGCCGCGGCCGCCGTGGCCGGCACCGTCGGCGCCGCGTCCGCCGACGACCGAGACCCGGCCGGCAAGGCCGACGTCTCCGTCGACACTCGCGGCGCGGAGACCGTCTCCGGCCGGGCGGCCGTCGACGCGCTCGAGGGCCAGCTCGCCGAAGTGGCCGAGCGGCACGGGTTCACCAGCGCCAAGCTCGAGAAGACGCTGCTGCACGACAAGACCCTGAAGCTCACGGAGAGCGGCTCCCTCTTCTACGCAGATGCGCCGCTCAACACCGGACAGACCCCGATCACCGACAACATCACCACTCCGCTCTACCCGACCTCCCAGACGTTCGGGCTGCACTCGCGCAGCAGTTCGCCCTTCAAGCTCTACCTGGACTTCACGGGCAACACCACGACCGGCACGCGGTGGAATGCCGAGCTGAACGGCGGCCGCGCAATCGTCTCGGCGCCGTATGACTATGACGGCAACCCGGGCTCGCTCTCCACCCGCGAGCACGCGATCATCCAGGCGGTCTGGTTGCAGGTCCGCGAGGACTACGCCCCGTTCCACATCGACGTCACCACTGAGGACCCGGGTCTGGACGGTCTCCGGCGTACGTCGGCCGGCGACACCAACTACGGCGTCCGCATGGTCATCAGCCCCACCGCGGCCTGGTACCCAGGCGCCGGCGGCGTCGCCTACCCCAACACCTTCGGCGAGGTCCGCACCGGCACCGAGACGACCGCGTTCGTCTTCACCAACGGCTCCAAGGCGGCGAAGTTCGTCGGAGAGGCGTCCAGCCACGAGGCCGGCCACACACTCGGTCTGGCCCACGACGGGACCGCGACCCAGACCTATTACGCCGGCTCCGGCAACTGGGCGCCGATCATGGGCAACAGCTACTCCAAAGCGGTGACGCAGTGGAGCAGCGGCTCGTACGCCGGCGCCAACAACCACGAGAACGACGTCGCGAAGATCGCCGCGAAGGTCTACTACGCGGCCGACGACTTCCCGAACTCGATGAACACCACGGGCACCCTCCCCGCCGGCACCGCCCGCTACGGGATCATCAACTCGGGCGACGTCGACACCTTCCGGTTCAGCCTCACCGGCACGCGGACGATCCGCATCCAGACGTGGGGCAATACCGGGCCCGTCGACACCAACCTCAACACGCGGATCACCCTCCGGAACGCGAACAACCAGGTGGTCGGCACCTACTCGCCCACCGGTGACCTCCAGTCGACGACACCCGCGCTGACCCTCGGCCAGGGCACCTACTACGTCCAGGTGGACGGACCCGGCGAAGGCGTCTACAGCAGCTACGGCTCCCTCGGGTTCTACGGGATCCGCCTCGACTGGGCCTGACCAGTCCTACGATCCGGAGCGGGACCGCCGTGGGGGCGGTCCCGCTTCCGGCGCCTCGGGCGCCACGCCCTCTCCACTCTCGGGGCCGAGCACGGGAGAACACATGAACCAGCAACTGCTTCGCACCGGCCTCGTCGCGGTGATCGCCGCCGGCTCGTGCCTCGTTGCGACGTCCGACCGCACCGCAGCCGCAGATCCGCCCGCGCGGACGTACTGCTCGCTGACGGGGATGACCGCCTACGAATGGGACGGCGCCGGCGACGGCACGTCCTGGGCAGACGCCGACAACTGGGTCGGCGGCTTGGTCCCCGGGACCGCCGACGCTGGGGGCGCCTACGTCTGCATCCCAGGGGCGTCGACCGTCGAGATGACGGACGGCGACATTGCCACCATCCAGACCATCGACACTGAGATCACGTCGCGCCTCACCATCGCTGCCGGCGCCGGACTGTTCGTGTACGGCGACCCGGCGACGCGAGCCTCGGTCGTCGCAGGCGACGTCACCGCAGTGGGCGCCCTCGGCGGGCCGGGTGTGATCCACGACCTCGAAGAAAGTGAGCTGCCGTTCTTCGCCGGCAGCATCAGCGCGGAGCTGCTCGTGAGCGATCCATGCACTCCATTCCCGGAGCTGCCCCCGCACCTGTGCGCGTCGACGGAAGGCACCTTGATCTCGTACGGCGGCGGCGGGGTCGGTCCATTCCTGCTGCAGGACGGCTACGACCTGCTCCTGAGCGGCGGCAACGCCGCCCTCGGCCCCGGCGGGCTGGGCATGTCCCCGGGCAGCCGGTTGGTGATCGGGACTCACGGCGGCGTCACGATCTTCGGCGCCGGCGACATCTACGCCCTCGCGCCCGGAGCGGAGCGCCCGGTCGTGGTCAACAGGGGTTCGATCGACCACTACCCGTCGGTGCCGATGTTCACCAACGAAACCACGACGATCAGCACGGCCTACCACGGGCAGGGCGGTGTCAAGGTGTGGTTCGGCACCCAGCTGGTCATCGCGGACGGCTCGACCCGACCGGTCGCGTTGACGGCCCGCAGCCGGTTCGGTTCCGGTCCATGCCGCCGGGTCGGCGACAACTGCCGGTTCACGACGCTGCCAGGGCCGCACAGGCGCCAGTCGGCGTCCTTGCGCGCTCCGGCGTCGCAACCGGAGTCCGAGCCGGCCCAGGCCCAGGTCCGCCCGCGGCCGGATCTCCGCCGTCCCGGCGACCTCGGTGCGCCGTACTACGTCCACGCCGACGAGCTGGACGCCACCGCCGCGACTCCGGCGATCATCGAGCTGCGCTACGACGGCAGTCTTCTCGACGGTCGGACGTGGCGGAGCGTCGATATCTTCCGCCAACGCGACACCGGTGGAGCCTGGCGGCACATCCGATCGTGCCGTGGCGACGGCACCCCCCGGGGCGCCGCCCATGCCTGCGTCGACCGGCGCGGGCGCGAGCTCAGCAGCCGGCAGGTCCCGGCCAGTGGGGGCGACGCGATCCTCGTCGTCCGCACCACCGTCACAAGCCGATGGGTCGGCCATCGACGCTAGCCAAGACACCGGTCAGCAGCGCACGAACCGAGTCCGCCGGCGCCACGCTGCCCAGGGTCCAGGCACGAGCGGCGGCCGCATCACCCATCGACGCCCGGGCGGTGGCCAGCGCTCCGGCAAGATCGCGTTCGACCGGACCCGTCGCCCCGCCCGGCGACGGCGACACGGACTCGGCGGCCGCGAACAGCCGGACCGCGTCGTCGGCACGACCGGTCGCGGCGATCGCGCCGCCCACCCGGAGACATTGCGCGCGGGCCAGCCGCTGGCCGGTGCGGTCGGCCAGCACCAGCGCCTGCTCCAGCTGGGCGGCGGCCGCAGTCAGCTCGTCGCTGCCCACCAGCGACCTGGCCAGGGTGATGTGGGCGTCCCGTGCGACGGTCACCCGCGAGATGCCGGCCATGGTCAACGCTTCGGTCGCATAGACCGCGGCGGTCTCGACGTCGTCCTCGTCGAGCGCGATCTCGGCGAGGGTGTTCAGCGTGTCCGCGATCCTCGTGACGTCGCCGTGCTGCCGTACCACCGCGAGTCGCTCGAGGTGACAATCACCTTCCTTGTCGAACTGACCGCGCACGCCGTACGTGATCGCGCGCATGGCGAGCGCGATCGCAACCTGCGGGTAGAGGTGGTGCTCCTCGGCGAGGGCCAGCGCGAGGTCGGCGTGGTTGGCCGCCTCCTGGACGTCACCGGTGATGGCGAGCGCGCCAGCCACGTAGCACGACGCTGTCGCCCGCACCGCGACATCGTCGGCTCCGGCCAGGGCTGACGCGCGCTCGCAGCAGCGCTTGGCCTCGGCCCAGTCGGTGAGGTGGTAGGCGAGCTGACCAGCGACCAGCCAGAGGTGGGCGTCGTCAGGAGCAAGGACACGCGCCTGCTCGACCAGTTCCGTCCCGATCGCCAGCCGCCCCGATGCGACCCAGAGCTCTGCCGTACCGCGGATCAACCGGATGGCGGTCAGCAGATCGCCACGATCGAGCGAGCGGGCGATCGCCCCCTCGACGTCGGCTGCTCCGTCCGCAAAGCGGCCGAGGGCCAGCATCCCCTGGGGTCCGTCGACTTCGGTCGACCACGTCTCGACCCGCGTGGCGAGGTGGAGCGCGAGGCGCTCCCGGCGTACGTCGAGGTCGGCGTGCTCGGCCAGTCGGCGGTGGGCAAACGCGCGGACCGTACCCAGCATCGCGAACCGCACCTCGACCCGGCTCTCGATGGCGGTCACGAGCCGGGCGTCGCTGATGGCCGCGACCAGGTCCAGTACCTGCGGGACGTCGGGGCACACCGCCTCGAGCGCGTCGAGCGTGAACCCACCCTCGAACAACGCGAGCCGGTCGCACATCGCCCGCGCATCGTCGTCGAGACGCTGGTAGCTCCACTCGATCGTGCGCGCGAGTGCCCGGTGTCGCTCGGGCACATCGGCCGCGGACGTCGTCAGCACAGCAAGGCTCTCCGGCAGTGTCGCCAACAGTTGGTCGACTCCGAGCAGCTTCACGCGAGCGGCCGCCAACTCGAGCGCGAGAGGAAGCCCGTCCAGCAGCCGGCACAGCCGGGCGACCTTGTCCTCGTTCCCACTGAGCTCGAAGGAGCGACCCGCGGCCCGGGCCGCCGCCGCCGCGCGGTCGACGAACATGGCGACTGCCGGCGAGGCCGCGATCGCAAGGGCATTCGCGTCGGCCGCAGGCAGCTCGAGCGGCGCCACGGGCAGCTCCTGCTCGGCAAGCAGGCCGAGAGGGACCCGGGTCGTGACGAGGATCGTCAGTCCGGTCCGTTCGACGAGCGCCGTGACGGCCTCGTCAGCGCCTGGCATCGACTCCAGGTTGTCGAGCACGACCAACTCGTCACGGTCCGCCAACGCCTCGAGGGGGTCACGGCCAGAGGCTGCCTCGAGTGCTTCGGCAATGTCTACATGGAGCCGCTCAGCCGACATTGCCTCCGTGATCGTGAGGAAGACGACGGCGCGACCCTCGTCGGTCAACTCCCGCGCCACGACCGTCGCCACGCGGGACTTCCCGCTCCCGCCCATCCCGGTCAGACTGACCAGTCTGGCCTCGGAGAGTCGACGACCGACCTCCGCGACCAGCTCCTCACGTCCGAACGTCGGCGTTGTCAGCCGGGGCGCGCGCGCCGCCAGCCGCGGTGCGAGCTCGTTCTCCGACGTCGAATCGGACGCGACGGGTCCTGATCTGCCCACTTGCGGCACGGATGGTCGGGGAGCAGCGAGCGCCGGATCCTGCTGAAGGATTGCCACCTCGAGCTGCCGAAGTGCTTGGCTGGGATCGATCCCCAGTTCCTCGGCGAGCTGGTCACGCGCGCGCCCGTAGGCATGGAGCGCATCGGCTTGCCGGTCGCTCCGGTAGAGCGCGGTCATCAGATGCCCCCACATGACCTCTCGGGTGGGATGCAGCCGGACCAGCTCTTCAAGCTCGGCCACCAGTTCCGCATGTCGACCGATGGACAGGGCAACATCGGCGCGCTGTTCGATCGCGAACAGTCGTAGCTCCCCGAGCCGCGCCGCTTCAGCAGCGACGAAAGGCAGGTCGACGAGGTCGGAGAGAAACGGGCCGCGCCACATCGCCAACGCTGCGTCGTACTCTCTGAGCGCAGCGTCGGGGTCGGCCTCGCGGAGCCGGCGCGCGTCCGCGATCCGCGACTCGAACCGCGCGACGTCGGTGTCGCCAGGCTCGATGCGGAGCCGGTAGCCGGGAGGCCGCGACTCGAGCACCTCTCCAGCGCCAGCCGCGGCGACCGACTTGCGGAGCTTGGAGATGAAGACCTGCAACGTAGGTAGTGGCCTGGCGGGGGGCTCCTCGCCCCAGATCGCGTCGACGAGACGATCAGTCGACACCACCTCGGGCGCCGCGAGCGCGAGGATCGCGACGACGGCGCGCTGACGTGGACCCCCGAGGGTGATCACGCTGTCTCCGGCCATGACCTCGAACGGACCGAGCAGCCGGACATCCACATCGCCACGTTAGGGGCGAACCGGCGCCCTGTCTGGCGATCCAGCAGCACTCCGGGGTGCTCACGTGCTGGGCGGCCCGGAGTTTCACCGTTCTGGTTCTTGAGTGACCGCCGGAAGTTACTCTGCGGTGGCCGGTTCGCAGCCGGGTCGTCCCCTACGCAAGGTGCCCAATGAATCGTCCCCCCGGTAGTTCCGCGTTCCCGCTGCGGATCCGCTCGGTCGTCGCGCTTGTCCTCGTCGCCTCTGCGTCACTGTGGGCACCCATGGCGTCGTCGGCGGCCGCCGACGTAGGCACGTTGCAGCTCATCACTCCGGTGACGGACAACTACAAGACGTGGCAAGAAGACCGGGTCGAGGGCCACACCGACAACCGCACGTCACTGTTGTTCACGGGGATCGTGGCCAACGGACAGACCTACGTGGTCCCGCAGAACGTCCGGGAGGCTTACGGAAGCCCGGTCGGAGCGCCGACCGAGTGGGACGCCCAGGGCGGGATACCGCTGGCCACGTCTGTCGACGGGCCCGTGGAGGCGCGCTTGACCTTCAACCACGACGGCGCCAATGCCTGGAGCTACTTCCGGCTCTGGCCCGACGGCGTCTTCGGTCCGCTGATGACGATCAACCGCCCGGAGTTCGTCACGGGGAACAACCCGGTCCCCGGCACCTTCGAGGTGAAGAGCACCGCGGGAGCGGTCCTGGCCAGCCGCACGATGAGCTACCGGTACGACGCCGGGATCGCCGCCCTTCCGGTGAGCTCGGTCGAGTGGCGTGGACCGCTCGGGCGGTGGCATCTCGGCTCGGACGCGACCGCGCCGACCCCGCTGAACTGGCCGGCCGGCACCGCGGTCTCGGAGACGCCCGCGGGACCGCACGACGCGCAGATCGCCCTCCCCCCGGGCCAGGCATCGATGCTCTACGTCGCCCCCGTCGACATCGCCGGACTGGCCGTTCCGCGTGTCCCGGAGGCGATCTCGCTGGCGTGGTCGCCGGCCGGGGCGGGCCGTCCCAGCTCGGCGGCGGGCGTCCAAGCGTGGCGACCGATCAGCGTGACGGTGCCGGCAGGGACCTACGGCCTGGATGTCACCGGCACCTGCCAGTCGGCCTGCCGCTTCGACCACCAGTCGCAGGCGCTCACCGCTGCGAGCAGTCAGGTCGTGGCGTCAAGCGCCCCGACGTACCGGCCGGACGCGAAGATCCGCGCCGAGGGTGGGGCCTGGACGGGTGCCGGTGCCTTCTTCCCCGACGTTCAGAGCCTGAGCTCGTCGATCCCGTTGGGGTCGAGCCGAGTCTTCGACGTGAGGGTCACCAACGACGGCACCACCGCCGACACCTTCGGCCTTGCCGACGCGCGCTCCGGCACGCACGCTGCGTTCCTCTACACGTGGCGCTACCAGGGCGTCGACGTCACCTCGCAGGTACACGACGAGGGTTGGTTCGTGCTGCCCGACGTCCCGGTGGGGGCCACGCGCACCCTTCAGCTGACCGTGACCGCGAAGCCCGACGCCGCGATCGGGGTCACGGCCAAGTACGCGTTGCACGCCTACCACTCGCCGGCGAGCGCGGGCATCAAGGACGTCGTCGGTCTTGCGCTGAGCACGACGTCCCCCAGCCCCGGCGGGGGCTACGTCCGACCGCCTGGGGTCCCCGAGGTGCCGATCCAGGCGTGCAGCCGGTACGCCGCACCGAACGGGAGCGACGCCAATCCCGGCACCGCGGCCAGCCCGGTGCTCACCCTCAACCGGCTCACCAGCGTCCTCCAGCCCGGCCAGACCGGATGCTTGAAGGATGACAGCGAGATCGTGCTCCCCGCCACCGGAGGCACGGGCATCATGCTGGGGGGCACGGCGGGCCAGCCCAAGATCATCCGCCCTGAGACCCCCGGCAGTCGCGCCGCCGTCCGAGGGCGTGGGAAGTTCCTGATCGCTGCCGATCAGAGCGATCTCATCCTCAAGGACATCGACATCCGCGGAGCCGACGACGTGGGTGGCGGCAACCTGTTCCACGTCAACGGCGACCGGGTGACGCTCGACGGGGTCGACATCTCCTGGCCGCGCAACATCTGCCTCGGGGTCGGCGCCGCGAGCGGTCAGTTCGCCGAGGACTTCGTCCTCATCGACAGCCGCATCCACGACTGCGGCACCACACACGTCAACGACCCCGCCGATCCTGGCGGTGCGCACGGGGCCTACCTCCAGTACGTGCGCGACGGCGCCACGGACGCCGACAGCTGGGGAGCCATCGTCTACAACACGCTGTTCGACCACAACGACGCGCGCGGCCTGCAGCTCTACCCCGACGCCGACAGCGTCCTGGTCGACCGCACCGTCCTGTACGGCAACGGCTCCAACCTCAACATCGGCGCCGACTCCACCACGGTCCGCTCGGAGGCGAATCGCGTCCGCAACACCATCATCGCGAACTCCAGGCTCAACTTCGACGCCCCCACCAACCCCAACCCCACCAGCACCAACGACGTCGTCGGCTACTTCCCGGGCGGGGGCCACAACGGTGCCGGCAACAAGATCGTCGACTCGTGCCTGTCCAACACGGTGCGTCCTGGACACCTGTTCGCCGTCACCAGCAACGGAAACAGCCTGGTCCTCGCCAACGTGACGCAGAACCAGCCGCCCACCTTCGTCGACGTCGGCTCCCGCGACTTCCGGCTCACCGCGGGCAGCACCTGCTCGGGGATGGGACTCAGCGACGCTTCCCGGCTCCCCTACGGCCCAGGCGTGCTGCCGCCTCCCACGGCTCCGTCGCCACCCACCGTGACCGGGACGACCCCAGCGGGCGGCCGAGCGACAGTCGCGTTCACCCCAGGGTTCGACGGGGGTAGCCCGATCACCGGGTACACCGCGCAGTGCTCGAGCACCGACGGTGGCGTGACCAAGTCGGCAAACGGGACGAGCAGTCCCATCACAGTGACCGGACTGACGCCGACAAAGAACTACAAGTGCCGGGTCAAGGCCAGAAACGCGGTCGGGCCGGGGCCCTTCAGCGCCTACGGCAACACGGTGCTGCTGCCGCCTCCCACGGCTCCGTCGCCACCCACCGTGACCGGGACGACCCCAGCGGGTGGCCGGGCGAAGGTGGCGTTCACCCCAGGCTTCGACGGGGGTAGCCCGATCACCGGGTACACCGCGCGCTGCTCGAGCACCAACGGTGGCGTGACCAAGTCGGCAAACGGGACGAGCAGTCCCATCACGGTGACCGGACTGACGCCGACAAAGAACTACAAGTGCCGGGTCAAGGCCAGAAACGCGGTCGGGCCGGGGCCCTTCAGCGCCTACGGCAACACGGTGCTGCTGCCGTAGTCGCTCGCTCTGCGAGCTAGCGAAGGTAGGTGCTGAGTGTGCGTGACCGTCGCGGTCCAGGGTCGGTGGCGGGTTCTGGTTATCGTGGCGGGGAGGAGATCGCGATGCCCGAGAGCGAAGACCACCCCGACGGACGACCCGACGGACGACCCGAACCGGCGGCGCAGAGCCGAACTGCGGAGAAGGCGGCGGCTCGTGCCCGGATCAAGCACCAGCACACCTGGGTCGACCTCCAGATCCGCCGGGCGATGGAGCGCGGCGACTTCGACGACCTGCCGGGTGCGGGCAAGCCGATCGAGGGTCTCGGCACCGTGCACGATCCGGACTGGTGGATCAAGCAGCTGATCGAACGAGAGCGGATCGCCGTACTGCCGCCGGCGCTGCAGCTGCGCAAGGACGACGCCGAGCTCGATGCGCTGCTCGACGGCATGGCCGCCGAGCACGAGGTGCGCACGCAGGTCGAGGACTTCAACGCCCGGGTGATGAAGGCGCGCTACACGCCGGTGGACGGGCCACCGTTGATCACGATGCCGCGCGACGTCGACGCGACGGTGGCCGCGTGGCGGGAGCGTCGCGCAGCGCGTCGTACGACCAAGACCGCGGCTGCACCCGAGCGCCGGCGGCGTTGGTGGCGTCGTCGGAGCTAGCCGAGCTGTGCCCAGGTTCCGGGAGTGCCGTCCGCCTTGCAGCCCCAGAAGTCGCCGTTGCTGTCGCAGACCATCTCGCCGCGCAGGTGCTTGCCCGCCGTCGGTGCCCCGCCCGCCGTGGTCGGCACCAGCCGTACGGCGGCGCGGGTGCCCTTGAACTGTCCCCCTAACCTGCCTTCGCCGGACATCGCGATGCCTTGCGGGCAACTGCCGGAGACACCGATCCCGGTGACCGCCTCTCCCCGGACCCCGAAGCCGGACGTCGACTCGCCGCGGACGCCGTACCCGGTGGGGAGGCTGGCTCCGCGGACCCCGGTGCCCCCGTCGGTGGAGGTGCCGCTCACCGCCGTGCCGCCCGCGTCGACCTGGCCCACCACACCGAAGGTGCCTCCGTAGCCAGTGACACCCGTGTGGTAGGTCGACCGGCCGTAGACGCCGACCTCGTTCTGCGAGTCCCCCCGCACACCGGTGCCGCCCGTCGAGTCGCCCTTCACGCCGTACGACGAGTCGGAGATGCCCTGCACGCCCCACCCGCCGTTGGTCGCATTTCCCCGGACACCCCAGCCATTGCTCGACGACTCACCCGAGACTCCGACTCCCGTGGTTGCTCGGCCGATCACGCCGAAGCCGGCATCCGACTGTCCCCAGACGCCGTGACCATGGGGAGCCGCTCGTCCGAAGACGCCGACCCCTCCGCTGCCGGCGTCACCGTGGACGCCGTGGCCGGCGGCGGTCACGCCCCAAACACCCCAACCGTTGGTCGTTGCTGTCCCCTTCACGCCGGTCTGGCCCGCGGTCCCGACCCCGAGGATCCCTGTCTTTCCCTGACCCTTGACGCCGACGTTCGGCCCGATGCCTGACACGCCGATCCCGTCGACGTGGGTCACCTCGCCGCGGACCCCGAAGCCGACCCCGGCCCGGCCCAGGACCCCGATCCCGGCGTCCGGCACCCGGCCGCGCACGCCGGTACCGCCCGGCGCACCTTCGCCGGCGGTGCCAACCCCGTCCGCGTGGTTCGCCACGCCCAGCACACCGAAGCCGCGCCCGGCCGAGCCGCTCACGCCGTACCCGGAGTCCGGCACCGTCCCCAGGAGACCGGTGCTGCCGTTGTGCCCGTCCGCCCAGATGGCATAGCCCGGCGGCAACGACTGGCTGAGGATCCGGAGCGTCGAGACGCGAAGGCCCTCCCAGTGGTCCTGCGCGGTCAACGTGGTCAGGTCCTGGGCCGCGTTCTCCTCGATGCCGACCTTCATGAAGTCACCGGAGTCTGCATGCGCTGGCCGCACGCTGCCTATCGCCCCGGTGGCGGCCAGCGCGCCACCGCCGACAGCGGCGGCACTGAGCCGGCCGAGTACCCGGCGCCGGGTGACCGGCGCAACTTCTTGCTGCGTCATCGTGATCTCCTTCAGGCCAGCTGGGCCCAGGTGCCCGGCGTGCCGTCGCTCTTGCAGAACCACAGGTCCCCGTTGCTGTCGCACACCATCTCGCCTCGCTGATGCTTGGCCGTCGTCGGCGGACCAACGGATGCCGTCGGCACCAGCCGCACGGCGGCGCGGGTGCCCTTGAACTGCCCGCCGAGACGTCCCTCGCCCGAGATCGCAATGCCATTGCTCGCGACGCCGGCGACCCCGATCCCGGTGACCGCGTCACCCCGCACGCCGAACCCGGACGACGACTCGCCCCGTACGCCGTACCCCGTCGGAAGGCTGCGGCCCCATACGCCCGTGCCGCCGTTGCTCGAGGTCGCGTCGACGGCCGTGCCCCCGGCGTCGCACTGTCCGACCACGCCGTACGCGCCGCCGTACCCGCTCACGCCGGTCAGGGTGGTCGACCGGCCGTAGACCCCGACCTCGGTCTCCGAGTTGCCCCGCACGCCGGTACCGCCGGTGGACTCGCCCCGGACCCCGAACCAGGTGTCTGAGGCACCATGGACACCGATGCCGCCCTTGGTCGCCTCACCGTGGACGCCGAAGCCGGCGCCGGCAACACCGCGCACGCCATATCCGGTGTCCCGCACCGAGCCCCTGACGCCGGTGCCCTGCCACGACCCGAATCCGACAACGCCGAAGCCCCCATCGATCGAAGGATGCGCATCGCCGATCACCCCGGCCCGGAGCCCCGTCGTCCCGTAGTTCGCGTAGCCTTGGACACCAACGCGGCCGACCCCCTCGATGCCGACGTACTCAGCCTGGTAGTCCCGGACGTAGAGGCCACTGCATCCGAAGCTCTCCAAACGAGTGACGTCGGTAGCCGAGCGGTACCAGCCCGCCCTCAGGGTGTCGCCGGTGGCCGCATGGGCGGGGTCGTCGAGCAACCCCGAGGTTGCGATCGCTGCGCCGCCGACGGCAGCCGCGCTGAGCCGACCGAGGATGCGGCGCCTGGACATCGGGGCTCGATCTGGCGCGGGCTCAGGAGTGTGGTCGGACAGCGCGGTCATGGGGAGCTCCTTTCGATGGTGCTTCGACGCTAGGAATGCCGGAGACAGGCGGAATCAGGGAGGTCCCTCGATCAGGAGGGGCACTGCCTCGACCCCGGTGACCTGCAGCCCTTCGACCAGGCGATCTATCTGCACGCCCGCCAGCGCGTTGACCGCGACGACCGCATCGGCCGACTCGGCCAGGAACAGCGCGAACACCGCGCCCTCCTCCGGCAGCAAGGTCGACGAGACGTGCCGAACGGCACTGGATCCGCGCCCTGCATCCGCGATGCGCCTCACGCTCTCGCGGACGTCGTCGAGTGTCGCGCCGGGCAGGTACCGCTCGACGAAGAAGACCTGGTGGGTAGCGAGTGTGTCCACGTCGCGAACGTACGGCGGGCGAGCCGAGCCGGAATCAGGGAGACCCCTCGACATGGAACTCCGCCCAGCGCCGGCCGAGCTCGGCGCGGGACCCGATCGCGAGCTTGCGATAGATCCTGGTCAGGTTGGCCTCGACAGTCTTCGGGCTGACGAAGGCGGCCTCGGCGATCTGGCGGGTGGTGAGACCGCTCGCGGCGAGCTCGGCGACCCGCCGCTCGGTGGCGGTCAGCTCGGTCGGTGCGGCTGGCCGGATGTTCACCCGGGCGAGCTCGGCACGGACCCGGTCCGCCCATCCGGCTGCCCCAACCGCCTCGAACCCGGCCAGCGCAGCTTGGAGAGCGGCCCTCGCCTTGAGCTTCTCCTTGCGCCGCCGGTGCAGCTGGCCGGCGAACAACAGGTGCCGCGCTCCCTCGCCCGCGATCGGCACCTCGTCGTCGAGACGGATCGCCTCCTCGACGCAGGCCAGAGCTGCGTCCAGGTCGCCGCGCGCCGCCTCCAACCTTGCCCGCCCCCGGGCGAGCAGCGCGAGGACCGACGTACGACCGGCCCGGCGGGCGGCGATCTCCGCCTCGTCGAGGAAGGTCGCACAGTCGTCGTACCTCCCGACCGCGACCAAGGCCTCTGCATAGTCGCCGTGCCCTCGGCTGACCCCGGGGTCGTCCCCGCGTGCCTTCGAGTAGGCCCACCATGCATCGAGGTGGTCTGCTGCCGCGGCCGCTTCGCCCTTGACGACGGCGAGCGCGCCGGCGACGGACCGGTAGGCACGTTGCGCATAGGGGTCGGGCTGCAAGATCTCAGGCAGGTCCTCGACCACCGCGGTCGCGGTGTCCAACCTGCCCGCGAACATCTCCACCCATGCCTGGTTGTGGCGTGCCTGCCACTCGTGATTGGTCTGTCCGGTGGTCGTCGCCAGCTCGAGGTGCTCCTCGGTCATCGCCTCCGCGGCGGCCAGGTCGCCCATCCGTAGCAGCAGCAGCGGGTAGTGGCCGATCACGTAGATCAGCTGCCCGACGTTGCCCTCGGCCTCCGCCCGTTCGCGGAGCTCGTCCAGGGTGGCGCGCGCGGCTTCCATGTGGTCGGCGTACTTCAGCAACGCCGGGCGGCAGGTCGCGACCTGGTCGTCGCTGCGCCAGGCGCGGCCGGTGCGCTCGGCGACAAGAGATGCCTCCAGGGCCGGTACGTCGAGCCCGCGGCCCTTGCCGAACTCGATGTCGACCAGCGAGAACTGGGCCCAGCTCCGCAGCTGGGGGTCCGCGCTGTCGGAGCTGTCGAGCAGCTCCATGGCGCGCCGGGTGTTGACCTCGCGGTCGTCCCAGAGCGCGACCAGGGTCAGGTGCGCCCGGGCGGTGAGCTCGGGGCCGGCTCCCATCGTCACGGCCGATTTCGCCATCGCGATGCATTCGGGGACGTTGGCGCGCTTCCAGAGGATCTCGGCGAGCTCCAGCGCAGCGGTGGCCCGCGCACCCGGCTCACCACCTGCGTCGTAGACCTCGCGGTAGAGGCGCTCGGCCTCGGCCGCGTCGCCCTCCTCGAAGGCGAGGCCGGCCAGCGTGAGCGTGCGTCGCTCGACGGCGCCCGGGGGTCCTCCCGACGAGTGCTGCAGGGCGAGCCTGGCCAGCTCGGTCGCCGCGACCAGCGCGCCCCGCGACCTGGTTGCGTCGACCGCCCGGTCCAGGGCGTCCGCGACCGCAGGGTCCGGCTCGGGAGCTGCGAGTGCCAGGTGCCGGGCGGAGCGCTCCTCGTCCTCGCGGAGCACCACGGCCAGGGCGGCATGCACCGCGCGCACCTCCGGAGCTGCTGTGCGCTCGATGGCAGCCGGGCCGAGCAGCGGGTGGTGCAGCTCGACCCGGCCGTCGGTGACCACGAGCAGTCCCGCCGCCTCGGCCTCGTCGATGCCGTCGTGCGCATCGGTCGCCCGCAGCAGCCCGAGGGTCGGGGAAGCGGCGAGCGCGACGACCAGCACCGACCGCTGCGCCTTCGGCGACAGGTCGGTGAAGCGCTCGGAAACGGCAGCGATGAGCGAAGCCGGCAACCGCGGAATGGGCCCCCCGGCGACCGCGTCAGTCTCCTCGAGCACCCGGGCGAGCTCGAGGGCGAACAGCGGGTTGCCGCCCGACTCCTCGGCCACCCGGACGAGCGACGGCCGGGTGAGCGGCCGGCCGAGAGCGCCGACGATCAGGTGGTGGAGGGCGGCCATGCTCAGCGGCCCGAGCGTCACCCGGGTCTCCGGCCCATCCGCGGCGCCCGCCACCGGGACCGGCCCCACCGGGTCGCGGACGGCGACCAGGAGTCCGACCGGGCAGCGGTGCACGGCGAACTCCAACGCCTCCCGTGATGCCGGGTCGAGCCACTGGACGTCGTCGAGGGCGACCACCACCGGGCCGGCCCCTGCGAGCCGGCAGAGGAGCGTGCGCAGGGCGGTCGCCACCGCCCGGTGATCCTCGACCGGGACGGAGCCGGCGCGCAGGGTGGCGCCGGTCAGCGCGGCGTGCTGCGGTTCAGGGAGCTCGGCGAGGACGGCGTCCGGCACGGGATCGAGCAGGTCGGTGAGGCCGGCGAAGGCGAGGCCCGTCTCCGCCGCTCGCGAACGAGTGCGCAGCAGCCACTCCGGAGTCGGGAACTGGGACTGGACCGCCTCCCACAGCGCGGACTTGCCGATCCCTGCGGCGCCGGCGATGACGGCGGTCCACGAAGCGCCACCGGTCGCGGCCCCGGCGAGAAGGGCGGCCACCTCGGCGTCACGACCGACCAGCGTCCGCGTCACCTGCCCGAATTTACGGCCTTCCTAGCGCCGCTGCATCTCCCAAGCCAGCCGGATCGCGTCCCGGATCGCGTCGTCGTTGCCGTGGTCGAGGGCCACCTGCACCTTGTAGTGCTTCTCGAAGCGGGGCGGCACGCCGAACGTCTCGGGGTGGGCAGCCGTGAGGCGGTCGCGCACGTCGTGCTCCATCCGCACGACGAGGATCGTCGGCTCCTCGAGGCGCGCGACCAGCCGGTCGTCGACGTACCAGGCCGGACGCGCCTCGGTGCCCTTGCGCTTGCAGCCCGGCAGCGCGACCGCGCAGGCGTGCACCTCGTCGGGCGTCATGCGGCGAGAGTACGGCGGACCAGGGACAGCCCGTCTCGAGGGAGACATCCGTCATACCGGCGAACCCGACCCGCCGGTAAGTTGTCACGACGTGACTCACAAGAGCCCGAAGGACTTCTTCCGCCCGCTGGCCGTGGGAGCCCCGGCCCCGCTCCGCGAGATCCCCGCCCGCCCCAGCCGCGCCATCCACTTCTTCGACCCGTCGAACGAGAAGATGGCCGCCAAGGTGCCCGGGATGATCGGCACCGTCGACGTACTGCTCGGCAACCTCGAGGACGCGATCAAGGCCGACAACAAGGTCGCCGCGCGCGAGGGCCTGGTCAAGATCGCCGAGTCCACTGACTTCGGACCGACCCAGCTGTGGACGCGGATCAACTCGCTCGACAGCCCGTGGGTGCTCGACGACCTGACCACGCTGGTCCCCGCGATCGGCGAGAAGCTCGACGTGATCATGGTCCCGAAGGTGCAGGGCGCCGAGGACATCCACTACGTCGACCGGCTGCTCGCCCAGCTCGAGGCGAAGGCCGGCATCAGCAAGCCGATCCTGATCCACGCGATCCTCGAGACTGCCCGCGGCATGGCCAACGTCGAGGAGATCTGCGGCGCCAGCCCGCGGATGCAGGGTCTGTCGCTCGGCCCGGCCGACCTCGCCGCCGACCGCAAGATGAAGACGACGCGGGTCGGTGGCGGTCACCCGGGCTACCTGGTCCGGGAGGACCCGCCCAGGGACGAGCTGGGCGTCTCGCGGATCGAAGCGTCGCGCGCGACCTTCCAGCAGGACCTGTGGCACTACACGATCGCCAAGATGGTCGATGCCTGCGCGACGCACGGCATCTACCCCTACTACGGCCCGTTCGGCGACATCGCCGACGTGGTCGCATGCGAGGACCAGTTCCGCAACGCGTTCCTGCTCGGCTGCGTCGGCACCTGGTCGCTGCACCCCAAGCAGATCGCGATCGCCAACAAGGTCTTCTCCCCCAGCGTGGAGGACATCGCCCACGCCCGGCGCGTCGTCGCCGCGATGGGCGACGGCACCGGCGCGGTCATGATCGACGGCAAGATGGAGGACGACGCCTCGCTCAAGCAGTGCCTGGTGCTCGTCGAGCTTGCGGAGAAGCTGGCCGAGATCGACCCCGAGCTCAAGGCGCAGTACGACGCCATCGAGGTGACCGAGTGAGTGAGTTCAGGCCGCTCCGCTCGGTCCTCTACATGCCCAGCTCCAACGAGCGGGCGCTCGAGAAGGCCAAGACCATCGCCGCCGACGCGATCATCTTCGACCTCGAGGACGCCGTCGCTCCCGACGCCAAGCCGGCCGCCCGCGAGGCGGCCGCCGCCGCCGTGCAGTCCGGCGAGTACGGCCGCCGCGAGCTGATCATCCGGGTCAACGGCATCGGCACCGAGTGGCACGACGACGACATCATGGCGGCCGCGGCGGCCGGCCCGGACGTCGTACTCGTCCCGAAGGTGAACTCGGCCGAGGAGGTCCAGCAGCTCGTCGCCGCGCTCGAGGCCGCCGGCGCTCCGGGCACGACGAAGTTGTGGGCGATGGTCGAGACCCCGATCGCGATGCTCACCGCACTGGCGATCGCGCAGGCCTCCGATCGGCTCACCGGCTTCGTGATGGGCACCAACGACCTCGTCAAGGAGCTGTACGCCGAGCACGTCCCCGGTCGTCAGCCCGTCATCACCGGCTTGGGCCTCGCGCTGCTGGCCGCCCGGGCCGCCGGCATCGTGATCATCGACGGCGTCTACAACGACGTGAAGAACCTCGACGGCTTCCTCGCCGAAGTGGAGCAGGGCCGCCAGATGGGGTTCGACGGTAAGACCCTGATCCACCCGGGCCAGGTCGAGGGCGCCAACGACGGGTTCGCCCCGTCCGAGCAGGCCATCGAGGACGCCCGCGGACTGATCCAGGCCTGGGAGGCCGCCCGCGAGTCGACCGGCTCCGGCGTGGTGACGTACAACGGCCGGATGGTCGAGAACCTCCACGTCGAGTCCGCCCAGCGCACCCTTGCCATCGCCGACGCGATCGCCGCTCTCGAGGGTTGACGTTCTACTGGGGCGTAACCATCGGGGCAGGGTCGGGTTGTAGGACGTGTACTCGTTCTCCCCACGAAAGGCATCGACGTGTTCTCTCGGGTTCGTAGTTTCGCCGTCGTAGGCGCCGTCAGTCTCGCCGCCACCGGCCTGGCAGTCGCCACCGATTCCGCTGCTGTCGCCGCAGCGCCCACCTGGGCTCCGGCTGCAACCGCCGCGATCACCCCCGGTGTCCAGACCAACACCGACGGCTCCGGCCAGTGCACCGCAAACTTCGTGTTCACCGACGACGTCGGCAATGTCTACCTCGGGCAGGCCGCACACTGCTCCGGCACTGGTGCCGCGACCGACACCAACGGCTGCGACGCCGGGACCCTACCCCTCGGCACCGCTGTCACCTTCAACCGTGGCGGCAGCCTGGTCGACGCGGGCACCCAGGTCGGCGCCGGCACGCTGGCGTACTCGTCCTGGAACACGATGCAGGCACGCGGCGAGACCGACGAGAACACCTGCGCCTACAACGACTTCGCGCTGGTCAGGGTCAATCCTGCCGATGCCGCAAAGGTGAACCCGACCGTCCCGTTCTGGGGCGGCCCGGTGGGCCTCAACACCACCGGAACGACTGCCGGCGACCAGGTCTACAGCTACGGCAACTCCGGTCTGCGATTCGGTCTTGAGCAGCTTTCCCCGAAGACCGGCGTCAGCCTCGGCCAGGACCCGGCCGACGGCGGCTGGACACACCCTCTCTATACCGTGACGCCGGGAGTGCCGGGCGACTCGGGCAGCGCGTTCCTGGACGGGTCGGGCCACGCGGTGGGCACGCTCTCGACCCTCGGGCTGGCACCCCTGCCGGCATCCAACAACATCGGCGACCTGTCCCACGAGCTCGCCTACGCCCAGCAGCACTCGGGCATCGCCGGGCTGCAGCTGGCCACCGGCACCGAACCGTTCGACCCTTCGCTGTAAGCAGCCTGACGCAGCCGCCGGACGACCGACGGCGCAGCCTTCGCTGCGGCTCGCGGGTTGGTGACCTGGTGACCCGGTCGGCACTACCGCCCCCCGGCCTGTACGACATCACCCATCGCCCCCGTACCGTCGCCTCATGTCCAGCCTGGTCATCCGCGGCGCGCGCCTGATCCCGCTCGTCGACGTACCGACCAAGGAGTCGGCGGTGGGCCCGGTCGACGTCCTCGTCGAGGACGGCACGGTCACTGCGGTCGAGCCGGAGATCCAGCGCCCAGCGGGCGTCGAGGAGTACGACGCGGGCGGCCGCTGGGTGATGCCGGGACTGTGGGACACCCACGTCCACCTCGGGCAGTGGACCCTCGCGCGCGGCCGGCTCGACACGAGCGCGGTGCGGTCGGCGGAGGAGGCCGTCGCGCTCGTGACGGCCAAGGTCACGGAGCAGCCCGGCCGGCCCGTCATCGGCTGGGGACACCGCCCGGGCACCTGGCCGCGGGAGCCGACGACCGCGGAGCTCGACGATGCCGCCGGGGTGACGCCGGTCGTGCTGATCGCGGGCGACGCGCACCACGCATGGCTCAACCGGGCGGCACAGGCGGCGCTCGGCCTCCCGCTGCGGGACGGCATGGTCGCCGAGACGGAGTGGTTCGTGGCCTACGAGCGGCTCACGGCGCTCACCGACACCGGCGACGGGCCCGATGCCTACCGCGCGACGCTCGACGACGCGGCTGCGTTGGGAGTCGTCGGCCTGGTGGACTTCGAGTTCACCGGAGCGGTGGACGCGTGGCGCGAGCGCTGGTCGCAGGGCTGCGACCGGCTCCGGACGAAGGTCGCCGTCTACGCGGACCAATGGGAGCCCGTGCTCGCAGCGGGCCTGCGGACCGGTGACCCGCTGCTGCCCCGCGACGATCGGCTCACCATGGGTCCGCTGAAGATCATCAGCGACGGCTCGCTCAACACCGGCACCGCCTGGTGCCACCACCCCTACGTTGCCGGCGCCGCTCCCGGCCACCCGGCAGGTGCCCCCAACCTGGGCCTCACCGAGCTCACCCGCCTCCTCGCCCGCGCCCACGCCGCCGGGCTCGAGGTGGCGACGCACGCGATCGGCGACGCCGCGGTCGACGCCGCGTTGACGGCGTACGAGCGCTCGGGCGCCCGCGGCTCGCTCGAGCACGTGCAGCTGATCGCGCCCGCCGACGTCGAGCGGATGAAGCGACGCGACCTGCGCGCCAGCGTCCAGCCGCACCACCTGGTCGACGACCGCGACCTGACCGAGCAGATCTGGCCGGACCGCACCGGACGTTGCTTCGCGTTCCGCTGGCTCCTCGACGCCGGCGTCACCATCAGCCTCGGCTCCGACGCCCCGGTGTCGCCGCTCGACCCGTGGCTGGCGATCGACGCCGCGGTCCGCCGTACCGGCGACGACCGCCCGGCCTGGCACGGCGAGCAGGCGCTGACCCGACGCGAGGCGCTCGCCGCGTCCGTCGACGGTCACCTCTCCGTACGGCCGGGGTCACCCTGCGACCTGGTCGTCCTCGACGAGGATCCGCTCACCGCGACCCGGCCACCGGTCGCGCTGACGATCGTCGCCGGGCGCGTCGTCCACCGCGGCTAACCGGCCGCCGGCTGCACTCCGAGCGCGATCGTCAGCGCCAGCACGGTCTGCGGATCCTCCAGCTTGTCGCCGAACAGCTCCCGCAGCTGCGCCACGCGGTAACGCACCGTCTGGGGGTGCACGAACAACGCGGCCGCGATGTCGTCGCGCCGGCCCTGGTACAGCAGCCAGGCCCGCAACGTCTCGGCCAGCTTGGCGGCGCTCGCGGGCCGCAGGTCGGCCAGCGGGGCGAGCACGGCGGTGCGGAGGTCGGCCAGCGCCTCGGGGTCAGCGGTCAGCACCAGCTCGGGCAGGTGCGCCTCGGTGTCGACGCCGAGGCCGCGCTCCTGCGCCCTCCGGGCGCGTTCGTACGACGACCGCACCTCCAGCCACGGCCGGGCCGGCCCCACCAGGCAGCTCCTGCCCTCGACTCCCTTCAGCAGCGCGGCTCGGCGCCGGCCGTGCGCGTCGGGGACGAGCAGCAGCACGGCCGCGTCGAGCTCCGGCAGGTCGGTCGTCTGGAGCGTGCCCTGGTGGACCAGGAGCAGCACCGAGCCGACCTGCGCCTCGGGCACGATCACCGCGGTGAGCGTGGTCGGCGGCGCCCACTCGGCGCGCTCGGCCGCGGCGAGGACGGTCTTCTCGGGAGCATCGGTCAGCAGGTGCCGTGCGATCCGGTCCAGCAGCCGCTGGCGTACCCGGCCGGCCGTCGCCGACTCGTCGCCGTGGCCGGCCACGCTCGCCGCGGACAGCTCATCGATGTAGAAGAACACCGCCTGGGCGAACTCGGCCAGCGTCGTCGCATCGATATCGTTCTCGACGGCGAGGGTGGACAGGTGGTGCCAGGCGACGCGCGCGCCGATCCGGTACGCCGAGAGCAGCGCTTCCGAGCTCCGGCCGCTCCGCGCTTCACCCCGGCCGAGCTGGTAGGCGCCCTCGATCGCGGCCGCCGGCGTCCGCGGCGCGGTCCCGCGGCCCTCCGACACGAGGGACAGGAAGCCGCCGAGCGCGACCTGAACGGCCGAGCGGATGGTCTCGCCCATCGGGCCGCTGAACGCGTCGGTGTAGCTCGGGACCTGGTCGATGATCACGGTGACGACGTCGTCGGCCACCTCCGGCAGGGTGGCGCGGACGGCCACGACGACCTCGGGCGGCAGCACCAGCGCTTCGGGGCTCTCATGCCGTGCCATCACCGCTCCTTTGTTCGCAACGCATAAAAAGTGGTCCCGGATTCACCGTGAGCAGTCATGACTTTACCGCGCCGACACGGGAGTGTTGATGTTGTGAGTTCAACGAGTCTTTCCGCTCCGCTCCTGGTCCGGGGCGCCCAGCGTGGCGGCCTGCGCCGCCGGCTCCGGGCCCTGGCCGACGCCGCGGTGACCCCGCTCTCCATCGATGACGTCCTCGACAGCTTCCACCCGCTGCGCTCGGGCACCGACCTGCGCGGCCGGATCGTGGCCGTCCAGCCCGAGACCGCCGACGCCGCGACGATCGTGATCAAGCCCGGCCGCGACTGGGACGGGCACGCACCCGGTCAGTATGTCCAGGTCGGCGTCGACGTCGATGGGGTCCGGCTCTGGCGCTGCTACTCGCTGACCCACGGCCCGCGTCCCGACGGACACATCAGCATCACGGTCAAGGCGATCCCGGGCGGCGTCGTCTCCCAGCACCTGGTGCACCGCGCCCGCTCCGGCCAGATGATCCACCTCCAGCAGGCCGCCGGTGACTTCGTGCTCCCGATGCCGATCCCGCAGCAGCTGCTGCTGGTGACGGCCGGCTCCGGCATCACCCCGGTGATCGGCATGCTCCGCAACCTGTTCTCCAAGGCCGAGCGGCCCGCCACCGACATCACGATGGTCCACGTCAACCAGGCCGAGCCCGACTCGATCTTCAAGGACGAGCTGCGCGCGCACGCCGCGGCCGGCCACATCCGGCTGGTCGAGCACTTCGATGACCGCGACGGGCTGATCGACCTGGCCCGTCTCGAGTCCCTCGTCCCCGACATCGACCAACGGGCGGCGTATGCCTGCGGACCGAGCGGCCTCCTCGACGCCCTCGAGGGTTGGTACGACGAACGCGGGCTCACCCTCAGCACCGAACGGTTCCGCCCCGCCCTCCTCGCCGATGCCGGCGAGGGCGGCAGCGTCACCTTTGTCGACGGCACCGTCGTCGAGGCGGACGGCGCCACCCCGCTCCTCGACGCGGCCGAAGCGGCCGGCGTCATCATGCCCAGCGGCTGCCGGATGGGCATCTGCATGGGCTGCGTGCTGCCGATGAAGGAAGGCGCCATCCGCGACCTGCGCAACGGCGAGATCACCGTCGCCGTACCCGGTGAGACCGCGCCGGGCGGCGTGAAGATCCAGACCTGCATCAGCGCCGCTGCCGGCGACTGCACCCTCGATCACTGATCCCCATCAGGAGACCCATGACTGCCATCACCAAGAAGCCCGAGAACCCGATCGCCCACCTCAGCCCCGAGGACATCGAGGCCATCGGCGTCCGCCTCGACGAGATCCGCCAGGAGATCCTGGACGACCGTGGCGAGAACGACGCGGCGTACATCCGCCGGATGATCAAGACCCAGCGCTACCTCGAGCTCGGCAGCCGCGCGGTGCTGCTCGGCAGCGTCTTCCCGCCGGCGTTCGTCGTCGGCACCGTCGGCCTCTCGGTCGCCGAAGATCCTCGAGAACATGGAGATCGGCCACAACATCCTGCACGGCCAGTGGGACTGGATGCGCGACCCGAAGATCCACTCCACGACCTGGGAGTGGGACATGGCCACCCCTGCCGAGCAGTGGAAGCACTCCCACAACCAGATCCACCACACGTACACGAACGTCGTCGGCAAGGACAACGACCTCGGCTACGGCATCATGCGCGTCGACGAGGACCAGCCGTGGCACCCGTTCTTCCTGGTCCAGCCGCTCTGGAACTTCATCAACGCCTGCTTCTTCGAGTACGGCATCGCGGCCTACGACCTCGAGCTCGGCCGCAACCTGAAGATCCCCAAGGAGAAGCGCAGCGCGCAGTTCAAGGACGCCGTCAAGCAGGTCAAGAAGAAGATCCGCAACCAGGCCACCAAGGACTACCTGGTGCACCCGGCGCTTTCGATCCCCACCGGTTCCTTCCTTCCCACCCTCGCGGCCAACTTCACCGCCAACGTGGTCCGAAACCTGTGGAGCCACTCGATCATCATGTGCGGCCACTTCCCCGAGGGCGTCGAGACCTTCGAGAAGAAGACGATCGAGGGCGAGACCCGCGGCGAGTGGTACGTCCGCCAGATGCTCGGCTCGGCCAACATCTCCGGCTCGAAGGCCCTGCACGTCATGAGCGGCAACCTCTCGCACCAGATCGAGCACCACCTCTTCCCTGACCTGCCCTCGAACCGGTACGCCGAGGTGGCGCCCCAGGTGAAGGCGCTGTTCGACGAGTACGGCCTCACCTATCTCGCTCGCCCGCTGCCGCAGCAGGTCTACTCGGCCTGGCACAAGGTCGTCCGGCTCTCGCTCCCCAACGGCTGGCTGGCCACCACCAACGCCAAGAACCTCCCGCAGCAGCTGGTCGCCCTCTACAAGATCAGCACCGCCGACAAGCGGAAGCGCCGCGTGATGCTGAAGCTGCTCGAGCGCAAGGCCAAGCAGGAGTACGTCCCCGCCGCCTGATCCAGCCCGGACGTCGAGTAACCCGGGCCGCTAGTCCGAAAATGGCGATGACGGATCGAAACGCCTACAAGGTCGCTGGACCACCTCATCCCTGAGAACCATTTCCGGCCGGTACCCGCATGAGCGGCGCACCGGACGGACAGATTCCGGAGCATGAACCTTCGCCCGCTCACCCCGCTGCTCCCACTAGCCGCGTTGGCGCTCGCGGTTTCCGCTTGCCAGCCGGCCGAGGACGAAGCTGACGACCGTGCGACGAAGGCACCGTCGCTCATCGCCGAGGACGCATCGCTGGCCTGGTCCGTGCAGCTCGAGGCGGACTGGTCGCCGACCCACGCCGTCGCGATCGGCGACACCGTCGTCGTCTCGACGAGCTGGGAGATCGACGAAGGGACCGAGATCACGGCCTACCGGGCCGACGGGTCGGTCGCCTGGCAGGAGAGCGGGTACGGCGGCGCCCTGCTCGCCGCGGTCGGCGACGACCAGGTCCTCATCTGCGACTCCGAGGAGTCGTGGACGGTCTCCGCCGAGGACGGCTCGCTCGTCGATGAGGGCGACGCCGACGATGAGCGCTGTCCGGTCGCGGACGACGACCTCGGCATCCCCGTCCCCCGCAACGACGAGGCCTACGACCTGGCCGGCACCGTGCTGTCCGTCGCCGCTCCGGGCAGATCGTACGAAGTCACTCTCGACGCGCCGGCCGACGAGATCTGGGGCGTCGACGGCGGCGTGGTCGCGTTCGCTGACGCGGCGGACACGGTGACGCTCTACCGCTGACTCCGCGCTGGTCGAGGCGCCAACGCCTGGCAGGCTGGCGTCATGACGACCGTCTTCCGCAACGCGCGCGTCTTCGACGGTCACCGGCACCTGGGCCCGTTGACGAGCGTCGTCGTCGAGGGCGATCGCATCGTCGCGGTGGGTAATGTCGATGCGCCGCGGGGGGCCCTGGTGGTCGACGTCGCCGGCGGACTGCTGGCTCCCGGCTTCGTCGACGGCCACGTGCATACCGTCCAGGGCGGTCTCGAGCGGATCCACTGCGACCTGAGTGAGCAGAGCACCGAGGAGGAGTACCTGGCCCGGATTGGTTCGTACGCCGCGGAGCACCCCGACGAGGAATGGATCCTGGGTGGCGGCTGGGCGATGCCCGCGTTCCCGGGCGGGAGCCCGACGGCGGCGGCCCTGGACCGGGTCGTCCCGGACCGTCCGGTCTTCCTCCCGAACCGGGATCACCACGGCGCGTGGGTGAACTCGGCGGCGATGCGGCTCGCCGGCATCGACACCGCTACGCCGGATCCCGCGGACGGCCACCTGGACCGCGACGCTTCCGGGGTGCCGTCCGGGACTCTCCACGAAGGCGCGATGCGACTGGTCGCGCGGCTTCTTCCCCCGACGTCGGAGAGCGAGTTGATGACGGCGCTGCTCGACGGTCAGCGCTACCTGCACTCGTTCGGGATCACTGCGTGGCAGGACGCCATCGTCGGGGCGTACTCGGGCATGAGCGACAACGGACCGACGTACGCCGCGGCCGCGCGGGACGGTCTCCTCACCGGCCGCGTCGTGGGCGCCCTGTGGTGGAACCGCGGGCAGGGCCTGGAACAGATCGACGAGCTGGTACGCCGCCGCGACGAGCTGAGCACCGGTCGCTTCGCCGCGACCGCCGTGAAGCTCATGCAGGACGGCGTCATGGAAAACGGATCGGCGGCGCTGGTCGAGCCCTACCTCGACCGCTGCGGCCACGCGACCGACAACAGCGGCACCTCGTTCATCGACCCGGACGAGCTCCGTGGTGCCGTCCAGGCCCTTGCCGCCCAGGGCTTCCAGGTGCACGTGCACGGCCTCGGCGACCGAGGTGTCCGCGAGGCCCTCGACGCCTTCGAAGGCACCGATCCCGCCCACCGCCACCACATCGCCCACCTGCAGCTCGTGCACCCGGACGACGTGCCGCGGTTCGGCAAACTCGGCGTCAGCGCCAACATCCAGGCGTTGTGGGCCTGCCTCGACGACCAGATGATCGAGCTGACCCTCCCGTTCCTCGGCGAGGAGCGCGCCAACCGCCAATACCCGTTCGGCGATCTCCATCGCTCCGGCGCCAGGCTCGTCGCCGGCAGCGACTGGCCGGTGAGCACGCCGGACCCGCTCGCGGCGATCCATGTCGCGGTCAACCGGACGGCGTACGGCGCCGAGGGTCGAGCCGGCAGCGAGCCCTTCCTGCCAGAGCAGGCGCTCGACATCGAGACCGCCTTCGCGGCGTACACCTCCGGCTCGGCCTGGATCAACCACCTGGACCGGGCGGGACGCGTGGCCCCGGGGTACGACGCCGACCTGGTCGTGCTGGACACCGACCCGTTCCAGGACCCGACGACGACCGGCGTCGCGAAGGTCGTGTCGACCTGGATCGCCGGACAGCAGGTCCACCCAGTGGTGGTCGACTAGCCCGAGCGCTCTGCGCGCGGTCGTTTCGAGACCCCGTAAGTTACCTACGGGTAGCATTGGCGCCATGAGCCACGTGACTTGTGAGATCGTCGACGACGTCGCCCAGGTGCGCCTCGTCCGCCCGGACAAGCTCAACGCGCTGACGCTGCCGATCCTCCAGGACCTGGCGAGCACGGCCCACGCGCTGCGCAAGGACAAGAACTTGCGCGCCGTCGTGATCGCCGGCGAGGGCGACGCATTCTGCGCCGGCCTCGACTTCGCGAGCGTGATGAAGAGCCCGGCCGGCATCGCGAAGGCGTTCGTGCCGCTGCCCTGGCGCGGCACCAACCTCTTCCAGGAAGCATGCTGGGCCTGGCGCCGGGTGCCGGTGCCGGTCATCGCCGCCGTGCACGGACACTGCCTCGGCGGCGGACTGCAGATCGCGCTGGCCGCCGACTTCCGGATCGCCACGCCCGACTCGCGGTGGTCGGTGCTCGAGGGCAAGTGGGGCCTGATCCCCGACATGTCGGGCATCCGCACCATCTCCGAGCTGGTCGGGATCGACCAGGCCAAGCTGCTGACAATGACCGCCGAAGTCTTCGACGGCAACCGCGCCAAGGAGCTAGGCCTGGTGACGAAGCTCGACAACGACCCGCTCGCCGGCGCACACCGGCTGGCGGCCGAGCTGTCGACCAAGTCGCCGGACGCACTCGCCGCCGCGAAGCGGTTGTTCAACGACACCTGGCAGGCGTCGCCGCGTCGTACCTTCTCCCGCGAACGCGCTGAGCAGGCCTACCTGCTCGTCGCCCGCAACACCAAGGCCGCGCGGGAGGCCGCGTTCTCGAAGGTCGAGGCGGCGTACGGTCCGCGGGGTCGCTGACCCCGGCCGATCGGGTCGAGTGCGACGTAGCCACGGACCCTGGCTGACCAAGTCCTCCGGTCGGGCTATTCCCTAAACGTCCCGCGAGGAGCAATGTCTCTAGCGACGGCCTGCGAGAAGACGCGAGCGCGGGATACCTGCCCGACAGAAACTTGGTCTCGACGATGACAACCACCGAATTGTTCAACCACAGGTCGGCCGTACGCCGACTCGTCGCATTGCTGGGCACGATTGCCCTGTGCCAGGGAATCCTGGTGCTGCTACCCGTCGCACAGGCGTCGAGCGGGGCCGGCACTCATGTTGAAGTCGCTGCCGATCGCGGCACCGACGAGAGTCGCGCGACGCGAAAGGATTTTGCGTCAGGCGTTTTGCGTACCACAACCGACCCAGAGAAACGGGGCGAGGAGGTCCGACAGGCGGCACGTCCGTCGCGGACCACCACCTCGAAGGAGAAGGAGATCTCGTCCGTCCCGTACATCCCGTCCGATCCGGAAATCGTCGGCGGCACGATAGCTCCGCCCGGTGCGTATCCCTTCTTCGTCTCGGTCAAGCGCGCCAGCGATAGCTTTGCCTTCTGTGGCGGAACTCTGGTCTCCTCCGTCTGGGTACTCACGGCGGCGCACTGCGTCGACGGCGGCACGACGCCGGCGAACCTGAAGCTCGTGATCGGAGCCTGGCAGCTCAGCGACGAGGCACCGGGCGACATCCGGTCGGTGACCGCGATTCACATCCACCCGAGCTGGAACCCTTCGACGTTCGACAACGACGTTGCGCTGCTCCGGCTCAACGCCGCCTCGACCAAGGTCTGGGCACGGATGGCCGAACCGTTCGACCCAGTCAACCCGGGCAACTCCGTACGGGCGATCGGTCACGGTTACACGAGCCAGGGCGGCTTGGGATCCAACGACCTCCGGCAGGTCGACCTACCGGTCCAGTCCGATGCCACCATGTCGGACCCGGCACAGTACGGCGTCAGCTTCCACGGAGCCGTGATGATCGGTGCCGGACCGTTGGCCGGCGGCATGGACACCTGTCAGTACGACAGCGGTGGACCGCTGTTCGTCGCCGGCGGCCAGGTCCGCCTGGTCGGAGTCACGAGCTGGGGCAGTGGCTGCGCCCAACCCAACAAGCCCGGCATCTACGGCGAGGTCTACCAGGGCGCCCTGCGCACCTTTGTCAACGGCCTCGTCGGGCGGCCTTCCAACGACAACTTCGCTGGGTCGGGCATCGCCGGGCCCGACGGAACCGTGTTCGGCAGCAACACCGACGCGACCGGACAGACCGGCGAGCCGTCGATCGCCGGCAGTCCGGCCGACACCAGCGTCTGGTACTCCTGGACGGCACCCGAGAACGGTCCGACCAGCTTCAACCTGCGCGATGCCGCGTTCGACACGACGTTGCACGTCTTCACGGGCAGCACATTCGGGACTCTTGCCTCGGTCGCATCCAACGACGACTTCAACGGCACCCTGCTGTCGAAGGTGGCCTTCAACGCGGTCGCGGGGACGACGTACCGGATCGCGGTCGACGGGTTCGCCGGGGCGCACGGTTCGTTCAGCCTCCAGTACGCGCAGAACTCGCCGGCCCACGACAACTTCGCGTCGGCGAAGACCATCACGGGGGCGACCGGCAAGGACTATGCCAGCACGGCGCGGTCTACCGGTGAGCCGGGCGAGCCGAACCACGGCTCGATCCCCGACAGGTCCGTCTGGTACTCGTGGACCGCACCGGAGACGGGCACGGCGGTCTTCCACACCCGTGAGTCGAACTTCGACACGGTCATTGCCGCCTTCACCGGCACGACCATCACCTCGCTGGTGCGGCAGGCGTCGAACGACCAGTTCAACGGGTCGAACCAGTCGAAGATCACAGTCCCTGTCACCGCGGGGACGACTTACTTCATCGCCGTCGACGGATTCGGTGCAACGACCGGCAGCCTCGGCCTGCAGTGGTCGGTCAACCCGCCGGCCAACGACAACTTCGCCAGCCCCAAGGTGTTGCCCGGCCTGTCCGGGAGAAGGGCGGGGACGACGATACGTGCCACCGGCGAGCCCGGGGAGCTCGACTTCCACGGCGGTGCCGCCGCCGACAACTCAGCGTGGTTCACCTGGACGCCCACGATCAGCGCCCCCGCGATCGTGCGTCTCCTCAACGTTGCGGGCGGTCTGGCACCCGGAATCGAGGCCTATACCGGCGACAGCCTGGGGGCACTGACGTCAGTCGGCGCCGGACCAACGGAGGTCCAGTTCAACGCAGTTGCGGGCACGACGTACCGAATCGCGGTCGACGGGAACGGTGGCTCCACAGGTACGTTCAACCTGAAGTGGGTGGCGATGACGCCTCCGGCTGCTCCGACGGTGAAGAACTCGACACCGTTGGAGGGCGCGGTCAGGGTGGCGTTCACACGGGGCTCCGATGGGGGCAGCGCGATCACCGGGTTCACAGCTCAATGTGTGAGCAACGCAGGGGTCAACAGGACCCAGACGGGGACCGCCAGTCCGATCACCGTGATCAACCTGAGCGGCAACAAGAACTACCGCTGCCGGGTGCGCGCAACCAACACGGTCGGCACCGGCCCCTACAGCGCCTACGGCGCCACCGTGACGGTTTCGCCGACGCCTCCGGCTGCTCCGACGGTGGAGAACTCGACACCGTTGGAGGGCGCGGTCAGGGTGGCGTTCACACGGGGCTCCGATGGGGGCAGCGCGATCACCGGGTTCACAGCTCAATGTGTGAGCAACGTAGGGGTCAACAGGACCCAGACGGGGACCGCCAGTCCGATCACCGTGATCAACCTGAGCGGCAACAAGAACTACCGCTGCCGGGTGCGCGCAACCAACACGGTCGGCACCGGCCCCTACAGCGCCTACGGCGCGACCGTCGCGGTGCCCTGAGGAGAGTCGGGCTACGGCCTGGCTCTCGCTACGGGTGGGCCGGGGGCCCTCCGGACGGCGATCGGGCGCAACCTCACCTTCGGGAGGAGGCGATGAAGGTTCCGATGGTGGACTCTGTCGGGTCGGTGTTCATGGACGCCGGTGTAGTCGTCGAGGCCGGAACGCCGCACGAGGTGCTGACCAACCCGGGCGTTCCTGTCAAAGGTGCTGTGAACGTACTGTCCAGCGCCGAGCGGGTTCCCTGATGCATTCAAGGTCCAGCATCGACGCCTGGTGACACATCACTGTTGTTGCGTTGGCTGTCGCGTGAGGTGATAGGCAGTAGCGGCCCCCGTGGCCACGACGACGAGGATGGCGCCGAGCCACTGCCGTTCGATGAGCCGGTCCCCGACGAGATAGCCGGCAGCGAGCCCGAAAACAGGGATCAGTGGAAAGAAGCTTCCTGCAATCGAGGCCGGGACGCCTCGCAGGCCGCCGACAAGGAACCAAAATGCGAGGCCGTAGTAGACCGCGCCGGAAGCCGCTGCGAGGGACCACGTCGCGGAGTTGGCGGGCAGCCCGAGATCTGCGGTGCCGAAGGCCAGGGCGACCCCCGCGATGACGAGCGCGAAGGCGAGCGCGGCAAGTTGTTGCACGAGGACGATGACCATGGAGTGGTCGTCGAGAAGGAGTCGACGGGTGAGCACCGTGTAGAACGCACAGGCTGTGACGGCACCAATGGTCAGGGCAATCCCGATGGAGTCGCCGGATGCGCCTGGTCGGTAGAGCACCAACAGCACCCCGATCAGGGCAACAGCTACGGCGACGAGAGTCGCGGCGGCGACGCGTTCGCGCAGAAGGAGTACGGCGAGCAGCATGATGAGAATCGGCTCCGTCGCCCAGAGAAGCACCGACATGCTCGCGTCGATCGTGACCAGACCGAGGAGTCCCAGTGCGTAGGCGAAGCCAGGGTTGAGGATGCCGAGGGCGGCGAGCTTTCCGAGGGTCGCCGACCAGGTCACGCGCAGACCGAGCACGAGCGTGCCGAGCCAGAGGAGCAGGCTGCTAGCCGCGAGCTCGATGGCGAGCAAGGTGAGCGGCGCGACGCCGCGGTCAAGCACTTGTTTGCTCAGAACAGTGCCGCATCCCCAGCATGCCGTCGCGGCGACGAGAAGGAGCGCATGACGGTAGGGCGTGGTCCGGGGCATGGCTGTGACTCCGGTCAGAGAGACGCTGGATGGGCAGCAGAGACGGGCCGACGCGAAGCGTCAGCCGTCAGCCCGCTTGAGCCTCGTCGTCACAGCAGTCGTAGGAGGGCAGACGGCAGCAACGTCCAGCGATGCGAGCCGTTCCCATGCCGGTCACACTACTCGGCACCACTGGCCAACGGGCGCGCTGGCAGGATGGGTCGTGCCGGACGAGCCGCTGTCGTACCCGGACGGGTCTGCTGCGCCGACACGTGCCAGTTTCCGTAGCGTTTCGCCGCAGTTAGGGAGGTCGGTCGCAAACCTTGGCCCGCGGATGGCATGCTCTCTGACCTGCACGCCCTAGCCGGCAACAGTTCTTGCCGACCAGTGCCGCGACAGAGCACATTTGATTGAAACACCATGCGGGCCCACCTCTGGGCCCACTACATCGACAGGTGAGGAAGCAACGAATGACAGACGGTGGGACAGAACCGAAATCGATCCCCCAGCTCGCAGAGCTGGTGAACCATCTCAAGATCCGCAGTCGCGGGCTCTCGCCGGTGCTGCAGCCGCCTGGTGCCGACCTCGTCGCCGAAGTCGCTGCGCGCGACTACGAAGTCAGCGAGGAGGAGGCCGCCTGGCTTCGCAACGCCGATGTCTGGCCCGGCGCCGTTACGGGACAGCTTCTCGAGATCATCCGGTTGCTGGAAGGTCTGGGCGTTCGGCACGCCATCCGATTCACCCACGTCGGCGACGAGACACCTGCCGAGATCGTGGCCGTCACCATCAAGCTGCGGGGCGACTAGAAGTTTCCTCGCGCCCGAGATTCGAGAGGGGCCGGCCGGCCACGCGCCGGCCGGCCCCTCCGCGTCATCGATCGCAGCGAGTCGGCACCCTGCCGCGACCCCTGCTTCGGTAGGGACCCGGTCAGGGGTACTGCAGACCGACGGTCTCCTCACTGATCTCCCACAGCTTCGCGGCCGCCCCAGCGTTGCGCGCGAGCGGAGTACGACCGACGACCTGCGGCGCGCCGCCGTACTGCCCGAGGCCGCCCGGCCCGCAGAAGGTGTCGCCGGGGAGGTCGGCAGTCGCGGCCATCAGCGACGGCCAGGCGCCGGCCGCGGCGGACTGCGAGACGGCCTTGACCGCGGCGTCGAGGATCGTCGCGATGCCACCGCGGGAGCGGCCGGTCTGCCCGTTGGCGACCAGGTGCGTGCCCGCGAAGCCCGGGTGCGCCGCGAGCGCCCGGACCGGCTCCTCGGCTTCTCGGAGCCGCCGGTCGAGCTCGCTGGTGAACAGCAGGTTCGCCAGCTTGCTCTGCCCGTAGACCGGCCACCGGAAGTAGCGGCCCTCCTGCTTGCGGGGATCGCCGAGCGGCGCCTTCGGAGCCGTCGTGTGCATGATCGAGGAGACCGCGACCACACGTCCGTCGCCGCTCGCCACCAGCTGCGGTAGCAGCAGGCCGGTGAAGAGGAACGGGCCGAAGTGGTTGGTCGCCATCTGCAGCTCGAGGCCGTCGACCGTCCGGGAGTACGACGTACCCATCACGCCCGCGTTGTTGACGAGTACGTCGATCGCGCCCAGCCGGGCCGCCGCCGCGGCCGCGTGCCGCACCGACTCGAGGCTGGCCAGGTCGAGCAGCAGGGTCTCCACCGACGCGTCCGGCACCTGCTGCTCGATGGCGGCGACGGTCTCCTCGACCTTGGCCGGCGTCCGGCCGGCCAGCACGACCCGCGCTCCCCTGCGGGCCAGCTCCAGGGCGGTGTGGTGCCCGAGCCCGCCCATGGTCGGGCCGGTGACGACGATCGTCCGCCCGGCCTGGTCGGGGATGTCGGCGAGCCGCCACGCTTCGCTCACGGAGTGGTCCCCAGCTGCGCGACGATCGCCGCGCCGAGCTCGGCGTCGCCCTCGATCGTCACGGCCCCGGGCGCGGCAGCACGCCGGCCACCCGCCAGGACGATGAAGCTCTCCCGGTTCATGGCCAGCCGCACGGTGGGCTGCGCCGGGACCTCCGTGAGCCGCTGCCCGCGGCCGGACTCGTCCACCCCGACAGCGACGACCGGGCTGCCCTCGACCGCCAGGACCGCGGTGGTGCCGGCCGGCGGCGCGACCTTCTTGCCGACCACGAACCCGAACGTCTCGCTCAGGTAGTCGGCCGTGTGCTGGGCCGCTGCGCTGTCCATGCCGCCCGCGAGGCCGACCGCACGGCGTACGTCCTGCTCGTGCATCCAGACGTCGAGCGGACGGTTGCGGAGCAGGGTCTTCTGGTTCCACCCGATCAGTCCGAAGATCCCCGGGGCGGGCGCCGCCGGATCGGTCGGCGGCTCGGCGAGCAGTCCGTCGTGCCGGGCCGACGTCGTGGCCCGGATCTCCTCGATGATCGACTCGGGTGACCGGTCACGACGAGTCACGACACCGATCTCGGTGAACTGGCCCATCGGGCCGGTCACGTGCGGCGGCTCGCCGATGTCGGCCGCCTCGTCGGGTCCGCCGGACAGCAGGCTCTCCAGGTGCGCGGCGTGGGCCGCGACCGCCTTCACGTCCCATCCGGCGAGGTCCGTGGGCAGCGCCCACGCCTCGTCCGGAAGAGTGTCGAGCAGGGCGGTGAAGTCACCGATCGCCTGCCACCAGGTCTCGACGTACGTCGCCAACCGCTCGGCATCGCTCATGCCCGCGATCGTAACGAGGCTCAGTGGCGCTTCACTCGGAGGTCCACGCGCACCGGGAGGTCGCCGTACGTCGCCGCCACCTCGTCCCGCACCCGGTCCCGCTCCTTCTCCGGACGGCGATGACCGGGTTCCGAAGGCTCATGACTCCAGCCTGACGAGCCCGGCGCCGCGGCGCCTGAGCACGACTACTCAGATCAGCGCGCCAGATAGCGGACCACTTCTGGGACGTCGTGGACGAAGCGCAACCGGGCGCCGTAGAGCACCCGGTGCGCCGGTCGGCCCGGCGGCCCGGCGACGAACGGCGGGTCCGGTGGCTTCCGGGTGCTGTCGACGACCCAGCCGTGGAAGTACATCAGCGGCCGGCCTTCGGCGACCAGCAGGTCGGCGCCGCCCGGTCCGCACAGCCCGTCGGTGGTCGTCCGCGACAGCAGCACGCGCCGCGGCCGGGTCGGCCACGTCGCAAGGTCGGCGGACCGGCGCCAGATCGTGCGGTAGCTGCACTTCGCCCAGCTGTCCTCCGACGTGAACAGGTGGTAGTAACCGTCGCGGTGCAGCACGACCGGGTTCTCCATCACCCAGTCGGCCCGCACCAGCTCGCTGCTCGTCGCGTCCGCGGCCGGCGCCAGCCCGCGCGGGCCCAGCGGCAGGATCCGGATCGACGAGGGCCGGCCGTCGGTCTTGTAGAGGAGGTACGGCGTGCCGTCGTCTTCCTGGAAGTACGACGGGTCGATCACGCCCCGACGTGGCAGGTCCGGCGCGTGCGGCACCGTGTCCCAGGCGAGCGGGGTGTGGGCCCGAGCGTGGCAGACCAGCGGCCGCGCATCGACCGGCCGGAAGTCGTCGTACGCCGTCGGCGCCGTGGCGACGCCGATGCAGCGGCGGCCCTTGCCCAACCCCTTGACCCGCGCGGCGTAGTAGAGGACCCACTGGTCGCCGATCCGGGCGAGGTCGGCCGCCCAGACGTCGTCCTCGACGGCCCAGCGCGGCAGCCGGGTGAGCGCCGCACCGATCCACCTCCAGCCCGAGCCCGGGTCCCAGCGCGCCCGCCGGACCAGCGGTCCGGTGGCTACCAGGACGCGGCCGTTGAGCGTCTCGACGACGCTCGGGTCTCCGGACTTCTCGGTCGTGATGATCGGGTCGGGGTAGCGCGCGGCGGTTGCGGGAGCGGCCAGCGCCGTGCCGGCCAGCGCGAGCAGGAGCGCACCGACGGCGAGGAAGATGCGGCGCGACACGGAGCGGACTCTAGGTCAGGACAAGGCCAGGGACAGGGCGATCGCCAACATCGTGAGGCCGATCAGGACGTCGAGCACCTGCCACGCGCGCGGGGTGGCGAGCAGCCGTTGGCCGGCGCCCGCGCCGTACCCGATGCCGGTGAACCACAGCACGCTCCCCACCGCCGCCCCGGCCGCGAACCACCACCGGTCCACGGGCCCGTGCTGGTTGCCGATCGAGCCCAGCAGCAACACCGTGTCGAGGTAGACGTGCGGGTTGAGGTAGGTCAGGGCCAGCGCCCGCCCGATCGCCGCTTTGCGCGAAGAAGCGCCGGCGCGGGCGGCTTCGAGGGTGGCCGGCTGGCGGGCACGAAGCAGCGAGAGGACGCCGTACGACGCCAGGAAGGCGACCCCCAGCCACCGCACCAGGTCGAGCACCCACCCCGCGTGGGCCACGATCGCGCCGATGCCGCTGACACCCGCGGCGATCAGGAACGCGTCGGAGACCGCGCACACGGCGACGACGGGCCCGACGTACTGCCGCGCAAGGCCCTGGCGCAGCACGAACGCGTTCTGCGCCCCGATCGCGATGATCAGGGACAAGCCGGTGAGCAGGCCGGCGCTGGCAGCAGTGGTCACCCGACGACCGTAGGGTCGGATCGCCGTTCAGACCAACGAATGTTTCTTCGGATCCCTTAGCGTTGCTTCATGACGCCACAGCCTGCCCAGCTCGACGCACTCGTCGCGATCGCCGACCACGGCTCGTTCGAGGCGGCCGCCCGGGCGCTGCACGTGACCGCGAGCGCGGTGAGCCAGCGGATCCGGGCGCTCGAGACGACGGCGGGGCAGGTTCTCGTCAGCCGGACGACGCCCTGCCGGCCGACGGAGGCCGGGTCGGCGTACGTCCGGCTCGGGCGCCAGACCGGCCTGCTCTACGCAGAGGCGCGACTCGCGGTCGACGACACCGACCTCGTGGTGGGCCTGCCGGTCGCCGTCAACGCCGACTCGCTCGCGACCTGGTTCCGCGAGGTGCTGTCCGCGGCCGCCGACTGGGACGGGGTCGCGCTCCGGCTGCGGGTCGAGGACCAGGCCTACTCTGCCGGTCTGCTGCGCAGTGGCGACGCGCTCGCTGCCGTGACCAGCGAGCCGACGCCGGTCCAGGGCTGCGCGGTAGAGCCGCTCGGCATCCTGCGGTACGGCGCCGCCGCGACGCCCGCCTTCGTCGAGCACTGGCGGCGCGGCCGGAGCATGGACTGGGAGCGGATGCCGGTCGTGGTGTTCAACGAGAAGGACGCGCTGCAGCACGACGTGCTGACCACGCGCGGGGTCACCCCGCGGACCGTCCACCTGGTGCCGACATCGACCGACTTCCACGAAGCGGTACGCCGCGGCCTGGGCTGGTGCCTGGTGCCCGAACCGCAGCTGCTGCCCGACCTGGCGGCGGGAGCCCTGGTGCGACTGCCCGGCCGCGACCACGTCGACGTACCCCTGTTCTGGCAGCGGTGGCGCCTGGACTCCCCCGCTCTCAACCGACTCACCGAAGCCGTCCACGCCGCCGCCCGCGCCCACCTGCGGCGTTAGGCCGTGCAGGAATCCCCGGCCGACCGGGGATTCCTGCGCTTGTCGGGCATTGCAACGGCCGACAAGCGCCAGTTTTGCCTGTCCGATGTGACGCGTGGGGCGTCAGGCGATCAGAAAGCGGACTCGTCGAGGTCCATGATCGCCAGGTCGGTCGCCTGGGCGATCGCGAGCTCGGCGCTGATCTTCGGCAGCACCTCAGCGGCGAAGAACTGCGCCGCGGCGACCTTGCCCTCGTAGAAGGCCTTGTCGCCGCCCGCATCACCGGCCAGCGCGGTCAGCGCCACCTCGGCGCTGCGCAGCAGCAGCCACGCGACGACGACGTCACCGAGGGTCATCAGCAGACGGCTGGTGTTGAGGCCGACCTTGTAGATGTTGCGCAGGTCGCCACCGCTGTTGACGTCGGCGCTCATCAGGTCGTTGACCAGCTGGCCGACCAGCGTGTTGGCGTCCTCGAGGGCCTTTGCGAGCAGCCCCCGCTCATTCTTGAGCTGCGGGTTGCCGGCCTCGTCCTCGACGAAGCCCTTGATCTCGCCGGCGACGGCGCCGAGCGCCTGGCCGCCGTCCTTGACGATCTTGCGGAAGAAGAAATCCATGCCCTGGATCGCCGTGGTGCCCTCGTAGAGGGTGTCGATCTTGGCGTCGCGGACGTACTGCTCGATCGGGTATTCCTGGAGGAAGCCGGAGCCGCCGAGGGTCTGCAGCGACTCGGTGCCGAGCAGGGTCCACGAGCGCTCGGAGCCGTACCCCTTGACGATCGGCAGCAGCAGGTCGTTGAGCGCAGCGGCGGACTTGTACTCGTCGCTGCCCTTCTCGGCCAGCTGGACCCGGTCCTGGACCGAAGCCGTGTAGAGCACGAGCGACCGCATGCCCTCGGCGTAGGCCTTCTGCGTCATCAGCGAACGGCGTACGTCGGGGTGGTGGGTGATCGTCACCTTCGGCGCGGTCTTGTCGGACGCCTGGGTCAGATCGGGTCCCTGGGCTCGCTCCTTGGCGTACTCCAGCGCGTTGAGGTAGCCGGTCGACAGCGTCGAGATCGCCTTGGTGCCGACCATCATCCGGGCGTTCTCGATGACGTCGAACATCTGGGCGATGCCGTCGTGCACCTCGCCGAGCAGCCAGCCCAAGGCCCTTTCGCCGCCGCCGATCTGCGGGTCACCAAAGGTGAGCTCACAGGTGTTGGAGACCTTGATGCCCATCTTGTGCTCGACGTTGGTGACGTAGGCGCCGTTTCGCTCGCCGGTGAGGTCACCGGTCTCGAGGTCGAAGTGGTACTTCGGGACCAGGAAGAGCGACAGGCCCTTGGTCCCCGGGCCGCCGATCCCGTCGATGCCTTCCGGACGAGCCAGCACCAGGTGCATGATGTTCTCCTGCAGTTGCGACTCGGCGCTGGTGATGAAGCGCTTCACGCCGGTGATGTTCCAGGTGCCGTCGTCGTTGAGCGTGGCCTTCGCGCGGCCGGCACCGACGTCGGAGCCGGCGTCCGGCTCGGTCAGCACCATGGTCGCGCCCCATTGGCGCTCGACCATGAACTCGGCGATCTTCTTGTCGCGGTCGGTGCCGTTGTCGTAGACGACCGAGCCGAAGAACGGGCCCGCGCCATACATCCAGACCGGGGTGTTCGCGCCGAGGATCAGCTCGGCGGTTGCCCACACGAGCGACGAGGGGGCCACGGTGCCGCCGATCTCAGCAGGGATCCCGAGGCTCCAGAAGCCAGCCTCCATCCAGGCGTCGTAGCTCTTCTTGAACGACTCCGGCACGGGCGCGGTGTTGGTCTTGGGGTCGAACACCGGCGGGTTGCGGTCGCCGTCCTCGAAGGAGGCGGCAAGGTCCTCACGGCTGATCCGGTCGACCTCGGCCAGGATCTCCTTGGCGGTGTCGATGTCCATCTCCTCGAACGGCCCGGAGCCCAGGATGTCCTGACGCCCGAGGAGCTCGAACAGGTTGAAGTGGATGTCGCGGAGGTTGCTCTTGTAGTGGCTCACGGTCCCACCGTTTCTTCGCTGATAACAGGTGCGGCGTGAGCAGCCGGTCTCGGCTACTCACGAGTAACTTAATGATACGGCGGCCGCTAGCAGTGGGCAAGCACGACCCCAAGTGAAGTGAACCGACTAACAAATCTGTGACAATGGACCCATGCGAGTTTCCGCCAAGTCCGACTACGCGCTCCGCGCCCTGATCGAGATGGCGGGACGAGCGGACGGTCGGGCCGTCAGCGCCGAGGAGCTCGGCCGCCTGCAGAACATCCCGCACGGTTTCCTCCAGGCGATCCTGGCCGACCTGCGCCGGTCCGGCGTCGTGATGTCCCAACGCGGCCAGTCAGGCGGATGGCGGATGGGCCGGTCGGCGGCCGAGGTCTCGGTCGCCGACGTCATCCGCGCAGTCGACGGGCCCCTGGTGTCGGTCTACGGCCTGCGCCCCGAGGCGGTCAGCTACAACGACTCCGCCGAGGTGCTCCAGCTCGTCTGGATCGCGGCCCGGAGCTCCCTGCGCGAGGTCTTCGAAGAGGTCTCGATCCAGCAGTTGGCCGACGCTGAGATGCCGCCGGCTGTGACCAAGCGCACTGCCGACGAGGACGCCTGGAAGGCGCACTGAGTTGAATGGGCCGAGCGCGTCGGCCGACAGCTGCAGTCACGCGACGCTAGCGAGTCTCCGCTTCAGCTTCTTACGCTTGCGGTCGCTCTCGTCGCGCCACCGCTCGAGGCTCCGGTTGCGGCGGGCGAGCCGCTCGATCTCGTGCCGCGCCTCGTCGAGCGAAGCGGCCGGGCGAGCACCGACCGGATCGGGTACGTCGGCCACGCCGAGCGACGCCGTACCGAAGTCGACGACCTTGCCGAAGGCCTTCCAGACGGCCTTCGGCGACGGCTCGTCGAGCCGGATGACGTGCAACCGCTCCGGCTTGCGGACGGCATCACCCCAGCGGGTGGCGATGGCGTCCAGGTCGTCGTCCGGCATCGCCGTGAGTACGACGTGGACCTGCATCCCGATCAATGCGTCGAGAAGCAGGTCGATCTCGGGCCGGGTCGCATGGCCGATGAGCGGGAGGCTGATCGCCACGGTGCCGCTGCCCTTCCACGCCCGGCGGCAGATGTTGGCCCACTGGCCCTCGACCTCCTTGCGCGTGAATCCCCAGGCCTGGTGCTCGCGCAGGACCTCCACCGCAGCGAGGAACGACTCCTCGGTCGACCGGACGGGAACGTCGGTCCCGAGCTCGACCAGTGCGTCGCGGTGGTGCACCAGCGCCACGTCGATGATGTCTCCGGCGCCGGGCAGGCCCACGTGCAGATACACCTTTCGCTTCTTGCTCATGCTGGCAGCATGAAGCGGCGATCTGTCCGGTCGATGAACGCAAGCCGAATCCGGTGCGCAGACCCCGGTAACGCCGGTCACTAGAACGTGTTCCAGTTTCGTCGTACGATCTCGGCGTGATCACCTCCGACGCCGTCGCATGGAACGCGCCCAACGACCCACACCCGGCCCGCGCCGCCTCCCAGCGGTCCTACTCCGCGGTCGCGAAGGGCAACCTCGCGGAGTGGCTGACCGTCTATGCCGAGGACTGCCTGCTCGAGGACCCGGTCGGCAGGTCGATGTTCGATCCCGAGGGCAAGGGCCACCACGGCCACGCCGGGATCTCCGCGTTCTGGGAGAAGGCGATCTCGCCGATCGCGAGGTTCGAGTTCGACATCTACGACTCGTTCGCCAACCCCGAGAGCAACACCTGCGCCAACATCGGGCGGATCCGGACGTCGTTCGCGGACGGCAGCTCCACGACGACCGACCTGATCATGGTCTACATCGTCGACGACGACGGACGGGTGAAGTCGATGAAGGCGTTCTGGGAGCCGGACCGGACGATGGCGAGCTTCACCAAGCCGTAGATCTGATTCCCACGCGGGTGTAACGCTCTGGGGGTGCGCGCCGAAGAACGGTTGTGAATCAGATCAGAGACGACGAGGTCCCGCTCGTCGGTGGTGATCCCGACCTTCTCGAGGTCTTCTACCGGGAGCACAGCGCCACGGTGAAGGCGTTCTTCGTACGCCGGGTGCATGACCCGCACCTGGTCGCGGACCTGATCGCCGACACGTTCCTAGCGGCGATGACCGGCGCCGCGGGCTACCGGCCCGACCGCGACATCGTCATCACCATCCACGAGCTCGACGACGCCGACGGGCTCGAGCAGGCGCTCGCCGACCATGGCATCGAGGCCGACGTGGACTACCACGCAGGTGGCGGGCCGCACATCGTCGGTGTCGGGCCGCCCCCGGACGGGACCGAGCTGACCAAGGCGGACTCCTTCGGGGCCGGCACCGATGTCGACACCGAGGTCGGCACCGAGGTCGAGGTCGAGGCCGGGACCGCAGAGACCGGGCCCGGGATCGAGCCCGAACACGCGATCGCCGGCGAGCCCCCGGCCGGCCCGTGCGGCGGTCTCGACGAGATGCCGTTCGACACGGATCTGTCCAAGGACGACTACGTGATCACGATCCCGGCCGACTCGGTCCTCCGGGAGAGCGACGCCGTCCTGCGGATCACGACGTCCGGCAACCTCGACGACCAGGTGGCCGGCCTCGACGTGGCCTATTCGATCGGCGACGTCGACTGCGGGTTAGGGACGATGACGATGAACGCACCGTGAGTAGCTGCCGCTCGTCAGCGCTCGAGCTGCTCGGCCATCCAGCCCACCAGGGGCCGGAGCTTGCGCCAGTCCTGGCGCACGCGGTCGAGCAGCTCGGCGGTGTGGACGAAGGGTTCGAAGCCGTACTTCTTCATGCCGAGCAGCGACTTGTGGCGGAGCAGCTCGATCCGCGGATGATCCTTGTCGTAGCCACGTGGCGACGTCTTGAGCTGGCCACCACCGATCTCGAAGCCCCCGCGATCCAGGTCGCGGACGATCCGCTCGAGAACCTTGCCGGACCGCTCCTCCGCCATCCCCTCGCGGATCAACGCCAGGTCGGGGCCTGCCGCGTGATAGGTCCCGCCGCCGACCCGGACACCGGCCGCGGCCACCTCGACGTACCAGCCGGTCGCCGGCGCGACGCCGACGAACGCACCCTGATGAGTCTTGTACGGCGTCTTGTCCTTCGCAAACCTGACATCCCTGTACGGACGGAACACCTTGGCGTCCCCGAACTCCTGCCCGAGCGCGTTCGTGAGCGCCACCATCGGCGCCTTCACCTGCTCGTCGTAGACCGCCTTGTGCGCGTCCCAGAAGGACTTCGTGTTGTCGACCTCGAGGTCGTCGTAGAAGTCGAGCGCCGCCACAGGAAAGCCGGTGAACGTAGGCATGCGGAAAGCCTAGGTGGTCGACCTCGGTGTCAGGATTTGGTCGGGTCTACCGGCACGTGCTTGCTGAGGAAGGCGAGCTGGTCGGCGATGACTGTGGTGAACATCGGCTCGACGTAGGGGTCGAAATGGCCACCGGAGTAGACGTGGACGGTCGGCGCGGCCATGCGCGCTGCGGTCGCCTCAGCGACGTGCCGGGGTGTGACGGCGTCTTCCTCGGCGATCTGGACGAGCGCCGGGCAGGTGACTCCGCGGGCCCATCGCTTCGGGGAGTAGAGGCCGATCTTGAGCACGATTCTCGCGGCGACGTTGGCGGGGTAGTCCCCGGCCTTGAGCCCGGACTCGGCGATGAGCTTGTCCATGCCGGGCACGGCGTCGGGGGACGTCATGACGGCGGTCTGTCCGGGTCTGCCTGCCGAGTCGACGTAGACCGGTCCTCGCCCTGTCCTGGCGCTGATCTGGTCGTGGATGCCGATGATGCCGACGCGCAGGCTGGGCAGGAGGCCGGTTGCGCGGACTGCTGCGGGGCCACTGACGTGCGGGACTTGGGCGATGATCGCTGCCAGCGGCTCACCCTGCCCGGCGACGCTGATGACGTGACCGCCGGCGAAGGACGTGCCCCAGGCCACCACTCGGTCGGGGTCGATCCCGGGGAGGGTGCGGGCGTACGCCAGAGCAGCTCGCCAGTCCTGGTGTTGCATGGATATGTCGAGCACCTGTCGGGGCGTGCCGGCGCTGTCGCCGAATCCCCGGTAATCGAAGACAGCGACCGCGTAGCCGGCGGCGGCGAACTCTTCGGCGTAGGCGTACAGGCGCAGAGCGCGCACGGCTCCGAAGCCGTGGGCCATGACGATCACCGGGACCGACAGGTGCTTCCCGGCGGGCCGGTAGACGCGCACGGCGCACTGGGTGCCCTCGGACAGGAAGGTGTCCTCGGACGAGGTGTAGGTGTCGTTCGTGGGCTGGCTCACGAGGCTCCTCAGGCTTTCTTGAATGGCGTACAAGAAAGTTAGGAGTTTCTTGAACGTCAGTCAAGATAAGGTGACCTATGCCTCGAAACCGTAGACCTCAGGCTCGCGAGGAGAAGTGCGCCGAAATCGTCGCCGTTGCGACGACGCTGTTCACCGAGAGCGGCTTCGACGAGACCTCCATGTCCAAGGTGGCCGCCGCCGCTGGTGTCGCCCCCAACACCGTCTACTGGTACTTCGACGACAAGGACGCGCTCCTTGTCGCTGTGCTGGATCACGTCCTCGAGTCGGCTCTGGCCGAAGCTGCTCTCGAACCTGATCGACCGTGGGTGGATCAAGTGCTGTGGGCGGTAGGTCAGCTCGATCAGTACCGGCGCCTCGTCACGGTGGTGCATGCGCGGACCGCGACCTCGCCGTCCATCGACGCCTGGCACAACAACTTCCACGCCCTTGTAAACTCATTACTTGTCGATGGGTTCAGGCGAGCAGGGGTCCCCGAGCCGGATCTAGTGGCGATGGCCACGATCGGAGTGTTTGTGGTGGAGGGACTCCTGATGCATTCTCACGTCGCACAGGATCGCCGGGCAATCGTGGAAGCCCTCGTGGTCGCACGACGCTAGGGTGTCGCCGGGATACGGCCGAAGCGGCGCATCCTGGACGCGTTTAATGGTGACTTCTCCTTCGCGAAGCGCACATCGCGATATGGGCGGCAAACCTTCGCGTCCCCGAACTCCCGCGCCAGCGCGTCCGTGAGGGCCACCATCGGCGCCTTCACCTGCTCGTCGCAAGACCGCCTTGTGGACGTCCCAGTACGACTTGGTGTTGTCGACCTCGAGGTCGTCGCAGAAGTCGAGGGCAGCTTCGGGGAAGCCGGTGAAGGTCATCCCGGCAGCCTAGGCGGGGCACAAGTGCATAGGTTTGGCACTGTCTTGTCCTTCGAATACACACCAGGGTTGGGGATAACGCTCGTGCCCCCCAATGAAGAGGGACTTTCGTGTCCAGCTACAGCCCGCACATCGTTGACCGCCATCCCCCCGATCGCTGTCCAGGATTCATCACGACTTTGATACTGCGTTGCGCCGCGCGTGACGAAGCCGCGCTCGGTTCGCTCTTCGACCTTCTGTACCCGCTGGTGATCGCGATCGTCGGAGGCGCGGTGCCATCCGACTCCGACGAGACTCGGGCGCTGGCCACTTTCCGCCGATTGTGGGAGCAGTCCCCGACGTACGATCCGAAGCTGTTCGGGGCCGTGGAGTGGGTCGTCGCCCATGCCCGGGCAGTGCTTGCCGAGGCGATTCCGACCGAAGTGCCGGATGAGCCCGCGAAACTTACCTGGTGACCGTGGCTCGAACTGCCTCGGAGGCACCGGTGATGGTCTCGCCCAAGTAGGTGCCAGGAGCGTGCCTACGAGAGGACTCGAACATGAACGCATTGCCGGCGTAGAACGTGGCACAGCCTGTCTCGACGACCGCGCGGAGAGACTCGATTGCGGTTCGTCGATGGGTGGGGAGATGAGAGACGATCACTACCGCGGCCGGGGAGGTAGCGGCAATAGCAGCTGTCAGCACCCGCTTCGGGGTGCGCGAGCCCAGAACGCGGCAACCAACTTCGTGGTGCACGAGGAGAGCGGCGAGGCATTCGAGCCCCAGGGTGTGGAGGTCGCGTGGCCCGACCCCACACAGAACCCACTTCTCGGATTTCGCGGGCGGCGCCAAGGTGGTCATCTTCGCCAACCAGCCTCGCACTACCTCGGTGGTGAAGTGTTCCTGACCGATGTCGCAGCGCCCTGCCTCCCACCAGGTGCCGACCTGCCGCACAGACGGGAGCAGCACCTGGTCGATGGCACCGGCGAGACCGAGTTCGATTCGTGCTTGCTCCAGGAGCGCGAGGATCTCGGCGGAGTCCAGCGCCGTTGAAGCAGCCATGATCGCGTCGATTCGCCCCCGGGCGGGGTGGGTTTCGTCAAGGAGCCCGCGCACCCATCGGGCGGAGTCGGCCGCCGGTCGTCCGTTGGCTATCTCATCGCGCATCAGGCGCAGCTGATTGAGCGCCTCGAAGGTGTAGCGACGGTGTCCACCGACGCTCCTTGCAGTGACCGGGAGGCCATAGCGGCGTTCCCATGAACGCAGGGTGGGGATGGGAATGTGGAGAAGTTCGCCAACTTCCTTGATCGCCATTCCGCCACCGGGCTGAGCCGAACTGATCCGAATCGCCATCGTGGCCTTCATCCTGCCGCATAGTGCGACTCGGACAGCGTATCGATCCAGCGGCGGAAATGCCGCACCTGGGTGTTGGAAGGTTTCCGGTCGTCGACCTCGAGGTCGTCGTGGAAGGCGAGGGCTGCCGCCGGCACGGCTGTTCCTCTCGGCCGCGCAGCGCGAAGTGAGCGATGGACAGGACTTCACCGGTGGCCCGGGTCAGGAGCGGACGACGAGGTTCGAACTCGCGACATTCAGCTTGGGAAGCTGACGCTCTACCAACTGAGCTACGTCCGCGTGCGCATCGACTGCGCGACCGGAATGCTACCCGATGGGACTGAGCCCAGGGCGCTTCGGCTCGACACCGTCGCCGGACGATCGCCCGGTGATCCGGCGGCCGACCCAGGGCGCCAGATGGGCGCGGGCCCATTCCAGGTCGGCCTGGCGCTGGGCTCGGCGCGGGAGCTCGGGGGCGACGGCGGGAGCCAGCGGTTGGAGGTCGTGCGCGACGCCGAGCTGGTCGAGCACGGCGATCGCGATCGCCTGGTGGCCGACCGGGTTGAGGTGCAGCCGGTCGACGTCCATGATCTCGGCGACCCTCCAACCGCGCATCCGCCAGCAGTCGACGAGGGTCACGTCGTGCTTGTCGGCGATCTCGCGCACCCACTCGTTGAAGATCGCGGTCCGCCCCCGGATCAGCTTCATGACCGGGTTCATGCCGGGGTCCGCGACCGTGAACATCACAACCCGGGCACCGGTGGCGGCCAGCCGCCCGACGCCTTCGTCGTACGTCGCCGCCAGCTCATCGACATCGACCTTGGGTCGGAGCACGTCGTTGCCGCCGCCGTGGATGGTGACCAGGTCGGGAGCCAGGTCGATCGCGGGGCCCACCTGCTCCTCGATGATCGCGGGCAGCTTGCGGCCGCGGATGGCGAGGTTGGCGTAGCCGAAGTCCGGCGACTGCAGCGCGAGTGCCTCGGCGACCCGGTCTGCCCAGCCGCGGCAGCCGTTGGGCCGAGTGGGATCGATATCTCCGACGCCTTCGGTGAAGGAGTCGCCGATGGCGACGTACCGCTGAAAGCTCATGCAGTGATTGTGCACCGGCGAGACTGGCCTCAACGTTTCGCCCTCCCTCTGCGTTGGAGTCGAGACAGGAGGAGACGCCCGTGCCGCCAGGCTTCGATGAGTTCGTCGACATCGAGACCCCTAGGCTGCTCCGGCTCGCTTACGCACTGACCGGAAACCCTCACGACGCCTGGGACCTGGTGCAGGAGACGCTGGTCCGGGTGGGTCTCCGGTGGCGGCGGCTGTCGCACCAGAACCCCGGCGGCTACGCGCACACGGTGCTGGTCCGGCTCAATGTCGACCGCGGTCGGCGGCTGCGCCGGGAGGCGCCGACCGGCGAGGTGCCGGACCGTCCGGCGCCGGTCGAGGTCGGTACCGAGCTCGACCCGTGGCTGCGAGACGCGCTGGCGACGCTCAGCCCGCACCAGCGGGCAGCCGTCGTACTCAGGGCGCTCGAGGACCTTGACCACGCGGCGATCGCGGACCGGCTCGGCTGCTCGGTCGGTACGGCGCGCTCCCACCTGTCACGCGGACTCGCGCGGATGCGCGAGCAGGCTGCTTCGGAGGTGGAGTGATGGACGATTGGATGGATCGACTGCGGGAACAGACCGGCGACGTGCGGCCGGCCGGCGAGGCGCCCGACAGGATCACCCAGGAGCTGAGCCGTCGCCGCCGTCACCGCAACCGCCTCGCCGGCGCGGGCACCGTCGCGTCGGTCGCCGTCGTGGTCGGTGCCGTCGCCTTCGCGCCCCGGCTCCTCGACCGGGACGCGACCGACCCCGTCGATCCGGCGACGTCCGCCCCCTCGACGGTTGCCACCGCCCCGGCCGATTCTGGCTCGAGCAACCTCCTGCCGGAGTTCACCTGCCCCCTGGAGAACCCGGTCTTCACCGAGGATCCGCCCGAGCCCGACCCAGCGATGTTCAACGCCTACAAGCGCACCTACTCCGAGGTGGTCGCCCGCGACTTCGAGGGCTTCGAGGTCGCCGAGATCGAGGTGTTCAACGCCGGCGTCTTCGCGCTCGTCACCGGCAACCTGGCCCGCGCCGAACGAGAGCTGGGCGAGCTCGGCGTGGCCGGAGTCCAGCTCTGGGACCCCAGCGGGCCTGACGTCGGGCTCGACGCCTACGCCCAACTGGAGCAGCTGATCGGCTGGCGGCTCGACCCGATCCTTCGGCATGCTCGCCAGGCGACCCGCGGCATCCCCGGTCAGGCGGGCTTCGCCTACTGGCACGACGCCGACGCGATCTTCGTCCAGTGGAAGGAGCCGGTCCCGGCCGAGGTCCAGGCCCTCGAGGACACGCGGTTCAAGAGCGGGGGCAGCATCATCGTCCGCGGCGTGACCCACTCGGCAGCCGATGTACGTCGGGCGCAGGACGAACTCCAGGACTGGCTGGTCGACAACGACTGGCGCGATGACTGGTCGTCCGCGTCCTCCTGCGGGGACTTCACCGGCCTGGTCGTCGGGCTGACACCCGACTCCCTGGCCGACGCGGACGTCCCGGGGCTCGCGCGTGAGATCAGCGATGGGGTCGGGATGCCGGTCCGCGTCGTACCCGAGGAGCAACCGGTACCGCTCGGATAGGGTGCCGACCGTGCTGCTGAGCGACCGCGACATCCTGACCGAGATCGACCAGGGTCGAGTGGCGATGGACCCCTGGGACCCGGAGATGCTGCAGCCGTCGTCGATCGACGTACGGCTCGATCGGTTCTTCCGGGTGTTCGACAACCACAAGTACCCGCACATCGACCCGGCCGCCGACCAGTCCGACCTGACCCGGATGGTCGAGCCGGAGGGCGACAACCCGTTCATCCTGCACCCGGGCGAGTTCGTGCTCGGCTCGACGTACGAGGTGGTCTCCCTGCCCGACGACATCGCCGCGCGGGTCGAGGGCAAGTCGTCCCTGGGCCGGCTCGGCCTGCTGACGCACGCGACTGCCGGCTTCGTCGACCCCGGCTTCTCCGGCCACGTCACCCTCGAGCTCGCCAACGTCGCGACGTTGCCGATCAAGCTCTACCCCGGCATGAAGATCGGCCAGTTCTGCTTCTTCCGGCTGACGTCGCCCTCCGAGCACCCGTACGGCTCGGCGAAGTACGGCTCCCGCTACCAGGGCCAGCGCGGACCGACGCCGTCCCGGTCCTACCTGAAGTTCCACAGGACCATGATCTGAGGTCCCGGCTGCTCGACGATCATCCGGTTGGTTAGGCTAGCCTAACTTCTGTGACCGCAACCAACGAGTACGTCGCCAGGCTCCCCATGATCCTCGACGAGGTCGAGGTGCGGAGCGTCGAGCGCATCTCGCCGTCGTTCGTGCGGGTCGAGCTGGCCGGCCCGGGGCTTGCCGAGTGCGGTACCGACGGACCGCTCTACGACCAGCGGATGAAGATCGTCTTCCCGAACGCGGCCGGAAACCTGCCGTCCTTCGCGGGCATGGACGAGTCGTGGTGGGAGACCTGGATGCAGGTTCCCGAGGACGAGCGCGGCTCCATGCGCACCTACACGGTCCGCGACCTGGCCGGCCCGGGCGCTGGAGCCCGGCTCGTTGTCGACATCGTCGTGCACGAGCCGGGTGAGCCCCACCTCGACCAGCGCAGTGGCCCCGGCAACGAGTGGGCGCTCCGGGCGCAGCCCGGCGACCGGCTGATCGTGCTGGCGCCGCGGGTCGGGCACGAGTTCGGCGGGATCGAGTGGTCCCCCGGTACGGCGTCCCGGCTGCTCCTCGCGGGCGACGAGACCGCCGCACCGGCGATCCGCGGCGTGCTCCGCGACCTCCCGGCCGATGCGACCGGCGCGGCGTTCGTCGAGGTGCCCACCGCCGAGGACATCCAACGCGATTTCCTGGCGCCCGCCGGTTTTGAGGTGACCTGGCTCCCCCGCGGCGACGCCCCGCGCGGCGCCAGCCTGCACGCTGCCGTGATCGCCTGGCTGACCGGCACAGCGGTGACCGCGCCCCAGGTCAGTGACGACGAGATCGACCCCGACCTGTGGGAGACACCGGTCCACTCGTCGTCCGGAGAGCAGGTCGCCGACGCAACGAAGGTGCCCATGGCGGACAGCCCCCACGCGGGGCTCTACGCCTGGATCGCCGGTGAGTCCAAGATCGTCACCGGCCTGCGCCGCCGGCTCGTCAACGAGCTCGGGATCGACCGCGCCCAGGTCGCGTTCATGGGCTACTGGCGCGAGGGTGTCGCGATGCGCTCCTGATCAGCGACGGGGCAGCTGCCTTCCTGGAAGGGAGATGCTCGAGGGGTGCTCCGGCCCGGCGTAGAGCGTGATCGGCAGCAAGGACCCCGGGATGTCGGGGATCGTGCCGAGCAGGTGCGGCACGTCGAAGCCCTGGACGGTGAACCGGAGCCGGTGGCCACGTTCGATCACGGCAGCCGTCGGGAAGATCTCGACGTCCACCGGGACGACCTGGCCCGGCTTCAGCCTGCTCTTCGCCGCCCTGGAGAACGGGTGCCACGGCTGGATCAGCTTGCCGTCGATGTAGCGCGACCTCGCCTTGATCAGCTTGCGCTGGGAGATCACCTGCCAGCCGCCGGTGATCCGGCTGACCGTGCCGTCGGGCGCGACGTCCTCGACCGCCACCGACAGCATCCCGTCGCCGCCAGCCGACGACACGAAGAGATGCGCGTTGATCGGGCCCCGGAACTGGACGGCACGGGTGAGCCTGCGGGTCTGGAAGGTCAGCCCGGTGTAGTCGTTGATGTTGTTGTTGGTGAAGCACGGGTTGTCGGCCCAGATCATGTTCAGGATGCCGGCCGTCCACTGGTTCGCGGAGCGGGAGCACAGGCCCGAGACCGGCAGCGGCAGCATTGTCGAACTGCCCTCGACGGCACGCTGCTTGGTGAGCCCGCCGTACTTGCCGCCCTGCATCGAGGTGCCCGAGAGCAGCCGCGTGTGGACGCCCTTGGTGCGGTCGACCCAGGTCCTGGCGGTGCGCCACTCGTCCGAGCCCTGCTCGAAGTAGGTGACCGGCGCGATCTCGTCGAGAGCCGTGTCCTTGCCCTTGATCCAGTGGTCGAACCACCGCAGGTGCAGCTCGGTGAGGGTGCCGTAGCCCGCGTCGACGACTTTCGCGCCGGCAGAACCCTCGAGGTGGTCCCACGGACCGATGATCATCTTGACCGGGGCGCCGTTGCGCTGGAGCTTCTCGAAGATCATCGGCGTGCCGCGCTGGAAGAGGTCGTGCTCGCCTCCGACCAGGAAGGTCGGGACGGTCACGTCCTTGAGGTAGGACCCGGCCGAGCGCTCGCGGTAGAAGGGCCCGTCGTACGCCGAATCCCCGCCGGCCAGGGCGCTGAGCACAAGCGGCAGCGTGAACGTGCCGCCACTGATCAGGTGCTCGAGCAGGTTGCCCAGCGCGCTCGGGTCGCTGGCGGCGTACGCCGGCGGGATCAGGCCGGTCGTGTGGACGAGGCCGAGCCAGAGCGGGATGAAGCCGACGTCGATCTGGCCGCCCGACGCGACAATGTCGCGGTAGACGTCGATGCCCGGGACCTGCGGGAAGATCGCCTTGAGCCCGGGCGGTTCGTGGCCGGCGGCCATCAGCTGGCTGATGCCCATGTAGGACGCGCCGATCATGCCGACCTTGCCGTTGCTCCACGGCTGCCGGTGGGCCCAGCCGACGATCTTGCCGGCGTCCTTGTTCTCGCGGGCGCTGAACGCCTCCCAGCCGCCGGCGGAGCTGCCGGTGCCGCGGGCGTCGACGACCAGGTAGGCGTAGCCGCGCTTGACGAGGAAGTTCGGGTCGCCGCCGGAGAGGCCGCCACCGCCACCGGCGATGACCGTCTTGTTGTAGGCGGTGATCATCACCAGCACCGGCAGCCGGCGCTTGGCCGGCTCACCATCGGCCGTGGCAGGCAGCGTCAGATCGCCGCGGAGGACGACGCCGTCGTCCATCCGGATCGGGACGTCGGTGGTCTTCACCGTCTCGGAGAACTGCTCCGGACGCGGCTCCCACCTGCTCGCCCTGGTTGGGGCGGACGGCGACGGCGCCTGGGCCTGCGCCCGCTCCGACGGTACGGCGGACGCGGACCCGCCCGGAGCGGCGAGACCAGTGCCGAGCAGCACGGTCAGCGTGGCCGCGGCTGCAAGCGCGCGAAAGTGGTGGCGGATCATGGGGCTCCCTCGTTCAACTCGGAGGCTAAACGAGGGAGCAGTGACCGTCGTCCCGCGCCGATGGCTGAGATGCCACCCGCTGTCAGAGGAACTCGAGGCCGGCGCGACGGGCGCGGCGGCCGGACTTGGTCCGCGCGGCGAGCCGGCGACGGTTGGCCCGGGCGATCCGGTCGGCGATCTCCTGACGGGCACGGAGCTCGTTCGTGATTTCGATCATGGTCGCTTCCTCCTCCCCGGCACTCGTCGTTGACGTGTCTTACTCAAGCAGGCGCCACCGACAGTGGCCGGCGCCTGATCGCGCTTGCTCAGGCGGGCAACAGGTGGACGTCGCCGGACACCGTGGTGGCCCGGACCTCGACGTAGTCGGCGCCCGCTTCGGGCTCTCCGACACCCTCCAGACCGGAGCTGACGGTGCCGCTCACGGTCGTGATGTCGGTCCACACCGGGGTGCCCACCGGCACGCCGATCCGGACGTCGCCGGACGCGCCCTTGCTGGTGATCCGGCCGCGCGTCGCCGTACGGATAACGGTGTCGCCGCTGCCCGTCGTCATGGTCACGTCGTCCTCTGCGCGCGCGATCTCGAGGTCGCCGGACCCGGTCTTGACGACGACCGGGCCGGCCGCGTGCTCGACCCGGATGTCACCGGAACCGCTCGAGACCGAGGTCGTCGCGCCCAGGCGGTCGGCGACGAAGTCGCCTGAGCCGCTGCGCACGCGGAGCTCGCCGTCGGCCGCAGTGAGCGCGACGTCACCGGACCCGGTGTCGATCGAACCGGAGCCGGCGACCCGCTCGAGGCTGACGTCACCGGACCCGGACTTGATCTTGGTCGTCGCGACCTGGCCGGAGACCCGGAGATCGGCGCTGCCGGTCTTCACGACGAGGCTGCTGTCGGTCGGCACCACGATGTCCATCTCGAGCTGCTGGTCGCCGAAAATTCCGCGGCTCTTGGGCGCGATCACGCTGACCTGGCCGCGGTCGTGGACGACCTGGACCTGGTCGGCGTGCCGGCCCTCGATCCGCACCTCGGTCTGGGCGACGTCGGAGGCGATGACGTCGATGTGGCCGCTGCCGTTCTCGACGTAGAGCTGGACGGGTTCGGGGGTTTCGAAGCTGTATTCGGGCATGGCGGTCTCCTCGTGATGGGGGGATGGGGGTGGATTGGGGGTCAGATCCAGCCAGTAACCCGGCGGTTGCCGCGCTTCCCGCCGAACGGGAAGTCGCCACCGAACGGCGGGCCGGACAGGTCGACGTCGACATGGATGGCGCGGTCGCCCGGATGAGCGGTCGCGGCGCGGACCAGGCTGACCAGCCAGGTGTTGAGCGACTGGCCGGCCGCGTTGGCAGCGTCCTCGGCCTTCGTCTTGACGGAGTCGGGGATCCGCAGCGTGATCCGAGCCAGGCCCTCCTCGGTGTCGCCCGGCGCCGGCGGCGCCGGCGGGGGCGGCGGCATCGGCGGAGCCGGGGCGGACGCCTGCGGCAACTGGACGACGAAGTCGAGGTCGCGGCCGTCGAGGCGTACGTCGACGCTCCCCGAGGGCATCGCGGCAGTGATCTCGGAGGCGGCCTGGCTGATCGCCTCCATCAGGGCGAGCCGGGCGGAGGGGTCGAGTGCGTAACCGAGGCGCTCGGCGGTCTGCCGCGCCTCCTCGCCCGCGCTCTCCGCCGCTGCCAGCAGGTCGCGGCGGAGGCCCTCGACGTACGGGGTGATGTCCATGTGCACCACGATGACGTCATAATGACGTCATGTCAAGGTCATGATGGCGTCATTCCCTGATTTTCGTGTCGACGTAGGGTTCAGGACCGTGATGCATCGTGTGGTCTCGGGCGCTGCCGCCCTCGCAATCCTGGCGACGCTCGCGGCGTGCACCGACCCGGGGTCCCCCGGGCGGCCGCCGGACGACCGACCAGGGAGTCCTCCGGCCGAGGGAAGGCCCGGCGACGACGTCCTCCAGCTCGCCGAGGCCCAGTTCGAGGTGGGTCCGGCGGAGATCGTGATGGGCCCCACGACGACCGCCGACTCGTTCATCAACGCTGTGCAGGTCGGGGACAAGGTCCGGGCCTACGTCGGCCGGGGCGACACCTACCTCCTCGAGGGCAGCGATGTCACCGACCTGGCGCCGACCGGACAGCAGGTCATCCAGCGGGGCGGCAAGGAAGACTTCGACCGCTGCGGCGCGTGGATCAATGCGGTGGTCCGCGACGAGCGCGACCCCGGGTTGCTGCGGGCCTGGTACCACGCCGAAGCCGACTGCTCCTACGCCGACCACCAGACGCGTAAGTCGGTCGCCTATGCCGAGTCGCGCGACGGCGGGATCACGTTCACCAAGACCGGCTTCCCCGACAACCAGGTTCTCCGCAGCCCGACCGACATCGTGGAGGGTCAACGAACCGGACGCGGGAACACCACCATCGTGCGCCGCGGCAAGTACTTCTACATGTATTACCAAGAGGTCCTGCCGGACTTCTCGATCGTCACCAGCGTCGCGCGGGCGCCCGTCGCCTCGGGCGGCGTCCCCGGCTCGTGGCGCAACTACACCGAGGGCGCCAACGGCCGGGGCGCGTGGACCGCCGACGCGCTCGACGGTCCCACGGCAACCCTGGACGTCGAGATCGGGGCGTCGTCGGCGAGCGTCCACGCGTCCTCGGACGAGGTCGTGCTGATGCGGCAGAACGGACCCCGCGGCGGTGTCGTGCTGCAGGTGTCGGAGGACGGCATCCACTTCACCGAGCTCCGTGAACCGCTGATCCCGTACCTGGACTCGCAGCTCCGCCAGGACTGGGGAACCGTCGACGACGGGCAGATCTTCGGCTACGTGTCGGCGATGGCGAAGGACGGGTCGCGTGAGTGGGACGACACGTTCTACCTGTTCCACATGTACGTCTTTCCCGGCGACGACCTCCATGACGGCCGCTACCTGGTCCGGCGCGAGGTGACGCTCTCCGAGGCACCGGCCGATGGGCCGTGGTCCACGGTGGCGCTGTCGTCGTACGTCGGCGCGAGCGGCGATCGCTACGCCACCTCCGCGCCGGAGAAGCCGGGCGCCCGCGCTGGTGAAGTCGTCGCCCAGTTGCTGGCGACGAACGACACAGGTCGGCGGGGGTTGTTCGAGTGCCGCGCCAGCAACGACGACCGCTACGTCAGCGCCGCGTGCGGCGTCACTCCGGAGGAAGGGCGTCTGGTCGGGTACGCCTACACCGCGGAGCAGCCCGGGACCGTCGCCTTGTACCGGTGCGAGTCGTCGGCCGGCGATCAGTTCGCGTCGACCGACGAGGCGTGCGAGGGCGGCCGGACCGTGGCGGAGGTCGGCTACATCTACCCGCCGGCCTGATTGACGCCGTAGATGACGCCGTCCGCGTCGATCCAGAGCTCGACCGCCCAGGCTCGGCGGCAGCTCGCGGGTTCGGGCTCCTCAAGGCGGACCGCGTCCTGGGTTGCCGAAGCGAAGCGAGTGGGTACGACGCCGCCGTCGGCGCACGTCGACCTGCCGGCGGTCGCGACGACCGGCCCTTCGTAGCGGACCAGCAAAGCCACGGGGTCGACCCCGCAGTCGGGGAAGCCGAGACCGGAGCAGCCGGCGTAGTAGGCCCGATTCTCCGGTTCGTCCACCCAGCCGGTAGACCCAAAGGCACCGCCACCGCCGAACATCACCCGGACCCGGTCGGCAAACTTCGGCGCCGGTCCCTCGCCGCGTGCCCAGTCGACGAAGGCATCCGCCGACTCCTGCCGCTCGGCCGTCGGCTCGGCCGGGTCCACGACTTCTGTCGCGTCGTCCGCGTCAAGCCGGAGCAGGATGCTCCCGATCTGCCGATTCTCGGTCCAGCCGATCTTCAACACCGGCGTCGGCGGGCAGAGCAGGATCCCGTCGCGTTGGTAGTCGACATAGACGTAGGTCGGGCGGTGGTACGGAAGCGCCTGCTCGGAGGGATCGGGTGTCAGGCAGCTGCCGAACGTGTCCATCGCCGGGTTCTCGGGAAGGCGCTGAGTGACGACCAGGAATGGAGCCGACGCGCCGGCAGTCTCGATGGGACGGGACTGCATCTCGACCAAGGCCGCCAACGCCGAGTGACACTCGCCGTCGTCGCACAGCACCCAGTTAGCCGGATCGGCGGCGTCCGCCGCGGTCAGGTCGACGTACTCGCCGTCGCCGACGGCGATGCTGACGCCGTCCGGGAACGCGGGCGGGGTGCCCAACCCGCCGGCGAACCGCGTCAGGTCGAACACCCGCTGCCAGCTGGGTAGCGGCGCTGCACACCTGGCGGCCGGCGATGGGCCACCGGTCACCCGGACCCGGACGGTGTCGCCCGCCGCCATCGGCGTGCCCGGCCCCGGGTCGGTCCCGAGCACGTAACCCGCCGGCTGGTCGCAGCTGTACTCGGCCTCGACGCGGAGGGGGTAGCCACGCGCCTCGAGGAGCTGGGTCGCCTCGTCCGTGGTGTAGCCGAGCAGCGACGGCAGCTCGTCGTCGGCGTAGACGTGCTCCTGCTCGACCGGCTCACGATCGGCTGCGGCGGTCTGGTCGGCCACAGGAGCAGGCTGGGGATCGTCGCCGAGCTGTTGCGTCACCAGGTAGCCCCCACCGACCGCGAGCACCACCGCGGCAGCCGCTGCCAGCACCGGCCAGCGGCGGGGTCGCGGCTCGGGCAGGCCGGTGAGGGTCATCGGCGCGGTCTCGTCGACGCCGATCGTCGCGGCCGCCTTGGCCAGGAGCGATCGGGCTGCGTCGAAGGAGTCTTCAGTGGGCTCTGCATCCATCAGGGGGCCTCCACCAGCGGGGCGAGCGCCGCGAGGGCGCGGGACGTGCGCGACTTGACCGTGCCGGGGGCGACGCCGAGCGCGACGGCGGTGTCGCGCTCGGAGAGGTCGGCGTAGAACCGCAGGACGAGCACCTCGCGGTGCTCGGGCGAGAGGTCGGCGAGCGCCCGGCGTACGGCGATGCCGCCCGTCGGGTCCGCGTCCTCGCCGTGGTCCGGCAGGTTCTCGGTCGGGAGCTCGCCGTGCCAGCGTCGGGCGCGGGCGTCGGCGAAAGTAGTGACCAGGACCCGGTGCACGTAGGCATCGGGATGGTCGGCGCGGGCGACCCGTCGCCAGGAGCGGTAGCACTTCAGCAGCGCGGCCTGGACGATGTCCTCCGCGTCGGCCTGCGGGCAGCCGAGCAGCACCGCGGTCCGCACCAGGCGGGTGCGGCGTTGGGCGACGTACGTCGTGAAGTCCATCTTGTCGGGCGAGCTCCTGGTCTCCGGGTCACCCTAGAGACCGGCGAGGCCCCGCATTCGGTTCCCGCCCTCAGCTGACGACGAGCACTCCGGCACCCGACGGCACCTGGACCGAGCCCGTGGCCGCTGCCATCGGCACCGCGTCGACGGTGCTGAAGAGGACCTCGCTGGCCGGTACCTCCCAGTCGACCTCGCCGAGGTTGAGGTGGAGGGCAAGCCGGCCGCGCTCCACCGTGAGCCGGCGCTCGGCCTCATCGACCGTTGCCCGGCCGAAGCTCGGGTCGGTCAGCTCGGCATACGCGCGCCGGAGGGCAGCCAGCCGCTGGTAGCCCGCCAGTACCTGGGCGTGGTGCCCGGCCGACGACTCCTCCCACTGCAGGATGCTGGCGGAGAAGGTCGCCGGGTCCTGGGGATCGAGGACCTCGTCGGGATCCCAGCCCATCTGCTCGAACTCGGCCAGCCGGCCCTCGGCGGTGGCGGTCGCAAGGTCCGGCTCGGGGTGCGAGGTGAAGAAGGCGAACGGAGTGCTCGAGGCCCACTCCTCGCCCTGGAAGAGCATCGGCGTGAACGGCGATCCCAGGGTCAGCAGGGCTGCGCAGAGCAGCCGACTCGGGTCGAGGTGCTCCGCAATGCGGTCACCGCGCGCGCGGTTGCCGATCTGGTCGTGGTTCTGCGCGCACACCACGAGCCGCCAGGTCGGCATCGGGTCGGTGTCGACGGGCCGACCGTGCTCGCGGCCACGGAAGCTGGAGTAGCTCCCGTCGTGGAAGAACCCGCTGTTGAGCACCTTCGCCAGGGCGCCGAGCGGGGCGAAGTCGGCGTAGTAGCCGTCGGTCTCACCCGTCAGCGCGACGTGCACAGCGTGGTGGAAGTCGTCGCTCCACTGGGCGTCGAGACCGTAGCCACCACCCTCGCGGTGCGTCACCAACCGGCTGTCGTTGAGGTCCGACTCGGCGATCAACGTCAGCGGCCGGTTGAGGTGGGCCGACAGCGACTCGACCTCGGTCGCCAACTGTTCCAACAGGTGAGTGTCGGACTCGTCCGACAGCGCGTGCACGGCATCCAGGCGAAGGCCGTCGACGTGGTAGTCGCGGAGCCACATCAAGGCGTTGTCCAGGATGTAGCGCCGCACCTCGGCCGAGCCCTCGCCGTCGAGGTTGACCAGGTCGCCCCAGGTGTTGCGGCCGTCCTTGAGATACGGCCCGAAGCGAGGGAGGTAGTTGCCCGACGGACCGAGGTGGTTGTAGACCACGTCCTGGATGACGCCGATCCCGGCGCGGTGGCAGGCGTCGACGAGACGCTGGTAGGCACGCGGTCCGCCGTACGGCTCGTGCACGGCGGACCACAGCACACCGTCGTACCCCCAGTTGTAGGTGCCGTTGAACGCGTTGACCGGCATCAGCTCGACGAAGCCGACCCCGAGGGAGGCCAGGTGGTCGAGCCGCTCGGCGACCCCGTCCAACGTTCCTGACGGAGTGAACGTGCCGACGTGCAGCTCGTAGATGGTCGCGCCGGCGAGCTGCCGGCCCGTCCACGCACGATCCGTCCAGGCGAAGTCGCCGGGGTAGAACGTCGCCGACCGCTGGTGCACGCCGTCGGGCTGACGGCGCGAGCGCGGATCGGGCAGCGGCGTCGGGTCGTCGTCGAGCAGGAACCCGTAGGCGGTCCCGTCCGGAAGATCTCCGAGCTCGGCGGCCGGCGCCCACCAGCCGCCGTCCCTGGGGTCCATCGGCACGACCTCGTCCCCGAGGCTGAGCCGCACCCGCGATGGCCGCGGCGCCCACACTTCGAAGCTCATCCGTCCACCCGTACCAGCAGCGCGACCGGCAGGGTGTCGAGCAGCCCCTCGACACCGGGCGCAGCGGGGCGGTCGGTGAGGATGTCGCGCCAGGTCCCCTCCGGCATCTCGAGCCGGGTGTCGCCCCAGCCGCCGGACCCGGCGAGCCCCAGGGGCAGCCGGGTCACGACGGCGACCACGCCGCCGCGGTCGAATGCGAGCACATGACCGGCAGCGGTCCCGGTCGCGCGCACCGCGGTGTAGCCGCTGAAGAGGTCGGGATGATGGCGACGCAGCTGCAACGCGGTGCGTACGACGTGCAGCTTCGCGCGCCCGTCGTCGTCGAGCCGCGTGGGCCGTTCGGGCGTTCCTGCGTCCGCCAGCAGCGAGGTCCGGTGCCCGTAGTCGACGGGCCGACGGTTGTCAGGATCGACCAGGCTCTGCTCCCACAGCTCGCTGCCCTGATAGACGTCCGGGACGCCAGGGATCATCAGGCTCACCAGCTTGGCCGAGAGCGCGTTGCTCCAGCCCGGGGCCGCCACCTTCTCCGCGGCGGACTCGATGATCGGCCGCACCGCGTCGTCGTACGCAGCGTCCACCAGTGCGTGCACGGCCTTCTCGTACGTCGAGTCCGGGTCGGTCCAGGAAGTCCGGTCACCAGCCTCGCGCATCGCCTTCACCGCATAGGCGTGCAGCCGGTCCCGCGAGAGCGGCCACGCACCGAGCGCCGCCTGCCAGAGCAGGTTGGCGAAGCCCGGGTCCGGCACCGGCGCCGCTGCGAGCAGCGCGTCGACAGTCTCCGCCCACCACGACGGGTTCTCGGCGAGCACCGAGATCCGGGCGCGGACGTCCTCGCTCCGCTTGGTGTCGTGCGTGCTGAGGGTGGTCATCGCGGCCGGCGTGCGCACCTGGCGGCGCACCATCGCGGCGTGGAACTCGTCGGGGGCGACCGCGAAGTGGTCCGGGTCGGCGCCGACCTCGTTGAGCGAGGTCAACCGGCTCCAGCGGTAGAAAGCCCGGTCCTCGACGCCCTTCGCCATCACCATGCCGCTGGTCTGCTGGAACCGCAGCGCAGGTGGCCGCACCCGGTCCGCGAGCAACGGCAGCACCTGGTCGAGCGTCGCGCCGAGGTCGGGTCGGTCTCGTCGTACTGCAGCGACGGCGTCCGCCAGATCCTCCTGCCCGTCGGGCAGGTAGCTGCGGTAGACCGGGAAGGCCGCGAAGAGCTCGATCAGGACCTCCTCGACGGCGGCCAGCCACGTCTGGTCCGGCGGAAGATCCAGCTCGCGGGCCAGCTCGCGGGCGATGCGTCGGGCCTCCGCGTTGAGGATGGTCTGTGCGACGTGGCGCTTGTTGTCGCGGACGAGCTCCGCCCAGGGCGGCACCCCGCCGCGCAGCCGGCCGTCCAGCTCGCCGAGCCCGGCCTCGCCGGCGGGATCCACGAGCACGCGGTCGATCATGCCCAACGCGTCGTACCCCGTGGTGCCGGCGGTCTGCCACCGCTCGGGCAGCTGTTCCCCCGGCTCGAGGATCTTCTCGACCACCACCCAGGCGGCCCCGGTGAGGTCGGCCAGGTCGTCGAGGTACGCCGCGGGGTGGCGCAGACCGTCCGGGTGGTCGACCCGCAGCCCGTCGACAAGTCCTTCGCGGAACCAGCGGCCGATCTCCGCGTGCGTGGCCTCGAAGACGTCGCGGTCCTCGATCCGCACTCCGGCGAGGGTGTTGACCGCGAAGAACCTGCGGTAGTTGAGGTGCTGGTCGGCCGCGCGCCAGCTCACCAGCCGGTAGTGCTGCCGGTCGTGCACGGCCTGCGGGTCGTCGGTGCCGTCGGCACTGCCGGGAGCCACGGGGAAGCGGTGGTCGTGGTAGCCGAGGTCGCCGTCCACCAGGTGAAGGTTGTCGATCGGGCCGTCCGTCTCGGCCAGGTCGTCGTCGCCGACGACCGGGATCAGCACCTTGCCGCCGCCCGCCGCCCAGTCGATGTCGAAGACCTGCACGTGGCGCGAGCCCCGCCCGTGGCGCAGGACGTCCCACCACCAGCGGTTGGTGGAGGGGACCTCGATCCCGACGTGGTTGGGCACGATGTCGACCACGATGCCGATCCCACGGCGCCGGGCCTCGACCGAGAGCCGGGCCAGAGCATCCGGACCGCCGCGCGCCGGGTCGATCCGCGTGGGGTCGACGACGTCGTAGCCGTGGTCGCTGCCCGGGTGGGCCTCCAGCAGCGGGGACAGGTAGAGCCAGCCCACGCCGAGGTCGTCGAGGTAGGGCAGCACCCCGAGGGCCGCGTCGAGGTCGAAGTCCTCGGTGATCTGCAGCCGGTAGGTGCTGGTCGGGATCATTTGTCGCCCGTTGCGTCGGCCGCCATCGAGGCGACAGATGCGGCCGGGCTGAGATCGACCTCCCGGGCATGCTCGTGCCACTGACGGAGTACGACGACGCTGCGATAGGGCAGCTCCGATGTGCTGTCGGCCTTGAGCTCCTTGCCGGTGTCCCACCCGCCGGTCGTGTCGAGCACGACCTGCCAGCTCGCGGCGTACTCGGCGTCGGGGAGCGTCAGGGGCACTGCATCACCGCTGTTGAAGAAGATCAGGAAATGGTCGTCCTTGACGGGCTGCCCCCGTCGGTCACGGCCCTCGATCCCGTCGCCGTTCAGGTACATGCCGAGGGCACGCTGGCCGCTCTCCCAGTCCCCCGACTCCATCGGCCGGCCGTCGGGGTGCAGCCAGACGATGTCGTTGAGGCGTCCGCCCTCGGCGGTGCGGACGCTCTGGCCGGTGAAGAACCGTTGGCGCCGGAGGGACGGGTGCTCGTGCCGCAGCCGGGCGAGCTCGGCGACGAACTCGTTGAGCGGGCCGTCGATCCGGTCCCAGTCGATCCAGCTCAGCGACGAGTCCTGGGCGTAGGTGTTGTTGTTGCCGTCCTGGGTGCGGCCGAGCTCGTCGCCGTGCAGCAGCATCGGGACACCCTGACTGAGCAGCAGCGTGGCCAGCAGGTTGCGCTGGTCGCGGGCACGGGCGCTGTTGACGTCGTCCTTGTCGGTAGGGCCCTCCACGCCGTGGTTCCACGACCGGTTGTCGTCGGCCCCGTCGCGTCCGTCCTCGCCGTTGGCCTCGTTGTGCTTGTGCTCGTAGGAGACCAGGTCACGCACGGTGAACCCGTCGTGGGCCGTGACGAAGTTGATGCTCGCCACCGGCCGGCGACCGGAGTGCTCGTAGAGGTCGGACGAACCGGCCAGGCGGCTGGCGAACTCACCCAGGGTCGGCTCGCCGCGCCAGAACTCGCGCACGGTGTCGCGGTAGGCGCCGTTCCACTCGGTCCACTGCGGCGGGAAGTTGCCCACCTGATAGCCGCCCGGACCGACGTCCCACGGCTCGGCGATCAGCTTCACCTGACTGACCACCGGGTCCTGCTGGACGAGCTCGAAGAACGTGGACAGGCGGTCGACGTCGTAGAACTCGCGGGCCAGGGCCGAGGCGAGGTCGAACCGGAAGCCGTCGACGTGCATCTCGGTGACCCAGTAGCGCAGCGAGTCCATGATCAGCTGGAGCGAGTGCGGATTGCCGGCGTTGAGGGAGTTCCCGGTGCCGGTGTAGTCCATGTAGTACTGCCGGTCGTCGTCGACGAGGCGGTAGTACGCCGGGTTGTCGATGCCCCGGAAGCTCAGCGTCGGCCCGAGGTGGTTGCCCTCCGCGGTGTGGTTGTAGACGACGTCGAGGATGACCTCGATGCCGGCCTGGTGGAAGGACTTCACCATCGCCTTGAACTCCTGGACCTGCTGTCCGGCGACGCCGCTCGGGGCGGCGTACCCGGCGTGAGGCGCCAGGAACCCGATGGTGTTGTAGCCCCAGTAGTTGCGCAGCCCCCGCTGGATCAGCACGTCGTCGTGCACGAACTGGTGCACCGGCATCAGCTCGATCGCGGTGACCCCGAGCTTCTTGAGGTGCTCGATGACAGGCTCCTGCGCGAGACCGGCGTAGGTCCCCCGCAGGTCCTCGGGCACGTCGGGGTGGGTCGCCGTCATTCCTTTGACGTGGGCCTCGTAGATCACGGTCTCGGCGTACGGCGTGCGCGGCATCCGGTCGCCGTCCCAGTCGAAGTACGGGTTGATGACCACGCCGAGCATGGTGCGGTCCAGCGAGTCCTCGTCGTTGCGGGTGTCGGGGTCGTCGAAGTCGTATCCGAACAGGGATGGACCCCAGTCGATCTCCCCACGGGTCGCCTTGGCGTAGGGGTCGAGCAGCAGCTTGTTGGCGTTGCAGCGCAGTCCCTGGGCCGGGTCCCACGGGCCGTGCACCCGGTAGCCGTAGCACTGCCCGGGCTGCACCTCGGGGAGGTAGGCGTGCCAGACGTAGGCATCGACCTCGGTGAGGTCGACCCTCGTCTCGGTGCGTTCACCGGACTCGTGGACATCGACGAGGCACAGCTCCACCCGTTCGGCGACCTCGCTGAACAGCGCGAAGTTGGTGCCACTGCCGTCAAACGTCGCGCCGAGCGGGTATGCCGACCCCGGCCAGGTCTCCAACACGTTCAAGTCCTCTCGTGAGCCACTGCGGCCGACCGACGTCGTCGTCATGTCACTGGTACCCGAACGTAGCGACTTAGACCTGAGGTGGGACCTGTGCCGCCTTCTCCAGCCGGGCGAGCTCAGCCGCCAACTGGTCACGCACGTCCTGGAGCAGGCGGAGATCGGCGCGGCCAGGGGCGGTGCCTAATCGCGCGGCGGACGACGGCCGTGGCGGGCCCGCAGGCTCAACGGGCTCCTCCTCACGTGAGTCGGCGGGCGACGTGCTCCGCGAGCACCGGGAGCGGCAGTGCACCTGAGTCGAGCACTGCGTCGTGGAACGCCCTGATGTCGAACCGGTCGCCCTGCCGCTGCTGAGCGGCCTCGCGGATCCGGAGCATCTCGAGCCGGCCGATCATGTAGGACAGCGCCTGGCCGGGCGTGACGGCGTACCGGTCGATCTCGGCGGTCGCGTGGCCGACGGACTTCTCGCTGTTGGCAAGCAGGTAGTCGATCGCCTGCTGGCGCGACCAACCCAGCGCGTGCAGGCCGGTGTCGACAACCAGCCGGCAGGCGCGCATCGAGTCGGCGGCCAGCATGCCCATCCGGTCGAGCGGTGAGTCGTAGAGGCCCATCTCGTCGGCGAGCCGCTCGCTGTAGAGGCCCCAGCCCTCGCTGTAGGCGGTGACGAACGCCGTCTTGCGGAAGTCCGGGAGGTCCTCGAGCTCCTGAGCGATCGCGATCTGGAGGTGATGGCCCGGGATGCCTTCGTGGTACGACGTCGACTCGATCTCGTAGCGGCCCCATCCCTCGGGGTCGGACACGTTCATGAAGAAGACGCCGCCGCGGCTGCCGTCCATCGCCGGCCGGAAGTAGTAGGCGATCGCGCCGCTTGTCGTCGACTCGACCTCGCAGTCCGACTGCGGCAGCCGGCCGAACCAGTCGCCCATCACGCCCCGCGCCTTGGCCATGGCGGCCTTCGACGCCTCGACGATCTCGTCGGCGTCGGTGTGGTGCAGCGCGGGGTCGTCGCGCAGCGCGGCCAGGATCGACGGCACGTCATCGGTGCCGACGACGGCCGGCCCGAGCTCGGCGTACTGCCGCTCCAGCTCGGCGACCTGCTCGAGCCCGATCTCGTGGATCTGCTGCGGCGTCAGGTCTGTCGTCGTGTAGAAGCGGGTGAGCGTCGCGTAGGCCTCCTCGCCGCCGGGCACGTGCAACAGCCCGACCTGCTCGTCCTCCCGCGCCACCGGCATCACGTCGTCGCGGAGGACAGCCATGTAGGTCGCCAGCGCCGGCCGTACGTCGTCGTCGACCACCTGCGTCAGGTTGGCGACCAGCGCGTCGCGGTCGACGCCGTCCGGGGTGACCGCGATCCGGAGCAGCCGGTCCTCCCCCAGCGGTGTGCTGAGCCACTCGTCGAGCTGCGCGATCGTGTCCGCCACGGCGAACGCAGCCGGCGTGCGGCTGGCGGTCACGCCGTCGCGATGCCGGTCCGCGAGATCGTTGAAGTACGTCGCCACGGCCCGCAGCTTGTCGACCATCGCGTCCGCCACCTCGGGGGTGGGGAGGGACAGCTTCGGCACGTACATCCCGAGCGAGGCCTGCGCCCCGAAGATGGGGTTGGCGCCGTACTCCGCCGAGCGGAGCGCCCCGAGCTCGGCCGTCGACGACGCGTCCCACACGAGCATCGCGCGCGACAGCCGCTCCTGCTCGTCGAGGTCGTCGTCGCTGATCGCCTCGGCGCGGGCAGCGAACCCGCGCGCTTCCGCGACCGCCGCCTCCTCTCCGGCCGCGCTGACGTCGGAGTAGGACCCGGCGACGGAGTACTCCCCCGCCATGTGCGCCCACATCGGGTTCTGTCGGTAGCGGAACTGCTGGTAGTCGTCGGCAAGGCCGGAGATGGAATCCACCCGCCATTCCTACCGGACGACGGTGTCGAGCGTCGCGGCGGTTTCCTCTGCCCCGAGGGGGAGGACGGGTTCTGACCTTGGGTCGATGCGGGAAGAGGGCCGGCCCGGGTGGGATGAACGCATGACCACCAACCAAGCTCACCCTCGGCGAGGGCACCGTCAAAACCCACCTCGGGCACATCTTCACCAAGCTCGACCTGCGGGACCGCGCAGCGGCCGTGGTGCTCGCGTTCGACCACGGCCTCGTACAGCCGGGCCGAGGCCGCTAGCCCCGCGAATCCGGCCCCATCCGAGCCGAAACCGGCGGATTCGGCGAGGATCTGGGCGGATTCGCGGTCAAAGGTCGAAGAGGGAACCCGAGCCGGAGATGTCCACGTCCGTATTCGGCTCGTTCTTCTCGCCGGAGGAGGCGGCCGGAGCGGGCTTCGCCTTCTCCTCTTCGGCCTTGTCCTCGTCCTCAGCCTCGTCCTCAGCCTCGTCCTCAGCCTCGTGCTCAGCCTCGTGCTCAGCCTCGTGCCTCGTCCTCAGCCTCGTGCTCAGCCTCGTGCTCAGCCTCGTCCTCAGCCTTGTCCTCAGTTTCGGGCTCTTCGGCCTCGGCGGCCGGCTCGGTCTCGGGCTCGTCCTCAGGCTCGGGCTCGGGGGCCGCTTCGGCCTTCTTCTCGGCAACGGGGGCCGACTCGACGATGTCGAAGAGTGAGCCGCTCAGGTCGGCCTGGGCCGGCGCGGGCTCGTCGGCCTTGACAGGTTCGGCCTGCACCTTGACGGGAGCGGGCTTCTCTTCCTTCGCGGCCGGCGCAGGCTTCTCTTCCTTCGCGGCCGGCGCAGGCTTCTTCTCCTCCGCCGGCGGAGCGGACTCCACCGCGTCGAAGAGCGAACCACTCAGGTCGGTCTGCGCAGGAGCCTCGGCCTTCACCTCGGGCTCGGGCTCGGCCTTCGCCTCGGGCTCCGGCTTCGTCTCAGTCTTGGTCTCGGCAGGCGCGGAGTCGGTGGCGTCGAACAGCGACCCACCCTGGTCGAAGAGCGATCCACCCGAGGCCGGCTTTGCGGGCTCGGCCTTCTCCGGCTCGGCCTTCGCCGGCTCGGCCGGCGCGTCGTCGAACAGTGATCCGCCCGACGACGGCTTCTCCGCGGCCGGCTTCTCCGGCTTCGCCGCTTGCTCCGACTGCCCCGACTGCCCCGACTGCTCCGGCTCCGTCGCCTCGTCGGCACCGCCATCGAACAGCGAGCCCCCGGACGACGCCTTCGCGGCCGCGCCCACCTTCTCGGGCTCGACCAGCTCCTCCTCGGCTTCCTTCTTCGCCTTGGCCGCGGCGGGCTGCGCGCCCTCACCGGGCTTGAGCTTGGTGGCGACCTCGCCCTTGACCGACGCGAGCAGCATCTGGGCGACGTCGAGGACCTCGACCTCCGCGCGAGCGGAGCCGTTGTCCTGGGCCTCGGACAGGCCGTCGGCGAGCATCACCCGGCAGAACGGGCAGCCGACCGCGATCTGGTCGGCGCCGGTGGCGACCGCCTCGTTCGTGCGGTTGACGTTGATCCGCTCGCCGATGGTCTCTTCCATCCACATCCGGGCACCGCCGGCGCCACAGCAGAACGACCGCTCGCCGCTGCGCTCCATCTCGGCGAGCTCGGCTCCCGGCATGATCTGCAGCAGGTCACGCGGCGGCGTGTAGACCTGGTTGTGGCGGCCCAGGAAGCACGGGTCGTGGTAAGTGATCTTGCGCTGGTGCGCGCCGTCGCCGGTCGCGACCGGCGTGAGCTTGCCCTCCCGCACCAGCCGGTTGAGCAGCTGGGTGTGGTGGATGACGTCGAGCTCGATGCCGAGCTCCTTGTACTCGTTCTTGAGCGTGTTCATGCAGTGCGGGCACGTCGACACGACCTGCTTGGCCCGCGCGTCCTTGAGCGTCTCGATGTTCTGCTGGGCCAGGCCCTGGAACACGAACTCGTTGCCCGCACGTCGAGCGGAGTCACCGGTGCAGGTCTCGCCGTTACCGAGTACGCCGAACGACACCCCTGCGGTGTCGAGCAGCTCCGCCACCGCCCGGGTGGTCTTCTTCGCGCGGTCCTCGTAAGCGCCGGCGCAGCCGACCCAGAACAGCCAGTCGACCTCGTCGAGCGACTCGATGGTGTCGCCCACGACCTTGACCTCGAAGGGCAGGTCCTTGGCCCAGTCCATCCGGCCGCGCGGCGACATGTTCCAGGGGTTGCCGTTGTTCTCGAGGCCGCGGAACAGTCCGTTGAGCTCGGACGGGAAGTTCGACTCGACGAGCACCTGGTAGCGGCGCATGTCGGTGATGTGGTCGACGTGCTCGATGTCGACCGGGCACTGGTTGACGCAGGCACCACAGTTCGTGCACGACCACAGCACGTCGGTGTCGATGATCGCGCCGCCCTCCGGCTCCCAGGCGAGGCCCTCGGTCTCGCCCACGAGCGGCCGCTGCGCCTCCGCCACGACCGCGGTGTCGATCGACTCACGCTTGTCCTCGGCCGCCAGGTTGTACGGCGCCGCGGCGAACGCGTGGTCCCGCAGGTTCATGATCAGCATCTTGGGAGACAGCGGCTTCTCGGTGTTCCAGGCGGGGCACTGCGACTGGCAGCGACCGCACTCGGTGCAGGACGCGAAGTCGAGGACGCCCTTCCACGAGAAGTCGTTGATGTTGCCGATGCCGAGCGTGGCGTCCTCGTCGAGGTCGTCGACGTCGTCGAGGGTGACCGGCTTGCCCTCGTTCATCATCGGCTTCACCGCGCCGAGGGCCACCGAGCTCTTGTTCTCGCCCTTGGCCGCCGCATCGGGTCGCTTGAACATGACGTTGAGCGGCGCCACGAAGATGTGCAGGTGCTTGGAGTGCAGCACGTCGATCAGGAACACCAGCATGACGCCGATGTGCAGGATCAGCCCGAGGCCGATCAGGAAGGTGCTGTCGGGCAGCACCTTGCCGAGTAGGTAGGAGGCGAACGCCGCCTTGCCGTAGCCCTCGTCGGTGCCCTCCTCGATCACCCGCGCCGCGACTGCGCCGCGGAAGAGGAACATCGTCCAGATGACGTTGAAGATCATGAACAGGACGAGGTAGGCCCCGCCCAGGTGCGAGCCCGAGAACCGCGACTGGCGGCCCAGCTTCTCCGGCTGGTTGCGCATCCGGATGAGGTAGAAGATCACCAGCCCGACCAGGCACAGCACCGCGATCAGGTCCTGCGCGAAGCCCAGCGGGCCCCAGGTGCCGATGAAGAGGAAGTGCCAGTCCGGATTGCGCGAGATGAGCGCGCCGTACGCCTCGACGTAGACGGTGCCCAGGATCAGGAACGCGTACATGACGAACGAGTGCGCGATGCCCGGGATGGTCCACTTCAGCAGCCGCCGCTGGCCGAGCACCTCACGCAGCTGGCCGCCGATGGCGCTCGCGGTGCGCTTGGTGACGTTCTCGATGCGGTCCGGCGCCGGCTGACCGTGGGAGATCAGCCGGTAGAGGAACCACACCCGCTTCGCCGCCAACGGCAGGATGATCGCGTTGAGCAGCAGGCCAACGATCAGCGTCACAGTCAACGTCGTCACTCCAAAGGTCCGGGGAATCGGGCTCAGACTACGGAATCTCGCGTCCGTCGGTCAGATCCGGGGCCGGTGGCCCAAGTGTTGGATCTTACCCGCAAGTAACTTGGAGTTCGGCGTGAGGATCACCTCACCTGTACGACGCGACCCGCCTCGTCGAACACGATCCTGACCATCACCCGGGCGTCGTCGACGGTCTTTGCGCACACGCCGTACGTCCGGCCGAGGCGACGGAAGGGCTGGCCGACCCGCCGCATCACCTGCGTGGTGGTGAGGCCGGGCTGAACCAGGCGTTCGACCGTCGCCACCGTCTTGCGGAAGCCGGGGTTGCGGCACGAGTCGGCCTTGATGCCGACCGCGCGCTCCCACATCTGCAGGTAGGCCTCGGTGCCGCGCGCCATGTCGTCCTGGATCAGGCTGCCGTCGCCGTCGTGCTGCGTGTCGGCGACCATGCCCAGGTCCTCGACCCAGTCGGGGTAGAGGCCGTACTGCGCAACGCCGTCGACGTTGATGTCCCAGACCCGCTCGCCCGCCTGCTGCTTGTCGACCTCCACTCCACCGATGCCGGTGAACGGATAGCTGACCGGGTTGGGTACGTCGGCGCCCCGCGCGTCGCCCTGTGCGCCAAGGCCGTTGATGTCCGCGCCGAAGCCGATCCCCCAGTAGTAGCGGGGGTCTGCCCACTCCAGGTGGGTGCGCCACTTGTCGACGAACCCGGTGGAGTCGCCGGCGTACGGCGTGATGAACCCGCCGGCCTGGTAGATCCGCGGGTAGGTGTCCGGGGTCGACCACGAGTGGCTGGAGAGCACGCCGGAGTAGTCGAGGTCCTCGATCAGGTCCATCGACGACTGTCGCGCCTTCACGCTCATGTGGTCGGGATCGAAGATCATCTGCCGCTCGGCCAGTGCTCGGATGAGGTGCTCGCCGAGCGCGGTCAGGCCCCGCTGGTTGCAGTGCGCCGGAGGTCCGTAGACCGGCAGCGCCGGCAGCTGTACGGCGCCGCCGAACAGCGAGAAGATCGCGCCGAAGATCGCGTCCTGGGGGGGCAGGGTCGGCAGTGTCGTCTGGGGGTTGTCCGCGCTCACACCGTCGGCCGGCTCGCAGTGCTCCATCTGCCAGAACGACGCCGTCTCGAGGAAGTTGGCCGCGTTGACCAGCACGCCGACCTCGCCAGAGTCGCCGGCGACGCCGGACAGCGCGTTGTCGAACTTGTTGACCAGCTCCATCTGACGGACGCCGAGCGCGCGCATCTCGTCGAGGTTGGTGTCGATCTCCTCCTCGTCACACGCCGGCTGGTCGTGACCGAGCACGATCTTGACCGTGCACCCGAACGGGATGCTGGTCTCGATGCCCATCACCACCGCCAGCTTCCCGGCGTTGATGACCTGGCGGGCTTCGAACGGCGTCCGCACGATCCGGTAGAAGCCCTTGCCCGGGCCCCCGAACTGGGCGTCGACGTAGTCCTGGAACTCGTACATGTCGGCGGCCTGCAGCCGGATCGAGTCCATGTCGTCGCAGGAGTTCTTCTTGAGCGGGTAGAGCTCGCAGAGCTTGTTGTTCTCGACCAGCAGGTTGACGAAGAGCCGCTGCCCACCGCGCCAGGCGCGCTCGATCCAGCGGTAGTAGGTGCCCTCGTGGGTCAGCGAGTGCGGCGCCGGCCAGTCCTTGAACGTCGGCCAGCCGACCGGGTCGTGCGACGCCTCGCCGGACAGGAAGGACTCGAGGATCGCGCCGTTGCCCTGGGTCAGCGTGTGGTCCGGGCAGTCGACGAGGGCGTACGGCGCGCCGTACTCATGCCAGGGCCGACCGCAGTGCACCTGGCCGCCGAGGAACTCGAAGGCCATGCCGTGGGTGTGCGCGTCGACGTAACCGCGCACCTCCTGGTACGGCGTCACGCCTCCGTGCGGGTTTCCGCTGACGTTGACGTCGGCCTCCGGGTAGGCGGCGCACCCGGCGGTCGCCAGCCGTAGCCGGTACGTCGTCCCACGGTCGCTGCCGACGACGTCGTCGCCCGAAGCGGTGAGCCGATCATCGTTGAGAGCGCGGAAGCCGAACCGACCGGTTCTGCCGCGCGCCACCGTCCAGTCCGCATCCTGGCTCGGCTCGGCCTTCATCGCGACCGAGCCGTTGGTGCTGGCGAGCACGCCGGCGCTGGTGTGCAGCAGGTAGCCGCCGAGCCGGGTCGCCTTGAAGAAGAAGGGCGTCGCCCCGGCAGCGGGGACGTCGGCGAGCGCGACCGCCGTACCGTCGGTGACGACGAAGGCTCCGGATGGCGCCTGGAGGGTGTAGCAGGCGCCGGCCATCGCGTACCGGGTCGTGGGTGTCGCGGTGTGCTTCGGGTACGCCGGCACCGGGGTCAGCCGCGGGTCGGGCAGGGCCCGCTCCCGATCGACGTACGCCGCCGACTCGAGCCGCTGCTCTGCGGTCGTCGGGTCGAGCGTCCCCTCCTCGTAGCCCGCACGCGAGACGAGGTTCTTGGTCCGCGGGTCGTCGTGACGGTGCGGCGGCGTGCCGGGCGGGTCGACGTGCGGCAGCCCGAGGGCGCTCTGGTCGAGCTCGGACGCCGCGGCCAGGTCGACCACGCGATCGGAGCCGGAACCGGGCACCGAGATCGCCGTTGCCACCACTGCCGCTGCGGCCACTGCCGCCAGTCCGACCCGCACCGATTGCTTGCGCTCCACGCCGACCACCTTGCTGTTGACTCGTCGGGCGAGCGGTCGTGGTGACCGTCGCCACATCCTCAACGACACACATCCTCGGAGGCGACGGTGTGTAGGTCAAGCGACCCGGTGAAATCCTTCGTCCGCGTACGACGACGGCCGCCCCCCTGGCGGGGAGCGGCCATCGTTGTGTTGGTCAGAGCTACTACCTCAGGATGGCCTTCTTGACCTGCGTCCGGGCGATGCCGAGATCGATCACCGCACCAGTTCCGTCGAGCAGCGTGATCCGCAGCGCGACCACCCCGATGCCGCCACGGGTCATCGTGGTGACACCCTCCTCGATCTTGAGGACGCCCGGGATCTCGAGCACACCGATCGGTGGGATCGTCTGCGGCTCACCGTCCACGGTGATCGTCACCGTCGAGGTGCCCTTGGTGTTGCGGATCAGCGTGCCCTTCCTGCGGATCACGTTGGCACGCGCCTTGATGCCGCTGATCTCGATCGCGCCGGAAGCCAGCGAGACGTGCGCGATCGTCGCCTCGGTCCAGGCGTGGGCACGTCGGCGACCGACCTGCACGCCGAAGACGCGTGCCTGGGCCGCGCCCACGTTGAGCAGGCCCGGGATGTCCAGACCGACTGTCTTGGTCTGCCGGATCTTGCCGTCGGTGCCCTCGCACGGGAGCGGCTTGACCGGCGTGCGGCCGATGTTGACGATCGGTTCGAGCACCGTGCCCTTGAGGCCGGCCGCGGAGCCGCTCATGATCGAGTTGACGACGCTGTCGGTCATCCGCGCCCGCGAAAGGGCGATCTTGACCTTGGTGTTGGTCGGCAGGATCTCGACCAGGAGGCCCTGGGCGCGAGCGAAGATCAGGCCGGGCTTCCTGGCGGTCAGCTTCTCGCCGAGGGTGATCCGGAGGAGACCAGGGATCTCGATCGGGCTGCCGGGCGTCGGGATAGCGATGACCTGCGGGTCCTGGTCGGGCAGGGTCAGCACGATGCCGGCGACCTTGACGTCGGTCTCCGAGTGGAAGCCGGTGGCGTTGTGCCACACCCGCGCGGTCGACTCGACCGCGCCGAGCGAGAGCTTGCCGAGCGCGGTCTCCAGCAGGGTGATGCCGGCCAGCCTGTGGTGGGACACCGCCGTGACGGTCTTCCCCTTCTTGAGGGTCTTGACCCTGGTTGCCAGGGTCTCGATCGTGCCGAGACCCGGGAGGTCGATGCTGGCGAGACCGTTCGAACGGTCCAGTCCGGCGAGGGTGGTGCAGGCGATGTGGGCGAAACCCGTCGCCCCCGAATCGACGGGAAGCTGCCCGCCCTTGATGTAGGTGCCGTAGCCCATTGCGTGCAGGCCGAAGTTCGTCGGGCGTGGGGCCGCCGCCGCTGCCTTTGTTTGCACAACAGGCGCTGCGTGACCCGGACCGCCCGGAAGGAGGATGACGCTGCTGACCATGGCCAGCAACGCTCCCCGAAGGGCAAGACGTCGCATGGGAAGGACTCCTTAAAGAAGGCGTGGGGTAATAGACCCGTCGCAGCCAGCTCCCTTGAAGGCCGCGATTGGTGCGCTGATCGTAACGTCTGGACCAGTGGGGTGTTTCCGAAATGGATAACGCTGGACAGACCAATTGGAAACGCCTGTCTTCATCACGAAACGTGCATGATGATCCGGTGCCTCGCCGCAACCGCCTGACCTTCGCCTGCGCAGCCGTGCTTGTCGTGACCCTGGTGGGCTGCGGCGACGGCAGCGGAGACGACAGCGGAGCCGGCGGCGGCGACGCTGACGATAGGCCGTCGACGAGTCCGCCGACCGGGTTCGCCAGCCCCGAGACGCCGAGCAGCACCGAGGCGCCCGACGTCGACGAGGCCGTCAACCACACGCGCGAGGACTCGGTCTACCCCCACGTGGGCGACCCGCTCGTCGACGCCCTCCACTACGAGCTGTCGCTGGCTTGGACGCCGGAGTCCGACACGCTCCTGGCCACCGAGCGGCTGATGTTCCGGGCGACGGCCGACGCCGACCAGGTCCAGCTCGACTTCGACGACGTGCTCACGATCGACACACTGACGATCGACGGCGCGGAGGTGGACCACAGCCGCGAGGACAAGGACCTCCTGATCCAGCACGCGGTGAAGGCGGACGAGGAGTACGTCCTCGACATGGCCTACTCGGGCACGCCCGAGCCCTACGACGCGCCCACCCAGCGGTCCGACTTCCGGCTCGGGGTGGGCTGGCACGTGACGCCGGAGCACGAGGTGTGGACCATCCAGGAGCCGTACGGCGCCTTCACCTGGTACGCCGCCAACGACCAGCCCGCCGACAAGGCCTACTACGACTTCACGCTCACCGTGCCCGAGCCCTGGACCGGCATCGCCAACGGCGAGCTCACCGACACCACCGAGGCTGACGGGCTGCGCACGACGACCTGGCACCTGGCCGAGCCGGCGTCGTCGTACCTCGTGACGGTGGCGTTCGCCGACTACACGCCGATCGAGCTCGAGTCCGCGACCGGGGTGCCGATCACCATCTGGGGCCCGACGGACGACCTGGAGGCTATCGGCGATACCGAGTACGCCGGCGAGGCGATGGACTGGCTGGAGCAGTACCTCGGGCCCTACCCGTTCGACACCTTCGGGATCCTCATCTACGACGGCGAGAGCGGGATGGAGACCCAGACCATGGTCACCCTCGGAGCGACGCCGTACGCCACGTCGAAGGCGGTCGTCGTGCACGAGCTGGCGCACCACTGGTACGGCGACACCGTCACCCCCGCCGACTGGAGCGACGTGTGGATGAACGAGGGCATGGCGATGTACCTCCAGGGCATGTGGGAGGCCGAGGACGAGGGCATCACCATCGACCAGAAGATGGACGACTGGGCGAGCTTCGAGAGTGAGCTGCGGGAGTTCTCCGGCCCTCCTGCCGACTACGACCCGACCAACTTCGGGGACGGCAACATCTACTTCGGACCGGCCCTGATGTGGCACGAGCTCCGGGAGCAGATCGGCGACGACGCCTTCTTCGCGCTGCTGCGCGACTGGCCGGCCGATCAGGAGAACGACACCGCCGACCGGGTGGAGTACCTCGCCTGGATCGAGGCCGAGACCGGCGAGGAGCTCTCCGCGTTCTTCGACGACTGGCTGCTGGGCGAGACCACGCCGCCACGCGACTGAGCGCATCAGTAGCGTAGAACTAGAACACGTTCTACACTCCGGGGATGCGCATGCTCCCCGCGCGGGTTTTCACTGCCGTCGCGGCCCTCGCGCTCCTGACGGGGTCCCTGAGCGCACCGACCCCGACGGCCTCCGCCGATCCGTCGCTGCCGCCGATCCCGGCCCTGCCGTTGCTGCCGATCCCGTCGCTGCCCACCGACCTGCTGGTGCCGAAGTTCACCGGCGCCGAGGCCACCCCGCGGCCGCTGCCCGCACCCCCGGTGCCGCAGAACCCGTACCTGTCGGCGAACGGCACGAGCAGCATGCACAACGACGCCTACAGCACCGATGCGTACGACGTGAGCGGCCCGGTCGGGCACCACCTGAAGGTCCGGTCGCGGAGCTACGGCGTGCGCGAGTGCGCCACGATCGCCTTCGACTCCCAGGACCGGATGGTCGGGCTGTGCGGTGGCCTCGAGGGCTTCACCATGATGGTGATCAACCCGGTCACCCTCAACGTGGTCGACGAGCTGCGGGTGTCGACGCGCGACCTGACCAGCGGAGCCAACCCGCTGACCGACATCTGCGGCGGCACCTACTTCTTCCTCGACCCGAACGACCATGCGTTCGCGACGACGACCGAATCCGGCATCGCCGAGGTCGCGGTTGCCGCGGACGGCACCCTGACCCGGGTGCGGGACTGGCCGATGGCGTCGTACCTCCCCGAGGGCGACTGCCTCGTCGCCACCGGCGTCGACTGGTCCGGCCGGTTGTGGTGGTTCAGCCAGCAGGGTGTCGTCGGCACCCTCGACCGCGCCAGTGGCGCGGTGCAGACCGTCGCGCTGCCGGCCGGCGAAGGGATCTTCAACTCGGTCTCGAGCGACGAGACCGGCGGCATGTACCTCGTCACCACGCACGCGGCGTACCGCCTCGACGCCCGCGCGACCGGCGTCCCTGCGGTGACCTGGCGGATCCCCTACGACCGCGGCACCAAGGTGAAGCCCGGCATGCTCTCCCAGGGATCCGGCACCTCACCGACCCTGATCGGAAATCGCTGGATCGCGATCGCCGACAACGCCGAGCCGCGCAGCAACGTCATCGTCTACGACCGCAGGAAGGCCGCGACCAACCGGCTGCACTGCCAGGTGCCGGTGCTCGCGGACGGCGCCAGCACGACCGAGAACAGCCTGGTGGCGGTGGGCAGATCGCTGATCATCGAGAACAACTACGGGTACAGCGGCGTCCAGGCGACCTTGCTCGGCAAGTCCACGACGCCCGGCATGGCGCGGGTGATGATCGATCCCGACGGCTGCCACGTCGCCTGGACCAACGACATCCTGATCGCGCCGTCCTCGGTAGCGAAGGCATCGCTCGGCAACGGGCTGGTCTACGCCTACACCAAGCCGGTCCGCAAGGACCTGATCGACGCCTGGTACATCACCGCGATCGACATCCGCACCGGCGCCATCGCGTGGAGCAGGCTGACCGGCACCGGTATCCAGTGGAACAACCACTACGCCGCGATCTACCTCGGCCCCGACGGGACCCTGTACGTCGCCACGGTCGCCGGCCTGATCCGCCTCTCCGACGATCTCCAGCCAGGCGCGAAGGTCGAGTAGCGCCACGGCCGAGCCGGCGAAGTCGTGACGCGCGTATCGAGACCCGGTGACGTGCCCTCCCGCGGTTGGGACGGCCGAAGTCAGAATTGCGGCGTCTCGATGCGCCCTCGCCTCGCGGCTCGGGCGCCTCGACGGGCGTGGCACTAGCGCCGAGGCGCGGCGCTAGCTCGACGTCGGGAAGGTGACCGACTCGAAGACACACCCGATGCTCACCGTGATGATCTCGGTGAAGATCTGCGGGTTGGCGACGGGACTGGTGTCGGCGATGAAGTTCAGGTCCCCGTCGATGTAGCCCTGGTCCTGCAGGCCCTTGACCCCGTACATCTGGACCAGCTTGCGCGCCGTGCACTGCGCGTCGATCTCCTCGAAGTCAGCGCTGGCCTCCAGTGCGGCCGCGATGTTGTCCGCCGCCCGCCGCTCGTCGGCCGTCAGTCCGCCCGCGTTCGTAGGCCCCGTGGACCCCCGTGGACCCGGTGGACCCGGTGGACCCGGTGGACCCGGTGGTCGCCGAAGGCTCGGTGGCCTCCGGGGTCGCCGTCGCAACGGTCCGGGCCTCGGTTGCGCCGCCCCCGCTGCCGTCACTGCGCAACGCCACCACGGCCCCGACGACGCCCGCGCCCAGCACCAGGACCAGCCCGACCGCGAGCGCCGCGAACAGGCCCGCGGGGGGCGACGAGGATCCCGGGGTGACTGGCGACGGCGCATGGGGGGTGTACGGCGCGTAGCCCGCCGCCGGTGCCGGCGTCGGCGTCCGAGCAGGCGGACCGCTCGCCGGCGCCTCCAGGCCGGTGCCCGGCTCGACCGAGGTCGGCGCGTGCACCGTGGTCAGTACGCGGCGGAGGTCGTCGCGCAGCGCCGCGGCCGACGGGTAGCGCTCACCCGGGTGCTTGGCCATCGCGGTCCGCAGGATCCGGTTGAGCTCGCGCTCGAACGGGCCGGACGCAGCGAGCTGCGGGACCGGCGCGGAGACGTGCGCCGAGACGAGCTGGTACTCCGTCGTACCGACGTACGGTGCACGGCCCACCAGCGCCGCCCACAGCAGGCAGCCGAGGGAGTAGACGTCGGTGGTCGTGCCCGGCGTACCACCCGTGTGCAGCTCCGGCGCCATGTAGCTGGGCGTCCCGATCGCGAACCCCTGCGTCGTGAGCGTCTGGTTGAGGTCGGGATCGAAGTCGATCCGCCGCGCGATGCCGAAGTCCGCGAGGTACGCCGACACCTCCTCGCCGCGGAGCCGCAGCAGCACGTTGGCCGGCTTGATGTCGCGGTGCACCAGGCCCACCGCGTGCGCGTCGGCAAGACCGGCAGCGATCTGGGCGATCAGGTCGATCGCGATCCGCGGGGGCGGTGCGCCCTGCTCGCGGATCATCGCGCCGAGGTCGCCGCCGGGGATCAGCTGCGTCGCCATGTAGAGCGACCCGTCGACCTCGCCGTGCGAGAACACCTGGACGACGTGCGGCGAGTCGAGCGACGCCTGGGCCTGCGCCTCCTGGGTGAAGCGGACGCGAAACGCCGGATCGCCGGCGAGGTACGGCGAGATCACCTTGAGCGCGACGCGCCGCTGCAGCACGGTGTCGACGGCCTCGAACACCACGCCCATGCCACCCATGCCCAGCTGGCGGAGGATCTCGTAGGGACCGATCCGCTCACCGGGCGCCGGGAATCCCTCAGCGGGCCCGGTTGGCGTAGTCACGCACCGTTCCTACCGCGTGGAGGACCCCGCTAGCCAGAGGTCCTCCACAATGCGGGGCGCGCGTGCCGCTGGTCGAGTAGGGAGCGAGTGCAGCGAGCGATCGTTTCGAGACCCGGTGGACAGGTCAGAAGAGCATCGCCGTGGCGGGGTCGGCGATGATGCCGGCGACGTCGGCGAGGAACTGCGAGCCCGTCGCCCCGTCGATGTGCCGGTGGTCGAAGGACAGCGCGATCGTCGTCACCTGACGGGGCACCACCTGGTCTCCCACCACCCACGGCTTGGGCAGGATCGCGCCCATGCAGAGGATCGCGGACTCGCCCGGGTTGATGATCGGCGTACCGGCGTCGACGCCGAAGACGCCGACGTTGGTGATCGTGAAAGTCCCTCCGGCCATGTCCGCTGGCTGGGTTCGTCCTTCCCGTGCCGTTGCCGTCAGCTCCTCGAGCGCCCGCGCGAGGTCGACCAGGCCGAGGGCGTCGGCGTCCTTGACGTTGGGTACGACGAGCCCGCGCGGCGTGGCGGCCGCAATGCCGAGGTTGACGTAGTTCTTGACCACGACCTCGCCCGCTGCCTCGTCCCAGTACGAGTTGATCATCGGCGTACGACGCATCGCCAGCACGACCGCCCGAGCGAACACCAGCAGCGGGGAGACCTTGACCCCCCTGAACTCGCGCCGCTCCTTGAGCCGCGCGACGAGGTCGAGTGTCGCGGTCGCGTCGATGGTGATCCACTCGGTGACGTGCGGGGCAGAGAACGCCGACTCCGTCATCGCGGACGCCATCATCTTCCGCACGCCCTTGATCGGCTCGCGGGTCTCCCGCTCGCCGGTCCGGCCGCCGGTCGAGTCGCCCGAGCCACTCGGCGAGGGCAGATCGAGACCCGGCGAGCCAACCGCCTCCTCGACGTCACCGCGCGAGATCGAGCCGCCACGACCGGTGCCCGTCAGGACCCGCAGGTCGACACCCAGGTCCTTGGCGAGCTTGCGCACCGGCGGCTTGGCGAGCACCCGGACGTCGTCCGTCACGATGGACGGCACGACGGCAGGAGCATCCGGCTGGGAGGTCGGCTCGCCCGCCGCACCGGCCTGGTCCTCAGCGTCGTGCATCACGGCCGAGACGAGCTGGTCGACCTTGCCGTGCTGGTTCGTGGCGCCCTGGTTGTAGAGGTCGTGGACGTCGGCGCGCGCAGTGCGCACCCCGGCAGCCTCGGCGAGCGGGCGGCGCGCCCGGCGCGTGGGGCCACGTTCGGCCTTGTTGCGGCCGACCAGGGACTCGCCCTCACCACCGCCGCTCGCCGCGGGGTTGGACAGGTCGATGACCATGTCCGGCGCCGGGCTTGCCGCGGCATCGCCGGTCGCCTCAGCCGGTGTGCCGATCGCGATGATCGGAGTGCCGACAGGCACCGTCTCGCCCTCGGCGACGAGGATCGCGGTCACCTGTCCGGCATAGGGGGACGGCAGCTCGACCAGCGACTTCGCGGTCTCGATCTCGACGACGACGTCGTTGATCGCGACCTGGTCGCCGACCTTGACCTTCCAGGTCACGATCTCGGCCTCGGTGAGGCCCTCACCGACGTCGGGGAGCAGGTACTCGGGCACGTTCACATCTCCAGACTGCGGTCGACGGCGTCGAGGACTCGGTCGAGGTCGGGGAGCCACTCCTCCTCGAGCCGCGACGCCGGGTAGGGCGTGTCGAAGCCGCCGACCCGGAGCACCGGTGCCTCGAGTGAATAGAAGCAGTCCTCGGTGATCCGCGCGGCCAGCTCGGCACCGAGTCCCAGGTTGACGTGGGCCTCGTGGACGACGATCGCCCGGCCGGTGCGGCGCACGGACTCGTAGACCGGACCCATGTCGAGGGGCGACAGAGTGCGCAGGTCGATCACCTCGAGGGACGTCCCGTCGCCCGCGGCCGCCTCGGCCGCGGTGAGGCAGGTCTTGACGGTCGGACCGTAGGCGAGCAGCGTCGCGTCGCTGCCCGGACGGACCCGGCGGGAAGCGAACAGCGGACCCGGCTCGACGGTGTCGTCGAGCTCGGCCTTGTCGGCGTGGTACTGCCGCTTGGGCTCGAGGAAGATCACCGGGTCGTCGTGGGCGATCGCCTGCTGGATCATCCAGTAACCGTCGACCGGGTTGGAGCAGGCGACCACCTTGAGGCCGGGGGTGTGCGCGAACTGCGCTTCCGGCGACTCGGAGTGGTGCTCGACGGCACCGATGCCGCCGCCGAACGGGATCCGGATGACCATCGGCATCTTGACCCTGCCCTGGCTGCGGAAGTGCAGCTTGGCGACCTGGCAGACGATCTGGTCGTAGGCGGGGTAGACGAACCCGTCGAACTGGATCTCGATCACCGGGCGGTAACCGCGCATGGCCATGCCGACGGCGGTGCCGACGATGCCGGACTCGGCCAGCGGCGAGTCGATCACCCGGTCCTCGCCGAAGTCCTTCTGCAGTCCGTCGGTGATCCGGAAGACGCCACCGAGCTTGCCGACGTCCTCGCCCATCAACAGGACCTTGTCGTCGGCCTCCATCGCCTTGCGCAGGCCCATGTTGAGTGCCTTCGCAAGCGTGACCTTCGTCGTGGTCATCAGTGCGCCCCCTCGAACGTCTCGAGGTAGGCGGCGAAGCCGTCGCGCTGAGCTTCCAGCTCGGGCGTCGTCTCGGAGTACACCCGGTCGAAGATGTCGAGCGGCTTCGGGTCGGGCATCGCCTTGCAACCCTCACGCAGGGTGTGGCCGAGCGCATCGCCCTCGGCAGCGAGATCACGGAAGAACTCGTCGTCCGCGAGACCGTTGCGCTTCATGTAGACCTCCAGGCGCGCGATCGGGTCCTTGAGCTTCCAGCGCTCGACGTCGTCGGACACGCGATAGCGAGTCGGGTCGTCGGTCGTGGTGTGTGCGCCCATCCGGTAGGTGAAGGCCTCCACCAAGGTCGGGCCCTGCCCCTCACGGGCGCGCTGCAGCGCAGCCTTGGTGACGGCGTACGTCGCGAGGACGTCGTTGCCGTCGACCCGCAGGCCGGGGAAGCCGAAGCCGAGCGCCCGCTGGTAGAGCGGGATCCGGCTTTGCCGCTCGATCGGCTCGGAGATCGCCCACTGGTTGTTCTGGCAGAAGAACACCACCGGGGCGTTGTAGGACGCCGCGAAGATGAACGCCTCGTTGACGTCGCCCTGGCTGCTCGCACCGTCGCCGAAGTGGGCGATAACGGCGCTGTCCCGCTCGGGGTCCCCGGTGCCGACCGCGCCGTCGCGCTGCATGCCCATGGCGTAGCCGGTGGCGTGCAGGGTCTGCGCCCCGATCACGATCGTGTAGAGGCTGAAGCCGTAGTCGGAGGGATCCCAGTCACCGTGGTCGACGCCGCGGAAGAGTCCCAGCAGCTTCAGCGGGTCGAGACCGCGGCACCAGGCCACGCCGTGCTCGCGGTAGGTCGGGAACACGAAGTCCTGGGGCCGCAACGCCCGGCCGGCGCCGATCTGCGCGGCCTCCTGGCCCAGCAGCTGCGCCCAGATGCCGAGCTCGCCGTGCCGCTGCAGCGCGGTCGCTTCGACGTCGATCCGGCGAACGAGCACCATGTCGCGGTAAAGACCGCGCAACTCCTCTTCAGAGAACTCCATGTCGAACTCGGAGTGGCGGACCCGCTCTCCCTCGGGGGTCAGCAGCTGGATCAGGTCGGGGCCACCATCGGCATGAGAAGGACCGAACACTTCAGCCAGGTCGGGCCCGAACTCGGGCTGCACGACACCAGGGTCGCTCATCGCGGGATCTCCTTGTCACCGGGGCCGCAGGGTTACCGCGGGCATCGGGTCGTCGGGTCGGTGGGGGCGCGGACGCTGCAGGGGTGGCGCAGCGTGATCCGGACCACACCGGGGGGTGGGGAAACGGTATCGCCCAGACGCCCAGGCACCAATCCGACAAGCAGTATGGCCTTGCTAATGCATCTCGCCCAGGTCCTCGTGCTCCTGGTGCGACGCGGGCTCGACCTGGAACGTGGTGTGGCGGACGTCGAAGTGGGTGGCGACGCAGTCGGTGAGGGCATCGAGTACGGCGCCGACCCCTTGCTCGGCCAGGATCTCGTCCGTCACTGTCACGTGGGCGGAGAGGCTGATCATGCCGCTGGTGATCGTCCAGGCGTGGAGGTCGTGCACATTGACCACGCCGGGAGCGTGGGCGAGGTGGTGCACCACGTCGTCGAGGTCCAGGTCGGCGGGAGCGATCTCGAGCAGCACCCGCCCCGAGTCCCGGATGAGCAGCACCGCGCGCGGGAGGATCATGACCGCGATCAGGAGCGAGGCGATCGGGTCGGCGTACTGCCAGTCAGCGACCCAGATGGCGACGCCGGCGGCGATGGCGAGCACCGAGCCGAGCATGTCCGCGAACACCTCGTTCATCGCCCCCCGCAAGTTCAGTGAGGAGCTGTCGCCACCGCGGAGCAGGTTCAGCGACGCCGCGTTGGCGAGCAGGCCGATGACGGCGAACCCGACCAGGCCCGCGCCGTCGACGTCGGGCGGGTCGGTCAGCCGTCCGATGCCCGTCCATCCCAGGTACCCGCACACCCCCAGCAGCACCACGGCGTTGACGAGTGCAGCGACGACCTCGACCCGGTGGTAGCCGAACGTGGACCGGGCACCGCCGGGGCGGGCGGCGACGTATGACGCACCGAGCGCGAGGACGACCGCCCCCGCGTCGGTCGCCATGTGCCCTGCGTCGGCGAGCAGCGCGAGCGACCCGGTGATCCACGCGCCGACGACCTCCACCACCAGCACCGTGCCGGTGACGAGCAGCACCCAGCGAAGGCGCGAGCGGTCCGCCGACCGCGAGGCGGCGTGCCCGTGTCCATGCCCATGGCCGACGCCCATGGACGGATCCTACTTTTGACGGCCGAGCGCGTCTCCCGCGCGCCGTGGAGGAGCAAGTTCCCGGAGAGCGCCGCTCCAGGTGTCAGACCAGCAGGAAGGAGTTGACCAGCCAGGTCGTGCCGTCGTCGCTGGGGGCAAGGACCCAGGTCACGGTGTAGTTCGTGCCGTCGCTCGAGTCGGTCACGTCGCCCACCAGGGTGACGCTGCCGTCGCCGTTGTCGACCGTCTCCTCGAAGGAGTTGTAAACGGCCGTCGTCATCTCGGCGGAGTTGTCGGACTCGCGCTCGCAACGCCGCTGCGAGCCGAAGGTGGCCTGCCACCACTCCGGGGTCGACAGCCCCTCGACCGCGAGGCAGTTCCCCTCGACGAGCGAGTTGAGGTAGGCCTGCGCCGTGATCGTCGGGTCCTCGGTCGGCCCACCACCGGTGTCGGTGGGCGGCGCGGTCGTGACGTCCGTCGGCGAGGGCACGTCGGTCGTCACGTCCGTCGGGATGGTCACATCCGTGGTGACGGCGGAGGTCGGGGCGGTGATGGTCTGGGTGACCTTCGGCCGGTCGGACTTGTCGTCATCGTCGCCACCCGCGAGGAGGACCAGCGCGACGGCCGAGCCGACGATGAGCAGCAGGACGACGGCGACGATCGCGAGGATCAGGCCGATCCGCTTGCCGCCGCCACCGCCGGTCGGCGGCGCACCGAAGGGCGGCCCCGGGGGCGGGAAGCCTCCACCTGGAGCGCCGTACGGCTGCTGGGGGTACTGCGGCGGCGGCTGCTGCTGGGGGTAACCCGGCGGCGGTCCCTGGGGGGGCACGTTGCCAGGCGCAACCTGGGTCGGGGGGAGTTCGCCGGGCTGGCCGGGGTACGGGTTGCTCACGGAGGGAAGGTTAAGGCCCGGCACCCGCCTCCGGGGCGGATTTCGGCCGCTTACCGTTCTCAGGGATGACCTGCGGGCGTGCGCCGACCGGTCACCAGCGATCCGACGAACAACACACCGCCGACCACGACGCCGACGATCACCGCGGTCAGGGCGGTGTCGTCCAGGCTGTCCACCACCACTTCGATCACGAGTCGGGCGAGGTCCTGCTTCTGCGGTTCGACCTGGTCGACCACGGCGTCGGTGGCGGGGGACGTGAGCAGCAGGACCAGGACGCCTCCGACCGCGACACCGACCGCGCTGGCCGTGCCGGCCCGCAACCGGCCGCGGATGCCCGGAGCGACCAGGACGGCGAGGGCGACCAGCCCGGCCCACAGCAGCGGGACCCACCAGGCCAGGGCGTCGAGCACCTGATAGGCCCCACGGGCCTCCTCGAGCCTGGACTCGCGCAGCACGGGGAGTGGCAACGGGACCGACGGGACCAGGTTGGCCGGGATCCCGAACTCGGCCGCGAAATCGGTGAGGACATCGTCGAGCAGCGGCTGAAGGTCGACGATGATGTAGCCGTCGGCGACGACGTTGTCGTCCCGATCGTGCACGATGGCGAGGAACTCCTGGTGCGCGTCGGCGTTGGCCTGGCGCCAGAACTCCGGGAAGCCGTCGCTCCCGATCACGTCCTCGGTCGACCTTCGGACGACGGTGTCGATGCCGTCGGGCAGCAGCCCGAGCGGGACGTTGCTCTCGAGCGTCGCGATCGCGGCGTCCGCAACCTCCTTCGCGAGCGTTGCCCGCAGCTCCGGCTCCTCCGCCAGCGGCGCGACCGTGTCGACGTACGCCTCGGTCGTGTCGACGCGCAGCGACAACCAGGTCGCCGTGATCCCGATCGGGACCAGGAGCGTCGCCAGGACCACCGCGAACGCGGCCACGGCGATTCTCATCCGACGTGCGGAGTCAGCGGCTCAGAACGTGTCACCGGAATCGGCGTTGACCTTCCATTCGCCGTCCTCCTTGACCAGGCTGATCTCGGCGTCAATATCCTCCTGGTTGAAGAAGTCGCCGAAGTCCTCCTCGTCGCCGGTGTACTCGATGGAGTAGGTGTACTCGACCGTCGCGGTCTTCTCCTTCTCCTTGACGTCGCCGACCTCGAAGTCGTACTCGATGTCGTCGAGGAAGTCCTCGTAGTCGTCGTAGCCAGGGATGCCCGCTTCCTCGAAGCTCTCCGCGGCCTCCTCCTCGACCTTGCCGCAGTCCTCGGTGCCGTCGAACGTCGACTTCCGGTAGTCCTTGCTGGTCAGCTCGCAGGCCTTCTCGAAGTCGCCTTCGGCGCTCGCGTCCAGGTAGTCCGCGGCGACGTCCTCGGGGCTGCCGCCACCGACCAGCTTGAGGAGCACGACGATGACGATGACCACGAGGATCAGGGCACCGACGGCGCCGCCGATGATGGCGATCAGCTTGCCCTTGCCGCCACCGGAGCTGCCGCCGCCGGCGGGGAAGCCGCCGAAGGGCTGCTGCTGGCCGAAGCCGGGCTGGCCGGCGGGCGGGCCGTAGCTGGCGGCGGGCGCGCCGTAGACGCCCTGCTGCGGCTGCTGCGGGGGACCACCGGGCTGACCCGGCTGGCCGGCCGGGTAGTTGGACGCGCGGTTGGGGGCAACCTGGGTCGGCAGGTCGGCGCCGGGAACGCCCGGCGCCGCGGGTGCTGCCGGAGCGGCAGGCGCGGCGGGGGTGGCGGGAACCGCCGGCGCGGCCGCGGCCGGGGGACCGCCGTCTGCGGGCGGCTGGGTGTGCTCGGTCCACTGGCTGCCGTCCCACCACCGCTGGCCGCCCTGGCCGTCGGGGTACCAACCGGGAGGGGTCGAGGGCTGATTGGGGTCGGACATCGCACGCTCCTGGAGTAGGGGGCGGCCCGCCGGATCAGCGGACGGCAACGCCCGGAATCATTGCATGCTGGCGTCGTCGGCAAACGCGAGCGTTGCGACGAAGTCGAGCTTGTCGAGGACCGGCTCCGGGATCACGAACGGGTAGAGATCGTCCTTGCCCATGCTCCGGTTGATCTGGTTGAGCGCGATCGACAGCGGGATCCAGACGCCGCGCACCAGGTCGCGGAAGCTGCCGAACGCGGTGGGCGCCACGGTGACCAGGCCCTGCTCGGCCGCGGTCTCGCAGGTGTCGGCGATGTGCAGGTAGTGGGCGAAGGTCTCGGCGAAGTCCTCGAACGGGTGCATGGTGGCGTAGGTCGTGATGTACGACGCCTCCCACCCCTCCGGCGCCCCCTCGGCGTAGTGCCGGTCGATCGCGCCCTGGTAGTCGGCGGTCTCGTCTCCGAACAGCTGCCGGTACCGGTCGAGCCGCTCGCCACCGGTGACCAGCCGCATCTGCACGAAGTGGCCGACCTCGTGACGCAGGTGGCCGAGCATGGTCCGGTACGGCTCGCCGAGCTTGTCCCGGATCCGTTCCCGGCGGGCGTCGTCGGTCTCGGCGAGGTCGATGGTGATCACGCCGTCGGCATGCCCGATCACGACCTCCTCGGCTCCCGCGCTGGTACTGGAGAGCATGTCGAACACCAGCCCGTCGATCGAGAAGCCGCGGCTGTCGAGCTCGACCACCAGGCGCCGCTTGGCCGCCTCGGCCTGAGCGAACTGCGCGATGCCCTGCGGGTCGTCGTCCGCCGGCCGGGTCCGGGTCAGGTCGCACGCCGCGCACTGGCCGCCCTCGAGCGGCGCCAGCCAGGTGCAGCCGGAGAGGTTGAGGTTGGCGCACACGTGCCACACCAGGCCGGCCTGGTCGACGTACTTCCCGTCGTCGCCGACGGGGACGATCGCGCGCGCCTCCCGCGAGAACCCGAGGGCGCTGCCGCAGGACACGCACAGCGAGTTCTCGAAGAACAGCTGGCTGTCACAGACCTGGCAACGGAAGGACTTCACTCCCGAAGGATGTCAGCAAGCACAAGCCGAGAAGACCGGGGAGGTCAGTTGATCTTGCTGATGATCAGCACCAGGGCCGCGAACCCGATCAGCAGGATGACGGTGACGAGCCCCATCAGGAACCCGATGGTGCGCTTCTCGCTCGCCGGCGCGGGCGGCAGCTGTTGTCCGTAGCCGCCACCGGGCGTGGCGGCGTGCGCACCGCCCTGGAGGTACGGCGGCGGCGCCTGGCCGCCTCCCGGCTGCGGCGGGTAGCCCTGCGGGGCCGGCTGACCCGGGTAAGGCTGCGGCTGACCGGGCTGGGCACCGTACGGGGGCTGGCTCATGGCAACAGCCTTGTGAGCCGAACCGGATCTGTCCACCAAATCGCCAGAATTCCTTCCAGCGGCGGACGTTTGGCACGCTGTCGGCCACTCGCGAAAACGCGGAAACGCGAGCGAAGAGAGCGACGAAGGAGCGACACGCTCGCGCAATTCAACTCAGCGGGGCGATGTCGACCGAGACGTCGAGCTTGGAGCGCTTGGCCTCGGTGAAGATGACGCCCTTGACCGGCGGGACGTCGCCGTAGTCGCGGCCCCAGGCGACGGTGACGTAGCGGTCGTTCTGCCATTGGTCGTTGGTCGGGTCGAACGCGAGCCACTCGTCGTCGCCCAGCCAGGCCGCCACCCAGGCGTGCGAGGCGTCGGCCCCGACCACCCGTTCCTTGCCCACCGGCGGCTCGGTCGCGAGGTAGCCGCTCACATAGCGCGCCGCGAGCCCGTGCGAGCGCAGGCAGGACAGCGTGAAGTGGGCGAAGTCCTGGCACACGCCGGCCCGCTTGGCGAGGATCTCCGGCACCGTCGAGGTCACGGTGGTCGCGGTGGCGTCGTACTCGAAGTCGGCGTGGATCCGGTGCATCAGCTCGGTGACCGCCTCGCCGATCGGACGGCCGGGGAGCAGCGACCCGGCGGCGTACTCCTTGGCGCCGGGATACGTCGGCACGGCCGGGCTGGGCAGCACCAGGTCGGTCGCGAGCCAGGCGCCGGGGAGCCCCTGCTGCTGCAGCGGGAGTATGGCCTCCCACGGCTGGTCCAGGCGCCCGGCGTCGACAAGGGGCGACACGACGTCGACCTCGCCGGTCCCGAGGACGACCAGCTCGCGGTGCGGCTCGACCACCTGGAAGTAGGTGAGCTGGTTGCCGTAGAAGTCCTCGTCGGTCGCGGTGTCGCCCGGCACCGGCGCGACCTCGACACGGTAGTCGGCCACCTGCTGCCAGGGCAGCCGGCGCGGCACCAGGTAGGCGATGCCGAGGCTGTCGGTGACGTCGTCGTCGTAGGTGTAGACGGTGCGGTGCGCCACGCGATATCTCATTAGACCGCCTCCAACATCGGCAGCGACCCGAACCGCCGCGGTGCCGGACCGGTCGCGAAGTGCAGGTCGGCCACGGCCTCCGCGAGCCGGTCGAGCTGGGCGCCGGTCGCGTCGAGGAACGCCTGCAGGTTCGGGCGGTCGGCGCCGCCGATCGCGACCAGTACGGCGACGTCGGTCTCCTCCACGTCGGTCGCCAGCGCGGCGAGCAGCCGCTCCGGACGGGTCGACCCGGTGGACATCGGGAGCGCGTCGAGGTGCTCGGTCGCGCGGGCGATGCTGAAAGCCAGCGAGCGCGGGTTCTCCGGGTCCTTCAGCAGCAGGTCGAGGACCCCGGCGGGACGGACGTAGTCGCGGTAGCGACGGCGGTGGGTGACCGAGCTCTCGGTCGCGGTGAGTACGGCGGCGAGCACCTCCCGGTCGACGTCGAGCCCGTGCCGCTCGGTGATCGCGCGGAGGACAAGCCGCAGCTGCTGACTGCGCTCGACGTACCGACCGACGCTGATCATGTGCCAGCCCGGGTCGCGGATCATGTTCGCAGTGACACCGGCCAGCGACAGCACGCCGGTGAGCATCCGCCCGGCCGACTCGGCGACCTGGTGGCTGCCCGGGTTGTCGATGAGGGTCGCCTGGGCGCGGTCGACGACGCCGAAGATCCGCCACACGTCCGACGACCACTGATCACGGACGCCGGAGAGCGAGTCGCGCATCGCCCCGAGGGATTGGGCCACCGACCCCGGCCGCTCGTGGTCGAGCAGGAGTGACCGGAGGTCGACGTCGTAGTCCTCCGACTCGCGGCCCGCGAGCCGGCCGACCAGGCCCGTGAGGATCTGGAGGCTGAGGCCGCCGCTGGTGCGCGGCCGGGAGCGGTAGTCCTCGATCACCACGTGCGCGGCGAGCATCAGCCGCAGCAGGTCCTCGGCGCGCTCGGCGTAGCGACCTACCCAGAACATGTCCTCGAGCACGCGCGGAACCGTGGCCGGCAGCGACCGGCCGCTGCTCACCGGCATCACCTCGGCCAGCCCCTGGTCGGGCTCGTCGGTCTCGGACTTGAGCACCCAGACGTCCTTGCTGGCGACCGTGCGACCGTCCTGAAGGACGTTGCCGAGGCCGCCCAGCAAGGTCCGGTACGAGGACCCGTAGCGGATCGTGAACGCCCGGACGCTCACCGGCTGGGGCGCTGCCGTCTCGGACGACCGGCCGCTGCTCCAGGTGGGCGCCTGCGAGAGCGTCAGCCGCTCCTGGGCGACGAACCGGTGCGGGGAGGCCAGGATCCGGCGGCGGAGAATCTCCGGCCGGGTGTCGATCACCGGTCCGTCCGCGTCGATCGCACGGATCGCGAGCGAGTCGAGGTGGTCGAGCACGTGGGCGAGCGACTCGGGGTCGCCGCACCACCACGTCGGCACCGTCGGCAGTCGCAGCGACTCACCGAGCAGGTGCTGGCAGGCGACCGGGGCGTACGCGAGCAGCGCGGGGTTCTCGAGCACGCCGGCGCCGAGTCCGTTGACGACGCGCACCCGGTCGCGGCGTACTGCCTCGGCCAGGCCGGCCACCCCCAGCTGCGAGTCGCCGCGCAGCTCCAACGGGTCGCTCCACGCGGCGTCGACCCGGCGCAGGATGACGTCGACCCGCTCCAGCCGGCCGAGTGCCTTCATCAGCACCCAGCCGTCGCGGACGGTGAGGTCGCTGCCCTGCACGAGCGGGAAGCCGAGGTGGGAGGCGAGCGCCGCCTGGTCGTACGCCGTCTCCGAGTGCGTGCCCGGCGTCAGGACGACGACCCGCGGGTCGGGGAGCTCGCCATGGGCGGACTGGAGGAGAGCGGAGCGGAACGCCCAGAGGTACGGCGTCATCCGGTGCAGGTCCGCCTCGCGATAGAGCTCGGGCAGCACCCGGCTCAGCACTTTGCGGTTCTCGAGCGCGTAGCCGAGGCCGGACGGTGCCTGGGCGCGGTCGCCGAGGACCCGCCAGGCACCGGTCGCGTCGCGGCCGAGATCGGTCGCGGTCGTCACCAGCGGGCGGGGATCGTTGCGCGAGCCGTAGGCCATGATCCGGGTGAAGCCCGGGTGCGCCAGCACCGCGGCGGCGGGGAGGATCCCGTCCCGGAGCAGGGTGCGCTCGCCGTACAGGTCGACGAGCACGGCGTTGAGGAGCTCGGCCCGCTGGGCGAGCCCGACCTCGACTTCGCGCCAGGCCGCGGCGTCGACGACGAGCGGCACCGGGTCGAGCCGCCAGGCGGTCGGACGTTCGCCGGGCCGGGAGTAGGTCACCCCGTCGTCGGAGAGGAACCGCACGATCTGCTCGTCGATCCGCCGCAGGTCGCCGGCGCCGATGCCGGACGCGACCGCCGCCAGTCGCTTCCACGGCGGCCGCAGGACCCCGTCGGGGCCGACGACTTCGTCGTACCGGGTCGCCTCGCTGCCCAGCGTCGGCTGGGTGAGCGCGGCGACGTACTCCCTCAGGACCGGCACGGCCGAAATCCTCCCATGCAGGTCGGCAACCGGGTCAGCGCACGACCCGCCGCAGGTCCAACGTGCGCGGGTAGTCCGCGCTGGCCGCGGCGGCGCCTGCCGCCCGCATCGCAGCGACGTCGACCCGGCCGGCGGTGTGGCGGCCGGCCTCGAACCGGGCGGCGCGGCGGGCTTCGGCCTCGTTGGCGTTGACCGGCGGGTGGTCGTAGGAGCGGCCGCCGGGATGGACGACGTGGTACGTCGCGCCGCCGATGCTGGCGCCCGCCGAGGTGTCGACGACGTCGAAGGTGAGCGGCGAGTGCACCTCGATGCTCGGGTGGAGGGCCGACCAGGGCTGCCACGCCTGGTAGCGGATGCCGCCGTAGTGGGCGTCGCGCGTCGCCGTGAGCGGCACTGGCACGCCCTGACAGGTGACGACGTGACGTTGGGGGTCGAGCCCGGCCACGGTCACCTGGATCCGCTCGACCGAGGAGTCGACGTAGCGCGCCGTACCGCCCGCGGCGGCCTCCTCCCCCAGCACGTGCCACGGCTCGACGCCCTGGCGGAGCTCGAGATGGATCTGCCGGCCGTCGTCGTCCCCGAACGACACCGACCCGATCCGCGGGAACCGGAACTCGACGAACGGCTCGAGCCACGCGGCGTCGAACGGGATGCCGAACGCGTTGAGGTCGGCCACCACGTGGGCGATGTCGGAGACCGAGCCCTGCGGGAGGAGGAAGTCCTCGTGGAGCCGGGTGCCCCACCGCACCAGCTCACCCGAGTCGGGCTGCTCCCAGAGCATCGCCACCAGGCTGCGCACGAGCAGCGCCTGGACCAGCGCCATCTCCGGGTGCGGCGGCATCTCGAAGCCGCGCAGCTCCAGGAGGCCGAGCCGGCCGCGTGAGGAGTCGGGGCTGTAGAGCTTGTCGATGCAGAGCTCCGCCCGGTGCGTGTTGCCGGTCAGGTCGGTCAGCAGGTGCCGGAGCGCGCGGTCGACCATCCAGGGCCGTGGCTCGGCGGCCGCCGCCCCGGCCGCCGGTGGCTGGGCAAGGCGGCGCACCTCCTGGATCGCGATCTCCATCTCGAAGATCGCCTCGGGCCGACCCTCGTCGAAACGCGGGGCCTGGCTGGTCGGGCCGATGAACCGGCCGGAGAACAGGTAGGACAGCGACGGGTGGCGCTGCCAGTAGGCGACCAGGCTCACCAGCAGGTCGGGCCGCCGCAGCAGCGGGCTGTCGATCGGCTGCTGGCCGCCGAGGGTCAGGTGGTTACCGCCGCCGGTGCCGGTGTGCAGGCCGTCGAAGTCGAACTTCTCCGTCGTGAGCTTGGCCAGCCGGGCTTCGCCGTACAACGTCGTCATCAGGTCGCGCTGGTCCGCCCAGGTCGACGTCGGCTGCACGTTGACCTCGATGACGCCGGGGTCGGGCGTCACGGACAGCGACGTGAGCATCGGGTCGGGCGGCGGCGGGTAGCCCTCGAGCACCACCGGGCAGTCGGTGTCGCGCGCCGCGACCTCGACCAGGTGGAGCAGGTCGGCGTAGTCCGCGAGCCTCGTCGTGGGCGGGAGGAAGACGAAGACCTTGCCGTCGCGCTCCTCGAACCCCAGCGCGGTGCGTTCCGCGCCCTCGGGGTCACCCAGGGTCACCGCGGGGAGCGAGGCGTCGGCAGGCTCCGCCGCTTCGAGGTACGACGGCTGCGCGGGCTCCTCCGGGTCGACCCAGGCGATCGCGTCGAGCGGCAGCCGCAGGCCGACCGCGCTCGTGCCCGGAGTCAGGACCAACCGTCCGCGCCGGAACTTCCACGCCGGGCTGGTCCAGCCCTCCTCGCCGGTGGTGAGCGGAAGCACCCATCCGGTGGGCGCCACGACGTCGGCGTCGAGCTTGGCGATGAGCTCGAGCGACGCGTCGTCGCAACCCTCGGGCGGATCGCCCGCGGGCATCCGGACGTGGTCGGCCAGGGCCGCGAACGGGTCCTCGTACGCCGCGATCAGCTGTTCCTCCGGCAGGCCGAGGAGGTCGACCACCCGGCGGCCGAGCGCTTCGGGGTCGCCGCCGGTCTCGGCGTTCCACGGGTCGGCGAGCAGGGCGGGGTCCTCCCACAGCGGCGTGCCGTCCCCGCGCCATTGGAGCGAGATGCTCCACCGGGGCAACGGCTCGCCCGGGTACCACTTGCCCTGTCCGTGGTGGACGACCCCACCGGCGCCGTACCGCTCCCGCAGCCGGGCGGCGAGGTCGGCCGCGAGCCGCCTCTTCTCAGACCCGTCGGCGTCGGTGTTCCACTCCGGCGTCGATGCGTCCTCGAGCGAGACGAAGGTCGGCTCGCCGCCCATCGTCAGCCGGACGTCGCCGGCCACCAGCCGCTCGTCGACGGCGGCGCCGAGCGCGTCGATCCGGCGCCACTGCTCCGCGGAGTACGGCGCCGTGACCCGCGGGTCCTCGTGCACCCGGCGTACCTCGTTGTGGAAGCGGAAGGAGACCTCGACCGGCTCGGTCGCACCGGTGATCGGTGCTGCGGAGCTCGGGTGCGGGGTCGCGGACAGGGGGATGTGACCTTCGCCCGCGAACAGTGCACTGGTCGGGTCCATGCCGACCCACCCCGCGCCGGGGACGTAGACCTCGGTCCATGCGTGCAGGTCGGTGAAGTCGGCCGCCGGACCCGTCGGACCGTCGAGGCCCTGGGTGGCGAACTCGTCCGGCGCGAGCTGCACCAGGTAGCCGGACACGAACCGGGCGGCGAGTCCGTACTGCCGCAGCAGGCTCACCAGCAGCCAGGCGCTGTCCCGGCACGAGCCGATGCCCTTGCGCAGCGTCTCGTCCGGCGTCTGCACGCCCGGTTCCATTCGCACGGAGTAGGCGACGTCGCGGTTCACTGCTGCGTTGAGGTCGGCGAGGAACGGCACCATCGGCACCCCGTCAGCAGGCAGCGCCGGCAGTCGCTCGCGCCAGGCCGCGCTGGCTGCCGAGTCGTCGACCGGCCGGAGGTACGGCGCCAGGTCGGCCGCAAGGCCGGGCTCGTAGGCGAAGGGGTAGCGCTCGGCGTACTCCTCGATGAAGAAGTCGAACGGGTTGATCACCATCAGGTCGGCGACCAGACCGACCGTGATGTCGAGGGTGGAGACCTTTGCGGGGAAGACCAGTCGCGCCAGCCAGTTGCCGAACGGGTCCTGCTGCCAGTTGACGAAGTGCCCGGCCGGCTCGACCTTCAGCGAGTAGGCCTCGATCGGCGTCCGGCAGTGCGGGGCCGGCCGCAGTCGGACCACGTGCGGCCCGACGTCGACCGGGCGCGCGAACTCGTAGGTCGTCCTGTGCTCGAGCGCGACCTTGATCGTCATGACCCGAGACTAGGACGGGGCCGTGACGGGGCCATGACGGGCGCGTTACCCCGTGTAGGTGAGGAAGTCGGAGAGGTACGTCTCGAGGTACGACTCGAGCTCGGACGGATCCGTCGGGAAGTCGGTCAGGAAGTCCGTCGGGAAGTCCGTGAAGTCGGTCGGCAGGTCGGTCGGCAGATCGGTCGGCAGGTCGGTCGGCAGATCCGTCGGCAGGTCCGTCGGCAGGTCCGTCGGGAGGTCCGTCGCGTCGTCCGGCTCGACCAGCTCGTCGACCTTCCATCGGTCGTCGTCGACGACCATGTTGAGCGTGAGCGGGGTCGGGTCGTCGTCGAACCCGACGATGGTGAGGACGACTGGCACGATCGCCGTCTCCGCGTCCTCGTCGATGGCAGCCTCGCTGACCACGTAGCTGAAGTCGGCCGGCATGTCCTCGACCTGGCAGCCGCCCTCCTCCTCGAGGAGGCGCTCGGTGACGAGGTCCTCGAGGGCATCGCAGTCGTTGGCCTTCACGCCCGCCATGAACTGCTCGGCGACCTCCTTGGGCCCGGCGTCGGGGAGCGAGCTGTTGTCACCCGCGTCGTCGTTGCCTGAGTCGGAGTCGTCGCTGTCGCGCAGGAAGACTGCCCAGGACCCGACCGCGAGGATCGAGATCAGGACGACCGCACCGACCACCGCGAGGAGGATCAGCAGGCCCTTGTTACCGCCACCCGACGGCGGCGGCTGAAAGCCGCCGGGACCACCAGGACCACCGGGGAACGACGGTTGCGGGACCGCGCCGTAGGGCGACCCTCCCGGCGGACCCTGCGGCGGCGGGCCGGTCGGGGGGCCGGAAGGCGGACCGGCGGGAGGCCAGGCGGGCTGCTGCGCGAGGGGCCGGGTCGGCTCCGGCGTGCCCGGCTGAATCAAGGTCGGCTCGGCGCCCGCGGCACCGGTCCCGGGCTGGACGTGGTCGGTCCAGGACGCGCCGTCGAACCAGCGCATCGTGCCGTTCTGGTCGGGGTACCAGCCGGGCTGGCTGGGGGACTCTCCGGGCACCGGAACTCCTCGAAACGTCGGGCGGGTCGGGCTAACCGTAGCGACCCGGATGGCGAGGGGCGATCAGGCTGGCGGCGCGGTCGCGTGGAGCAGGTCGACCAGCCGATCGGTCGCTTCCGGCTCACCGACGCTGATCCGCAGGCCCTCGCCGGCGAACGGGCGGACCGCGAGGCCCGCGTCGCCGAACGTCGCGGCCAGGTCGACCGTCTGCTCGCCGAGGTCGAACCACACGAAATTGCCCTGCGCCTCGGGCACCGACCAGCCCGCGTCGGTGATCCCGGCGAGCAGCCGGTCCCGCTCCCCCACCAGGGCGTCGACCCGCGCGAGCAGCTCGACCTCGTGGGCGAGGGACGCGACGGCGGCGGCCTGGGCGACGGACGAGACGCCGAACGGCAACGACACGGCCCGCAACGCGCCCGCCGTCCCGGGCGCCGCGACGGCGTACCCGACCCGCAGCCCGGCCAGGCCGTAGGCCTTGGAGAAGGTGCGCAGCAGGACCACGTTGGGGTGGTCGCGCAGCAGGGCGAGGCCGTCGACCGGGCCGGCCATCCGCACGAACTCGAGGTAGGCCTCGTCGACGACGACGAGGACGTGGTCGGGGACGCCGGCGACGAACGCCGCCACCTCGGCGTGCCCGAGCGCCGGGCCGGTCGGGTTGTTGGGCGTGCAGAGGAGGACGACGCGCGTCCGCTCCGTGATCGCCGCCGCCATCGCCGGCAGGTCGTGGCGGCCGTCGGCGGTGACCGGCACCTTGACGCCCGTGGCACCGGCGCCGGTGATCGCGATCGGGTAGGCCTCGAACGAGCGCCACGCATGCACCACCTCGTCGCCGATGCCGCAGTAGGCGGACAGCAGGTGATAGATCAGCGCCACCGAGCCGGTGCCGGCCGCGAGCTGGTCGGTGTCGACACCGAGCTTGGTCGCGAGCGCGTCGTAGAGCGCCGCACACCCCATGTCGGGGTAGCGGTTCATTGCCTCGGCCGCCTGCTGGGCCGTGGCCAGCACGCCGGGCAACGGCGGGTAGGGGTTCTCGTTGGACGAGAGCTTGTACGTCGTCAGTCCCGGCCGGGCCACCGGCGGCTTGCCCGGGACGTACGGCGGGATCTCGCGCACATGCGGCAGCGGTTCAACCATGCGAGCGACCCTACGACCTGGTTGTCAGGCCGCCGGGTTCTCCTGCTCCGAGGGCGGCGCGATCACGCGACCGCCGGTCACCGGCACCAGCTCGCGACCGAGCGTGATGTCGAGCGGGTTGGTCAGGCAGCGGACCGAGCCACCGCCGAGGTGGAACTCCGACACGTCGACGAGCACGACCTCGAAGCCCCACGCCTCGAGCTGGGCGCGCACGCGCGGCGGGCAGGCCGGCATCACCACGGTGTGGCCAACCACGACGGAGTTGGCGCAGAGCGTGCTGATCGCCTCCTCCTCGGTGATCACCAGCGGCTCCGGGACCAGTGCCAGCAGCGCTTCGGCCGACCGGGGGTCGAGAGCGTCGGGGCAGACGATCGCGCGGCGCTCGTCCAACGGGCAGAAGGCCAGGTCGAGGTGGTACATCCCGGGGTGGGTGATCCGCACGCCTCTGACGGTCACGCCCAGGTCGACCGCGAGGTGCTTGAGCGCGAGCCCGTCGGTGCGCGGACCGATGCCCACGACCAGCTCGCCCCCGAACGGGAACGCGTCGCCGGCCTCGAAATGGGCGCCGACCCCGTCACGGCCGACGTACGACGTCGCGAAGCCGTTGGTCTCGAACCACCGCTGCGCGCTGGGGGTCTCGTTGCGACGCTGCGGGAAGCGCATGTGGGACATGACGACCGACCGGCGACCGGCGCCCTCCCACTCCGGGCGGAGCAGGGCGAAGCCGAGGTTCATGGCGTAGACCATGTCGGGACTGTCGGGGCGTCCCGGGATGACATCGACCGTCGAGCCGACCGCACGGAGCGTGTCGGCGAGGTCGTTCCACTGGGCCGTGGCCCGCTCGGGATCAGGCTGGACGGCAGGGTCCATGAAGGGGTTGATCGCGTAGTCGATCCGGAACTGCGACGGCTCGACCATCACGTAATGGCGACCCCACTCCAGCGTCATCCCAACTCCCCTCAACGGCCCGGCGATTGTCAGACAATCTGACAATGAGACAGCATACAGGCCAAGTGCGGGTGCGCGACAATGGGGGAATGCCGACCGCCCAGCCCCCGTTCGACTCCCTCAGCGTCGAGCACGCCTCGACCGTCGAGCGCGTGACTGCCGAGCTGCGCCGGGCCGTCTTCGAGGGCGAGGTCGAGAGCGGTACGCCGCTGCGCGAGCTGGCGCTGGCCGAGTCGCTCGGGGTGTCCCGGCCGACCGTGCGCGAGGCACTGATGGCGCTGGTGGTCGAGGGTCTCGCGACCCGGGAGCCCAACCGCGGGGTGAGCGTGGCGACGCCACGGGCGGACTCGGTGCGCGACGTGTGCGCGGCGCGATGGGTGCTCGAGGGAGCCGGCGTCCGCGCCTGGCCGACCTGTGACGACGCGGCGCGCAAGCGGGTCCGGCAGACCCTCGAGGCCTACACCAGCGCGGTGCGGAGCGGGCAGGCGTCGTACGAAGAGCTCAACGAGCGGCACCTCGCCTTCCACGTCTCCCTGGTCGAGCTCACCGGCAGCCCGCGCCTGGTCCAGATGGCGGAGAGCCTGATGGACGAGCTCAAGCTCGCGCTCGCCCAGGTCGACCGGGTGCGACGCAACGCCCACGACCAGGCCGAGTCCCACGAGCCGCTGGTCCGGCTGCTCGAGGACGAAGACCTCGACGGCGCCTACGAGTTCCTGCGGCGCCACATCGACGACGCGGCCGAGGAGATCGTCGAGGCCCTGGCCCTCACCTGAACCGGCCGAGCATGTCGCACACGCCGCTGCCGGCCCGCAGTTGACGCGGTCAGTGGCTGCGGCTGCCCGGCGTCTCACGGCTGGCAGACTGAGGACATGGTTGCGTTCCTCGCCCGCTGGGCGATCACCAGCGTCGCCCTCGCGATCGCCGCACAGCTGATGGACGGCATCTGGTTCGAGGGCCCGACCAGCGGACAGGCCGAGCTGGAGGAGAAGCTGCTCCCGCTGATCGGGGTGGCGCTGATCCTGAGCCTGGTGACGGCGTTCGTGAAGCCCGTGCTCGTGATCTTGTCGATCCCGTTCATCCTGCTCACGCTGGGACTGTTCCTGCTCGTCCTCAACGCGCTCCTGCTGATGTTCACCGGCTGGGTCGCCGACCTGTTCGACGCCGGCTTCCACGTCGACGGGTTCTGGTCGGCGGTCGGTGGCGCGATCATCATCAGCATCACGACCTGGATCCTCGACGCGCTCGTGGGCGTCGAGGACAAGGACGACTAGTAGTGCCACAGGTCCCGCCGCCGCGGACGCCGGGGCGCTACCGCGTCGCGCTGGTGTGCCTCGGCAACATCTGCCGCTCACCGATGGCGGACGTGGTCCTGACCGACCGGGTCGCCGCGGCCGGTCTCGACGACCGGGTCACCGTGGTCAGCTCCGGCACGGGCGACTGGCACATCGGCCACCCGATGGACCGGCGGGCGGCGGCCGTCCTCACCAGGGAGGGGTACGACGGGTCGGCCCACCGGGCCCGGCAGGTCCGGCCCTCCTGGCTGGACGAGTGCGACCTGCTCCTCGCCATGGACGAGCAGAACCTGAGCGACCTGAGCGCGCTCGCGAACGGCGAGGTCGATCCCGAGCGCGTCCGGCTGTTCGGCGACTTCGACCCGTCGGAGCCGGGAGCGGAGGTGCCCGACCCCTACTTCGGCGACGGCGACGGGTTCCGCGTCGTGCTCGCCATGGTCGAGCGGACCGCGGACGCGCTGGTCGAGGCGCTGCGTACGAGCGCCGATTTGAGGTAACTACTTGGATGTCCTACTATTTTCCTAGGACGTCCAACTAGTTGAGGTGACGATGGTCCGCACGCCGCTCCACAAGCCCAGCCACCCGATCCGGCTGGTGACCGCATCGAGCCTGTTCGACGGGCACGACGCCGCGATCAACATCATGCGCCGGATCTTCCAGGCGCAGGGCTGCGAGGTGATCCACCTCGGTCACAACCGCTCCGTCGCCGAGATCGTCGAAGCGGCGATCGAGGAGGACGCGCAGTGCGTGGCGGTGTCGTCGTACCAGGGCGGCCACGTCGAGTACTTCGAGTACCTCGTCGAGCAGCTCCGCAGCCGCGGCGCCGGTCACGTGAAGGTCGTCGGCGGTGGCGGCGGCGTGATCGTGCACGACGAGATCGTCCGGCTGCGCGAGTCCGGGGTGACGATCTTCTCCCCCGAGGACGGGCAGCGGATGGGCCTGCCCGGGATGATCAACTCCGTCGTCCGCGACTGTGACCACGACCTCTGGTCGCTGCGCGGCGCGAGCGCCGACGAGCTGATGTCCGGCCACCGCCCGGCGCTCTCGCGGATGATCACCGGCATCGAGACCGGCGCGGTCGGCGACGCCGAGCTCGCGCGCATCCGGGAGGCCGCAGCGGCGCGCGCGATCCCGGTGCTCGGCATCACCGGCACCGGCGGCAGCGGCAAGAGCTCGCTCACCGACGAGCTGGTGCGGCGACTGCGCATGGACCAGCACGACAAGGTGCGGGTCGCCGTGCTGGCGGTCGACCCGACCCGGCGCAAGGGCGGCGGAGCGCTGCTCGGCGACCGGATCCGGATGAACAGCCTCGACCTCGACGGGCCCGGGCTCGACCGCGACCGCGTCTTCTTCCGCAGCCTCGCGACCCGCGGCGCGCACGAGCTGCCCCGCCACCTCGCCGACGTCATCGCTGCCACGCAGGCCGCCGGCTTCGACCTCGTGGTCGTCGAGACGCCGGGCATCGGTCAGGGCGACGCGGCCGTCGTACCGTTCGTCGACACCAGTCTCTATGTCATGACGCCGGAGTACGGCGCCGCCTCCCAGCTCGAGAAGATCGACATGCTCGACTTCGCCGACGCCGTGGCGATCAACAAGTTCGAGCGACGCGGCGCCAAGGACGCGCTGCGCGAGGTCGCCCGCCAGCTGGTGCGCAACCGTGAGGCGTTCGGCCAGCAGCCCGACGACATGCCGGTGTTCGGCACCTCGGCCGCGACGTTCGACGACGACGGTGTGACGGCGCTCTACCAGTTCCTCCGCGGGCAGCTGACCGGTCACGGCCTCGACGTCGACGAGGGCCTGCTCACCACGGTCGAGGGGAAGATCTCGACCCGGATCCAGCAGGTGCTTCCCGCCGACCGGGTGCGCTACCTCGCCGAGATCGCCGGCACGCTGCGCGACTACCACGCGGAGACCGAGGAGCTGATCGGCGCCGCGCGCCGGGCCCAGCGCTTCGCCGCGGTCGCAGCCGAGGTGCCGGAGATCGACGACCTCGCGAAGCAGGCGGTCGAAGACCTGCCGGACGACCTCCGCCACCAGCTCGACGAGTGGCCCGCGGTCGTCAAGCGCTACGCGGACGACCCCGGTCGCGAGTCGCTGTCGGCCACCCGGATCCCCCGCGTCGCCGTACCCACCTTCGACGACCACGGCGAGCTGGTGCGGTTCTGGCGCCGCGAGAACCTCCCGGGTCTGTACCCGTTCACCGGCGGCGTCTTCCCCTACAAGCGCGACAACGAGGACCCGGCGCGGATGTTCGCGGGCGAGGGCGACCCGTTCCGCACCAACCGTCGCTTCAAGCTGCTGTCCGAGGGCCAGCCGGCAACCCGGCTGTCGACGGCGTTCGACTCGGTCACGCTCTACGGCCGCGACCCGGCCGAGCGGCCCGACATCTACGGCAAGGTCGGCACGTCCGGCGTCAGCGTCGCGACTCTCGAGGACATGAAGGCGCTCTACGACGGCTTCGACCTCGGCTCGCCCACGACGTCGGTGTCGATGACGATCAACGGCCCGGCTCCGACGGTGCTCGCCTTCTTCCTCAACACCGTGATCGACCAGGCCCGCGAGAACGGCATCGATCCGGCCGAGGCGCTACGCACCGTCCGTGGCACGGTGCAGGCCGACATCCTCAAGGAGGACCAGGGCCAGAACACCTGCCTGTTCTCCACCGAGTTCTCGCTGCGGTGCATGGCCGACATCCAGGAATGGTTCATCGAGCACGGCGTCCGCAACTTCTACTCCGTCTCGATCTCGGGCTATCACATCGCCGAGGCCGGGGCGAACCCGATCAGCCAGCTCGCGTTCACGCTCGCCAACGGCTTCACCTACGTCGAGTCCTATCTCGCCCGCGGCATGGACATCGACGACTTCGCGCCGAACCTGTCCTTCTTCTTCTCCAACGGCATGGACCCGGAGTACACCGTGATCGGCCGGGTCGCCCGCCGGATCTGGGCGGTCGCGATGAAGGAGCGGTACGGCGGCAACGAGCGCTCGCAGAAGCTGAAGTACCACGTGCAGACGTCCGGCCGGTCGCTGCACGCCCAGGAGATGGCGTTCAACGACATCCGCACCACGCTGCAGGCCTTGTGCGCGATCTACGACAACGCCAACTCGCTGCACACCAACGCCTACGACGAGGCGGTCACCACCCCGACCGACGAGTCCGTACGACGCGCGCTGGCGATCCAGATGATCATCAACCGCGAGTGGGGCCTGGCGATGAACGAGAACCCGATGCAGGGCTCGTACGTCGTCGACCAGCTGACCGACCTCGTGGAGGAGGCCGTGCTCGCGGAGTTCGACCGGATCTCCGAGCGCGGCGGCGTGCTCGGCGCGATGGAGACCGGCTACCAGCGCGGGCGGATCCAGGACGAGTCGATGCTCTACGAGCACCGCAAGCACGACGGCTCGCTGCCGATCATCGGGGTCAACACGTTCCGGTCGCCGGGCGCCGACGACGGTGGCACCCCCGACCACGTCGAGCTCGCCCGCGCGACCGACGACGAGAAGCGCTCCCAGCTCGAGCGGGTCGAGGCCTTCCGCGCCGCGAACACCGACGAGGCCGAGGCCGCGATCGCCCGGCTCAAGGAAGCCGCGACGAGCGGTGAGAACGTGTTCGCCGTACTCATGGACGCCGCGCGAGTCTGCTCGCTCGGCCAGGTCACCGAGGCCTTCTTCGAGGTGGGCGGGCAGTACCGCAGGAACGTCTGAGGCCCGACGCCCTGCGAGGTACGAGCAGGGCGTCGCAGGCCGAAGAGGTCGAGTGCGGCCGCGGCTGAGGCACGAAGCCGGGACGCCGTGTATCGAGATCTACTAAGCCCGACGCCCTGCGAGGTACGAGCAGGGCGTCGCAGGCCGAAGAGGTCGAGTGCGGCCGCGGCTGAGGCACGAAGCCGGGACGCCGTGTATCGAGATCTACTGAGGCCCGACGCCCTGCGAGGTACGAGCAGGGCGTCGCAGGCCGAAGAGGTCTCGCCCCGGCGCGCCTGAACCCCGATACTCAGTTCCCATGCGGATCGGCATCGTGGGTGCGGGGCTGTCAGGGCTGACCTGCGCGTGGCGGCTGCACCGGGCGGGCCACGAGGTGATCGTCCTCGAGGCGCGCGACCGGGTCGGCGGCCGCACCTGGTCCGCGACGCTCCCCAACGGCGTCGTCGTCGAGCGTGGGGGTGAGTGGATCGACGCGGAGCAGCACGTCATCCGGCGGCTCTGCGCCGAGCTCGAGCTGCCGCTGGCGCCGCACGGCGTGCGCTTCCACCGCAGGCGCGTCGCCGGCGACGTACCGACCCTTGCCGATCTCGAGCGCACGGTCGCGGCGGTCCTGGAGCAGATCCCCGAGGAGGACGTCACCATCGAGGCGGCGTTCATGGCCGGCCTCGGCGTCGGGTACGGCGGCGACCCGGCCTTTCTCCGGATCGCGACCTCGGTCGCGGGCGAGCCACGTACGGCCAGCGCGCTCTTCAACGTGTCGCGCGCCGCCGCCGCCGACCTCGACGCCGCGGCGCGGGTGGTCGGCGGCAACCAGCGGATCGCGTCGACGCTGGCGGCCGCGCTCGGTGACCGGGTCCGGCTGACGACCCCGGTGACCGGCATCGCCGTCGACGACGGGCACGCGATCGTGTCGACCGAGCGGGACTCGCTGGTGCTGGACCGGGCCGTGATCGCCGTACCGCTGGCGCTCCTGGACGAACTCGCCTGGGAGCCGGGGTTTCCAGAAACCTGGCAGGACGGCTGCGCCGGCCTCGCGACCGGCACCGCGGCCAAGCTGTCGGTCCCGACGACCAACCGCTCGCGACCCGACGGGGTGCAGCACCCGGCGCACGCATGGTGGGCGTGGAACTCGCTCGACCCGGCCGGGGACGCTGGGGTCCGGGCGGTGTCGTGCTTCTCCGGAGGACCGGTAGCCCGCGACCTGCTCGAGGTCGTCGACGGCCCCGACACCTGGCTCCGCCAGCTCGCCGCGCTCCGGCCGGACCTCGACCTGGTCGCCGACCAGGCGCTGCTCACGGACTGGGAGACCGACCCGTGGACCAGTGGCGGCTACTCCTACGTGCTCGCCGGCCGCTCACCCGACGCGTCGGCGCCGCTCCAACGATCGGTCGGCCCGCTCGTCCTCACCGGCGAGCACACCGCCGGCGCGTACTCGGGCACGATGGAGGGCGCCGTCCGCAGCGGTCTCCGCGCGGCCCGAGCGATCACCGGCTGAGCGCGGGTCTCGATACGCGACGTCGCGGGCTCGTTCCTCACCCGCGGCCGCTACTCGACCTCCTCGACCGACGGCTGCCCGCTCGTTCGTCGCGGGCAGCCTGGTCTCGGACCTCGCAGGCCCGCTCCACGACGGAGTCGACGAGCTCGAGGAAGACCGGCTTCCAGTTCGCCAGGTCGAACACCAGGGAAGCGTGGCCGCCCGGCGCTACCCGGGTGATCGCGTCCGGGATCCGACCGGCCAGCTGCCACTGCCGCTCGGTCGGGATCGCGTGGTCCTTCGCGGTGACGAGGACACCGGTCGGTACGGCGACGTCGCCGATCCAGGACGTCGCGTCGAACCGACCCAGCTCGGCCATGACCACCGGGAACGACCACAGACTGGTTGCTCGGAGCTCGGCCATGCACCACGCGCGGAGCCCGGCGTCCGGAGCGTCCTCCTCGAGCGGCGGCAGGTTGTCGGCGTGCGCCTGCACCTTGTCGGCCGCGACCGACAGCAGGCCGAGGTTGGCGATCCGCAGCATCAGGAAGAAGACCCGCTCGCCGAGGTGGCCCTGCCAACGCGCCGCGGTCGAGCAGAGCACCAAGCCGGCGACCCGTTCGGGATGCCGGTGCCACAGCACCTGCGCGCTCGCCCCGCCCATCGAGTACCCGACGACGACGGCGCGCTCGATCCCCAGCGCGTCCAGGACCGCGACCGCGTCGTCGGCACAGTCGTCGAGGGTGAAGTTCTCCGACCGGATGCCGCGCCCGTGCCACCGCTGGTCGAACGTCACCACGCGATAGCGCTGCCGGAGGTCGTCCAGCACCGAGAACCAGGTGAGCGACCCGGTGGTGGCGATCCCGTGCATGAGCAGCAGGATCGGCGCATCCGGTGTCGGGCCGGCCAGGTCGAGCACGTGGGTCGTCCCGCGACCGGGCAGGTCGACAGCACGTCCCGGCGGCGGCACCGGTACGTCGGGCGCGGCACCGTCGCCGAGGCGACGCAGCCCGCTCACGAGCGCTCGCCCCCCGAGGCGCGCGGCCTTGCGGCCGGCCCGCGCGGAGTGACGGCCGATGGTCCGATAGGTCATGCAGACTCCTGGTCTCCGTTGGTCCGCTGCTCGTCCGGGACAGGCGCGGCGGCCGCGCCCGGCTCGGGCTCTCCGCGCAGCTCGGCCAGCGCGGCCGGGAAGTAGGACGCCAGCACCTCCACGTCCGGCAGCAGGTCCGGGCAGGCGAGCAGCGAGAAGTTCATCCGGTCGACGTACGACCAGACCGTGACGTTGAGGCCGATCCCGTCGACGAGCGGGCCGACGCTGAAGATGTCGGTCAGCCGAGCGCCGCCGATGCTGATCAGCTCCCGGGGACCGGGCACGTTCGAGACGATCGCGCTGAAGGCGGCGGGGTGGAAGCGTGCGGCCCGGAACCGGCTGTAGAGCTTGGTGCCGAGCGCCATGAGGGACGGCGGCGCGAACTGGTTCCAGTCGGCCAGCATCTCGCTTCCGAGCCGTCGGTTCATCTCCTTCGCGTGCCCGGCGGTGCGGGAGATCCGCTGCAGCCGCTCGACCGGGTCGTCGACGTCCGTCGCCAGCGTCGTGAACAGGTTGGACACGTTGTTGCCCTGCAGGCGCGGGTCGCTGTCGGCGGCGTCCAGACCGACCGGGACTCCGGCGGTGAGAGAGACCGAGGGCCGCTCACCGTGTTCGTCCAGCCACCGCCGCAGCGCGCCGGCGGTCAGCCCGAGCACCACGTCGTTGAGCGTCACGCCGTGCTCCCGGCGTACTTCCTTGAGGTCGGCCAGCTGCAGGGTGACCGTGGCGAAGCTGCGGCGTGGCGTCAGCGGGCCGTTGAACGACACCCGCGGCGCGTTCGCGATCGGCAGGGGAACCCCCGTCTCGTTGCGCCGCCGGTAGCGGACCATCGAGGCCACCCCACGCACGGTGCTGAGCAGCAGCCTCGGTAGCAGCGCGATCTGGAGGATGGCGTCCCGCAAGCCCTCGACTGCCAGTCGGCCACGCGACGGCAGCTCCGTGTCGTCGGTGGCATCGCGGGTGAGCGGTGTGGCCCGGTCGGCAGACCGGACGTCGGTGAGGTTGCCGAGCATCGCGTTGGCGGCGTTGCCGTCGGCGAGGGCGTGGTGGATCTTGCCCACGACGACCCTCCGGCCGTCGGCGAGTCCCTCGATGACGTGGATCTCCCAGAGTGGAACCCCGTGATCGAGGGCCCGTCCGGCGATCAGGCCGATCTCGACCTCGGCGTCGCGCAGGGTCGCCGAGCCTCCCAGGTCGTGGCGGTAGAAGTGCCGTTCGGGGTCGATCCTTCGCTGGGTCACGAGCAGCGGGTGGTTGAGCGCCCACGGGATCGGGACGACCCGTCGCCGCAGCGCCGGCATCCGACGCAGCCGCGCGAGCGTGCCGGTGACCAGGTTCTCGAACGTCAGGTCGCGGTGCTGCTCGATCACGGCGATCTTGAGGGTGTGCATGTGGACCGACGGCGTCTCCATGTAGAGGAAGCTCGCGTCGGCGCCCCGCATCCGGTTGACCATCAGGAACCCGCCAGCGGAAGGTCGCGAACGACGACCTTGCCCGACGCGTTGCGCGGCAGCTCGTCGAGGAGGACGACGTCGCGCGGCACCTTGTAACCGGCGAGCCGCTCCTTCACGTGGGCCCGCACGTGGTCGGGGTCGATCGCCTCCGGCTGCGACGGTACGACGTACGCCGCCAGCCGCTGCCCGAACTTCTCGTCGTCGACGCCGACGACCACGACCTCGCGCACATCGGCCAGCTCGCCGATCGCGCGCTCGACCTCGACCGGGTAGACGTTCTCGCCGCCCGACACGATCATGTCGTCGTCGCGACCGACGACGTAGAGGCGGCCGCCGGCATCCATCCGCCCGACGTCGCCCGAGACCATGAAGCCGTCGAGCGAGTCCTTCGTGTCGCCGGACGTGTAACCGTCGAACTGGGACGCACCGCGCACGAGGATCCGGCCGACCTCGCCGACCGGCACCTCGTTGCCCTCGTCGTCGACCAGGCGCAGGGTGGTGCCGGTGACCGGCCTCCCCGCAGTGTCGGACGCGTGCCGCAGGTCGGCAGGTGACGCCACGCTGATCTGACCGGCCTCGGTGGCGTTGTAGCTGTTGTAGACCTTGTCGCCGAAGCGGTCCATGAACGCGATCACGGCCTCGCCGCGCATCCGCGACCCGCTCGCGGTCACGAAGCGCACGCTGTCGAGCGAGTAGCGGTCGAGCACCTCGTCGGGCAGCTCCATGATCCGCTCGAGCATCACCGGAACCAGGCCGATGCCGGTCGCCCGGTGCTCGTCGGCCAGCGCCAGGGTCGCCTCGGGGTCGAACCTCCGGCGCAGCACCACCGTGCACGCCATCGTCGCTCCGATCACGAGCTGGCCGAAGCCCCAGGCGTGGAAGGTCGGCGCCGCGACGACGACCGTCTGCTCGCCGTGCCACGGGATCCGCTCGAGCATCGCTGCCAGCTCGTCCGGCCCTCCGCCGCTGCGATTGGCGCCCTTGGGTGTGCCGGTCGTCCCCGACGTCAGGAGTACGACGCGCCCGGGACGTTGCGGCGGGGGCTGCTCGCCGCGGTGGTGGTCGATCAGCTGGTCCGCCGTTGTCTGCACCCGGGTCGCGAACTCGTCGTCCACCCAGCTGAGGACCTCGACCAGAGCGGGGATCCGGGCCCGGGCGTCGGCGACCAGGCCGGCGAACTCCTCGTCGTAGACGATGAGCGTGGCCTGCTCGCGCTCGAGCACGTCGGCTAGCTGCGGTCCCGAGAACCCGGTGTTGAGCAACAGGGCGGGCACGCCGAGCCGTCCGGCCGCGAGGAACGCGTCGACGAACCCGCGGTGGTTGCGACACAGGATGGCCACCGACGTCGGCTGTCCGTCGGACACTGCGCCGAGGCCGACGGCCAGTGCGTCGGCACGGTCCTGGATCTGCTGCCAGGTGAGCGAGCCGCGCTCGTCGATCAATCCGATGCCGTTCGGCCGGCGGTTGGCTGCCAGGGCGAAGCCGGTGGTCGCGTGCGGGCCGTAGCGGCGCAGGATCCGGGTCATCCCGACGTACCGGTCCGGTCGCATCGGACCGATCATCCTGCTCCGCAGCAGGTGACCGGTCGCCCACAGCTGCGTGCGCAGCCGACCTCGGGCCTTCCTGGGGTGCGTCTTCATCCCAACACCGGGAACCTTCGCTCCCGCGCCAGCTCGTCCAGCGCCTCCTGCATCCGCGCCCGCACGACCTCGTCCACCTCGGTGATGGCGTCGGCTTCGGAGCCGGCCCCGAACTCCGCCACGATCACGGCCGGATCGATCGGGTCGAGCACCTGGGTGACGATCTTGGTCGGCAGCGGGACGTTCCCGGCACCCGCGGGCATCAGGCCGAAGGGGAAGCCGAACGTCAGCGGCAGCAGGTCGGTCCTCATCACCCTGCGCAGCGGCGAGAGCCGTCCGATCCACTGGCCACGGGTGAGGTGGAACTGAGCCTCCTGCCCGCCGATGGACACGACCGGCACGATCGGGACGCCGGCCGCCAGGGCAGTGCGCACATAGCCCTTGCGCCCCTCGAAGTCGATCACGTTGGCCTTGAGGGTCGGGCGGAACGTGTCGTAGTCGCCGCCGGGGAACACGATGGTGACCGCACCCGACGAGAGCACCTCGTCGGCGCTCGCCCGGTCGGCGGGCACGAAGCCGAACTTGCGGAAGAACGGACCCGCTACGCCGGTGAACAGCATGTCGTGGGCCAGGCAGTAGAGCGGGCGCTCGGCACCGAAGGCGTCCGCGAACGCCACCGCGATGATCGGCACGTCCATCGCCATCAGGCCGCCGGAGTGGTTGCCGACCATCAGCGCACCGCCGTCCGGCACCCGATCGATGTCCCGCACGTCGGACCGGAAGTAGCCCTTCATGGCCAGCTTCAGGAAGGGCAGGGCCTTGGCGATGTACGCCGGGTCGCGCTGGCCGAGGAGGTCCTCGCTCATGACCTGCCCCACTTGCGGGCGAGGGCCGACCGCCACGAGAACTCCTGCCAGTCCTCCGGGTCCTGGCACAGCCGGTCGACGACGACGTCGAGGACCAGCGGGTTCGCGACCATTCCGACGTGGCTGCTCGGGACCGCGACGTTCTCGGCGGGCGGGAAGGCAGCCTCGTCGACAGCACAGCCGCGCCACGGCACGATGCCGTCGGTCTTGGAGTAGACCGCGGTGCACGGCACCGGCACCGGACCGCGCAGCAGCTCGATCATCGGCTTGGCCCGGTCGGAGATCCCGTGCTTGGCGCGGGACCGCTCGAACATGCCGGTCGCCCGGGTCTTCTCGCCGTCCGCCCGCCACGGCGAGCCGAGGCAGACGATCTGGCGGACGTCGCCGGGGTAGGTGTGGGCGAGCCAGCGCGCGAGCACGCCGCCGAAGCTCCAGCCCACGATGCTGACCGGCTCGTCGTACTTCTTCCGGATCTCCTCGAACCGCGTGACCAGCCCGTCGATCCGCTCGTCGGTGAGACCGATGTTGGCGCCCTGCGCCCACCCGTGCACCCGGAAGTCCTGGCGCTTGAGGTGGCCCCGGAGCCGTCCGGTCATCCCGTCGGTCGCCTGGAAGCCTGGGATGACGAGCACCGGCCGCCCGCCACCGGTCGGCCGCCGCGGTGCCACCAGGTCGATCCCGTAGGAGGCGGCGAGCTCACCCGCCAGCCGCGGCACCTCGAGGAGCAGCAGGGCGCGGTGCGGCCCACCGCCGCCAGCACTTTTGGCGCTCTTGTCGCCTTCGAAGTCGTACACCCGGTCACCCCAGAATCTAGAACACGTTCTACTTGTAACGAGTATGGGGTGCGCCACGCCCCGTCGCCAACCCCTGCACGCTGTGACGTCGGTCCCGTCCCGCGTGCGCAGGGCGCCCAACGCACAACGATCGGCCGAGCCGAGATGTAACGACAATCACGGACCGGGACATCGATCTGTAACCGCCGGTTCGTTGAAACCGCCATTTCTCCCGGCAACCTGGAGACCATGACCGAGAAGACCGACACCGTCGACCGCAGCCTGGAGCGCCGGGCTGCCCTCCGCGATCGCCACGCCCAGGGACTCACCCGGTTGATGGAGGAGCGCACGGACCTGCGCGGCGTGCACGCCCTCGCCGACTTCGTCGACGACGCCGTGCGTTGGACTGCCTGACGACTCGTTGAACGAAGAGCTCGCCCCGGCGAGCTTCACGGCACCATCACCTTCGCCCGGTCACTAGAATCCGTTGCGTGATCTTCAAGCGCGTCGGCGACGGTCGGCCGTACCCCGACCACGCCCTCGGCTCGAAGGAGTGGGCCTCGGTGCCGCCGCGCCAGGTGCGCCTCGACGAGCTGGTCACGACCAAGGACACGCTGCAGCTCGCCGCGCTGCTCGACGAGGACTCGACCTTCTTCGGCGACCTCTTCGCCCACGTCGTGCTGTGGCGCGGCGAGCTCTACCTCGAGGACGGGCTGCACCGCGCGCTGCGCGCGGCGCTCCAGCAACGGAGCGTCCTGCACGCCCGGGTGATCAGGATGGAAGACTGACTGCGTGGACACCAAGGCACGCGCTCGGTCCGCGGCGACTTTGGCAGTCCTCGCGGCGCTGTTCGTGATCGGCGTCGCCTGGGCCTGGTCGAGCGCCACCGATCCGTTCCCGGAGAGGGAGGAGCAGCCGGCCTGCACCGACTCCTCGTTCGCCGCCGGCGACCGGGTCACGCCCGGCCTCGTCCTCGTCAACGTCTACAACGCCAGCGGCCCGGACGGCCTCGCCGGCGAGACGTTGGATGCGCTCAAGCGCAAGGGGTTTGCCGAGGGCACCACGAGCGACACCGCCGCCAAGACCGGCGAGAGCGGTGTCATGATCTGGACCGCCGACCCCGACGGGCCGGCTGCCCAGCTGTTGCGGACCTACCTCGGCAGGGACACCGAGATCGTCGAACAGGCGACCGCCGATCCCGGCATCACCGTGGTCGTGGGCGAAGGCTTTCCTGGCATCAAGGACGGCAAGACCGGGGTCAAGGCCGAGGACGACGCCGTCGTCTGCGGCCCGACGCCGTCATAGCCGCTGGCCGCCGACGGTCGCGACCACCCACCGACGTCAACCGACCCGCTCGCGCCCTTCAGCTCAGTGGAGTCCGCCGGACCACGTCGCGCCTTGAGCCAACGCTGACGCGGACCGGCTGATCCGGAGCATCATGGCGGCGGAAGGCGTGACCAGGCCGTTGACGTAGGTCGAGAGGCGGGACGGTGAGGTGCCGATGTACTGCGCGAACTGGCGCTGGCTGCAGCCGCTGATCGCGACCAGTCGCCGGATCTCCTTGGCGACCTCGAGCCGCTCGGCCTCTTCGAACCGTTTGCGATAGACCTTCGCGCACCACTCCAGAGCCGATGCCGGCGCCGGGAGGTCGGCCTCGAGAGCCAGCTCCGTGAGACGCGAGACCTCCGGGCCCCACGGGTTGGCCGCGATGATCGCCAGCACCCGCCGCCACTCGCCAACGCCGCGCCGCTCGATGATCTGGGCAAACTCGTCCGCGTCCTTGGGGAGCGGCGCCGGGTTCGACGGGTCGACCCCGGCCATCAGCAACCAGAACGCCGAGGCGTTGCACTTGCCCGCCGTCGCGACCGCATCCTCGTCGGCCAGGCCGGCGGCGGCCACGGCACGCTCGATATGCGTACGACGAGCGAGCTCGCGACAGGCCGCCGTCGTCAGCGGCAGGTCGGGCCCGAGCCTCACGAGATCGTCGAGCTCGTTCTGGATCTGAGCGACCTGCTGGTGGCCGAACCGGCGGACCAGGGTGGCAGCGTGCTGATAGTCCTCGGCATCACCGAGGGCGACCACCCCGAGCAGGTTGGTCAGCACAGCTGTCTTCAGGGCGGACTCCGGCGTGTCCGGGTAGGTCGCCAGCACGCCGATGAGCCGTCGCCAAGCGGCGGCATAGGGGCCGGACTCGAGGCGGTCGATGCGCTCGAAGACGGACAACCCGGCGGCGTGGAGAGGCGCATGACCCTGGTCGGAGTCGCCCTGCATCACGTTCAGTAGGCGGGCCAGCTCAGGTCGCTGTCCGCGGAGGGCGTCGATGCGCCCCAGCACTGTGGTCCTAAAAATAGTTTCGATGGTCCCGATCCCCCTCGGGTGGCCGCGAAAGTTTGGAGCTTCGCGACTCCCTTGCTGTCGAAGGTGGAGCCCAACGACAGGATCGCCTCGTGCCACGTGGTGTCAGCAACTGGTGAGGCTGGACTCACAATCGCACGCATCCGGCTCGCTGACAATGTCCTGGCGCGGCGAGTCACGAAATTCGCTCAGTGCGAGCGCTCATTGACTCCCGGATCAGCACCCAGCCACTGAGCGAGCCGGCCGCCGGCACTGACCTGGCGCAGCCGGCGCTCGGTCGCATCGCGCAGCTTGCGCGGGGTGACGACGAGCAGGTCGTCGCCGTGCTTCAGGACCGCCCGCACCTCGGGCACGAGTGTCTGCCCGTCGCGCACGATCAACGCGACCGATGCGCCCGGCGGCAGCCGCAGCTCACCGATCTCGACGCCGTGCAGCCGGGACTTCGGACTGATCGCGACCTGCAGCATGTCGGCGTCGACCCGTTCGAGCGGCGCCGCCTCGAGCTCGATGTCTCGGGGTTCCGACCGGCGGGCGACCCGCAGCACCTTCGCCACCCAGGGAAGGGTCGGCCCGGTGAGCACGGTGTCGATCACCACCAGCACGAAGACGATGTCGAAGAGCAGGTCGGCGTGGTCGACGTCTTCCGCGAGCGGGATCGTCGCGAGCACGATCGGGACGGCCCCGCGCAGGCCCGCCCACGACAGGAACGTGAGCTCCGGCCAGGTCATCCGTTGCGCCAGCGAGCTCACCAGCACCGACAGGGGCCTCGCCACCGCGGTCAGGATCAGGCCCGCACCGAGAGCCATCGCCACGGTCTCCCACTCGATCCGCGCCGGCGACAGGAGGAGGCCGAGCATGACGAACAGCCCGATCTGGGCGAGCCAGGCGAGGCCCTCGGAGAAGGACCGGGTCACCGATCGGTGCGGGAGTGCGGCGTTGCCGAGCACGAGCGCTGCGACGTACACCGCCGCGAAGCCGCTTGCGTGGACGGCGGCAGCGGCGCCGTACCCCAGCATCGCCAGGCTGAGCACGGCGATCGGGTAGAGACCGGAGGCGGGAAGCGCGACGCGCCGCATGATCCACGCGCCGCCGAACCCGGCGCCGAGACCGATCAACACACCGGCCACGAGCTCGAAGACGATGATCGCAGCGAGGACGAAGGGTCCGTGCTCGGCCGCGGCGCCGCTGGAGATGAGGGTCACGAGGACGACCGTCGGGGCATCGTTGAACCCGGACTCCGCCTCGAGGGCGCCGGTGATCCGCCGGGGCAACGGCACCACCCGGATCACCGAGAACACTGCGGCCGCGTCGGTCGGGGACGTCACCGCACCGAGGAGCACGGCGAGCTCCCAGGACATGCCGAGCAGATAGTGGGCGCCGATCGCGACCACGCCGACCGAGATGGTCACGCCGACCGTCGCCAGCGCCAGGCCGAGCCGGACCGAGCCCCGGGTCTCCCGCCAGTTGGTGGTGAGACCACCCTCGGTCAGGATCACCGCGAGCGCCCCGAACCCCAGCGCGTGGGCGAGCTGGGCGTCCTCGAAGCCGATGCCGATCACGGACTCCCCGAGCAGGACGCCGATGAACAAGTAGAGGAGGAGGCTCGGTAGGCCAGCCCGCGAGGAGACGCGCACCGCGAGCACCGCGACGAACGTGACGGCGGCCCCCACCAGCAGGAACGCGTCGAGCTGATGGACGTCGAAGCTCATGTCACCTCGGCTGCAGTCGTCGGGGCGCGGGTCCGCAGTCTATCGGCCCACTCTTCGAAGCACAGATGGCCCCGAACTGAAACGTGTTCTACATTTGGCTCCATGACCGTGCCTGCTGGACTGACGATCCCCGCGACCGTCTCCGCCGACGACGTACCGCCCGATGCCGAGAGCTACGACGTGATCGTCGTCGGGTTCGGCATCGCCGGCGGATGTGCGGCCCTGGAGGCCGCTCGCGCCGGGGCGCGGGTGCTGCTGCTGGAGAAGGCAGCGGTCCATGGCGGTACGTCGAGCATGTCCGGGGGCCACTTCTACCTCGGCGCCGGGACCGCCGTGCAGCAGGCGACCGGGCACGAGGACTCCGTCGACGCGATGGCGGCGTACCTCGTGGCCAGCACCAAGGACCCCGACGAGGAGAAGATCCGTCTCTACTGCGAGGGATCGGTCGAGCACTTCGACTGGCTCGAGGCCTTGGGCTTCCAGTTCGAGCGCTCGTTCTTCCCGGGCAAGGCCGTGATCCAGCCGGGCACCGAGGGCCTGATGTACACCGGCAACGAGAAGGTGTGGCCGTTCCGCGACGAGATCGCTCCCGCGCCGCGCGGGCACAAGGTGCCCGTGCCCGGTGACACCGAGGGCACCAAGATCGTGATGGACCTGCTCCGGCAGCGGGTCGAGGAGGCGGGCGTCGAGGTCCGGTTCGAGACCGGTGCCGCCCAGCTGGTGGTGACCGACGACGGCGCGGTGGCCGGCGTGGCCTGGAAGCGGTTCGACCAGACCGGTGTCGTGCTCGCTCCCGCCGTCGTCGTCGCCGCCGGCGGCTACGTCATGAACCAGGACATGCTCGAGCGGTACACGCCGGCGATGACCACGAAGCTGTTCGTCCTCGGGAGCACGTACGACGACGGGCTCGGCATCCGGCTCGGGCAGTCCGTAGGCGCCGCGCTCGAGAACATGGACGAGCCGTTCATCACCGCACCGTTCTACCCGCCGTCGTCGCTGGTCAAGGGCTTGATCGTCAACAAGGCAGGGCAGCGGTTCGTCGCGGAGGACAGCTACCACGCACGTACGTCGTACCACGTGCTGCAGCAGCCGGACTCGACGGCGTACCTCATCGCCGACAGCGACCACATGGAGGAGCAGCGGATGCCGCTGGTCCCGCTCAAGGACGGCTACGAGACGGTCGAGGAGATGGAGGAGGCGCTCGGGCTGCCGGCCGGATCGCTGGTGGCGACGATGGCCCGCTACAACGAGCACGCCGCGCGTGGCGAGGACCCCGACTTCCACAAGCACCCCGACTGGCTGGCGCCGCAGACCGCCGGCCCCTGGGGCGTCTACGACCTCACCCTCGGCACCGCGCTTTACGCCGGGTTCACGCTCGGCGGGATGCGCACCGGCGTCGACGGTGAGGTGCTCCGCGAGGACCGCTCGGTGGTCCCCGGCCTTTACGCCGCCGGCGCCTGCGCCTCCAACATCGCCCAGGACGGGGCCGGCTACTGCTCCGGCACCCAACTGGGCGAGGGATCCTTCTTCGGACGCCGGGCGGGCCTCGCAGCAAGCCGAATCGGGAGAAATCCGACTCGAATCCGGAGAGATCCCCACCCGAGTCCGGCGGTATCAGACTCGACGCTCGCCTGACATGCTGTGAGCGTGTCAGGGATTTCTCCGGATTCGAGGGCGGATTTCTCCCGATTCGGCGCCTCCCTGCGCGCCAACGTGCCGCCGTTCCACGTGATGGACCTGCTCGCGCTCTCGGCCGAGCGGCAGCGAACGCACGGCGACCTCGTCAATCTGCTGGCCGGCCAGCCGAGCTCCGGCGCGCCGGCGCCGGTCAACGCCGAAGCGGTCCGGCTGCTGGGATCGGGCGACCCGTTGGGCTACACGCCGGCGATCGGGATCGTCGAACTGCGGGCGGCGATCGCCGACCACCACCGGCGTCGCTACGGGATCGACGTGACCGCCGACGACGTCGTAGTGACCACGGGGTCGAGCGGGGGCTTCCTGCTCGCGTTCCTCGCGGCGTTCGACGTCGGTGACCGGGTGGCGATCGCGCGGCCGGGCTACCCCTGCTACCGCAACGTGCTCGCCGCGCTCGGGTGCGAGGTCGTGGAGATCCCGACCGGTCCGGACACCCGGTTCCAGCCGACCGTCGAGCAGCTCGTCGAGATCCACACCGCCACCCCGCTCGCCGGGCTGGTCGTCGCCAGTCCGGCCAACCCGACCGGCACCATGCTGCTGCCCGACGAGCTGGCGGCGATCGCCCGATGGTGCGAGGCATCGGGGGTGCAGCTGGTCTCCGACGAGATCTACCACGGCATCGAGACGGCGTCATTGGCCGAGCGCGTCTCCGGCGCCAGGGGAGGAAGCAAGCTTCCGGCGAGCGCCTCCCACCGCGCTGCCGGCAGCTCTCCCTCGCTCGCGCGGTGCGCCTGGGAGACCAGCCGCGAGGCGATCGTCTTCGGCTCGTTCTCGAAGTACTTCTCGATGACCGGCTGGCGGCTCGGCTGGATGCTCGCGCCGACCCGGTTGCTGCGCACGGTCGACGTGCTCACCGGCAATTTCAGCATCTGCCCGCCGGTGATCGCGCAACGGGCCGCGCTGGCCGCGTTCGAGGAGTCGTCCTACGCCGAGCTCGACGGCCACGTCCGCCGCTACGCCTCCAACCGGGAGGTCCTTCTCGCCGGTCTCCAGCGGCTCGGCATCGACCGCCTCGCCCCGGCCGACGGCGCGTTCTATGCCTATGCCGACGTCGGCCACCTGACCGACGACTCGATGGCCTTCGCCCGCGACCTGCTGGCGCGCACGGGCGTGGCGATGGCGAGCGGCATCGACTTCGACACCGTCGACGGCCGCCGCTACCTGCGGTTCAGCTTCGCCGGCACGGCTGCGGACATCGAGGTCGCACTGGACCGTCTCGACGGAGCGCTCGCGCCCTAGAAGTTCTAGCGGTGGCCGTTCGCGCGACGAGTCTGGACGAGCCCGGACACCCGTCGGATCCGCACCATCATCGTCGCCGAGGGCGTGACCAGGCCGTTGACGTAGGTCGACAGGCGTGAGGCCGACGTACCGGCCATGGCCGCGAACTCGCGCTGGCTGAGGCCGCTCATCGCCACCAGCTGGCGGATCTCACGGGCAACCAGCTCGCGCTCACGACGCTCGAACCGCGAACGGTAGACCTTCACCGCCTCGTCGATCGCGTGCGCCGGAGCTGGCTTGTTGGCGGCCAGGCTCAGCTCCTTGAGCTCGTTGCCGTACGGCGCCCAGGGGTTCGCGGCGATGATCGCGACCTGGGCGCGCCACGCCCGCAGGCCGCCGTTGTCCCAGGTCCAGACGACCTCTTCGACCGTCCTCAGGATGGGACCGGGTCGGCTGGGGTCGACGTCGGTCAGCACCAGCCAGAAGCCGACCTGGTAGCAACGCTCGGCGATCTCGGTCGCGTCGATCTTCGACATGCCGGTGTCCGTCAGCTTCTCGGCCACCCAGTCCGTCAGCGAGAGGACCATCACCATCCGGGTGGCGACCGGCAGCGCCTGCCCGGTCCCGAGCAGCTCGTCGATCGTCGCCTGTACGGCGGCCACCCGGCGGTGCCCGTAGCGTTTGGCCAGCCGGCTCGCGGCAATGAAGTCGGCCGGCTCGGAGAAGTGGATCAGCCCGATCATGTTGGCCATTGCGCCGACGGTGATCGCCCAACCGTCCTCTCCGATCACCTCGACCGCCGCCTCGGCGAAGCGGTCCCAGCCTTCCTTGAAGTTGCCGGCATCGGCACGGTCGCTGCGGTCGAGCAGCTCGAGCGTGGCCGAGTGCGCGACCCGACCTCGCGGATCCGGATCGCGCTCGATCGCGGTGCGCAGCGCGTCGAAACGCGCGTCGCGAGTGGTGCCCTCCGAATTCTCCGGGCCGGACGAGTCAGCGCCCCGCACGAAAGATGAATGCATGACCGCCCAACTCCTCGTCGCGCGACGTCGCCGGCGAGGGCAACACAGCACGGGTCGTGCCGCCGGGGGGGCTGGCTCGGAGGGTCCGAACACGGCGGTTGAAGCAGGTTAAAGGCGGCCCTCGGTCGCTGAACCTGAAACAGTCAACTTTTTACCAGATGTGACAAGTCTCTCAGCGCCTGCGCAGGCCTACCGGGCGAGGTCGTGGACGAACTCCTCGAGCTGGGTCAGGTTGCGACACTCCACCATCGACACGATCTCGCGGTAGGTCCGCGCGGCCGAGTCGCCCGCGCCCCAGCTGCTCTCAGGCTCGGGATTGAGCCAGTACGAGCGTCGTACCGACCCCGCCAGCCGGCGGAGGGTGGCGTCCTCCAGGTCGCTGTAGTTGCTGCGGGCGTCACCGAGGATCAGCAGCGTGGTCTTGGGACCGAGGGCGTCGGCGTGCTCCTGCTCGAACTTGGTGAAGGCGCGGCCGTAGTTGGTCCTGCCCCAGAGCGCCGCGTGGCTGCTCGCGGCGGCGAGCTTCTCCAGGACCTCGACCGGATCCGCCCCCGGCTGCAGGTGCTCGGTCACCTCGTGCACGTGATCGATGAACGTGAACGCACGCATGCTCTGGAACACCTCTCGCAGGGCGAACACGAACAGCAGCGTGAACTGCGCGAAGTTGGCCACTGAGCCGCTGACGTCGCAGAGCACGACCAGGTCGGTGCGGTGCGGCCGCTTGGGACGGTGGCGCGTAGTCAGGGGTACGCCGCCCGTGGCCATCGATGCCCGGACCGTCCGACGGAAGTCGAGCGAGCCCCTGCGGTGCGCGTGGTGCTCCTTGGTCAGCCGGGTGGCGAGCCGACGGGCGAGCGGGAAGATCTGACGGCGCATCTCGTCGAGGTCGCTGCGCCGGGCGGCGGTGAACGCGAGCTTGTCGATGCTCGGACGGATGGCGACGTCGGCGACGTGGTCGGGTCCCTTCTCCTCGGCGATCCGGCGGCGGGCGTCGTCCTCGACCATCGTCGTGAAGGCGCCGACCCGGCGGTTGGCGAGGCGTCGTACCTCTGTCTCGCGGGCCTCGTCGTCGCTGTCGCCGAGCAGCCCGGCGACGATCCTGTCGACGAGCTCCTGCGGCGCCACCCGCTGCAGCGCGGTGTAGGCCGACCACGACGAAAGCCCCGGCCCGCGCCCGGGCATCGCGCCGAACGTGCCGACCATCTGAGCCGCCAGTCGCCGCAGCTGTTGCTGGTCGGCGCTCTGGAGTGCCTCGGCGAGCTGGTCGCGGAACGACTGCAGCGCGGCCGCGTTGTCGCGGACTCCCGCTGCGTCGGCCGGCTCGCTGTCGTCCGCGGCGCCAGTGCCCCGTACGCCGTCGCCCACCAGGGCGGGGAAATAAACGTCGAAGAGTGCGTCGAAGGTGATGCGCTGGGCCTGCTTCTTGACCAGCGTCGCCGCAAGTACGTCGCGCACGTGCGCGCGCTCGCCCCAGCCGACGGCGCCGAGCGCGGCGACCGAGTCGAGGTCCTCGGCCAGCGACACGGACATCCCCGCGCCCCGGAGCGCCTCGATGAAGGAGAGGTGGCGGTCGAGCAGGCCGGAGGTTTCGCGTGTCATTTGTTGAGCCGTAGTTCCTTCACCGCGCGCTGCTGGTCGGACGCGTGCTTGAGGACGGCGCCGAGCGTGTCCGAGATCGCCTTCTCGTCGAGGTTGCGGATCTCGAGCGCGATCAAGGTCCGCGCCCAGTCGACGGTCTCGGCGATCGAGGGCGGCTTCTTGAGCTCCAGGTCGCGCAGCTTGCCGACCGTGGCGACCAGCTGCTCCGCGATCCGATCGTCCAGGTCAGGCACCTGGGCCTGCAGGATCTCCCGCTCGCGCTCGGCGTCGGGGTAGTCGAGGTGCAGGTAGAGGCAGCGCCGCTTCACCGCTTCCGAGAGCTCGCGGCTCGCGTTGGAGGTGAGGACGACGTAGGGCCGCCGCGTCGCCGCCACAGTGCCGAGCTCGGGGATGGTGACCTGGAAGTCCGACAGCACCTCGAGCAGCAGGCCCTCCACCTCGATGTCGGTCTTGTCGACCTCGTCGATGAGCAGCACCGTCGGCTCGTCCCGGCGAATGGCGGTCAGCAACGGCCGGGTCAGCAGGAACTCCTCGGTGAAGATGTCGTCGTGGGTCTGGTCCCAGTCGAGTCCGTCGCCGGACCCGGTCTGGGCTTGGATCCGCAGCAGCTGCTTCTTGTAGTTCCACTCGTAGAGCGCCCGGGCCTCGTCGAGGCCCTCGTAGCACTGGAGCCGCACCAGCTCCGCGCCGGTCGCCCGCGCGACCGCCTTGGCCAGCTCCGTCTTTCCCACACCGGCCGGGCCCTCGAGCAGCAACGGCTTCTCCAGCGCGCCGGCCAGGAACGCGGTCGTGGCGGTCGCTGCATCGGCGAGGTAACCCGCCGCGGTCAGCCGTTCGGCGGCCTGCGCCGGGGAGGAGAACCAGGTCATATGTCCCATCCTGCCTGGGATTTCGGGTCACAGGTCGCACGGTTCGACTCGTGACCCGACGCGCTCCTGTTCGTTGAGGTGGCAACGGCAGAACATCAGACCCGCGGCTGGGGCCGCGGTCGGCCGACACGCTCCATCGATGGTGCTCCGGGAAAGGTGACGACGTGGTCGACGCGCGCACTCGCTGGCTTCGTACGACCGTGATCTCGGTCCGTACGGCGCTGACGGCTGCCGCCCTGACGTTGCTGGTCGGGCTCGGCGCAGCCAGCGTCCTCGGAGCACCGCAGCCGCCGGCAGAGGACCTCGGTCTCTCCGTCCAGGACGAGGCCACGAGCCGAATGATGGCGCGCCACCACTGCTCCACCACCGGGTTCGCGCCCGACGTGATCCCGACGAGCGCGGTCATCCGCAACGAGGCCGGTCGAGTCCGGTGGGTCTCCTTCGACCACGGCTGGGCGGTCTTCAACGACGATCGTCCCGGCGAACTGGTCGCGGTCTGTCTCGGCGGCCCGCGCGCCGGCGGCAACTAACTAGTTCCGCACTAGCCAGCCGCTCCGGCGAGCCGGTCGAGCGGCGCCGTCGGATCCAGCACGAGGTCCATCTCTCGCGACTGGCCGTCGATCTGGTACCAGATCCAACGGCTCAGCATGGCGGTCAGGGCACGCGGGCTGAGCTTGCGTTCCGGACGTCGTACCCACTGGTTGACGCTGCCGCGGACCTGACCGAGCAGCCCGACCACGAGCAGGTCCAGCGTGTTGAGCTGATCCTCGTCAAGCTCGTGGCCGAGGAGGATCGCGCCGGACTGGAAGAGCGTCGACACGTCGGAACCGAGCTGGTCGACTGCCCGGTCCAGCTCGCCCGGCTCGCCGTCGCCGAGCGCCCGCTGCGCCATCTCGTGGAGGTGCGGGTGTTCGGCCACCCAGTCGACGTAGCCGCCGACAATGCTGTGGATGATCTCGTCGATGCTGCCGGTCAGGACGAGGGTCGAGTCGAGACGCTCGCGGATCATCCCGACGATGTGGATCTGGACCGCGCGGTTGAGGTCGACCCGGTTGCTGAACAGGCGGTAGACGACGGTGCGCACCAGCCCGGCGCGCTCGGCGATCTGCTGCACTCGCAGCTCGCTCCCCAGCGGCCGCTCCTCGATCAGGTCGATCGCGGCGGTCAGCACGTGCAGGCGCCGCTCCTCGTTGTGGTCGGCCCACCGCAGCTGCCGGCCATCGAGACCGGGAACGCGGGGCACGTGCGGCATGGACCAACCATATCCGCGCAGGCCCGCTGTCCTCGCGCCTGCCGGTCGTCGAGTCGCCGCCGCGAGGACCGAAGGGGCGTCAGCGCCCCGCACGCACCTTCGAGCGGCGGCGCACAGGTGGGGTGGCCGCTTCAATCAGCGCCACCCGGTCGGCGAGCTTGACGCGAGGGCGTCCCGCGACGGCGCCGAGGGCCCGTTCGGCACGGTCGATCGCGCGCCAGCCGTTGAGGTCGACCTCGTGGTCGAGACGCTCGACGACACCAGTCGGCGAGGCCAACAGGCCCGCGTCCAGGTCGTCGAGAATGCGCTCGACGGTCTCCTTCGAACAAGACTTGTTGGTGCCGAGGAAGCCGGTGGGGCCGCGCTTGATCCAGCCTCCGACGTACAACCCCGGCTCGACGCGGCCGCCGTCGTTGGGGACCAGCCCGCGCTCGTCGTCGAACGGGAGCCCCGGCACCGGTCGGGCGCGGTAGCCGATCGCGCGCAGCACCAGTCCCGCGGAGATGTGCTCGGTCTCGCCGGTGGGGACGGCACGGCCGCCGACCACCTCGGTCCGGACGACCTCGATCGCTTCGACCTGCTCATCGCCGATGATCCGGACGGGCGCCGTGTGGAAGCGGAGGACGATCCGCCGCCGACCCGCGACCGGCGTGCGGCTGGCGAGCTCGGCGAGGATTCCCCCCTTGTCGGTCTCGTCCGAGGTCACCCCGGCTGAACCGACCGCGCCTTCGACCACCACGTCGACGTCGTCGAGCGTGGCCAGGCCGATCAGCTCGGGCAGCGTGAACGCGGCGTCGGCGGGCCCGCGACGGCCGAGCAGCACGACCTCCCGGATCCGCGAGTCGCGCAGCGCGAGCAGGGCCGGGTCGGAGATGTCGGTGGTCGCGAGCCGGTCGGGATCAGCGGTGAGGATCCGCGCGACGTCGAGGGCGACGTTGCCGTTGCCGATGACGACCGCGCGCCCGGAGGACGCAGTGGCCAGCGGGTAGCTCGCGTCGTCGGCATCGGGGTGCCCGTTGTACCAAGCGACGAAGTCGGTCGCCGAGGCACTTCCCGGCAGGGCCTCCCCCGGCACTCCCAGCCGGCGGTCGCTCGCAGCCCCGACGGCGTAGACGACCGCGTGGTACGACGCGCGGAGCTCGTCGAGGGTCACGTCGGTGCCCGCCTCGACGTTGAGCCGGTAGCGGAAGCCGGGCTCGTTCTCGATCGCGGCGAACATTTCGATGACCTGCTTGGTGCGGGGGTGGTCCGGCGCGACGCCGTAGCGCGCGAGCCCGTGCGGCGTGGGCAGCCGGTCGAAGACGTCGACCTGCACCCCGGGCAGCGTGAGCAGCTCGTCGGCGGCGTAGAGGCCGGCCGGGCCGGCGCCGATCACAGCGACGCGCAGGCCGTCGGTCACGGTTCTCCTGGGCTTCGCGATCAGCGCCAACGGCGTGCGGTCGGGGTGCGGGTTGTCCTTGTAGTACGTCGCGTTGAGCGCGACGAACGGCAGCTGCTTCTCGGTCAGCTTGGTGTGCGGCAGGATCGCATCGACCGGGCAGGCAGTGGCGCAGGCGCCGCAGTCGACGCAGCTGACCGGGTCGACGTACAGCATCTCCGCCCCGGCGAAGCCGGGTTCACCGGGCGCCGGATGGATCGCGTTGACGGGGCAGGCGATGACGCAGGCCCCGTCGCTGGTGCAGGACTGCGTGACGACGTACGCCATGGCGGTCAGGCCGCCTTCGGTGCCGGCTCACTCCGGAAGCGGGCGGGACGGCCATCGATGCGGAGGCGCTTCCAGAGGACGCGCGACACCGGGTTCATCAGGTCGCAATCGTCGGCGAGCGTGCGGACGTCGGCGAAGAGGTCGCGCAGCAGCTTCTCGGACTTCGGGGCGTCCCAGTAGAGGTCCTTGATGACGTGCTTCGGGATGTCGTGCTGCTTGACGAAGGCGCTGGTCGGCGTGGCGATGACGTCGCACAGCACCCGCATCACGACCGGGTAGAGCACGGAGAGCAACGCCTTGCGGGGACGGCCGAGGGTCGGCACCTTGCGGGCGAGGTATTCGTGGGCGAACGAGATGTGGCGCGCTTCCTCGGCGACGTGGATCTGCATGATCCGCACCATCAACGGGTGCATCTCCTCGCCGGAGCGCAGGATCTGCTTCTGCAGGTGGTCGATCGGCTCCTCGCCGGCGAGCACGCCGGTGAAGAAGACCTCCGGCAGCAGCCGGCCGAACACCGGCAGCACCGACTGCACGGCGCGGAACCAGACCGCCGCACCGGGTACGTCGGCGCCGGTCCGGTTCACCAGCTCCTGGAACATCTGGATGTGGTGGGTCTCCTCGGTGACCTCGTGCATGAGGTAGCGGAACTCGGGCGAGCCGTTCGGCACGTCCATGAGGTACTCCATGACGCCCTTGATGAGGACGTTCTCGAACTGCCAGCCGACCTTGGCGATGTTGGCCATCCGGGCCATGCCGATCTCGATCTGGCGATCGCGCGGCAGCGACTGGTACCACTCGTGGCCGCCCAACGGATCGACCGTCGGCAGGATCCAGCGGTCGTCGTCGGGGACCACGGCGTACGCCGGGTCGTCCCACGGGATGTCCTTGAACGCGTTGAACGACAGTCGGACCGAGCCCTCGCTCAGGGTCTGCAGCTTCTCTTCGTAGCTCTGCACAGCAGTCATGGCGGAATCTCCTCAGACGGCGGCGGATGCCGGTACGGCGGTGGACTGGGTGACGCTGAACCGAAGGACGGCGTCCTCGATCGCGCCGCGGCGCAGCAGTGGTGCGTCGCGCAGGTAGTCGTTGCGGATCTGCCAGGGCGCCCTCCTGCCCTGCCGGGGCATGACGGCGTCGCCGCGCTGGATGTAGCCCGAGCGCATCGAGTCGCCCATGACGGAAACGTCGGTCCGGTCGGCCGCGTCGGCGACCGGGACGACCAGGTCGTGGCCGCGCTCGGCCATGTGCTTGACGATCCGGCTGAAGTACTCGCTCGCCAGGTCGGCTTTCAACGTCCAGGACGCGTTGGTGTAGCCGAGGACGAACATCGAGTTCGGGACCCCTTCCATCAGCACGCCCTTGTAGAGCATCCGCTCGCGGGTATCGACGGGCACGCCGTCGACCTCGAGCTCGGCACCGCCGGCGAGCTGGATCTGCAGACCGGTCGCACTGACGACGATGTCGGCCCGGATCTCCTCGCCCGATTTCAGGCGGATCCCGGTCTCGGTGAAGGTCTCGATGTGGTCGGTGACGATCGTCGCGTCGCCGCGGCGAAGGACGCGGAAAAGGTCTCCGTTGGGTACGACGCACAGTCGCTCGTCCCACGGGTCGTACGACGGCGTGAAGTGCTTCATGTCGATGTGCGGGCCGACCTGTGCGCGGACCCCGGCGAGCAGCACCTTGCGGGCGAGCGCCGGCCGGGTGCGGCACAGCTTGTAGATCGCCTGCTGGAGCACGATGTTGCGCAGCCGGCCGCTCTTGTAGATCAGGCCGGCCGGGACGCGGAGGGTCGCCAGCGGCGAGGCCACGGGGTCGTGCTCGGGCACCGGCATGATGTAGGACGGCGACCGCTGCAGCATGGTGACGTGCCCGGCCGCGCCGTCGCCGGTGGCCATCGAGGGCACCAGCGTGATCGCGGTGGCGCCGCTTCCGATGATGACGACCTGCTTCCCGGCGTAGTCGAGGTCCGCGGGCCAGAACTGCGGGTGCACGATCTGGCCGCCAGCACCGGCGAAGGTCTCCTCGCCCGGGAAGACGGGCCGGTGGCCCTCGTCGTAGTTGTAGTAGCCGGTCGCGCCGACGAGGAACTGGCTCGTGTAGATCTCGCGCTCGCCGCCCGGTTGAGCGGCGTCGACCTCGACGGTCCAGCGGCCGGCATCGGTGGACCAGCTCGCCTTCAGGACCCGCCGCCCGAACCGGATGTGCTCGGCGACGCCGTACTCCTCGGCCGTCTCGGTGACGTACTGCTTGATGCTCGGACCGTCGGCCAGCACCTTGGTGCCGACCCACGGCCGGAAGTTGTAGCCGAACGTCAGCATGTCGGAGTCGGAGCGGATGCCCGGGTAGGTGAACAGGTCCCAGGTGCCGCCGACGGCCGACCGGCGCTCGAGGATCGCGAAGGACTTGCCGGTCTCCTCGCGGACGAGGTGGCACGCGGCGCCGATGCCGGACAGCCCGGCACCGACGATGAGGACGTCGACCTCTGTGTGGCCGGCGGTCGTGGTCATGGTCGGCTCCTGTCAGGCGACGCTGGCGTCGGCGACGGACGAGCGCAGGCCGCGCGACGAGCCCCGCAGCAGTACGTCGACGACCCCCGCGACGTCGTCGGACATGGGGACGTGGCCGCTGCCCGCGAGCCAGGTGTGCTCGGCATTCGGAAGCTGACGACGCGCGCGGTTGGCCTGGTACGGCAGCAACACGCGGTCCTTGGTGCCCCACGCGATGGTCACCGGTACGTCGGCAGCGATCTCACCGTCGAACGGGACCCCTTCCCTGATGATGCGCTTCAGGGCGGGCCGCGCTGCGACCATGCAGTTGAGGTCGCCGACGACCTGGCCGGCCTCCCGCCGCTCGCCGTGGGTCATCAGAGAGCTCATCATCAGCTTGCGGGCCGTGGCCGACCGGGCGAGCGTCGGCGCCACGGGCTTCACCAGCCGGCCGGAGGCCTGGAGGGCCGCGAAGTGAGCCCGGATGTAGAGGAAGTCGCGATCGCCCTTCCAGAACCCGGCGGGCGACAAGCCGGTCGCGCTGCTGACCAGTCCGTCGGCCGCGGCCTCGAGTGCGATCCGGCCGCCGAGGGAGTTCCCGGCGATGTGCGGGCGGGTGAGGTCGAGCTCGAAGAAGAGGCCGAGCAGCTCGTCCTGCAGGACGTCCTTCACGTGCCGACCATCGTTGGGCAGGACGGGGGACTCACCGTGACCCGGGAGGTCGAACAGGATCACCTCGCGGTGCTCCGCCAGCTGGTCGGCCACCGGGTACCAGGCCTGCCGCCGATGGCTGATCCCATGGACCAGGACCAGGGGCTCTCCGGTTCCGAAGCGCTCGTACGCCAGCATCCGCTCTACCGCCTCACGGGCAACGCTGCCCAGTAGTTAGCAACTTGTTAGCTGTACAGGTTGTACAGGGTTAACGAGAGATGTCTACAGGCTCGCTCGCCGGCTCTGCGAGGGAATGTGACCCAGGCCACGTCCGCGGCGGCATGAAGGTCCTCGTCGCAGTCGCACCACTACCCCGGCCCACGGCCCGGACCCACGCACTGGGTCCGGGTCGTGGGTCTTCTCGGCTACGCGAGCCCTGCGCACAGCAGCGCCAGCTCGAGCTCGCGGCGCCGCTCGGTGACGGGGCGGCCGAGGACGGCCTCGGCCTGGCGCAGCCGGTAGCGGACGGTGTTGCGATGGATCGCCAGCCGGGCCGCCGCGCCCTCCATGCCGGACTCGAGGAACGCGAGGACGGTGGCGCGCAGGCGCTGGGACGCATCGTCGTCGGCGGCGAGATCGCCCAGCTCGCGCCGTACGAACGCCGCCATGGCGACCCGGTCCTGCGACAGCAGCGAGACCACCTCGACGTCGGCGTAGGCGACGAGCGGGGTCGTGAGCAGGTCGGCCAGGTCACGGGACGCGACCGCCTCGCGGTGGGAGGTGCGGAAGCCGGCCACGCCTGCCGCTGTCATGCCCACCGCGACCCGCATCCCCGGAGCCACGTCAGCCGCCCGCAATGCGTCGAGGTCGGGCGCCCGGTCGGTGACCAGCCAGGCCCAGACCTCCGCAGAACCGGCGGGTACGACGAGTGGGCGCGGTGCCTGACATCGCGCCGCGACCCGCGCCGCCTCTGCCTCGAGCCGCGGGATCGCGTCACCGTCGGGCGTCGGTTCGGCCTCCCACAGCACCATCGCGGTCTGCTGCCGACGAAGCGAGTGGCCCAGGTCGCGCCCGGCCTCGTCGACGTCGACCCGGTCGCCGGCGAGGATCGCGGAGACGAGCTGGGTACGGCGCGTCAGGGCGCTGCGCAGCCACCGCTCCCTCTCCTCGCCGTACGCCCCGATCAGCTGCTCGACCGAGTGGGCGAACCACTCGATGGCGTGCCCCCACACCGTGACCAGGGCGCGCGGCACCAGCTCGGTGGCCAGGTCGGCGTCCTCGGCGACGGCGGTGACGTACGCGAGCGCGGCCTGCTGCCCCGAGCGGTAGACCTCCAGCAGTGCCGCCAGCTCGACGCCCCGCGCGGCGAACTGGCGCGCCAGCACAAACGCCTCCTCGGGAGGACGCAGCTCGCCGGGGCTCACCAGGTGCGTCACGAACGCCCGCAGCTGGGCCCGGGTGCTCGCATCCAGCGCGGTCCTCAGCTCCTGGTCGCGGGCGACGACGGCGACCTGGCCTGCGATCTGCTCGTTGAGCAGCCCGACCACGCGCTCGGTCTCCTCGGACGCCAACGTCGCAACGGCGAAGGACCTGATCCAGGCGGCGACGACCTCGTCATGCTCGGGCATTCCATGATTGTGCGCCATGCACAGTACGGCGCGCCCGGCTTGGCCGGATTCGTCCTTCCCGAGCCTGGTGCCGGCCGACGAGGATGGGGGTCGATCCAGCCCGGTGCACCAAGGAGCCCCTTCGTGAGTGTCGACACCACCCCCGCCCTACTCGAGGTCCGCAACCCGGCCGACGGAAGCCTCGTCGGCAGCGTTCCGATCACCCACGCCCGCGCCGTCAACGAGGCGGCGGCCGAGCTGCGGATGGCGCAGGTCGGCTGGGAGGCCCTCGGGCCGGACGGTCGCGCGACGTGGTTGCGTCGCTGGCGCGACTGGATCCTCGAGCACGCCGACGAGCTCACCGACCTGCTCCAGGCCGAGACCGGGAAAGCCAGGCCCGACGCCCTCATCGAGCCGGTCGCGTCGTGCGAGTTCATCAGCTACTACGCCGACAACGCCGCGGCCTTCCTCGCCGACGAGAACGTGAAGCCGGTCGGCCCGATGACGCTGCCGAAGCGCTTGACCAAGGTGTATTCGCCGTACCCGGTCGTCGGCATCATCACGCCGTGGAACTTCCCGATCACCCTTTTCCTGATGGACGCCGCGCCCGCGCTCGCCGCCGGCTGCGCGGTGCTGTCGAAGTCGTCGGAGGAGACCCCGCTGGCCTGCGCCCGGATGATCGAGGGCTGGCACGAGATCGGCGCCCCGCCCGTGATCGCCAACGTCACCGGGCTCGGTGAGACGGGCGCCGCCGTCGTGGATGCCGCGGACTACGTGCAGTTCACCGGATCCACCGCGACCGGCCGCCGGATCGGCGTGAAGTGCGCCGAGCAGCTCAAGCCGTACAGCCTCGAGCTCGGCGGCAAGGACCCGGCGATCGTGCTCGAGGACGCCGACCTCGACCGCGCGGTCAACGGCATCGCGTGGGGCGGCCTCTTCAACTCCGGCCAGGTCTGCATCTCGGTCGAGCGGGTCTACGTCGCGGAGCAGGTGTACGACGAGTTCGTCTCGCGGCTGGCCGCCAAGGTGTCCGGCCTGTCGCAGGGCGTCGCCAAGGGCGATGACGTCGGCGCCATGGTGACCGCCAACCAGGTCGACATCGCCGACCGGCACGTGCGCGAGGCCGTCGAGGCCGGCGCCCGGGTCGTGACCGGCGGCCACCGCGGGCCGGTCGGCAACTTCTTCGCGCCGACCGTGCTGGTCGACGTCGACCACTCGATGTCGTGCATCACCGAGGAGACCTTCGGCCCCACCATCCCGGTGATGAAGGTGGCCGACGAGGACGAGGCTGTGCGGATGGCGAACGACTCGCCGTACGGCCTGTCCGCGAGCGTCTGGACCCGCGACGTCGAGCGCGGCGAGCGGGTCGCCCGGCGCCTCGAGGCGGGCGCGGTCAACGTCAACGACGTCTTCAGCAACCTGTTCGCGGCACCGCTCCCCCACAACGGCTGGAAGGAGTCGGGCGTCGGCGCCCGGCTCGGCGGGGCGTACGGCGTCCACAAGTACTGCAAGGTGCAGGCGGTCACCGCGCCGCGCATCCCGACCATGAAGAACGAGCTGATGTGGTACCCCTACACGGCCCGTCGCACTGCGATCTCCGGGTTCGTCGCCCGCGCCGTCTCCGGCCGCGGGTTCCGCCAGCGGCTGGGCCTGGGCGGCAAGGGAGCCGACCGGTGAGCGTGATCGCAGGCAAGGTCGTTGCGATCACCGGCGGCGCACGGGGCATCGGCTACCAGACCGCGAAGGAGCTGCTCGGCCGCGGCTGCCGGGTCGCCATCGGCGACATCGACGAGGTCCGGCTCAAGGAGGCCGCGCTCGAGCTCGGCATCGACACCTACACCCGGCTCGACGTCACCGACCCGGAGTCCTTCCGCGCCTTCCTCGACCTGGTCGAGGCCGAGCTCGGCGACCTCGACGTGCTCATCAACAACGCCGGCATCATGCCGACGGGGCACACCCACGAGGAGGACGACGCTGTTACCCGGCGGCAGGTCGAGATCAACGTCCTCGGCGTCATCTACGGCACCAAGCTCGCGCTCGCGCGGATGCTTCCCCGCGACCGTGGGCACATCATCAACACCGCGTCATTGGCGGGCGAGCTCGCCGTACCCGGGTTGGCGACGTACTGCGGCACGAAGCACGCGGTGATCGGGTTCACCGAGGCCGCCCGCATGGAGTACCGCAAGACCGGCGTCCGGCTCTCCACCGTGCGCCCGACGTTCACCAACACCGAGCTGGTGGCCGGTACGGCCGGCGCCAAGGGCATCCGCAACGCCGAGCCCGAGGAGATCGCCCGGGCGACCGCGGCCCTGATCGAGAAGCCGAAGCCGTTCGTCCGGGTCACCCGGCTGGCCGGCGGCATGGTGTCCGGGATGAAGTTCGTGCCGCGGCGGATCGCCGAGGGCCTGAGCACCGCGCTCGGCGGCGACGACGTCTTCCTCGACGAGGTGGACATGGCGGCGCGCAAGAGCTACCTCGAGCGGATCCGGGGCAGCTGACCCTCTGTCCTCTGCCGGCCGCTTGCGGGCCGTCGGTGGTGGCGACCGAAAGGGCTGGGGACGGAGGAAGGCGTGTACGGCGTTGCGCGCCGCCGCCGGCCGCCGGGGTTCATCGCTGGTCGAGTAGTCCGAGCGCTCTGCGCGAGGACGTATCGAGACCCCCGCAACTCGGGCAAACTCCTCGACCCAGACTGTTCCAATTCGAACTGTTGTTCGATACAATGATGGCATGTCCCCCACCACCGGCCTCGACACCGCTACAGCGGCTCTCGCCGGTGTGGAGTGGGCCACGGTTGGCGGTGGGGACCTGCTCGAAGCCTCCGTCGCGCTCGGCAGGTTGAAGGCCATCGTGGACGGCGCCCTGGTGTGCGTGGCCGAACGACTCGAGGAGACCCGTAGCGCCGAAGCCCTCGGCTGGGCCTGCACCAAGGACTTCCTCACCCACCTCACCGGCGGCCGCAAAGGCGCCGGCGCCGCCCTGGTCCGAGTCGGCAAGCACACCGCCGACCTCCCCGCAGTCCGGGCCGCGTTGAGTGCCGGTGAGATCTCCCTGGCCCAGGCCGGAGTGATCGGCGGCCGGATCACAGCGCTGCCGCGTGACCCGGAGTACCGCGGCCAGGTCGCCACCACGCTCCTCGGTCTGGTCGAGGACCACGGCTATGACGCCACCGACCTGGACCGCTGCTTCACCCAGGTCGCCAAAGACCTCGACACCCACGGACTGCTCCTGGCCACCGAGGAGTCCAAGGACCTCCAAGAACGCGGCGCCCACACCGCCCGCTACCTCTCCCTGACCCCCGACACCCTCGGCGGAGTCCGGATCAAGGGCTACGCCAGCCTCGAGGAAGCCGAGCTCGTCAAAACCACCCTGATGCCCCTGGCCGCACCCGTCGCCACCACCCCCGGTGCGTGTGGCGGGGACCCCACCACCGTCGGGACCATCCGGTTCGACAACCAAGGCCGCCGACTCCGCCACGACTGCCCCGACCCGACGTGCGCCCACGACGGCCGCGACACCCGCGACCACGGAGTCCGGATGTGGGACGCCCTGGTCGAAGCCTGCCGCCGGCTGCACAACAGCGACACCCTGCCCCACGCCCACAGCGCTTCGGCCCGGATCACGGTGACCATGTCGATCGAAGACCTCCGCGACCAGCTCGACACCCAAGGCCTGCTCCCCACCGGCGACACCCTCTCCGCCGCCGTGGTCCGCCGGCTCGCCTGTGACGCCGACATCATCCCCGCCATCCTCGGCTCACAGGGCCAAGTCCTCGACGTCGGCCGCACCCAACGCCTGGTCACCCCCGGCATCTGGAACGCCCTGGTCCTGCGCGACCACCACTGCGCCTTCCCCGGCTGCACCCGGCTCCCCCTCGCCTGCGACGCCCACCACATCACCCACTGGGCCGACGGCGGCAAAACATCCCTGGACAACCTGATCCTGCTGAGGCTGTCGCACGAATGGTTCGGCGGTCCTTCGACGGGTCGTATCGCTCGGCTCGCTGTGACTCGAGCCGACCCGGTCAGGCGGGAGCTACCTGCCTCAGCTTGAGGAGGTTGTGGACGGTGCACATCAGCCGCCATTCGCTCTGGACGGCGGGAAGGCTGCGGCGGGCGAATCGCCGGTATCCGAGGTTGCCTTTGATGTTGCCGAAGACGGGTTCGATGCTGGTCCCGCGCTTGTTGTAGACCTCCGCAATCTCTGGCTCGGCAAGCCTTTCGTCCATGGCCTTGCGCGCCGTGGATGGATCGACTGCCTCGCCGCGGACGTGGGCCAGCATCGCCTTGATTCGACTGTCGGAAACGGTGAGTTCGTGTCGTGCCTGGCGGCGTGAGATCTCACCCCGATCGACCCGTTCGATGATCGGAATCCACTCCTGGGGCTCTGGCTCGGCGGTGCGGGCGATGCGTTGCCCGTCGGTCCCGAAGTACCGCTTCGTCCTGCTCGCGACCGCGCTATAGGAGATCCCGAGCATCTCGCCGGCCTTGCGCTGAGACAGCTCGCCCCGGTTCACCTTGGCCAAGATCGCGAGCTGGTCCTCATCGGGCTTGTCAGCCTTGCGCCACGAGGTCTTCCGGGTCGCTATCAACACCTCGGCGCCGACATCAGCGGTGCCATTGGCGCCCGTCCAGTACCCGGCGTCGGCGACGAAGGTGCCGACCTTCCCATCGTGTGCAGCATCGGCGAGGTTCTCGGTCACGGCGGTGGCCATCGGCACGAAGTGGGGCTGGTCGTTGGTGCCGACGACGACCTCGGCGGCGAGCACGATCTGATCGGCGGTCGCGGCCGCCTGCGCGTTGTAGCCCTGCATCACACCCTTCGACTCTTGAGCCATGACCCGCGAATGCGGATCGGTCGTGTTCGCCCGCCTTGGGCGGGAACGGCGCGCGGCATCCTGTTTGGGCTTGGGGCCGGTCAACTTTCGACCGAGGTCGGCTTCCTTCTTCGCCCGCTCAGCCATCCGGGCCTCGTAGTCACGCGTCTTCTGCGACTCCAACTCATCCAGTGCGGCGCGGATCCGGGCCCGGCGACCACGACCGCCAGCCCACTCCGCGGGAAGCTCCCCACCGCGCCGATCGCCGTGCTCGGCGTCCTCGGCCGCGTCCGTGGCTTCGGCTTCCTCGATGATCTGCTTGGCCGCCTCATGAGCGGCATCGCCGATCCCAGATGACTCGCCCATCTCGGCCATCAGGGCGTCCTGCTTGCGATTGGCGAAGAACGATGCGTTCGCCGCGATCTTGGTGCCATCGATCGCGACCACACCGGCGTCGACCAGACCGGCCTTCACACACAGGCCGAGCACCTGACCGAACAGAGCCGCGATCGCGTCCTGATGGCGGTGACGGAACCGGGCCAGCGTGGCGTGGTCGGGCTGCTGGTTAGCGGCCACGACCCGGAGGGCGACGTCTTCGACCAACCGTCGCTCGACCCGACGCGACGACCTCTCACCGGTGCAATAGGCGTACAACAACACCGCCAGCATCATCGCCGGGTCATAGACCGACCCGCCCCGACCATCGGCCCGATAGGCGGCGAAGAACTCAGCCAGATCCAGCTCCGCGACGGTGTCGAGAACGAAGAACGCCAAGTGGTCCTCAGGCAGCCAGTCCCTCACCGAGGGCGGCATCAACATCAACTGATCGACATCGCTTGAACGCAGATTCACGGCCACGCCCATTTCTCCCACACCCGCCCTCGATCTGCCGGGAGACACGCGATTCGTGCGACAGCCTCTGCTCTGCCGCAAACACCACACCATCACCCACCAAACACCCTGGCAAGTACGCATCGACCCAGCCACGCGGCGCCCCGCCTGGACCCCACCACCACCCATCGACGACCACGGCAGACTCACCTACACACCAGCCCGACCCGACCACCCCTCGTCGCCTGAGGACGAGTCCGAAGCGCAGGCAGAGGTAACGGGCAGGCCGTCAACTGGTCCTCCCTCTGCCGCCGCGAGCAGGGCGTCCCAGGAAAGGCCGGCGACATCAGCGACGCCCAGGTCGAGAAGTCGCTGGGCCTGGCCGACGAGCGGAGGCACGGGCACGCGTTGCCGACGTCCGGCGGCGGTCCGGGGTTCCGGGGACGTCATAGAACGTGTTCTACTTTCGTCGTGACCGCGAACCGCTACATCCTCGACCAGACCGTGACCATGCCTGTCGACGTGCGCGACGGATCGAGCGCCACGGTGATCTTCGACGTCACGCTGGAAGCGGCCCGGTCCCTCGCCCCGACGGGGTTCGAGGTGATCGAGTCGGCGCCCGGGCGGGCACAGTTCGCGCTGGCCCTGATCGACTACCGGGACAACGACCTCGGTGCCTATCTCGAGGTCGGCACCATCCTCTTCGTCCGGCCGGAGGGCGGCGGCGAGGACGGGACGTTCATCACCCATCTCCCCGTGACCGAGGAGTTCACCTGCGTGGCCGGCAACCAGATCTGGGGCTTCCCCAAGTCGGTCGAGCAGATCGAGGTCACCAACACCGACACCACCAGCCGCTGGGTCCTGACAATGGACGGCGAGCTCGTCATCGACGTCACGGTGCCGCGTGGGGGCTCGGACGAGATGCCGCCGATGGCCTTGGCGGCGTACACCCTGATCGACGGTCGCCCGCACGTCACTCGGTTCACCCAGGGCGGCGGCGGCAGTGGGCTGTCCATGCCTGCTGACGTCGTACTGACGCTCGGCGACCACCCGATCGCCAAGGAGCTCGCCTCCCTGAACCTCTCGCCCGAATCGGCGGTGCTCAGCACCTGGACCGAGCACATGCAGGCGCGCTTCGAGGAGCCCGCCGCTCTCTAGCGGGACCAACCTCAAGAAGCTCCGCCCAGAGCGATCTGGACGGAGCTTCTGTGGTTGGCGGTGGCGGTGGGATTTGAACCCACGGTGGGTTGCCCCACACATCATTTCGAGTGATGCACCTTCGGCCGCTCGGACACGCCACCGCGGGGAAGATTACCGGAGCAGGTTCCTGCGGTTGAAATCGAGCGGCGGCCCCATCGCAACGTGTTTGCAACGTCACGCGAGCGACAGTCGGAGCACGAGAGGTGCACGCCATGGGACGCCGATGTCTACTGGAGTCATGACCGAGGATTCGCGCCCGGCCCCGATGCGGGCTGAGGTGGTCGCGTCCTGGGAGCGCTCGGCCGCGGCCGGCGTCGACGTCGAGCGACCGGAAGCCCCCCTCGCGCTCGCTGCCTCGGACCTGCGCGGTCAGCGCGAGATGCACCCGCTGTCCCGGGTGTTCCCGCTCCTCGACGACGTGCTGGGCCGCGAGGTACGCGCGTGCGGTGCGGTGATGGCGCTCGCCGACGCCGAGGGCAACCTGCTCTGGGTCTGCGGCAGCTCGGAGTCGCTGCGCCAGGCCGAGCGGATCGGCTTCGTCGAGGGCAGCAACTGGGACGAGCGGCTGGCCGGCACCAACGCGCCCGGCCTGGCACTGGCGACCGGTCGCGACGCGACGGTCACCCGGGACGAGCACTTCCGGTCGAGCGTGCGCACGTGGAGCTGTGCCGCAACGCCGATCCACGACCCCGGTACCAGCCAGCTGCTCGGCGTGCTCGACGTGACCGGCGGCGACGAGCTCGTCGTACCCCAGACCATGGCAATGGTGCGCGCCGCCGCCCGACTGGCGGAGGCCGAGCTGGCCCGCCACCTGCCGCGTCCAGACGTCCCGACGCAGTCCTCCGGTCTCCAGGTCGTGCTCGAGCTGCTCGGCCGCAACGAGGCACTGGCGAGCGTCGCGGACGGGCGCGACCGGGTCGGCAAGTTCCGGCTGTCGCGCCGGCACAGCGAGATCGTCGCGCTGCTGGCAGCGGCGCCGACCGGTCTCAGCGGCGACGAGCTCGCCGTACTCCTCTACGAGGAGGACGGTGGGTCCTCGACCCTGCGCGCCGAGCTCAACCGACTCCGCGGCCTGCTCGGCGACGACCTCCTCGCTTCCCGTCCCTACCGGCTGACCGCGCCGGTAACCGGCGACTGGCTCGCCGTCGGCGCCCAGCTGGCGGCCGGCGACCTGCGCTCCGCGATGAGGGGGTACGACGGGCCGGTCCTCCCCCGCTCGACGGCGCCGGGCGTCGTACGCCTGCGCTCGGAGCTCGAGTCGTCGCTCCGGCACGCGCTGCTTCGATCCGGTGCCGGCGACCTGATGTCCGCGTGGACCCGGTCCGGCTGGGGCCGCGACGACTACGAGATGTGGGTCGCGCAGCGCCAGGTGGTGGCGGCTGCGTCGCCGATGCGGGCGCTGGTCGACGGGCAGATCGCCCGTCTCGATCGCGAGCTGCGTTAGCTCGACGCTGCGCAGTTTCGGCGCAACGTCGGCGCAACGTCGGCGCAACGTTGCGGTTCCTAGGGTGTGAGGACCGTCACGCAAAGGAGCACCAATGACCGTCTATTCAGCACCCGGACAGCCCGACTCGCCCGTCTCCGTCGACACCCGCTACGGCCACTACATCGGTGGCGAGTGGGCCGACCCGGTCAAGGGCGACTACTTCGAGAACATCTCGCCGGTCAACGGCAAGCCGTTCACCGAGATCGCCCGCGGCACCGCCGAGGACATCGACGCGGCCCTCGACGCGGCGCACGCCGCCTTCCTGTCGTGGGGCAAGACGTCAGCCACCGAGCGCGCCAACATCCTCAACAAGATCGCCGACCGGATGGAGGAGAACCTCACCGCGCTCGCGATCGCCGAGACGTGGGAGAACGGCAAGCCGGTCCGCGAGACCCTGGCTGCCGACATGCCGCTCGCCGTCGACCACTTCCGCTACTTCGCCGGTGCGCTGCGGGCCCAGGAGGGCTCCATCGGCGAGATCGACAAGAACACCGTGGCCTACCACTTCCACGAGCCGCTCGGCGTCGTCGGCCAGATCATCCCGTGGAACTTCCCGATCCTGATGGCGGTGTGGAAGCTCGCTCCGGCGCTCGCGGCAGGCAACTGCGTCATCCTCAAGCCTGCGGAGCAGACCCCGTGGTCGATCCTCAAGCTGATCGAGCTGGTCGGCGACCTGCTGCCTGCCGGCGTACTCAACATCGTGAACGGATTCGGTGTCGAGGCCGGCAAGCCGCTCGCCTCGAGCAACCGGGTGGCGAAGGTCGCGTTCACCGGCGAGACCACGACCGGCCGGCTGATCATGCAGTACGCCAGCCAGAACATCATCCCCGTGACCCTCGAGCTCGGCGGCAAGAGCCCGAACATCTTCTTCGAGTCCGTCGCCAACGAGCGCGACGCCTTCTACGACAAGGCGCTCGAGGGCTTCGCGATGTTCGCGCTCAACCAGGGCGAGGTCTGCACCTGCCCGAGTCGGGCGCTCGTGCAGCGCAGCATCTACTCCGACTTCGTCCACGACGCGGTCGCGCGGACCGAGCAGATCAAGCAGGGCAACCCGCTCGACGACACCACGATGATCGGGGCGCAGGCGTCCAACGACCAGCTCGAGAAGATCCTTTCCTACATCGATATCGGCAAGGAGGAGGGCGCGAAGATCCTCACCGGTGGTGAGCGCAACGTCCTCGGGGGCGACCTCGCCGAGGGCTACTACGTCACGCCGACGATCTTCGAGGGCGACAACTCCATGCGGATCTTCCAGGAGGAGATCTTCGGCCCCGTCGTGTCGCTCACCGGCTTCGACGACGAGGCGGACGCCCTCAAGATCGCCAACGACACGCTCTACGGCCTCGGCGCCGGCGTCTGGTCGCGCGACGGATCCCAGGCGTTCCGTGCGGGAAAGGAGATCCAGGCCGGCCGGGTCTGGACGAACTGTTACCACGCCTACCCCGCGGCCGCCGCGTTCGGCGGCTACAAGCAGTCCGGCATCGGGCGCGAGAACCACAAGATGATGCTCGACCACTACCAGCAGACCAAGAACCTGTTGGTGTCGTACGACGACAACGCGCAGGGCTTCTTCTGATGCGCACGCGGGACGTGGAGCCGTCCCGCGTTGCAGTGACCGACGACGCGGCGGAGCTGCTCCGCCGCCTCGTCGGCTCCAACGGTCCGGTGATGTTCCACCAGTCCGGCGGCTGCTGCGACGGCTCGTCGCCGATGTGCTTCCCCGACGGGGACTTCATGCTCGGCGACGCCGACATCCACCTCGGTGATCTCGACATCGCCCTCGGGGAGCCGGTGCCGGTGTGGATGTCGCGCTCGCAGTTCGCGTACTGGTCGCACACGCACCTGACCATCGACGTCGTCCCGGGCCGGGGTGCGGGCTTCTCCCTCGAGGCGCCGTACGGCGTCCGCTTCCTGATCCGGTCGCGGCTGTTCACCGACGAGGAGTCCGAGCTCCTCCGCTGACCGCCTCGAGGCAGGCCGGCGGCAGCTCGAACCAGCGCAGCTGCTCGAAGTCGTCGGACACGAATGCCGGCGCGCCGTCGAGCTCGGGCGGCGTGGCCTCGCTCAGCAGCGCAGCGCCGTCGTCCAGGTGCTGCCTCAGCACGCTCTCCGGCGCGGTGTCGTCGTGGTGGTCGTAGCGCATGCACCCGTCGGCGTCGTAGGTGATGTGGCGGAGCCGCATCGGCGGCTCCACCGGGCCATCGAGATGCGTCCAGAGACCGCGGTCGGTGTCGAAGCGGTATGAGCCGAGCAGCCGGCTGCCGTCGCGCGCTACGAGTCGCACAGCCTCGATGACGTAGTCGACGACCGCATCGGACAGGAAGTAGTTGAAGTTCACGCGCACCCACCCGGGCTTGATGCCCTCGCAGCCGCGGGTGATCTCGCGCTCGAACTCGTGCGACCGGTCCAGGTCGATGCCGAGCAGCTGGTGGCCGTAGGGGCCGGCGCAGGAGCAGCCCCCGCGCGACTGGATGCCGAACAAGTCGTTGAGCAGCGCGACGACGTAGTTGTGGTGGAGGTACTTCCCACTCGGAGCACGTACGACGAACGACACGATCGACAGTCGTTCGGCGTCCAGGTTGCCCAGGATCTCGATGCCCGGCTCCGCCCGCCAACGCTCCACCGCCCGACGCAGGTACTGGTCCTCGTGCGCGCGGATCACCTCGACGCCCACCGCTTCCTTGAGCTGGAAGACGAGACCCGCTCGGATCGCCTCGACGATGGCCGGGGTGCCGCCCTCTTCCCGGTGGACGGGGTCCGACAGGTACTGGTGGTCCGTGGAGTTGACGTACGCGACCGTGCCGCCACCCGGCACGTCCGGCACCCGGTTGGTCAGCAGCTCGCGCCGTACCACCAGTACTCCGGGCGTGCTGGGGCCGCCGATGAGCTTGTGGGGGCTGAGGAACACCGCGTCCATGTAGCCGAGTGGGTCACCGCCCTCCGGCCCGCACATCTCGATCGCGATGTACGGCGCCGCAGCGGCGAAGTCCCAGAAGGAGAGGGCTCCGTGGCGATGGAGCAGCGACGAGATCGCGACCGTGTCGCTGAGGATCCCGGTCACGTTGCTGGCCGCCGAGAAGCTCCCGATCTTCAGCGGCCGCTCCTCGTGGCGCCGCAGCTCGGCCTCGAGCAGCGCGAGGTCGATGTGCCCGTCCGCGTCCGCAGGGATCGGCACGACATCCGCGATCGACTCGCGCCACGGAAGCTCGTTGGAGTGGTGCTCGTACGGGCCGATGAAGACCACTGGCCGGCGGTCGGCCGGGATCCGGTCGCTCAGGTTGAACGCGTCCTCGAGGGGCGACGGGATCCGGAGCCCGAGAACGCCGATCAGCTTGTCGATCGCCCCGGTGCACCCGGAGCCGGCGAAGATCACCACCGTCTCGTCGTTGCCGCCCACCGCATCCCGGATGATCGCTCGCGCGTCCTCGCGAAGCCGGGTGGTCTGCAGGCCGGTGCCGCTCGACTCGGTGTGCGTGTTGGCGTAGCGCGGCAGCACCTCGTCGCGGATGAAGTCCTCCAGGAACGACAGCGCCCGGCCCGAGGCGGTGTAGTCGGCGTAGGTCACGCGGCGGGGCCCGAACGGGCCGGCCATCACCTGGTCGTCGCCGATCACCGACTCCCGGATCCGGCGCAGCAGGGGCGTCTCGACGGGCAGCGACGGCCCAGCAGCATCCATGTCGCGACGCTAGTCGCGCGACGTCCCCGAAGCGAGGGGCGAACGGCCCATGAGTCCGAGCAGCCGCACCAGGGCGGTGGCGCCATCCGGTACCGGCACGACGGGTCCGAACGCAGCTCCGCGCATCTCCTCGGTGCCGGGCGCGGAGAACGGCTCGGCGAAGGCCATACAGGCGGCCACGTCCTCGTCGCGAGCGTCGAAGGGACGGCCGAGCGCGGTTGCCAGGTCCCAGCCGTGCACGACCACCTCGTTCAGGGCGACCGACGCCGCGATGGCGCCGGGCATCTCGATCCCGCCCGCGGCTGTCTCGCCTTCGTAGGCACCCGGGTCTCGCCACGCCTCGGCGAGGTCGGCCAGGTCGCGGTCGATCCGGTCGCGCCAGCCGGGCTCGAGCCGGGCCGCGTCCCCGCTCCCGCCCTGCTCCGAGCCGGGCGTCGGCTGCTTGCGTGCCGCTCCCGCGAACGCCGCAGCCAGGCCGCCGATGTGCTCGACCAGGTCGCCGACGGTGTACTTCTCGCAGGGCGTCGACAAGGCGAGCTGCTCGTCGGTGACCGAGGCCACTAGGTCCCGCAGGGTCGACGTGGCAGGGGTGAAGTCGATCGGGGTCATGTCAGTGAGAGACCGGCGCCGGGCGTCGTTCTCATCGCCGCCCGGCGAAGAACTCCTCGAGCAGCGCCGACGACTCGACGGCCAGCACGCCACCGACGACCTCGGGCCGGTGGTTGAGCCGGCGGTCGCGTACGACGTCCCAGAGCGAGCCGACCGCGCCGGCCTTGGGGTCCCAGGCGCCGAAGACCACCCGGTCGACGCGTGAGAGTACGGCGGCGCCGGCGCACATCGTGCACGGCTCGAGGGTCACGACCAGGGTGCATCCGTCGAGCCGCCACTCCCCGCGGTCGCGGGCGGCCGCGCGGAGGGCCACCACCTCGGCATGGCCGGTCGGGTCCGCGTCGGCCTCCCGCACGTTGCGACCCGCGGCGAGGACGGTGCCGAGGTCGTCGACGACGACCGCGCCGATCGGGACGTCATTGGTGGCCAGGGCGGCCATCGCCTCGACGAGGGCGGCGAGCATCGGTTCCCGCCAGCGTTCCTCCTGGCTCACGCCGAGGTGAAGCCGACGGCGTCGTCGAAGAGCTCGCCGAACCCTAGGCGCCGAGCGACCTCGGACAGCATCTCGTCGGGGTAGAGCTCTTCGTCGTCGAGCAGCGCCGCGAGGTCCATCGCCTGCAGGCCGAGGTCACCGAGCAGGTCGAGGTCGCCGGCCGCCTCGGGCTCGTCCTCGTCCTCGGGCATCGGCAGCTGGAGGAACTCGACCGCGGACGCTGCCAGCTCCCACTCGGCGGCGGCCGTCACGTCGGAGAGCAGCACCCGGGTCTGCTGGCCCGCCACGCGCACCACGACGAAAAAGTCCTCGTCGATCGCGACCAGGCCGACCGCACCATGGTCGCCGGGGAATCGACGCAGGGCCGAGGCGAGCGTCTCGACGTCCTCCACGTGGTCGTGGGTGAGCTCGGCAACCTGCCAGACGCCTTCCTCGCGGTAGGCGGCCAGGGCGAAGTCGACTGCGTCCGATGCGGTCACCACTCAAGGGTGACACCTGCGGCGGGATGAGGCCAGAGGGTTACGGCGACGCCCTAGAGTCGGGGCCATGCGCACCCTCGTCGTCGATCACCCGCTCGTGGCCCACAAGCTGACCGTGCTCCGGGACGAGACGACCGACTCACCGACGTTCCGCAACCTGGCCGACGAGCTGGTCACGTTGCTCGCCTACGAGGCCACCCGCGACGTCCGGGTCGAGGACAAGGACATCGTGACGCCGGTCGCCCCGACCACCGGCACCAAGCTCGCCTCGCCCCGCCCGCTCGTCGTACCGATCCTGCGGGCCGGCCTCGGCATGCTCGACGGGATGATGCGGCTGCTTCCGACTGCCGAGGTGGGCTTCCTCGGCATGGTGCGCAACGAGGAGACGCTGGAGGCGTCGACGTACGCCGAGCGGTTGCCCGACGACCTCCGCGGCCGCCAGTGCTACGTCCTCGACCCGATGCTCGCCACCGGCGGGACGCTCGCCGCGGCCATCCGGTTCCTGACCAACCGCGGCGCCGACCACATCACCGCGGTGTGCCTGCTGGCCGCACCGGAGGGCTGCGCCCGGCTCGAGCAGGAGCTCGCTGGGCTCGACGTACCGGTCACGGTCGTCGTCGCGGCCATGGACAGCCACCTCAACGAGAAGGGCTACATCGTGCCGGGCCTGGGCGATGCGGGCGACAGGCTGTACGGCGTAGTGGGCTGAATCACCCTTCGTATCCGCCATCTGGCTGGTTTCCGGACAACCTGCGTCGCAGGAGTCCTGAGCCTTGTAGGTTGACCTGCGCTGGACACCCGCGGAAACGCCGCGGAACCGGCCCCGGATCCCAGCCGGAAGCGAGGCATTGATGCTGATCGGAATCCCCCGCGAGTCGAAGGCGGGCGAGACGCTCGTCGCTGCGACCGCGAAGACCGCCAACCAGCTCCAAGGGCTCGGCTACGAGGTCGTCGTGGAGTCGGGCGCCGGCGCCCACGCCGACCAGGCCGACGATGCCTTCGCCGACGCCGGAGTCACCGTCGGCAGCGCCGACGACGTGTGGGCCGCGGACATCGTGGTCAAGGTCAACGCGCCGAGCGCCGAGGAGATCGGCCGGCTGCGCGCCGGCGCGACCGTCGTCTCTCTCATGGCGCCTGCTCGCAGCCCCGAGCTCGTCGAGCAGCTGGCCGCCCAGGGCGTGACCGGGCTGGCGATGGACGCCGTGCCCCGGATCTCCCGCGCGCAGTCGATGGACGTCTTGTCGTCGATGGCCAACGTCGCCGGCTACCGCGCCGTGGTCGAGGCCGCCCACGAGTTCGGACGGATGTTCACCGGGCAGGTCACCGCCGCCGGCAAGATGCCGCCCGCGCGGGTCTTCGTCGTCGGCGCCGGCGTTGCCGGTCTGGCAGCGGTCGGCGCGGCGAGCGCGATGGGCGCGATCGTGCGCGTGTTCGACGTACGCCCCGAGGTGGCCGAGCAGGTCGAGTCGCTGGGCGGCCAGTTCGTCGAGGTCGACTTCGAGAGCGAGGTCAGCACCGACGGCTACGCCAAGGAGATGACGGCGGAGCAGGAGGCGGCCACCGCCGGGATGTACGACGAGGAGGCCCGCAACGCCGACATCGTCATCACGACCGCCCTCATCCCGGGCCGCCCGGCGCCGAAGCTGGTCCACGAGGAGACGGTTGCGGGGATGCGTCCCGGCAGCGTGATCGTCGACATGGCCGCAGCCAACGGCGGCAACTGCGCCGGCACCGAGACCGACCAGCGCGTGGTCACCGACCACGGCGTGACCATCCTCGGCTACACCGACCTCGCCGGCCGGCTGGCAGCCCAGACCTCCCAGCTCTACGGCACCAACATCGTCAACCTGTTCAAGCTGCTGACGCCCGAGAAGGACGGCATGCTCACGCTGAACATGGACGACGTCGTCCAGCGCGGCATCACGGTCGTCCAGGACGGCGAGTCGATGTGGCCGCCGCCGGCGGTCCAGGTGTCCGCGACCCCGAAGGTCGTGGACACCCATCCGGCAGGGATGAAGGAGGAGAAGGCCAAGCTCACCGCGCGGGGCCGGGTCCTCCTCGTCGGCGGTGCGGCACTGGTGCTCTTCGGGCTGCTGGCGATCTCGCCGCCGCCACTCCAGGAACGGCTCACGGTCTTCGCGCTGGCGATCGTGATCGGCTACTACGTCATCGGCAACGTGCACCACGCACTGCACACGCCGCTGATGTCGGTGACCAACGCGATCTCCGGGATCATCGTGGTCGGAGCGCTGCTGCAGCTCGGCGAGGACAGTACGCCGATCATGCTGATCGCCTTCGTCGCGACCCTGCTCGCCAGCATCAACGTGTTCGGTGGCTTTGCGGTGACCCGCCGCATGCTCGGACTCTTCACCCGGTCGTGACGGCCAGAGATAGGGAATGAACCAGATGATCTCGCCAGTCCTGACCTCGATGCTGGTCTCGATCGAGACCGCGTCGACCGCGGCCTACATCGTCGCCGCCCTGCTGTTCATCCTTGCCCTCGCCGGCCTCTCCCACCACGAGACCGCCAAGGTGGGCAACACCTTCGGCATCTTCGGCATGGCGATCGCGCTCGTCGCGACGATCGCGCTGGCCGTCGACAACGACTTGGACGGGCTCGCGGTGGCGCTGCTGGTCGCCGCCATGGTGATCGGTGCTGTGATCGGGATCTGGCGCTCCCGTGTGGTCGAGATGACGGGCATGCCCGAGCTGATCGCGCTGCTGCACAGCTTCGTAGGTCTGGCCGCCGTGCTCGTCGGCTGGAACGGCTACCTCGAGGTCGAGGACGACCCCGACAGCCACCACGCCGCCATCCTTGAGGCCCAGGACCTGCTCGGCGTCCACAGCGCCGAGGTGTTCATCGGCGTCTTCATCGGCGCGGTCACCTTTACCGGCTCGATCGTCGCGTTCCTCAAGCTCTCGGCACGGATGTCGTCCACTCCGATGGTCCTGCCGGGCAAGAACCTCCTCAACCTCGGCGCCCTGGCGGCGTTCGCCGGTCTGACGGTGTGGTTCGTGATCGACCCCCAGCTGTGGCTGCTGATCCTGGTCACCCTCGTCGCGCTCGCGCTCGGCTTGCACCTGGTCGCATCGATCGGCGGCGGCGACATGCCGGTCGTGGTGTCGATGCTCAACAGCTACTCGGGCTGGGCCGCGGCCGCCTCGGGCTTCCTGCTCGAGAACGACCTGCTGATCGTGACGGGCGCGCTCGTCGGTTCCTCCGGTGCCTACCTGAGCTACATCATGTGCCAGGCGATGAACCGGTCGTTCATCTCGGTCATCGCCGGGGGCTTCGGCATCGCGGCGCCGACCTCGGGCGACGAGGACTACGGCGAGCACCGCGAGGTCCAGTCCCCCGAGGCCGCCGAGGTGCTCGCGAACGCGTCGTCGGTCATCATCACGCCCGGCTACGGCATGGCCGTGGCGCAGGCCCAGTACCCCGTCGCCGAGCTCACCGCGAAGCTGCGGGCGCGCGGCATCGACGTACGGTTCGGCATCCACCCGGTCGCCGGTCGCCTCCCCGGCCACATGAACGTGCTGCTGGCCGAGGCGAAGGTTCCCTACGACATCGTGCTCGAGATGGACGAGATCAACGCGGACTTCCCGCAGACCGACGTCGTCCTCGTCATCGGCGCCAACGACACCGTCAACCCCGCCGCCGCGGAGGACCCGACCAGCCCGATCGCCGGCATGCCGGTGCTCGAGGTCTGGAACGCCTCCGAGGTGATCGTCTTCAAGCGCTCGATGGCCACCGGCTACGCCGGCGTCCAGAACCCGCTGTTCTTCCGCGAGAACAGCCGGATGCTCTTCGGTGATGCGAAGACGAAGGTCGACGAGATCATCCACAACCTGCCCGACTGAGGTCAGGCCGCGCCCGACAACGGCCCAGGGATGGGCGCTCGCCAACCACGCCGGATCGCGATCAGCCGCCAGCTGATCGTGAGCGCCGCGGCAGGCACGGCGACGAGGGCGGTCGGTGCGCCGAGCTCGAACCCGACCGCGGCGATCGCCGAACCGGCGACGGCAGGGATCGCGTAGAGCTCGCCGCTCTTGAGCACCACCGGCACCTGGCCCGCGAGCACGTCGCGGATCAGACCGCCACCGATGCAGGTGACCATGCCGAGGAGCGCGGCCGGCACCGGGCCGAGTCCGTGCTCGGCCGCCTTGAGCGCACCCGCGACGCAGAACAGCCCGAGCCCGAACGCGTCGAAAATGTTGACCAGCCGGTCCATCCGCGCGAACGCCGGGTGGAACCAGAAGGTGAGCAGACCCGCGGACACGGGCACCAGCAGGTAGCGCCAGTCCTCGAGCGACGCGGGCGGCGTGTCGCCGATGAGTACGTCGCGGATCCACCCGCCGCCGAGTCCCGTGACGGTCGCCAGCACCAGGACCCCGACGATGTCGAGCCGTTGCCGGACCGCGACCAGTCCGCCGGAGACGGCGAAGACGGCGATTCCGAGCAGGTCGAGGATGAGCAGCAGCATGGGGCTACCGGCCGATCGGGATCTCGGCGATGGTCTCGTAGCGCGGGCGGTTGCCCGGCCCCTCGCCGAGATGGGACGCGATCACGGCCGCCTCGATGACCGGCCACTCCGGCCCGGTGTAGGTCTCCAGCACCCGCACCCAGTTGGTCGTGTCGGCCCGACGTCGCAGCCGTGCGATCGTGAGGTGCGGGCGGAAGCGCTGGCCGTCGACCTCGGTGCCGACCGTCACCGCGGCGTTGCGGGCGCGCCCCGCGATCCGTTCGAGCACGACGTCCGCCCCCTCGCTCTCGGGCATCACCCCGACCGCGAGCGCGCGGGTCTCGGCTGCGTTGGGGAAGGCGACCGGGCCGGCCAGCCGCAGCACGGGGACCGGGGTCCGGGCCAGCCCCTCGGCGAGCCGGTCGCCGTACTCCTCGACGAGGTGGTCGGGGACGTCGGCCATGAACGCGAGGGTGATGTGGAACTGCTCGGCCAGCGTCCAACGGAGCTCGCCACCGGAGTCGCGTCGGGGCTCGAGGAACTCGTCGAGGTGCTCGACGGCGGCGGCCGGCGGGACGATCGCGGCGAACAGACGAGCCATCAGATCTGGGTTCCCACGGCTTGCCCGACGAGGTGGGTGACGGCCATCGCGAGCAGGCCGCCGCCGATGTTGCGAAGGACCGAGCGGCGGGCCGGACCGTAGCCGAACCGGGCACCGGCCAGACCGGTGAGTGCGAGGGCTCCGACCACCGCAACGACCGTGACCCAGACCCGGAGGTCGGGCGTGACCAGGAGAATGGTGAGGAGCGGCAGGAGCGCCCCGAGGGTGAACGACAGCATCGACACCCACGCGGCGTTGAACGCGCTGGTGAGGTCGTCGGGATCGATGCCGAGCTCGGCCTCGGCGTGGGCGCCGAGCGCATCCTTGGCGGTGAGCTGGCGCGCGACCTCCAGGGCGAGGTCGGGATCGAGTCCCTTGTCGGCGTAGATGCCGGCGAGCTCGGCGAGCTCGTCCTCCGGATCGTCCCGAAGCTCGCGCCGCTCCTTCGCGAGCAGTGCCTCCTCGGAGTCGCGCTGCGTGCTCACCGAGACGTACTCCCCGGAGGCCATGCTCATCGCGCCGGCCACCAGGCCTGCGACACCGGCGACGAGGATCGCCGTACGGTCGGTCGTCGCACCGGCGACACCGAGGACGATGCCCGCAACCGAGACGATGCCGTCGTTCGCGCCGAGCACTCCCGCGCGCAGCCAGTTGAGGCGGTCGTTGAACCCCACCTCGTGCGGCTCGTCTGCGTGCCCGCCGATCTCGATCGGTGCTGCTTCGCTCATGCCGCCATTGTCCCTGAGTCGCCCCTGATCTGAAGTGACAACGCTGTGCGACCCGAGAACGGAAATGCAGCTCGCAAGGGTTCCGCGTCGGGCGACACGGAGTTACGTTCACCGAATCTCTCGTCTCGCATCCAAGGGGGATCCATGTCGATCCAACGCCGCACCTTCATCCAGGCCGCGATCGGTGGAGCGGCGCTCGGAGGTCCGTTCCAGGGACTCGTCGCCGCACCCGCAGGCGGCCTGGTCAAGCCTCCCCAGCCCGGCCTGCACCCTGTCGTGGACCTGCGCGACGGTGTCGTCCGCCTGCACCTGCCGCCGAGATTCAGCTACCGCTCGTTCCATGACACGACGACGCCTGTCGTCCTCGACGACGGCACGACGCTGCCCGGTCGCCACGACGGCATGGGGGCGTTCCGCGCGCAGGGCAAGGAAGTGACGCTGATCCGCAACCACGAGGTCAACGGGCCGGTACCGGCCTTCAGCAGTGCCGCCCCGGCCTACGACCCGATGACCGGCGGCGGGACCACCACGATCCGGGTCACGCGCGAAGGCGAGGTGCTCTCCGCGCACGCCAGCCTGGTGGGTACCCAGATGAACTGCAGCGGCGGGCAGATGCCCTGGGGAGCGTGGATCACCTGCGAGGAGACGATCAACGGCCCGGACGTGGCCCCCGACTTCACCGGCGCGTCCAACGTCTCGCTGACGAAGCGGCACGGCTTCATCTTCGAGGTCCCCGTCGACGGAACGGCGACGGCCGTGCCGATCGAGGCAGCGGGCCGCTTCGCGCACGAAGCGGTGTCCTACGACCCCCACGAGGGGCGGCTGTACCTGACCGAGGACAACTTCGGCTTCCCCTCCGGCTTCTACCGCTACACGCCCCCGATCCACCCGAAGAAGAACGGATTCCTCGCCGACGGCGGGACGCTCGAGATGCTTCGGGTCGTGGGGATGCCCCAAGCCCACCTCGAGGCGGCCCAGGGCCAGGGCACGACGTACGACGTCGACTGGGTGCCGATCGAGGACCCGAACCCGTCGTTCCCCTACACGCCGGGCGTGCCGGCACCGACCACCAACAACGACGCGCTCAAGTACGTGGGGGACCAGGGCCGGGCGCAGGGAGCCGCTCACTTCTCGCGCAACGAGGGCCAGGTGTTCGACAAGGGCATCGTCTACTTCACGTCCACCCAGGGCGGCGGTCCACCCGAGGTGGTCACGCCAGCAGCCGACGGCTACGGCAACGGCACCGGTCAGGTGTGGGCCTACGACACCCGGAGACACCAGCTGACCTGCATCTTCCAGTCGCCCGACGACGACGTGCTCGACTTCCCGGACAACATCACGACCAGCGCCAAGGGCACCCTGGTGATCTGCGAGGACAGCACCGGCGACAACTTCGTCCGCGGCCTCACCCGGAAGGGCGAGCTGTTCGACATCGCGCTGAACCGGATGGAGGGCCGCTTCGGCGACGAGTTCGCCGGCTCGACGTTCAGCCCCGACGGCAAGACTCTCTTCGTGAACATCCAGGCCTCACGCGGCCTCACCTTCGCGATCTGGGGGCCCTGGCACGCCATCGGGGTCTGAGCGGCCCCGGCCGGGTACCCGGTTGCGGCTAGCTGGTCTCGAAGGTCCAGGTACCCGACCCAACCCGGTAACGGGTCAACCCGTCGGCGGTGCCCAGCCTCTCGAGCACCGGGCCACCCGAGACGTCGTACTCCCCGGCTGGCAGCGCGACGACCGCCTCGACGTTGACCGGGACCTCGGTGGTCAACCGGACGTCGTCACCGTCGCGCGTCCAATCCGAGGAGACGCGGCCGCGCTGCGTCATCCGTGAGCCGGACGCATCCGTGAGCCCGGTGCCCGGCACCGAGATGGTGACCTCGGCGGCCCCGGGAGCAGTGATGTCGATCCCGAGCACCGAGTCGAGCACGTCCACCGCCACGTTGGAGCCCCAGCCGTGCGACGCACTGTTCGCGGAGCCGCTGAGCTCCCACGCCTCCGGCGTGAAGGTGCCACCGTCGGCGAGCCAACCGGCCCACCCGTAGTCGTCCTCGTCGGTCAGCAGGTCCAGCAGACCGGCGTCGGTTCCCGAGCGGGCGAGGGCCTCGACCAGGACGTGCGCGGTCATCGGCCCCTGCTTCATCCCCATCCCCGCGAGGTACTCACCCAGCGCGGGCAGATCCTCGTCCGGCGCGATCCCGAAGGTCACGGCGTACGACGTCGCGTGCTGACCGGCATGCGGGCTCTGCGACCCGTCGGCGAGCAGGCCGTCGACGTACGTCCCGTCTGGCCGGCGCAGCGTCTCGTTCATCCGGTCGACGAGAGCGTCCGCGTCGTCAACGTACGGCTGGACCTCGGCGGCGGGCCGTCCGAGCGCCTCGGCGGCGAGCGCCACCTTTCGCAGGACGTCGACGCCCAGCGCGTTGACGGTGGTCCGCGCAGTTGCCGTCATGTCGTAGTCGAACCGACCGTGCATCGGCCAGTCCACGATGCCGTACTGGTAGGCGCCGCTGCCTCCGCTGAGCTGGGTCACCAATCCCTGGGTCGGGCCGGTGGACGGGATGTGGCGGCGGATGTAGCCGGCGGTCGCGCTGAGGTTGTCGTAGACGTCCGCGAGCAGCGCACGGTCGCCCGTCTCCAGGTAGTACCGCCAGATCCAGCTCGGCACGACCTCGGTGAAGTCCGGGATGTCCCGCTTGCCGTCGCCGTTGGGGTAGACGGCGTTGTAGCGTCCGGCGTCGTTGCCCGTGCGCCAGTAGCGCTCCTGGCTGAGCATGAACTCCCGGATCGCCTGGCGCGTCGCCACCCGGTCGTGCTCGGTGGCCATCAGTCCGTAGGAGATGTTGACGGTGTCGTGGAGGAACTGCCCCTGCTCCCGGGTCGGCGTGTCGACGAACGTCTCCTGCACCGAGTACTGGAGCGATCGGGTCATCAGGTCCCACACCGCGTCCAGGGTCTCGTCGGAGCTCTCGAACGTTGCCGCGCCGCCTTCCGGATAGGCGCTGTGTACGACGGTGGCGGTCACGTCGGCGACGGTGATCTCCTCGCCCGCGCCCGGGATCTCCAGGAAGCGGAAGCCCAGGTGACCGAAGGCCCGGTAGTCCTGCGAGCCTGCCGCCTGCGTGTAGGGGAAGGACATGTTCGTGCCCTGGGTGTCGACCGTGGCGGTCGATGCCCGACCGTTCGCAGCCAGGCCGTAGCTGGCCCGCATCGTGATCACCCGGCCCGCCACGCCCTGCTCGAAGTGGACGCCGGGCCGTGCCGGGATCACCTTCCCGAAGTCGGCGACGGGTGTGCCGTCCTCGGCGACGAGGATCCGCTCGGGATGCACGACGGTCTCGACCAGGCTGGTCTGCTGGCCCTCGAGATGGGTGAAGGGCGCCACCGGGTGCTGACCGATGACGACGGCGTCGGACCACGAAGCGTCGTCGTACTCCTCCTGCCGCCAGCCGCCGATCCGGTTCACGGCGGTGCCGTCGAGGTGCTCGACGTACAGCCCCTCTCCGTTGCGGGTGCCGACCAGGACGTAGGGGCCGCGGCGCACCCTCCACGTGCCGTCGCTGACGACGGTGAACTCCGAGCCGTCGGCGTACTCGACCACGATCCGGGCGAGCAGTCCCGGCTCCCCTGCGGCACGCCCCTGGCCGCTGCTGAACCAGTGCAGCATCGCGGCGATCGCCAGCGGCTCTCCCGCCGTCACCAGGTCAGTGACGTCGGTGGCCTGGTAGTAGCCCTCGCCGGGATAGCCGTAGTTGCTGACCCGGTCGGCGCGGGAACCGTCGAGGTAGAGCTCGGCGGAGTGGCTGGCAGCGAGGTAGCTCCGCGCGCGCACGATCTCGCCGTCCGGTACGTCGACGACGGTGCGGGCCAGCGTGTACTCGTCCGCCTCGCGGGTCGTCGTGCCGCGGACCCACTGGTCGAGGCCGCCCGAGAAGTCCTCCTGGAACAGGACAGTGGCGCCGTCCAGCGAGGTCACCCGCACGTCGTCGAAGTCGGCGAGCTCGCCGCTGGCCTCGCGGAAGCCGACGGTGCCTGCGCGGGAGCCGGTCGCTGACGGGTCGGTCCAGGTGTCGACGACCTGTCCGTCGATGCTGGTCCGGAAGGTCTGGCCTTCGACCCGGATGCTCAGCTCGTAGGTGACGCCGGGGTCGATCACGTGGGAGACGGTCCTGCGCGCGTCGGTCGGGAACGCACCGCCCACCATCCGGTGGGTCTTGAGCGCGTTGTCGGTGGCGTGCAGCTGCCACATGTAGCCGTTGTTGCTGTCCGGCGCCCGGAAGACGATGGCCGCCGCCCTCGTGAGCGGGGTGACGTCCATCGTGAGGATGTAGTCGGTCCATTCCCGCCCAGCCTTCGCGATCGTGACGTTGCCGCCATTCACGCGACCTCGGCCGTCGACGATGCTGAGCGCGCCCGCGTCGGGATTGCCCGGTGGCCGCCGGATCCACGCGGCGTCGCCCCAGTCGTTGTCACCGAGACCGGTCTCGAACGACTCCCAGTCCGACCACGGGGACGGGAGGTGGTCCTTGTCCCAGGTCCGCACCCGCCAGGTGTAGGCACTTCCAGGGTCGAGCGGCGCACCGTCGTACTGGACGTAGGCCTGCTCGGACGACTTCACCTTGTCGGTGTCCCACACGATGCTGCCGTCGCCGTCCCGCACCTCGATCTTGTAGGCAGTCTGCACCTCGTTGGCGCCGGCGTCCTGCGGCAGCCAGCCGAAGTGCGGCACCTCTCCGGTGTCGAGCGGAAGCGGCTGGTCGTCGACGGTCAGGCCGACCGGCGCCGAGGGCTTGCTGCCCTTGGCAGCCGACGCGGTCGCCGAGACGCCGGCGACGGGCAGAGTGATCGCGATCGCCGTGGCGACGGCTAGGGCGGTGCGCCGGAGTCGGCGGGGGGGTTGGGTTCTCACTGGTGCCTCCGAGACGGTGGTGGTGGTGTCGATGGTGGTGGTGGCGATGGTGGTGATGGTGGTCAGTGGCAGACCGAGGTCAGCCGGTCGTCGTCCTTGGGCCCGCCACCGGGCGCCGTACTGAAGACATGGCACCCACGGGTCACGCCGTCCACCCGCAGGTAGCCGCGCTCGCGGACCGCGGGCGTCGCCCGTCCGTCGACGTACACCACCTCGTCGGTGGCATCGCCGGCCGGGACGTGGACCGAGGCGACGGTGTTGCCGGGCACGTAGGCGCCGACGTCGGTGCGGCCCTCGGCGGTGTGGAACGCCGCTCCGATCCGCCCCTTGAGCGTCGGCAGGGTCACGCTCGCCCAGTCGACCGACTGCGGCTGCGGGCGCACCGTGAACGTGGCGTAGCCCGGTGTGCTCGGCCGGATACCGAACATGCCTTGGGGCAGGTTGTACGCCGGTGACGCCGCCCACGGGTGCGAGTAGGTCATGTTCGACTTGAGCGACGTGTCCCAGGCCTCCGCAGTCGCGCCGGCACCGTCGTTGATCATGTTCAGCCAGCTGCGGGTGCCGTCGTCGGTGAGCAGGTCGAACGCGACGTCGGAGCGGTCACCGTTGTAGAGCGACTCGATCACGAACGCCGCGCAGTAGACGCTGCACTGCATCCCGCGTGAGCCGATGTAGTCGGCGGCGCGCTCGGCACGGTCCGCGTCCGGTACGCCGAACGCACTCGCGAACACACTGGCGTGGACGGCCCAGTGGGCGACCGGCGTCCGGTCGGCGTTGAGCCCGTCCCGGTAGGCGCCCTTGCCGTCGTCCCACAGCCACTGGTTGATCGCGTCGCGCAGTCGCGCGCCTGTGCTCCGGTACGACGCAGCGTCGGCGTCCTTCCCCAGCGCGTCGGCAATGACGGCCATGTCCATGAAGCTGCGGTAGCCGATCGCGTTGATGACGGTGTTGTAGGGCCGAAAGACGTAGCCGTCCCGCTCCGACGTCGGCCAGTCCACGATGTCGCAGTCCGTCTGGCTGCTGCAGCCGTTGGACCGGAAGTCCTTACGGATCAGTCCGGTCGACTGCTCCACCCACTCGCTCGGAAGCTTGTGCACCAGCTGGTCGTAGCTGCGCTCGAGCTGGGCACTATCACCGGTCTGCTGGTAGCTGTCGTGCATCGCGAGGATCGTGTACATCGGCCACTCGGTCGGCCAGGTGCGCCGGGTGAGCAAGTAGTCGATGGAGTAGTTGCCGAGAGTCGGGTCCGACGACGTGAAGAAGTTGGCCATCATCTGCAGGTAGCTGTCGGCCTCGTAGGGCTCACGCTCTCGCGTCCACGAGTCGACGTACAGGTTGTGGTTGGTCGCCTCCACGGTGTTGCGGGAGAGGCGCCAGACCTGATTCAGCGCCTCGTCGGACGAGCTGAACACCGCGCCGTCCGTGTCGAAGGGGTAGACCTGGGCGAGCGCCGGGAAGTCCTCCGCCGTCATCCCGGGCGGGGCGCCGAGCACCTCGAGGTAGCGGAACACCCGCATCCCCCACGTCTCCAGGTGCTGCGGCCCGTCCGCGAGCGTCCACTTGTCCTGGTAGGTGTTGCCGGTGCGCATCGCGTAGCGCACGGTCTGCGGCTCGGACAGCTCCTCGCCGAACCGGAGCTCGACGACCTGGCCGGCGGTGCCGTCGAGGTCGAGGCTGACGCCGCCGACCCAGGTCCGCCCGTAGTCGACGAAGTAGTGCCCGGGCGACTTCTCGACCACCTCGGCCGGGAGCTCGGGGCGCTGGGTGACCTTGTCGGTCGGCGTCGCCATCAACTCGTCGTACGGCGCCTTCGGCGTGGCCGGCTGCCAGCCGCTGTCGTCGAACCCGGGGGCAGCGAAGCCGAACGGGTACGACGCCGCCTGCAGGTTCTCCTTCGGCGCGGTGAAGTAGCTGGTGCCGATCGAGCCCGCCGACGGGTAGACCGACGACCCCGCGAGCGAGGTCCATTCCTGACCCGTGCCGAACGTGTGTCGGCTGCCGTCGGTGTACTCGACGACGACCTGCGCCTGGAACCGCCTGTCGCGGTTGCTCCAGGCGATCGCGCCGAGGGCGTTCGGCCCGCCTTCACGGACCAGGTCGGTGACGTCGAATCCGTCGTAGCGCGTCTCGGCGCCGATCGATCGGGTGGGTCCGAGGCCGACGAAACGGCCGTTGAGCCAGAGCTTGTAGACGTACTGACGGCCGGGCTCGGGCGACGACCCGGTGGCGAACGCGGTCGCCCACGCGACCTCCTTGTCCGCCGCGGTGTCGAACTCGCCGCGTAAGAACGCCCAGTCGGTGCTGCCCACGCCGTACACGCAGTTCTGGTTGGTGCCGACCGAGAGCTGCCCATCGGCGACCGTTCCGCAGGTGAAGTCGGTGCTCGGCGTCTCGAAGTCGTTGTCGTAGAGGAGCGTCCCGTCCGCTCCGGTCACCGAGATGTCGTCCCAGCTGCTGCGCTCGCTGCCGCCGGTCCGGAACCCGATGCTGCCGCCGGTGAAGTGGACGTTCTCGGTGGTGTCGACGAGGGTCCCGCCGAGGAAGGTGCGGACCGTCGAGCCGGACACCTCGATCCGGATCCGGTAGTCGGTGCCGCGCTGAAGACTCGTCCCCAACGGAAGCGCCTTGAGCTGGGTGAACGCGCCGTTGACCCGCTGGTGCGGCGCGATCTGGTTGACTCCGTCGCCACGGAACTGCCACATGAGGTAGTTGTCCGTGTCCTGGGCGTTGAAGAGGATCGTCGCGTTCTGGGTGGTGATCGAGAAGGTCGCCTCGAGCGTGTAGCCGCTCCAGCCGAGCGCGGCGAGGGAGCCGAGCCAGATCGGCCGGCTGGCCCCCCAGTCCTGACCGATGGCCGTGCCGAAGTGGGCCGGCAGCGACCACGGCGACGCCTTGCCCTCGCCGCTCCACGTGCGGACCCGCCACTCGTAGCCGTCGCCCGCGGCGAGCGCGGGGCCGGCGTACGGCACGTTCGTGCTGCTGTCGGACGCCATCCTTCCGGAGTCCCAGAAGAGCCGTCCCGACGCAAGTCGGGACCGCGACGTCGCGACCTGCACCTGGTAGGCGGACTGCCGGTCCGCAGGCACGTGCCAGCCCAGGATCGGCGCGGTGAGGTCGCCGACATCTGCCGGGGAGGTTCGCTGCTCCACCGTGAGTCCGGACGGCTTCGCGCCACCCGGCGCGGCAGCCGTCGCCGCGGACGGGAGGACGGCAAGCAGCATCCCGAGGATCAGGAACGGGACGGTGAGCCGACGACGACGGATTCCGAGCATGGGTGACTCCCTAGTCATGAAACGATTCAAGAAGAATCTAGGAAATGAGTGACCACCCTCACAACCCCTTGGCCGGATCCGGCCAGCAGACCGTCAGATCAGACCGACGCGGACGGCGTGCACGACCGCCTCGATCGAGGACTCGACACCGATGTCGTCGGCGACGGCACGCAGCCTGCGACGGACAGTCCGTTCCGAGACGCCAACCCGGCGAGCAATCGCGTCAGTGGTGTGGCCGCGCGACAGTAGCCGCAGGATCTCGACGTCCAGCTCGCCCGGCCGCCAGCCGGGCTTGTCGCACCCTCTCCTGCGCCGCTGGTCGATCACCGCTACTCGATCTCCCCGACGACGATGACGTGCAGCACCCGGGGCCCGTGCACGCCCTCGACCCGGTCGAGCTCGATGTCGCTCGTGGCGCTGGGACCGCTGATCCAGGTGAGCGGTCGGTCGGGGTCGAGCCCGGCCACCGCGTCCGGCACGTCGGCGACGACCTGGTCGGCGCGGACCACGCAGACGTGGCGGTCCGGGACGAGGGTGAGCGCGCGCCGGCCCTGGTCCGGCGCGTGATCGAGGACGATGGTGCCGGTCTCGGCGATGGCGATCCGGCAGCAGGTGATGACGGCGTCGATCGCGTCCAGCTCGGTGGCGGACAGCCCGTCGTCGACCTCCACGTCGAAACCGATGGTGATCTCGGCCGGCAGACCGGGAGGTACGACGACGCGGGCGCCCGTCGGCAGTGCGGCCGCGACACTCGTCGCGACGTCGCCGGGCTCGCAGTGCACCACCGTCGCGCGATAGTCGGCGACCCGCTCGGCGAAGTGCGCGACCAGGTCCGTCGCCCCCGCACCGCGCGGCGAGGACACCGGCAGCGGATCCGGCTCGACGTCGGCGAGTGCGGTCCGCACCTTGCGCAGGATCTCGTCGCGTGCGTTCACGGGTCCAGCCGTCCGTCGGTCCGCCGCCACCAGGCGCGGAAGGACTCCTTCGGCGGCGTGGGCAGGTCGCGAGCGGAGGTCCACCTCGATGCTCCGAACCGGCGGCCGATCCCGACGCCCACGCCGGTGAGCCGTTCGGCCAGGCGCAGCCGACGACCGTCGGAGAGGGTCCATGCCGCCGACCTCATTGCGACCGCCTCGGGCTTGGGCACCCGGTCGTCGCGGTGGGCGTCGACGACCTTCGACCGCAGGTGCACCAGCACCTCGGGGATGTCGATCCGCACCGGGCACGCCTCGAAACAGGCACCGCACAGCGACGAGGCAAACGGCAGCGAGTCGGTCTGCGGGTCACCGGTGCCCTTCAGCAGCGGGTTCAGGATGGCGCCGATCGGACCGGGATAGACCGAGCCGTAGGCGTGTCCGCCGACCCGCTCGTAGACCGGGCACACGTTGAGGCAGGCCGAGCACCGGATACATCGGAGCGCTTGGCGGCCGACGTCGTCGGCGAGCGCGCGCGTACGCCCGTTGTCGAGGAGTACGACGTGCACCTCCTGCGGACCGTCGCCGGGTGTCACCCCGCTCCACGTCGAGGTGTAGGGGTTCATCCGCTCGCCCGTCGACGAGCGCGGCAGCAGGCGCAGCAACGGGTCGAGCTCGGCCCAGGTCGGCACGACCTTCTCGATGCCGACCACGCTGACCAGCACCTCGGGCAGGGTGAGACACATCCGGCCGTTGCCCTCGGACTCGACGACGACCAAGGTCCCGGTGTCGGCGACGGCGAAGTTCGCGCCCGAGACCGCCATCCGCGCTCGGAGGAACTTCTCCCGCAGGTGCGCGCGCGCCGCTGCGGCGAGCTCGGTCGGATCGTCAGTGAGGTCGGCCGGAGCCGCGCGCCCCACCGCTGCCATCCGGCTGCGGAAGATCTCCCGGATCTCTGAACGGTTGCGATGGATCGCCGGGACCAGGATGTGGCTGGGCAGGTCGTCCCCGAGCTGCACGATCAGCTCGGCCAGGTCGGTCTCCCACGCCGCGATGCCTTGCTCCTGGAGGGCCTCGTTGAGGCCGATCTCCTGGGTCACCATCGACTTGACCTTCACGACCTCGTCGACGCCGTGGCGGCGCGCGACGTCGACCACGACCTGGTTGGCTTCGGCAGCGTCCCGGGCCCAGTGGACAATCGCGCCGCGTGCGGTCAGCGACTTCTCGAGTGTCAGCAGGTATTCGTCGAGACCGCGCAGCGCCCGGTCCTTCACGGCAGCGCCGGCGAGGCGCAGCTCCTCCCAGTTCTCCACCTCGGCGACGACCTGCTCCCGTTTCCCGCGGATGGTCGTCGTCGCGTGGGCGAGGTTGTGCCGCAGCTGGGTGTCCCCCAGGGCCTTCCGCGCGGCATCAGGGAAGGGCGGCATGCCGACAAAGGTGTGCGTCATGTCGTCGGGTCCTCGGTCGACGCGAGGATCTCGGCAAGGTGCATGACGCGCACGCCCGACCTGCCACGCGACAACAGTCCGCCGATGTGCATCAGACACGAGTTGTCGCCGGCGACGAGCACCTCGGCCCCTGTCTCGCGCACGTGCCTGGCCTTGTCGGCACCCATGGCCACTGAGGTGTCGGCGTTCTTCACGGCGAAGGTCCCGCCGAACCCGCAGCACTCCTCTGCGCGCGGGAGGTCGACCAGGCTCAGGCCACGGACCGACTCGAGGAGCTGCCGCGGCCGGTCACCGACGCCGAGCATCCGCAGCGAGTGACAGGTGGGGTGGTAGGTCACCCGGTGCGGGAAGTAGGCACCCACGTCCGTCACACCGAGAACGTCGACGAGGAACTCGGTGAGCTCGTACGTGCGAGGTGAGAGGTCGGCCACGGCCGCCGCCAGGGTCGGGTCGCCTGCTCGCCGCGCGACCAAGCCGTGCTGGTGGCGCACCGATCCGGCGCACGAGCCGGACGGCGTCACGACGGCGTCGTACCCGGTGAACGCGTCGACGAAGTTGCGGACGACGGGGACCGCCTCGTCGAGGTATCCCGTGTTGACCATCGGCTGGCCGCAGCAGGTCTGCGCCTGCGGGAAGTCGACGTCGACGCCCAGCCGCCGCAGCAGCCGTACGACGGCAGCCCCCGTGCCCGGGAACATCGCGTCGTTGACGCATGTCACCATCAGCGCGACCCGCACCGCTGGCCTCTTCCTGTCGGTCGTGGGAACTCTCCGTCACTCATCCTGCTGCGCGCCTCAGGCCGGCACCACCTTCTCGACGTACGGCACCACCCGGACGGGGCCCACGAGGCCGTAGTTCTGCCGGGTGGCAACGCCGTAGACCGCGGGCGTCACCACGCGCAGGCGGTTGAGCAGGGTCGAGGCGACCTCGACCTCGATCGTGTTGTGTCCCGGGCGCAGCCGACGACCGAGGTCGACGGTGGCGTTCAGCGGATCGCAGGGAGGCAGCAGCTCGCCGTTGACCCTGACCCGGAAGGTGTCGTTGACCTCACCCAGCTCGAGGTAGGCGCCGTCGTCCTCGGTCCAGTCGGGGCCGAGGTCGATGGTGGTGCGATAGCGGCCGATGCCCGACACGTCCTCGAACCCGGGGACCTTCGACCACGACTGGAGCGTCGACAGCTCAGCCGACCGCGTCTCCTTCGTCGTGCCGAGGTCCTTCGGGTCCGAGGGAACGGCCGGCTTCCAGTCCTCCAGGTCCAGCGACCACCCGGTCGGTGCAACGGGCGCGCGGACCCGGTCGACCTTCACCCTCGCGGTGCTGCCGTCGGAGCGGGTCAGCTCGGTAGTGCCGGCCACAGTGGTGCGCAGCGCGGGGTTCGCCCCGCGGACCACGACCTCCTGCCCCATGGTGGCGACGGGCAGCACCGACCGGGCAGTGCCCTTGCCCGGTGCGGCGAGGGCGACCATCACGGCCTGACCGGGGACCAGGTCGACCCGCACCCGCACTCGGTCGCCGGAGCGCTCGTACGCCGCGACCCGCGAGACCTCGCCGGTCCAGCCGTCGAGCAGCCAGGGGACGGCGGACCGGTCGGTCGCGGTCAGCCAGACGTCCTGGGCGACCCGGTTGAGGCGGCGGTTCTCCGCGTGCCGGGCGTTGGCGAGGTAGTAGAGGTCGAGGTCGCCCTCGACCCGGCGCACGTGCATCACCGTCGAGTCGGCGTGCTCGACGTCGCGGACGATGCCCAGCGCAGCCAACGCTCCGCCGACGCCTGCCTCGAGCACGCTCCGCGTCGTCGGCAGCGCGGCGATCTGCCCCATCAGGTCGCGCACCTCAACGACGGCTGCCGCGTCCGTGCGGCCGATCGGGGTGGCGTCCCGCGCCCAGTCCTTGCCGGCGTCGCTGACGAGGATGATGGGCAGCCCGGCGTGACCGAGCTCGAGCGACTTGCGGGCCGCGTCGAGGTCGATGGTGACTTCCCGGCTGCGGACCTTGTCCGGGCCGATGACCAGGACCTTGTAGGCCGGACCGTCGGGTGCCAACCGGCCACCGCGGTAGAACACGTCATCGCGCGTGAGCAGCGACGAGGTGATGAAGGAGTGCGACCAGCCGAGCTTGGTGCCGTCGTTGGTCACCCAGAACGGGCCGATGCCGGTCGAGGCTGCGCCCTTCTGGCGGAGGAACACGATGTCGTACTTGGGCGCGCCGGTCTGCAGGACCAGCTGGGTGCGAGTCAGGTAGCCGGCGATGCCGGGCAGGTGCTCCCATTGCGGGGTGCGTGGCCCCCACGCCTCACCGAAGCCGATGGCGCCGTTGTAGTACGGCGAGAACGCGGCGAAGCCTGGCCAGGTGACGTCGGGTGCGGCGGCGTAGGGGAAACCGTGGATGATCGCCTGGTTAACGCCCGCGGCAAAGATGCTGTTGAGCGTGAACAGCGCCTGGTTCTGCGCGGTGGGGCTGGCGGTGTTCGCTCCCCAGGTCGTGTTGTAGGCGGCGCCGTTGTAGCAGATCGCCTCGCACGACAGGATCTTCTTCCCGGCGATGTCACGGCCCCCGGCCATCATCCGGTAGTCGTCCAGGTTCTTGAAGCCGAGCGACTCGGTCTCCGCGATGTCCAGGATCGCCGAGTGCTCGGCGCTGTCCGTCTCCAGGCCGTAGGCCTGGATCCGCAGGCCCATCCCCAGGGTCGCGGCGAAGTCCTGCATCGGCCGTAGGTGGTAGTCGCGGTAGAGGTCGGAGAGCACCTGGTTGAAGTCGTCCCGGACCTGGTTGGTGCGCAGGGCGTCGGTCGAAGCCGGCGCTCCTGGTGTGCCGAGAGCGAAGCGGTAGGCCTCGTTCACCTCGAGCACGACCGGGAGCCAGGGCCGCAGGTCGTAGCCGGCCCGTGCCTCGAACTCCTCGAGCAACTGCGGCGTCCAGATCGTCGCGTCGGTCTCGATCTCGAGGGAGTCCTCGAAGAGATAGCCGCCAGCGGCGCGCAGCCGAGCGCGCATCTCACCGTCGAGCACGCGGTCCTGCCAGAGGTCGAGGACCGCTTGCGTGCCGGCTTCGCTGAAGTGGTCGACGACGTAGGACCGCGGGTTGGTGTGCGGACCGGCTTCCGGTTCCTGGCCGGACCCGCGGCGCCAGGTCGCCAGGACCGCCCAGGTAGAACCGGCAGGTTCGGTGGGCGCGGTCCAGACGAGGCGGTTGCCCGCTTCGCTGTCGGACAGGTCGACGTAGGACTCGGGGTCCACCGTCGTGATCGTTGACGTCGCGGCGGTCACCCGGTGGGCCTGCACGGTGACCAGCTCGACGTCGGCGCTGTGCGCCTCCCCGGCGGGAGCAGGAAGCTCCGCGTCGAAGGTCTGGCCGGCGGCAACATCCGCGCGTCCGTAGGCGAGCTCGCTGGACGCGGCCTCGTCCGCGGGCGTGATGGTCGGCACCGCTGCCGGCCAGGACGGACCGACGGTGATGTCGATGCGGATGTCCCGCTTTGCTGCCCGCGCGAGCGCGGCCTTCACACCGGCGACCCAGGCCGGGCTGCCCCAGCCGTACTCGGCGACGTCGATCTCGATGCCGCGCGCCCGCAGGCTGTGGGTCACCACGGCCACCTCGAGGATGCCGAAGCCCGCGTCGGCGACCTGATCGACCTCACGCGCGATCTCCACCGGGTCCACCAGGCCGTGCGGCCACCACCAACGGAATCCTGCCGCGGTCGCCGTACCCGGCTTGCGGAACGCCTTGTCGAGATCCTTCGGCAGACCGCCGGGTCCGCTGGCGTGCGCCGGCGAGACGGTCGAGCCCGCTGCGCCGAGCACGGCGGCGGTGCCGATCGTTGCGGCGGCCGCGCCGAAGAGTGAGCGACGGTTGAGTCGGGCGCCGGGGGTGGGTTCGGTCATGGGTGCGGCCTTCCGGGAGGTGGGGGCGGGGAGGAAGCGGGCAGGGGCTCAGCAGAGGCGCGCGTCCGCGGAGGTCCAGTCGAGACCGGCGCGCGGCTCGTAGCGGCGTACGTCGTAGGACCGGCGGACGAGGTCGCGCATCGCGGCCAGGTCGGGCAGGTCGGCACCGAGCGCGCGACCCTGCACGAGGACATTGCCCAGGGCGGCCGCTTCGACCGGGCCGGCGATCACGGGGAGCTCGCAGGCGTCGGCGGTCAGCTGGCACAGCAACTCGTTCTGAGAGCCACCGCCGACCACATGGAGTACGTCGAGGGAGACGCCGGCCAGCTCGGCGGCGACCCGTACGCTGCCGCCGGTACGCCACGGCGAGACTGTCGACGATGCACCGGGTGATGGCGACCGGCGAGTGCGGCACCGGCTCACCGGCCTCGGCGGCCAGTGCCGCCACCCGCTCGGGCATGGGGTCGGCTGCACGGCTCGGTGCCAGCAGCCGCGGGTCATTGATGTCCACGACCGATCGCAGCGGAGCGAACTCGGCCGCGGCCGCGATGAGCGACCGGAGGTCGACGTCCTGGTAGCGCCGTTCGGACCACGAGCGGAGCGACTCCGAGAGCACCCACAGGCCGGTGACGTTCTTGAGGAACCGGACGGTGCCATCGACCCCGGCCTCGTTGGTGAAGTCCGCGAGCCGCGCCGCGTCGGACAGCACCGGCGCGTCGAGCTCGAGACCGACCAGCGACCACGTGCCCGAGGAGATGTACCCGAAGCGGCGGCCCTCCGCCGGGACCCCGACCACGGCCGATGCGGTGTCGTGCGATGCGACCGCGACGACCGGCACGTCGTTGGCGGCGCCCAGGTCGCGCGCCACGTCGGGCAGGAGCGGGCCGAGCAGCTCGCCGGGATCCCGCAGGCGGGGCAGGATCCCCGACGGGACGCCCGTCCGACGGCAGAGGTCGAGCGCCCAGGTGCGGCGGTTGGCGTCGTAGAGCTGAGTGGTCGAGGCGTTGGTCCGCTCCGCACCGATGGCACCGGTCAGCCAGTAGCCGAGCAGGTCCGGCAGCAGCAGCAGGGTCTCGGCCGCCTCCAGCGCCGCACTGCCCCGGGCCGCGACCAGCTGGTAGAGGGTGTTGAACGGGAGCTGTTGGATCCCCGTGGTGGCGTAGAGCTCGCTGGCCCCGATCTCGGCGACCACCTTGTCCGCGACGCCGTCGGTGCGGCTGTCGCGGTGGCTGAACACCTGACCCACCAGCAGCCCGTCGCGGTCGAGCAGGCCGTAGTCGACCGCCCACGAGTCGATCCCGATGCCGTGCAACGGGCCGGTCCGAGCCACCTCGCGGACGCCCACGAGCATCTCGCGGTGGATGCCGAGGACGTCCCAGCAGAGAGACCCGCGCACCGTCACCGCCCCGTTGGGGAAGCGGTGCAGCTCGTTGATCTCGACCCGGCTGTCCGTGATCCGGCCCGACATCACCCGGCCGCTGGTCGCCCCCAGGTCGACCGCCGCGACCCGCACCGACTCAGTCATCGCAGGAACGCGGCCGCGACCCCGGCGTCGACCGGGACGTGCAGGCCCGTGGTGTGGGTCATCTCGGGGCCGCACAGCACGAACACGGCGTTCGCGATGTGCTCCGGGAGGACCTCACGCTTGAGGATCGTGCGCTGCGCGTAGAACTTGCCGAGATCCTGCTCCTCGACGCCATAGACCGCGGCGCGGTTGGCACCCCAGCCGCTGGCGAAGATGCCGGAGCCCTGGACGACGCCGTCCGGGTTGACCCCGTTGACCTTGATGCCGTGCTCGCCGAGCTCGGCCGCCAGCAGCCGCACCTGGTGCGCCTGGTCGGCCTTCGCGGCGCCGTACGCGACGTTGTTGGGGCCGGCGAAGATCGAGTTCTTGCTGGAGATGTAGACGATGTCGCCGCCCATCCGCTGCTCGATCATGACCTTCGCCGTCGCCTTGGCGACCAGGAACGAGCCCTTCGCCATCACGTCGTGCTGGAGGTCCCAGTCCTTCTCGGTCGTCTCCATCAGCGACCGCGAGAGCGACAGTCCGGCGTTGTTGACGACGAGGTCGACGCCGCCGAACGCCAGCACTGCAGCGTCGACCGCGGCTTGGACGGCGGCCTCGTCGCTGACGTCGACGCGGACGCCGACCGCGACATCAGGGCCGCCGAGCTCGGCAGCCGCCTCCTGCGCCTTCTCCATCGACAGGTCGGCGATGACGACACACGCGCCTTCTGCGGCGAGCTTGTGCGCGGTCGCCCTGCCGATACCGGACGCAGCGCCGGTGACGAAGGCGACCCGGGTGGCGAGCGGCTTGGGCTTCGGCATCCGCTGGAGCTTGGCCTCTTCCAGCGCCCAGTACTCGATGCGGAACTTCTCCGACTCATCGATCGGCTGGTACGTCGAAAGCCCCTCGGCGCCGCGCATCACGTTGATGGCGTTGACGTAGAACTCGCCGGCTACGCGGGCGGTCTGCTTGTCCTTGCCGAAGCTGAACATGCCCACGCCGGGCACCAGCACGATGAGCGGGTCCTTGCCCCGGATCGCGGGCGAGTCCGGCGTCGCGTGCCGGTCGTAGTAGGCCTGGTAGTCCTCGCGGTAGGTGACCGCCAGCTCCTGTAGCCGTGCGAGCGACTCCTCGACCGAGACGTTCGGCGGCAGGTCGAGCACGAGCGGCTTGACCTTGGTGCGCAGGAAGTGGTCGGGGCAGGACGTGCCGAGCATGGCGAGCCGCGGGTGCTCGGCGTGGGCGAGGAAGTCGAGCACCTCGTCGGTGTCGGTGAAGTGGCCGACCATCGGGCGGTCAGCGCTGGCGATGCCCCGGACCGTCGGGCGCAAGCGCGGCGGCCCGAGCCCGACGCTCGTCGGCCGGCAGGGCGCCGTACCCCTCGAGCGGCGGACCGAACGGCGCCGTCTGCGAGTTCTCGGCGATGTAGTCGGCCGCGGTGTCGATGATCATCAGCGAGTGCGCTTCGGCCTCCTCGCTGGTGTCTCCCCACGCCGTGATGCCGTGGCCGCCGAGGACACAGCCGATCGCCTGCGGGTTGGCCTCCTTGATCGCGGCGATGTCGAGACCGAGCTGGAAACCCGGCCGTCGCCACGGCACCCAGACGACCTGGTCGCCGAAGATCTCCTTGGTCAGCGCCTCGCCGTCGGCAGCGGTCGCGATCGCGATGCCGGAGTCCGGGTGGAGGTGGTCGACGTGGGCGGCATCCACCAGACCGTGCATCGCGGTGTCGATCGAAGGAGCGGCGCCGCCCTTGCCGTGCAGGCAGTAGTCGAACGCGGCGACCATCTCGTCCTCGCGGTCGAGGCCGGGGTAGACGTCGACGAGCGCGCGCATCCGGTCGAGTCGGAGGACGGCGAGGCCGGGCTCCGTCAGGGTGCCGAGGTCGCCACCGGATCCCTTGACCCAGAGCAGCTCGACGGGCTCGCCGGTGACCGGGTCGGTCTCGGTGCCCTTCGCCGAGGTGTTGCCGCCCGCGTAGTTGGTGTTCTTGGGGTCGGCGCCGAGGCGGTTGGACCGGGCGATCAGCGCGGCCGCTGCGGGGTTGGTCATCATTTCCTTCTCTTGGGTGTCGAGGTCCGAGAGCGCTGCGCGACTCGACCGCGCTAGTTCCAGGACAGCTGGGTGCCGCCGACGCGGGTCGCCTCGATCTCGGCCTGGTAGCCGGAGTCGGCGTAGGCGCGCATCGGGTCGGCCGGCAGGTCGCGCTCCTCGCGCCAGGCGGCGAGGTCGGCGCGGACGTCGGTGTAGAAGGCGTCCATGAGCGATCTGGTGAGCGCCCAGGACGTCGCCCGCTTCCTGGGCGGCGGTGAGCGCGTCGCGGTCGACGAGCAGCGCACGTGCGGTCATCTCCTGCACGTTGAGGACGGACCGGATCTGGCCGGGGATCTTGTCCTCGACGTTGTGGCACTGGTCGAGCATGAACGCGACCTCGCTGTCGGGCCCGTAGCCGCCGCCCCGGATGACCTCGAACAGGATCCGGAAGAGCTGGAACGGGTCGGCCGCGCCGACGATGAGGTCGTCGTCCGCGTAGAAGCGGGAGTTGAAGTCGAACGAGCCGAGCTTCCCGAGCCGCAGCAGCTGCATGACGATGAACTCGATGTTGGTCCCGGGCGCGTGGTGACCGGTGTCGAGACAGACGGTGGCGCGGTCGCCGAGCGCAGCGACCTGCGCGTACGACGTGCCCCAGTCGGGCACGTCGGTGTGGTAGAACGCCGGCTCGAAGAACTTGTACTCGAGCACGAGCCGCTGGTTGGTCGCCGATCGGGTCAGTGTCAGCAGCCGCTGGTAGATCGTCGCGAGCGACTCCGCGAGCCGGTCCTGCCGGCCGCGCAGGTCGGCCTGGCCCGGGTAGTTGCTGCCGTCGGCGAGCCAGATCTTGAGGTCGCGGCGACCCGGTGGCGCCCATGATGTCGAGGCACTCGAAGTGGTGGTCGATCGCCTTCTGCCGGACCTTCGCGTCGACGTGGGTCAGCGACGCCGAACTTGTAGTCGTCGTCCTGGAACGTGTTGGAGTTGATCGTCCCGAGCCGGACCCCCTGCTCCTGGGCGTACGTCGACAGCGCGGCGTAGTCGTCGACCCTGTCCCACGGGATGTGGAGCGCGACGGTCGGCGCGAGGCCGGTGAACCGGTGGACGGTCGCGGCGTCGGCGATCTTCTCCTCGACGCTGCGCGGGGTGCCCGCCGTACCGAAGACCTTGAAGCGGGTGCCGGAGTTGCCGAACGCCCACGAGGGCAGCTCGATCGCCTGTCCCTCGAGCCGGTCGGCGATGGCGGCGAAGCCGCTTCTGACTGGTCATGATCGGGTGCTTTCTGCGAGCTGGTCGTCGAGGTTGAAGACCTCGCGGAGGGCTGACGAATCCCTCGTCGGGGGCCTGGCCGTCCAGCCGGCGTCGTCCAGGTGAAGTACGTCGGCCATCTCGGCCTGCCACCGAGGTTGACCTCGGTGCGGGCCATGGCTTCCTGGGCTGCTGCGAGGTCGTCGGACTCGACGTACCCGACGAGCAGCCCGTCCTCCCGCAGGAACAGGGAGTAGTTGCGCCACCCGGTCTCGGCGAGCGCGGCGAGCATCTCGGGCCACACGGCCCGGTGGCGCTCGACGTACTCGTCGATCAGGTCCGGTCGGACCTGGAGGGTGAAGCAGTAGCGGGGCATGGTGGTGCCGCCTCTCTGTTCCTGCGGTCGGTCGGTGCTTCGTGCGGGCGAGCTCAGAAGTCGAAGTCGCCGATGTTCTCTGCGTGAAGACGTACGGCTCACCCAGCAGGACGACGCCGTCGGCGCCGACCGTGTACTCGCCCAGGTCGCCGGCCTCGAAGGTGTCGCCCTCTTCGCCATCGATCTCGCCCGAGGCGAGTGCGTGAGCGGTGTAGGCGGCGAGGTAGCCGAGGTCCTCGGGGTTCCACAGCGCGAAGGCCTCGACGGTGCCGTTCTCGACGAACTCGCGCATCTGGTTCGGGGTGCCGAGCCCGGTCAGGGCGACCTCACCCTTGGCGTCGGACTCCGAGAGGTAGCGGGCCGCAGCCGAGATGCCGACCGTGGTGGGCGAGATGATGCCCTCGAGGTCGGGGTGCTCCGAGAGCAGCGCCTCGGTCTGGTCGAACGACTTCTGGTCGTCGTCGTCGCCGTAGACGGTGTCGACGAGCTCGATGTCGGGGTAGTTGGCCGCGAGCTCCTCCTCCATCAGCGAGATCCACTCGTTCTGGTTGGTGGCGTTGGCCGCGGCAGACAGGATCGCGATCTCGCCGTCGCCGTCGATCTGCTCGGCGATCAGGTCGACCTGGGCCTTGGCGATGCCCGCGGCGTCGGCCTGGCTGACGAACAGGTCGCGGCAGTCGGCCTCGACGTCGGAGTCGAAGGTGACGACCTTGATGCCGGACTCCCGGGCTTGGTTGAGGGAGTCGCACAAAGCGGACGGATCGTTGGCGGAGACGACGAGCGCGCCGGCGCCTTGCTGAGCGGCGGTGTCGATGAACGGCACCTGCAGCTCGGCGGTCGCCTCGTCGGGGCCGACCTCCTCGATGGTGCCGTCGAACTCCCCGGCCGCACGTTCGGCGCCGGTCGTGCTGGCGTCGAAGTAGGCGTTGCCGAGGTTCTTGGGCAGGAGCACGATCGCGTCGCTGCCGCTGCCGCCGTCACCACCGCCGCCGTTGTCGTCGTCGCTGCCGCAGGCGGAGAGTCCGATGCCGGCCGCGAGCGCCAGGCTGGCGAAGGCGGCGAGCCGTTGCTGGTTGCGCTTCATGGGGTGTGTGCCTTTCGTTCTTCCGGTGACCGCGGTGGTCATGGACGCGACGAGCCGTCGGCGACGGTCGTGCGGGGGGTGGCGCCAGGAGGCGCCGTGGGCCCGGGTTCACCCGGGAGATCAGGAGGCGGCGGAGCGGATCCGCGCCCGGGAAGGCGGAGCATCCCGCGCAGCCCGCGCACGCTGCCGAGCAGGCTGCCGGAGACGACCGAGAGGATCAGCAGGCCGCCGATGATGATGTTGATCTGGTTGTCCTCGACGCGCTCCAGGCGCAGAGCGCTGGACAGCACGCCGATGAGCAGCGCGCCGGCGATGACGCCGGGCAGGGCGCCGCGGCCACCGAAGATCGAGACCCCACCGAGAAGTACCGCCGCGATCACCTTCAGCTCGGTGCCCTCGGCGGTGTTGCCGCGGGCGCTGTTGTAGATGAGCGCGAAGTAGATGCCGGCCATCGCCGCTACCGCTCCGGCCATGATGAACAGCAGGAACTTGGTGCGCTCGACGTTCACCCCGGTGAAGCGGGCTGCCTCGTCGTTCAGCCCGATCTCGAAGACGCCGCGGCCGAAGGTCGTGAAGTGCAGGAGGACGAGGAAGAGCAGGGCCAGGATGGCGATCGGGATGAGCACCAGCGGGAACCGTGACCCTTCGCTGATCCGATCGAGGGCGAGGTCGCGCCACTCCTGCGGGAAGCCGGTGTACTGCGTGGTGCCGGTGAGACCGACCGCGATGCCCCGGAACAACGCGAGCGTTCCGATCGTGACGGCCAGCGACGGCAGGCCGACGTACGCGACGAGGAAGCCGTTCACCGCGCCGCAGAGAGTGCCGACGACGACCGCGACGGCTGCTGCCGCCGGCACGGACCAACCTGCCTCGAAGTGCAGCATCGCCATCACGACCGCGCTCAGGCCCATCGTGCTGGCGACCGACAGGTCGATCTCCCCGGTCATGATGATCAGCGTCATCGGCAACGCGATGACGAGCACCGGTGCCAGGTCGCGGAACAGGAAGTAGAGGGTCAGCGGACCGTCGAAGAACGGGACGTTCGCGGTCGCGTAGAGGAAGACACCGACGAGCAGCGCGATCACGGCGAACTCGCGGGTTGCGAGCAGCCGCAGGACCAGCGGCCGCGAGTACGACGCGTAGTTGCGCTCGGGATCCCGGCGATCCGGGGCGAGAAGTGTTGTCATGATTCCTCCCTCGCCTCGGCGAGCTTCCGTTCCTGGCGAAGGGTGAGGACGCGGTCGAGGACGACGGCGCCGATGATGAGTGCCCCGACGACGGCGCGCTGCCAGAAGTCGTCGATGCCGAGGCGGGGAAGGGCGCGCCCGATGGTCTCGAGGAGGAAGGCACCGATCGCCGCGCCCCAGACCGTGCCCGCACCACCGAAGATCGCAACGCCGCCGATGACCGCGGCCGCGACCGCCTCGAGCTCGATGTTGCGGCCGGCTCCAGAGCTGACCGTGCCGTAGCGGGCGGCGTAGAACACCCCGGCGAGTCCGGCGAGGGCACCGCACAGCACGAACGCCCCGATGACCCGCCGCTTGACGGGCAGACCGTAGAGGTGGGCCGCATCCGGGTCGGAGCCGATCGCGTAGAGCTCGCGGCCGCCACGGGCGGTGTGGGTGTAGTAGCCGACGGCGGCGAGGACCACGAGCGCACCGACCGTGAGCACGGGGATGGTGAGGACCTGGCCGGTGCCGAGGTCGAGGAAGCTGTCCGGCAGGTCCGACGCGTAGACGCGGTCCTTGCCGGCCCACTGGAGGAAGATGCCGCGGAAGATGTAGAGGGTGCCGAGGGTGATCACCAGCGCCGGCACCTTGAAGACCGTCACCAGCACGCCGTTGACGACGCCGAGCATCCCGCCGAACGCGAGCCCGATGAGGAACACGAACGGGTACGGCAGGCTCGGGTAGGCGAGGAACACCTGACCAGTGAGATAGGCCGTGAGGCCCAGCGTCGAACCGACCGACAGGTCGACGTTGCGGGTGACGATGACCGCGGTCTGCCCGACGGCCAGCAGGATCAGGATCGAGGGTGTGACCAGGAGGTTGCGCCAGCCCTCGCCGCCGAACAGGAAGCTCGGGCTCACGGCTGTCGTGATCGCGATCAGTGCCACCAGGACCGCTGCGACGGCGAGCTCGCGTGAGCGCAGCACTGTCTTGAGCGCGCGGCGGCTGGCCGAAAGCTCGCTCGGGTGCACCAGTACCTCGGTCATGCGGACGTCACCTGCTTCTCGGTCGGGCCTGCGGTCCGGGCGGCGGCGGGCTCCGCCGAGCGCGTCGCGGCGTGCATGACCCCTTCCGGGGTGGCTTCGGCGCGGTCGAGCGCGGCGGTGATCCGGCCCTCGCAGACGACGAGCACGCGGTCGGCCATCCCCAGGACCTCGGGCAGCTCGGACGAGATCATCAGGATCGCGAGACCGCGGCCGGCAAGCTCGGAGAGCAGCCGGTGGACCTCGGCCTTGGTGCCGACGTCGATGCCGCGGGTCGGCTCGTCGATGATCAGCAGGCGGGGCTCGGTGGCCAGCCACTTGGCGAGGACGACCTTCTGCTGGTTGCCCCCGCTCATGGTCGCGGCCGACATGTCGAGCGCGCTCGTCTTGACCTCGAGCCGGCCGGCCCACGGGCCTGCCGCCTTGTTCTCGGTGTGAGCGGTGATGAGGCCACCCGTGGACAGCCGGCGGCGGATCACGCCCGCGACGTTGCGGGCGACCGAGCTCTGAGTGACGAGACCCTGCTGGCGACGGTCCTCGGGGACGAAGGCCATCCCGCCGCGGATCGCGGCCCGCGGGTCGTGGGCGCGAACCTCCGCGCCTGCCAGGCGGACCGAGCCGCGGTCGTACTGGTCGATGCCGAAGACAGCCCGCGCGATCTCACTCCGCCCGGCACCGACAAGTCCGGCGAGAGCGACGATCTCGCCGGCGCGCACGGAGAAGGAGACGTCGTGGAACACACCTGCGGTCGTCAGACCGTCGACCTCGAGGACCACCTCGCCAACCTCGGCGGCGGTCTTCGGGAACAGCTCGGCGACCTCGCGGCCGACCATCCGGGCGACGATCTCGTCGACCGAGGTGTTGGCGATCGCATCGGTGCTGACGTAGGCGCCGTCGCGCATCACGGTGATGGTGTCGCAGAGCGCGAACACCTCGTCGAACCGGTGCGAGATGAAGACGAGAGCGCGACCCTCGTCGCGAAGGCTCCGGGCGACCGCGAAGAGCCGCTCGACCTCGACGCCGCTCAGCGCGGCGGTGGGCTCGTCCATGACGAGCAGGGCGGCGTCCACCGAGATCGCCTTGGCGATCTCGATGATCTGCTGGTCGGCGATCGAAAGGCCACGGGCCGGCCGGCGCGGGTCGATGTGCACGCCGAGCCGGTCGAACAGCGCCGCCGACTCGGCGTACATGCGCTTCCGATCGATACGACGACCGGATCCCAGCGGCTGACGTCCCATGAAGATGTTCTCGGCGACCGACAGATCCGGGAAGAGCGTCGGCTCCTGGTAGATGACGGCGATGCCTGCCGCCTTCGACTCAGCGGTGGAGTGGAAGTCCACGTCAGCGCCCTGGAACCGGAACTCGCCGGCGTCGCGACGGTGGACGCCGGCGACGATCTTCACCAACGTCGACTTGCCGGCACCGTTCTCCCCCACCAGCGCGTGGATCGATCCCGACCGCACATCGAGGGAGACCGACCGGAGGGCGGCGACCGCGCCAAACGACTTCGCGACGTCGCTGAGCTCGAGCGTCAGCGAGCCGGCGCCGGGTGCGGTTCTGGCAGACATTGGGTCCCTTGGGTTTCCTCGTTGAAAGGTTTCAACTATCGTCTGAACGACGGTAAGTGACGGTCGTCACGGCCGTCAAGGCTTCGATGAAACTTTGTTGAAACGAATCAATAACCCGCGGCGCACCCGCAGGTGGACCTAGTCTGTGCGCACGTCCGAGGAGGAAGAGTGGCCATCGAACCGGGTCCCACCCGCACCCCTGACCCGTCCGGTCGGAGCGTGTCGGTCAAGGACGTCGCAGCGGTCGCCGGCGTCTCGCTGGGCACGGTGTCCAACGTTCTCAACCGACCCGAGAAGGTCCTACCTGCCACTCGCGACCAGGTGCTGGCCGTGATCGACGACCTCGGATTCGTCCGCAACGACGCCGCCCGTCAACTGCGGGCCGGCACCAACCGCGCGGTCGGGATGATCGTGCTCGACGTCCGCAACCCGTTCTTCACCGACGTGGCCCAGGGTGTCGAGGAGCGGCTCGGCGAACACCGCCGGCCCCTCATCCTCGGCAACTCGGCGCAGGACGCGCGCCGGGAGTCGACGTACCTCGACCTCTTCGAGGAGCAGCGCGTCAGCGGGCTGCTGATCACGCCGGTCGGCCAGGTGCTCCCTCGCCTGCGGCGGCTCCGCGATCGCGGCACCGCCGTCGTGGTCGTCGACCGACGCGCGGGGACGCGGGAGTTCTCCTCGATCGCCGTCGACGACAAGCGAGGCGGCCGGATCGGCGCGCAACACCTGGTCGACACCGGACGACGGCGGATCGCCTTCGTCGGCGGACCCAAGGCACTGAGCCAGGTCAAGCACCGCCTTCTCGGCGCCCAGGACGTGGTCGATGCCACGCCCGGCGCGCAGCTGACGTTCGTCGAGACGCCGACGATGGACGCGGACGCCGGCCGCCAGGCTGCCGATCGGCTGGTCGCACTCGGGAAGCGCTCTCGTCCCGATGCCATCTTCGCGGCGAACGACCTGATCGCTCTCGGCGTGCTGCAGGCGCTCACGTTCGCCGACGTCCGCGTCCCCGACGACATTGCGATCCTGGGGTACGACGACATCGACTTCGCCGCGTCCGCCGCGATCCCGCTCAGCTCGGTGCGTCAGCCGCGCGGGCAGCTGGGGATGGTCGCCGCCGACACGCTGCTCGAGGTCATCGCCGATCCGGGAGCGAAAGCGCGCGACATCGTGCTCGAGCCGGAGCTCGTCGTACGGAGTTCGACCACCGGCTGACATGACGAACCGATAACTATCGGCCGCACCGGTCGAGATTCCGAGATTTTCCGGCGCTTTGGGGTTCCAATGGGTGAAAGCCGGAGAAGCCAGCATGGGGGAAAGCCGTGGATCAGTCGACAAGTCCGCTCGCCGATGTCGCGGCCTGCACCATGGCGGCGACTCACCGGCGCGATCACGCACACGCACCCGGCGATGCCTGCTGCCACCCGCATGTCGTCGAGGTCGTGCACCTCGGGTCGCGGGCTGTCTGTGTGTGCCACGACTGCCGGCTCGACTCCGGCTTCCTGCCGCGCCGTGAGGCGGAGGAACTGGCTGCCGACCACCGGCACCTGACCCGCGAGGTCAACGTCGAGCTCCGTACCGCCTGATCTGTCGATACTGCTCCAGCGTCAGAAACCGAGCTCGCGGCCGATGAGCTCCTTCATGATCTCGTTGGAGCCGGCCCAGATCTTGGTGACCCGGGCGTCCCGCCAGGCGCGGGCGACGCGGTACTCGTTCATGAAGCCGTAACCGCCGTGGATCTGCACGCAGTGGTCGATGACCTCGTTCTGCATGTCGGAGGACCACCACTTGGCCTTGGCCGCCTCGACCGCGGAGAGCTGGCCCTCCGCGTGCGCGGCGACGCACTTGTCCATGTAGGCCTCGCACACCTCGACGGCGGTGACCAGCTCGGCCAGGAGGAACTTGATGTGCTGGAAGCGACCGATGGACTGGCCGAACGCCTGCCGGTCCTTGGCGTACACGATCGTCTCGGCCAGGATCTGCTTGGCGTGGTGGGTGTTGGCGACGGCGCAGGCGAGCCGCTCCTGCGGGAGCTTCTGCATCATGTGCACGAAGCCCATGTTGAGCTCGCCGATGATCTCGGCGTCGGTGACCCGGACGTTCTCGAAGAACAGCTCCGAGGTGTCGGACTCCTCCATGCCGACCTTGTCCAGCTTGCGGCCGCGGCTGAAGCCGTCCAGCGTCGCCTCGAGGGCGAACAGGGTGATGCCCTTCGAGCCCTTCTCCGGGTCGGTGCGCGCGGCGGTGATGATCAGGTCGCCGGAGTAGCCGTTGGTGATGAAGGTCTTCGATCCGTTGATGACCCACTCGTCACCGTCACGGACAGCCGTCGTCTTCAGGGCCGCCAGGTCCGAGCCACCACCCGGCTCGGTCATGCCGATGCCGAGGAGGATCTCCCCGGACGCGACGCCCGGCAGCCAGCGCTGCTTCTGCTCCTCGGTGCCGAGGTCGACGATGTAGGGAGCGGTGATGTCGGCGTGGATGCCCACGCAGGTCGGCATCCAGGCGCCCACCTTGGCCATCTCCTCGGTGAGAACGGCGTTGAAGCGGAAGTCGTCGGCGCCGGCGCCGCCGTACTCATCCGGGATGGCGAGGCCGAGCATCCCCTGGTTGCCGGCCTCGAGCCAGAACTCGCGCGGCAGGGACTTGTCCTGGATGTACTTCTCGTTGTTCGGGATCACCGACCGCTCGAGCCAGGTGCGGGCCGACTCGCGGAAAGCCTCATGGTCCTCGTTGTAGATGTCGCGCTTCATAAGGCCGACTCTACTCGGCGGTAGCCGCCTGCGAATCGTGCGCAGGACCAACGCGAGACGGCATCAGTAGTGCTCCGAGCACAAGCAGCAGCGCGCAACCGGCGACGGCGAGGAAGACCGCCTGCAGCGCCGGATCGAGTACGGCGACCGGCAGCCGGTCGAGCTCGGCGGCACCCGCGGCGTCCGCTCCCCCGAGCCGGTCGGCGACGACGCCGTTGGCGATCGCGCCGAACATCGCGACGCCCACCGCGCTGCCGACCGAGCGGGCGAACATGTTGGCGCCGGTGGCGACGCCGCGCTGGCGGAACTCGACCGCCGACTGCATCGCGACGATGCTCGGGCTGACGACGTAGCCCAGTCCGAGGCCGAGCACCAGGCACGCCGCGGCGAGCAGGAAGATCGAGCTGCCCGGACCGACCAGCGTGAGGATCATCGCGCCGGCAGCACCGAAGAAGGCGCCGAGGAACAGACAGGCACGGAAGCCCCAGCGCAGGTAGATCCGTCCCGACGTACTGGCGGCGAACGGCCAGCCGATCGCCAGCGCTGCGACCGCGAAGCCCGCCACGGTGGCGCCGGCGCCGAGCACCTGCTGCGCGTAGACGGGGACGTAGGAAGTCACGCCCAGCATCACGACGCCGGCCACGAAGGCGCCCACCGTCGCGGCGTTGAGGACCCGGTGCCGGAACAGCCAGCCGGGGAGGACCGGGTCCTCGACCCGACCCTCGACCCGCACGAACATCACCGTGAGGAGCCCCGCGCCTCCGAGCGCGACCGCGCTCTGCCAGGACCACCACGGCCACCGGATGCCGCCTTCGAGCAGGCCGAGCAGCAGCAGCGCCGACGCGCCGGCCACCAACAGGGCGCCCCACCAGTCGATCGGTCGGCGGTGGTGCGGCTCTGGTTTTTCGTCGAACCGGATCCACAGCACGACCGCCGCGAGCAGGCCGAGCGGAACGTTGATCCAGAAGATCCATCGCCAGGAGAGGTGGTCGGAGAAGAGGCCGCCCAGCGTCGGTCCGATCACCGCGGACATCGCCCACACGCTGGCGATGTACCCCTGGGCGACGGCGCGCTCGGCCACCGAGTAGATGTCACCCATGATCGTCATGCCGGCCGGCTGGATCGCGCCGGCGCCGAGACCTTGGAGCGCCCGGAAAGCGATCAGCGCACCCATGCTCCAGGACACCGCACACAGCACCGATCCGAGGACGAAGGTCCCGATGCCGAAGAGCATCAGAGGCTTGCGGCCGAAGGTGTCGGCGAGCTTGCCGTAGATCGGCGTGCTGATCGCCTGGGTGAGGAGGTACGCCGAGAACAGCCACGGGAACTGGGTGAAGCCGCCGAGGTCGCGCACGATCGCGGGCACCGCGGTAGCGAGGATGGTCGCGTCGATCGCGATCAGCGCGATCGAGAGCATCACCGACCCGAGGATCGGCCCTCGGTCGCTTCGCAGCCCGACCGACGCACGGGTCGGGGCAGCGGTGGACGTCACACCTGGCCGCAACCCGGCGGGCCGCCCCGGCATTCCCGGCTGCTCGATGTCGGAGTCCTTGAGGATCTCGCTCCTCGGCGGCAGCTCGATATCGACGGGCTCGTCGACTCGGAGTACTCGAACCGGGCCTGCTCGGTCTCGTTGAGCCGCAGCAGGTAGTGGGGTTCGGCCACCATCACGTACTCGGTCTCCTCGTTGGAGCCCTCCTGGAGGTGGATCTTGACGGCGTCATCGCTCTGGACAGTCACCACGCCCGACGTGCGGGAAGAACAGTTCGACCGGGCAGCTCAGACTCCGGCAGGGACCGGCTTCTCCTCGGTGCTGGCGCCCGGCGGTCCGCCCTCCTCGCGGAGGCCGTAGCGCTCCCACCAGCGGGCCAGCGGGCCCGGGGCCCACCAGTTCCACTTGCCGAGCAGCTTCATCGTTGCAGGGACCAGGAGGGCACGGACGACGGTCGCGTCGACGAGCAGCGCGATCAGCATGCCGATGCCCATCATCTTCATGAAGACCACGCCGCTGAGGCTGAAGGCTCCGATCACCACGGCCAGCAACAGGGCGGCGCTGGTGATGATCCGGCCGGTCTTCTGCAGGCCGGTCGCCACCGCGAGGTCGTTGTCGCCCGTCGCGTCCCACTGCTCCCGCACCCGGCTGAGCAGGAAGACCTCGTAGTCCATGGACAGGCCGAAGAGCACGGCCAGCATGACGATCGGGTTGGTCAGGTCGAGGAACCCGGAGCTCTCGAAGCCAAGAAGACCGGACAGGTGTCCGTCGCTGAAGATCCAGGTGACGACGCCGAAGGATGCGGTGATCGAGAAGAAGTTCATCGCGACCGCCTTCAACGGCAGCACCAGCGAGCCGAAGGCCAGGAACAACAGGACCAGCATCACGGAGACGACGATCAGGCCCATCCACGGCAGGTGGGACTTGACCGACGACGAGAGGTCTACGGTGTCCGCGGTCAGGCCGCCGACCAGGGACGTCGTGCCGGCAGGACTGGCCACGTCGCGGAGCGCGCGCACCAGGTCCTGGCTGTCCTCGCTCTGGCTGTTGCCCTCCCACGACGCACGAAGCAGCGTGGTGTCGTCGGCGGCGTCCACGGGACGGACGTCCACCACGCCGGGCACGTCCTCGAGGTCCGAGGCGTACGTCGTCGCGCCGGCCTCGTCGGCGTCCTGGAGCAGCACGTTGGCGGTTGACAGCTCGCGCCCGAACTCGGTGTTGAGCCGGTCGGCCGCCTGGTGTGCGGCGGCGTCGGCCGGCAGCACCCGGTAGTCGACACTGCCCCACTTCACCCCGAGGAACGGCGACGCGACGGCAAGCAGTACGACGATCACACCGGCGGCGACCAGGATCGGACGGCGCATGACGGCGTGGGCGAGACGCGACCAAGCGCCGTGCCCGTCGTCGACGGCGGCGGCCCGCTGCAGGAACGGGATCCGCAGCGAGTCGACCCGCTTGCCGAGGAGGGCGAGCGTCGCCGGGAGGACGGTCAGTGCGGCCACCATCGCTACCAAGACGGCCGCGATGCCGCCGTACCCGATGGACTTGAGGAAGGCCTGCGGGAAGACCAGCAGCGAGCTCATGGCGGCGGCGACGGTCAGCGCGGAGAACATCACCGTGCGGCCGGCGGTCGCCATCGTGCGGACCAGAGCACGCTGGGTGTCGTCCGGAGTCAGCGCGATCTCCTCGCGGAAGCGGGAGACGACGAACAGCGCGTAGTCGATCGAGAGGCCGAGGCCGATGAGGGTGATGATGTTGGGCGCGAAGATCGACACCTCGGTGATCTCGTTGAGCCCGGCGATCGCCGCCCGCGCACCGAGCACGGTGACCAGGCCGACGAGGACCGGCAGCAGCGACGCGGTCACGCTGCGGAAGATGATCAGCGAGAGCAGGAGGACGATCGGCAGGGAGACGATCTCCGCCATCAGCAGGTCGTCCTTGGTGTGCTCGTTGACGTCGGAGTACACCGCGTAGGGACCGGCGAAGTCGACATCGAGGTCCGACTCGCTCAGGTGGGGGCGCAGCGCGCGGTAGGCGTCCTGGAAGTCGTTCTGGCTCTCACCCTGGAGCGAGATGTAGACGGCGGTCGCGTGCTCGTCCTTGCTGACCAGCGCCGGGTTCTCGTCGTCGTAGAACGTGGCGAACGACGTCACCAGGTCGTCGGGCGCGGCAGCGAGGGTCTCCTCTACCTCAGCCTGGAAGGCGGGGTCGGAGACGACCAGGTCATCGCTCGTGAAGATGGCGATCACGTCGATGGCCTTGTTGCCGAAGGCGTTGCGCTCCTCGGTCAGCTCCCTCGAGGACTCCGTTGCCGGGTCGTCGAAGCCTCCCGCAGACAGCCTGTCCTCGAGACCGACGCCGGCGAGCATCGCCGCAGCGGTGATGCCGAGCCCCACCAGCAGTACGACGACCGCTCGTTTGACGACCAGGCCTCCCCAACGCTCGATCATGGTCCGACCCCTTCGTGACATGTCATCATTCTGGTTAACGCCGTTTACGGTAAACGGTGTAAACTCCCGCCGTCAAGACCGCAACGAAACCGAGGAACGCGTGCCGGCACTCCACCAGCCCACCCGCCGCGAACGGCAGCGCGAAGCGACGTACGACGAGATCGTGCGGGCCGCCACCGGGCTGCTCACCGAGGGCGCCGAGCTGTCGCTCCGGGCGGTCGCGGCACGGATGGGGATGACCGCCCCTGCGCTCTACCGCTACGTCGACAGCTACCAGGAGCTGATCGACCTGGTGGCGTTCGAGCTGGACAAGGCGGCGACCCAGGGCTTCGTGAAGGCGGCTGAGAAGTACCCGGCGACCGACCCGGCCGCCCGGCTGTGCGCGGCATGCGTGGCGTTCCGGCGGTGGGCCCTCGGCCGCCCGCGCGAGTTCGCGCTGGTCTTCGCGAACCCGATCGGCAGCGAGGACTCCGACCGTCGCGAGCTGCTCACCCTGTCGACCTCGGGTCACTACTTCACCGACCTGCTCTACGAGATCTGGGAGCTCTACCAGTTCCCCTATCCCGCCCTCGACGAACTCGACCCGATCGTGCGGGACGCGGTACTCAACCCGTTGATCCCCGCCAAGGCGGCCCACATCGAGCCCGAGGACCGCGGCATCCTCTGGATCTACATGCGCTCCTGGTCGGCTCTCTACGGCGTCGTCACGCTCGAGTCGACGGGCCACTGCGACCCGCGCGTCATCGAGAGCGGCGCGCTGTTCCGGGCGACCATGATCGAGTGGCTCGACCCGCTCGGGCTCGGCGGCGAGAAGGAACGGATGGTCGGCGTGCTCGACGCCGAGCTCGCGGCCGTCACAAGTAGCTAGGCAGCGCCGCGCGCACCCGCTCCGGGTCGCCGACCGCGGCGAGCAGCGCGAGGAGCAGGATCCGGCCCTGACCGGCGCGGAGCGTGCCGAGCGGCACGGCGCCGGCCACCACCAGGTCGGCGCCGCCCCCGCCGCCGCCGTAGTCCCGGCGACCGGTCCGGTGTCGACCCGGGTGGTGAGACCGACGACCACGCCCTGCCGGGTGAGGTCGGCGACGGCAGCGACGATCGCCGGGTTGGCGTTGCCGGACCCGGTCGCTACGAGCACGACGCCACGCGCGCCCGGCTGCGGCGAACGCCGTGCAGCGCGGTCCCGTCGACGCCCGGATAGACCGCGGCGATGTCGACCCGGAGAGCCTCGATGTCGTGCAGGCCGATGTCGAGGTGCTCGCGGTGTGCGGGGGCGCCGGCGACCACGAGCCGGCCGTCGACGACCTGCCCCAGAGCACCGCCATCGGGCTGCGCGAAGGCCGCCGCCTCGCTGGTGTGGACCTTGCGGGTGCCGCGGGCCGCGAGCACGAGGCCGTCGAAGACGACGAGCACACCGAGGCCGCGGGCCGCCGGGTCGGCGGCGACGCACAGCGCGTCCCGCAGGTTGCGCGGACCGTCGGCGTCGTGGGCGTCGGCCGGTCGCTGGGCGCCGGTGAGCACGACCGGACGGTCATCGGTGTGCACCAGGTCGAGGAGGTACGCCGTCTCCTCCGCCGTGTCGGTCCCGTGGGTCACCACGACGCCGTCGATCGCCGGGTCCTCGAGTGCCGTCCGCACCTCGCGGACGATGAGCGCCTGATCGGCGGTGGTCAGGGCCGAGCTGTCCTTGACGAAGAGATCCCGCGCCTCGACGTCGAGCCCGCCCAGGTCCAGTGCGGCGACGATTCCGTCGACGCGGTCGACGGGTTGCGCGGCGCCGTCCTCATCGAGCCTGCTGGCGATGGTGCCGCCGGTGCCGAGCACCGCGATCCGCCGGGCCGTCACGGGTGGACCAGCTCGGCCACCCAGGCCGGCACCAGCTCACCGGCGAGCCCGTGCCGCGCTTCGTGAAAGAACCAGCTGCCCTCGCTCGGGACCAGGTTCAGCTCGAGGGTGCGGGCACCGAACGCGCGCGCCTGCTGGACGAAGCCCGCGGCCGGGTAGACCGCGCCGGACGTGCCGATCGAGACGAACAGATCGCACGCGACGAGCGCATCGATGATGTCGTCCATCCGGTAGGGAATCTCGCCGAACCACACCACGTCGGGCCGCAGCTCACCCTGGCCGCATGACGCGCACAGCGCGCCGAGCATCGGACCGTCCCAGGCGAAGCGGCCTGCGCACTGCGCGCAGAGCGCCGACAGCAGCTCGCCGTGCATGTGCACGACGCGCTTCGAGCCGGCCCGCTCGTGGAGGTCGTCGATGTTCTGGGTGACCAGCAGCAGGTCGTCGCCGAGGTGCTGCTCGAGGTCGGCGAGAGCGGTGTGCGCGGCGTTGGGCACGACGGTCCCGAGCGCGGCCCGGCGGGCGTCGTAGAACTGGTGCACCGTCTGCGGGTCCGCATCGAACGCCTCCGGCGTCGCGACGTCCTCGACCCGGTGGCCCTCCCACAGCCCGTCGGCGTCGCGGAAGGTCGGCACCCCGCTCTCGGCGGAGATGCCGGCTCCGGTGAGGACGACGACGCGTGGCACGGCGGTCACTCTAGGAGATCAGTCGCCGGGCGTCGCCCCTGACGCACGGCCCCCACCCTCAGGGCAAGAGGTGCTCCATTGCCTTGGCAACGAACTCGGAGCGCGTCGCGGCCGAGGTCAGACCCTCCGCGCCGAAGCCGGTGAAGACGGTGTCGTCCGTGACCGTGGCCGCGCCCTCGTCGAACAGCTGCGGGGTGCGCAGCCAGGTGTTGGTCGTGTTCGAGCCAACCGGTGGCGGCGGAGTCGTCCATCCGTCCAGACCGGACTCGAAGGAGGTCTCGTGCGCGGTGGCGCCGTCCACGATCACCTTCGCGTCGTCGACGAAGACGCCGAGACCCTGGGTGCCCCAGTCGGTGACGTAGGAGATGGAGACCTCCACCTGCTGCCCGGCGTACGGCGTCAGGTCGACGTTCCATTCCTGCCAGCCACCACTCCTTCCGGTGGCGGCGTTCCACGAGCCGGTGGAACCGTTGGGTGAGCAGTCGGCACCCTGGTAGTGGGCGACGAACGGGTGGATGTCGGCCCAGCCCGCCGCGCAGGAATCGCCGGTGTCGTCCGAGGTGTGTCCGTTGGTGTCGGGCAGCGTCGTCCACTGGTCGCTGCCGACCTCGTGCGCCTCGACGATCACGTAGTCCCAGTCCTGCTCGGTGTCGTGCGAGATCTCGACCTGGAGGGAGGCCGTGCTGGCGCCGGCGAGGTCGATGGTGCGGGCGAGCCGCTTCCATCCCAGGTCGGCCCGCTGACTGTAGACGAACTGTTCACCGGTGAACGGCGCAAAGGGACCCGGGCCAGGCCGGTCCCATTCGAGCGTCGCGGAGCTCTCGAATTGTGGGAAGTCCGCCGCCGGCAAGAAGCTCGACGTCGGCAGGAACGAGGCGCTGTGACCCTGGTTCTCGGCCGAGTCGGGTCCGTTGAACGTGCCCGTGAAGCCGGCGAAGGGCCCCCCGTCCCGTCCCGTCACCCCGTAGATGTCACCCTCGGGCGTGGTACCGCCGTGGTCGACGTAGTTGTAGGCGCCCAGCCAGTACTGCTGGAAGTCGTTGAACAAAGGGAGGCACGGATAGGTGTCCGGAGTGGTGCACTCCGGCGGCGCGAACGGGTTGTAGTCGTAGACGCCGTCGGCGGCCTGCGCGAACTGGTTGTACTGCCCGGTGACCAGCGCCTTGCCGCCCTCGTTGAGGTAGTCCCGGACGGCCAGCTCGATCTGGAGAGCGAGGTCGTCGGCAGTGCCGGCCGGCTGTCCGAACGCGCGGGTGATGACGTCGTCGCCGGACTCCCACACGATGGCGTCGTAGTGACCGAGCACGCCGAGGTGGTGCGGGGCAACGCGGCCGTTGACGTCGACGTCGTAGACATCGGAGCTGTAGCCGGCGGCGGTCAACGCATCCGCGTAGTAGCCGGCGTACTTCGCGCTCGTCACGCCCTGGGCAGGGCTGAATCCGGTGACGTCCTCGGCAGCGAGAATGAGTACGTCGCCACCGATGTCGTTCGCGACCGTGTAGGTGAACGGCTCGCTCGAGACGGCCTTGTCCTTGTCCTTGTCCTTGTCCTTGTCCTTGTCCTTGTCCTTGTCCTTGTCCTTGTCCTTGTGCTTGGTGCCTGTGAACCAGACCTCGACCGAGTCACCCGGCGCGGTGCCGGTCACGGACCCCCGGAACTCCGCGTAGTAGTCGCTGTGGGTGTCGCCGTAGCGCTCGCCGCCATCCCACGCCGATACCGGGACGGTCTTCGCCTTGGCGCCGTTGACGCTGTACTTCAAGGTCAGCTTCTTCAACGCCCGCTTGGCGACCACCGCGACCTCCTGCGTGGTGCCGTGGGAGACGGAGAAGGGGTCGCTGACCAGGTCGGCGGCCTGGAGACCCACCGAGGACAACGGGTCGTCGGGGTCCTCGGCGGACCTGGCGAGCGACAGCGCGAACGGGATGTTCTTCTCGTACTCCGCCTGGATCAGGCCTTCGTCGTCGGGGAAGTTGAAGCCGCTGATGCAGTCCTCGGCGAGCCACTCGTCATCGGGGTCCGAGTCCGACACCGTCTGGCAGGTGGTCATCTCGGGAGTGAAGCTGAGGGTGCCGCTGTCGACGGTCGCGTGCCCGTTGGTCTCGCCGTTCGTGGTGTAGAGCTCGGCCGAGATGTCGGGGTCGTAGCCCGGGATCGCCGAGTTGGCGTCGTCGCCGGCGAGCGCCTCGAGGATCACGTCGTCCGGCGTCGGAGTACTGACCTGCCAGCCGACGCCGTAGAGCAGCAGCTCGGCGGCCGAGTGGTAGTTGATCATGAACTCGAACCCGACCTTGTCGAACAGCGAGTCGACCGCCTGCGTCTCGGGCTCTGATGCCGGGGCGGTGCCGCGGTAGGTCTCGCTCGCAGGGTCCTCCGAGGAACCCTCGTTGTCCCAGCCCCACGAGGTCGGGTAGTTGCGGTTGGGGTCGACACCGTCTCCGGGGGTGATCAGGTCGTCACCGTTGTTGTCGCGCAGGTTCTTCCGCCACAGCCGCTCGGTCGAGAACGTGAAGTCGTAGCCGTCCGGATTCATGACGGGAAGGAACCACAGCTCAGTGGTGTCAACCAGCTTCCTCAGCTGGTCGTTCGATCCGTACCCGTCGAGGAAGCTGTGCATGAGTCGGCGGACCATCTCGGTGGTGATCCACTCGCGGGCGTGCTGGGTGGCGGAGTAGAGCACGGACGGGCGCTTCCCGTCCTTGGTCTTCTTGGCGTCCTTGGTGACCTTGAGGGCCAGGATCTCCTGTCCGTTGACGCTGTGGCCGACCGTCACCAGCTCGGCGATCTTGGGGTGCGCAGCGGCCGCGGCACGCAGCTCATCGGCGATCCCGCCCTCGGAGCTGTAGGACCGGAACACGTCGAAACCCTCGGCCAGCTGCTCGCGGGCAGCAACGGAGGCCTTCTGCCCGTCGATCCGCTTGACGGTGGCCTTGACGCCCTGGGCGCGGAGCTTGGCGGCCTGCCGGTCGGTGATGACCACCTCGAGGCGGACGTTGCCGCCGGCGGCCTTGTGCGTAACGACGTGGTCGGTGTCGACGCCCACCTCGTCGAGCACGTCGAGCCGGCCGGAGGGTGCCTCGACGACGTACACCTCGAGGGTGTCATCGCTCGAGGGCCGGGCGGCCGATGGAGCCGTCGAGGCCGACGGCGCGGCCAAGAGCACGCCGAGGACGAGTGCGGCACAAGAAATCGGGACGGTGAACCTTCGCATGACGGCCTCCGAGATAGGACGATTCCCTCAGCGTGTTCCGACCTCACGCGTCCGTCAAGGAAAACCTGCCGGACCGCGACCGAAGGACGCTCGACGCCGGCGCGGGTTGTTCGGCCTCCGGAGGCGCACGCATCGCTGGTCTGCGTCACGGGGGGTCGACGAAACGGACCGAATCGACCATGCCGGCCAGCTCCTCGACCATCCTGTCGGTGACGCCCGGGGGTGCGGTGGCGGTGAGGACGACGCGCTCGCCATCCACGTCGAGAATCCACATGCGCTCGACGGTGCCCGGGCTGTCCGCGGTGTGCTGGGCGTCGCCAGGCTCCCCCTCCCACAGCGTGAAGTAGCCGCCGTCGTCGCAGTCGTCGAACGTCAGGTCGGTGGAGACCGTCAGCTCGAGGTAGAGCCCGTCGTGACCGTCGAGGGAGACAGGCGTCGACTCTGACACCGAGGTCAGGTTCTGCGCTTTCAAAGCGGTAGCGAACGCATTGACCGAGGTACCGAGCTCCCTTGCCGGCTCGCCGTCCCTGTGGCAGGGCTCGGCGAAGACGCCGTGGACGGTCCAGTACTGGACCGTGCGCAACGATTCCTCCTCCTGTTCGATGTTCTCAATGCCGGACCCGAGCGGCCATAGGGCGAAGAAGCCGAAGTTCGAGTAACCGGCCGGCACGTCAAGGACGGCGAGCGGTGGCGTTCCCGACCCGCGGGCGGTCAGCGCGTAGAAACCCGGCTCGCCCCGTACCTGGTCCGGGTCCGAGTCGTCGTCGAGGAGCAGGACGTAGTTGGCTGCGTCGGTCGAAGCGCTGTCGTCGGCCTTCGGCTTGGAGTCGTCGGCGCACGCGGAGAGCAGCACGAGTCCGGCAGCGAGGGCGACCCCCTTGCGGCGTTGTGCACTCACGAGCGTTCCTCCCAGATGACGAGGGCGTAGCGGACATAACGAGGGTCGTTCTTGATGACGTCGATGGTGACGGTCTGCGCATCTCCTGGCGGAAGGAGCGCCTGGCCGTCGAACCCGAAGTAGGTGTAGTCCGGGCCGGCCGGCGGGGGCAACCCTCCGTCGACCCGGAGCTCGAGGTCCGTGGTGCAGCGGCGGTCGAACTCAGCGAACTGGGCCTTCTCTTCCTCCGCTGATTGCGGCGGGCGGTGGCCGAGTGCTGCCGCGCAGTCCTCGAGCGGTGGTGTCTCGGTCGCGTAGACCGCCACGATCCTGGACCGGTCCGACGCGGGCATCTGGACGACGAGTCGGGGCGATCCCTGGGGGAGACGACGGCGCGATCCACCAGGTACTCGACACCGTCGGCCATCGCCAGCGCCTCGAACCTCCAGCCCAGCACGTTCATCACGGTTGGTGCGGCCCGGCGCTCGTAGACACCAAGGCCGAACGTCGTATCAGTGGCGTCCAGCGGAACCATCCCGTGGGCCGTCAAGCAGGAGTCGGTGTCCATGCTGAGGGTCAGGCACCGTTGCGCCTCCGCAGTGAGAGCGTCGGTCACGAACATCCGGATCGGGTACGCCATAGTCCCCTCGTTCTCCCACTGCTGAGGGCCGATGGCTCCCGCAGCGGGCGGCACTGCTGTCGGGTCGTCCGTGCTGCATGTGCCGGACAGGCCCCGGGTGCCCTGGTCCGATAGGTCCGGGTTCCCGGCTCCGTCGCCGTCGATGTCCGTGGTCAGCACCCACCAGGTCGCCGGGTCGCCGTGGCAGAACGGCGCGACGTACGCCGATCCCTCGGCGCAACAAACGCTCAACTCTCCGGTGTTGACCGTGAGGAACAGGTCGGTCGCACCCACCGAACCTGGCTGAGTGTTGGTGACACTCCCCCCCAGCTCCCAGCCCCGAATGTCGTCAGACTTGATCTCGGGCCGCACCGTGACCTGCCCGGGAGGCTCCTCGACCACGTCGCTCGGCGGCGGCGTCGGCGACTGCGTGCTCGGGCTGACGGGCGCCTGAGTCCGCTCGTTCGAGCCAGCGAAAGTTACCCCCGCAACCACCAGCGCGATCGCAGCCGTGGCCGCGGCAGCACCCCAAGCGGCGCGTCGACGCCGTACCCGCAGGATCCGTCCGTGCACCTCATTGAGCCGGTCGGCAGAGCGACCCTCGATCCCGTCGGCACGGTCGGCGAGCCCCCTCAGGCTGTCGGTGTTCACGATCGGCTCCTCTCGTCCGGAGATGGCGCGAGCGCAATGTCGAGCCTCAACTTCGCCAGCGCCTTCGCACACTGGCTCTTGACCGTCCCCACCGCGCAGTCCAGCAGCTGCGCCGTCTCGACCTCGGTCCGGTCCTCGATGTACCGCAGCACGACAACGGCCCGTTGCCGGGGTGGCAGATGTCCGATCGCATCCCACAGATCCTGGTCGTCAGCAGGCCCCTGCAAGCTCTCCGGTGCCGCCCGCTCGGGGATGTTCTCCGTCGGTGCCTCACCGGTCCAGCGCCGGCGCCACCACGAAGCCGACGTGGTCACCAGCACCCTGCGGACGTAGGCCTCCGGCGGCCCGTCGATGCGCCGCCACGTGAACCAGGCCTTTGTCAGAGCGGTCTGCAACAAGTCCTCCGCCCGCCCCTCATCGCGGGTCAAGTAGTACGCCGTCCGCAACAGCGCCTGCGAGCGCGCGACGACGAAAGCGTCGAACTCGGCCTCGTCCGCCATACGCCCACGGCTCCTCGTACGGCACCCGATGATCGGGCGCATCACCCCCCGAGACGCGCTGAAATGTCCTAAAGGTTGCCCAAGATCACGAGATTACGCCCAGCCGTAGACGCGCTCATCTGTCGTCGACCCGCGATGCGATTGCCGTCGTTCAAGCGTCGTCGACCGACTCGAGGAGCCGAAGCGCTACAGAGCTGCCTGCTACGCGTCGATCGCGATTCTTGCCACGCAGCTGCCACGCATCGAAGGCAACTGGGCCTCTGCCCTGGGCAAACGCGCGAAATCAGTAGTACCAGGGGTACGGCGACCAGTCCGGCTCACGCTTCTCGAGGAACTGGTCGCGACCCTCCTGCGCCTCGTCCGTCATATAGGCGAGGCGGGTGGTCTCGCCGGCAAAGAGCTGCTGGCCGACCAGGCCGTCGTCAGGGAGGTTGAAGGCGTACTTGAGCATCCGCATGGCCGTCGGGCTCTTGCCGTTGATGATCCGGCCCCACTCGAGCGCGGTGGCCTCGAGGTCCGCGTGCGGGACCGCGCGGTTGACCGTGCCCATCCGGGTGCCGTCCGCGGCGTCGTACTCCTCGGCGAGGAAGAAGATCTCGCGGGCGTACTTCTGGCCGACCTGGCGGGCGAGGTACGCCGACCCGTAGCCGCCGTCGAAGGAACCCACGTCGGCGTCGGTCTGCTTGAAGCGCGCGTGCTCGGCGCTGGCGAGCGTGAGGTCGGAGACCACGTGCAGCGAGTGCCCGCCACCGGCCGTCCAGCCGGGGACGACGCAGACGACGACCTTCGGCATGAACCGGATCAGTCGCTGGCACTCGAGGATGTGCAGGCGGGCGAGCCTGGCCTTGTCGATCGGGCTCGGCTCCTCGGCGCCGGTGTCACCGGCGCCCGCGTCGACCGCTTCGTACTGGTAGCCCGCCTTGCCCCGGATCCGCTGGTCGCCGCCGGTGCAGAAGCTCCGCTTGCCATTCTTCGACGACGGGCCGTTGCCGGTGAGGAGCACACAGCCGACGTCGGCCGACGTACGCGCGTGCTCCAGCGTCCGCAGCAGCTCGTCGACGGTGTGCGGGCGGAACGCGTTGAGCACGTCGGGCCGGTCGAACGCGATTCGCACCGTGCCGTGCGCCTTCGCCCGGTGGTAGGTGAGGTCGGTCAGGTCCTCGAAGCCGGGCACCTCGTCCCACGCCTCCGGGTCGAACGTCTCCGACACACCCACGATCGCGCTCATGACCGCGAGGCTATCGAGTCAGGCGATCGGCTCCAGCAGGAAGACGGGGATCTGGCGGTCGGTCTTCTCCTGGTAGGAGGCGTACGTCGACCACGTGGCGACCGCGTGGTCCCAGAACTCCTGGCGCTCCTCGCCCTCCGCGAGGCGGGCGCGGTAGAGGGCGGGCTCCGGGCCGTCCTGGAGCTGCACGACCGGGTCGGCCTCGAAGTTTGCCACCCAGGCGGGGTTCTTGGGGGCGCCGCCGACGGACGCGATCGCGACGTACGTGCCGTCCTTCTCCACGCGCATCACCGGGTTCTTGCGAAGCTTGCCGGACTGGGCGCCGCGCGAGGTGATGACCACGATCGGCCAGTTCTTGTTGCCGCGCAGCACATTGGCCTCGCGACCCCCGGTCGCTTCGTAGGTCTCGACCTGGTCGCGCACCCACTTCGCCGGGCTGGGCTCGTACTCGCCTTCGAGAAGTTCCATACCTATCCCAATGCCCGGACCCGGGCCCGGCATTCCCGAGCCGTCGTCAGGCGCCCGCGATGGTGACCGCGAGACCGGAGAGGTGCCCGAGCCGGGCGATCTCGGAGTCGACGAACTCCGGGCCGCCTCGGCGCCCGATCACGACGATCTCGTTGCCGTCGAGTCGCGCCGCCGCATAGAGGGTGACGTCATCAACGGTCTCCGGCTCGAGCCGCCTCGGCGCCTCGAGGTCGACGAACTCCAGCTCGTCCGGAGCCGCGCTGGTCCCGTGCACGACACCCTTCGCTCGATGGACCCGCGCGGCCCAGTCGGCGCGGAAGGTTCGCGGCAGCAGCTCGACCAGCTTGTCGAGCGCATCCGCAGCGGCCGTCAGCTCCTCGACGGCCTCGAGGTCGAGCGTCAGGTTGCCTCCGGCCGGGTAGCGGCTGATGAACAGGACCTCCACCCCGTCGAGGGCGTTGCAAGCCGAGACGATCGAGTCGGGCATGGTGCCCTCGGCGGTCTCGAGCAGCACGTCGTCGAGAGCAGTGCCATCGCGCTTCTCGACGATCTCGATCGCCTCGATGTCGCCGCCTGCCATACCGATCGCGGTCGCGACCCTGCCCAACGATCCGGGGACGTCGGGCAGCTCAACACGCAGGAGGAACGGCATGCCTGTGAGGCTACTTGTCGCACGTTGCCGGGTCGTTTCCTGGCCAGGGGGCGGTACGGCGCGTCAGTCGCGCTGCAGTCGATGTGCTAGGCCGGTCGCCCGCTGGGCGGTGGTGCCGACGGCGGCGCGGACCGCGGCTTCGGTGCCGACGATCCGCACCTTCATCTGCGCGCGGGTGACGGCGGTGTAGAACAGCTCGCGGCTGAGCAGCCGCGAGTCGGCGTCCGGCAGGAGCACGGTGACCCGCTGGGCCTGGCTGCCCTGACTCTTGTGGATCGTCATCGCGTGCATGGTCTCGATCGCGTCGAGCCGACCGGGCGCGAAGCTTCGTGGCGTTCCGGCGCCGGCGATCCAGGCCCGAGCCCGTCCGGTGTCATCGGCCACCACCACCCCGGTCTCCCCGTTGTAGATGTCGAGCGCGTAGTCGTTGGTCGTGACCAGGAGAGGCCGGCCGGCGTACCAGGCCGACCCCGGCGTCCCGAGCGCCGTGCCGAGCTGGTCGGTGAGCCACTGCTCGACCTGCCGGTTCCAGTGGCGGACGCCGTAGGGCCCCTCGCGGTGCGCGCAGAGCAGTCGGTGACTGTTGAGCGCGGCGATTGCCGTGTCGGCGCGCTCGGCCGGCGGGCCACCGGTCACCGCAGCGGTGCGGATCTCGAGCGCGGCCGCCGTGCAGTCGGCACGGAGCGCCTCGGCGGGATCCTCGGTCTCGACGAACTCGACCTCGTCGGACGGCGTACGCAGCACCATCAGGACCGCGTCGGCGTCGCCGCCGCGCAGCGCGGCGGCCAGCGCCTTGATGTCCTCGGTCGAGCGATGGTTCTCGGTGAGCTCGACGACCGGGGAGTCGTTGTGGTCGCGGAACCCCTCGACCAGGTCCTTCAGCACCGCTCCGGCGCCGACCGACGTCAGCTGCTCCGGGTCGCCGAGCAGAACCAGCCGGGTCTCCGGCCGGACCGCCTCGAGCAGCCGCGCCATCATTGTGATGTCGATCATGGATGCTTCGTCGACGACGATCAGGTCGTACTTGAGCCGGTTGCCGCGATGGTGGACGAACCGCGTCGTGTTGTCGGGTCGCCAGCCGAGCAGCCGGTGCAGGGTCATCGAGTCGATCGTCGGCAACTCATCGAGCGAGGTGTCGAGATCCGTGAGCTCGCTCGCGACCGCTTCCTGGAGCCGGGTCGCCGCCTTGCCGGTGGGGGCGGCCAGAGCGACCGAGAACCGCCGCGCCTCGGCCCCGACCGCGCGGCGGAACTGATCGGTGAGCGCCAGCAGCAGACGCGCGACCGTCGTCGTCTTGCCGGTGCCGGGTCCCCCGGTGAGGACCGTGGTTCGATGCCGGGCCGCGTGCTCGACGGCGGCCTCCTGCCGCGTGTTGAACTTCGCGCCACGGACGCGGTCGAGGGTGCCGGCCAACACGTCCTCCGCGACGTCCGGCGCTTCAAGCGCGTCCCTCGCCGAGAGCGCGTCGGCGACCTGGCACTCCAGCCGGTGGTAGCGGTCGAGGTAGACCAGCCCGAGCTCCTGGTGCAGGACACCGGCGGCGACCAACGGTGACGCCGCGATCGATGCCTCCCACGCCGTTACGTCGGGCCAGGGCAATTCGGGCGCGAGGGGGCGCACGTCGCCGAGGGCGACCGCGACCGAACCGTGGCGAACTGCCCAGACCGCCAGCGCCACCGCCAGCAGGTTTGCCTCGTCGGTCTCGCCGCCGAGGCTGCCCACCCGTTCCGCGACCCGCACATCAGCGGTGTCGAGCAGGCCGCCTTCGTTGAACGAGGCCAGCAGACCCGAGGCGCCGCGCGCCAGTCGGGGGTCGTTGGCCGACACCGGCTCGAAGATCTCCGTCATCGACGCTCTCCCCCACCCGCGGATCCGTCGAGCAGGTCGGACAGCTCGGACACCAGCGCCACCGGTGGTCGCCACGCGAAGACACCGCAGGGCTGCCCGTCGACCGACGGCGTGCCGGGTCCGCACATACCCCGCAGGTAGAGGTAGGCCACGCCACCGAGGTGACGCTCGGGGTCGTAGCCCGGCTGCCGCCAGCGCAGGAAGCGGTGCAGCACCACCGCGTAGAGCAACGCCTGCAGCGGGTAGTCGGAGTGCCCCATCGCCTCGTCGAGCGCCCCTGGCCCGTAGTCGGCCGCCGTCAGCGGATCGTCGCCGGACCCGAGCCGGTTCGTCTTGTAGTCGACCACCACATAGCGGTGGCCGTCGCCGTCGGGCAACCGCACCACCACGTCGATGGAGCCGGTCAGGTAGCCGCGCAGGACCTGCTCCCCGAGAGCGGGTACGGCGAGCGCGTCGGCGTAGGTGCGCACCGGGTCACCCTCGGGCAGGTGCCAGCGGAGCAGGCCGGCGATGTCGCCAAGCATCACTTCGGCGTCGCGCCCACGCGCCGCGACCTGGTCGCCGCCCGCGAGGGGGAACTCGAAGTCGAGCTCGCACAGTCGGTCGGCGGACGGAATCGCGCGCAGCGTCGTACCGCTGAACAGGGGCCCCAACGGGCTGTCGCAGACCGCGACCAGAGCCTCGACGAGTTCCTCGGGGTCAAGGTCGGCGGGCCACCAGGTGAGCTGCTCAGCCACCTGCTCCCGCAGTTCGGCGCGGAGGTCGGCCGCTTGGGGGTCGATGTGCTCGAGGACGGCGTGCACCAACGAGCCGAACCCGGCACCGGCTGGCAGCTCTGCCATCGGCGACCGGATGTCGCCGTCGACGGGTGCCGCCGCGCCGGCCGCCGCATCGATCAGCTCCTCGTCATCCTTGGCGACCACCTCCGGCTCGCTCACCACGCCGCCGGCGACCGAAGCGGCGACGTCGACCTTGCTGAGCGACGAGTAGGACGTGCGCCGCCACTCGATGTCGATCGAGCGGGTGAAGCTCCGGGCAGAGAGGTCGGCAGGCGACGGCATCGAGGGCAGCGCGGTGTCGGCCGCTGGGCGGGCGGCCTCCGGTGCTGGTCCGCCGCGGTCCTGCCAGGCGCCGAACAGCCCGACCACGGCGTCGTCGTCCGGAAGCGGGGGCGCCTCCGGAACCTCGGCCGAGTCCTCCGGGCGCAGCAGCATCCGGTGCAGCGGCGACGCGAGCGCGTTGCGGGTGGGTGCCCACCAGGCGACGACCTGGCTCTGTGCCCGAGTGATCGCGACGTAGAGCAGCCGCAGCCACTCTCCGGCCTCCTCGTCCGCCCACCGCGCGCAGTGGTCGCGCCAGTCGGGGCCACCGCCCGCGCCGACGTCGAGACAACGCAACCCTGCAGCGTCGTGAAAGAGCGGCCGGGTCGGCTTCGGCACGTGCCGGTCGGACAGGGACGGCAGGTAGACGATCGGATACTGCAGGCCCTTGCTCGCGTGGATCGTCACGAGCTGCACGGCGGCGGCGTCGGAGTCGAGGCGCCGGGTCCGCTCCGCGCCGCGGCCGTCCTTCGCCTCGACGACCTGTTGTCGGAGCCACGCGAGCAGCGCCACCACCCCCAGCCGGTCCCGCTGCGTGACCTCGTGGAGCACCTCGCCGATGTGGCGGAGGTCGGTGAGCCGTCGCTCGCCTCCGACTTCAGCGAGGATCCGCGCCGGCAGGCCGGCGGTCGACGCTGCCTCGAGCACCGCCGCCACCCCCCGCCGGGACAGTGCCTCGGACCAGGACCGGACCCGGTCGGCGATGTCGTCGGTCAGCTCGTCGCCGCCCTCGTCGATGGCGGCGGCGGCGTAGCCGAGGAAACTGGTGAGGGCCGCGGCGCGGACCCGCGGCGCACGGTGCGGCTGCTCGAGCGCCTCCAACAGGGTGAGCCAATCGACCGCGGCCGGCGTGGCGAAGACACTTCCGCCTCCCGCGATCACAGCGGGCACCCCGACCTCCTGGAGGGCCGCCCTCGCGGCGTCGAGGTCGGCGTGCCGGTAGCAGATCACTGCCACGTCGCTGCGGCGCAGCGGACGCCCTTCGTGGGTCGCGGCCGACGCCAGCAACCGCTTGATGTCGAGCGCGAGGTCGCGTGCGATGTAGGGCCGCGTGTCGCCGACCCGCAGCGACGAGGACCCCCGCATGCCGAAGTCGTCGCGACGCAGCACCCGCAGCCGGAAGGGTGCCGGGCTTGGCGCTCCGGCCAGCCGGGAGTCGTCGTGGAACGCGGATACCGGGTGCACCACGATCCGGGAGTCGCCGAGCTCGGCGCCACCGAGCAAGGTCTGGAACGCGTCGAGCAGCGGCCGGTCGCTGCGTCGGTTGACACCGAGCGTCTGCCGGGTGGTGGCGGTCGCGGCAGCGGTGAGGTACGTCGTCACGTCGCCCCCGCGGAACGCATAGATCGCCTGCTTGGGGTCGCCGATCAGAACCATCGTCGAGTGTCCGCTGAAGGCCCGGTCGAACACCTCCCACTGGACGGGGTCGGTGTCTTGGAACTCGTCGACGAGCACGATGCGCCAGCGGTCCCGCATCCGCACCCGCCCCGGCGCGTCGGGGTGTGCCAGCGCGCCCGCGAGCTGGCTGAGCAGGTCGTCGTACGACAGCACGCCGAGCCGGCGCTTACGCCGATCGAGCTCGTCTCGCACAGCGCGCGCGAACGCGACCCGCCGCCCGGCCGGTGTCGTGCGGTCCTCGTCACGCGGCTCCAATCGCGCCTGCGGATCGTCGACGACGTCACGCGCGATCGCGAGCGCCTCCTGGTGGGAGAAGATCGGGTCCTCGCGGGCGAACGCTCGCAGGTAGAGGTCCTCGACGACCTCGACCAGCGTTTCGTCGAGGTTCTCGACCAGCTGGGCGCGGGCGTCGGTGTCGCCGGCGACCCCGAGCGAGTCGAGCACCATCGAGCAGAACTGATGGATCGTCGCGATCGTGGCCGCGTCGAAGTCGGCGAGCGCCTGCTGCACCCTCCCGTGCCGGGCCCGCCGTTCGTCGTCGTCGCAGTCGAGGAGCTGGTCGATCACGTCGGTGGCAACGACCGCGTCGAGGGCCGGATCGTCGCTCAGCGCCCGCTCGGCCTCGACCAACTGGCGGCGGACCTGGGCTCGGAGCTCCTGACTCGCGGCCCGGCCGAACGTCACCACCAGCAGCTGCTCCAGCGGCACCGCCTCCTCGGCGACGAAGCGGGTGACGAGCGCACCGATCGTCCAGGTCTTGCCGGTGCCGGCGCTGGCCTCGAGCAGCGTCGTGCCGGTGGGGAGCGGTCCGCGGATGTCGAACGGTTCCATCAGAGCGGCCCGACCTTCTCGGCGCCGGTCAGCAGCGGCTCCCAGATCGTCCAGGCGTGATCGCCCAGTCCGGCCACGAGGAGCACCGATAGGGGCGCGTCGATGCCGTAGACCCGCTGGTGGACGGGATCGGCGTCCTCCCCCTTGATGCCGGAGGAGTTGTGGGGGTCGGTGACCCAGGCGCCGGCAGCGGTGACTGTCGGGTCCTCGGTGTCACCCAGCAGCGATCGGGCATGCGCCTCCGCCCAGGCTGCGGCGGTGCCGATCGGGGCGGCGAGCGGCCGCTGCTGACCGAGGTCGTAGAGGGCGACGAGTGCCCGGAGCCACTCGCCGGCGCGGTGGTCGAGCGGTCCGATCAGGGCACGCCGCGGCCCTGCCCGCTCGCGGGCGACGGCGTGCGACCGCCAGTTGTCGTCGGGAAAGCTGGCCGTGAGCGCGAGCAGGTCGAGCCACGCCTCGAGACGCTGCCGGGGCTTCAGCCGGCTGTAGGACAGGGTCACGATCTCGCTGCCGTAGACCTTGGCGACGGTGCCCGTCAGCCGGCGGCCGCTGCCGAGGTCGACGTCCACGTCGAGGGTGCGCGGCTGTCCCTGCCGGAGCGGCGCGGTCGCGACGAACAGCTTCTGGCACTCCTCCACCACGCCACCGAGGGCGCGGCGACCGAGCTCGAACGGGGGCAGCGTGCCACGGAGCTGCTCGGCCGTCATCACCGCCGTTGCGGTGGCCCCGGGGTCGGTGGCGGCGAGAACCTCACGCAGGAGCCGGTCGCCGATCTGCCACACCTGGAGTCCGTCGAGGGTCACCGGGATCGCGTTGTTGATCTCGTCGGGCGAGAACGGTACAGCCACCTCCAGCCGGGTGCGGAGGAACGCGCGCGCCGGGTGGAAGAGGAACCGCTTGAGCTCCTCCAGGGTGAGATCCAGATGTTCCCGCTCGGCCAGTGCGGTGGTCAGGAACGGCGGCACCGGGTGCCGCTCCGCCACGACGGCCCGAGCGCCCTCGAGCGTCGCCCGGTCGAAGCTGAACGGCGCAGGTGGTCCGGCGTGGACCACCAGCCCGTCGGACTCGTGATTGCGGACGTCGTACGGCTGCAGCGGGTGGCGGACCAGGACGTGGCCACGCACCGGCGCGGCCGTCGTCCGGTCGAGGGCGTCGAGTAGCTCGCCGAGGGGTACGGCGGGGGGCCGCTCCTCCCCCGTGTGCTCGCCGGCGCCCGCGTAGGTGATGACGAGCGTCTCCCGCGCTGCGAGCACCGCGTCCAGCAGCAGCTGCCGGTCCTCGCTGCGCTGGTCGCGCTCGCCCACAACCGGCCGCCGGGCGAGCACGTCGTCGCCGTCGACGCCGACCGTGCGCGGGAAGACCCCGTCGTCCATGCCCACCAGGCACACCACCCGGTGAGGCACCGAGCGCATCGGCACCATCGTGCACACGGTCAGGGTGCCGCTGCGGAAGTTGGCGCGGGTCGGCCGGCCGGCGAGGCGCTTGTGCAAGAGGGCGCGGACGTCCGCCAGCCGCAACGGGGTGTCGCCGGTGCCGCTCGACGCCGCGCGGGCGAGCTCCCGCTCGAACTGGGGGAGCTGCCAGGCATCGTCGGTCGCCACCTCGCACAGGTCGCGCACGCCGTCCCGCAACGCGCCGAACCAGTCGTCGGCGCGCTCGGCCACGGCCAGCCGTGCCAGGCAGTCGCCGAGGCGTGCGACCAGCTCGGCCAGCCGCCCGACCAGCTCGATCTCGCTGCTGCCGATGTCGTCGACGGGCAGCCCTCGCCCCAGTGTCCGGTGCTCGTCACCGCTCATCGCGACACCGAGGAGCAGTCGGTCGAGACCGGCGGACCACGTGTTCTGCTCGAACGCCTCGAGGGAGTACGCCGCCCGCTGGGTGACGTCGATCCCCCACCGGATGCCGGCGTCGGCGACCCACCCCGCGAGCCGGGAGAGGTCGTCGGCGGCGAGCCCGAACCGCCGGCTGCACGGCTCTCGGGACGCCAGGTCGAGGACGTCGGACGCGGTGACCCGGCCGCCGGCCAGCTCGACGAGCGTCACCGCGACGCCCAGCAGCGGGTTGGTGCTGCTCGGCGCGCGGTCGGCCAGCCGCACCCGGAGTCGGTGGGCCGGGTGGCCGCCCTCCTCGATCACGTCACTCGCAAGGATGTCGCCGAGCCCGAACCCGGCGGAGATGAGAGGAGCGACCGTCTCGATATCGGGGCACATCACCACGATGTCGCGCGGCTCCAGGGTCGGGTCGTCCTGGAGCAGCCCGACCAGGACTTCGCGGAGCACGTCGATCTGGCGCGCTGCTCCGTGGCAGGCGTGCACCTGGACCGAGCGGTCGTCGTCCTCGGCGGCACGGGCCGCGCGCTCCGTCACGGTCGGGGCGTGGTTGGCGCGGAGGTCGGCCTGCAACCAGCCGAGCAGGGTGTCGGTGCCGGCCGGCTCTGGAGCGCAGGTGTCGGACGCGGCCGGAACACTGCCGAGGACGGCAGCGAGCTCCCGCGAGTCACGCCCGAGAGAGGCGAGGAGCGGGTGGCCGACGAGGGTGGCGGAGTCGTCCTCGTCGCGAGCCGGGCGTGACGACGGGGCGGCAGCGGACACGGCGTCCCAGAGCGCCGCCGACGGCTGGGCCAGCCACAGATGCACGTCACGGGTCTCGGCGAGCGCGGTCAGCAGCTCGATCTCGGTGACCGGCAGCCGGGTGTGGCCGAACAGCGAGAGCCGGCCGGGCAGGTCGAGCTCGGCCCCGCCGCCCCGCAGATCCGCGCACACCCGCCGGTGCCGCTCATCCGGCGGCTCCGAGGCAACCCGGGACAGCAGCCGGCGCCAGAGCTCGGCCTCCCAGCGCAGGTCGTCGGCCAACGGCTCACCGGCGCCGTCAGTGTCGCGCCCGGCTGTCCAGTCGGCGACGGTCGCGGGTCGCTGCACGGCGTACGACGCGAACAGCTCGGCCAGCCTTCTCGCCACTGACCAGCGTCGACTCTGGCGCAGCGCCGCCTCCTCGCCGGCGAGCCCGTGTCCGAGGTGCGTCGACAACGCCTCGCACCACGACTCGCCGAAGCTGTCGTCGATGGTCGCCAGGAGTGGCCAGACGAGCTGGTCGGGGTGCCAGGGGTCGTCCCTCTCGCGGCCGAGGAGCAGGCTCACCAGCGACGAAGGCTGGAGGAACTGGACCCCGGCGCAGACTCCGTCGCCCCGCCCCGGCGCGGTGCCGAGCCGGTGCGAGAGCCGCTGGGACAGCCACCGTTCGACGCCCTTCGCGGGCACCACGACCACCTCGGTCGCGAACGGATCGGCCAACGGCGACGCCAGCAGCTCGCCGAGTTGGTCGGCGAGCTGATCGGTGCGCGCGGCGCGGTGGAGGTGGAGGGTCATTGCCGGGTTGAGATTAGTCCCGGGGCCCGACGAATCAACGGATGCAGATCCGCATCGGGTGCAGGCCGAGGTCACCCATCGCGGGGTTCCCTGTGATGCCGGTGCTCCTTGAGCTCCTCGTCGGCCCCCTCGATCTCGCCCTGCAGCGCGTCGACGGCCTCGGGCTTCCCGTGGAATCGTCGGTAGGAGTAGACGATCAATGCCAGGGCGAGGATGCCGGAGACGATCTGGGTGACGCCGGTCCAGACGCCGCCGGGCAGCCACCAGTCGTCGTCCAGCGGCCACCACGACGGGGCGTCGGGGTTGATGATCCACAGCACGCCGCAGCCGATGAGCCCGAGCGAGAAGATCGTCGACGCAACGATCCGCGGCCAAGTCTCCACGCTCTCGGCGGCGCCTTTCAACGCGCGGAACTTGATCGGATCGACCCACCGCTCGGCCCACTCGTACTGCTGCGACAGCACCGCCAGACCCGCGAACATCAGCAGCAGCCCCGGTCCGGGGAGGACCAGCGCCGCGATGCCGACGACCAGCAACAGCCAGCCGACCACTTCGAGCAGGATCCGCTTGGCAGCACCGGTCATGGCGCCATCCTGTCCTATTGCTCAACCACCGAACTTCCGGAGATAGGCGAGTACGTCGTCGTCCGCCCGGTCGTGCGCGGCCGCGATCCGCGCCCAGTCCATCGCCATCGTGTGGAAGCGCAGCGGGTTGTAGACGTCCTCCTCGCGCGAGAACAGCCCGTCGCCGGCGTACGTCATGATCGTGATGTTGGGCTCCTCGAGCATGGTTCCGTCGCCCGGGTCGGGCATCGGGTTGCGGACCTCGCACACCAGCCGGGCGGCATCGGGGTCCACGACCTGCCAGCTCAGCGGGAACCCGGTCATGACCCGGCCGGGGTACGTCGTCATGGTGCGCACCGACCATGCCCGGATCTCCTCGCGGCCGCGGAAGGTGCCCATCGCATGCTCGACGTACACCGCGTCGGGGGTGAACAGATCGGCGTAGCCGTCCCAGTCGCCGGTGACGACGAAGCCGGTGACCTGCTCGTGGAAGGCGGCGTAGGCATCGGCGATCTCGGCTGCAGTGAAGTTCACGAGCCAGATCCAACCACTAGCCTTACCGGCATGCCGCGCTCGACGCACGCTGTGAAGCGGAGCCCGTTCGGGTCGCGCATCCTCGGACCTCGCGAGCAGGACCCGCGGCACCTCCGGATCCGCCTCCAACTGATCCTCACGCTGGTGCTCATCGGCACCAACATGTTCGGCGCCGCGGTGGTCTTCATCGTCAACAACTTCGCAGTCCCGGCTCCCGAACCAAAGAGCTCGATGTACATCGCGTTGGCGATCGCGGTCCCGACGTACGTCGTCTCCGCGGCCGCCATCGGTGTCGTCTGGGGCACCTCGACGAGCCTGCGGGCGCTGCGCTGGGCGACGGAGGGCCCGCAGGTCGTGCCGACCGACAAACAGCGTCGCCAGGCTCTGAACGTCCCGCTCCAACTGACGCTGATGCAGCTCACGCTCTGGCTCCTCGGCAGCGCGCTGTTCACGGTCCTCTCGATCGTGCTGCAGCCGTCGCGCGCTGTCTCGACTGCCCTCACCGTGGGAATCGGTGCGCTCATGGTCGCGGGCGTCTCCTACCTGCTGACCGAGTTCGCGCTGCGCCCGGTCGCCGCCCGGGCACTGGAAGGCACCGACACCAACGAGCGGTTGCGGTTCGTGGGCGTCGGCCCCCGGATGGTGCTGTTCTGGGCGATCGGCACGGCGGTCCCGCTCGCCGGCCTGCTCGTCGCGGCGATCCTGGCCCTCGCTCAGCCCGACGAGACCAGCCTGAACCAGATGGCGGTCGTCACGATCGTCACCGTCGGGGCCGCCCTGGCCTACGGGTTCGTCCTCACCGACCTCAACGCCCGTTCGGTGGTGGCGCCGATCAAGTCCGTGCGTGAGGCGCTCCGATCGGTCGAGGCAGGTGAGCTCGACACCGACGTCGTCGTCTACGACGGCACCGAGCTCGGCGCCTTGCAGAGCGGGTTCAACCAGATGGTCGGTGGTCTCCGGGAGAGGGAGAAGCTGCGGGACCTGTTCGGCCGGCACGTCGGCCACGATGTCGCGGCCGCCGCGGCCGCGGTGGCAACCGGGGAGGTCGAGCTCGGCGGCGAGACCCGCGTCGCGTCCGTGCTGTTCATCGACCTGGTCGGGTCGACCGCCTACGCCTCCGACCACGAGGCGGCCGAGGTGGTCGGCGTCCTCAACCGCTTTTTCGGCGTCGTCGTCGACGAGGTCGACCGCTGCGGCGGGCTGGTCAACAAGTTCATCGGTGACGCGGTGCTCGCTGTCTTCGGCGCCCCGGCCCACGACGAGGACCACGCGGCCTCGGCGTTGGCGGCCGCCCGGGCGATGGCGATCCGGCTCGAGGAGGAGCTCCCCGAGATCGGCGCCGGCATCGGGGTGGCGACGGGGAGCGTCGTCGCGGGCAATGTGGGGTCCGAGTCGCGCTACGAGTACACCGTCATCGGCGATGCGGTGAACTCCGCCTCCCGGCTCACCGAGCTCGCCAAGGAGGTGCCCGGCGGAGTCCTGGCGATGTGGGAGACGGTCGTCGCCGCCGTCGAGCGCGGGGACGCCGACGCTGCCGCGCTCTGGGAGAAGAGCGGGTCCAAGGTGCTCCGCGGACGCACCGAGAAGACCGCGCTCGCCGTACCCGTGTGGGATTAGGCGAGTCCGTCGAGAACGTGCGCGACCCGGCGCAGGATCGAGTCGAGGTCGACCTCGGGGTAGACGGCGGAAACGACCAGGTCGCGCTGGAGTACGGCGAGCCCGTGCACGGACGCCCAGCCCAGCGTCGCCAGCTCGGCGGTCGGCACGCCGGTGCCCCAGCCGCGCTCCTGGGCGGCGCCGATGGTCGCGAGCATCAGCTCCCGCTGTGCCAGCCGGGCGGCGACCAGCTGCTCGTCGTCGTTGCGGAGCAGGTCGGGCCGGAACATGACGTCGAACAGGGCCTGGTGGTGGTGGGCGAATTCGACGTACGCCGCCCCGGCAGCGGCGACCTGGTGGCCGCCCTCGGTCGGCACTGCGGCGATGGCTTCCTGCGTCTCCTTCAACAACAGGTCGTGGCCCTCGACGGCGAGCGCGGTGAAGAGTCCGGCGCGGTCGACGAAGTGGTGCGCGGTTGCCTGGTGCGAGACGCCGCAGCGGCGCGCGATCGCCCGCAGGCTGGCCCGGGCCGGCCCGGTCGCCGCGATCTCGGCCTCGGCCGCGCGGAGCAGCCGGGCCCGGAGGTCGACGGTCGACTTGCGGCTCACGCCGTCTTCGCCTGCCCGCTCGGCCACCAGAGCCGCCGGCCCAGCAGCGTCGCCACGGACGGCACCAGCAGCGACCTGACGACGAACGTGTCGAGCAGCAGGCCGGCACCGATGGTGAAGCCCACCTGCGCCATCGTGGACACGCTGCCGGCCATGAGCGCGAACATACTCGCGGCGAAGATGATGCCGGCCGACGTGATCACCGAGCCGGTCGCGGCGGTGGCCCGGGCGATGCCCTCGGGCGAGCCGTCGGGCGCCTCCTCCTGGATCCGTTTGGTCAGCAGCAGGTTGTAGTCGGCACCGACCGCGACCAGGATCGTGAACGACACCGCCGCCACGGTCCAGTCGATGTCGTGGCCCAGCAGCAGCTGCCAGACCAGGACCGAGAGTCCGATCGCGGACGCGTAGGAGAGGACGACGGTGGCCATCAGCACCGCCGCGGCCACCAGGCTCCGCAGCAGCACCAGCAGCACCAGGAAGACCGCGAGGAGCGCGGCCAGTGCGACGACCCGCATGTCGGACTGCGAATAGTCGGCGAGGTCGCCGTTGGTCGCGGCCATCCCCGTGATGCTGACGTCGGCGTCGTCGAGCCGGGTGTCGCGGAAGGCCTGCTCGATGGTCTCCCGGATCTCGACGGTCCGCGCCGAGGCCTCGTGGTCGAACGCATCGGTGCCGCCGAGGACGGCGATCCGAGCCGTGCGACCGTCGTCGGAGAGGAACAGACCGATAGCGGCGGCGAACCGCTCGCTCTTCAGCGCGGTCGGCGGCAGGTAGAAGCCGCCGATGCCGGGGTCGTTCGCAACGGCGCCGGTACGGCGGAGGTACGTCGCCGCCCGGGTCAGCCCCTGGCGGAGCTCCGGCAGTGACGCAGCCACCTGCTCCGTGCCGCCCTCGAGCCGGTCCGCGCCGTCGGCGAGCTGGTCGGCCCCGTCGGCGAGCTGGTCGGCTCCATCGGCGAGGCCGCCGAGCTGTTCGGCGAAGAGCCGCTGGCCGTCGGCGAGCTGGTCGGTGCCCTCGCGAGCCAGGCGGAGCCCGTCCCGCAACCGGCGCAGACCGTCCTGCAGCCCGACCGTGCCGTCGGCGAGCTGGTCCGCAGCCCGGGCGGCCTCGCGCAGGCCGGGCAGCAGCCGGTCGCGTTCGGCCTGCCAGATCTGTCGGATCCCGTCGCGAGCCTGGCGACATGCGGGATCGAGGTTGCAGGTCAGGCTCTTGGTGCGGAGCGCGTCGTAGGCGAGCCCAAGCCCATCGACCGCGAGCTGGACCTGGTCCGCCCCGGTGCCCAGCCCGCGGGCGAGCTCGCGCATGCCGGTCGCCAGCTGCCCCGTGCCCGAGACGGCGTCGTCTGCGCCGGCCAGCAGGCGTCGCACTCCTTGCTCGAGGTCCGAGGTCCCCGCCACCAGCCGGTCCGCACCGCCCGCCGCGCGGTCCGCGCCGTCGGCCAGCTGCCCGGTGCCGTCGCTGAGCTGGTCGGCGCCGTCGCCGAGCTGGCCGGCGCCGTCGGCCAGCTGCTGGGCGCCGTCCTCACCTTCACCGATGCCGTCGGACGCGCGGTCGAGGCGGACGCCGACTATGCCGGCCTGCCGGGCGACCGACGCGTTGGTGATCGGCTTGCCGAGCGGCCGGGTGATGCTGCGGACGAGCACGACGCCGTCCTCCTGCGCGACCGAGGACGCGGCGCGCTCGAGCAGGGCGAGGTCGCGAGCGTTGCGGAGGTCGTGGTCGGCCTGGATCAGCACGTAGTCCGGCAGGATCTCGTTGACCGGGAAGTGCCGGTCGAGCAGCGCGTAGCCGCGGTTGCTCTCGGTCTCGTCGGGCTGCGAGTCGCGGGTGTCATAGCTGACGTCGAGGAGAGGCGCCATCGCCGCGAGCGCGACGAGTGGCACCAACGCGACGAACAGCATCCGGGCGGGGTGCGTCGTGACCGCGGTGGCGAGCCGGGGCCAGACCGAGCCCTCGCGCGCCGGGCGGGGCTCGCACCAGCCGCGACTGCCGGCCAGCGCCAGCAGGGCGGGGGTCAGGGTGATCGCGACCGCGAGGTTGATCGCGACGCTGACGGCAATCGCCGGGCCGGTCGTGGTGAAGAAGCCGAGCTCGGCGAGAAGCATGCAGCCGCAGGCGAGGACCACGGTGAGCGCGGATCCCACGATCACGCCGGAGATCCGGGTGCCGGCCGTGGCCGCCGCCTCGCGGGCCTCGACGCCCGCGCGGCGCAGCTCCTGGTAGCGACTCACCAGGAAGATCGCGTAGTCGGTTCCGGCGCCGAGCACCACGGCGGTGAGGAAGGAACCGCTGAACGTCGACACGGTGAAGACGCCGGCCAGGCCGCACCACGCGGTCACCGCGCGGGCCAGTCCGAGCCCGAGACCGACCACCGTCAGGACCAGGGCTGTCACCGCGAACGACCGATAGATCAGCCACAGCAGGAGAGCGATCAGCACGATGCTGACGATCGTGATCCGGACGACGCTGTGCTCGGTCTCGGTCGCGAGGTCGGTGATGGTGGCGGTCGGCCCGGTCACCTCGGTGGTGAGTCCGTCAGGGGCCAGCGCGTCGACGACGTCCCGTACGGCGGTCACCTGGCGGATCGACGACGGGGCTCCGGTCTGTCCGGTGATGCCGACGAGCAGGTAACGGGCCTCGCCGTCCTCGCTGGTCAGCGGGTCCAGCAGCTCTGGGTGCTTCCGGATGTCCTGGACGAAGGACACGTTCTCGTCGTCCTTCGGGAGCACCCGGGCGAGCCGGCCGGCGTACTTCTTGTCGGCCCGGACCAGCCCGCCGCTCCGCTCCATGGCGATGACGACGAAGCTCTGGCTGGCACCGTTGCCGAACGCCTCGTCCATCTCGGCGACAGCGACGATCGACGGCGCGTCCTCCGGGACGACCGCCGAGGAGTCCTTGGCCGCGACCACCTCCAGCTGCGGCACGAAGACGTTGAGGGCAGCGGCGAGCGCCACCCAGGCCAGCACCACCCAGCCCGCGCGCGCGGCGGAGAACCGCGCTAGTCCCGAGAGGCGCCCGTCGTCAGCCATCGAGGTCCCCCAGCGGCACTGTCGGCGTCTCTTCCTTGCCAGTGGCAAGGAACGTGTTCACCGCAACCTAGGCCGCCCCGCTTGCCAGTGGCAAGCAGATGTGACGGGGCCCACCAGGGCCGTCAGACGGAGGCGACCGCGCTGGCCGGGTCGACCAGGATCTTGGCGTGCTTCTCCGGGTCGCCGAGCGCTTCGAAGGCGCCGACCACTCCCTCGAGCCCGACCGTCCCCGTCACCAGCGGCTCGACGTCGACCTTGCCGGTCGCTATCCACTGCAGGGTCTGGTGGAACTCGCTCGGGTCGTAGGCGAACGCGAACCGCAGCTCCAGCTCCTTGTTGATCGCCATCGACGGCCGGAACGAGTCGGCGCCCATGCAGACGCCGACGACCACCACGCGGGAGAGCAACGGCGCCGCCGAGACGATGTGCTCGATCATGCCCGGCACGCCGACGCACTCGAACACGACCGGCCCACTCGGGGTCGCGCCGGCCTTCTCGGCGGCCCGCAGGACGTGTTGCCACGGCAGCAGGGGTACGGCGCGCAGCTTGTCCATCGCGCTCAGCCCGAGCTCGGCCAGGGCGATCGGATTGGTCAGGTAGCGCTTCGAGTCCTCGAACGAGCTCCAGGGCGAGTCCGCCGCGGGGTCGACCACCTCGTCGGCACCGCACTGTTCGGCGAGTGCCCGCCGGCCGGGTGAGAAGTCGCTGGCGATGACGTGCCGGACGCCGGTCGCCTTGAGCATCAGGATCACCGCGAGCCCGATCGGCCCGCACCCGATGACGACCGCGGTGTCCTTGGCGCCCACCTGGCCCCGCCGCACGGCGTGCAGCGCGACGGCCATCGGCTCGGTCAGCGCGGCGCGCTCGGCCTTGAGCCCGTTGGGCACGCGCATCGTCATCGAGGCGGTGACCAGCACCTGCTCGGCGTACCCACCAGACGCCTGCCGGCTGAGGCCGGTGAGGTGCACGGAGTCGCCGGCGCGCAGGACCGGGAGCGCCACGACCGGAGTGCCGACCGGCCACGTCTTCCTGGTGCGCGGGCCGTAGTCGACCACGGTGCCCGCGAACTCATGCCCCATCACGACCCGCTGGTCGGACCGCATGAAGGCGTCGTACCCCAGAGCCGCTACGTCATCCGCGATCTCGTCGCAGTGCAGGCGCGCGTGCAGGTCCGACCCGCAGATCCCGCACCGCTCGACCTTGATGAGCACCTGGCCCTTGGTCGGAGTCAGGTCCGGGACCTCTTCAACCTCGAGACTGCCTTCGTGGCAGGTGACGGCGCGCATGCTCGGAGCGTACGACGTCAGGCAGTGCCCAGGAGCCGGCCGATCGTGCCGCGGGACACCGAGTGGTAGCCGTCCGCGGCGAGAGCGAAGATCTCCTTTGCGCGCTCGACCCCGCGCGGGGTCTCCGCCAGCCTGCTGTAGACGCGGCGCAGGAACAGCGCCCGGCCGTGCCGGGTGAGGAACCCGACCACGGCGTCGTCGACGCCGTCACCGACCCAGACGTAGCCCGAGCCGATCGCGAGCTCCAGCCAGGCCGACGCGACCTCGACGTTGCCGTGCCCGCTCAGACCGTACGTATGGTCGAGGTCGGCCAGGATCGGGTGCGTCGTTTCGTCCGACAGGGCTCGGAGGAAGTGGACCCACTGGTGCGGCGTCCAGCCGGCGGTGTCGAGGTCAGCGGCGGCCTTACCGGCCAGCAGCATCGCCGCCTGCTCGTCGGCCCGGTCGAACCCGTCGGAGGGAAACTCCGGCGCGTTGCCCGGCAGGCCGGGGCCGTGCACCCACGCCTCCAGGTCGATGTCGGCGTCCGCGACGCCCGCCGGCTCCAACAGCTCGGCGCGGAGGTGGGCGAGGAAGGTCGCGGTGTCCATCGAACGGAAGGCGAACCGGTTGAAGTAGTCGGCGAGGAACGCGTCGAACCGCTCGCGGCCGACGGTGCGCTCGAGGAGGCAGAGGAAGAGCGACCCCTTCTCGTAGGGGACCAGGACGGCACCGTCCTCCGGGTCACGGCCGGCCATGTCGGCCTCGAGCCAGGTGTCCCGCTCGTCGAGGGTGGCCAGCTCGGCCTCGAGGTTCCGGCGCCCCTGGCGCTGCAGCATCGCGGTGATGTCGGCGCCGTACAGCTCCTCGTCGATCCGCATCTCGAAGTAGACGGTGAAGCCTTCGTTGAGCCAGATGTCGTCCCAGGTCGCGTTGGTCACCAGGTTGCCGGACCAGGAGTGCGCGAGCTCGTGCGCGACCAGCGTGACCAGGGAGCGGTCGCCGGCGAGGATCGTCGGGGTGGCGAAGGTGAGGCGGGGGTTCTCCATCCCGCCGTACGGGAAGCTCGGCGGGAGCACCAGCAGGTCGTAGCGACCCCAGCGGTAAGGCCCGTACAGGCGCTCGGCGGCCTCCATCATCCGCTCGGTGTCCGCGAACTCCCAGGCCGCGGCCTCGACGACGGCCGGTTCGGCGTACACGCCGGCGCGTTCCCCGAGGGGACGGAACTCGATGTCGCCGACCGCCAGCGCGATGAGGTACGACGGCACCGGCTGCGGCATGACGAAGGTGTAGACCCCGTCGGGCGACCGCTCCGTGGGGTTCTCCGCGCTCATCAGCGCGAGCAGCTCCGACGGCACCCGCACCGTCGCCTGGTAGGTGTGGCGGACCGCGGGCGTGTCTTGGCAGGGGATCCAGGATCGCGCCAGGATCGGCTGGGCCTGGGTGAAGAGGAAGCGCTCGCCCGTCGTCTGGGCCGGCTCGAGCCACTGCAAGGCCCGGGCATCGCTCCCCGTCGCGAACTCGACCACCACCGCGTCCGCCGTACCGGCCGCGATGGTCAGCGGGCGGCCGAGGATCGGGTCGGCCTCACCCAGCTCGTGGTCGAGCTCCGACCCGTCAGCGGCGACCACCGAGCGGATGTCGAGGTCCCAGGTGTCGAGCACCACGGTGCTCGCGTCCGGCGTCGTCCGGTCCAGCGTGAACGTGGCCCGACCGTCCAGCCGCTGCGCGTCGAAGTCGACGGTGACGTCGAGGTCGAGATCGAGGATCGCGATCTCGTTGGGCCGCGCGAACGAGTGCGGGTCATCGGCGAAGCTAGCCATCCGCGGAGCCTACCCATCGCCGAGTCGGCTCATCTCTGCCCCAAAAACACGCCGAGTCGGCTCATCCTGAGATGAGCCGACTCGGCGAAGATGCGCGGGAGGGGCGGTTCGGGGTGTCAGGCCTGGTCGAGCGCCTCGGCGACCCGGCGATGGGCCTCCCAGATCTCCTCGGGCAGACCGTCGAACTGGCTGAGGTGCTCCTCGCGGAACTTGATCTCCTGCTGCCAGCGGTCGATGTCGATGGAGAGGATCGTGTCGAGGTCGGCGAGCGCCTGCTCGTCGAGGCCCTCGAGGTTGAGCTCCTCACGCGCGGGGATGACACCGACGGGCGTCCTGACGCCCTCGACCTCGCCGGCGCGGTACTGCATCAGCCACAGCAGCGGGCGGAGGTTCTCGCGGTAGCCGGGCCACAGGAAGCGGCCGTCGTCGCCGCGCTGGAACCAGTTGACGTGTGCGAAGACCGGCTTGTTCTCGGCAGCACCGATCACGTTGAGCCAGTGCCGGCCGTAGTCGGCCTCGGGGTAGGACATGAACGGACGCATCGACATCGGGTCGTAGCGAAGCACGCCCTCGAGACCGTCCGCGGCCGCGGTGGCCTCGGCACCCAGGGTGAGGCCGTCGTAGACGCCCTCGGCGATGTCGTCGATCGCCCGGATCAGCGGCTCCCGGTCACGGGTGCGCCCACCGAAGATGATGCCGTGGATCTCGACGCCGGCCGGGTCCTCGAAGTCGCCCGCGACGTTCGGGACATTGGCCAGGGTGGTCGTGAAGCGGCTGTTCGGGTGGGCCCACGGCGCCTCGACGTTCTCGGGAGCGCGGTCCGCGATCCGGTCCCCCTTCCAGTCGAGCCAGCCGTCGAGGTCGGCCGGCTTGTCGCCGCGCCCTTCCCACCAGACCTGCTGGGTCTTCTCGTTGTACGCGACGTTGGTGAAGATCGAGCCGGTGCCCGGGACGATCGACTCGATCGCGGTCGGGTTGGTCTTCTCGTTGGTGTCCTTCGCGACACCGAAGACGCCGTTCTCCGGGTTCATCCCGTAGAGCTTGCCGTCGTCGCCGACCCACAGCCACGCGATGTCGTCGCCGTAGAACTCGACGTAGTAGCGGTCGCCCAGGGCGTCAGGGGCCAGCGTCATCGCGAGGTTGGTCTTGCCCGAGGCGCTCGGGAAGCCACCGCAGATGTTGTACTTCTTGCCGGTCTCCTTGTCGGTGATGCCGAGCAGCATGAACTGCTCGACCAGGAAGCCGTTCTTCCACCCGTCGTAGGAGCCCTGGCGCAGACCGTGGGCGATCTTGCCGAGCAGCGCGTTGCCGCCGTACGACGAACCGAAGTGCAGGATCGTGCGCTCGTCGGCGACGGTCACGAAGTAGCGCTTGTCGTCCGGCGTGCCCTGGCCGAGGTTCTCGAGGTCGCCGGTGACGTGGACGGCCTTCACGAAGGCGTCGCCCAGGTGGTTGATGAACTCCACGCCGACGCGGGACATCCGGATCATCTGGAGTACGACGTTGCGGTTGTCGGTCAGCTCCACACCCGCCGCGAACTGCTCCAGCGGGGAGCCCGGGGGCGCCATCAGGTAGGGGATGACGTACATCGTCTTGCCGGCGGACGCGCCGGTCATCAGGTCGACGAGCAGCGGCTTCATCTCCGCGGCCGGACGCCAGTTGTTGTAGGTGCCCTTGTCGGCCTCGTCGCTCGTGGCGACGATGGTGCGTTCCTCGGCGCGGGCGGTGTCCTTGAAGTAGGACCGCGAGTAGTAGAGGCCCTCACCGGCGGGCAGCAGCTCGCCCGCGTCGAGCGACTCCTGGACCAGACGTGCGTCGTCGGAGGCGGAGACGACCTCGACCCGCTCGGCGCCGGTGACGCCGGCCCAGTGAGCGACGTACTCACGAACATAGGTGTTGGTGAGTCCCGCTTCGTCGAGAACCCGCTCCACATCGACCATCTGTCTAAGCCTTTCGCGTCCGATTGGGTGTGGGCACGCTACCTCACGCTGAGCGGCCCAAATCACCGTGTGGCTTTTCGCCTGAACCGTGGACACCGTCGTCCGCGACGGGCATCACCATGACACCGACCGGAGCGCTAACGCACATCGGGGTGGGTCGATGTGCGGCATTCCACAGCGATCGTGGAATTGGATCGTTCGAAGCGGAATTACTCGCCGATGTAGGACATCACGTGCTTGATGCGCGTGTAGTCCTCGAGGCCGTACATGGAGAGGTCCTTGCCGTAGCCGGAGTGCTTGAAGCCCCCGTGCGGCATCTCGGAGACGAACGGGATGTGGGTGTTGATCCACACCACACCGAAGTCGAGCTTGCGGCTCATCCGCATCGCGCGGCCGTGGTCCTTGGTCCAGACACTCGAAGCGAGGCCGTACTCCACGCCGTTGGCCCAGGCCAGCGCCTCGGCCTCGTCGGTGAACCTCTGCACCGTCATGACCGGGCCGAAGATCTCGGTCTGGATCTGCTCGTCGTCCTGCTTGAGCCCGGACAGCACGGTCGGCTCGTAGAAGTAGCCCTGGTCGCCGTGCCGGAGGCCGCCGGTCTCGACGTTCGCGTGGTCGGGCACCCGGTCGACCATGCCGGCCACCCGGTCGTACTGGTCCTGGTTGTTGAGCGGCCCGTAGTAGGTGTCCTCGCTGTCCGGCGCACCCGTCGGCATGCCCTTGGCCGCCTCGGTGAGGGCGGCGACGAACTCGTCGTGGACACCGGGACCGGCCAGGATGCGCGTCGCTGCGGTGCAGTCCTGCCCCGCGTTGAAGAGGCCGGCGCCAGCGATGCCCTCGGCGGCGGCCGCGATGTCGGCGTCGTCGAAGACGATGACCGGCGCCTTGCCGCCCAGCTCGAGGTGGACCCGCTTGAGGTCGGCGGACGCGGCCTCGGCGACCTGCATGCCGGCGCGCACGGACCCGGTGATCGCGACCATCTGCGGGGTCTTGTGCGACACCAGCGCGCGGCCGGTGTCCCGGTCGCCGCAGACGACGTTGAGCACGCCGGGCGGCAGGAACTCCTGGCAGATCTCGGCCAGCAGCGTCGAGCTGGCGGGGGTCGTGTCGCTCGGCTTGAGGACGATGGTGTTGCCGCCAGCCAGGGCCGGGGCGATCTTCCAGATCATCATCATCAGCGGGTAGTTCCAGGGCGTCACCTGGCCGACCACCCCGACGGGCTCACGGCGGACCCACGACGTGTGATCCGCCATGTACTCCCCCGCCGAGCTCCCCTGCATGACCCGCGCGGCGCCCGCGAAGAAGCGGAAGTGGTCGGACGCGTAGGGCATCTCCTCCGACATCGTCAGGTGCAGCGGCTTGCCCGTGTCCCTGCACTCGACCTCGTTGATCTCGTCCTTGCGGGCGTCGATCGCCTCGGCGATCTTGAGCATCGCCGTTGCCCGGTCCTGCGGGGTGGTGTCACCCCAGCCGTCGAACGCAGCAGCCGCGGCAGCGTAGGCCCGATCGACGTCCTCCGCGCCGGACATCGGCGCCTGTGCATAGACCGCGCCGGTGGCGGGATCGATGACGTCGTACGTCGCTTCGCTGGCGGAGGCCACGAGCTCCCCGCCGATGACATTCTTGAAGATGAGATCAGCCATGGGCCGACTCTAGCCCGGTCCGACGACGAAATCAGCGGGTTGAGCGCCCTCCAGTTCTGCCGATTCCGTCGGTTTGCGGCCAATAATCTGCGGAATCACTTGCGAGCGACACCATCATCGATCACCATGGACTCATGGACGACTCCGCTCTGCAACGCGCCGCGAAAGACCACCTCTGGCTGCACTTCTCGCAGCACGGGCGGTACGTCGGCGACGGACCCGAGCACGAGATCCCGATCATGGTGCGGGGGGAGGGCGTCTACCTCTACGACAGCAAGGGGAAGCGCTACCTCGACGGTCTGGCCGGGCTGTTCGTGTCCCAGCTCGGGCACGGCCGGCGCGAGCTCGCCGAGGCCGCTGCTGAGCAGGCTGGGACGCTCGCGTTCATGCCGCTCTGGTCCTATGCGCACCCGCCGGCCATCGAGCTCGCGGAGAAGATCGCGGCGTACGCGCCGGGCGACCTCAACCGGGTGTTCTTCACCTCCGGCGGCGGCGAGGCCGTCGAGTCCGCGTGGAAGCTCGCGAAGGACTACTTCAAGCGCGTCGGCAAGCCGCTCAAGCACAAGGTGATCAGCCGCAACATCGCCTACCACGGCACCACCCACGGCGCGCTGTCGATCACCGGCCTGCCGGGACTCAAGCAGCAGTTCGAACCCCTGGTGCCGTCGACGTTCCGCGTGCCGAACACCAACATCTACCGGGCACCTGCCGGCACCGCGGGGCCGGACGGCACCGACGCGCTCGCGTTCGGCCGCTGGGCCGCCGACCAGATCGAGGTCGCCATCCTCAACGAGGGCGCGGACACCGTGGCCGCGGTCTTCCTCGAGCCGGTCCAGAACGCCGGCGGCTGCTTCCCCCCGCCCCCGGGGTACTTCGAGCGGGTACGCGAGATCTGCGACGAGTACGACGTACTCCTGGTCTCGGACGAGGTCATCTGCGCCTACGGACGCCTCGGCAAGATGTTCGGCGCCTCCGCGATCGGCTACCAGCCCGACATCATCACCAGCGCCAAGGGCCTGACCTCCGGCTACGCGCCCCTCGGCGCGATGATCGCGTCGGACCGGCTGTTCGAGCCGTTCTCCTCCGGCAAGGCCAGCTTTCTGCACGGCTACACGTTCGGCGGGCACCCGGTGTCGACCGCGGTCGGCCTCCGCAACATGCAGATCTTCGAGGACGAGAAGATCCTCGAGGGCGTCCAGGCGAAGGCACCCGCATTCCGGGCGACCCTCGAGCGGCTGCTCGACCTGCCGATCGTCGGCGACGTGCGCGGCGAGGGCTTCTTCTACGGCATCGAACTGGTCAAGGACAAGGCGACCAAGGAGTCGTTCAGCGCCGAGGAGTGCGAGCGGATCCTGTACGGCTTCGTCTCCAAGCGGATCTACGAAGAGGGCCTCTACTGCCGCGCCGACGACCGCGGCGACCCGGTCATCCAGCTCTCCCCGCCCCTGGTCTCCACCCAGGAGCACTTCGACGAGATGGAGCAGGTCCTGCGGTCCGTCCTCGACAAGGCCTACACCCTGATCTGATCGGGCGGGTCGAGCGCGTCGGGCGCGGGTCGGGCGGGATGTAACACAGCCGCCAACGCCCCACCAGCAACGTCGTCGCCCCGGGGGTACGACGAACAGCGTGTTACACGAGCGCCTTCGCGCGCCGCCGGGCTCCGAACTCGCCGACCAGGACGATGGCCAGTGAGATCACCAGCATCAGGGTGCCGACGACGTTGACCTGCATCGGGAGGCCGACGCGGGCGGCGCCCCAGACGAACATCGGGAAGGTCACCTCGCTGCCGGAGTTGAGGTTGGTGATGATGAAGTCGTCGAAGGACAGCGAGAAGCTGAGCAGTGCGGCGCCGAGGATGCCGGGCAGGACGAGCGGGAAGGTGACCTTCCAGAAGGTCTGCGACGGCGTGGCGTAGAGGTCGGACGCTGCCTGCTCGAGGGTGTCGCTCATGCCGGCCAGCCGCGACCGCACCGTGACGACGACGAACGACAGGCAGAACATGACGTGGGCGATGAAGATCGTCCAGAAGCCGAGCTGGCCGGCGAAGCCGCCCTGCACGAAGAGGGTCAGCAACGACGAGCCCATCACGATCTCCGGCGCCGCCATCGGCAGGAAGATCAGCAGGTTCGACGGCGACCGGCCGGCGAAGTCCCACCGCACCAGCGCGAACCCGGCCATCGTCCCGATGATGGTGGCCGCCAGCGTGGCCAGCAGCCCGATCTCGACGCTCAACACGAGCGAGTCGCACATCGACTGGTCTGCGCACGGGTTCGTCCAGTTGTCGAGCGTGAACCCGTCGAACTTGTAGACGTTGCGGGTCGCCGGGTCGTTGAAGCTCATCAGCACGACCAGGAAGATCGGAACGAACAGGTAGATGAGGACGGCTCCTCCGATGAGGATGACGGCGTGGTCCTTGAGCCAGCGCATCAGAGCAGCTCCTCGGTCCCGGCCTTGCGGACGTAGAAGAGCACCATCACCAGGATCAGGATCATCAGGATCATCGACAGCGCGGCGGCGATGTGCGGATGGTTCGCATCGGTCGCCTGTAGCTGGATCACGTTGCCGATCACCGTCGTCTCGGTGTTGCCGAGCAGCTCCGCGTTGATGAAGTCACCTGCTGAGGGGATGAAGGTGAGCAGCGTCCCGGACACGACGCCAGGGAGCGACAGCGGCCAGGTGACCTTGAAGAAGCCGGTGACGGGATTCGAGTACAGGTCCTTGGACGCCTCGATGAGTCGCGGGTCGATCTTGTCGATGCTCGCGAAGAGCGGCAGCACCATGAACGGCAGGAAGTTGTAGGCGAGCCCCATCACGACCGCGAAGTCGGTCGCGAGCAGCTTGTCGTCGGGCCCGAGGATCTGCAGGAACTGGAGGGTGTCCACGACCCAGCCGTCGTCGGCGAGGATGAGCTGCCACGACAGCGTCCGGACCAGGAAGCTGGTGAAGAACGGGACGATCACCAGCACGAGCAACAGGGTCTTCCACCGCCCGGACTTGAACGCGATCGCATAGGCGAGCACGTAACCCAGCACCAGGCAGATCAGGGTGGCGATGCCGCCGTACACCAGCGACCGCAGCAACGGCTCCCAGTAGAGCTCGATCGCGTCCACGTAGTTGCTCGCGTGGTACGTCATCTCCCAGCCGTTCTTGTCCGAGCCGCCGGGGTTGTAGAGGCTCGCGGCGATCAGGGAGTAGAACGGGATGACGAAGAACAGGGCGAGCACGACGACGGCCGGAGCCATCAAGACGTACGCCGTCAACCCGCGCCGACGGCCGGTATCGGGCATCAGCCCTCCTCTTGCGCGCCCGCGTGGACGTCCTGGGCGTGGTCGAGGAGGAACGCGTACTCCGGCCGCCACGACAGCTCGACCTGGTCGCCCCTCCGGAAGATCTGGTCGCGTCCGGTGTTCTGCGCGAACACCATCAACTCCTGGCCCCACGGCATCTTGACGAGGTACTGCGTGCTGACGCCGATGAAGCTCACGTCCGTGACCAGGCCACCGGGGATGGTGTTGCCGGGGGCGTCCAGCTCGGTCCCAGCGGCGCCGATCAACACCTTCTCCGGACGGATCCCGATCCAGCCCTTCCCCCCGTCGGTGTGTGCCCGGCCGGCCGTGATCGAGACCTCGATCCCGTGCATGTCGACGGTGACCAGGTCGGAGGCGCTGGACTTCACCGTGCCCTCGATCAGGTTGGACTGGCCAAGGAAGTTCGCGACGAAGGTGCTCTGCGGATTCTCGTAGAGCTCGGCCGGCGAGCCCATCTGTTCGATCACGCCCGCGTTCATGACCGCGACCGTGTCGGCCATGGTCATGGCCTCCTCCTGGTCGTGGGTGACGTGGATGAAGGTCTGCTCGACCTCGGCCTGGATCCGCTTGATCTCGATCTGCATCGAGCGGCGCAGCTTGAGGTCGAGGGCGCCGAGCGGCTCGTCGAGCAGCAGGACCTGCGGCTCGTTGATGAGCGCCCGCGCCAGCGCGACCCGCTGCTGCTGGCCACCGGAGAGCTGGGACGGCTTCTTGCGGGCCTGAGCCTCGAGCTCGACCAGGGCCAGCATCTCTTTGACCTTCGTGTCGACGTCACCGACCTTGCGGCGGCGCAGGCCGAACGCGACGTTCTCGAAGATGTCGAGGTGCGGGAAGAGCGCGTAGTTCTGGAAGACGGTGTTGACGGGTCGCCGGTAGGGCTTGGCGTGGGTGATGTCCTCGCTACCGAGCGTGATCGTGCCCCCGGTGGGCGTCTCGAGCCCCGCCACCATCCGCAGCGTCGTCGTCTTGCCGCACCCGGACGGGCCGAGCAGGGCGAAGAACGACCCACGCGGCACGTCGAGATCGAGCGACGCCACTGCGTGGAAGTCGCCGTACGACTTGGAGAGCGCCTTGAGCCGCAGGCCGTCGTACGACGGCGACCCGGCTGCTGTCGCGGCCGGCTCCGTCGTCTCAGCTGGAGATGACATCAGCCCACTCCCCTTCGTACTTCTGCTGTTGCTCGTCATCGAGGGTCATGAAGTCCCAGGTGTTCGCGAGCATGTCGGAGTCCGGGAAGATCAGCGGGTTCTCGGCAAGGGCGGGGTCGATGTCGAGCATCGCCTCCTGCGCACCGGCGACCGGACAGATGTAGTTGACCCAGGCAGCGAGCTTCGCCGCGACCTCGGGCTGGTAGTAGTAGTCGATCCAGGCTTCGGCGTTCTCCTGGTGGGTCGAGTAGTTCGGGACCAGCATGTTGTCGCTCCAGAGCGAGAGGCCCTCCTCGGGAACGACGAACTTCAGGTTGGGGTTGTCGACCTGGGCCTGGATCACGTCACCGGACCAGGCCTCGCACGCGACGAGCGTCCCCTGCGAGAGCTGCTGGAGATAGTTGTTGCCGGCGAACTGGCGCAGTTGGCCGTCCTCCTTGGTCTTCTTCAGGAGGTCGAGGGCGTCGGCCCACTCGTCGTCGCTGAAGTCGACCGGGTCGGCACCGACGACCTTGAGGAAGAACCCCATCGTGTCGTTCATCTCGCTGAGCAGGGTGATCCTGCCGTGGAGGTCCTCGCGGGTGATCAGCTCCTCGAAGCTGCCGACCTCCGGCACCAGGTCCGCGTTGTAGGCGATGCCGGTCAGGCCGGACTGCCAAGGCGCAGAATACGTCCGGTCCTCGTCCCAGGGCACACCCTGCAACGCGGGGATGAGCTTCTTCTTGACGTCGACCTGCGTCGACCGGGAGAGCGGCTGGATCCAGCCCAGGTTGATCAGCTTGGCAGCCATCCAGTCGGTCAGGATGATCATGTCGCGGTCGATCGGCTCGCAGGCGCGCATCTGGTTGCGGACCTTGGCGTAGAACTCCGCGTTGTCGTTGACGTCGACGTTGTAGGTGACGGTGATCCCGGTCTGGTCCTCGAACGTGGGAAGCGTGCTGTTGGGGTTCCTGGGAGGGTCGATGTAGCCGGTCCAGTTTGAGATGATCAGCTCCCGCTCGGACGACGACACGTCATTCGCGGCGCCGCCGTTGGGACAGGCCTGCACAGGGTCGATCCCGAACATCGGCAGCTTGAGCGCGGCGACGCTGAGGCCACCGAAGGCGACCACCCCACCGCCCTTCAACAACCCGCGTCTCGAGAGGGTCGAACGACGGGCGGGCTGGTCAGGAACCATGCCGGAATGGTTCCACCGGATTGGGGCGACGGCAAGGGATTCGGTGGCAAGGAAACAGATTCGCAACGGATTTCGCATTTGTCGAGGCCATTGAGCACCGAAGCCGGACGTGAAACGATCACTCTCATGGCCGACCGTGGTTCGCGCACCAAGCTCGACGACGTCTCCTTGGCGATCATCGAGCAGCTCCAGCAGGACGGCCGGCGCTCCTACGCGGCCATCGGCAAGGTCATCGGGCTCTCGGAGGCGGCCGTGCGCCAGCGCGTGCAACGGCTGGTCGAGTCCGGCGTGATGCAGATCGTCGCGGTGACCGACCCGCTCGAGCTCGGGTTCGCCCGCGCGGCGATGGTCCTGGTGAACGTCACGGGACCGACCGCCCCGGTCGCCGACGCCCTCGCCGCCTTCGACGACGTCATCTATCTGGTCGTGACGGCCGGCAGAGCCGACGTGATCGCTGAGGTCGTGGCGCGGTCCGACGAAGACCTGCTCAAGGTCTCGGAGCGGATCCGAACCATCCCGGGAGTCAGGTCGACCGAGACGCTCGTCTACCTCGACCTCCGCAAGGAGATCTACTACTGGGGTCGCTGAAGCGTAGGTTTCGCGGCTCGCTTCGCTCGCATCTCAACCGGCGGCGAAGTGGTCGTCCAGCCAGGCGGGGAACTCCCCCAGGTCGTTGAGTACGACGTGGGTGCCCGCGTCGTACAGCTCCTCCCGGGTGCAGCCACCCGTGAGCACCGACACGCTCACCGCTCCGGCCGCGAGCGCGCCTTCGACGTCATGGAAGTGGTCGCCGACGTAGATGCTCGCGCCCTCCCGCCGGAGTACGTCGGCCTTGCCGATGCCCCAGACCTGCCCCTCGATGTGGTCGACGTCGAAGCCGACGTGGTCGACGTGGAGCCGCGCGTTCGGCGTGAACTTGCCCGTCACGACCACGACCCGGCCGCCGCGCCGGCGAACGGCTGCGATCGCCTCGTGCGCACCGGCCATCGCGACCACGCTCTCGATCGCGTGGTCCGGATAGAGCGCACGGAACCGGTCGATTGCGGGCTGGATCGCCTCCTCGGCCAGGTGCGGGCCGAGGATCAGGTCGAGCGGCGGGCCGAGGTTGGCGGTCATCTCCTCGACGGGCAGCTCGACGCCGAGCTCACCGGACAGCGCCCGCAGCACCTCGCGGAAGCCGGGCACGGTGTCGATGAGGGTCATGTCGAGGTCGAACCCGACACACAAGCCATCAGCTGTCATAGCCGAGCTTGAACCGGTCGAGCGTGCGCAGCCACCGGCCACGGCGCCCGGTGTCGTCCTGCCGGGCGAGCGCGCGGCGGGTGAGCTCGATGCCGGCCCAGGCGACCGGTTCGGGCGGGAACGGCACGGCGGGCCGACGCACCATCTCGAGCCGGGTGCGCTCGGTGTCGTCACCGGCAAGCAGGTCGAGCATCACGTCAGCAGCAAAGCGGCTGGCACCGACACCGAGGCCGGTGAAGCCGAGGGCGTACGACGACCGCCCGCCGTGCGCCGTACCGAAGCTCGCGCTGAACCGGGTCGAGGTATCGATGACGCCCGCCCACCGGTGCGTGAACCGGATGCCGTCGAGCTGGGGGAACGTCGCGTGGAAGTGCTCGGCCAGCATCGCGTACGTCGCCGGCCGCTCCTCGTGACGCTGCTCGATCGAACGGCCGAAGTGGTAGATCGCGTCGTAACCGCCCCAGAGGATGCGGCGGTCGGGGGTGATCCGGTAGTAGTGGAACTGGTTGCCGGAGTCGCCCACGCCGAGCGCGGGATCCCAGCGCAGGGCCGCGACCTGGTCGTCGGTGAGCGGCTCGGTGGCGAGCACGTAGTCGTAGACCGGCACCGTCGTGAGCCGGAGCCGACGCAGCAGCGGGCGGAAGACGTTGGTCGCGAGCGCGACCCGGCCGGCCCGGACGACCCCGCGCGGCGTGACGACCTCCATGGAATCCCCGTCGCGCCGGATCCGGCTGGCGCGCGTGTGCTCGGCAATCCGGACGCCGTTGCGTTCGGCGGCGGCGGCCAGCCCCCAGGCGAGCTGAGCCGGATCAAGGACCGCACAGTGCTCGGGTCCGGAGAGCCGGCCGGCCAGGTAGGTCGGCGAGTCGACCACCTCCCGGACGGCATCCTGGTCGAGGAAGCCCGGCTCGGTCGGCTCGAGGTCGGCGACCTGGTGCGGACGGGTGGCGACGGCAAGGGTGCCGGCGCGCAGGAACCCGCAGTCGATGCCGTACCGGGCGACGGTCTGCTCGAGCGCGTCGAGGTTCTCGATCCCGAGCCGGGTGAGGTCGTCGTACTCCTCCGGCCAGCGGGTCATCCCGTTGTGCTCGCCGTGGGTCAGCGAGGCCTCGCAGAAGCCGCCGTTGCGGCCGGTCGCGTGCTCGGCGATCCGGTCGCCCTCGAGCAGCAGCACGCTCCGCCCCGGCTCGCGCTCGACCGCGCGGAGCGCGGTCCACAGGCCGCAGAATCCGCCGCCGACCACGACCAGGTCGACCGTGGTGTCGCCGTCCAGCGCGGGCCTGGCCCCGGGGCGCAGCGGGGTGTCGAGCCACAGCGGCACGTTCACCGAATCCGCAAGAGAATCCACGGTTTGATACTAAATCAGTCGCGAATCGGTCAGGGAATTGTCGTGCTCGTCCTTAGCCTCGCTTAGGGCACCAGCACGACCTTCCCGACGTTGCGGCGCTCGGCGATCATCAGGTGCGCGTCGGCCGCGCGGTCGAAGCTGAACGCCTCGGCGACGACCGGCCGCACAGTTCCGTCGGCGATGAGGGAGCGCAGCGGGGTGATCCAGGGCTCGAGGGTGCCGGCGTCGTCCCACAGCGCCAGCATGTTGAGCCCGATCACCGCCTTCGAGGTCGACATCTGCTTGACCAGGTTGAACCGCGGCATCCGGATCATCGTCTTGGCCGCCTGCAGCAGGTTGCGGCTCGCGCCGTCCATCACTGACGAGGCGCCGAAGGCGACCAGTCGGCCGCCGGGCCGGAGCAGGTCATAGCTGGTGCGGAAGCTCGGACCGCCGATCGCGTCCATGATCAGGTCGAACGGCGGCAGGTCCTTCTCCCAGCCCGACCGGGTGTAGTCGTGGGCGACGTCGACGCCGAACCCGCGGATCGCGTCGTGCTTGCCGGGAGACGCGGTGCCGTGAATCTCCGCCCCGATCCCGCGGGCGATCTGGGTCGCCGCGATGCCGACGCCGCCGGCGGCCGCGTGCAACAGCACCCGTTCGCCCGGCAGCACCGAGCCGTAGCGCACGAGCCCGGCCCAGGCGGTGGCGTAGTTGACGGGGATCGCGGCGCCCTGCTCGAAGCTCAGCCGGTCGTCGAGAGGTACGACGTCGCGCGCACCGACCACGACGCGTTCGGCGTACCCGCCGAAGCGGGTGCCCGCCAGCACTCGGTCTCCCACCGCCACCGCGTCCACGCCGGCGCCGACGGCCGTGACGACGCCGGCCACCTCGTAGCCGACGACCATCGGCGGCTTGGGCGCGTCGGGGTAGAAGCCGACCCGGGCCATGGTGTCGGCGAAGTTCACGCCGGCCGCCTTGACGTCGATGGCGACCTCGTCCGGTCCGGGGGCCGCCGGCTCGGGACGGTCCTGGACCTCGAGGACCTCGGGGCCCCCGTGCTTCGTGATCACGACTGCGCGCATGGTCGGACCCTAGTGATCCCTAGCGATTTCGGGAGGCAGCCCGCTCCTTGACCTCGGCCCAGGGGAACCGCTGCCGCAGCGTGGCGCCGCTGGGCACGCCTTCCTGCGCCCGCGCCCACGCGGAGTAGTCGGCGTACGTGCCGGTGCTCCCGGCCGCGCGCAGGTACGACGCGACGATCCCGACCACTTCGTCGTCGGTCCAGCGCCGGCTGGTCGAGCGGGTCTTGTTGGTCGCCACGCCTGCCTGCGTGCAGGCCTCGATCCAGGATCCGAACCGGCGGATCACCAGGGCCGGCGACGCGGCGTCATCGCGACCGCGCTGCCACGCGTCGTACGCACCCGCGGTCAGCGGCTCACCCAGCTCGGCTGCCGCGGCCGCGATGCCGACGAGCAGCCGCTCGTCGCTGTACTCGGGGGTGCGCACCCGGCCACGCTAGATGACTAAGCTTAGTCATCTAGATGACCGGGATCACCAGACGACGCCGCGGTCGACGACCAGGTTGGCGCCGGTGACCGACGCCGCACCGTCGGACGCGAGGAAGAGGATCGACTCGGCGACGTCGGCCGGCGGCATGAACCCGGGCATGACGCCCTGGCTCTTGGCGATCAGGTTCCAGTCGACGTCGGCCGGCATCGAGTGCGCGGCGCCGGCGGCCATCGGGGTGTCGACTCCGCCGGGAGAGACGCAGTTGACCCGGATGCCACGCCCGGCCAGCTCGACGGCCAGGGCCCGCATCGCCAGCAGGACGGCGCCCTTGCTGGCGCAGTACATGGTGTTGTAGGGCTGCCCCATCAGCGCCGAGATGGAGGCGACCGTCACGACGTTGCCCTTCGACTCGGCGAGCGCCGGCGCAAGCGCCTGGATCAGCAGCACCGGGCCCACGACGTTGACGTCCAGGTGCCGGTGGAGCAGCTCGGGGGTGATGTCCTCGAGCTTGGACATGGCCAGCACCCCGGCCACGTTGCAGAGGACGTCGAGCCCACCGAGCTCGGCCAGCGCCGCGTCCGCCATCTGCTGGATGGACACCGGGTCGGTGAGATCGCCGGCGACGACGCCCTCGGCGGGAGCGATGTCGAAGCCGAAGACGCGGGCGCCCTCCGCGCGGAAGAGGCGCGCGACCTCGGCACCGACACCTCCCGCGGCCCCGGTCACGAGGACCCGCTTGCCGGTGAAGCGCTGGGATCGGTCGGTGGTGGTCATGACGGGAACTCCTCGGTCGGTTCAGTCAACGGGTGGCGCAGGGCCTCGAAGAAGCCGCGGAGCTCGGGACCGACTCGGGCGAGCTCGACGTACGACGCGCCCGCGGCGGCCGTGTCGACGTACGCGAACTCCAGCCCGCCGCCAGCCATGGATCCCTGCTGGACGATCTCGTGTCCCGCTGCCCGGGCGGCGGCGATCGCCTCGGCCAGGTCGTCGACCTCGATGCAGGTGTGGTGGAGCCCGGCACCGTGCCGCTCGAGGTGCTCGGTGTAGATCGACTCACCGGAGACGGGGCGGATCAGCTCGAGCTGGAGGTCCCCGCTGTAGGCGAGAGAGATGTCGGCGACGAAGTCGGCCGGTCGGCCGCGGTAGGTGCAGTCATCCGGGCCGAACCGGATGCCGGGCAACCGGGTCCAGCTCGTGACGCCGAACATCGCACCGAGGACCCCTTCGGTCGCGTCGAGGTCGTCGGTGACCCACGCGACCTGCATGATCGGCCCGGTCGGGACTGGCGACGTCATGCAGGACACTCTTAAGCATGATCGCTTAATCGTCAAGCGCTGTGCTTTAATCACGGCCATGACCGACGCCCGCGAGCTCTTGGTGCTCGCCGCCGAGGAGTGCTTTGCCGAGCACGGCCCCGGCGTCTCCCTCCGGGAGATCGCGATCGCTGCCGGGCAGCGCAACAACTCGGCCGTGAACTACCACTTCGGGTCCCGGGACGGGCTCGTCGAAGCCGTGATCGAGCGGCGCACCGCGGCGATGGAGGAGGCGCGGGTCCGGATGCTCGCCGACGCGGTCGGCACCGAGCTCGGCCTCTCCGACCTGGTGCGGATCCTGGCCGAGCCGATGCTCACCACGCCGTACACCCAGGGCTCGACCCACTACGCGCGGTTCATCGAGCAGGTCCGGACCCACCCGGCCGTGGCGGGAGCGCTGCGCGACGGGGAGCAGTGGCCCGCCGTACGCAAGGTGACGACGATGATGGCGGCGCACCTGCACCACCTGCCGCGGTCCACGCGTCGCCACCGGATCGCCGCGATGAGCACCGCGATGTTCGCCCTCGCAGCCGATCGGGAGCGGGCCCGCGCCGACGGTCGCCGCTACCTCGGCATCGACGAGCTGGTGCGGATGCTGACCGGACTCCTGACGGCTTAACCGATCACTCCTTCGCCGCCCCGCTGGCCGCGGATGGCGGTGGCCACCGCACCCGGCACGTCCGGGTGGAAGACGCTGGGGATGATGAAGCTGGGGTGCAGCTCCTCGTCGGTGACCACCGACGCGATGGCATGCGCCGCGCGCAGCAACATCTCCGTCGTGACCTGGGAGGCGCGGGCGTCGAGGAGCCCGCGGAAGACACCGGGGAACGCCAGCACGTTGTTGATCTGGTTGGGGTAGTCCGAGCGACCGGACGCGACGACGGCGGCGTACTTGGCGGCTTCGGCGGGGTCGACCTCGGGGTCCGGGTTGGCGAGCGCGAAGACCACCGCGCCATCGGCCATGTCCCGGATCCACTCCGGGTCGAGCACGCGCGGCGCGCTCACGCCGATGAACACGTCGGCGTCCATGAGCCCGTCGTGCAGATCGCCTCGGATCCCGCGCGGGTTGGTGATCTTGGCCAGGTTGCGCTTGGCCGGAGGGAGCGAGTCGTCGTCGTACGACAGCAGGCCCTCGCGGTCCCAGACGATCACGTCTTCAGCACCGTCAGCGAGCAGCAGCGAGACGATCGCCGAGCCGGCTGCGCCGCCGCCGGCGACGACGATCCGGATGGCCGACATCGACTTCCGGACGACGCGCAGCGCGTTGTGCAGCGCGGCGAGTACGACGATCGCCGTACCGTGCTGGTCGTCGTGGAACACAGGGATGTCGAGCGATGCCCGCAGCCGGGCCTCGACCTCGAAGCAGCGCGGTGCGGCGATGTCCTCGAGGTTGATGCCGCCGAAACCCGGCGCGATCATCTCGACCGCGCGCACGATCTCGTCGACGTCCTGGCTCGCCAGGCAGATCGGCCAGGCGTCGATGTTGGCGAACCGCTTGAACAGCGCCGCCTTGCCCTCCATCACCGGCAGCGCGGCACCGGGGCCGATGTTGCCGAGGCCGAGCACGGCGGACCCGTCGGTCACCACCGCGACCGAGTTGCCCTTGATGGTCAGCTTGGCGACGTCCTCCGGGTGCTCGGCCAGCGCCATGCTGACCCGCCCGACGCCCGGCGTGTAGGCCATGGCGAGGTCGTCACGGTTCTTCAGCGGGACCTTGCTCGCGACCTCGATCTTGCCGCCGAGGTGCAGCAGGAACGTCCGATCGCTGACCTTGTGCACGGTGACGCCGTCGATGTCCTCGACCGCCTGGACCAGGCGCTCGCTGTGGTCGGAGTCCGTGGCACTGCAGGTCACGTCGAGCACCAGTCGGTCGTGCTTCGAGTCCGCGACGTCCATCGCCGTCGTGATGCCACCCGCCTCGGCGATGGTGGTCGCGACGGTGCCGACCACCGCGTAGTCCGGGGCGGCATACAGCCGCATGGTGATCGAGTACGACGAGGGCGTGACGCTCATGTTGTTACCTAAGCCCCCCGCGCGGGCTACTCACAAGTACTCGTGGTGGCGCTGGCGGTTGTGGTCATTGATTTCGGAGCGATCCGTGGGTGCTGGCGACCGAAAGGCTGGGGACGCCGAGAGGCCGGATTTCGAGACCCCCTGCCAGCAGGTGCCGGCCGCGGGTGGTGGCGACCGAAAGGGCTGGGGACGGAGGCAGGCGTGTACGGCGCGCGCGCCGCCGCCGGCCGCCGGGGTTCATCGGCTGGTCGAGTAGTCCGAGCGCTCTGCGCGAGGACGTATCGAGACCCCATGCCAGCAGGTGCCGGCCGCGGGTGGTGGCAACCGAAAGGGCTGGGGACGGAGGCAGGCCGTACGGCGTTGCGCGCCGCCGCCGGCCGCCGGGGTTCATCGCTGGTCGAGTAGTCCGAGCGCTCTGCGCGAGGACGTATCGAGACCCCCGCAACTCGGGCAAACTCCTCGACCCAGACTGTTCCAATTCGAACTGTTGTTCGATACAATGATGGCATGTCCCCCACCACCGGCCTCGACACCGCTACAGCGGCTCTCGCCGGTGTGGAGTGGGCCACGGTTGGCGGTGGGGACCTGCTCGAAGCCTCCGTCGCGCTCGGCCGGTTGAAGGCCATCGTGGACGGCGCCCTGGTGTGCGTGGCCGAACGACTCGAGGAGACCCGTAGCGCCGAAGCCCTCGGCTGGGCCTGCACCAAGGACTTCCTCACCCACCTCACCGGCGGCCGCAAAGGCGCCGGCGCCGCCCTGGTCCGAGTCGGCAAGCACACCGCCGACCTCCCCGCAGTCCGGGCCGCGTTGAGTGCCGGTGAGATCTCCCTGGCCCAGGCCGGAGTGATCGGCGGCCGGATCACAGCGCTGCCGCGTGACCCGGAGTACCGCGGCCAGGTCGCCACCACGCTCCTCGGTCTGGTCGAGGACCACGGCTATGACGCCACCGACCTGGACCGCTGCTTCACCCAGGTCGCCAAAGACCTCGACACCCACGGACTGCTCCTGGCCACCGAGGAGTCCAAGGACCTCCAAGAACGCGGCGCCCACACCGCCCGCTACCTCTCCCTGACCCCCGACACCCTCGGCGGAGTCCGGATCAAGGGCTACGCCAGCCTCGAGGAAGCCGAGCTCGTCAAAACCACCCTGATGCCCCTGGCCGCACCCGTCGCCACCACCCCCGGTGCGTGTGGCGGGGACCCCACCACCGTCGGGACCATCCGGTTCGACGACCAAGGCCGCCGACTCCGCCACGACTGCCCCGACCCGACGTGCGCCCACGACGGCCGCGACACCCGCGACCACGGAGTCCGGATGTGGGACGCCCTGGTCGAAGCCTGCCGCCGGCTGCACAACAGCGACACCCTGCCCCACGCCCACAGCGCTTCGGCCCGGATCACGGTGACCATGTCGATCGAAGACCTCCGCGACCAGCTCGACACCCAAGGCCTGCTCCCCACCGGCGACACCCTCTCCGCCGCCGTGGTCCGCCGGCTCGCCTGTGACGCCGACATCATCCCCGCCATCCTCGGCTCACAGGGCCAAGTCCTCGACGTCGGCCGCACCCAACGCCTGGTCACCCCCGGCATCTGGAACGCCCTGGTCCTGCGCGACCACCACTGCGCCTTCCCCGGCTGCACCCGGCTCCCCCTCGCCTGCGACGCCCACCACATCACCCACTGGGCCGACGGCGGCAAAACATCCCTGGACAACCTGATCCTGCTCTGCCGCAAACACCACACCATCACCCACCAAACACCCTGGCAAGTAGCGATCGACCCAACCACCCGGCGCCCCGCCTGGACCCCACCACCACCCATCGACGACCACGGCCGACTCACCTACACCCCACCCCGCCGACCACCCCTCGTCGCCTAGATGACTAAGTCCAAGGGGTCGCACGCTGCGCGACGCTCATCATCCGCGCTGGCGGCGTTGCCGATGCTCGAAAGACACCCAGTCTGCCTTCGCACCGGCGCCTTGCCAGCGCGGCGCTGAGCGCCGCTCAGTTGCACGCCCCCTTGGACTTAGTCATCTAGCCGTTCTCGCGGATGCCGAATCGTTGGTGGAACCGGCGCAACGGCCCAGGCGCCCACCAATTCGCTTCGCCGAGCAACCGCATCAGCGCGGGAACGAGGAGTCCTCGGACGATCGTCGCGTCGATGAGCACGCCGAGCGCCATGGCGATGGCGATCTGCTTCATGAAGAAGACCGGGCTGACCGCAAAAGCCAGGAACACGACCGCGATCATGACTGCCGCGGCACTGATGATCCGGCCGGTGCGGGCCACGCCCTGCGCGACGGAGTCCTCGTTGGAGAGGCCGCCGTCGTGCAGCTCTTTGATCCGCGCCATCACCAGCACCGCATAGTCCGTCGCCAGCGCGAAGGTCACCGCGAAGAGGAACACCAGGCTGGTGACCTCGACGGCGTAGGGACCGGGATAGTCCAGCAGCTGGCTGCCGACCTGGTGCTGGAAGACGATCACCAGCAGCCCGAGTACGGCGGAGAGGGTCAGCGCGTTCATCAGCAGCGTCTTGAGCGGCAGGATGACGGAGCCCGTGAGCAGGAAGAGCAGGCCGACGGTCAGCACGATGATCAGCGCGATCACCGGTGGCGCGTTCGCGAGCAGGCTGCTCTTCTCGTCCATGAAGCGGGCGGTGTTGCCGGACACCAGCAGCTCGCTGTCCCCGGGACCGGCAATGGCCCTGATCTCGCGCACCGCGTCCTGGGCCGCCGCATCGAGCGCAGGGTGGTCGAGGGCAGCGGTCGTGTAGGCGACTCCGCTATCGGCCGGCATGAACGGCGCGACGGATCGCACACCGGGGACGTCCGCGATCGCCGCGGACAGCTCGGCGAGGTCCGCCGCCGTGGGATCGCCGGTCACGACCAACGACACGCCCTCGACGAGCTCGCGGCCGTGATGGTCCTCGACGTACTCGTTGATCTCGTAGGACTGCTGCCCCGGCGGGACGGCCTGGGCGCTCGGCCCGGTCAGCGTGGTCGTCAGCAACGGCGCCGCAAGCGCGAGCAGGAACGCGGCGGTCGCCACGGCCACGATCACCGGTCGCCGCATCACGCCGCGCGCCAGCCGGAACCAGCGGTCCGACGTCGCAGAGACCGCCGGGCCGCGGCGTACGGACAGGGCATCGATCCGCGGGCCGAGCACGACGAGCAGCGCGGGTACGACGACGACCGCCATCACCGCGGAAAGGACGCCGACCGTCGCGCCGGCAGCGCCGATCGAGTACAGGAACCGCTGGGGCATCAGCATGAGGGCCGCCATCGCGCCGGCCACCGTCAGTCCGGAGAACATGCTGGCCCGGCCGGCCGTCCGGACCGCGCGCAGGTGGGCTTCGCGGGTCCGTCCATGCTGGTCGACCTCCTCGCGGTAGCGCGAGACCATCAGCAGCGCGTAGTCGACCGCGAGGCCAAGGCTCAGCGCGGTCGCGATGTTGAGCGCGAACAAGGACGTGTCGACGAACGCCGCCATCACCCGCAGCGCGAACAGGGTGCCGAGGATCGACAGGACCCCGAGGAGCAGAGGTACCGCGGCCGCCACGACGCTGCGGAACACCAGCAGGAGCAGGAGTCCGAGCAACGGGAAGGCGATCAGCTCCGCCCGGGTGAGGTCCTCGCGGGTCTGGTCGTTGACCTCGTTGAAGCCGGGCGCGAAGCCGCCGTACCCGACGTCGACGATGTCGGACGTCACGCGCTCGCGGACCGACTCGTCGGCGAGGCCGCCCTCGTCCTCGAGGTCCGCGGTGCTGAGCCGGGCCGGCAGGACCAGCGACTTCCCGTCTTCCGCGATGAGGCCGGGAACCGGTTCTTCCAGCGGGTTCGTGACGTCGCCGACGTGCGCCGATCCGCGAAGCGCGTCGGCGAGCCGCTCCACCTCCGCCTGGATCTCCGGGTCCGTGGGGTCGAGGAGGCCGCCGTCGCGCGCCCGGACGAGCACGACCAGGCCGGGCTCGGCGCCGTACCCCAACGCCTCGGCGAGCACCTCCCCGGCACGTTCGCTCTCGGAGTCGGGGTCGGTGAACCCGGCCGCCTTGAGGTGGTGCTCGACGTCGTGCCCGAAGAACCCGGCCGTCGCGGCGAAGAGGAAGGCGGCCGCGAGGATCTTCCGCGGATGCCGCCAGCTCAGGCGCGCGATCAGATCGATCATGTCCGCACGCTAGCCGCGAGGAGCCCTACGCTGACGCACACTCCTGAGGAAGAGGACCTGGCCGAGTGCGTCGCGGACGAATTGCTTGATGCCGACCTCAGCAATGACCAGCTCAACGCCGTCGTCGACGACGATCCCAAAGGGCTCGACGGTGACGAGGAGGCCGAGGTCCTCGACGTCATCGCCGAGGCAGCGACGGCCTGGACCACCGAGTGATCGCCTGGCGTTCAGGCGGCGACCCAAAACTTTACCTGCCAACAGCCGCCCCGGTGGGGTCCGATGGCCCTAACCTGACCGGCACCACTGCTCCCCGGAAGGATGCCTAAACAATGAAGCGCATCGGCTTACCACTCGCGGCTCTCATGACCACGCTCAGTCTCACCCTGACCGGCTGCGGGAGCTACAGCGAGGATGACCTCGCCGAAGACCTCTCCGAGGGCGGCGCCTTCACCGACGAGCAGGCTGAATGCGTCGCGAAGGAGGTCTTCGACTCCGACCTCAACGACGACCAGATCGACGCCCTTGGCTCGGACGCCGAGAGCATCGAGGACACCGACCTGTCCGAAGACGAAGCGGCCGAGGTCATCGAGGTCCTTGGCGCGGCGACCACGGAGTGCATCTCCATCGAGTGACCTGGCGCTTCAGCGACCAACTCCTGACCACGGCCGGATCGAGGGCGACGACGGCCGCGGTGCTGGCGGCCTAGAGACCGAGCATCGGGACGAGGTAGCGCCGGGCAAGGTCGCGCAGCTGCCCTTCGTCGTCGAGGTCGACGAGCACGCTCGGGGTGAGCAGGATCGACATCGCCACCCGCACCATCAGCTCGGCCACCAGGTCGACGTCGACCGTCTCGGCCACGTCGCCGCTCGCCTGCTCGCGCCGCAGCTGGCCGGCGAGGAACTGGCTCACCATCGCGAGGGTGCGGCCGCGCTCGCCGAGGATCGACGGCGCCAACAGCTGCGGCTCGGCGGTCATCAGTCCCGTGATGAGCGGGTTGCTCCGGACCGAGCGCAGCGAGCTGGCGAACCCAGCCACCACGCGCTCCGCGACATTGTCGGCCTGGCTGATGTCGGCGAGGAACTGGTCGACGTTGCGGCGGAACTCCCGCAGCATCACCTGCTCGACCAGGGCCTCCTTCGAGTCCACCCGGCGGTAGACAGTGATCCGCGAAACGCCCGCGCGCCGGGCCACGTCGTCCATGGTCGTGCGCTGGATGCCCTGGTGGCAGAACAACTCGTAGGCCGCGTCGAGAACACCCTGGTCGGGCTCCTCACGATCCGCGCCGCCGACGACGTCGGCGAGCGCCCGCTCCAGGAGCGAGGTGCCGGCGTCTTGTGGCACCCGGCCCAGGTTTGATACAAAGATACTCATCGCGTATCAATGTATCAGACGATCGGGACGATGCGGGCCATGACAGGACTCAGCAGGCGGGGGCTGCTGATGACCGGCGGCGTGCTCGGCGCTGCCGGCACGCTCGGCATCGTCGCGCCGGCGAAGTGGACGTGGGCGTCGACCGGATCGGTGATCGGGACCGGCTCCGGCATCGACCCGCGCCAGGTCTGGGACCGGGACGCCGACAGGGTCGTCAAAGCGCTGTTCGAGAGCGGCGAGGTCGAGCGCGTCAACGGGCTGCTGGCCGGATGGACGCACAACAACCAGCCGCTCCCCGCCGGACTCCCGGCCGACCTGCACGCCTTCATCGAGCGCGCCCGCCAGCTGCCGTCCTGGGCGGACGAGGCCAAGCTCGACCGGGTCTTCGACTTCTACGAGAGACGCGGCCTCTACCTCGGTGTCCTCTACGGGCTCGGCAGCGGGATGATGAGCTGCGTCATCCCTCGTGAGGCGCGCGCGGTCTACTACTCCGCCGGCGGCGCGGACATGAAGGACCGGATCGCGAAGACGGCGAAGCTCGGCTACGACATCGGCGTCAAGGACGCGTACGGCGACCGCGGGCAGATGATTGTCACCTGCGTGAAGACCCGGCTGACCCACGCCGCCGTACGCCACCTGCTGCCGAAGTCCCGTCACTGGAAGGCCGCTGCGCCGGAGACCAAGCCGATCAGCCAGGCCGACATCATGGTCACCTGGCACAGCCTGGCGACGTTCAGCAGGAACAAGCTGAACGCATGGGAGGTGCCGCTGCCGGCCGCGGACGCCAACGCGTTCCTGCACGTCTGGCAGATCACTGCGCACCTGCTCGGGGTGAAGGACGAGTACATCCCGGCGACGTGGGCCGAGGCGAACGCCCAGTCCCGGCAGGTGCTCGACCCGATCCTGGCGCCGACCCCGGAGGGCGTGAAGCTCGCCGACATCCTGCTGAACCTGGCCGCGGCGTACGACCAGGGTCTGTCCAAACCGCTGCTCGAGTCGTTCACCCGGTTCTGTCTCGGCGACCAGATCGCCACCTGGCTGGAGATCCCGCGGCACCCACCGCTCGACAACTCGATCAAGGCCGGGTGGCCGCCGTCCATCAAGATGCGCGAGGGTCTGCTGGCGCTGCCGCTGGTGGTGCCGCAGCTCTACTGGATCTTCGACGAGCTCCTCCGCCAGGGCGTGCTGTTCTTCCTCGGCGACGGCGAGCGGGTCAACATCACGATGCCGACGGGCAACAACCCGAACTACAGCTGACCGCGGGCCGCTAGATTTGGACATGTGTCCAGTCTTTCGCTGTCCTCGTTCTCCTTCGAGGACCTCCCCACGACCGAGGTCGACGCGGCCGAAGAGCTGTACGGCGGGCTCGCCGACGACCTGCGCGACCTGGTCGACGTCACGATCCGCAGCCGTGTCGAGGAGGCGAAGGTCGCCCGCGCGCGGGCGCTGATCCGCGAGGCCACCGATCTGCTCGCCACGGATGCGCCGCCCGGGCCGGCCGGCATCCACTTCAACGCCGAGGGGCGCTCGTGGAACTGGGGCAACGCAGTGGTCGGCGTACGGAACGCAGTGGCGCCGCCGGTCAGGCTCGAGTGGGTCGATGACGAAACCGTGCGAGCGGCGCTCTTGTTGGGCGCGGCGTACGAGGGCCCGCCGGGGAGCGTGCACGGCGGGGTCTCGGCGATGATCCTCGACCACCTCATGGGCGAGACCGCGAGCGCCCGCCACACCCGGGTCACCGTCACCGGGACCCTGACCCTGCGCTACGTGCAGCCGCTGCCGCTGGGACCAGTGCGGATGGAGGCGCGGATCGCCGAGGTGGATGGACGGAAGGTCACCGTCACCGCCTGGATCGCCGCCGACGAGCCGGATGGGTCCCATGGGTCACCGGCGGTCGACGCGCTGGGCGTGTTCATCATTCCCCGCTGGGCGCTGGAGCCGGATGCGCCGAACGGAGTCGGATCGCTGGACTGACCTGGAGCGGGCGATGACTGACGATCGCCCGGCTGGGTACCGGGGCACTCATGACCGCCGTGGGGGCGTCGACCGAACCTGCTCCGTTCGGCGACCTGTTGATCCACTGGGACCACCGCGTTCAGCAGCCGAGACTGTGGACGACAGCCCAGAGCTACTGGGCGGCGGCACTCTCCCGTGAGTGCCCGGACGGCCCGATCCTCGAGCTGTTCTGCGGCGCCGGCCAGATCGGGCTGCTCGCTGCCAGCCTGACCGGACGGAGCCTCGTTCAAGTCGACCGGGATCCGGTGGCGGCGGCGTTCGCGCGGCGTAACGCGGCCGTGGCCCGATTGAACAGCGATGTCCGGGTCGGGTCGGTCGCCGACGCGTTGCACCCCGACGAGCAGTTCGGGATAGTCGTCGGCGGCGACGAACTGGTGTTGGGACTTGGGGTCGCCTTGCACCACCTCCATCCGGAGGGGCACGCGATCGTGCAGGTCGGTGACGCAGGCCAGGTCGAGCTGATGCGGGCGCTGCTGAACGGCCTGGGCGGCGGTCAACTGCCGTGGACGGTGCTCGAGGTGAGGGACTACAGCCCCGCCGGCTTCCTCGTCGACATTGGACCGGCGTCCCCGTCCTACGACGACTGAGCGCCAGTTCTTCGCCGGGTTGGACCGCACGAGGTGCCCGTTGACATCACCCGGCCTTCAAGCCCATCATCAATCGAAACGTATACGTTTCATTTTCGGATGACAGGCCACTCCATGACTCGTCGCGGGCTCCCGCTCCTCACCGCTCTCGCCCTCACGCTCGGCGTGCTCACCGCTCCCCCGGCATCCGCCGGGCCGGTCCCCGAGCCGAAGGACGACCCGTTCTACGCCGTACCTGCGGACATCGCGAGCTACGACAACGGTGAGGTGATCGATGCCCGACCGGTCTCGGCGTTCGCCTACGTCGTGCCGGTGCCGGCGAAGAGCGGTCACCGTGCCCCACTACGAGGGCCCCGACTCCCAGTTCCTCGCCGGACGCCTCGAGGGGCAGGCGGTGCTGGACGGCATTCGCGCCAGCCTCGCGTTCGCCGGGGCCGGACTCCCCGACCAGACGCCGATCGGGATGTGGGGCTACTCCGGCGGCGCGTTCGCGACCAGCATCGCCGCGCAGCTCGAGCGGCGCTATGCGCCCGAACTGAACATGCAGGCGGTCGCGCTCGGCGGCGTCGTCGCCGACATCCGGTCGACGATCCTCAAGTTCAGCGGGAGCCCGTTCGGCGGCGCGATCGCGATGGGCGTCAACGGGCCGATGCGGGCCTTCCCGGAGGCGGACCTCAGCCAGTACCTCAGCCCTGCCGGACGGGCCAAGGTCGCGGCCGCAGCGGACGACTGCATCAGCGACGCGGTCGCGCGCTACCCGTTCCTCGAGATCGCCGACATCGAGGCCTACCCGGGCTCCTTCGAGGAGCCCGCCGTCGTGCGTCTGCTCCGGAGGAACAGCCCGCTGGGCATCGCCGGGGCCCCGACGGCGCCGGTGTACGACTACCACGCGGTCCTCGACGAGCTGGCGCCGATCGGCCCGGACCGCGCCCTCATGCACCGCTACTGCGGCGCCGGCGTCACGGTCGAGCACGTCGAGAACCTGGTCGGCGAGCACCTCACCGAGACCGTCCTGGGCGCGCCGGGTGCGCTCAGCTTCCTCGCCCGCCGATTCGCGGGACAGGCCCCGAAGAACACCTGCTCCTCGATCCCCAGACCGTGAGCGAGCGCCGTACGTCTGCGGACACCGAACGTCGCTACTCCGGCCGGTCGCCGTTCGAGCAGTTCTCGCTGCCGTCGGCTGTCCTCGCCTACCTCGGGCCGACGCTGGAGGATCCGCGGGTCGCGCGGATCGCCTTCGTCGAGGCCGTCGGCGTCGACCCCGGGTCGCACGATCCCGGGCCGGTCGACGACCTCGAGCGCGAGCAGACCGATCTGGCGGCGCTGCTGCTCACGGGATAGACCGCGCGCCGAGTGCTCTGATCGCACGCCGCAGCGGCACGGTCTGGCCTTTCAAGAATCGGTACGGCATTCCCGCCAGATGAGCGGCCGACGAGGGAGGGGTGCTGATCGGGTGTCGGACGCGGTGCTTCTCAAGCCACGACAGCAACGCCTTGCGCGCCACCGGCGACTCGAGAGCCACCAGGTGCGTCCCTCGGCGGACAACCCGCAGCTCCGCGCTCGCGATCTGCGACGCCAGCCAGGACGCGTTCCCGGCCGGCACCAGCTCGTCCGCACCCCCATGGAGAACGAGGGTCGGCGCTTCGATGTGGCGCAGGCGGCTGGTCGCGTCGTGGGTAGCCGCCGCCGCAGCCTGGTGCAGGGCCCCGAGCGGGTGGACGCGTATTCGGCCTCCAGGCACTCGGGACCCGGCCTCCTTCAGCTCACGGAGGATGTCCCGCGCCGGCGGCGTCTTGGCGCCCACACCGCCGGCGGTCGTGGAGCAGAGCGCCAGGCTGCGCACCCGGTGCGGCGCGATGATCGCCAGCTCCTGAGCGACCATCCCGCCGAGCGACGATCCGACGACGTGCGCCGAGTCGATCCGCAGACGGTCGAGCACTGACAAGGCGTCGCCCGCCATGGTGCCGGTCGTCGTCGGCAGCGGCAGGGTGCGGGAGGCGCCCGATCCGCGGTGGTCCACGGCGACGACGGTGAACGAGTCAGCGATCTCGTCCAGGACTTCGTCGAACGCCGACACCGGGACGACGTACCCCGACATCCACAGCACCGGCGGGCCCGAGCCCCGGACCGTGTACGCGACTCCCCCAGGCGTGCGGCCCTGCTCTGCGAGCACTACGGTCAAAGCACCAGACCGCCGCCGGCGACGACGACCTGGCCGGTGATGTAGTCCGACTCCGGGATGCAGAAGAGGTACACGGCGTTGGCCGCGTCCTGCGGCGTGCCGGCCCGTCCCAGCGGGATGCCCGACTCCATCGCGTCCAGGAGCTCTGCGCCGATGCCGACCTTGATGTCATTGTCGCCGATGCGGATGGTCGCGTCGCCGCCTGCGGGAGCCTCGGTCAACCGGGTCTTGATCAGACCGAACGCGACGGCGTTCACGGTGACCTGCGAGCGTCCCCACTCCTTGGCCATCGTCTTCGTCAGGCCGATCACCCCGGCCTTGCCTGCGGTGTATCCCGCCTGACCGACATTCCCGCCGGTCCCCGCGATCGACGTCACGTTGACCACCTTGCGTACGACCGACGTCCCCTCGGCGGCCTCCCGCTTGGCGGTCTCACGGAGGTACGGCGCTGCCGACCGAAGCAGCCGGAACGGCGCGGTCAGGTGGATGTCGAGCATGGCCTGCCACTGCTCGTCACTCGTCTTCTGGATCACAGAGTCCCACGTGTAGCCGGCGTTGTTCACGATGATGTCGATGCGGCCGAACCCGTCAATCGCGGCCTGGACGAGGTCATCGGTGAACCCGAGCTCAGTGACACTTCCTGGGACACTGAGCGCTGCGCCGTCGCTCTGTTCGATCAGGCCGGCCGTCTCCTTGGCCGGGCCGGGGTCCAGGTCGTTGACGACGACCGCCGCACCCTCGGCAGCGAGCTTGAGGGCGATGGCTCGCCCGATCCCCCGACCAGCTCCTGTCACGATTGCCGTCCTGCCGTCCAGCCGCACTTGATCCTCCATCGCTTAATCGATCACTTGATCGGTTCAGATAGAAGCGTAGCGGCCTGCATGGCTGGACGGAAGGAGATCGCGATACTCTCGATCAACTGATTGAATCAGCGAGAGGGTTGCCATGGGCCGCAGGCCGGACATTGACGGACGTGAGCTGCTGCTTGAAGCGGCACTCAAGCTCTTCTCCGATCAGGGACCCGACGGCGTCTCGATCCGCGCCGTGAACCGCGAGGCCGGCCTGGGACCGGCCTCAGTGCACTACCACTTCGGCACGAAGGAAGCGCTGCTCGAAGCGGTCATCCACCGCTACGGCGACGTCGTCCTCGACCGCGTCAAGGCCCGCGCGAAGGAGCTGGCGGCAATTGTCGACGTGCCTGACGCTCGCGACCTCGTCGTCATGCTCGCTGAGCCCTACCTCGATCTGGTCGCCAGCGAGGCCGAGGACGGCCGCGCTTGGGTGAACCTGATGAGCCAGCTGCTCCAGCACGATCCCGAGCGCATCCTCGACCAATCGTCGGCCCGCCTCACCTCAAGCGCTGTCACCCGGGCCTACCCCGACGCATCGCCGGCCGACATCCGGCGTGCGATGCGCATGTGCGTGATCCTGCTCGTCACCCAGCTCGCCCAGACGCCGCGCCGCAAGCGCACCGCACTGGACGTGGACCTGCTCATCGACTTCCTCAGCGCGGGCCTGCACGCCGTCCTGGGCCGGGGAGCCCGAGACGCGAGTGCCTGAACGGTCAGTTCGCCTGCCCGACGTACGACCCCGGCGCCTCGGCCTGGGCGGGGAACCGCCCACCGCCGAGGGTCGCCGGAGCCGGAACCTGGTCCCCGGACCGGTCGATGGCCCAGCTCGGCCCAGTGCTCCCACCACGACCCCGACTGCTTCTCCGCACCCTCGAGCCAGTCGGAAGCCGACTGGGCCTTGTCGTGCGGACCGGCGTAGAAGCTCGCCTTCGGGTTGCCCGGAGGGTTCACGAGGCTCGCGATGTGACCGGCGTTGGAGAGGACGAACGTGCAGTCGCCGGCAAGGAACTGGGTCGTGCGGTAGGTCGACTTCCACGGCGTCAGGTGGTCGTTGATCGCCCCGGCGACGTAGGCAGGGACCTTGATGGTGCCGAGGTCGATGGGCGTACGCCGAGCGCCTCGATGCCACCCGGCGTCGATCAACGGGTTGTGCTCGAAGATGTCGAGGAACTGTTGGTGCAGCCGGCCGGGAAGGTTCGTGCCGTCCGCGTTCCAGGACAAGATGTCGAAGACCGGCGGGTCCTCACCCATCAGGTAGTTGTTCACCCAGTAGTTCCACACCAGGTCGTTGGGCCTCATCCAGCTGAACGACGTTACCCATCGCGCGGGCACTGGTGACTCCGGCCCGGCCTGGACTTCCACCGTGCGAAGGAGAGCAAGCGAGCCGACGAGAAGGCGCTGATCGGGGCCGATTGTCCGAAGTCGAGCAGCGTGACGGCGAACGACGCGGAGTGGATCCGATCGTCGCCCATCGAAGCAAGCTTGTTGAGCACGGCGGTCTGGAGGATCCCACCGGCACAGAAGCCGATCACGTTGACGTTCTCCGCTCCGGTCACCTCGCGCACCGCAGTCGACGGCGTCGAGGATCCGCTGGGCATAACTGTCGATGTCCCAGTCAGCCTGGTCCTTCGACGGGTTCCGCCAGGAGAGCAGGAAGGTCTGGAGGCCACGCGACACGGCGTACTCGACGAAGCTGCGGCCCGGCCGCAGGTCGAGGAAGTAGTAGCGCCCTATGGGCGGCGGGATCACGATGACGGGCCGCTCGTACACCTCGTCAGTCGTCGGGCGGTACTGGATCAGCTCGGCATACTCGTCCTTGTCGACGACCTGACCCGGAGTCAGAGCCAGATCCTCGCCGACCTTGAGGGATCCCTGCTTCGCGGTGGAGGGCATGCCGCCGTTGTGGCGGAGGTCGGAGACGAGGTTCTCAACACCGCGGACAAGGTTGGCGCCACCGTCTTCATACGTCTTCTTGATGGCGGCGGGATTACCGACGAGGGTGTTGGTCGGCGACAGCGCGCTGGTCAGCACGTTCATCACGAAGCGCGCGCGCTCGGCACGGTGCCGGTCCCCCGTGGCATCCACGCCGTCGAGCAGGCCGTCGACGGCCTGACAACCGGCCAGGTAAGTCTGTGCCACGCGCCGGTAGATCGCGTTTCCCGACCAGGTCGGGTCCTTGAAGCGCCAGTCGGTCTTGTCCGGGCGAACCTCGGACCGGCCGAGCGTGATGCGCATCAGCTCGGCGCTCAGGCCGACGCCTGCCCTCGTGATCGCCGAACCGCGGAGGAGAATGGCGGCCACGCCATCCGCCAGACCGGCGAGCGTCGGCACTGCGACTGCGTCCCCCGCTGACGCGGCGTCCTCGGCAACCACTGACACGTCGTGCGTCTCGGCCATGGCAAGTCCTCTCGTCTTGGCCGATGGTACGTAAGAACGTATGATTCGGTCAATTGATTGATTCATGACCAAGAGAAGGGACGAGGAGGCTCATGCGGCTGCTGGAAATGCTCCTTCAGGAAGGTCAGCGTCTCAACCTCCGGGCGGCACGCAGCAGCCAGGCGTTGGTCATCGACGGCGTGAGCAGGATTGTCCAAGCTGGCCCGGACCGGCTCCCGACGGTGCGGCGACGCGCCGCGCAGGTGCAGCTGGACCTGACGGCCATCCTCATCGGCGATCCCGACCGGTTCGTCGACTCGCTCTACACGCACGTCCAGACGCTCATGGATCTCCACCACGAGTTCGTCCGTCGGGTGTTCGAGGCGCTCGACTCGGGCCACTGCACAGCTTCCGAGAATCGGGGACCCCGTGCAGATGTGATCCCGCTGCTTGCTAGAAACGGAGTGGATCGCTGACTCGTCTAGACGACAGTCCAAGTGTCGCCACTGGACAGGAGTTCGGTGAGGGCTGTTGCGCTGTCACTCGTGCGCATCGCGGCTTGGTCGACCTGCGAGCGGGCCAGGTCGTCGTACGCAGGCTTCCGGACCTGGCGGAAGATCCCGATCGGTGCCCGGTTGAGGTAGCCCGCGTCGGTCAGCCTCGAGATCGCGAAGGCGGTCGACGGGTCCTCGGCGTGTGCGTCATGGACGACCAGGTCCGACACAGCGACGTCCGCCACGTCCACGACCTTCATCGCGCCGGTCGTGGTGTCCCGCACGACGCCCTTGGTGCCCAGTCCGTCATCTTGTGGCGTGCCGAAACGGATGGCCTTTCCATGCTCGAGCGGGATGATGGCGTCTGCCTTGGTCTCGGTGCCCTTGATCGCATCAAAGGCACCCTCGTTGAAGATCGGACAGTTCTGAAAGATCTCCACCAGCGCGGTGCCGCGGTGGGCGGCGGCGGCCGACAGCACGTCGGTCAGGTGCTTGCGATCGGAGTCGATGGTGCGGGCCACGAAGGTGGCCTCGGCGCCGAGCGCGAGTGAAACGGGGTTGAACGGGTTGTCCAGCGATCCCATCGGGGTCGATTTGGTGACCTTCCCAATCTCGCTGGTCGGGGAGTACTGGCCCTTGGTAAGGCCGTAGATCCGGTTGTTGAACAACAGGATCTTGAGATTGACGTTGCGGCGCAGCGCGTGGATCAGGTGGTTGCCGCCGATGGACAGCGCGTCCCCGTCGCCCGTCACGACCCACACGGAGAGGTCCCCACGGCTGGTGGCCAGGCCCGTGGCGATCGCGGGTGCCCGGCCGTGGATGGAGTGCATGCCGTAGGTGTCGAGGTAGTACGGAAACCTCGACGAGCAGCCGATGCCGGAGACGAACGCGATGTTCTCCCGCTTGAGCCCGAGCGTGGGCAGGAACGACTGGACAGCCGAGAGGACGGCGTAGTCGCCGCAGCCCGGGCACCAGCGGACCTCCTGGTCGGACGTGTAATCCTTCTTGGTTCCCGGAACGTCCGCGGTGGGTACGCCGGCGAGACCGGGTAGGCCAAGGTCGATCGTCGTCATCGCACTGTTTCCTTGTCAAAGCCGTGTTCGTGAGCGTGGGGGTGGACGTTTTCGGTGGCGTCGAGATGACTGATGAACACGTTGTAGAGCTCCTCGGCACCGAACGGCATGCCACGGACGGTCGTGTAGGGAATGGCATCGACCAGGTACTTGGCGCGGATCAGCATGGAGAGCTGGCCGAGGTTCATCTCGGGCACGATCACCTGGTCGTAGGAGCGAAGCAGTGAACCCAGGTTTGAGGGGAACGGATTGAGGTGTCGCAGGTGGATCTGCGCGATGTCACGTCCGGCAGTGCGGACCCGACGGCAGCCGGCGCCGATCGGGCCGTACGTCGACCCCCACCCGAGCACGACCGTGCTTGCCCGACCGCTCGGGTCGTCGGCGACCAGGTCGGGGATGTTGCGCGCGACCCCGTCCACCTTGGCCTGACGGGTCCGGATCATCAGGTCGTGGTTGGCCGGGTCGTAGGAGATCTCCCCGGTCTTGTCCTGCTTCTCAAGTCCACCGATCCGGTGCTCCAGGCCGGCGACACCGGGCGGCGCCCAGGGCCGGGCCAGGGTCTCGCGGTCACGCAGGTAGGGAAGGAAGCGCTCCGTGCCGTCATCCATCGTGTCGTTGGGCCCGGTGGCGAACCCTGGATCGATGACCGGGAGGTCGTCGACCACAGGGAGCCGCCAGGGTTCGGAGCCGTTGGCGAGATAGCCGTCCGAAAGAAGCATCACCGGAGTCCGGTAGGTGATGGCGATGCGGGCGGCCTCGATCGCGGCGTCGAAGCAGTCCACCGGCGACTGCGGAGCCACGATGGGGACTGGCGCCTCCCCGTTGCGGCCGAACATCGCCTGCATCAGGTCGGCCTGCTCGGTCTTGGTCGGCAGCCCGGTCGAGGGGCCTCCGCGCTGGACGTCGATCACCACGAGCGGCAGCTCGAGCATCACCGCGAGAGCGATGGTCTCGGCCTTGAGGGCGACCCCGGGACCCGAGGTGGTCGTCACACCGAGAGCGCCGCCATACGCCGCACCGAGCGCCGCTCCGATCGCGGCGATCTCGTCCTCGGCCTGCAGCGTGATGACGCCGAAGCGCTTGTGCTTGCTGAGCTCGTGGAGGATGTCCGATGCCGGGGTGATCGGGTACGCACCCAGGAAGACCGGCAGACCGCTGCGCTGTCCCGCGGCGACCAGCCCGTAGGACAGTGCCACGTTGCCCGTGATGTTGCGGTAGGTGCCCGGAGGTGACTGAGCAGGTTTCACCTCGTAGGACGTCGCGAACGCTTCGGTGGTCTCGCCGAAGTTCCAGCCGGCCTTCAACGCAGCGATGTTGGCATCGCGGATGCCAGGAACTTTGGCAAACTTGGCGTTGAGATGCTCCACCGTCTTGTCGGTCGGTCGGCCGTACATCCACGACACGAGACCCAGCGCGAACATGTTCTTCGCCCGGGCTGCGTCCTTGCGGGAGAGCCCGAACTGCTTGACCGCCTCGACGGTGATCCCGGTCATGTCGACGGCGTGCACGTTGAAGTCCGCCAGCGTGTCGTCGTCCAGAGGACTCGACGCATACCCCGCCTTGGAGAGGTTCCGGGAAGTGAAGTCGTGGGTGTCCACGATCACCACGGCACCGGGACGCAGGTCACCCACGTTGGCTTTCAAGGCAGCAGGGTTCATCGACACCAGCACGTCCGGACGGTCACCCGGGGTGAGGATGTCATAGTTCGCGAAGTGCACCTGGAATGACGAGACTCCTGGCAGCGTGCCCTGAGGGGCCCGGATCTCCGCCGGGAAGTTCGGCAACGTCGACAGGTCGTTGCCAAACGATGCCGTCTCCTGGGTGAACTGGTCACCCGCGAGCTGCATACCGTCACCGGAGTCACCGGCGAACCGGATGATCACTCGATCGAGCTGCTTGACCTGCGTTGCCTGAGTTTGGGTCATGAATCCTCCTCGGCGCCTTCGCCGACGCACCTGTTTGTTACCGCACGACGCACCGCGTCAGACGAGAAATGGGCCAAGGCCTCAGCGACCTGGTCGGGACAGGACTGCCGGGAGGAACGTCCTTCGGTCATGTCGACCGCTGATTCGAGGCGGAAGCACGGCTTCGCGGGTATCCGTGTCCGCGGGGCCCCGTGCTCTCGGTGCCCCTTGACCAATGCCACGATGCATCCGCCAGTTCGGCCGAGGCCACGACGAGCGAGGCCTGCTCGATCACGCTGTCCCGCAGCCGCATCACCTGCGCGGGGGCTCCCATCCCGACAACGCCCACCACCCGACCAGATCGGCCGAACAATCCGATCAGCCCCTCCTCCGCGCGGCCGACCACAACCTCGTCGGCATCGTCGACCTCACCAACTCCCTGGAATTTCACGTCGTACTGGTCACTCCACCAGTACGGCGGCTCGGCGGCCGGCGGCGCGCTGCCGAGGATCGCGGCCACCGCTCGGTCCGCGTGATGGGTTGCCGCGGTCCAGTGCTCACTGCGCTTGCCACCTGGCGCCGCCACATCACCGACGACGTACACGTCGTCCAAGTTGGTCCGCTGCTGAGCGTCGCAAGGCACACCGCCGGCGATCGCTAGGCCGCTCCCCTCAAGCCAGTCCAACTCCGGCTCTGCTCCGACGGACTCGAGGACCAGATCCGGATGCAACTCGGTGCCGTCGGAGAGCACCACCTCGCCCGACCGGTTCGATTCGACGACGGTCCCCATGTGCAAGACCACGCCGTGGTCTCGGTGTAGCTCAGTGACCTCATGGGCGAGCGACGGACCTAGTACCCTCACCATCGGCCCCGGCAGCGGGTCGACCATGTGCACCGTGGCCCCAAGCCCGCGCAGGCTCGCGGCGACCTCACACCCCACGACTCCGGCGCCGACCACGAGCACGTTCCGGCCTGGTCGACCTTGGTCGCGGATCGCCACGGCGTCCTCGAACGTACGCAGGACCTGCCCGTGCAACCCGGGGAGCCTCCGGGCCCGCGCGCCGGTCGCGATGATCAAGACGCCGTACGCGAGGTCCTCCCGGTCATCGAGCACGACCACTCGGCGCTCGGCGTCGAGGCGCGAAGCAGTGCGGCCGGGACGCCAGTCCACCGCGAGCGAGCCGAGTGCCCCATCGTCGAGCAGCACGGGCAGCTCGCGCTCACCGCGCATGACCTGCTTCGACAGCGGCGGACGGTCATAGGGCAGCTCGGCCTGGGTATCGAGCATCACGATGTCTCCGTCGTGACCGCGAGCACGCAGGCGTCGCACAACGCGGACGCCGGCGACGCCCGCACCGACCACCACGACCGGACCGTCCATCAAAACGCCGTCAGTCCGCGGATTCCGACACGTAATCGCGTCGACGGAGCAACACCCCATGCAAACTCGCCGCTGCGGTGATCCGGAGCATCTGACCGTGTCACTTCACGAGAGGCGAGTCGGACGTCCCGGTGTGTGCCGACTCAAGGTGCTGATCAACCAGCCTCGGCTCGGAAGGCTTCCCCCGCTTGGAGAGTCGTTGTTGCAGCCCCGTCGCGCCCAGCGCGGTGATCAGGACGATGCCGGTGAACAAGGCGGGCGACCAAATAGGTGCGCTCGCTAGTGCAAGCCCCGTGGTCCCTGTTCCAAGCAGGATCACGGCGACGATCGAACCCCATGCGTTGAACCGCCCACGCTTGAACTGAGTGGCTCCGAGGAACGCCGCAGCGTACGCCGGAAGCAGGTAGGAGACCCCCGTGTTGGGCGAGCCCGCGCCGATCGTGGACGCCAAGACGATACCGGCTATACCAGCGATGAACGACGACGCCACCAGCGAAAGGAAGCGGATCCGGTCCACCCGAATGTTCGCCAGCCGCGCCGCGTCCAAATTGAAGCCGGTCGCGTAGATTCGTCGGCCGGTCGGCGTGTGTTCCAGGAGGTACCAGACGGCAACCGCCACGAGAAATGCGTAGAGAACCGGCAGCGTCACGCCGGCATAGTTTTTCTGTCCGATCGTGGTGAAGCCCTCGGTCAGCTCGAGGCCGGTCACCGTGATGTCCTGGGTAAACATGGTGATGCCAGCCTGGATGAGTGACCCAGTCGCCAACGTGCCTATGAACGAGTCGACCCGCATGAACACCACGACGGTCCCATTGACCACCCCGACCGCGATGCTGACAAGAAGCGCTACAACGATCGCCGAGACGATCGAGTACTGGTGCTCCGTGATCATGTAGGCGGCGACGCAACCGGACAGTGAGATTGTGTAGGCGAACGAAAGGTCGAAGACCCGCGCCGACAGCGGAATGACAATCGCGAGGGCAGCAAGTGCGGTGACCGCCGAGCTATTGAGAATCTGCTTCACTGTTGCGATTGTCGGGAATGTTTCCGGTGCAACGATCGAAAAGAAGATCGAGATGGCGATGAGCACGTAGATCGCTCCGATGTTGCGATAAGACAAATCGGAGAGCGAGGGACGCACCTTGTCAGCCGCTGGGGAGGTTGTTCCGGGACGTCCCTCGGCACTGCGGATATTGGTCCGGAGAGACATGGATTAACCTTTCGGGCCAGCGGGGTGCATTGGGTTGGGTTGTTGGGCGCAGGTGCGGTGCACCGCGCTGAAGTTCGTGGACGTCAGGCCTCGACCGGAGGCGCAGGAGGAGGCAGCAACGCGTTGGGCACTCGGGCAGCGAACTTCCAACCCTCGTCGGTCCGCTCGTAGCTGTCGCTGTAGTAGCCGATTGACTCACCGCGTTCGTCGTTCTGATCGATCACGTAGGCGAGGATGTAAACGTGGCCGGTGGCCTTGTCACCATCTACATCGATGATGTGATTCAGCGACATGTGCGAGCTGTGCTTGAGGTTCTGGAAGAGGGCCGTGTAGAAGCTGCGGATCTCGTCGATGCCCCTGACCTCAGCCATACCGAATCCCCGGACGTCCCACAGCGCATCTTTCATGAAGGTCGCGGCGACACCCTCCAGGTCCTTCGAATCGACTGCTCGCGCATATTCAGCAGTCAGCCGGCGGATATCCTCGATGTCTTCGTAGCGAGTAGCCATCATCTTCCTTCTCATTTAGGTTTGAATGGGAGAGGTGAGCGGCCCCGTGGAGCCGCTCACCGCCACGTGCTTGCTTACACGCCCCAGAGCTCGTAGTACTGATCGAGCGCATCCTCGACATCGGGAAAGATCTCGCTGCCGGGAATGTTGTCCTCGGTGACGATCCAGATGGGGATGTCAACCTCCAATCCGTCGGGGACGGTCTGGCCGGTCACATCACGAAGAATCGCGTCGAAGATCGCGCCGTCCACCTCGTAGAACGGGATCATCGGGATTGTGGCTGCCTGCTGGCCCGACTCGACGTACTGAAGCGTGGTTTCGTCCGGTCCCGCGCCGATTGTCGTGATATCTGTCAGACCAGCGGCGGACAACGCAGCCGGTAGACCGATTCCCAGGTTCTCCAAGTTGAGCACGACGTACTTGGTGTCCGGGTGCGCCCGGAGGTGGGAGACGATGGCGTTCGGTGATTCTCCGGCGACTAGCGCGTCGTACGACACGTCGAGCTCTTCGGTCGAGCATCCCGGGCAGACCTTGGCGATCTCGCTGTTGTAGCCGTCGGTGTAGCCCTGCAGGACGGGGAACGCTGAGACCGTCACCTCGAGCACTTCCGCGTCGCCGTCCGAATGGGCGGTCACGAAGTCGGCGAAGACTGCGCCAACCTCGGCGGCAAAATCGATGTCAAAGATGTTGTAGTCGACGGGAGCATCGTCGGTGATGCAGCAGGCGGCGACTGTTGTGCCGGCGTCCTGCAGAGTCTGCATCTGCTCCGTGAACTGGGTGTAGTCCATCGCCGTGTACACCACTGCAGTCGGCTCTTCACGGACCGCGGTGTCCCAGGCAGCCCGTACGGATTCAGGCGTGCCGGTCGTGTTCACCTGCTCGAACGACCAGCCCACCTTAGTTGCCATCTCCTCGAAGATCTCGCCCTGCAGGTTGCACGAGGGTGCGCCGCAGCTGAGGAAGATCAGGGACTCTCCACTAGGAATCTCGCCCTCGAATGGCTCCGTGACGGGAATCGTCGTAGGACGCACGAGGTGCTCGTCGACGACAGCCTGGGCTGCATCGACGTCCGACGGGCCTCCGGAGGAGCCGCTGTCGGCATCCGAGGCGCAGGCCGCCATTCCCAATGCGGCAATCGCGGCAATCGTCGCAACCACCAGCTTCTTTCGAAGCGATCCTCTTGATGTCATCTCAGGTCTCCAGATCAGATGTTGATGGGCGGGACATCGCGCTTACGCGATTCCACGCTGTTCCCCTTAGTCCTGCGCCGCGACAGTCAGGGAGCGCGTTTCCGACGCATCATGATGATGATGCGCATGGATTGGTTTTGTCAAGGCCCCAATCTTGGCGAGCGCACTACCGACCAGACCTGCCGCGCCGGCTGGCCAGGTGTCACCCGAAGCCCGCTCGCCAGGAGCATGCTCGGCACCCGCCAGTCGCGCCAGTGGGCGCGCGCGGTTCCTAAATTCCCGATGTCGTACCGATCCACGACGGAGGGTCATGGAGGGGGTGACGGGCCGCTGTAGGGCCCGTGCTGGCCGGTCGACCGTGGGCTAGGGCTCAGCTCGCAGTAGGACCGCTATCGCCTGTGTTGGGCAATCTGCTTGGGCGACGCGCAGGTCAGAGAGGTCCGCGTCGTCAGCCTCGCTCAGCTTCACGGTTCCTACTAGCTCGTCGTTGTCAAAGCCGAAATACTTCGGCGCCAAGGTCGAGCAGTTGCCGAAGCCGGCGCAGACGGTCTGGTTCAGGGTGACGGTGGCAGTCATTCAAATCATCCTTGGGTCTCTTCGAAGCGCAGAGGAACAGAGGAGGGCCCGAAATGGACACCACCCTTCATCGCGTCGAACGAGGCGTCGCCGTCTGGCACGAATCGCGGAAAATCGCAGAGTGTTTCGAGGAGCACGCGGAGCTCCTCACGAACCAGCGTGGCGCCGATGCACTGGTGGATCCCCCAACCGAAAGCCAGGTGGGCGCGGCTGGCTCGGGAAACGTCGAAGCGGTCGGGGTTCGGAAAACGCAGGGGGTCTCTGTTCGCCGATGCGTAGGACAGGAGAACACGCGAGTTCGCCGGAATCATCACCTCATCGACAACCAGGTCCTGGTTGGCAGTGCGTGCGAAATTGTGAGCGGGCGCCCGCAGTCTCAGGAGCTCTTCGATGAATGCGGATGCCTGCGCGGGCTCAGCGCGCAGTTGCTCCTGCAGCGGCAGGTCATTGGCGAGCAACCACATCATCGAGCTTGCGGCGTTCGCGGTGGTTTCATGCCCGGCGATCGCCAGGGACATCACCATTCGAGCCGCTAGGTCATCAGTGATCGGCGCACCGTCGACCTCCTCCTCGAGCAACCTGGACAGGAAGTCGTCGTGATCGTAGGTGCGGTGCTGTGCGATCTCCGCGTCCATCAATGCTCTGATTGCGGCGTACGCCGCGTCATGGTCGGCCGCGTAGACCTGCTCCCACATCTGCTGGGTGGCGTCGTGAAGTCCAGCAATGGTCTCGTCAGAGAACCCGACCACCTGAGTCAGGATTTTCAGCGGAAGGGGTAGAGCGACAGCCGAAACGGCATCGCCTCCGCCTGCCTTGACGAAAATCCTCGACGATGTCCCGGGCGACGCTTCGAAGAAACGGAACGATCTCCCGAACCCGGGTCGGCGTGACCGACTTGGCCATCAGTTTCCGGTAGACGGTGTGCGTCGCTCCCTCGAAGTCGAGCGGAACGTCGTGAGCCTCGCCGAACTGGGGGATGCGGTGCCCCTTTGAAGTGATCAAGGTGTCGTGGTTGCGCGCTGCGTCTTTCACCTGCTGGTACCGCGACAACACGTAGAACCCGCCGTAGGCGGAGGCCTTTGCCACGCTCCCGCTCTTGCGAACGACCTGGTAGGCATCCCAAATGCCCGGCTCGGTCATCTGTTCACTGTTGTGGTCGAACTCGACGGGGGCTGCTTCGTGGTACGGGCAGGCGTCCGAAGGTTCCGACGTCCGTTCACCCTCAGCGTTGACATCCATGTGTGATCTGACCTTTCGACCTGTCCGTTGGCTGACATCGACCTGGCCCGTAGACGAGCCAGCTACACCACTTGTGCCCGTGCATCACGAGTCCTATCCTAATAGTATGCAGAGATTATCTGAGACCGCCACTCCAGCTCGCCCGGAAGACACCCCGGCGCTGAGCGTCCGTGGGATCTCCAAGACGTTCCCTGGCACGGTGGCTCTGTCCAACGTCTCCCTGGACGTGCGTCCGGGCGAGATCCACGCGCTCGTGGGAGCCAACGGTTCGGGCAAGTCCACTCTGATTAAGATCCTGGCGGGCTTCCACGACGCTGATACAGGTTCACGAGCGTCGCTCGACGGCGAGGAGTTCTCCCTCGAGCATGCGGCCGGGGCGCGGCATGAGGGTCTGCGGTTCGTCCACCAAGACCTCGGGCTGGTCCTGGAACTCAACGCGATGGACAACCTTGCCTTGCGTGGAGGGTTTGCCAAGGGGCCAGGACATCGTGTCCGGTGGAAGGAGCAGGCACGCCGAACCCGGGAGATCCTCGAAGTGTTCGACGCCGATCTCGACCTACGGGCACCCCTGGCAGCGGCAACCCCCGTGCAGCGCACCATCGTCGCCATCTGCGCGGCGCTCTCAGGATGGCAGAGCGGATCTGGAGTTCTCGTCCTCGACGAGCCGACCGCAGTACTACCACCTCATGAAGTCAACCGCCTGCTCGATATCGTCGAGCGGGTGCGAGAGGAGGGCGCGAGCGTCCTCTATGTGTCGCACCGTTTGGACGAGATCTTCCGGATCGCCGACCGCGTGACCGTACTCAGGGACGGCGAACTTGTCACGACGCGCGACCTGGACGGCCTTACTGGGCAGAAGTTGGCGGAGCTGATGGTGGGCGAGGGCGTTGACGCGTCCTTCCGTGCGGGCGTCACCGTGGCCGCCGATGCGAAGGTCGCCCTTGAAGGGCGGGCTCTTCGGGCGCGCTTCCTCAACGGCGTCGACTTCACGCTGCGGGAAGGCGAGATTCTGGGTCTTACCGGCCTACCCGGATCAGGAGCGGAGGAGCTGCCCTACCTTCTAGCAGGCGCGGTTCACGACGAGAAGATCGACGGGGAAGTGCGGCTCGCAGGGGGCTCATGGCGCCCGATCAAGCGCGCAACTGAACTCGGCTTGCCGCTCGCGCCTGCCGACAGAGCGCGGGACGGCATCGTCGCCGACTTCTCGGTGGGCGAGAACATCTCGCTGTCCGTCCTGCCCGACCTGGGTTCCCCCAGACGGCTGTCGCGTCGCCAGGAGCGACTCTTCTTCGACGAGTGGATCAGCCGTGTGCGGGTGAAGACCGCCTCTGCTCACGCCCCCATCGGTTCCCTTTCCGGCGGCAACCAGCAAAAGGTCGTGATGGCGCGCTGTCTTTCTCGCTCCACGCCGGTCTTGCTCCTGTCCGAGCCCACGGCCGGCGTTGACGTCGGAAGCCGACAGGCCCTGTATGAGCTCATTGCGGCGGAAGCGGCTAACGGGCTCAGCGTGGTCGTGGCTTCGACTGACGCCGAGGACCTCCTGGCACTCTGCACACGGGTGCTCGTCCTCTCGCACGGCCGTGTCGTGCGAGAGTTGTCTGCCGACGAGATCACGGAGAACGCGTTGCTGGAGGCGTCCGAAACCTTCGAGGCGCCCGCCTGAGTGCGTCGTCCCTCGCTGAGTGATCAGGCTCCGATGCAGGCGAAGGACCGAGTGCGAAGCCTGGCCGTGCGAGCGTGTCGCGTGCAGAATTGACGACGGTCGCCGCGTGATCCTTCGAGTGAACCTCGCGCAGCGCCCTCGAAGGGAGCATCACGACGACCGTCGCGCGCCGGTTGTTGACCACGTTCATCAGCCGTTGATGTCGGCCGAGGCAGACGCGGTGGCTCCGGCATGTCGCTCCACCGGGGTCACCGCGATGCCTGCGGCTAGGTCGACTGGTTCAAACAGCGAGTCCCTGAATGAGCTTCGTCTCGAGATACGGCGCAAGGCCCTCTACCCCGCCCTCGCGACCAATACCTGACTGCTTGTACCCGCCGAAGGGCTGAGTAACACACATGCCCCAGGTGTTGACGTAGATCTGCCCCGTGCGCACCCGACGGGCAACGTACTCACCCTGCGCCACGTCCTGGGTGTACACCGCACCCGATAGCCCGTAATCGGTGTCGTTGGCAATTTCTATGGCGCTCTCGACGTCGTCGAAAGGAATGACGACCACCACCGGCCCGAAGATCTCCTCCTGCGCGATCCTCATGTCGGAGGTGACGTTCGAGAACAGCGTCGGCTCGATGAACCAGCCCTTGTCCTGGCCCGCCGGCCGTCCGCCTCCGGTGACGATCGTCGCGCCCTCTTCGACACCAAGCTTGATGTAGGACTCGACGCGATCTCGCTGCCGCTCGGCAGCCAGCGGCCCGATCACGACGCCCGGTTCCAACGGATCGCCGACAGGGAACTCCTTCATCGCCGCGGCGATCGCGTCGACAACCTCGTCGTGACGCGTCGTCGGCACCAGGACGCGGGTCAGAGCGGCGCAGACCTGCCCGGAGCTGATGATTCCGGCCGGAACGAGGCTCGGAATTACGGTGTCGAGGTCGGCATCCTCAAGAATGATCCCCGCCGACTTCCCACCGAGTTCCAGAGTCACCCGCGCGAGTCGCTCGCTGCACAGGCTCATGATCTTCTTGCCGGCGGCGGTGCTTCCCGTGAACGCAACCTTGTCGACGTCCTTGTGCTTGACCAGGTACTCACCCACCTCGCGGCCCGCGGGGATGATGCTGACCACGCCTTCAGGCAACCCAGCTGCTTCAATTGCCTCTGCGAGGATCATCGCGCTGGCAGGACCCTCGGGCGCGGGCTTCAAGACCACCGTGCATCCGGCCGCAAGGGCTGGCCCAAGCTTCAACGACGCCGTCGCGACAGGACCGTTCCACGGAATGATTGTTGCGACCACACCAATCGCTTCCCGCACGAGGCGAACAGTTCCGCCCTCGACCGGGCGGTCCTCCTCAAATGGCAGTCGCTGGTACAGCGTTGCCGCGTCCTCCCACATGGCCATCGCGTTGGCATGGAAGGCCTGACTGACTCCGGTCGGAGCTCCAATCTCTTGGGTGAAACTGGATACCATCTCCGGAACTCGGGCATCCACCTCCTTGCCGATGCGCCGAAGGAACCCTGCCCGCTCGGCCGCCGTCATCCGCGGCCACGGGCCCTCGTCGAAGGCCTTTCGCGCGGCAGCCACTGCCTTGTCGATGTCCTCGATCGAACCCTCGGGGACGGTACCGATGTGCTCCTCGGTGGCCGGATTGACTATGTCAATCACGGCGTTCGTAGCGGGATCCTGCCAACTGCCGCCGATGAACAGTTGGGAGAACGAACGGAACGGTAGCTTTGCGGACTCACTCATCTGCGATTCCTCTTCTTCGACCCACGCGCTGCGCAAGGGGACGGACGGTTGGTTGGGTGTTGGATGACGAGCTCGTCAAGATTTTGCTTTTCATTGCAACTATACCTATGAATTGAGAGCCCTTGCAAGGGCTCACGGCGCGCCACCGTCTGACGGTGCCTCAGTCGCGTGGCTCGGACGAGTCCGGGACGCCCGGGACCGCTACCGGCTGTTGGGTGGCATGACTGTGCACACTGTCGGCCAGGTTCGAGTAGTGCCGCGCGGCCTCGAGGTTGGCGAGTAGCTCTTCCTTCGTGATGCTGCGTTGCACCCGGGCAGGTGATCCGACGACCAATGAGCCCGGCGGGATGGCGGTCCCTTGGGTCACAAGTGCGGCTGCTCCGACGATAGACCCGCTGCCAATGACGGCTCCGTCCATCAGCACCGCACCCATCCCGATGAGCACGTCGTCCTCAATCACACAGCCGTGAAGGACGACGCGGTGACCGACGGTCACGCCGTTCCCGACAAGAAGGGGAGAGTCCGCGCCCGCGTGGAGAACGCAGCCGTCTTGGATATTGCTTCGATCTCCGACGGAGATGGACCCTTCGTCGGCACGGAGTACCGCCGAGTACCAGATGCTGGCCTGCTCCCCGACGTTCACGCGCCCGACAACAGTTGCGCCGGGTGCTATCCAGGCCGAAGGGTGGACGCGTGGCGTACTCGTAGGAAGAGCGAGAATCACGGTGTGCCCGCAAGCATCTCTAGCAAACGGGGACGGCCCGCACGTGACCGTCCGGGACGAGATAGAGACCGTCGTCAAACAGGATCACGCCGTTACAGAGGCGACACCAGCCCTGCTCGAAGTGGTCAGCAACGACGTGCGCCCGAAAGCAGTTCGATTCGTCGGCTCCTGGACAGGATGGTGAATGCGTGCACATGCTGGATCTCCTTCCGCACGGTTCAATACTAACTATACGCATCAATGACCTGCCCCGTCGAGGATCCAGGCCATGGCGCCGGCGTGCCTCACCACTCGGCCGGCTCGACCTTGTAGGTGAGGTAGGTGTACTCCGCCTTCTGAACTTGAACGCCCTTCTGGTTCGTCACGCGCATCTCCCACGTAGCAAGGCCGAACTTGTCGTTCTTGTCCGCCTTGGACAGCAGCACGCACTCGACCTTGATGGTGTCACTGATGAAGACGGGCTCGGTGAAGCGAAGCTTGTCGAGACCGTAGAACGCGGCGACTGCCCGGCCAGTCGTGAACAGTCCCTGACTCATGGCCAGCACCAAGGTGCCTTGCACCAATCGCTGGCCGAACGGGGTCGCTTTTGCGAACTCGACATTCGAGTGGATCTCGACCCAGTTGCCCGTCAGCATCATGAAGTTCACGACGTCGGTCTCGGTCACCGTTCGCCCTCGGGAAAGGCCGGTTGAGTGGCCGACTTCAAGGTCCTGCCAGAAGCTGTCGACTTGGAGTTGCATGCCTCAGTGTCCTTTCCACACGGGATCGCGCTTCTCGAACCAAGCCCGGGGGCCTTCGACGGCGTCCTTGCTGGTGTACACGCGGTCGAAGTACTCGTCAGCGACGTTCCAGGCTGCCGACTGACCCATGTCCGCGGCGGCCTGGATCGACTTGCGGGTCGCGTCGACCGTCAGCGGGGCCGACCGGGCCACTTTGGCGGCGAGCTCGTAGGCCTTGTCCAGCAAGTCCTCGGGCTCGACGACGTGGTTGACGAGACCCACTTCGAGAGCCCGTGCCGCATCGAAGGTCGTGCCTGTCACGGCCATCTCGAACCAGATCTTGCGCGGGATCTGCTGCGCGAGCGCGACCGACCAGGGCGCGCCCCGACTGATCATCGCCTCAGGCATCTTGAACCTCGCGTTGGTGGCCGCGACCGCCATGTCGGCGAGCATCGTGTACAGCACACCACCGCCGACCGCATGGCCGGCGACCGCGGCGATCCACGGCTTGTCGACGATCTCGTTGCGCCCTGGCATGACCACGAAGTCGCGACCGAGGTTCCCTGCTCCGGTCTCCGTCATCTCCTTGAGGTCGCCGCCGGCGCAGAAGGCCTTCCCTCCGGCCCCCGTGAGCACGGCGACTCGAGAGTTCTCGTCAGTGTTGAAACGGCGAAAGGCGGACCGCAGGCCCTCGCGCACTGCACGAGATAGCGCGTTGTGGTTCTCAGGAGAGTTGATGGTGATCGTGGTGATGCGGTCGAGCGTTTCGTAAAGGACGGCGTCAGGCTCCAACGCCCTCACCTCCCGTCGATACGGGGAAGCGGACAATCCCCTTGGACGCCAGGTCTTCGACCTCCGGAGGCGAGAACCCGTACTCAACCAGAATCTCCTCCGCGTGCTCGCTCAGCAACGGGGGCGGCTTGACAACGGCGCCGGGCGTGCCGTGCAGCCGGACGGCCGAGGTGCTGTCCGGCACCTTGACGACGCGGCCGTCGCTGGACGTGACCTCGACCACCGCGGGCCGCTCAGCCATCTGCTCTTGCGCCAACATCTGAGAGATCGTCAGCACCGGACCGAACAGGGCCTTGGCGCGATGGAACTCGGTCTCCCAAAGGGCGCTCGTGCGGTGCTCCATGATCTCCGTGACCACGGCCCGCAGCGCCGGACGGTTGGCCAGGCGCAACTGGTTGGTGGCGAACCGCGGATCATCGACGAGGTCCGGTCGCCCGATTGCGTCGCAGAAGCGCGGCCAGGTGTCCTCGGTCCATGAGCCGGCGACCACAGATCCATCTGCCGTCGGGAACACCTCGTACGGAGCAACCAGGCTGTGCGCCGTTCCCTGACCGCCCGGCTCCCGCCCGGTCGAGTAGAGCTCGCCCAACCGAGTCGTGTGCGTGAAGGCGAGGGCGTGCAACAGCGACACGTCCACCCACTGTCCCTCACCTGTCCGCTCTCGGGCGTACAGAGCCATCAGGATGCCCTGTACGCCGGCCATCGCACCCATGACGTCGCCGATGGGGACGCCGACTCGAACAGGGTCGTCCTGGTGCCCGGTCACCCAGAGGACGCCACTCATTGCCTGGATCACCGGATCCGTTGCCGGCTGGCTCGACCAAGGACCCTCCTGGCCGAAAGCGGAAACGGAGCAGTAGACGAGCCTGGGGTTGAGGGTGCGCAGATCCTTGTAGCCGATCCCGATGGAATCGGCGACCCCAGGTCGGTAGTTCTCGATCACTACATCGGCGGTGCGGGCCATCGTTCGTACGACCTCGACGGCCTCCGGAGTTCGTAGGTCCAGGGCGATGCTTCGCTTACCGTGGTTGTAGGTGCTGAAGGCTTGACCGTCGACATCCGGGTCTTCGCCCGCTGAGCGAATCGCCCGCGCCGGGTCGCCGTCGGGGACCGACTCGATCTTCACGACGTTGGCCCCGAAGTCACCCAGGATCGTGGTCGCATACGGACCAGCCAGGTGTCGGGTGAAGTCCAGCACCCGGATCCCGACCAGGGGACCCTGAGGTGTCATCGCATTCGTCATGCCCGCAGCGACTGGCGCATGGTGCGCGCGATGATGGATCGCTGGATCTGCGAGGTGCCGCCCCCGACCAGTGACTGCATGCCCTCGCGGAAGTAACGCTCCATGTCTGCCTCGGGCAGCATCCCGTGCCCGCCGAGGATCTGGACACCGCGCTTGGAAACGCTCGCCAGCGTCTCGGATGCGAAGAGCTTGGCCATGGAGACCTCCCGCAACGCTGGCTCGCCTGCTTCCACCATGGCCGCCGCTCGGTAGGTGATGAGCCGGGACGCGTCGACCTCGGTCTGCATGTCCGCCAGCATGTGCTTGAGCACCTGGAACTCATAGATCGGCTGGCCGAACTGCTCGCGCTGGGTGGCGTAGAGCAACGCGTCGTCGACTGCCTGCTGAGCCGTCCCGGTGTATCCAGAGGCACACGCGATGCGCTCCAGTTCCAGATTTCCGCCGATGATCTCCCAGCCCTGGCCCTCCTCGCCGAGCAGGTTGTCGACCGGCACGCGCACCTGATCGAGGAAGACCTGGTAAGTGCCCATACCGCGCCTCGCAAGGGTGTTGAGCTTGCGGAGCGTGACCCCCTCGGCCTCGGCGGGCACGATGATCGTGGACAGGCCCTTGTGCTTGGGAGCGTCGGGGTCGGTGCGCACGAGCATCAGGATGTGGGCGTTGGGCAGACCGGAGCCCGAGATCCACTGCTTCGCACCCGAGATCACATAGTGGTCGCCATCCCGCACCGCCTTTGTCTTGGCAGAAGCTGCGTCAGATCCCGCCTCGGGCTCCGAGATACCGATCGAGAATCGCAGCTCACCGGCGACGAACGGTTTGATGAAGCGGTCCATGTGGTCCTGGTTGCCGTACTTGATGATGTTTTGGGCCGTGAACGACGGCGTTCCCACGACTGCCGCCACAAAGTCGTACCCGTAGCGACCTCCGGCCTCGCACATCACGGCATACTCCATCGGACCGGCCGCCGAGCCGCCCAGCCTTTCGGGCATCAAGAGACTGTGCCACCCCTCCTTGACGACCTTGTCGTAGCCGTCGAAGTAGTACTCACGAGCCATGTCGCAATCGCGGATGTACTCCCGCGTGATCTCCCGCTCCATGAAGCGATAGCAGCTGTCCCGCCAGGCTTGCTGCTCCTCGGACAGGAAGTTGAAGAACGTCATGGTGGCCCTCTCGTGAATGTGTCCGTGATCTTGTTGGCGATATTCCTGATCATAATACGGCTAGATCGACCAGAAGGGAAGGTCGCACCCGTCGCAGCTTCCGATCACGCAGGCTGGGCCGGCGGCCCGAGCGCGCTCGGGCGGGTCACCCAAGCTGCGATAAGCACCACGCCACCCGAGGTGGCGAACGCGAGGGTGACCCCACCGACGTCGGCGACCACCCCGTTGAACAATGCCGTCAGCGGCCGGGCGCCGACGAACGCGATCAACCACAGCGCGGTGACCCGGCCACGGAAATGCGGGTCTGTGTGGGCCTGGAGGAGCGTGCTGAATCCCGCTATGGCGAGTGCGAAGCCGACTCCTGCGATGATGAAGCACGCCACCGCCCACGCCGCCGCCGGCACGACGGCGGACAGGCCTGTGCCCGTCGCGAGCAGCACCAGACCCGTCGTCGCGACCGGCCTGAAGGAGAAGTGACGGGGCGCGACCACGGCCAGCCCGGTCCCAGCCAAAGCTCCAAGTCCGAACCCGGAGACCAACCAGCCGACGATCGCGTCGTCGCCGCCGATGTGCTCCGACAGTGCCGGGGCGAGGGTAAGTGACGGCTCCGACGCGACTGCGATCGCGAAGGTAGCGAACAACATGAGACGAAGGCCTCGGTGTCGGCGAACGTAGCCGAGCCCCGCGCGGATCGAGGACGGGGAAGCGTCGGTCACCTTTGCAGCCGTAGTTGGGAACGTGGCGATCACCAGCAGCGGAATCATGGTCGCGTACAGCGCCGCGCTGGCGGCGAAGGCCAGCGCCGGCTCCAAAGTCGACGTAGCGAAGGCCCCTAGCGCGGGCCCGGCGAGTCGCCCGAATGTGTTAGGGAACGTGCTGACCGCCATCCCGACGGCGAACTCCCCCGGCCTGACGAGCTCGCCGACGATGGTCTGCATTGCCGGGCCCGACACCACGAAGCCGATGCCGGTCACCAGTGTGCAACTGAACACACCAGCGATGACCGCACCTGGTTCGAGGTCTAACAACATCACCACCGCGACGCCCGTCGCGCCCAGAGCACAGAGCACTTGACCGGTGGCGATCTGGCGGACCTTGTTGCCACCGTCGGCCCACTTCCCGACCAACGGCGCCAGGAACAGCTGAGGTGCGAACTGGGCGATGCTCACGACGCTCACCATCGTCGCAGAGCCTGACTGGTCGTACACGACCACCGCTGCCACCAGTGCATGCATCCACACCCCAACGGCGGCGCAGAGCTTCCCCCAGAAGATCGCGGCGAAGGGGCCGTCAATGACCAGCTGCAGCCCGCCCCGTGGTTCGGGATGCGCAGGCTGGTTCGCGCTTCTCGGCGAAGGGGCGGGCACCTTCAGGAGGTGCGCCACTGGATGTGCTGAGGTTCCAGGTACTCGTGGATACCCCACTTGCCGATCTCGCGTCCTACTCCGCTGATGCCGAAGCCGCCCATCGGCGTATCAGGGCGAGTGCCGCCGCCACCGTTGATCGTCACTGACCCCACTCGCAGCCGCCGTGCGATCGCCCGGGCCTGGTCGGTGTCGGCCGTGTAGAGGTAGGCGTGCAGTCCGTACGGCGAGTCGTTGGCGATCGCGACGGCCTCGTCGATGTCGTCGTAGGGCATCGCGACCGCGACGGGGCCGAACAGCTCGTCGCGCGCGATCGCCCAGGAGTTGTCGACGCCAACGACGAGCACCGGATTCATGTAGTAGCCCCAGGCAAGGTCCGGACGGCCACCGCCGGCGGCGATCTCCGCTCCCTCAGCGACGGCTTCAGCCACCTTGGCCTCGATTCGAGCCCGGTGTCCGGCGTCGATCATCGGACCGATGACGGTGGCCGGGTCGGCGGGGTCGCCGACGGGAATTCTTGCGTAGGCCTCGCGGCTCCGCGCCAAGAACTCGTCCCACCGCTCGCGGGGCACGAGGATCCGGGTCGGCGCGGCGCAGGCCTGACCACCGTTGCGCAGATGCCGGAGGTGCACCATCGGCACCGCCTCGGCGAGGTCGGCGTCCGGCAGCAGGATCGCGGCCGACTTGCCGCCGAGCTCCAGGACGACGCCGCTGAGGTGGGAAGCCGCTTGGGCCATCACCGCCGCACCCACCTCGGGCGATCCGGTGAACGCGACCTTGTCGACGTCGGGGTGCTCTGTCAGCCGGCGCGCCACATCGGCGCCTCCGACGACCACGTTGAGGACCCCGGGCGGCAGCCCGGACTCTGCGACTGCTCGTGCCAACAGCAACGTCATCAGCGGAGTCCTCGGCGACGGGATCAGGACCACCGTGCAGCCAACGCTCAGAGCCGGACCGATCTTGTGTATCGCCAACGCCAAGGGGAAGTTGTAAGCCGAGATCGCGGCGACGACGCCCACAGGGTGGTAGGTCACCTCGCTGCGCGACGGCGTGGGGTCAGTGTGGGGGCCGAGGTCCTCGGTCCGATCGAGCACGGCTTCCTCTGCGTAGTGGCGAAGGTGCTGCAGCGGCGAGCCGACCTGGAAGGACCGAGCGATCGCAACTGGGGTGCCGAGCTCGGCGACCAGACATTCCGCCATCTCGTCGGCGCAGGCGTCGAGGGCGTCCGCGAGCCGGTGGATCGCCTCGCGCCGGTCCTCGCCGGACATCGTCGCCCACGGCCCTTCGGTGAACGCCGACCGTGCCGCCGCGACCGCAGCGTTGGCCTGCGCGGCGTCCGCGGTCGCCACCCGGGCGATCACCTGCTCCGTCGCGGGGTTGACCACCTCCAGGCTCGGTCCGGCGCCCTGGACGAGACCGCCCCCGATCAGCAGCGGCAGCCCGTCCCAGTCCTTCAACGCTCCCAGTCCTTCCTCACGCGGTTGCGGGCCTGTCTGTCGGTCACGCCAACGCGGCATCTTACGAACGTCGGCCTCAGCGGTGCGCACTGGGACCGATATCAATGCATATGAATCATATTAATGATGACCTGTGGCCGGCGTCCCGTCAAGTGCTCAGACGCGCGTACGACGCGCAATGTTCACACGGGCCTTCTACCTTTGCGGCGGATAAAATGCATACTTGTACCTGACGGCGACCTTCGGCACTCAGACCCCGTGCAACCGCCGGCTACCTGGAAGTGGGACACCGTGCAGTCATCTGCCACCGACATCGCATCAACCGTCCGGCGGCCAGTCGCCCGGCGGACTGAGAAGATCGCCGAGCGCGTCGCGCGGGAGATCATACGAGACATCAAGCTCGACGGCCTGCAGGCCGGAGCAGGGCTCCCACCGGAGAGCCTCATGCTCGAGCGATTTGACATCGGGCGTGGTTCATTGCGCGAGGCACTCCGCATCCTCGAGGTCAACGGGCTCGTCACCATCAAGACCGGACCGGGAGGCGGGCCGATCGTCGCCGCTCACGACCCGCGCAACTTCGGGCAGATGACGACGCTGCATCTTCAGGCGATCGGTGCGACCTATCGTGACCTTCTCGACGCCCGCGCCGAATACGAGGCGCTACTGGCCCGACGCGCAGCGGAGCGGGAGAGCGACGACGCGACAGCGAGGGTGCAGGCCGCGCTCGAGCAGGCGCCTGATGCCGACCGCGAGGACTCGGAGTACGCACGAAATTACGGGCGGTTTTCACGCCGCGGTGTGCGACGCGGGCGGCAACCCGGTGATCGGTCTGGCCGCGAAGTCGATCCAGAGCATCTGGACCCAGCGCATCTCATCCACGATCATCGCGCGCGACGACCGCCACCACGTGCACCGCGACCACGCGGCGATCGCGCGAGCCATCGAACGCCGCGATGCCAAACGCGCCGAACGCCTCATGCGCGACCACATGCGCTTCTACCAGGACTACTGCGAGGCCCGCTATCCCGCGCGGATGGACGAGGTTGTCGAGTGGGATTGACGGAAGCGCCTCGGGCGGATGACATTTGTTGCATATCATGCGTATAAATCGTAGAATCTCCTCATGGAGACGCGGCCGGCTCTAGCCGGGATCAAAATCGTGGAGTTCGCGCATGTCATCGCCGGCCCCCTGGCGGGGACGCTCATGGCGGACCTCGGCGCCGACGTCGTGCACGTAGAGGACCCCAAGCACGGTGACCCCGGCCGGCACCAGGGTCCGGCCAAGGACGGCGTCCACCTGTGGTGGAAGGTGTCCGGTCGCAACAAGCGCTCGGTCACGCTGGACCTCCGCGACGAGGAGGGACAAAAGGTCGCGCGCCAGCTGATCGAGTGGGCGGACGTCGTCATTACCAACTTCCGCGTCGACACCCTCCGCAAGTGGGGACTGGACTGGGAGGGCGTCCACGCGGTCAACCCACGCGCTGTGATGCTGCAGATCACCGGCAACGGCGTCACCGCGAGCAACTACAACGCACCCGGGTTCGGCAAGGTCGGCGAGGCACGTAGCGGCGTCGTGCACGTCACCGGCTTCCCGGACGGGCCCCCGGTGCACACCGGCTTCTCCCACGCAGATACCACGACCGCTCTGATGGGTGCCTTCGCCGTCACGGCCGCGCTCGTTCGGCGCGCCGACCCCGACTTCGAGGGCGAGTGGATCGACCTCGCGCTCAACGAGACGCTGTACCGCCTGATCGAGTGGCAGATCATCTTCTTCGACCAGTTCGGTACCTCGGCGGCACGTGCGGGCAACACCCTCGAGGTCGCGCCCGGTGCGGTCGTCAACACCTATATGACTGGCGACAAGGTCTGGCTCACCGTCACCTCCGCGACGCCGCGATCGGTGCGCAACATCGCCGAACTGCTCCAGCTGCCGCTGGACGACTACCAGACCGCGGCCCAGCAGACCCAGCGCAAGCAGATCCTCGACATCGGTCTCGGAAAGTGGGTCGGGCAGCGGACCGCCGAGGAATGCCTCAAGCAGATGGCTGAGCTCGAGGTCGTCGCCTCGCGCATCCTCAGCGCCGAGGAGATCGTGAACGACCAGACCTACGCCGAGCGCGGCAGCATCATCACCATTGAGGACCGCGACCTTGGACCGGTGCGGATGCAGAATGTCGTGCCGATGCTGAACCGACGTCCCGGCGCGGTGTGGCGGACGGGTCCGGAGCTGGGCGAGGACAACGAGCTGGTGTACGGCGAGTGGCTCGGCATCCCCGCGGAGCGGCTCACCCATTTGCGCGACCACCAGGTGATCTGAGCCTCGACGCCAAGTCGTCCTCACGCGAGCCTCAGGCCGGGACGTACGTCGCAATCACTACGTCGGACGCGGGCACGGCTCGCGGGCACAGCGTGAGCAGCATCCCAAGCTCGAGATCGGCAGGATCGCCGATCAGGGTGCCGATCAGTCGCACTGCGCCGTCCTCGCACTCCGCGGGCGTCACCTGCGCGACGACGTACGGCGGGATCATGCCCTGAATCACCGATCGCTCCTCGACCGTCCATGAGTACAGCCGGACCCCAGGGGCGACCTCGTCCCAGACCAGCTGCGGGCTCTCACACAGCCGGCACTCGTCGGCGATCGGGTGGTTGAGCGCACCACACACGCCGCACCGGCGCAGCACCAATACACCGCGCGCGAGCCCCTCCCAGTGCGACTCCGAGCGTGGATCGGGCTGCGGCAAAGGCGAGTTGTCGGATTGCGGCAGGTGGGTCATCGGGTGCCCTCCAGGACGGCGACCGCACCCGAGGGCGGGAAGGCGGTGGTGACAGCGGCGAGGCGCGGCGTCGCCACCTGGCGCGCTCCGGCTTCCCCCCGCAGTTGACGGACCGCCTCGACGAGGTGACCGGCGGCGTGCATCCGGCCCTCCGAGAGCTGACCGCCGTGAGTGTTGAGCGGCGTTACGCCGTCGAAGCGGAGGTTGCGGGGGTCGCCGATGTGCTCGCCGAGTGCGGCAGGAGCGACCGCGCCGAGCCGCTCGAGCCACTGGGCGGCCAGGAACGAGAAGCCGTCGTACAGCAGCAGCGCAGAGAGATGGCCGGCGTCGATGCCGAGCTCGTCGTACAACAGGGCGACGTCGGGCCGGATACCCGGCTCCTCCTCGCTGCGGATGTGCGGCATGTCGTCGGCCCGACCCGTCGTGTAGCCCGCGAACCGCACCGCACGACCGGTCGTGACGAGCGTCGGGTCCGCGGTGAGCACGTAGGCGTAGGCCCCATTGACCGGCATGTCGCAGTCGAACAGCCGGACCGGGTCGCAGATCATCCGGCTGGCGAGGTAGTCGTCGACCGTCAGCACCTTGCGGAAGATCGCGTTGGCGTTGAGGAGTGCGTGCTCGCGCTGCACCGAGCAGAGGGTGCCGAGCTGCTCGGCGGTCACCTTGCGGGTCGCCATCCAGCGACGTTGGACCAATGCGGCCCGCTGGACGGTGTACCCGAGCCCGTACGGCAGCTCGTACTGATCCCGTCCGGACACGCGTCTGGTCTGGGGATCCACCGTCGGTTGGTTCAGCGCGGTCGCGGTGTTCATCACCTTGCACACGACGATCACGTCCGCGCGCTGCTCGACCAGCGCCTTGGACGCAGCCGCCAGCCCAGGGACCCCGATTCCACCGGTCGGGGCCCAGACGACGCCTTCTGCTCCTAGGTCTCGAGTGATCCGGGCGACGTCCGGCCCGGGCTCATGGTGGCTCTGGACGTTGAGCCCCGTGAGTCGGTCGGGGCCGACGCCGGCGTCGCCCAGGGCCGCCCGTACCGCCTCGACGACCATCGCCTCATCGCCGCGGTCCTGCTCCCGGCGCAGGTCAGTGACACCGATCCCGATGATGTGCACCGGACGCGACGGTGTCATGCGTCCGCCGCGAAGCCGAAGATGTGCCCGCCTTCGTACGGCTCGGTGACTACGGGTCGGACCAGGTCGCCCTTGCTTGCGTCCCCGACCACCAGCCCGAGGACGCAGATGCCTTCGTCGAACTCGGCCACGCCCACGTCGTACGGCGCCTCGACCCGCGAGCCAGGTGGCTGGGCGTGGACGCCGGTGAGCACCCGCAGCCTGGCCGGACCGGCGAGTTCCGCCCGCTCGGTCGAGGTCGAGCAAGCCGGGCACTCCGTGCGGGCCGGGAACTGATGGCGGCCGCACTGGGGACAACGCGACGCGACGAGCGTCGTCGGCGTACCGACGGCAGCGGCGGCGTAGAGATCTGGATGGGCAGAGAACAGTTCGGCGGTCATCGCTGCACCACCACGACGCACGAGTTGTGACCGGCGCCCATGACGTGCCCCAGGCCGACCCGCGCGTCGGCCAGCTGGCGGGGACCACACCGTCCCCTCAGTTGCTGGACGAGCTCGTGGAGCTGGCCGATCCCGGACGCGCCCAGCGGCTCGCCCTTGGAGAGGAGACCGCCCGACACGTTGACCGGGATCCGGCCGCCCGCTGCCGTCGCGCCGCTGCGGAGCAGGGCTGCTTCCTCGCCCGGCAGGCAGAGCCCTAGCTCGCTGTAGGCGATCAGCTCCGACGCCGCGTCGGTGTCCTGGCACTCCACCAGGTCGACGTCGTCGATCCCGACACCGGCGTCCTGGAGGGCGAGCTCGACCGCGCGAGAGGTGATGCTGGTGCGCTCGCTCGGATAGCTAGCCGCAGGCACGAACCAGTCATCAGGTCCCCGTGACACCAAGCCGATGCCGGTGAGCGACACCGGATCGGCCAGCCCGCGCCGAGCCGCCTCGCCACGGCTCATCAGCACGACAGCTGCGGCACCCTCGTTCGGTGCGCACAGCATCAGGAGGGTCAACGGCGGGCAGATCTGCTTGCTCGCCAACACCTCCTCGCGGGTGATGGGCTTGCGATACATCGCATTGGGGTTGTCGACCGCGTGGGCGTGGTTCTTGACCGAGACGTCGGCGAGGTCCTCGATGGTGACGTCCGTGGCGTCCATGAGCTCCTGGGCCTGGATCGCGAAGTACATCGGGTTGACGCCCAGCCCGTTCTCGATCTGCCACCCCTCGAATCCTGAGGAAGCGACGAAGCCTCTTGGGGCCTTCTCGACACCGACGCACAGCACGATTTCCGCCGCACCCGACTCGATCAGCTTCGCGGCGAGGTACACCGCCGAACCACTGGAGGCGCAGGCCGCCTCGACGTTGATGACCGGTTTCCCGATGTGGGCCACCCGGTCCATGATGTTGTGGCCCTTCGCCATCTCGGCGCCGACGTTGGCCACCAGCACCATGTCGAGCTCGTCCGGGCGGACACCCGCGTCGGCGAGGCACTCCCGAGCGGCGTACTCGCCCAGCTCGCGGTAGCCGTAGTCGAACCGGCCGAACGGGTGGATGCCGACCCCGGCAATGACGACATCACGCATCGCGGACCTCCTTGTTCATAGCGCCACCTCGAGCTCCGGAACCCTGCCGGTCGTCAGCGCGACGGTCCCGAGCTCGCTCTCGGCGGCCTCGCAGCCACCGAACAAAGAGTCGAGGAGATAGGCACGCCGGACGAGCTGGTGCAGGCCGAACTCCTCGGTGAAGCCCATGCCACCGCAGACCTGCTGAGCCTCGGCGACGGCGGACAGTGCCGCCCGGCCGGCAGCAGCCTTGACCACCAGCGTGGCTTCCTCGAACCCGATGTCGGCGCCACTCGCCAGCACCAGCTCCTCGGCGCCGGTGATTGCGATCGCGGCGCCGGCGAGCCGGTGCCGGACCACTTGGAACGCAGCCAGTGGACGACCGAACTGGTGCCGCTCGACGACGTGCGCCACGGCTTGGTCCAGCGCAGCGCCAGCGAGGCCGATCAGCTCGAAGGCGAGCGCTCGGGCCGCACGCGCCCCAAGGGCTGGCCAGTCCGCACCGGCATAGGGACGAGTCGTTCCGTCGACTGCAGTGCCGCAGACCCGCGCCACCTGCAGGCCTGGGTCGAACCCTGCGGCCCTTTCCACCATGAGATCCGCGGCGTCCACCACGACGACGTCACCCGCGTCGGTGCCGATCACGTAGGCGTCGTCGCCGCCGGCAGCGATCACCAACCCGTCGACGCCGATCCCGTGCGCCCCGCGAAGACCGGGCGCCCGCGCCGAGCCGAGCGGGGGTAGGACCAGCCGACCGGGCAGCGGGCCGTCTGCTTCGAGCGCGTAGTGATCCAACAACGTTGTCGCGGCGACGGCGATGCCCTGTCGTCGGAAGACCGTTGCCACCGCGAGATCGTCGGACCAGACCTCCTCGGCCATCCCACTGTCGACCAACTCGGAAACCATATCGCCGGGGTTGGCCGACCCGAGCACGCGCGCGGCGAGCTCATCGAGCATCTCCCGCTCTTCTGGTTCCATCATCGGCTCCTCGGGAGGCCGAGCACCCGCTCGGCGACGATGTCCCGCTGCACGTCGACGGCACCGCCGAAGATCGTGGTAGCGCGGCTGTAGAACCACTCCTCGCGCTGCACGCCAGAGCGGTCGCCGGAACCCAGTGCCATGGCGTCCCAACCCAGCAGGCGCAGCGCGTCGAAGGTGGCCTGCTCGGCCTGGCCGAGCAGGGCCTTGTCGATCGAGATCTCCGGACCGGGGTTCTCGCCGTTCGAGAGGCGGAGGACGGTACGTCGGGAGCGGGCCCGCAGCATCGCCGTCGCCTGCACGGCACGTCCGAGCGCCGTGCGGGCGGCGTCGCTCTGGGTCGAGCGGGGGTGCCCGGCTCCGGCCACGACGGCCTCCCGCAGCCGCCGGCGCAGGACCGCCTGGCGCAGCCAGGCGTACATACCGCGCTCGAACTGAAGGAGGTACATCGCGGCCGCCCAGCCGCCGCCGACCTCGCCGATGACGCCAGAGGCAGGGACGGGCGTCGCGTCGAAGAACATCTCGGCGAACTCGTCCCGGCCGCTGGACGCGACGATCGGCCGCACCTCGACACCGGGCGCACTGAGATCGACCCAAAGCATGGTGAGACCGCGGTGCGCGCTGTCGGTGTCCCCCGTGCGGGAGAGCACTGCGGCGTACTGCGCGAACTGGCCAAGCGTGGTCCAGGTCTTCTGGCCTGACAGCAGGAAGCCGCCGTCCTCGGTCGGTGCGGCGCGGGTGCGCAGGTGGGCGAGGTCGCTCCCCGCCTCGGGCTCGGAGAAGCCCTGAGCCCAGATCTCACGCCCCTGCAGGAACGCGGGCAGGTGCTCGGCCGCGGTCGCCGGCGCGGCGTGGACCACCAGCGAGGCTAGCGTTTCCATCATCACGTAGGCCTCGGGGATCTCGATGCCGGCGAGCGCCAGCTCGTCGTACAGGACGGCTCGGAGCGCGACCGGTCCACCGAGGCCGCCAGCCTCGACGGGCCATCCCCAGCGCCCCCAACCGGCGTCGTGGAGCAGGGACATCAGGCCGCGGTCGTGCTCAACGGCTACTGCGATGCTTCCGGCTGCGCGGGTGCGGTACGGCGCCAGCTCGTCGCTGTGCTCGGCCAGCCATCCGCGGAGCGCCTGGGCGTGCTCGACGAGGCCCGGCACGCCGGTCACCGTCGTGCTCATGACCCGCCCCCGTGCGCCTTGGCCGCGGCGTCGAGCTCGAGCAGTGCGTCGATGGCGCTAGGAAAGCCCACGTAGACGGTCGTCATCTTCAGCACCTCGCGCAGCTCGGCCTCACTGATGCCGCCCTGCAAGGCACCGTGCAGGTAGTTGCGGAGCTGGTTGCGCCGTCCAGTCGCGGCCAGCATCGCGATCGCGACCAGAGTGCGGTCACGCTGACCGAGCGCGTCGCCGGCCCAGACCTCGCCGAACACGAACTCATTCGCCCAACGGCCCAGGTCGGGGTCGAGCGCCTCGAGTGCCGCCTGGAGCTTGTCGGCCTTCGCTCCCTGGAGCCGGCGCCGACGAGTGGCCCCGGCTGTTGCCTTGTCGTTACCAGCGTTTTCGAGCATCAGCGGCCGTGCCGGGCGAGCGTGTCGGCGTACTGCTCCCGCGCCTGCTCGACCAGGGTCGGGATGTGCTGGGTCGGGAACATGCCGTGGTGCGGCTTGACGTCACGCATCAGCTCGCGCGCAACGGTGACCTTGTGGACCTCCGTCGGTCCGTCGGCCAGGCCGACGTGCAGCCCGTTGACGATCATCGAGACGAAGGGCATCTCGTCGGAGATGCCAAGGGAGCCGTGGATTTGGAGCGCGGTCGTGGCCACATCGATGAGGGTTTTGCTCGCGATGATCTTGGACGCCGAGATGTCCTTGCGGACGGCCTTGTAGTCCTTGAGGGTGTCGATCTTCCACGCAGTTTGCATCACGAACAGCCGGCACATCTCGATCTTCATCCAGGCGTCGGCGATCATCACCTGCACCTGCTGCTTCTGGCTGAGCTGCTCCCCCTGGGTGAAGCGTGACGCTGCCCGCTCGGTGAGCATCTCGAAGGCAGCTTTCATGTGTCCGACGCTGCGCATGGCGTGGTGCACACGTCCGCCGGACAGCCGCGTCTGCGCGACGAAGAATCCCTGCCCCGGCCCCCCGAGGATGTGGTCCTTCGGGATCCGCACGTCGCGGTATCGGATATAGCTGTGATCGCCACCGCCGTCAGCGGCCTCGACCCAGCCGGAGACGCCGACGTTGCGCACGATCTCGATACCCGGCGTGTCCATCGGGACGACGAACATCGACATCCGGTCGTAGGTCGACGCGTCGGGATCTGTGACTGCAAGGACGATCAACAACTCGGCCCAGCGCGCGTTGGACGAGAACCACTTCTCGCCGTTGATGACCCACTCGTCCCCGTCGAGGGTCGCAGTGGTGATGAATGTCTTGGGGTCTGACCCGCCCTGCGGCTCCGTCATCGAGAACGCCGAGAACAGTGTCCCGTCGAGGAGCGGCTTCAGGTAACGGTCCTTCTGCTCCTGGGTGCCGAAGTGCGCCAGGATCTCTGCATTGCCGGTGTCGGGAGCGGCGCACCCGAACACGACCGGCCCCACCGTGGGACCGGGTCCGGTTCGGCCGAGGATCTCGTTGAGGAGGGCCAGCTTCACCTGCCCAAAGCCCTGACCACCCAGCTCCGGACCGAGGTGGCAGCCCCAGAGGCCGGCCTTGCGGACCTCCTCCTGGAGCGGCGGGATCAACTCCTGTCGAACCGGGTCGTTCAGGTCCAACGGGTGGTTGATGACGTACTGGAGCGGCTCGATCTTCGTCCGGAGGAAATCAGCAGCCCAGTCCAGCTTCGCCTGGAACTCGTCGTCAGTCTCGAACTCCCACATGTCCTCTGCCTTCGATCGCTGGTGTATCTGATAATAGTGTGTATAGATTACTCGTTGTCAACAACAGGAGGAACCATGGATCCCTTGACCGTCGTCCCCCAGCAGCAGATTCGCGAGCTGCTGGATAAGCAGGACCTCGTGGAGCGCAAGCACGCCTACCTCCGAGCAGCAGACGTCTGCGACCCGGAGCGGATGGTCGCCGGGTTCGACGAGGACATCACAGCGTCGTACCTGCCGGGCGAGCCACCAATGGTCGGCCGGCAGACGATCCGTGACTGGTACGCGAGCCGGCTCACTGACATCGTCGGCAGCAGCCACCATGCGTCGAACTTCGAGTTCGCACTCGACGGCGACTGCGCAACGACGCACTGCTACCTGTACTCCTGGCAGCGCTTCAGCGACCACCCGCAGACCCAGGACCGCCACCTGTTCGCCAGGTACACCGACAACTGGGAGCGTCGCGACGGCGCCTGGGTGCAGACATCACTCGTCTACCGGATTGCCGCCGAGTTCTGCGGCGCCGCGGCGCCGCGTTTCGGGGAACACATCGAGTGGGACCGCGCAGCCCTCGGGTAGACCGACCGTCAGCGGTCGAGCTTGGCGATGCCGGTCCGGACCAACGCCTCGATGGTGGGCGGCAGCCGCTCCTGGAACGGGTCGTTATGCCGACCTTCCCGGTGCCGGCGCAGGTTGTGCGCCATGATCGCGGCCATCTTGAACCTGCCGAACGCCTCGAACCAGGCGAGGTCCTCGACCTCCACCCCACCCGCGGCGCGGTAGCGATCCACGAGCTCAGTCGAGGTCGGCAGCCCGGCGACCGGTTCACCGATCCCCGGGAACAGGTCCGCGTCACAGAAGACCAGGAACCAACCCAGGTCGGTGCCCGGGTGCGTGTAGGTCCAGATCTCCCAGTCGATCAACCCGGTCGGCCGCGGCCCGTCGAAAACGGTGTTGCCGAGCCGGAAGTCGCCGTGGACCAGCACGGGGGCGACCGGCGCGTTAGGGCGGTGCTTGTCCAGCAGTTCGGCGAGCCGGTCACCGCCCCGCAGAATCTCGGGATCCGCGGCCTCGCCGACCTGACGCCACCTGTCTACCTCCTCGGCCAGCTCTGCCACTGGCTCGGGTGTGCCGTCGGCCTGTGCAGGCACGGTCGGGACAGCATGCAGCGCGGCGAGTCCCGCGGCAGCCGCGTACGCCCGCTCGGTGACCAGCTCGGCCGGGAGGTGGACCTCGGCGGCGTCGAGGACCGGCTCCACCGCCTCGCCGACGCAGCGCTCCATGACGACCCAGTGCACGGGATCGGTGCCGGTCGCCAGGATCTCCGGCACGACGACGCCGGAGTGAGTGCCGACGTGCTCGATGGCGCGAGCCTGGCGGAGCACGTCGTGCCGACCGACGGGCGATCGTCCCTCAGGAGCCGCCTTGACCACGACCTCCGGGTGACCCTCGATCCCCGTGACCGAACCGATCAGCGTTACGCCCGACCGACCACCTTCAAGGGTGCGCAGCTCGTCGAGGGCGACGCCGGCGCCGAACCGGGCGCGGAGCTCCTCTCCGACCGCCGCTGTCAAGGCCTGCATCAGTACACCCCGATCTGGTCGGCCGACTCGCCGCCCACGTGGAAACGGCCACCGTCCACGCGAAGGACGGTCCCGTTGACCCAGCGGGCGGCCGGCCCTAGTAGGTAGAGCACGGCACCAGCGATGTCGTCGGGCTCGCCCAACCGCTGCGCGGGGATCAGTCGGCGCTCGGCCGACTCCCGGTCGCCCTCCCACAGCGCGCGGGCCAGGTCCGTGCGGACCAGGCCGGGCGCAACGGCGTTGACGGTGATCCCGCGGGGGCCGAGCTCGCGCGCCAGGGTGAACGTCAGGCTCTCGAGCGCCGCCTTGCTCGCGGTGTACGCACCCGTCGTCGAATGGACCCGTTGCGCCCCGGTGGTGGTGATGTTCACGACGGCGGAGCCTTCCGGCAGCCCCGCCGACAGCGCCGCCTGAACGGTCGCCAGAGCCGGCCAGGTGTTCGCGATCATCGTCTTGTGGAACGCCTCGCGGTCGCAGTCGACCAGCCCGCCGTAGTGGGCGCTGGTCGCGGCATTGTTGACGACAAAGTCGATCCGCCCGAACTCGGCGAGGCAGGCGCTGACGAGGGCCTGGGGGGTGTCGGGATTGCTGATGCTGCCGCGAACTGCGATCGCCGTGCCTCCGGCCTCCCGCACCTCCTTGACGGCTAGGCCCAGGACCTCCTCGTCCCGCCCGTTGATGACGACAAGTGCTCCCTGTGCAGCCAGACCCTCGGCCACCGCGCGGCCGATGCCGCGCGAAGCACCAGTGACGATCGCAGCCTTGCCGGCGTACCAGCCCTCGGCCTGTCCATAAACTTGTTCCATCGTCCTCCGCCGATCGTCCACATCGTTGACGCTGCCGTTCTGCCTGAATCTGTACGCGTAGGACCGGAGCGCCCACCGCCGTAGGCCTCAAGCATCGAGGCCCACGGCGGCGTGGCGGTCGTCGGTTCCGGGGCTACGCGGAAGCGCGCTCCGGCTTGAGCCACTCAGCAAGTCGTTCGCCGATCATGTAGCACGTCAGGTTGGTGAGCGCCGTGGGAACGTTGACCATCACCGACGCGTCTGAGATCCAGAGGTTCTCTGCTCCGCGCACGGCCAGGTGCTGATCGACGACGGCCCCGGGGTCGCCGTCGGGTCCCATGCGGCAAGTTCCCACCGCGTGATAGGCCGTGCTGCTGAAGTTTCGAATGAACTCCTCCAACTTGGCGTCGTCGCTCACCGTCTCCGCATCCGGGAAGAGAATCTCCGAAATCTCCTCCTTGACAGGGGAAGAGGTTGCGATGTCGTACGCCAGGCGCACGGACTCCATCAGCCGCTCCATGTCCGACGGGTCCGAGAAGAAGTTGACGTGCAGCTCGGGCGGGACCAAGGGATCGGTGGACTTCACGGTGAGCCAGCCGACCGAGCGGGGCTTGGCCAGGATAGAGACCAGCGTGAGAGCCTTCTTGCCCTTGGTGTCCACGTCCAGGTTCAGCGTTGCCGGATCGAGGACGCTGGCCGGCATCTGGATGTCATCAACCAGGCCGCCAGACTTCGTGCTGAACTTGAGGAACACCCGCACGCCCTCCTTGTCCGTGTCCTCCTTGAGGAGGGTCATGACTGGGGTGAACGGGTGATCCTGGAAGTTCTGGCCGACACCTTCGCTGGCGATGACCTGGTCGATGCCGAGTTGGTCGAGAGTTTCGACTGGGCCCACGCCCGACAAAGTCAGGATCTGTGGCGTAGCGATGGCGCCGGCCGCCAGCACGGTGCGGTCAGCTCGAATGACCCTCTTCCCCTCGGGGCCGTCGATTTCTACACCGACCGCACGGGTGCCCTCGAAGACCACTCGACGACAATGCGCATCCGGAATGAGTGTGAAGTTGGGCCGCTGCCGTGCGTCGGCAATATACGTCAGCAGCGAGCTCGCCCGGTCCTCGCCGAGAATGTTGCGGGGCATGGCCCCGACGCCGGTCCCTACGAGATGATTGGCGTCGTCACAGGCCGGATAGCCCCGCTCAAGGCAGGATTGGACGAAGGCCTGGGCGCCTGTCGACCACTCTTCGCGGGGGTAGCGCGTGATGGGAATCGGTCCAGAGTTCCCATGGAACTCGCTGTCGGGGAAGTCCAGGTCGTTCTCCAGCCGACGGTAGTAGGGGAGCGTCTCCTCGTAGGACCACTCGTCACAGCCGGCAGCCTCCCAGGTGTCGAAGTCATCCTTGGTGCCGCGCACCGCGATGGCTGCGTTGACGCACGATGACCCGCCAACGACCCGCCCGCGCGGATACATCTGCGGTTCGCGCGTGGCCGGAGGCTCCATGAAGTACGCCTTGTACTTCCAGTCGAAGTTCTCGACGCTCATCTGCGAGGGGTCCCGCAGCTCCGCTGGGACCTCATCCCGGGTCGCAAAGTCGGGTCCGGATTCCACCAGGATGACCTGCTGGTTCGGGTCCTCGGTGAGCCTGGCCGCAAGCGCTCCGCCTCCGCTCCCAGCGCCGACGATGACTGTGGTGATGGCCATGGAACATTCCTTTCAGGTGAAGGCGGGACCCGCATGAGTCCCGCCAGACAAGGCCTTGGGCGCTACTGGCTGTTTCGAGGAGTGCCCACAATTCTGATTACCATGATCATCATTACCTAGAGAAGGGCTCTTGACAAGGGCGCTGTAACCGCGCCGAAATCCTCCCTACGCTTGGTGCGCTCAGGGGCGGGGTCCAGCTACCTAGCAGTTTGATTGCTCCGGGCCGGAGACTTGCTGAGCTCAAGCACCACGATCCGATGCACAACACCGAGACCCACGCAGGGCAACGAGGACCGTTGGCTACCTTGAACTCCCCGTCACGCTGGCGTGCTCCCTCAGCACGCCTTGATCAACTGACAATCTGTCAGGTCCGTCGGAGCAGCGCTGCCATCGCCTGACCGCCGCCGATGCACATCGTGACGATGCCGAGCTCGAGATCGCGGCGGACCAGGTCCTTGGCCACTCGCAGGGTGAGGATCGCACCCGTCGCCCCGACCGGATGGCCGAGTGCGATGGCGCCGCCGTAGGGATTCACCCGGCTCGGGTCTAGCTTCGCGTCGCGGACGACGGCGACCGCCTGAGCGGCGAACGCCTCGTTGAGCTCAATCACGTCGATGTCGCTCGGCGTGAGGCCGGTCTCCTCGAACAGCGCCTCCAGCGCGAGGACGGGGGCGTAACCCATCAGCTCCGGCGCCATCGCCGCCGTCGTCACGGCCTCGATCGACGCCAAGGTCCCGAGCTCACGCTCCGCCGCGGCCACGGCGCGAGCGAGCACCACTGCCGCGGCCCCGTCGTTGATGCCGGACGCGTTGCCGGCGGTGACCGTGCCGTCCTTGGCGAACGCCGGTCGCAGCTGGGCCAGGGTCTCGATCGTGGTGTCGGGTTTCGGGTGCTCGTCCTCCGTCACTGATCGTGGCCTCCGTCCCCCGATGTCAACCGGCACGATCTCCGCGGCGAAGACAGCCTTCGCCTCAGGAGTGGCGGCCCGCCGCTGCGACTCAGCGGCGAACTCGTCCTGCTCGACACGAGACACCGAGTACTTCGTGGCAACGTTCTCGGCGGTGATCCCCATGTGCACATTGTCGAAAGGATCGGTCAGCATCATGACCGTGCCGTCGACGAGCGTCCGATCGCCCAGCTTGAAGCCGTTGCGGGCGTTGAAGTCGTAGAACGGCATCCGGCTCATGGACTCGTCGCCACCGGCGACGGTGATGTCGAGGTCGTTCCACCTCATCTCCTGGGCAGCGGACCAGACCGCCTGGAGGCCAGACCCGCACAACCGGTTCACCGTGAGGGCCGGGACGCTTTGCGGCAGACCGGCGGCAAGAGCCACCCGGCGCGCGTTGTAGGCATCCGGCCCCACCTGTCCGATGCAACCCATGACGACCTCACGCACGTCGGCTGCCTGGATCCCGGCGCGTTCGATTGCTCCTCGCACAGCTATGGCGCCGAGCTCGTGCGCCGGCACATCCTTGAGGCTGCCGCCGAAGCTGCCCACCGCGGTGCGAGCACCGTCGACGATGACGATCTTGTTGGGGTCCACGCTGAGTCCTCACTGTCAGATCCTTGAATCAATCAAGTGATTGATTCAAGGAATCGTACAAGACAGCGCTAGGAGTGAAGCTCCGGCTCGGTCTTCTCGCGGATCTCGTCCTCGGTGACGTCCGGCGCGAGCTCGACCAGCTTGAGGATCCGGTCGCCGGCGGTGCCGGACTCGGCGTAGTCGCCGGTGGCCGGGTCCAGTACGTCGATGACGCCGAGGTCGGTGATGATCCGCTGCACGACACCGAGACCGGTGTAGGGCAGCGAGCACTCGTTGACGATCTTGAACTCACCGTCGCGGCTGGTGTGCTCCATCAACACGATCACCCGCTTGGCGCCGTGGACCAGGTCCATCGCGCCACCCATGCCCTTGACCATCTTCCCGGGGATCATCCAGTTGGCGATGTCGCCCTTGACCGAGACCTGCATCGCGCCCAGGATCGCCGCGTCGATCTTGCCGCCGCGGATCATCCCGAAGGAGGTCGCGGAGTCGAAGAAGGACGCGCCCCTGTTGATGGTGACGGTCTCCTTGCCGGCGTTGATCAGGTCGGCATCGACCGCGTCCTCGGTCGGGTAGGGACCGACACCGAGGATCCCGTTCTCCGACTGCAGCACCAGCTCGGTGCCCTCGGGCACGTAGTTGGGCACCAGCGTCGGCAGCCCGATGCCGAGGTTGACGTAGGACCCGTCGGACAGCTCCGCCGCCGCGCGGGCCGCCATCTGCTCACGAGTCCAGCTCATTGCGACACCGTCCGCTTCTCGATCCGCTTCTCCGCTGCCTGCTCCGGGGTGAGTCCGACCACCCGCTGCACGTAGACCCCCGGCGTGTGTACGTCGTTGGCCTCGAGCTCGCCGGGCTCGACCAGCTCCTCGACCTCGGCGATCGTGACCTTCCCGCACATCGCGACCAGCGGATTGAAGTTGCGTGCCGACTCCCGGTAGATCAGGTTGCCGTGCCGGTCGCCCTTCCAGGCCCGCACCAGAGCGAAGTCCGCGATGATCGCCCGCTCCATCACGAAGCGGCGCCCCTCGAACTCGCGGACCTCCTTCGGCGGTGAGGCGACGATGACATTGCCCGCGTCGTCGTACTTCCAAGGGAGACCGCCGTCGGCGACCTGGGTGCCGACCCCGGTCGCGGTGAAGAACGCCGGGATGCCGGAGCCGCCCGCCCGCATCCGCTCGGCCAGCGTGCCCTGAGGCGTCAGCTCCACCTCCAGCTCACCGGAAAGGTACTGCCGAGCGAACTCCTTGTTCTCCCCGACGTACGACGACACCATCCGGCGGATCCGGCGCTCACCGAGCAGCAAACCCAGGCCCCAGTCGTCGACGCCGCAGTTGTTCGACACGACCTCGAGGTCCGCCGCGGTGCCCTCGAGGAGCGCTTGGATCAGCACCGACGGAACGCCGCAGAGGCCGAACCCTCCGACCGCGAGCGTCGCTCCATCCGGGATGTCGGCGACTGCTGTCGGGGCCGAGCTCACAACCTTGTCCATGATGTCGAAGTCAAGACCAGTGCGCGGGCGCGGTCAAACTCACCCCGCGACGTACGTTGCACTCATTCCCTGTACGGATGACTCCCGACGCGGCAGGCTCGGTGAGGCCGAGAACGCCAACTGTGTGCAGCCTGGTCTTCGGCCGCACCGGACCGCGCGACAGGGAGCCGCCACGTGGACACGATCGACGAGCATTTCGTCCGCGCACTCGCCACGCAGAGCTCCGGGGCGGTCGGCCGACGTCCTGCCCCGGACACCGAGGTGCTGCAGGACCTGTTCGAGGCTCAGGTGCAGAGCCGCCACCTCGACTTCGCGGCTCGCTGGCTCCAGTCTCAGGGGAAGGGCTACTACACGATCGGCTCGGCGGGTCACGAGAGCAACGCGGCCCTCGGCCTCCTGTCACGGCTGGACGACCCGGCGCTCCTCCACTACCGATCAGGCGGGTTCTACGCGGCGCGCGCAGCCCGCGCGGGCAGCAGAAACGCCGTCCGGGACGTGCTGGCCAGCCTGACGTCGGCGAAACGCGATCCCATGTCGGGCGGGCGACACAAGGTGTTCGGCCACCCGGCGCTGAACATCGTCCCCCAGACCTCGACGATCGCCTCTCACCTTCCCCGGGCAGTGGGTCTCGCCTTCGCCCTCGACCTGAGCCGGGTGACCGGGGTCGAGCACCCGTGGCCGGTCGACGCCGTCGTGCTCTGCAGCTTCGGCGACGCGTCCGCGAACCACTCCACCGCCACCGGAGCGCTGAACGCGGCCGCCTACCTGCACCACCGCGCCATCCCTTGCCCGGTCCTCTTCATCTGCGAGGACAACGGCATCGGACTCAGCACCAAGTCTCCGAGCGGCTGGCCGGCCGCCGTGCTCCAGAGCCTTCCGGGCCTGCCGTACTGGCAAGCGGACGGCGCGGCGCCCGAGTCACTGCTCTCCGTCGTGACCGAGGCGCTGGCCAGCGTCCGCGACAGCCGCGGGCCCGGCGTCCTCCACCTTCGCACGGTCCGGTTGATGGGACACGCCGGCTCGGACGCGGAGATCGCCTACCGCTCCCCGAAGGAAATCCTGGCGGACTACGCGCGCGACCCGCTCCTCCGCACGGCGCTCGCGCTGGTCGACAACGGCGCGATGTCGGCGACGGAGATCTTGGACCGGTACGAGACGGTTCGACGAGAGGTCATCGACGGCGCCAGGCAGGCGCTCGACGAGGACCGGATCGACAGCAGGCGCGCGGTGATGGCTCCGCTCGCGCTTACCGATCCGATCCCGACCGCGCGCCGCGTCCCCTCCCACGACGACCGCGTCCGGGCCTGGAGCGGCCGCCTCCCCGAGGACGGACCGGAGATGACTCTCGCGCAGAGCATCAATGCCACGCTCGCCGACCTCATGGCCACCCACCCCGAGGTGCTCGTGTTCGGGGAGGACGTCGCCGTCAAAGGTGGCGTGTACGGCGTCACCCGCGGACTCCGCACCCGCTTCGGCGGGCACCGGGTGTTCGACACCCTGCTCGACGAGCAGACGATCCTCGGGACGGCGCTCGGCACCGCGCTCGCCGGCTATGTCCCAATCCCGGAGATCCAGTACCTCGCCTATCTGCACAACGCCGAGGACCAGCTGCGCGGCGAGGCCGCCACCTTGCGGTTCTTCTCCGCCGGGCAGTACCAGAACGGCATGGTCGTCCGCGTCGCCGGGCTGGCCTACCAGGGGGGCTTCGGCGGCCACTTCCACAACGACAACTCGGTCGCGGTCCTGCGGGACATCCCCGGTCTCGTGCTCGCCGTGCCGAGCCACCCGTCGGGGGCTCCCGGCCTGTTGCGGACCTGCTTCGACCTGGCGCAGCAGGACGGCAGGGTGTGCGTCTTCCTCGAGCCCATTGCGCGCTATCACACCCGTGACCTCCTCGAGGACGGCGACGGCGCGTGGACCGCGCGCTACCTGCCGCCGGACACGGCCTCCACTCCCGTGGGCGAGGTCAGCCTGCACGGCGAGGGGCACGACGTACTGCTCGTCACGTTCGGCAACGGGGTGCATCTCAGCCGGAAGGCCGCGGCGACCCTGGCGGCCTGCGGAGTGGGGTGCGTGGTGCTCGACCTCCGCTGGTTGGCGCCGTTGCCTGACGACGCGATCATTGCGGCAGCCCGCGAGTTCCCGGCAGTGCTGGTCGTCGACGAGACCCGACGCAGTGGCGGTGTCTCCGAGGGCGTGGTCGCTGCCCTGGTCGACGGCGGCTACCCCGGCAGGCTGTCCCGTGTCACCAGCGCCGACAGCTTCATCCCGCTCGGACCCGCGGCCGAGACCGTGCTGCTCAGCGAGAGCGACATCGTGAGCGGCGTCCTCGAGCTCCTCGGCGTCAGACGGTGAAGTCGACGCCCTGGGCGAGCGGGAGGTCACCGGAGAAGTTGACGGTGTTGGTCGCGCGACGCATGTAGGCGCGCCACGCGTCCGACCCGGACTCGCGTCCGCCACCAGTCTCCTTCTCGCCCCCGAACGCGCCGCCGATCTCGGCTCCGGAGGTGCCGATGTTGACGTTGACGATCCCGGAGTCCGCGCCCTCGGCGGACACGAAGCGCTCCGCCTCGGCCTGATCGTTCGTGAACACGCTCGACGACAGGCCCTGCGGTACGGCGTTGTTGATCGCGATCGCTTGGTCGAAGTTGTCGTACGGAATGACGTAGAGCAACGGGGCGAACGTCTCCTGCTCGACCACTGGCGTCTGCTCGTCGATGCGAACGATCGCAGGCCGGGCGTAGAACGCGTACGGCGCCACGTCCTCGAGTGCGCGGCCGCCGCCGGCGACCAGCTTGCCGCCTTCGGAGCCGGCCTGCCTGATGGCGTCGTCCATGGTCTCGTACGCGGCGCGGTGGATCAGCGGTCCCACGAGGGTGCCGTCGGCCATCGGGTTGCCGATCGGCAGCCGGCCGTACGCCGCGGCGAGCCGCTCGGTGACCTCGTCGATCACGCTGCTGTGCGCGATCACGCGACGCATCGTGGTGCAACGCTGTCCCGCGGTGCCGGCGGCCGAGAAGACGATGCCACGCGTGGTCAGGTCGAGGTCCGCGCTGGAGCTGACGATCGCGGCGTTGTTGCCGCCGAGCTCGAGCAGCGACCGTCCGAACCGGTCGGCGACGCGCGGGCCGACGGCACGGCCCATCCGGGTCGAGCCGGTCGCGCTGAGCAGTGCGACGCCGCGGTGGTCGGCGAGGGCCTGGCCGACCTCGGAACCGCCGATCAGGACCTGCGACAGGTCGGCCGGGGCGCCCAGCTCGGCGATGGCCCGGGCGAGGATGGCGTGGCCGGCCAGTGCCGTCAGCGGCGCCAGCTCGGACGGCTTCCACAACACGGGGTCGCCGCAAACCAGGGCGACGGCGGTGTTCCACGACCACACGGCAGCCGGGAAGTTGAAGGCGCTGATGACCCCCACGACGCCCAGCGGGTGCCAAGTCTCCATCAGGCGGTGCCCGGGGCGCTCCGACGGCATGGTCCGTCCGTAGAGCTGCCGGGACAGGCCGACCGCGAAGTCGCAGATGTCGATCATCTCCTGGACCTCTCCGCGGGCCTCCGAGGTGATCTTGCCGACCTCGAGGCTGATCAGCGTGGCCAGGTCGTCCTTGTGCTCGGTGAGGAGCTCGCCGATTCGCTTGACCAGTGCTCCGCGGGCAGGCGCCGGGACCTTGCGCCACTCGAGGAAAGCGCTCCGGGCTCGGTCGACGGCGTCGTCGACCGCGGCGGCGTCGGTCCACGCCAGCGAGCTGAGGCGCTCGCCGTTGATCGGGGAGGCGGTGTCCACGGATCCGGCGGCGGCGGCGACGTCGACCCCGCAGGCGCGGGCGGTCTGGATGGCCAACCGCTGGAGCTCGGCGCCGGTCGGGATGGTGCTTTGTGCGGTCATCAGGCGGTTCCTTCTGGTCAGACGATGTTGCGCTCGGGACGGAAGGTGCTGTCGGCGAACCGGCGGACGTCGAAGCCGCTGACGTCGACGACGGGCCGGTCGCCCAAGTAGAGGTCACGCATCACCTCCCCGATGGCGGGGCCCATGAGGAACCCGTGTCCGGAGAAGCCGGTGGCGTAGAGGAATCGCGAGATCTCGGGTGCTTCGCCCACCAGTGCATTGTGGTCCGGGGTCATCTCGTAGAGGCCGGCCCACCCGCGGGCGATGCCGACCTCGGCGATCCTCGGCGCCCGGCGCTCGATCGCTTCGCCGAGCCGGGGCAGCCAGTCGTCGGACCGGCTGACCTCGAACCCGGGCTGCTCGTCGGGATCGGACATGCCGATCAGGAGGCCGGGTCCCTCGCTGTGAAAGTAGAGGCTGGTCGCGAAGTCGATCGTGAACGGCGTGCGTGGGTCCAGGCCGGGCATCGGCTCGGTCGTCACGATCTGGCGCCGCACAGGCTCCACCGGAAGGTGGATGCCGATGAGGTCGCCGATCTGCCGGGACCAGGCGCCCGCCGTACAGATCACCGTGTCGGTCCTGATGGTGCCCTTGCTGGTCTCCACGGCGGTGATCGTGCTGCCGTCGGTCGCGATGCCGGTCACCAAGCAACCACGGACCAGTCGCGCGCCGGCATTCCGTGCGGCCCTGGCGTACCCAAGGACCACGGACTCCGGCGTGCAGTGCCCATCGTCGGGCGACCAGGAGGCGGCGAGCAGGCCGTCGGTCTCGATCAGCGGCGAGAGCCGCTTGGCCTCGGCGACATCGACCATCCGACTGGCGACGCCCAGGTCGTTCTGCAGCGCGACGTTCTGCTCGAACGCCTCGACCTGCGACGGGTGGTCGAGCAGGAACAGGTACCCGACTCGGTGGAGGTCGATCTCCTGGTCGAACTCCTGCTTGAACTTCTCGAAGGTCTCGAGGCTTCGGCGGCCGAGCTCGATATTGAGCGCGTCTGAGAACTGCGCGCGAACTCCGCCAGCCGCCTTGCACGTAGACCCGGATCCGAGCTCTGCCTGCTCGACCAGGACCACGCGAGGCACACCTGCCCGCGCCAGGTGGTAGGCCGTGCTCAGGCCCATCACACCGCCACCGATGACCACGACCGATGCGTGTGCCGGCAAGTCGGTGGATGCCACCGTCCCCCTCGATTCCGTCGAAGCTCGTGGTTCCTACCGGCCTATCCTCGACCGAAGCGTGAGGTTCGGCTACCCGCCCGCTGGCAGACGAGGGGAACTGTCCAGTGGAAACGCGCGCAGCGCGACCGGACACTGGGGCCCGAGCAGCACCAGCCCAGTGATCCCCGATCAATGGCGGGCGCCTCAGCGCCGAAGGCGCCCCACGCGCCGGGCAACGAGACGGCCGACCGTTGACCGACAGGTTCGTCAGTTCACTCAACGACGGAGGTCAGCCGTCCGTAGGCTCGCGCCATGGGAGAGGAACCCCGCATGACCTACGTTCTGGTCGACGGCGAGAACATCGACGCCACCCTCGGCGCATCGATCCTGGGACGGCGCCCCCGGCCCGAGGAGCGTCCCCGGTGGGAGCGATTGCTGCAGTTCGCAAGCGAACGCTGGGTCCAGCAGACAAGTGGACTGTTCTTCCTTGCTGCGAACAATGACCTACCGATGCCGTTCATTCAGGCCCTCCTCGCGATCGGCTATCGACCGATCCCACTCTCCGGTGGCGCCGGAGAGAAGGTTGTAGATATCGCGATTCAGCGAACCCTCGTCGAACTGAGGCACCGCGACGCTGACGTGCTCCTGGTCAGCAATGACGGAGACTTCGTCGATCAGGTGAGAGACCTGTTGGACGGTCGCCGCGTAGGCGTCGTCGGATTCGTGGAGTTCCGCAACCAGACTTTCCTCGACCTGGCTAAGAACGGTCTCGAGTTCTTCGACCTCGAGCACGACGTGAAGGCCTTCAACGAGCAACTGCCGCGGGTCCGCATCATTCCAATCGCCGAGTTTGACCCGGCGCAGTTCCTTTAGCGAGTTGGCGATTGCACCGCTGACGACATCGACCGATCCGATTCGCGGCTACGGAATGCAGCAGCACACGGACGTACCAGTCCAAGAGCCTGGGTCCCTCTGCGGCCAAGTGCCGTCTTTCCGCCGATCCATTGGCGGCTACTAGAGACTTCCCTGCAGGATCGGTGTCTGGCCAGACTCGGTCCAGGTGCCCGGCGGATGGCTCTCCATGCGGCTGCCCACCCGTACTGGGTGTGGCTCTCTGTCGGTCTGCAATCCGTCGGGCACCGTGACGAGGCGTGGCTCGAAAGGGGACTGCCCAGCTCGTAGTAGCACTGCCCACCTCGCCGTCCCTACCGGTACGAGGCGAAGCAGGAGAACGCGATGGCGAAGGTGATCATCGGGGTCGATCCCCATAAGCTCTCGGCCACGATCGAGGTCGTCGACCGACACGAGAAGCTGCTGGGCCAGCCTGAGCAGAAGAACGTCAGCCCAGCTCGCGCGACTGTCTCTCACGCGAGCTGTGGTCACAGGTCCCGGCGGACCTCGGATCTGTCCGGCGCGTCGACGCTGCGGCGACTGAGGTTGAGCATGGCCAGAGCGAGGCCACCCCAGATGACCAGGATGGCGACGACCATCATCGCGATGGCGGAGGTGTTCATGACTGCCCTTCCTTTTGGTCCGTGCCGTCGGACCTGACCGCATCGTCACGCCACGGCATCCGGGCTGCGAGGAACCCGAAGACGATCACCGCGACGGCCGCCCCCCAGCCGAAGACTCCGAGCATCCAGCCCGGATAGTCGCCGTACGGCGTCTTGATGTCGGTCACGAAGGAGTCGGCGAGGACGTAGATCAGGGCGACCGGTGTCACCCCGCCGATCAGGACCCGCCACCACGTGCCGATGTGGACCGAGCCGCTGTCGTTGAGATGTGAGGCGAGCATGGGTAGCGCTCGCAGGCCCCAGGCCACCACGATCATCGACACGACCGCGACCAGCAGGATGCCGAACTGGTTGAGGAAGTGGTCGACGATATCGAGCACGTGCAGTCCGCTGGTGGTGGACAGGAAGACCAGGCTCAAGACTGCCATCGGCACCGTGACGGCCACGGTCGCCCTCACCCGAGTGAGGTCGAACTTGTCGCGGACCGCCGAGATGACAACCTCGCTGATCGAGATCAGAGAGGTCAGGCCGGCGATGACCAGTGATCCGAAGAAGAGGACACCGATCAGCGCACCAGCAGGAGCCTCGTTGATGATCGCCGGGAACGCGATGAACGCCAGGCCGACACCGTCGGAAGCCACATCGCTCACCGCTACCCCGTTGGCCTGCGCCATGAAGCCCAGGGCGGCGAAGACACCGATCCCGGCCAGCAGCTCGAACCCGGAGTTGGAGAAGCCGACCACCAGGCCGGCGCCGGGCATGTCGGTGTCGCGGTGCACGTAGGAGGAGTAGGTGATCATGATGCCGAAGCCGATGGACAACGAGAAGAAGATCTGGCCGAACGCAGCGCCCCAGACCGACGCCTCGGTCAGCGCAGCCCAGTCCGGGGTGAAGAGGGCGTTGAGACCCTCACCGGCGCCGGGTAGGAACAGCGAGCGCACGACCAGCGCGGCGAACGTCAGCACCAGGATCGGGATGAAGACCATCGCGGTCGACCCGATGCCCTTCTGCACGCCCAGTGCCAGGACCCCGATGACGACGATCCAGACCACCAGCAGGGGCACCAGAACTCCGGTGACCGGCGAGAAGGTGATCCCTGGATCGCTGACCTGCAGGAACTCGCCGGAGAAGAAGTCGCCCGGGCTGTCACCCCACGCCTGGTTGAACGAGAAGAAGGTGTACCGCACCGCCCACGCGAGCACGGCCGCGTAGTAGATCGCGATCAGGAAGCAGATCCCTACCTGCCACCAACCGAGGCCCTCGGCGCCGCGACGCAGTCGCGCGAAGGACAGCGGCGCCGAGCCGCGAAACTTGTGACCCAGGGCGTAGTCGAGGAACAAGAACGGGATTCCGGCGGTCAGCAACGCCACCAGATAGGGGATGACGAAGGCGCCGCCGCCGTTCTCATAGGCGACGTACGGGAACCGCCAGATGTTGCCCAGTCCCACAGCAGATCCGATGGCGGCCAGGATGAAAACTCTGCGGGACGCGAAGGATCCCCTGCGGATGTCGACATCGACGGATGCGGTCGCGTTCACGGGTGCCGTGCCTTCCCTGGAGAACGTGGGCTGCGTCACATGTTAACGCGCCACCCCGCCGCTTCGGAGGACAGGGTCTGATGGGTCTGCGCCCTGCCCCTCCCCTCCCCGGCCCTCGCCGGCATCGAGGACTCCCGCGACGGCGTCACGCGGAGCGTGACCAGTCACGTCGCGGATCCAGGTCGTGCGTGCAGAGAGCCACGAAGAGGCTCGTTGCTCCGACGTGATGACCGCGGCGCTCCCAGGCGCGACGGCGAGTGATGGAACCGCGCTGCGCACATTCGTTCTGGTACGCCCGCCGATCGAAGATGTGAGCGCTCTCGTGGGACTGGATCGAGCTGGGCAGGTAGTGCAGCGGATCCCGTTCCCGGGGCGCGGCGGCCGGTCGTGACGGCACGTCCGCATTGCCACGAGCGCACACACTCGCCGCGCGGCATGTGCGCGTCCGGTCGCCCTCCACACCGGTGACCCTGACTAGGGTTCGTCCATGCTCCCCGTCCCGCTCGCCGTGCTCCACGATGCGCAGCATCGTGTCGCAGAGCGTCGCGCCGTAGAGGACGTTGGTATCCAGAAGGCCGGGAACGCCACGCGTCACCGCGTGCGAGGGGGCGGTCCGTCCGTCTTGGCGTAGAGATCGTCTTCCACCGCATCGGCCACCGCCACGCTCTACGACTGGCGCGTCGACGGGGTCGGTCCCCCAGCGGTCAAGCTGGGCCGCTCGCTGCGCTATCCCGAGTCCTGCGTCCGCACCTGGATCGAGGGCAGGACCACGCCCCGCAGACGATCGAGGTCTACCGCGACATCGTGACCCGCATCATCTTGCCCAGCGTCGGAGACCTGCGGCTCGGCGAGCTCACCGTCGGAACCCTGGACCGCTTCCTCAAGACCGAAGCCAAGCGCGGACTGTCCCGGGGGCGACACGCTCGCGTCGTACTCGCCCAGATCCTCGACCTCGCGGTACGAATCCGACGGCTGCTCCGCGAGCACCGCCGAGAACCCGGACAACCCGGCCCACCGCCCGACGGACAGCTGGCGCAGATCTTCGAGGTCATGCTCGGCACGTCTGCCCGACTCGGCGAAGCGCTCGCGATCCGCCGTGCCGACGTCGAGCGGGACGCGGAGCAGCCGACCGTCACGATCACAGGAACGATCGTTTTCGTTCGCGGCAGGGGCCACGTTCGCCAACCCCACCCAAAGCACTCGAAGTACTGGCGCTCGATCCGGGACGCCAGCGCCGGTCTCCTGCCCGAGGGCATCGACCTAGCTCAAGTCGTCCCGCACACGTTGCGCAAGACCGTCGCCACCGCTATCGACGACGCGGCAGGCACCGACCTCGCCGCCGAGTTGCTCGGGCATTCGTCGACAGCGGTGACCCGCGAGCACTACGTGCAGCCCCGAAACGTGTCGATCCCAGAACGGCTGAGATCCTCGAGGGACTCCGGCCACGCGATCCAGAACAAGACCGGCCGACGTCACCGGAGCTCTAAGTGAATCGCGCTCATGTTGCCAAGTGCACTCAACTCGATGCGACCGGGTCAGAGAGTCCCTTGTCCTGCTGGCTCACTCCGCTGCCACGTAGCCCCGGACAGTCACGGTGTTGTCCGAGAGTTCGCTCTCCATCACGCCGTCGATCCGCACCTCGAGCCGGGGCGTCGGCTCGCAGGTCGCGCTGATCACCTCGATCTCACCAGTGGAGAGCTCGGTGTGCGAGGCGATCTCACGTTCGTCACCCACCTCGGTGATGAAGGCACTGACGAACGTCTCCTCGTTGCCGTACTCCTCGACATGGGGGAGTTCGACCGTCATTCCATCAACCGTGTCAGCCGCTTCGATGATCATCGCGGGGCCGTTGGGTTGGCTCGGCTTCTCGGCGTCGCCGAAGCCGGATAACGCGAACACGATCTGCGCCGGCGGCTGCTCGTCCTCGCTCGGTCGGCAGGTCACTGAGAAGTCTGTGAACTCGACGACCTCACCGTCCGGACCGGTTGCGATCACGCGGGTCGGCGCCGGGTCAGCCGCGTCGCCGGAGTCGTTGTTCTCGCCGCCGTTCGATGACTCGCTCCCGCAGGCGGTCAGGAGTGCCGTCGTGGCGGCGAGTGCTGCTAGAGATCGGCGGGGTCTCATGCGCCGACCATAGGCGGAACCGCGCACCGCTTGGAGGAGGCATTCGCGCAAGCCGGGGCGCCAGTAGCGTGCCGCTGCGCGAGCACGCAGGGCGGCATACCGGGCGGGCCGCCGGTCCCTGGTCACGGCTCACTCAGCACGAGGTTCACGGCGATGATCTGTCCCGCGTCGTTCACGAACAGTTGGACAGCGAAGTACGACGTGCAGTCGCGGTTCTCATCGGGGGTGAGGGTGACCGCGCGGTAGACCTCCAGACTGCCAGGGAGCTCGGTCGCGGCGAGGCATGGATGTGTCGGCGGGCGGGTGGTCGCCGCGATCGGGCCCGGGTACTCGACGAACGGAACCAGCGCCGAGATGGGGCAACTCCGGGCGGCGTATCCAATACCTCCGGGGCAGACCCGCCACTGTCGGCGGTCAGAAACGTCGCCTGACGGAATGGCCCGTTGAAGCACCCCGCCGACATAGAGATCGACAGGTGTGTCGGCCGGCGGGCCGGGAGACTTGTCGCGCGCGAAGTCAGCGAAGAGGTCCGCGATTCGACGCAGGTCGCGCGGGGCGGCCGGCAGGTGAAGTCCGCAGGTGCCGAAGCCGCCGCTGTTGATGACCAGGAGGACTCGACTTCCGGCCGCGACCTGGGTGCCCTGCGCCGGGCGCTGCTCGAGCACGGTCCGCCGTGGCAAGCAAGCCGATCCGGCACTGTTGACGACTCGCGCCCTCAACCCGAGCGCGAGCGCCGTCATGCGAGCCACGCCGACCGGTTTCTCGGTGAAGTCCGGGATCACCATTGGGTCCGCCTGCAGGGTCCCGGAAGGTTGGCTCGGCACTGACGGGCTCGAGCGAGCAGCTGCTCGTTCAGAGTCGCTGCAGCCGGCCGTCACCAGGATGAGTGCCGCAATGGCTACGATGGCGCGCTCGTTCCCCATACGAGTGCCACGCGCGAGCGAGGGTCCTGGTTGTCTACGCCATCCCCGTAAGCACCGCGTGCGGCACTAGCGGACGCAGTCGAATCACCACCCGGCGATGCTCCGGCAGCCACCTGCGCGTTCTAACGCAGCGGCACCAGGTCACTGACTTCGTAGCACTCGTCGGAGTCCTGGCCTCGTGGGTCGTCGATCCGAATGGAGACGGGCAACCCGTTGTCGTCGCGTACCACCTTCACTTCGGCGCTAGGCGGAGCGGCTTCGGCTCGGGCCAGCATGTCAGCCAGGGACGGCACGGCTGCGGGCTCGGGCACGTAATCGCTCGGCTCTCCCACCCTCGCGACCTCTCTGACGAGCCCGCGGTGTTCCACAACGGTCAGAGTCCCGAGTGCCGGGTATCCGCAGTACGACTGCAAGACGTACCGGTAACCCGTCGGTTCATCGGACGCGCTGCGCGTCGGCGGCGGAACGCCGGTCGAGGTTGCGCTCGGGGTCGTGGCAGATTCCGGCGACAGCGTCTCCGGGGTGCAGCCCAACAGCGCGAGCCAGGCTAGGAGCACCACTGGAACGAGCCGCATTCGTCCAGTCTCCTCCGTCCTGAGGGAACGGCAACCGCTTCTCGGCAGCTGCGCGCTAACCAAGCGGCAGTAGCGAGCGTTCAGCGAGTCTCCGTGCCGTCGTTGTACGGGTCTGGAACATCGCCCGGCATGCGATCGCGCGGCGGCACCACGATGGGAGCAGTCCTGCGAGCGATCATTCGTTGCTGGGACTGCACCTCCCAGTCATCGGTGGCGTAGTCGTTGCCGTCCATTCCAACGAGCCAAACGAGCCCTCGACCCCGGCCGACATCGCGCTGCTCCTCGGCTTGATCGTCGTACACAAGAGCCACCGCGTAGGTGAGGAGCTCGCCCGCCTGGCGTTGCGCCCAGTCGACCACTTGAAGAACGTCTGCGCCGATGACGTCGTAAGTGTCAGTCCAGCCGTGCGTGGATGCCTCACCGCTTCCGTGGAGATAGACCCGATAACGGGGGCGATGCTTCTCCCAGTTGTTGTCCCGCTCGTCGACACCGACGATGCGCACGCCATGCACTCGGCGAGTGTCGCAGGGCGCACGCGATCAGCCCTAGGTAATTTGCGCATCGCGCACCCGGGGCGGCAGCGGCTACCCGATCTAGGCTGGGCTCCCAGTCATTGGGAGCGCAGCCCAGGTCAAACGGCTGGTGCCTGCTCTCGGTTGATGAGTGCACATTCGCATGCCGCGGCGAGTCACCCCGCGACCGCCGGCAACCCGAAGCTTCCGTTGGTGATCCGCCCAACCATCCCGTAGGCGATCACCAGCTTGGAGATGGCATGCTGGTAGCGAGGATCCGATTGATCGAGATCAGGCGCTCCTCGCGGGCCGCCCGGAACTGGGGCATCCGGAGGATGTCTCCGACCATCAGCGGTGCGTCGCTGGGAGGCGCGGCGGGTGCGATCCCTTTCCGCTTCTCGTAGGCGACGTTCCGGCACGCCAGTCCGCCGTAGACCCGAGGCCGGCCACGCCCCTTGCGTTGCTTGATCGGGCCGCCGCACTCCGGGCACGTTGTCCTGGTCATGCTCAAGCCACTCAGGTGGGTCGTGGTCACCGGTTGAAACGGCGCACACCTCGATCTGCCAACCGTGTGACGTTATTAAGGAGGAGAAGTCGGGCCGCTTTGAAGGGCGGGGCTTCGGGTGGGGTGGCGGAGGACTGTGGGCGAGCAGGCAGGCGCTTGTTCGGAGAGACTGGTGATGTCGTTAGGGAGCAGGGTCGCCGAGGCTCTGATTTCGGCCAGGCAAGGCGGGTTCTCCCGCCGATGGCGGCACACGATCAACCCGCGCGGCGGACGCTCAGATGAACTCGAATCGACGTTTACGCAGGTCACGCCGGTGGTGTTGATCCAGCACCACCGTGAGGCGGCTACCTGAGTGCCGTGAATCAGCACCTTTGTCGAGCTGCGCGGCGCCGCCGTACTGCCTCCGACCCTTCGACCATGCGCCTCGACGACGGCGGCATCAACGCCGTCGGGCCGGCCGATTTCCGAGTTCCGAGTTCCGAGTTCCGCGATGCTCCAGACCAGTCCGCGACGTCCCGCAATAGACCGGGACAGGAGGCAGCGCGGGACCAAATGGCGAGTAAATGACCAGTCAATCGAATCCTCGCCTCCGCCAACGACAAGACCGCCGCAAACCTGCAGGTCAGCGACGGCCATCTGCGCGCCCGTAGGGATTCGAACCCCAAACCTTCTGATCCGTAGTCAGATGCTCTATCCGTTGAGCTACGGGCGCCTGCCGCCCTCGCGAGCGACCGGTCGAGAATAGCCGAGGGCAAGTCCCGATGCCGAATCGCCTCGTTGTGGGATATTGGGGGATACACGATTCCCCGGCCGGGGGTGGTCTGGGAGCGCTGAGGACCAGGAGGTCGTGTTGTCCGGCTATGAGCCCGAGGACCGCGAACTGTTCGAGCGGGCTGCCGCCGATCTCTACGAGCTGATGGTTCAGGAGGGCGGCATTGCCGCAGAGGACGGTCGCATCGCCGACGGTAGCGACTCGAAGGCAGCCCTCGACCTGCTTGCCGAGCTCAACCTGGTCCAGCTCGACATGCGCGACGGCCTGTGGCGGCCGCTCGAGCCGGCCAACGTCCAATCGCGGGTGGTCACCCCGCTGAGCAGCGAGGGAGCACGGCTGCTCGAGGAGTCCGCACGGTGGGCCCAAGCCTTCCAATCGCTCAACCACAGCTGGCGACGATCCCCGGTCGCGCAGAGCTCGGGCCCGTTCAGCTACCTCCACAACGAAGCGATCAACCCTTACCTCACCGGCCTGATCGGGGACGCCGAGGAAGAGCTGCTCACGGCTCAGCCCCAGACCGGCCGCAACGCTCAGTACGTCGCGATCGCGGCGATCCGGGATACCGACGCCCTCGAGCGAGGCATCTCGATGCGCACGCTCTACCAGCACAGCGCACGCCGCAGCGCGATGACCCAGAAGTACGTCGCCGCCGTCACCGCCCGGGGCGCGGAGGTGCGCACGCTCGACGAGTTCTTCAAGCGAATGATCGTCGTCGACCGGCGGGTCGCGGTGATCCCGGCTCCCGACACCCAGGCCACGGCGGTCGTCGTACGGGAGCCTGCCGTTGTCGCCTACCTCGTCGACGTCTACGAGCGGGCTTGGGAGCGCGGCCGCCCGTACGTCACTTCTGAGGAGAAGGCGATCAAGGAGATCGCGGTCGAACAGCGTTCGATGACCATCCGGATGCTCATCGCCGGTCACCCGGATGCGGTCAGCGCGAAGCGGCTCGGCGTCAGCCCGCGCACCTACGCCGGCTACGTGGCCGACCTCAAGACTGAGTACGACGCCGAGACCCGCTTCCAGCTCGGCTACACGATGGGGAGCACGGGCGTCTCGGGCAACGAAGCGGCGGAGTTGAACGCCGCGAGCGAAGAGTCCGGGGACGCCGGGGATGCTGCTGGGGATGCCCAAAAATGACAACGACCACCGGAGCCGATGGCGCGGCGGCCGCTCCCAGCTAGATCAGATCACGGAGGGGTGGACGACTGCTTGCAGCTGGGGCACCAGCCCGAGCCGATGCTGCCGGCGTGCGACGGCGGCGCAACGACGGATGCCAAGCCCACTGTCGCCACGGTCGCTGCAATTACGAGTGCGGCCCTACGTCCGAACTCCCTCATTTTACTGCCCTTCGCTCAGTTCGGGGTCGCACGAGTCCCCAGACGACAAGTCGTTCTGCACCTAGCCAAACATCCGAGACGGCATTCCAGCAACCCTCCCAAGGTTTTCTTGTCCAAGTGGACGATGTCGGGAGGTCCTGCGCGGCGATGTTCCCAGATGCGATAATTCACCCGAACCGGGCAGCACTAACCCCCGGCGAGCGTGCTCACCGGGGGTTGGACGCGGAGGCGGAGGGATTTGAACCCTCGATGGGGTTGTAGCCCCAAACCCGCTTAGCAGGCGGGCGCCATAGACCAGACTAGGCGACGCCTCCCTGCTGACCGGGCGCGCCGATCAGCGAGGACAGGCTACAAGGCGGTCGCGGGTGCGACCGAATCGGCCCGTTCAGCGAGTCGCGCGGCCCAGATGGTCGCGCACATCGCGTGCGAAGTCGTCCTTGTCGGCGGCGAGCAGCTCCATCGGAATCGTTGTCGAACGGCCGTCCTTGAGCCGGAGCACGACGCACGGTCCCGCTTCCGGCTGGGTGGCCACCGCGTCCTCGACCTCGCTCCAGCGAGCCTCCTTCGCGCCGGCCCCGCGGACCAGCGCCACCCGGTAGCCGGTCGCACTCAGCCGGACGACGCTCACCCGGGTCCGCAGCCACCACGCCAGCCCGAGCAGCCCGAGCAACCCCACCGCCAGGAGCACCACGAGGAGGTCCGGCTCGAGACCCGCCCACGCCACCACCACGGTGCCGCCGAGGATCACCACGGCGAACAGGACCAGGTAGGCGCCGACGAACCTGGCCACCACTAAGGGAGCCAGCCGGTAGTCGACGGGTAGGGAAGTCTCAGCCACGCAGAGGGGGCGGGATTCGAACCCGCGGTAGGTCTCCCTACGACCGCTTTCAAGGCGGTTCCGATCGGCCACTCCGGCACCCCTCCTCGGGGACCAGGTCCCCGACCGACGAGTCTAGAAGGTCAGGCTGCCTGCGCCGCCCGCAGGTTGAGGTAGTCGCGTTCGGCGGGGGAGAGCCGGCCGAGCCGGTCGCGCAGCACGCCGACGTCGACCAGGAGCTCGACCGCGGCCTCCTCGAGCGACAGCGCCCACGCCAGCGCCTCACCGATCTCGTGGATCGACGGCAGCAGCAGCCGGGCCGTCTCCCGGCGTACGCGCAGCTCCTCCCGCTCCGCGAGCACACCGACGAGGGTCGGCCCCCACTCGGCGTGGAGGCACTCGTGGAGCACCGTGCACCGGCGCTCCTCCCAGGTCAGGTTGCTGCGAAGGCTGATGACCTGTTCGTCGAACAGCGTGAAGCCCGGATCCGGGTCGTCGTCGGGGTGGTGCCAGCGCAGCTCCCAGCCACTGAGTGCGCGGAGGCGACGCCACGGGTGGACCACACCGTCAGGCTAGGCGCGACGACCGGCACTACTCGTTGCCGGTCGGCTTGCGCGCCGCCCGCTTCTGGACGTGGGGGGCCGGGCGACGGCGAACCCGACGCGGACCGGGATCGCCGCGGCGTTTCCGCTCGAACGCCTCGAGCTCGGCGATCCAGGCGCGGGCGTCGGCGCCGAGAGCCACGGCGATCTGGACCATCTGGCCGACGTGGATCAGCCGGGGTGCCGCTGTCGGCGACAAGATGTTGGCGAGGGTGCTGCGGGGAACCTCGCTCGCCCGCGCCAGCGCCTCCTGGGTCATTCCCGCGGCCGCGAAACCCTCGCGGATCAGCCGGAGCATCTCCAGGTTGATCGGCGTCGAGGCATGCTCTCTCTGTCCCACGTCCGAAACAGTATCCCAATCTGAACGGGCCGGGGAGACGACTGTTGCGCATCTGTTTCATTGTGAACTAGCGTCAGCACTGTGTCTACCTCGGAACACAGCGGCGACCAGACAGGTCCGGCTCCTGGCAACGATCTCCGAGCGGCGCTCGCGGCCGAGCTCGGCGGCCGGGGTGACCTGACCGTCACCGAGGTGGTGCAGCTGGCGATCGAGCTCGACGTACCCGCGGCCGACGTACTCGACGAGCTACAGAGCCTGATCAGCCCAGCTCGACCGGCAGGTCGCCCTCCTGGACGACGTCGCCCGCGGCGACGCTACCGTGACGCGCGAGGCTAGAAGAGCGCCGACGTACGCCCCGGCTCCGGTCGTACGGCGGCCGCCTGCTCGGCCACCCGACGCCGCCGTCCGGCGTTGCCGGTGAGGGCGAGGTCGAGCCGGATGATCACGAAGGCGAGCACCAGGCCGACCAGCAGCCCGTAGCCCGCGGAGAGCACGACCTCGCTGAGCCCGACGGCGGGGTTGCCGAGCGAGGTCGCGACCGGTGAGGTCGCGGCCACGCCGAACGCGCAGACCCACCAGCCCTGCCGGCGCCGGGCCCGCATGTGGCAGCCGTAGGCGAGGGCGGGCACTCCGAGCACAGCGACGATCGGCCGGGGGAACGCGCCGAGGCGGTCCCGGCTCCAATCGACCTGGGCGAGCAACCAGTCGACGAGACCGGTGGAGCCGTAGCGGCGCAGCAGCTCCGCATAGAGCAGGGTCGCGAGCAGCAGCGCGGCACCGACGGCGACGACCGCCACGCCGCGGCGGCCGAGGCCGTGCAGCCCGGCGCCGAGGCGGAAGACAAGGATCTCGGCGCCGACCAGTGCCAGCCCGAGGCCGAGGTACTCGAACCGGGTCACGTCGATGGTGGGCTCGAACCCGACCGCCGCCATCGCACCGATCCCGGCCAGGCCCATCCCGAGCAGGCACTCACGGACCGAGGCGAAGAACGACCGCGCCGGCACCGTGGCCATCACCCCCAGGACCGCGGCGACCGCCGTCGTCAGGACCGACGTGCCCGTCGAGATGATGTCGCGGTCGGCCCAGGTGGCCAGCAGCCCCAGCGCAAGCGCGAGGGTCCCGAAGATCACCGGTCGGCCGCCGGTGCGGGCCGCCAGCGCCCAGGCGTACGCCGGGCCGACGATCAACGACCCCGTGATGCCGAACCACTCCGGGCCCGTCGGCACCATCGCGCAGACGAGCATGACGGTCCCGACGCCCACCAGCAGCGCCCAGGTCGCCACCGGGAGCGGCGACGACGCGACACCGGCGATCCGTCGCTGCAACCCGCTGACAGCGGGCCGCGCGGCGGCGCGGGTGGCGTGACGGGACATCGAGCGACGAGCCTACAGACGGCGGTTGGCGAGGGAGGGGTTGGTACGACGCGCGTCCGCCAGCGTCGTACGGTCCACCGCTGCGGTGAGCACCACCGGTTCGTCCGCGTCTCCGGGGCCGGTCTCGACGAGCACGTCGCCGAGCGGGTCGACCACCATCGAGTGGCCGGTGTAGCGCGGCGCCGGCTGCCCGACGGCCGCGACGTAGACGGTGTTCTCGATGGCACGAGCGGTCACCAGGGTCCGCCAGTGGTCGGCCTTCCGCGGCCCGGCTACCCACGCGGCGGGCACCACGATCAGCTCCGCACCGGCGTCGACGAGCCGGCGCGCGAACTCGGGGAACCGCAGGTCGTAACAAGTCATCAGGCCGACCTGCCAACCACCGATCTCGACCACGACGGGCTCGATCGGCCCGGCCGTCAGCCGGTCGGACTCGCGGTAGCCGAAGGAGTCGTAGAGATGCACCTTGCGGTACGACGCCTCGGCGCCGCCGCGCACCACCAGGGTGTTGTAGGGCCGGTCGGGATCGTTGCTCCGTTCGAACATGCCGGCCACGACGGTGGTTCCGCGGGCACCGGCCAGGCGGGCGGCCTCCGTCGCGAACGGCCCGTCCAGCGGTTCGGCGTACGGGCTCACGTCGGAGCCGGCGTCGCCGAAGTCGCGGGCGAACGCCTCCGGGAAGACGACCAGGTCGTGGCCGGCAGGCGTCAGCAGGTCAAGAGTGACCCGGTTGGCTGCCGGGTCGAGACCGGACGCCGCCTGGACCAGCGCGAGGCTCAGCGTGGTGTCGCTCACCTCCCCAGTGTCCCCCGTCGTCCTGCAGTTCCGGTGCTGCGGGCAGTTTGCGAGACTCCAGAGGTGATCGAGCCAGGGTTGACCAGCTTCGCCGCGATCGTCGTCGCCGGCGGCCAGGCGACCCGGCTCGGCGGCGCCGACAAGGCGACGATCGAGATCCACGGCCGCACCTTGCTCGAGCACACCCTCGACGCGGTGATCGACGCGGCCGAGGTGGTCGTCGTCGGCCAGCAGGTGCCGACCGACCGCCCGGTGACCTTCGTCATCGAGGACCCCCGGTACGGCGGACCCGTGGCCGGCCTGCTGACCGGGCGCGACTCGCTGCTCCGGACCTTCCCGTGGCTGGCCGTCCTCGCGGTGGACATGCCGTTCGTCTCCACCTCGACGATCCGCCGGCTCCACGAGGCGGCGGTGGGGCACGACGGCGCCGTGCTGGCTTCTCCGGAAGGGCGCCGCCAGCTCGCGTTCGTCGTCGACACCGAGCGGCTCGACCAGGTGCGACCGGACCGGGAGGGCCAGCACGGCCACCCGTTGTGGCCGATGCTCGAGCCGCTCGACCTGGTGGTGGTCCCGGCGCTCGCGCAGGAACACCGCGACGTCGACACGTGGACCGACCTGCGGGACCTGGGAGACGATTCACCAGACTGACCCAGATCGGGTCTTGTCATCCGGCCTTGGCAAAGTGATCCTGGGATGGTGAACCTCCACGACTGGATCGATGAGCTGTGCGATCTCCTCGATATCGACAGCGAGGCTGACGAGAGCCTGCTCGGGGACCTCGCCGAGGTGGCGCACGACAACGTCCACCCGATGGCAGGACCGGTGACCTCCTTCCTGCTCGGCGTGGCTGCAGGAGCCCAAGAGGCACGTCCGGATGCGGTCGAGCGGATGGCCGGGAAGGTGCAGGCGCTGGCCGAGGCCTGGGACCGCCCCGCTGGCGCCGCGGCTGATGACGACCGCGACGCCGAGGCCGACGACGAGGTCGCCGAGGAGCTCACCCACCTCGACGAGATCGACGAGGTCGTCGACGAAGAGGAAGAAGAAGACCTGCTCGTGTGACTTCTTGCCGGGTCGGCAAGATAGGTGCATGCGTGCCGTCACTGTGACCGAGCCCGGCGGGCCCGAAGTCCTGACCATCAGCGAGCTGCCCGATCCGGAGGCCGGACCCGGCGAGGTGCTCATCGACGTCGCCGCCACGGCGGTCAACCGGGCGGACCTGCTCCAGCGACAGGGGTTCTACCCACCGCCGCCGGGTGCGTCCGGCGTGATCGGCCTGGAGTGCAGCGGCACCATCGCGGCCGTCGGCGAGGGCGTGACCGGCTGGGACGTCGGTACGCCGGTATGCGCCCTCCTTGCCGGTGGCGGCTACGCGAGCCGCGTCGCCGTACCGGCCGGTCAGGTGATGCCCGTGCCCGACGGCGTTGACCTGGTCACGGCAGCCGCGCTGCCCGAGGTCGCCTGCACGGTGTGGTCCAACGTGTTCATGATCGCGGGGCTGCAGCCTGGTGACGAGTTCCTCGTGCACGGTGGCGCCGGCGGCATCGGGACGATGGCGGTCCAGCTGGCCGCGGCCCTCGGGGCGCGGGTGTTCGCCACGGCCGGGAGCGCGGAGAAGCTCGACCTCTGCCGGTCGCTCGGCGCCGAGGTCGCGATCGGCTACCGGGACGAGGACTTCGTCGAGGTGGTCCGCGCCCACACGGACGGGCGCGGGGCCGACGTCGTGCTCGACAACATGGGCGCGAAGTACCTCGAACGCAACGTGTCCGTGCTCGCGGACGAGGGCAGGCTCGTCATCATCGGCATGCAGGGCGGGGCGAAGGCCGAGCTCGACATCGGCCAGCTCCTCCGCAAGCGCGGCGCGGTCATCGCGACCGCGCTGCGGTCGCGGCCGATCGAGGGCAAGGCAGCGATCTGCGCGTCGGTCGTCGAGCACGTCTGGCCGCTGGTGGCCGACGGCAAGGTGAAGCCGATCGTCCACCGGGTGCTACCCCTGGAGCAGGCCGCCGAGGCGCACCGGATCGTGGAGGACGGCAGCCACAGCGGCAAGGTGCTGATGACGGCTGGCTAGTGTTGACGCCATGAGCGAGCAGTCTCCCGACGCCACCGAGCAGCAGATCGTCATCATCGGTCCCGACGGACAGCCGGTGGCATCGATGCCGGCAAGCGCCGTTTCCGTCCAGTCGGACGACTCCGACGGGGGCGAGCAGTCGATCTCCGACCTCGTCGAGCAGCCCGCCAAGGTGATGCGGATCGGCAGCATGATCCGGCAGCTGCTCGAAGAGGTGAAGGCCGCACCGCTCGACGACGCCAGCCGCCAGCGGCTGCGCGACATCCATCAAGCGTCGATCAAGGAGCTCGAGGCCGGCCTCGCTCCCGAGCTGGTCGAAGAGCTCGACCGGCTCTCGCTGCCGTTCATGGAGGACACCACCCCCTCCGACGCCGAGCTCCGGATCGCCCAGGCTCAGCTCGTGGGCTGGCTGGAGGGCCTGTTCCACGGCATCCAGACGGCGATCTACGCCCAGCAGATGGCGGCGCGCGCCCAGTTCGAGCAGATCCGGCGGGCGCTGCCGCAGGGCATGCACCCGGAGCAGGCCCAGGGGATGCCGGGCGCACCACAGGAACAGCAGCCAGGACAGGACGAGGGCCGTGGGGGCATGTACCTCTAGTTGACCTGGCGCGAGGCAATCCGGACGAGCAGCAGCAGGCCGAGTACGCCGATGAGTGCGACCGCGGCACCCGGCGCGGCCAGCCGGCCGAGCGAGGGGGTGGACCGGGCGCCGTCCCCCGGTGCCGTCAGCGAGTAGGCGGGCACCACTTCTTCGGAGGGCGGCCCCCCGAGCGTCTCCTCGAGCTGGCTTTGCATCGCCGCGGTGAGGCCGCCGGCGAGCTTCGTCGTACCGGAGCACGCCCCGGCGAGGAGGTGGTCCATGCCCTGCTCGCCGTTGACGAAGAACACGTACGTCGCACCCTTGGCGAGCTTGCCGAGTCCCTCTGCCGGGCCGGCCGGATGGGTGACGATCAGCGTGCGGTCGCCCGGCTGGAGCGCGCTCTGGAACGGGCTGACGACGGTCACCGTGTGCTGCCAGCGGGTGGTCCGGGGATCGGCCGGCGTGGTCGGCCCGTCGGTGGGCCCGTCGGTCGGCCCGTCGGTGGACCCGGCGGTGGGCTCGTCGTCCTGGTTGGCCCTGCCCTCGCCTCCGCCGACGGCGGTCCGGGGCTCGACTTCGCGCACCTTGCCGGCGAAGACATCGGTCACTCCGGCGGCCCTCTCACGGACCGCGGTCGGGTTGTCGAGGTCGAGGGGCTCGCAGTCCGCCGCGGCCGGGGCGGCGGTCGCGGCGGGCGTGGTCGCGAACGCGCAGGCGAGGGCGACGAGCACCGTGGCCAGGGTCGTCCGGAGCGCTGCGATCACCGAACCAGCGTAGCGAGGCCGTTCATCGGCCGATCGGCCCGTCAGCCGAACCACCGCGCCAGCTCGGCGGCTGCTCCGTCCTCGTCGACCGGGCCGGTGACGTGGTCCGCCGCGTCCCGGACCTCCTGCACGGCCTGGCCCATCGCCACCCCGCGACCGGCCCAGGTGAGCATCTCGATGTCGTTGCGTCCGTCGCCGATCGCGAGCACGTCGTCGGCGCCGATCCCGAGCTGCTCGGCGACGTACTGGAGGCCGGACGCCTTGGACACACCGACCGGCGACAGGTCCATCCAGGCCGTCCAGCCGACGACGTAGTCGGTGCCGTGCAGGCCGAGGTCCGCGGCCATCGCGACGAAGTCGTCGGCGGTCGCCTGCGGGTCGCGGATGATCACGCGGCTCACTGGAGCGGACACCAGGTCCTCGAGCTGGGTGACGATCAGCTCGCCGCCGAGCTCGCCGGGCGGGAACGGCGCCGACACCCGGTAGCCGATGCCCCGCTCCTCGATGGCGACCAGTGCGTCCGGGTGACGGGCGAGTACGGCGTGCACTGCCGGCGCCGCGTCGAACGTCTCCTCGTGCACGATCTCCATCGGCGGGTGCCGGACGAGCACCGAGCCGTTGGACGCCACGATCCACAGCCGGCCGTCGGGTGTCAGCGGGTCCCGGAGGTCGAGCTGCTCGGCGATCGCGGTCATGCCGTGGGGAGCCCGCCCGGACGCGAGGACGACGTGGGTGCCGGCGTCCAGCGCCCGCTGGACGGCAGCGTGGACCGCGTCCGGCACGATCTCGTGGGTCGAGCCGCCGCCACCGCCCACGACCCACTTGAGCAGCGTGCCGTCGATGTCGAGGGCGACCAGCTGTGGTCGCCAGCCACGGTCGGTTGGTTCCGAGGCTCGCACCTCAACCACCGACGGGCTTGATGACCTCGAGGCCGCCGAGGTAGGGCCGCAGCGCTTCGGGCACCCGGACCGATCCGTCGGCCTGCTGGTGCGTCTCGAGGATCGCGACGATCGCCCGCGGGATCGCGGTGAGGGTCCCGTTGAGGGTGGCGACGGGACCGGTCCTGCCGTCGTCGCGGACCCGGATGTCCAGGCGGCGGGCCTGGAAGTCGGTGCAGTTCGACGTCGAGGTCAGCTCGCGGTAGCGACCCTGGGTCGGGATCCAGGCCTCGCAGTCGAACTTCCGGATCGCCGACAGACCGAGGTCGCCGGCGGCGGTGTCGATGACGCGGTAGGCGAGCTCGAGCTTGTCGAGGAACTCCTTCTCCCACGCCGAGCAGCCGCTCGTGCTCGGCGTACGACTCCTCGAGCGTCGTGTAGACGAACATCTCGACCTTGTCGAACCAGTGCACGCGGATGATGCCGCGGGTGTCCTTGCCGTGCGAGCCGGCCTCCTTGCGGAAGCAGGGGCTGAACGCCGCGTAGCGGCGCGGCAGGGTGGCGGCGTCGAGGATCTCGTCGGAGTGGTACGCCGCCATCGCGACCTCCGACGTACCGACCAGGTAGAGGTCCTCCCCCTCGATCCGGTAGACGTCGTCGGCGGCCTGACCGAGGAAGCCGGTGCCCTCCATGGCCCGCGGTCGCACCAGTGCGGGTGCGATGACCTGGGTGAAGCCGGCCGCCCGGGCCTGGTCGAGCGCGAGGTTGACCAGCGCGAACTCGAGCTGCGCGCCGATGCCGGTGAGGAAGTAGAAACGGCTGCCGCTCACCTTGGCGCCACGCTCGATGTCGATGGCGCCGAGGATCTGGCCGAGCTCGACGTGGTCGCGCGGCTCGAAGCCCTCGGCCCTGAAATCACGAGGAGCGCCCACATGCTCGATGACGGTGTAGTCGTCCTCGCCGCCCGCGGGCGCCTCGTCGGCGGCCAGGTTGGGGATCGTCTTGAGGATCTCGGCCCACTCGTCGTCCGCGGCTACCCGTGCGGCCTCGGCGTCCTTGACCTCGGCAGCGAGAATCTTGGTCTGCGCGAGCAGCTGCTGCTTCTCCTCGGGGGAGGCCTTCGGGATCTGCGCACCCAGAGCCTTCTGCTCGGCCCGCTTGGTCTCGAACGTCGCGATCGCCGCACGACGGGCCGTGTCGGCAGCGAGCGCCTGGTCGACCACGTCGGCAGACAGCCCGCGCTTGGCCTGGGCGGCACGGACGCGGTCGGGCTCGTCGCGGAGGATGCGCGGGTCGATCATGTCGCTGAGGCTATCGGGACGGTGCGACGCGGAACGAACCGATAAGCGGTCAGCCGGCGGCGCGGCGAGAGGTGGGCTCGGCCAATCGGCCTAGTACGGCGAGATCGGTTCGGGGGACGGGAACATCTCGTCGAGCTCGGCCAGGTCCTCGGCAGTCGGGACCCAGTGACCGGCGCCGGCATTGGCGATCACCTGCTCGGCGCTGGTCGCACCGGCGATCACGCTGGCCACCGGCTCCTGCGCCAGCAGCCACCCGATCGCGACCGTGACCGCGCTGACCTCGCGCGCGGCGGCGAGCTCGGCGTACCGACGGAGCTCGGGCGACGTCGCGGTGTCGAGGAGGTGCTGGCGGGTGTGGGTCAGCCGGCTGCCGGCGGGGGCGGTGCCGGCGGCGTACTTGCCGGTGAGCAGCCCGTTGGCGAGCGGGAAGTACGGCAGCAGTCCCAGCCCGAACGCCCGGCAGGCCGGCAGCACCTCGAGCTCGGCCCGGCGGTCGACCAGGTTGTAGTGGCTCTGGCTCGACACGAAGCGCTCGGTGCCCAGCGCGCGGGCGACGTACTCCGCCTCGGCGATCTGCCAGCCGGCCCGGTTGGAGTGGCCGACGAACCGGACCTTGCCGGCTCGCACCAGGTCGTCGAGCGCACTCAGGGTCTCGTCGATCGGGGTGGCCGGGTCGGGAGCGTGGAACTGGTAGAGGTCGATCCGGTCGGTCCCGAGCCGGCGCAGCGACCCCTCGACGGCGGTGACGACGTACTGCCGGCTGCCGCGGGCACCGGGGTCCGGGCCGTAGGCCCCGCGCATGTCCATGCCGAACTTGGTCGCCACCACGACCTGGTCGCGCCGACCGCGCAGCGCGACGCCGAGCCGCTCCTCGGCCAGCCCGGGCCGGGCGCCGTAGGTGTCGGCGACGTCGAACAGCGTGATCCCCGCATCGACAGCCGCGCCGACCACCCGGTCGGTGCCCTCCTGGGACTCGGTGGCGGTCCCCGGCCGCCCGAGGTTGTTGCACCCCAGCCCGACGGCCGACACGGTCAGGTCTGAGGTGCCGAGTTGGCGGGACGTGGTCACGAGTACGACGGTAGTGGGCAGATGCCTTAGCCTCACGGCGTGCTCGACCGCCCCCGTCAGACGCCGCTGATCGCTGCGATCGCCTGCCTGCTGCTCTACGCGGCACTCACCGTGGGCGTCGCAGCCGAGTTGGCCTGGCTGGCCGACATCGACTCCTCCGGACGCGACGTCCGGGACTGGGCGGACGACAAGAGCGGGCTGCACGACGTGCTCCGGGTGGTCGAGGTCGCCTTCGCGGGGGTGTCGGTCGCGCTCTACACACTGGTGCTGGCCACGGTCATGTATGCGAAGCACCACCGCCGCGCCAGCATGCTGATCCTCGCTGTCAGCGTCGCCACCTTCGCCCTGACGCACGGCCTCAAGTGGCTGATCGGACGCGACCGACCGGAGTGGCAGGACAGCCTCGGGCTCCTCGACACCCGCGCCTTCCCGTCCGGCCATGCGTCGCAGACCACCGCACTCGCCGGGCTGTGCCTCGTGCTCGCCGTGATGCTGATCCGGCGCGCGAACATCCGCCGGCTGATCGGCACAGGACTCGTCGTCGTCGTCCTCATCGTGTGTGCCGACCGGGTCCTGCTGGGACGGCACTACTGGACCGACATCGTCGGCGGCGTGCTGCTCGGCGCCGGGCTGGTGCTGCTGGGGCTCGCCCTCTACACCCCGCTCCCCCGCAGCATCGCGTTGACGGCGCTGCCGCTCCCGCAGGCGGTCCCGTCCAAGAACGATCTCGCCGTCGTGCTCAACCCGATCAAGGTCGAGGACGTCGAGCAGTTCCAGGTGCTGGTCAACCAGATGGCGCTGGAGTCGGGGTGGAAGGAACCCCGGTGGTACCTCACGACCGTCGAGGACTCCGGCACCGGTCAGGCCGAGCAGGCCTCGGTCGCCGGAGCCGACCTGGTAGTCGTCTGCGGCGGCGACGGCACCGTGCGCGAGGTGTGCGCCGAGCTGGCCGGCACCGGCATCCCGGTCGGGATCGTGCCCGCGGGGACCGGCAACCTGCTCGCCCGCAACCTCGACATCCCGCTGTTCATCCGGGCCGCGATCGACATCGCGATCAACGGCCAGGACCGCGCCATCGACATGGTGAAGGTGACCGGCGACGGCCTCGAGGACAGCCACTTCATGGTGATGGCCGGCATGGGGTTCGACGCCGCGATCATGGAGGGCGTCAACGAGGGGATCAAGAAGAAGGTCGGCTGGATCGCCTACGTGCTGTCCGCGCTGAAGGCGCTGATGTTCCCGACGATGCGGCTCGAGGTCTCCGTCGACGGCGGCCCGTTCACGAAGCACAAGGCGCGGACGTGCGTCGTCGGCAACGTCGGCAGCCTGCAGGGCGGCATGAACCTGATCCCCGACGCCGCGATCGACGACGGCCAGCTCGACGTCGTCCTGCTCTTCCCGCGTCGGTTCCTCAGCTGGATCCCGCTCGTGGTCCGGGTCCTCAGCCGCCGCGAGGAGCGCGCCGGCGAGTCGGTTGCGCGCTTCACCGGCCGGACGGTCGTCGTACGCGCGTCGCTCGAGGTGCCCCGCCAGCTCGACGGCGACGCGATCGGGCCGGGCAAGGAGCTGCACATGGAGTGCATCCACGGCCGCCTGCTGGTGCGGGTGCCGCGCTGACGCTTCCGCCAGATCCCTGAGCTCTAGGGCTGGGCGTGAGTGATCGCCTCGGTCTCCTCGGGTGAGAGCTCCTGGTCGCTGCGCCACGACGTGACGCTCTTGGCGTAGGTGCGGGCCTCGTTGCGACCCCGGATCGACGTGAGGACGACGCCGTCACCGCCGTCGTCGAGCAGCGCGAGCGACCACGAGAGCCGGCCGCCCATCTCCTCGAACGCGTCGTACCGGACGACGGCGAGGTGCCGCAGCGCGCCGACGGCCTCCTTGCGGAGCGCGGCCACCTCCTTCCGAAGACCGATCGCGTCCGCAGGCAGGTCGTCGGTGCCCGGACGCACCCGCAGGTAGGTCAGGAACGCCACCACCAGGGCGAGAACGGCAAGAGCGAGGGCGATGCTCGCCAGCAGCGTCGGCATAGCGCCGATCGTAGGTCCCACTACCCTTGCCGCATGGCCCGCATCGCCTACCAGGGGGAACCCGGCGCGAACTCCCACCTCGTGTGCAAGCAGCACTACCCCGACTGGGAGGCGCTGGCGTGCGCGTCGTTCGAGGACGTCTTCGCGGCCGTGTCCAGCGGTGAGGCCGACCTGGCGATGATCCCGATCGACAACTCGATCGCCGGCCGGGTGTCCGACATCCACCACTTCCTGCCGGAGTCCGATCTCCACATCGTGGCTGAGCACTTCCTGCGGATCGAGTTCTCGTTGATGGCGGTGCCGGGCGCGAGCATGGAGTCCATCCGCACCGTCCACAGCCACGTGCACGCCCTCGGCCAGTGCCGCAAGGTGATCCGCGAGCTCGGCCTGACGCCACTGATCTCGGGCGACACCGCGGGTGCCGCGCGGGAGGTCGCGGAGGCCGCCGACCCCACGCAGGCTGCCATCGCACCGCCGCTCGCCGCCGAGATCTACGGCTTGGAGATCCTCCGCGACGACGTGGAGGACGAGGACCACAACACGACGCGGTTCGTCGTACTGTCCCGCGACTTCGTCGCCGCCCCCCGCGATCGCGGGCCGATTGTGACGACCTTCGTCTTCAACGTCCGCAACCTGCCGGCCGCGCTCTACAAGGCTCTCGGCGGCTTCGCGACGAACGGCATCAACATGACCAAGCTCGAGAGCTACATGGTCGGCGGCGCGTTCTCCGCGACGCAGTTCCTCGCCGAGGTCGACGGCCATCCTGACGACGCCGGCCTGAAGCGCGCACTGGAGGAGCTGACCTTCTTCACGACGGACGTGAAGGTGCTCGGCGTCTACCCGGCCGACCCCTTCCGAGGCTAGAAGCGCGACCGAAGAGCCAGATTGTCTGACATTTTACTAAGGTGCCCGCCATGACCGACACAACGGCCAACCCAGCCAGTCCCGGTGTGGACAGCGAGGTGGGGCGCCTCCGCACGGTGATGCTGCACCGTCCCGGCACCGAGCTCCAGCGGCTCACGCCCCGCAACAACGACCGGCTGCTGTTCGACGGCGTGCCGTGGGTGTCGCGGGCACAGGACGAGCACGACGCGTTCGCCGCCGCGCTGCGGGAGCGCGACGTCGAGGTGCTGTACCTGGGCGAGCTGCTGACCGAGACGCTCGCCGATGCCGAGGCCCGCGAGGTCGCGATCGAGACCGCGCTCACCGACCTCGACCTCGGCGAGACGCTCCGCCTCTACCTCCGCGGCTTCCTCGGCGACGCCACCCCGGAGGAGCTGGCGGTCTACCTGACGGCCGGCATCCGCAACGACGAGGTGCGCGGCGGCTTCGGACTGGTGACCACCCTGCTGGGCTTCGACGACTTCCTCGTCGACCCGCTGCCCAACCTGCTCTTCACCCGCGACTCCTCGGTCTGGGTGCGCGACCGGGTCGCGATCACCTCGCTCGCGATGCCGGCGCGCAAGCGCGAGACCCAGCTGACCGAGCTGATCTACCGTCAGCACCCGCGCTTCGCCGCCAGCCCGCGGATCCTCGGCCACCACTTCGAGCACGTCGAGGGCGGCGACGTGATGCTGCTGTCACCCGGCGTGATCGCGGTCGGCGTCGGCGAACGTACGACGCCCGCGGGCGCGGAGCGGTTCGCGCGCCAGGTGTTCGAGACCGGCCTGGCCGAGACCGTGCTCGCCGTACCCATTGCGCAGGAGCGCGCGACCATGCACCTCGACACGGTGTGCACGATGGTCGACGTCGACAAGGTCGTGATGTACCCCAACGTCGCCGACACCCTGACGGCGTACGCCGTCACCCGGCGAGCGGACGCCGACCCCGCGCATCTCGATCTGGAGGTCGCGGCCCCCGAGCCGTTCCTCGTCGCGGCGGCCAAGGCGATGCAGCTCGACACCCTTCACCAGATCGACACCGGTCTCGACCCGGTGACCGCCGAACGGGAGCAGTGGGACGACGGCAACAACACCCTGGCGCTGGCGCCGCGGCTGGCCGTCGCCTATGAACGCAACGACGGCACCAACAGCCGGCTGGAGGACGCCGGCATCGAAGTGATCCGGATCGCCGGTTCGGAGCTGGGCTCCGGCCGGGGCGGCCCCCGGTGCATGAGCTGTCCGATCGCGCGTGACCCCCTCCCCTGAGGCAGCGTTACAGATAGGGTCACACCAAGCGCGGGTTCCGCGCGTCTCATGGGGAGACCGCAGCGAAAGGGTCAGCATGGCAACGTTCTTCGAGCACTTCACGCCGAAAGAGGTCGCAAAGATCAGCGGCATGGGTCGCCGCGTGCACCTTCCGGAGGGCTGGTCCCCGATCTGGAAGAACACCCCGGCGGACAAGGCCTACATCATCCTCGACGGCAGGGTCTCGGTCCGTGTCGACGGCAACGAGATCGCCCAGCTCGGGCCCGGTGACATCGTCGGCGAGGCCGCGATCATGGGCCACAAGCTGCGCAATGCGACCATTGTCGCGCTGACGTCGCTCGACACCATCCACCTCACCGACGAGACGCTGCTCAAGCTCGACGCCGAGATGCCGAGCTTCCACGCGGCCCTGGTGGAGGTCGCGCAGTCCCGCGTCAACTGACTGCCCCCGTGACACCCGAGCCGCCGGCCGACAAGGGCACGGCGCCGTCGGCCGGCCCGGGTGTGATCGACGCTCTCGAAGAGCGCCTGCTCGGTGAGCGTCCGAACCTCACCCAGGCCGAGGTCGCCGAGCGTGCAGAGGTCTCCCTCGACGTCGCCCGTGAGCTCTGGCACCTGCTCGGCTTCGCCCACGCCGAGCCCGACGAGCGCGCTTTCACCGATGGTGACGTCCGAGCGCTCAAGCTCACCCAGGACCTGATCAGGCTCGGCGTCATCACCCGGGACAGCCAGGACGGGCTGGTCCGGACCCTGGGCCGCAGCTTCGCCCGGCTGGCCGAGTGGCAGGTCAGCCTGCTGGCCGAGGCCGCGCTCGAATCGGGGATCGACCCCACCGACGGGATCCTGGCGCTCGCAGACGAGGTCGTGCCGCGGGTCGAGGACCTGCAGAACTTCATCTGGCGTCGCCACACCCTGAACGCCGCCTCCCGGATGCTGGCGGTCGCCGACACCGGCGACCGGATGAGCGACCGCGCGGTCTGCTTCGTCGACATCGTCGGCTACACGTCCCGCTCGCGGACGCTCTCGGACCGCGAGCTCGTCAGCTGGCTCGAGTCCTTCGAGAGCGCCGCCCTCGACACGGTCATCGAGCACAACGGCCGGATCATCAAGAACATCGGCGACGAGCTGCTCATCGTCGCCGACACCGCCCAGGAGGCAGCCGCGATCGGCGTCGAGCTGACCCGCCGAGGCTCCGATCCCGACGACGACTTCCCCGACGTCCGGGCGGGCATCGCCTACGGCGAGCTGGTCACCCGGCTCGGCGACGTGTTCGGACCGGTCGTCAACATCGCGGCCCGGCTCACCAGCGTGGCCCGACCGGGGTCGGTCCTCATCGACCGCGGGATGTACGCCGCCCTGACCGGTTCCGAGGGCGACGATGCCGACGAGCCCGAGGCTCAAGACGGATCGCCGTACCGCTTCCGCCGCCTGCGCCGGGTGTCGGTGAAGGGCTACTCACGCCTCCACACCTGGGTGATCTCGCCCCGCGGCTGACTACGGCACGGGCGGACTCATCACGCCCCGATGTCCAGGGACTCTTCCGGTATGGCGCAGCCTCTGATGGAGCCTGCCGACCTCACTGGGTTTGTGGTTCGTACATCGCTATCGGGAAGTGGACCCCTTTGACCTCTACCTCCCCGCGCGGCTGGCAGGGGATGACATCGGACACGAGGTGCCAGCTGGTCTTCGAGAGCAGGATGGATCCAGGACGGCACTGCGTCTCGATGCGAGCGGCGATGTTGGTCTGGAGGCCGAAGCCCGTGTAGGTCGCGCGCACGGCAGATCCGAACGTCCCGATCGATACGACCCCGGTGTTGATGCCGACCCTGGCTTGGAGGTCGTGGTCGATCCCGAGGCCGTACCAGCGGCGGCTCCACATCGGCAGGCACTCCTGGAGCGATCGGGCCGCGCTCACTGCTGCCAGCACCTGGTTACGCGGCTCCATCTCGTCGGGAGCGCCGAAGATCGCCATCACGCCGTCGCCGGCGAAGTCGGTGAGGGTGCCTCCATTGCTGTCGAGGATCTCGGCGATGGACCCGAGGTACTCGTTCATGATCTCGGCCAGGGCCTCCGGGTCGAGCCTGTCGGCCATCGTGGTGAAGCCGACGACATCGGCGAAGAAGAGGGTGACCCGCCGTCGCTGGGCAGTGTCCACGGTCGTGTCCCCGTGCTCGAGCCGGTCGGCCACGGCGGGCGGGGCGTAGCGCCGGATCATTGCCTGCGAGCGGGCCAACTCTTCCCGCTGCAAGGCGATGACCCGCTCGTCGACGAACCGCCCACGCGAGCCGTTCTCGATGACCACGCTGATGACCAGAGCGAAGACCGAAGCCGAGCCCAGCAACCACGCCTCGTAGGTGAGCGTGCCGTTCCAGGCTCCGTCGCGCTCTGCGGTGACGACCGCCACCACCACCGTCAGCGGGACGGTCAGGAGCAGGACGACGCCGGTGCCCCGGAGCGAGAACTGCAAGACCGGTGCGAGGTAAAGAAAGAGGAGCGTCGACGACAACATCAGGATCGGCGTGTTGTCCACATCCACCCAGTGGATGGAAAGCAGCGCGGCAAGCGTAGTCAGTGTCAGCAGAGCGGGTTGCAGCCAGCGACGCAGATGGCGGCCACCCCATAAAGCGGTCGCGAGCAGCGCGGGCAGGCAGACGGCCCAGCTGACGACCCAGACCCTGAGCGGGAACGGGTTGTCGAGTCCCAGCACGCGTGGCAAGACCACGGGATTGGTCGCCCAGGTGACAACCGAGATCCAGAGGATCACCCGAACTCCCGGCCAAGTGCGCTCGAGGGCCCACTGGTGATAGGCCCCCTCCACCGAACCGGAGAAGGTGTCGAAGAGACCCGCTCGCTGTAGCTCGGGTGGAACGGCTCCGTCCATGGACGGACGCTACTGCCTGCGGGTGTCGGTGCAGGGCTATTCGAAGCTCCTGACACATCCCTGTGTGTCGCGCTGCGCTGGCAGGTGTTGCGGACCCAGCATGAGTTAGGACCGGATGTGGCTCGCGGCAGGCCTCAGCGGATGGTGACCTGACGGTTCGCGAGTCCGGCCCGCGCCGACCGCTCCTCGGTGGTGAGGTCAGCGTCCGCGGCGAGCGCGGCGTCCAGGCGAGCGCGCAGCTCGGCGGCACCGTCCTCGACGCCTTCGACACCGGTGCCGTCCGGGAGCTCCCAGACCGGGGCGACGACGCCGTGGGCGCGGAACATCCCGATCAGCCGCGCGCCGTCGACGACCCGACCCTCACCGGCCACGTGCAACCGCGCGAAGGCGTCGAGCAGGTCGTCCTCCTGCTCGGGCATCACCCAGCGCAGGAACTCCTTGTCGCCCAGGTGCGTCCAGTACGCCGACGCGACCGATGCCAGGCGGGCGGTCGGCGAGGCGGCGCCCTGCGCCTGCTCGAGCGCGGCCGCGAGCTCCGGTGAGTCGTCGACGTCCGCCACCCAGTAGTCGAAGCCCTCGTGCACCTCGACCTGGAGCGGCTCGTCGGCGACCAGGTCCTGGAGCCGCGGGCCGTCGCCCGGCGACCCGGTGAGGCCGACCATCGGCGTGCCGGGCTCGGCGTCGAGCGCGGCGAGAAGGACCGCCGCGAGGTCGCGCGACGGGTCACCGAAGTCGTGCTGGACCTGCAGGCCCAGCCAGACCTCGCCGCTGTCGCGGACCATGGCGGGGGCGGCCATCGGCAGCAGCGTGCAGACCCGGACGGCGCGGTCGGCGTACTCACCGGTCAACGGGAGGACCGCCGTCGCCGCGGGCACCAGCTCACGCAGCGCGACCAGGTCGCACTCGGACGCGAGTCCCTCGAACGGGCGCTTGACGAACACGGTCCCGCCACCGGGCGCGCCGTGGCACGCCTTGTAGCGCTTGCCCGAGCCGCACGGGCAGGGCTGGCGAGGGCCGACCTCGCCGGGTGCGGTGGGCTCGGCAGCACGCGTCTTCGCGCGGTTCTTCTTGGCCATGGCCCAGAACCTATCGGCCGGTCTTATCCGGCGACCTCACCGCGTCGGTCGAGCAGGTCGAGGATGTGGGCCGGCCGGTCGGTGATCACGGCACGCACGCCCATCTCCAGGCAGAGGTCGAGGTCGGACTCGGTGTTGACGGTCCACACGTGCACCGGGCGATCGTCGCGGCGCATGCTGCCCACCACGCGGGGATGGTCGCGCAGCAGGCTGATGCCCGGGCCCAGGATCGTGTCGCGGTTGACCACCCGTCGCAGCATCGGCCAGGCGGCCGCCTTGTCGACGAGCTGCACCATCTGCACATCGGGGGCCAGCCGTTCCACCCGTTGGAGGGCGGTGAACGAGAAGCTCATCACCCGCACCGGCGACCCGGCGACCTCCCAGCCGAACGAGCGCAGCATCTCGACCAGCCGCTTCTCGACCAGGCCGCCGAAACGGGTGGGGTGCTTGGTCTCGATCGCGACGTCCACGCGCCGGTCGTAGTCGGCCACCGTCTCGAGCAGCTTGCGGAGGGTGAGCACCCTCCCGAGATCCTCGTCCTGGTCGGGCGCCTCGTCGTCGAGGTCGGCCCACGGGTTCTTCCAGGCGGCGAAGTCGAGCTCGTTGAGCTCGGCGAGGTCCATCGTCGAGACCAGGCCGCGGTTGCCCGACGTACGACGGAGGTCGCGGTCGTGCACGCAGACCAGGTGTCCGTCGGCGGTCAGCCGGACGTCGCACTCGAGCCCGCCCGCGCCGGCGTCGAGGGCCCGAAGATAGGCGCCCAGCGTGTGCTCGGCGATCTCTTCACTGGCGCCCCGGTGGGCGACGACCTGCGGCCGCATGGGCTGAATGATGCCGCAGCCGTACGCCGGGAGCGAACACGGATGTTCCTAGCACCGCGCGCGGCATAGCGTCACCCCATGGGAGACGTCCTGAGGTTCCCCGGCCAGCCGGCAGATCGCCCGGCAGATCGCCGCGGCCATCCGTCCGGTCGAGCCGCTCTGGCGCGAGGCCGCCGGGGAGGAGCTCCGCCAGGAGCGCCACCGCAACGAGCGGACGCTGGCCGACGTCGCCGCACACGCAGGCATCTCGGTGCAGTACCTCTCCGAGGTCGAGCGCGGCCGCAAGGAGCCGAGCTCGGAGGTCCTCGCCGCCGTGGCTGGTGCGCTCGGGCTGCGGATGGCCGACCTCACGCTCCGCGTCGCCCGGCGCCTGCACGGCCCGGTGTGCCTCGCGGCTTGAGCGGCCGGCGCGCACGTCACCGCGTCTCGATACGTCCTCGCCTAGCGGCTCGGACTACTCGACGACCGGGGCGGCTCGGACTACTCGACGACCGGGGCGGCTCGGACTACTCGACGACCGGGGCGGCTCGGACTACTCGACGACCGGGGCGGCTCGGACTACTCGACGACCGGGGCGGCTCGGACTACTCGACGACCGGGGCGGCTCGGACTACTCGACGACCGGGGCGGCTCGGACTACTCGACGACCGGGGCGGCTCGGACTACTGGCCCTACGCCGCCTTGCGTGAGGCCAGCACCGTGTCGGCGATCCCGTAGGCGACGGCTGCTTCGGCGTCCAGGATCAGGTCGCGGTCGGTGTCCTCGCGCAACCGCTCGAGTGACTGCCCGGTGTGCCGGGCGAGCACGTCCTCCATCGTCGCCCGCAACCGCACGATCTCCTTGGCCTGCACCGCCAGGTCGGGCAACGTCCCCTGACCGCCGCCGGACGGCTGGTGCAGGATCACCCGCGACCGTGGCAGGACGGACCGCCGGCCCGGCGCACCAGCGGCCAGCAGCAGGGCCGCGGACGAGGCAGCCTGGCCGATGCAGGTGGTCGCCACCGGCGCCTGCACGAACTGCATCGTGTCGTAGATCCCGAGCGTCGCCGTGACCGAGCCGCCCGGTGAGTTGAGGTAGATGCTGATCGGGCTGTCGGGGCTGTCCGCCTCCAGGTGCAGCAGCTGCGCGATCACCACGTTAGCCACACCGTCGTCGATCTCGGTGCCGATGTAGACGATCCGATCGCTCAACAGCCGGCTGTAGATGTCGACGGCGCGCTCGCCGCGCACCGTCTTCTCGATCACGCTCGGGATCGTGTAGCTGCTCATTGCGCACCGCCGAACGCGACCGTCGGGCGGGTCGGGGCGACCGCGCGGACGTCGGTGAGCACCGCGTCGACCAACCCGTAGTCCCGCGCTTCCTCGGCGGTGAACCACTTGTCCCGACGGGCGTCGTGCTCGACCTTCTCCACCGGCTGGCCGGTGTGCTCGGCGGTCAGCCGCATCATCAGGTCCTTCATCCGCTCGAGCCGCTCGGCCTGGATCTCGATGTCGATCGCCGTACCTCCCAACCCGGCGGAGCCCTGGTGCAGCAGCACCTCGGCGTGCGGCAGGACGTAACGCTTGCCCGGCGTACCGGCGGTCAGCAGGAACTGCCCCATGCTCGCGGCCAGCCCCATCGCGAGGGTGCTGACGTCGTTGGGGATCATCCGCATCGTGTCGTAGATCGCGAGGCCGGCGGTCACCGAGCCACCGGGGCTGTTGATGTAGAGGCTGATGTCGCGGTGCGGGTCCTCGGCGGAAAGCAGCAGCAGCGCCGCGCAGAGCCGGTTGGCGACGTGGTCGTCGACCTCCTGGCCGAGCACGATGATCCGCTGCTGGAGCAGCCGGGAGGTGAGGTGGTCGTCGACCATCATGAGTGGTCGCTCGGGTGCGTTGGTGGTCATGGCTCCACGGTGCGTCGGCCGGGCGGTCCGCCCAAGCGGTTCTGCCGCAGGCAGATCCGCTGTCGGCAGGTAGCGTCGGCCGCGTGACGGCCGCGGCGTACGACGACCTCGTGCTGCGGCTCCGCGCCGCCGGCTGCGTGTTCGCCGAGGACGAGGCCCGGGTGCTCCTCGACAGTGCGACGGGCGAAGAGCTGGAGGCGCTGGTCGCGCGCCGGGTGGCCGGCGTGCCGTTGGAGTACGTCGTCGGCTGGGTCGACTTCGCTGGGATCAGGGTCGCGCTCGACCCCGGTGTGTTCATCCCGCGGCAGCGCACAGCGTTCCTCGTCGAGCTGGCGTCAGACGTCGCGGCGCGGGTAGTGGTCGACCTCTGCTGCGGGTCGGGTGCGCTCGGCCTCGCCCTCGCACACCGACACCCCGGCGTGGAGCTGCACGCCGCCGACCTCGACCCGGTCGCCGTCGCCTGTGCCCGCCGCAACCTCGAGCCGATCGGCGCGAGCGCCCACCAGGGCGACCTCGACGCGCCCCTGCCCGACCGGCTGCGCGGGCGGGTCGACGTCCTCGTCGCCAACGTCCCCTACGTCCCGTCTGCGGCGGTCGCCCAGATGCCGCCGGAGTCCCGCGACCACGAGCCGCGCGACACGGTCGACGGCGGCAGCGACGGGCTCGACGTCGTACGACGCCTCGCGGAGCTGGCACCGCGCTGGCTGGCACCGGGCGGCCGGGTCTTCGTGGAGACGAGTGCGGATCAAGCACCCGAGACGGAGCGGACGTTCGAGCGGGCCGGGTTGGCCGCCCTGGCCCACCACGATCCCGAACGTGTCGCCACTGTCGTCAGCGGGTGGCGAACGCCAGCCACGAGCCGATGACGATCCCGCCGACCACGAACTCGACCCTGCGCGCCCAGCCAGCCGGGTAGAACCTGCCCTCGAAGTAGTGCGCGACGAAACCTCGTTCGTCCATCTTCGGCCGGCCGCCGCCTTCTCTGCCCCAGTCCTCGGCGCGGGAGAGCGGGCAGGCGGACCGGGTCGCGGCCATCCGGCCGCCCCAGAGAGCTGCTCCGACATGCGGGAGGAAGAGCCACGGGACCAGGCAGGCGAGGAAGCCGCCGAGGATCGTGAACGCGACGAACACCAGGTGGGTGGCCAGCGCCCCCAGCGCCACGAGTCGATGCACATTCGGAGTCTAGGCTGACGCTGCGAAGCGGCTGCAGATCTCGACGGTGACGCGGTCCGACCCGGGTCCTGTCTGATCCGTGGTCCGGGTCAGGCCTGGGTGCGCAGGTAGCGACCGAAGTGCGGCACCGTGAAGGCGATCCGGCCGCGCTCTCCCGAGTAGATCAGCCCCTTCTTGAGCAGGCTGTCGCGCGCAGGTGAGAGGGACTGCGGCTTCTTGCCGAGCACGAGGGCGACGTCGGCGGTGTTCACGGCGCCGACGGGGTCGACGACCCTCGTCGGCATCCGCCATTGCGCGCAGGTAGTCGCGCTCCCCCGGCGTCGCCCGGTCGTAGCGGGACCCGAAGAAGCCCACGGCCAGCTCGCGCTCGGCCTCGGGCGCGGCAACGGCGACGTCGTCGGCCGTGATCGGCGAGTGCGGGGACAAGTCCCAGACCGCCTTGCCGTAGGCCTGGATGAAGTAGGGGTAGCCGCCCGTCGCGTCGTACATCGCGACGAGCGCGGCCTCGTCGTACTCGGCCCCCTCCTCGGCGGCGGGTGCCGCGAGCGCCCGGTCGGCGGCCTCGCGGCCCAGCCGGTCGATCCGCTGGTAGGAGAAGAGACGCTCGGAGTAGGACTTCGACGCCGAGAGTACGGCGGGAAGGTGCGGCAGCCCGGCGCCGACGACGATCACGGGCAGTCCGCTCTGGCTGAGCTCGTGACAGGCCGCGCAGAGCGCCGAGACGTCGGCGGGCCCGATGTCCTGCATCTCGTCGATGAACACCCCGACCCCGAGGCCCTTGTCGGCAGCGAGGCCACCCACGTCCGACAGCAGCTCGACCAGGTCGATCTCGATGTCGCCGGAGTCGGCGCGGCCGCGCACCGCCGGAGCCGCGATGCCCGGGCTCCACTTGTCCTTGAGCTTCGCGTCCGTGCCGGCCTGGCGCTCGGCGAACGAGCGGATGACGCCGAGCACGTGGTCCACCTCGTCCGGGTTGGGATGGCCGAGCTCTCGGACCGCCTGGTGGAGCGCTCCCGACAACGGCCGCCGCAGGGACTGGTCGGGGCGCGCCTCGAGCTTGCCGGTGCCCCAGCCCTTGCGGACCGCCGACGAGCGCAGCGCGTTGAGGAGGACCGTCTTGCCCACACCGCGCAGCCCGGTGAGGACGAGCGAGCGCTCCGGGCGCCCGCGGGCGACCCGCTCGAGCACGACGTCGAACGCCGTGAGCTGCTCGTCACGGCCCGCGAGCTCGGGCGGTCGCTGGCCGGCGCCGGGCGCGTAGGGGTTCCGGATCGGGTCCACGATCGGACCGTATCGAGGTGTCTAGCCGGATCCTTAGACCGCGCTAGCGTGTCGCAGCGACGTACGCCGCCGGAGGACCTCGACCAACGTGTCGATCACGTCCGGGACGTCCTCGCCCGCGAGCCGGAAGCTGCCGGTGCAGACGTTGTCGCGCCACAGCGAGACGACGACGAGGTCCGCCTCCTCGTGCCAGCTCACCCGCAGTGCGCGCTCATCGCCGCGGGCGTCGAAGAAGATCGAGCCCGTCCGGGGCAACGGACGTACGGCGGCCATGACTCATCATGCGCTGATCGGTCCTGCCTGTCACTAGGGCTACTAACCTGGGTGCGTGCCTGAGCTGCCCGAGGTCGAGGCGCTGGCCCTGGACCTCCGAGGCCGGCTGGCCGGTCGCGCCATCACCAAGGTCCACATCGCCGCGTTCAGCGCGCTCAAGACCTACGACCCGCCGTTGGCGGCGATCGAGGGCACCCTGGTCGACGATGTACGACGGCACGGCAAGTTCCTCGACATCGAGACGAGCGGCCTGCACCTCGTGTTCCACCTGGCGCGGGCCGGGTGGGTCCGGTGGCGCGACGAGGTGCCGACGATCCCGCCCAAGCCCAGCACGAAGTCGACGCTCGCGGTGCGGGTGGTCCTCGACGAGACGGACGGACTGACGTCGGGGCTCGACGTGACCGAGGCGGGCACTCGGAAGTCGCTCGCGCTCTACCTGGTGAGATCCCCCGCCGACGTCGCCGGCATCGCCCGCCTCGGGCCCGACCCGCTCGACGACGCGTTCACGAGCGAGGCACTCGCCGCGATCCTGGAGTCCGAGGGCCGCAAGCAGCTCAAGGGCGTGCTGCGCCACCAGGGGACCATCGCCGGCATCGGCAACGCGTACTCCGACGAGATCCTCCATGCCGCGCGGATGAGTCCCTTCAAGCCGGCCAACAGCCTCACCGACGACGAGCTCGCGACCCTGTTCGCCGCGGTCAAGGAGACCCTCGGCGACGCGGTCGACCGGTCGCGCGGGCTCGCCGCGAGCGAGCTCAAGGCCGAGAAGAAGTCGAACCTCGCCGTGCACGGCCGCACCGGTCAGGCCTGTCCGGTCTGCGGTGACACCGTGCGCGAGGTCTCGTTCGCCGACTCGAGCCTGCAGTACTGCCCGACCTGTCAGACCGGCGGCAAGCCCCTCGCCGACCGCCGGATGAGCAAGCTCCTCAAGTGAGGCTGCCCACGATGAAGGATGGCTCCCACAGATGACCGGCATCCCCACCGTCGCGATCGACGGCATCCCCGACCCGCTCCCCGACGGCCTGGCCGTGCTCGACGTACGCGAGCACTTCGAGTGGGACGCCGGCCACATCGACGGCGCGATCCACATCCCGATGATGGAGCTGCCCGATCGGATCGGCGAGCTCCCCGACATACAGACTCTCGTGGTGTGCAAGGTCGGCAGCCGCTCGGCGCAAGTGGTCGGCTACCTCGCCCGGCAGGGGTACGACGTCGTCAACCTCGCCGGCGGGCTCTACGACTGGCAGACAGCGGGCCGGGCGCTCGTCAGCGAGTCCGGGACGACGCCGTACGTCGCCTGACCGGCGCGGTCAGAGGGAGCAGTGGGTCCGCAGCCAGACGGCTGCGGTGTCGAATGCTTCCCGCTCCTCGTCGCTGAGCTTGCCCTCGACGGCCTCGATCTCCGCGTAGCTGGGCTCGTCGGGGAGCTCCAGGATGCGCTCGGCCAGCGCCTCGACCCCCCGCCAGGTCGCCACCGATATCCCGGGCGGGCGTTCGAGGTCGGGCACCCGCGCCGCGAACTCCTTCACCACCGGCGCGATCTCGGCGGCGATCTCAGCGGGGTCGGCGCCGCTGAAGGATGCGTTCTTGATGGCCCGGACCATGACGATGTACGGACCGCACACCGCGGCCAACGCGTCGGACCGATCGGACGGCGTACTGGTGGGCTCGTCGGTCGTCGCGAGCGTGGTCAGGTCCGTCGGTGCGTCCGTCCTCTCGTCCGTCGTCTCGTCCGGTCCGGTCGCCGTGACGGTCGGACCGTCGCCGTCGACGTCGGCGTCGGACGAGCAACCGCCCGCGAGCGCCGTGACGGGGATCAGCAGCAACAGCGGGATGAGAGTCGCGAGGTGCGGGCGAAGGGCAGGATGCATCACCGCAATCGTGACACGCCGGGCAATGCCGAACAGGTCAGGAGATCGAGGGCTCCGGCACGTCGATCGACGGCGGCTCAGGGACACAGGTCGTGGCGACGTACGCGTTGAACGCCTTGACCTTCTCCTGGTCGTCCTCCGACAGGTCGTCGGCCGGGTCGACGTCCTGGAGGTTGTCGAAGTCGTCGGGGTCGAGATCGCCCAGGTAGTCCACGGTGATGTCGAAGCCGTCGCGTGCATCGTCGGCGATGCCCTCGGGCGTGCCGACCTCCTCGAGGGCGCTTCCCCATGACTCGAGGCCGTCGACGATCGCGTCGCCGTCCGGCTGCTCGCCGAGCTCCTCGGCCCAGGACCGGTCGTTCGCCGTCACGCAGAACTCGGTCTTGGACGCGTCGGTCGGGGCGTTGTCGCCACACGCGCTGAGCGTGAGGGCGAGGAGTACGGCGGCGCCGGCGGCAGCGAGGCGCTGGATCGGGAGCACGGGAGCACCCTACGCATCTCGCCGGCGGCACCCGGGCGGTGCCGAACCGCAACCGGCCGGCCCCGCTCGCGCAGGACCGGCCGTCGTCAGGATGGGGACGATGAAGCGGGTCGACTCAGGAAGCGTCGTCCTCGGGCGTGCCGATGTCGGTGTTGTCCTCGCAGGTCTCGTCCTCGTAGGCCTGGTAGGCGTCGACCTTCTTCTTCTCGTCATCGTCGAGGTCGGCCTGGATCGGGTCCTCACCGCCGTCGAAGTCGATGTCGTCGGCATCCAGGTCGTCGACGGCGTCGAGCTGGATCTCGAAGCCCTCGCGGGCGTCGTCCGAGATGCTCTCCGGCGTGCCGACGTCCCTGATGTCGTCGGCGAGGTCCTGGATCGCGTCGACGTAGTCCTGCTCGTCGGCGTCCTCGTCCAGGCCTTCGAAGTACTTGGGGTCGTTGACGACCTCGCAGAACTCCTCCTCGGACGCGTCGGTCGGGGGACCTCCGCAGGCGCTGAGGGAGAAGACGAGGAGGGCGGCAGATGCCGCCGCGACGGCAGGGCGCTTGATCCGGGTCATGCGGAGGTCCTTTCGGAGAGACGCCGGCGCCGCGTGCACCGGGTCAGGGGAGCGGCCGGTCCGAGACGGCCTACAACCGGCAGACTATTGATGCCCGCCGGTTGCCGGAAGGCCTTCTCCCCCACCGGCGAGTTGCGCAAACACGTCGGGTAGAGGAACGCCGAGCAAACCTGGCAGCCGGTCCAGGTAGTCCCGGCGCTCGATCTCCACGACGCCCAGGCTCTCCAGGTGGGGGGTCGACCACTGGACGTCGATCAGCCGGCGGTCGGCACAGGTGTCGGACAGCAGGTCGACCAGGCCCACCAGGGCGACCTTCGAGGAGTCCCGGTCGCGGTGGAACATCGACTCTCCTGCGAACAGCCCGCCGATGGCGACGCCGTACAAGCCGCCGGCGAGCCGGCCGTCCCGCCACGCCTCGACCGAGTGGGCCCAGCCGAGCCGGTGGAGCTCGCCGTACGCCGTCCGGATCCCCGCGTCGATCCAGGCTCCCGGCCGCCGGCTGTCGCCGCACGCGGCGATGACCTCGTCGAATGCGGTGTCGACGCGGATCTCGAAGTCGCGCACCGATCGGCGGAGGGAGCGCGACACCCGCAGGCCGTCGAGCCGCAGGACCCCGCGGTCGGCGGGGCACCACCAGCCCACCGTCGCCGCCGTCGCCCGGGCCCTCAGCCGGAGCCGCGGCGGCTCCGGCATCGGGAACATCCCGCGGCGGTAGGCCGCAAGCACGGTGCCGGGTTCGAGGTCGGCGCCGACCGCGACCAGGTCGTCGGCGGTGTCGAGCGCAGCGAGCTGTTTGCGGGAAGGCAGGTCCCACGGCGTCGGCGGCGGCTCGATCGGGTTCATCGAGGGTGACGGTACGACGTCCCGCCGGAGCCGGGCTTAGACGGCACGCCTACGATTTGCCCATGGCAAGCGTCAAACGGGCTCTGGCGAGCCAGGCCGCACGGGCCTTCGTGCCGAAAGTCACCGAGCTCGCGCCCGGCCTGACCTCCTCGTTCGTGCGCGAGGCGTTGCACCGGGCGATCGTCGGAGTCGGCCCTCTGCCGCCGGCCGCGCATGCGGCCGAGGCGCAGTTGCGCGAGCAGCACGGAGACGTGCAGAAGGCGATCCACGAGGTGATCGAGAACCACGTCCGGTACGCCGGACTGGGTGGCCTGCTCACCAATGTTGGCGGCCTGATCACGGCCGCGGTCGTGGCTCCGGCCAACATCACCGGGCTGGCGCTCATCCAGTGCCGGATGGTGGCCGGCATCGCGCACCTGCGCGGCTACGACCTCGACGACCCGCGGGTGCTCAACGCGATCCTCGTGACCATCGTCGGCGAGGACTCCGTCCGCAAGATGGTGAAGAAGATGCAGCTGCCGGCGCCCCCGATGGCACTGGCGACCGCACCGTCCCACGACCCCGCCCTCGACCAGACCATCACTTCCGCCGTCGCCACCGACCTGATCAGCCGGGTGATCGGGAGGCGGCTCGCCACGACCGTCGGCAAGCGGGTGCCTGTCGTCGGCGGGCTGGTCGGTGCCGGCGTCGACGGCTACGGCACGTGGAAGGTCGGGCGCTACGCCGACCGCGAGTTTCTCCTGAAGGCACAACGGCCCCGCTGACCTACGAAGGCTGCTACTTCGTGGGGCTAGGGGTCGAGCCGGCGCTTGAGCTCGCGGGTCGCCCGGACGGCGAGGCCGTGCGGGTCGGGACGGCGTGCGGCCTCGGCGGTCATGCTGCTGAGCGCGCCGATCGCGGCGCGGGTGATCGCCCGCTTCTTGACCCGGTCCGGGTTGTGCCAGGGCTGGTCGGGGCCGGGCCGCTGGGGGCGGAGCTCGTCGAGGTCGCCGATCACGTCGATGCCGCTCGCCGTGATCCACTCCAGCGCCCGCTCGGTGCGCTCCTCGACCCAGTCGTAGCTGTCCGGCCGGAGCGTGACCGGGGCCGAGCGGTGGTGGAAGAGCGTGCCGTCGGCGACCATCCGCCGGAGCAGGTCGTCGTAGTCGCCCTCGCGGGCGACCTTGCGACCGAGGGCCTGGTTGAGGTGTCGCAGCACCTGGGTCTCGGCGACACCTAACGACTCGTTGGTCGCCCCGCTGTCGAGCGGCGCCCAGGCGGGATCGATCTCGAGCGCCTGGCACATCCGGGTCCAGAGCCTGTCGACCTGGTCGGCGCCGTTCTGCCGCTTTCCCGGTACGACGACGAGGTGGATGCGTTCCGGAGGTACGGCGAAGCCCCACGCCGAGAGCACGTCCACGATGTCGAACGCCTGCATCATGAACGGCTTGCCCATGCGCGACCGACGGAGGAACTTGCGGAAGGTCCAGGCGCGGCCCTGCTTGACGCTCTCCTGCCACGCGGCAGCCAGCTGTCGGGCCAGGTCGCGCGCCGAGTAGACGACGTGCACCTCGCTGCCGGCGAGGTCCTTCATTGCCCGCTCGATCATCTTCGGCTGCGCGGGGGCGAGGATCTCGTGGCTGATGATCACGTTGCCGTCGAGCCGGCGGGTACGCCGCATCAGCGCGTCCCAGGCGCCGTCGGCGTGGCCCGCAGCACCGCCCCAGTCCTGCTCGGTGAGGTCGAGCGCCGCACGGAACTGCGAGAGCTCCGGCCGCGAGAGCCGCGACGTCGACGGGAAGTGGACGCCGTTGTCGGCGAGCGTCTTGGTGTTGCGGCCCAGCCGCGTCTGGATGTAGGTCGTCCCGGTCTTCGGCGCACCGATGTGCAGGTGCACGACCCTCGTCATGCGGGTGATTGTGCCAGCGCTCGCACCACGGCCGACGGGCTGGGCCGTCCGAGGTGGCCCGCCAGCCACGTGCTGGTGTCGACGACGGTCCGCAGGTCGACGCCGTGCTCGATCCCGAGACCGGTCAGGAACCACACCAGGTCCTCCGTGGCGAGGTTGCCGGTGGCGCTCCGCGCATAGGGGCAGCCACCCAGTCCGCCAGCGGAGGCGTCGTACGTCGTGACGCCTGCCTGGAGGCCGGCGTGGACATTGGTGAGCGCCTGGCCGTAGGTGTCGTGGAAGTGGAGGGCGAGCCGCTCCTGGCCGATACCGGCGGCGGCGAACCCGGCGATCAGCGCCCGCACGTGGCCCGCGGTCGCAACGCCGATGGTGTCACCGAGGCTGAGCTGGTGGCAGCCGAGCTCGAGCAGCCGCCGGCCGGTGGTCACGACCTGGTCGACAGGGACCGCGCCCTCCCACGGGTCGCCGAAGCACATCGAGACGTAGCCGCGAACGTCGAGCCCGGCCGCCAGCGCCCGCGCGACAGTCGGCTCGAACATCTCGAACTGGGAGTCCAGGCTGCGGTTGAGGTTCTTGGCCGCGAAGGTCTCGGTCGCGGAGGCGAAGACCGCGACGTGCCGCAGGCCGAGCTCGAGCGCCCGGTCGAGGCCGCGCTCGTTGGGCACGAGCACCGGCAGGTTGCGCGCGGTGTCGCCGAGCTCGGCCGTCAGCCCCGTCATCAGCTCGGCGGCGTCCGCGAGCTGCGGCACCCACTTCGGGTGGACGAAGCTGGTCGCCTCGACGATGGGCAGGCCGGCGGCGAGGAGGCGTCGTACGAACTCCGCCTTGACCTCGGTCGGCACCAACGCCTGCTCGTTCTGGAGCCCGTCGCGGGCACCGACCTCGTAGATCGTCACCCGCGGCGGCAGGCCGGGCTCGGGTACGACCATGGGCAGGGCGAGCTCACTCACGAGCGGCCTCCACGGTGAAGAGAGGAGCGCCGAGCGCGACCTGGACACCGGTGACGGCCGCGACCGCGGTGACCACGCCGTCGTACGGCGCCTTGAGGGCCAGCTCCATCTTCATCGCCTCGACGACGCCGAGGACGTCGCCGGCCGCCACGGTGTCGCCTTCGGCGACGCGGACGTCGAGGACCGTGCCGGGCATCGGTGCGACGACGGTGCCGTCGCCGGCCTCGATCCGGTGGTCGGCTGCCGCGTCGGGGCGGGCGAAGACGTAGCGCTGGCCGTGGTGGGCCAGCTCGACCCCGTGGGCAGTGACGATCGCGATGGGGAGGTCGGCGGCCGGCGTACCGAGGACGACGAAGCCGTCCTCGAAATCGACCCGGACCGGCGCGGCCGGAGCACCGAGCCGGAAGCCGTCGGACGCGAACGGACCGGTGGCGGGCGCCTGCGCACGCTGCCAGGCGTGCGCCGCGAGCTCACGGGCCGCACTGGGGTCGGGGGCGGCGAGCTCGTTGCGGTCGAGCCACGCGGTGTCGATCTCACCGTCCGCGAACGCGTCGCTCGCTGCCAGCTCACGGAGGAACCCGGTGTTGGTGGTGAGGCCGAGGATCGCGGTGTCGTCGAGCGCGGCGACCAGCCGGTGCCGAGCCGTCTCGCGCTCGGATCCGTGCACGATGACCTTGCCCAGCATGGGGTCGAACGCCGTGCTGACCACGTCGCCGGTCTCCAGCGCGTGGTCAACTCGTACGTCGGGTCCGCTCGGCCAGGACACCGTGGTCGCGCGACCGGCCTGCGGGAGGAAGCCGGCGTAGGCGTCCTCGGCGTAGACCCGTGCCTCCATCGCGTGTCCGTGCGGACCCCCCGCGCCGGACTCGATTCCGAGCTCGCCCCCGCCGGCTACCCACAGCTGCTGAGCCACGAGGTCGAGCCCGCCGCACACGAGCTCGGTCACCGGGTGCTCGACCTGGAGCCGGGTGTTCATCTCGAGGAAGTAGAAGTCGCCGGTGTCGGCGTCGAGGAGGAACTCGACGGTGCCGGCGTTCGTGTACCCCACGGCCGCGGCGAGGTCGACCGCCGCCTGGTGGATCCGGTGCCGCAGGTGCGGGTCGAGGTCCGGCGCCGGCGCCTCCTCGATCACCTTCTGGTGCCGCCGCTGGACCGAGCACTCCCGGGTGAGCAGGTGGACGACGTTGCCGTGGGTGTCGCCCAGCACCTGGACCTCGATGTGGCGGCCGCGCTCGACGTACTTCTCGGTGAGCATCGTGTCGTCGCCGAAAGCCGCCATCGACTCCCGCTTCGCGGCCGCGACCGCTTCGTCGAGCTCGGCTGCGGAGCGGACGATCCGCATGCCCTTGCCGCCACCGCCGGCGGCAGCCTTCACCAGGACCGGGAAGGACGCGTCGTCTCCGGTCGGCACCACCGGAACACCCGCAGCGACGGCGATCTTGCGAGCGGCGTCCTTGCGGCCCATCCGCTCGATCACCTCGGGCGTGGGACCGATCCACGCCATCCCAGCGGCGATCACCGCCCGGGCGAAGCCGGCGTTCTCCGACAGGAAGCCGTAGCCGGGGTGCACCGCGTCGGCACCGGCGGCGCGGGCGGCCGCGACCTGGGCGGCGGGATCGAGGAAGTCGGACGTCCCCGTGACCGCGATGATGCCCAGGCGGTCGCAGGTGCGGGTGATCCGGCGCGCGATCTCGCCCCGGTTGGCGATGTAGACGGCGCGGATCTCGACAGGCTCGGTCATCGGTGTCGCCTCACATCCGGAAGATGCCGTAGGACGGCTCAGGCACCGGCGCGTTGGCCGTGACGGCCAGCGCCATCCCGAGCACGCGCCGGGTGTCGGCGGGGTCGATCACGCCGTCGTCCCAGAGCCGGGCCGTGGCGTAGTAGGGCGAGCCCTGCGTCTCGTACTGCTCGCGGATCGGCGTCTTGAACTCCTCCACATCGGGGTCGTCCTCGCGACCGGCGACGGTGGCCAGCACGTTGGCCGCCTGGTCGCCGCCCATCACCGAGATCCGCGCGTTGGGCCACATCCAGAGGAAGCGCGGGTCGTAGGCGCGACCGCACATGCCGTAGTTGCCGGCGCCGAACGAGCCCCCGATGACCACGGTGAGCTTGGGTACGACGCTGCACGCGACCGCCGTGACCAGCTTGGCGCCGTCACGGGCGATGCCGCGGTTCTCGTAGTCCTTGCCGACCATGAAGCCGCTGATGTTCTGCAGGAAGAGCAAGGGGATGCCGCGCTGGTTGCACAGCTCCACGAAGTGCGCGCCCTTGAGTGCGGACTCGCTGAACAGGATCCCGTTGTTGGCGACGATGCCGACGGGATGGCCGTGGATCTTGGCGAACCCGCAGACCAGCGTCTCGGCGTACAGCTGCTTGAACTCCTGCAACCGCGAGCCGTCGACGAGCCGACGGATCACCTCGCGCACGTCGTACGGCGTGCGAGTGCTGGCCGGCACCACGTCGTACAGCGACTCCGGCGGCTCGTGCGGCTCCTCCACGTCGAGTCGGCTCATCTCCAGTTGAGCCGACTCGGCACGCGGCGGAAGGGTGTTGACGATTCCGCGCAGGATCTGGAGGGCGTGGGCGTCGTCCTCGGCGAGGTGGTCGACGACGCCGGAGGTGCGGGCGTGGACATCGCCACCACCGAGCTCCTCGGCCGTGACGACCTCGCCCGTAGCGGCCTTCACCAGCGGCGGGCCGCCGAGGAAGATCGTGCCCTGGTTGCGGACGATGACGGTCTCGTCTGACATCGCGGGGACGTAGGCGCCGCCGGCGGTGCACGAGCCCAGCACCGCGGCCAGCTGCGGGATGCGCTTCGCCGACATGTTGGCCTGGTTGAAGAAGATCCGACCGAAGTGCTCCTTGTCGGGAAACACCTCGTCCTGCATCGGGAGGAAGGCGCCGCCGGAGTCGACGAGGTAGATGCACGGCAGGTGGTTCTCGGCGGCGATGGTCTGCGCGCGGAGGTGCTTCTTGACCGTGATCGGGTAGTAGGTGCCGCCCTTGACGGTCGCGTCGTTGGCGAGGACCAGGCACTCACGACCCTCGACCCGGCCGACGCCGGCCACCACGCCGGCGGAGGGTACGACGTAGTCCTCGCCCGGCCCGCCGTACATGCCGTACGCCGCCAGCGGCGCGATCTCCAGGAACGGGCTGCCCGGGTCGAGCAGCCGGTCCACGCGGTCGCGGGCCAGGAGCTTGCCGCGATCGGTGTGCTTCTTGCGGGCGGACTCGCTGCCGCCCTCCCGCACCCGCGCGAGCCGCTCCCGCAGCTCGGCGGTGAGCTCCTCGAGGCTGGTCATGGACCGAGGTTAACGATCATTAACCTGAGCGGTCAATCGGGTGCGAAGCCGGGCCGCGGGTACTGCCCGTCCGTACGCGATCGAAAGGAGAGTCATGTCGACCGTCGGCACCATCACCAAGCTCGCCACCGGGGTAGTCGGGAAGGCGGCGCACGCAGTCACCCATCCCCGGCAGACCGTCTCGGCGGTGACCGGGCACGCACGCGACCTGACCGCCAGCGTGACGCGCGCCGATCACAAGGACGTCGAGCCCCTGGAGCAGAGTCCGACTGATGCCGCCGTCGCGCCGGCGGAGCCGGCGCCGCCGGCCAGGTCGGTGGAGCCGTCGGACGACTGGCGCGACGAGATCGAGGGCGGACCCGATGTCGGCATCAACCCCGCGACCGGGCAGCCGCACTCCCGGCAGGGTGACGACGAACCGCTGGTCGACCCGTCCGTGGCGAAGTCAATCCGCTCGGAGGCCGAGACGATGCGGAAGGCGTCCGACCCCGACAGGTGAACGAGCATTAACCTGGGTCGGTGACCACGACCGCGGAGCCGACCCGACGCGAGCAGATCCTCGCGACCGCGGCCGAGCTGTTCGCGGCTCGTGGGTTCCACGGCGTCTCCGTGTCCGACCTCGGAGCAGCGTGCGGCATCTCCGGACCGGCGCTCTACAAGCACTTCTCCAGCAAGCAGGCGATGCTCGCGGAGATGCTGGTGTCGATCAGTGAGCAGCTGCTCGCGGTCGGGCGCGAGCGGGTGGCGGCGGCGGACGGGCCGGCTGCCGCCGTACCCGCGCTCGTGGACTGGCACGTCGAGTTCGCGCTGGACCACCGGCCACTGATCATCGTCCAGGACCGGGACTGGGAGTCACTTCCGGAGCAGGCCCGGGAACAGGTCCGCGCATTGCAGCGGTCGTACGTCGACCTCCTCGCCGCTCAGCTCCTGCTCCTCCAGCCCGACCTCACCAAGCCCACGGCGCATGCCGCCGCGCAGGCGGCGTTCGGCCTTCTCAACTCCACCCCACGCGCCGGCCACGCGATCTCGGACGACGCGCTGCGGGCACTGCTCGCGGCGATGGCGACCCGCGCCCTCCAACTCTGAGGCCCGCCGAGTCGGCTCATCTGGCAGTGCGCAGCGCGCCGAGTCGGCTCATCTGGCAGTGCGCAGCGCGCCGAGTCGGCTCATCTGGCAGTGCGCAGCGCGCCGAGTCGGCTCATCTCCAGACCAGCCGACTCGGCGTCGTACGACACCCCAGACCAGCCGACTCGGCGTCGTGCGACACCCCAGACCAGCCGACTCGGCGTCGTACGACACCCAGACCAGCCGACTCGGCGTCGTACGACACCCCAGACCAGCCGACTCGCGGGGGTCAGAAGGCGCCGCCGCGTCCCTCTCCGTCACGGAACCGGCCGGCGCCGGCGATCGCTTCGAGCAGGGAGCGGCCGCCGTGGACCCACTCCACGTCGAGGGCGCGATCGAGGGGCAGGCCGTGCTGCTCGTACGACGACAGCCGGTCCTGTTGCATGCACACCTGCGGGAAGGCGGCGATCTGCGCGGCCAGCGCGACCGCTTCGTCGAGGGCCGCGCCGGGCGCGCTGACCCGGTTGGCGAGCCCGATCCGCAGCGCTTCGTCCGCGCCGACCGGTCGGCCGGTGAGGATCAGGTCGAGCGCGTGCGACTGGCCGATCAGCCGGGGCAGCCGGATGGTGCCGCCGTCGATGAGCGGCACGCCCCAGCGTCGGCAGAAGACGCCGAAGACGGCGTCGGGGTCGGCGACGCGGAGGTCGCACCACAGCGCGAGCTCCAGGCCGCCGGCCACGGCGTGGCCCTCGACCGCGGCGATCACCGGCTTCGACAGCAGCAACCGGGACGGCCCCATCGGTGCGGGGCCGTCGGTGCCCGGCGGGTCGGCCTTCATCGTCCCCGTGCTGACGGCCTTGAGGTCCGCCCCGGCGCAGAACGCGCCGCCGGCGCCGGTCAGTACGGCGATGCTCGCGTCAGGATCGGCGTCGAAGGCCAGGAACGCGTCGTACAGCGCCTGTGCGTGTTCGGTGTCGACCGCGTTGCGCACGTCCGGCCGGTTGATCGTGACGACCGTGACCGCACCGCGGCGATCGACGTCGACCGACATCAGGCGCTCGCCCCGGCGTCCACCACGGCGCGATCGAGGATCGGCGCCAGGTCGAGGCCGGTCGGGAGAGTGCCGAGCGCACCGCCCCAGTCGCGGGCGAGCCGACTCGCACAGAACGCGTCCGCGACGGCGGACGGTGCATGCCGGAGCAGCAGTGAGCCCTGGAACACCAGGGCGAGCTGTTCGACGATCCGGCGGGCCCGGAGCTCGATGTCGTCGAAGGACGTGAACTCCTTCTGCAGCCGCGCCACCGCCTCGTCGAAACGGGCATCGGCGCCGGACGCGAGGCCGACCTCCTCGAAGTACGCGTCGAGGGTGTGCGGCTCGCGGGCGATGGCCCGCAGCGCGTCGAGCGCAGCGACGTTGCCCGAGCCCTCCCAGATCGAGAGCAGCGGCAGCTCGCGGTAGATCCGCGCCGCATCGAAGTCTTCGATGTAGCCGTTGCCGCCGAGGCACTCGAGCGCCTCCGCGGCGTGGATCGGCCCGCGCTTGCAGACGTAGTACTTGGTCGCGGCCAGCGCGAGGCGTCGTACGGCGGCCTCGCCCTCGTCGCCGCGGATCGCCCGGTCGTTGGCGCCGGCCAGCCGCACCATCGCGGTCGTCGCCGCCTCGGACTCGATCGCGAGGTCGGCGAGCACGTTGCGCATCGCCGGCTGCTCGATGAGCGTCTTGCCGAACGCACTGCGGTGCCGGGCGTGGTGCGTGGCCAGCACCAGCGAAGTGCGCATGCCGGCCGAGGTGCCGATGACGCAGTCGAGCCGGGTCATGTTGACCATCTCGACGATGGTCCGGACGCCGTGGCCCTCCTCGCCGACCAGCCAGCCGGTGGCGCCGTCGTACTCGATCTCGGACGACGCGTTGGACTTGTTGCCGAGCTTGTCCTTGAGACGGAGGAAGCGCATCGCATTGCGCTCGCCGCCGGGCAGCACCCGTGGCACCAGGAAGCACGACAGGCCGCCCGGCGCCTGGGCGAGGGTCAGGAACATGTCCGACATCGGTGCCGAGGTGAACCACTTGTGGCCGACGAGCGCATAGGTGCCGTCTGCTCCTCCGCCTATCGGCGATGCCGTCGTCGTGTTGGCCCGTACGTCGGAGCCGCCCTGCTTCTCGGTCATCGACATACCGGCGATCAGGCCGCGTTTGGTCGCGGGATCGGCGAGGCCGGGGTCGTACTCGCGGTTGGTGAGCAGCGGCTCGAACTGCGCGGCCAGCTCGGCGTTGGCGCGAAGCGCGGGTACGACGGCGTACGTCATCGAGATCGGGCAGCCGTGCCCGGCGTCGACCGACCAGACCATGAACTTCGCCGCCCGGGCGACATGCGCGCCGGGCCGGTCGTCGGCCCAGGGCGCCCCGTGCAGGCCGTGGCCGATCGCGGTCTCCATCAGCTGGTGGTACGCCGGGACGTACTCGACCTCGTCGAGCCGGTGGCCGTAGCGGTCGTGGGTGCTCAGCCGCGGCGGGACGCGCTCGGCCAACCTGCCCCAGGACTGCGCCTCGGCGCTGCCGGCGAGCCGGCCGAGCTCGTGGACCTCGGCCGCGGCCCAGCCGGCGCCCTCCCGGTCGAGTCCCTCGAGCAGCGCGGCGTCCGCGGCGGTGTCGTGGCCGACCAGAGGCGGGACCTGGTTGAAGACCTCATGCGTTCTCGTCATCACAGTCACCCCTTGTTGCTGGAAGGTCCGAAGTCGTCGTACGGCGCGCCGTCGCGCTCCCGCACCGCCTGCTTGAAGCCGGCCTCGGCCGCCCGGGCCGCGAACGAGTAGCCCTCGCGGGTGTGCCGGGATATCCCGTCGAAGACGGTGCTGATCATCTGGCTGTTCTGGACGCCCTGCGCGAGCAGCGCGGAGTTGAGCGCGAGCTTCACCATCATCAGCTGGTTGATCGGCATCGCGGCGATCCGCCGGACCAGGATCTCGGTGCGCTCGTCGAGCTGGTCGGGCTCCGGCGCCTCGATCGCGAGCCCCCACTCCGCGGCCTCGCGACCGGACAGGCAGTCGCCGGTCAGCAGCAGTCGTTTGGCGCGCTGGTCACCGAGCCGGTGGGCCCACAGACCCGCGCTCGGGACGCCCCAGACCCGGGTCGGCGGGTAGCCGATCTTGGTGTCGGCGGCGATCACGATCTGGTCGCAGTGCAGCGCGATGTCGGTGCCACCGGCGACGCAGAACCCGTGGACCTTGGCGACGGTCGGCTTGTTGGCGTGCAGCAGCGAGGCGTAGCCCTTGGTGAACCGGCTCATCATCTGGAAGTCGACCATCGGGTCCCAGGTCCTCGACGGGTCGTGGTTGGGGATCGCCTGCTCCGCGAAGGCCGTCAGGTCATAGCCGCCGCAGAACCCCTTGCCGCGACCACTCACCACGATCACGTGCACCCTGGGATCGACATCCGCGCGCTCCACGGCCGCGGCCAGCTCGACGGGGGTGTCGGGGGTGATCGAGTTGCCCTGCTCGGGCCGGTTGAAGGTGATCCGCGCGACCCGGTCGTCGACCTCGTAGGTCAGCGTGCGGTAGGTCCGTTCCTCGTCGTCGAGCGGGAGTCCGTCGTACGGCGAATCGGGCCCTTCGTGCGCGGGTCGCCGCCAGGGCGCTGCTTCGGTGCCGTCGGCCATGCGCACGACGTTACAGTTTCGGCTACAGTTGTGTCCATGGGTGTAGCGGCGGACCTCAAGCCGCTCCCGGCGCGGTCGGTCGTGCTGTCGCTGTTGCTCGGCTCGCATCCCGACCGGATGAGCCCGGCCCAGGTGACGGCCGCGGGCGAGCACTTCGGCATCCCTGCGTCGACGCTGCGGGTCGCGCTCACGAGGGCGGTGGCGGCCGGCGACCTGCGGCGCGAGAACGGCGACTACGTCCTCGGCGGCCGCCTCGTCGCCCGGCAGCGGCGCCAGGACGAGGCCGTCGAGGACGCCGAGACAGCCTGGGACGGCAGCTGGGAGATGGCCGTGGTCGTGGTGTCCGGCCGGTCCGGAAGCCAGCGCGCCGCGTTGCGCGACACGCTCGCCGACGCGCGGCTCGCCGAGCTCCGCGAGGGGGTCTGGACCCGGCCTGCCAACCTGCGTCGCACGCCGTCGTACGCCAGCGACCCGGTGCTCGCGTCCTTCCGGGCCCGGCCCGACGACGACGCGCGCCAGCTGGCCGGCGAGCTCTGGGACCTGGCCGACTGGGCCGCCACCGGTCGTGACCTGCTGCGCAGGCTGGCGCGGACGAGGGCTCCGGCACCCCGGCTCGCGGTCGCGGCCCACGTCGTACGCCACCTGACCGCCGACCCGTTGCTCCCCCGCGAGCTGCTGCTCGCGGACTGGCCGGGCGCGGAGCTGCGGACGGCGTACGCCGACTACCAGGCCGAGCTGCGCACGCTCGGCGTCACGACCCCGGTCGTCGAGTAGCCGCCGCGCTCGAGCTACTCGACGAGCAAGTTCTCGAGCGGCACCGGCTCGGTCCACAGGAAGCCCTGGCCGGAGTCACACCCGAGGTCGCGCATGATCTCGAGCTGCCGCGGCTTCTCGATCCCCTCGGCCACGGTGCGCAGACCCAGCCGGTGCGCGATCTGGATGACGCCGCGGACGATCGCCCGGTCCTCGTCGCTGTGCACGACGTTGCGCACGAACGACCTGTCGATCTTCAAGATGTCGACGGGGAAGCTGCGGAGGTGGGTCAGCGGCGAGTAGCCGGTGCCGAAGTCGTCCAGCGCGATCTGAAGACCCAGCGCCTTCAGCTCCTTGAGCCGGGCGGTGGCGCCGGTCATGTCGCTGACGGTCGCGGTCTCGGTGATCTCGAGCACCAGGCGCTCGGCGGGGAGGCCGGAGGCCTCGAGCGCGTTCGCCACCACCTCGGCGAGCCGCGGGAGACGGAGCTGACGGGCCGAGATGTTCACGCTCGTGTAGACATCGGAGGAGAGCTGCGCGGTCGCGTTGCACGCCGTCCGCAGGGCCCATTCGCCGATCGGGCCGATCTGTCCGCTCATCTCGGCGTGGTCGATGAAGTCCGCCGGGTCGAGCATGCCGCGCTCGGGGTGCATCCACCGGATCAGCGCCTCGACGCCGAGCCGCTCGCTGGTCCGCAGGTCGACGATCGGCTGGTAGTGCAGCCAGAACTCGTCCTGCACGAGCGCGAGGTCGAGGTCCATCCGCACTCGGGACCGGGACTCCGCGGCCACCCGCATCTCCGGGCGGAAGATCTCATAGCAGTTGCTCCCGCGCGCCTTGGCGGCGTACATCGCGGCGTCGGCCTCGGCGAGCAGACCATCGGTGTCCCCGTGCCGCTCGGTGGTCTCCGCCAGCCCGATGCTGGCGTGGATGACGGCCTCGGCGTCGCCGATGTTGACCGGCACCCGGATCGCCTCGAGCAGCCGCTCGACCACCACGACGGCGGCGTCGAGTTTGGTGTCCTCCAGGAGGATGGCGAACTCGTCGCCGCCGAACCGGGCCACCGTGTCGCCCGGGCGCACCGACTGCGTGAGCCGGGAGCCGATGCTCCGCAGCAGCTGGTCACCGGCACCGTGGCCGTGCACGTCGTTGACCGCCTTGAAGTCGTCGAGATCGAGGAAGCAGACGACGAGCGGGTGGGCGTCGCGACGGTCGAGGGCGTGCCGGGTCCGCTCGAGGAAGAGCACCCGGTTGGGCAGACCGGTCAGCTCGTCGGAGAGTGCCCGGCCGCGCAGCTCGTCCTCGAGCCGCCGGCGCTCGGTGACGTCGTGGGTGTTGAGGACCAGGGCTTCCACGGCGGGGTCGTCGAGGAGATCGGTGACCGAGGTCTCGGCGTACCGGAACGAGCCGTCGGCCTCCATCAACCGGCACTCGACCCGGAACTGGCCTTCGCGTACGGCGCGCTCCAAGGCGTCGCTGAACACCGCCCGGTCACCGGGGTAGACCCATTCGACGATGGGCCGGCCGACCAGCCCGACCGCCGGCAGGGCGAACACCCGCGACGCAGCCGAGCTCTGGTAGGTCACCGCGCCGGTCCGGTCGACGAGGGTGAGCACGTCGCTGGAGTTCTGGCCGATCGCCCGGAACCGGGCCTCGGTGCCGGCCAGGTGCTCGAAGGCGGCACCGGCGAGCGTCGCGACGAAGCTGGCGAGCTGGACCTCCTCGTCGCCGAACAGCTCGCCGATCTGGCTGTGCGTGATGTAGAAGCACCACAGTGCCTTGCCGTCCACCATGATCGGCGCGACCAGTACCGACCTGATCTCCGAGAGCAGCAAGCTCTCGCTGCCGTCGGCGGTCAGGTCGCCGGCGACGACGGGGACTCCGGCCTCGATGGCACGGGTGAGCAGGGTTTGGCTGATGGTGTCGGCGCGCTCGCCGGAGACGGTCACCAGGTTGGCGTTGCGGACGTCCTCGACACTGATGATGTGACAGCGCTCGCCGCGGAGCAGGTTCAGCGCGGCATGCCGGATCACGGCCTCGAGGGCCGCGGTCGACGGCGCCGCCGCGATCTCGCGGCCCACGCTGAGCAAGGTGTTGAAGCGGTCGAAGAGCGAGACCGTCGCGTCCGCCTCGTCCTCGGTCACCTGCGGCTCGAGGGTGCGCTCGAACCCGAGGACGGCTTCGGTCGCCTCGGCCAGCAGCTCCTCCGAGCCGCCACCGGCCGCCAGGACCTGGGCCCGTGCCTGACGGCTGAGCGCCACTTCGTAGCGGGCTCCTTGGGCAACCGCGACCGCCAGGCTCCGCTCCAGCAGCCGGATCGCCTTGCGGCGCCGGCCCTTCAGGCTGGCGAGCAGACCCGCCTCGCGAAGGGCGTGCGGGGCGTTGTTGCGATAGCTGAAAGCCCAGAAGCGCGCGCGACGGACGTGGGCGGCATAACCCCGCAGCAGTCGGGCGCGTCCGGCGACGTCGTACGCCGACGCCCGCTCCACTGCCAGCCGGGCGATGGTCGCGTTCCAGGAGGCGATGGGGGCGGCGTACTCCTGGCGCAGACCTCCGGCCCGGACCACGCCCGCCGCGCGCGCGGCCTCGTCGGCGGCGCGGACCAGGTCGCCGCCCCGGATGGCGCAGACGGCGGCGGCGAACCGCAGCTCCGCGGTCGTGCTCAGGTCGGAGCTGTTGCGCGCGAGCTCGACCTCGATCAGCGTCGGGTCGACGCGACCACCGCTCGCCCGGGTCCACACTGACAGCGCCACTCCGGCGGAGGTCTCGTCGCCGATCGCCATGGCGGAGGTGTACGTCGCGCGCGCGACCTCGACCGCGGCAGCCAGGTCGCCCTTGCGGTAGAGGCACAGGGCGAGGTTCCAGATCGCGGTGTTGACCTCCCACTGGTCGCCCGTCGAGCGGAGCAGCCGGATCGCCTCACGACAGGCGTCCGCGCCTTCGTCATACCGGGACGCCGCGTAGAGGGTGACCCCGGCGAAGCCGTGGCTCTGCCCCTGCCCCCAGGGGTCGTTGCGGGCGCGGCGGATCTCCAGGGAACGGCGCGCGTAGCGCAGGGAGCGTTCGTACCAGGGAAGCATGGTCATGACCGGCGCGTGCTCCGAATAGGCCTGCGCGAGCTCGGCGCTCGGCGGGTAGCGCTCCGCGAGGTTGAGGCCGCGGAAGTGGCTCCATGCGCACATGAACTTGCCACTGGAGAACCAGCAGACGTAGGCGAGCCGGCTGTAGGTCCTCATCGCGAGGAAGTCCTCGTGGCGACCCTCCGGCGACCGCCGCCCGGTGGTCAGGCGTGGCAGGAGGCTGTGGGCGGCCTGGACCAGGATCTCCCAGAGCAACCGGGCGATCACCACCATCGCCCGGCTGGGGGCCGGCCGGCCGAGCTGGGCCATCGCGCTCTCGAGGTGGCTGCGCGCGGTCACCAGGTCGCCCTGCTTGAACGCGAGCGAGCCGAGCTTCTCGTCGAGCGACGCCTTCTCGAGCGGGTCGGTCACCAGCGACTTGGCTTCCGCGAGCTCGGCCTTCGCCTCGGCGTACTCGCCGCGCAGGGTGAGGACGTCGCCCATACCCGTGGCGATCGCGGCGCGGGTGGCGAGGTCTGCAGCTTCCACGCCTCGCTCGGCCATCCGGAAGTGGGCGAGCGCCGAGTCCAGGCCGTACTGCGAACGCGCGACCTCGGCGGCGCGCAGTGCGTGGGGCAGTGCGTCCGCGCTCCGGAAGGCCGCGTCGAGGTGGTAGGCGATGTCGAAGACGGTCCAGTCGTCGACGTCGCCGAGCAGCAGGGCGTCGGCGATCCGGCTGTGCAGCTTCTCGCGGGTCGCGGCATCAAGGCGGTCCAGGAGCGCCTCCCGGATCCGGTCGTGGAAGAACGTGCAGCGGCCCGAACGAGGATCCACCCACAGCAGTCGCCTGCGGAGCGACTCCTCCAGGATCGGCGCGGCCGACTCGCTCTGGCCGGCCAGCTCGACGGCCTGCACGATGTCGAACTCCTTGCCGAGCACCGCCCCCACGGAGAGCGCGCGCAGCACGCCCTCCGGCAGCAGGTCGAGGCGACGGACGAGTACGGCGGCGGACCGCCGCTCGGTCTGCACCTCGGCCAGCGCGGCGTCGTCGACGAGCCAACCGCCGGCGCTCGCGGTCAGTGCTCCGCACTCGACCAGGCCGCGCAGCACCGCAGCGCCCATGAACGGGCTGCCGTCCGCGAGCCGGGTCACGGTCGCCACCGCCTTCTCGGGCAGCGGGCCGGCCATCGACTCGGCCAGCAGGGTCATCGCACTGTCGGAGAGCCGGCCGAGGTGCAGCGACTTCGCCGTCGCGATGCTGCGGAGCGGCGCGTCGGCGGCCACCTCCTCGGAGCGGAACGCGGCGACGATGCCTAGGTACGCGGGCAGCTCGTGGTCGGAGCCGAACGTCTCCACGAGCAGCCGGACGGTGAGGACGTCGGCCCACTGACAGTCGTCGAGCACCAGCAGCACGGGGTTCTCGGGGGTGGCGATCGCGCAGAGGAACTGTCGCAGCGCCACCAGGCTGCGCTCCTCACCGAAGGCATCCGGGCCGAACGCCTCCAGGCCGGTGTCGTCGTCGGCGAGGTCGACCAGTGGGCGCAGCGGCGCGAGCACGTTGGCGGTGACCTGGGCGCTCTCGCCGAGCCGCTCGCGCAGCGCGGTCCGCAGCGGGCCCGCGTCGTCGCGGGTGGCCAGGTCGCGGGCGACGCCCTGCACCAGCGTGAACGGGAGCTGGACGCCGTCACGGATCCCCTGGCCGTGCAGCACCGTGATGTCGAGGCTGACCGCCCGCGAGGCCAGCTCGGCGAGGAGCCGGCTCTTGCCGCCGCCCGACTCGGCGTCGAGCAGGACCAGGCCGCCGCCGCCGTCGCCGATCTCGGTCAGCAGCGCCTGGAGGCTCGCCAGCTCGGCGTCGCGGCCGACGAACGCGGGGTCCGTGAGGTGCTGCCGGTGGTCGACGCGACCGATCGTCAGGCGCGGGTCGGGGTCGCCGGCCTCGATCGCCGCCCGGAGCGCGTCCAGGTCGGCACCGAGCGCCGCGGCCGACTGGTAGCGGTCGACGGGGTCCTTGCGCAGCAGCCGTTGCAAGATCGCATCGAGGACCCGGGGTACGTCCGGCCGCATGTCGCCCACGACGGGTACGGGCATCGACAGGTGCTGACGCAGCAGGTCGCTCACGCCCGGGCCGGGGAAGGGCGGCGCGCCGGCCAGGCACTCGAACAGCAAGATGCCGACGGCGTAGAGGTCCGACCGCTCGTCGGGTGTCGCCGACAGCAGGCCGGCCGCCTCGGGGGCGAGGTAGCGCACGGTGCCGACCAGGTCCTCCCGGACGGACTCGTCGAGCAGCGCGCTCCTCGCGAAGCCGAAGTCGATCAGGGTGACGGCGTCGACGGGATCTTCGCCCTCGATCATGACGTTGGCTGGCTTGACGTCACGGTGCACGATGCCCGCGTCGTGCGCCACGTTCAGTGCCCGCGCGATCTCGATGCCGATGCGCAACACGACCCCGACCGACAGCTGCCCGGACTTCAGCACGGTCTCGAGCGTCCTGCCGTGGAGCCGCGGCTGCACCAGGTAGAGCCGGTTGTCGGCCTCGCCGGAGTCGTAGAGCTCGGCGAGCCCGCTGCCGCTCAACTGTCGGAGCACCCGCGTCTCGTGCTCGAACCGCAGCCGTGCGGCGGCGTGCACGACCTCGGCGTCGATCGACTTCAGGACCACTTCCACACCGGCCCGGGTGTCCATCGCCACGAAGGTATCGACGCCGTTGCCGCGCTTGAGCATTCGGCCGAGCGCATAACGACCCGCAAAAAGGCCGCGGTCGACCGACGGTTCCCTCATGTTCACCCTCCCCCTCGGTCGAGGGTAGGCGGGCGACCATGCATGTCAGATCTGATTCCCCTGCACCGGCGTGTAGATGCCTAAGCGATCACGTCAGACAAGTCCTTCGGGCAGCTCGGCGCCGGCCTCCATCAGCTCGACCAGTCGCCGCGCCCGGACCACGGCGTCGGCGGCTACCTCGACGTCGTCGGCCAGGTCGGTCACCCCGACCGGCGTGGCCCCACCGCTGGCCGAGCGCTCGTGGAGCTCGGAGAGCAGCGACTCGCGGTCGAGTCCGCGCACCGCGAACAGCACCAGCGGGTCGGCGTCGACCAGCCACCCGGTCTGGATCAGCACCGCCAGCGCGTGCCGGCACGGGTCGAGGTAGGCGTCGCAGGTGCAGCTCGCGGCGAGCTCGCCGCCGTACGGGAGCAGCTCGACCCCGGCCTCCTCGGCATGCTCGACGAGGTCGAAGGGGAGCTCGCCGGCGAGCAGCGCCGCGATGCGCCCCGCCTCGGCAGCGACGACGTCGACCAGTGCCCGCCGTTCCTCCGCGGCCAGCACCGGCACCTTGATCTCCGCCGTCCAGGCGTCGTCGCCCTCGCGCACGGCAGCGAGGACGGATCCCGCTGCGACGCTGATGCCGCCGACCTCGCCCCGGCGGGCGAGGGTGCGTCCGCCGCGGAGGTCGGACTCGACGTACGCCGCCTCCTCGACCGCGCGCTGCCAGGCCTTGCCCCACCAGGACCGGATGCCGGTCCGCGGCGCGACCAGCCGGCCGTGGGTGACTCGTCCCGGGTTGCCCCTTCCCGGCCGCACAGTCACGCTCACGCCTCCTGCTCGAGATCGGTCAGGAAGGCTTCGCGGCGTGCTTCTCTGCGCAGGGTGACCAGGTCGCGGAGCTCCTCGTTGCTGAGCTCGGTGAGGGCGGCTTCGCCGCGAGCGAGGACGGCGTCCGCGAGCGCGCGCTTGCGCTCGAGCAGTGCCGCGATCCGCTCCTCGAGCGTGCCCCGCGTGACCATCTTGTGCACCTGGACCGGCTTGGTCTGGCCGATCCGGTAGGCGCGGTCGGTGGCCTGCTCCTCGACGGCGGGGTTCCACCATCGGTCGACGTGGACCACGTGGTCGGCGCGGGTGAGGTTGAGGCCCGTGCCGCCGGCCTTGAGGCTGAGCAGGAAGACCGGCACGCTCTGCTCATCGTCGGCGGCCTGGAACCGGGCGACCATCGCCTCCCGCGCGGAGACCGGGGTCCCGCCGTGCAGGAACTGGTGCGGCACCCCCGTCTTCGCGAAGTGCTGCTCGATCAGCCGCGCCATTGCGACGTACTGCGTGAACACGAGCACCGCGCCGCCCTCCGCGAGCACCGTCCCGACGAGCTCGTCGAGCAGCTCGAGCTTCTCCGAGCGACCGGTGAGGCGAACCGCCCCCGACTGCTTGAGGAACTGCGCGGGGTGGTTGCAGATCTGCTTGAGGCCGGTCAGCAAGGCGAGCACCAGGCCGCGGCGGCCGAGGTCACCGGCCTCGTTGGCGTTCTCGATCCGGTGCATCATGTCGCGGACGTAGGCCTCGTAGAGGACCGCCTGCTCGCGGGTGAGGCCGATCAGGTGGTCGGTCTCGGTCTTCGGCGGCAGCTCGGGCGCGATGCCGGGGTCGGACTTGCGGCGGCGCAGCAGGAACGGGCCGATCAGGTCGGCGAACTGGCGGGCCTTGGTCGGCTCGAGACCGGACTCGATCGGCGCCCCCCACACCCGGCGGAACGCCTGCCGGCTGCCGAGCAGCCCGGGGATCGCCCAGTCGAGGATCGACCAGAGCTCGGTGAGGTCGTTCTCGACCGGCGTGCCGGTGAGCGCGACGCGCGCCCGGCTGGGGATCAGCCGCAGGTTGCGGGCCGTCGACGAGCGGGAGTTCTTGACGTGCTGCGCCTCGTCGGCGACGACCAGGTCCCACGGCACCGACGCGAGGGTGGTGTGGTCGCGCCGCATGGTGCCGTACGTCGTCAGCACGAACCCGCCGTCGGCCAGACCGCCGAGCTCGCGAGCCGTGCCGTGGAAGCGCCGGACCGGCAGCCCCGGCGCGAACCGGTTGATCTCCGCCTCCCAGTTGCCGAGCAGGCTGGCCGGGCAGACGACCAGGGTCGGCTCCTGTCCCGAGACGCCCTGCTCGAGGCGGTGGAGGTGGAGCGCGATCAGGGTGATCGTCTTGCCGAGCCCCATGTCGTCGGCGAGGCAGGCGCCCAGGCCGAGGCCGGTGAGGTCGGCCAGCCAGGTGAGGCCGTGGCGCTGGTAGTCGCGCAGCTCGGCGCGGAGCCCGGCCGGCGCCGGGAGCGGCTCCCGGGTGGGAGCGGCGAGCAGCTGCTCGCGGACCTTGAGCAGGCTGGCACCGACGATCACCTGCTCGGTCGCGTCGGTCGTGCCGGTCGTGGCCGCGTCGGGCAGCTCGGCGACGCCGGACAGCGCGGCGGCCAGGGCCTGGGCGCCGGTCGCCTTGCGGATCAGCCGCTTGCGCGCGCGCTGGGCGGTCGCCGGGTCGACGACGGTCCACGCGCCGCGCAAGTTGAGCACCGGCGCCGCCGCTGACGCCAGCTGCTCCATCTCGTCGTCGGTGAGCGTCTCGCCGTGGAGGGCGACCTGCCACGAGAAGGCGAACAGCCCGTCGACCGCGAACGGGCTGTCCTGGAGCGGCAGCTCGGGGTCACGCGGGTCGGATCGTCGCTCGAGCACCGCCCGGGTCGTGAGGTCGCGACCGAGCGCCCGCGGCCAGTGCACGTCGACTCTCGCGTCGCGCAGCGCGCCGACGTGCTCGAGCAGGCTGCCGATCTCCGCACCGTCGAGGGTGAGCTGGTCGGGCACCGACAGCGCCAGCAGCCGGTCGAGGACCGGCCACACCTCTGCCGCCGCCCGCAGCGCGATGCTCGCATGCACGCGGGCCCGGGAGCCGAACCCGTGGGCCGCCTCGTCCGTCCACAGCAGCGCGGCGTCACAGACGTGGAGCGGGTCACGCTCGTCGTGGACCTGGAGCACGACCCGCACAGTCCCGCCCACGAGCTCCTCCTCGTCGGCCTCGATCCGCAGCGAGACCCGGACCAGCTCGGGCAGCGAAGCCCGCTGGGCCATCCGGGCGCGCTCGGCCGCACGGCGCCGCACCCGCTCGGCGAAGTCGGAGTCGCCGCTCTGCGGCCCCGCCACCGGCGCTCCGACCGGCGCGGCGACCGGGGCCGCCCGCGGCAGCGCATCGGCGACGGCGTCGAGCAGCTGCCCGACCAGTGCGGCCGCGGTGGCGGGGTCGAGGTCGTCGTACGCCCGGGCCTGCGCGAGCTGGGCGACGCTGTCGCGGTCGCGTTCGTCGAGCCCGTCGATCCGCCAGCTGGGCCGATCGGTGCCGACCGCCGGCGCGAGCTTGCCCGCCGCGACAAACCGGCCGGCGAGCAGCGCGGCCCCGCCGAACAGCGCGACGCTGGGATGGACGTCGGCCTGGGTCCGGGCCCGGCTGAGCACCGGCAGCGCTGCCCGGATCGGCAGCGCGATGGTGCGCCGTTCGTCGGTGAACTCGATCGTGCCGTCCCGGGGTGGATCGGCCGGCCGGAAGGTGGCCGGTCCGGTGACGGGCACAAAGCTCACACGGCCTCCCAGCAGCCTCGTGGTGGTTGAGGTGCGAGCGAAGAGCCTCGAAGCCTCAGGGACTCGACGCTAACGGGTGGGCCCGACGATGAGTTCCCCCGGCTAGATGACTAAGCCTAAGCCTCTCTAGTGCTGCCTCTTCCTCGCCAGCACCTGCTTGAGCCCGACCAGCGCCAGCAGCAACGCCCCGGCCGCGCCGAACCCGACACCCCACCAGGTCGGGTGCTCGACGGCGAGCACGAAGGTCGCGGTCGGCACCAGCGTGGCCGGCATCGCGATCGCGAGGACGGTGAAGCCGGGGTTCCCGTCGAGCGATGCGGCAAGGGCCCACAGCAGGGTGAGGACGGCCGCGATGGCGAGGATGACGTAGACGTCCTTGTCGTAGTCCGGTCGCGCCGACCCGCCCGAGCCGCTCTGCTCGACGCCGTCCATCTCGAAACCGACGAAGATCTGGCCGATCGCCTGCAGCGCCACCAGCGCGAACAGCACGGCGTTGAGGCCGACCACGCCGATCACGCCGGCGACGACGCCGCTGAGTGCGCGGGTGCGCAGCAGCCAGCCGACCGCGGTGATCACGAGCACGAACACGGCGATGGTCGCCGCGGCGATGATCGCCTGGTCGTCGTCGTCGCCGATGTCGACGATCACGTCGTCGGCGAGCTGGATGTAGGCAAGGGCGAGGCCGAGGATCCCCGTCACCACGAACGCGCCGCGACGGACTGCGACGTACCCGACGGCGGACAGCAGTACGACGACTCCGCCCACGAGGTAGGCGAGCCAGTCCTCGGCCCCGTCGATGTCCTCGAGCCCGACGCCGAGCATGCCGCCCACGCCGAGGATGCCGATCGACCCCGGCCACGTCACGAGCTCTTCGCGGGCACGGCTCATGCCCCGGCCGAGCAGGACCGCGACCAAGGCGACCAGGATCAGTACCGCGGTGCTGCCGAGCCCGATGGAGTAGTTGGACCAGTCGAGGTCCCCGTCCGAGCGCGCCCGGGTGGACGAGAGCACGATGGCGGCGGCGAGCAGGCCGACGCCGATGGCGATCGGGAGCAGACCCAGGCCCGGTCGGCCGGGCTTCTCAGCGGCGGCGGCGGCCGCCGACGACGGAGGCGGTGGCGGGTCCATCACCGCTGTCGTCGTCCCGCCTGGTGGCGGGGCCGCACCCGCGATGGCCGTCTCGGCGGGCGGCGGCGGAGCGGGTGCCGGACCCTGGGTCAGCGGCCGGTCTCCGGAAGCGTCGGAGGGAGCGACGGTGGGCGGGTGTTCGGGGGCCGGGTGTTCGGGGGGCGTGGGCTGCGATCCGCCCGAGCCGGTGGAGGGAGCGTCCTCGGTCATGATCCGAAGGTACGGCCCGAAGGGGTCGATCCCGTGGACCCTCGGGATCAGGCCGACACGGCGAGGGTCAGCGGCAGCACCGCGTCGGCGCCGGCGCTGACCAGTGCGTCGGATGCCAGGGTCAGCGACCACCCGGTTGCGACCAGGTCGTCGACGAGCAGCACCCGGCGCCCGCGCACGGCATCGGGGTCGTCGAGCAGCAGCCCGTGCCGGCGGGTCACGGCCGCCACGCGTTGCGCGGAGTTGGTGGCGCCCTGACCGGCCAGGACCGAGGGATCGGTGATCGCCCAGCGGCCGACGATCGGCAGCTGGAGGTAGCGGGCCAGCCCGTCGGCCAGGTCGGCCACCAGTCCGGCACGGGTCGCCGACTCGGTCACCACGATCACGTCCGGCTCTGGCTGCCAGTCGGCGAGCATCGCCACGACCGCGCGCACCAGCGGCACCGGGACCGTAGTGGGAGCCTCGCCGTCGCCGGTCCGGAACAGGTCGCGCAGCGCCGTCCCGTGGCCGAGGTCGGTGAGCCGGGCGATCGCCCGGCCCTCCTCGGCGGGCTGCTTGATCTTGCCGGACTTGTCGACCCCGAGGGCAGCCAGCCCGGTTGGCCAGAGCTTGCGCGGCTCGATGGGTACGCCGGGCCGGGCCAGCCGGTCGGCCGCCTCGGCGACCGCCTTCGACGAGACGTCGGTGGGCAGGTCGATCCCGCCGCAGTTGTCGCAGCGACCGCACGTCCAGCCCTCCGGGGCCGCCGGGTCATCGAGCTGGTGACGCAGGAACCACATCCGGCAGTGATCCGTCGTCAGGTAGTCGAGCATCGCGCGCTGCTCGCGCTCGCGGGCCTCCGCGACGCGGCGGTAGCGGTCGTCGTCGTAGGTCCACTCCTGCCCGGTTGTCTCCCAACCGCCCCGCACGCGGCGGACGGCACCGTCGACGTCAAGGACCTTCAGCATCGTCTCTAGCCGGTTGCGGCTGAGGTCGACCCGGGCCTCGAGCGCTGGCGTGCTCATGACGCCGCCCGACTCGGCCAGCGCCGAGAGCGTCTCGCGCACCAGCTCCTCGCGCGGGAACGCGAGCGAGGCGAAGTAGGCCCAGATGTCGCGGTCCTCGATCGCCGGCAGGAGCACCACCGACGCCGCGTCCGTCGTACCGCGGCCCGCACGGCCCACCTGTTGGTAGTAGGCCACCGGCGAGTTCGGTGCTCCGAGGTTGACGACGAACCCGAGCGATGCGTCGAACCCCATCCCGAGCGCACTCGTCGCGACCAGCGCCTTGACCTCACCGTCGAGCAGCGCCTGCTCGAGCGCCAGCCGCTCGGTCTGCTCGGTCTTGCCGGAGTAGGCCGCGACGCGGTGGCCGCGCGACCGCAGGTAGTCGGAGACCTGCTGGGTGGCGGCGACGGTCAGGCAGTAGACGATGCCGCTGCCGGGCTGCTCCGCGAGGTGGTCGGCCAGCCAGGCCAGCCGCTGCTCCGCCGTCGTCAGCCGGACCACCCCGAGCCGCAGCGTCTCGCGGTCGAGGCTGCCGCGCAGGACGAGCGCCTCGCCACCGAGCTGCTCCGCGACGTCATCGGTGACGCGCTGGTTGGCAGTCGCGGTGGTCGCCAGGACCGGGATGCCGTCGGGCAGCTCGGCGAGCAGGGTGCGGATCCGGCGGTAGTCGGGCCGGAAGTCGTGGCCCCAGTCCGAGATGCAGTGCGCCTCGTCGACCACCAGCAGGCCGCAGGTCGCGGCCAGCCGAGGCAGCACCTCGTCGCGGAAGCCCGGGTTGTTGAGCCGCTCCGGGCTGACCAGGAGTACGTCGACCTCGCCGCGCTGGATCGCGGCGTGGGTCTCCTCCCACTGCTCGATGTTGGTCGAGTTGATCGTGACCGCGCGGATGCCGGCCCGCTCGGCCGCCGCGATCTGGTTGCGCATCAGCGCGAGCAGCGGCGAGATGATCACCGTCGGCCCGCTGCCCGCCTCCCGCAGCAACAGGGTGGCGACGAAGTAGACCGCCGACTTGCCCCACCCGGTGCGTTGCACGACGAGCGCCCGCCGCCGGTCGACGACCAGCGCCTCGATCGCCGCCCACTGGTCGTCGTAGAGCTCCGCGTCGGGTTGCCCGACCCTCGGCCCCACGAGTGCGCGCAGGTGCTGCTCAGCACGGGCGCGGGTGGCGGCCTCGGTCGCTGCGGTCATGACGTCGTGTCTACCAGCAGGCTTCGACGCAAGCCGTGGCCGTCCCGGTCCGTCCACAAGCACGAGGACTTCCGAAGCACGGGTCGGGGTGAGCGCTGCAGACGGGGTGGGTCGCCAAGCTGCAGGGGAGCGGTTCTCTTCCGACTGACCGCGGCGGCCTATGTGCGTCGGTGGAACCGGATGTCCCCGGTGGCCAGCGGTGGTGGGGTGCTCGCGGCGCAACGGACTAGTCCATTCGGTAAAACCTTCGACCGGTTTCGGGAAACCTCTACGCAACTCGGCGACGGCGCATTATCTTCTACCTCGCCGCCGCAGACGACCCGAGACGTCTGCGGCGGCATTCAATTTCCTCCAGCTGGACCAGCTGAGCCCGCCGAACATGAGCGTCGGCACCCCACAGGCAGATCTCCGGGTCACCCGGGAGTCAGAGTCACCAGATCCGGACCCGGTCGCCCGGGTCGAGCCACAGCCCGTCACCCGGAGCCGTCTCGAACACCTCGTGGAACTCGTCGAGGTTGCGCACGATGTTGGCGCGGAACTCCGGCGGGCTGTGCGGGTCGATGGTGAGGTACTGACGCTCCTGCTCGATCCGGCGCTTCGTGCGCCACACGTAGGCCCAGTTCAGGAACACTCGTCGGCGGTCGTCGACCGAGGCCTCGCGGCCGGCCTCGTGCTCCGAGATCACGAACGCCTTGTGCCCGATCGTCAGCCCGCCGAGGTCACCGATGTTCTCGCCCACGGTGAGTGCGCCGTTGACGTTCTCGTCGGGGATGGCTCGCGGCGACATGCCGTCGTACTGCTCGATCAGCGTCTTCGACTTCACCTCGAACGCGGCCTTGTCGTCGGGAGTCCACCAGTCGTTGAGGTTGCCGGCGCCGTCGTACTGCGCGCCCTGGTCGTCGAAGCCGTGGCCGATCTCGTGGCCGATGACGGCGCCGATGCCGCCGTAGTTCTCCGCCGGGTGCCCGTCCGGGCTGAAGAACGGCTTCTGCAGGATGCCCGCTGGGAAGCAGATCTCGTTGGTGCCGGGGTTGTAGTAGGCGTTGACCGTCTGCGGCAGCATGAACCACTCGTCACGGTCGACCGGCGAGCCGATCTTCGTGAGGTGTCGGTCGGTCTCGAACGCAGCCGACGCCTGGGCGTTGGCAATCAGGTCGTGCGCGACGACGGGCAGCTTCGAGTAGTCGCGGAACTTCTCGGGGTAGCCGATCTTGGGCCGGAACGTCGCGAGCTTGTCGTAGGCCCGCTCCTTGGTCTCCTCGGTCATCCAGTCCAGCGCCGCGATCGAGACCCGGTAGGCCGCCAGCAGGTTCGCGACCAGGTCGTCCATCATCGCCTTGGACTCGGGCGGGAAGTGCCGGGCGACGTACTCCGCGCCGACCGCCTCGCCCACGGCTCCCTCGACGAACGACACCCCGCGCTTCCAGCGGGCCCGCAGTTCGGGCGTGCCGGAGAGGGTGCGGCCGTAGAAGTCGAAGTTGGTCTGGACGAACTCGTCGGGGAGGTACGGCGCCGCGGACCGCAGCACCCGGCAGTACATCCACTCCCGCCAGGTCTCGATCGGCGTCTCGGCGAGGACGGTCGAGAGGTGCTCGAGGTACGACGGCTGCCGCACGCACACCTCCGCGATCGTGGCGTGCTCACCGTCCAGGTGCCCACCGAGGTTGGTCAAGTAGACGTCCCAGTCGAACGCCGGGCACATCGCCCTGAGCTCGTCGCCGGTGAGCAGGTTGTAGGTCCGCTGGACGTCGCGAGTCTCGGCCCGCTCCCAGTGGCCCTTGGCCAGCTCGGTGTCGAGCTCGAGGATCCGTTGGGCCGCACCTTCGGGATCGCGGTGCTCGCCGAGGGTGAGCAGCGTGCCGAGGTAGGCGAGGTAGGCCTCGCGGGTCTCGGCGAACTTGTCGTCGCGGTAGTAGCTCTCGTCCGGCAGCCCGAGGCCGCCCTGGACGAGGTGGAGCAGATAGCGGTCGGAGTTGCGGTCGTCGGAGTCGACGTACGAACCGAAGACGCCGTAGCCACCCACCCGCTCGAACTCACCGAGGAACGCCGCCAGGTCGCGCACGTCGCGCAGCCCGGACGCGGCATCGAGCAGGCCGCGGACCGGGTCGAGACCGAGCGTCGCGATCCGCTCGGTGTCCATGAACGAGTTGAAGAGGTCGGCGATCTTGCGGGCGTTCTCGAGGTCGGCCGCGTCGGTCGAAGAGTCCGAGGCCCCGTCGGCGAGGCTGTCGGCCAGCTCGGTGATGATGTCGCGCACCTGCTGCTCGCAGATGTCGGCCAGCTGCACGAACGGCCCCCAGCTCGACCGGTCCGACGGGATGTCGGTCTCTGCCAGCCAGCGGCCGTTCACGTGACCGAAGAGGTCGTCCTGCGGCCGGATGTCGGTGTCCATGCCCGCGCGGGCGTCGTCCAGAATGCTCACGGAAGCCGAGCGTACGGGGTGGCCGCGGCGCGATCACCAGAACCTGGGACAGCCGTCGCGGATCCGAAGCACACTAGCCGTATGCGCAAAGTACTGGCCTCCCTTTCCGTGCTCATCGCGGCACTCGTCGTCGCCCCGGCAACGACGGCTTCCTCGGCAGGTTCCGATGGTGCGGAACGGGTCACGAGGCAGGCCGATCGCGTCGGCACTCTCGACGCCCTCCGGCAACGCGTCGTCACTCTCACCAACAACCGCCGCCGCCGCCACGGGTGCAACAACCTGACCCAGAACAACGCGCTCAACGAAGCAGCCCAGACCCACACCCGCAAGATGGCGAACCGCAACACGCTCTCGCACGACCTCCCCGGTGAGCCGTCGCTGGGGACGCGGGTGCGGCGCGCCGGCTACGCCTGGACGATGGTCGCCGAGAACATCGCCGCCGGCTATGCCACCCCCGAGGCGGTCCTCGCGGGCTGGATGAGCAGCAGCGACCATCGGCGCAACATCCTCAACTGCCGCCTCCGCCACATCGGCGTCGGCTTCGTCGTGAGCGACCGCGGCACGCCGTACTGGACGCAGGTCTTCGGTCGGCGTTAACCGGCGACGAACCCTTCGCCGGTGAGCACAGGCACCACGGCGTCGCGTTCCGCAGCGAACGCCACCGCCCGGTCGTCCTTCCACGGGAACGGGTGGACCCGGCTGCCTCGAGCGACCGCGATCCCGAGCGTCGTGGTGAAGGTCAGCACGTCGACGACGACCGCGATGTCGGCCCCGCGAGCCACCGCGGCACCGCCGGTGGGACCCCAGTCGAGGCGTACGACGTACGACTTCTGGCCGGGCGCGGCGGCCTGTCCGGCATCCCCGATCGACGACGCCGGGGGCTGGTCGGAGACGGGGGTGAACTGCCGGCCGGCGTTCACTGCGGCAGCACCCGCCGCAGGAACTCCCGGGTGCGCGGCTGCTCGGGTGCGACCAGCACCTGCTCCGGCGGGCCGCTCTCGAGGATCCGGCCGCCGTCGAGGAAGCAGACCCGGGTGGCGACGTCGCGCGCGAACGCCATCTCGTGCGTGGCCAGCACCATCGTGGTGCCGCCCTCCGCCAGATCGCGCACGATGTCAAGGACGTCACCGACCAGCTCGGGGTCGAGCGCGGCGGTGATCTCGTCGAGGAGCAGCAACCGCGGACTCGTGCACAACGCCCGCACCAGTGCGGCCCGCTGCTGCTGACCGCCGGACAGCCGGTCCGGGTGCTTGTCGACGTGCTCGGCCAGCCCGAACCGGTCGAGCAGCGCCCGCGCCGTCGCCTCCGCCTCGGCCTTCGACCGGCCGTGCACCTTGCGCGGCGCCAGTGTGCAGTTGGCCAGCACCGACAGGTGCGGGAAGAGGTTGTAGGCCTGGAACACCATCCCGATCGACTTACGGACCTCACGCGGGTCGGCGAGCGGGTCCGAGATCTCGCGGCCCTCGAACTCGATCACGCCGTCGTCGACGTCCTCGAGCAGGTCGAGACAGCGCAGCAGCGTCGACTTCCCCGAACCCGACGAGCCGATCAGGCACACCACGTCGCCGGTGTCGACGGTCAGCGAGACGTCGTCGAGCACGACGCGGTCGCCGTACGTCTTGCGGACGTTGCGCACCTCGACCACGGGCGTCACAGGTCAACCAGCTTCGTTCGCTCGCGCGCGAGCCTTTGGCTGACAGGGCGCCGTCGGCTTGCGGATTGGTTCCGGCCGCGCAGCTCACTCACAGGGCACCTGCCCGTTCCCGACGCGCCACCCGCGCGGCCAGCCAGTCGCAGAGCCGGGCGAGCGGGACGGTCATCGCGACGAAGAAGCAGGCGACGACGACGTACGGCGTGTAGTTGAAGTTGTAGTTGGCGTAGTCGCGCGCGGTGAAGAGGGCGTCGAAGATCGACACGGAGGCCACCAGAGCGGTGTCCTTCTGGAGGGAGACGAAGTCGTTGAGGAGCGGGGGCACGACGCGCCGCGTCGCCTGGGGCACGATCACGTGCCGCATCGCCTGGCTGCGGGAGAGCGCGAGCGCCTGCGCGCTGAGCAGCTGCGACGGATGGACCGACTCGATGCCGGAGCGGAACACCTCGGCGACGTAGGCCGAGTAGGACACGACCAACGCGACGGTCGCCCAGAAGAAGGCGCCGTCGGGCAGGCCCTGCAGCTCGAGCGCCGGCATGCCGAACGCGAAGAGGAAGACCAGCAACAGGGTGGGGATGCCGCGCACCACGTCGGTGTAGATGACCGCGATCCCGCGCACCGGCACCAGCAACGGCGACCGCGAGCTCCGCGCGACCGCGATCGCCAGCCCGATCACCAGGATCAACGGCTCGGCGATCAGGAACATCTTCACGTTGATCCAGAAGCCGTCGACGATCGCCGGCAACGACTCGCGGGCGTGGAACCCGTCGAAGAACGACTCGCGCACCCGCTCCCACCCCGGCGACAGGAGTACGGCGGCCGCCAGCCCGCCGATCACCACGACCGTCGCGAGTGTGGCCACCGCGACCCGGTTGCGGGTCAGCCGCGCCCGGACCCGTCGCCGTTCGAGCTCGCGCGAGCTCGGGGTCCAGCTCACTGGAGCTCGGGAACGCTCACGACGTCGGCGCCCAGCCACTGCTCCTCGATGGCGGCAAGGGTGCCGTCCTCCTTGAGGTTCTCCAGCGCCAGGTTGACGCACGGGAGCAGCTCGCTGCCCTGCTGGAAGAGCAGGCCGAACTCCTCGGTCTGGCCGCTCTCGACCTGGAACTGACCGACCAGCGTGGAGTCCGGGATCTCCACGGCGCTGATGTAGAGCGCGGTCGGCAGGTCGGCGACGATCGCGTCGAGCGTGCCGTTCTGGAGCTGCTGCTTGGCGACGTTGGTGTCGTCGAGGACCGCCGGGTCCTCATCCGGCTGGATGGTCTCCCGGATCGCGGTGAGCGACGTCGTACCGGTCTGGGCGCCGAGCTTCAGACCCTTGAGGTCCTCGAGGCTGGTCGCCTCGGCGGCTGGACTGCCCTTGAGCGCGATCACCGCCTGTGCCGCGGAGTAGTAGCCCTCGGAGAAGTCGACGACCTCGTCCCGCTCCGGCGAGATCGAGACCTGGTTGATGTCGAAGTCGAAGTCCTTGTCACCCGGCTTGGCGAGGCTGTTGAAGCCGACCTTGATCCACTTCACGTCGCTCTTGGCGAATCCCATCTCCTCGGCCACGGCGTAAGCCACCGCGGACTCGAAGCCCTTGCCGTTGGTCGGGTCGTTGTCGGAGAACCACGGGTCGTAGGCCGGGGAGTCGGTGCCGATCGTCAGCACGCCGTCCGCCCGGAGCGGGAGGTCCTCGACCGCGCACTCGTCCTCGGACTCCGCGACGTCGCCGGTCTTGTCCTCGGCCTTCTCCTCGGGCGAGCAAGCAGCGGCGGCGACGACCAGCACGGCGGCAGCGGCGACGGCGGTGATCGAGCGGGGACTCCGGAGCAGGCGCATGGCGCGATCGTAGGGCCTCCCGCGATCACGTGTGGCAGGTCACGGCGGGAATGTTTGCAACTCGTTGCATAGGTGCTGCAGACTCTTGCCATGGCTCTCGAGCACGCCCTCCTCATCGCGCTGCGCGAGCAACCCGCGTCGGGGCTGGAGCTCGCCAAGCGCTTCAGCCGGTCGATCGGCTTCTTCTGGAGCGCCACCCACCAGCAGATCTACCGCGTGCTCGGCCGGATGGAGACCGACGGCTGGGTCCGGGTCGAGACTGTCGCCCAGCTGGGCCGGCCCGACAAGAAGGTCTACGACGTGACGCCGAACGGGCAGACCGCACTCGCGGACTGGCTGGCCGAGCCGACCCCGGACACCCCGCTGCGCAGTGACCTCGCGGTCAAGCTGCGCGGCGCTTCGTTCGGCGACCGCGAGGCGGTCCTCGACGTCGTCCGCGGACGCCTGGCCGACCACCACACCCGGCTCGACCACTACCGCCTGCTGATGAAGCGGGACTACGCCGAACCCAAGACTCTGGCCGGGCTCGAGCTCGACCAGTACCTCGTGCTGCGCGGCGGGATCCTCATGGAGGAGACCTGGATCGCGTGGCTGACCGAATACCTGGAGGCACACCAGTGACCACCCACGACTCCGCATCATCGGGCCACGCGACGGCGTACCCGCACCTGCTCGCGCCGATCACGCTCGGTCGGCTCACGCTACGTAACCGCGTGGTCATGGGTTCGATGCACACCGGCCTCGAGGACAGCGCGCTCAACCTGCCGAAGCTGTCGGCGTACTTCGCCGAGCGCGCTCGCGGCGGCGTCGGCCTGATCATCACCGGCGGCTACTCACCCAACAAGCGCGGCTGGCTCAAGCCGTTCGCTTCCGAGATGACCAACCGGATGCAGGCGATGCGGCACCACCAGGTCACCGACGCCGTGCACGACGAGGGCGGCGCGATCGCGCTGCAGGTCCTGCACGCGGGACGCTACGGCTACCACCCGTTCAGCGTCAGCGCGTCGAACAAGAAGTCGCCGATCACGCCGTTCAGGCCGAGGGCGCTGTCGACGAAGGGCGTCGACCAGACGGTGTCCGACTTCGCGCGGGCGATCGCGCTCGCGGAGAAGGCGCGGTACGACGCCGTCGAGATCATGGGCTCCGAGGGCTACCTGATCAACCAGTTCCTCGCTGCTCGCACCAACGACCGCACCGACGCGTGGGGAGGAACCGTCGAGAAGCGGATGCGCTTCCCCGTCGAGATCGTGCGGCGTGCCCGCGAGATGGTCGGCGGCGACTTCCCGATCATCTACCGGATCTCGCTGCTCGACCTGGTCGAGAAGGGCCAGACCTGGGAGGAGACCGTCGAGCTCGCCCACCTGCTCGAGGACGTCGGCGTCACCGTGCTCAACACCGGCATCGGCTGGCACGAGGCCCGGGTGCCGACGATCATCACCCAGGTCCCGCGCAACGCGTGGGTCGACTACACCGCGCGGCTCAAGGCCGAGGTGTCGGTGCCGGTCTGCGCGTCCAACCGGATCAACACCCCGGAGGCCGGCGAGGAGATCCTCGCCTCCGGCAAGGCCGACTTCATCTCGATGGCCCGGCCGCTGCTCGCCGACGCCGAGTTCGTCAACAAGGCAGCCCAGGGCCGCGCCGACGAGATCAACACCTGCATCGCGTGCAACCAGGCCTGCCTCGACCACGTGTTCAAGAACCAGAAGGCGTCCTGCCTGGTCAACCCGCGCGGGTGCCGGGAGACGACGCTCGTGCTCCGCCCCACCCGGGTCAAGAAGTCCGTCGCCGTCGTCGGCGCCGGACCGGCCGGGCTCGCGACCGCGGTCTCCGCCGCCGAACGCGGGCTCGCCGTCACGCTCTTCGAGAAGTCCGACGAGCTCGGCGGCCAGTTCAAGCTCGCGATGCACGTCCCCGGCAAGGAGGACTTCCGCGACACGCTGCGCTACTACCGCCGCCGGCTGGAGGTGCTGGGCGTCGAGGTGCGGCTCGGGATCGAGGCCGGCGAAGCCGAGCTGGCGTCGTACGACGACGTCGTGCTGGCCACCGGCGTCAAGCCGCGGATTCCCGCGATCCCGGGCGTCGACCACCCGAGGGTGCTGCGCTACGACCAGGTGCTGTCGGGCGACGTCGTCCCCGGACGCCAGGTGGCTGTGATCGGCGCCGGCGGCATCGGCGTCGACGTCTCGGTGTGGCTCACGCACGACCCTGGCGAGACGCCCGACGAGTGGATGGCTCACTGGGGAGTCGCCGACCCGAGCCTGCACCGCGGCGGCCTCACCGAGCCGAAGCCGCGCGCCCCGCAGCGCGAGGTCACCCTGCTGCAACGGAAAACGTCTCCGATCGGACTGGGCCTCGGCAAGACGTCCGGGTGGGCGCACCGGGCCGTGCTGAAGCAGTCCGAGGTGCGCCTGGTCAGCGGGGCGTCGTACGACCGGATCGAGCCGACCGCCGCCGGCGACCGCCTCCGCGTCCACGTCACCGTGGACGGATCGCGCGAGGTGATCGAGGTCGACCACGTCGTCCTGTGTGCGGGCCAGGAATCCGTCCGCGACCTGGTCGTCCCCGGCCGGAGCGTCATCGGCGGCGCGGACGTCGCCGCCGAGCTCGACGCCAAGCGCGCGATCAAGCAGGGCACCGAGGTCGCTGCCGCACTATGACGACCGTCTGATAGCGCCGTAGGACGCACCCGTGGCACGTCGCAGCTCGGTAGGCGCCGGCTTCTAGGCTGGGCCCCGTGATCGTGGACCGTACTGACGAGGAGCTCCGCTACGCCCTGCCCTGCAAGTGGGGCATGGTCGATCCGGACGTGCTGCCGGCCTGGGTCGCCGAGAGCGACTACGCCTGGGCGCCGCCGATCGCCGCCGCGCTCGGCGAGGCGGTCGCGAGAGGGCTCACCGGCTACCCCGACTTCGAGGAGGGCGACGCACTGAGCGAGGCGTACGCCGGTTTCGCGCGCCGCCAGTTCCGCCACGACCTCGACCCGGCCGCCGTGATCCCGACGGCCGACGTCACCGCCGGCGTCCGGCTCGCCCTCGACGTGCTCTCCGAGCCGGGGCCGGTCGTGATGCCGATCCCCGGCTACCCGCCGCAGCTCTCGATCGCCGAGATCACCGGGCGGCAGCGGGTCGACCTGGTCGTCGACCCCGATGCCGAGCGCGCCGAGATCGACCTCGACGCCCTCGACCGGCGCTTCGCCGACGGGGCGCGCACGCTGCTGCTCACCCAGCCGCACAACCCGTGGGGCAGGGTCTTCACCCAGGGCGAGCTGGAAGGGATCCGCGACGTCGTACGACGCCACGGCGCTCGTGTCGTCTCCGACGAGATCCACGCGCCGCTGGTCCTCGAAGGCTCGCCGCCGCACGTCCCCTATCTGTCCCTCGACGGCACCGCCGACCACGCGGTCGCGGTCGTCGCGGGGTCGAAGGCGTTCAACACCCAGGGCCTCAAGTGCGCCCAGATCCTGGCGCCGGACCCCGCCACCCGGGAGCGGCTCCGCACCGTTCCAATGGCGCGCAACGACTCCTGGTCACCTCTCGGGGTCGTGGCTGCGATCGCGGCCTACACCGACTGCGACGACTGGCTCGACGCCCTCCGTGCCCGGCTCTCCTCGCAGCGCGACCTGCTCGTCGAGCTGCTCGCCGAGCATCTGCCGGAGGCTCGGATGCGGCCGCTCGAGGCGACGTACCTCGCCTGGATCGACCTCCGCGCCTACGGCCACGACGACCCGGCCACGATCGCCCTCGAACGCGGCCGGGTGCGGCTCTCGCCCGGCAGCGACTACCACGCCGACCTGCCCGGCCACGCGCGGCTCAACATCGCCACCAGCCCCGACCGGCTCACCGAGATCGTGCGCCGGATGGAGAAGGCGCTCGGCTGACGTCAGTCGTTGCTGGCCTTGGTGGCCGCGACGAGGTCGGCGTACCACTGGAACGACCGCTTCTTGGTGCGCTGCTGCGTGTCGTAGTCGACGTGCACCAGCCCGAACCGCGGCGTGTAGCCCTCGGCCCACTCGAAGTTGTCCATCAGCGACCACGCGTAGTAACCGCGGACGTCGACGCCCGTCCGCATCGCCTCGGCGACCGCGGTCAGGTGCGCGGCGTGGTAGTCGATCCGCGGCTGGTCGTCGACGACGCCGTCCTGGCCCGGCCCCACGTTGTAGGCGCAGCCGGACTCCGTGATGTAGATCGGAGGTACGGCGGCGCGGAGCCGGGCGCGGAACATGATCAGCCACTCGCGCAGCGCGTCGGGCACGACCGACCAGTGCAGGTCGGTCGTCGGGTAGCCCACCACCTCGCGGAACTCGAACGGCATCGGCGCTTCCTCGCCGGCCGCGCCGAGCCGGAACGGCGTGTAGTAGTTGACGCCGTAGAAGTCGAGCGGCTGGCGGATGGTCGCCATGTCCCCCTCGCTGATGACACCCTCGAGCAGCGGCTCGAGGTCCCTCGGGTAGCGACCGAGCAGCATCGGCTCGACGTACATGCCGTTCCAGAGCGCGTCGAACAGCTTGGACGCACCCACGTCGGCATCGTCGTCGGACGCCGGCCAGATCGGAGCGTGGTTGTTGGCGCAGCCGATGCTGGTCGCACCGGCGGCGCGGAGGGCGATCGCTGCCCGGCCGTGGGCCAGCAGCAGGTGGTGCGCCGCCGGCATGGAGTCGAACATCAGCATCTTGCCGGGGGCGTGCATCCCGGTGGCATAACCAAGGTTCGTCACGACGCTCGGCTCGTTGACGGGGACCCAGTGCTCCACCCGGTCGGCGAGCCGCTCGCCGACGATGGCCGCGTAGTCGGCGAAGCACGCGACCGTCGCCCGGTTGAGCCAGCCGCCGTCGTCCTCGAGCGCCTGCGGGAGGTCCCAGTGGAAGAGTGTCACCATCGGCTGCACCCCGGCGGCCAACAGCTTGTCGACCAGCCGGTCGTAGAAATCGAGACCCGCGGCGTTGACGGCTCCACTGCCGGTCGGCTGGACCCGCGGCCACGCGATCGAGAACCGGTAGCCGCCCGCGCCGAGGTCCTTCAGCAGCGCGACGTCCTCGTCGACCCGGTGGTAGTGGTCGCACGCGATCGCGCCGCTGCTCCCGTCGGCGATCCGACCCGGCTCTGCGCTGAAGGTGTCCCACACACTGGGGCCGCGGCCGTCCTCGGCGACGGCGCCCTCGATCTGGTACGACGACGTTGCAGTGCCGAAGCGGAAGTCGGCGGGCAGCCTGGGTCCCTGCTCCCCCGCGGTCACGGCACAATCCTGCCTTGTGACCGTCACCATCCGCAGGAGTTCGAGCCGGTTCGTGGAGCGCGAGCAGGGCCGTCGTACGCAGCACGGCTTCTCGTTCGGCGCGCACTACGACCCGGAGTGGCTGTCGTTCGGCCCGATGGTGTGCCACGACGACCACCTGCTCGGGAGCGGGCGCGGCTTCGAGGAGCACGCGCACGCCGATCTCGAGATCGTGACGTACGTCGTCTCCGGCTCGCTCGTGCATGCCGACTCACTGGGCACGTCCGGCACCGTGGAGGCGGGTGAGGTGGCCGTGCTGTCCGCGGGCGCCGGGGTCCGGCACCGCGAGATGGCCGCGGCGACCAGCTCCACCCGGTTCGTGCAGGTGTGGCTCACCCCCGACGCAGTCGGTGTCGAGCCCTCCTATGCGCGCGGGTCCGTGGAAGGCGCGGCTCCCCACGCCGGCCTGGTGCCCGTCTCCGGCGCGGGATCCGCCCTCGAGGTCGGCGTCGCCGGGGCGTCGTACGCCGTCGCCCGGCTGGGCGCCAACGAGACGCTGACCCTCCCCGCCGCCCCGCGGCTGCACGCCTACGTGACGACCGGCGCCCTCCAGCGCTTCTCCCTCGCCGAACCGCTCCAGGCCGGTGACGCGCTCTGCTTCGTCGACGAGCCGGACCACCAGGTCACCGCCGCGGTGCCGACCGAGCTGCTCGTCTGGACGTTCTCTGCCTGAACCGACGATGTGGGGAGTCGGTGGTCCACCGGGTGGACCGCAGCCTCCCCGCTCCTGGTCAGCGACTCGCTCGCGCCGTCCAACTCAGCGGAGGATCTTGATCGCTCCCGGCCGGATCTCCACGGTCAGTACGTCGCCGTCGCCGGGCAGGTTGTCGAGCGCCTCGCCATCGGCTCCGACGGGCACGGGCGCGCCGGTGCCTTCGTACCGACCGGACACGGTCACCCGCGAGCCGCGCAGCACCTTCACCTCGTCGAGCTCGACGTGGGCGCCGTCGTAGACCTTGGGCAGCGCGCGGATCAGGTCGAGGCGGCCGGCTGCCTCGATCACGATCACGTCGAGCCGGCCGTCGTCGATCGAGGCGTCGGGGGCGATCGCCATGCCCTTGCCGTAGAAGCGCGAGTTGGCGATGACCACGTTGGCCGCGCGGTGCTCCGAACGCCGGCCGTCGAGGTCGAGGGTCAGCGCGACCGGTCGGTAGGTGGCCAGGGCACGGACGGACGCGAACGGGTACTGCAGCGTGTTCGGCAACCAGTGCGACCGGTTCACGATCTCACCGGCGCGGGCGTCGACGCCGGCGTAGACCGAGCCGGCGACCAGCGCCGGGGTCCGGCCCGGCATCGACACGGAGAGCAGGTCCACGGGAGTCGGCGTACCCCCCAGGAGCAGGGCGACCTGCGCGTCCTCCTCGCCGGGCACCTCGAGCATCCGGGCGAAGTCGTTGCCGCGACCGGCCGGGATCACCGCGAGCTCGCCGCCGGCGTCCACGACGGCGCCGCAGACGGACGAGAGCATCCCGTCACCGCCGACCGACACGACCACGCGGCCGTCGGCGACGGCCGCCTTCACCAGGTCGGGTACGACGGACGGCGAGGACGTGTAGCTGACCTCGACCTCCGCGCCGGCCTCGCGCAGCCGCCGGGCGAGGGAGACGACGACCTTCGGTGCCGCGCCGCCGCCGGAGTTCGGGTTGACGAGGAACGTGAAGGAGCGGCTCACGGGATCAGTACCCCCGGGTTGAGGATCCCGGCGGGGTCGAGCTCGCGCTTCACGGCACGGAGTACGGCGACGCCGACGTCGCCGATCTCCGGCGTCAGCCACCCGCGGTGGTCGGTGCCGACCGCGTGGTGGTGGGTGATCGACGCACCGCTGGCGACGATCGCGTCGTTGGCAGCGGCCTTCGCCTTGAGCCAGCGCTCGAGCCGCTCCTCGCCACCGCCGGCCGCGGCGACCGTGAAGTAGAGCGAGCACCCGGTCGCATAGACGTGCGAGATGTGGCAGAGCACCATCGTGCCCTCGCCGAGCGCCGTCTCCAGCGCCGACTTCACCGCGGTGTAGAGCCGCTCGCGGTTGGACCAGAAGGTCACCGTCTCCAGCGTCTCGACGAGGACGCCGACGTCGAGCAGCGAGTCGCGGAGGTACGGCGCGTTGAACCTCCCGGCCGCCCATGCGTCCCCGGGCTCGGTCCCCAGCGTGGTGCCACCGAGGTCGGTGAGCGTCGCGGTGACCGCCGCCTTCTTGGCCGCGACCGCCGAGGGCGTGCCCTCGTAGCCGACGATCATCAGGCATCCGCTCGCGCCAGAACCGGACTCAGTCTCGCCGCCGATCGCGTCCGGCCTGGCCAGGTTGATGGCGGTCTCGTTCTCGTCGGAGAGCCGGAGCACGGTCGGCATCAGGTCGCCCTGGGCCAGGGCTCGCATCGCGTCGGCGCCGGCCGCGAAGGACGGCCACTGCCAGCCCTCGTACTCCTTGACCTCGGGCAGCGGGCGCACCCGGACGGTGACCTCGGTGATGACGCCGAACGCGCCCTCGGAGCCGAGGAAGAGCTCGCGCAGGTCGGGACCGGACGCGTTGGAGGGCGAGGTGCCACCGAGCCGGACCTCGCCGGCGGGAGTGGCCGCCCGCAGGCCGACGACCATCGCATCGAAACGTCCGTAGCCCGCGCTGGACTGGCCGCTGGACCGGGTGGCCGCGAAGCCGCCGATGGTCGCGAACTCGAAGCTCTGCGGGAAGTGGCCGAGCATCAGCCCGTGCTCGCCGAGGAGCGCCTCGGCCTCGGGGCCGCGGAGGCCGGGACCGAGGGTGGCGGTCGACGACACCGGGTCGAGCGCGAGCAGGCTGCGCATCCGGCCGAGGTCGAGGGAGATCACGCCGGCGAACCCGTCGCGGTCGGGCGCGAGGCCGCCGGTCACGGCAGTGCCGCCACCGAAGGGGACGACCACGATCCGGTGCTCCTGCGCGTAGCCGAGCACCGCCTGCACGTCGTCGTGACCGGCTGGACACACGACCACGTCGGGAGCGTCGCTCAGGTCGCCGGCGCGCTGGCGGAGCAGGTCCGGCGTCGACTTGCCGCGGGTGCGCTGGCGGCGTACGGCGTCGTCGAGGACGACGTGCTCGTCGCCGACGATCGAGCGCAGCCCGGTGAGCAGCTCCTCCGCGAGGTGCGGGGCCGGTACGGCGACGTCCGTGGCGGCGGGGGTGTCGGTGAGCTCGAAGACCAGGCCGACGAGGTCACGCACGCCGTCCGGGAGCGCGGCGGCGTGAGCCGGGTCGCCCCACCGCGTCGGCGGCATCTCGGGCTGGTGCGCGGATCGGGGAAGAGCGTCCTTGATCTCGGTCATGTGTTACAGTGTGACACATGTCGTCACATCGTCACAACCCTGCGGTCGAGCAGAGTCCGCGGGACGCCTACCTGGACGCCGCTCGCGCGTGCATCCTCGATGTCGGCTGGCGCCGGACGACCCTCACCGAGGTGGCCCGTCGGGCCGGCGTCTCGCGGATGACGATCTACCGCACCTGGTCGGACATGCAGGAGCTGCTCGGCGACCTGATGACCCGCGAGTGGGGTGAGCTGGTCGCGTCGACCCAGCCGACGATGGGGTACGACGTCACCGAGCAGTCAGGCGGCCCCGCTCCCGGTCAGATCGCGGACGGCGTGCTGCGCGCGGTCGCCGTACTCCGGGAGAACGAGCTGTTCGTGCGGATCGTCGAGCTCGACCCGGAGCTGATCCTCCCCTACCTGCTGGCCCGCCGTGGGCGCTCGCAGGAGCTGATCCTCGGCCTGCTCGCGACGGTGATCGAGGCCGGCCAGAAGACCGGGACCGTTCGCGCCGGCAACCCCGACACCCTTGCTCGCGGTGTGGTGCTCGCGGCCCACGGCTTCGTCCTGTCCGCCCACACGATGGCCGACGACGACGTCACCCCCGACGAGCTCGATGCCGAGCTCCACCTGCTGATCGAAAGGGCCCTGCTGCCATGACCCGACGCATCACCCCCGGCCTGGCCGGCGTTCCCGAGTCCGTCGACGTAGTCGTGGTCGGCCTCGGCGTGACCGGCGCCGGCGTCGCCCTCGACGCGGCCAGCCGCGGCCTCAGCGTGCTGGCCGTCGACGCGTTCGACCTCGCCTGGGGCACGTCGCGCTTCTCGTCCAAGCTCGTCCACGGCGGGCTTCGCTACCTCGCGAGCGGCCAGGTGGGCATCGCCCATGAGAGCGCCGTCGAGCGCGGGATCCTGATGGAGACCACAGCGCCCCACCTGACCCGTCCGCTCCCGACGATCGTGCCGCTGGCGCCCGGCGTGACGCGTCCGATGGGCCTGCTCACCCGGGCCGGTCTGTTCGGCGGCGACCTGCTGCGACGAGCCGCCGGCACCAGTGCCGACACGCTCCCGAAGCCGCGCCGGCTCACAGCCGCCGAGACCCGCCGCCTCGCACCGACGTTGCGCACCGACGGGCTGCGCGGCGCCGTGCTCGGCTGGGACGGCCAGCTCGAGGACGACGCCCGGCTGGTCACCACCATCGCCCGCACCGCCGCCGACCGCGGCGCCGCCGTCCACACCCACACCCGAGTCGTCGCCGCCACGGGCACCGAGGTGACGCTGCGGGACGAGGTCAGCGGCGCGACCGCGACGGTCCGCGCCCGGACCGTGATCAACGCGACCGGCGTCTGGGCCGGCGACGTCGTCGACGACATCCGGCTGCGGCCCTCGCGCGGCACCCACCTGGTCCTGCGCGGCGACACCCTGCCGGGGCTCAATGTCGCGGTGTTCGCGCCGATCCCGGGCGAGCGCAACCGGTACGTGCTGGTGCTCCCGCAGCCGGACGGCCAGATCTACGTCGGACTCACCGACGAACCGGCCGACGGTCCGGTGCCGGACGTCGCCGAGCCGACCGAGGTCGAGATCGGCTTCCTGCTCGACGTCGTGGCCGCGTCGTTCTCGCGGCCGCTGCGTCGCAGTGACGTCGTCGGGGCGTATGCCGGCCTCCGCCCGCTGCTCGACACCGGTGACGGTGACGGCACCGCCGACCTCTCGCGCAGGCACGCCGTACTCACCAGCCCCACCGGGGTCGTGACGATCGTGGGCGGCAAGCTGACGACGTACCGACGGATGGCCGAGGACGCGGTCGACGCGGCGGTCGCCCACGCGGGCCTCAAGGCCGGTCCGTGCGTCACCGCCACCCTGCCGCTGACCGGCGCCGCCCCGCGCGTCCAGCTCGCCGAGCTCATCGAGCGGGCCGAGACCCCGGGCCGGGCCCGGTTGGTACGACGCTTCGGCGTCGACGCCGCGTTCGTCCTCGACACCGCCCGCGAAGTGACCGGCCTCCCCGACGACGAGCTCCTCGCGCCGATCCACGCGACGATCCCGGTCACCCTCGCCGAGCTGGTCTTCGGCGTCACCCACGAGGGCGCGGCCGACGTCTCCGACCTCCTGGACCGCCGTACCCGCGTCGGGCTGGTCCCCGCCGACCGGCCCCTCGCCGTACCCGCTGCCGTCCGAGCGCTTGAACTCGCGCGGCAGCGCGAGGTCAAGGTCAGCGAGGAGGTCGAGTAGCCCCGCTCGGGCGAGCTTGCGAGTCCGAGCGACGGGCGTATCGAGACCCGGCGATGTTGAACTCGCGGGGCAGCGCGAGGTCAAGGTCAGCGAGGAGGTCGAGTAGCCCCGCTCGGGCGAGCTTGCGAGTCCGAGCGACGGGCGTATCGAGACCCGGCGAGTCGAAAGACGACCGCAACCGGGCATGGGCGATGAGTTTTCCGGTTGGCCCGGGTCGACCCATCAGGCAGACTCACAACATCCGGGGGTAGGGCGATGGGAACCATGGTGACCGAGCAGCTGGCTGGCGTAGTGACGAGGCAGGACGAGCTCGCGGACTTCGACACGTTGACAGGGCGCTACCAGCGGGAGCTGATGGCGCACTGCTACCGGATGAGCGGCTCGGTCCACGAGGCCGAGGACCTCGTGCAGGAGACATTCCTCCGCGCTTGGAAGGCGTCGGCGAGCTTCCAGGGCCGCAGCTCGGTCCGCACCTGGCTCTACAAGATCGCCACCAACGTCTGCCTGACCAACCTCGAGGGCCGGCCGCGTCGCCCGCTTCCCACCGGTCTCGGCACCGCCGACTCGATCGCCGGTGACGCGCTGGAGTCGGACGCCGACATCCCGTGGCTGGAGCCGATCCCGGACGCTGCGGTCGAGGTCGCCGAGCGCGACACGATCCGGCTGGCGTTCGTCGCGGCGCTCCAGCACCTGCCTGCCCGACAGCGCGCCGTACTCATCCTGCGCGACGTGCTCCGCTGGTCCGCCGCCGAGACCGCGACCGCGCTCGACACGACGGCGGCGGCGGTCAACTCGGCCCTCCAGCGTGCGCACGCGCAGCTCGACGAGCGCGGCCTCACGCCCGACACGGTCGAGCAGGACCTGGACGACGCGCAGCGGCTGATGCTCGACGCCTACCTCGAGGCGTTCTGGGCCAAGGACATCGACCGGATCGTCAAGCTCCTGCAGTACGACGCCACGTGGGACATGCCGCCGTACCTCAACCACTACCGTGGCGCCGCCAACATCGGCGACCTCATCGCGACCCAGTGCCCCGGCGGCGTCCACGACATGCCGATGCTGCGCACGGTGGCCAACGGCCAGCCGGCGTTCGGCCTCTACATGCGTCAGGCCGGCGGCCACTTCGAGCCGTTCCACATGCAGGTCCTCGACGTGGCCGGCAGCAAGGTCCGGCACGTCACGGCGTTCTTCGGCGCCGAGCACTTCCGGCGCTTCGGCCTGCCCGACCGGCTGCCGGCCAACTGGCAGCCCGAGTCGGCTGCCGACTCTGCAGCCGACTCGGCAACCACCGGCTGACCCGATGACCGCCCTCCCCGGCCCGCCCAGCACGGACGCGGGGGTGGAGCTGCTGGAGCGCGCGCTCGGCTACACCCGCAGCACGCTCGCCACCGTGACCCCTGCGCACCTCTGCCTCCCGACGCCGTGCGAGCGCTGGCAGCTCGCCGACCTCCTCGCACACATGGAGGACTCCATCGACGCCTTCGCCGAGGGCGCGGCCGGCACGATCAGCCTCCACAGCGCCGCACCCGCACCGCTCGACGAACGGATCGGCACCCTCCAGACGAAGGCATGCAACCTGCTCGGCGCCTGGGCTGCCGCGACCACGCCGCAGGTCGAGGTCGGCGGACGACCGATGCCGGTCGGCACCATCTCTCGGCTGGCAGCGGTCGAGATCGCCGTGCACGGCTGGGACGTCGGCCGTACGACGGGCACGGGCCATCCCATTTCCGAGGAGTTCGCCGAGGCGCTGCTGCCGACCGCGCTCGCCCTCGCGCTCGAGCAGCACGGCGAGTTCGGGCCGCCGATCCCGGTACCGGCCGACGCCGACCCCGGACGGCGGCTGCTCGCACTGCTGGGGCGAGGACGCGGCCACCGTTCGTCGTACCGCTCCTAGACTCCAGGCCATGCCCGACGCACCCCTGCGCCATCGCTCCCGGTCGATGCGTGGCCGCGACCCGCACGAGCAGCACCGCAGCGCCACGACACTCGAGCTCCTCTTCGACCTGACCTTCGTGGTCGCGTTCGGTACGGCGGCCTTCGAGCTCTCCCACGCGCTCGTCGAGGACCACGTCGTCGACGGGATCATCGGCTTCGCCTTCGCCACGTTCGGCATCTCCTGGGCGTGGATCAACTTCACCTGGTTCGCGTCGGCGTACGACACCGACGACTGGCTCTACCGGCTGACGACGATGCTGCAGATGGTCGGCGTGCTGGTCTTCGCGCTCGGGCTGCCGGCGATGTTCAAGTCGATCCACGAGGGCGACACGCTCGACAACGACGTCATGGTGTGGGGCTACGTCCTGATGCGGGTCGCGATGCTCTTCCAGTGGTGGCGCGCCGCCCGGCACGACCAGGACCGGCGCGCCGTCCACGGCGTCTACTGCGCCAGCATCATCACCTCCCAGGCGATCTGGTGCGTGCTGGCCGTCCTCGACTTCGGAGTCGGCACGACGTTCCTGCTGATGTGCGTGCCGCTCCTCATCGAGATCGGCGGACCGATCGTCGCCGAGCGCAGGTACGGCGGGACGCCGTGGCACGCCCACCACATCGCCGAGCGCTACGGCCTGATGGTCATCATCGCGCTGGGCGAGGGGATGATCGGCACGATGGCCAGCCTGACCGCGCTGTCCGCGGGCGGGCTGACGCTCGAGGTGGCTCTCCTGGCCGCGGCCGGAACCTCAGTGACCTTCGGGATGTGGTGGACCTACTTCTCGATCCCGCACGGCGAGATCCTCCACGCCCGGCGGGAGCGGTCGTTCGGCTGGGGCTACGGCCACATGCCGCTCCTCGGCGCGATCGTCGCCGTGGGCGCGGGGCTGCACGCGGCGGCGTACTTCCTCGAAGACGAATCCCACCTGACCCTGGTCGAGACGGTCCTCACGGTCGCCGTCCCTCTCGGCATCTACCTGTTCACGCTCTACGTGTTCTACGCAGGTGTCAGCCGTACGCTCGACCCGTTCCACCTGCTGCTGCTCGCCGGCACCGTGGTCGCGCTCGTGGTGCCGGTGGTCATGGCCGCCAGCGACGTCGAGATGAAGTGGTGCCTGCTGGCGCTGTCGCTCGCACCCTGGGTGACCGTGCTCGGGTATGAGACCCACGGCTACAAGCACACCGCCGAGGTGTTGGCTGCGCTCGAGAACTGACGGGGTCCCGACACGCCAGGTCCGGGTGGCGCTCTGCCTACCCGACGAGCGATTCGACCGGATCGTCACGCAACGGGTGGGCGAGCTCGTCGGCGGGCAGCTTGGCCAGCCAGATCGCAAGCCCGGCCGCGATGCCCGGCACGATCGCGGCGATCGCGAACGTGGTGCGCAGGCCGAGCCATTCCGCCACCGGGCCGGCCATCGCCATCGAGACGGGCATCAGGCTGACCGACACGAAGAAGTCCAGCGAGGCGACCCGGCCGAGCAGGTGCGGCGGCACCCGGCGCTGCAGCAACGTCCCCCAGATCACCATCGGCGCCGAGAAGAACGCACCGAGGAAGAAGCCCGCGACGGCGAGCATCCACACCTCGGTGGCGAAGCCCATCACGAGGAGCGGGAGGGCGCCGACGCCCCACATCAGGTTCATCCAGGTCAGGTAGCGCCGCGGCATCTGCATCGACGCCATCACCATCGAGCCGATTGCGCCGCCGATGCCGAACGCCGCCATCACGGCTGCGTGGTCACCCGGACCACCGCCGAGCTTGTCCTTGATCACGAAGGGGATGAGCACCTCGAGCGGGCCCATCATCGCCAGGATCATGATCGAGGCGAAGAGCAGCGTCGCGAGCAGCCACGGCGTCCGCATCATGTAGACCCAGCCCTCCCGCATGTCGGCCAGGGCGGTCGCGATCGGGTGGGCGTCGCTACTGGCCGACTCCTCGTCGCTGCGCTCGCGTCGTACGGCGGTCAGCGGCACCGTCGCCAACACCAGCAGGCCGACCAGGTGGAAGCCGGCCGCCAGGCCCAGTGCGGCCGAGGTCGAGACGCCGCCCACGACCACACCGGCGAGACCGGGCCCGAGCGCCTGGCCGATCGTCGGCCGCACCATGCCCTCGAACCCGTTGACCGCCATCAGGTCCTCTTCGGGCACCAACGAAGGCAGCCACGCGGAGTAGGCCGGGTAGTAGAACGCCAACCCCATGCCGGTCGCGAACGACACGACTGCGAGGTGCCAGAGCTGGGTCTGATCGGACCACGACAGCAGCGCGACGACCGCCATGCCGGTGAGCTCGAGCGCGGCGACGGCGAGCAGGATCAGCTTCTGCGGGACGCGGTCGGCGACCACGCCACCGAGCAGCGCAGGGAGGAGTACGCCGACGGCGCCCGCAGTCGACACCACGGACAGCTGACTCGCGCCGCCGCCGATCCGGATGACCTCCCACACCAGCGCGACGACCCACACGCCGCCGGCGAAGGTGCCGAGCACCAGCGCCGCCCCCAGCCGCCGGTAGGCGGAGTGGCGGAACGGCGACAGCGCGCGCGGCAACCGACTCACAGCGGGCGGCTGCGGGCCATCGGGTGCCGGCGTCGGCGCCGTCAGCTGGTCGGTCATCGGGTCTCCTCAGGATCAGTCTGACTGTGGGGACCGACAACAGCCATCGATTTCATCGTGGCCTGGAGCACAACCTTGCCCCATGCCCGAACGACCGCGAGAGCTCTCATGGCTGCAGTCAACGAGTTCAAGTTCACTTGAAGTCAAGTCGGAACGGTCCGGTGGTCCGTGCTCCTGGTTCGGCCGCACAACCGCCGGATACGCTTCGTACTCCCACCGCTACTTCTCCGGAGCACACGTGACCGTCTTCCTGGTGCTGGGTTTCGCCGGCCTGGGTCTCGTCGCGCTCTCACTCGTCGTCGGCGACCACCTCGACGCCGCTCTCGACGGTGCGTTCAACGCGCTCGAGGGTGACGTGTTCTCGACCGCGGTCCTCGGCGGCTTCGTCTCAGCGTTCGGCTTCGGGGCGGCGGCCGCCGACGGCGGGGGCCTCCCCCTGCTGCCGGCGCTCCTGATCGGAAGCGCCAGTGGTGTCGTCGTCGGCTGGTTCGCGTGGTGGCTGACCAAGCTGGTCAAGGACGGGCCGAGCGACGGCACCGTCTCGATCGGCGACACCGTGGGTCAGGTCGCACGGGTGCTGACCGACATCCCCGGCGGCGAGAGCTACGGCGTCGTCCGCGTGTCCGTCGGCGGCCACGTCATGCAGTGCAACGCAAGCTCGCTGCTCGCGATCGAAGCGGGCTCCGAGGTCAGCATCACCGGCGTCCTGTCCCCCACCGCGGTCACCGTTGCCCCGGTCTGGAAGCCCTCCGATTAGCACCGAGTAGCACCGAGTAGCAACACCGAGCTGAAGGAGAACTGGTCTGATGGATCTCAACGTGGTGGGGCCGATCTTCGGCGTCGTCGTACTCCTCGTGCTGCTGGTGCTGCTCGTGACCAGCCGCTACAAGGTCGCCGGTCCCAACCAGGCGTTCATCGTGACCGGCCGGAAGGGGAAGGCGGTCCTCAACCCGGAGACCGGGCAGCTGACCACCGACCTGTCCGGCCAGAAGGTCGTGCTCGGCGGCGGTGTCTTCGTCGTGCCGTTCATCCAGAAGCTCGCCACCATGGACCTGTCCAGCCGTCGCATCTCCGTGCAGATCCGCGGGGCGGTCTCGGGGCAGGGCATCAAGCTCAACCTCGACGGCGTCGCGATCGTGAAGGTGGGCGGCAACGCCGACCAGATCCGGCTCGGCGCCCAGCGCTTCCTCAGCCAGCAGGCCGACATCGAGACCTTCACCCAGGAGGTACTCGCCGGTGCGCTGCGCTCGATCGTCGGTGGCCTCACCGTCGAGCAGATCATCCGCGACCGGGCGGCCTTCGCACAGCGCGTCGCCGACGAGTCCGAGAGCTCGCTGACCGGGCAGGGCCTGATCCTCGACGCGTTCCAGATCCAGGACGTCACCGACGACGGCAGCTACCTCGCCGACCTCGGCCGGCCGGAGGCCGCGCGGATCCAGCAGGCCGCCTCGATCGCCGAGGCCAACGCGCGGCAGGCCGCCGAGCAGGCCCGGATCGCGGCCGAGCAGGAGATCGCGATCGCTCAGCGCCAGCTGGCGCTCAAGCAGGCCGAGATCAAGGCCGAGACCGACGCCGCGTCCGCGCAGGCCGCGGCGGCCGGGCCGCTCGCCCAGGCCGAGCGCGACCAGGCGATCTTCACCGAGCAGGAGAAGGTCGCCGTTCGCCAGGCCGCGCTGACCGAGCGCCAGCTGGAGACCCAGGTGCGCAAGCCGGCGGACGCCGACCGCTACCGCGTCGAGCAGGAGGCCAACGCGAAGCGCTCCGCGGAGATCGCGGCAGCCGAGGCGCGCAAGGCCGCCACCATCGCCGCCGCCGAGGGCAAGGCCGAGGAGACCCGGCTCACCGGTGAGGCCGAGAAGGCCCGACGGTCCGCGCTCGCCGACGCGACCAAGCTGGAGGGCGACGCGCAGGCCGCCGCGACGCTGGCCGTCGGTCAGGCCGAGGCGGCTGCGATGGACAAGCGGGCCGACGCGTTCGCCCACTACAACGACGCCGCCGTACTGCAGATGCTGATCGAGGTGCTCCCGCAGGTCGCCAAGGAGGTCGCCGCACCGATGAGCGCAATCGACAACCTGACCGTGCTCTCGACCGACGGGGCGGGCGCACTGCCGAAGCAGGTCGTCGAGAACGTCGCCCAAACTTTGCAGATGCTCAAGACGGCCACCGGCGTGGACCTTCAGTCGATGCTCAAGTCGGCGGTCGACACCTCGTCGTCGTCCTCGGGTGAGGTCGTCGCCGGGTCGGCCGAGGAGTCGCCCGAGGCCTGATCAGCCCCACCAGTGAAGGGTGCGCCCGTGCCCGTGGGTGTGGCCCATCGACCGGCCGTCGAGGCCGACCACGAACTGACCGGGGGGAGGTTCCGGTCCGGTCGCGGTGATGCCCGGGAGCACGCGGGGGCCCTCGTTGCTCACCCATCGGCACCTGCCGTCCGCGACCAGTCCCGCCATCAGGTCGGCGAACCGCTCGCGCTCCGGGTCTTCGAGGTAGGCGATCACGGCGGTGTGGAACACGACGACGATGCCGTCCGGGCCGACCGCGTGCCGGGCCTCGTCGACGGTCGCCGGCACCAGGTCCATCAGGTCGCCGCGGCGTAGGTCCACGGGGTCGGCGCGGGCGACCTCGATGGCGGTCGCGAGCACGGCCCGCCGGTCGTCGTGTTCGGGCCAGACCAGCGCGAGCAGCCACGACATGTCATCGTCGGACAGGACGTCGAGCGGGTTGAGGTCGATCCCTCCGCGCCACGCCACCGTCGGTACGACTCCCGGTAGCGGCGCGGGCCCGGTGACGTCGCAGTCCAGAGTCGGAGCGGCCGGCCCTGCGGTGCGGACACCGTCCGCGGTCGACCAGCGATATCCCCACCGGTCCGGGTAGAGGCACAGGCCGGCACTCGCACCGGCCTCGAGCAGCGCCACCGGTCGCCCACCTGCTGCGAGTGCGATCACCGGCACCAGCGTCGCCAACCGCCCGGCCTCATTGGTCTGCGTGGCACGGGCCAGGATCGTCGCGCGGATCTGCCCGTCGTCCGCGAGCAGCGCGTCCCGCAGGGCGTCGTACGGCGCGGGCGCGTCGAGCCCGTGCCACCGCGCGGCCGTGAACACGAGGTTCGGCTGCTGCTTCAGGTCGGGAAGCGCGGACAGCCACTGCTGCACCTCGGGATCGGCCGCGACGCCGCGCGCCCAGGACTGGTAGCACGGCGAGTCGTCGGCGTACGACGCGAACTCGTCGTACTTCTCGTTGATCGGTCCGTGCAGGAGCATCCGGTGCGGCCAGCTCAGCAGCTCAGCCGGCCGGCAGCGCGACGTACGTCGTCTCGAGGTACTCCTCGATGCCCTCGAACCCGCCCTCGCGACCGAACCCGCTGGCCTTGACGCCACCGAACGGCGCGGCCGGGTTGGAGACCAGCCCGGAGTTGATGCCGACCATGCCGAATTCGAGCGACTCCGCCATCCGGATGGTGCGGGACAGGTCGCGGGTGAAGACGTACGCCGTCAGCCCGTACTCCGTCGCGTTGGCCCGCTCCACCGCCTCCTCCTCAGTGCTGAATGTGGTGATCGGGGCGACCGGGCCGAAGATCTCCTGGGTGTTGACGTCGGCGTCGACCGGTACGTCGGCCAGCACCGTCGGGCTGAAGAAGAAGCCCGGCCCGTCCGGAGCGCTGCCGCCGGTCACGACCCGAGCGCCCGCGCCGACAGCCTGGTCGACCAGCGCGGTGACGCTCTCGACCGCCTTGTCGTCGATGAGCGGCCCGACGTCGACGCCGTCGTCCTGGCCGCGGCCGAGCGTGAGCGAGCCCATCCGCTTCCCGAGCTTGTCGGCGAACTCGTCGGCGACCGACTCGTGGACGAGGAACCGGTTCGCGGCGGTGCAGGCCTCGCCCATGTTGCGCATCTTCGCGATCATCGCGCCGTCGACGGCGGCGTCGACATCGGCGTCGCCGAACACGAGGAACGGGGCGTTGCCGCCGAGCTCCATGCTGACCCGTTGCAGCTGTCCGGCGGACTGCCGCACCAGCACCTTGCCGACATCGGTCGATCCGGTGAAGCTCACCTTCCGCAGCCGCGGGTCGGCCATCAGGGCCTCGCTCACCGCACCGGAGCTGTGCGACGTGATCACGTTGAGGACGCCGTCGGGCAACCCTGCCTCCGCGAACAGGTCGGCGAGCAGCAGCATGGTGAGCGGGGTCTGGCCGGCGGGCTTCACGACCATCGTGCAGCCCGCGGCGACGGCCGGGCCGATCTTGCGGGTGCCCATCGCGAGCGGGAAGTTCCACGGCGTGATGAACAGGCACGGCCCGACCGGCTTCTTGAGGGTCAGCAGCCGGCTGCCGCCGGCCGGCGCCTGCATCCACCGGCCATGGATCCGCACCGCCTCCTCGGAGAACCAGCGGAGGAACTCACCGCCGTAGGTCACCTCGCCGCGGGCCTCGGCCACGGTCTTGCCCATCTCCAGGCTCATCAGCCGGGCGAGGTCGTCGGCCCGGGCGGTGACCAGGTCGAACGCCCGGCGCAGGATCTCCCCGCGATCGCGGGGCGCGGTCTTCGCCCACGCCGGCTGCGCGGCCACGGCCGCCTCGAGCGCAGCCTTCGCATCGTCCACCGTGCCGTCCGCGACGTCGGTGAGGACCGACCCGTCCGCCGGATCGATCACGTCGAAGCGATCATTTCCCGACGCCGGGCGCCACTCGCCCCCGATGAAGAGCTGACGGCGGTCCCAGGGCAGTGGTTCGTTGCTCATGGGGCCACTGTGGCACCGCAGCGGAAGCCTCGACCAGTGGGCGGTGGTGGCCAACGGAAATCTTCGCCGGAAATGTGTATCGAACGGCCGCCTGCCGGTTATCGTAAAGGCGTCGTTTCGGAGGGAGCACCTACGACTCGACCGAGCCCCTGCGCTGACCCCATGCGGCGCGGGGCTCGCTCTATTTTTCAGCGGGTCGCGCGCAAGAACTCCTCCAGGATCGGGCCCGCGGTGCGGGACCCGGACTCGCCGACCTCGACGAACACCGCGACTGCGAGGTCGCCCTGCGCGGCGACCATCCAGGCGTGGGTCTGCACGGCTCCGCCGTCCGCGACGTACTCGGCGGTGCCGGTCTTCGCGATGACCGGGGGCCCGGGTACGTCGGCAAGCTGGGCGCCGCTGCCGCCGGTGACGACGCCGCGCAACATCGTGCGCAGCTGCTCGCCCTCGGCGACGGTCAGCGGCGTGTGGTCGTGCGGGGCCACCTCGTAGTCCGCGAGGAGGTGCGGCACCACGAGCGCGCCCTCCTGGACGGAGGCCACGACCGCGGCCATCGTCATCGGGGACGCGAGGATGGTGCCCTGGCCGATCAGGTCCGCGGCGGCCTCGGTCTCGCTGGCCGGCGGTGCGACGCTGCCGAAGTAGGCAGGGAAACCGAGGTCGTGGTCGACGCCGAAGCCGAGGCTCGCGGCGGCCGAGGCGAGGTCGGTGTCCCCCAGCTGGTCGCGCGCGCCGATGAACGCGGTGTTGCACGACTGCGCGACCGCCGTGCGGAGCGGGATGTCGCCGTTCGCGGAGCTCGGGTAGTCGCTGTAGTTGCCGAACTCCTTGCCGTCGACCGTCAGCGTCGGCGGGCAGCTCACCGTGCTGTCGGGCGTAAGCCCGGCGCGGAGGAGCGCCAGGCTGCTGACGATCTTGAACGTCGATCCCGGCGGGAGCTGGCCGTACGTCGCGAAGTTCTGGCCCGCGGTGCCCGGCCCGTTGGCGGCGGCGAGGATCGCGCCGTCGCTGGGCCGGATCGCGACCAGTGCGCTCGCGGACGCGACGTCGGCGAGCAGTGCCTCGGCGTCGATCTGCAGGTCGGGGTCGAGGGTGAGCTCGAGCGCGTCGCCGTCGGTCTCCTGCACCCGGAACACGTCGCGCGCCGGGCCGGGCCCGGTCTCCGACACCGCTTCGACCAGCCGGCCGGGCGACCCGCCGAGCTGTTCGTCGTACCGCGCCTGCAGGCCGCTGATCCCCGCGATGTCCCCGACCCGGTAGCGGTCGGGGTCCTCCTCGAGCATCTCCGCGGTGACCGGACCGACCCGCCCGAGGATCGGCGCCGCGAACTCGCGCGTGGGCGCCAACGAGATCTCGTCGGCGATCGCGACCGCGCCCGGGATCCCGTCGAGGCTCGCCAGCACGCCTGCCGGCACCTCCGCCGTGCGGAACGAGATCGCCTCGACGAAGGCGCGGTCGCCGGCGGCGCGGACCGCGTCGACGTACGGCGCCACGTCGACGCCCACGAGCTCCGCGAGCGCGCGTGCCGAGTCACCCGACGCGGCCTTGCTCACCCGGATCCGGTCGATGCCGATCCGTAGCACCGGGCGGTCGGTCACGATGACCTTGCCCCGGGCGCCGAGGATCTCGCCGCGGGTGGCGGGGATCGTCGTCGCCGCGAGGACCTCGTCGTCGGCGAGGCTCGGCTCGACGACGGACGGGGCCCAGCGGACCGCCCAGGTGTCGCCGGACCGCCGCAGCTCGACGGTGGTCTCGTAGGTCCACGGGTCGGTCGACTCCACGACCGGCCAGGTCCACTCCAGGGTCCCGGTCGCGTCGCTGCCGTCGACCTCGACGTCGCCGGCGGCAACCGTCGGCGTGACGCCGTCCATCCCGTCGATGATCTCGGCGTACCGATCGGCAACGTCGGCGCCCTTCCCGCCGACGAATGCGATGTCCGCGAGACCTGCGTCCGGCTCGACCAGACCCTCCGCGAGCCCGGTCAGGACCGCACCGGCAGCACCTGCCGCGTCGTCGTCGGAGTCGCCTGGATCATCACTGCATCCGGCGAGCACGAGCAGGCAGATCGGCAGCGCCACCGAGATCCGTCGCATACGAAGGTTCTACCAGTCGCTACCGACCCGCCTCCGCGGGATCAGGCTGCGCCCAAGGTACGAGCCAGGCCCAGGTGACGCCCGTCAGTCAAGGACGGTGATGTGCCTCGTGACCAGGGTCGGCGTGCCGGCGGTCGCCGGCGGGCACGAACCCCCGCTTGGTGCCGGCCACCAGGTCGGCCACGTGCGAGCGGAAGCCCGGGCAGGTCGCGATGTCGTGGGAACGGCACCCCATGGCGTGCTCGGTCAGGTAGCGCGACCGCTCCATCTCGGCCATCCGGTCCGCCAGGTCGGCGAGGTGGTCCTCCAGGATCCGGTGCCGGCCCGGCGCATCGGAGTCGAGCAGCGAGCGGATCTGGTCGAGGCTCATGCCGGCGGCCTTGCTCGAGACGATCGCGGCGATCCGGTACGCGTCGTCCTCGCGGTAGCGCCGGCGTCCTGCCGAGTCGCGTTCCGGCGCAAGCAGACCCATCGACTCCCAGTGCCGCAGCACGTGGGTCGGCAGGTCGAACCGGTGCGCCAGCTCGCCGACGGACCAGCGGATCTCGTTGCGACTTGACTTCATGTTCACATGAAGTCACAGGCTGCTGACCAGCACAAGTCCTCATCCAAGGAGAGCCACATGACCAACCCCACCTACGACGTCGCCGTGGTCGGCGCCGGCTCGGCCGGACTGCAGGCCGCACTCACCCTGGGCCGGATGCGGCGCCCGGTCGCGGTCTTCGGCACCGACCGCTACCGCAACGACCCCGCCACCGCGATGCACAACTTCCTCGGCCACGACGGCGCACCGCCGGCGCAGCTCCGGACCGAAGCTCGCGCCGACCTCGGGCGCTACCCGACCGTCGACCTGCGGGAGCAGGCGGTGACGGAGATCGAGGGCGAGGCCGGTGCGTTCACGCTCCACACCGCGGACGGCGGCGTCGTCACCGCCCGCCGGGTGCTGCTCGCGACCGGGGTCGCGGACACGCTGCCGGACGTCCCTGGCCTCGACGCGCTCTGGGGCGACACGGTTGCCCACTGTCCCTACTGCCACGGCTACGAGTTCTCCGGCACACCGGTCGGCATCCTCGGCGCCGATTCCAGCGTGCCACTGCGCGCGGCCATGCTCGATCGGATCGCCAGCCACCTCGTCGTCCTCACCGATGGGGCCGAGCTCGACGAGGGCGTCGCCGGCGCGCTCAAGCGGATGGACGTCGACGTACGGACCGAGCCGGTGGTTCGGGTGAGCCGCGGCCCGCTCGGGATCGCCGTCGAGCTCGCGGGCGGTCCGGCGGTCGAGCTCGGCGGGCTGTTCGTCGCTCCCGTCTGGGCGCAGGCCGCCCCGTTCGCGGAGCAGCTCGGCCTCGACCGGTCACCGATGGGCGCGATCCTCGTCGACGCGTTCGGCCGCGCCAGCCGGCCGGGCGTCTACGCCGCCGGCGACATCGCCCAGACGCCGGGGACGCCCATGCCTATGGCGTCCGTCCTCGCCGCCGCGGCGGGCGGCCAGCTCGCCGCAACCGCCTGCGACCGCGAGCTCGCGGCCGCCGACAACGGGCTCCCTCTGCCGGTGTGATCATGGGTCGGTAGCCCGAGTGCGCCGGGCACTGGATCCTTCGACCGGTCTTCCAGGACGACGAGCCGCTCATGCTCACCGTCGGAGCGATCCTCGGCGGCCTCGTCGGCGAGGTCCGAGGTCCAGGTCATCGATGCGCTTCGCCCATTGAGCGCCCGGCGCTCGTCCGAGGTACGAGGACTTACTCGACGGGTGGAGTCAGTACCAGTTGAAGCGCTCGCTGTGGGCCCACGCCTTCTCGGGGGTGCCGTAACGAGCGGCGATGTAGGCCAGCCCCCAGCGGATCTGGGTATCGGGGTTGGTCCGCCAGTCCGGTCCGACGACGGCCATCTTCGTGCCGGGCAGCGACTGGGGGATGCCGTACGCGCTGGAGGTCGGGTTGTCGGCCAGGTGGTTCCAGCCGGACTCGCGCTGCCAGAGCGCGTCGAGGTATTGCCACTGCTCCTCTGCGAAGCCGAAGTCGAGCATCAGCTGGTAGCCGAGGGCGCGATTGGTCCCAGGGTCGATGTCGACGGGTGTCGGCGTGGGTGGCGCGGTGTAGTTCTGGGCGATCCGCTCGGCGGCCAGCCGTAGCTGCTGGAGGATCACTTCGTCCGGTACGTCGAAACGAGCCCCGCCGCTCTCAGCACGGGTCGTCGGCTGGGTGCGCTCGGGTGGGGGGCTCTGGGTGGCCACGGCCGACGACGGAGCGGCCTCGGGCGTCTCGACCGGCTCCGGGTCCAGGCTGGTGCAGCCGGCGAGCGTGATCGGGAGCAACACAGCGAACAACACAGCGACCAACGCAGCGACCACCGCCGACCTCGATCCCCCCATCGGAGCATTGTGACCCACGGATGGGAGACGTGCGTCCTGCTCTCGATACGGTGATCGGGTGCCCTTGCTCGGTCGGTCGATCCTTCTGGTCGGGGGCAGTGTCGTCCTCGGGATCGGGGTAGCGCTGCTGCTGACGGCCGACCTCGGGTCCGACGGCTACTCCACGCTCGTCAACGGGATCGCGCTGTCGACCGGCCTCTCCTTCTGGGTCAGCAACCTGGTCGTCGGCGTCGCGTTCGTGGCCGCCGCGGCGGCGCGGAAGGTCTACCCGGGCATCGGCACCGTCGTGCAGGTCGGGCTGGTCGGGGTGACCGTCTCGGTGGCACTCGACCTGATGAGCACCCCGGACGGCTGGCCGGCCCGGATCGCCTTGCTGGTGGCGGCTTTCCCGGTGCTCGCGGTGGGCATCGCGGCGTACCTCGGCAGCCGCACCGGCGCCGGGCCGGCCGAGGCAGCCGGCCTTGCGTGGGACCCGCCGGTCCCCTTCAAGTGGAGCTACAGCGCGGTGCAGGGCGGCGGCGCGCTCGTCGGCTGGTTGCTCGGCGCCACCATCGGCGCCGGCACCATCGCGGTCATCGTCCTGCTCGGCCCGCTGGTCGACCTCGCCGCGCGCCTGCTGCGCGTCGACGTCCACCAGAACACCGCTGGCAACTCACTCCACGACTGAGAAGCACGGCACGTCCTCGCCGTCGACCTCCTGGGTGGTGCAGGTGCCGGTTCCGGTCTCCGGGTTGTCGACGAAGACCGCCCAGGTCCCGAGGGGCGCGTCGTCATCGACGTCGACCACGACCTCGAGGTGGTCGGTCCCGTGCCACGTCCGCGACACGATGTCGAAGTTGTTGTTCGCCTGGAAGACCCCGTTGACGAACCTGCCGATGGCGACCGCAGGACCCGTGCACGGCGGCCACTGGCGCAGTCCGCCGAGCAGGTGATCGGCGCGAAGCCGCTGCCGTACAGATGCATGGTCAACGTCACCGGATCACCGCCGTTGCTACTTCGACTGACCACGACCGGCTGCCCGGTGGCGCCGTCCTCGACGTTGCGGATCCGTGGCTCGGACAGATCTCGTCCTCGACGTGGACGTCGATGTCCTGGAACGCGTCGATGCTCGATGTCCATCCCGCTCGGACACGACATCACCTGCGCCTGGACCCGTAACCCACGAGGTCCTGCACGATCTCCGTGTGGCAGGGCGGCCCCTCGAGCTTGACCCAACGGTTGTCGGCCATCGTGCCCGGAGGCAGGTCGATGTCGAGGTCGGTGCCGCCGCCGGGACCGCCGCTGGTGTAGTCGGTGATGTCGCCCTGGATGCCGTGGCCGTCGGTGTCGACGAACAGGAAGTACTCGTTGCAGTTCTCGAAGTCGACCTCCTTCGAGGCCTGCATGTACTTCTCGATGTCCATGTGCACGTGGAACTCCGGGAACAGGACGGTGTCGAGGACGCACCTTGCGCTCGACCCGGACCACGTCGAGTGGACTGGCTCGGCCACGTCGAGCGCCACCGACACCGGCTCGCTCCCCGCGTAGTCGACGCGGTGGTCGGGCTGGCAGTCCATGCTGCCCGGCGAGACGCAGGCGACCACGCCGGGATCGGCGTACGTCGCGCCGGCCGGCACCGGCTGCACGTAGGCGGTGAGGCTCTCGCTGCCGGCGTCGGTCTCCACCGTCATCGACGTCGCGTCCGCGCTCGACGCGTAGGTCTCGACGTACAGGGTGCGGAAGTCGTCGTTGTCCTTGCGCGTGATGTACGCGTCGAGCTTCAGCTGCTCGGGCGGCACGTCCATGCCCATCCGCACGTACTCGTACTTGTACTGCTGGGCGAAGCCGTCCAGCGACCGCGGCAGCTTGGTCGTCCGACGGCTTGAGCACGTCGATCCAGATGTTGCGCCGGGTGTCTCGGTCCATCTCGGCGGCCAGCACCTTGTTGCGGAACTCCTCACCCTCCTTGTACTGCTCGAAGTGGACGCTCCGCAGCTGGTTGACCCTCGACCACGATCACGTAAGGGTCCTCGACCGGCTCGACCGTGTTGGCGTCACCGTCGTCGAGGTCCCAGACAGAGCAGGCCGTCGTCGGTGCTCATCACCGGCACGTCCTGCACCGCCGCGGCGATCGAGCAGGCTCTCGTCGCTGGTCAGCTCGATCAGGATCGAGCCGATCGTGTTCGGAGCGGCGGTCAACGTCGCGCTGAGCCGCTTCGACTCGTCATCCTCCTCGGCGATGGTCGCGTGGAGCGAGTGACGCGTCGTCGGCAGGTCGGTGATCAGGAAGTGGGCCTCGGTCGCGCGGCCGGTGATCGCGTTGACGATCTCCGGATCGGTGATCGGGCGAGTCGACCACGATCCGGTCGACACTCAGCCACGCCTCGATCGAGCCGATCGGAGCGGACCCGTTGTACGTCAGGGACTTGGCGCCCTTGGCGAAGCTGAGGTCGACGCCCGACGGCAGGTTGCGGATCGCCACGCTGGTCCGTGAACCGTAGGGGATGTCGGAGCGGCGCTGTTCGGTCGAAGAGCTTGCGTCTCGTTGACCACGATGTCGAACGGGCCGGGCGCTTCTTGGGCTCTTGACGACGACGTCGTCGGACCAGTTCAGGGTCAGGTCGGTCAGGCCGGTGATCCGGCCGAACAGGTGGTAGCTGTTCTGCCAGGTCCTCGAGCCACAGGCCGTCCATGGTCGTCCGGGTCGCCGGCGGGCAGCCGCAGCGTCTCGATGGGCGTGCCGCACTCGCTCGGTCCGAGCAGGCTTCGAGCTCGATCTCGAAGTCGGGAGCGGCGGCGTTCAGGTCGCGGTCATGTTCTTGTTGTCGCCGTCGATGACGACGTCGAGAGTGCCGGCCGGGACGTTCTCGATCAGCCCGTGGAGCTCGGTCGCTCCCTGGTTGCCCTCGCCTCCCTCGATCAGCTTCTGGGAGCTATCCACGTCGAGGTCGATCGAGCTGACGGCCGCGTCGCCGGTGAACTTCAGCGCCGACGGGGTCTTCGGGCACGGCGAGGCGCGGGCACTCGGTCTCCATGGACGGCGTGTACTCGAGCAGGGCGTCGCCGGGCAGGTTTCGTACGACGATGTCCGAGGTTGAGGTCGGTCGCCGGACGGTTCGTGGCCGGGTCTGCAGTGTCGGGGTCGTCGATGTTGACCAGGACGTCGAACGGTCCCGGCGTGCGTGCTCGACGTCGGCGCGCATCGGTCGTACCCCAGCCCAGGTCTGATGCGTTCGAGTCCGGTGACGCGCGCGAACGCGGTGTACTTCTCGTCATGGTCCTCGAGGCAGGAGGCCGTCGATGCCATCGGGGAGGCGCAGGTCCTCGCCGCTGGTCGCCTGCAGCTCGATCTTGCCGATCCGCGTCCGTCGGGGACCTTGGCGGCGAACTCCTTCTTGTCCTCGTCGAAGCGGCCCTCCAGACCGGTCGGGAAGTTCTCGACGCCGCAGGTGAGCGGCGGTCGCATCGTCGACGAACGGCTCGGTCGAGGTGACGTCGGCAGTCAGGAGGGCGATGTCAGACGTTCCCTCGTAGGTCGAAGCTCTGGGTGGCCGCACCGAACTCGACGCTCGCGGTGCCAGGGAGGTCAGAACCCTGGCCGACGGCGGTGCGGGTGACGTCGACCGGGCTGTCGGCTCGGGTCGAGTGGTGACCGCTGCGTCGATCACGAACGGGCCCGGCTGTGCGTCGCTTCGACCACGGTCGGGACCAGTCCGTCTGAAGGTCCGTCTCTGGATCGGCGCCGGCCTCCGGGTCGCCTGCGTCGACGACGGCGTGGCTGAGTCCAACGACTCGGACCTCGGCCAGGAGCAGGTCATGGGTCTTGCGGGCGACGAGGTACTGGTCGCCCTGCGGGACGAGGGTCGGCAGGGTGACGGTGCCCTCCGGGATCGAGGCGTACGACACCGTCGCCGTGCCGATCGGCCCGACCGGGGCGGTCACCTCGACTCGCGTGTCCGTCGTCCGCTCCAGCGTGCCCCGGGCCGGCACCTGTTCCAGCCGCGCACGCAACCGCTCCTCGGCCTCTCCCGGCTCGGTCGTCGACGTGGCGATGTCCACGAGGTCGATGGGGGTGGCCGGCGGATCGCCGGCCGGGTTCTGGGCGAGGTACTCGATCCGCGCCGGGCTGAGCTCGACGTCGAGCCGGCCCGGGAAGGTGCCGATCTCCGCATCGACGGTCGAGGTGCCGCCGTCGGTTGCGAAGAGCGCGTGGTGCAGACGCACGTTCGTCCCCTTCGCAGCGCGCAGCTTGGCCTCGTACGAGTCGGTGCCGGTCGTGACCACGGTCGTCGACATCGCGGGCGGCATCGGCGCCAGCCGCGCCGTCACGACGCGTGAGTTGGTCCGCGTGCCGTCGGGAGCGACGGTGAACTCGGACGCAAGCAGGGTGAGCGCAGGCACCGCCGGGACGTCGGTGGTGGACAGGCTCAACCGGCCGTCGGAGACCGAGATCGTCTCGTTGTAGACGTTGGGCGCGCCCGCCTCGCAGCCGTCGTACCCGAACGCGACGCGCTCGGACGAGCCGCCGGTGGGCTTCACGACCACCTCGACCTGCGCCCGGATCTTGGTGGAGACCAGTCGGTTGACGTTGAGGGCCACCGCCAGCGTGTCGGCACTGGTGGGGACCACGGCGAGGAGCACCGACGTGTCCGGCAGCGGACCGTTGCCGGTCCTGACCAGGGTCGGCACGGCGACGACCGAAGTCGTGGTGCGCGGACTCGCCGCGCGGCAGGCCGCAGCCGTGGAGCCGGATCGCGTGACGATCTCGTAGGTGAGCTGGCTGGGATCGAACGCAGCCGGATCGACCACCGTCGACAGCGGAGCACCGGTGCCGCCTGACGGTCCGTCGCCGCCCAGCGCGAGTGCCGCGACTCCGGCGGCGGTCGCAAGGGTCAGCGTCGCGAGCCGAGACGCTCCGAAACTCGATGAACGTTTGTGCATGGCCAGCTCCGAGAGTGCGGGCCCTCCCCGTGGGAGCGCAATCTACGCCCGGCCGATCCGGCCGTGCCAGTCCTAGATCTAGACCCCCGGCCGAGGTCAGTCGCGGGGCTTGCGGGGCGCCCTGTTCGGCGGGCCGTAGTCGCGCTTGAGGTCGATCAGCTTGCCGCTGATCCGGGTCTCCTTGAGCTTCTCCCAGACCGGTCCGGGCAGCTTGGCGGGCAGCTCCACGATCGAGTAGTCCGGGCGGATCGTGATCCTCCCGAAGTCGTTGCGGCCGAGGCCACCCTCGTTGGCCAGCGCGCCGACGATCTGGCGAGGCTCGACGCGGTGCCGCTTGCCGACGGCGATCTTGTACGCCGCCATCGGCTTGTCGGACGGGCGACGAGGTCCACGGTCGGGGCGACCACCGCCGTCGCGGTCGCGCGATCCGCGGTCGTCGTACTCCCGCTTCGGGCGCTGCGGCTCCTCCTCGAGGACGAGCGGGGTGTCGCCCTGGAGCACGATCGCCAACGCTGCGGCGACATCGGCCTCGGGGACGTCGTTGTTCTTGACGTAGTGGCCGACGACGTCGCGGAAGAAGCCGATGTGCGACGACTCGAGTGCGGCGGTGATCCGGTCGTCGAAGCGCGCCAGCCGGGTGGCGTTGACGTCGTCGACGCTGGGGAGCTGCATCTGGGTGAGCGGCTGACGGGTGGCCTTCTCGATGTGCTTGAGCAGGTAACGCTCGCGCGGGGTGACGAACGAGATCGCGTCGCCGCTCCGGCCGGCGCGGCCGGTGCGGCCGATCCGGTGCACGTAGGACTCGGTGTCGGTGGGGATGTCGTAGTTGACGACGTGGGTGATCCGCTCGACGTCGAGACCACGGGCCGCGACGTCGGTGGCGACGAGGATGTCGAGCTTGCCGGCCTTGAGCTGGTTGACGGTCCGCTCGCGCACGTTCTGCGCCACGTCGCCGTTGATGGCGGTGGCGCCGAAGCCACGCGCGCGCAGCTTCTCGGCGAGGGTCTCGGTCTCGTTCTTGGTGCGGACGAAGACGATCATCCCCTCGAAGTTCTCGACCTCGAGGATGCGGGTGAGGGCGTCGACCTTCTGCGGGTAGCTGCAGATCAGGTAGCGCTGCGCGATGTTGTCGGCGGTGCGGGTCTTCCGCTCGATCGAGATCTCGACCGGGTCGTGGAGGTACTTCTGCGACAGCTGGCGGATCTGCTTCGGCATGGTGGCCGAGAACAGCGCCACCTGCTTGGTGTCCGGGGTGTCGGCGAGGATCGTCTCGACGTCCTCGGCGAAGCCCATGTTGAGCATCTCGTCGGCCTCGTCGAGCACCAGGAACCGCAGCTGGGTGAGGTCGAGGGTGCCCTTGTCGAGGTGGTCCATGATCCGGCCGGGGGTGCCGACCACGATGTGTACGCCGCGCCGCAGTGCGGAGAGCTGGACGCCGTACCCCTGGCCGCCGTAGACGGGGAGCACGTGGACGCCCTTGGTGGTGGAGGCGTACTTCTCGAACGCCTCGCAGACCTGGAGCGCGAGCTCGCGGGTGGGCGCCAGCACCAGCGCCTGCGGCGACTTCTGCGACAGGTCGAGCCGGTCGAGGATCGGCAGCGCGAACGCCGCCGTCTTGCCGGTGCCCGTCTGGGCGAGGCCGATCACGTCGCGGCCCTCGAGGAGGTGCGGGATGGTCTGCGTCTGGATCGCGGACGGCGACTCGTAGCCGACGTCGGAGAGCACCTTCAGCACCTTGGCGCCGAGGCCGAGGTCGGCGAAGCCGGGGGTGGTGTCGGCCGGGGAGGAGTCAGGTGCTACGTCATTCACCCGACAACGGTAGTGGCGAACGCAACATCCAGCGCATTCGCCGTCGCGGTGGGCTGGGTCACCTACTCGACCGTCACGGACTTCGCGAGGTTGCGGGGCTTGTCGATGTCGTGTCCCAGCCGCTTGGCCGCGTGATAGGCGAGCAGCTGGAGCGGGATGGTCAGCAGGATGGGGTCGAGCTCCCGCTCGCTCCGGGGCACGACGATCCGCTCGGCACCGGGAAGTCCGCGCAGCGAGACCTCCTCATGGGTGACGACGATCAGCGGCCCGCCCCGCGCCGCGATCTCGTGGAGCGCGGCCACGTTGCGCTCGACCAGCTCGTCGTCGGGGACGATCGCGATCGTCGGGACCTTCGGGTTGATCAGCGCGAGCGGCCCGTGCTTGAGCTCGGACGTCTGATAGGCCTCGGCGTGCCGGTAGCTGATCTCCTTGAACTTCTGCGCGCCCTCGCGGGCGACGGGAAAGCCGCGGACCCGGCCCACGAAGAACAGGGACTCGGCCTCCGCCAGCCGGTCCGCGACCGCTTCGAGCCGCTCCTCGGTCGCGAGGATCTCCTCGATCGCGCGGGGCAGCGCCTCGAGCCCGGCCATCAGCCGTCGGCCATCGGCGATCGACAGGTCGCGCGCCCGGCCCAGCTGGAGGGCGAGCATCGCGAAGCCGAGGAACATGTTGGTCAGCGCCTTCGTCGACGCGACCGCGACCTCCGGCCCGGCGTGCAGGTAGATGCCGCCGTCGACCTCACGCGCGATCGCAGAGCCGACGACGTTGACCAGCCCGATCACGTAGCCGCCCTTGCGCCGGATCTCCTGGACGGCCAGCAGGGTGTCGATGGTCTCGCCGGACTGGCTGACCGCGACGTAGAGGGTGTCCGGCTCGATGATCGGGTTGCGGTAGCGGAATTCCGACGCCGCCTCGGCGTCGGCCGGGATCCGCGCGAGCTCCTCGAGCAGGGTCGCGCCCATCTGGCCGACGTAGTAGGCCGAGCCGCACCCGAGCACCTTGATCCGCCGGATCGCCCGCAGCTCGCGCGCATCGAGGTTGAGCCCACCGAGGTGTCCGGTCGCGAACCTCTCGTCGAGCCGGCCACGTAGCACCCGCTCGGCGGCCGCAGGCTGCTCGAGGATCTCCTTGCGCATGAACGACTCGTGCTCGCCCGCGTCGTACGACGCCGGGTCGATGTCGACGACCGTCGGCAGCCGATGGGTGGCGGAGAGTCCACTCGCCTCGAGCCGGTACGTCGTGAACCCACTCGAGGTGATGGTCGCCATCTCGCCGTCGTCGAGGTGGGCGACCGTCGTCGTGTAGCGCACCAGCGCGGCCAGGTCGGACGCGACATGCATCTCCTTGTCGCCGACCCCGATGATCAGCGGGCTGCCGTTGCGGGCCACCACGATCCGGTCGGGGAAGTCGACGTGGACCACCGCGACGCCGTACGTCCCCTGGATCCGGCCCAGCGCCTCCGCCAGCTTCCCCTCGAGGGTGTCGGCCTCCGACCGGGCGATCAGGTGGGCGAGCACCTCGGTGTCGGTGTCGGACACCAGGTCGACGCCGGCCTCCCCCAGCTCGTCGCGCAGGGCGGCCGCGTTGTCGATGATCCCGTTGTGGACGACCGCGACCAGCTCCTTGCTGTCCGTGTGCGGGTGCGCATTGATGTCGTTGGCGGGGCCGTGGGTCGCCCATCGGGTGTGGCCGATGCCGACCTTCCCGGTGAACCGCTTGGGCAGCTGCGCGCCCAGGTCGCGTACCCGCCCGGAGCGCTTGGCGACCCGGATCCCGGAGGGACCGACGACGGCGACGCCCGCCGAGTCGTAGCCGCGGTGCTCGAGTCGGCCGAGGCCCTCCAGCAGCAGCGGGGCCGCCTGGTGGGTGCCGAGATATCCGACGATGCCGCACATGGTGGTTCCTATCCGTAGATCATCCGGCGCAGCTGGCGCTCGGAGAGGTCGGGCGCGGCGACCAGGCGGTCGGCCAGCTCGTCGCGCAGGATGGTGAAGATGTCGTCGTTCCTGGCACCGCCGAGCTTGAGCTCGCCGTGCCGCCGCCGTACGAAGGCCTCGACCGGTTCGTGGTGGAACGCGAGTACGTCGCCGATCAGCCGGTTGGCCTCGGCCGGCGCGAGCCCGGTCGTCGCCACCACGTGGCGGACCAGGCGAGGATCGGGGAGCACGTCCCGATAATGGACATTGCGCCGCGAATTACCAAGTTCCTGCCCGGAATCGGGCAAAACTGCCGAGTCGGCTCGTATCGGCACCGAAGATCCGCCGACCCGGCTGTTCTCGAGATGAGCCGGGTCGCGGGACGAATGACGCGGAAGTGGAGTGGATTGGCTGCTTCTGATGGTGATTTCGGGAGTCAAGTGGAGCAGATCGTCCGGTTTCATCCAGTTTTCCAGCGCCGAGTGTAGGTCGTGCTACTCTGGTGAACAGAAGGTGAACAGGAGATTGCTCATGCACGACGTACAGATGGCCGACCGCGCCCGGCTCGAGATGCGCTGGCTGCCGGTGGCCGACGACCAGGGCCGCACCCACATGCAGGCCGTCTGGATCCCGCTCAGCGCCGCCGTGCAGCTGGAGACCGCGCACCACGCCGCCTGAGCCGAAACCAACCGAGGGATCACGTCCACAGGGACGCGGTCCCTCGGTCCGTTTTGGCGGCGTCGTCGATGTGACCCAGGTCACAGCCCCCTTGGCGGAATAGGACCATGGTCCGCTTTGGTTCAGTTGATTGAGACTTCAACCAACCGGGCCGATGCCCGCCACCCCAGGAGGAACCATGACTGAGACCCTGATCCCCGCAATGACCGACATCAGCGGCGACTACACCATCGACACCGCGCACAGCCGGCTCGGCTTCGTCGCCCGGCACGCAATGGTGACCAAGGTGCGCGGCTCCTTCGCCGACTGGCAGGGCACCGCTCACATCGACGTCGCCAACCCGGCCGACTCGTCGGTCAAGCTCACGATCAACGCCGCCAGCGTCGCCACCGGCTCTCCCGACCGCGACGGTCACCTGCAGTCGGCCGACTTCTTCGACGTGGAGAACTTCCCGGAGTGGACGTTCGTCTCGACCGAGGTCAGCCGCGACGGCGCCGAGTGGACCGTCGCCGGCGACCTGACCATCAAGGGCGTCACCCGCCCCGTCACCCTCGAGTTCGAGGAGGGCGGCTCGGCGAAGGACCCGTTCGGCAACCTCCGGGTCGGCTTCGAGGGCGACACGGTCGTCAACCGCAAGGACTGGGGCCTCACCTGGAACGCCGCGCTCGAGACCGGCGGCATCCTCGTCTCCGAGAAGATCAAGCTCGAGTTCGACGTCTCGGCCATCCGCAACGCCTGATCGATCTCAGCTGGGAGGCCACTAGGCTCGCAGGCATGGGTGAGGTGTTCGCCGGTCGCTACGAGCTGATCGACCCGATCGCCTCCGGCGGCATGGGCACCGTCTGGCGGGTGCTCGACCGGACGGACGGCCAGGTGAAGGCCGCCAAGGTGCTGCACCAGAGCGACGCCGCGATGCTGCTGCGGTTCGTGCGGGAGCAGTCGCTGCGGATCGACCACACCCATGTGGTCACGCCGCAGTCGTGGGCCGGGGTCGACGACCGGGTGCTGTTCACGATGCCGCTGGTGGCCGGCGGCTCGGTGTCCCAGCTGATCAGGAGGCACGGCGCGCTGCCGCCCCGCTGGATCGGCCGGCTGGTCGACCAGACCCTCCAAGCGCTCGAGGCCGTGCACGCCGCGGGGATCGTGCACCGCGACGTGAAGCCCGGCAACCTGCTGGTCGAGCCGACCGGGCGCGGCGTACCGCACCTGCGGCTCACCGACTTCGGGATCGCGGTGCCCACCGACGAGGCCCGGCTGACCCACATCGCGATGGTCATCGGTACGCCGGGCTACATGCCGCCGGAGCAGCAGCTCGGGGCGGACCCCGACGCCAGCGCCGACATCTACGCGCTGGGTCGGGTGATCCTCGAGATGCTCACCGCGACCAAGCCGCCCCGCGACCCGGCCGACCTCGACGTGGCGAGCCTGCGGACCGGCGACCCCGCGCACGATGCGGTGGTGGACCTGATCGAGGCGGTGTCGTCGTACGACGCGACCGCCCGGCCGAGCGCGACGCAGCTGCGAGCGCACCCGGCGCTCCGGAAGCTGCTGGACCTGCCGCCCGACCCCGCCGACCCGATCACGATCACCGACGTCTTCCCGCCGCTGCCGAGCGGCACCGGCGGCTCGGGCGACACCCTGGCGCGGGCGACCGCGGCCTACCCGCCACCGACGGCCACGCCCGCGTCCATGCCGACGATCCCTCCGCCACCCCCACCTCCCCGGCGGACACAGGAGGAGACGCTCGCGCCCGCGCATGCGCCCGCGGCGCCGGCCCGGCAGGGCGTGCTCGCGCCGGTGCTGCTGCTGGTCCTCGGTCTGCTCGGGCTGGTCGCGAGCGGCTGGCTGCTGCTGGGCTGACGCCCCTTCAGCCCCATCGGTACGGCGTCAGCGGGCGCGGCGCCGGGTCAGCCACGCCGCGCCGACCACGCAGCCGGCCAGGCTCACCACGCCGAGGCCGAGGCCGACGCCACGGCGGGGTCCCCACCAGGTCTCGTCGTCGTCGTCGTCCGCCGGCGTGAAGGGGTTGCCCGAGGCCACCGCGGAGAACTCGCTCGCGCCGACGAGGTAGGGCGTCTCCGGGGAGTAGCCGTCCGGTCCGGCGCCGCCGCCCTGACCCAGCACGGCCTCCTGATAGGTCGGGGCATCGACGTCGGTCTCCGCCACCTCGATCGTGAGCCGGACCGGTACGTCGACCGGGCCCCGCTCGCCGTCGACCGGCGCCGGCTCGACGCTGACGGCGACCCAGTAGTCGCCGGGCAGCGTGGGCTCGATGTCTCGGAACCGGTTGCCGTAGCGCAGCGGGTTGGCACCGGCGAGCAGCATGGCCGGCTCCTCCCCGAAGTACCCGTAGGAGTACTCCCCCGACTCGGTCAGCGCGAAGACGTCACGACTCGGCTGCACCAGCTCGACCTGGACGTCGAGGCTGTACAGCTCGTCCTCCGTGTCGACGCCCGCCAGGTCGACGCGCGCGACCAGTTGGCCGCCCCAGTCGAGCGGCACCCGCCAGAGGCGTTCGGTGCCCTCGGTGACCTGTGCGTCGATCGTGACCGCCCCAGCGGCGACGTCCAGGACCGGCGCGTCGTCGAAGGATTCGCCGCCCGCAGGCTGATCGCGCGGCTCGGCCGGCTCCGGCGGGTCGTAGGCCAGCGTGTCGTCCTCGGGGATCTCCGAGCCTCTGCCGCTGACCGGCGCCTCCTCGACGATCTTGATCGCGACCGGCAGGTCGTCGGCGAGCGAGCTGTAGCGCGTCACCCTGATCGTCACGACGGCGGCGGTGCGGCAGGGGTCCTCGGCCGAGTCCTCGTCGCCGACGATGACCTCGGCCCCGAGCACGGCCTGCGGGTAGGTCGAGGAGGACGTCGCGTCCGCGGAGCCGCAGTCGGCACCTGCGGCATCGTCGGGGGTGGGAACCGTGGCGGCAACGCTGATGCCGTCGCTCTCCTGCGTCTGCGGGGCGCCGATGACACCGACGTGGACCGTGCTGGCCTGGATCTGTCGCTCGTAGGTGAAGAACTGCGGCTGCGGCTCAGGACCGAGCATCGTGGTCCAGAGCCCGGCATCGAGCGGCGTCGGATCGACGGGGTTGGTGCTGCCCTGGGCGGGCTGGCCGCCGAGGTCGACCGGCTCGGCGGCGGCGTACGGCGTCCAGGCTCCCACGCCGAGCGCGAGTGCTGCGACGACAGCGGCTCCCCGGGCGACGGACCTCACCCGCGGCAGCCTAGTGCCGCGGGTGGATCAGATCACTCGTCGTCGGTGGTCACGTCGCTCTCGTCGGCGGCCGGGCCGTCGGCGAGGATGCCGTAGAGCCGGCGCCGGGCGTCGACCAGGACCTCGACCGCGGCCCGCCGCTGGGCGTCGTCGCCGGAGGTGACGATCTGCCAGACGGCACTCATCACCTGCGGGATCTCGGCCTTGATGTCGGCGTGCTCGCCGGGCCAGGCGGACTCGGCGGCTTCGAACGGCGCCCACACCGCGGCGAGCGCGTCACCGTTCTCGGCGCAGTACGTCGCACCCTCGGGCGTCAGCCGCAGCGAACGCCGGCCGCGCTCGTCGTCGGTCTCGACGAGACCCTCGTCCTCGAGCTGCTGGATGGTCGGGTAGACCGAGCCGGGGCTGGGGCGCCAGGCGCCGCCGCTCTTGTCGGTGATCTGCTGGATCACCTGGTAGCCGTTGACCGACTCGTCCCGCTGCTGGGCGGCGTGGAGCACGTCGAGGATCGCCGAGCGGACGTCGCCGCGTCGTACCCGAGCGCCGCGCGTGCCTTCCGGCCGGCCCATGCCGAGCAGGCCGGCGAGCCAGGGCGGCGGACCGCCGGGACCTCCGCCGCGGTGGTGGGAGCCGCGCTCCCACGGGTTGCCCCAGGGTCCGGGGCGGTTCTGGTGCTGGGGACCGCAGTCCCCCATGGCGGCCCAGAACTGGCCGAAGCTCTTGTTGAAGCCGTGCATGGTGGTTCTCCCTCAGTGTCTGTGTCGCGAGCGTTCTTCGGTGTGTCGCGATATATCGTTAGTGTATCGCCACGCATCAGCCGCCACAAGGGGCGCCGGATCAGCGCGCGAGCCAGGCGGCGTACGAGTCGAAGGAGTACGGGCGACCGAGGAAGTCGGCCACCAGGTCGGCGGCGTCCTGGGTGCCGCCCGGCGCGAGGACGCGGTCGCGGTAGCGGGTGGCCACGGCGAGCCGCTCGTCGGAGAACAGGTCACCGTCGCCGTCGAACGCGCTGAACATGTCCTTCGCGATCACCAGCGACCACATGTAGGTGTAGTACGCCGAGCTGTAGCCACCGAGGTGGCCGAACGACGCGAACAGGTGGGTGTTCGCGAGATGGGGAAGCCCGTCGTACGCACCCTGGAGCTCGATCATCCGGTCGGTGAGCGAGGCAACCTCCTCGCCGGCAGCTCTGCGGGCCTCGTCGGCGTGGAACCAGTACGACATCGCGGCGTAGAACATCTGGGTGCGCGCATGCATGCCCCTGCCGTAGCTGTCGGCGCGGCGCATCGCCTCGACCAGCTCGGCCGGGATCGGCTCGCCGGCCTCGTTCGTAGCGAAGCTGCGCAGCACCGCGGGATCCCACGCCCACTCCTCGAGCATCTGGCTGGGCGCCTCGACGAAGTCCCACTCGGTCGCCACCCCGGCGAAGCGGTGCCACTCCCCGTGGCCGCCCAGCACGTGGTGCAGCAGGTGCCCGAACTCGTGGAACAGCGTCACCGTCTCCTCGTGCTCCATCAGGCCGCGCGGGAAGTTGCAGACCAGCACGCCCTCGGGCAGCTGCGCGCCGGCGACCCCGTCGGTGAGCGTGAACTGCGCGGCGTGCTTGTACTTCCCTTCGCGCGGGTGAAGGTCGAGATAGATCCGCCCGATGGAGTCGCTGCCTCCCTCGCGGAAGACGTCGTACGCCGCGACCTCCTCGTGCCACACGGGTACGTCGGCCGGCTCGTAACGCAGCTCGAACAACCGTCCGGTCACGTCGAGCAGACCCTGCCGGACCTTCTCGAACGCGAAGTAGGTGCGCACCCGCTGGGCGTCGACGTCGTACTGCTCCACGCGGACCCGCTGCTGGTAGTAGAAGAAGTCGAACAGCGGGATCTCCGTGGCGTCGGGGTAATCCCGGTGGTAGCGCTCGAGCAGCACCGCCCGGTCGGCCTCCATCGGCCCCTGCGCCGCGGCACTGATCTTGTCGATGAACTCGGGGATCGCCGCGGCGGAGCCGATCATCTTCACGTCGGTGTCGTAGGACGGCCAGTTGTCGTAGCCGACCGTGGTCGCGAGCTCATGACGCAGCGCGAACATCTCCGCCAACAGCGGCTCTGTGGTCGGCCAGCCCCGCTGGCGGAACACGGTCACGACCTCGCGGCGGACGTCCTGGTCGTGGGCGAACATCCGCGCCGGGATCGAGTCGGGATAGTCGGTCGTGACGGTGACCAGACCGTCGTCGCCGGCCGGGTGGGCGGCGAGCCAGTCCTCGGGCAGGCCGGCCAGCCGCTCCGCAGGCACCCGGACGATGCGTACGTCGTCGCGGATGATCTTGCTGAACTCCTGGTCGAGCTCGGTGAGCCGGTCGCGGATCGCCGTGATCCGGGCGCGGGTGTCCTCGTCGCGGTCGACGCCGGAGCGGCGGAAGTCCTTGCGCACCTTCTCGAGCAGCCGAGTAGCGGCGGCATCGTCGGCGATCGCGGTGACGTCGAGAGCGGCGAAGGCCTCGTAGAGACCGCTGTCGAGGCTCCACTCCGTCGACAGCTTGTCGGCTTCCTGCTCGACGACGTCCGCGACGTCGCGCACCCCCTCGTCGGGGTGGACGTTGCCGAACAGCGACCCGAGCGCCGCGACGTTGCCGAGGTGCCTCGTCGCCTCGTCCCACGCGCGCAGCACAGCCCGCGGGTCGTCGGAGGGCACGGTGCGTACGGTCTCGACCAGCTCCCGGGCACGATCGAGCTCCGCGCTGGATCGGGAGCGGACCCAGTCGCACCAGGTCGTGGGGTCGTCAGAGGCGGGCAGGTCGAGTGGCGACATGCATGAAGGGTATGCAGCCGCCGAGCTTCCTCAACACTGATCGCCTCGACCGCGTGCGCGGCTCGCGTCAATTATCAGACGAGCTCGCCGCGCCGCCGGCTCAGGTACGCGCGCTCGGCGGTGTTGTCGCAGACGGCGAGCGCGGCGTCGTACGCGTCCCGCGCGTCCGCGCTGCGGCCCAGCCGGCGCAGCAGGTCGGCGCGGGTCGCGTGGAAGGCGTGGTACGACGACAGCATCGGCGCCGTGTCGACCAGCTGGTCGACCTGGGCCAGTGCCACCTCGGGGCCGTCCAGCTCGGCGATCGCGACCGCCCGGTTGAGGGCGACGATCGGCGACGGGTCGAGCACGGCGAGCTGGTCGTAGAGCGTGGCGATCTGGGTCCAGTCGGTCGAGTCGGCGCTCGGCGCATCGGTGTGGACCGCGTTGATGGCGGCGAGGATCTGGTAGCGACCGGGCCGGTTGACCGCCAGGCACTCCCGCACCAGCTCGTGGCCCTCGGCGATGAGCGATCGGTCCCAGCCACCACGGTCCTGGTCGTCGAGCCGGACCAGCTCGCCGCCGCGGACCCGCGCCTCGCGCCGGGCCTCGGTGAGCAACAGCAGCGCCAGCAGGCCCATCACCTCCGGCTCGCCGGGCATCAGACCGTGCAGGACCCGCGCCAGCCGGATCGCCTCGGCGGTGAGGTCGGCACGCACGGGATCGCCGTCCCCCGAGGCGAGGTAGCCCTCGTTGAAGACCAGGAACAGGACGGCGAGCACGGTCGCCACCCGCGCGGGCAGGTCCTCGGCCTCCGGCACCCGGTAGGGGATCTTGGCGGCGGCGATCTTCTTCTTCGCGCGGGTGATCCGCTGGCCCATCGTGGTCTCGGGGACGAGGAACGCCTGCGCGATCTCCTCGACGGTCAGGCCGCCGAGCAGCCGCAGGGTCAGCGCGATCCGCGCCTCCGGCGCGAGTGCCGGGTGACAGCAGGTGAACATCAGCCGGAGCCGGTCGTCCTCGTCCTCGAAGAGCCCGAGCGACTCATGGGGTGTGTCGTCGTACATGTCGGCAGCCTGTCGGTGCTTGGTGTCCCGCAGGTTCTCGCGCCGGAGCCGGTCGATCGCCCGGTTGGCGGCGGTGGTCGTCAACCAACCTCCGGGGTTGGGAGGTGTGCCGGACTCAGGCCACTTCTCCAGCGCCGTGACCAGCGCCTCGCCGGCCGCCTCCTCGGCGATGTCGATGTCGCCGAAGCGGCGGACCAGCGAGGCGATCAGCCGGCCGTACTCCTCACGGAAGACCCGCTCGATCGCGGCATCGGTCCCCGGCACTCAGGCCTCGGGCTCGGCCTGGAACGGCCGGACCTCGACCTTTCCCTGGCAGGCCTTGGAGCCCTCGGCCGCCCACTGCAGGGCGGCGTCGAGGTCGGGGACGTCGATGATCCAGAAGCCGCCGATGTGCTCCTTGGTCTCGAGGTAGGGGCCGTCGGTCATGACGGGGGAGTCACCCTGGCCGTCGACGACGGTCGCCGTCGAGGGTCCCTCGAGGCCGCCGGCGAACACCCAGATGCCGGCCTCACGGACCTTGTCGTTGAACCGACCGGTCTCGGCGAACATCTCCTCCATCGCCTCCGGGTCGATCGCTGCGTAGTCCTCTTCGCTGCCGTGCACGGCCAGCAGGTACTGCGTCATGTCGCTCTCCTCTTGATGTGTTGAGCGGCCCCGATGACCGCCTCTCACCCTCACTACGAACACTCCCCCGTCGATCCGACAGCCTGCCACGCGATTTTCTCCGAAACCGGCGCGTCCCCCGGTGATCAGGTCGAAACTCGTGGCGTGTTCGACAAGTTCAAGCTGGTCGCCCAGGCCATGAGCCCGGGCAACATCAAGCGCGGCATCGAGCTCAGCAAGCAGTCGATGGCGAACGGCGGCCAGCTCACCGAGGAGCAGATGGCGGGGTGGACGCCCGAGCAGCGTGAGCAGTACCAGGCCGCGATGCAGAAGGCCCGCCAGAACATGGCCGCCAACGCCGACCAGGTCATCGAGGCCGAGCAGGCCCGGCGGGTCCTCTTGGGACCGGCCGGCGACTACCTCTACGGCCCGCTGCCGGACCGGGAGCGGATGACCGACCTCAGCTTCCAGGGGCAGTGGGCGGCGTCGAAGGCCGACTTCATGGACACCCTGCGCAACCCGTTCGGCAAGAAGGCGCCGCCGCCTCCTCCGCCCACGCCGCCGGTGAGCGTCGACCGGGACCAGCAGTACGCCCACGAGCGCGCGCAACGTGAGGAGGCGCGGACGCCGTACCTCGCGCCGGGCCGGCCGCCGGTCGTGATGACCCGGCTCGCGCTCGACCGCAAGACCAACGTGCAGGACCTGGCGACCTGGCTCGGTACCGCCGGGCTCGCCGCGCGCCCCGACCTCGTCTACGGCATCTACCGGGTGCCCGACCACATCGTCGGCAGCTGGGGAATCGGCCGGGCCGCGGTGGTCGAGTGGGAGGTCGTGCACGCGGCGACGCCGGGGATGCCGGCCGCACCGCCGGCATTCGGCGCGGTCTTCCACGCCCGCGAGCGGTGGGCCGCGCGACGCCCGGGCGAGCCGTCGATCCTCGACGAGGACCTCGGGCTGGACTACCTCCGCGCCGCCGATCTCGGGCCCGAGCAGTGCCTCGGTGTCGCGCGCATCCCGGAGGTCGAGGCGGCGACCGGCTCGTCCGAGGGCGGCGGGTCGACGTACGTCGTCATCGGCGTGACCCGGCTGGTCGTCCTCCATCCGTCGCACCTCGCTGCCGGCGTCGCCGCCCGGCTGGACGCGCAGAAGCCGTTGCCGGTGTTGCCCGCGCCCGACGTGCACATCGCGGTGCTCAACTGGGGCGACATCCGCCGGGTCGTCGCACCTCGCCCCGACCACCGCTTCGTCGTACCGTCGCCGTTCCCCTACCTGCCGAGCACCGGCGCCGAGCTTCTCGAGTCCTACCTCGCGATCGTCGGCGTGCGGCCGTCGGACTGCTACAGCGCGCAGGTGACGCTCGACCAGCCGAGCAACATCCTCGGCGGCACCGCGCACTTCATCAGCACCAGCGCCGAATCCGAGATCGGCGCCGACGGCGAGTCCCGCAAGCGGTTCCGCGGCGGGTCTCGGGTGGTTGTCGTCTACCGCGACAGCCAGGACTACGCCGCCGGCCGCGAGCGCTGGGAGGCCTACGAACGCGATGTGCTCCAGGCATCGCTCTCCCACCGGATCCAGGTCCGCGAGCCGGTCGACAAGCAGAGCGCCCTCGACCGTGGCGTCCTCGGCAAGCTGGTGCGCGGCGCCGAAGCGGTCGGCTCGTTCGTCGACGGGGAGTGGGACGACGAACCGCTCAGGGACCTTCCGTACTACCGCTACTGCTGGCCACCGAGCGCCCAGTGACCTTCCGAGGGACGAGGAAGGCCACTGACAGGCGCGAAGGTCGAGTAGCGCCGCGGGTGAGGAACGAACCCGCGACGTGCGTATCGAGACCCGGTGAGGAATCCGGGTCGAGTAGCGCCGCGGGTGAGGAACGAACCCGCGACGTGCGTATCGAGACCCGGTGAGGAATCCGGGTCGAGTAGCGCCGCGGGTGAGGAACGAACCCGCGACGTGCGTATCGAGACCCGGTGAGGAATCCGGGTCGAGTAGCGCCGCGGGTGAGGAACGAACCCGCGACGTGCGTATCGAGACCCGGTGAGGAATCCGCCGACGGTGGGGACGGCCGAAGAACAGCTTGCGGCGTCTCGATACGCCCTCGCCTAGCGGCTCGGGCTACTCGACGACCGGTGCGACGACCGGCGGCTTAGAGTTTCGCCATGAGTGCGCCTGTCTATGTCGTCCTCGGCGCCGGCCCCGGCCTGGGTCTCGGGGTTGCCCGCCGCTTCGCGGAGGAGGGGTACGTCGCGGTGCTGGCCACGCGCACGGTCACCGATGCTGAGCCGCTGGCGGCGACGCTGGACGCCGAGGGGCACCGGGCCCAGGGCGTGGGTGTCGACCTGACCGATCCGGAGTCCGTCACCGCGGTGGTGACCGCGATCGGGGACGAGCACGGGCGGATCGACGTACTCCACTTCAACCCGAGTGCCTGGCGCGAGAAGGACCCGCTGCACCTCACCGTTCCCGAGCTGCTCGAGGACGTCGCCCTGGGAGCCGGCGCGTTGCTGCCGGCGGTCCAGGCGGCGCGTCCCTTCATGTCGTCCGGGGCCCGGGTGCTGGTGACCGGCAGCGCGGCGGCCGACAAGCCGTCGGCCGCGGCCGCTTCGCTCGGCGTGCAGAAGGCGGCGGTCCGCAACCTGGTCACCAGCCTCGATGCGACGCTGGCGCCGGACGGCATTCGTGCGGTCGCCGTACAGATCAACGGGGTCCTCGGCCGCGAGGGCGCGTTCTCGCCGCCGCCGATCGCCGCGGCCATGTGGGCCGCAGTTTCGCGGTCCGACGAGGACTGGTCCCCGCACGTCCCGTACGACGGATGAAGGGCCTCCTCGCCGACACCCGACCGCTCGCCGTCCCGCACTTCCGGCGCCTCTGGACGGCCAACATCGTCACCGTCATCGGCGCCCAGCTCACCGTGGTCGCGGTGCCGGCGCAGATCTACGCGCAGACCGGATCGTCGGCGTACGTCGGTCTCACCGGCGTGTTCGGTCTCGTCCCGCTGGTGGTCTTCGGGCTGTGGGGCGGCGCACTGGCCGACCACTTCGACCGGCGCACCCTGCTGGTGATCACGACCATCGGCCTGATCGGGACCAGCGCGCTCTTCTTCGTCCAGGCCGCGATGGGTTCCGGGAACGTCTGGCTGCTGCTCTGCCTGTTCTCGGTGCAACAGGCGTTCTTCGCGATCAACCAACCGACGCGGAGCGCGATCCTTCCGAAGCTGCTCCCCGACGCCCTGCTGCCCGCGGCGAACTCCCTCAACATGACGGTCTTCCAGGCCGGCGCGATCGCCGGCCCTCTGGTCGCCGGAGCGCTGATCCCGTTCATCGGTTTCTCGTGGCTCTACCTGATCGACACCTTCTGCCTGTTCGCGACGCTCGGCGCGGTGCTGCGGCTGCCACCGCTCCGGGTCGAGGGAGCGAGCGGCCGGCCGCCCGGCCTGCGTTCGGTGATCGAGGGCATCGCCTACCTGCGCGGCCATCCCGTCCTGATGATGTCGTTCCTGGTCGACATCATCGCGATGGTCTTCGGCATGCCGCGGGCGCTGTTCCCGGAGATCGCGCACGAGAGCTTCACCGGCCCCGAAGAGGGTGGACTGGCGTTCGCGCTGCTCTTCGCCGGCATCCCGGCCGGTGCGGTCATCGGTGGCGTCTTCTCCGGCTGGGTCTCCCGGATCACCTCCCAGGGCAAGGCCGTGGTCTGGTGCATCGTCGTGTGGGGAGTGGCGATGGTCGGCTTCGGCGTGGCCGTCGCGGTGGCCGATCACGCGCCGCGGGTTGCCGTGTGGATGCTCAGCGCGGCCGTCGTGATGCTCATCGTCGGCGGTGCCGCGGACATGGCATCGGCAGCGTTCCGGCAGAGCATCCTGCAGTCCTCAGCGGCGGACGAGGTCCGCGGCCGGCTCCAGGGCATCTTCATCGTCGTCGTGGCCGGCGGTCCAAGGATCGCGGACGTCGCCCACGGCGCCACCGCCGCCATGGTCGGTACGGCGGCCGCGGCCGCGGGTGGCGGGGTGCTGGTCGTCGTACTCACCGTTGCCGCGGTGCTCGCCGTCCCGGTCTTCTGGCGCTACCGGCTGGCGCGACCCGGGGCGGTCGAGGTCTGACGCTTCGTAACTCGACGGACCGGCGCGACGACGCATCGAGACGCCTGTACCCGATTGCGAGCAGCGAGTGTGCACACCGACGTGCGGGCCGCCCACTGCCGGGCGATCTGGCGCTCCGCTGCCGGGTAGACCACGAGGTAGCGGAACGGCTTGATGAAGGCCATGTAGGCCTTGCCGAACCAGCCGCGCGGCTTGACGTAGACGGCCATCCGACCCTGGTAGGTCTCACCGTCGTCGGTCACCCACGCCAGGTGCATCACGCCGTGGACGGTCGCGTTGCCGATCTCGGCGGCGTACTCCGTCGGCGTGCGGAAGAGCGGCTCGAACGGCAGGTGGTCGTAGGTCAGACCGTCGGCGGTGCCCTGGAGATCGGCCGGCAGCCGCCCGCGAAGGGACGTCTCGTCCGTACCGGGGATCGCGATCGCCGGCTCCTCGGCTGCGGGTTCGCCGACGTCGCCGAGGCCCAGCAACCGACCGAGCAGGATCCGCGCCTGCCACAGCAACCTGGCCGGGCCGGGCGCACCGTGAGCCGGGTCGGACTCGAGCATCATCCGGACAGCGCGCTCGAAGTCGGCCTCGGCGCCGACGACCTCGGGCAGCTCCCAGACGTCCTCGAGGGTGAAGTCCGGGACGATCTCATGGATCCGCAGCTCGAGGGCGAGATGACGCTCGTTCGGGATTCTCATGCCATGACCCACTTCCATACGGTGACGAATAGATAAGGTACGCCGGACCTTCCACGCGGTCAATACGGTCCCGTATAGTTTGGCCGCGTGGCCACCGCGAAGACGACCGTCGAGGCGTGGCTCGACGCCGGTCTCGGCGCACTCGGTGCCGGCGGCCCCGACGCGATCCGGGTCGAGAACCTGGCTCGGACACTCGGTGTGACCAAGGGCGGGTTCTACTGGCACTTCCCCGACCGGCCGACGTATCTCCAGCGGATGCTCGACCGCTGGGAGCAGCGCGCGGTGGAGGACGTCATCGCGCGGATCGAGTCCCACGAGGCCTCGCCCCGGGACCGGCTGCGTGAGCTCTTCGGCCTGGCGACCGCCTTCGTCGGCGAGGGCGAGATCACCATCGAGCTGGCGGTGCGCGACTGGGCCCGGCGGGACCCGGCCGTCGCAGCCCGGCTGGCCGGGGTCGACGAGCGCCGGATGGCCTACCTGCGCACGCTGTTCCGCCTGGTCACCAGCGACAAGAGGGATGCCGAGGCACGCTGCCTGATGGCCTACTCGCTCTACATCGGCACCCACTTCGTCGCCGCCGGCCACCCCGGGCAGACCCGGAAAGCCGTGATGAAGCGCGCGCTCGATGACCTGCTGCGTTAGCCGACGGTGATCGGCACGCTGACCGGGCGCCGCACGTAGGCGCCCGGCGCCCAAACGATCTGGTCGGGGTCGACGGTGAAGCGCGGGATCCGGGCCACCAGCTCCTCCAACGCGACCCGGGCCTGGAGGCGGGCGGCGGCCGCGCCGAGGCAATGGTGGTGGCCCTGGCTGAACGTCAGGATCTGGGTGGGCCGGCGGCGGATGTCGAGCTGCTCCGCGTCGGCGCCGTACTTGCGCCAGTCGCGGTTGGCGGCTCCGTAGAGCAGCAGCACCCGTCGGCCGGCCGGGATCACGGTGCCGTGCAGGTCGACATCGCGGGTGGTCGTGCGGGCCAGTCCCTGGACCGGGGACGTCAGCCGCAGCAGCTCCTCGACGGCGTCCGGCACGTGCTCGGGCGCCTCGGCGAGATCCTCGAGCTGGTCGGGGTTCGTCGCGAACAGCTCCATCGTCCCGCCCAGAAGGCCGGTGGTGGTGTCGTTGCCGCCGGTCACCATCGTGAAGACGAAGCCGAGGATCGCCATCGCGTCGGTGCGCGCGGCCTTGTTGTCGGGGTCGCCGGGGTCGCCGGGGTCGCCGGGGTCGCCGGCAGCCGCGACCAGGTGGGAGACGGTGTCCTCGGCCATCGAGCCGCCGGCCTGCTCCGCGCGGCGGCGCTCCATCAGCGTCGAGAAGTAGCCCATCAGCTCGACGGTTGCCCCCGCCGCCCCGCCCACCGCGCCGCTTGCGCCCTCCTCCGCATTGGCGGCGACGATCGCGTTGGTCCACTCGTCGAAGCGCGGCCGGTCCTCCTCCGGCACTCCCAGGTAGTGCGCGACCACCATGCTCGGCATCGGCTTGAACAGCTCGGCCACGATGTCGCCGCCGCCGGCGGCGCGCAGCCGGTCGAGCCGCTCGGTGACGAAGGAGCGTACGGCGGGCTCGAGCTCTGCGACCTGACGCGGCGTGAATCCGCGGGCGACCAATCGCCGGAACGCCGTGTGCACCGGGGGGTCGGTCATCACGAACGGCGGGTTGTCCTCGAGCCCGATCCGGGCGAGCTCGTCGTACGTCACGGTGAGGCCGCGCGCGCTGCTGAACGTCTCGGTGTCGACGGCCGCCGCCAGCACGTCGGCGTGCCGGGACAGCACGTAGTAGTCGTGTTCCGGATGGCCGGCAGGTACGACGTGATGGACCGGGTCGTCCTCACGGAGCGCGGCGTACGCCGACCAGGGATCACGCCACGCGGCACCGCCTCCCGGCACGTAGCGGGCGGCGGTCGACTCGGTTCCCATCCACACAGAATGGAACAAGTTCTCGTTCTCGACCAGTCGTCTCACCGATCGCTGCCCCGACGACGCAGCGATGAATTCGGTTGTCGGACGTGGTCTCTAGGTTGGAGGCTGGACGCAATGGGTGGGGGCCTCGGGAAGGGAGCAGCGATGACCGACATGATCCGCGCCAGCGGACTGGTGAAGCGCTACAAGGAGGTCGAGGCTCTCGCCGGTCTCGACCTGGTCGTCCCGGAGGGCAAGGTGCTCGCGCTGCTCGGGCCCAACGGCGCCGGCAAGACCACCGCAGTGAAGTGCCTGACGACGCTGATCAAGCCCGACGCCGGCTCTGCCGAGGTGGCGGGCTGCGACGTCCTGACCAACCCGGTCGGCGTCCGGGAGAAGATCGGGCTGTCGGGGCAGTACGCCGCAGTCGACGAGCACCTCACCGCCTACGAGAACCTCGTGATGATCGGCCGGCTCTACCACCTGGGGAAGGCCCGGGCCCAGGAGCGGGCGCGCGAGCTGCTCGAGCGGTCCGACCTGACCGAGTTCGCCGACCGGCCCGCCAAGACCTACTCCGGTGGGCAGCGGCGCCGGCTCGACCTGGCCGGCGCTCTCGTCGCGGAGCCGCCCGTGCTGGTTCTCGACGAGCCGACGACCGGCCTCGACGTGCGGAGCCGCCAGCAGATGTGGGACGTGATCCGGGACCTGGTCGCCGGGGGTTCGACCCTGCTGCTGACGACGCAGTACCTCGAGGAGGCCGACCGGTTGGCCGACGAGATCCTGGTCATCGACCACGGCCGGGCGATCGCCCAGGGCACTGCCGACGACCTCAAGTCCCGCACCGGCGGTGAGCGGATCGAGGTCGTCCTCGCCGACATCGAGGACCGCGAGGCCGCGGTCCGGGTGATGTCCGAGGTTGCCGCGGGTGAGGTCCGGGTCAGCGACAACGGCCGCGAGCTGGCAGCGGCCGTCGCCGGCAGCGGCGCGGGTGAGCTGCTCCGCGTGCTGCAGGGTTTCGAGCGCGAGACGGTCACCGTCCTCGACGTCGGTCTGCGCAGGCCGACCCTGGACGACGTCTTCCTGGCCCTGACCGGCCATGCGGCCGAAGAGGCGCCGGACGACGGCGACCCCAGCGGATCCGACGAGACCCCGAAGGAGATGGCCCGGTGAGCCCCTCGACCCAGTCCCTCACCCGAGCGCTCTCCGACGGCTGGGTGGTCGCGCTACGCAACGTCGTCAAGATCAAGCGGGTGCCCGATATCCTGGTGTTCGTCCTGATCAGCCCGATCATGTTCGTGCTGCTCTTCGCCTACGTCTTCGGCGGGGCGATCGACGTCCCTGGCGGCGTGGACTACAAGGAGTTCCTGGTCCCCGGCATCTTCGCCCAGACCGTGGTGTTCGGCGCGACCTTCACCGGCTACGGCCTGGCCGACGACATGCAGAAGGGCATCATCGACCGGTTCAGGTCGCTGCCGATGTCGCGCTCGGCCGTCCTCGTGGGCCGGACGACCTCCGACGTCGTCTACAACGTCATCTCGCTGGCCATCATGGCGCTGACCGGCCTGGTCGTCGGGTGGCGGGTCCGCGAAGGATTCTTCGACGCGATCCTGGGGTTCCTGCTGCTGCTGGTGTTCGCCTACGCGATCAGCTGGATCATGGCGCTGGTCGGGCTCATGGTGCCCAGCGTCGAAGTCGTCAACAACGCGTCGTTCATCGTGATCTTCCCGCTGACGTTCGTCTCCAACGCGTTCGTGCCGCAGGAGTCGTTCTCGGGCCCGCTGGAGACGTTCGTCCTCTGGAACCCGGTGTCGACGGTCACCCAGGCGTGCCGCGAGCTGTTCGGCAACACCGGCAACGTGCCGGTTCCCGACTCGTGGCCGATGGAGAACCCGGTCGTCTACTCCCTGTTGTGGTCGGCCGCGATCGTGGCGATCTTCGCACCGCTCGCGGTCCGTCAGTACCGCCTGTCGACCAGCAAATGAGGGCCCGGATGCCGTCCGAGGATCGAGGACGGCATCCGAACAGGGCCGAAGGTCGAGTAGCGCCCGCGGCCGAGCTTGCGAGGGCGCGTGTCGAGGCCCGGTGCCGTGCCATCGGCGTTGGGGCGGCCCAGTTGCGGCGCCTCGATACGCCGCTCGCTGCACTCGCTCCTACTCGACGACGGCGGTGGTCGGTCCGGTCGGCGAGAGCCGGGCGGAGGGTTCGTTGACGATCGCAGGCCCGCGTGCGATGGTCACGGCCGTGAGCAGTTGCGGGACGTTCGCGGACGCACTCGGGCGCAGTCGGGCGGCCCGGTTCGTCGGACGTGCGTCCGAGCAGGCGATGTTCGCGGAGATCCTGTCGGGGCAGTCGACGACCCGGTTGCTGTGGGTCCACGGGCCGGGCGGGGTGGGCAAGAGTGCGCTCACGCAGGCGTTCCGGCGACAGGCAACCACCAGCGGCAGACCGGCGATCCAGGTCGACCTCAGCTCGGTCGAGCCGCGGCCGGAGGTGCTGGTGGGCGAGCTCGCACGGCAGGGGTGGTCCTCCGGCGATGAGGCTGCTCCGCTGATCACCCTGGACACCTTCGAGCGAGCGGGTGCGCTGGAAGGCTGGCTGAAGGAGGAGTGGCTGCCGACCCTGCCCGAGGACGCGATCGTGGTCGTGGCCGGGCGCCGGCCGCCGAGCCACCGCTGGCGCGCGGACGAGGGGTGGCGCGCAGTGCTCGGCGAGATCCGGCTGCGCAACTTCGCGCCGGAGGAGACCGCGGCCTACCTGGCCGGCCACGACGTACCCGAGACCGAGCACGCGGCGGCCGCCGACCTGACCCACGGCCACCCGTTGGCTCTGTCCCTCGTCGCCGACCTTGCCCGGCACGGCTCCGTGACCTCGTTGACCCGGCTCGAGGACGCGCCGGACCTGGTCGACGAGCTGGTGCGTCGGCTGGTGGACGCGACCCCGGACGCGCTGCACCGCCGTGCGCTGCAGGTGTGCGCACACGCCTGGATGACCACGGAGGACCTGCTGCGCGAGGTCCTCGAGCTGCCCGATGCCGGCGAACTGCTGACCTGGCTGCGGACCCTGTCCGTCGTCGAGGCAGGGCCGTACGGACTGTTCCCGCACGACCTCGCGCGCGATGTCATCGACGCCGACCTGCGGTGGCGGGACCCGACCGCCTACGCGGACCTGCACCGACGGGTCCAGCGGTCGAGCGTCCGGCGCGCCACCCAGGTCACCGGCGCCGAGCAGCAACGCGCGATCATGCACGTGGTGCACGGGCACCGGCACAGCGCGACGGCCGGGTTCTGGGACTACGACGAGCTGGGCGCGGCGTACGCCGACGCGTTCCGGCCCGACGACGCCGCCCACCTGGTGGAGATGACCCGGCGCCACCAGGGCGAGGAGCAGGCGAGCCTGGTCCAGTACTGGCTCGGTCGGCAACCCGAGGGGATCCGCGTCGTCCGGACCAGCGCGCCCGATCCTGCCGGCTTCGCCGCGGTGCTCCGGCTGGACCTCGTCGACGACGCCGACCGCGACCGCGACCCCACCGTCCGGGCAGCCCTGGAGGCGATCGAGCGGCGTCGCCCGTCCCGCCCGGGCGACCACGTGACCATGTTCCGGTTCTTCGTCGACGCCGAGCGCAACCAGGCGCCGTCGCGCACGCTGAACCTGGGACCGGTGCTGAGCATCCAGCTCCTGCTCGCCGACCCCGCCATCGGCTGGGACCTGCTCTGCTGGATCGACAGCGGCGCGATGGACCAGCTGATGGAGTTCATCGACTACCAGCGGCTGGCCGGTGCCGAGCACCGGATCGGACCGGAGTCGTACGCCGTCTTCGGACGCGACTACCGCAGGGGTCCGCTGTCGGAGTGGTTCGACCTGCTGGCCGACCGGGAGCTCGGTGCCCCGGTGGCGACGCCGAGCGGTGAGGACGACCTGCTGGCGCTGTCGTTCGAAGAATTCGCATCGAGCGTCGGTCGGGCCCTCAAGGACCTCCACCACCGCGACCGGCTCGCGGCCAACCCGCTGTGCCGGAGCCGGCTGGTCGCGCGCGGCGACGCCGATCAGGAGCCCGCCGAACGGCTGGCGCTCGCGATCAGGGAAACCTCGACCAGCGTCGCCGACCATCCGCGCGAGGAGCGGCTCGCCCGCGCTCTGGACCGCACCTACCTCCGGCCCGCGCCGACGCAAGAAGCCGCGGCCGAGGTCTTGGGCCTGCCGTTCAGCACCTACCGGAGGCACCTCACCCGTGGTGTCGAGCGGGTCGTCGAGCTGCTGTGGCAGCAAGAGGTCGGTGGACAGGAAGTGAGCAGCATCCGGTCTGGAGAGTGAGCAACGACCTGGGCGACGGTGACCGTCCCGTTTCCCAGGAGGTGCTCCCATGAACCGAAGCCGACAGCCAGTCCGCGACCGCGCGGTCGTCATCGGCGCCAGCATGGCCGGACTGCTGGCCGCCCGCGTGCTGTCCGACCACTACGCACACGTCGTGATCGTCGACCGGGATCGACTGCCGGACGCGGTCGAGCCTCGGCGAGGGGTCCCGCAAGGCAGGCACCTGCACTCGGTCCTCGGCCGCGGCGACGAGATCCTCACGGAGCTCTTCCCCGGCATCCGAGGCGAGCTCGACGCCGCCGGTGCCGCCAGCACGCAGATCGGCCGCGAGCTCCGTTTCATCACCGCGTTCGGCGAGCTGCCGAAGGTCGACGTGACCGAACCGGCGCTGTGCGCGACCCGCCCGTTGATCGAGGACGCCGTACGGCGGCGGGTGCTGGCGCACCCCGCGGTCGAGCTCCGCGACGGCACGGACGCCGCCGGCGTGCTGGTCGACGACGAGGGCCGGATCAGCGGAGCGCGCCTCGTCGCACGTGGCGACCACCAGGAACTGCCGTTGTCGGCCGACCTGGTCATCGACGCGAGTGGCCGCTCCGGTCGCGCCGTCGCCTGGCTCGAGCAGCTCGGCCACGGCCGGCCACCGGAGGACACGATCCACTCCAGCATGGGCTACGCCACCTGCCACTACCGGTTGGCCGGCCCGACCGGCGGCGACCGCTTCATCGTGGTCGCTGCCCGACCGGACCGGCCGCTGGGTATGGCCGCGGGCGTCGTCGAGAACGACTCCTGGCTGGTGACCTTGTTCGGGTACGCCACGCACCAGCCGTCAGGAGCCACCGAGGACTTCCTCCCCCAGCTCGAGGCGATCGCCCCGCCGGACCTGTTCGCCGCGATCCGGGCGGGAGAGCCGCTCGGACCCGTGGTGACGCATCGGACGCCGACGAGCATCCGCCGGAACTACCAGCAGATGCGGTCCTTCCCGCACGGGCTGATCGTCTTCGGCGACGCCCTGTGCTGCTTCAACCCGATCTACGGCCAGGGCATCACCGTGGCCGCTCAGCAGTCCCTCGCGCTCCGGACCTGGCTCGACTCGGGGAGCGACGACCCGCGGGCCTTCTTCCGGCTCGCGGCGCCGGTGGTCCGGGGCGCGTGGGACATCGTCAGCGGCGCCGACCTGTCGATCCCCGACGTACCCGGCGATCGCCCGGTCCCGGTGCGGGTGATCAACCGCTACATGGCCCGGCTCCAGGCAGTCGCCGTCCGCGACCCCACCGTCGCCCATGCCTACCTGCGGGTCCTCAACCTGCTCGACCCGCCGTCGGCGCTGATGCGCCCGGCGATCGCCGCGCGGGTGCTCCAACCCGGCGCCACCAGCGACCGGGATCGTCCCGCCGCGCGGGCGGCGGAGACGGTCGCATCATGAGGTCCTCGACACGGACGACAGGCAGCATCCTCGCCATCGTGACCGCCATTGTCCTCGCGGGCTGCGGGGACGACGGCGAGGGTAGCGACGGCACCGCGAACGCGGACCGGATCTCGGGCACGTTCGTCGGTGCCGTCGACGAAAGAAACACCTACATCGCGCTGGTCTCTGACGGCGAGCGGGTCGCGGGCTACCTGTGCGACGGGGAGGAGGTGTCGGTCTGGCTCGCGCCCACCGAGATCGAGGACGGCCAGGTCGAGCTCGTCTCGCGCTCCGGGGTCAGTGTCGGTGAGGTCGGACTCGATTCCGAGGGCGGGTCCGGCGAGGTCGAGATCGACGGAGCGACAACCGGTTTCGAGCTGACCCCGGCCACCGGCGACGCGGGCCGCGGGGACTTCGTCGTCGGCCCCGCGCCGTCGTTCGGCGACGGAGGCGCCGGCGGGAACGGTGCCGTCGACCTCGGTCAAGGACAGACGGCCGAGGTCCGGAAGGTGGACCTCTCGTTCATGGAGACGGGAGCGGACATCTGATGCGCATCAATCAGGCCGTCTCCTCGAGGTCGCCGTAGAGCAACACCGGCAACGCCTCGACGCCGTAGACGGCGGAGAGCTTGCGGAAGTCGAGGTCGCCGATGTCGGTGGCCATGGTGAGGTCGGGGTAGCGCTCGGCGAGCATCCGGAGCGCGGTGCGCAGCTCCATCCGGGCCAGCTCGGCGCCGACGCACCGGTGCATGCCCCAGCCGAAGGACAGGTGGCGCACCGGCTCCCGGGTGGGGTCGAAGGTGTCGAGGTCGGGGCCGAGCCGCGGGTCGCGGTTGGCGGCGAGCAGCGAGACACCGACCGCGTCGCCCTCCTTGATGGTCACCCCGCCGACGACGACGTCCTGCTTGGCGAACCGGACGAAGGCCAGCTGCACGACGGCGAGGTGCCGCAGCAGCTCCTCGACCACCTTGTTGACCGACTCGGGATCGGAGCGGAGCATCCGGCCGGCCTCGGGCGTCGTCGCGATCAGGTAGGTGCCGAGGGCGAGCATGCTGGCGCTGGTCTCGTAACCGCCGAGGAACACGCCGTCGGCGATGCCGCCGAGGGTGACGTCGTCGAGCTCGTCGCCGTGCTCCACGAGCAGCGCACCGATCAAGCCGTCGCCCGGGTTCGTGCGCTGCGCCCGCACCGCGTTGATGAGGAAGTCGCGGGTGTGGGCCTGTGCCCCGAACGCGCCCGCGCCGCCTTGGCTGAGGTCGAAGCGTGCCACCCCGAGCTCGAAGAAGCGGGCACGGTCCTCGACGGGCAGGCCGAGCAGGTCGCAGATCACGTCGAACGGCACGGCGAACGCGAACTGCTCGACCAGGTCAACCCCTGAACCGTCAGCTCCCGCCGCCTCCATCGCGTCGAGGCGGGTTCGCACGATCGCCTCGATGCCCGGCTGGAGCCGGGCCAGGCGGCGCATCGTGAACTCGGGGGTGAGGTACTTGCGCAGCTGGGTGTGCAGCGGCGGGTCGGTCATGCCGAGCCCGCCGATCTGCTCCTCCGCGGACCGGCCCTCCTGCGAGACGAACTGGCCGAGATCGTTGGACCACAGGGCCGCATCACCGGCCAGGACGATGCGGGACTCGTCGTACCCGGAGACCAGCCAGATCCCGCGCCCGAACATGTTCGCGAGCAGCTTCACCGGCTCGTCCGCCTGGGCCTGCATCAGCGCAGGCAGCGGGTCCAGCCCGTCGCGCTTGACCGGCAGCGTGAACGATTCGGGGAGGAAGCGCAGCTTGCGGAGGTCGATGCCGTCCTTCATGGCGCGCTCGAGAAAAACTTCGCGACCCGGCGCTTGAGCGGGGCCGGAAGCGGGAGGGGGAGCGCCATGTCGGCTATTCCACCAGACGGATGCCGCCGGACGCCTGAGTATTCGTACCCAGACCGCCCCCGGGTCGACCCTGAGCCCTCCCTGACCCGCGCTCGTTAGGCTGTCGGCGTGGCCAATGTGCGGTGGGACCAGTACGACGCTGCGCTGTTCGACCTCGACGGCGTGGTGACGCCGACTGCCGAGGTGCACATGCGCGCATGGGCGGCGATGTTCAACGACTATCTCGCCGGGGTCGCCGGCGAGTTGCCGTACACCGACCAGGACTACTACGACCACGTCGACGGCAAGCCGCGGTACGACGGAGTGCGCACCTTCCTGGAGTCTCGCGGGATCACCCTGCCCGAGGGTGACCCCACCGACGCCCCGGAGACGGAATCGGTCTCCGGTCTCGGCAACCGCAAGAACGGGTACTTCAACCGGGAGCTGGCCGACCGTGGCGTCGAGGCCTACCCCGGTTCGGTGCGGCTCCTCGACGCGCTCCGCGAGCGCGGCATGCCGATGGCGATCGTGTCGTCGTCGCAGAACGCACCCGCGGTCCTCGAGGCCGCCGGGATGACCGGTTACTTCGGAAGCGTCGTGCACGGCGGGGTCGCGGCCGAGCGGCACCTCGCCGGAAAGCCCGCGCCGGACACGTTCATCGCGGCAGCCACCGAGCTCGGCGCCACCGCGGAGCGCTCGGTCGTGCTCGAGGACGCGATCAGCGGCGTCCGGGCCGGTGCGGCAGGCGGGTTCGGTCTGGTCATCGGTGTCGACCGGGGCGCCGGAGTCGAGGCGCTCACCGCGGCCGGTGCCGACCTGGTCGTCGCCGACCTGGCCGAGCTCGTTCCCGACGGCGGCCAAGGGCAGGTGCACGAATGAGACGACGGAGGATGTCGCGGGGGGACGGCCCGTCCCACGTCGCGCCGCCCGTCGCCGACCCCCTCGACCGCAGCCGGTTCCCGGACGACGAATGGCGCCTGGTCGAGACCCGTTTCGACGCCGCGGACCTCGGCACGACCGAGTCCTTGTTCTCGGTCGGCAACGGATACCTCGGGATGCGCGGCAACTACTCCGAGAGCCGCGACGCCCACATCGACGGCACCTACATCAACGGCTTCCACGAGACCTGGCCGATCCTCCACGCCGAGGAGGCCTACGGCTTCGCCCGGATCGGGCAGACCATCATCAACGCGCCCGACGCCAAGGTGATCCGGCTCTACGTCGACGACGAGCCGCTGCACATGTCGATGGCGGACCTCCTCGAGTACGAGCGGGCCCTCGACTTCCGCAGCGGTGTCCTCTCGCGTGAACTGATCTGGCGCACCCCGGGCGGCAAGGAGGTCCGGGTCCGCAGCACCAGGATGGTCCCGCTGGCGCAACGGCATCTCGCGGTGCTCTCCTTCGAGGTCACCTTGCTCGACGAGAAGGCCTCCGTGGCGATCTCGTCCCAGCTGCTCAACCGGCAGGACGTCGCGGCCGACCTGGTGGTGGACACCGAGGCGGGCACTGGAGACCCACGCCAGGCCGACCGCTTCGACCGGCGGGTGCTCGACCCGGTCCTGCACACCGCCGACACGGAGAATGGTCGCCTGTCCCTCGGCTACCGAGCGGCGCAGAGCGGGATGACGATCGGTGTCGTTGCCGAACACCAGCTGCGGACGACGTCGTCGTACTCCATGCGCGCGCACGCCGACGACGACATGGCCAAGGTGCTCTACCAGATCGCGGCCGAGCCCGGCGTGCCGATCCGGCTCACCAAGCTCGTGAGCTACCACACCGCGGCGTCGGTCCCGCCGCGCGAGCTGATCGACCGCTGCGAGCGCACCCTGGCCCGCACCCACGAGCAGGGTGTCGATCACCAGTACGCCGAGCAGCGGCAGTGGCTCGACGACTTCTGGGCCCGCTGCGACGTCGAGATCCCCGGTCACCCGAAGCTGCAGCAAGCCGTGCGCTGGAACCTGTTCGCGCTCTGTCAGGCGTCCGCTCGCGCCGAGGGCCAGGGCATCGCGGCGAAGGGCGTGAGCGGGTCGGGGTACGGCGGCCACTACTTCTGGGACACCGAGATCTACGTGATGCCGTTCCTCACCTACACGATGCCCTCGGCGGCGCGGAACGCGCTCCGGTTCCGCCACTCGCTGCTCGACTCCGCGCGGTCCCGCGCCCAAGAGCTGTCGCAGCGCGGTGCCCTGTTCCCGTGGCGAACGATCAACGGCCACGAAGCCTCGGCGTACTACGCCGCCGGCACCGCCCAGTACCACATCGACGCCGACATCGCCTACGCGCTGAGCCAGTACGTCGGCGCGACCGGCGACGACGAGTTCCTCACCCGCGGAGCGATCGACATCCTCGTCGAGACCGCCCGACTGTGGGCCGACCTCGGGTTCTGGCGCGACGACGGGGCCGGCCCCGGAGGTAGCCGTACCTTCCACATCCACGGCGTCACCGGACCCGACGAGTACACGACCGTCGTCAACGACAACCTCTACACGAACGTGCTCGCGCGCTTCAACCTGCGCCGGGCGGCGAAGGCGGTGTGGCGACTCGAGCGCGACGATCCTGACGCGTTCGCCGAGCTGGTCCGCCGGACCGCGTTGGATCCTGACGAGCCGATCGAGTGGTCCGAGTGCTCGGACGCGATGGCGATCCCGTACGACGAGTTCCTCGGCATCCACCCGCAGGACGCGCACTTCCTCGAGCGGGAGATGTGGGACCTGGAGCGCACGCCGCTCGAGAAGCGGCCCTTGCTGCTCAACTACCACCCGCTGGTGATCTACCGGTTCCAGGTGCTCAAGCAGGCCGACGTCGTACTGGCGCTCTTCCTCCAGGGCGAGGACTTCTCCGCCGAGCAGAAGCGCGCCGATTTCGACTACTACGACCCGATCACGACCGGCGACTCGACGCTCTCGGCGGTCGTGCAGTCGATCATCGCGGCCGAGGTCGGGTACGCCGACCTGGCCCTCCGCTACTTCCTCGCCGCCCTCTTCGTCGACCTCGACGACCGCCACAACAACACCGCCGACGGGGTTCACGTCGCCTCGACGGGCGGTGTGTGGAGCGCGCTGGTCAGCGGATTCGGCGGGTTCCGCGACCACGGCGCGGACAACGGAGAGCTGCAGTGGCAGATCGACCCGCGACTCCCCGAGTCGTGGGACTCCCTGGTCTACCGGATCACCCTCCGCCGCACCCGCGTCCGGGTCACGGTCCGCAAGGACGAGCTGGAGCTGTACGTCGAGGACGGCCCCGGGCCGCTGACGTTCAACGTGCGCGGCGAGTCGGTGGAGGTCAAGCCGGGTCCGGCGGTCGTCGTACCCCTGGCGCACCAGGGCCCGATGCTCGAGGGCGAACCGCCGAATCCGGCTGGCGTCCAGCGGGCCGACGGCACGGTGATCTCCGCGATCGTGCCGTCCGGCGACGGCGACTAACGGCCCGCAAGCCCCTCGGTGGGTCCGGCGAGCTTCTGGGAGATCCAGATCGGGATCACCGACAGCAGGATCAGCACCACGGCGACCACGTTGACGATCGGAGCTTGGTTGGGCCGGAAGAGGTTGTTGAAGATCCAGATCGGCAGCGTCTGCTCCTGCGCACCGGCGGTGAACGTGGTCACGATGATCTCGTCGAAGGACAGTGCGAAGGCCAGGAGCCCGCCTGCGATCAGTGCCGAGCGCATCATGGGGAAAGTCACCAGCCGGAACGTCGTGAACGTCGACGCGCCGAGGTCGGCCGACGCCTCCTCCAGGTTGGTGCCCATTCGTCGCAGCCGGGCGAGGACGTTGTTGAAGACGGTGACGATGCAGAAGGTCGCGTGCGCGACGACGATCGTCAGGAAGCCGAGGTCCAGCCCGAACACGGTCCGGAAGGCGTTGTTGAGGGCGATGCCGGTGACGATGCCAGGCAGCGCGATCGGCAGGATGATCAGCAGCGAGACGGTGTCGCGACCGAAGAACCGGTAGCGCTGCAGCGCCATCGCGGCCATCGTGCCCAGCACCAGCGAGATCGCCGAAGCCAGCAGCGCGACCTGCACGCTCGTCACGACGGCGTCCTTCGCGCCCTGGCTGTCCGCGGCCTTGCGCCACCACTCCAGCGTGAGGTCCGTGGGAGGCCAGGCAAACGTCTGGCTGGCGTTGAACGAGTTGAGGACCACCAGCAGCAGCGGAACGTAGATGACGACCAGCGCCAGCCCGGTGAGGACGCGGAGCGTGATCTTGAAGGCCGGGGAAAGGGTCATCAGACGTTCTCCAGGGCACCGGTACGGCGGGCCGCCGCCAGGTAGACGAGCATGATGACGACCGGGATCGTGGCGACCGCAGCCGCGAACGGCAGGTTGTTGGCGGCCCCCACGTTGTCGTAGACGACGTTGCCGAGCATCTGGTTGGCACCGCCGACGATGCGGACGGTGATGTAGTCGCCCAGCGACAGCGAGAAGGTGAAGATCGACCCGGCGACGACGGCCGGGAAGACTGACGGCAGGACGATCCGCCGCATCGTCTGGCCGGTCTTCGCACCTAGGTCCATCGACGCCTCGAGCATCGAGTCCGGCAGCCGCTCGAGACCTGCGTAGATCGGCAGGATCATGAACGGCAGCCACAGGTAGGCCAGGGTGATCACGGTGGCGGCCAGTCCGTAGCCGGGTGTGTCGACCCCGATCAGGTTGCCGAGGTCGTGCATGACGCCGTTCTCCGACAGCATGATCCGCCAGGCGTAAGCCTTCACCAGGTAGCTCGCCCACAGTGGCGTGAGGACCGCGACCACCAGGACCTTCTGCATCCGCGGGGAGGCGACCTTCGCCATGTAGAGGGCGATCGGGAACGCGATCACGATATCGACCACGGTCACCAGCGCTGCGATGCCCAGGGTCCGGAGCGCGATCGTGCGATACACCTCGGTCTCCCACAACAGCCGGAAGTTGTCGAGGCTCCACTCCCGGACCACCTCTCCGGTGAAGTCGTTCTGACCCCAGAGAGAAGTGATGAACAGCGCCCCGAGGGCACCCAGGTAGGCCACGCCGAGCCACAACATCGGTGGCCCGAGGAGGAGCCCGAGCCGCAGCCGCCGGCGGCGGTGCAGCACGGACGAGACCCGGTTGCGCGACACCCGGTCACGGGTGCCCTCGGCGGCGCTGGTCATCAAGCGGTCAGCCCTTGACCTCGGTCCAGGCCTGGGTCCAGTCGCCGTAGTCCGTGCACGTCACGTCCTCGCGACCGTCCAGGCACTGCTCGACAGGAGTCGTCCAGTACCAGAGCTTTTCGGCGAAGGCCTCGTCACCGGCGTTGTAGCTCTCGCAGTGACCTTCGCTGGCGAGGTCGCACGCCTTGGGGTTGGCCGGCGCCTCACCGAAGTACTCCGACACCGCGGCATTCGCCTCGGGGCTGATGATGTGGTCCAGCCAGAGGTAGGCGCAGTTCTTGTGCTCCGACTCTGTGGTCACCATCCAGGTGTCCGACCAGCCGGTCGAACCCTCGTCGGGAAGGATCGCCTCGACCGGGACGTCCTCGCCCTGAGCCACGTTCGCGATCACCTGCCAGGTGGTGCCGATGACGGAGTCGCCGGTGGTGAAGGCCTGGACCTCCTTCAGGTAGTCCGACCAGTACTCCGAGATCTGCTCGCGCTGGACCTTCAACAGGTCGACGGCCGCCGCGAGCTGGTCGTCGTCGAGGGAGTAGGGGTGCTCGATGCCGAGGTCGGGCTGGGTGTTCATCAGGTAGAGCGCGGCGTCAGCGATGTAGATGGGCGAGTCGTACGCCGTGATCTTGCCTGCGTACGGCGAGTCCTCCTCGAACACCGCCGACCAGCTGGTGGGCGGGGGGTCGACCTCGTCCGTGCGGTACATCAGCAGATTGGCGCCGTATCCGTGCGGGACGCCGTACATCTGGCCGTCGACCGAGTTCCAGTCGCGGTCCTTGAGGAAGTCATAGACGTCGGCGTAGTTGGGGACCAGGTCGGTGTTGACCGGCTCGACGTCACCGGCGGCGATCAGCCGCAGGGACGCGTCGCCCGACGCCGACACCACGTCGTACTCCCCGGTCTTGACCAGGTTGACGGCCTCGTCGGAGGTACCGAAGGTCTTGACGTTGACCTCGCAGCCGGTTTCCTGCTCGAACGGCGTGACCCAGTCGACGGCCGGGTCGGTCGAGCCGTCCTCGACGTAACCGGGCCAGGCGAGGATGTTGACCTCTCCCTCGCCGTCGCCAACCTCGTCGAGCGCCGAGAGGTCGGGCGCGCTGATGCCACCTCCGTCGGAGCCTTCGTCGTCGTCTCCGGAGGTGCCGCAGGCGGCGACCAGGGTCAGTGCCGCACAGGCGGCAACGATCCGGGGCCATCGGGTGTGTCGATAGGTCATGACTGCTCCTTGCTGGGGTGGAGGGAGAAATGGTGGATGGGTTCGGGGATCACTCGCGGAGGGCGATGGACACGGTGTGCTCCCGCAGCCAGCTGAGGTGGACCTTGGCACCCCGGCCGGCAACATCGCTCTCGTCGGGTGACTGCTGGTTTTGGCGGAGCACGATGAGTGAGCCGCCGTGGTCGAGGTCGACGATGCTCTGGGTCGCCGAGCCGAGGTAGACGACCTCGCGGACGACGCCGGCGGCGATGACCGCTTGCTGCGTCGGGACGTGCGAGGCGTCGATGTGGAGCTGGATCTTCTCCGGCCGCACGCTGAAGGTGCCAGGCTCACCGAGCAGCGCGACCGCGGCGTCGCCGTCGAGCAGGTTCGACGTGCCGACGAAACCGGCGACGAACGGTGTGGCCGGCAGCTCGTAGAGGTCGCGGGGGGTCGCGACCTGTTCGATCCGCCCCTCGTTGAAGACGGCGATCCGGTCGCTCATCGTGAGGGCCTCCTCCTGGTCGTGGGTGACGAACAGGAAGGTGATGCCGAGGTCCCGCTGGAGCTCCTTGAGCTCCACCTGCATCTCCCGGCGCAGCTTGAGGTCTAGGGCACCCAGCGGCTCGTCGAGCAGCAGCACCCGGGGCCGGTTGACCAGCGCCCGGGCCAGCGCTACCCGCTGACGCTGGCCTCCGGAGAGCTGGCTGGGGCGGCGGTCGCCGTACTCCCCGAGGCGGACCCGCTCGAGTGCTTCCCGCGCCCGGCTTTGCCGCTCCGCCCGGTTGACCCGTTTGACCCGCAGGCCGTACTCGACGTTCTGGAGGACCGACATGTGCGGAAAGAGGGCGTAGTCCTGGAAGACGGTGTTGACGTCGCGTGCGAAGGGCGGATCCCTGGTCACGTCGACCCCGCCGAGCTCGACCGTCCCGGAGGTCGGCGTCTCGAAGCCGGCCACCATCCGGAGCACGGTGGTCTTGCCGGAGCCGGACGGGCCGAGCATCGAGAAGAACTCGCCGTTGGCTATGTCGAGGTCGATGCCGTCGACGGCGACGACGCTGCCGAACTCCTTGCGCAGGCCGCGCAGCGAGATCGCCGGCAAGTCGGTGGACTCCGTCGGCTCGGGCTGACTCATCGGCCCACGGTTCCGTACGACGCTTTCCTGGCTTCCCATGTCGCGTTCCTCCGTGACTCGGATCCCGATTCAAGAAAACCTATGAGACCAGTTTTCAAAGCACAAGGGGCGGTGCACAATTCGTGATCTGGACCTTGAGGCGCGGGGATCGGAGGCGACGAGGTGGCGATCCAGTTCTACGGACGCGCGACCGCCGCTGTGTTCGCGCCCCTGGAGAGCACCAGTCGGTCGGCCCGGGTGGCCCGCCGGTTGATGGACGCGATCGCCCTCGGGCTGCTCCCCGACGGCGAGCAGCTGCCCGGCGAGGCCGACCTCGCGCAGCAGTTCGGCGTGTCCACCGTGACCATCCGGGAGTCGCTGTCGGTCCTGCGCAAGGAGGGGCTGATCGAGACCCGGCGCGGGCGTGGTGGCGGCAGCTTCGTGCGCGCCCCGGCGGACGGTCCCGGCGTGCTGGCGAAGCGGCGGCTCGCCGAGGTGAGCCTGCTCGAGCTTCGCGACCTCGGCGATCTCTACGCCGCCATCGCCGGGGCGGCCGCCGCGCTGGCGGCCAAGCGCAACGACCGTGAGGACGTGCGCCAGCTGCGGCATGCTGCCGCGCAGCTCGCGGACGCACAGAAGCCGGACGCGCGGCGCAGGGCCGAAGCACAGTTCCACATCCAGGTCGCCGTCGCGGCCCAGTCGGCCCGGCTCTACCACGAGGAGGTCGCCCTCCAGGCCGAGTTCGGGACCATGCTGTGGCTGGCCTTCGGCGACGACGACAGCCACGAGCTGATGGTCACCAGCTGCAACGCCGTCGTCGACGCGATCGAGGCCCGCGACCGGGAGGTCGCGCGCCGTACGGCCGAGCAACGGGTCGCGGACGCGACCGCGCGCCTCATCGACTACCACCTCAACCAGGAGCCGTGATGTCCAGCACCGCACCGAGCCTCGCCCCTGACGTGGCCACCGTCCTCGAGGCCGTCACCGGCATGACCGACGCCGCGTTCCGGGTCGTCGACGAGATCGCCGCGCTCGTGCGCGGACGCTACGAACAGACACCGGACCCGCGCCGGGCCACCCTGGCCGGCGTCGACGGCCTGGCCGCGGGCTTCGTCGGCGATCCTGACCATCCCGTGCGCGGCGCGGGGTTCGTCGCGGGCGTCGGGTTCCTCGCCGACGAGCCGTGGTGGCTGGAGTGGTTCACCCAGGGCGAGGACGGCCGCTCGCACCGGATGGTCTGCCAGACCGACCCCGACGGCGTGGGCTTCTTCGACTACGAGTTCCTGACCTGGTACGTCGTCCCGCGCGACACCGGGCACCGGCACGTCACCGGCCCCTACATCGACTACCTGTGCACCGACGACTACAACATGACCTACACCGCGCCGGTCATGTTGGGCGATCGCTTCGCCGGCGTCGCCGGTGCCGACATCGGCGTGAACACCGCCGAGAAGCTGCTGCTGCCCTCGTTGCGCGCGGCCGCCCGACCGCTCGCCGTGGTCAACGAGCAGGGCCGGATCGTCGCGAGCAACAGCGGCAGGCACCTCTGCGGCGACCTGGTCACCGAGGTCGACGTGCCCGGAGCCTGGGCGTCGGTGACCCGGCCGGGCCTGCACCCGGTGGCCGACCTGCCGCTCGCCGTGCTCGAGCTCTAGAAGTTTTGACCGGGCGGGCGACCGTCGCCTACAGGGAATCGGCGAAGGCACCCGACAAGACGTCGAGCCCCTCCTCGAGCAGGTCATCGCCGATCGAGAGCGGCGGGAGCAGGCGCAGCACGTTGCCCCAGGTGCCGCAGGTGAGCACCACGACACCCTGGGCGTGCGCAGTCGCGGCCAGGCGTTGGGCCAGTGCCGGGTCGGGCTGGCCCGTCGTGGGGTCGACCAGCTCGACCGCGACCATCGCGCCGCGGCCGCGGACGTCGCCGATCCGCGGGTCCGCCGCCTGGAGCTCGGTCAGCCGGTCGAGCAGCGTCGTGCCGATCCGGCGCGCGCGGTCCACCAGGCCGTCGGCCTCGATCGTCTCGAAGACGGCCAGGGCCGCCGCGCAGGCGAGCGGGTTGCCGCCGTACGTCCCGCCGAGGCCGCCGACATGCGGCGCGTCCATCAGCGCGGTGCGTCCGGTGACCGCGGCCAGCGGGAGGCCGCCCGCGATGCCCTTGGCGGTGACGATCAGGTCCGGCACCACTCCTTCGTGGTCGCACGCGAAGAGGTCACCGGTGCGGGCGAACCCGGTCTGCACCTCGTCGGCGATGAACACGATGCCCTGGGCGGTGCACCAGTCGGAGAGGGCTGGGAGGAAGCCTGGTGCGGGTACGACGAAGCCGCCCTCGCCCTGGATCGGCTCGATGACGATCGCCGCCAGGTTCGCAGCGCCGACCTGCTTCTCGATGACGTCGATCGCACGCAGCGCCGCCCCCGGCCCGTCCAGCTCCCCGTCCCGGAACGGGTAGGACATCGGCGCGCGGTAGATCTCCGGCGCGAACGGACCGAAACCGCTCTTGTAGGGCATGCTCTTCGCGGTCAGCGCCATCGTCAGGTTGGTGCGGCCGTGGTAGCCGTGCTCGAACGCGACGACCGCCTGCTTGCCGGTCGCCGAGCGTGCGATCTTGACGGCGTTCTCGACCGCCTCCGCACCGGAGTTGAAGAGGGCCGTGCGCTTGTCGTGGTCGCCGGGCGTGAGCCGGTTGAGCGTCTCCGCGACCGCGACGTAGCCGTCGTACGGGGTGATCATGAAGCAGGTGTGGGTGAACGCGGCGACCTGCTCGGCCACGGCCGCCGCCACCCTGGGGTTGCTGTTGCCCACGCTGGTGACGGCGATGCCGGACCCGAGGTCGATGAGGGAGTTGCCGTCGACGTCGACCACGACACCGCCGCCGGCGGCGACGACATACGCCGGGAGCATGGTGCCGACGCCGCGGGCGACGGCGGCGTCCTTGCGGGCGGCGAGCTCACGGGAGCGCGGGCCGGGGATCTCGGTGACCAGCCGGCGTTCCTGGGGAAGGGACGGGCCGCCGGTCACGGCGGTGGTCGGGATTGCGGTCATGACATCTCCTCAGCTTTCCGCGCTGGCCGCACCGGGTGGTGGCTCGTGATCGACAGTCGGTTGAACGCGTTCATGCTGACCGCCGCCCAGGCGACGACGGCGTAGGCCTGGTCGCCGAGCACGCGACGGGCAGCATCCTCGACCTCCTCGCGCGCGGAGGGCGCTGGGATCCGGGTGATGGACTCGGCCAGCTCGAGCGCCGCACTCTCGGTGTCGTCGAAGAGCTGGGTCTCCTGCCATTCCTGGAGCACGGCGAGCCGGCGCGGGTCCTCGCCGAGCCGGATCGCCTTGGCGTGGTGGACGTCGAGGCAGTAACCGCAGCCGTTGATCTGCGAGACGCGGAGGTTGACCAGCTCGAGCAGGCTCTCGCTGATGCCGGCCTCGCCGGCCGCCTCGGCGATCTGCTTCGAGACACCGGACAGCGCGGCGTAGATGTCGGGCACGGCCTTGTCGAGGTAGAGCGGCCCCTCGGGGACGCCGGTCGTCTCGCTCATGCGGCGCAGCCTACGTCCGGGAGGTCAGAGCCGGCCCGCTCCTTCGCTGATCAGGAACTGGGCGGCGGTGTACGTCGCCATCACCGCCCCCTCGAGGACGGGGCTCGGGTCGTCGAGCACGAACTTCCGCATGCCGAGCGTCGCGTCGGACGCGAGGAAGGTGAGCGCGCCGGCCGCAACCATCCGACGCCCGGTCGCCGGCTGCGCGGAGTCGAGCCGGGTGGCCGCGATCGCCATCGACGTCAGCAGCGCGGAGTACGTCGCCACGACCGGGGCGACCCCGTCGCGGCGGGCGTCCCACGTCAGCACCGGCGCCGTCGTCACCCAGAGCACTCCGAGGGCGCGGGCGCGCGGGTCGTGGAACAGTTTCGGCCGGTCACGTCGCAGCGGCACGAACGCCGCGAGATAGGCCAGGTGTCCGATGCCGAACCCGGTGGTGCCCACCAGGAACGGCTTCTTCTCCTCACTGAGCAGCGCGACGTCGCCCACCCAGCCGCCGACCTGCGCGGCGAGGACCGCCCCCTTCACGGGCGAGGCGCCCGGTGTCGTCGCGAGCGAGGCCGACAGCAGGGGCATCAGCAGCGGCTTCGTCACGAACCGCGCCTGGTGCGCCAGCGGCCGGGCCGAGGCCGACAGCACGGTGTCGATCACCGCGACGACGCCGTACGCCGCCTTGAGCCGGGTCGCGAGCCTCATGTCCGGACGGTAGCGGTCCCTGCCACTGGTCGCCTTGGTTTCGAGGCCCGCTGCACTCGCACCTCAACCAGCGGACTCGACGGACGCGATGTGCACGAGCGCATCGCCGGCGTTGACGATCGGCGCCCGGGTGAGTCCGATGACGATGCCGGCCCGGTCGGCCTTGACCAGCCGCACCCGCTGGCCGAACGTGTCCGAGAGCCCACCGAGCCGATCGCCCGGCTCGACGAAGGCGCCGAGCTTGGTGTCGAGGTTGAGGATGCCTGTCCCTCGCGCCCGGACCCAGCGGCTGCTGCGCGACTCCAGGCTGGTCGGCAGCTCGTCGACGGGGTCGGGCTCGATCATCTCGAGGAAGGCGAGGACCCGCCGTACGCCGGCGACGCCGGTCGCGATCGACTCGTCGTCGAAACGTAGGGCCTCGCCCGCTTCGTAGAGCAGCACCTTGGCGCCGACCTCGACCGCGGCCTGGCGCAGAGAGCCGTCCCGGACCCGCGCATGCACCATGACGGGAGCGCCGAACGCCTCGGCCAGCTTGCGGGTGCGCGGGTCGTCGAGATCGGCCCGGATCTGCGGGAGGTTGGCGCGCTTGTCGGCCGCGGTGTGCACGTCGATGCCGACGTCGCACTTCTTCACGACCTCGGTCATGAAGAGGTGCGCGATCCGGCTCGCCAGCGAGCCACGCGGAGAACCCGGGAACATCCGGTTGAGGTCGCGCCGGTCGGGGAGGTAGCGGTCGCCCGCCATGAAGCCCAGCACGTTGACGACGGGTACGGCCACCAGCGTCCCCTGGAACTCCTTCGGCGACAGGGTCACGATCAGCTCGCGGATCACCTCGACGCCGATCACCTCGTCGCCGTGGATCGCACCGCTGACCCAGACGACCGGGCCGTCCTCACGCCCGTGCACCACCCGCACCGGCAGGCTCGCGTCGCCGCCCGTGACCAGCCGGGTGATCGGCAGCTCGACGTCGCGGGAGGAGCCGGCACGCACGCGGACGTTGCCGATGGCGAAGGACTCGCGGGCCATCAGCTCTCGTCTCCCTCCGTGGCCTTCCCCCGGTTCCGCCGGCGGACCACCTTCTTGGGCCGCCCGCCGAGGTAGGAGCGGCCGGGGTCCACGACGTACCCCTGCCTCAGCGCCTCGCGCCCGATCAGCAGCCGGAACCCCATTGCGTCGCGCCGGGTCAGCGTGACCTCGGTGGTGATCTTCCGCAGGCCGATCCGGAGGGCGACGAGGACGACATACCGCTCCTGGACGTGGCCGGAGGAGCTGCGCACGTGTCGTACGTCGTGCACAGGGAGCTCGGCGGTGACGGCGTCGTCGGCGTTGCGCTGCCAGGGATGGATCGAGAACCGCACCCAGGCCTGACCGTCGCGCTCGAACTCTTCGAGGTCGAACGCATGAAGCGCGGAGGTTCGGGCACCGGTGTCGAGCTTGGCCTTGATCCAGTCGACCCCCAGGTCGGGCAGGCTCACCCACTCGCGCCAACCTGCGACGCTGGTTAGATGGGAGCCCGGCACAACCCCCATCCAAGCAGGCCGATCTCAACTCGGCGTGCATGTCCGATTCCCCCGACCGGTCAGGCTCAGAAGTGAAGCTGGCGATACTTTCGCGTGCCCCCCGCAGCTACAGCACGCAGCGGCTCCGCACCGCTGCCCTCAACCGTGGTCACGGGGTGAAGGTGCTCAACACGCTTCGCTTCGGCATCGACCTGTCCGGCGACGAGCCCGACCTCCAGTTCCGCGGGCGGCAGCTGTCGACCTACGACGCGGTGCTGCCGCGGATCGGCAACTCCATCACGTACTACGGCACGGCGGTCGTGCGGCAGTTCGAGCAGATGGACGTCTACACGCCCAACACCGCGGGCGGGATCTCCAACTCGCGCGACAAGCTGCGCGCGACGCAGATCCTGTCGCGGCACGGGGTCGCGATGCCGGCGACGACGTTCGTGCGCGACCGCGCCGACGTGATCCCGGCGATCGAGCGGGTCGGCGGGGCGCCGGTCGTGATCAAGCTGCTCGAGGGCACCCAGGGCATCGGGGTGATCCTGGCGCCCACGATCAAGGTCGCCGAGGCGATCATCGAGACCCTGCAGAGCACCCGGCAGAACGTGCTCATCCAGCGTTTCGTCAAGGAGAGCAAGGGTCGCGACATCCGGGCGCTCGTGGTCGGCGACCGGGTGGTGGCGGCGATGCGCCGCTCGGCCAGCGGCGACGAGTTCCGCTCCAACGTGCACCGCGGCGGCAGCGTCGAAGGGGTCACGTTGGACGAGGAGTACGAGCAGGTCGCCGTACGTTCGGCGCAGATCATGGGCCTCAAGGTGGCCGGTGTCGACATGCTCGAGGGCAAGAAGGGCCCGCTGGTGATGGAGGTCAACTCGTCCCCCGGTCTCGAGGGCATCGAAGCCGCCACCAAGCTCGACGTGGCCGGCGCGATCATCGACTACATCGACAACCAGGTGGCGTTTCCCCACATCGACGTGCGCGAGCGGCTCAGCGTCTCGACCGGGTACGGCGTCGCCGAGATCGTGGTCCACGGTGACGCCGACCTCGTGGGCAAGCCACTCGGCGAGTCCGGGCTGGGCGAGCGTGACATCACCGTCCTGACCCTGCACCGCGGCGTGCAGGTGATCCCGAACCCGCGCCCGCGGCACGTCCTCGAGGACGGCGACCGGCTGCTGTGCTGGGGCAAGCTCGAGGAGATGCGGTCGATGATCCCCGAGCGGCCGAAGCGTCGCTCGCGGGTCAAGCGACTGCCCAAGCAGCCGATCCACCTCGACGCCTGAGAAGCCAGACCCCGCTGAGACGGATCTCACTGGCCATCCGGCGAGACCGGTTCGCCCGGCCGGGCTCCGCAGGCGTTGACTGTCCCGGTGCTCCCCTCGCCCACGGGCACCGACCAGGAGTCGGCGCCGTCGTCCGCCGTCGTGTCGACGCGTCGACGCTGGGCCATGCTCGCCGTCGGTACGGCGGCGCAGGCCTCGTCCGCGACGATGGTGCACGGCCCGGCCTTCCTGATCCCGGTGCTGCACCTCCGCGAAGGGATGACGCTGGCCGAGGCCGGACTGGTCGCCGCGGCCCCGATGGCCGGCCTGATGTGCACCCTGGTCGCGTGGGGCCTGGTGGTCGACCGACGCGGTGAGCGGTTCGCGCTGCTCGCCGGGATGACTGGCGTGGTGGCCGCCGGTCTGGCGGCCGTGATGGCGGACGGCCTCTGGCTGGTCGCCGCCGCGCTCTTCGTCGCGGGGGCCTGTTCTGCGTCGACCAATGCGGCGTCCGGTCGGATCGTGGTCGGCTGGTTCCCTCCGGAGCGTCGTGGCCTGGCGATGGGCATCCGGCAGTGTGCGCAGCCGCTCGGCGTCGGTCTCGGCGCGCTCACCATGGCCTTCCTTGCCGACGCCCACGGGATCGCGGCCGCGCTCTGGGTGCCGCTGATCGCGGCGGCGGTGGCGCTCGTCCTCGTCGCACTCCTCGTGATCGATCCACCGCGACCACCCGCCGCGGAGCGGGCCGGGGCGCCGAATCCCTACCGCTCCGACCGTTACCTCGCCCGGATCCACTCCACGTCGATGCTGCTGGTCGTGCCGCAGTTCGTGGTGTGGACGTTCGGGCTGACCTGGCTGGTCGACGAGCTCGGGTGGGCCGCCGGCTTCGCCGGGATCGTCATCGCCGGCACCCAGCTGATCGGCGCGTTCGGCCGGATCGGCGCCGGCCACCTCTCCGATCTCGTCCGCAGCCGCACCCGGCCGATGCAGTGGATCGCCTGGGCAGCCGCCGCGACCATGCTGGCGCTCGGTGGCGCCGCATCCGGGTCGGGACCAGCAGTGGTCGCGCTCGCCGTACTCCTGCTCGTGGTCGCGTCCGCCGTCACCGTCGCCGACAACGGCCTGGCCTATGCCGCGGTCGCGGAGCGGGCCGGCGCCTTCTGGTCAGGCCGGGCGCTAGGCATCCAGAACACCGGGCAGTACTTCGTCGCGTCCGCCGTGCCGCCGATCGCCGGCACCGTGATCGCGGCCTGGGGGTACGGCGCCGCCTTCGCGCTGGCCGCCGGGTTCGGGCTGGTGGCCGCCGCGATGGTGCCGGTCGCGCAGGAGCGCGCGCTCTGTTGAGAGCCTGGTCCTTTCGAAGTATCCTTTGGTAAGGAGCTCAGGCCGACGTAAGTGGAGTTCGACGACATGGAAGGCCTCGTGCGCGCCCTCGACCTGGCCGAGGGCGGGGCGGACTTCGGCGACGCCCTCGTCCAAGGAGCAGTGGAGCTCTTCGGGGTCCGGGAGACTGTGACCTTCGATCGAGCAGCCGCTCGAGAGTTGGGCTGGCGTCTGCTCGGTTCGTCCTGATGCAGCGCGCTGTCGGAGTCCTGCTCGTCGGGATCGTCCTGTTCGCGGCGGGCTGCTCGGCCGACGAGTCACCGGAGACGCCCGCGCGGAGCCCGCAGTCGACGCCGACGCAGAGCGAGACAACGGCTCCGACCACGCCCTCGGACAAGGTGTCGACCGAGGCCTCGAGCGAGTCGGCTCCACCGGGGACCGTCCCGGGCCCGAAGGACCGGGTCCGGCACCTTGGCATCGATGCATCCCACCACCAGGGGGCGATCAACTGGAGGGCCGTCGCCGATGACGGCATCACCTTCGCCTACCTGAAGGCGACCGAAGGGACGTCGTACACCGACCCGACGTTCGCGCAGCACCGCGCGGAGGCGCTCGACCGAGGGTTGCGGGTCGGCGGCTACCACTACTTCCAGCTGTGCTCGTCGGGCGCCGAGCAGGCCGCGCACTTCGCGTCCGTGCTCGGCGACCTGACCGAGGGCAACCTGCTGCCGGGGGCGGTCGACCTCGAGCTGGCCGGGAGCTGCCCGACACCGCCGGCGCGCGCCGTACTGCTGGCCGAGGTGCGCACCTTCCTCAAGCAGGTCGAGGCGATGACGGGGCGGGAACCGGTCGTCTACCTGTACCCCGAGTTCGAGGAGGAGTACGACGTCGCCGGGGAGCTGGGCGACTACCGGCAATGGGTGCGCAGCCTTGACGGGCGCCCCGACCGGAAGTGGTGGATCTGGCAGCAGACGGACAGCGGCTCGGTCGCCGGCATCGCCGGTGCCGTCGACGTCAACGTGATGTGGACCCGCGAGGTCGTCGGCCGGTGATCCTCCTCGAGGATGACTTCCGGAATAGGCCTCTGCGTGTCACCGTTGGGCCATCATGTCCACGATCGACCTGACCTCTGAGACCTTCGAGCAGATTGTGCTCGACAACGACATCGTCCTCGTTGACTTCTGGGCGTCCTGGTGTGGTCCGTGCCGGAACTTCGCACCGATCTACGAGAAGGCAGCGACGACCCACACCGACCTCGTGTTCGCCTCGATCAACACCGAGGAGGAGCAGGCGCTCTCCCAGGCCGCGCAGGTCACCTCGATCCCGACCCTGATGGCGTTCAAGAAGGGCCAGCTGGTCTTCCGGCAGGCCGGCGCACTGCCTGCGCCCGCGCTCGAGGAGCTGATCAACGCCGTACGCGCCCTCGATGTCGAGGCAGCCGCCGAGTAGGGCACTGAAACTCGGTCGACCGGTGTCGGTGGCGGGCTGCACGATGACGAGGTGATCGGGATCCGCGCGTTCTGGGCCGCCCTGCCGACCGAGGGTCGCTGGCTGCTGTCGACAGTCGCCATCCAGACGCTCGGTCGCGGCCTCACCCTGCCGTTCACGATCATCTACCTGCACGAGGTGCGCGGCTTCGACCTCGGCCTGTCCGGCAGCTTGATGAGCCTGATCGCGATCGCGGCGCTGATCGTGACGGGGCCGGGTGGGTCGCTGACCGACCGACTCGGGGCGCGCGCCGTACTCCTGGTCGGCTGCGCGTCGATGGTGGCCGGCAACCTGCTGCTGGCGTTCGCCACGACGCCGGCGGTCGCGGCAGTGGCCCTGGTGCTGGTAGGAATCAACTTCGGCGTCTCCTGGCCGGCCTTCAACGCCCTCATCGCCGCGGTCGTGGAGGGCGATCTCCGGCAGAAGTACTTCGGCGTCAACTTCGCCCTCGTCAACCTCGGCATCGGGGTCGGGGGCATCGTCGGTGGGTTCTACGTCGATGTCACCGACGCGAGCACCTTCACCACGATCTTCGTGATCGACGCGTTCACCGGCCTGATCCCGGCCGCGCTGCTGCTCGGGCCCTTGCGGAGGGTCAGCGGCCGGGCGGAGCCGCCCAGCGACGACGAGGCGGCGGAGTCCACGAGCTACCGGGCGATCCTGCGGCGGCCCGAGGTGCTGTGGCTGACCGGCCTCACCTTCGTGGCCGTGTTCGTCGGCTACGGCCAGTTCGAGGCGGGCTTCCCGGGCTACGGGCGTCAGGTCGCGGAGGTGTCGACGCGGGTGATCGGCCTCGCGTTCGCGGTCAACACCGCCGTCATCGTGCTGCTGCAGTTCACGGTGCTGACCCGGATCAGCGGCCACCGCCGTACTCGCGTGATCGCAGTGATGGCCGTCGTCTGGGCGCTGTCGTGGCTGCTCCTCGGAGCCGCCGGGCTGATGCCCGCGTCCGCACTCGCGGCGGTCGGGATGCTGGCGTTCATGGGCGTCTTCGCGTTCGGCGAGACCTTGCTGCAACCGACCGTCCCGGCGATCGCCAACGACCTCGCGACCGACCGCACGCGCGGTCGCTACAACGCGATCAGTGCGGGCGCGTTCCAGGGAGGGGCCATCGCCGGCCCGGTGGTCGCCGGGTTCCTCCTCGAGCACGACCTGGCGGCGCCGTACGTCGCCCTCATGGTGCTCGGCTGCCTCGCGATCGGCGTGATGGCGTTCGCGCTCGAGCGGCGGATGCCCGCGGCGGCCAACGGTGTCCACCCCGAAGCCGTCCGAGGAACGACGACGGATTCGGAACAGGTGCCAGGTCGAGCAGCCCCGCCCGGGCGAGGGACGAGCGGGTGACGGGGAGTCCCGCCAGTCGCCTTCTTTACCTTCCGTTCGAACTGGTGTACGATTGACGTAGGTCGCCAGCGGCGACCAGTCGTCCCCGTGATTCAGTTCAAGGACACCCCGGCACCAGGCCACCGGATCCCGTATCCGTGTGCAGCCGAAGAGGGGGGTCCTCGTGGTCGCTGAGCTGATGCCGTCGCCGCATCCGATCCTGTCGGCGGTCCTGGTGGCCCAGGACGCGGTGAGGTCGGTGCGTGATGCCCAGCCGGTGTTCTTGATCCCGGCCGAGAAGGAGACCGCGGTCGCCGAGCTGGCCCGGTTGGAGGCGATGACTGCGGAGCTGAGGCTGCGGGTGGTCGCTGTCGCCGAGGACGCCTGCGTCTGACGCCGGCGCTCGCGACGTGGGCGCCTGGCTCGCCTCGGTGACCCGCGCCGACTTCCCGGTCGGCCGAGCCGATGCCCGGCTGGCCGAGGCCCTGGATCGGCGTTGGACCCGGGTCGCAGCCGCGATGGCTGACGGCCTCGTCTCAGCGGCCCAGGCTCGCGTGGTGGTCGGCGTTCTTGATGATCTGCCCGACCACCTCGACCCCGAGCTGCTGGCACGGGCCGAGGCCGAGATGGTCACCCTGTGCGGCCGGTTCCGTCCCGCCGAGCTGCGTCGGCTCGGTGGTCACCTGCTGGAGGTGGTGGCGCCGGAGATCGCCGAGGCCGAGGAAGCCAAACGGCTCCAGAACCAAGAACAACAGGCGCGGGCCAAGACCAGCCTGCGCACCCGGTTGATCGGCGACGGCATGGCGCGGACCACGATCGTGCATCCCGAGCTCGACCGCGACCGGCTGCTGACCTACCTGCACGCCTCCACCTCACCCCGCAAGCACCCCGACGCCATCAGTGGTGACGAGGACCGGATCCCCCACCACCAACAGCTCGGACAAGCCTTCGGTGCTCTCCTGGAACACCTCGACCCCGCCCGGCTCCCGGCTCATGGCGGGGACGCGACCACGGTGATGGTCACCATCTCCTTGGAGTCCCTGCGCAACGAGCTCGGCACCGGCACCATGATCGGCGGCGAACCGCTGTCGGCTTCTGCGGTCCGCCGGTTGGCGTGCGACGCCCAGATCATCCCGGTCGTCCTCGGCGCCAACAGCGAGGTCCTCGACCTGGGCCGCACCCGCCGGCTGTTCTCACCCGCCCAACGCAAAGCCCTGCGGCTCCGCGACCAGGAATGCCGCGCCGAGCACTGCTCGATCCCCGCCACCTGGTGCGAAGCCCATCATCGGAAACCCTGGTCCCAAGGCGGCCACACCGACCTCGACGACGGCGTACTCCTCTGCAGCTTCCACCACCACCGCGCCCACGACCAACGCTACGAAACCACCACCCTCCCGACCGGCGACCTCCGCTACCACCGACGCAGATAGACCGAAAAGGGCGACGGCTTTGCGTAGTTTGGTCGGGCGTGCGACCGAACGAACTAGAACACGTTATCGTTTCGCTGATGGAACGATTTGCGGGCAAGGTCGTGCTGGTCACCGGTGCGTCGTCAGGTCTCGGAGCGGCGTGCGCCGGCCTCTTCGCCGCTCAGGGCGCACAGGTGTTCGCCGTCGCGCGCGACGAAGCGCGGCTGGCCCAGGTGGCCGCGGACGCAGCAGACGCAACCGGCGAGGTCGCCAGCCACGTCGCCGACCTGTCCGACCCGGACGCGTGTCGCGATGCGGTCGCGGCGTGCGTCGCGGCGCACGGCCGGCTCGACGTACTCGTCAACAACGCCGGCCGGCACGACTTCCGCATCACGACGGACGTGACCGCCCAGCAGTGGTCCCAGGACCTCGCGGTGAACCTCGACAGCGTCTTCTTCACCAGCCAGTCCGCGCTCCCCCACCTGCTCGAGAGCAGCGGCAACATCGTCAATGTCGCCTCCGTGGCCGGAGTTCTCGGCGAGGCCTACTCGGCCGCGTACACGGCGGCCAAGCACGGCGTCGTCGGGATGACCAAGGCGCTCGCCGTGGAGTACGCGCGGACGTCGGTGCGCATCAACTGCGTCTGCCCCGGCGGTATGGACACCCCGCAGGTGCACACCATCGAGGTGCCCGAGAGCGCCGACTGGGAGCTGATCATGCGCGTCGCTGCGTTGCGTGGCCTGATGTCGGCCGAGCAGGTCGCCCAGGTCGTCGCGTTCGTCGCGTCCGACGACGCGTCGGCCATGAACGGCAGCATCGTCGCCGTCGACCAGGGCCACACCGCCGGCTGAAGAATCGCACCGGCGCGACCGCTCACAACCGGAAGTTGCTCTTCAGGGTCACCGCACGACCGACCGTCATCTTGCCCACGGAGGGCGGCCCGAAGACCACCAGGAGTCGCATCCCTGCGCGGCCGCTCAGTCCGGGTCCGGTTCGCCGGCCAACCCCAGCTCGGCGGCGGCAGCCGAGATCTCCCGCGCCAGCGCGACGTCGCGCTCGCTGAGCCCGTCGATCTCATGGGTCGACACCCGAACCGTCACGGACGGGTAGCGGAGATCCACGTCGGGGTGGTGGTTCGCGGCGTCGGCCAGGGTGCCGATCCGCACGACCAGCTCGACGCCCTTGGCGAAGGAGCCCGTGCGGAAAACGGTGCCGACCTGACCGCTGTCGAGCACTCGCCAGTCACCGACCCCGTCGGCGGCGAGGAACTGTTCGGAGGAGATCGCGTCGACCATGCCTCGACGCTACGCCACTCAGCCCTGCCGGTCCTCGGGCCCGCGCGGCAGGATCACTTCGGCGATCCCGTCCCACGCGTCGTCGATCAGCGCGGCCATGTCGAAGTCGGTCGCCCGGCGGACGTAGGGCTTGGCGAGCTCGGTGCGGACCACCTTGACCAGGAACCGCCGGAGCTCGGCCTCGAGACCGGCCACCTTCTGCAGCACCGCACCGCGCCGGGTGTCGGCCTGCAGTGTGAGGATGACCTCCTCCTCGCCCGGCACCGTGATGTCGATCCGGACCCGCAGCGGCGCGACCGCGTGAACCGTCAGCGTGAGCGGGACGACGACATCGGCCGTGAACCGGTGCTTGTCGACCCGCAGGTCGACCTCGAAGATCACGCTGATCGGGAGGAACACCCGGTAGGCGAGCAGGTCGCCGGGGATCTCCTCGCCCTTGGTCTCGCGGAACGTACCGAGCACGTTGACCATGGCCGCCTTGCGGCCGGGACCTGCGCCGATGGGGCCGAGCTCGATCGTGGGACCGAGGACGTCGTTGACCATCTTCAGGATCCGGTCCTTGTGCAGGACCTGCCGGATGTAGGCAGCGCCGAACTGCTCGTAGCTGATCTCCGGCGCCGGCACGACGTCCGGCCGCCCACCCTGGGCGACGATGACGACGCCCTCGGCGATCTCGAGGCCGGCGAAGCCGGGGAGCTGGTCCGCCCCCTCGACCACGGCGTCGAGGAGGACCTCGACCGATTCGTCCTGCTGGGCTGATTCGGTCACCGAAGTACTGTAGCCACGCTGTCGCGGGCACTCTTGATCCGGCCCCGCACCTCGCCCAGCCCGATCGTCCCGCCGTCGGCGGCCGGTGCGGTCGCGGTGATCACGACCTCGTCGTCGTCCTCCAGGAACGTCCGCTGCTGGCCGTCCGCGAGCGTGATCGGCTCGGCGCCGTTCCAGGACAGCTCGATGAGCGAGCCCCGCTCACCGCGCTCCGGCCCACTGACCGTGCCCGACGCGAACAGGTCGCCGGTGCGCAGCGAGGCTCCGTTGACGGTCATGTGGGCGACCTGCTGGGCGCCGGTCCAGTACATCTGGGCGAACGGCGGCACCGACACCAGGTTGTCGTTGAGCCGGACCTCCAGCCGCAGGTCAAGGCCGGCGGGCGTCGTCGAGGCGTCGTCGAGGTAGGGCAGCGGCGGCGGGTCGCGCGGCGGCGGCGCCACCCAGGCCGCGTCGAGCGCATCCAGGGGGGTGACCCACCCTGCGACCGAGGTCGCGAAGGACTTGCCGAGGAACGGCCCGAGCGGCTGGTACTCCCAGCCCTGGATGTCCCGCGCGGACCAGTCGTTGACCAGGCAGATGCCGAACACGTGGTCGGCGAAGGCGTCGAGCGGCACCGCGTTGCCGAGCGGCGACGGTACGCCGACGACGTACCCGACCTCGGCCTCGATGTCGAGGCGCGTGGTCGGCCCGAAGACCACGTTCCCGTCCGATGTCCTGCGCTGGCCGTGAGGCCGCACGACGTCGGTGCCCGACACCACGACCGTCCCCGCGCGGCCGTGGTAGCCGACCGGCAGGTGCTTCCAGTTCGGCGGCAGCTCGGGCTGGCCGGGGCGCAGGATCCGGCCGAGGTTGGCCGCGTGGTGCTCGGAGGAGTAGAAGTCGACGTAGTCGGCAACGGTGAACGGCATCAGCAGCCGTACGTCGGCGAGGTCGTAGAGGTGCTCCTCCGCCGGGTCGAGTGCCGCCACCGCGTCGAAGACCTGCCGCCAGACGGCCGGTCCGCCGGCGAGCAGCCGGTCGAGGTTCGGCCCGCTCACCCAACGTTCGAGGGACGGCTCGAGGGCGGCGGCGAGATCGAGCACGCGGTCGCCGTACCGCACGCCGACGCGCGCGACGCCGTCGGTTTCCAAACGCTCGAAGGCGCCGTAGAGGTGGGTCATCGACGACCGCCGGCCCAGGACCAGGCGTACGCGCCGTCGTCGCTGGCCCGACCGGCCTCGCCGATCTCCAACGGCCGGAAGGTGTCGACCATGACCGCGAGCTCGTCGAACCGCTCGGCGCCGAGGCTGGCCTCGATCGCGCTCGGCTGCGGGCCGTGCGCGTGGCCGCCCGGGTGCAGGGTGATCGATCCGATGCCGATGCCCGATCCCTTGCGCGCCTCGTAGTCGCCGGCGACGTAGAACATCACCTCGTCGCTGTCGACGTTGGAGTGGTAGTAGGGCACCGGCACCGCGAGCGGGTGGTAGTCGACCTTGCGCGGCACGAAGTTGCAGACCACGAAGTTGTGGCCCTCGAACACCTGGTGCACCGGCGGCGGCTGGTGGATCCGGCCGGTGATCGGCTCGAAGTCGGCGACGTTGAAGGCGTAGGGGTAGAGGCAGCCGTCCCAGCCGACGACGTCGAACGGGTGGTTCGGTACGACGTGCACGGAGCCCGGCCAGGCCACCGAGCGTCCGGCGCCACGGTGCTTGACGTAGACCTCGACGTCCTGGTCGCCGCCGTGGGTCTCGACCAGCTCGAACATCGAGGTCGGCGGGCGCAGGTCGCGCTCGCAGTACGGCGCGTGCTCGAGCAGCTGCCCGAACCGGGAGAGGTAGCGCTTCGGCGGCGTGATGTGGCTGTTGGCCTCGATCACGTAGAGCCGAACCGGCTCGCTCGCCCGGTCACCACCCAGCGGTGGGTCGTCGCGCGCGGGATGACGATGTAGTCGCCGGGCCCGACCTCGAGGCGCGCCGAACACCGTCTCCACGGTCGCCGTACCGCTCTCGACGAAGACCACCTCGTCGCCGACGGCGTTGCGGTAGAGCGGCGAGGTGGTGCCGACGACGGCGTAGCTGATCCGCACGTCGGCGTTGCCGAGCACGAGCCGGCGACCGGTGACCGCGTCGATGCCCTTCCAGCCGTCGCCGGGGAAGAGGTCGTGCAGGGCGAGGTGCCGCGGGATCAGCGGCGCGTTGGGCTCGGTCGCCTGGTCGGGCAGGTCCCACGTCCGGGCGTCGACGATCGCCGACGGGACGTGGCGGTGGTAGAGCAACGAGGAGTCGGACGAGAAGCCCTCCTCGCCCATCAGCTCCTCGTAGTAGAGGTTGCCGTCGGGGTCACGGTGCTGGGTGTGCCGCTTCGGCGGTACGTCGCCGACCCGCTGGTAGTGCGCCATGTCCCCTTCTTACAGGTTCCTCGCCCTACAGATTCCCCGCCGCTCCTGCTCGCGCTCGATCGCCTCGAAGAGCGCCTTGAAGTTGCCCTTGCCGAAGCCCGAGCGAGCCGTGCCGCTCGATCAGCTCGAAGAAGACCGTCGGGCGGTCGCCGATCGGCTTGGTGAAGATCTGCAGCAGGTAGCCGTCCTCGTCGCGGTCGACCAGGATGCCGCGCTTCTGCAGCTCCTCGATCGGCACCCGGACCTCGCCGATCCGGGCCCGCAGCTCGGGGTCCTCGTAGTAGGAGTCCGGCGTGTCGAGGAACTCGACGCCGGCGGCGCGCAGGTGGTCGACCGCGGTGAGGATGTCGTTGGTGGCGAGCGCCAGGTGCTGGGCGCCGGGGCCGTCGTAGAACTCGAGGTACTCGTCGATCTGGCTGCTCTTCTTGGCGATCGCCGGCTCGTTGAGGGGGAACTTCACCCGGTGGTTGCCGCTCGCGACGACCTTGCTCATCAGCGCGGAGTAGTCGGTCGCGATGTCGTCGCCGATGAACTCGGCCATGTTCGCGAAGCCCATCACCCGGCGGTAGAAGTCGACCCAGTCGTCCATCCGGCCGAGCTCGACGTTGCCGACGACGTGGTCGAGGGCCTGGAACAGCCGCTTCGGGGCGCCGTCGGGACGGACCAGCGACGAGGTGCGCGCGACGTAGCCGGGCAGGTAGGGGCCGTGGTAGCGGCTGCGGTCGACCAGGGTGTGCCGGGTCTCGCCGTACGTCGCGATCGCGGCGCGGCGGACGGTGCCGTGCTCGTCGGTGACGTCGTGCGGCTCCTCCAGCACCGTCGCGGCCTGCGGCGCGGCGTGCGCGATGCAGCGGTCGACGTCGGGCACCTCGAGGGCGATGTCGACGATGCCGTCGCCGTGCTCGGCGTGGTGGCGGATCACCTCGCTGCTCGGGATCGACGCCACCCTCGATCACGAACCGCACCGCACCGCTCTCGAGCACGTAGGACTTGCGGTCGCGGTTGCCGGTCTCCGGGCCCGAGTAGGCGACCAGGTCCATGCCGAACGCGGACATGAAGAAGTGCGCGGTCTGGGTCGCGTTGCCGACCGCCCAGACGACCGCGTCCCAGCCGGTGACGGGGAACGGGTCCTGGCTGGCGTCGTACTCGACGAGGCCGACGAGCTGGTGCAGCTGCTCGAGGCTGAGCTGGGCAAGGCGTTCCGAGTCGGTGAGCTGCTCGAGGGTCATGGTCCCAGCCAACCGGAGTCGGGTTTGCTATTCAACTCGGCCAGTGTGGGATGGCCGGATTGCCCATTTCTGCGAAGTTCGGCGGCACTGGACTATACGATCTGCCTATCATGCCCCTCGACCGGCTCGACCTCGCCCTGCTCACCGCGCTCCGTGATCATCCGCGGGCCGGCGTGCTCGAGCTGTCCCGCCTGACCCAGGTCGCCCGAGCGACCGTCCAGGCCCGGCTGCAACGGCTCGAGTCGACCGGTGTCGTGACGGGCTACGGACCGGACATCGACCTCGAAGCAGCCGGCCAGCACGTGTCGGCTTTCGTCACCCTCGAGATCGCCCAGGGCGCCCTCGACCAGCTCGCGCCCGAGCTCGCGGCGATGCCGACGATCCTCGAGGCCTACGTGACGACCGGCACCGCCGACGTCCTCTGCAAGGTCGGCGCCACCTCGCACAGCGACCTGCAGGAGACCCTGCTCGCGCTCAGTCGGTCGCCGTCCGTGGTTCGCACGACGAGCGTGGTCGTTCTCGGCACCGTCGTCGCACCGCGGGTGCTGCCCCTGCTCGAGCGGTCGGCCGAGGAGCGCGACGCCCGGGCGCCGGCGTACCGGACGCGTTGACCCCCGGCTGGAGCGCGTTACAGTTCGGACGAGCTCTGGGGGAGTCGTGTCACTGAACGCATCGCAGGTCCGGCGCGGGTGCGCCGCCATCGTCCTGACCCTGTCCGGGCTGCTCGACCGGCCTGGCCGCCGCTCCGGCGGGACAGGCGGATCCGCCTCCGCCCGACCACCCGGTCAGCTACAACTTCCTGCTCAGTGCGGTGACCGCGGGCCGGCACGTCGACGCCGACCCGCCGGGCGGCAACGACTGGTCCTGCCGGCCGACCGCCCGTCATCCGCGGCCGGTCGTCCTCGCGCACGGCACGGCCGGCAACAAGAACACCAACTGGCAGACCTATTCCCCGCTGCTCGCCAACCACGGCTACTGCGTCTTCGCGCTGACCTACGGCGTACGTCCCGGCACCGCGCTCCCCGCCAGCCAGCTCGGCGGGATGGACCGGATCCAGACCAGCGCGCGTTACCTGGAGGAGTTCGTCGCGAGGGTGCGGCGGGCCACCGGCGCCCGCAAGGTCGACCTGGTCGGCCACTCGCAGGGCACGTTGATGCCGCAGTACTACGTGAAGTTCCTCGGCGGGGCCCGGCACGTGAAGCGCTACATCTCGCTCGCCCCGCTCTGGCACGGCACCAGGTCCGCGACCCCGATCACCTTGCTGGCAGAGGTGTTCGGCGTCGACGAGGACGACGTCCCGTTCTGTACGGCGTGCGCCCAGATGGCGTCCGGCTCCCGGATGATCGCGAAGCTGCGCCGGGGCGGGCTGCTGGTGGGGCAGGTCCAGTACACCAACATCATGACCAAGTACGACCAGCTCGTTCAGCCCTACACGAGTGGCCGCGAGCCCGGGATGCGCAACATCGTGGTCCAGGACCGCTGCGCCACCGACTACTCCGAGCACTTCGAGATCGGCTCCGACCCCGTCGCCGCGCAGATCGTGCTGAACACTCTCGACCCGAAGCACCGGCGGCCGGTGCCGTGCATGCTGGTCCTGCCCTTCACCGGGCCGCCCGGGGGCTTCTAGGCTCCACCGCATGTCGCTGCCGTTCCGCCAGGTCAACGTCTTCAGCGCCGATCCGCTGCTCGGCAACCCGGTGGCGGTCGTCCACGACGCCGACGACGTGAGCGACGAGCAGATGGCGGCGTTCGCGCGGTGGACCAACTTGTCGGAGACCACCTTCCTGTTACGCCCGACCGACGAAGCGGCTGACTACCGGCTGCGGATCTTCACCCCCGGCGGGGAGCTGGCGTTCGCGGGACACCCGACGCTGGGCTCCGCACACGCGTGGCTCGAGGCCGGTGGAGTCCCCAGGAGCGAGCACCTGGTGCAGGAGTGCGGGGTCGGACTGGTGCACCTCCAGCGTGGCGAACGGCTGGCCTTCGCAGCGCCCCCGCTGATCCGGTCCGGTCCGGTCGACGACGCCGACGTCGACCGGATCGCCGCCGCACTGCGGATCAGCCGGGCCGACGTCGTCGACCACCAGTGGGTCGACAACGGCGCGGGCTGGGTCGCCGTACTCCTGCGTGATGCCGAGGCCGTGCTGGCACTGTCGCCGGACTTCGGCGCGTTCGACGGGCTCGACATCGGCGTGGCCGGGCTCCACCCGTCGGGCGGCGAGGTGCAGGTCGAGGTGCGGGGCTTCGCCCCCGACTTCGGGATCCCCGAGGACCCGGTCACCGGTTCGCTCAACGCCGGCCTGGCCCAGTGGCTGACCAGCACCGGCGACCTGCCGCCGTCCTACGTCGCGGCTCAGGGTACGGCGCTCGGCCGCGCCGGCCGGGTGTCCGTCGACACCGACGCCGACGGCACCATCTGGGTCGGCGGAGCAACCGCGTCCCCGATCACGGGGACGGTCACTTTGTAGTGAGGGCACAACGCGAGGGGGTGGACCACCGCGTCAATGACGGAATGCAGCAGCACACGGACGTACCAAAGTCGGCTCCAGCGATCGGCCCACGCGAGACGAAGCCCACGACTCCTGGGTTGGTACGTCGGTGTGCTGCGGCCCGTCAGCGACCGGGACGGGCGGGGCCGTCAGCCTCGGACCACCTGCACCCGGGTGCCGACCCGGCCGAAGTCCCAGAGCCTCTCCGAGAACGGCTTCGGCAGCCGGATGCAGCCGTGCGACTCGCGCAGGTTGGTGCCGACCATCCAGTCGGGGTGGATCTGGTTGCCGCTGCGGTAGGTCGGGATCCGGTGGAAGCCGATTCCGCAGGCCGCGAACCGGGTGAAGTTCTCCAGGATCAGGCTGCCGCTCGCGTCGTGGTTGCGGCGGATCTTGGCGTTCCGCCCGCAGTAGGATCCGACCCGCTTCCAGCCGGTGCCGAGCTCTCGGGGATTGTCGATCATCCCGCTCTGGTGGAGGACGCGCCCGCCGGACGCGACCAGCCAGACCCAGTTCTGTCGTTGGCTGATCACGATCCGCCGACCGGTCCCGCTCTGCGGCGGCACCGGTCGTACGTCGCAGCGGTGCGCGCGGTCGTCGTGCAGCGTGCGGGTGGTCGGTCGGTTGAGGTTGCCGGTCTGCGAGAGCCGGTGCCGGGACTGGAAGCGGATGACCGCCGACCGCGTCCACTCGCCCATCCGCCCGTCGACGGGCCCGGACTGGCAGCCCAGCTGGTTGAGCCGGCGCTGGGCGCGCTCGACGGCCGGCGTCGCATCGGCGGGTGCGGGCTGCGCGCCGACCAGCACGATGCCGGACAGCAGGAGTGCAACGACCGATCGGCGCATGGACGAACGTTAGGCCGGGATGACGTCGAGTGCGAGTCGAACTGCCCGCTCGGTGCCGGACCAGGTGCCGCTGCCCTCGAGCTGGTCCTGGGTGTTGCCGGCGTTGAGGTAGGCGTCGATGCGGAAGGCGTCGTCGACCGGGCTCTTCGATCCGGCGGTGGCCAGCTCCGACTCGAGCAGGTCGAGCCACTCCCGCTTGAGGCGTCGTACGGCGTCGGCCACCGGGCCGGTGCGGTGGCCGTACTCGACCGAGGTCGCCGCTATGAAGCATCCTCCTGGGAAGACGCCTATCTTCAGGTAGTCGACCCACGAGCGCAGCAGCGCGCGCAGCCGCGGTGCGCCGGCCGGCTCCGACCAGACCGGCCCGACGACGACCTCTTGGTAGATCCGCCGCGCCTCCGCGACGGCTGCCACCTGGATCGCCTCGCGGCTGCCGAAGACGGTGAGGATGCCGCTCTTGCTGACGCCCGTGCCCTCCGACAGCGAGCCGATGGTGATCGAGTCGAGCCCGCTCACCGTCGCGATCATCGACGCCTCGCGGGCGACCCGACGCCGGGTCGCGTCGCCGCGGGCGCGTCGCCCGTCGACGGCGGGACTGTCGGTCGTCACGCGGACAACTATAAGTCCGACTGGACGTAAAGGTCGAACGCGCGTACTCTCGAACAACACGACCGATCGAACGTATACTTTAGGAGCCACCGTGGCCGACATCAGCGCCGGCGTCCTCGTCCGCAAGCGGATCTACCTCGACGACCTCGACGGCTTCGGGATGCTCCATCATGCGCGTTACGCGCTGCTCTTCGACAACGCCGTCATCGACTTCTGGGCCGACGCGGGGTGGGAGCTCAACCCCGCCGAGGCGGTGCTGGTCATCCGGGAGCTGACAATGACCTACCACCGGCCGGTCGTCGGCATCTCCGAGGTCGACGTCCACTTCTGGGTCGAGCGGGCCGGGCGGACCAGCGTGACCTACGGGTTTCAGGTGCTGTCGGCCGACCACGAGGTGCTCCACGCCGACGGCCACCGGGTCGTCGTCAACCTCGACGCCCGCACGCTCCGGCCGGCGCCGATCGGGGACGACGTCTGGACGCTCGCCGCGCCGCTGCTCGCGCCGGGCGTGGAGCGACCGGCGGCCTGATCGGAACCAGACGTACGAACGGCTCCACGACGCCTGGGTCTGTCAGCGGCAGCCGGGATCAGCGACAAGTGCCGTGAACGGTGTCGACGTGAGGCCACTCACCGAGATGTCGTCGATGTCCCAACCGGGCGCCGACGCGCTCTGGTCGCTGCCCGCCCGGAAGCGGATCCGAACGGTCTGCCCGGCGTACGTGGTGCCCAGGTTGATGCTGGCAGGCTGGTACGCCGGGTAGCCGGGGCTGGTGTTGACGAAGGCCGAGCGTCCCCGCAGTGGGTTGTCGCTCACCGGGTTGGGATCGATCGTCCCGTTGTACCCCGCTACGGCGGCGCCGACGTCGCTCCACGTGGTCCCGTTGTCGGTGCTCACCTCGATGACACCGCCGTCGAAGTTCGGCGCCTCGAAGGCAAATCGGCGCGAGTAGCTGATCACCATCGGGTCGGCGCCGACGGGCAGCGGGGGCGACACCAGCGAGGTGTCGGAGGTGCTGCCTGCGTCCGGGCCGTGCCAGAAATGGTCGAACGTGTTGTCGGCCTGCCGTGTCCAGGACGCGGAAGCGGGACCAAGGTCGACCTGCTGCGTCCACGCCGATTGTGGCGACTCGACGTCATCGCTCGCGGACGCGTCGGCCACGATGTCCGCGTTGCCGTAGGCGAGGTAGCGGCCCGAGACCGCCCCGACCGCGTCGGGGTCGGAGACCGAGATGCTCAGATCGAGGAGCTGCCGACCGGTGACACCCGCCAGCTTGACCTCGATGACGCCGGTTGCCGTCTTGGTCGGTTCCGAGTCCTGAAGCTTGACCGTCGGCTTCTGCACTGTGAGTCCGGGTGTGTTGGACGTGATGGCGGCGGTCGTGTGGGTGAGCTTGCGTCCGCCCAGGTTCCGCACGGTGAGCAACAGGTGCGCCGTCTCGCCGTTGTCGAGGAAGTCGTCCTTGACGCAGCGCGACGACACGTTCTTCTGCACGACCGAGGTGAACTGCAGCTCGCCGGCGGTGGCGTCGTAGGACTCGACCACCGGCGAGTTGTTCACGTTGTTGCGGTCGGGTGCGACCGCGCCGACTCCGGCCCCGCGCTTGGCGAATGCCTTCATGAACAGCAGGTGGTCCTTGTGGTCGGCGCCGTAGGCAGCCATCAGCAACGCGTCACGCGCCTCGAGCAGGGTCGGGTTCGCCGGCGTGAGCATGTAGCCCGCCACCAGGTCGTCGATCATCCGGGCGCGAGCCTTCGCGAAGCTGTAGCGCTTGTCGCGAAGCAGGGACGCGTAGGCCTCCCACAGCATCGTGGCCCAGATCTCGCCGGTGTTGTGCACCTGGGCGTTCGGACCGCCGTTGGCCTGAGTCGGAACATTGGGGAGGGGGACGCCGTTCGAGATGTGCTTGAAGGTGAAGGCGTTCTTGGTCATGTCGGTCGAGTACGGCACCCGGCGAATGCCGAAGTAGAAGTTGTCGGGAGAGAACGCGCCGGTGGAGTAGGCGGCCATCCCGTAGGTGCCGGCGTAGTCGGTCGCCGCGTCCTCCGGCCGAACCGTGAGCAGCATCGCGGTGAAGTCGGCCCACCCTTCACCGAGCCCGCGCGCCATCGGGGTGCCGAGGCCCCCGGCGCCCCCCGCGACCAGGCGGTTGGAGATGTAGTGCCCCCACTCGTGCGCGATGATCGTGTTGTCGACGTCCCCATCACGGTTGACGCCGGTGGTGCGATGCATCGTCATGTCGACCGGGTCGGTGGTCAGTGCGTTCTTGATCCGGGCGCCGTCATCCTGCGAGATCCCGAAGGTCGGGGTGGTGACGGCCGGGTCGACGCCGCCGAGGCCGGGTGGCGGTCCGGGGACGTTGTTCGCGACCAGGACGCCGATCGCGCCGTTCGCCTGCGCGTTCGCGGCCTTGACCACGAACCCGCACGCACCGCGGTCGACCAGGGCGATGTGCCCGGCCACGGCGGCCCCGTTGGCGAACGGCGTCTCGCAACCGTCGGACGGGACGCCGCTGCCGTCGTCCACCAGCGTGACCTCGCCCGTGGTGTCGAAGTTGGTCGGCCCGAACGAGGCCAGCGCTGCCGGCATCGGGCCGGCGATGCTCGCGGGAGAGTTCGCGGTGAGCGAGGAGTCGGTCGGCCCGCTCCACAGGTACATCTGCATCCGCGGGGAGAAGCCGTCGCTGGGCGTGGACATGTTCGCGTTGTTGAGGCCGCTGAAGTCCTGCGCTTCGGCGTGGAGCGGGTCGCCGCCGGCGCCGCCGCGGCCGTAGTTGTCCTGCTGCGCGTTGCCGGACGCCTCGTTGAACCCGGCGTCGTAGAACATGTCGTGCAGGTAGTTGGTCGTGAAGAAGAGCTGCGTGATCGCGGCCTGGGTCTGGTTCGCGTTCGCGTCAGGTTCGAGCGTGGGGTCGTAGGTCCGGTCGAAGGTGCCCGGTGACGTTGCGGTCGCGCGCAGGTCGTTGCTCGCCGGGGTGAAGCCGTCGGGGGCCGAGACGTCGGAGTAGGCGTCCACGTTGTTGCCGGTCGTCGCCGTCGCGTTCGGCGGCAGCCACGGGTCGCGCTCCTTGATCGGGCCGCTGACCAGGCTGACCAGCGACGGCGGGGCGAACGGCGCTTGGAACCCGTCCGGAACGCCGGTCGGATGCGGCGTTCCGGCGGTCCCATAAGGCCCGTCCTGCGGTTGGTGGGGCGCCGTCGTGTCGGCCCACACGCGGTACGTGAACGGTGCCGGCTTCTTCTCGTCCGACGACAACGACCAGCGGCTCAGCACGGTCCCGTCGTCGGCTCCGACGATGTAGCCCTCGTCGACGATGCGCGATCGGGCGCTCGGCGCCGCGCTCACCTCAACGTGATAGGCCGGTCGCAGCCCCTGCACCGTCCGGTAGAGCACCCGCTTGACATGCACGGAGCCGTTCGGCACCCGGAAGACGTCGAACCCGGCGACCGGGCGCGCCCGCTTGACCCGGGCAGCGCCGAGCTGGCGGCCGAGGACGTCTCGGGTCACCACACTGGTGGCATCGCGCGTCGTCAGCGAGAGGGGGAGTCCCGGGAGCACCCGTGCCGGTGAGAGATAGCCGGTGATCCCGATCAGCGTGAGGTCACGGTTCATGGCGATGTTCATCGCCTCGCCGAACACGTCGACCCCGTCAACGGCCTGATGCAACCGAACGATGACGGCGCCGCGTCCGGTGTCGTGGACGAAGCTGACTCTTGCAGACCCGACGTCGCGCCGACTGAGCCGGTAGAGACCAGCGAGGCGGCGGACATGGGCGCGCGCGGCATGGACGATCGCGGCGCGGCGCACGCCACTGGCGCCGCTGAGCAGGGACGGTGTGCCGGGGTCCGCCGCCCACAGCACGGTCGGCACGCCGAGCCGCTTCTCCATCTGCACGCGCGTGCCCGGCAACGCGGCTTGCCTCAACGCAGCCGCTTGGCGGGGGGTGAGCCGCCGCCGCACGGAGCTGTCGAGCATCGCGTCCACCGACGTCAGCCGCTTGTCGGCGTGAATGCCGGCGAATGGCGCCGACGGCCGGTCCGCGGCGACGACGGGCGGTTGCATCACGCCTGCCGCGAGACTGAACGCCACCATGCAGACGACAATGACCTTGTTCATGACGGCCCCCGAGTGGACGCTGAAAACTGGTTAACCAGGAAACCTACGCCGCTCGAGGCACGCCGGACCAGACCCAACCGGGCTATTCAGCCAGACCCGAACGGGCTAGTGAGAGTGCGTTACCTTCCGACCATGCAGTCGACCGTTCACAAGACCGTCTCCGCCCCCATCGACACCGTGTGGGAGGTGCTCGCCGACCACGAGGGGATGCACAACTGGGCGCCCGGGATCAAGGCGAAGGTGACTAGCACCGGCGCCACCGACCGCAACGGCGTGGGCGCGGTGCGGCGGATCAAGGGGCCGCTCCCGATGCCGGCCATCGTCGAGGAGGTCACCGCGTTCGAGCCCGGCCGGCGCCTCACCTACAAGGCGCTCGCGGGTGTGCCGCTGCGCAACTACCACGGCGACGTCGTACTCGAGGCAGCCGGAAGCGGCACCGCCATCAGCTACACCGTGCGCGCCGACCAGCGGCTGCCCCTCGTCGAGAAGGCGCTGACCAAGGTGATCGCTGCCGGACTCCTCAACGGCCTGATCCGGGCCGTCAAGAAGGCCGGATGAGGCCGGGTAGCCGAAAGCCGCATCCGTCCAGCTCGACTGAACCTCAGGTGAGGTACGTCGGCGCGGTGCGCTCAACCCACCGCCGCTGGGGACGGGTCTCGACCGCCTTCGGGTGATAGCGCTCCCGAACCCACGCGACGGCGTCGTCCGGGCTCACTCCGCTGAGGATGGCGAGCGCGGCGAGCGCCGTACCGGTCCGGCCGCGGCCGCCCGCACACGCGACCTCGACCCGCTCGGTGGCGGCCCGGGCGTGGGCCGCCTTCAGGGCGGTGACGGCGTCCTCGGTGGAGGTGGGGAGGTGGAAGTCGCGCCAGCGCACCCACTGGTTCGGCCAGGTGGTGATCTGCGGGTCCCGGCCGAGCAGGTAGACGGCGAAGTCGGGATCGGGCGCGTCGTCGCGCGGTCGCCGGACGCCGGTGCCGCGCACGCGACGACCGTCGGGAAGCTCGACCACGCCGGCCACGGCCGGCCACTCGCTCACGGGCCCAGCGTAGGCAGGACCGGTCGCGTCGCTAGGGTCGGGTTTCATGGGAATGGCGATCGAGTTCACCGTCGAGACCGACTTCGATGCGCCGGTGGAGACCGCGTTCGCCTACACCGCCGACTACCGCCACGTGCCGAGCTGGCTCTACGGGATCCAGAAGTTCACGCCGGTCGGTGAGCAGGACTACGGCCTCGGCGCGGTCTTCGACGGCGAGATGAGCGTCGGCCTGACGCTCAAGTCGCGGATCGAGGTCGACGAGTTCGAGGAGAACGAGCTGATTGCGTTCGACACCGTCAAGGGGTTCCAGATCAGGTCGACGTGGCGGTTCTCCTCGACCGGCGCGAGCACGTCCGCCGTACTGGCCGAGGTCGCCTACGAGCTGCCCGGTGGCCTCGCCGGCAAGGGTGTCGGCATGGCCATCGAGCCGTTCGTCAAGATCGCGATCAAGCACTCGAGTGCGGGCCTGAAGCGGTGCATCGAGGCGGCACACGCGGGGTGATCCCGCCCCCTCGCTCGTCCAGCCCTAGCTCGCCCAGACGAAACCGTCGGGGTCGGCGAACGTCCCCACCGGGCTACCGATGACAACCCGGTGGGAACCGGAGCCCTCCTCCGGCACGCCCGCGTCCTTGGCGGCGGCGCGCCGTCCGTAGAGCGCCAGCTTGACCGAGCCGGCGGGGCTGGCGAACTCGACGTACTTGCGGCCGAAGCTCTTCGCCACCTCCAGCCCTCGGTCGACGTAGAACTGCTTGCTCTCCTTCACGTCGCCCGCACCGAGGAGGATCACGACCTCGTCGACGCTGCGGTCGGCCGGGCCGGTGTCCTTCTTGGCCGACGTGGCGATCTTCCAGATGGTGCCGTCCGGCGCCTGGACGACGCCGCCGACTCCCCAGAATGACTTGACGGCCGGCTTGAGCGCGGTGGCTCCGGCAGCGACCGCTGCGTCGAAGAACGCGTGGACGGCGCTGGGCTGCGAGACGACGAGCGAGATCGAGAATCCGCGAAAGCCGCTGGTCGGCTCCTCGGACGCCACGACGTCGAGCGGGAGGCCGTCGCCGAAGGCGGACTTGTAGAAGTTGGCAGCGGCCTGCGGGTCGGCCACTTCGAGGGTGATGGTGTCGATCGAGTTCATGCAGATGACGCTATTGGGGGCAGCACGCCGGGTGCTTCTCGATTCCTGCTCGATCGCGCCGACTAGGGCCCCGACCGGTCGGGTACCGCCCACTGCACACGACAAGGGAAGGCAGTGAGCATGACCCAGATCCAGCAGTCCATCGACGTCGAGGTGCCGGTGAGCACGGCGTACAACCAGTGGACGCAGTTCGAGTCGTTCCCCCAGTTCATGTCCGGGGTGGAGTCGATCAAGCAGCTCGATGACACGCGCCTGCACTGGGTGACCGACATCGCCGGGATCGAGCGGGAGTTCGACGCCGAGATAACCGAGCAGCACCCCGACGAACGAGTCGCGTGGGCGAGCACGAGCGGTGAGGCGAAGCACGCAGGAGTCGTGACGTTCCACCGGCTCGACGACGCCAAGTCCCGCGTGATGGTGCAGATCGACTGGGAGCCCTCGGGCGTCGTCGAGAAGATCGGCTCAGCGGTGAACCTCGATGAGCACCGGGTCAAGGGAGACCTCGAGCGCTTCAAGCAGTTCATCGAGGAGCGGAGGCACGAGTCCGGTGCCTGGCGCGGTGACGTCCAAGCCGACACCTGAGCGCGACTACTCCTCCAACCCGGCTCGCTCGGCGCCGATGGTGGTGTCGTCGCCGTGGCCGGTGTGGACGACCGTGTCGTCGGGCAGGGCGAAGAGCTTGGCCCGGATCGAGGCTTCGAGAGTCGGCAGGTCGCTGAAGGACCGACCGGTCGCCCCCGGGCCGCCCTGAAAGAGGGTGTCGCCGGTGAACACGCACCCCAGGTCGGGGGCGTAGAAGCAGACCGCCCCGGGGGCGTGGCCCGGGGTGTGCAGCACGGTCAGCGTGGTGCCGGCGATCTCGATGTCCATGCCGTCGGCGAGGTCCAGGTCCCAGAGGTAGCCGTCGCCGGAGTCCGGGCCGCCGTGGGTGAGCTCCCACAGCGGGCGGTCGTCGGGGTGCAGCAGGATCGGCGCCCCCGACCCGTCGTTGGCCCGCTCCCGCAGGGCGGGCGCGACGCGGACGTGGTCGTCGTGGGCATGGGTGCAGGCGATGGCCCTGACCCGCCGGTCGCCCACCACGGCGAGGATGTCGTCGACCGAGTGCGGGGCGTCGATGACGACGCACTCGGTGTCGTCGCCGACCACCCAGATGTTGTTGTCGACGTCGAACGTCTCGCCGTCGAGGGTGAAGGTGCCGCTGGAGACGGCGTGATCGACCCGCAGACTGCCCGTCAGCCCGGAGTCGGTCACAGCACGACCACCGAGCGCAGCACGTCGCCGTGATGCATCCGCTCGAAGGCCGCCTCGACGTCGCCCAGGCCGATCTCCTCGGACACGAAGGCGTCGAGGTCGAGCCGGCCCTGCAGGTAGAGGTCGACGAGCATCGGGAAGTCGCGGCTCGGCAGGCAGTCGCCGTACCAGCTGGACTTCAGCGCGCCGCCGCGGCCGAACATGTCGATCAGCGGGATGTCCGGAACCTTCATGTCGGGCGTGGGTACGCCGACGAGGACCAGCGTGCCGGCAAGGTCGCGGGCGTAGAACGCCTGCTGCCAGGTCTCCGGACGGCCGACCGCCTCCACGACCACGTCGGCGCCGTCGGCGCCGTCGTACGTTTCCGCGCAGATGCGCTTGATCTCCGCGACCGGGTCGAGCCCGGAGAGCGGCGAGGAGTCGATGGTGTGGGTGGCGCCCATCTTCTTCGCCTGCTTCAGCTTCTTGGCGTCGATGTCGACCGCGATGATCGGGCTCGCTCCCGCCAGGGCGGCGCCCGCGATCGCGGCGACGCCCACGCCCCCGCAGCCGATGACCGCGATGCTCCGGCCGCGGGTGATCGCGCCGGTGTTGATCGCTGCCCCGATGCCGGCCATCACACCGCAGCCCAGCAGGCCGACCGCTGCCGGCCGCGCCTCCGGGTCGACCTTGGTGCACTGCCCTGCGGCGACCAGGGTCTTCTCGGCGAACGCCCCGATGCCCAGCGCCGGCGACAGCTCCCTGACCGGCGTCCGGGCCGTCGGCCAGCGTCATCTTCTGCTTCGCGTTGTGCGTGGCGAAGCAGTAGTGGAGGTCGCCGCGCTTGCACGCCCGGCACTCGCCACAGACCGCCCGCCAGTTGAGGACGACGAAGTCGCCCGGCGCGACGCCGGTGACGTCGGCACCGACCGACTCGACGATCCCCGACGCCTCATGGCCCAGCAAGAACGGGAAGTCGTCGTTGATCCCGCCCTCCCGGTAGTGCAGATCGGTATGGCAGACCCCGCAGGTCAGCACCTTCACCACGGCCTCGCCCGGACCCGGGTCGGGGACGTTGATGGTCACGATCTCGACGGGGGCGCCTTGGGCGCGGGCGATGACGGCTCTGACCTGCTGCATGAAGTGCATGCTACGGGCGCGCTCGAACCCCCCGTCGACCTCGCTGGCCGAGCAGCTGCCGGTGTCGCGGCAGGCAGTGGCCAAGCACCTCGCCGCGCTCGAACGCGTGGGCCTGACCCGGGTCACGCCGTCCGGCCGGGAGCGGCGCTACCAGGTGGACGAGGCCCAGCTCGCCCGCGCCGTCCGGTTCGAGCTCAAGCGCGAGGAGGCGTGGACGATCATCCTGTTCCGCCATGAGGGCCGGCGCGAGCAGGTGGAGTTCATGCACCACTGCAGCACCAAGTGGGCGACGTTCCTGATGAGCCTGAAGAGCCTCGTTGAGACCGGCGCCGGCCAGCCGGCGCCGTACGACATCAAGGTGAGCGACTGGCACTGAGCGTGCTCGTCCACCGTGCTGTTCGTCCTCGACCTCTGAGTTGCCTATCCTCCGGAGGGTGATGATCCGACCCTCCGAGCTCGAGGCGATCCGGGACGGCGAGATCGACCTGGCCTTCCGGCGCTGGGACCGGGCGCGGGTGAAGGTCGGGACGCGGTTGCGGACGGCGGTCGGGCTGCTCGAGGTCACCGGCGTCGAGCCGGTCGCCCTCGGGGCGCTCCGCGCCGACGATGCGCGTCGGTGCGGCGCGGTCTCGCTGACCGCGCTCAAGGCCGCGCTCTCCGCGCGTCCGGACGGGCGCGTCTTCCGCGTCGGCCTGCAGTACGCCGGACCCGACCCGCGCGAGACGCTGCGGGCGGCGCTGCCGTCCGCCGGCGAGCTGGCCGAGATCGTCACGGGCCTCGACCGGCTCGACGCCGCATCGCCGATCGGTCCCTGGACCCGCGCGACGCTGCGGCTCATCGACACCAACCCCGAGGTGCGCGCGCCCGAGCTCGCCCTGCAGGTGGAGCGGCCGACGGCCGAGTTCAAGCGCGACGTCCGCAAGCTCAAGGAACGCGGGCTGACCGAGTCGCTCGCGATCGGCTACCGCCTCTCGCCCCGAGGCGAGGCCGTGCTCGACCACGAGGACGGGCCACGCGAGCGGGCCCCCCGTCGTACGGGCACGCCGTTGCCCCGCACCATCGGCGCGCCGGCGACCCGGGCGTTGCGCGCAGTCGACCTGCACACCCTCGAGGGCGTGAGCAGCTGGACCCGCCGCGACCTCGCCGCGCTGCACGGCGTCGGCCCCATCGCCCTGGACCGGATGGCCGCGGCATTGGCGGCGATGGGCCTCGGCTACGCGCCCGACTGATCACCGGGGGTGGTGCATGGCAGGGTCAGTGGCATGGACGTCGCCGACCACCAGAAGCGGACCATGCACCGTTACCTGCGCGACGAGCGCGACGGGTTGCTGAGCAAGCTCGACGGGCTGGGTGACTACGACCTGCGCCGCCCGCTCACGCCGACCGGCACCAACCTCCTCGGTGTCGTCAAGCACGTGGCGAGCGTCGGCCTCGACTACTTCACCATCACGTTCGGTCGCCCCCGCGGGCGCGACCTGCCATGGTTCGAGGAGGGCGCCGAGCCCGACGCGGACCTCTACGCGACGCCGGACGAGACCAGCGCGGAGATCATCGACCTCTACCGGTTCGCAGCCGATGCCGCGGACGCCACCATCACCGAGCTGCCACTCGACGCACCCGGCGAGGTGCCGTGGTGGTCCGAGGGCCGGCGGGCGGTGACGCTGCACCGGATCCTCGTGCACATGACCGTGGAGACGGCCCGGCACGCGGGGCACGTCGACATCGTCCGGGAGCTCGTCGATGGCGCCATCGGCCAGAAGCCCGGCGACCAGATGGTGACGCACCGCGACGGGGCCGGCTGGTCCGACCACTACGCCCGGGTCGACGAGGCCGCGCGCGCCTTCCTCGAGTGAGCGCCTGCCCGACTACCGCGGGGTCAGGACGCAGAACTCGTTGCCGTCCGGGTCGGCCATGACCTCCCAGCTGACCTCGCCTTGCCCGATGTCGATGCGCTTGGCCCCGAGGGCGATGAGGCGCTCGACCTCGGCCTGCTGGTCAGGTCGAAGTGGATCTGGTTGGACGCTACGACCCACCGTGCGGCGGCTCCACGGGTTTGCTGCTCAAAGAGCGGTGACCAGCACGACGAACGCAGTGATCGCGCCGACCGCGGCCACGCCGTAGCAGACCAGCGCGGTGATCCCCTTGTGCTTGATCTGGAGGCCGTCGTACAGCGTGTAGCGGAAGCGGTGGGCGCTGTGGACGAGGAGGACGACGAACATCCCGAGGAGGAAGAGGAAGGTCAGCGGGTTGCCGACGACGGCAGCCAGGTGGTCGTGGTTCGGAGGGTCTATCCAGCCGAGGGGAAAGGCGAAGGCGAAAAGGAACACGAGTGACGGCAAGAACACGGCGGCCAACACGCCGCCCCCGCTGAACATCAACCACACCAGCGGCTCGATCCGCCGCTTCATCGCGGGCCGGCGCCGGACGACGACCGGGGTGCTCATCGGGTCACCAGCCAGAGCACGAAGGCGGACACGACCGCCAGGCCGACGTACTGCGAGGCGATGATCAGCGCGGCCGGCGCCTTCTCGCCGCGGATCCGGACGTCCATCGCCTTCGGAGTGAGGCTGAACCAGGTCACGACGTGCAGCACGAGGAACGCGAACGCGACCAGGTTGATGGCCACCATCCACGGAGCGGCCGCCCAGTCGAGGAAGCTCTGGTACGCCGCCTCGCTCCTCCCGACGGAACCGACGAGCACCAGCAGGAAGGCCACGAACCAGGCCACGAAGAAGCTGCTGAGCTCGCGCATCACGAACAGGAAGTAGGAGCGCTTCTTGGTCCACCACCAGGTGGACATCGTGGGCTGGTGGACGCGTACCTCGGTCGCCTTTTGGGTGCTCATTGGAGGAACCTCGGCAGGACGAAGGCCCTGACGTTCTCCTTGGCAGCCTTGAGCTTGTAGCGCTGGATGGCGCCGGCCGGGTCGACGTGCTTCGGACAGACCTTCGTGCACTCACCGACGAACGTGCAGCCCCAGATCGCCCTCGTGCTCGATGAGGACGTCGAGCCGCTCGCGCGCGCCGTGGTCCCGTGAGTCGAGGTCGTAGCGCTCGGCGAGGGCGATCGCGGCAGGCCCCATGAACTCCGGATCGAGCCCGTAGACGGGGCACGCGGCGTAGCAGAGCATGCAGTTGATGCACATGCTGAACTGCTGGTAGGCGTCGAGCTCCTCGGGCGTCTGGATGTACTCGCCGTCGATCTCGCCCCCTTGATCGAGCACGGCGTCGTCGTCGCGGATGATCCAGGGCTTGACCTTCGGCAGCTTCTGGATGAAGTCGTCGATGTCGACGACGAGGTCCCGGACGATCGGGAAGTTGGACAGCGGCTCGACCAGGATCGGGCCAGGGGCATAGTCGTCGAGGAACGTCGCGCAGGTCAGCTTGGGTTCGCCGTTGACGTTCATCCCGCAGCTGCCGCAGATGCCCATCCGGCAGGACCAGCGGTACGACAGCGTCGTGTCCACCTCGTCCTTGATGTGGTTGAGGCCGTCGAGGATCGTCCACTCCTGGCGAAGGGGTACGTCGTACGCCTGCAGGTGCGGTTCGCCGTCGCCCTCGGGGCGGTACCTCGTGACCTCGAGCCGGATGCTCTCACCGTTGCTGGTCATGACTACCTCCCGTAGACCCGTTCGCCCGGAGGCCAGCGGGTGATGGTCACCGGCTGGGAATCCACGCGCGGCGTCCCGTCGGTGTTGCGGTGCACCAGCTGGTGCATGAGGAACTTCTCGTCGTCGCGGTCGGGGAAGTCGGTGCGCTGGTGCGCGCCGCGCGACTCCTCGCGCTCCAGCCCCGACTGGAGGATGCACTCGCCGATGTCGAGCATGTTGGCCAGCTCGAGGGCCGAGAGCAGCTCGGTGTTGAACGAACGGCTGGTGTCGGCGATCCCCACTCGCCCGATCCGCTCCTGCAGCTCGCGCAGCATGTTGATGCCCTTGGCCATCTCGGGGCCGGTCCGGTAGATGCCGGCGGCCTCCTCCATCGTCGTCTGCATCTCCCCGCGGATCGCCGCGATCGCTCTCGCCCGCTGAGTCCTTGCCGAGGAGGTCGCGCTCGAGGCGGCGTACCTCGTCGGCCGCCTGAGCACCGATCGCGGCCGGGGCAGCCGGGCGCTGCGGGCGAACTCCGCGGCCGCCCTCCCCGCGCGCGCACCGAAGACCAGGCACTCCGGCAGCGAGTTGGACCCGAGCCGGTTGGCGCCGTTGATGCTCACGCACGCGGTCTCACCCGCGGCATAGAGTCCGGCGATCGGCGTCGCGCCGTCGATGTCGGTGTGGACGCCACCCATCATGTAGTGGACGACCGGGCGGACCGGGATCAGCTCGTGCACCGGGTCGATCCGCTCGTACTTCAGGCACAGCTCGCGGACGAACGGCAGCCTGCTGTCGATGAGCTCCGCGCCGAGGTGCCGGAGGTCGAGGTGGACGACCGGTCCCCAGGGCGAGTCCGACGTACGTCCCTTGGCGACCTCGTGGACGAAGGCCTGCGACAGCCGGTCGCGGGGGCCGAGCTCCATGCTGCGCAGCTCGGGGGTCGGGGTGGGCGTCCCGAGGTCGTAGTCCTGGAGGTAGCGGTAGCCGTCCTTGTTGAGCAGCCAGCCGCCCTCGGCCCGGGTGGCCTCGGTGATCAGGATGCCGGTGAACGGCAGGCCGGTCGGGTGGTACTGGATGAACTCCATGTCCTTGAGCGGCGCGCCCGCACGATAGGCGAGGCTCATGCCGTCGCCGGTGTTGATGTTGGCGTTGGTGGTGAAGGGGAATACCTTGCCGCAGCCGCCGGTCGCCAGGACGACTGCCTTCGCGGTGACCGCCTGCATCTTGCCGGAGTAGAGCCCGATCCCGACGACGCCGTGCACCTGGCCGTCGTCGACCAGCAGGCGGGTGACGAACACTTCGTCGTACCGGGTGACCTCGCGGTACTTCAGCGTCGTCTGGAACAAGGTGTGCAGCATGTGGAAGCCGGTCTTGTCGGCGGCGTACCAGGTGCGCTTCTTCTTCATGCCGCCGAACGGGCGTACGGCGACGTGGCCGTCCGGTTGCCGACTCCACGGGCAGCCCCAGTGCTCCAGCTGCAGCAGCTCGCCGGGCGCCTCGTTGACGAAGGCCTCAATGGCGTCCTGGTCACCGAGCCAGTCGCTTCCCGAGATGGTGTCGTAGATGTGTTCGTCGATGCTGTCGTCGGCGGCGATGACGCCCGCCGCGCCGCCCTCGGCCGAGACCGTGTGGCTGCGCATCGGGTAGACCTTCGATATCACCGCCACGTCGAGATCCGGGTCGGTCTCCGCGATCGCGATCGCCGCCCGCAGCCCTGCTGCGCCGCCGCCCACGATCAGGACATCGTGGGCGGCGCGTATCAGGCCGTCTTCACTCACCCCGCAGCTCCTCGTCCAGGAGCACCTTGCCGTGGTGGTTCACCACCATGAAGTGGACGCTCCCGTCGTGGTACTCCTCCTTGGTGGTCAGGCACCCGCAGGAGTAGCGGCGATCCTCGGTGAAGAGTCCCTGGTGGTCCTCGGTCATCACGCTCTCGCCGTCGCGCTTCTTGCCGCACGGCGCGAGCCCGGTTTCGAAGCGGCTGACGGTTGTCGTCACACTGCACCTCCGACGCGTTGGGCGCTGTTCCTGGTCAGACTGCTCCCCTCCGCGCCGAATGTGAAGGCTTGACTGTCGGCGGACCGGATGCTTCCGCAGCACCCCCCGATACAGGCATCATCGGTGGATGAGCCTCGATCCTGCGGAGACCAACGCCGAGTTCTACGAGGTCATCTTCGAGAACGACCGCGTGCGGGTGCTGGAGTACAAGGACCAGCCGGGTGACGTCACGACCCTGCACGCCCACCCCGCTCGGACCGTCGTAGCGGTAGCCGAGACGTCAGGTCGGGAGGAGCGTCCGTGCCCTGGCTGAAGCCATCGGTCAGTGCGCCATGTCGACGAAGCGGGAGTAGTGGCCCTGGAAGGCGACCACGATGTCGCGGGTGGCGCCGTTGCGGTGCTTGGCGACGATCAGGTCCGCCTCGCCGGGGCGGGTCGACTCCTTCTCGAAGACGTCGTCGCGGTGGAGCAGGATGACCATGTCCGCATCTTGTTCGATGCTGCCGGACTCGCGAAGGTCGCTCATCATCGGGCGCTTGTCGGCCCGCTGCTCGGGACCACGGTTGAGCTGGGAGAGCGCGATGATCGGGACCTCGAGCTCCTTGGCGAGGAGCTTGATCTGCCGGGAGAACTCCGAGACCTCGAGCTGGCGGGACTCGACCTTCTTGCCGGACGTCATCAGCTGGAGGTAGTCGATGACGACGAGCTTGAGGTCGTGCCGCTGCTTGAGCCGCCGGGCCTTGGCCCGGATCTCCATCATCGTCATGTTGGGGCTGTCATCGATGAACATCGGCGCCGACGAAACCTTCGCGACGTGGCGGGCGAGCCGGTCCCACTCCTCCGTCGACATCTTGCCGTTGCGGATGTGGTTGAGCGGGATCCGACCCTCGGCCGACAGCAGCCGCATGGTGATCTCGGACTTCGTCATCTCCAGGCTGAAGAAGGCACTCGTGAGGTTGTTCTGGACCGACGCGGCCCGGCACAGGTCGAGAGCCAGCGTCGATTTCCCCATCGCCGGCCTGGCCGCGACCACGATCATCTGGCCGGCGTGGAGGCCGTTGGTCAGGTCGTCGAGGTCGGCGAAGCCGGTCGGCACGCCGTAGATGCCGGCCTCGCGATTCTCGATGGCCTCGATCTCGTCGAGGACGCCGTCCATGATGTCGCTCAGCGGGGCGTAGTCCTCGGCCTTGCGCCGCTCGGTGACGCCGTAGACCTCGGCCTGCGCGGCGTCGACAATGTGGTCGACCTCGCCCTCACCGGCGTAGCTGATCTGCACGATCTTGGTGCCGGCGTCGACGAGCCGGCGCAGGATCGCCTTCTCGCGGACGATCTCGGCGTAGAAGCCGGCGTTGGCGGCGATCGGGACGTTGGCGGCGAGCGTGTGGAGGTAGGGCGCGCCGCCGATCCGCGCCAGCTCGCCCCGTCGGCCCAGCTCGTCGGCGACGGTCACCATGTCGGCGGGCTCGCCCCGGCCGTAGAGGTCGATGATCGCGTCGTGGATCGACTCGTGCGCCGGCCGGTAGTAGTCGACTCCGCGGACCGACTCGAGCACGTCGGCGATCGCGTCCTTCGAGATCAGCATCGCGCCGAGCACCGACTGCTCCGCCGCCATGTCCTGCGGGGGTGTGCGGCCGCCCCCTGGGTGGGTGGAGGGTGCGTTGCCCGGTGCGTACGACGCGGGTCCGTCGCCCCACTCGTCGTCCGGCGGCGGCACCTCTGCGAGGCTCACGCGACTCCCCTTCATCGTCGAACTGGTCTTCGAGTAGTTGCCGTTCACGGGCAGGCTTGCGCCCAGGTCCGACACAAGGACCGGAGTGCCGCTCGCCGAGCCGTGCGAGAGACTCGACCCGCGAACCTACGCACCGCAGAGCGGCATTGCTAGTGCCCTATCCCCAGGCCGACACCCAGGCTGGGGATAACCGACGGCACAAGGTGGAGGACACGCAAGAACGGTGTGAACGGCCTGGGGAGCAATCTGGGGAAAGGGGACCGGAAACGGTATCGACACGATGACTGACCTGCGGAAACGTGACTCCACACCTGTGGAACAGAAAATTGTCCTTCCAATTCTCGTTAACCGGCCCGTCATCTTGCGGTCATCAGACAGACAACGCCGGATCGGATACGAACGCCCGATTTCCACAGCCGAGGGGTGGCCGTGCGTCGGTTTCGACTGACCGCCGACGACCGCGAGATCGGGCGGCTCGCCGTACCCGCCTTTCTCGCCCTGGTCGCCGAACCGCTCTTCCTCCTCGGCGACGCCGCGGTGGTCGGCCACCTCGGCACCCGCGAGCTGGCCGGCCTCGGGATCGCGGGCATCGTGCTCCAGACCCTCGTCGGTCTCTGCGTCTTCCTCGCCTACGGCACCACGGCCGGGGTCGCCCGCCAGCTCGGCGCCGGTCGCCGCGACGCGGCCCTGGCGCAAGGAGTGGACGGCCTGTGGCTGGCGGTCATGATCGGGGTTCCGACGACGGTCGCCGGGGTCCTGCTCACCGGCCCGATGGTCGCCGCGCTCGGGCCCGGCGCCGCGGTCGCGGACGAGGCCGAGACCTACCTGCGCATCGCCCTGCTCGGCGTCACGCCGCTCCTACTGATGCTGGCGGCGACCGGGGTGCTGCGCGGCCTCCAGGACACCCGGACACCGCTGGTCGTCGCCGTTGCCGGCACCGTGGCCAACCTGCTGCTCAACGTCGTCCTGGTCTACGGCGTCGGGCCCGTGCCCCACCTCGGCATCGCCGGTTCCGCGCTCGGGTCGGTGCTCGCCCAGGTCGGCTCGGCGGCGGCACTCGTGCTCGTCGTCGTCCGCGCTGCGCGCCGCGAGGGCGCCGCGCTCCGCCCCGACGCGCCGGGGATCCGGACGGCGGCCCGCGCGAGCGTACCTCTGCTCGTCCGCACCCTGACGCTGCGTGCCTCGCTGCTGGTGACGACGTACGCCGTCGTCCTCACGGCGCAAACCACGACCGACGAGGCGGTGCCGATCGCGACCCACCAGCTGGCGATGACGCTCTGGGGCTTCCTCGCGTTCGCGCTCGATGCGATCGCGATCGCCGCCCAGGCGATCACCGGACGCCACCTCGGCGCCGGCGACGTCACAGCGGCGCGCGCGGTCACCCGGCGGATGGTCGGGTGGGGCTTGGTCAGCGGGGTGGTCACCGGCGTCGGGCTGGCGGCGGCGAGCCCGGTGCTGGGCGTGCTGTTCACCACGGACGACGCCGTCCGGCGCGCGCTCGTCCCCGTGCTCCTCGTCGCAGCACTCGCGCAGCCGGTGGCCGGCGTGGTGTTCGTGCTCGACGGGGTGCTGATCGGGGCAGGCGACGGCACCTACCTGGCCTGGGCCGGACTCGCGGTCCTCGGCGGCTACGCTCCGCTCGTGCTGGGTGCTGCGGTGGTCACCGACGACTGGGTGGGCGGAGGCCTGCCGTGGCTGTGGGCCGTCTTCGGCCTGGTGTTCATGGGCGGCCGGTTCCTCACCCTCACCCGCCGGGCAGCCGGCGACCGGTGGCTGGTCACCGGAGCCTCCCGATGAAGCCGCTGCAGGCGATCGCCCTCGGCCTGGTGCTGCTGGCGCTCGGACCGACCGACGCGGACCCCGGCACGTTCGACCCGCTCCCCGACCCGCTCGGCTGGGTGCTGGTCCTGATCGGCCTGTACGGCGTGGGCGGCTCGCTCGACCCGCGCAGCCGGCCGGTGCTCCGGGTGCTGGGCGTCCTGGCGTTCGGGCTGTCGATCGCGCTCGTCGTGCCGGACGTGGCGCGATTCTTCGCCGACGACCCGTCACTGGGCTGGTCCGCAGACATTCCGCGGTTCGCGTTCTTCGCGGTGCTCTGCCACCAGCTCAGCCAGTCGGCGCTGAAGGCCAAGCAGACCGTCGGGATGACCACGTTCAGCATGTGCGCGACGGCCCTGGTCTTCGTGCTCGCGGCACCCCCTCTGGCCTTCGGCGCCGGCTGGGACGCGATGGGCCCGGCTGGCGAGGTTGCCGCTCAGGTCGTCCAGATCGCGCTGGTCATCCTGTGCTTCGTGTTCGCCGGGCGGGAGTGGGCAGGCGCACCGCCCGTCGCCGACGACCCGGAGGGGGCGGAGTCGCCCGCGGAGAACGACGAGTAGTCGAGCCGGTTCAGCCCAGCTTGGCCAGCACGACCCCGGCCAGCGCGATCGACTGCTGCATCGGGTCACCCTCGAAGTCGACGCCGTCCTCGTACTCCAGGTCGATGTTGAAGTTGTAGTCCGCCGTGCACACCCGCAGGCTCGCCTCGAGCGCGGCGGAGTCGTCGACCTCCCACCACGCCTGGTCGCCGATCCCCGGGACGGGCTCGACGGACGACCCGATGGAGATCGGCTCCTGGCACGCGAAGGCGGGCGTGTAGTCCTCCGGCCCGGAGAGTGCGAGCTGGACCTCGAGCAGGTCCTCGGCCTCCCAGTCGCAGTTGTCGCTCTGCCACGACAGGTCCTGCTCGTTCGTAGCCCCGCCGCCGGGCTCGGCCGGCCCGAACTCCACCGCGAACGCCGCGGCCACGTCCTCCGGCGTCAGCACGTCGCACGCGGACGGGAGTCCGGCGGGCGCATCCGTTGTCGCCTCCGAAGTCGGGGCACTCGACTCGTCACTCGTCCCGGCCGTCGAGTCGTCGGGCAGGTCCGGGGAGGACGAGCTCGGCGGGCTGTCCTCGGGCTCGTCGTCATCGCCGCAGGCGACCAGCACCGGCGACAGCAGGAGCACGGCGACGGCCAGGAACCCTCGAGGCGTCCTCATAGGCTGATTGTCGCGCGTTCCGGGGCACAAAAGCGAACAACCGGCCCCATGGGACCGGCCGTTCGAGGGACTGTGAAGCGTCAGGCGGGGATCACGTTGAGCGCGACCGCCGCGGACACGTCGTCGTGCAGCTTGATCGAGACCTGGTGGGCACCGAGGGTCTTGATCGGGCTGCCGAGGGCGATGGTCCGCTTGTCGATCGACTCGCCGGTGACCTCACCGAGCGCCTCGGCGACATCGCCGACGGTGACGGCGCCGAACAGGCGTCCGCCCTGGCCGGCCTTGACCTTGACGTCGACCGGGGCCTGCTCGAGCTTGGCCTTGATCTCCGAGGCGTGCGCCTCGTCGCGGACGGCGCGAGCCGAGCGAGCCTTCTTGATCGCGTCGGCCTGGCTCTGGGCGCCACGGCTCCAGCGCATCGCGAGGCCCTGCGGGAGCAGGTAGTTGCGGCCGTAGCCGTCCTTGACCTCGATCACGTCCCCGGCAGCGCCGAGACCCTCGACCTCGTGGGTCAGGATGATCTTCATGTGTTGCTCTCCTCCTCAGGCCCGGATCAGCGGCCGGTGGCCGTGTAGGGCAGCAACGCGACCTCGCGGGCGTTCTTGACCGCGATCGCGACGTCCCGCTGGTGCTGGACGCAGTTGCCGGTCACACGCCGCGCGCGGATCTTGCCGCGGTCGGAGATGAACTTGCGGAGCAGCGCGGTGTCCTTGTAGTCGACACCGGTCGCCTTCTCCTTGCAGAACTGGCAAACCTTCTTCTTCGGCTTGCGGATGACTGGCTTAGCCATTGTGGTGCTCCTCCTCAGAGCCCGCCGACGTCAGTCAACGTCGGCGGAATGGTGGTGGATTGATGAATCAGAAAGGCGGTTCGTCGCTGCCGCCGACGCCCGGGGCACCCCACGGGTCGCCTGCCGGTGCGCCGCCCTGGTTGCCGCCGCCGGCGGGAGCCGACGATGCCCACGGGTCGGGCTGGCCCTGGCCGCCCTGGCCGCCCTGGTTGCCGCCGCCCTGGTTGCCGCCGTAACCGCCGCCGCCGCCCGAACGGGCAGCGCGGGTGACCTTGGCCGTGGCGTACTTGAGCGACGGGCCGACTTCTTCGACCTCGATCTCGAAGACGGTGCGCTTCTCACCCTCGCGGGTTTCGTACTGCCGCGACTTGAGCCGACCCTGGACGACGACGCGCATCCCCTTCTGCAGGGACTCCGCGACGTTCTCCGCGGCCTGGCGCCACACCGAGCAGGACAGGAACAGCGCGTCGCCGTCCTTCCACTCGTTCGACTGCTTGTCGAAGGTGCGCGACGTCGACGCGATCCGGAAGTTCGCTACGGCCGCACCCGAGGGGGTGAAGCGCAGCTCCGGGTCGTCGACGAGGTTGCCGACGACGGTGATGACGGTCTCGCCTGCCATGTCAGGTCTCCCTTATTGAGTGGGGCTAGCGTTCGTTGCCTGTGAGGAGTGTGTCGGCGCCATCGTGCCGCGACCTTCCGACATTGGGTAGGTCTCGTCCACAGCACCGCGTCTCGTCACAGGGTCGGACGCAGGACCTTCGTGCGCAGGATGGCCTCGTTGAGACCCAGCTGGCGGTCGAACTCCGCAACCGTGGCCGGCGTAGCGGTCAGGTTGATGACGGCGTAGATGCCTTCGGCGTTCTTGTTGATCTCGTAGGCGAGACGCCGACGACCCCAGATGTCGACGTTGTCGACAACTCCACCGTCCTTGCGGACGACGTTGAGGTACTTGTCGAGCGACGGCTCGACCGTGCGCTCGTCGAGGCTCGGATCGAGGATGACCATGACTTCATATGCACGCAAAGCGGTCTCCACCTCCTCTGGACTAGGCGGCCACGGACTCTCCGTGGCAGGAGGGCTCTGCTTGCGCTCTCCCCCTATGGGAGGGCGACGGGACAGGTTAACAACGAGGTACGCCGCCCAACGAATTGTCGATGCCGGCTCCTAGTCTGGGGACATGAGCGAGACCAGTGCCGTCAGGATCGGCGCCCACGTGGAGCAGACCGACCCGATCGCCGAGGCCAAGGCCCGCAACGCGCCGTTGGTGCAGTTCTTCCTCGGCAACCCGCAGTCCTACAAGGGTCCGGTGCTCGCCTACGAGGGCGGCGCCGAGCGGCTGCGCGCGGACGCCGAGGCGGCCGGCATCGATCTCTACGTCCACGCGCCGTACCTCATCAACGTCGCGACCACGAACAACCGCCAGCGGATCCCGAGCCGCAAGCTGCTCCAGCAGCACATGGACGCCGCCGCCGAGATCGGCGCCAAGGGCCTGATCGTCCACGGCGGCCACGTGCAGGACGACGACGATCCCGCCAAGGGCTTCGACAACTGGCGCAAGGCGGTCGAGGCAACCGACCTCAAGATCCCGCTCCTCATCGAGAACACCGCGGGCGGCACCAACGCGATGACCCGCTACCTCGAGCGGATCGCCGGCGTGTGGGCCGCGATCGACGGCACCGAGGGCGCTGACCAGGTCGGGTTCTGCCTCGACACCTGCCATGCCCACGCAGGGGGCAACCCGCTCGAGACCATCGTCGAGGACGTCCGCAAGATCACCGGCCGGATCGACCTCGTCCACTGCAACGACAGCCGCGACGACTTCGACTCCGGCGCCGACCGGCATGCCAACTTCGGGGCCGGGCGGATCGACCCCGACCTGCTGGCCGCTGTCGTGCGCGACGCCGGCGCACCGGTCGTCTGCGAGACGCCCGGTGGCGCGGAGGAGCACAAGGCCGACTTCGAATGGCTGCGCGAGCGGATCTGACCGCCCGATAGCCTGACCTCATGCCGAGCCTGCGGACCATCTCCGCCGACGAGCACCGCGACTACCTGGACACCCTCCCCACCGCGAGCTTCCTCCAGACGCCCGGTTGGGCGAAGGTCAAGCCCGAGTGGCGGTCCGAGCACCTGGCCTGGGTCGACGACAGCGGTCAGACCGTCGGCGCCGCGTTGGTGCTCTACCGGCAGCTGCCCCGCCTCAAGCGCTACCTGGCCTACCTGCCGGAGGGGCCGGTCATCGACTGGTCGACCGACCGGCTCGGTGACTGGCTCGATCCCCTGGTCCGCCACCTCAAGGGCGAGGGGGCGTTCGCCGTACGGATCGGGCCCCCCGTGACCACCCGCCGCTGGTCCGCCGCGCAGATCAAGGAGGGCATCGCCGACGCCGACGTACGCCGCCTCGGCGAGGTGCCGCCGCTCGACCGGGCCGCCAGCGGCGCCCGCGTCGTCGCCCAGCTGCACGAGCTGGGCTGGCGCCACCAGGGAGCGGAGGGCGGCTTCGCGGCCGGCCAGCCGCAGTTCGTCTACCAGATCCCGCTCGTGCAAGCCGGCGGCACGGCTCACACCGAGGAGTCCCTCCTCAAAGGCATGAACCAGCTGTGGCGCCGCAACATCAAGAAGGCCGACAAGGAGGGCGTCGAGGTCTCCGTCGGTACGGCGGCCGACCTCAAGGCGTTCCACGACCTCTACGTCCACACCGCCGAGCGCGACCACTTCACGCCGCGGCCACTGCGCTACTTCGAGGTCATGTACGACGCCCTCAACGCCGACGCCCCCGACCGGCTCAAGGTGTGGCTGGCCCGCCACCAGGGCGACCTGGTCGCGGCGACGCTCGCGGTGCGGGTCGGCACCCACTCCTGGTACTCCTACGGCGCCTCCTCCACCGAGAAGCGCGACGTCCGGGGCTCGAATGCCGTGCAGTGGGCGATGATCCGCGACGCGCTGGCCTCCGGCGCCACCATCTACGACCTGCGCGGCATCACCGACACCCTCGACGCCGACGACTCCCACATCGGGCTGATCCAGTTCAAGGTCGGCACCGGCGGCGAGGCCGTCGAGTACGCCGGCGAGTGGGACCTGCCGGTCAACCGGGTTCTCTACAAGGCGTTCCAGATGTACCTGGCGCGGCGCTAGGTCGACAGCAGCCCGATGAGCCTCACCCTCACCGTCGACGGCCCGCGCTGGCGGGCCCACCTCGAGACCGTCGCCGACGCCCACCCCGGCATCGTCCCGGTGGCCAAGGGCAACGGCTACGGCTTCACTCTCGGCCGGCTCGCGCGGAAGGCACAGTGGCTGCGCGACGGCGGCCACGACGTGACCACGCTCGCGGTCGGGACGTACAACGAGATCCCCGGCGTCGCCACCCGGTGGGACGGCGACATCGTGGTGCTGACCCCGTGGCGTCCGTTCGTCGACGCGATCGAGCCCGGACTGGCGAACCGCGTGATCCACACCGTCAGCCGGCTCGCCGACCTCGAGCGGCTGCTGGCCCTCGCCCCGACCTCCCGGATCGTCCTCGAGCGCACCACCAGCATGCAGCGGCACGGCATGTCCGGACGCGACCTGTGGGAATCGGGAGAGGTGCTCCGCCGGCACCCCGACAGCCACCTCGAAGGCGTCGCGCTGCACCTGCCGCTCGCCCAGGGCAACCACCTCGGCGAGGTCGCCCGGCTGCTCAACGACTACGTCGCCGCCGCAGTGCCGGGCCGCGGCGCCAACGCGGTCTGGGTGAGCCACCTGACCGACAGCGAGCTCACGACGCTGCGCCAGCAGTACGGCGACTTCTCGGTCCGTCCCCGCATCGGCACCCAGCTGTGGCTCGGCGATCGCGGCGCCCTCCGGGTGACGGCGACGGTCCTCGACGTCCACCCCGTCGAGCGGGGCGACATCTTCGGCTACCGGGCCCGCACCGCCCCGAAGCACGGCCACCTGCTCGTCGTCAGCGGTGGTACGGCGCACGGCATCGGCCTCGAGGCGCCGACCGGCGACCAGTCGATCAAGGCCCGGGCAGCCACCCTCGCACGAGGGGGTCTGGACGCCGTCGGGTTCGTGCGGTCGCCGTACTCCATCGACGGCAAGCAGCGACTCTTCGCCGAGCCGCCGCACATGCAGGCGTCGATGCTGTTCCTACCGGCCGGCGCCCGCGTGCCGGGCGTCGGCGACCGGATCGACGTCCGGGTGCGCTACACCGCCACTACGTTCGACCGGATCGAGATCAGCTGAGTCGTCCGACTCCGGCTGCTCTCCGACCGGGTCGTGGTGCGGCAGGAACAGGTCGCGGACGACCATCGCGACCAGGTAGAGCTCGCACCCCATCCGGACCACGATGCCGACCCAGTAGAAGCCGACGTCGCCGCCGCCCGCGGGCTGCAGGTAGCCGCCGAGGTACCACCACACGGTGCAGAAGTAGAAGACCTCACCGGCCTGCCAGATGATCTGGTCGCGCCAGCGCGGCCGGGCCAGCACTGCCAGCGGCAGCAGCCACAGGACGTACTGGGGCGAGTAGACCTTGTTGATCAGCAGGAAGCCGACCACGATCAGGAAGCCGAGCTGGGCCAGCCGCGGCACGTGGTCGGTACGACGCCCCGCCAGCAGGCCCAGTACCAGGACCCCGACGCACCAGGCGCCGAAGAAGATCCAGGACCACTGGTTGACGGTGCCGACCGCGACCCCGGTCTCGCGCAGCTGGTCGATGATCAGCCAGACCGAGCCCAGGTCGGCGCCGCGGTCGGCGTTGAACGACCAGAACACCTTCCACTCGTCGGGCCCGCTGAGGTAGGCGGGCAGGTTGACCACCGCCCAGGTGACCGCCGCCCAGAGCGTGGCCAGCGCGAAGGCGCCGTACCTCCGCTGCCGGAGGCAGATGATGAGGATCCCGCCGAGCAGGAAGAGCGGATAGAGCTTCGCCGCCGTACCGAGCCCGATGAGTACGCCGGTCAGCACCGGCCGGTCCCGCGACCAGGTGAAGAGCGCGGCCGCCACCAGCGCGACCGCGATCAGGTCCCAGTTGATCAACCCGGTGAGGACCAGCGTCGGTGAGAGGGCGAAGGCGGCGGCGTCCCAGGGCCGCCCGCGATGGACCTTCGACATCAGCCACACCGCCAGCAGGGCCAGCGCGGCGAAGCCGACCGCGTTGACCAGCACGAAGATGGTGGTCTCGTCGTCGACGGCTTCACTGGCGTAGAGGTCGTCCACCGGCTGGTCCGAGCGTTCGTCGCGGTCGGAGTCCCCGTTGAGGACCTGGGTCACCCACGCGGTGCCGTACGCCCAGTAGGAGATGCCGACCGGGTACTCCATGACCTCGTAGCGGTCGCGCGTCTCCTCGTCGTTGCTGTAGGGCCACGACAGCTCGGCCAGCCCGCGCGGCACGTAGAGCGGCCGTAGGTCGGTGTAGCACATGTGGGAGTAGACCCACTGCTGGTCCTTGCCGCCGGCCAGCGAGCACGGCGCCTTCTGGACCATGCCGAACACGAACGTGATCGCGGTCAGCAGGAGCAGCACCCGCGTCGGGGTCCACCACCGGTGCCGGCCGGCGTGCTCGCCCACCGGCCCGCCGACCGCCTCGCTGATCCCAGCGACGACCCGGTCGTCCCGGGTCGGGTGGACGTGGGTCATCAGCCGGCGGAGCGCCGGGCCGTACGACGGCGACGCCCAGGGCGCGACCGTCGACCCGAGCCGCCGGTCTGCTGGGTGCCCCGCGTCGTAGGCGGGGTCGATGGTGTCGTCGGGTCGGTGGTCGGCAGCACGGTCGTCGGGTCCGTGGACGGCGGCACGGTGGTCGGGTCCGTGGACGGCTCTTCCGTGGTCGGGTCCGTGGACGGCTCTTCCGTGGTCGGGTCCGTGGATGGCCGGTCCGACTTCTTGGTCGTGGAGGGCGGTGGCGGCGGCGGCGTGTACGGCGCGTGCCCGTCGTCGGGCGCCTCGCCGTCGACGTACACCGGCTCGGCGAGGTCGATCGGCTCCTCACCCTCCATCACCCGCTCCATGACGGCTCGCCAGGTCTTGGCGGGGAACTCGCCACCGAAGAACGGCTCCAGGTAGCCGTCGAGCCCGTCGTCGCCGTCACCGCGGACGTACATCACCGCGGTCGAGTACTGCGCCGTGAAGCCGGCGTACCACGACGACGACACCTCGTCGGCGGCATTGGTCGCGGTCCCCGTCTTGCCGGCGGACGGCCAGGCGAAGCTGGCGTTGGCGGGCGCACCCGTGCCGACCTCGACGACCTGCTCCATCGCGTAGGAGACGTCGGCCGCAATGTCCTCCGAGAGCGCCTGGCGGCCCTGGACCTTGTGGTCGTAGCGCTTGTCGCCGTTCTGGTCGACGACCTTCTCGATGATGAACGGCTCGGCGGCGACTCCACCGTTGGCGATGGTGGCGTAGCCGTTGGCCATGTTGATCGGGCTCACCGTCTGGGAGCCCAGTGCGACCTGCTCGTTGGGCAGCAGCCCGCCGGTGCTCGTGGGGAAGCCCCACGGGTCCTTCAGCGCCTTTTCCGGAGGGATGCCCATGTCGACGGCGGTGTCGATGATCGCCTGCGGGCCGTCGGGGATGGAGGCGGTCAGGTCGACGTAGGCGGTGTTGATGGAGCTCTCGGTCGCCGCGATCAGGTTCGGCCGCCCGTAAGCCGTGTCGCCCTGGTTGCTGACCGTGAAGCCGTTGTCGGTCGTGAACGGCGAGTTGCCCTCGAACGTGTCCTTGAGCGAGAAGCCGGCCTTGATGCCGGCTGCCAGCGCGAACGGCTTGAACGTCGAACCGGCCTGGCCGCCCTCGACCGCCCAGTTGAGCTGCGAGAGCAGGTAGTCCTGGCCGCCATAGATGCCGCGCACGGCGCCGGTGCCGGGCTCGACCGTCGCCACCGCGACGTGGAGGTCCTTGTAGCCGAGGCCGGCCGGGCGGGCTGCGGCTTGGCCGTCCTTGGCCGCGTCCATCGCCTTCTGGGTGAACGTCGTGGTCACCTCGAGGCCGCCGCCGTTGATCTCCTGCTCGCTGAAGCCGAGGCGGATGAGCTCGGACTTGACCATCTGGAGCACGTGGCCGGTCTGGCCCTCGTACGCGTCCTCGGTCTCGATGTCCGGGAAGTCAGGAAGCCGGCGGTAGGCACGGTCGCGTTCGTCGGACCCGATCTCGTCCATCTCGGCCATCTCGTCTACGACGTACTGGTAGCGACCCTTGAGCTCCTGTTTCGACGCCTTGCCGTTGGCGGGGTCCAGGTCGTTGGGGTCGTTGAGAAGCGACGCGAGTACGGCGCTCTGCCGCAGGTTGAGGTCCTTGGCGTCGACCTCGAAGTACGCCTGCGCCGCCGCCTGCACGCCGTACGCGCCGCGACCGAAGTAGATGGTGTTGAGGTAGCCCTCGAGCACCTCGTCCTTGGAGTACTGGTTCTCGATCTTGAGCGACAGGATCGCTTCCTTCACCTTCCGCTTCCAGGAGCGCTCCTGGGTGAGGTAGAGGACCTTGACGTACTGCTGGGTGATCGTGGACGCACCCTGGGTCACGCCGCCCGACGCGTTGCTGAACGCCGCGCGCAGGATGCCCTTGGGGTCGATGCCCTGGTTGGTCCAGAACGACTGGTCCTCGGCCGCGACGACCGCGTCCTTGAGCGTCTCGGGCATCTCGTCGAGCGGGATCGGATCCCGCTTCTGGATGGCGAACGCCCCGAGGTCGGTCTTGCCGTCGGCGTAGTAGACGTGGGTCGTCTGGGTGGTGAAGTCGGAGTTGGGGTCGGGGATGTCGATCGACCGGTAGGCGATGAAGAACAGGAGGGCGCCGATCAGCACCATCACCAGGCCGCCGATAGCGCCCCACTTGGTCACCTTGAGCAGCCGGCGCTGCCAGGTGGGTCGTTCGGCGGCGGGCGATCCGGCCTTCGTCGAGTTCGAGCCCGAGGTCGTGCTCGCCTTGCGCTTGCCGTCCGCCAACGTCCTGCCTCACTGAATGAATGGGGTAATGGAGATGCTCGGGGTGCACGGGGGTCGCCCCGACATGCCGCAGATCAGGGTACGCACCGGGTCCTCGGGGCACCGATTCGACGCCGCCGATCCATCGGATGTTCCGAATCGCCGGATATATCGCTACGATAGATCGCATGGCACGGCGTGGCGACACCATCGAGTTGGCAGTCCTCGGACTGCTGCATGAGGGACCCATGCACGGCTACGAGCTGCGCAAGCGCCTCAACCTGATGCTCGGTTGGGGTCGGCTGCTCTCTTACGGGTCGCTCTACCCGGCACTGAAGAAGATGCTCCGTGGCAATCTGATCGAGGAAGTAGCCGCGTCTGCCACCCCCGGCGTCGTGGCGTCCCGGCGGCCGCGGATTACCTATGAAGTGACCGAGCGGGGCACCGTTGAGTTCCACCGGCTGATGTCGGAGGTCGGGCCCACTGCGTGGGAGGACGACAACTTCGACATCCGCTTCCGGTTCTTCTCGTCGACCGACATGGAGATCCGGCTGCGCGTGCTGGAGGGACGTCGGTCGCGACTCCAGGAGCGACTCGACCGGGTGCAGCGCGAGCTCGCGATGACCCAGAAAGAGGTCGACCGCTATGCCACCGAGCTGCAACGGCACGGCGTCGAGTCCGTAGAACGTGAGGTCCGGTGGCTGTCGGACCTGATCAACGCAGAGCGCGGCACGCCTGGCCCACAGGCTGCCGCAGCAACAGACAACGACTGATCGACAGCGATCAAGGAGAGGGATCCCCATGGGTTCGGTACGAGTAGCGATTGTCGGCGTCGGCAACTGCGCCACGTCGCTCATCCAGGGCGTGCACTACTACCGGGACGCCGACCCCAGCGGCACCGTCCCCGGTCTGATGCACGTGAAGTTCGGCGACTATCACGTGAGCGACGTCAAGTTCGTCGCTGCGTTCGATGTCGACGACAAGAAGGTTGGCAAGGACCTTTCCGAGGCCATCAACGCGTCGGAGAACAACACCATCAAGATCGCCGACGTCCCGACCCTCAACATCGAGGTCCAGCGCGGACCGACCCTCGACGGCCTCGGCAAGTACTACCGGGAGACCATCGACGAGTCGACCGCTGACCCGGTCGACGTGGTCCAGGCACTGAAGGACTCCGAGGCCGACGTCCTCGTGTCGTACCTGCCGGTGGGCTCCGAGGAGGCCGACAAGTTCTACGCCCAGTGCGCGATCGACGCCGGCGTGGCCTTCGTCAACGCGCTCCCCGTGTTCATCGCCTCCGACCCCGAGTGGGCCAAGAAGTTCGAGGACGCGGGCGTCCCGATCATCGGCGACGACATCAAGTCGCAGGTCGGCGCGACCATCACCCACCGGGTCATGGCCAAGCTGTTCGAGGACCGCGGCGTGGCGCTCGACCGCACGTACCAGCTCAACGTCGGCGGCAACATGGACTTCAAGAACATGCTCGAGCGTGAGCGTCTGGAGTCCAAGAAGGTCTCGAAGACCCAGGCCGTGACGTCGAACCTGACCGGCGAGCTGTCCGGACTCGTGGACAGCAAGAACGTCCACATCGGCCCGTCCGACTACGTCGCCTGGCTCGACGACCGCAAGTGGGCCTACGTCCGGCTCGAGGGCCGCGCGTTCGGCGACGTCCCCCTCAACCTGGAGTACAAGCTCGAGGTCTGGGACTCCCCCAACTCGGCCGGCATCATCATCGACGCCGTCCGTGCCGCGAAGATCGCGCTCGACCGCGGCATCGGCGGCCCGATCATCCCCGCGTCGGCGTACCTCATGAAGTCGCCGCCGGTACAGATCGAGGACACCGAGGGTCGCCTGCTGCTGGAGAAGTTCATCGCAGGCGAGTGACGCCTCGTCAGTTCCACGTGGAACCGCGGACCCCTCGGGTCCGCGGTTCTCGTGTTTTCAAGCCAAGACGTAGGCGCGCTGGGAGCCGAGGCCCTTGAGCTCGATCCCGAACACCGCGTCGCAGCGGAAGCCCAGCCTGGACGGCGCGGATGATCGCCCCGGCGTAGACACGGATGAGCGGGCGCTCGCACCTCAACCAGCGGCGTGTCAGATCGCGCGGGTGACGGTGATCGTGACGTTGGTGCAGCCTGCCGCGAGGTTCTGCATCGCCGTCTTCTCCCCGCTGTTGACGGACAGCCGCCACCGGATCTTCACGGCGACGTACTCCCGCAGGTAGCGGCAGCGGTCGTACGTCGGCAGCCACTCGGCGAGGTCCTTGTCGCCCTTGGCCGAGTTGACCGAGTCGGTGACGCCGACCAGCGTGCGGTAGTCGCCCAGGTCGTTGGCGTAGGACTCGCGCTGGGCAGCGGTCCAGTTGCGCGCACCGGAGTCCCAGGCCTCGGCCAGCGGCACCATGTGGTCGATGTCGATCCGGCCGGAGTCGGTCCATGAGACCCGGTCGTAGTAGGAGTACCAGCGGCCGCCGGCCAGGTTGCTGCACGTCACCGACGTCTCGGACTCGATGTCGAGGATCTCCAGCCGGGTGCTGCAGCCGTCACCGTCGGCGTCGACCCAGTGCTTGAACTTGCTGCGCTCATACCCGGTGCGCACCTCGGTCGCCACCGTGAGGCTCCCGATCGCGGTGGTCAGTGGCGCGGAGTAGGTCCCGCCCGCGGCCTGCGCGGCGGGCGCCGGGCCGACTCCGACGACAAGGGAGCTGAGCACCGCGGCCAGCAGGGCGACGACGAGCTTCTTCATGGCGGCCTCCGAGATTGGCGTGTGCTGCTGATGGTGCCACCGGAAGCGGGGTCCGCGCGTCAGCCGGACGGGGGATTCTCGGAAAGTTGACGCGCTGCCCACCACGTCAGCAGCGCGGCCTTCGCGTCCTCCTCGGACATCGGGCCGTTGTCGAGCCGCAGCTCGAGCAGGGCCTGGTAGGCCTCGCCCACCTCGCGCCCGGGCGGGATGCCGAGGATCGCCATGATCTGGTTGCCGTCGAGGTCCGGCCGGATCGAGGCCAGCTCCTCTTCTTCCGACAACCGCGCGATCCGGGCCTCCAGGTCGTCATAGGTACGCCGAAGCCGGTCGGCCTTGCGCTGGTTGCGGGTCGTGCAGTCGGCGCGGGTCAGCACGTGCAGCCGGGCCAGCTGGTCGCCGGCGTCGCGCACGTAGCGTCGTACGGCGGAGTCGGTCCACTCCCCCGAGCCGTAGCCGTGGAACCGCAGGTGCAGCTCGACCAGGTGGCAGACCGCGTCCGTCTCGTCGCCGGAGAAGCGCAGTGCCTGCATCCGCTTGCGGGTGATCTTGGCGCCCACGACGTCGTGATGGTGGAACGTCACCGTGCCGTCCTCGAGGAACCGCCGGGTCTTCGGCTTGCCGACGTCGTGCATGAGGGCAGCGAAGCGGGAGCAGAAGTCGGGTTCCCCGCCGAGCCGGTCCTCGAGGTCGATCGCCTGCTCGAGGACGGTCAGCGTGTGCTCGTAGACGTCCTTGTGCCGGTGGTGCTCGTCGCGCTCGAGCTTGAGCGTCGGCAGCTCGGGCAGCACGTGGTCGGCCAGGCCGGTGTCGACCAGCAGGGTCAGGCCGAGCCGGGGGTACGGCGCGCAGATCAGCTTCACCAGCTCGTCGCGCACCCGCTCCGCCGACACGATCGTGATCCGGCCGGCCATGTCGCGCATCGCGGCCACCACCGACTCGTCGACCGTGAAGCCGAGCTGGGCGGCGAACCGCGCGGCCCGCATCATCCGCAGCGGGTCGTCGGAGAAGGAGTCCTCGGGCCGGCCGGGTGGGCGCAGCAGCCGGTTGGCGAGGTCGACGACGCCTCCGAACGGGTCCTCGATCTCCTGTGCCGGCAGCCGCACGGCCATCGCGTTGACGGTGAAGTCGCGCCGGCCCAGGTCACCGACCAGGGTGTCGCCGTACTGCACCTGCGGCTTGCGCGACGCCGGGTCGTAGGCCTCCGAGCGGTAGGTCGTCACCTCGACCACCCAGTCGCCCTTGCGGCAGCCGATCGTCCCGAAGTCGCGACCCATGTCCCACCAGGCGTCGCCCCAGCCGCGCAGGATCCGTTCGGTCTGTTCCGGCCGCGCCGACGTCGTGAAGTCGAGGTCGTTGGACCGCCGGCCGAGCATCGCGTCGCGCACCGGCCCGCCCACCAGCGCCAGCTCGTGCCCGGCCGCTGCGAACAGCTCCCCGAGCTCGTCGGTCACCGGCGAGATCCGCTGCAGCTCCGCCGCGACCGACTGCTGCACGTCGACCAGCCGGATCGGCTCCGACGCAGGAGTGGGGGGCTCGGACACGGGCCGGAGTCTACGGAAGCCCCTCCCTCTCCCACACACGCAGCCGCACTACCCTCGGGGCGTGGTCTTCCGCCCTGTCGTGATGCGTGCTGCCTTGGGGGCAGTGACGGCGATCGCAGGCGGTTTCCTCATCGCCCCCGCGGCGACCGCGGCCGAGCCACGCCCGACGGCGGAGGCCGAGACCTACCCCGTGCCCGAGTCGTACGACGCTCCGCTGCTGGTCACGATCGACGAGCTCACCCCCGGCGAGGTGCCGGAGCGGGGGCCGGTCGTCGTGTCGGGGACGGTGGTCAACCGCGACGTGGAGACCTGGACCGGGATCAACCTCTACCCGTTCATCAACGCCGGGTCCGACTGTGCGGGCGGGTGTCCCCCGCCGATCACGACCGGTGCGGGGTTGGTCGAGGCGGCGGAGACCGATCCCGAGGCGGTGGTCGGCGCCCGGATCACCGAGGTCAGTGCCAGCATCGACGAGCTGGAGCCGGGCGAGGTCCAGGAGTACTCCATCCGGGTGCCGCGCAGCCTGCTGCCGGTGTCGACGCCGGGCGTCTACTGGTTCGGCGTCCACGCCTCCGGTGCGAGCGAGAACAAGCCGCGGGACGACTTCGCCGACGGTCGCGCGCGGACCTTCCTCCCCTACGTGCCCCGCGGTCGTGACGGCATCGGAGGCAACATCGACGTCGCGATCGTGGTGCCGATCCGCTATCGCATCCGCCACCTCGCCAACGGTGCGCTCGCCCGACCCGATGCCTGGGAGACGGCCTTCGGCGTGACCGGCGAGCTCGGCGGACCGCTCGCGCTCGGCACTGCGTCGGCCGGGCGACCGGTGAGCTGGCTGGTCGACCCGGCGGTGCCCGACGCGGCCCGGCTGCTTCGTCGCGGCAACCTGCCACGAGACATCGGTCCGGAGGAGACCGCCGCCGGCGACGGGGACGGCGACGGCGACGGGGACGGCGACGGGGACGGCGACGGGGACGGCGACGGGGACGGGGACGGCGACGGGGACGGCGACGACCCGTCGGGCGACGCGACCGAAGAGGCGACCGAGGACACGGAGGCACCCGCTGCGGACGACGAGACTGCTGTGGCCGCTGACGAGTGGCTGGACTCGCTCGAGGTGCAGCTGCGCGGCGACGAGGTGCTCGGGCTGCCGTACGGCGACATCGACATGTCGGCCACGCCGGACCGGATGCCCGGCCTCTACCGCCTGGCCCGCGAGCGGGAGGGCACCGTGCTGTCCTCGTGGGGCACGACGACCGTCCCGGTGATCGCGTCGCCAGGCGGCTACCTCGACCCGTCCGCGATCGACGGGATCGCCGACGACAGCACCCTGCTGGTCACCGACCGGATGTTCGGCGCGGAGGACTACCGTCGGGGCCCTCCGGTCGTCGGTGACTACGAGGACCACACCGTCGCCGTGACGTCGTACGGCGCCGCCACGGGCGGGCCGGGACCGGAGCCTCGGCTCGGCTCGTTGGCGTTCCGTCAGCGGGTGATCGCAGAGGCTGCGGTGCGGATGGTCACGCCGACCCGTCGGCACCCGCTGATCGTCGTCGTGCCGCGGGAGGTCGAGGGCAGCGCCGGTTCGACCTTCTGGACCGGGCTCGATCAGTCCTGGCTCAACCTCACGACGGTCGCGGACGCCACCGACCGGCCCGCGACCCAGGTCGACCCCGACAGCCTGACCTACCCCGCCGACCAGGAGACCGCGGAGCTCACGTCCTCCGTCTTCGCCGAGGTGGAGCAGCTGCTCCTCGCGGGGAAGACCCTCCAGAACGTGCTGACCGAGGACGTCGCGGTGGCCGACGACGTGCGCGACGAGGTGCTCACCGGAGCGTCGTACCACTATCGGACCGACGCGGACACGGCCGTGGCCCGGCTGGCGCGGTCGCGCCGCTGGATCGACCGCAAGCTCCTGAAGGTCGACATCGACGGACCTCCCGTCGTCACCCTGTCGAGCGCCGACGGCAGCTTCGCGGTGGAGGTGACCAACACCCTCGACCGTTCGGTGACCGTGCAGATCGCGGCCGACAGCAACGACGGCGCGGTCGACGTCGACGTCGACGACCCGGTGGTGCTCGCGGCCGACAGTCGCACCACGATCGTGCTCGAGGCGCACTCCTCCGCGACCGGCGTTCACAAAGTGACGCTGTCCCTCACCGACGAGGAGGGCACGCCGCTCGGGTCGTCGTTCGAGGTGCCGATCCGGTCCGGCCAGGTCAGCGAGGTGATCTGGGTGATCCTCGGCGCCGGCTGCGGCATCCTCTTCCTCGCGATCGTGCTGCGGCTGGTCCGGCGGATCCGCGGCCGCAACCGGGGCTCGGCCGACGCGACGGCCGACGCGACCGGCGAAGGTGCTGCATGACGGACGCGACCGACACCGGCGGCGAGCAGCGCGGGATCCTCGCCAACAGCGCGGTGATGGCGGCCGGCACCGTCGTCTCGCGGTTCAGCGGCTTCATCCGCTCGCTGTTCCTGCTCGCCGCCCTCGGCGGCGGTCTGCACGCGGACCTGTTCACGATCGCGAACACCGTCCCCAACATGCTCTACATCCTGCTGGCCGGCGGCGTCTTCAACGCGGTCCTGGTGCCGCAGCTGGTGCGGGCGATGAAGAACGACGCCGACGGCGGGTCGGCGTACGTCGACCGCATCGTCACCCTCGCCGTGCTGTTCCTCGGCACCGTCACGGTCCTGCTGGTCGTGGCCGCGCCGTGGGTGATGGCGCTGCTGCTCGACAACAAGTACGGCGACCCCGCACTGGCCGCGGAGCGGCAGTCGGCCATCGACTTCGCACGGTTCTGCCTGCCGCAGGTCTTCTTCTACGGCATGTTCGTGCTGGTCGGGCAGATCCTCAACGCGCGCAACCGGTTCGGGCCGATGATGTGGGCGCCGATCGCCAACAATGTGATCTCGGTCGGTGTCCTCGTGGCCTATCTCTCGGTCTTCGGGGCGGCGACCGAGGCCGAGCAGGTCGGCCCGTTCACGGCGTCGCAGGAGGCACTGCTCGGCATCGGGTCGACGCTCGGCATCGTCGCCCAGTTCCTGATCCTGGTCCCCTACGTGCGCGCCTCCGGCGTCCGGATCCGGCCCCGCTTCGACTTCCGCGGCACCGGCCTGGGCCACACCCTGCGGCTCGCCGTGTGGACCGTGCTGTTCGTGATCGTCAACCAGGCGGCGTACGTCGTCGTCGTCCGGCTCGCCTCGGGCGGCACCGCGTCGGCCGCCGACGGCACCGGGATCACCATCTACTCCTCGGCGTTCCTGGTCGCGCTGGTGCCGCACTCGATCATCACCGTGTCCCTCGCCACCGCGATCCTGCCGCGGCTGTCGGCGCAGGCAGCGGCCCGCGACGACGCTGCGCTCGCGCGCACCCTGGTCGGCACCATCCGGACCGCGCTGGTCGTCGTCGTACCGTTCGCCCTCCTGCTGCCGTTCATCGCGCTGCCGATGTCGCACGTGCTGTGGGGGCACGGCGCCGGTGCCGACATCTACCCGCGGTTCGAGACGACGGTCGCCCTGTTCGGCTTCGGCATCGTCTTCTTCACGCTCCACTACCTGACCCTGCGCGGGTTCTACGCCCTCGAGCTCAACCGAACGGTGTTCCTGATCCAGTGCGTGATCGCCACCGTCAACATCGCCGCCGCGACCGCGCTCGTCAGCAACGCCGACCCCGGCAACACCTCGCCGATGCTGGTGCTCGGCTACACGGCGGCGTACGGCGTCGGCTCGGTGTTGTCCTTCACCGTGCTGGCCCGGCGGCTCGGTGGCCTGCAGGCCCGGTCGCTGCTCGGCTTCACGGCCCGGTTGGTGGTCGCCGGCGGGATCGGCGCAGGAGCCGCCTGGCTGGTCGACCTCGGGCTCGACGAGCTGCTGGAGCAGGCGCCGGGGGCCGGCGGCTGGTGGTGGTCCGCGGTCGACGTCGCCGTGCTCGGGGTGGTGGCGGTCGGTGTCCTCGTGCTGCTGGCGCGGGTGCTCCGGCTGCACGAGGTCACCACGGTGATCGACACCGTGAGCGCCCGGCTGCGGCGCGCCTGAGGGATTCCACGGGACCGCGTCGGGGAGATCCGCGCGAGTCCCCGGTGGCGGCTGCCGAACCGCCCTACGATGAAGAGGCAGGCGCCTCGCGCGAAAACGACTGTCCCGAACGAGAAGGACCTGGGGGTTGACGACGTCGACGAGGCCAGGCGACGTCCTGGCCGGCCGCTATCGGTTGATCGACCTGTTGACCGAAAGTGCCGACGGGCGCTTCTGGCGTGCCCATGACAACGTCTTGGAACGGTTCGTCGCGCTCCACGTCATCCCGGAGGACGATCCGCGCGCGCCGCTGCTGCTCGCCGCCGCCCGCGAGTCGGCCACCGTCCTCGACGCGCGGATCCTGCGGGTGCTCGACGCCGAGATGCGCGACGGTCGCTGCTTCGTCGTCAACGAGTGGGGCACCGGCACCTCCCTCGACATCCTGGTGACCCATGGCGGCCCGCTCGGCCCGCGCCGGGCTGCGTGGCTGGCCGCGGAGGTCGCGGGCGCCATCGCCACTGCCCACGCCCGCGGCGTCGCCCACGGCCGGCTGAACCCCGAGAACGTGCTCATCGACCGGCTCGGTGCGGTCCGGCTGATCGGGCTCTGCGTCGACGCCGCCCTCCACGGCGTGACTGCCGGGCGACTCGACCAGGACCGACAGGACCTGGGCGGGATCCTCTACTGCGCGCTCACCGCCACCTGGCCGGGCCCGTCGGAATCCATCGTTCCGGGGGCACCCCACGAGCACGACGCGGTGCTGTCGCCGCGGCAGGTGCGCGCAGGAGTACCGCGGCCGCTCGAGCCTGCTGTGGAGCGACCTGACCGAGGCCGGCCACCCCAAGCGCCGTTGGACGACGCACCACGAGGCCGATGTCTCGACCGCCACCGCCGTCTGTCAGCGACTGATGGAGTTCCTCGGTGACCCCGCCGGCCTGCCGGAGGCGCTGGCCGGCTCGATCCCGCCGATCAACGAGATCCGTCGGGTGGTGCTCCCCCAGGTGCCGGAGATCACCGTCCGCGACTACGACCGGCCCTCGCCGCCGATCGACGATCCCCCCGCTGCGGTAGCACCCGTCGAGCCGCCGATCCCCTCGGTCGCCGACCTCGTCGACCTCCCGACGGAGGCGGGCATGCCGGTCTTCGGCGACCCCGACAACGGCGACGACGAGGTCGCCTGGCTGCGCGCCCGGAGTACGCCGCCACCACCCCCGCCGCCGTTCGACGAGCCGCCCGAGCGGCCGCTGTTCGCACCCGAGCCGCCCGAGGGGTCCCCCACGCGGCGGGCGTGGGCCGACGTACCCCTGGTGCACTCGTCGGGCGGTTCGGGTGACCGGTCGCTCGCAGCCGCCGGTTTCTGGCCGTGGGACGCGGGCGCGGGGCCCCCGGGCGACGACGACGCGACGGCCGAGAGGGACGCCGTCCCCGGCCGCAACTGGCTGCGGCTCGCCATGGTCGTCGCGGCCTGCCTGGCCCTCCTGGTTGGGGTGGCGGTGGCCTTCAACCTCGGCCGCGGCCGGACGCCGCTCGGCGCCGAGCGGGACGAGCCGACCGTCGCGCCGACCCTGACCACACCCGCGGAGCCGACCGCGAGCCCGCTGCCGGACGTGGTCGCCGACGCGTTCGACCCGCTCGGCACGGACGGCGGCGCCGAGAACAATGACGCCGTCCGCCTCGCCGTCGACGGCAACCCCGGCACGAACTGGTCCACCTCGACCTACCGCGACCAGCTCGGGTCGTCGCTGCCGGCGCTCAAGTCCGGCGTCGGCCTCTACCTCGACCTCGGGGTGGTCCGGGAGGTGGCAGCGGTCGACCTCGAGCTGGTGGGCACGCCGACCGACGTCCAGCTCTACGTGAGCGACGACCCGCCCGACGCCGCCCCGGTCGGCCAGCCGCTGGCCACCGCGACCGCCACGGACACGGCCACCCTCGAGCCCCTGTCGCCCGACGGCGCCCGGGCAGCCGTCACCGGCCGCTACGTGCTGGTGTGGTTCACTTCGCTCCCGGTGGTCCCGGACGGATTCAAGGGGGGCCTGGCGGAGGTGGTCGTGCGTGGACGCTGACGCGGTCGACCCGGGGCGTACGGACGCGGCGCTGCTCGCGGCCCACGTCGCCGGCGATGCCGAGGCCTTCGGCGAGCTCTTCTCCCGCCACCGCGACCGGCTCTGGGCGGTCGCCCTGCGCACGACCGGTGATCCGGAGACCGCTGCCGACGGCCTCCAGGACGGGCTGGTCGCGGCGTTCCGGCGAGCCGGCAGCTTCCGCGGCGACGCCGCCGTCACGACCTGGCTGCACCGCGTGATCGTCAACGCGTGCCTCGACCGGCTGCGGTCAGCGAAGGTACGGCGCGCGGACCCGCTGCCCGACGACCTCGACGACGCGGGCCGCGGGTCCGTCGTCACCGCCACCGACGACTCCGACGAGCACCTCGACCCGGCCGAGCACAGCCTCCGCAGCGAGCGTCGCGCGATCGTCCTCGCCGCGCTCCAGCAGCTGCCCGCGGAGCAGCGGGCGGCACTGGTCCTGGTCGACATGGAGGGGTACCCCGTCGCCGAGGTGGCCGAGATCCTCGGCTGTGCCGAGGGCACGGTGAAGAGCCGCTGTGCGCGCGGGCGGGCCAAGCTCGCCGTACTCCTGCGGCCGCTGCTGGCCGAGGACGGTGCCGACGACACCGGCCCCGCGCCCCTCGCCGGGAACCCGGACACGATGCCGGACGTCGGATCACTGAACCGCCGGGGACCGCCTGACGATCCCGCCGCCGACGCGGTCTGAATCCACCAGCCCCACCGCAGCCCAACCGCAGCCCCACCGCAGCCCGATCTAGCAAGGACCCCGATGACCACCGACGAGCCTGACGAGCAGCTCGATCCCGCCTCGCCCGAGGACGAGGCGCGGATCCGCGCGCTGCTCTCCGGCGCCCGGCAGACCGGCCCGATGCCGGCCGACGTGGTCGCGCGCCTCGACAACGCGCTCGCCGGCCTCGCTACTGAGCGGATCTCCATCGACCCGGTCCCGGCCGACAACGTCATCCCCATCACCCGCACGCGACGGCACCGGGTCGTGGCGGTGCTGGGCGTCGCCGCGGCCATCGCGGTGGTCGGCGGCCTGGGTGTCAGCGCGTTCCAGGGTAGTGGCGGCTCGGACGACTCCCTCGGCGACGCCGGAAGTGCCGGCAGCGCGGTCGACCGGGGCGACGACCAGGAGATCGCCAACGACGCGCCGCCGCGCGACGGCCAAGAAGCGGAAGAGGGCGAGACCGAATCGACCAACACCCCCGACGAGACCTACATCCAGGGCGACCGACCCTACGTCGTACGCCCGCGGTTCCTCACCCGCGACCTGGCCCGGATCCAGGACCGCGTGCTCGCCGTCGACGCCGATGACATCGCCGACTACTCGAAGGGCCTCGTCTACGCCCCCAAGAACTTCTCCTGCCGGCTCGCGAGCACGGGCCGCGGGGTTCTCGTCGGCGTGCGGTACGACGGTGGCCCGGCCTTCGTCCAGTTCCTCCTGCCGATGGGCGACTCGCAGGTCGTGGAGGTGGTGCAGTGTGGCACCGGCGACCTGCTCCGATCGACCACGTTGCCGACGGACGACTGACGCCAGGAATGTTGGGTCCTACCATCGGGTTGAACCTGTGACCCGAACGCAGTCAGCCGACCCCCATCGATGAGGCCCTTCCATGTCTGACACCACAAGCACCGAGCCGCGCAACGTGATCGTGATCGGCTCCGGCCCGGCCGGCTACACCGCCGCGATCTACGCCGCCCGGGCCCAGCTCGCTCCGCTGGTCTTCGAGGGCTCGGTGACCGCCGGTGGCGCCCTGATGAACACCACCGAGGTCGAGAACTTCCCCGGCTTCCGCGAGGGCATCCAGGGTCCCGAGCTGATGGAGGAGATGAAGGCGCAGGCCGAGCGGTTCGGCGCCGAGCTGATCGCCGACGACGTCGTCGGGGTCGACCTGACGGGCGACATCAAGATCGTCAAGACCGAGACCGACACCTACACCGCGCGATCGGTGATCCTCGCGACCGGCTCGGGCTACCGCAAGCTCGGCCTCGACAACGAGGACGCCCTGTCCGGCCGCGGCGTCTCCTACTGCGCGACCTGCGACGGCTTCTTCTTCCGCGAGCAGCACATCGCCGTCATCGGCGGTGGCGACTCCGCCGTCGAGGAGGCCACGTTCCTCACCCGCTTCGGCAGCAAGGTCTCGCTGATCCACCGCCGTGACTCGCTCCGCGCCTCGAAGATCATGCAGGAACGTGCCTTCGCCGACCCCAAGCTCGAGATCGTCTGGAACGCCGACGTCGCGTCCATCAACGGCACCGACTCGTTGGAGTCGATCACCCTGCGCGACACCGTCACCGGCGAGACCCGCGACCTGGCCGCGACCGGGCTGTTCATCGCGATCGGCCACGAGCCGCGCTCGGAGCTGCTCAAGGGTCAGGTCGACCTCGACGACAACGGCTACGTGCTGGTCAAGCAGCCCAGCACCGCCACCAACCTCACCGGGGTTTTCGCGGCCGGGGACCTGGTCGACCACCACTACCGGCAGGCCGTCACGGCGGCCGGCACCGGCTGTGCGGCCGCGCTCGACGCCGAGCGCTACCTCGCGATGCTCGACCACGTCTCCTCGTCGGCCGGCTCGGCCGAGGCGACAGAGGCCGAGGTCTCGTCCACGGTGGGCCAGCCGGCCTGACAACCGCCCGGCAATCCGCGGCACGGGAACAAACTCCCGCCCGACTCGTGTTCACTAGATACTCCAAGACCCCCCCGCTGATCCACCGAAGGGAAGAACCGTGGGCAACATCCCAGCCGTGACCGACTCCGAGTTCGACACGCAGGTCCTCAAGTCCGACAAGCCTGTCCTGGTGGACTTCTGGGCCGAGTGGTGCGGACCGTGCCGCCAGGTCGCGCCGATCCTCGACGAGATCAACGCCGCTCACGGCGACAAGATCACCTTCCTGAAGATGAACGTCGACGAGAACCCGGTCACCCCCGCGTCCTACCGGGTCACCGGCATCCCGACGATCAACGTCTACCAGGGCGGCGAGGTCGTGAAGACCATCGTCGGCGCCCGGCCGAAGGCTGCGATCCTCAACGAGCTGGCCGACTTCATCGCCTGATCTCTTCATCCGACGACGCCCGTTCCCGAGGGGACGGGCGTTGTCCGTTTTCCGCTAGCTACCGCTCGGCCCAGTACTGATGGAGGTCGTCTAGTTGAGGTCGCGGTGATGGACGGGAGCGGGGCTCGTCTTCGGTCGTACGGCGCCGACCAGCCGCTCGATCGCGGCCTCGACCTCGTCGCGCCAGGTGACCAGCGACTTCAGCTCCATCCGCATCCGCGGGGTGCGCGGGTGCGGGCGGTGGGTCTTGAAGCCCACCCGCGCCAGGAACTCGGCGGGCAGCAGGCATCCGGCCTCGGAGGCGAGGCGGTTGCCGCCGTACGCGAACGCCTCGACGGCCTTGACCCCGCCGCGGCCGACCAGGTCGCGGGCCATGCCCTGCACCAGCACCCGCCCGAGGCCCACGCCGTCGTACCCCTTGGCGACGTAGGCGGTCGTGAGCAGCACGGCGTCCGGTGAGGCCGGCCCCGTGGGGAACAGACCGGCACCGGGGACGTACGACGGCGGCGCGTAGGTCAGGTAGCCGACGGCCTGGCCGTCGACGAGCGCCACCCGGCCGCAGGAGCCCCAGTCGCGGAGCACCTCGGACATCCATGACTCCTTGACGCCGGCACGGGTCTCAGCATCGGTCAGCCGGCCGCGGCGGACGGGGTCGAGCTCCCAGAACAGGCAGGTGCGGCACGGCACCCCCAGGGCGTCGAGCGCCTCGAGGTGGTCGAGGGTGAACGGGACCGAGCGGGCCACGCGTCCCAGCGTAGGCGCGCGAGAGCGCCAGCGGGCGATATCGACCTGCACCTGCGGGGGGCGGCTGCGAGAATGCCCCGGTGCGCAAGATCCGCCAGAGCCAGAAGCTCCGCAACGTCCGGTACGACGTGCGCGGCCCGATCCTCGTCGAGGCGCAACGCCTCGAGGCCGAGGGCCACCGCATCCTGAAGCTGAACATCGGCAACCCGGCACCGTTCGGCTTCGAGGCACCGGAGGCGATCCTGGCCGACGTGACGCACCACCTGGCCGAGTCGCAGGGCTACAGCGACTCGCAGGGCATCTACTCGGCGCGCACCGCGGTGGCCCAGTACTACCAGTCCCGCGGGCTGCGGGAGACCGAGGTCGAGGACGTCTACATCGGCAACGGGGTCTCCGAGCTGATCTCGATGGTGCTCCAGGCGTTCGTCGACGACGGCAACGAGATCCTCATCCCGGCGCCGGACTATCCGCTGTGGACCGGCGCGGTGACGCTGTCCGGGGGCACGCCGGTGCACTACCGGTGCGACGAGGAGAACGGCTGGATGCCGGACCTCGCGGACATCGAGTCCAAGATCACTGAGAACACACACGCCTTGGTCATCATCAACCCCAACAACCCCACGGGTGCCGTCTACAGCAAGAAGATGGTCGAGGCGCTGGTCGACATTGCGCGCCGCCACCAGCTGGTCGTCTTCGCCGACGAGATCTACGAGAAGATCATCTTCGAGGACGCGGTGCACCACCACGCGGCCGCGGCCGCGGGTCACGACGTCCTCTGCCTGACCTTCAGCGGCCTTTCCAAGGCCTACCGGGTGTGCGGCTACCGCGCCGGCTGGGTGATGATCTCCGGCCCCAAGGAGCTTGCGGAGGAGTTCCTCGAGGGGCTCACCTTGATCGCGAACATGCGGATGTGCGCCAATGTGCCCGCCCAGCACGCGATCCAGACCGCGCTGGGCGGCTACCAGTCAATCAACGAGCTGATCGGCCCCGGCGGGCGCTTCTACGAGCAGAGCATGCTCGCGCACAAGCTGCTCAACGACATCCCGGGCGTCACGTCGGTGAAGCCGAAGGGCGCGCTCTACTGCTTCCCGCGGCTGGATCCCGACATCTACGGCATCGAGGACGATGAGGAGTTCGTCATCGAGCTGCTGCGGGCGAAGAAGATCCTGGTCACCCACGGGTCCGGCTTCAACTGGCCCGAGCCGGACCACTTCCGGCTGGTGACGCTGCCCGACGTCGACGTGCTTGAAGAGGCGATCGGGCGGATCGCGGAGTTCCTCGCCACCCGTCGCTGACATACTCCCGGGGTGCTCGACATCACCTATCCCCCGGTCATCGTCACGGCCAAGGTCCTCTTCAGGGTCCTCGGGCAGCGTTTCCAGCTCTCGGGCACGGAGAACGTCCCACGCAAGGGCGGCGCGCTGCTGGCCATCAACCACACCGGGTACGTCGACTTCATCTACGGCGGGCTGGGCGCCAACCCGTCGAAGCGGCTGGTCCGGTTCATGATCAAGCGCGAGATGATGGACAAGGCCGGCGTCGGCCACCTGCTCCGCAGCTTCCACCACATCCGCGTCGACCGGGAGTCCGGCGTGCAGTCGATGAAGGACGCGTTGGCCTACCTCAAGGCCGGCGAGGTGGTGGGCATCTATCCCGAGGCCACGATCTCCCGCTCGTTCGAGATCAAGGAGCTCAAGAGCGGCGCCGTCCGGATCGCTGCCGACGCGGGAGTGCCCTTGATCCCGGTCGTCGTCTGGGGTGCCCACCGGCTGATGACCAAGGACCATCCGCGGGACTTCTCGCGGTCGCGCAAGACGATCGCCGTGAGCGTCGGCGCGCCGATGTATCCGACGGGTGAGGACACAGCCGCCGAGACCGCCGAGCTCCGGGCCGCGATGCAGCGGCTGCTCGACGACACGATCGCGGCCTACCCGGACGACGAGAAGGCGCCCGGATCCTGGTGGACGCCTGCCCGCTTCGGCGGCTCGGCCCCGACGCCGGAGGAGGCCCAGCGGCTCGACAAGGAGGAGCTCGCGGCCCGGGCCGCGAAGCGTCGGGCGAGGGCCGCCGAGAAGAAGGGCCCGTCGACAAACTGATTGGTTGACACATCGCTTTGTCCGCTTGTCGCTTTGTCGACATAGCGGAGTTTCCGCAGGTCAGAAGCGGTTTTGCCCGGGATCCATGATGTCCACGATCCGGCGCAGGTCCTCGAGGGTGGCGAACTCGACGGTGATCTTTCCCTTGCTCTTCCCGAGGTCGACCTTGACCCGCGTCTCGAACCGGTTGGCGAGCCGGTCGGAGATCTCGACCAGGCCAGGCGCGAAGGGCCGGGCGTGCACGGCCCGGGTCTTCGTCGTACCCGTGTCGCCGACGGCGACGATCTCCTCCAGGCCGCGGACGCTGATGCCTTCCGCGATGACCCGCTGCGCGAGCCGGTCCTGGATTTCGGCATCCGGTACGGCGAGGAGGGCGCGGGCGTGGCCGGCAGAGAGCACGCCGGCGGCGACCCGGCGCTGGACTGCCGGGCTCAGCTTGAGCAGCCGCAGGGTGTTGCTGATCTGGGGACGGGAGCGACCGATCCGCTGAGCCAGGTCGTCGTGGGTGCAGCCGAAGTCCTCGAGCAGCTGGGCGTACGCCGCTGCCTCCTCCAACGGGTTGAGCTGGGAGCGGTGGAGGTTCTCCAGCAGCGCATCGCGCAGCATGTCGGAGTCGTCGGTCTGGCGGACGATCGCGGGGATCTTGTCGAGACCGGCCTGCTGGGCGGCACGCCACCGGCGCTCGCCCATGATCAGCTCGTAGGAGCCGGGGGAGGTCTCGCGGACCACGATCGGCTGCAGGAGGCCGACCTCCCGGACGCTGTGGACCAGCTCGGCCATCGCCTCCTCTTCGAAGACCTGGCGCGGTTGGACGTGGTTGGGCTTGATCGATGCTGGCTCGAGCTCGGCGAAGTAGGCGCCGTCGACCGCCACCAGCGCCGGGCCGGTGGGGTCGGACGTCGCGTCGCTCGGCTTGCCGGGAGCGGTCGAGGGGGTCGAGGGGGTCGAGGGGGTCGAGGGGGCCTCTGCCTCCGGGGGAGCGGTGGGGATCAAGGCTCCGAGGCCGCGGCCCAGGCCGCGGCGCGGGGTGTTGCCGCTCAACTCAGGCTCCCTCGGATCGCGATCTCCCGCGCGGCTTCCAAGTAGCTGAGCGCGCCCGGCGAGCCCGGATCGTAGGTCATCACCGTCTGGCCGTACGACGGCGCCTCCGACACCCGGACCGAGCGCGGGATCGCCGTCTTCAGGACCTGGTCGCCGAAGTGCTCCCGAACCTCCTGGGCGACGCCGGCGGCGAGGCGGGTCCGGGCGTCGTACATCGTGAGAACGATGGTGGACACCGCCAGTTCGGGGTTGAGGTGGGCCCGGACCATGTCGACCGTCGCGAGCAGCTGTCCGAGGCCTTCGAGCGCGTAGTACTCGGCCTGGATCGGGATCAGCATCTCCGCGCCGGCCACGAGTGCGTTGAGCGTCAGCAGTCCCAGTGACGGCGGGCAGTCGATCAGCACGTAGTCGTACCGATCCTCGCCGGCGAGGGCGGCGCTGCCGACCTTCGAGTGGGATGAGATCGCCTTCTTGAGGCGCCCCTCGCGCGCTACCACGCTCACCAGCTCGATCTCGGCGCCCGCCAGGTCAATGGTTGCAGGCACCACGTCCAGCGAGGTGCAGTCGGGGCAGCTCTGGATCACCTCAGCCAGGGACGCACCGTCGACGAGGACCTCGTAGGTCCCCGGCGTGCCCTGGCGGTGGTCGATGTTGAGCGCGGTCGAGGCGTTGCCCTGGGGGTCGAGATCGATGACCAGCACCCGCTGACCGAGCTCCGACAGTGCGGCCGCGATGTTGACCGTCGACGTCGTCTTGCCAACGCCACCCTTCTGGTTGGCCACGACGAAGACCCGCGTCCCGTCCGGTCGGCCGACCGGTTCTCGTTGGATGCCCTGGCGCATCAGTACCGTGTGCCGCGCTTCGGCCGCGAGCGGTGTCTGGTCAGTGTCGAAGTCGCTGTCCAGTGCCGCGAGCTCAGCGGCGGTGCGCAACGCGAATCCGGTTTCACGTGAAACGTCCGAGCCGCCGGTTTCACGTGAAACATTGCCGGACGGGGTATCGAACGCGGACTTTGTCGGGTCACCCGACACCAGGGCCTCCTGTGGAAAAGTGGGCTCGGACTGTGGATCATCAGGCTCAGCACCTGGGTTTTGACCGGTGGAAAACTCTGTGTCGGGTCCGTCGTCTGCGGGCTGATGTCCGTGCGATGGTTCCGTCACGACGGTCTCCCTTTCCGGTGCGACGACCGGCGGTAACCGGTCCGAGAACCGCCGCGACCCCCGGAAGTCGGCAACGATACTCGCGCGGGATCGTCCCAGGTAACCCGTACCACCCGGGTCTGTGGACGAGGGTCGCCGACGCCTGTGCTCGGCTCCTGATCGTCCGTTGACGGAGCGGTCAGCAGCTCGATCGTGGGCGCCGCACAGCCCAGCTTCCGGAGGGTCGCAACCGCGCCGACGATCTCTTCCTCGGCCGATCCGCCCTTCATCGCCATCAGCGATCCGGTGGGGGACACCAGCGGCATGCACCAGCCCAGGAGGCGGTCTAGGGGAGCGACCGCGCGTGCGGTCACCACGTCGAAGGTCTCCCGCCCATGCAGCGCGTCGGCCCGGGCCCGTCGTACGACGGCGTTGTCGAGGGCGAGCGTGTCGACCACTTCCTCGAGGAAGGTGGTCCGGCGCAGCAACGGCTCGACCAGGGTGACCTGCACGTCGGGTCGAGCCAGGGCCACGACCAGTCCAGGGAGGCCGGCGCCCGACCCGATGTCGGCCACGGTCGCGCCGTGGGGGAGTGCCGTGGCCAGCAATGCGCAGTTCACGACGTGGCGATCCCAGATCCGCGGCACCTCCCGCGGGCCGATCAGGCCGCGAACGACACCGCCGGTCGCGAGGAGCGCGCCGTACCGCTCGACCAGCTCGAGGCGATCAGAAGGAAACAGGGCCCGCACCACGTCGGGTGCGGGCCCTTCCCCGCCCGCCTCGCCGGCGGGATGTTCCACGTGAAACGTCCGGACTCAGTCCGCGGGGAGCACGACGACATAGCGCCGCGGCTCCACGCCCTCGGACTCCGACCGCAAGCCGGCGGCCGCGACAGCGTCGTGGACGATCTTCCGCTCGAACGGCGTCATCGGTTCGAGCGACACCGGCTCGCCCGAAGCCTTCACCTCGGCAGCGGTGTCCTCGCCGGTCTTCGTCAGGCGTGACCGCTTGTCGGCACGGAAGCCGGAGATGTCCAGCATCAACCGCGATCGGTCGCCGGTCTCGCGGTAGACCGCGAGCCGAGTCAGCTCCTGGAGCGCCTCGAGGACCTTGCCGTCCTGGCCGACGAGCTGGGTCAGCTCAGCGCCCACGATGGACACGGCGGCCCGGTCCGCCTCGACGTCCATGTCGAGGTCGCCGTCCAGGTCCGCGATGTCAAGGAGCTCCTCGAGGTAGTCGGCCGCGATGTCGCCCTCCCGCTCAAGTCGGGCGACGAGGTCGCCGCCGGCTGCCGGCCCGGTCTCCTCGGGCCCGGTCTCCTCGGGCCCGGTCTCCTCGAGGCTCCTCGGGCCCGGTCTCCTCGGGCCCGGTCTCCTCGATCACGGTCCTCGATCGACGGTCTCGTCGACGTCGGTCTCGGTGCTCATTTACTGCCTCCCTTGTTCGGGTTGGTTCCAGTGGCCGGCTTCCCGGTCTTGCGCTGGGAGCGGGTCTGCCGCTTGGGCTGCTGCCGCTGCGCGGGCCGGGGCTCCACCTCGGTTACTTCGGCGCCCTCGGCCGGGGCGTCGTACGTCGCGTACTTCTCCGGGTGCTTCGCGGCCTTGGCCTTGTCTCGATCCGTCTTCGCCTGCGCCGCCGGAGTTCCGGGGGCGGGGTTGTTGCGGATGACGTAGAACTGCTGGCCCATGGTCCACAGGTTCGACGTCGTCCAGTAGAGGAGGACGCCGATCGGGAACGCGACACCACCGAGGCCGAAGGCAACCGGGAGGATGTAGAGCAGCATCTTCTGCTGCTGCGCGTAGGGACCCGTCAGCGCGTCGGCCGGCATGTTCTTGGCCATCAGCTGGCGCTGGGTGAAGAAGGTCGTGGCGGTCATCGCCAGCACGAGGACCGCGGCGACGGCCACCACTGCGCCGCTATCGGCGCCCGCACCCCACGGACTGGCGCCCCAGAACGACTTGGCCAGGCCGATCTCACCGAAGACCTCCGACTTACCGAATTGGTCCGCGAGCTTCTTGTCCAGGAAGCCGTGTGCGGTGCCCTTCTTGGCTGCCTGGTCGAGTAGGCGGAACAGCGCGAAGAAGATCGGCATCTGCAGGAGGATCGGCAAGCAGGAGGCGAACGGGTTGGTCCCCGCGTCCTTGTACAGCTTCATCGTCTCTTCGGCGAGCTTCTGCCGGTCGTGACCGTACTTCTTCTGCAGCTCCCGCACCTTCGGCTGGATCAACTGCATGTTGCGGCTGGACTTGATCTGCTTCACGAAGAGCGGGATCAGCGCCGCGCGGATCACCAGCGTCAGGCCGATGATCGACAGCGTCCACGACAGGCCGCCGGCGGGGTCGAGACCGAGCACGTCGAACAGCTTGTGCCAGCCGATCAGTACCGCAGAGATCGCGTAGTACAGCGGCACCATGATGAAGTGGCCGATGTCGCCAATGATGCCCACTCAGGCTCCTTGTTCGGTACGGGCCGCGCGGCTGCGGCGCGAAGACGGGGGTGGTACGTGGTCGACGCCGCCGGCCGCCCAGGGGTGGCAGCGAGCGACGCGGCGGGCAGCCAACCAGCTGCCCTTCATACTGCCGTGCGACTGCACGGCCTCCAACGCGTAGGCCGAGCACGAAGGGTAGTAACGGCAGACCTCGCCGTAGATCGGGCTGATCACCGCCCGGTAGCCGCGCAGCAGCACGACCAGCGCCCACCTCACCGTTCCACCTGTCCGGAGCCGACAGTGCCGCTGTCCAGGCTCCTGTCCAAGCAACGGTCGAGATCGGACACGAGTTCCTCGTAGGACGCCGCCGCGGCCTGCGGCTTGGCCCGTACGACGAGCAGCGCCCCGTCGGGAAGCAGCGTGATCCGGGTGCCGGCGGCGTGACGCAGCCGGCGCTTGACCCGATTGCGGACGACCGCGTTGCCGACGGACTTGCTGACGACGAAACCGATGCGCGCCCGCTCGCTCAGTTGTGCGTCGGAGAGCGCCAGATGCGTCACCAGGGTGCGCGCACCCGTCCGCCGGCCCGCCTTGAAGACGTGTCGGAACGAAGTGGGTCGGGTCAGCCGGTGGTCCGCAGGCAGCACAGGAGCCCTCCAGAGGGCGTCGCCGTGGCCTCAGACGGCCAGGCTCTTGCGACCCTTCCGGCGACGGTTCGCCAGGATGGACCGACCGGCGCGGGTGCGCATCCGCAGTCGGAACCCGTGCGTCTTGTGGCGACGACGGTTGTTCGGCTGGTACGTCCGCTTGCTCACGATCGACCTCTCGGCTTGCTGATGACTTGCACGTGGTGGGCTGCATACATCCTGGGGAGGTCATCCGGCGTGGCCCGGCGTGCGAGCGAACACACTCCTCCAGCAGCTTCGGCTGGCACCGCGCATCCGTGGAGCCCTTCAACTACGGGGGCCACGGACATGCGGCACCGGTCGACACCGGATGACCGCACAACGGTACGCGGCGGGGATCAGGCGGGTCAAACCGGCGAAACCGACGACCATATGCCTTCTCCACCGGTGATCACACGCACCGCGCCGCGTACCCCTGCCCGACCGCGCCGAAAATGATCTTGAGATCCTGTGGAGAACCGGTTGATCCACAGGCCGGGCACGACTAGGTTCGGTGACTCCGGGATTCCCCGCCGGTTCGGGTCGCAGAGGACCCACGAGTCGCCGCAACTTTCGGCCGCCGATCCAAGAACTGGCGTCTGACCTGCGCAAACGCGTGATTATCCGCTGCCTGGATGGCCTCGGCACGGCGCCCCAAACGGCGCTGATCACCAGTTCACAGCCTGTGGACAAAGTTGTGGAACGACCATGTTCACCAACCATGTACCAACCATGTAACGGCCATGTCCAGTAACGGCCAAGTTCAGCGAAAGTCGAGGGGAGATTGCTGTGGGCAACGACGAGCAGGGTGGGACCAGGAGCGAGACGCCGGAGGTGGACCCCGCAGCGACCCTGCTGGAGGACGCCTGGCACTCGGTGGTCGGCGACCTGCAGGCGCCGCAGGCCGCCTGGCTCCAGAACAGCAAGCCGGTGACGCTCCACGGGACGACCGCGATCGTCGCCGTGCCCGACGAGTTCACCCGCAACCAGCTCGAGGGCCGGGTCCGCGGTCACCTGGAGGAAGCGCTCAGCGACCGGTTCGGGTACGCCGTCCAGCTGGCGGTCACCGTCGACCAGAGCCTGCGCCAGCCCCCGCCCGAAGCCCCCTCGGTCCCGCCCGGCCCGCTCATGTCCGAGAGCGAGCCGTCCGAGGCGAATGGATTCGGAGACATGTCGACAAAGCGACAGGTCGACACATCGACGTACGACGACCCGGGCACGCCCACGTTCGACGCGATCCGGTCCACGTTCCCGCCGGCCACGCCGATGCACGCCGGCCAGGTCCTCCACACACCCGAGTCCCGCCTCAACCCCAAGTACACCTTCGAGACGTTCGTCATCGGCTCGTCCAACCGCTTCCCGCACGCAGCCGCGGTCGCGGTCTCGGAGGCGCCTGGCAAGTCCTACAACCCGCTGCTGGTCTACGGCGACTCCGGACTCGGCAAGACCCACCTTCTGCACGCGATCGGCCACTACGTCCGCAGCCTCTACGCCGGGGCGAAGGTGCGCTACGTCAGCTCCGAGGAGTTCACCAACGAGTTCATCAACTCGATCCGCGACGACCGGCAGGACCGGTTCAAGCGGCGCTACCGCGAGGTCGACGTACTCCTCATCGACGACATCCAGTTCCTGCAGGGCAAGACCCAGACGCAGGAGGAGTTCTTCCACACCTTCAACTACCTGCACAACGCGCAGAAGCAGATCGTGCTCACGTCCGACCAGGCGCCGAAGCGGCTCGAGGCGCTCGAGGACCGGCTACGCAACCGGTTCGAGTGGGGCCTCATCACCGACGTCCAGCCGCCGGACCTCGAGACCCGGATCGCGATCCTGCGCAAGAAGGCCGCGATGGACCGGCTCACCGCGCCGCCCGACGTGCTCGAGTTCATCGCGAGCAAGATCCAGACCAACATCCGCGAGCTCGAGGGTGCGCTGATCCGGGTCACCGCGTTCGCCAACCTCAACCGGCAAGACGTCGACCTGACCCTCGCCGAGATCGTGCTCAAGGACCTGATCCCCGAGGGCGGCGAGCCCGAGATCACCGCCCCGCTGATCATCGCCCAGACCGCGGCGTACTTCGGCCTCTCCATCGAGGAGCTCACCGGACCGAGCCGGGGCCGCCACCTGGTGATGGCGCGCCAGATCGCGATGTATCTCTGCCGCGAGCTGACCGGGCTGTCGCTCCCCAAGATCGGCGCCCAGTTCGGCAACCGCGATCACACGACCGTCATGTACGCCGAGCGCAAGATCAACCAGCTGCTCGGTGAGCGTCGCGCGGTCTTCAACCAGGTCAGCGAGCTCACCAACCGCGTCAAGATGACGGCCCGCCAGGGGTGACCGGGCGGCTGTGGACGACACCCTCGAAATGGTGCGAACTACACGGGGAGGATTCTGTGGTCACACGGGTCCGCTCGATCCACAACCGATCGGATTCCACAGCACGCCCTACGTCGTGCGCCATTGCTCCACATCGTTGCTCACACCCCGAAACGCCGCCTCACCTGCGCCGACACCGGCTGTCCACAGTTTCCACCGACGCTATGACTGCTCCCGAATTCCCTATGCTCCGATTCGACAGGAACAAACTCCACGCCACCCCTCTGTGGAGAAACCGCCCCCGTGGCAGGATGCACTCGGCGCACATCCGTGTGATTTCCCCGCTCACGCCCCGAAGCTCTGCATTGCCCGCAACTCCCACTGACGTGTAAGGACGCACCGTGAAGTTCCGTGTCGACCGCGATGTCTTCGCCGACGCCGTCGCTTGGGCCGCCCGCAGCCTCCCTGTCCGCCCGAGCGCGCCGGTCCTTGCCGGGTTGCTGATCGAGGCGGGTGATGAAGGCCTGGTCCTCTCCACCTTCGACTACGAGACCTCGTGCCGCGCCACGCTCACCGCCGAAGTGAGTGACGAAGGCTCGGCCCTCGTCAGCGGCCGGCTGCTCGCCGACATCTGCCGCAGTCTCCCGGCCAAGCCGGTCGACGTGATGCTCGACGGCGCCCGGGTCTCGCTCACCTGCGGCTCTGCCCGCTTCTCCCTGCAGACGATGCCGGTCGAGGACTACCCGTCGATCCCGTCGATGCCTGCCGCCACCGGCACCGTCCCCAGCGACGTATTCGCGCACGCGGTCGGCCAGGCCGTCACCGCAGCGGGCCGCGACGACATGCTGCCGGTCCTCACCGGTGTCCGGATCGAGATCGAGGGCGACACCATCGCGCTGCTGGCGACCGACCGGTTCCGGCTCGCGCAGCGCGAGCTCGCCTGGGCGCCCGGCCAGCCGGACGCCAGCCTCGCCGCCCTGGTGCCGGCCAAGGTGCTCGGCGACACCGCCAAGTCACTGACCGCAGGTCCCGAGGTCACCATCGCGCTCTCGGCCTCCGGCACCGGGGACGGCCTCATCGGCTTCGAGGGCAGCGGCCCCGGCGGCGTCCGACGTACGACGACGCGCCTGTTGGACGGCGAGTTCCCCAAGGTCCGCAGCCTGTTCCCGAGCGAGCGCCTCACCGTCGCCAAGCTCGACAAGGGGGAGCTGGTCGAGGCCCTGAAACGGGTCTCCCTGGTCGCCGAGCGCAACACGGCTGTGCAGCTCGCCTTCAAGGACGGCGTGCTGACGCTCGACGCCGGCTCCGGTGACGAGGCACAGGCCTCCGAGTCCGTCCAGGCCCAGATCGAGGGCGACGACCTGGTGACGGGCTTCAACCCGCAGTTCCTGCTCGACGGTCTCGGCGCGATCGACGAGTCCGTGGTGGAGCTCGCGTTCACCCAGGCCTCCAAGCCGGTCGTGATCACCGGCACCACCGACGAGTCGGCCTCCGACCACGCCGGTTCGTTCCGCTACCTGCTCATGCCTCGCCGTCTCTTGGGTTAGGAGCCTCTCGATGCACATCGGACTCATCGGCCTCGGCAAGATGGGCGGCAACATGCGCACTCGCATGCGCAACGCCGGCCACACCGTCCTGGGCTACTCCCGCGATCCACAGGTCCGCGACGTCGACAGCCTCGAAGCGCTGGTCGAGGCGCTGCCGGGTCCGAAGGTCGTCTGGGTGATGATCCCCGCCGGCGACGCGACCCGCTCGACGATCGCCGCGCTCAAGGAACTGCTCGGCGCGGGCGACCTGGTCGTCGACGGCGGCAACTCCAAGTACACCGACGACGCCGTCAACGCCGCCTCGCTGGCCGAGAAGGGCATCGGGTTCGTCGACTGCGGCGTCTCCGGCGGCGTCTGGGGGCTGCAGAACGGCTACGCCCTGATGTACGGCGGCGCGGCCGAGGACGCCGAGAAGGTGATGCCGGCATTCGAGGCGCTCAAGCCGGCCGACACCCCCGACGGCCTGGTCCATTGCGGTACGACGCCCGGCGCCGGCCACTTCGCGAAGATGGTTCACAACGGCATCGAGTACGCCATGATGCAGGCCTTCGCCGAGGGCTGGGAGCTGCTCGACAAGGTCGACATCGTCGACAACGTGCCCGAGATCTTCGCCTCCTGGCGCACCGGCACCGTGGTCCGGTCGTGGCTGCTCGACCTCCTCGTCGACCAGTTGCGCGCCGACGAGCACCTCGACCAGCTCAAGGGCTACGCGGAGGACTCCGGCGAGGGCCGCTGGACGGTCGAGGCGGCGATCGAGAACGCCGTACCGATGCCGGCAATCTCCGCCAGCCTGTTCGCCCGGTTCGTGTCACGCCAGGAGGACGACGTCGCCATGAAGGCGATCGCTGCGATGCGCAACGGCTTCGGCGGTCACGCCGTCACGAAGAAGGACTGAGCCCTACAGCACGTACGCCAGGCGCACAACGGCATAGATGAGCCAGAGCGCACCGATGCTGTAGGCGACCGGGTTCTTGAGGAGCCGGTTGAGGTTCGGCGGTGCCGTCCGTCGTACGCGGCGGGTCACCACGACGACCGCCAGCGCCACGACGGCCGCCACGAGGACTAGGCCGAACGCATGGGACGCGAACGACTCCTCCCACCACCCGTGCGCGGCGTAGACCCAGGAGCGCGTGAGTCCGCAACCGGGGCAGGGGAGCCCGGTGAGGGCGCGGAACGGGCAGAGGACCGGCCCGTCCTCGATGTGTTCGGGCGACAGCAGGAATGCCGCTCCGATGCCGGCGACCCCGCCCGCCGCGACGACCTCCGCACTCGAGATGCGAAGACGTCGGAGGAGCAGGTGCTCCTCGTGGGCGGACGGGGTCGTCGTGGTCATGCGAAGGCGCTGGGCCGCAGGCTCAGCGGTAGGGCCTGCCGTCGACGTCGTGCTGCTTGCGGATCGCGATCATGATCGCGTCGTAGAGCGCCCAGAAACCGCAACCACCGCAGGTGAGGAGCTTGGCGACGCCAAGGCCGGTCTCACCCTTGTAGAACTTGTCGATGCCGAGGCTGCCGCCGATCCAGGCGATCAGCACCATGGTCAGCCACTCCTTGTCGGAGAATAGACCGGGCACGTCCTTGGCTGTGACGTACTGCTGGCTGTCGCCCGAGCGAACCGGGGTGTCGCCCTTGAGCTGACCGGCGACTGCCATCTGCGCAAGGCCGTTGAAGTCGAGCGGGCCCTGCTCCTGACCGAGCACAGAGACGTAGAAGGGGCCGCCGGGGTTGATCGGCTGGGCCGGGGGCCCGCCGTAGCCGCCCGGGGGCGGGGGAACTGGAGGTTGAGTCATGGAGTGCAGCCTAGGTCCACAAGGGGTCGTCCAAACATCATTCGCAAGGACGCTTTCGGTAAATCCCGTGCGACGGCGCCGGCGTCGGCGCCGCGGGGGATGATGGTCATCTGATGCACGTCTCGCACCTGACCCTTCACGACTTCCGCTCGTACGACGACGTGGAGGTGCCGCTGGCTGCCGGCGTCACGGCGTTCGTCGGCCGCAACGGCCAGGGCAAGACCAACCTGGTCGAGGCGATCGACTACCTCTCCCGCCTCTCGTCGCACCGGGTGGCGACCGACGCGCCGCTGATCCGGGCTGGCGCGGAGCAGGCGCTGGTGCGGGCGTCGGTGGTGCGGGACGGGCGCACCGCCGTGCTCGAGGTGGAGCTCAACCCGGGGCGCGCCAACCGGGCGCGGATCAACAGATCGCCGCTGCCGCGGGCACGGGAGATCGCCGGCGTGCTGCGCACGGTGGTCTTCAGCCCGGAGGACCTGGCGCTGGTGAAGGGCGACCCGTCCGAGCGGCGGCGGTTCCTCGACGACCTCCTGGTGTTGCGTACGCCGCGACTGGCCGGAGTGCGGGCCGACTACGACCGGGTGCTCAAGCAGCGCAACAGCCTGCTCAAGACGATCTTCGCCGCGCGCGGCAACAGCCGCGAGGCGGCACTGGCGACCCTCGCCGTGTGGGACGACCAACTGGTCACGGTCGGGACCGAGCTGCTGGAGGCCCGGATGGCGCTGGCGGCCGACCTGGCGCCGTACGTCGGCAAGGCCTACGAGGCGGTTGCCCGTGGTGCGTCCCGCGACGACGCGCGCATCGCCTACAGCACCCAGCTCCCGCTGGTCGAGGAGGTCGCGCAGCAACCGTCACGAGACCTGCTGGCCGTGGCCTTCCGTGCCGAGCTGGACCGACGGCAGGACGAGGAGATCGGCCGCGGGCTGACGCTGGTCGGCCCCCACCGCGACGACCTGCTGCTGTCGCTCGGTCCGGGGGAGGAGAGCCGGCTCCCGGTGAAGGGGTACGCCTCGCACGGGGAGTCGTGGTCGTTCGCGCTGGCGCTGCGGTTGGCGTCGTACGACCTGTTGCGCGCGGACGGCGATGACCCGATCCTGATCCTGGACGACGTTTTCGCCGAGCTCGACGCCGACCGGCGCGACCAGCTCGCCGGGCTCGTCGCCGGCGCGGAGCAGGTGCTGGTGACGGCCGCGGTGCGGGCGGACGTCCCGGCACAGCTGGCCGGAGTGACCTTCATGGTCGCGGGAGGGGAGGTGACGCGTGTCGAAGGACGAGCCGACCCCGATCTCCCAGCCTGACGACGACGACACCGAAGGTGAGCGCCACCGCACCGACGGGCTCGACCTCGCCCGCGCGATGATGCGGGGCGCGGTCGCGCCGGGGTCGCCGGCCGCGCGGAAGCCACGGCGGCCCGGTGCCCGGACGCGCCGTGCCCGGCGGGGCAACGAGGGCGGGCTGAGCGGTGCCTACCCCGACGAGCGCGATCCCCAGCTGCTCAACGGCGAGGTCGGCCGGCTGATCGCCCAGCAGGGCTGGGGACTGGATCTGCAGGTGCGGGGTGTCTTCGCGCGGTGGACCGAGGTGGTCGGCGCGGAGATCGGCGCGCACTCGCTGCCCGAGACGCTGACCGACGGGACGCTCGTCGTCCGCACCGACTCGACGGCCTGGGCGACCCAGCTGAAGCTGCTCGCCCCGACCATCCTCAAGCGGCTCAACACCGAGCTCGGCGCCGGCACGGTGACGGTGGTCGAGGTGCTCGGACCGAACGCCCCGACGTGGAAGCACGGCCGCCGGGGACTGCGCGACGGGCGCGGTCCACGGGACACCTACGGCTAGCAGGTCGCCCGGTCTCCGGAGACGGCCGAAAACGGCCGGTCGTCGTACCGGGGGCTGTCCGGCCCCCTGTTCGGCGCTGGAAACCGCCTTATCGGCGCGCTGAGGGCCATTTTTGATCCACAGACCCCCCCTTTCCCGGGACGCCGACGTGTCCAGGGCCTCTCTGAGCGGTATCATGGCCCTCAGGCCGGGCGCACGCCCCACAAGCGTGAACGTCGGGCCTTCTGTGTGTCCAGGATCCAGAACCGAAGAGGTACCGTGACCGCTGCAGATGCGACGTCGACCCCGACCAACGGGGCCAACTCGAACACCCCGAACGGCGGCTACGACGCCTCCATGATCCAGGTCCTCGAGGGCCTCGAGGCAGTGCGCAAGCGGCCGAGCATGTACATCGGTTCCACGGGCGAGCGCGGGCTGCACCACCTGATCTGGGAGATCGTGGACAACGCGGTCGACGAGGCGCTGGCCGGCTACTGCGACCGGATCGTGATCACGCTCCAGGCCGACGGTGGGATGCGGGTCGAGGACAACGGTCGCGGCATCCCCACCGACACCGCGGCCGGCCAGGAGCTGCCGGCCGTGACCCTCGCGCTGACCGTGCTCCACGCGGGCGGCAAGTTCGGCGGCGGCGGCTACAAGGTCTCCGGCGGTCTGCACGGCGTCGGCGTCTCGGTGGTGAACGCGCTGTCCAGCCACCTCAAGGTCGAGGTGCGCAACCGCGGCAGGCTGTGGGAGCAGGAGTTCTCGCTCGGCGACCCCGACTACCCGCTGCGCGGGGTGCGTGACCTCGAGGACGGAGAGGGCACCGGCACGACGGTGACCTGGTACGCCTCCTCGGACATCTTCGAGTCCACGACCTACTCCCTCGAGACGATCAGCAACCGCTTCCGCGAGATGGCCTTCCTCAACAAGGGCCTCGAGATCGTGGTCTACGACGAGCGACCCGACGCCGGCGAGGTCGCCGACGCGGTCGCCGACGACACCATCAGCAACGACGTCGACCAGGGACACACCGGTGCCATCGAGCGCACCGGTGGCGGCCTCAAGCAGGTGTTCAAGTACGAACGCGGCCTGGTCGACTACGTCGAGCACATCAACCGCACCAAGACCGCGGCCAACCCGACGATCATCTCGTTCGAGGCCGACAGCCCCGAGGACCCGGACAGCGCGGGGAGCCACATGAGCCTCGAGGTCGCGATGCAGTGGAACACCGGCTACAACGAGTCGGTCCACACCTTCGCCAACACGATCAACACGCATGAGGGCGGCACCCACGAGGAGGGCTTCCGCTCCGCGCTGACCTCACTGGTCAACGGGTGGGGCGAGCAGTGGGGTCTGATCAAGAAACGCGAGGACCGGGTCAGCGGCGAGGACATCCGTGAGGGCCTGACCGCGATCATCTCGATCAAGCTCGGCGAGCCGCAGTTCGAGGGCCAGACGAAGACCAAGCTCGGCAACACCGAGGCCAAGGGCTTCGTGCAGCGGATCGTCAACGACCAGCTCGGCGCCTGGCTGGAGGAGAACCCCACCGAGGGCAAGGAGATCATCCGCAAGTCGCAGGCCGCGGCGACCGCGCGCAACGCCGCGCGGAAAGCGCGCGAGCTCGCGCGCTCCCGCAAGGGGCTGCTGGGCGGCGGGGGCCTGCCGGGCAAGCTGTCGGACTGCCAGTCGACCAATCCCGAGGAGTGTGAGGTCTTCATCGTCGAGGGCGACTCGGCGGGTGGTTCCGCGCGCCAGGGCCGCGACCCGCGGGTCCAGGCGATCCTCCCGATCCGCGGCAAGATCCTCAACGTCGAGAAGGCGCGGATCGACAAGGTGCTCGCCAACACCGAGGTCCAGGCGATCATCTCCGCCCTCGGCACCGGGATCCAGGAGGAGTTCGACTTCGAGAAGCTGCGCTACCACAAGGTGGTGCTGATGGCCGACGCCGACGTCGACGGCCACCACATCAACACGTTGCTGCTGACGCTGCTCTTCCGGTTCATGAAGCCGCTCATCGAGCACGGTTACGTCTACATGGCTCAGCCGCCGCTCTACCGGATCCGGTGGAACAAGCCGGCCGAGCACGAGTTCGTCTACTCCGACGCCGAGCGCGACCTGCTCACGCGTGACGGCCAGGGGCAGGGCAAGAAGCTGCCCAAGGAGAACCCGGTCCAGCGCTACAAGGGTCTCGGTGAGATGAACGCCGAGGAGCTGTGGGAGACCACGATGAACCCCGAGCAGCGGCTGATGCTCCAGGTCACGCTCGACGACGCGGCCCAGGCCGACGAGATCTTCTCGATCCTGATGGGGGAGGACGTCGAGCAGCGGCGGTCCTTCATCCAGCGCAACGCCAAGGACGTTCGATTCCTCGATATCTGAGCATCTAGCACATTTCTTAGATTTCGATAGAACACAGCAGAGAGAGCAATCGTGACTGAGACGCAGAGCAACCTCGGCGGCGACGGGCCCGGACCGGGCGGTCGGATCGAGCCGATCGAGCTGCAGACCTCCATGCAGCGCGCCTACATCGACTACGCGATGGCGGTCATCGTCGGCCGCGCGCTGCCCGACGTACGCGATGGCCTCAAGCCCGTGCACCGCCGCGTGCTCTACGCGATGTACGACGGGGGCTACCGCCCCGATCGCGGCTTCTCGAAGTGCTCGCGCGTCGTCGGTGACGTGATGGGTCAGTACCACCCGCACGGCGACACCGCGATCTACGACACCCTCGTCCGGCTCGCGCAGCCGTGGGTGATGCGCGCGCCGCTGATCCACGGGCAGGGCAACTTCGGTTCTCCGGGCAACGACTCCGCGGCCGCGATGCGCTACACCGAGTGCCGGATGGCTCCGCTCGCGCTCGAGATGGTCCGCGACATCACCGAGGAGACCGTCGACTTCCAGCCGAACTACGACGGTCGGTCGGAAGAGCCGACCGTGCTGCCTGCGCGCTACCCGAACCTGCTCGTCAACGGCTCCGCGGGCATCGCGGTCGGCATGGCCACCAACATCCCGCCGCACAACCTCAAGGAGGTGGCCGCGGGTGCCCAGTGGGCGCTCGACCACCCCGACGCAACGCGCGAAGAGCTCCAGGACGCGCTGGTCGAGCGGATCAAGGGCCCCGACTTCCCCAACGGCGCACTGATCGTCGGCCGGGAGGGCATCGAGACCGCCTACCGCACGGGTCGCGGGTCCGTGACCCAGCGGGCCGTCATCGAGATCGACGAGGACAACAAGGGTCGCACCTGCCTCTCGATCACCGAGCTGCCCTACATGGTCAATCCGGACAACCTGGCGCTGAAGATCGCCGAGCTCGCCGACTCCGGCAAGGTCCAGGGCATCGCCGACGTCCGCGACGACTCGTCCGGTCGCACCGGCCAGCGCCTGGTCGTCGTCCTGAAGCGCGACGCGGTCGCGCGCGTCGTACTCAACAACCTGCTGAAGCACACCGAGCTGCAGACCAACTTCAGCGCCAACATGCTGGCCCTGGTCGACGGGGTGCCGCGCACGCTGACGATCGACCAGTTCATCAGCAACTGGGTCGCCCACCAGATCGAGGTCATCCAGCGCCGGACGGCCTACCGCCTGCGGGAAGCCGAGGAGCGGGCGCACATCCTGCGCGGCCTGGTCAAGGCGCTCGACCAGCTGGACGCGGTGATCGAGCTCATTCGCCGTTCCCCCGACGTCGACGAGGCACGCGACGGGCTGATCGAGCTGCTCGAGATCGACGAGCTCCAGGCGATGGCCATCTTGAACCTGCAGCTGCGTCGCCTGGCCGCACTGCAGCGACAGAAGATCATCGACGACCTTGCCGAGATCGAGGTCCTGATCGCCGATCTCGAGGACATCCTGGCCAACGTCAACCGGCAGCGCTCGATCATCTCCGAGGAGCTTGCCGAGATCGTCGAGAAGTACGGCGACGACCGGCGCACCCAGATCATCGCGGCCGACGGCGACCTCTCGATGGAGGACCTGATCCCCGACGAGGAGCTGGTCGTCTCGATCACCCGCGGCGGCTATGCCAAGCGGACTCTCGCCACCCTCTACCGCACCCAGAAGCGCGGCGGGAAGGGCGTGCGTGGCGCGACCCTGCGTGGCGACGACGTGGTCGAGCACTTCATCGCGACCACCAACCACCACTGGCTGCTGTTCTTCACCACGGCCGGTCGGGTCTACCGCACCAAGGCCTACAACCTGCCCGAGGCACAGCGTGACGCCAAGGGCGGTCACGTGGCCGGACTGCTCAGCTTCCAGCCCGACGAGTCGATCGCCCAGGTGCTCGCGATCCGCGACTACGAGCAGGCGCCCTACCTGGTGCTCGCCACCCGAAACGGCCTGGTCAAGAAGACCCGCCTCGGCGACTACAACAGCCCGCGCCAGGCCGGCGTCATCGCGATCAACTTCCGCGAGGACGACGACGAGCTGATCGGCGCCGAGCTGGTCAACGCCGAGGACGACATCCTGCTCATTTCGCGCAAGGGCCAGGCGATCCGGTTCCGAGCTGACGACGGCCAGTTGCGGCCGATGGGTCGCGCCACCTCCGGCGTCACCGGCATGAAGTTCCGGGACGGTGACTCGATGCTGTCGATGTCGGTCATTCGCGCCGACGCCGAGACGACCGCGCCCGATGCACCGACGCACTTCGTCTTCACCATCACCGACGGCGGGTTCGCCAAGCGCACGCCGCTACTCATCACCGTCGACGGCGAGGGGAAGCCGCACCACACCTACCGACGGACCGGGCGAGGCGGCCTGGGCATCAAGGCGATGAAGCTCGAGAACGAGGTGCGCGGCGTACTCGTGGGGGGATTCATCGTTGAGGACGGTGACGAGATCCTGTCGATCACGGCGGCCGGGCAGGTCGTACGGAGTCCGATCAACGCCGACTTCCGGATGACCGGACGCGATTCGATGGGTGTGAAGTTCGTGACGCTCAAGAACGGCGACGCGGTCGCGGTCGTCGCCCGGTCGGTCGAGTCCAAGGTCGACGAGGAGGCCGCCGGCACTGCTCCGGCCGAGGGCGGAGAGACGGACGAATCGCTCGTTGCGGATCCGGATGTAAGAATCGAGACGGAAGAGTCCGTCGAGGCGGGCGACAGCGGGGACGAAGCGAGCCCCGGGGGAGAGTGAGGGTTGATGTCGGACCGCACCAAGGAGCCGACCACGGTGCCCGTCCCCTCGGGCGCGCCCGTCAGCAAGTCGGACAAGTCGGATCGGGCAGACAAGCCCGCGAAGCCTCGGTTCGGCAGGCGTCCACCCCCGCCCGTCCCCGACCTTCCGCCCCCTCCGGTAGGCGCACCGGCGCCTTCGGCTCCCACCGTCACCACCACGTCCGAGACCCCGCGGCCCAGCCCGGCCGCCCCGGTCTCCCGCGGACCGCGCCGGGCCCGCCTCCGGCTCACCCGGGTCGACCCCTGGTCGGTCATGAAGACCGCGTTCTTGCTGTCGATCGCGTTCGCCGTCGTCACTGTCGTGTCGGTGGCGATGATCTGGCAGGTGCTCGGCGCCGCCGGCGTGTGGGACTCCATCAACAGCACGGTCCAGGAAGCCATCGGCGGCGAGGACGTTGCCGGCTTCCAGATCGAGGACTACGTCGGCACCAGCCGGGTCCTTGGTTTCACGATGCTCGTCGCCGCCATCGACGTCATCCTGATCACCGCCAGCGCGACCCTCACCGCCTTCCTCTACAACATGGCGGCAGCGCTGCTCGGTGGCATCGAAGTCACGCTGGCAGAGGACGCCTGAGCCGACCGCTCCCGTTTTGTTCGGCCCGGCTCCGGTCGGGTAGCGTTCCCTCCGGTCTGCGGTCGGGGCTTCCACCTTGCCGCAGGCCACTCGGGCCTATAGCTCAGACGGTTAGAGCGCTTCCCTGATAAGGAAGAGGTCACAGGTTCAAGTCCTGTTAGGCCCACTCAACGCACCACCACGGAGGACAGCGTGATCAAGAAGTTCGTGCTCACCGCACTCGCCGCTGCTGGCGTCGCATTCGCAGTGAAGAAGCTGCAGGAAAGCAAGGCGGAGCAGGCTCTCTGGGCCGAGGCCACCGACCAACTGCCGGACGCCTGAGCCTCCCGCAACACTCCTGCAAGGGGCCTTGGCGCAATTGGTAGCGCACCTGCTTTGCAAGCAGGGGGTTAGGGGTTCGAGTCCCCTAGGCTCCACGCGATGAAGCCGCAGGTCAGCTCAGTCCGCGAGCCGAGCAGGTGGTCCACAACGGGGCCGCGGTGGAGCACGAGGATCCACAGCTGATCACCGAGCAGATTCTCGCTGTCGTCGAGGCGGCCAGGCAATGAAGCGGGCATGCCCCGAAGCCAATCGGGTCCAGCTCGAGCTAACCGCGTACACCATCTGCGTCGCCCTGGTGGGTTCATGAACCTCAAGTTCGGTAGCAGGACCAACATGGTGATGCTCGCCGCGGTCGGGATCCTCGCCGCGGCGGGCGCCTTTTTACCGACCTGCACTTGACTATGTCCTACCTGCGCTGCCGGCACAGTAGGCGGGTGGCGACGTTCATGACTGCCACGCCGATCGCCAACAGCGTCGCGGAGGCGTACACAATGCTGCGCTACCTCGACCCCGCCTGGAGCTCGGTATCAGTGGCGCCGTGCTGGCCGGCCAGCGTGAGGGCGGAGTGGCGAAGGCCGTGGATGGTGAGATCGGAGCGGCCGGCGGCCCTGCGGGCGACGTCGTACCGATCGAGCAAAGAGCGCGCGCGCTCATGTGGTCCTTACGCTCGCCAGGGAACAGGAGCCCGTCGGCGCCGGGGCCGTGTGCGCGAGAAGGTGGGCGCGAAGCAGCGGCAGGAACGCGGGCGGGAGGTGGACGACGCGCGTCCCTTTGGCGGTCTTCGGGGGACCGATCACCCGGCCGCAGTTGGCGCAGGCGCCGGCCGCGGAGGGGTTAGCGTCCTTCTCGATCTTCCGGGTAACTGCGATGGTGCCGCTGGAAGTGTCGAGGTCGCTGCGTCGCAGCTCGAAGATCTCTCCTTCACGAATGCCGGCGAACGCGGCCAGCACGATGAGGCGCAGCCTCTCGGGCATGGCGTCGACGATCGTCGCGACCTCGTCGACGGGCGAGGGCTTCTGCTCGTTCTTGATCTTCGCCGTCGAGGCCCTGGGGATGCGGACGGGGTTGCGGACGATGAGCTCGTCGTCCTCAGCCGCCGTCATGATCGAGCGGAGTAGACGGTAAGCCGCCGCGTTCGCCGATGGTGTGCCCTTCGGCAGACCCGCGTGCCAGTGCGCACCGCCTCGCGGTCGATCTGCTTGAGCGGCATCTTGCCGAAGGCTGGCAGGAGTGTTCGGGCGAGCAAGCCGCGATATTCCCTGATCGTCTTCGGCCGAAGCTCCCGCTCGGAGACGTAGCGCTCGGCGTGGAGCCCGAAGGTGTTGGCCGCGTCGAGACGGGCCTTCTCCTTCGCCGCGCCTTGCCTGGCATCAGCCTGCGGCTTCTTTCGTCTTAATGGGTGCCGGTCGCGAAGGGTCGGCGATCACGGCATCTTCAAGGTCCCGTGCCGCAGTCAGACGAAACACCGAGGCTAGTAGGTGAAGGTCCGATCTGCCTGGAATGCGAGTTGCACCAACCGGGTGGGCATTGCGAACTCGGCAGGTTTCCCCTTGAGGTCGTCCTCGGTCACCCCGCGAGCCTTGCTGGACATGCCAGACACATAGAAGCGTCCGCCCCCGCCTGCGATCGCATCGAAGGACTCGCGTAGGGAGCCCGTCCCTAGCCCGGTCAGGGAATCGAGAACCGCATCCCGGATCAGTTGGACAGCGTCACCGGCGAGGAAAACGCCGACGTCGTGCCCCTCGTCGATACCCGCCCGGGCCACCAGCAGGCCTAGGGCGGCACGGGTTGGTGCCTCGGGGCCGGAGGTGATGTGAACTAGCAACATGCCCACGGTGTGGTCCTCCAGAGAGTCGGTACGCCCACTTTGCCGGGAAGTGCACCGGTGAGCAAGGGCGCAGACCCACACCTGATCGGGCCAGGTCTTCGCCTAGGCGCGCACCCGATGCACGGCTCTACGGCCCGAGGTCGATGCGAGGGCTGATGGTCACGGCGCCGTCGATGGCGACTTCGATGGACACGGACCCGGTCTGCAGACCGGTGTCGACGTCGACGTACTGCAGCTGCACGGAGAGGGTCTTCAGGGGGACCGAGAACGGGGTCGAGAACCTGTTGTAGGTAGGTCGTTCCTCGACGCCGCCGGACGTGCCGAGCTGGTTGACGATCGTCCAGCTCACTTCGTCGGTGTCGGTGTTCCAGATGATCTGGGGTGGGGCGGCGTCGTGCAGGTGGCCGATGTTGATGATGCCTGGCGGGAGATCGGGGATGCCGTCGTCGCGCGGGGTTCGACTCGACTCGGCACTTTCGAGGTCGTCGAGGGAGTCGACGCCGATGTAACCGGCAGCCGACCTCGGCTGGTGGAACAGCACGATCAGCGCGTCCGTCTCCCCGTCGACCTCGTCTCGAAGGATCTCGCCGGCCTCGGATTCGCTCACTCCGGTCTCGTTGACGACGAGACCACCGAACAAGGACTTGAACGCGGGGTCGTTGGCGGCGACTAACCGGAGGTCTCCAACCTCTGCCACCTCGAGGTCGGGATTGGTCACGCCGTTGTCCATGAGCTGCTCGACGGTCTCATCGGTGTCGTGGTCGCCCTTCACCGCGACGACCGGGATGTCCCCGCTGGCGTTGGCCTCGTCCTCGACGAAGCCGGCCTCGGCGACGGTGCCGTTGGACGTGATGTCACCGGAGATCGTGCGGACCGCGATCACGTCTTCGCCGATCGCCGCACGGAGCTGCTCGTACATGTCGCTCCGCACCTTGGTGCCGACGATGCTGCCCTGCGGATCGGCCTCGGCAATGACGATCTGCTCGCCGGTCCGCGGCATCAGCTCCGCAGCCTGCACCTCCAGGGCTGCCTGCAAAGACACAGCGACCGCGGCCTGGTACTCCTCGGTCTGCTCCTGGATCCGTGCGTTGTTCTTCTCCAGGAACGGCTGGAGCTGGCGGGCGACCTCCAACGTCTGAGGACTGCTGAAGGACAGACCATCGACGCCCGGCATCGGGTGGCGATCGGTGACCTCCGTGCTGCCGTCCCAACGCGAGAACAACCAGAGGCTGGTGGCAGTGCTAGTACCCAGGCCGACCGCCCCGACGAGCACACCCACGGCCGCCGTCACTGCCGACCGCCGACCCGGCAGCCGGGGGAGGCGACCGCGAGCGATCAGGGTCAGCAGCAGCCCGCCGATGAGCAGCACGACGAGCTCCGTCAGAAGGAGCCGCTTCACGAAGCGGCTCTTGAGCTCGGCACCGTAGGCGTCGGCGACGGCGGCTGGGTCGTTGACGAAGACGGCGTTCGTCCGCACGAAACGAGGGCTCGCGTACGACGCCAGCGTGCCGCCCGCCTCCGGCGTACCGGTGACCCGAACGTAGGCGCCGAAGCCGCCCGCACCGGTCTGTTTCCAGTACAGCCGTCCCAAGACGCCAGTGTCGACGGTCGACAGGCCGTTGTGGGACAACGAGACCTCCACGGGCACCGCGCCGATGCGGTCCTCGAATCGGGTGTGCTCGATCGTCTGCTCGACCGCGATCGGAACCGCCGTGACTGCCGCGATCACGCCGTAGAGCAGGAAGACGGCCGCCAGCCGCACGACCTTGCGGAGTCGGGGCCGCGCAGGAGTACCCGGATCGTCCTCGGGCTGTTCCTCCAACATGACGCACTCTCGTTCGTGGTCGTCGGGCACACTCGACGTATGGGCGTTCGGGTGATTGCAGTGGTGGGATGTCTCCTCACGCTAGCCGCTTGCGGCGGTGAGTCAGATCCCCCTGAGTCGAGCGGGCAGACCTCGGCCTCGGAGACCCGGAGCGCGCCGACGCCGACGCCGACGCCGACGCCGACGCCGACAACCCCTGCAACCACGGCGGAGCCCGAAAGTCCGTCAGCGCCTCCGACGGCGGACGGCACGACGATCGCAGCCGGCGCCAGCGCCTTCGGCACGATGCTGTACGACGACACCGGGCAAGCCATCTACCTCTTCGACGTCGAGACGACCGCCGAGCCGCAGTGCTACGGCGATTGCGCCGTCGCCTGGCCCCCGGTCCTCACCGACGGCGAGCCGGTGGCCGGCGAGGGGGTCGATCCCGCCCTGCTCGGCACCAGTGAGCGGACCGATGGCCGGCTCCAGGTGACCTACAACGACCACCCGCTCTACTTCTACGCGCACGAGGGAAAGGGTGAGGTGCTCTGCCACGACGTCTTCCTCAACGGCGGCAACTGGTACGTCGTGATGCCCAACGGGGACCCGGCTCCGCCGGGCTGATGCGCAGCAGTGCGGCGGGTCCCCGCTCGGTGTTCAGTCGGGTGGCTGTCAGCCGTGGCTGACGCGGTCCTTGCCGGAGCCACCGTTGATGCGGTCGGCACCGGGACCGCCACGGAGCCAGTCGCGGCCCGGGCCGCCCCAGACGCGGTCGTTGCCCATGGCGCCGTTGACGAAGTCGTTGCCGGCACCGCCGTACACGATGTCGTTGCCGTCGTCGGTCAGCACCCAGAGGCGGAACCGTCGCGGCAGGGTACGGCCGTCGGTGAAGTCGTGGCCGAGGCGCGGCCAGACCTGGATGAACATCCGCTGCGAGTTGAAGCGGGGCGGGACCTTGCAGACGGCCGAGACGCCCTTCTTGACCTTCTCGCGCTCGCAACGGTCGGGCAGGGCGGTCTTGAAGCCGCCCGTCCGGGTGTCGCGGAAGCGGATCGCGTTACGCGACTCGACCCACTTCACGGTCAGGTGCTGGTTGTGCTGGCCGGAGATGTAGACCGGGCCGTACTTCGAGTAGCGGATGATCGCCTGACCACCCAGGTCACTGACACCGGCGTCGCCGGGTCCGAGCATGAGCGGCGGCCGGTCCGCCTGAGCGGGGGTGACGCCGACGGCCAGACTGGCGACGAGGGCGACGAAAAGGACTGTGATCTTGCGGATCAAGGAGACTCCTCCTGTTTTGTGGCTCCCAGGACCATAGGCGGATTTACCTCGTGGGTGAATTCGCGGGTCGAGCCGTGAACCACATCAGGTACGTCGTACGTGCGCCCCCGGCGGCGCCCGGGCAACCGAATCTGGTAACCCGTGGCAGACTCAGCGCCGTGAGTTCTGGGGTGCGCTGGCTGGTGCCACTCGTGGCGCTGCTGGCGACGGGGTGTAGCGAGTCCAGCGACCCGGTCTACCCCGAGGGGCCCGACACGTCGGCGATGTCGACGGAGTACGACCCCTCGCTCGAGCCCGCGGCTGCCGCGCTGCCCCTGGTGCCCGCGGGAGCGACCACGCTCGAGGTCACCGACTTCGACCAGCTCCGGCTGACGCTCGGATTCGGCGCCCTCAACCGGGAGTCGACGCCGGCCGAGCACCGCCGTTTCTGGCTGGCGCTCCCCGATGCGGCCACCTTGTCCTCGGGCCTGCTGCGCCCGGTGGAGGACGAACTGGCGACCTACCGGTTCGGTCCGGCCGACGTCGCCTGGGAGGCGACGTACGCCGGCGGAGCCGGCGACGGTTGGATCATCGCGCTGCACGACGACGTCGCGATCACCGAGGTACAGCGCGCTATCCGCGACGAGGTCGGACCGCTGGCCGGTGCGGTCGTCGACGCGGACCGGATGGTGGTGACCTCGGCGGCGCCCCCCGACGGCGACGACAGCTGGGCCGCGCTCGAGGATGTCGTCGGCCTGGTCGGCCAGGAGGCCAACGCGACGTACGTCGACCGCGCCTGCCTGCCGTTCGACACGGTCTTCGGCGAGGGCATGGAAGCCCAGCTCGCAGAGGCTCCGCGGGCCGCGCTTCGCGCACTCGACCCGCTCGAGGGCTTCTCGGTCGCGCTGGGCGCCGACCTGGCGACCGTGCGACTGGGCCCGACCCGGACCGATGCCTTCGACAGGTTGCGCCTGTCCGAGGTGATGCCCGCGATCCGTCCGGAGTTCGGTGCGGGCTTCGCACGCGGCGTCGCCGACCCGTCGGGCGGTCGCCTCGGCTACGACCTGGAGCGCCCGGCGGCTGCAGTGGAGTTGATCAGGGACCAACACCTGCCGTTCGCGGTCTGCGGCGACTGAGCTCAGCGGGCAGCGCCGACGAGGGCGTCGTACTGAGCCTTGTCGTGCGCGCAGAACACGGTGACCTCGTCGGGGTGGGACGCCACCAACTCCCGCAGCCGCTCGGTGTTGGCACGACGCAGCTTGTTGTCCGTCGCCATCAGAACCTGGACGCCGGCGAGCACGCGGTGGCAGCTCGGGGGCGTGCGGACCTGCCGACCGTCGAAGATCGCGTCGCCCGCGTGCAGCAACCAACGACCCGCGTCGTCGCGCACGGCGACGGCCGTGTGACCGCGGGTGTGGCCCGGCATCGGGATGAGGACAAGGCCGTCCTCGAGGGCGGTGACGGACGGAAAGCCGAACCAGTCGTCGCCCGGCTCGTCGTGCAGCACCCACTGCGGCCCGTGCGCCCACTGCGCGGAGAGGTAACGCGCCTTCTCCGCCATCGTCTTCGGGTGCATCGCGGCGTCGTGCTCCGCGCGATGGATGTGGACCCGCGCGTTCGGGAAGTCCACGAGGCCCCCGGCATGGTCGGCGTCCATGTGGGTGATCACGATGTCGGTGACGTCATCGGGTGAGAACCCGAGCTCTCCCACCTGCGCGATCGCGGTCTCGCCGGGGTCCAGCACGGGCCGGAACACCGTCCCCACCATTCTGCCGAGGCGCGCGGGGTCGGCAAGCTCGCCGGTGCCGTAGCCGGTGTCGACGAGCAGCAGCCCCTCGTCACGCTCGACGAGGAGCACGTGGGCCACCATCGTCGGAGTCAACCGGGGTCGCATGGTGGCGCAGTTGAGGTGGTGGACCTTCACGGCGCCCATCGTGTCAGGTCAGTCGTCGAGACCGTGGAGGTTCCGTGCCGTGGGCGACGTCGGGACCGTCGCCGGGTCGGGATAGGTCCCGAACAGCCGGTCGGCGGTCGCCGCCGTCGTCACCGTGAACCAGTAGTGCTCGCTCTTGTAGTGGTGCAGTCGGTGGTTGCGCCACACCGACCGGAACCACTTCGACTGCGGCCGGTAGTCGCTGTGCAGGAGGTAGTGGGTCCACTCGTACGCCGACAGCAGGGCGAGGTCCGCGACCAGCAACGTGAACATCGACGACCAGGTCGGCATCACCGCCCACGCGATCACGAACGCGGACGGGATCGCGACGAGCTCGACCTGCCACGGGACGAAGACCAGCGGGATCGAGCGCGGGTCGCGGTGGTGTGCCCGGTGCTTGCGCGACAGGAGCGGGTCGATCTTGATCCCTGCGATCCGGCGGGGCTTCCAGTGCAGGATGCAGACGTGGATGAACCACTCCACGACCGGCATGATCGCGACCAGCCCGACCGGGATCAGCAGCTCCCACCAGTCGCCCGGCCCGGCGAGGACGCGACCGACGACGGCGACCAGGAGCGGGACGCTGAGGATGTACGGCGACGGGTGCCGCCAGAACTCGGCGAACACCTGGCCCAGCGACTGGCTGGTACGGCGCGAGCCGGTGATCCTCGCCTCGTCCCGGGCGACCCGCTGCTTCGCGAGCTCCTCGACGTCGTTGGTGGTCATGACTCGTCCCCGTCGATTCCGTCGGCGGTGGCGGTCAGCGCCTCGAGCGCTTCGATCAGCGCGTCGTTGGTGGGGGCGAGCACTCGCTCTGCGGCCGCGCGGGCCGTCGCTGCGTCGCCGCTGGCGATCGCGGCGGCGAGGAGCCGGTAGGGATCGACCTGGCCGACCTCGGCCGCGAGGACGGCGGCCAGTGCCGGGAGCGCGGGTTCGTACGCCGCCCGCAGCCCGTTGAACATCAGCCGGAACACGATCGAGTCGGCCCCGTCGACGACGACGTCCCAGTACTCCAGCGCGAGCTCCTGCCAGGTCACCGGGTCGGTCGTCTCGGAGAGCCGGTCGACCACGTCACCGAGTGCGGAGGCCAGCGCGGGCCCGCCCCGAGTCGCGGCCAGTCCGGCGATGCCGGGTCCGACCGAGGTGCGCGCCTCGACCACGCTGCGCGCAACCACCGGGTCGACGGCGCCGTCGGTGACGAGGAGGTGCGGCAGCAGGTCGAGTCCGCCGTACCTCCGGAAGTCGCGGACCGTGGCGCCGCCGCCGTGGCGGACCTCGACCAGCCGCGCCTGCGACATCCGCTGGAGCGCCTCCCGGACCGCGGGCCGGGACACCCCGAGCACCTCGGCCAGCTGCCGCTCGCTGGGGAGCTGTTCGCCGACCGCGAGGCCGCCGTCCATCACCTCACCCAGCACCTGGTCGAACACCTGGTCCGACACGGACCTGCGGGTCACGGGTTTCAGTGCCATGGCGGTGAGGCTAGGCGGTGATTGGCCTGTTGGTCAAGTGGTAAGACCAATCATGCCGAGTCGGCTCATCTCGAGAAGAGCCGACTCGGCGTTCACATCGACCCCAGATGCGCCGACTCGGCGGGGGTGAGAGGTCCGTAGCCTGATCCTCATGCAGGACGAGACGACCGCGTGGTGGAGTCCCCGGTTGTGGGGGGCACACCTGGTTGCGCTCGCCTGCGTGGCCGCGGCGGTCGCGCTCGGGCTCTGGCAGTACGACGCCTGGGAGGCCCATCGCGAGGCCGAGCGGGCCGACCTCACCAACGCCGATCCCGAGCCGCTGACCGACGTACTCGGTCCGGACGAGCCGTTCCCGACCAAGCACGTCGGCCGCCCGGTCACGCTCGAGGGCACCTGGCTCCCCGAGGGTACGGTTCTCGTCTCCGGTCGGGAGGACGGCGGCGAGGAGGGGAGCTGGGTGGTCACGCCGCTGACCGTCGGCGGTCCCGACGAGGCCGCGATCCCCGTCGTCCGCGGCTGGGTGCCCGGGGAGGACCCGGCGTCCGCACCGCCACCGCCGACCGGCACCGCCAGGTTGGCCGGCTGGCTCCAGCCCGGCGAGGGCACGGGAGCGCCGGACGCGGACCCGACCGACGACGTACTCCCGCAGGTCCGGATCGCCGACCTCGTGCAGCGCGTCGACGTCGACCTCTACGGCGGCTACGTCGTCGTCGACCCCGACGCGACCGAGGAGAACGGCGGTCGCAACGCGGGGACGGCGGACCTCGAGCCCGCCACCCTCGACCAGCTGCCGCCGGCCGGGACGTTCACCGGGTGGCGCAACCTCGCCTATGCCGTCGAGTGGTGGCTCTTCGGGGCGTTCGCGCTGTTCCTGTGGTGGCGTTTCGTGCGCGACGCCGTCACCCCGCGAGCGCAGACCTCCGACGAGTCGGACGCGGACCGCCAGGTAGGTTCGGCGTCGTGAGCGGGCTCTTCAAGACCTACCAGGTGCTGGCCTTCATCGTCGGCGTCCTGCTGATCGTCGGCACCGTCGGTTCGGTGCTGAAGTACGGGCTCGCTGAGGGCGCTTCGTTGCAGCAACTCGGCGAGGAGCTGACGCCGGTGTGGCTCGTCCACGGCTGGGTCTACATGGTCTACGTCGTGATCGCGTTCGTGCTCACGCAGCGTGCGGGGTGGCCGTTGCCGCGCTTCCTGCTGATGATGATCGCGGGCCTGATCCCGGGGCTGATCTTCTGGGTCGAGCGCCGGGTCGCCACCCAGCTCCGGGACGAGCACCCGGAGCTGGCCAGCGCCTAGCTACTTCTTGGACTCGGGAAGCGGGTCCGTCAGCGGGTCCGCGAGTGTGTCGACCTCAGGCTCCGGCTCCGGCTCCGGCGCGGACTTGACCGGCGGCGGGACCGAGGCCGCGGGGCTCGGCGGCGGCGTCGGGTCGTACGACGACTGCCAGCCGCCGTTGTCCCCGCTGCTGCTCTGGAGCTTCTTCGCCACGACGGCGATCGCGCCACCGACGGCGCCGAGCATGAGCAACGTCTTGACCTTCGAGCGCTTCTCGGGCTTCGAGCCGTTCAGCTCGGCCGCCTTGCCCTCGGCGAACGCCTTCGCCTCGGTCGCCTTCTCGGCGAGAGTCGCGGCGCTCGCGGCGACCGCAGGTGCGGCCTTCTCCCGGGCATCGGCGATCGCCGGCCGGGCCGTGTCCTGCACGAAGTCCCGGGCCTGGTCGATCGCTGCCTCGACGTACCCCTCTGCCTGCTCGAGCAGCGTCTTCTTCTTGCGAAGTCCCATCGCCGAACCCCTTCCGATTCCGAGAACGATTGCGCCGGACCATCTGTCCAGGTCACTACCCCATCCCACCACGGGCAGACCCGTGCGAACCACCCGTGCGTCCGACGTGCACGCCCCCCGTAGGATCGGCGCGACCGCGCGGCATCGACGCCCGCGCGGACCGAACAGCTCGAAAGGCAGTCATGGCGGACCTCCAGGCCATCCTGAAGACGAACAAGGGCGACGTCGTCGTCAACCTGTTCCCCAACCACGCGCCGCGGACGGTGCAGAGCTTCGTCGGCCTGGCGACCGGCAAGCCGGTCGAGGTCTCCGCCGACGGCCCCTACCGGCCGTCACCGCGTGAGGGATCCGCCGGCTCGACGCCGTTCTACGACGGCCTCGGCTTCCACCGGATCATCCCCGGCTTCATGATCCAGGGCGGCTGCCCCCAGGGCACCGGCACCGGCGGCCCCGGCTACACCTTCGACGACGAGCCGCACCCCGAGCTCACCTTCGCCAAGCCCTACCTGCTGGCGATGGCCAACGCCGGCGTCCAGGGCGGCAAGGGCACCAACGGTTCGCAGTTCTTCATCACCGTCAGCACCCCCGACTGGCTGAACCGCAAGCACACCATCTTCGGCGAGGTCGCCGACCAGGCCGGGCGCGACGTCGTCGACGCGATCGCCGCGGTCCCGACCGGCGGCGGCGACCGCCCGGTCGAGCCGGTCGTGATCGAGTCGGTCGAGATCACCGGAGCCTGAGTGACGGATCCGTCGGGCCCCGCGGCCGGGGTGCCGACCTGTTACCGGCACCCCGATCGCGAGACCTACGTCCGCTGCCAGCGGTGCGAGAAGCCGATCTGCCCGGACTGCATGCGCGACGCGGCCGTCGGTTTCCAGTGCCCGGACTGCATCAAGGAGGGCGCGAAGACCACCCGACAGGCGCGGACGGCGTACGGCGGAAGCCGGTCCGCCGACCCGCGGCTGACCTCGATGGTGCTGGTCGGGCTCAACGCGCTGGTGTGGGTCGCGATCCTCGCGACCGGCTGGACCAAGAGCACCCTCACCGACCGGATCGCCCTGCTCCCCACGGGCAGGTGCAGCTCGGTCGACGACCCGGGGTCCTACTACCCGCGGCTCGGCGTGGAGCGGCTCTGTGACGCCACCGCCGACGGTCGCTGGTTCCCGGGAGTCTCCGACGGTGCCTACTGGCAGCTGGTCACCAGCATGTTCGCCCACGAGCAGATCTGGCACATCGGTTTCAACATGCTGGTGCTCTGGTTCCTCGGGCCGCAGATCGAGGCGGTGCTCGGCCGGGCGCGGTTCCTCGCGCTCTACTTCGCATCCGGGCTGGCCGGATCGGTGTGCGTCTACTGGTTCTCCGGCGCGGACACCCTGACCCTCGGTGCCTCCGGCGCGATCTTCGGGCTGATGGGCGCGCTGCTCGTGGTTGCCCACAAGGTGCGCGGCGACGTGCAGTCGATCGTCGGCTGGCTCGCGATCAACGCGGTCTTCACGTTCCTGTTCCCCGGCGTCTCCTGGCAGGGGCACCTCGGCGGCTTCCTCGGCGGCGTTCTGGTGACCGGGATCCTGGTCTATGCGCCCAAGGAGCGGCGCCAGGTGCTTCAGGTCGCCGGCATCACGTTGGTCAGCGTCGCGCTGATCGCGGCGACGATCGCGCGCACCGTCGTTCTCGCCTGAGCTGTTCTCGCCTGAGCTGTTCTCGCTGGGCCGGCCTAGACAATCCACAGCTTTTCCCACAGCTGTGGAGAACTACAAGCGTGTAGTTATCCCAAGCTGTGCAGAATCCTGTGGAGGGTCCGCTACTCCCACCTGGTGGCGAAGGTGAACCCCACCGCCATGAACGCGATGCCGACGAACAGGTTCTTCTGCTCGAGGTCGTTGAAGATCGCGATGTCCTGGGCGTGGTCGCCGGTGCCGACGACGTAGTAGGTGCAGATCCACAGCAGGCCGAGCAGGAAGCATCCGAGCATGCCGATCACCACACCGCGTCCGCGCCCGAGGGGCGTCGACGGGTGGGCGGCGATCATCAGGCCGAGCATGATCGCGCCGAAGCCGATCAGGTAGTTGTACTCCTGCAGGTCACCGATGAAGTTCCAACCGGTGACGGCGCCGGCCTCGAAAGTCTTGGGATCGAGAGCGGGCTTGTCATCATCACCGAAGCCGGCGATCGGGCGGACGCCGATGTAGTAGTAGGCGATCCACGCGATGCCACCGAGGATGAGCACGAGCGAGGCCAGGAAGCGAACGCTGAACATCGGACCGGCCGACGGATCCCGGAACGGATCGTCTTTGTCCGAACGCTTCAGGTTCGGGCGAGGGATCTTCACTGCTCTGGGCTCCTCAGCTCTGCACCGGTGCAAACACGACCACACCACGGTACGACGTACGTGTCGCCGCCTACCCTAATGACCATGACGGGAGCGCATACGGCTGGGCCAGCCGAGCAGCCGCCCCCGCGACCCCGGCGGTCCCTGGCGTGGCGGGTCGGCACGCCGCTCGTCGGCGTCCTCAGCGGCGCGCTGTTCGTGGTGTCGGCGGCGGACAGCGGCGGCGCCGACCTGCGCCCGGGCCGCTACACGGATCTCGCCGGGCTGGTCGAGGCCGAGGCTGCCGACTACGAGGAGATCCGGCAGGACCTGGAGGACCTCGGGGACGAGGTCGACAGCCTGGCCGAGGACGTCAGCGACTTCCGGGTGGACCGGACCCGGGCCCGGATCGAGGAGCTCCGCGACCCAGCCGGCCTCGAGGAGCGCAGCGGGCCGGGAGTCACCATCACCCTCAGCGACTCACCGGAAGACGTCCTCGACGACGCCGTGGCCCACGACGTCAAGGTCGCGCAGCTGGTCGTGCACCAGCAGGACCTCCAGGCCGTCGTGAATGCGCTGTGGAGCGGCGACGCCTCCGCGGTCACGATCGCCGGCCAGCGCATCATCAGCACGACCGGCATCAAGTGCGAGGGCCCCGTGGTCCAGCTGCAGGGCGTTCCCTATCCCCAGCCCTACGTCATCCAGGCGGTGGGCGACCCGATCGAGCTGTTGGCCGCCCTCGACGCCGACCCGCTGGTGACCGGCTACCGGACCGACGCGGCGAACCCTTACATCCAGATCGGCTGGGAGGTGAACGCCGAGGACGACATCTCGGCGCCGGCGTACGACGGCCTGCTCGACCTGCACTACGCCGAGCCGATCGGTGGGCCGAGCAGCTAGGACACGTCCTAGCCGTCCTAGCCGTGTTAGTCGTCCTGGTTCCCGGTGCCGCCTCCCGGCGGCGGGAAGCTCAGCGGGTCGAGCGGGTCGGTCTCCTCGGCGACCTCTTCGCCGTCGGTGAAGGTGTCGCCGTCGGTGTCCGGGTTGGTCGGGTCGGTGCCGAGCGTCGCCTCGTCGGTGTCGGTCAGGCCGTCACCGTCGGTGTCGGTGTCGGTGTCCGAGGGCGGGGCCGAGGTGGTCGGCTCCTCGAAGACGGAGACGAAGATCGTGACCGTCGCACCCTGGTCGAGATCCTCGCCCTCGCCCGGGATCACGTCGGTGACCTCGCCCTTGGGCAGTTCGGACTCGACGTCCTCGCGGACGTCGACCTCGAAGCCCGCCTCGAGGATCATGCGCTCCGCTTCACCCTGGCGCAGGCCGATCACGTCGGGGACCACCTCGGGGCCGTCGGAGACGCACAGCGTCACCGTGTCGTCACCGCCGACCGACGTCTGCGGCAGGGGCGTCTGTTCGACGACCGTGCCGGCCGGCTCGTCGGTGTCGCACTTCTCCGGCGAGGTCATGATGTTCTTGCGCTTGATCCCGGCCGCGATCAGCTCCTCGATCGCGACCCGCTGGAGCTTGTCGGTGACATCGGGCATCGCGAAGTCGCACGGCCCGGTGCTGAGCACCAGGGTCACCTCGGAGCCGGGGGAGACGTACTCGTCGCCGGCGGGTTCCTGGTCGACCACCTGGCCCGCGTCGTACTGGTCGTCGCACTGCCGCTGCTTGTCGTCGATGGTGAGACCCTCGTCGGACAGAAGCTCGCGGGCCCGGTCGCGCTCGAAGCCGAGCACCGACGGCACCTGCACGTCGGTCGGCTCGTCGGGGAAGAGCTTCGGCCAGGCGATGAACGCGGTGGCGAGCAGGGCCAGGACCAGCAGGCCCAACACCAGCCACAGCCACACCTTGCGGCCACTGTCCCCCCGGTGGTCGACCGGCGGCACCGGCCGCTGCCGGTCCGCCGTGTCCGTCGTGCTGCGGGTCGCCGCGACGGCCGCGGTCGCCGACGTCGCCGACTCCTCGGGAGGCGGCGGCAGCACCGCCGAGACCGGACGACCGCCGAGGTAGCGCTCGATGTCGGCCCGCATCTGGGCGGCGGACTGGTAGCGGTCCTCGACCCGCTTCGCCAGGGCCTTCATCACGATCACGTCGATGTCCCGCGTGAGGTCGGCGTCGTGGTTGGACGGAGGTACGGCGGGTTCTCGCACGTGCTGGTACGCGACGGCCACCGGGCTGTCGCCCACGAACGGGGGCCGGCCGGTGAGGAGCTCGTAGAGCAGGCAGCCCGCCGAGTAGACGTCGGAGCGGGAGTCGACCGACTCGCCGCGCGCCTGCTCGGGTGAGAGGTACTGCGCGGTGCCGACGACGGCCGCGGTCTGGGTCATCGACGACGCGGCGTCGCTGATTGCGCGGGCGATGCCGAAGTCCATCACCTTGACGTCGCCCGACGGCGTGAGCATCACGTTGCCGGGCTTGATGTCGCGGTGGATGATCCCGGCCCGGTGGCTGTAGTCGAGGGCGGAAAGGACGCCGCTGGTGATCTCGAGCGCTCGCTCGGGCAGGATCTTGCGGCCTTCGCGGAGGATGTCGCGCAGGGTCCGCCCGGCGACGAACTCCATCACGATGTAGGGCTGGGCCACGCCGTCGGCGGCCGGCTCCTCGCCCGTGTCGTAGACGGCGACGATCGCCGGGTGGTTGAGCGAGGCCGACGACTGCGCCTCCCGCCGGAAGCGCGCCTGGAAGGTCGCGTCGCTCGCCAGGTCGGTGCGCAGCCGCTTGACTGCGACCACCCGACCGAGGCGGGCGTCGATGCCCTTGCGCACCTCCGCCATGCCACCGCGGCCGAGCAGCTCACCGAGCTGGTAGCGGCCACCGACCGTCCCGGATCCAGTCCCGTTCCCCGCGGGCGGGTCCGTGGGCCCGGCGTTGCTCATCCGTCCTCACCTTCCGACGCATCTGTACTGGCAGTCTCGGTCCCGGCGGTGTCCGTGGGTTCGGTCGTCTCGGTGGGCGGCGTGGTGACGACCTCAGGACCCCAGTAGTGCAGGTCGATCGGGTCGTCCACGAACAGCTCGCCGGTCGGGTTCAGGCTCGAGACGGTGTCGGGCGTCTCGCCGCCCGGGTTCTCGTCCTCGAACAGCCGGACCACCAGGCCCAACCGTTGGAGCTCGGCCTCGACCTCGAACCGGTCGCGCCCGACGTAGTCGTCCGGATCCACCGTGACGGTCTCCTCCGCGGTGGTCGTCGGTGTCGTCGGCTCGCTGGACGTGGTCTCCGACGTCGCGGACGACACGTCGGAGGTCCGGCGGGTCGGGGTTGCGGTGCTGCTGGGGTCGTCGTCGTCGTCCTGCCCGAGCAGCAGGACGACGGCCGCGATCGCGGCACCGACCAGGAGCAGGACGATGAGGACGGCGGGGAGCACGGACTGCGACTTCTTCGGCGGCGCCGGGGCGCCCGCATAGGCGGCGGGCCGGTCCAGCCGGGGGGTCGCGGCAGCGGGTACGGCGGCGACCGGCGGCAGTGGCTGAGCGGGCGTGGCCGGCAGTACGGCGGTCGCTTCCGGTCCGAGGGGAAGCGCGGACGCGGCGCCGGCAGGCGGCGCGACCTCGGCCCCGCGGAGCGCGGCAGCGAGCGCGGCGCCGTCGGCGTAGCGCTCGGCAGGGTCCTTGGCCAGCGTCCGGCTGACGATCGTGCGCAGGTCCTCCGGGATGTCCTCGGGCAGGTCCGGGACCGGCTGCTGGATGTGGGCGAGCGCCGTCGCTACCGGGGAGTCGGCCTCGAACGGCCGCCGGCCGGTCAGGCACTCGAAGGCGACCACACCGAGCGAGTAGACGTCGGACGCCGGCGACGACGGGTTGCCGCGGGCCTGCTCGGGGGAGAGGTACTGCGGCGTACCCATCACCGCGCCGGTCCGGGTGATCTGGGCGTCGTCCGCGGCGCGAGCGATGCCGAAGTCGGTGACCTTGACCCGGCGGTCCGGCGTCACGATCAGGTTGGCGGGCTTCACGTCGCGGTGGACGATGGCCGCCCGGTGCGCGACCGCCAGCGCGTCCGCGGTCTGCGTCAGCAGGTCGCGCACGACGGCCGGGTCGAGCGCTCGACCGGCGTCCCGAGCCTGCGCCAGCAGGGCCGACAGCGGCTGGCCCTCGACCAGCTCCATCACGAGGTACGGCGACTCGTCGCCGTGCGGGTCCGAGGAGTAGTCGTAGACACCGGCGATGCCGGGGTGCTGCAGTGCGGCGGCGTTGCGGGCCTCGGTGTCGAAGCGGGTCCGGAACTGCGGGTCGTCGGCGTACTCGTGCTTGAGCACCTTGACCGCGACCGGCCGGTTGAGGCGGGTGTCGGTCGCCCGCCACACCACGCCCATCCCGCCGGTGGCGATCCGGGAGTCGAGGCGGTAGCGGTGGGCCTCGTCGGCGAACTGTTCGGGCTGCCCAGGCTGATCAGTCATTCAAGACCGCCTCCATCACTGCCTTTGCGATCGGGCCGCCGAGCTGGCCGCCCGCGATCTCCTTGCCGGGTGCCTCCTGGATCATCACCGCGACGGCGACCTCGGCGTCCTCCGCCGGCGCGAACGACACGAACCAGCCGTACGGCGGCAGCCCCTCGACGCCCCGCTGCGCGGTGCCGGTCTTGCCGGCGACGCTGACGCCCGGGATCTGCGCCGGTGTCGCGGTGCCGTTGTCGACCGTCTCGACCATCAGGTCGGTGACCTGGTCGGCGGTCGTCGGCGACACGGCGTCGCGGATCTCGTCCGGCTCGGTGGCCTCGATCGTCTCGTACTCCGCGTTCTGGACCTCGTCGACCAGGTAGGGCCGCATCAGCGTGCCCCGGTTGGCCAGCGCGGAGACGACCATCGCCATCTGCAGCGGCGTCGACTGCACCTCGAACTGGCCGAAGCCGGTCTGTGCGGTCTGCGCGTCGTTGAGCTCCACCGGCTCGTCGTCGGCGCCTTCGACGCTGGTCGGGTAGACAGACTGGGCCTGCGCCGACAGGTCGTCGAGGTAGTCGCTGTTGAAGCCGAAGGCCTCAGCCTGCTCGCGCATCTTCTCGGGTCCGAGCTCGACGGCCATCTTGGCGAACGCGGTGTTGCACGAGTAGGCCATCGCGGTGAGGAACGAGACCTGCTCGGGGCTGCACTGGAAGCGGCCCTCGTTGTCGATCACGTTGCTCGTGCCGGTGGTGCCGGGCGTCTGCCAGGTGGCGCCGGACGGCACGTCGTCGTCGGAGCTGTAGAGGTCGTTCTCGATGGCGGCGGCTGCGGTGACCACCTTGAACGTCGAGCCGGGGAACAGGCGGGTCTGGATCGCGCGGTTGACCAGCGGCTCCTTGTCGTCGCTGTCGAGGCGTTCGTAGGCCTGCTGGGAGTCGTTGGAGTCGTGGGTGGCGAGGTCGTTGGGGTCGTACGACGGCAGCGACACCATCGCCAGGATCCGGCCGGTCTTGGGCTCGATCGCAACGACCGACCCCTCGCCCTCGGGACCGACGGTCGACAGGAGCGCGTCGTACGCGGCCTCCTGCGCGGCGGGATCGAGGGTGAGCAGCACGTTGCCGCCCTTGTTGCTCTGGTTCTGGGCGAGGTCGATCAGTCGGGTGACGAAGAGCCGCTCGTCCTCGCCGGACAAGATGGTGTTCTGCGAGCGCTCGATCCCGGTCTGGCTGCCGAGGGTCAGGTAGCCGGTGATGTTCGCGTACTTCAAAGGCTTGGGATAGACCCGGAGGTACTTGTACCGGTCGTCGAACTCGCGGCTGCGGGCCAGCGTCACCTGGTCGCGGCCCTCGCCGACGAGGATGTCGCCGCGCTCGCGGCTGAATGCCGCTTCGGCCACGCGCGCATTGAGAGGGTCCTCGTTGAGCTCGTCGGCGTGCCAGAACTGCAGGTAGCTGACGTTGATCATCAGCGCCAGGAACAGGAACATGCAGAAGATGGAGACGGTGCGGATCGGCCGGTTCACTGAGCCTTCACCGTCTTCACGATCTGGGTCTGGAGGAGGTCGGGGTCCTCGGACTCCTCGGTGATCTCGGGCACCGGGCGCCGCGCCTGGTCGGAGATCCGCAGCAGCAGCGCAATGATGACCCAGTTGGCGACCAGCGACGAGCCGCCGTACGACAGGAACGGCGTGGTGAGGCCGGTCAGCGGGATCAACCGGGTGACGCCGCCGATGACGACGAAGACCTGGATCGCGAAGACGCCGGCCAGACCGGTGGCGACCAGCTTGCCGAAGCCGTCGCGGGAGATGAGCGCGGCCCGGAGCGCGCGTTCGACGATGAGGCCGTAGAGCAGCAGGATCGCGATGACCCCGGTCAGGCCCAGCTCCTCGCCGATCGCGGCCATGATGAAGTCCGACTCGGACTCGGGCACGCGGGACGGCATGCCCTCACCGAGGCCGCGGCCGATCAGGCCGCCCCAGGCCAGGCCGTACAGCGCCTGCACCAGCTGGTAGCCGTCGCCGTTGCGGTCGGCGAACGGGTCGAGCCAGATCTCCACCCGCTGCTGGACATGGGCGAAGATCTGGAACGCGACGGCGGCGCCACCGAAGAAGAGCGCCCCGCCCACCACGAGCCAGCCGGGTCGCTCGGTCGCGACGTACAGCATGATCAGGAACAGCCCGAAGAACAGCAGGCTGGAGCCGAGGTCCTTCTGCAGGATCAGGATGCTGAGGCTGATGCCCCACATCACCAGGATCGGGCCGAGGTCGCGGCCGCGCGGGAAGTCGACGAAGAGCACCCGCCGGCCGGCGAGCGCGAGAGCGTCGCGGTGGACGACGAGGTAACCGGCGAAGGTGAGCACCAGCAGCACCTTGGCGACCTCGCCGGGCTGGAAGTTGAACGGGCCGACGTTGATCCAGATCCGGGCGCCGTTCACCTCGTTGCCGATCACCGGCAGCATCGGGAGGATCAGCAGCCCGATCGCCAACAGGCCGAACGTGTAGGTGAAGCGCGCGAGGAGCCGGTGGTCGCGCAGGAAGGTCAGCGTCGCGACGAAGAGCGCCACGCCGACGGTCATCCAGATCAGCTGCTGGTCGGCGCGACCGGTGTCCTCGGCGAGGTCGAGCCGGTGGATGATCGCCAGCCCGAGGCCGTTGAGCGCGGCCACGACGGGGAGCAGCACCGGGTCGGCGTACGGCGCCACCAGGCGCACCACGACGTGGGCGGCGATCACGAGCGCGGCCAGCCAGCCGCCGTACCCGACGATGTTGGTCGGGACCTCGCCGTCGACGCCGAGGCCGACCGAGGCGTAGGCGCCGATCCCCACCACCAGGGCGAGGATGAGCAGGAACAGCTCGGCACCGCGCCGGCGGCGGTGGACGAACTGCAGGATGAGGGCGTTGGCCACGGGCGTTCCGCTACTCCTCGGCACCGTCGTCAGGGGGGATCATGCGTTCGGCCAGGTTGCGGACGATGTCGGTGGCGTCCTCGTAGTCGTCGGCGGCGATGCCCTCCTCGACGTCGGACCTCGCGGCCTCGGGCAGGTCCTCGACCGGCAGGTCACTGGTGCGGTAGACGCTCGAGAGCCCGGGGAAGCCGTCGATGCCGCGGTAGACGGCGACCTGCCCCTCGTGCTCGCTGACGTAGTACTGCTGCTGGGTCCACCAGTACGCCGATGCCAGCGCGACCCACGCCAGGCCCAGGAGTACGGCGACCACCAGGATCCGCCGCAGCCACGTGAACCGCCGGGGCGCGAGCGGCGCGTAGCGGTAGTCCTCGGGATCGACCGGCGGGTCGTCCATGATCGGGTAGCCGATGCCCTCCGGGATCTCCGCGTCGACCGGCTCGAGCTCGCCGGTGTCACCCGAGCGATGGCCGCGGAAGAGGCCACGCGGCACCCGGCGCTTGAGCTCCGCGGCCGCGCCGACCACCATCGGCTCGAGGTCGCCGTACGCCGGATCGGCGGCCGCCGACTCCTCGGTGAGGACGTCGGCCACCACGCAGGTGACGTTGTCGGAGCTGCCGGCGTCGAGGCTGGCGCGGACCAGCTCGATCGCGCAGAACTCGGGCGAGCCGCTGGTGAGGATGTCGGCCATCCGGGCGTCCTCGAGCACGCCGCAGGCGCCGTCGCTGCAGAGGAAGACCCGGTCGCCGGGTGCGAGGGCGAGCGTGAACAGGTCGGGCTCGACCTCGTGCAGCCCGTCGAGCGCCTTGAGGATCAGGTTGCGGTGCGGGTGGACCCGTGCCTCCTCCTCGGTGATCCGGCCCTCGTCGATCAGGCTCTGCACGAAGGTGTGGTCGGCCGTGATCTGCGAGAGCTCGCCGGCCCGGAGGAGGTAGCCGCGGGAGTCGCCGATGTGGCCGACCGCGATCCGGTAGCCGTCGAAGAGGGCGATCGTCGCGGTGGTGCTGGTGCCGCTGAGGGCCGCGTCCTGGTCGACCTGCGCGGCGATCGACTCGTGGGCCTCGTGCAGTCCGTCGGTGACCCGGGTGAGCAGGTCGGCCGAGCCGGGCCGTTCGTCGAGCACCCGCAGCTCGTTGACCGCCGTGCTCGACGCGATGTCGCCGCGGGCCGCGCCGCCGACGCCGTCGCACACGGCGAGCAACCATGGACCGGCGTAGCCGGAGTCCTGGTTGTCCTTGCGGACCCGGCCGACGTCGGAGACGGCGTAGTAGGAGAGCCGGAGCGCCTCCCGCTCGTCGTCGGCGACCTCGTCGTCCTCGGGGACCGGCAACGTCTCGGGCTCGGGTGCGTCGACGGTGGGGCCGTCCGGGGGCAGGGTCTGGGTGGCCGGGTCCGGGACCGGGCGCATCAGGGTGAGGTCGGCCGGGACCTCCTCCGGAGCGGGTGGCTGGTCGGCCGGCGGGGGCTCACTCGGAGGCCTCGGCCGGTCCGGGGGCTGGTGGTCGTCAGACGTCAAAGGACTACTTCCTCAGCTCCAGGATGGTCTTGCCGATGCGGACCTGCGCACCGAGCCCGATCGGGGCCGGTTGGGTGATGCGCTGGGTCCCGAGGTAGGTGCCGTTCGTGGAGCCGAGGTCCTCGACGTACCACTGGTCGCCGGAGGCGACGATCCGGGCGTGGCGGGTTGAGACGTAGTCGTCGTCGAGGCGGATCGCGGCGTCGTTGCCGCGGCCGACGAGGATCGGGGCTTCGGCCAGGTTGGCCGTGGCGCCGGCGTTCTGGCCCTGGATGACCGCGACATGCGTCGGCGACCCGCGCCGCTTGGGCGGTGCCTTCTGCCTCGCGGGCTTGGGGGGCGCGGCGACGCCGGGGGCCGAGGGCATCCGGGCGCCGAACATGTCGGAGCGGATCACCGAGATCGCCGAGAGCACGAAGATCCACAGGATCGCCAGATAGGCGACCCTGACAAGGAACAACGTGAGCTCAGACATCGGCGACCTCTTCCTCCAGGAGCCGGACGACCAGGGAAGTGTGGCCGATCTGCACCCGCGACCCGTCGCGCAGCTCGGACCTGCTCACCTTGCGCCCATCGACCGTGATGCCGTTGGTGGAGCCCATGTCGTGGACCTCGACCTGGAGCGGTCCCTCACCCGGCGCCATGGCGGCCGCCGGCCGGGTGGTGACGAGGAACTCGGCGTGCCGCCTGCTCACGCCGGGGTCGTTGATGCGGAGGTCGGCCTCGCTGCCGCGCCCGACGACCAGCCCGGGCGCCATCAGCGGGTGGCGGGTGCCGTTGACCTCGAGCACGGCGCGGGTGCGCTGGCGGGTGGTGTAGCGGGCGTGACCGCTCACCGTCGCCTCCGCCTTGCTCAGCACCCGGAACCGCCCGGTGCCGAGGTCCCCGGCGGCCTCGAAGGAGACCCGGATCGGCCCGGGGAAGACGTAGGACTGGAGATCGGCGTGGTCCTGCAGCTGCTCGGCGAGCTCGGTGGCGAGGGCCGAGTTGTACGGCGCCAGCCGCTCCAAGTCGGACTGGGCGAGCTCGACCGAGAACGCGTTGGGCACCAGGCGTCGCTCCCGCGACAGGACCTGTGCCTTGTTGTCGAGCTCGCGCTGAAGCGCGGCCGCGATCTCGACCGGCTGCACGGCACTGCGGAAGGTGCGGGCGAAAACCCCGGAGATCGCCTGCTCGAGCTTGTGCTCGAAGCGCTGCAGTCCACCCACTCCGGGAGCCTCCTTCCTTCGTGCTCGCATGCGTCGTACCCGACGCTGCCGGGTTCCGTCGATCGTATCGGTGCGGCATTCGACTGCCCGGCACCCCGCGCTCGTCTGCCGGTTTGGGGCGGGTGGCGGCACTGGGATAACCTTTCCCGGCTGTCCAGTACAGCAGCACGCGCGAGTGGCGGAATAGGCAGACGCGCACGGTTCAGGTCCGTGTGTCCGAAAGGACGTGGGGGTTCAACTCCCCCCTCGCGCACGTAGTGGCAAGGCCCCGGGTCCCAGATCCGGGCCTTCGTCCATTTCGGCGACCGACTCCGGGCGGCTGGCGGTTTGGAACGCCTCGCGATGCTTTGCGATGACGTCGAGCGCATCCGACCGCCTTTGTCCTCGACGAGGCGGCCGTGTCCTAATACGCCGCCTACATCGCTTACGCGGTGCGCGAAGTGACCGATGGCGCAGGCGCGCCCGCCACCAAGCACCGCGCAGTTCGACGCATTCGTGACCGGACACCGTTCAGTCAGTCTGCTCGATGAGCGAGAGCTGGAGCGCCTGCCAGTGTTCGCCGGTCGCCATGCCGCCACTTCTCTCGTGCGCATTCGTCGCGTGTTGGATGAGCCCGGGCAGGACGAAGAGCCCTGGCTCAAGAACCTGCGCGCCAAACTGACCCACATGACCCACGAACACGGGCAGCTTGTCATCGACGTGGGCCACCACTTCGGCTGACCGCGTCGCCCGTCGGTTGGGGCCTGCCGCATGGATCGATGACCTCGGCGACACGCGCGCTGCCAGCCCTGGCAGGCGACACGATCCCGGCCGGCCCGGAGCACCCGGAGGGGCGATCTGGTCGAGGGCCCGGGGCATCGAACTCCTATTCCTCGATGAGCCGCGTCCACGCAGGTCGCGCATTGCCCCTTGACGCAGTGCCGTGAGTCACCTAAGTTCAAACTTGAATGAACGTTCGTACAAGAAAGGAAGTGGCTCCATGTCGGACCTCAGGCCATTGGATCTGCTGGAAAAGTTCTACGAGGCCGAAACGGTCTTCTTCGGTTCAGGAGGCAGTGACTTCGCGCGTGTGGCGGCAATGCTCGACGACAACGTGACCGTTCGTCAGGCGGCTGGCCTTCCGTGGTCGGGGGAGTACGTGGGCCGTGACCAGTTCAGAGAGATGTTCGGCGCGATGGCTGCCCAGTGGAAGGAACTCCGGGTCATCTCGGACGGGGCGAGTCTCATGGAGGGCACTGACTCCGTTGCCGTGCTCACCCGTATCGAAGCCGTCACCCATGATGGCGAGCCGTTCAGCACGCCCTTCTGCCAGGTCTTTCGCTTCCGCGACGGTGTGATCGTCGAGATCTGGCCGTTCTGGTGGGACACGACATCGGTCACCGAGAGCCTGAAGAGCGGAGTGAAGGGATGAGTGGACAGACGGCCCGCGGGTTCGGTCTAGCGGGGTCACTGGTCTCTGGGCTGCTGGTTCTTTCAGCGTGCGCCACCTCGTCATCCGGGACGACCGGCGATGTGAACAGCGAGTCCGCGAAGGCGTTCTCGGCCGCCGTAGATGGCTATCTGACGGAGGCCACACAGGCCCAGCAGACGATGCCGCCGGCCGACGGACCCGCCGCTGTTTCCGGCAAGAGGATCGCAATCGTCAGCGTCACGCTTGCCGAGGAGGGCGCCAAACGGAACATCGCCGGGCTCGAGGCAGCTGCTGATGCATTGGGTTGGGACTACGAGATCTATGACGGCCAGGGCGTTCCGACGACGGCCAACGCCAAGATCGAGCAGGCCGTGACGACCAAGCCGGACGCGATCGTCCTGGTAGGCCTTGACGCGGCGCTGGTTCAGGGCGGACTCAAGGCTGCCGACGACGCCGGTATTCCAGTGGCGTGCAACACCTGCTGGGACGCATCGGCGCCAGACTCGACGGGCCAGTTCGTCAGCGTGGCCCCTCCGCTCAAGAACTTCGAGGAGATGGGGTATGCCACGGCGGCGTATGCCTATCGCGAGGCCGAGGGAGCACCTCGCTTCATCACGATGAACGATGCCTCCCTGACGAACCTGTCAGCGCGCGAGGAAGGATTCGACAGGTTCATCGACGAATGTGGCGCTGCCAACGCCCCCTGTGAGGTCGTTGCCGACGCCCCGTTCCTTCTGGCGGAGATGACGACCCAGCTGCCGATCAAGGCAGCTTCGGCGGCTCGCGCACATCCCGAATTCAACGCGCTCTGGGTGTCCTTCGACTTCGCCGCGCAGCAGGCGATCAACGGTCTGACCCAAGCCGGTCTCGCGAAGCCTCCGGTCTTCGCCGTGTCGTCCAACGGGGATGCAGCCAATCTCGAGCAGATCGGGGACGGAGGCTTCCAGAAGGTCACTGTGGGCATCGCGTTCGAGTGGGCCGGTTACGCCAACCTGGACAACTTGAACCGACTCTTCGCAGGCGAGCAACCCGTTCAGCAGGAGATGCCGATCCGCCTCTTTGACGAGACGAACATCGATGCGGCCGAGGGTGGAGCTTGGCAAGCGGACGTCGACTTTGCGGCGGCCTACGAGACGATCTGGAACGACTAAGGTGACCGCCTTGTCCTCAGACGGCGTCTTGCTGGCAGGTGGAGAGCCTGCCAGCGAGAGCCTCGCCCTCGAGATCAGAGGGCTCAACAAGACCTTCGGTACGGCGCAGGTCCTCCACAACATCGACCTCAAGGTCGAACACGGGTCCGTGCATGCGCTGTTGGGAGCCAACGGCTCCGGGAAGTCGACCATCATCAAGTGCCTCGCCGGGGTCTATCGCCCTGACAGCGGCGGTGAGATTCGGCTCAACGGCGTCGCGCTCCCATCGACCTACCCTCCGAGCCAAGCGCACACCTTCGGCATGACGTTCGTCCACCAGGATCTGGGTCTGCTTCCCCGTCTCTCCCTCTCCGACAACCTCGGACTCACCAACGGCTTTCCTCGACGCTTGTCGATGCTCACGGACCGGCGAGAGCTGCGGAATCGAGCGCTGGCCCTGATGGCCCAGGTCAGTCTCGACCTCGACCCCGACGGCCTGGTCGAGGATCTCTCCTCGACGCAGAAGACACTCCTAGCGATTGCACGCGCCATCGGAAGCTCGGCAGCGAACACCTCCTGTCTCATCTTGGACGAACCCACGGCCTCCCTCCCCGGCAGCGATGCCGAGATCTTGTTCGACGCTGTGCGCTCCATCAGTAGCCGAGGGGTGGCCGTCGTGTACGTGTCTCACCGGATGGAGGAGATCTTCGACCTGTGTGACCGGGTGACCGTCCTCTCTGACGGCAGGGTGACCGCGAACGGTTCTATGGGCTCGTTCACCCGGCGCGAACTCATCGATGTGATCGTGGGGGAGGCTCTCGGAGCCTCGATCGCGTCGAAGCCGGCTGCCCAAGCTGAGACGGTCGACCATTCAGACACTGTCCTCGAGGTCAAGAATCTCTCGGGATCCAAGGTCAAAGACGTTTCATTCGATATTGGGCGGGGGGAAGTAGTCGGCATCGCTGGCTTGGCCGGCTCCGGACGCAGTGAACTTGCCAGGCTGGTCGCTTGCTCGCAGCGAGCATCCGGTGGCCAGGTCAACCTCGAGGGTCGGCCGCTGCGCTCCCTGAAGGGTGCCATCAGGGCCGGCGTCGGCTACGTGCCAGAAGATCGGCGCGCCGAAGGGTGCATCCTGACGATGCCAGTCAGTTCGAATCTGACGCTGCCGTCGCTCCGCGAGCTCACGACCTGGCGCGTGTTGAACAAGTCGCGCGAGCGCAAGCTGGTCACCAGCCTCATGGGGCGCTTCGCGGTGCGCCCGGACGTTCCGACCATGCCGATGTCCACGCTGTCCGGTGGGAACCAGCAGAAGGTCGTGCTCGCGAAGTGGATGCATCGCCAGCCGCGACTGCTGGTCCTGGACGAGCCGGTCCAGGGGATCGATGTGGGCGCCCGGCACGAGATACAGCAGCACCTGCGCGACGCCGGTAGCCGCGGCGCGGCCGTGCTCGTCATCGACTCGGAGTTCGAGAACCTGCTGGAGCTGTGCCACCGCGTGCTGGTGCTCGATCGTGGCCGCGTCACCCACGACCTACCTGTCGGAGAGCTCAGCCTCACCAGTCTGGTCAGTGCCGTCTTCGACGTCGAGTCAGATGCCCACAAGCCCGCCGGGGACTCCCGGACGGCTCTCACCGCCACTCCGGAAGACAAGCAGGATCCATCGTGACCGCAACCACCGAAAGCCACTCAGGGATCGACACCAACGGATCGGCTGCGTCTCCCGAGTCGCCAGCCGTGAGCCGGACGGGTCTTTTGGGGCTCTCTAGATTCGCCTTGCCCATCATCCTCTTGCTGCTGGTGGTCGTGTTCTCAGCGATGCGGCCGGACACCTTCGCCACCCTGGGGAACCTCCAAACCGTTCTCAGCACACAGTCCGTCCTCGCCATCCTTGCCCTCTCCGCGCTCGTGGTCCTCATCATCGGGGAGTTCGATCTGTCGATCGGCTATCAGCTGGGCTTCGCCGCCCTCCTGGTGCCAGGTCTGAGCAGCATCCAGGGACTCAGCCTGGGCCTCAGCATCGTGGTGGCGGTCGCCGCCACCACTGCAATCGGCTTCGTGAACGGGTTGTTCGTGGCGAAGGTGAAGATCAACTCCTTCATCGCGACCATCGGGATGGGGGCCCTGATCTCGGCCGCGATGCTGTGGTACAGCGAAGGCGCCGTCATCTTCGAGGGCGTCCCTCCCGAACTGCTCACCATCGCCTCTGGGGATCTGGTGGGGATCCCACTCCCCGTCCTGTACGTCGCTGTCCTCGCCTGGATTCTCTGGGTCGTCCTTCAACGCACACCCTTCGGGCGACACATGAGCGCCGTCGGTGGGTCGAGGGACGCCGCGCGCCTGGCTGGGGTGAACACAGACCTGGTCACGATCGTCACCTTCACGATCACCGGAATGCTGGCGGGGTTGGCCGGCGTGCTCCAGGCCGCGCAGCTCGGGACCGGAAACCCCGCTGTCGGCCCCCCGCTCCTGCTGCCTGCCTTCGCGGCGGTCTTCCTGGGCGCCACGAGCTTCGCGGTGGGCACCTACAACGTCGCAGGCACCATCACCGCCGTCATCACGATCGCTACCGGTGTGGCAGGACTGGCCCTGCTCGGTGTCCCCCAATGGGTGGACCCGTTCTTCAACGGTGCGGCGCTCCTGGTGGCCGTCACCGCGACCCGGTACCTACGGCGCCAATCCCAGTGACTGCCGCAACGACAACAGGACACACCAGACCGGAAGGCTTCGAGATCACCATGACAAGCAATCTGAACGGCAAGGTCGCGGTCGTCACCGGCGCGGCCAGAGGGCTCGGCCTCGGGATCGCCACGCGCCTCGCGGCCGGAGGGGCCACCGTGTACTGCGCGGACCTCTCGGACTCCGCGGAGTCCGCAGCGTCACTGCCAGGGCCCCACCGTCACGGGTCGGCCATCCTTGACGTCACGAATGCTGCCGACGCGCAGGCGCTCGCGGATCGAGTCGTCGCCGAGGCCGGCCACCTCGACGTGTGGGTCAACAACGCAGGAGTCGTTGCCGCCCCAGGCCCGGCCCACCTGGCGTCGGAAGCCGACGTGCGACGGATGATCGAGGTCAATCTGCTCGGCGTCCTGAACTGCTCCAGGGCAGCCGCCTCAGCCATGCTCGAAGCCAAGCGTCCGGGCCGCATCATCAACATCAGCTCCGGGCGGGCGCGCATCGCCTGGAGCGGCCTCGGCATCTACGGAGCCACGAAGGCGGCCGTGATCGCACTGACCCAAGCCATGGCGCTCGAGCTCGCCCCCGGTGGCGTAACCGTCAACGCGATCTGCCCGGGGACGATGTGGACGGAGATGGCGGAGGGTGCGTTCACCCAGATGTCGCGGGACAGCGGCGTCCCGCTGGAGGACCTCCTGGCCCAGAAGATCGAGCAGATTCCTGCCGGCCGGCTGGGCACACCTCAGGACGTCGGAGCCCTGGCCGCGTTCCTCGCCAGCGACGAGTCAGCCTTCGTCACGGGCGCCGCGATCAACCTGACGGGCGGGGAAGACCAGTTCTGACCCCACGTTCGGCCAAGAAGGACAACCACACCCGAAGGAGTCAGACGTGAACACAACGCTCAAAGGCAAGGTGGCCGTGGTCACCGGTGCCGCCAGTGGCATGGGCCTGGCGATCGCCCGTGAGCTGACCGCCCAGGGCGCCACCCTGGTGGGGGCCGACATCCGGACATCTGTCGAGTTCACCGAGCTCAGCAACTACGCCGAAGCCCGGCTCGTCGTCGGCGGACCTGACCTCGGCCAACGGCGCAACAGACCTGATCGCGTCACTCGGCGGGCAGAAGCTGGACATCCTGATCAACAACGTCGGCGGTATGGGTCACGGACCCCACGCCGGGTTCCTCGCGGTCGAGGACGACATGTGGCAGGAGGTGTGGGACCTGAACTTCATGAGCGCCGTACGGCTGACCCGGGCGGCCCTGCCGTCCCTCCTCGCCGAGGGCGGCGGAGCGATCGTCAACATGGCGTCGATCAACGCGCGCCTCCCCGGCGCGGGCGTCGTCGACTACTCGTGCGCCAAGGCCGCACTGGTCAACCTGACCAAGACGCTCGCGCTTGAGTTCGGGCCGGCCGGTGTGCGGGTGAACTCGGTCTCTCCAGGCCCTGTCCGAACCGGCCTGTGGCTGGACGAGGGGGGACTCGGTGACCGTTTGGCAACAGCGATGGGAACCGACCGAGAGTCGGCGATGGATCTCATGGTCGAGTCCCTCGGCGGCATCCCCCTGGGACGGTTCGGGGAACCTGACGAGATCGCAGGGCTGGTCGCCTTCCTGGCGGGCCCGCAGGGTTCCTATATCAATGGCGCGGACTACGTCATCGATGGCGGCTTGGTGAAGAGCCTGTGAACGCCGACGGCACCACCACCGTGGACGGCATGCTCGCGAGTCAGGCGATCACCGACGCCGTCGTGGCGTCGATGAAGAACTCGGGCAACGATCGGTTGCGCACGGTCATGACGGCGCTCGTGCGGCACCTCCACGACTTCGCGCGCGAGGTGGCGCCTGACCCCCGACGAACTCTTCGCGGCCGACAAGTTCCTCATCGAGTGTGGCCGGATGTGCTCCGAGAGTCGACACGAGTTCCTGCTGCTGTCCGACACGATCGGGCTCACCATGGTGGTGGACACGGTGACGGCAGATCTCCCCGCCCACGCGACTCCGACGAGCGTCCTGGGGCCGTTCTATCGACAGGACGCGCCCGTCTATCCCCACGGCTCCGACATCTCCCAGGGGCCGGTCGACGGCGAGCCGAGTCCACGTCAGCGGGCGAGTCGTCGACGCCCAGGGACGGCCCATCAGCGACGCGGTCGTCGATGTGTGGAGCACCAACAAGGAGGGCTTCTACGAGAACGTCGATCCCCATCAACCCGACATGAACCTGCGGGGACGTTTCGTCTCCGACGCGAACGGACGCTTCGACTTCCGCACGGTGAAGCCGGTGAGCTACCCGGTCCCCGACGACGGGCCCGCCGGGCGGTTGCTCTACGCACTCGAGCGGCACAACATGCGTCCAGCCCACATCCACTTCATCGTGTCCAGGCCCGGCTACCACACGATCATCACGGAGCTCTTCACCCGCGACGACTCCTACATCGACAGCGACGCGGTCTTCGGCGTCAAGGAGAGCCTCCTCGTCGACTACACACCGGCCAGCGACAGCGACCGGCACGACGATCCCGATCTGAGGTGGACATTGGAGCTCGATCTCGTCCTCGAGGCCGGAGAAGAGTCCACTGTGGGATTCAGCACCGGTCGTGACGTCCATGCATGAGTTCGTCTTCAACAGCCTCCCCGGGCGCGTGGTGTTCGGGTCCGGGACCATCAACGAACTTGCCAACGAAGTCGCCGCCCTCGGGTCGCGACGCGCCATGCTCATCGCAGCAGAGCACGACCAGGGTCTGACACAGCTGGCCGAAGGTGAGCTGGGGAGCGCGTTGGGGTCCTCGTGGCGCCAGGTGGTCCAGCATGTCCCCGGATGGGTTGCGGAACGCGCAACGGAGCACGCCACGCGGCATGGCGCCGACGTGCTCGTCACCATCGGCGGGGGGTCGACCACTGGCCTCGGCAAGGCCGTGGCTCGCCGCTTGGGGCTTCCGCTCGTCGCCGTCCCGACCACCTACGCCGGGTCGGAGATGACTCCTATCTGGGGCGAGACCAGTGACGGGAAGAAGGTCACAGGCAGAGACCTGTCGGTGCTTCCAGCAACCGTGATCTACGACGTCGACCTGACGCTGACGCTTCCGCCGGGGATCAGCGCCAGTAGCGGGGTCAACGCGCTGGCGCACTGCGTCGAAGCGATCTACGCGCGGGGGGCGTCCCCGCTCGCCACTGCGACGGCGCTCCGAGCGATCGAATCCCTGGTGGACGGTCTTCCTCGCGTCGTCAAGGACCCAAGTGACGCGACTGCTCGAGCAGATGTCCTGATCGGCGCTTATCTCTCCGGCTCCGTGCTGGCCACGGCGGGGATCTCGGTGCATCACCACGTCTGCCACGTCTTGGGCGGCATGTTCGATCTCCCCCATGCTGAGCTGCACAGCGTCGTGCTCCCCTACGCGCTCCGCGAGGTCGCTATCCAGGCACCGCGAGCACTCGATCCGATCGAACGCATGCTCGGCGTATCCGACCTGTCGGTCACGATCGGTGACCTCACTCGAACACTGGGCCTCCCCAGGTCGCTGGCGGCTCTCGGAATGTCGGAAGAACAGGCTGAGCTCGCCGTGCCGGCGGTTGTCGCGTCGACCGCATCCGACCCGACGCCGCTGGGTCTCGAGGAGGCACGACGACTTCTCCTGGGCGCGGGGATGGGCACCGATCCCGCCCCACGCACCACCGATGATCGGCTTGCGGATGTGCACTCGTAGAGGCGCCCCCCGGACGAGCAACGATGGAGGCGCTGTCGTCACGTGCGCGAGGGCTGCCGTCGGCGATCCTCTACGCCGGACTGATCTCGCTGGTCACCACGAGCGTCGTTGCGGCGGTGACATCGGTGACGCAGCCGGCCGACTCGGCTCAACTTCAGGGCGCGGATGTCGCATCTCGTGTGAGCAGCACGTGGCTGGTCGCATGGTTCACCGTGCTACTCGCGCGGCCGGTGGTCAAAGCCGTCGTCGGGCGAATCTTCATCCAACGCCGCACTATCCGTGCGCCGGCGCCGGAGCTCACGCCTCGGTGTGCCACCTGCCGGATGGCGCAATCTCATCACTCGGCGACGCGACCGCGTCGTCGCTATGGAAGGAGACGCAATGACTGGATCTCACGAGGACACCCCTAGCAAGGGAGCTCCCGATAGCTCTTCCGACCTCGACATGGCGGAGGTGGCGCGAACCCCGGTGCCGAAGGCGTACGTGATCTTCGACCTCGAGATCTTCGACCCCGAAGCCTACGAGGCCTACCGCTTGCACGGGCAGGCCTCCACCCGGAAGTGGGGCGGCCGGGTGCTGACAGGTGAGCCAGCTCCTCGGGGAGTCGTGGAATGCCTTGAGGGAGAGTGGCCCACCAAGCGCCTCGTGGTGAATGAGTTCGCCAGCCTCGCGGTGGCTCGGGCGTGGTACGCATCTCCCGAGTACGAGCACGCTGTCAAGCTCCGTCAGGCCGCCGCTACCGGGCGAGTTCTGCTCGTCGAGGGCTGGAACAAACCTTGGTGATCGCTGAGGGCGACCGACGGGTCGAGCCCGGCAAGCCAGCGGCCACCACCGCGCACTCCTTCGCTGTCAATAGCCACCGAGCGGTCCTCACAACCTGGCGTCGCGACGGAACGCTGCAGTCGTCGCCCATCGCAGTCGTAGCGGGAGATGGTGGCCGCCTGTGGGTCTCGACGAGAGCCGCTTCCGCCAAAGCCCGCAACCTCGCCCGCGACCCCAGGACGTCGCTCTGTCTGCTGTCTGATAGCTGGTACGGCCCGTGGATGCATGTCGAGGGAAAGGTCGCGATCACGCGGCTGCCGGATGCGCTCCCCGCGTTGGTGCAGTACTACCGCCGGGCCGCGGGCGAACACCCGAATTGGACAGAGTACCGAGATGCGATGGCGGCAGAGGAGCGAGTGCTGCTGGAGATCACCGTGACTGGCGTCACGCAGCCGACCAGTTGAGAAATCGGCGCAGCCGCGTCGACAAGGCGGTGGAAACGGCGATGGAGTATGCTGGAACGGTCGGTCCAGAAAGGCGGCAGCAGTGGTTGGGAAGCGCAAGTTCGACGAAGGAGCGGTGTTGGATGCCGCTCTCCGTGTCTTCTGGCAACGCGGTTACTCGGCAACGAACATCTCCGATCTCGAGACGGCCACCGGGCTGAGCCGCGGCAGCATCTACCAGGCTTTCGGCGACAAGGAAGGGCTCTTCGTCGCCTGTCTGGCGCGCTACGAGGAGACCGTGGCTGCCTGCATCTTCTCCGCTTTGAAGGGAGAGGACGGAGCCGCGGGCATTCGCGGCATGATGGACGCGGTCCTGTCCAGAAGGTCAGCGCCAGGTGGCCTGCCGGGATGCCTCCTCACCAACGCAGCCGTCGAGCGGATTTCGCTGCCACGCGGAGCCGCTGGAGTGGCGGCCGACTACATCGAAGGACAACGCCAAGCGATTGCGCAGGCAGTCGAACGCGCCGACCGTGACCATCAGCTGCGATCCGGTGTCACGGCCACGCAAGCCACGGAACTGGTCCTCACGACGGCGCAAGGCATTGCCGTGCTGGAGCGCGCGGGAGCCAGTGAGGCCCAACTGAGGGCTGCAGCCGACGCCACATTGCGCTCCCTGCTGGCGACGGCCTAGCGCGAAGCCGAGATCTCTGCGTCGGGCGAGGGACCCGAGCCCCGCCCGACGAGCGCGCTGATCACGTCGAGCGTCCGGGCCAGGTGTGGCTCCGCCCGGTCGGCGCGGTGCGCGACCGCGAGCTCGACGGTGGTGGCCGGGCGGACGAGCGGCCGGTAGGCGAGACCGCCCAGGCTCAGGGCGCTGACCTGCTCGGGCACCACCGCTACACCCAGGCCGCCTGCCACCAGGGTGACCAGGGTGGAGGTCTCGCCGACCTCGTGTTTGATCACCGGGTCGAAGCCCGCGTCGCGGCAGAGGCGTCGGACCACGTCGTACATGGTGGACCGGCGATCGGCGGAGTGGACGATGAGCGGGAGGCCATCGAGGTCGGAGACTCGGATCTGCTTCTTGTGCGCCAACGGGTGATCCGCCGGGACCGCGGCGACGAGGCGGTCGCGACGGAGGTGAGTCACCGTGATGCTGCCGTCGGCGACCGGTGGCCGGAGCAGTGCGACGTCGATCCTGCCGTTGCCCAGCGCTTCGACCTGTTCGGAGGCGAGCATCTCGCCGCGGAAGGAGAAGTCGACACCCGGCAGCTCCTCGGTGAGCCGGCGCGAGAGCGCCGGGAGCAGGCTGTAGGTGACCGAGCCGACGCAGCCGATGGTGAGCCGCCCCACGACACCGGCGGCGACCCGCCGCGTCTCGTGTGCCGCCTCCTCGACGAAGGCGAGGATGGCGCGCGCCTTCTCGAGGTAGGCGACACCGGCCGGCGTCAGGTCGACCCGGCGGGTGGTGCGCACGAACAACTCCACCCCCAGCTCGGCCTCCAGCCGGCGGATCTGCTGGGACAGCGGCGGTTGCGCGATGTGCAGCCGCTCGGCCGCTCGACCGAAGTGACGCTCTTCCGCGACGGCCACGAAGTACCGAAGATGTCGCAATAGATCCATATCCAGATGGTACTCAGATCGGTCAGATAATAGTCATTCACAATATGATGGACCTCCCGTAGCGTCAGATCGTGAGCTCCTTCGTCTACACCGCGGTCCGCACCCCGTTCGGCAGGTTCGGTGGTGGGCTCGCCGGCGTCCGTCCCGACGACCTCGCGGCGTACGTGGTCTCCGCGGTGCTCGCCCGCACCCCTGCCCTCGACCCTGCTGCCATCGACGACGTCGTCTGGGGCAACGCCAACGGCGCCGGCGAGGAGAACCGCAACGTCGGCCGGATGGCCGTACTGCTCGCCGGCCTGCCGGTCGGCGTGCCGGCCACGACCGTGAACCGGCTGTGCGGCTCCAGCCTCGACGCCGTCCTGTTCGGCTCCCGCGCTATCGAGACCGGCGACGCTGACATCGTCCTCACTGGAGGGGTCGAATCGATGACCCGCTCTCCGTGGGTGCTGCCCAAGCCGGCCAAGCGGTTCCCCGCTGGCGACGCGGCCTTGGTCTCCACCACCCTCGGCTGGCGCCTGGTCAACCCGCGGATGCCGACGGAGTGGACGGTCTCGCTCGGTGAGGCCAACGAGCAACTGCAGGAGCGGTTCTCGATCTCCCGGGAGCGGCAGGACGAGTTCGCGGCGCGCTCGCACCAGCTCGCACAGCAGGCCTGGGAGGACGGGTTCTACGACGACCTCGTGTTCCCGGTCGACCGCACCGAGCTGACCCGCGACGAGGGCATCCGCCCAAACAGCACGGCCGAGAAGCTTGGCGGCCTCGAGCCCGTCTTCCGCACAGACGGGACCATCACCGCGGGCAACGCGTCCCCGCTGAGCGACGGCGCCGCCGCCGTGCTCCTCGGGTCCGAGGTCGCCGCGGAGCGGATCGGCTCGGCGCCGATCGCCAGGATCGCCGGCCGGGCGGCGATCGCGCTCGAGCCGCAGGCGTTCGGCTACGCGCCAGTCGAGGCCGCCAACCGGGCGCTCGAGCGGGCGGGTGTGGGCTGGGGACAGGTCGGGGCCGTGGAACTCAACGAGGCGTTCGCTGTGCAGTCGCTCGCCTGCCTCGACGCCTGGAAGGTCGACCCCGACATCGTGAACACGCGCGGGGGGGCCATCGCCATCGGCCACCCGCTGGGTGCATCCGGCGGCCGCATTGTCGGCACTCTTGCGAAGGTGCTGCGCGAGCGCAGCGAGCGCTGGGGCGTGGCTGCGATCTGCATCGGAGTCGGCCAGGGCCTCGCCGTCGTCCTCGAGAACACCGAGGCGGGGGCCTAATGGCCCGCACCCTGCTGCTGGAGTCCGCGGACGAGGCGGTCGCCGGGGTCGAGGACGGCGCGGTCGTCCTGGTGAGCGGGTTCGGCCTGGCCGGCATGCCGTTCGACCTGATCGACGCGCTGATCCGCCAGGGCGCGAAGGACCTGACGATCGTCGCCAACAACGCCGGCAACGCCGAGGTCGGCCTCGCCGCGTTGCTCAAGGCGCGCCGGGTTCGCAAGGTGATCTGCTCGTTCCCGCGGCAGGTCGACTCCTATGTGTTCGACGGGCTCTATCGCGCGGGCAGGATCGAGCTGGAAGTCGTCCCGCAGGGCAACCTCGCGGAGCGGATGCGCGCCGCCGGGGCGGGAATCGGCGCCTTCTTCTGCCCGACCGCCGTGGGTACGCCGCTGGCGGAGGGCAAGGAGAAACGGGTGATCGACGGCCGCGAGTACGTCCTCGAGTACCCCGTCAGGGGCGACTATGCACTCGTCGCCGCCCACACCGCCGACCGCCTCGGAAACCTCGTCTACCGGAAGACCGCCCGCAACTTCGGACCGGTCATGGCCACCGCCGCGACCACGACTATCGCCCAGGTCGTCGAGGTCGTCGAGACCGGTGCGCTCGATCCTGAGGCGGTGGTCACCCCGTCGATCTACGTCGACCGAGTGGTCCGCGTCGAGGCCCGCCATTACACCGTCCAGGGGGCGCGATGACACCCAGCACGACCAACGGCCGGCTCGGCACCATCGAGCACCTCGACCGCGGCCCGCTCTCCATGGGCGAGGTGGCTGCCCTGATCGCCCGCGACATCCCGGCCGGCTCCTTCGTGAACCTCGGCATCGGGCAGCCGACCAAAGTCGCCGACCACCTGCCGGAGCAGGACGTAGTGCTCCACACCGAGAACGGCATGCTCGGCATGGGCCCAGCCGCGCAGGGCGACGAGGTCGACCCCGACATCACCAACGCGGGCAAGGTGCCCGTCACCGAACTACCGGGAGCGTCGTACTTCCACCACGCGGACTCGTTCGCGATGATGCGCGGCGGCCACCTCGACGTCTGCGTGCTCGGCGCCTACCAGGTGGCCGCCAACGGCGACCTCGCCAACTGGCACACCGGCCGTCCCGCCGACATCCCCGCTGTCGGCGGCGCCATGGACCTCGCCATCGGCGCCAAGGAAGTCTTCGTGATGATGACGCTCTTCGGCAAGGATGGCTCGCCCAAGCTCGTCCCCGAATGCACCTACCCACTCACCGGCGTCAGCTGCGTCAGCCGCATCTACACCGACCACGGTGTCTTCGAGGTCGGCGCGAACGGTGTCACTGTGATCGCCACCTACGGCATCTCGATTGAGCAGCTGCGTGACCGGCTCGCCGTGCGCCTGTGACAGGGGCGGTCTGATCCTGCGCGTTCGGAACTGGAGCCGCACCGCCACTTGGCAGGAGCGGGCGCGCGCCGGGGGGCGACTCGAGGCAGACCCCCGGAACCGGACTGCTCGAGGGGCGTGGACTGCGGTTGGTTCTCCCAGCTGTCGGACCTGGGCAGTTGAACAGTGGCTGGTGCACCCCTGGGGTGCGGTGCACGCTTCCGAGGTAACGGGAGGCAACGGGAGCACGTTTCACGCTCAGGACTGCGGTTCAGCGCAATTGAGCGTGGTGTTCTTACGCAAGGGTGAATGACAGAAGATCCGCAGGCGAGGAGCCTGCGGATCTTCTGCTTGTCGGGGACGGGGTCGGGTTACCCCCGCACCAGGGGACTGCGGCGGCCGTCCTTGCCGATCGCCGCCGTCTCGGCCAGGTGGGCGGCGACCCTCTGCATCCTGAGGAACATCGCGCTGGACGGTACGACGCCACCGTTGACGTAGGTGGACATCCGGGACGCTGAGGTCCCCACGGCACTCGCGAACTCGCGTTGACTGCGTCCGCTCAGGCCGACCAGCTGTCGGATCTCGCGAGCGATCGTGAGTCGCTCGTTCTCCTCCATCCGCTTGCGACTGACGCGCGCGCAGGCCTGGATCGCCCGGAGGGCGTTGGGGAGATCGACTTCTTCTGCCAGTGCCTCGAGCCGACCGACGGCAGGACCCCAGGGGTGCGGCGGGATGTTCGCCAGAAGGCCGCGCCATGCGTTGACCCCTTCCTGCCCGACGACGTCCCGGAACTGCTGAGCGGTGCGGGGGATGGCGGCGGGCGGCGTCCGCTCCACGCCGGCGAGGAGGAGCCGGAACGCGACCTCGCCGCACTCGGCAGCGATCTTCGACGCTGCTTGTTCCCCGCGGCCGGCCCGGAGCAGCTCCCCGGTGATGGCGTCGTGGTCCGACAGCCCGAGGATCGCGGTTGTCGTGAACGGACGACGGCTACCGCAGCCCAGCAGGTCGTCGAGCTCGCACTGGACGGCGGCAGCATGACGTGGTCCGACCTGGGCGAGCTGCGCCGCCTGCTCGTAGTCGGTCGCCGAACCGCGGGTCACGACGGCAAACACGTTGGCGAGGATGGCGGCGCGCCAACCCTGCGCCCGGTTGGGCGGGAACGCCTCCACCACCGCGAACAAGCGGTTGAGCGATGTGGCGCTGACCCCGCTCCCGATGACCTCGACGTCCTTGAAGATGGCGTACGCGGTCGCGGCCAATGGCTCTGACGACTCGCAGCCGTCGAACCCGATGGCATCCACCAGCAGGGCGAGTCCGGGTCGCAGTCCGCGCGGAGTTGCTCTGCGCTCGGACACTTCAATTGCAGTCGCCATGATCAGTCCTCTCGACACACGTGTCGTAGTGGTGCCCCATCACGCGAGTTGAGTTGCCGGTGTATCACTAACGACAACCCGTCTGGCAAGGATCGCCTGTCGCCGGGCGTGCTGACAGGCGACTCCGCAGATGCTTAGCAACTTGAACGTGCGAACGACGCAGCTCCCGACCAGGTGCCTGGCCGGGAGCTGCGTGCGTTATGTGCGTGCGTTGAGCTGCGTGCGTTACTGCTGGATGGCGGCGCCGAGCTTGACCGCGACGATCCGCGGGTCGAGCACCTTGCCGGCGTACGGCGCGACCTGGCCGTCGCAGGTCAGGGTGAGCTCGATCGGGTCCTGCGTGTTGACCGCGAGGCCGTCGAGGGCGACGGTGCCGAGGTCGCCGCCGTTGTCCACCCGGACCTCGGACGTGGCGATCGCGCGGGCGAAGTCGCCGATCGGCTGCGAGAGCGTGCAGGTGAAGTCGTTGAGGTTGGCACCGGTGTTGGTGATGTTGGCGGACGCCGACACCAGGTAGTTGCCGGCCGGGACGGTGAACTCGAAGATGGTCGAGTCGGGGTCCCCGGAGCTGATGTTGTGGAACTCCAGCTCGTCGTAGTACGCCTTGGCGCCGGCCGTGAAGGCCGCCCGGGCCGCCTTGTTGAGGTGGTTCACGCCGAGCGTGCTGGCCTTGACCTTCGCGCCGGTCACGGCGGACTTTCCGAGGTCGACGGTCTTGACCTGGCCGTCCTTGAGCTGCGGCGAGCCGACGGAGTTGTTGGCCACGCCGGCCGCGTAGGCGACGCCGCCCACACCGCTGACGGCGATGACGAGCGCTACGGACGACGCGACGTTGGAGTAGCTGAACTTCTCGCGGAGCTTCATGGTGGTGCCTCTCGATACGTGGTGGAGGGGGCTGTTTCGGTAAGCCCGACTCTTCCGCGCACCGGGGCGACGTACATCCGCGACCACTACGCAGCCAACATCCGTGGAGCACGTATTCAGTAGCGATACCAGTGCGGCCGTGGCGCCCCGGGCCGCGGATCGCGGGTGCGGCGAGCGAAAGCTCGGCCAGGCGTAGGGATGACGCCTACGGTGGACCCCATGGGATCGCTGCTCAACCCGTACATCAGCTTCAAGGACAACGCGCGCGACGCGATGGAGTTCTACCAGTCGGTCTTCGGCGGTGAGCTCACGATCAACACCTTCGGTGAGTACGGCGAGAAGTCCGCCGAGGGCGCCGACCTGGTCATGCACGCGATGCTCACCACCGCCGGTGGTTTCGCCCTGATGGGGGCCGACACCCCGGGGGGCATGGAGTTCACGCCCGGCTCGCAGATCACCATCAGCCTCTCCGGCGACGGCGACGACGCCGAGGCGATCCGGGGCTACTGGGAAGCCCTCTCCGAGGGTGCGACCGTGACCGTGCCGCTGGAGGAGCAGGTGTGGGGCGACGAGTTCGGCCAGATCACCGACCGGTTCGGCATCGACTGGATGGTCAACATCGGCGGCGGCGCGGCGTAACCGACCCCCGCCCCGCCCCGTTGCGGAGAGCATGAGGGTTGCGCTGACGCTGACCGCGCTGGCGGCAGCGGTCGCGTTCGCCGCGCCGGCGTCGGTGGCATCCGTGTCGTCGGGACCCGCGGTCCCGATCCCGGACGACCCGCGCGGCGTACTGCTGCAGCCGTTCCTCGGCGGACCGTCGACGGAGGCGCCGCTGCATCGCTCGCCGGTGCCCCAGCACCCCTACATGGCCGCCAACGACGACTCGATCATCCACAACGACGCCTGGCAGACCGACACCTACGACCGGCCGGGCCCGGTCGGCCCGGATCTCGTGGTCAGCTCGACGAGCTCGCTGGTCCGGGACTGTTCCTCACTGTCCTTCCTCCCCGACGGCACCATGCTTACCGTCTGCATCGGTGTCGGTCGCCCCGTCGTCAAGGCCCTCGACCCCGATACGCTCGCCGAGATCGCGTCGTACCAGCTGCCGAAGCGCGACCCCGGGCTCCTCCCCGACACCTCGAACTTCTCCGGTGGCTACTTCTACCTCGACCACCGCGGCCGGCTCGTCGTGTCCAACGCCGAGAACCACGTCCTGTGGCTGCGGCTCGACGGACGCGGAGTTCGTGGTCGAGCGGGAGGTCGACCTCAGCCCGGCGCTCGGGACGCAGCGGATCCAGAGCGTGCTCCCCGACTGGTCGAACCGGATCTGGTTCGTCACCCAGGAGGGCACGGTCGGCTTCATCGGGCTGGACGGTCGCACCCGCACTCGTCGGCTCGCCGGCGAGGTGATCGCCAACAGCTTCGCGATCGACGAGTCGGGCGGGGTCTTCGTCGTCTCGGACCACGCGCTCTACCGCTTCGACGTGCTCGATCGGCGGCCCAGGGTTACCTGGCGCAAGACCTACGACCGCGGCACGCGGATGAAGCCGAGCCAGGTCTCGCAGGGCAGTGGTACGACGCCGACGCTCATCGGCCGCGCGTCCCTCCCCTCGGGCGGGTGGATCGCGATCACCGACAACGCCGACCCGCGGATGAACGTGCTCGTCTTCCAGCGCGGCAAGGCCGGACCGGGCAGCCGGCCGGTCTGCCGGCAGCCGGCGTTCCCGGCCGATCAGGGCGCCGACGAGAACAGCCTGATCTCGGTGCCGGGCGGGCTGATCGCCGAGAACAACTACGGCTACGGGCTGGAGGGGCTCGCGCTCCGCCAGCCGACCACGGTTCCGGGGCTGGTCAAGATCCGGGTCGACTACCGCGACGGCGGCTGCCGGATCGCTTGGTCCAACGACACCGCCCGGATCCCCTCCTCGGTGTCGAAGGCGTCGCTGGGCTCCGGCCTGGTCTACGCCTACACCCATCCAGCTGCCGACGAGCTGGCCTACCGGGTGCCGTTGCCGCTCGGCGAGCTCGCCCCCGACGCCTGGTACTTCAGCGCCTTCTCGATCCGCACCGGCGAGCAGGTCTGGAGCCGGTACGTCGGCTCAGGGCTCCTCTTCAACAACCACTACGCCGCCGTGAGCATCGGCCCCGACGGCGCTGCCTACGTCGGCACCGTCGGCGGCGTCGTCAGAATCGCTGGCCGCTAGTCTCCGCTGGACCAGCCGCACGGCATCGCTGGCCGACCGGTAGCCGCTAGTCCGTGCCCCCGAGCACCAGCTCCAGGTCGCCGAGGTCGGTGACGTCAGGGTCGCCCTGGAGGTCGAGCGCGACGTCGTCGGTCTCGAGCCAGTACGGCGTGCCCGGCTGGAACGGGAAGATCACGGACAGCCGCGGGTCGGTGGCCTCGTCGGGGTCGTAGGTCACCACGCCTCCGGTGGCCCGGCCCGAGCTCAGCCGGCCGATCGAGAACTCGCCCGTCGCCCCACGGGTGCGGATGCGGGTGGGGTGCTCGCGCGTCGGGTTCGTGACCTGACCGGCGGGGAACGTCACCTCGTAGCCGATGGTGGTGATCACCGGCAGGTCGGTGCCCGCGTAGACCAGCCGGCCGGTCACGGTGTGCCCCTCCTCGAGCGGCACGGCGTACCGCCGCGACGACCAGATCTTCACTTCCTCGTGGCAGATCGGCGCGTAGTTGTGGGGGTACCCGTCCGCCGCGACCATCCACCGGTCGCCCGGCACCAGCCCGCGGATGACGTAGCGGCCCTCGGCGTCGGCCACCTCGATCTCGTGGAACCCGCCGTGCTTCTCCGGGTCGTCGGCGGGGCAGAGGTCGCTGGTCGTGGCCTCGACCACCGCGTGGGGCGCGGTGCGGCCGCGCAGCGTCAGCAACGGCTTGTCGAGCCGGAGCCGGCCGACGTCGTGGGCGCGCAGCGCCCGGACCCGGAACGTGCGCAGGCCGTAGCCGTCACCGTCCTTGGCGACCAGCGTGTAGGTCCCGCGGCGCAGACCGGAGTACGTCGCACTGCCGTCCCCACGGACCAGGTTCGGGTAGAGCACCTTGCCGCGGGCGTCGCGCAGCTCGCTGTCGACGCGGCCGTCGGTGCCGCGCAGGTGGATGGTCGCGGTGGCACCGCGGGTCAGGGCGACGTCGGCGCTCACCTGGTCGTCGCCGTCGGCGACGGTGAACCGCGTCGTGCCCGGCAGGAAGGCGCCGCCGCCCGGGTTGAGGACGCCGACCTGGTAGTCGCCGGGGGTGAGGCCGGTGAACCGGAACGTGCCCCGGCGGGTGGTGTAGAGGCTGGCGAGCCAGTCGCCCTGGTCGTCCGCGAGGAAGATCTCGGTACGACGCGCCGGCGCCTCCGTGACGCGGTCGGTCGCCGTGCCGGTGAGCACCACGCCGTCGTCGAGCGACCCACGCACGCGGCCCGGGTGGTCGGCATCGGTGGTCACGGGCTCCGACCGCCACGGCAGGCTGCCGTAGCCGCCGGCGCGCACGTAATAGGTGCCGGGGACCAGGCCCTCGAACGCGAACCGGCCGTTCTTGTCGGTCTGGCCGTTCAGCGCGACGGTGTCGTTGAGGCGCATCAGCTGGACCGACTCGAACGCGGCGCCCTCCAGGACGCCGGTGATACGAGCCGGGTCCTGGACCTCGATGGTGCCGAGCTCGAGGGTCGTGGCCCGCGAGTCGTACAGGTCGGTGTGCAGGACCCAGCTGTCGAACTGGCCGTCCGGGCCGACGTACCTCATCAGGTGGTCGCTCCCGGACGGGTAGCAGGAGGTGGGCGCGTCGGGATGAACGTCGCAGACCTGGACCAGGAACCCGCGGCCGTCCTGGCGGACGCGGAACCGGCCCTGGTCGTCGGTGACCGCGCGCTTGTCGGTCGTCTCGTCGATGAGCTCCAGCCCCGGGACCTCGGACGGTCCCAGCACGTTGACGAGCGCGCCCTCGACCGGGTTGCCGGCGTCGTCGACGACGACACCGGTGACCCAGCCGGGGCCGCCGGGAGCAGCGGAGGCGGGCGTGGAGAACAGCGGGATGGTGGGGGCCAGGCCGGCGGCGACGACGGCCGCTGCGGCAAGGGCGGTACGGGGCCCGGTGGGCATGGTCACGGTGGTTCCTTTCAGAGGGTTTGCTCCGGAAGGACGCGAACGCGCGGCGCGGGGTTGCAGCCACTCATCCTCAGGGATGAGTTCCGCCGCGATACTGGGCGCATGTCCCATGCCCCGATGCCCGGTGCCGACGCCCTCACCGAACCGCTCCGGTCGCGCTGGAGCCCGAGCATCTTCGACGCCGAGCACCTGCTCCCGGCGGCCGACATCGTCACTCTCCTCCACGCGGCCCAGTGGGCGCCGAGCAGCGGCAACCTGCAGCCGTGGAGATTCGTGGTCTGCGAGCGCGGCAGTACGGCGCACCAGGCGCTGGTCCCGCACCTGAGCCGGGGCAACTCAGGGTGGGTGCCGCGGGCGTCGGTGGTCCTGCTGACCGCGACCCAGGTCGCGGACGCGCCCGACAAGGCCGAGGACGAGAAGCCGGTCGACCTGTCGATCAACCTCTACTGCGTGGGGCAGGCCGCCGCGCACCTCACCCTCCAGGCGCAGGCGATGGGGCTGTGGGCACACCAGTTCCGGGCGTTCGACAAGGACCCGGTCGCCGACGCGCTCGGGATGCCGTCGCACTGGCGCCTCGTGGCCGGGATCGCGGTCGGTGTCCGGGGCAACCCGGCGGAGGTCTCCGAGCGCGACCAGGAGCGGGAGCACCGCGTGCGCAAGCGCCGGCCGCTCGCCGAGATCGCGTACGGCGACGCCTGGGGCGAGGCTTGGGGTGAGGCGTGGGACGGCGCCACCGGCCTGGATCGCCCTGACACACTGGACGAATGACGACGTTTCACGACTTCAAGGCCGCGGACATCAACGGCGCGGCGATCGACCTCGCGTCGTACGAAGGCTCGGTCGTGCTGGTGGTGAACACCGCCTCGAAGTGCGGCTTCACCCCGCAGTACGCCGGCCTCCAGAGCCTGCACGACAGCTACGCCGACCAGGGCTTCGCCGTACTCGGCTTCCCGTGCGACCAGTTCGGTCACCAGGAGCCCGGTGACGAGTCCGAGATCGCGGCCTTCTGCGACAAGGAGTACGGCGTCACGTTCCCCATGTTCGCCAAGATCGAGGTCAACGGCGAGGACGCCCACCCTCTCTACCAGTGGCTCAAGAGCGAGCAGGGCGGCCTGCTCGGCGGCGCCGTCAAGTGGAACTTCACCAAGTTCCTGGTCGGCCGTGACGGCCTGGTGATCAACCGCTACGGGTCGACCACCAAGCCCGGCAAGATCCGCCCCGACATCGAGGCGGCGCTCGCCACTTCCTAGACCCCGACGGTCTCGAGGTCCTTGTCGAGGTCCTTGTCGAGGTTGCCGGCGCTCACCGGGACGGAGTCGCGCTCGAGCGAGGTGCCCTCGACGTCGACGTCAGGCAGGATCCGGTCCAGCCACGCCGGCAGCCACCAGGCCTTCTCGCCGAGCAGGTAGAGCACGGCCGGGATCAGCGCCATCCGGACGATGAACGCGTCGAACAGGATCGACGCGGCGAGCGCGAAGCCCATCGACTTCACCACCGCGTCGTCCTCGAGCATGAAGCCGGAGAAGACCGCGATCATGATGGTGGCCGCGGCGACCACGACGCGCGCGCTGTTGCGGAAGCCGTCGACGACCGCCTCGCGGGTCGACAACCCGTGCACGTGGGCCTCGCGCATCCGGGTCACCAGGAACACCTGGTAGTCCATCGCCAGGCCGAACACCATGCCGATCAGGAAGATCGGCATGAAGCTCACGATCGGCTGGCCCTCGAAGATCCCTAGCGCGCCCTCCTGGAAGACCGCGACCGTCGCGCCGAGCGTGGCCAGCACGGACAGCAGGAACCCCAGGGTCGCGGTGAGCGGAACCAGGATCGACCGGAAGACCACCATCAACAAGAGGAAGGCCAGCCCGACGACCACCAACAGGTACATCGGCAGGGCGGCGGTGAGCCGGTCCGACACGTCGGTCGTGATCGCGGTCAGCCCGGTGACTCCGGTCGTCGTACCGGTCGCGTCCTCGATGTCGGCCTGGCCGTCGCGGAGCGCGTCGAGCAGGTCGAGGGTGGCCGGGTCGTCGGGACCGGACTCCGGCGTCACCTGGATCATCGCGCCGGTACCGGCCTCGTTGGTGCCCGCCAGAGTGGCGTCCTCGACGTCGTCCTGGCCGGCCGCCCAGGCCACCACCTCGTCGAAGGCTGCCTGCCGGTCCCCGTCCTCGGCGATGTCGCGGCCGTCGACCACGACCAGCAGCGGACCCTCGCGACCAGGACCGAACCCCTCGGTCATCAGGTCCGACGCCTGGCGCCGGGTGGTGTCGCTGGGGGCGGTGCTGTCGGTCGGGAAGGCGAGGTACATCTGGCCGATCGGGATCGCCAGCGCGCCGAGGCCGATCACGATGACCGCCACGAACGCGACCGGTGCGCGGCCGATCAGCCGGCCCCAACGAACGCCGTTGTTGATGATCAGGCCCTGCTCGTCGCGCTTGACCCGCTCGCGACGGATCCGCCCGCGGAACGTCCAGGACTTCAGCATGCCGAGGATCGCCGGCAGCAGGGTGAGGGCGACCAGCACCGCGATCAGCACGGTCGCGGCCGCGGCCAGGCCCATCGCGGTGAGGAACGGGATCCGCACGATCGCCAGTGCCGACAGGGCGATGAGGACGGTCAGACCGGCGAAGACAACCGCCGAGCCCGCCGTACCGACCGCGATGCCGGCGGCGTGCCTGCGGTCATCGGTGTGGTGCAGCTCGGTGCGGTAGCGCGCCAGGATGAAGAGCGTGTAGTCGATGCCGACTGCGAGGCCGATCATCGTGGCCAGCATCGGCGTGCTGGAGCCGATGTCGGTGACCGCGGTCATCGCGGTGACGCCGGTCATGCCGAGGGCGACGCCGAAGATCGCGGTGATGATCGGCATGCCCGCGGCGATGGCGGAGCCGAACGTCAGCAGGAGCACGACGAGCGCGATGCCGATGCCGATCAGCTCCGACGCGCCGCCGGGAGGCGACTGCGACTGCATGCCGGCGCCGTTGGCCTCGACGACGAAGCCGTCGGCCCCGTCGCCGGAGTGGTCGGCGAACAGTTGCTCGGCCGCCTCGATGGTGGCCGGCTCGATGTCGGCGGGGGAGTCGACGTCCCACTGGAAGGACAGGATGCCGATCCGGCCGTCGTCGGAGAGCGGGCTGAACGCGGGCGGCGCGTTGGCGGCCGCGGTGTTCGGGTCGACCAGTCCGGGGTTGGCCTCGCGGTCGTCGCTCATCTGCGGCAGCGACGGGATCGCGGCGATCAGGTCGGCGATGGCGTTGGTGTAGGTGGGCTCGGCGAGGGTGTGACCCTCGGGCACCGCGACCACCACGGTGACGGTCGCGTCGTCGAACGCGTCCTCGGCCTCCGGGAAGAGCTGCTGCTGGAGGTCGGCCGCCTGCTCCGAGGGGATGCCGGGGATGGTGAACTCGTCCGACATCGGTTTCGAGAACGCGGCGGCGATGCTGCCGAGCACGACGGCGAACAGCAGCCAGCCGGCAATGAAGAGCGGCCACCGCCGGAAGGCGGTCGAGCCGAGACGGTAGAGCAGGCGGGCCATGGGGTTCTCCTGGTCCTGGGGGTGGAATGCCGGGTTGCGGCGGGTCAGCTGTTGAGGACGGCGCGCGCTTCTGCGACCGCGTCCGTGATCAGGCCGGTGAACGGCCGGCTGGAATCGGGCGCGGCGCGCTCGACCACCGAGTCGAAGATGGTCACGAGCAGCCGGACGAGGAGGCGGGCGCGGGCGGCGTCGTACCCCTCGCCCTCGCGCTGCCGGATCAGGTCCACCGATTCCTCGATGATCTCCTCGAACCGCTCGTGCGCGATCGCCGTCACGTGCGGGTCGCCGCAGACCACGGCGCGGCGCAGCCGCACCAGGTCGAGCTCGCTGCCCTTGTCCGCGAGCGAGAGCGTGCCGAGGTGGACGAGATCATCGAAGAGGTGACCGGTCGGGCCGCCGGCGACGAAGGCCTCGATCGTCTCGTCGGGCAGGTCGTGCGCGGGGCCGAGCACGACATCGGCCTTGGTGTCGAAGTAGTTGAAGACCGTGCGGCGCGAGACCTCGGCCGCGCCGGCCAGGTCGTCCATCGTCCATCCGTCGAAGCCCTTGTCGCGGGTGAGCTCGAGCGCGCACCACTCGAGCCGCCGGGTCGTCTCGACCCGGCGCGCTTCCCACTTGGTGGCGACCTTGGACATGAGAGCAATCTTTGCACTCGAGTGGTAAAGAGTGCAAATACTGTGACGGCCGTCACTCACCTCCGCGAATCCGGCCAGATTCGAGCCGAAACCGGCGCTCTCGGCGGTGATGGGGCCCGATTCGGGGGGCTAGGCTCGGCGCCCGTGACCCCGAACCGCGTGCTCCCGGTCGGGATCCTTCAGGTCTCGCTCGCGGGCGTGCTGTGGGGCACCGGGGGCATCACGCTTGAGTTGATCCGCGACCACGCGGAGCTGTCGTTCGTGACGATCAGCGGCTACCGGATGCTGATCGCGGCGGTCGTCCTGGGCGCGGCGGTCGTCGTGCTCCGCCGCAGCGGCGAGCTGGTCGCGCTGCTGCGCGCCTCCCCAGGCACCGCGTGCCTGGTGGGCGTCGGCACCGGCGCCTACCAGGCGCTCTACTTCGGCTCGGTCGTCGAGGTCGGCGTCACTGTCGCCACGGTGGTCAGTCTCGGGCTGGCGCCGGTGCTGCTGACCGCGGCCGAGGCGCTCCGGGACCGCCGCCATCCCGGCACCCGGCGGATACTCGTCGTCGCCGCCGCACTCGCCGGTCTGATCCTGGTCAGCGTCGCGGCCGGCGGCACGGAGTCCGGGCCGCGTCCGTGGCTGGGGGTGGGGCTCGCGATCGCGTCCGGTACGACGTACGCCGCCACCACCGCGCTCGGCCGCCCGCTCTCGCAGCGCACCGATCCGCTCGCCCTGACGACCGTGGCGACCACGGCCGGGGCGATCGCGCTGGTCCCCGCCGCGCTGATCATCGGCGGGCCGCTCACCACCGGCGACCCGGTGGCGCTCGGCGCGCTCGCCTACCTCGGTGTGATGACCATGGCGCTCGCCTACGGCCTGCTCTACGCCGGACTGCGCACCACGTCGAGCGCCGCCGCGGTGATCGCCAGCCTGCTCGAGCCGGTCACCGCGGCGATCGTTGCCGCGCTCTTCCTCGACGAGCGGGTCGGCGTGCTCGGCATCTTCGGAATCGTGCTGGTGCTCGCCGCGGTCGCCGGCGCCGGCCGCGAACCGGTGGCCGAGGGTGGACCGGCGACCGGACCGTCACGGGTCAGGACGACGCCGGACTGACCAGGCCGTGGTCGTAGGCGTAGACGATCGCCGCCGGCCGGTCGCGGAGGTGCAGCTTGGTGAAGATCCGCCCGATGTGGCTCTTCACGGTGAGCTCGGAGATGACCAGGTCCGCCGCGATCTCGCCGTTGCTCCGCCCGATCGCCATCGCCCGCAGCACCTCGAGCTCACGCGGCGTGAGCGCGTCGACGACGCCGTCGTCCGACGGACGCGGCCGGTGCGCTGCTGCGATAGCTGCGCAGCACCCGACCGGTCACCGCCGGGTCCAGCCACGAGTCGCCGGCGGCGACCGCCCGCACGCCGCGGATCAGGTCGTCGGCGGAGGAGTCCTTGAGCAGGAAGCCCGGCGGCGCCGGCCCGCAGCGCACCCGAGAGCATCTCGTCGTCGTCGAAGGTCGTCAGCACGAGCACCGGCGGCGCGTCGGGATCGGCCGCGAGCCGGCGGGTGGCGGTGATGCCGTCGACCTCCCGCATCCGCAGGTCCATGAGCACGACGTCCACGCCCGGGTCGCCGTCGACCGCGAGCCCGGCCAGGGTGCCCGGGACGCCGGCGCCGTCGGCGCACTCGGCGACGATCTCGAAGCCGTCGCGGCGGCGGAGGATCCGGTGCAGCCCGGACCGCACCAGCTCCTGGTCGTCGACGAGGACGACCCGGACGACCGGGATCCCCGCGGCCGAGAGCTGCTCACGTGGTGGCCCCGCTCGTCGCCGTCCCCGGCAACCGGCCCAGGCCGGGGATGGTGTGGCCGCAGGGCAGCTCGAGGCTCCGCTGCCCGAGGCGTACGTCGACCAGCCACTCGTCGCCGTCCTCACCGGCCTGCAGCGAAGCGCCGAGCTGGGCGGCGCGAGCGTGCATGCCGGCCAGCCCGGACCCGAGGCTCGTCGGTACGGCGCCCGCGGGTCCCGTTGAGCTGGTTGCGGATGAGCAGCCGGGCGCTCCCCCGTCCGACGCTCAGCGACACCCGAGCGGTGCTGCCCGGGGCGTGCTTGGCGACGTTCGCCAGCGACTCCTGGGCGATCCGGTAGAGGCCGAGCCCGGTGGTGTCGGCCAGCTGCGTGAGGTCGCCACGCTCGTCGTACTCCACGTGCAGGCCGGCCTGGTCGACCTCCCGCACCAGTGCGGCGATGTCGAAGGCGCCGGGGAGCGACTGCGGCGAGGCGGGACCCTCCGCCATCGCGCTCACGGTGCGCCGGATGTCGGTCATGGCCCGGCGGCCCACCTGCTCGGCGTCGGCGAGGGCGGCATCGGCTTCACCGACCGCGTCGTCGGCCGAGGCGGCACCCGTCACCACGTCCCGCAGTGCGTGCCGGGCGCCGGTGATGTGCAGCAGGGTGACGCTCAGCGAGTGCGCGACCAGGTCGTGGATCTCGCGGGCGATCCGCTCCCGCTCGGCGGTGGTCGCCTGCTCCCAGGTCGCCTGCCGCCGGGCCGCGCTCGGCCACCAGTGCGCGCATCTGCCACAGCAGCATCGCGCCGACGACGAAGCCGATCTCCAGGAGGATCGCGTGGACGGGAACGCCGACGACGCCGGGGCCGAACACCGCGCCGGCGGCGAGAATGCCGTAGGCGAAGCCCCCAACGGCGATGCCCGGGCGCAACCCGTCCCTCGCCGTGATCTCCGCGACGACGAACGCGAGCAGGCCGGGTGCCGCGTCGATCGGTGCCGTGCCGAGGTCGGGCGCCACCGAGATCAGCCAGCCGGCCGCGACGAGTGCGGGGAGCGAGTCGAGCCACCACGGCAACCACCGGCCGAAACCGAGCTGCACGACCGGCGCCACGAGAACCAGCGGGATGGTGAGGATGAGCAGGTCGGGGGTCCAGAGCGCGTCGCGGAGGAAGAGCGCCATCACCACGCAGGCCAGCTGCCCACCGAAAGAGATCACCGGCACCCACCAGGGGTAGAGGATCCCGCGGGGGAGGCAGTTGGCCTCGATGCGATCCCGCACCGCGCGCAGGAGTCCCCAGTTCATGACAGCCAGCCTAGGGACCTCTGTGACTGGCGTCATCAGACCGGCGGCGCAAGCGGCACTCCTACCAGGGTCGCATCCAGTGCGGTCAGATTGCCTGCCACCGCCCGATGCCCGCAGGGGCACGCGTTGCCTAGCGTTCGAGGCACCGAAGCACCACAGCCCTGAGGACGGTGAGCACCATGACCTGGAGCGAGACCAAGCGCCGCTGGAACATCCTGCGAGAGATCGAGGAGCTGTTCGTCGCGAGCCCGATGGCGGAGCTCCCCTGGGCCGAGGAGTACGGCGAGCTCTTCGGCGACCGGGCCGGCCTGGTCGCCGCTCTTCGCTACCGCTGGCAGCTCACCCGCGACGCCCAGCTCGACACCCACTCGCCGGAGCCGGCCTGGGATGAGCAGCATGGACGGGTCGAGCGCCGTACCCGCGATCTGCTGAATATCCTGGACAGGGCGGTCGCCCGGGATCAGGGTGGGGATCGTGCCGTTGCTTGACACCCCGCGTGAGTTCGCCGCCTGGACGCTGGCCCACGGGCTGCAACGCCGGTTCCTCCGCCGCGCGGCCGCCAAGGGTGACCTGATGGCGCGGCTCGCGACCGACCCGGCCTTCTACGCCGACCCCTACTCGTCGTACGAGCAGCTGCGGACCGACGGCCGCGTGGTCCGTAACGGCTTCGTCGCCGGGACCGTCGACCACGCGGTCGCCAACGCGATCCTGCGCAGCGATCAGTTCAACAGCAGCGCGCTCGGCGAGCTGCCCGGTCCGCTGAAGAAGGTGCACGACCGGGTTCGCGACGCCGACACGCTGAGCCCGGTCGATCCGCCGTCGATGCTGGTGGTCGACCCACCGATCCACACCCGGTACCGGCACGTGGTCTCCCGGGCCTTCACCGCCCGCAAGATCGGGCGGATGGCCGACCGGGTGCAGGACGTCGCCGACCGGCTGCTCGACGACCTCGAACGGGAGCCCACCTTCGACCTGGTGGGCCGCTACGCCGCCCAGCTCCCGGTCGCGGTCATCGCCGACATCCTCGGCGTTCCCGAGGACGAGCGCGGGCAGGTCCTCGGCTGGGGCAACCATGCCGCCGTCACCCTCGATCCCGGGTTGAGCTGGACGCAGTACCGCGCCGCCGCGACAGCGCTCCGCGAGATGCACGCGTGGTTCGACCGCCACCTCGACCGGCTCCGCCGCGACCCTGGTGACGACCTGCTCAGCCAGGTGCTCCAGGATCCGGAGGCCGCCGACCTGTCCAGGGACGAGCTGCACGCGATCGGGTTGCTGGTGCTCGGCGCCGGGTTCGAGACGACGGTCAACCTGATCGGCAACGCGGTCGTGCTCCTGGACCAGCACCCCGACCAGCGCGCCTGGCTCAAGGACAACCCCGACGGCTGGGCCAACGCCGTCGAGGAGGTGCTCCGTGTGGACGCCCCGGTCCAGCTGACGGTGCGCTTCGCGCTCCGCGACACCGAGGTCGCGGGCGAGCGGATCGGTGCGGGCGAAGGCGTGCTCGTCTACCTGGGCGGCGCCAACCGCGACCCGGCTGTCTTCACCGACCCGCACGAGTTCGACGTACGGCGCGCCAACGCGGCCGAGCACATCGGCTTCTCCGCCGGTATCCACTTCTGTCTCGGCGCGAGCCTGGCGCGGCTCGAGGCCGCGGTCGCGCTGCGAACGCTGTACGAGCGCTATCCCGACCTGCGCGTCGTCGGCCGCCCCGAGCGGCGTACGACGCGGGTGCTGCGGGGCTGGGAGTACCTGCCCGTCTCGACGCTCGCCCGCGTGCCGGCCGGACGAATTCCATTCCTCTAACCTCATCGAGTGACGAGCAACATCCCGACACCGCACGAGGACGCGCCCGCCGAGGCGGCGTTGGTGACCGCCCTCGTGCTGTTCGGGTTCGGGCTGCCGGCCACCGCCACCGCGGCGGCGTTCGCCTTCGGCAGCCTCGAGAACATCGGCAAGGGCTTCCTCGTGGCGCTCGGCGTCTGGGTGGTCGGCATCGCGGTGTCGTTGATCCAGCCGCTCGACACCGGCCCGTCCGGGACCGTCATGGCGCCGCAGCTGCGCTGGGGCCTCGCCGCACTGGCGCTCGCCGCCCTCGCGGCCGTGATGGCGTCCAGCGCTCCGGTCCTGCCGTGGTCGCTGGTGCTGGTGGTCGGCCCGCTCTTCGCCTGGATCACCGGCTCTCTCTGGGTTCTTTCGCGCCGGAAGGGTGCCTGACAGGAACCGAACCGCCGGGGCACACGTCCCAGCCTCATGACTCCACGGCTCGCCGCAGCGGCCATCGCCGCCCTCCTTTCGACCGGACTCCTGACGTCGTGCTCGTCCGGCAGCTACTCGGATCCTCCCGGCGAGAGGGGTCGCGGCATCGACGCCCGCGCGTACTACGAGGACTACGACTCGCAGGCCGACTACGACAGCGGCGGCACGGTCAACTACTCCTCGGTGCAACCGCAGTCCGAGGCCGAGGGCACCGGTGGTGAGCCACCGCTCCCACCCGGTCCCAACGAGGACAACTTCTTCCACGACCACGGCACCAGCGGCTTCGTCGACGCCGCGACGGACGCGCGGTCGACGTTCGCCCTCGACGTCGACACCGGGTCGTACGGCGTCGCCCGCAACCTGCTCGACCAGGGCTACCGCGTGCCCCGGGCCGGGATCCGGGTGGAGGAGTGGGTCAACGCCTTCGAGTACGACGACCTTGCGCCCACCGACGCCGATCTCGGCCTGGCCACCGAGACCGGCATCGCACCGACCCTCGACGACGGCACCCAGCTGGTTAGGGTCGGCGTCGCCGCCCGCGAGATCGCCGCGGCCGACCGGCCCCGCGTCAACATCACCCTTGTCGTCGACCGCTCCGGCAGCATGGACATCCGCGAGCGGCTCGGCCTGGTGCAGTCGTCGCTGGCGCTCCTGGCCGACCGGCTCAACCCGGACGACACCGTCTCGGTCGTCTCGTTCGAGGACCAGGCCCGGCCGCTCCTCCCGCCGACCCCGGTCAGGGACACGGACGCGATCCTCGACGCGATCGAGGAGCTGAAGCCGGGCGGCAGCACCAACCTCGAGGCCGGCCTCCGGCTCGGCTACGAGCAGGCCCGCGATGCCTTCGACCCCGAGGCCGTCAACCTGGTCGTCCTCGCCTCCGACGGCGTCGCCAACGTCGGCCCCACCGGCCCGAACTCGATCGTCGAGCGGATCCAGGAGGAGGGCGCCGACGGCATCCACCTGGTCACCGTCGGCTACGGGCTGGGCAACTACAACGACCACCTGATGGAGCAGCTCGCCGACCTGGGCGACGGCTTCTACGCGTACGTCGACACCTTCCGCGAGGCGGAGCAGCTGTTCGGCGAGGACATCGTCACCACGCTGACGCCGGTCGCCGGGGAGGCGCGCACCCAGGTCAGCTTCGATCCCGAGCTGGTGACGTCGTACCGGCTGATCGGCTACGACAACCGCGCGATCGCCGACGAGGACTTCACCGACGCCGGCACCGACGCGGGCGAGCTCGGCGCCGGCCACCACGCGACCGCCCTCTACGAGGTGCGGCTCGTCGACGGTGTGGAGCAGGGAGCGGTGATCGGCAGCGCCGCGGTGCGCTGGACGTCGGTCGGCCTCGGCGGACCCGACGCCGGGCCGCAGGAGGAGACGGTCGTCGACCTGCATGCGAGCGGCGACGACCTGACGCCATCGCCTGCCCTCGCCCTCGCGGCGACCGTCGCCGACCTGGCGCAGGTGCTCAAGAGCGCCGCGCCGTACGACGACCGCTCCGTCACCCTCGACGATCTGCTCTCGCGGGCCCAGGACCTCGCGGACGCCGACGTCGTCGGCGCGGAGGACCTGGTGACCCTGGTCGAGCAGGCCCACGAGGTTTACAACTAAGAGGGTCTTGTCAAACTGGTTTACAAACGCTACCGTCTTGTACATGAATGCTGAGCTGATCGGCAAGACCGTCCCGGACGGCACGACCGAGGTGTGGAAAGACAAGAAGCGCTACCTCTGGCTGCTGGGCATGATGGTGCCGGGCCTGGGCATCGTGTTCGCGCTGGCCTTCATCGCCTCGGGCGGCTGGTGGGGCTTCGCCCTGGTCGGGCCGCTGCTCATCAACGTGATCATCCCGGTCTTCGACCTTGCTGCCGGGCGCGACAACGCCAACCCGCCCGACGACGTCATCGAGGCGCTCGAGAACGACAAGTACTACCGCTGGATCGTCTTCATGTACGTCCCGCTGATGTACGTCGTCCTCTTCGCCGGCTTCGACCTGCTGATGGGCAACAACCCGCTCCGCCGGGTCCTGGACTGGGTCGGTGCCGGCGGCTGGGCGGACGCCAACCTCGGCGCCCTCTACGACAACGCGAGCTTCGACAACCCCTGGTGGGTCATGGGTCTGTGGGCGCTCTCGCTCGCCGCGATGGTCGGGGTCGGCATCAACACCGCCCACGAGCTCGGCCACAAGAAGGAGAGCCACGAGCGGTGGCTGTCGAAGATCACCCTGGCGCCGACCTTCTACGGCCACTTCTACATCGAGCACAACCGCGGCCACCACGTCCGCGTGGCGACGCCGGAGGACCCGGCGTCCTCGAAGCTGGGCGAGAGCCTGTACGCCTTCTGGCCGCGCACCGTCTGGGGCTCGGTGAAGAGCGCCTGGGAGGTCGAGGCCAAGCGCTACCGCCGCAAGGGCACCCACCCGTTCCACTTCGGCAACGACGTGCTCAACGCCTGGGCGATGTCCGCCGTCCTCTGGGGCACGATCGTGGCGCTCTACGGGCCGGAGGTCCTGCCCTACGCCCTCATCACCATCGTGTTCGGGTTCTCGCTGCTCGAGGTCGTCAACTACCTCGAGCACTACGGGATGCTCCGCCAGAAGGTGGGCGAGAAGCAGCGCTACGAGCGGGTGCTGCCGTCCCACAGCTGGAACAGCAACAACATCGTCACCAACATCTTCCTCTACCACCTGCAGCGCCACAGCGACCACCACGCGAACCCGACCCGGCGCTACCAGGCGCTGCGCGACTTCAAGGAGTCCCCGGCGCTGCCGACCGGTTACGCCGGCATGATCAACCTCGCCCTGGTCCCGCCGCTGTGGCGCAAGGTGATGGACCACCGGGTGGTCGAGCACCTCGACGGCGACGTCACACTCGCGAACATCCTGCCGCGCAGACGGGACCACTACCTCGAGAAGTTCCCGCCGCCGGTCGACCACGACGTCCACAAGGACGACTTCTTCGCGCAGAAGTTCGACGGCGAGGTGCTGGCCGCCAAGTGCCCCGGCTGCAGCTATGTCTACGAGGTCGCGGCCGGGGACGAGCACGAGGGCTTCGCCGCCGGCACGGCGTGGGCCGACATCCCCGACGAGTGGTGCTGCCCCGACTGCGGCGTCCGCGAGAAGATCGATTTCACTCCGCTTGACCCCGAGAAGGCGGATGCCCCGTGAAGATCGTCGCTGACCTGGACAAGTGCGAGGGCCTCGGCATGTGCGAGGCGATGGCCAACGACTACTTCGAGGTGGACGACGACGAGGACCAGGTCAACATCCTCGACGACTCGCCGCCCGAGTCGGACCGCGCCCACGTCTATGCCGCGGTCCAGGCCTGCCCCGTGCTGGCTCTGACCCTCGCCGACTGACGACCGCCCGATGTCTATCCTCGCTCCTGTGAGCACCCACCCGACCGAGCCGACGGCGGAGTCGCCGGCCCCCGCGGTGGTCGGAGGACTCCGCGACCGGTTGTGCGACGCGGCCGTCGGCGTGATCACGAGCGAGGGCTGGGCCCGGGTCACGATGGCGCGGCTCGCGGACGAGGTGGGCGTCAGCCGGCAGACCGTCTACAACGAGATCGGCACCAAGGCCGACCTCGCCGAGGCGGTCGTGCTGCGCGAGCTGGACCGGTTCCTCGCGGGCGTGGTCCGCTCCTTCGACGAGAACCCGACCGACCTGATCCAGGCGATCCGCGACTCGGCCCGCCGGGTCCTGAAGTACGCCCAGAACAACGCCCTCCTGCACGCCGTCGTCTCCGCGACCCACGGCGCCGACACCGAGCTGCTGCCGCTGCTCACCACGCACGCCGAGTCGCTGTTGGTGGGGGCAAAGATGGTGGTGGGTGAGCGGATCGCGAGCTACCGGATCGAGCTCGAGCCGCACCGGCTCGACGCCGTCATCGACATGGTCGTCCGGCTGGTGCTCAGCCACGTCATGCAGCCCTCGGCCGACCCGGCCTCAACGGCGGACGACATCGCGTGGGTCGCCGAGCGCGTCCTGGGCTGAGACCCTCCCGGATTTCGCCGAGCCGGCTCGTCTGGGGTGCGGCAGGACGCCGAGCCGGCTCGTCTGGGGTGCGGCAGGACGCCGAGTCGGCTCATCTCGAGATGAGCCGACTCGGCAGGAATTTCTGCCCGATATGCGCCGGGTCGGCGAGAGTGATGTCCGGCATTTCGGTTTCCCAACTACCCTTTCCAGGGGAGGGAACGTCGATGGGGGTTGCGCAGCACCGGGCGCGGCTGGCGCTGGTCTGCGCCGTCGCGATGCTGGGTGCTGCCTGCGCCGCCCCCGCGGACGAGCCCGACTCGGACACCAGCAACGCCGCGTCGACGGCGAGCACCGGGTCGGGCCCCGACGATCCCACGTCCTCGGCGACCTATGCCGTCCATACGGTCGATCCGCCAGGCCCGCTCGAAGGGCCGCAGGCGGGCGACGACATGCTCCTTGTCTCCAACGACACGATCCCGCAGGACGTGGTCGACCAGATCACCTCGATCCGGATCGACGGCCACCGAGCTGTGAGCGCGATCGAGCAGTTCTCCCTCGGATCGTTCTCGCTCGAGAACCGGAGCTACCGCATCGCGGCGGTCGACCCCGCCGGCTATCGCCGGTTCACCCCGGGCGACGACGGGGCTGTCTTCCAGGACGCTTGGGACCGCGTAGCCGGCGGGGAGATCGCGGTGTTCGCCGACCTCAAGGGGAGGATCCCGCTCGACAAGGACGGCTACCTGGCCGTGGGGTCGGGCGAGAAGGTCTTCCCGATCCACGTCGGTGCGTGGACCTCCCAGGTCGGCACGATCGACACCGTGGTCAACAGCGCTTGGGGCGACGAGCTCGGTCTCCCCGAGGACAACGCACTCGTCGTCTACACAGGAGGATTCGCTCCGCAGGCTGTCAAGAAGAAGATGGCGGAGCTGCTCGACGAGAACATGTCGATCACCGACCTCGACATCGTCGCCGAGACCGGGATCGACCCCGGCGCCTCACAGACCACCCAGATCGTCGGGACCTTCGCCGAGGCCGTCGGCGTCTTCCGCTACACCCCGATCGGCGGCGGGCGGGTGCAGCCCGACCCCCGGTGGGTGCGGGAGCACATCGTCACCGAGACCCTGCCGCTGCTCGGCAACCTCACCTGCAACAAGGTGATGATGCCGCAGCTGCGCGACGCGATGATCGAGATCCAGACCCTCGGCCTCGGCCCCGAGATCAACTACCACGTCGGCTGCTACTACCCGCGCTTCATTGCCGGCTCCACCACGCTGTCCAACCACTCCTTCGGCCTCGCGATCGACATCAACTCTCTGGAGAACCAGCGCGGCACGGTCGGCGAGATGCACCCCGTCGTGGTGGAGATCATGAAGAAGTGGGGCTTCGCCTGGGGTGGGGACTGGAACTACACCGACCCCATGCACTTCGAGCTCGAGCGGATCGTCCGGGCGAGCTGACAACCCGTCCGGCACCCGACCGTGACAGCGTGACTGTCAAGGTTGTGTCATGATCGGCGGCATGACGCTCGAGAGCTTCCCCCTGGGTCAGGGCACCGGACCGCTGCGCGGCATCAAGGTCGTCGAGATCGCCGGCATCGGCCCCGGCCCGCACGCCTGCACGATCCTGGCCGACCTCGGCGCCGACGTGATCCGGATCGAGCGGCCGGGCGGCCAGCTGCTCACCGGCGGCAGCCACGACCTGCTCAACCGCGGACGCCCCAGCGTGGCGCTGAACCTCAAGGACCCGGGTGCCGCGGAGGTCATCCTCGACCTCGTCGCCGACGCCGACGTCTTGATCGAGGGCATGCGTCCGGGCGTCGCCGAGCGGCTCGGCATCGGCCCCGACGTCTGCCACGCCCGCAACCCGCGGCTGGTCTACGGCCGGATGACCGGCTGGGGCCAGGACGGCCCGTGGAGCCAGGCCGCCGGCCACGACATGAACTACATCGCGATCACCGGCACTCTGCACGGCCTGGGCCAGGTGAAGGAGAAGCCGCAGTTCCCCGCGAACCTGGTCGGCGACTTCGGCGGCGGATCGACGTACCTCGTCATCGGCATCCTGGCCGCACTGCTCGAGAGCAAGGTGTCGGGAGAGGGGCAGGTGGTCGACGCCGCGATCGTCGACGGCACCGCACACCTCAACATCATGCTCGCCGCGTTCTTCGCCGCCGGAACCTTCAACGAGAGCCGGGCCAGCAACCTGCTCGACGGTGGCGCGCCGTTCTACGACATCTACGAGACCGCCGACGGCGAGCACATGTCCGTCGGCGCGCTGGAGCCGCAGTTCTTCGCCCAGTTCATCGAGCTGCTCGGCATCGAGGACCAGGCGCCCGGCCAGTTCGAGCTCGACAAGTTCGACGACCTCCGGGCCTTGATCGCCGCGCGCTTCAAGGCGAGGACCCGCGACGAGTGGTGCGCGATCTTCGACGGTACCGACGCCTGCGTGGCGCCGATCCTCAAGTTCAGCGAGGCCGCCGACCACCCACACATGAAGGCGCGCGAGATCCTCGTCGAGAAGGACGGGATCGTGCAGCCGCAGCCCGCGCCGCGGTTCTCCCGCACCGAGGCGACGCTCGGCCTGCCCCCGGCGCCCAAGGCGGGCGCCCACACCCGGGCTGCACTCACGGCCTGGGGCATCAAGGACGTCGACGGCCTCGTCGAAAGAGGCGTGGCGGTCCAGGTCGAGGAGTAGAAACAGACCATGGAACACGTCGACGTCCTCATCATCGGCGCCGGTCTCTCGGGCGTCGGCGCTGCCGCGCAGGTCCGCGAACGGCTGCCGAAGAAGACGGTCGCCGTGTTCGAGTCCCGTGCGTCGAAGGGCGGCACCTGGGACCTGTTCCGCTACCCCGGCGTCCGCTCCGACAGCGACATGTTCACCTTCGGCTACACCTGGCGGCCGTGGGAGAGCGACATCGCGCTCGCCGACGGACCGCTCATCCGGGAGTACATCGACACCGTCGCCGAGGAGTACGACGTCGACCGGCTGATCCGCTACGAGCACCGGATCACCAGCGCTGCATGGGATTCCAGCCAGGCGCGCTGGACGGTGACGGCCACGGTCGGCGACTCGTCATCTGGTGGGGCGGCCGGCGAGACGATCACCCTGACCGCGAGCTTCCTGTGGTCGTGCGCGGGTTACTACAAGTACGAGGAAGGCTTCCGGCCGGTCTGGCCGGGGATGACCGACTTCCAGGGCGAGATCGTGCACCCGCAGCACTGGCCGCGGGATCTCGACTACGCCGGCAAACGGGTCGTGATCATCGGCAGCGGCGCGACGGCGGTGACGCTCGTGCCTGCGATGGCAACCGGTGACGGAGCCGCCGAGCACGTGACGATGCTGCAGCGCACGCCGTCGTACGTCATCAACCGCGCGCGGCACGACCCGGTCGCCCGCCTGCTCACCAAGCTGCGGATGCCGCAACGCGTCGTCTACCGGGCGGCGCGGTGGGCCAACATCGCCCAGGCGATCGGCTTCTACAAGTTCAGCATGCGTTGGCCGGAACGGTCGCGGGCGTTCCTCCGCAAGGAGGCCGCCCGCCAGCTGCCGCCGGAGTTCGACGTCGACGAGCACTTTGCGCCGCCGTACAAGCCGTGGGAGCAGCGGCTGTGCTTCGTCCCCAACGGCGACCTCTTCAAGTCACTGCGCGAAGGTGAGGCCTCGATCGTCACCGACACGATCGAGACGTTCACGACGACTGGGGTGCGGCTCTCGTCCGGCAAGGAGCTCGACGCGGACCTCGTGGTCAGCGCGACCGGGTTCCACATGCAGCTGCCGTTCGGAGGCATCGAATACCGCGTCGACGGGGAGCCGCTGGACCTGCCGTCACGGTTGGCTTACAAGGCGCTGATGCTGAGCGGTGTGCCGAACTTCTTCTTCACCGTCGGCTACACGAACGCATCGTGGACGCTCAAGGCCGACCTGGTGATCGACTACGTGTGCCGACTGCTCGCGCACATGGACCAGCACGGCTACCAGCGTGCCGATCCTGAGCTCGACGCGTCGGTCGAGCGGCGGCCGTTGATGGCGCTCAGCTCCGGCTACATCCAGCGGTCGGCCCACCTGCTCCCGAGCGAGGGCGACCGGGCCCCCTGGCGAATGGCTCAGAACTACTACGTCGACCGGAAGGTGATCCGGCGCGCACCGATCGACGACGGAGTGCTGCGCTTCACATAGCCGCAGATGCAACCAAAACGGCCCCGTACCTCTACTCTTGTCACATCGGTCCGGCAGGTCTTGCCCCGGGCCCCGCGCGCAAGCCGCGCTCCTCGATCCGAGGCCCGCTTCCCTTCCCGCCGCCGGCGGGACAGCACGGCGAGACGCCCACCGAGAGATTCCCGTGACCTCCACCTTCGCCGAACTCGGCGTTCCCTCTGACCTGCTCGCCGTCCTGACGGCGAACCAGATCACCGTTCCTACCCCGATCCAGGCCGCCACCCTGCCCGACTCGCTCGCCGGCAAGGACCTTCTCGGCCGCGGTCGCACCGGCTCCGGCAAGACCTACGCGTTCGCCGTGCCGGTCGTCGCCCGGCTGTCGGCCAAGGGTGGCCGCGCCGCTCCGCGCCGGCCTCGCGCACTGATTCTCGCCCCGACCCGCGAGCTGGTCAGCCAGATCGAGGCCGCTCTCAGCCCGTTGGCCAAGGCCGCCGGTCTCAGCACCCACACCGTCTTCGGCGGCGTGGGCCAGGGCCCGCAGGTCTCCGCGCTCAAGCGCGGCGTCGACGTCCTGATCGCCTGCCCCGGCCGGCTCGAGGACCTGATCCAGCAGGGCCACTGCAACCTGGGCGACGTCCAGATCACCGTGCTCGACGAGGCCGACCACATGGCCGACCTGGGCTTCCTCCCTGCCGTCCGGCGACTGCTCGGGCAGACCCCGACCAACGGTCAGCGGATGCTCTTCTCCGCGACGCTCGACAACGCGATCGACGTCCTGGTGAAGCGCTACCTCGTCAACCCGGTCGTGCACCAGGCCGACTCGGCCCAGTCGCCCGTCGCGAAGATGGACCACCACGTGCTCCACGTCTCGCGCGAGCTGCGGATCGCCGTCCTCGTCGACCTGGCGAGCGCGCCGGGCCGCACCATCTTCTTCACCCGCACCAAGCACGGCGCCAAGGCGCTGGCCCGTCAGCTCAACAAGAGCGGGGTGCCGGCCGTCGACCTGCACGGCAACCTCAGCCAAGGTGCGCGGACCCGCAACCTCGACGCGTTCCACAGCGGTACGGCGACCACGCTGGTCGCGACCGACATCGCTGCCCGGGGCATCCACGTCGATGACGTCGCGCTGGTCGTCCACGCCGACCCGCCGGCCGAGCACAAGGCCTACCTGCACCGCTCCGGCCGCACCGCACGCGCCGGTGCCGCGGGCACCGTCATCACGATGATGACCGACGACCAGGTCCGCGACGTCCGTGACCTGACCCGCGCCGCCGGGGTGAAGCCGACGACGACCAAGCTCGCCAACGTCAGCCACCCGGTCCTGCAGGAGCTCGCTCCGGGCCAGCGCACCACCCCGGGCGGGATCGTCCCCGCGGCCGGTACGGCACCCTCGCGCCCGCGTGGCAGCGGCGGCGGCGGCACCGGTAGCCGTTCGCGCAAACCGTCCGGCCAGCGCGGCGGCTCGGGTTCGGGTCGCAGCGGCGGCAACCGCAGCGGCGCCCCGAAGTCGGGCGGCAATGGTGGCGGTCGTTCGGGCGGCGGCTCGCGTCGGCGCGGCAGCAACGGCTCGGGCGGCGGCGCACACAGTGCCGCGTCGTTCTCCGGCGGCCGTAGCCGCTAGGCGGATCCGCCCGGTCGTCCGCACGGACGCCGCTGTCAGACGCCGCTGTAACACGCCGTCCGGGCCTCTGGTCGGCCGGCGGCGGCTGTGACACGCCGTCCGCGCGACCGGGAGAACGTCGACGTCCCTGGGAGACCGTCACAAAGGGGCCGTAGAGACGCCAACGTCCTCCCAGATCGGCGAACAACGTGTGACAGCCGTGATCGGCGCCGGAGTGACGCCGACCTCATCCCAGAGCGGCGAACAACGTGTTGCAGCAGCGACCGGCACAGGTCGGATGCCCTAGGCCCGCGGATTGCGCGCCGTGCGGGCAACCGCCGCCTCGTAGGCGGTCACCAGGCCGCCGACCGAGAGCGGCTTGAGCCGCTCCATCACCTCGCGGAAGCGCTCGGACTGGGCGTCGTCGTAGAGCGGCGCCAGCTTGTTCTGGATCACCTCGTAGAGCTCCTTGGCCATCTGCTCGCCGTGCTCCTGGTAGACCGCGGCGGCGGCGACCGCCACCTCGCGCGGGAATCCGAGCTCGAGCAGCCGGAGCCCGATGGCGAGCTGGTTGCCGGCGACGAGGTACGACGTGTCGCGGCGACGCAGCACGCCCAGCGCCTGGAGCGTCGCGACGTCGTCGTCGGTCAGGGCGCGGCCGGCCTTGGTCTCGAGCTGGCGGTGGTCCATCTCGACCGGGAGGTCGGACTGCCAGGGCGCGAGCATGGTGCGCGCGAGCGCGACGTCCTCGGGGGTGGCGTCGGCGGGGATGGCGGCGACGTACCGCTCGATGGCTGCCAGCGTGAAGCCGTGGCTCTGCAGCTCCTGCACCAGCTCCAGCCGGGCGATGTGCTCGGGGGTGTAGTAGCCGGAGCGACCGCGCCGGATCGGCGGCGGCACCAGTCCCTTGGTCGTGTAGAACCGCAGCGTCCGGACACTGATCCCGACCCTCCGGGTCAGGTCGTCGAGCGTCAACAGCTCCTCGTCGGGGGCGGGTGTGACCTGAGTCGCACTGCCCTGTGGGTTGACCATGACAGTAATAGTGTCACAATCAGGAGCAGCCACACTTGATCGCGCCCTCCGCGCGCGTTTCCCGAATCCCAAGGACGGTCATGGCAGAAGCATTCGTGTACGACCACCTCCGCACCCCGCGCGGCAGGGGCAAGGCGACCGGCACCCTCCACGAGGTGAAGCCCGTCGACCTCGCCGTGGGTCTCCTCGACGAGCTCCAGGTGCGCAACCCGACGCTCGACACCAACCGGATCGACGACGTCGTGCTCGGCGTCGTCTCGCCGATCGGTGAGCAGGGTGGTGACATCGCCAAGACGGCCGCGCTCGCTGCCGGTCTCCCCGACACCGTTGCCGGTGTCCAGCTCAACCGTTTCTGCGCGTCCGGCCTCGAGGCCGTCAACCAGGCCGCTTCCCGTGTTCGCGGTGGGTTCGAGGACCTGATCGTCGCCGGCGGCGTGGAGGCCATGAGCCGGGTGCCCATGGGATCCGACGGCGGCGCCTGGGCGATGGACCCGGCCACCGCGTTCAAGGCGAGCTTCGTGCCCCAGGGCATCGGCGCCGACCTGATCGCCACGGTCGAGGGCTGGAACCGCGACGACGTCGACGCGTACGCCGCCGAGTCGCACCACCGCGCCGCGAAGGCGTGGGCCAACGGCTACTTCTCCGGTGCCGTCGTACCGGTCAGGGACCTCAACGGCGTGACGATCCTCGACCACGACGAGACGGTGCGACCCGACACCAGCCCTGAGGGCCTCGCCGGGCTCAAGCCGAGCTTCGCCCAGATGGGTGCGGACGCCGGCTTCGACAACGTCGCGCTCGAGAAGTACCACTGGCTCGAGAAGATCAACCACGTCCACCACGCCGGCAACTCGTCCGGCATCGTCGACGGTGCGGCGCTGACACTGATCGGCACCGAGCAGGTCGGCCAGGACCTCGGCCTCACCCCCCGCGCCCGGGTCCTCGCGACCGCCGTGTCGGGCGCCGACCCGGTGATCATGCTGACCGGTCCTGCCCCGGCCGCTCGTAAGGCGCTGGCCAAGGCCGGTCTCGAGGTCGGCGACATCGACCTGTTCGAGATCAACGAGGCGTTCGCCGCCGTCGCGATGCGGTTCATGCGCGACATGGACATCAGCCACGAGATCACCAACGTCAACGGTGGTGCGATCGCCATGGGCCACCCGCTCGGTGCGACCGGCGCGATGATCCTCGGCACCCTCATCGACGAGCTCGAGCGGCGCGACCTGCGCCGCGGCCTCGCCACGCTCTGCGTGGGCGGCGGCATGGGCATCGCGACGATCGTGGAGCGCGTGTAGCGCGGAGCGCTACCCGCGCTCACCGATCGTCATTGGTGGTCGAGTAGCACGGCGCCGACTGAGGGACGAAGTCGCGCAGGGCGAGACCCACTGACTCTTCGAACAAGACTTTGAGAACAGGAACAACATGAGCACCGACACCCAGACCGCTGTGCGCTACGAGCGCGACAGCGACGGCATCGTCACGCTGACGCTGGACGACCCGAACCAGAGCGCCAACACCATGAACGAGCTGTACATCTCGTCGATGAAGGACGTCGTCGACCGGCTGTACGACGAGAAGGACGACGTGACCGGCGTCGTCATCGCCAGCGCGAAGAAGACCTTCTTCGCCGGCGGCGACCTCAAGACCATGGTGCAGACCACCAAGGAGCACGCCGCCGACGTCTTCGACCAGTGCGAGAAGGTCAAGGCCGCCCTGCGCCGCCTGGAGCTCTTCCCGAAGCCGGTCGTCGCCGCCATCAACGGCGCCGCCCTCGGCGGTGGCCTGGAGATCTGCCTGGCCGCCAACCACCGCATCCTCGTTGACGACCCGAGCGTCAAGGTCGGGCTCCCCGAGGCCACCCTCGGCCTGCTGCCCGGCGGTGGCGGCGTCACCCGCACGGTGCGGATGTTCGGCATCCAGACCGCGTTGATGGACGTGCTGCTCCAGGGCACCCAGTTCAACCCGGGCAAGGCCAAGGAGAAGGGCATCGTCGACGAGCTGGTCGCCACCCGCGAGGAGCTGGTCCCCGCCGCGAAGGCGTGGATCCAGGCCAATCCGGAAGCCAGCCAGAACCCGTGGGACGCCCCCGGCTACAAGATGCCCGGTGGCACCCCGAAGAGCCCGGCGCTCGCTGCGTTCCTCCCGGCGTTCCCGGCGCTGCTGCGCACGCAGACCAAGGGTGCGGTCTACCCGGCCGCGCGCGCGATCCTGTCGGCCGCGATCGAGGGCGCCAACACCGACTTCGACACCGCTTCGCGGATCGAGTCGCGCTACCTGGCCAACCTGGTCGTCAACCAGGGCTCGAAGAACATGATCCAGGCGTTCTTCTTCGACCTTCAGGCGATCAACTCCGGCTCGCTCCGCCCGCAGGGCATCGAGCCGTGGAAGGCCACCAAGGTCGGCGTGCTGGGCGCCGGCATGATGGGCGCCGGTATCGCCTACGTCTGTGCCAAGGCCGGCATGGAGGTCGTCCTCAAGGACGTCGCCCAGGAGAACGCGGAGAAGGGCAAGACCTACTCCGAGAGTCTCCTCGACAAGGCAATCTCGCGGGGCAGGTCCACCGAGGAGAAGAAGTCGGAGCTGCTCGGCCGGATCACGGCCACCGCCGACCCGGCCGACCTGACCGGTTGCGACCTCGTCATCGAGGCCGTCTTCGAGGACCCGTCCCTCAAGGCCAAGGTGTTCGCCGAGATCGCGCCCTTCATCAACAAGGACGCGCTGCTCTGCTCCAACACCTCGACGCTGCCGATCACTCAGCTCGCCGAGGGTGTGGACCGGCCGGCCGACTTCATCGGTCTGCACTTCTTCTCGCCCGTCGACAAGATGCCGCTGGTCGAGATCATCACCGGCAAGGAGACCAACGACGTCGCGCTGGCCAAGGCCTACGACGTGGTCCAGCAGATTCGGAAGACCCCGATCGTGGTCAACGACAGCCGCGGCTTCTACACGTCGCGGGTCATCGGCTACATGGTCAACGAGGGCATGGCGATGCTCGCCGAGGGCGTGGCGCCGTACTCCATCGAGCGCGGCACCCTGATGGCCGGCTACCCGGCCGCCGTGCTCCAGCTGTCCGACGAGCTCAACCTCGAGCTGATGGCGAAGATCGCCAAGGCGACCGAGGAGGGCGAGAAGGCCGCGGGCAACGACTACGTCGAGCACCCCGGCATCGCCGTCGTGAAGACGATGCTGGAGGCCGGCCGGGCCGGTCGCCTCCGCGGCGCGGGCTTCTACGACTACGAGGACGGCAAGCGCGGCTCGATCTGGGCCGGTCTCGCGGAGCTGTTCCCGGTTGCCGAGGAGCAGATCCCGATCGAGGACATCAAGGACCGGATGCTGTTCGCCGAGGCCCTCGAGACCGCGAAGTGCTTCGAGGAGGGCGTCATCACCTCGGCGGCCGCCGCGAACATCGGCTCGATCATGGGCATCGGCTTCCCGCCGATGACCGGTGGCGCCGCCCAGTTCATGACCGGCTACGAGGCAAAGTCTGATTCTGGCAAGGAGACCGGCGAGATCGGTCTCAACGCTTTCCTCAAGCGCGCCGACGACCTGGCCGCCAAGTACGGCGACCGGTTCCAGGCCACCCCGTGGCTGCGGGACCTCGCCGCGTCGGGTGGGTCCTTCCCCGCCTGATCTGTTTCACCTCGTCGACCCGGCTCCAACTTGGAGCCGGGTCGACGTGCTTTTGCTGCGGGCCCTCGTGGCGGAAGGAAAATCTCCGCGGGGTTGGTTCCCTTCCCGAAGGTTCCGGCTTACTGTCCGTCTATCGGCGGCTCGGGTGCCGCCCCAATCTCGGAATGAGTGTGAGCTCCATGCGACGGATCATCGGGACGTTGACAGTTCTCGGAGTGGCCCTGGTGGGCCTCGGTGCGGTGTCCGCACCGGTCGAGGCGGGTGATCCCAAGCCCAAGTGCGGGAAGCACCTCGACTCCGCGGAAGCCGCGGTGCACTGCGTCGAGCTCAAGGGGGTCTTGCAGCACGAGAAGAAGTTCGCTCACATCGCGAAGCACAACGACGGCAACCGCGCGGCGGGCACTTCGGGCTACGACGAGTCGGCGGACTACGTGGCGAAGGAGATGAAGAAGGCCGGGTACGTCGTGACCCGGCAGACCTTCAGCACCCACATCTTCGCGCGGACCGGACCGTCGGAGATGCAGCAGATCAGTCCGAACGACGTCACCTACGTCGAGAACACCGACTTCGTGTCCACCACTCAATCCGAACCTGGTGACGTCACCGCGCACGTGACCCCGGTCGACATCCAGCTCGGCCTCGGCAACACCTCGACGAGCGGTTGCGAGGCAGCTGACTTCGCGGGCTTCCCGGCCGGCGACATCGCGCTGCTCCAGCGCGGTGTGTGCACGTTCGAGATCAAGGCTGAGAACGCCGACGCCGCCGGCGCCAGCGGCGTCCTGTTCTTCAACCAGGGCAACACCGCAGCGCCCGATCGGAACGGGATCCCGGCTGTCACGCTCGGCGACGGCAACACGGCTGATCTGCCTGCGCTCAGCACGACCTACGCGATCGGTGCCGACCTTTCGGCCATCTCCGACCTGGAGATGCGAATCTTCGCCAACGTCAGCCGCGTCCTGGCGACGTCCGACAACATCATCGCCGAATCCGAGGGTGGGGACCCGGACAACGTCATCATGGCGGGCGCCCACCTCGACTCGGTCCCCGAGGGGCCGGGCATCAACGACAACGGTTCGGGCTCGAGCGGGCTGCTCGAGGTCGCCGAGGAGCTCGCCAAGGCGGACCTGCCCAACAAGCTCCGCTTCGCCTGGTGGGGCGCGGAGGAGGCCGGCCTGGTCGGCTCGACCTACTACGTCAACAACCTCACTCCGGCAGAGCGCGCCAAGATCGAGATGTACCTCAACTTCGACATGATCGGCTCGCCCAACTACGGGCTGTTCATCTACGACGGTGACGGCTCGGGCTTCGGCCTGGTCGGCCCCGACGGCTCCGACGAGATCGAGGCGCTCTTCGAGCAGTACTACGCAGAGCGGAGCATCCCGTCCGAGCCGACGGCGTTCTCGGGCCGGTCCGACTACCAGGCGTTCATCAACAACGGCATCCCGGCCGGCGGTCTGTTCACCGGCGCCGAGGGCGTCAAGACGGCGGCCCAGGCAGCCAAGTGGGGCGGCACCGCCGGCATCGCCTACGACCCCTGCTACCACTCGGCTTGCGACACCATCGACAACATCAACCACGATGCGCTCAGGATCAACGCCGACGCGATCGCCTACGTCGTCTACCTCTACGCATCGGCCGAGGAGACCATCAACAACCCGTAGCGGTGAGGTCAGGCGCCGGCGTCGGCGGTGGCGACTGAGGCGTCGCCGCCCCGCCGGCGGAACCGGCGGACGAGGAGCCAGAGCGGACCGCCGATCAGGACGAGCGCTGCCCCGAAGGGGAGCACCTTGCCAGCGAGGGTCGAGACGTCGGTGGTGAAGTTCTTGAACGCCTCCCAGCCGTCGGAGAGGCCGGCGAAGAAGCCGGCCTCCTCGGGCTCCTTCTTCTCTTCCTTCTTCTCCTTCGGGGGGAGCGAGATGTTGACGGAGATCGTGGACATCGACGTCTGGTCGTTCAGGTAGCTCAGCCGGCGTTCGAGCGACTCGAGGTCGGCCTGTCGACGGCTCACCTGCGACTCGATGCGGATGATGTCGCTGATCGACTGGGCCTGGTCGAACAGCGCCTCGACCCGGGCCAGGCTGAGCCGCTGGGCACGGATCCGGACCTGGGTGTCGATCACCTTGGTGGTGACGTCCTCCTTGCCGGTGTTCGACGACTGGAGCTCCGCGACCTCCTGCAGCTGCGTGAACGCCTCGTCGAAGTCCGCGACGGGGATCCGCAGCAGCAACCGCGCCGTGCTGATGTCGCCGTCGTCGTTGGTCGTCGTCTCCCGCTCGGTGACCTCGCCGAAGAAGTGGTCCGTGACCTCCTGGACGTCGGTCACCGCGACGGCCACGTCCTCGGCTTCGAGCGACACGTTTCCCTTGGCGATGATCTTCTGGTCGACGGCGTTGTCCGGGGCGCTCTCGTCGAGCTCGGCGCTGGCTCTGAGATCATCGACACTCTGCGCATACTCGGCCTCGCCGTCTGCGGCCATCTGCCGCTGCGCGTCCCGGCCTACCGGCGGCGCGTCCTCCGCGGCTTCGTTGAACCCGGCCGAGCCCGACCCGGCATCATCGCTGTCACCGCCTCCCGACGAACACCCGGCCGCAAGGAGGAGCACGACGGCCAAGAGGAGCAGGAGCGGAGTACGACGACGCGTGGCAGGCCTCATGAACGTACGACGCCCCGGCCCGCCGATCGGTTCCGCAGGCCGCGATTACCCCGCGACACTGGCCGCGGCGAGCGCGGCCGCGACCTCAGTGGCGTCGTCGGGCGAGACCAGGCCCGACGTCACCCGGACGTACGCCGCGCCTTCCGCCGCCAGGAACGGCGACGATCCGGCGACCCGGATGCCCGAGGCCGACAGGTAGACCATGGCGGCGCGCTCGTCGCGGACCGGTAGCCACATGTTGATGCCGTCCGGCACCGCGATGTCCACGCCCAGCAGGCCGAGCTCGGCGACGAGGGTCCGCTGCCGCGCCATGTACTGCCGGCGCGCCTCCGCCACCTCGTCGAGCGACTGCGACGAGGTGAGCAGGTCGAGCAGAATGGTCTGCACCATCCGCGAGGTCCACGCCGGGCCGAGCATCCGGCGGGCGACGATCCGGTCAATGATCGACGAAGGCCCGCCGAGCGCCGCGATCCGCAGGTCAGGACCGTGCGACTTCGAGTACGACCGCACGTGCACCACGCGGTCCGGCAGCCAGGCGCCGAGGCTGACGTCGGGCGCGACCGAGATGCCGGAGGAGTGGTCGTCCTCGATGATCCACGGCAGCTCGCCGCGCTGGCGACGCAGCACCAGCACCAGCTGCTCCGCACGCGCGACAGTGGTGGACACGCCCGTCGGGTTGTGCGCCCGCGGCTGCAGCACCACCGCGACCGGCTGCGACCCGAGCGCCTGCCGCAACGAGTCGGGCGTGACGCCCGATGCGTCGAGCGCGATCGGCACCACCTCTGCGCCGAGCGCCTCGACCAGGTCGAAGAAGGGCGGGAAGCCGGGCGACTCGAGCACCACGCGGTCGCCGTACGAGACGACCTGCTCGAGCATCCGGGTGATGCCGTCGGTCGCGCCGTCGACCACGGTGATCGCCTCGGTGTCGTAGGGCCAGGTCGCCGCCAGCACCTCGCCGAGCTCCGGCAGCACCGGCTCCTCCTGGTACGCGAGGACGCCGGCCCGTTGCGACACCCGGTGCAGCGCGGGACCGAGGTCGGGGAGCAGGGTCGGGTCCGGCGTGCCGCGGGAGAGGTCGAGCCGCAACCCGTCCGGACCCGCGCCGACGAGGCCGCGCTGCCGCGGTGACAGCCACGGGGTCGGGGTGTCGCGCACGAAGGTGCCCGCCCGCCCGCGCGACACGACCAGGCCGGTACGACGCAGCGCCTGCCACGCTGCCGAGACGGTAGCCGGGGACACGCCCAGGTCGGCGGCCACACCGCGCACCGTCGGCAACCGGTCGCCGGGCGCGAACTCGCCCGCGCGGATGGCGCGACTGAACGCGCCCGCGATCCCCTGCGGCGTGCTGTCGGTGATGGTGCCCAGATCCATGCCCAACCCTTGACAAGAGGGAAATGGAAGCGAAATGTTCAACCCGGACGATAACAGTATTTCGCCCAGCCGATTCAGCCCGACGTTCCGACCCCAGCGGAGGTGGACCCTCTTGACCATCGTGCGAGCCGCCATCAGCCAGACCACCTGGACCGGCGACAAGGAGTCGATGCTCGACAAGCACGAGCAGTTCGCCCGCGACGCCGCGGCCCAGGACGCCCAGATCATCAGCTTCCAGGAGCTGTTCTACGGACCGTACTTCGGCATCACCCAGGACCAGAAGTACTACCGCTACGCCGAGCCGGCCGACGGGCCGATCGTGCAGCGCTTCTCCGCGCTGGCGAAGGAGCTCGGCATCGTGATGGTGCTCCCGATCTACGAGGAGGAGCAGACCGGCGTCTACTACAACACCACCGTCGTGGTCGACGCCGACGGCACCAACCTCGGGATGTACCGCAAGCACCACATCCCGCACCTGGAGAAGTTCTGGGAGAAGTTCTACTTCCGCCCCGGCAACCTCGGCTACCCGGTCTTCGACACCGCGGTCGGCAAGGTCGGCACCTACATCTGCTACGACCGGCACTTCCCCGAGGGCTGGCGCGAGCTCGGTCTCAACGGCGCGCACATCGTCTTCAACCCGAACGCCACGAAGCCCGGCCTCAGCAACCGGCTGTGGGAGGTCGAGGGTCCCTGCGCCGCGGTCGCCAACGGCTACTTCGTTCTCCAGCCCAACCGGGTCGGCCGCGAGGACAACGAGTACGGCGACGAGGCGGTCGACTTCTACGGCACCAGCCAGGTGATCGACCCGCGCGGCAACTTCGTCGGCGAGCGGGGCTCGTCGGAGAAGGAGGAGCTCCTGGTCCGCGATCTCGACATGGACATGGTCCTGCAGATGCGTGACGACTGGCAGTTCTACCGCGACCGGAGGCCCGACTCGTACACAGCCATCGCGAGGCCGTGACATGACGGTCCTCATCAAGGGCGGCACGGTCATCAACGCGACCGGCACGGTGGCCGCCGACGTGCTGGTCGACGGCGAGACCATCGTCGCCGTGCTCGCGCCGGGGTCGGAGGCCCTGGGTGCTGACATCGAGGGCAACGCCGACCAGGTCATCGACGCTTCGGGGAAGTACGTCATCCCCGGCGGCATCGACGCCCACACCCACATGCAGCTGCCGTTCGGCGGCACCGCCGCCTCCGACACCTTCGAGACCGGCACCATCGCCGCCGCATGGGGCGGCACCACCTCGATCATCGACTTCGCCGTGCAGACCTACGGCCAGAAGGTCGAGGAAGGCCTCGCGCACTGGCACGAGCTCGCGGCCGGCAACTGCGCGGTCGACTACGGCTTCCACCAGATCATCGGCGGCATCGACGACGACTCGCTCAAGGCGATGGAGCGGCTGGTCGACGAGGGCATCACGTCGTACAAGCTGTTCATGGCCTACCCGGGTGTGTTCTACAGCGACGACGCCCAGATCCTGCGGGCGATGCAGAAGGCCCGTGAAATGGGGCTTCTGACGATGATGCACGCCGAGAACGGCCCGGCGATCGACGTCCTCGCGGCCCAGCTGGCCGAGTCCGGCAAGACGGCGCCGTACTACCACGGCATCGCCCGCGCCTGGCAGATGGAGGAGGAGGCGACGCACCGCGCGATCATGCTCGCCGACCTCACCGACGCGCCCCTCTACATCGTGCACATGAGCGCGAAGCAGGCCGTCGCCCAGGTGGCGTGGGCCCGCGACAACGGCAAGAACGTCTTCGGCGAGACCTGCCCGCAGTACCTCTACCTCTCGCTGGAGAAGCAGCTCGGCGCCAAGAGCGACGAGTGGGGTGACTTCGAGGGTGCCAAGTGGGTCTGCTCGACGCCGCTGCGGTCCGAGGAGGAGGGCCACCTCGAGGCGATGTGGCAGGGGCTCCGCACCAACGACCTACAGATGGTGTCGACCGACCACTGCCCGTTCTGCATGAAGGACCAGAAGGAGCTCGGCAAGGACGACTTCCGGGCCATTCCCAACGGCATCGGCTCGGTCGAGCACCGCGTCGACCTGCTCTACCAAGGTGTCGTCGACGGCCGCATCCCGCTCTCCCGCTGGGTCGAGCTGATCTCCACCACGCCGGCCCGGATGTTCGGGCTCTATGGCAAGAAGGGCGTGATCCAGCCGGGCGCCGACGCCGACATCGTCGTCTACGACCCCAACGGGCACACGTCGATCGGCTATGGCGAGGGCAAGAAGCACCACATGAACATGGACCACTCCGCGTGGGAGGGCTTCGAGATCGACGGGCACGTCGACGTGACCATCTCCCGGGGCAAGGTCCTCGTCGCCGATGGAGAGTTCAAGGGGACCAAGGGCCACGGCCAGTTCCTCAAGCGCGACCTGACGCAGTACCTGGTCTAGGAGGACCTGAACATGGACTTTGGTGTGGTCGTCCAGACCAACCCGCCCGCCTGGCGGACCGTCGGGTTGGCCAAGCAGGCGGAGGAGCACGGGTTCGACTACGTCTGGACCTTCGACTCGCACCTGCTCTGGCAGGAGCCGTACGTCATCTACAGCGCGATCCTCGCCGAGACCAGGCGAATCATCGTCGGGCCGATGGTCACCAACCCGGCGACCCGCGACTGGACGGTCACGGCCTCGGTCTTCGCGACCCTCAACGAGATGTACGGCAACCGAACCGTCGTCGGCATCGGTCGCGGCGATTCCGCGGTCCGGACGCTCAACGGTCGACCGTCCACCCTCAAGGAGGTCCGGGAGGCCACCCACGTGATTCGCGAGCTGGGCAACTGTCGCCCGGTGGAGCACCTCGGCTCGACGCTCCAGTTCCCTTGGGCGCGCACCTCCGCCCTCGAGGTGTGGATCGCCGCCTACGGCCCGCTCGCGCTGAAGACCGCCGGCGAGGCGGGCGACGGCTTCATCCTCCAGCTCGCCGACGTCGACGTGGCGAAGTGGATGATCACGCAGGTGCGCAACGCCGCGGAGCAGGCCGGTCGTGACCCGGACGCGCTGACCTTCTGCGTGGCCGCCCCGGCCTACGTGGGCAGCGAGGACGAGATCGACCACATGCGTGCGCAGACCCGGTGGTTCGGCGGGATGGTCGGCAACCACATCGCCGACATCGTCAACAAGTACGGCGAGGCCTCGGAGGGCAATGAGGGCTTCCCGCAGGTGCTCGTCGACTACATCAAGGGCCGGACCGGCTACGACTACAACACCCACGGCAAGGCCGACAACGACCACGTCGACTTCGTCCCCGACGAGATCGTCGACCGGTTCTGCATCCTCGGCACGCCCGAGCAGCACATCGCCAAGCTCGAGGAGCTCAAAGCGATCGGTGTCGACCAGTTCGCGGTCTACCTCCAGCACGACAACAAGGAGGAGACGATGCGGGTCTACGGGGAGTCGATCATGCCCCACCTCCGCGACCACATCACCGCGAAGGCCTAACCCCTTGGCGAAACTCTGGAACCGCTTCCGCGCGGTCGTCTTCGGAGTCCTCGGCGTTGCCGCCGTGGTCGCGACCTGGGACGTCTACAAGGCGCTCGGACCGGAGCAGGGCGTCCTGGTCGGTGACACCCGGGTGCTGCCCCGCACCACCGAGCTCGCGATGCCGCACTCCTGGGAGATGCTGCAGCGCTTCGGTGATCCCGTCACCGGACTGGCCGGGGCGCCGGACGCCTTCGACGCGGTCTTCGACGCCAGCATGTTCTCGCTCGGGCTGGCCGCGCGCGGCTGGCTGATCGGGGTCGTCGTCGGGATGCTGCTGGCGTTGCTGATGAGTCGGCTGCGGATCGTCGAGTCCGCCCTGTTGCCGTGGGTCATCCTCAGCCAGACCGTGCCGCTCATCGCGATCGCGCCGTTGGTCCGCCGCTGGGGATCGGAGGTCGAGATCGGCAACTACGTGTGGAGCAGCGAGGACTCGGTCGCGGTGATCGCGGCGTACCTCGCGTTCTTCCCCGTCGCCGTCGGAGCCCTCCGCGGTCTCAAGTCACCCGACAAGACGCACCTCGACCTGATGCGGGCCTACGGCGTGGGCTGGTGGCGGGGCCTGCTCACCCTGCGGCTGCCCTCGGCCATCCCCTACCTGCTCCCCGCCCTCCGGCTCGCCGCCGCCAGCGCCGTCATCGGGGCCGTGGTCGCCGAGGTCTCGATCGGCCTGAAGGGTGGCCTCGGCCGGATGGTCATCGACTACGCCGTCGCCGCGTCCGGCGATCCGGCCAAGCCGTGGGCCCCGATCTTCGGCGCCGTCGCGATCGGACTGGTCGCCGCCGGCGCGATCGGTCTGCTCGGCCTCGTCCTCCGCCCGTTCCGTCTCACAGGAGTGCCCAGCCCATGACCCAACCCGCGGCACAGCCCGCGATCTCGGCGACCGGCGTCGACCGGATCTTCGGCAAGGGCCGGAAGCAGGTCGTCGCTCTTACTGACGTCGACCTGACCGTGGCTGACGGTGAGTTCGTCTCGCTGATCGGCCCGAGCGGCTGCGGAAAGAGCACCCTGCTGAGGCTGGTCGCCGACCTCGACGCCCCGACCTCCGGGGACGTCAAGGTCTTCGGCAAGGGCGCCCGGCAGGCGCGGATCGACCAGGACTACGGGATCGCCTTCCAGCAGGCGGGCCTGCTCCCGTGGCGCACGGTCACCGGCAACATCGAGCTGCCGCTCAAGCTCCACGGCGTCGACTCGGCGCAGCGCAAGGCCCGGGTCGCCGAGCTGATCGAGCTGGTGGGACTCACCGACTTCGCCAAGAGCCACCCCGACCAGCTCTCGGGCGGCATGCAGCAGCGGGTCGCGATCGCCCGGGCGCTGGCCGAGAGCCCGCGGCTGCTGCTGATGGACGAGCCGTTCGGCGCCCTCGACGAGATCACCCGCGAGCGGATGCAGAACGAGCTGGTGCGGATCTGCGCCGAGACCGGCGCCGCCGTACTCTTCGTGACCCACTCCATCCCCGAGGCTGTGTTCCTCTCCGACCGGGTCGTCGTGATGTCTCCGCGTCCTGGCCGGATCACCGGTGTCGTCGACGTCCGGGCCGACGGCCTGGCCGGCGCGCACGACCGCACCGAGCGGGCCCGCGACGAAGAGGGCTTCTTCCGCGCGGTGGCCGACGTCCGCGGCCTGCTGCACGGCACCCCGGTCAGCGCTGTGGGGAACGGCGGTCTGGAGAGATGACGACCGCTATCGACCCCGTGGCCGCAGGTCGCGTCACCCGCCCGCGGTTCCCGATCACCGAGATCCGGTGGAGCACCATCGTGGCGCCGCTGGCGCTCGGCGTGCTGGTGATCCTGGCGTGGGAGACGGTCGTCGACCAGGCCGAGATCGAGCCGTTCATCCTCCCTGCGCCCAGCGCGATCTGGGACCAGGTCACCGCCAACGCCGGCAACATCACCGACGGAGCCACCGTCACCGGACGCAACGCGCTCATCGGGATGCTCGCGGGAGCACTGCTCGGCGTCCTCGGCGCCGCCGTGGCCGGCTCGTTCCGGATCATCGACCAGATGGCGGCCCCCGTCGTGGCCGCGCTCGCAGTGATCCCGATCGTCGCCCTCGCGCCGGTGCTCTACACGATGTTCGGTGCCGCCGTGAACACCGGCCGGATCATCGTGGCCGGCGTCTCCGTCGCGGTTCCCGTCTACCTCAACACCCTGCGCGGCATCCGCCAGGTCCGGGCCGTCCACCGCGACCTGATGACGGCCTACGACGCCGGGCCGTTCCAGATGATCCGCGCGGTGACACTGCCGACCGCGACGCCGTACGTCTTCACCGGCCTGCGGGTCGCGTCCTCCCTGGCCGTGATCGCGGCCCTGATCGCGGAGTACTTCGGCGGTCCGATCGGCGGCCTCGGCAAGTCGATCACCTCGTCGGCCGCGAGCAGCAACTACCCGCTCGCCTGGGCCTACGTGCTTGGTTCGATCGTCCTCGGCCTGCTGTTCTACGTGGTCACCCTGCTCGTCGAGCTGTGGTTCTCACGCCATCACAAACCCGCATGACCCTTGCACAGAAACAGGAGAAGCAAATGATGAGATCCCTGAGGCTGACGGCCGCTGCCGTGGCGGTCGCCGCGTTCCTGACCGCGTGCGGCGACGACGACGAGGGCGGGTCGAACTCCAACGTCGACGTCAAGCAGAGTGGGGACTGTGCGACGCGCACCCAGGAGGCCCGGGACGCGGGTGACCTCAAGGAGGTCTCGCTCCAGCTCCAGTGGGTGTCGCAGGCTCAGTTCGCGGGCTACTACGCCGCCGTCGCCGAGTGCTACTACGTCGACGAAGGCCTCGACGTGAACATCATCGAGGGTGGCGTCGACATCGTTCCCCAGGACGTGCTCGCCTCCGGTGACGTCGACTACGCGATCTCGTGGGTGCCGAAGGTGCTCGGCTCGATCGAGCAGGGCGCGGGCATCACCAACGTCGCGCAGATCTTCGAGCGCAGCGCCACGACCCAGATCTCCTTCAAGGACAAGGACATCACCGATCCGGCCGACTTCAAGGACAAGAACGTCGGCAGCTGGGGCTTCGGCAACGAGTGGGAGCTCTTCGCCGGCATGCAGTCCGCCGACGTGGGCGTCAAGGACATCAACCTGGTGCAGCAGGCGTTCGACATGAACGCGTTCCTGGCTGGCGACATCGACGCGGCGCAGGCGATGACCTACAACGAGTACGCGCAGGTGCTGGAGACGGTCAACCCCGACACCGGCGAGCTCTACACGCCCGAGGACCTCAACGTCATCAACTGGAACGACGTCGGCACCGCGATGCTCCAGGACGCCATCTGGGCGACCACCGAGAAGCTCACCGACCCCGACTACGAGGAGCAGACGGTCGCCTTCATCAAGGCGTCGATCAAGGGCTGGGCGTTCGTCCGCGACAACCCGGAGGAGGCGGCCACCATCGTCGCCGAGTCCGGCTCGGAGCTCGGCCAGAGCCACCAGCTCTGGATGGCCAACGAGGTCAACAAGCTGATCTGGCCGTCGACCAACGGCGTCGGCATCATCGACGAGGCCGCGTGGGCCCAGACCGTCGACATCGCTCTCAACACCCAGAACGAGACCGGGGCGACCATCATCAGCGAGGACCCGCCGGAGTCGGCCTACAGCAACGAGTACGTCGAGCAGGCGCTCGCCGAGCTCGAGGAGGAGGACGTCGACACCTTCGGCGCCGACTACGCGCCGATCGAGGTCGCGCTCGAGGAGGGTGGCCGCTAACCATGACCAGTCCGACAGCGCCGTCGGGGTCCGTCGACACGGCCGATCTCAATGCCCGCACGGGTGAGCTGGACCGGGGACACGTGTTCCACTCGTGGTCGGCACAGGGCGGTCTCGCCCTGCTGCCGATCGCGGGTGGGCAAGGCACCCGCGTCTGGGACCACTCCGGGCGCAGCTACCTGGACTTCTCCAGCCAGCTGGTCAACGTCAACATCGGTCACCAGCACCCGGCTGTGGTGGCGGCGATCCAGGAGCAGGCCGCGACCCTCGCCACGATCGGGCCGGCCACCGCCAACCTCACCCGCGGGGTCGCAGCGCAGCGGATCGCAGCTCGCGCGCCCGAGGGCTTCAACAAGGTGTTCTTCACCAACGGCGGCGCCGACGCGATCGAGAACGCCATCCGGATGGCCCGCCTGCACACCGGGCGCGACAAGGTCGTGTCGACCTACCGCTCCTACCACGGCAACACCGGAGGAGCGATCGTCGCGACCGGCGACTGGCGGCGGCTGCCCAACGAGTACGCACGGGCGCACGTCCACGTCTTCGGGCCGTACCTCTACCGGTCGGAGTTCTGGGCGACCACGCCGGAGCAGGAGAGCGAGCGGGCGCTCCGGCACCTGCGCCGCGTGGTCGAGAGCGAGGGTCCGGCCAGTGTCGCCGCGATCCTGCTCGAGACGATCCCGGGTACAGCCGGGGTCCTGATGCCGCCGCCGGGCTACCTGTCCGGCGTGCGGGCGCTCGCCGACGAGTTCGGGATCATGCTGATCCTCGACGAGGTGATGGCCGGTTTCGGGCGCACGGGTGAGTGGTTGGCGCTCGACGCGTTCGACGTCGTACCCGACCTGATCGCCTTCGCCAAGGGAGTCAACTCCGGCTACGTCCCCGTCGGCGGCGTGATCATCAGCGACCCGATCGCGCGCACCTTCGACGACCGCGTGTTCCCGGGCGGCCTGACCTACAGCGGCCATCCGCTGGCGGCCGCATCGATCGTCGCGTCGATGGACGCGATGGACAGCGAGGGCATCGTCACCCACGCGAAGCAGATCGGCGCCGACGTGATCGGACCGGGCCTCGCAACCCTGGCCGACAGGCACCCGGTGATCGGCGAGGTCCGCGGCGCCGGCGTGTTCTGGGCGGTAGAGCTGGTTGCCGACCCGACGACCCGGGAGCCGCTGTCCGCGGCGCTGATGGGTCGCGCCAAGGCCGAGCTCGTCAGCCGCGACCTGCTGCCGTTCATCGCCGACAACCGCATCCATGTCGTGCCCCCGTGCGTGGTCACCGCCGACGAGGTGGCCCAGGCACTGGCGACGTACGACGAAGTCCTGACCCTGCTCGACGAGGAGATCTGATTCCCATGACTCGCCAAGAAACCAACACGCTCGACCACTGGATCGCCGGCACCACCGACCCCGGCGAGGGGACCCGCACCGGGCCCGTCTACGACCCCGCGCTGGGCGTCGTCTCGAAGGAGGTCCGCTACGCCTCCGCCGCTGACGTGGACCGAGCGGTCGCCGTCGCCAAAGAAGCGTTCACCACGTGGGGCGAGACGTCGATCACGAAACGACAGAACGTGATGTTCGGCTTCCGCGAGATCCTCAACCAGCGCAAGGAGGAGCTTGCCGCGATCCTGACGTCCGAACACGGCAAGGTGCTCTCCGACGCCGCCGGCGAAGTGGCCCGCGGCCTCGAGGTGGTGGAGTTCGCCTGCTCGATGCCGCACCTGACCAAGGGCGCGTTCTCGCAGAACGTCTCCACCGATGTCGACGTCTACTCGGTCAAGGAGCCGCTCGGCGTCGTGGGAATCATCAGCCCGTTCAACTTCCCGGCGATGGTCCCGATGTGGTTCTTCCCGATCGCGATCGCGACCGGTAACACCGTGGTGCTGAAGCCCAGCGAGAAGGACCCGAGCGTTGCCAACTGGATCGCGGCGGCGCTGAAGGAGGCGGGCCTCCCCGACGGCGTGTTCAACGTCGTGCACGGCGACAAGGAGGCGGTCGACGCACTGCTGACCCACCCCGACGTTGCCTCGATCTCGTTCGTGGGGTCGACGCCGATCGCGAAGTACATCTACGAGACCGCCTCCGCGCACGGCAAGCGGGTCCAGGCGCTCGGCGGTGCCAAGAACCACATGCTGGTGCTGCCCGACGCCGACCTCGACCTGGTCGCCGACTCTGCGGTCAACGCGGGCTTCGGGTCCGCCGGTGAGCGGTGCATGGCGATCTCGGTCGTCCTCGCGGTCGAGCCGATCGCCGACGAGCTGATCGAGAAGATCCGCGACCGGATGGGCAAGCTCGTGACCGGCGACGGCCGCAAGGGCTGCGACATGGGCCCGCTCATCACCCGCGAGCACCGCGACAAGGTCGCCGGCTACATCGACGTCGCGAACACCGACGGAGCCACGGTGGTCGTCGACGGCAGGGACGGCGAGTTCGACGGTGCCGCCGAGGGCTTCTGGCTCGGCCCCACGTTGATCGACAAGATGCCGACCAGCTCGACGGCTTACCAGGACGAGATCTTCGGGCCCGTGCTGGCGGTCGTCCGGGTGTCGTCGTACTCCGACGGTGTCGACCTGATCAACTCCGGGCCCTATGGCAACGGCACCGCGATCTTCACCAACGACGGCGGCGCCGCGCGGCGCTTCGAGCGCGAGGTCGAGGTCGGGATGGTCGGCATCAACGTGCCGATCCCGGTGCCGGTCGCCTACCACTCCTTCGGTGGCTACAAGGCGTCGATCTTCGGTGACGCCAAGGCCTACGGCCCGCAGGGGGTCGACTTCTTCACCCGTGAGAAGGCGATCACCAGCCGCTGGCTCGACCCGTCACACGGCGGGATCAACCTGGGGTTCCCCACCCACGACTAGTTTGAAATTGGCCGAGCGGGCGGACGGTGTGCCACCACCCGGGCGCTCGCTGCGCTCGGCCCGCCCGCAGTTGACCTAGGTGCCAGTAGGGGCGGGCTGGCGGCTTGCGTCTGCTTGTGGTTGTGGCTCGAACCGCCGCGCCATCAGCAGCAGCACCGGGCTCAGCAGCAGCGGCAGCGCGAACATGGCGCGGTGGCCGACGTGCTCGGCGACGACCGCGATCCCGAGCGCGGCCACCAGGTAGCCGACGTAGTTGGAGACGTTGACCCGTGCCAGTGCCTGGCCGCTGCCCTCGGGATCGAGGTGGCCGGCGGCCACCATCGACAGCGGCGGGATCATCGCCAACCCGGCGCCGAGCAGGGCGAAGCCGACGATGGTGACGGGCACGGACGGTGCGGCTGCGACGAGCGCCACGGCGAGGACCGCCACCACGCCGCTCGCGCGGGCCGTGGCGACCGGGCCGATCCGGCGCACCACCGCGTCGCCGACGAGCCGGGTGAGCAGCAGGACCGCCTGGTAGGCGGTGAACGCGAGGGCCGCCGAGCTCTCCGACGCCGAGAGTCCGTCGGTCAGGTAGATGCCGCCCCACGCCGAGGTCGCCGAGTCGAGGAACCACATCACGAAGGTAGGGATAGCGACCAGCAGCACCGGCCACCACGGGATCTGCGGTCGGTGCGGTCCGTGCTCGCTCGCGGTCGTCGTACCGCCGATCGGCTCGTGGACCAGCAGGTCGCGGCAGAGCAGGCCGTTGAGCACCAGGCCGACGGCGCTGACGACGAGGAGCGTCGGCAGCAGCGGCCAGTCGAGCTCGAGGGAGATCGTCGCGTAGACACCGCCGATCACGGCCCCGAGGCTCCACAGGCCGTGGAAGCCGACCATGATGCTGCGGCCGTAACGGTCCTGGATGGCCACGCCCTGCATGTTCATGGTCGCGTCGATGGCACCGACGAAGAGTCCGTAGGAGCAGGTGGTGAGCAGCAGGCCGGCCAGGCTGTGCGGGACGGCGATGAGGGCGATGCACACCGAGGCGCCGGCCAGCGCGAGGCGGAGCACGGCGGCGCTGCCCCACCGGGCCGCGGCGTAGCCCGCCAGCACGCTGCCGAGTCCGGCCAGTCCGGCGACGGTGCCGAGCACGGCCAGCACCTCGTAGTCGCTGAGGTCGAAGCGGGCCTTGATCGTCGGGAGCCGGGTGATCAGCGACGCGAACCCGAACCCCTGGATGCCGAACGCCGCGAAGCACGAACGACGTGCGCTCCTCAACGGCTGGCCATTACAAGAAGACCTTGCCCTCGCCGCGGTAGGTCGGGGCGGCGCCGACCACCTGTCCGTCGGCGATCAGGTGAAGGGCGTCGACGTGCTCACACAGCTCGCCGGCCTTGGTGTGCCGGAACCAGACGCGGTCGCCGATCCGCAGCTGCGCGGCCGCAGCGCCGGTGAGCGGGGTCTGCACCTCGCCGGCGCCCTCGGCCGGCACCAGCGCGAGGCCCTGCGGCCACACCGGCGTCGGCAGCCGGTCGAGCCCGATCGAGCCGGACGCGATCCAGCCCCCGCCGAGGACGGTTGCGTGCCGCGGCGAGGGCCGTCGTACGACGGACAGCACGAAGTGGGCGGCCGGTTGTGGGCGGAACCTCGTGTAGTGGTCGAAGAGGTGCGGCCCGAAGAGCCCCGAACCTGCGGCGATCTCGGTGACCGCGTCCTCCGCGGCGGTGGTCTCGATGCTGCCGGTGCCGCCGCCGTTGACGAACTCGAGCGGTCCCACCTCGCGGACCGCGGCGACCGCCGCCGCGCGTCGCTCGGCCAGCTCGTGGGCGGACAGCCGCTGCATCGCGCGGACGGCGTACTTCCGCAGACCGGGCTGGTTGTCGCCGACCCCGGCGATCTGTCCCTCGTAGGCCATCAGCCCGACCAGGTCGAACCGCGGGTGTGCGGTGATCGTCTGCGCGAGCGCGGCCGCCTCGTCCGGTGTGTGCGTCGGCGAGCGGCGCGCGCCGAGATGGACCCGGCCGCCCGCCAGCCGCAACGACGCGTCGAGCTCGACGCAGACCCGGATCGGCGGCCCGCCGGCACCGATCGCCTCCGCGGTCAGCTCGAGCTGCTCGACGCTGTCGATCATCAGCGTGACCCGGGACGCCATCAGCTCATCGCCGGCCAGCCGGGCGAGGGCGGTGCGGTCGACGCTCGGATAGCCGACCACGACGTCGTCGAACTCGTCGGCCAGCCAGAGCGCCTCGGGCAGCGTGAACGCGAGGACGCCCGCGTAGCCCGGCAGCGCGAGCGTCCGGCGGATGACGTCGCGGCACCGCACCGACTTGCTCGCGACCCGGATCGGCGTGCCGGCGGCGCGTCGGACCAGATCCTCCGCATTGGCGCGGAGGGCGCCGAGGTCGAGGACGGCGTACGGCGTCTCCAGCCCGGCGGTGGCGCGGGCGAGGTTGTCGTACGGCGTGGGTCCGGTCGCGTCCTTCTGCAGCGTCATGGCCCCAGCACCCGCTCCAGGTAGGGGTTCGTGAAGACCCGGTTCGGGTCGAGCTCGTCGCGCAGCGCGACGAAGTCGCCGAAGCGGGGGTAGCGCTCGCGCATGCCGGTGGCCTCGAGCCGGTGCATCTTGCCCCAGTGCGGCCGGCCGCCGACGGAGCCGAGGACGTCCTCGCAGATGCCGAACCACCGCTCGTGGGGCATCCGGTGGTACTGGTGGAACGCGACCACGGCCGAGTCGCGGTCGTACGCGGGCGACAGCCAGATGTCGTCGTGGCGCACGAACCGAACCTCGAAGGGGAAGGACACCGGCTCGTCGTGGGTGTCCACCCACCTCTTGAGCTCGCGGAGCGCAGGGACCAGCGCGGCCCGGGGCACGAAGTACTCGCCCTCGCGGAAGCGAACGTTGCGCTGCGAGGCGAAGACGTGGGGCGCGAGGTCGGTGAAGTCCCGTGCGGACACGGCCTTCGTCACGAACCGGGTGATGCCAGGGACGAGTCGGGGGAATCGGGTGCCGGCCCGCAGCATCGCCTCGAAGCCGACGTTGGTGACGATCCGGTCGTCCACGGTCCGCGTGAACGCGCTCATCGGATGCAGCTCGGTGTCACCGGGCAGCCGCTCGAACCGGCGGGTCAGCGCCGTCGTGGTGTGGGGAAACCAGAAGAACTCGAAGTGGTCGTTGTCGGCGACGAGGTCGTCGACCTGCTCGAGCACGTCGCCGAGCGGCATCGGGGCGTCCACGGCATGTAGCGCGTAGAGGGGGACGCACTGCAGAGTCACCTTCGTGATCACGCCGAGCGCGCCGATCGAGACCCGCGCGGCCTCGAACAGCTCGGGCCGCTCGGCCGCCGAGCACTGCACGACGGTGCCGTCGGCCAGCACCACCTCCAGGCCGCGCACCTGGGTGGAGATGCTGCCGAACCTCGCACCGCTGCCGTGGGTGCCGGTCGACACCGCTCCGGCGATCGTCTGCCGGTCGATGTCGCCGAGGATCTCCATCGCCAGGTCGTGCCGCGCGAGCAGCGGGTTGAGCCGGTGCAACGGGATGCCCGCGTCGACCGTGACCAGTCCGCTGGCGCGGTCGACGGAGTGGACGCTGTCGAGCCGGTCCGGGAGCAGCTGGACCCCGGGCGCCACCGCCACGCCGGTGAACGAGTGGCCCGAGCCGATGGCCTTCACCGTGAGGCCGTCCCGCGCCGCCTGTTTCACCTCGGCCGCGACCTCGTCGGTCGAGCCGGGCATCACGATGCGCGCAGGGTTCACCTGCTCGGTGCGCGCCCAGTTCTGCCAGGTCATGTGCCCAGCATGAGCCTTGCCCGTGATCCAGGTCAACTGACCTGCTGCACGAGGCTCCGACGGGCAGCCGACATCACGACCGCTCGTCGAATCCCCATCGGACCATGAGGACGCCCGGGCCGAACCGGCTGCGGACCGCGTGCACGGTGTGACCGGGGCCGACCGTGATGGGCCGCGGCTCGCCGTCACCCGTCACCTCCTCGCACCATGCCGGAAGGGCATCGGGATGGAACCGCACCCAGATGAGGGTCTCGCGGGCCGGGCGGGTGACGAAGTGCGCCACGTTTGACTCGTGCGGGTAGTCGTCGTCGATGTCCGCTACCCATTCCAACAGCGCGGTGTCGGGGGCGGTCACCGGCCGCTCGAGCTCGAACACGAAGCCGTTCACCAGGCCGGTCGGATGGCGATGAGTGCGGACGATCCGAGCGCCGGCCACCTGCGAGAACCGGGGCACCGAGGTCGTGGGGACGGCCGCGACCTCGACCCACGGCAGCTCGCGGACGGTCCCGGACGTGGCCTGCGCCAGGATCCGGGTCCAGCGCCGGCGGATGTCTCCGTGCTCGTCCACCTCCGCAACTACCTGGGTGCTGACGTCGCGGATCGCCGCGAGTGGCGCCGCATCGAGTGCTTCCAGCGTTTCTTCCGTCGCCTCTCGGGCCAGGTCGTCGAGCGGGACCTCCGGACGCGGGAGCGGCCCGGTGCGCCTGGTCGGGGCGAGGGCAGCGGTCAGATGACCCGGCGGGACGTGCAACAGGTCCTCGATCGCTGCGATCGCCGCGAGCGAGCTGGCGCCCTCGGGGTGCCGACGCCCGGTGCGCCAGTAGCTGAGCGTGGTCAGTGACACCGGACTGCCGAGCTCGGCCAATCGGTCGCGCAGCCAGACCAGGCTGACGTCGCGGGCAGCGATCGCGGTGCGGAGCGAATCGGAGAAGCCGGCGGATCGCTGCGATCCCGGCGTTTTCACATCTGACTCCCTGGTATGTGAATGACCGCCCCTTATGTTTGATCGTAGCGGCCACGTGCTGCGAGATCGGTCAATTGATCTCGTGCCAATCGGGGGATCAGCACGGTCGTCGGGGGATTCGGGTTCTCCATGAGCTCCATATGGAGCCCGCGCGCGGCTCGCGAGCGCGAGGGTCGAGCCGACCCTCCCGCTCGCGGGCCTCGTTTGCGTTCACAGGAAACTTACAGTCAGGCTTGACTGTTTGTTTGTTGCCCGTCATCCTGACCGGGTGACCTCGTCGACCACCTCGCGCGTCCCGCAGGAGGAGCGCACCCGTGCGATGCGAGCCCGGTTGATGGACGCGACGGTCGAGCTGCTGGTCGAGAAGGGCTTCAGCGGTACGACGACCACCCTCGTCTCGGAGCGGGCCGGGGTCAGCCGCGGCGCCCAGCTCCACCACTTCCCGACCAAGAACGACCTCGTGGTCGCGGCCGTGGCCCACCTGACCGAGCGGCGCGGCGCCGATCTGGCGGCGGCCGCCACGCAGCTGCCCGCGGGCAAGCAGCGCACCCGCGCCGTGATCCAGATGCTCGGCGACCACTTCGCCGGCCCGGTCTTCACGGCTGCTCTGGAGCTCTGGGTGGCCGCCCGCACCGACGAGCACCTGCTGGAAGCCGTCGCGCCACTCGAGCAGCTGGTCGGCCGGGAGACGCACAAGATGACCGTGCAGCTGCTGGACGCCGACGAGACGCAGCCCGGCGTGCGCGAGCTGATCCAGGCGACGCTGGACCTGGTCCGCGGCCTGGGCCTGGCCAACACCATCGGCGACGACACCCGACGTCGGCGCCGGATCCTTGACCAATGGGCTGCGACGCTCGACACCACACTGCACGGAGGGAAGAAGATGTGAGCGTGTTCGACGACGTCCTCGCCGACCTCACCGCCGAGGGCGACCAGCTCCGCACGGCCGTCGCCGGCCTCGATGCGGGTGGCTGGAGCACCCCGGTCCCCGCCGAGGGGTGGACCATCGCGACCACCGTCGCCCACCTGCTGTGGACCGACGAGGTCGCCGTGCTCGCCGCCGACGCGCACACGCCCGAAGGCAAGGAGGCGTGGGACGAGGTGGTGCTGCAGGCGATCGCCGACCCGACCGGCTTCGTCGACGCGGGCGCCTACGACCTCGCCACGCTCGACCCGGCCGACCTGCTGACCCGCTGGGACGCGGGGCGGGCTGCGCTCGGCACCGCCCTCCACGCCGTACCCGAGGGGCAGAAGATGCCGTGGTTCGGTCCACCGATGTCGCCCACCTCGATGGCGACCGCTCGGTTCATGGAGACCTGGGCGCATGCGCTGGACGTGTACGACGCGCTCGACTCCCGGCCCGCGCCCACCGACCGGATCAAGCAGGTCGCCCACCTCGGCGTCCGGACCCGCAACTACTCCTTCGCCCAGCAAGGTCTGGAGGCGCCAGCCGACGAGTTCCGGGTCGAGCTGACCGCCCCCAGCGGCGAGCGCTGGGCCTGGGGTCCCGAGGACCCGGCCCAGAGCGTCAGCGGCTCGGCGTACGACTTCTGCCAGCTGGTCACCCAGCGCATCCACCGCAAGGACACCGACCTGGTGGCCGTCGGCGCCGACGCCGAGAAGTGGCTGACCATCGCCCAGGCGTTCGCCGGTCCGGCCGGCGGCGGCCGGGAGGCGGTGTCGTGAACAGCATCAGGATCGGCAACTGCTCAGGCTTCTACGGCGACCGGCTGTCGGCCTTCCGCGAGATGCTCGAGGGCGGCCCCCTGGACTACCTCACCGGCGACTACCTCGCAGAGCTGACCATGCTCATCCTCGGCAAGGACACGTTCAAGGACCCGAGCCTCGGCTACGCCCGCACGTTCGTGAAGCAGGCAGAGGACGCCCTCGGCGTGGCGCTCGAGAAGGACGTCAAGGTCGTCGTCAACGCCGGTGGCATCAACCCCCGCGGCCTCGCAGACAAGCTGCGCGAGGTCGCGACCGGGCTCGGCCTCGATCCCAAGATCGCCCACGTCGAGGGCGATGACATCCGCGACCAGGTCGCTGGGCTCGGCCTGCTGCACGACACCTATGGAAGCCCGCTGACCGCCAACGCCTACCTCGGCGCGTTCGGCATCGCCTCGGCGCTCAACCACGGCGCCGACCTCGTCGTCACCGGCCGGGTCACCGACGCCTCGGTCGTCGTCGGGCCGGCGATCGCCCACTTCGGCTGGTCGCCCGAGTCGTACGACGCCCTGGCCGGCGCCGTCGTGGCCGGCCACATCATCGAGTGCGGCACCCAGGCCACCGGCGGCAACTTCAGCGGCTTCCTCGACCTGCCCCACCGCGACCAGCCGCTCGGCTTCCCGATCGCCGAGCTGGCCGAGGACGGCTCGATGGTGATCACCAAGCACGACGCCACCGGTGGTGCGGTCACCGTCGACACGGTCACCGCGCAGCTCGTCTACGAGATCCAGTCGACCAAGTACCTCAACCCCGACGTGACCGTCGACCTCACCTCGCTCGGTCTCGAGCAGGTCGGCCCAGTCAGCGCCGACCGGGTCGCGGTCACCGGCGTCACCGGGTCGGCGCCGCCGGAGCAGCTCAAGGTGTGCCTCAACTACTTCGCCGGCTTCCGCAACTCCGCCGAGTTCGTCGTCACGGGCCTGGACGCCGACGCGAAGGTCGAGTGGATCACCGCCCAGGTCGAGAACGCGCTCGCGGACCGCCGGCCGGCCAAGGTCGAGTGGTCGGGCGTCCGCACGGTGCAGCCGGACGCCGACACGGAGGAGGGCGCCTCGATGCTGCTCCGGGTGACCGCGTTCGACCCGGACAACGCCAAGGTCAGCAAGGGGCTCACCGCGCCGATCATCGAGCTCGCGCTCGGGTCCTACCCGGGCTTCAGCGTCACCCGGATGCCCGGCCCCGGCACGGCGTACGGCGTCTACCGGCCGGCCTATATCCCGCGCAGCTCCGTGCAGCACACCGTCGTCCACCACGACGGTGCGACGGAGGTGATCGACGATCCCGTGCCCGCGAGCACTCCTATCGACCCGGCCGAGGGGCAGCGGCCGTCGCCGTACCCCGCGCCCACGGACACGCTCACCCGCAAGCTGCCGCTCGGCACGTTCGTCCACGGCCGCTCCGGCGACAAGGGCGGCGACGCCAACATCGGGCTCTGGGTCAAGAACGACGGCCACCCCAAGTACGCCGAGCGCGTCACCTGGCTGACCAAGTTCATGTCGCGCCGCCGGGTGCGCGAGCTGATCCCCGAGGCCGCCGACCTCGAGGTCGAGGTCTACGTGCTGCCCAACCTCGGTGGCGTCAACATCGTGATCCACGGCCTGCTCGACGAGGGCGTGGCCGCCACCGCTCGGTTCGACCCCCAGGCGAAGGGCCTCGCCGAGTGGGTCCGCTCCCGACTAGTCAACATCGAAGGGAACGTCCTCTGATGTCCACCACGTTCAACCACGGCTTCACCGAGGAGCAGCTCGCTCTCAAGGAGTCGGCGCTCGAGTTCACGAAGCGCGAGGTGACGCCCTACCTCGACCAGTGGGAGCAGGACGGCGAGATCCCGCGCGAGTTCCAGAAGAAGCTCGCGCACGCCGGCTTCCTCGGCGTCGGCGTCCCGGAGGACGTCGGTGGCGACGGCGGCACCCTGATCGACGCCTGCGCGATGCAGCAGGGCTTCATGGAGGGCGGCTGGTCCGGCGGCCTGATGGCGTCGGCCTTCACCCACGGGATCGCGATCCCGCACATCATCCAGAACGGCTCGCAGGAGCTGATCGACACCTACGCCCGCCCCGTGTTGTCCGGCGACCTGATCGGGTCGCTGGCGATCACCGAGCCGGGCGCCGGGTCCGACGTCGCCAACATCTCCACCAAGGCGGTCCGGGACGGCGACTACTACGTCATCAACGGTGCCAAGACGTTCATCACGTCGTCGGTGCGCGGCGACTTTGTCACGACGGCGGTGCGCACCGGTGAGCCCGGCGCGCACGGCATCTCCATGATCGTCGTACCCAAGGGCACGCCGGGGTTCACCGTCTCCCGGAAGCTCGACAAGATGGGCTGGCTGGCGTCCGACACCGGCGAGCTCTCCTACGAGGACGCGCGGGTCCCGGTCGGCAACCTGATCGGCCAGGAGAACCACGGCTTCTACTACATCGCGCAGAACTTCGTCTCCGAGCGGATCTGGCTGGCGTTGATGGGCTACGGCCACGCGCTGCGCTGCCTCAATCTCGCCGCCGACTACTGCAAGGTGCGCGACGCGTTCGGCAAGCCGCTGGTCGCCAACCAGGTGGTCCGCGCCAAGCTGACCGAGATGCACCGCCAGGTGGCGGTCGCTCGCAGCTACACGCTCGAGGTGGCCCGGCGGTACGACGCCGGCGAGGACTGCATCGCCGAGGCCTGCCTGGCCAAGCAGACCGCGGTCGACACCGCGGTCTGGGTCGCGGACCAGGCGGTGCAGCTGCACGGCGGCATGGGTTACATGCGCGAGTCCGAGGTCGAGCGGCACTACCGCGACGTACGCATACTGCCGATCGGCGGCGGCTCCACGGAAGTGCTCACCGACCTGGCCGCCCGACTGCTGGGCTACTCGAAATGAGGGGGGCGGGGATGAGCGGGCTCGACCGAGAGGTGACGCTGACGATCGCGGCGGCGCCCGAGAAGGTCTGGGACCTCGTCAGCGACGTCACCCGGATCGGGGAGTTCTCCCCCGAGACCTTCGAGGCGCGGTGGACGCACGGCGCCACCGGACCGGCGGTCGGCGCCCGGTTCAAGGGCCACGTCAAGCGCAACGGCGTCGGTCCGACGTACTGGTCGCCCTGCACGGTGACCAAGTGCGTCGAGCCTGGGGCCGACGGGACGGGAGTGTTCGAGTTCGCGGTCGGTGTCGACGGCAACGCGTGGACCAACTGGGGCTACCGGCTTGAGCGCGACGGTGCTGCCACCCGCGTGACGGAGTACTTCCGGCTCGAGCCGAAGCTGTTCCTCCGCGGCTACTGGATGGCCATGGGCTGGCTCCGCGGCCGCACCAACGAGCGCGGCATGCGGACGACCCTGGAGACGATGAAGGCGGTGCTGGAGTCGTGACGGATCGGCGCACGGCGATGCTCGAGAAGATCGAGTCCCTGCACGTGGAGCAGACCAAGGCCGTCGAGGCCGGCGGCAAGTACATCGCCCGCCACAAGGAGCGCGGCAAGCTCACCGCCCGCGAGCGCATCGAGCTGCTCGTCGACGAGGGGTCGGCGTTCCTGGAGCTGATGCCCCTGGCCGGCTGGGGCAGCGACTTCGCCGTCGGCGCGAGCGTGGTCACCGGCATCGGGGTCGTCGAGGGCGTCGAGTGCATGATCGTCGCGAACGACCCGACGGTGAAGGGCGGCGCCCTCAACCCGTGGTCGTTGCGCAAGACGTTCCGCGCCTCGGAGATCGCCGAGCAGAACTGGCTGCCGTCGATCAACCTCACCGAGTCCGGTGGTGCCGACCTGCCCACCCAGAAGGAGATCTTCATCCCGGGCGGTCGGGGCTTCCGCAACCTCACCCGCGCTTCGGCCCGCAAGCAGCCGACGGTCTCGGTCGTGTTCGGCAACTCCACCGCTGGTGGCGCCTACGTCCCGGGCATGAGCGACTACGTGATCATGGTCAAGGAGCGGGCCAAGGTCTTCCTGGCCGGCCCGCCGCTGGTGAAGATGGCGACCGGCGAGGAGACCGACGACGAGTCGCTCGGCGGCGCTGAGATGCACTCGCGGATCTCCGGGTCCTCCGACTTCCTCGCGGTCGACGAGTACGACGCGATCCGGCAGGCGCGTCGGGTGGTGGCCCGCCTCAACTGGCGCAAGGGAGGCAGCTCGCCCGACCCGTCGTCGTACTCGGAACCCGACTTCGACCCCGAGGAGCTGCTGGACCTGATCCCGACCGACCTCAAGGAGCCGTTCGACCCGCGCGACGCGATCCTGCGGATCGTCGACGGGGTTTCGACGGGCTCAACCACCGGCGGGGGCAACGCGGTGGCGTTCGACGAGTTCAAGCCGCTCTACGGCGCGTCCTTGTGCGTCGGCTGGGCGAAGCTGCACGGCCGGGAGATCGGCATCCTCGCCAACGCGCGGGGCGTGCTCTTCTCGGAGGAGGCTCAGAAGGCAGCGCAGTTCATCCAGCTGGCCAACCAGAAGGACACCCCGCTGCTGTTCCTGCACAACACCACCGGCTACATGGTCGGCACGGAGTACGAGCAGGGCGGCATCATCAAGCACGGCGCGATGATGATCAACGCGGTCTCCAACTCGAAGGTGCCGCACCTGACGGTGATCATGGGAGCGTCGTACGGCGCCGGCAACTACGGCATGAACGGTCGCGCCTACGACCCGCGCTTCCTCTTCACGTGGCCGTCGGCGAAGTCCGCGGTCATGGGACCCGCGCAGCTGGCGGGTGTGCTCGAGATCGTGGCGCGCGAGTCGGCGGAGAAGAAGGGCGAGGTGTTCGACGCCGAGGGCTTCAAGGGCGTCAAGGACATGGTCGAGGGGATGGTCGAGGAGCAGTCGCTGCCCTACTTCCTCTCCGGCATGGTCTACGACGACGGCGTCATCGACCCGCGCGACACCCGCACCATCCTGGGCATCTGCCTGTCCGTCATCGACAACCAGCCGATCGAAGGCGCCATGAACTTCGGCGTCTTCCGGATGTGAGGCACGCAGCGATGTGTGAGGAACGAACACAGCGCGTGGGCGCGACCAGGTTGAGCAAGCCCCGCGACCGAGGTCCGAAGGACGTCGAGTGCCGTTCGCGAGGGACGAGCGAACGGTGTATCGAGACGACGAGGTCGCGACGGGCGCGTCGAAACCCGGTGACTCTGAAAGGAAGCCGATGATGCAGCGCGTACTTGTCGCGAACCGTGCGGAGATCGCCTCGCGGGTCTTCCGCACCTGCCGTCGACTGGGCATCGACACCGTGGCGGTCTTCTCCGACGCGGACGGGGACCTGCCCTACGTCGGTGAGGCCGACCTGGCCGTGCACCTGCCCGGCACGGCGCCGGCCGACACCTACCTGCGCGGCGACCTGATCCTCGCCGCGGCGCGGCAGACCGGCGCGACCGCCATCCACCCCGGCTACGGCTTCCTCTCGGAGAACGCCGAGTTCGCCCGTCTGGTCCTCGACGCCGGGCTGCTGTGGATCGGTCCCGACCCGGCCTCGATCGAGCAGATGGGGTCCAAGATCGAGAGCAAGAAGCTGATGGAGGCAGCCGGCGTCCCCGTGCTGTCGGCGCCGGCAACACCGACCGACGCCGACCTCCCCCTACTCGTGAAGGCCTCCGCCGGTGGCGGCGGGCGCGGCATGCGCATCGTCCGCGATCTCGGTGCGCTGGCCCGCGAGATCGAGGCGGCGGAGTCCGAGGCGCTCTCCGCGTTCGGTGACGGCACTGTCTTCGTCGAGCCGTACGTCGAGAACGGCCGCCATGTCGAGGTGCAGGTCGTGGGTCACCCGACCGGCGTCCTCGTCTTCGGCGAGCGCGACTGCTCGGTCCAGCGGCGCCACCAGAAGGTGGTCGAGGAGGCGCCCGCACCCGCGTTGCCCGAGGAGACCCGCACGGCGCTGCACGACGCCGCCCGGGCGGCGGCCGAGGCCATCGACTATCGCGGTGCCGGCACCGTCGAGTTCCTCTACGACCCGGTCCGCGGCGGCTTCTGGTTCCTGGAGATGAACACTCGGCTCCAGGTCGAGCACCCGGTCACCGAGGAGGTCTTCGGCGTCGACCTGGTGCAGCTGCAGCTCGAGTCAGCTGCGGTCGTCCCACCTGGCGCCCCCGTGGTCGGGGATCCGCACGGCGCCGCGATCGAGGTCCGGCTGTACGCCGAGGACCCGGCCGCGGGCTACGCACCCCAGGTCGGCACGCTGACCCGGTTCGAGTTCCCGGAGGTCGACGGGCTCCGGGTCGAGGCAGGGTTCACGACCGGCTCGAAGGTGTCGCCGTTCTATGACGCGATGCTGGCCAAGCTCATCGTCGCTGCGCCGACCCGGGTCGACGCGGCCCGGCGACTGGTGTCGGTGCTGAGGCGCGCGCGCCTGCACGGGTTGAAGACCAACCGCGACCAGCTGATCGCCGTACTCACCGACGACCGGTTCCTGGCCGGCGACGTGTCGACAGCGATGCTCGGTGACGGCTCGGTCCTGGTCGAGGAGACCGCCGACGGCGACCTGTCGCGAACCGCCGCGGCGCTCGCTTGGGTCGAGACCCAGCGAGCCGAAGCGCGCGTCCAGCAGCGGGTCGCCGCCGGCTACCGCAACGTCGTCAGCCAGTCCCAGCGCACCGAGTTCACCGATGACACTGTCGCCGAGTGGTGGGGGGAGCGCACCGGCTACCGCGTCGACGGCGCGACCGTCGTCGCTGCATGTCCGACCGAGGTCCTGCTCGACGTCGACGGCGTACGGCGCCGCTACGAGGTGGCTATCAGCGGCAACCGGATCGACGTCGACGGCCCGGACGGCCACGTCGCGCTCGAACGCAAGCCGCGGTTCGTCGACCCCGCGTCCCAGGTCGCGGCCGGCTCGCTGCTGGCGCCGATGCCCGGCAGCGTGGTCGCGGTCCATGCCCAGGTCGGCGACGAGGTCGCCGAGGGCCAGCCCATCTTGGTGATGGAGGCCATGAAGATGCAGCACACCGTCTCCGCGCCGTACTCCGGCACGGTCACCGAGCTCGCCGCCATCACCGGCCAGCAGGTCGAGGCGGGCACCGTGCTCGCCGTCGTCACCCCGGACGTAGAGGAAGAGAGCTCATGACGATCAACTTCACCGAGCCCGAGGAGCGGGTTGCGCTGCGCGAGGCGGTCAAGAAGCTCGCGAGCAAGTACGGCCGTGAGTTCGTCGAGAAGCAGGCCCGCGAGGGCGGCAAGATGACGGAGATGTGGCTCGAGATGGGCCAGAACGGCTTCCTCGGCGTCAACATCCCCGAGGAGTACGGCGGCGGTGGTGGCGGCATGGCCGACCTCGCCGCAGTGCTCGAGGAGGCGTCGGCCGCGGGCGCTCCGCTGCTGATGATGGTGGTGTCGCCGGCGATCTGCGGCTCGATCATCACCCGCTGCGGCACCCAGCCGCAGAAGGAGCGGTGGCTCCCCGGCATCGCCGACGGCACCCTGCTGATGGCGTTCGGCATCACCGAGGCCGATGCCGGCTCCAACGCGCACAACATCACCACCACCGGCACCCGTGACGGCGACGAGTGGGTGCTGAACGGGCAGAAGACGTTCATCTCCGGCGTCGACGAGGCTCAGTCGGTGCTGATCGTGGCCCGCACCGAGGACGCCAAGACGGGGAAGCTCAAGCCGGCGCTGTTCGTCGTACCCACCGACGCCGCCGGCTTCACGAAACAGCCGATCCCGATGGCTTGGTCGGCTCCGGAGAAGCAGTTCACGCTCTTCCTCGACGACGTGCGGCTGCCCACCGATGCGCTGGTGGGCGACGAGGACGGCGGCCTGTGGCAGCTCTTCGCGGGCCTCAACCCGGAGCGGATCATGGGCGCGGCGCTGTCGTGCGGCGCCGCCCGCTACGCGATCGACAAGACCGTCGAGTACGCCCTCACGCGCAGCGTCTGGAAGGACCAGCCGATCGGCGCCCACCAGGGCATCCAGCACCCGATCGCCAAGGTCAAGATCGAGCTCGAGCAGGCCCGGCTGCTGTGGCAGAAGGCTGCCGCGCTGTACGACGCCGGTGACGACTTCACCGCGGGTGAGTACGCCAACATGGCCAAGTACGCCGGCGGCGAGGTCTCCTGCAACGCCGCTGACGTTGCCGTGCACACCCACGGCGGCAACGGGCTCACCGTCGAGTACGGCCTCGCCAACTTGCTGGTCGCGTCGCGCCTCGGCCGGATCGCCCCTGTCAGCAGGGAGATGATCCTCAACTTCGTCGCCATGCACACGCTGGGACTCCCCAAGAGCTACTGAGTTGGACTGCGCGACCCCACCTCATCACTCGTCGCGGACCCGGCCGCGCAACGCCTTGGTGCGTCCCACTTGCTTCTTTTCTTCGACACGGCGGCGTTGGGAGGCGCGGCTGGGTTTCGTCGGACGTCGTGGCGGCGGTGGCGGCGCTACCGCCTCCCGCAGGATGGTGACCAGGCGCTGGCGAGCGGCGACGCGGTTGCGCAGCTGGGAACGGTGCTCCGAGGCCACGACCGAGATCTGTCCCTGGGTCATCGCCCCGGTGAGGTGGCGGACCAGACGCGTCCGCTGGCCCGGCGTGAACGCCGTGGAGGTCGCCGGGTCGAAGAGCAGCTCGACGCGGGTGTCACTGGTGTTGACCGACTGACCACCCGGACCAGGGGACCGTGAGAAGCGCTCGACCAACTCGGCCGCAGGGATGATCGCACCGGCCGGGAGCCCGGGGCCCGGCGGCACGGCAAGGTTCTGGCCGGGCTCGCTCATGGTTCGACGGTATCTCCGGCCCGGCTCATCCTCGGACGAGCCGAGCCGTCGTGCCGTCCTCGGTTACTTCTGCAGGTGTCCTCGACACCGGGCACAGCGTCAACGGCCATGAGCATCCGACCACGGTGAAGGTCCGGACGCGGTTGCGGACGGTCTATGAGGTGTTCCCGCACAGCGCGAGCCCCGCCACCGGTCGGCTCGACCACGACCATCCGACGCCCTACGACCCCGGCGGACCTCCGGGTCAGACAGGTGACCACAACGACGCTCCGTTGACCCGGTTGCATCATCGGGCCAAGACCCACGACGGCTACACCGTCGACCAGCTCGGCCTCGGCGCCTACCGCTGGGTCACCAAACACGGCCTCGCCCGGATCGTCACACCCCGCGGCACCCGCAAGATCAAGCTCATCCGAGCCCGCGACGACACCATCCTCGGCGAGATCTACCCGGGCCCCGCCATCCACATCGACTACCCGCGACGGACCTGAGTATCGGCGAGTATTCGTGCATGACCTCCTGGACTCCCGGCTGGGACGTGTTCCCGCCACTCCTTCTCGCCTTCTGGACCGAGCGACACCTCTGCACCTTCAACAGTGTGCGCGAGGACGGGCGCCCGCACGCCGTTCCGGTGGGTGTGGCCCTCGACCACGAGCAGCAGTGCGCCTGGGTGATCACCAGCGGCGGCTCCCGCAAGGTCCGCACCATCGCGGCCGGGCCGGAGACCGGGGCGGCAGTCGCCGCCTGCCAGGTCGACGGCAGGCGCTGGTCCACGCTGGAGGGCCACGCGGTGATCCTGACCGAGCCGGAAGTCGTCCGACGAGCCGAGGAGATCTACGCCAGCCGGTACCGGGTCCCTCGTCCGAACCCGGACCGCGTCGCGATCAGGATCAAGATCGATCGGTTCCTCATGTCGAGCACACTTGCGCCGTGACTACTCCGGGTCTGGAATCAGGGGTACGCGTGGACGCGGACCGCGGGACCGCCCTGTTCGCCACGATCGAGCTCTGACGCCTGATCTCGTCCTACGCTGGGGCGTGGACCGCACCCCTGACGCTGCAGCTGCCCTTGCTCTTGCCCACGAGCACGCCCTGAGGTGGCTGGCCACCTTGCCTGACCGCGCCGTACCTCCTACTGCCTCGGTTGCCGAGGTCGTCGCTGCTCTCGGCGAAGAGCTGCCCGACGGCCCGACCGATCCGGCGTCGGTCGTCGACCTGCTGGCCGGAGCCGCGGAGCCGGGGCTGACCGCGATCCCGTCCGGTCGGTTCTTCGGATTCGTGATGGGCGGCACGCATCCTGCGGCGATGGCGGCGGACTGGTTGACCTCGGCGTGGGACCAGAACGCCGGGCTGCGCACGGTCACTCCCGCGGCCACCGCGGCCGAGGACCTCGCCGAGGCATGGGTGCTCGACCTGCTGGGTCTGCCCGGGGGCAGTGCCGTCGGGTTCGTGACCGGCGGGACCATGGCCAACTTCACCTGCCTGGCCGCCGCCCGCGACGCGGTGCTCGCCCGGGTCGGGTGGGACATCGGTGCCCGAGGTCTCCTCGGCTCGCCAGGAGTGCGGGTGCTGGTCGGTGCAGAGCGCCACGACTCGGTCGACCTGGTGCTGCGCTACCTCGGTCTCGGTGCGCCTGACCTTGTCCCAGTGGACGAGCAGGGTCGGATCGACCCGGCTGCGCTCCGCGGGATGCTCGAGAGCGGCGACGGTTCACCAACGGTGGTGGCTCTCCAGGCCGGCAACATCCACTCCGGCGCCTTCGACCCCTTCGAAGAGGCGATCGCTGCGGCGCAGGAGCAGGGTGCGTGGGTGCACGTCGACGGCGCGTTCGGGCTGTTCGCGGGTGCCACCCCTACCTATCGCCACCTTGTCCACGGCTACGAGGCCGCCGACTCCTGGGCGACCGACGCCCACAAGACGCTCAACGTGCCGTACGACTGCGGGTTGGCGATCGTGCGCGACCCGACCGCCCTGCGCGCGGCGATGTCGATGCACGGTGACTACCTCATCCACGACGCCGCCGGCGATCCGTTCGAGAAGGTCCCCGAGCTGTCCCGCCGCGCCCGCGCGTTCACCGTGTGGGCAGTGCTGCGGTCGCTCGGCCGTAGCGGAGTCGCTGAGCTCGTCGAGCGTCTGGCCGGCCATGCCCGGGCGTTCGCGGACGGCATCGCTGCCATCGACGGCGCGGAGGTGCTCAACGACGTGGTCTTCACCCAGGTCTGCGCGGCGTTCGGCGACGACGCCCGTACGCTCGACGTGGTCCGCCGGATGCTGGAGGACGGCACCGCGTGGACCAGCGGCTCCGTCTGGCGCGAGCAGGCCGTGCTGCGCATCTCGGTGAGCAACTGGTCGACCACCGACGCCGATGTCGAGCGCACCCTCGACGCGCTTCGCGCCGCCTTGGCTGTCCCCTGACCTGACCAGACGACGATCCTTCTGGTGGGTGCGGGCGGGGTCGGTGTCATCGCAGCGCTCATGTCCTGGCCTCACCTGGCCGGCTTGTGCCAGAGCTCGAGCGTCGTCGCCTCGGTCCAGGTCTCGGCGCCGAGATGGTTGGGTTCGCTCGCCGAGCTGCTCCAAGAGTTCGCGTAGAGAAGGTCGTCCGCACGGTCGGCCTTCCTGCCGAACAGGAGGTTGAACGTGGCGGGATGGAAGTCGCGGAACGTGACGAGCCACTCGGACGTGAGCTCGTTGGTGTAGTCTCCGCCGCCGCAGTCGAGGGTGCGTCGCTGGTCGATCACGCCGGTCGGCGCCACCTGGATGAGGACGTCGACGGGCGTGGGGGTCCAGGTGGCGCCCGGGGGTACCTCCCGAGGGTTCGCGTCGAACGACGGCAGCACCGTCGTGCGCAGGGTGCCCGGCGTGGAGCCGGTCTGGTCCTCCGAACCACTGCACGTGGTGCCGTCGGAGCGCCGGTAGCTGTACGACGAGTGGTAGCGCGCGGTCGTCAGCGGCAGGCTCACCTGGTCGGTGCCGGAGTTTCCGCCGAGGGAGTTCGTCGTGGTCGCCCGCGCCCGCCAGGTTCCGTGGCCGGTGTGCGGCACGTCGAACAGGTCCTCGCCGCCCAGCGGCCAGGTCCCGTCGAAGGTGACCTTCGAGTCGAAGCGGAGCTCGAACCGGGCGCAGTCCTTGAAGCGCTGCTCGGCGGCGGGTCCCCAGGCGAGGCCGAGAAGCTGAGCCTGCCGGGCGATTCGGAGCAGCAGCGGCAGCATCTCCAGCTCGTGCTCCCGGGAGCAGCGCTTCCACGCGTCGTTGTAGACGGCGGTGTACACCCGCAGCACCCGTGCGAACGCGTCGCTCATGCGGGGTGTGGCATCGACGTCGCCGAGGCCGTACAGGTAGACCTGCATGGTGCTCAGCCAGGACAGCGCGTCGTCGATCGAGGCGAACGCAGCACCGGTGTCGCGGGGGTTGCCCTCGGCCGCGATCAGGCGCGGCTTGAGGGTCCCGTCGTAGTACGCGTTCATGATGGCCTCGATCTGCGCGCCGAGCTGCTCGGTGATCCCGTTGTCCCCGTTGGGGTCGGCCTCGCGGGCCTCGCGGATGAGCTCGGCGATCTGCCCGGCGACCTGACCCTGGGCCCGGTCCGTGGGGTGGCTCTCGACGTCGGCGCGGTCGCCCGGCGTCGCGAGACCCACGCCGGGGGTCGAGAAGTGCTCGATCGGGAACCGCACGATGGTGGCGTCGTCGTCCCGCTTCGGGAGCAGGGTGGGGTAGAGATGGAAGTCGTCGCCGTCCTCGTGGAAGTAGAACGGTGTCTGCTGGGCGATCGGGCCGAGGTCGGGACTGTCGATCGTCAGGGTGGCCCGCTTGAGCAGCACCAGGCCGTGAGGCTTCAGCTCGACAGCGGCCGCGAGCCCGCCGGAGAGCGGCAGGTCGCCGACCGCGGAGACCGGCGTCAGCGTGATCCGCTGCGGGCCGACCAGGGCGCCGGCCGGGACGACCAGGGCGTACTTCGTGCCGTCCGCGCCCGTCGCCCTGATCGTGGTGCTCAGCGTGGTGTCGACGATGGTCTTGCTGACGGCGCGCGCCTCGTCGGGGTCGGGGTCGACCGTGATCGGGTCGGGGTCCAGCGGGAAGTCCGGCGGGGGAGGCGGAGGAGAGGTGACCCGGACCGCATCGTCGACGACCCGGCAGTTGTTGCCCTCCTTCGACTCCACCACCTGCTTGCGGACGTCAGCGCAGGCGATCAGGTGGTAGCTGCCGGCAGCTGTGCCTGCCGGGATCCGCAGCATGGGAGTGGCCACGTAGCGCCCGTCGGTCACGAGCTCCGGCACCTGGACCGACCTGACCGCCAGGTCGCCTCCCGCGGAGCTGTCGGCAGACAGGTAGACCCTGCTGACGGAAGCGGCGGCGGGGCCGGACCCGACGTTCTTCGTCGTGACCGAAACGGGGAAGGTCGCTCCCGACGGCACCTCGGCGGGCGCCGAGACCACGGTCACGACGAGGTCGGGAAGGACGGCGGCGTCCGCGGACGGGGCCTCGAGGGTGAGCAGCGGGGCCGTGAGGCAGGCTGCCAGGGTTGCTGCTGCAGGACGCCGGATCATCAGGGGCTCCAGGTTTCAGGCGACCGGACGGGCTGATCCGCGGACGTGGCCGGGCACGACGAAGCCCGACTCGTAGGCAGCCACGACGAGCTGCACGCGGTCGCGGGCGCCGAGCTTGGACAGCAGGCTGGCGACGTGGGACTTCACGGTCGGGAGGGAGATGAACAGCTCGGCCCCGATCTCGGCGTTGGAGAGACCACGGGCGATCAGCCGCAGCACCTCGGCCTCACGCTGGGAGACGCGGCTCGGGCGCTCCGGGCGAGGCATCGGCACCGACCGCAGCTCGAACACCCGGCCGGGGGTGGGGCGGGTGGCGGGGGGCGGGTCGAGCCGGGTCTTGCGGTCGTAGGCCATGACGCTCATCGGGATGGTCCTCTCGGGAATCTGGCGCCCGGCAGGTGGGCTTGCTGAGAAGGCTCTCCACCAGTGCTCAAATTCCGCTCAATTCCTTTCCAGACTAATGCAGAATCCCTGAGTGCACAGCCTGCGGATCGCGGTACTCGGGCCTCTCGAGGCCACGATCGACGGCGCCGCCGTCGACCTGGGATCGCGCAAGCAGCGGGCGGTCCTCGGCGTGCTGACGGCGCTGGCGCCGGCCGCCGTACCCGTCGAGCGGCTGGTCGACGAGATCTGGGGCGAGGCCGGTCCCGGCCAACCCGTTGCGCAGCCTCCAGGTCTACGTGTCGTCGCTGCGCACCGCGTTGGGCGAGTACGGCGACCGGCTGGTCACCGAGGGCCGGGCCTACCGGCTGCTCACCGATGGGGTCGAGGTCGATGCGGAGCGGTTCAGCCGCCTCGTGAGCGAGGCCGCGGCGGAGCCGGACCCGGACTCCGCGGTCGCGATGGTCGACGAGGCGCTCGCCCTCTGGCGTGGTGAGGCGTGGCAGGACCTCCGCGACCTCCCGCTGACCGGCCCGGAAGCGGTCGCGCTCGAGGCGGAACGACTGGCCGCCGTGGCCGTGCGGGCGCGGGCGCTGCTGTCGATCGGCCGGCACCGCGAGCTGGTGCCGTGGCTGGAGCCGTTGGTCGAGCAGCACCCGCTCAACGAGGAGCTGCGCGGCCATCTGATGCTGGCCCTGCACCGCAGCGACCGTCAGGCCGACGCGCTCACGGTCTTCGCCGAGGGCAGGAAGACCAAGGCCGACGAGACCGGGCTCGACCCGGGCGAGGACCTGCAGCGGCTGCAGGCGGCGATCCTCGCCGACGACGCGTCCCTCCGCGTCGAGGACGTCGAGCTGCGGTCCCGACGGCACCTGCCGGCACCGGTCACGTCGCTGGTCGGCCGGGTGAACGAGATCGCCGCGGTCACCGAGCTGCTGCGGGACCCGGAGCAGCGGCTGCTCACCATCACCGGTCCCGGCGGCATCGGCAAGACCCGGCTCGGCCTCGCCGTCGCCCACGGCCTCGCCGCGGACCATCCCGACGGCGTGTGGTTCGTTCCGCTGGACCCGCTGCACGACCACCGGCTGGTGGCCGGGGCGATCGCCGACGTGCTCGAGGTCGAGGTGCCAGCCGGCGACGTGCTACCTGCGCTGAAGGCGCACCTGCGCGACGTCCGTCTGTTGCTGGTCCTCGACAACTTCGAGCAGGTCGAGGACGCGGCGCCCGTGGTGTCCGAGCTGCTGGCCGCCAGTCCCGGGCTGCGGGTGCTGGTGACCAGCCGGATCCGGCTGCGGTTGTACGGCGAGCGCGTGGTGCCGCTCGACCCGCTGGCGTCGACCGACGCCGTTCCCCTCTTCGTCGAGCGCGCCCGCAGCGTGGACCGCCTGTTCGACGCACCGCCCGACACCGTCGCCGAGCTCTGCGAGCAGCTCGACGGGATCCCGCTGGCGATCGAGCTGGTCGCGGCGCGGGCGGACGAGGTGCCGCTCGAAGTCCTTCGCAAGCAGCTGGCCAACCGGCAGGCGCTCGACCTTGCGACCGACGGCCCGCGCGACCGGAGCTCGCGCCAGCGCACCCTCCGCGACGCGATCGCGTGGAGCGTCGCGCTGCTGCCCGACCAGCTGGCCGGACGGTTCGCCCGGCTCGGTGTGTTCGACGGCGGCTTCACGGCCGAGGCGGCAGCCGAGGTCGCCGGTGTGACGGCTGCCGACCTCGCCGCTCTTTCGCGAGCCAGCCTGGTGGTCGATGCCCGGAACGGGCGCCATCGCCTGCTCGAGACCCTGCGGGAGTACGCGGGAGAGCTGATCGGCGACGACCGCGACCGGATCGCCGACGCCCACGCGGAGTGGTACCGGAGGTTCGTGCTGGACGCCGACGGGAAGATCTCCATCTCAGCGTGGGTCGCGTTGATCGACCCCGACCGGGCCAACCTGCGCGCCGCACTCGAACGTCTCCGCGCGACGGCCGAGCTGGACTCGCCCGTGGGCGAACGGCTCCTGGAGCTGACGGCGGCCCTGGGCCGGTACTGGTACCACGTCGGACCGGGCAGCGCCGACACCGACTGGTTGCCGCGGGCCCTGGCGCTGGCGCCGGATGCCGATCTCACCCTCCGCGGCAGCGCCATCTACGCCCTGGGGATCTGTCGTGGTGAGCAGGGCCTGGTCGCCGAGGCGATCGAGCACTGCCGGGCGGCGTACGAGCTGCTCCGGGACGGTCCGGACCAGCTGTGGGCGGCGCGCGCGCTGAACTCGCTCGCCAGCCTCAGCCACGACATCGGCCGGAGCGAGGAAGCGGCAACGCTGCTCGACGAGAGCATCGCCCTTCGCCGCACCCTCGACGGTGCGCTGCCGATGGCGATCCCGTTGGGGAACCGGGCCTCCGTCGCGGTGCAGCTCGGTGACGCCGTGACCGCCCGGGCGTGCCTCGAGGAGATCCTCCGGACCGAAGGCGACAACGAGCTCGAGGCAGCGTTCGCGCTGATGGGCCTGGCCGACGTCGAGCTCCTCGTCGGTGATCCGGACGCCGCTGGCGAGTGCCTGCGCATCGCCGTCGAGACGGTCCTCGGGGAGGACTACCAGGACTACCGGCTGATGGAGTGCCTCGAGACCTTCGCGGCCCTCGCCGTCGTCCGCGAGCGGGTCGACCTCGCGGCCACGCTGATCGCCGCCGTCGACAAGGCGTACGCCGACGAGGGGTCGGTGATGGTGCCCTCGGACATCGACCTGCGTGAGCGACGAACGGGTGCCGCGGTCGCCGCGTTGAGCCCGGCGATCCGTGAGGCCGCCGTCGCTCGCGGTGCGGCCCTCGACCTGCAGGCAGCGGTCCGGCTGGCGACGGCTGAGCTCCTCGCCCAGGTGTAGTTCCTAGGCGGAACGTGCCGAAGCGCGGTTAAGGGATGTTGATCCTGATGTCGCCCGGGTCGACGACGGCAGTGTCCTTCCCGGGGCCGCCGTCGACGGTGTCGTTGCCGTCGACACCGTCCTGGGAGTCGAGGTGGTCGTTGCCGCTGTCGCCGTTCAACGTGTCGTTGCCGGCGTCGCCGGTGATGTCGTCGTTGCCGACGCCGCCGCTGATGTCGTCGTTGCCGACGCCGCCGATCAGGGTGTCGGGGGTGGTGTGTCCGACGATCGTGTCGGAGCGGGAGCCGCCGATGGCCCCCTCCACCGTCAGCACCCGGTCGTTCTCGCCGGCGGCTCCGGAGACAGCGTCGCCGTTGAGCATGATCGTGACGACTGCTGACCGGTCGGCGTACGAGACGGTGTCCGACCCGCCGCCGCCCTTGACCACGTCGGTTCCGCTCGCCCCTGCGCCTTCGTCGACGGTGTCGTCGTCGCCGCCGCCCAGGACTCTGTCGTTGCCGGCCCCGCCCTTGAGGGTGTCGTCACCAGTGGAGCCGGTGAGGTAGTCGTTGCCGGCGCCGCCGTCCAGCGTGTCGTCGCCGCCGTTGCCGTACAGGCGGTTGTTGCCGCTGCTGCCGACGAGCGTGTCGTCGTCGATGCCACCCAGGACGATCTCGACGGTGGCCGTGATGGTGTCGCCCTCGCCCGTGGCGCCGTCGTCGTCGTCGTCGTCGAGAGTGACGTACACCGAGTTCGTGCGGCTGGCGTAGGAGACCTTGTCCTTGCCCGGGCCCCCGTCGATCACGTCGCCCGCGTCAGGGGCGGCCGGCTGGTTGAGGACGTCGGCGGCGCCGCCACCGGACACGTAGTCGGCGCCCGCGCCGTCGTCGATGATGTCCCTGCCCCCGAGACCGCAGATGGTGTCATCGCCGCCAGCACCCATGATGTGGTCAGCAGCGCCGGCGCCGACGATCACGTCGTTGCCGGCCGTGCCGACCAGGACGCCGGTCCCGGCGATGGTCGCCGTCAGCCCGTCGCACTTCGGTGTGGCGATCAGGTCGATCGTGTCGGTCGCGATTGCTGAGACCGCTCCGACGTCGCTGCGGTAGCGCACCTTGACGGTCTTGGTGCCGAGGCCGGCCGGCACCGTCACCGTCGCCGAGGTGTTGTAGGGGATCCACGGTTCGCTGTCGAGGGTGCCGTCGGTCGAGATCTGCATCTGCGAGACGGGAAGGTGCGCAGCGGTCGCCGAGGTCGAGAGCGCGACGGTGGTGTCGTACGTCGTCGCGTTGCCGCCGTCGATCTGGACGGAGGCCCCGCCGGGCGGCGCGTTGTCGCGGAGGATCGTGTAGCCGCCGAAGGTGTTGGACTTGTTCAGGAGCACGATGCCGTTCCAGTCGGTGTCCGGCGAGAGGTAATGGATCGTCTCCGCCGCCCCTACGCCGCCGCTCGTGCTGCTTGCGATCGCGTCGGATCGCCCTTGGACCGAGCCGGCAGCCGTGCCGTCGGAGTCGTGCACGAACACGTCGACGTCCACCCCGCTGGTGGGGATGACCCGGAGGTAGTTCGTCTGACCGGCGACCACGCTCATGTCGAAGGGCTGGATGATGTCGCCCGGGAACGTCGAGACGTTGTTGCCCGTGAACCCGAGCCCGGTCCCTCCCGTGACCTCCTCGATCGTGTACGCGCCGCTCCCGTTGAACAAGTGCGCGCTCGGGTAGAACCGCCCGGTGCGGTGGTTGCCGTCGACCAGGACGTAGTCGATGGCGCCGACGCCGGCGTTGCTCTGGTCCAGGAGGACCGTCTGCGCCTCGTCGGAGTACAGCTTGAGGTCGTAGTCGGCGGTGCCCGGAGGCCGGATCGCCGTCCCGCCCCAGTACACCGCGTTCGCGTCGTAGACGAACCGGTGGGGAGCCGGGTTCTGGCTGAGGCTCGGCATCCCCAGCTGCTCGGTGGAGAGGAGCGGGTTGCGGAACGTGTAGTCGATGGTGTTCTGGTAGAGCGCCGACCGCGCGAAGTTCCCGTTCTCCGCCTCGCCGACGCGATCCACACCGAAGTAGTCGAAGAGGGAGGTGGAGACCTGCTTGAGCTGCGCGGTCTTGTAGATCTCCTCGCTGGCGGCGTCGCTGCCCCCCTCGGAGAAGCGGTCCCAGTGCGCCTCGTTGGTGCTGTCGGAAAGGTCGATCAACGCCGCCGCAACGCGTCCCTCGACGGTGTCGCCGTACGCGCTGGTGAAGTTGGTCCAGGTCGGAGTCTCGAGGTTGAAGCCGGAGCCGTCAGGAAGGGTGAACACCGGGTCGTTCAGGACGCGGACCGCGACCCACAATGCCCACCCCTCGACCCACGCGCACCCGGGGGACGTCGGGCTGAAGATCGAGTGCACGGTGCCGCAGTTGGGGGTGGCGGGGTAGTTGTCGTCGTAGAGAGCGTCCATCAGCGCGTGTGCGGCCGTTTTGATGGTGACGTGTTCGGAGTCGGGGTCAGCGGCGGCGAGGTGGATGTCGTTGCCGGACGGGCTGTAGTAGGTCCCGTCGACCGATCCGGCGTGCCAGTTCAGGACCATCTGCCGGGTCTCGCCCGGGTTGTCCATCCATATGTCCCCGGGCCTCGCCGGACGAAGGGAGCGAACATGACGTCACCTGCCGAGATCGACGGATCGTGCCCACCCCAAAATGGACACGGTTCCGTCCTGCGAAGGTACGCCGCAATCGCCGGGTTGGCATGGCCATTTCGGACTAGCCAACGGCAGCGCGCAGGGAGCTCCCGAGCTCAGCTCGGTACGGGCAGCGACCTGCTGATGATCTCCTTCATGATCTCCGAGGTGCCGGCGTAGATCTGGGAGACGCGGAGGTCGGCCCAGGCACGGGCGATCGGGTACTCGTTCATGTAGCCGTAGCCGCCGTGCAGCTGGAGGCAGATGTCGGCGACCTTCTGGGCGCGCTCGGAGCACCACAGCTTGGCCATCGCGACGGTGGGGATGTCCAGCTCGCCCTTGAGGTGCAGCTCGATGCACTCGTCGACGAAGGAGCGCGCGACGCGAGCCTCGGTGGCGACCTCGGCCAGCTTGAACTTGGTGTTCTGGAATCCCCAGATCGGTCGGCCGAACGCCTCGCGGTCGTGCACGTAGCGCAGCGTCTCGTCGAGGATGACCTCCATCGCCGCGACGTTGGAGACGGCGACGATGAGCCGCTCCTGCGGCAGCTGCTCCATGAGCTGGATGAAGCCCTGGCCCTCCTCGGTGCCGAGCAGGTTGGTCACCGGCACTCGTACGTCGGAGAAGCTGAGCTCCGCGGTGTCCTGGCCTTTCATGCCGATCTTGTCGAGCACCCGGCCGCGGGAGAAGCCCCGCGCCGACGTCGGCACGAGGATCAGTGAGATGCCGGAGGCGGCTTCCTCCGGGTTGGTCTTGGCGACGGTGATCACGACATCGGCCTGGGCGCCGTTGGTGATGAAGGTCTTCGAGCCGTTGATCAGGTAGAACGGCTCGCCCTCGCCATCCTCGATTCTTGTGGCCTTGGTCTTGACGCTCTGCAGGTCGGAGCCGGTACCCGGCTCGGTCATCGCGATCGCGCCGACCGCCTCGCCGCTGGCGAGCTTGGGCAGCCATTCCTGCTTCTGCTCCTCGCTGCCGTAGTTGAGGATGTAGTGGGCGACGATCCCGCTGTGCAGTGAGGCGCCCCACGAGCTGTCGCCGACGTACGCCTGCTCCTCGATCACGACTGCCTCGTGCGCGAAGGTGCCGCCGCCACCGCCGTACTCCTCGGGGATCGAGAGACAGAGCAGGCCGAGCTCACCGGCCCGGGTCCACAGCTCGCGGTCGACCTGCTTGTTCTCGATGAACCTCTCGGCGTTCGGCTTGATCTCCTTCTCGCAGAAGGTGCGGGCGAGATCGCGGAGGTCGTCGAGGTCTCCATCGGCCGAGTTCATCCAGGGCGAGCGGCGTGCAGGCATCGGTGAGATTCCTCCTGAGGGGTGACCGGTACAGGGTGTACCAGGAACAGGGTACGACCTGTACCCAGTTACGGTGAACCCCATGGTGGACGTCGCGCGGTGGGTCGACTCCACCGTCGCGCGGCGGATCCGCAAGGTGGGCGACGATCCGGGCCGGCGCAGCGAGCTCATCGACGCTGCCGCAGCGGCGATCGACGAGGAGGGCACCGGGGTCGGGATGGCCCAGATCGCCGAGCGGGCGGGCATCCCGCGGCCGCACGCCTATCGCTACGTGGAAAGCAAGAAGCAGCTCGACCTCGACGTCGCGCGGAAGGCCTCGGCCGACCTCCTGGAGCAGGTCCGGCCGCACCTGACCCGCCGCGGTACGCCGTACGAGGTCGTGCGCGGGATCACCGCGACGATCGTCGGCTGGGCGGCCCAGCACCCCAACCTCTTCCGGTTCGTCGCCGCGCAGAAGCAGACGTCGGCGCTGCACCAGGCGCGGATGGGTCGCAGCCGCTTCCTCGACGAGCTGATCGCCGCCATGAGCGCCTACCTGCGCCCGACCGAGGTCGTGCCGGCCGCCCCCGACGGTGTCCTCGCCGGCCTGATCGGCATGGTCGACGCCAGCATCACCTGGTGGCTGGACAACAAGGACGAGACCCAGGACGAGGTCGTCGACCGGCTGACCCGGCAGGTGACGCTGGTCCTCCACGACATGCTGGCCCAGCTCGGGTTCGACGTGCCGGACGACATGGTGTTCGACCCCGGGGGCGCGTGAGAACGGCTCAAGAAGCCTCCGACGGGTAAATTCATCGTCGTGGGGGTCGCATCCGGCATTGATCGCACCCAGCGCAGGGTCCCGATCATCGGGGTCCCGCTGGCGGTGGTCTACAAATACTTCGACGACCAGGGCAACTACCTGGCCGCGGTGCTGACGTTCTATGCCTTCTTCGCGATCTTCCCGCTGCTGCTGCTCGCCACGTCGATCCTCGGATTCGTTCTCCAGGGCTATCCCGAGCTCGAGAAGGAGGTGCTCGAGTCGGCGCTCGCGCAGTTCCCGATCATCGGCGACGAGATCGGCAAGACGGGCGGGCTGCGAGGCTCGGCCGGCGGCATCATCTTCGGCGCGCTCGGCGCGCTCTACGGCGCGGTCGGCCTCGGCCTCTCGCTCCAGAACGTCCAGGCCGCGGCGTGGGCGGTGCCGCGCAACAACCGACCGCACCCGGTGCTGACCCGGGTCACCAGCCTCTTCCTGCTCGCCACGGCGGGCAGCATCATCCTGGGCGTCTTCGTGCTCTCGGCGGTGCTCACCGAGACCGAGGTGGTCGGCTCGATCAAGGACGAAGCGTGGTTCGACTGGGTGGTCCGGTTGGTCACTGTCCTGATCCTCGGCACCGTGATGTCGATCCTGCTGCGGATCGCCGCAGCCAAGGCGATCAACCACGACATTGCGTCGGCGGCACCGGGCGGCTTCACGATCGCGATCCTGTGGCAGTTCCTGCAGTGGCTCGGTACCTGGTACGTCGCCCGCGTGACCGACGCGACGAGCGAGATGACGGTGACGTTCGGCATCGTCCTCGGACTGTTCGGGCTTCTCTACATCGGCGCGATCATGGGCGTGCTCGGCATCGAGGTCAACGTCGTGCTCGCCGAGAAGCTCTGGCCGCGGGCGCTGATGACGCCGTTCACCGACCAGGTCGACCTGACCGAGGCGGACCGCAAGGCCTACGCGATGTACGCGCAGAGCCAGCGGCACAAAGGCTTCGAGACCGTCTCGGTGCGCTTCGACGGCCGCGACGGCGACAGCCACGAGATCGTGCTCGACCCCCGCACCGAGGAGATCATCCTGCAACGGATCCCGGCTGCTCCACCGCTGCCCGGCGAGGAGGAAGCGACCGAGCCCGTCCGGCAGCCCCGCAAGCCGGTATAACCTGTTCTGGTGCTGGTCATCGACATCCCCGCCACGGGATCGACGACGAGTTGTGGTCACGGATGAAGGCGGCGTACGACGACCGCGAGATCGTCGAGCTCAGCATGTGCATCGGGTCCTGGCTGGCCTTCGGCCGGCTCAACCACGTGCTCGGGATCGACGCCGTCTGCGAGCTCCCGAGCCCCTAGTGCCGCGCCTCGGAAATTCTTGAACGGTTCGCGCACTCATGACACGCACCTCGCGGCGTTGCCGACGCTTGCAAGACGACCGGGTATGGCGGCGCGCCGGCGCCTTGCGATGCACGCGCCCTGAGCACGCCAACCGTCCAACAATTCCCGACGCACGACACTAGCGCTTTGGTTTCGACCGCGACCGTCGGCGGCTTACGCCCCGCTGCGGGTCGCGAGCATTCGAGCCGCCGCTGGCCGAGGTGCGCGCGCGCCGTCGGCTACTCGAGTGACCACCTATCGCCACCCATGGGCACGCGGTGCCTCGGTTTCGAGGCTCAGCGCTGGGGCGCCTGCCACCTCAACCAGAGGCGCGCAACAGGCTGCGCAGGTCGGTGATGGTCGCGTCATCGAGACCGAGGCCGTCGACGAGGTAGGTCATGCGGTCGCCGTACTTCTCCTCGACGGCCTCGTAACCGGACCGTAGGTACTCGATGTCGGCCACCAACGTCGGCTCGAACGCCGCGAGGTGCTCGGCGCCGAGAAGCCTGACGATCTCGGCCTCGACCCGGGCCCGGCTGCGACCGGTGAGTGCGTTGGTCAGCAGGTAGTCGCTCTCGATCGTCGGGTCGTCCACACCGGCGATGTGCAGCAGCAGCGCGGCGACCCAACCGGTGCGGTCCTTGCCGGCCGTGCAGTGGAAGAGCTGCGGACCGCCGGTCGCGAGCTGGCGGAACAGCCCGCCGAACTCCTCCAGCGCCTCCGCGCTGTCGACGAAGCTGCGGTAGACCCGGTCCATCAGCTCGACCGCGCTGCGCCGGTCCCGCAGCTCGGCGACCTGCTCCATCGGGATGCCGGACACATCGAAGTTGTGCCAGGCGGCACCGGGGACCTCGGCATCGGGGTGCCGCTCGATCTCCAGCTTCGACCGCAGGTCCAGCACGGCCCGGAGGCCGAGGCCGGAGATCGCGTCGTGGTCGGTCGCGTTGAGCCGCAGCTCGTTGGAGCGGAAGAAGACGCCGCGTCGTACCCGGGCACCGTCGTGCGTCGCGTAGCCGGGGCCCGCCACGTCGCGGAAGTTGTCGGCCGAGGCGAGCCGCAGGATCTCGTCGCTCGAGGAAGTCACGGGCCGAGCGTAGGCGGCTCCGTGGAACGCTTCGGTGGCAGTGGGAGAAACATCGAGGTACGCCGCGCGTACGCGCGGTACGCCGGCCGCTTCATCATGTCCTTCTCGAGCAGCTTGGCGCCGGTGGCGAAGACCAGGAAGTAGCTCATGGCGAGCGGAGCGATCACCGTCACCAGCCCAGCGACCACCCCACTCGCCAATGCTCCGGCGACCCAAATCCCCCACCACAGACAGGCATCGCCGAAGTAGTTGGGGTGGCGGCTGAACCGCCACAGGCCGGTGTCGAGCACCGGCGGCCGCGTGTCGCGGGGCTGGCGACGGTACGCCGCCAGCTGGGCGTCACCGACGGCTTCGAAAACAAGACCGATCAGCCACAGGCCGAGTCCCACGACGACCAGCGGCATCCACTCGACGTCGGTCACCGCGCCGATCGTGACGGGTAGCGCGACCAGGCAGACGGCTGCGCCCTGGACCGCGAACACCTTGCGAACGGCAACGCCCATGCCCACCTCGTCGAGGGGGCCACCGAGGACCAGCTCGTAGCGCGGGTCCTCGCCGTTGCCGCTGCGCTGGTGGATGTGCCGCGACAGCCGGATGCCCCAGACGGCGACCGCGCCGGCCAGCACCCAGGCCCGCCACTGCGTACCTTCGTCGAGTGCGGTCGCCACCACGGCCGCGGCACCCGCGGCCAGCGCGAGCGCGAGGCCCCACGCCACGTCGACCACGACCACCCGGCCCTGGCGGCGCGCGACGAGCGCGGTCACGGTCATCACCACGGCGGCGGTGACCGCGACAGCGGCGAGGGACACCAAGATGGCGTTCACCACGAGCGCACCGGCTCGAGCCCGTGCGGCCCACCCGGGCGGACCAGCAGTACCTGGTCGACGCCCATCCGACCGTCGCGGAACGCCATTGCCCCGCCGACCAGGTAGAGCCGCCAGACGCGGACCATTTCCTCGCCGACGAGCGCGGTGATCTCGTCGAGGTTCTGATCGAACCGTTCCTTCCAACCAGCCACGGTCTGAACGTAGTGCTCGCGCAGCGCGTGCACGTCCCGCGCCTCGAGCCCCGAACTCTCGAGCAGCGCGACGGTCGCACCGACCGGCCGCATGTGCATGTCGGGCGCGATGAACGACTCGATGAACGGGCCACCGCCCGGCCAGCGTCCTGAGCGGGACATCTGCTGGACGAGCACCCGGCCGCCGGGTCGCACCGCGTCGTGGAGGACCTGGGCGTACGTCGGGTAGTGCGCCTCGCCGACGTGCTCGCCCATCTCGATGGACGCGACCGCGTCGTACTCAGCACCTGCCAGCGGTACGGCGTCGCGGTAGTCGCAGAGCCGGAACTCGACCAGGTGATCGACGCCGCGACGACGCGCGGCCGCCTCGGCGTACCGCTTCTGCTCCTTGGAGATCGTCACGCCGACGACCTGGGCGCCGAAGTGCTCGGCGGCGTGCAGGGACAGCGATCCCCAGCCGCAGCCGACGTCGAGCAGCCGCATCCCGGGCTCGAGTCCCAGCTTGCGGCACACGAGCGAGAGCTTGGCGTGCTGCGCCTCCTCGAGCGAGACCGACGGGTCGCGGTGGTAGCCGCAGGAGTACGCCATCGTCGGGTCGAGGATCAGCGAGTAGAAGTCCGCCGTCAGGTCGTAGTGGTGGCTGATCGCGCTCCGGTCGCGTTCCTTGCTGTGCAACCGACCGCGGACCCGGGCCTGGGTGGCGGGCACGGCGGGCGGACGGCCGACAACCCCCAGTCCGACTGCCGTCCGCACCGCGCGCGCCAAGGCCGGCAGCGAGAGTCGCCGACCCCCGAGACCCCGGTCGCGCGCCACGGCGAACGCGTGCGACAGGGCAGCATCGAGGTCGCCCGGTACGTCGAGCTCACCGGTCACGTAGGCCTGGGCGGCACCGAGCTCGCCGGGCTGCCAGAGCAGCCGGCGCACGGCATCGGGGGAGCGGAGCTCGAGCTGCGGCGCGTCGGCCGGCCCGGCCGTCGACCCGTCCCACGCGACCAGCCGCACCGGCAGCTCGCCGCCGACGAAAGGCGCCAGCGCGTCCTCGAGACGGGTGGCTACCGACGAGCCGGCAGTCATGAGTCCTCCCGCGCCAGCGTGATCTGGTGGTCGTCGATGTAGCCCGACGCGAAGCCGGCCCGGCTGTACTCCAGGTAGAAGTGCCACAGCCGCCGGAAGGTCTCGTCGAAGCCGAGTGCGGCCACCTCGGCACCGGCCGCGGCGAAGGCGTCGTCCCACATCCGCAGCGTCCGGGCATAGTGCCCGCCCAGCGGCATCTGGTTGACGACCCGGAGCCGGGTGTGGCGGGCGGCGGTCTCCTCGATCGCCCGCACCGACGGCAGCGCGCCGCCCGGGAAGATGTACTTGGTGATGAACGTGTGGGTGTCCCGCGTCGCAAGCATCCGGTCGTGCGGCATCGTGATCGCTTGGAGAGCGACGCGTCCGCCCGGTGCGAGGACGTGGTCGAGGGTCTGGAAGTACGTCGGCCAGAACCGCCAACCCACCGCCTCGATCATCTCGACCGACACCACGGCGTCGTACGCCGCAGCCGTGTCCGGCGAGTCCAGCAGCGCGCGGTAGTCCAAGAGCTCGACCTCGATCCGATCGGACTGACCGGCCAGGTGGATCCGGTCCCGCGCGAGCGCCAGCTGCTCGGACGACAGGGTGATCGAGTGGACGGTGGCGCCGCGCTCGGCAGCGCGGATCGCGAGCTCGCCCCAGCCGGTGCCGATCTCGAGCAGCCGGGTCCCCTCACCCACACCGGCCTGGTCCAGGAGCCGGTCGATCTTCCGGTGCTGGGCGGTCGGGAGGTCGGCGGCGGTCGCCAGGGTCGGGTCGTCGAACAGCGCGGACGAGTAGGACAGGGTCGGGTCAAGGAACAGCGCGAACAGGTCGTTGGAGAGGTCGTAGTGGTGCGCGACGTTCTCCCGCGTGGTGCTGCGGCTGCCCCGGTGCGTCTGGGGGATCCGGGGCACGATGACCGACCGCAGCCGCTGCAGCGGGCGCGGCACCAGGGTCGCGATCTCCGAGCAGAGCACGGTGAGGAAGTCGCCGAGGGCGCCCTCCGGCGCGTTCGGTCCTTCGTCCCAGGCACCGGTGAGGTAGGCCTCGCCGAAGCCGATCAGCTTGTCCCGCGCGATCCTGGCGAACATCTCGTCAGGCCGGTGCACGTGCATCTCCGGTCCGCCGCGGCCCAGCGTCTCCGCGGGGTACGACGTGCCAGGAGCCAGGTGGACCGTGACGTCGAGCCGGCCGATCGCGGACCGGAACAGGCGCCGCGCGATGCGGGCGCCGGGGCCGGCGGTCGGCAGGGGTTCGAGGTCGGTCCAGCTGCGGACGGGGTGGCGCTCGTGGGTGATGGTCATCGCGCACCTTCCTGTTGATCGGGGCGGGGTCGGACGGGGAGTCCGCGGAGCCAGAGCACGATGCCGTGCATCCGGATGAGGAGGGCTCCGCGCAGGGCGGAGAGGGCGACGACCGGTGGCCGACGCGCGGGGTCCCCGACGACGGCTGCCGTGAACCGCTCGCCTTCGTCGGTGTGCAGCGTCACGGATACCGACAGGTGACCGGTCGCCGGATCCGGCGGCGGCGCGACCACCCGGTAGTGGCCGTCGGTGCCGTGGAACGGCGAGACATACATCGCCTTGTCCACTTGGCCGGCACCGTCGGCGTCGGTCGGCACCAGGTAGGCGTGGCGGTCGCCGTAGGTGTTGTGCACCTCGACGACCGTCACGTCCGCCGGTCCCGTGGCCGACTGGTCGTGCCAGCACCAGAACACGCTGATCGGGTTGAAGCAGTGGCCGAGCGCCCGGGGGTGCGCCGCCATCAGGACCCGTCCGCCGCGGACGTCGAGGCCGTGCTCGTCGAGGAACGTGTTGAGACCCTCGCGGATCGTCGCGGCCCCGCCGTCGAAGTGGTCGCGGCCGTCGAAGGTCCCGCGGAGCGCTGCCGGCCGGCGAGGCTCGGGGAGCCGGTCGAGATCGACCACCCACAGGTGCGAGCGGTGCCGGAAGGTACGGCGGAACGGGGTGCGTCGGGTGTGCGTGAGCGTGGTGTCGTACGGCGTCGGGGTCTCGTGAAGCTCGCCGGGTGACCGTTTGGACCAACGGAAGCCGAGCTTCTCCACCGCGGCGAGGCCGGACCTCGCACCGTCCTCATGGAACCCCCAGCCGTGGTAGGCGCCGGCGAACCGCACCCGCGGGGTGTCGACCTCGTCGAGCCGGTCGCGGGCGGCGACCGAGGTGGGGCTGTAGAGCGGGTGCTCGTAGTCGCGGCGGGCGATGACGGTCGCGGGATCGACGAGGTGCTCGCCGCCGAGGGTGACCAGGTAGTGCGTCGGGGTCGGCAGCCGCTGGAGGCGGGTCAGGTCGTAGGTCACCTGCACCGAGTCCTGGTCGACGACGGGCCGCCGGAAGTTCCACGACGCCCAGGCGCGGCGGGCCTTCGGCAGGAGTCGGGTGTCGGTGTGCAGGAGCGCGGTGTTCCGTGCGTAGGGGAGCGCACCGAGGACCTTGCACTGCACGGGCGAGGGGTCGGCGAGGAGCGCCAGCGCCTGCGCCGGGTGGGTGGCGACGACGACGGCGTCGTACTCCTGCTCGTCGTGCGCCGTGCGGACGGTCACCGAGGTGTCCCCCTCCGACACCTCGATGACCGGCGCACCGATCCGGACGTCTCCGCCGGAGGCCTTGATCGCGGCCGCGACCCGGTCGACGTAGGACCGCGAGCCGCCGGCGACCGTGCGCCAGGTCGGCGAGCCGAAGACGCTGAGCATGCCGTGGTGGCGCAGGAAGGTGAACAGGTACGCGGCCGGGTAGTCGGTGGCGACGGCGGGGTCGCACGACCAGACGGCGGCGACGAGCGGTTCGACGAAGTGGCGCCGGAAGTACGGCGTGAACCGGCCCCGGTCGAGGAACTCGCCGAGGGTGAGGTCGGCCTGGTCAACGTGCTCGGCGTGGTCCAGGAGCTGCCGGGCCTGGCGGTGGAAGCGGGGAATCTCCGCGAGCATCCGCAGGTAGGCGCGGTCGCGCAGGTGGCCAGTCGTAGGGAACAGGCCGGACGCCCCGAGCGCGCCCGCCCACTCCAACCCCGTGCCCTCGTCGCTGGCCGAGAGCGACATCTCGGACTCCTGGGTGGTTATCCCGAGCTCGGCGAACAGGCGCAGCAGCACCGGGTAGGTCCGTTGGTTGTGCACGATGAAGCCGGTGTCGATCGCCAGGTCGCGGCCGGTGGCCGGGTCGGCGACGAGGTGGGTGTCGGCATGGCCGCCGAGCCGGGTGTCCGCTTCGTAGAGCGTCACCTGTGCCCAGGGGGATGCCACGTAGGCCGCCGTGAGTCCAGCAACGCCGGACCCGACGACGGCGAGCCGTCGGGGAGTCATGTCGTCTCGCTAGGCCGTGAGCTCGAAGAGGGCGATCGGCGGGGTGGTCGGTATCGGCGAGCCGCCGTCGGGTTCGATCGTGATCCCGACCGCGGTCGCCTCGCTCGCGTCGCCGTCGAGGAGCACCGTGGCGTCGTTCTCGTCCGGCATCAGCCCGGCCGGCTCGAAGACGCCCGACGGGGTCCTGAACCACAGCTCGTAGACCTTGCGGTCCGGCGCCAGCGCCATGTCCTCGGTGACGATGACGGCGCGTCCCTCGGACTTCGAGAAGACGATGGTCGCGCTGGAACCGTCCGCGAACTGCTTGTCGATCTCGGCGCGGTCGCCGGCCGCCAACACCCGTTCGGTGGGGCTCTGCCCCTTGTCGTCGGACGCCCACGGCTGCAGCGTCACCGTGGTCACGAGAGCGACCAGGACCAGCGCCGCTGCGACGAGGAGGGGACCGGTTGCCGAGAGCCACGGACGGCGGAGGGCCGACGCGGGGATGGCCTCGCGGCGGTGCTCGATGAGCGGCGGCAACGGCCGGATCGACTCGATGCTGGCGAGCACCTCGGCTCGCAGCCGGGCCGGAGGCTCGATCGGGTCGGCGGCGAGCGCGGCAGCGGCCTCGCGGAGAGACTCGACCTCGATCCGGCAGTCGGTGCAGTCTCGCAGGTGCGCCTCGAAGCGGGCACGCTCGAGATCGTCGACGGCGTCGACGGCGTAGGCACCGGACAGCGCGTGCACGCTGTTCGGGTACGACCGGGTGTCCTCGTGATCTGTCATCGTCCTACTCCGATTGTGTCGCGGAGCCGGATCAGGCCGTCGCGAATCCTGGTCTTTGCCGTCCCGACCGGGAGGTCGAGAAGGGTTGCTACCTCGGTGTGCGTGTAACCGCCGAAGTACGCCAGCTCGATGGCTTCGCGCTGGACCTCGGTGAGCGCCCCGAGCGCTACCCTTACCCGCCGTGCCTCGAGCGAGGCGGTGGCGGCGTCGGCCGTGGTGTCGTGGTCGACGGTCTGGTTGCGGTGGTGGTAGGTCGACTCGCGTCGGCTGGATGCCTCGGCGCTCCTGACCCGGTCGACCGCCTTGCGGTGCGCGATGGTCAGCAGCCACGACACGGCGCTCCCGCGGGAGACGTCGTAGCGGCTGGCTGTGCGCCAGATCTCGAGGAACGCCTCCTGGGTGACTTCCTCGGCCTGGGCCGGGTCACGGACCACGCGGAGCGCGAGGCCGTGCACCCGGGCCGCCGTGGCGTCGTACAACGCTGCGAACGCGGCGCGGTCGCCCCGGGCCGAAAGCTGGAGCAGCTCGGCCAGGTGGGGACCGCCACCGGCCGGCGCCCCCGGGTGGGGGAAGCCGGCCGGTGCGGGGACACCGGAGTCCATGGGGTGATCCTTCCGCGTCTAGCTCGTTAACGCGAGCGTCACTTGACGCCGGTCAGGACCTTGTCGATCACATAGACGGTCGCGTTGGCCGTCGGGACGTTGCCGCAGATCACGTTGGCGGTGACGGTGCCGTCGCTGACGGTCATGCCGCTCTCGGCGTCGCCCTCGATGGTGAGGGTGTCACCGGCAAGCGTGTCCTTCTCGCCGGCCACGCCTTCGGCGTCGGCGTTCTCACCGAGCACGTGGTGGGCGAGGACCTTGTAGAGGGTGCTGTCCTGGCCGTCGGCCATGCCACCCTCGACCAGCGCGGTGAGGTCCGCCTCCGGGATCTCGGCGAACGCACCGTTGAACGGTGCGAAGACGGTCAGCGCCTCGGCGCCGTTGAGCGTGTCGCCCAGGCCGTCGACAGCGCCGACGGCGGTGACCAGCGTGGTCAGCAGCGGGTTGTTGCTGGCGGCGGTGGCGACGGGGTCCTTGACCATGCCGTCGAACGAGCCAGCCCCATCGGCGGGGACCTCGGCACAGCCGTCGCCGAACGTCTGGGCCTCGGGGCCCTCGGCGGTGGCTGCCTTGTCATCGCCGCTGCTGTCGTTCTCCTTGTCGTCGCCGCACGCGGCGAGAGTCACCGAGAGGGTGAGGACGGCTGCTGCGATGCCGGCGTTCCGGCGGAGGTGGTGGAGCTTCATGGTGGTGGTGCCTTCCGTGTGGTGGAGGTGATGTAAGTGATTCGGAGTAGTGCTGGAAACGGATGGGTGGATTCGTCAGCCGACGTTGACAATCAGCTCGTGCAGGCCGCTGGCGCCGTCCGGGAACGGCTCGGCGCGCTCGGTGACCTGTTCGTCGCCGTTGCCCGACACCGCCCGGGCGGCGATCCGGTGCGAGCCGCTGGTGGCGTCCCAGCGGTAGAACCACTGGCGCCAGTAGTCGTTGCCGCCGTCCGGGCCGAGGTTCGCGTCCTGCCAGTCGCCGCCGTCGATCTGGACCTGGACCTTGGCGACCCCGCCGCGCTCCTGGGCCCAGGCGACACCGCCGACGACGACGTCGCCCGCGTCCAGGTCGGCGAGCGAGCGCGGCGTGTCGATCCGGGTCGAGATCTTGATCGGGGCGTCGGTGGCCCAACCGCGCTCGGTCCAGTACGCCTCTTGGGCGTCGTACGTCGTCAGTGTCAGCTTGGTGAGCCACTTGGTCGCGCTGATGAACCCGTAGAGCCCGGGGATGAGCATCCGCACCGGGAAGCCGTGCTCGCGGGGGAGCGGCTCGCCGTTCATGCCGACGCAGATCATGGCGTCCCGGCCGTCCGTGGCGAGTGCGAGCGGTGTGCTGATCGTCATGCCGTCGAAGTCGGTCGACAGGATCTGGTCGGCCTTGCTGCCGACTCCTGCGAGGTCGAGCACGTCGGTGAGGCGGACGCCGAGCCAGCGGGCCGCCCCGACGTACTCTCCGCCGACGCTGTTGGAGACGCAGGTGAGGGTGATGTCGCGCTCGATCATGGGCAGGTCGAGCAGCTCGTCGAAGGTCAGCGTCACCTCCTTGTCGACGTCGCCGTCGATGGTGAGCGTCCAGTCATCGCTGCTGATGACGGGGGTGTCGAGGCGGGTGTCGACTCGGTAGAAGTCGTCGTTGTCCGTCCGGAACGACGTGATGCCGGTGACCTGATTGTCCAGCCCGCGCGGTAGCGGCGGTGCCGGCTCGGTCGGGTCAGGGAGGGTCACGTCCTCCGGCCGGAGCCGCAGCTTGTTGATCAGCTGGCCACCCACGCCTCCGATGACGGCGGCGGCGCTGAGCACCCCGGCGGCGATGAGCACGCCGCGGCGCCCCCCGGCAGCACCGTCGGGAGCGCCGGCCTGCTCGCGCGCGAGCCAGATGAGTGCGACCACCGCGCCGACCGCCGCGACCAGGCTCGGGCCGAGGTCGAGAACCGTCGCCCCGGGCCGGGTCACGACGGCGATGGAGGCAACCGCGACAAGCGCGACGAGCAGACCGGCGCCGTACCGGGTGCGGCGACGGGCCAGCAGGCCGGCCACTGCAGCGAGGACGAACACGCCGGCCAACACCGAACCCACGAGGATCGGCTTGTCGGCGCTGCCGAACGTCCGGATCGCCCACTCCTTCATCGGGGTGGGCGTGAGGTCGATGACGGTGGCACCGATGGCGAGCACCGGTGAGGTGTCCGCATCGGTGAGTGCGGCGACGGCGTGGGCGAGGCCCAGTCCGACGAGTGTGGCCAGTACGCCGTACGCAGCCCAGGGCAGTCGGATCCTCATGGTGGTGATTCGGTGCGGCGGCACGAACGGATGGGCGGCCGGCAGGCTTAGATGGACCCATGGCCGACACCCAGCCCGATCAGCCCGCCGAACTGGTCCACTACGAGGTTGCCGACCGGATCGCGACCATCACCCTGGACTCGCCGCACAACCGCAACGCGCTGTCGCGCCAGCTCATCACCGAGCTGTTCGAGCGCCTCGACCGCGCCGACCAGGACGCCGACGTCCTAGCCGTGGTGCTGCGGTCGTCCGGTCGGGTGTTCTGCTCCGGCGCCGACCTCGCCGAGGCGTCGACCACGCCGATGGAAGAGGGCGCGCGGGCGATCGTCCGCCTGCAGCGGACGATCGTCGCCCTGAGCAAGCCGGTCGTGACCGTCGTCGCCGGCGCCGCCCGGGCCGGGGGCATCGGGATCGTGGCCGCGTCCGACATCGTGCTGACCGCGGAGGACGCGACGTTCGCGCTGACGGAGGTGAAGCTCGGTCTCGCGCCCGCCGTCATCTCGCTCACCGTCTTCCCGCGCCTCACCCAGCGCGCGGCCGCGTTGACCGCGCTCGGCGGCGAGGTCTTCACCGGCGCCGAGGCCGTCGCCTACGGACTGGTCACGAAGGCGGTCCCCGCCGACCAGCTCGAAGCCGCCGTCGCCGAGCTCTGCCGCCAGCTCACCACCGGCGCAGCGCAGGGGCTCCGGGAGACGAAGCGAGTCCTCTCAGCCGACCTGGTTGCGAGCATCGACGCCCGGGGCGAGGAGCTGGTCGCCCTCAGCGCCCGGCTGTTCGGCTCCGACGAGGCCCGCGAGGCCATGGTCGCCTTCCTCAACCGGAAGCAGAGCTGAGTTCCAGCGGCTCGAGCGCCTCGAGCGCCTCGGCCTCGGTGGCCTTGGCGGCGTGGAATCGACGACCGGGCAGCGCCCACAGTCCGACCACGGCGGCGGCGAAGCAGAGCCCGGCGACCACCGTGCAGCCGACGGACAGGCCAGTCAGGAACGACTCCCGCACCGCGTCGAGCAGGACCGGGTCGGCGCCCGCCAGCGTGAACGCGACAGGCACCGAGTCCGCTGCGGCCTCCGCCCGACCGGTCGCTTCGAACGCGCTGTCCACGAGGCGCGCGCCGAAGACCGAGGAGAACACCGAGCCGATCACCGCGACCCCGAGGGTGGCGCCGAGCTCGCGGGTGGCGTCGTTCACGGCCGACCCGACGCCGGCGCGGGCCGGTGGGAGGACCAGCATGATCGACTCGGTGGCGGGGGTGGAGATCAGGCCCATGCCCAGGCCCATCAGCACCATCTGGGGCACGATCGTGGCCCAGTACGACGTGTCGACCTCCACGCTGAGCGCGATCCACGCCATCGCCGTACCGAAGAACGTCAGGCCGGTCACCACCACGGCACGGGTGCCGACCCGCGGGGCGAGGATGCCGCCCACCAAGGACGCGATCGCGATGGAGATCGCCACCGGGAGGATCCGGGCGCCGGTGGAGAGCGGGCCGAAGTCGCGGACGACCTGGAAGTACTGCGTGATCAGGAAGATGAAGCCCGACAGCGCGAAGAACGTGATCGTCACGGCGCCGCTGGCCGCGCTGAACCGCCGGTCGGCGAACAGGCTCACGTCGAGCATCGGGTGCTCGGCCGCGCGCTCGACCATCACGAACACCGCGATCAGTGCGGCGGCCGAGGTGAAGCCGAGCAATGTGAAGGCGCTGTCCCAGCCGTGCTCGGGAGCCTCGATCACGGTGTAGGTCAGCGTCCCGAGCATCGCCATCGAGACGACGAGGCCGCGCTTGTCGAGAGCCGGTACGGCGTGATCGCGCGACTCGGGGACGAGCGCGAACGCCAGCCCCGCCGCGATCAGGGCCAGCGGGACCAGCGCGAGGAAGATGCTGCCCCAGTAGAAGTGTTCGAGCAGCAGCCCGCCCGTGACCGGTCCGGACGCGACGCCGACGCCGACGACGGCGCCCCAGCCGCCGAGGGCGGCCGCGCGCTGACGCCGGTCGGGGAAGGTGTTGGAGATGATCGACAGCGTCGTCGGGAAGATCAGCGCGGCGAACGCGCCCATCCCGAACCGGGCGGCGATCAGCGCCTCGGAGCTGGTCACCAGGGCCCCTACGATGCTGGCCGCCGCGAAGCCCAACAGGCCGACGATCAGTGCAGGGCGACGGCCGTAGCGGTCACCCAGGCTGCCCGCGGCGAGCACGAGCGCCGTGAACGCGAGGTTGTAGCCGTCGACGATCCACTGCAGACCACGGGTGCCGGCGTCGAGCTCGGTCGCCATGCTCGGCAGCGCGACGTTGACGATGGTGATGTCGAGGTTGATCGCGAGCGCCGCGACGTAGACGGCGATCAGGATCCCGGCCTTGCGACCCATGAAGTGCTCCTCAGCTTTACGTGCGCAGTGCGATGTGGTCAGTGTCAACATGGAACAGCGTGCGCCTCAATGTGGACATTGTCAACATCGAGAAACTACGATCGGTGGATGAGCAGCTACCACCACGGCAACCTGCGCCAGGCGCTGGTCGACGCGGCGGTGGAGCTCGGACGCGAGAAGGGTCCCGACGGGATCGTCATCCGGGAGGTCGCGCGTCGTACCGGCGTCTCCCACAACGCCGCCTACCGCCACTTCGCCGACCGCGGCGAGCTGCTCCGTGAGGTCGCTGGCTACGGCTTGGACCAGCTGTCGGCAGCGATGCTCAAGCGGGTCAAACGGGTTCGCGTCGAGGATCCGGTGGAGCGGGCGCGGCGACGGCTGCGCGAGGTCGGCAAGGCGTACGTCGACTACGCCCTGGCCGAGCCCGGCCTGTTCGCCGTTGCGTTCCACCCGATCACGCTCGGCGATCTCAGCGGCCCCTACCAACACCTGTCCGACGCGCTCGACGAGTGTGTCGAGGCCGGGTTTCTGCGTCCGGAGAAGCGCCCGGGGGCGGAGCTGCCCTGCTGGGCAGGGGTGCACGGTTTCTCGATGCTCTACGGCACCGGGCCGATGCGGGACGTGCCGCGGCGGCAGCGCGACACCGACCTGGCGCAGCTGCTCGACCGGATCGACGATTCACTGCGCGCCTGAGGAGATCTCAGTCGTGGCGCGCACGATGTCGTCCCTCGTCGTCTGCTGACCGGCCTCTGCCGGCGCCGCGACCAGCACAAGCGCGGCGAGCAGGCCGATGATCGAAGTCAGGAGTCGGAGCCGTGACATCGAGCCTTCATCAATTGTAGGAGATCCGACGACCCAGCTGGGAGATCTGGTGATGCGTGATCTCGCCGTCGAGCCTCGCGTCGTCAGCCGGATAGGTCTGGGTGGCCTCGTTGTAGTCGCGAGTCATCTGCATCCCGGTCCGTACCCAGGGGCCACCCCCGAAGCACCGTCGCGGGACGGTGACCCGCATCGCGTCCTTCGCCGGGCGGATGGCGTAGGACGCGCCCGGGCAGGACCCGAGGCGCCGGAACGAGCCCGTCCAGTCGAGGACGTGCAGGAACAGGCCGCCATCGAGTTCCCTGAGCTGCACCTGCAGCAATCGGTCTGCGGTCCGGATGTCCCATGCCGTCCAGAAGTCACTCACCGGCACGCGCCGGAGCTTCACGCGCATGGTGACCCGACGGTCGGCGTACTCGGTCGTCAGTGACGTGATGTCGGTCAGGCGGTCCGCGGGGTCGACCGTTCCGGTGTCCGTGTGCGAGTGCCACTGCACGACGTCGCTCGTCGGGTCGTCGTGGATCCGTTGGCCGGCAACGGCCGGCCCCGCCGTGGGCAGGACCAGGACCGCCGCCACGGTCGCGGCTGCCGCCATCGCGAGGCGACCTCGCAGGCCACCCGATGTAATGGGCATGACGACAGTCTGGACCGCGATCCCGACTCCGGTGTGTAGAGTTGGGAAGTTGCTTGCTCAAGGTGAGCAACACCCAGGAACTCGGTTCAGGAACACAGCGGGGGCAGCGTAGGTGGCAGATCAGCTGGTCGATCGCGAGGTGGCGTCGGAGCAGGCGTTCGTGGACCGGGTGTACCAGCAGCTGGAGCGCGCCGGAGAGGCCGCCCAGCAGCTCGCCAAGGAGGGTCACTCGCGGGGCAAGCTCGGTCACGAGGGCGGTCTGGTCGAGCGCGACGCCATGGTCTTCCAAGCCGCGAAGCGGATCGCCCAGCTCGACGCCGCGCACGAGGGCCTGGTCTTCGGCCGCCTCGACATGACGGCCGCCGTCGATGCGCAGTCGCGGTACGTCGGACGGATCGGTCTGCGTGACGAGGACCGCGACTCGCTCATCATCGACTGGCGGGCGCCGGCCGCCGCGGTGTTCTACCAGGCCACGGCGGCCGAGCCGCAGGACGTGATCCGGCGCCGGGTGCTGCGTTGCACCGGGCCGAGGGTCGTGGGTGTCGAGGACGAGCTTCTCGACGCCGAGGCGCTCACCGAGGCCGAGGCGACCGGCCGGGAGCTCCCGATCATCGGTGAGGGCGCGCTGATGGCTCAGCTGTCCCGCGCCCGCGACCGGTCGATGCACTCGATCGTCGCCACCATCCAGGCCGAGCAGGACAAGGCGATCCGCGCGCCCGGCAAGGGCGTCGTGTCGATCTCCGGAGGACCGGGCACCGGCAAGACGGTCGTGGCGCTGCACCGCGCGGCGTACCTCCTCTACAACGACCGCCGCCGCTACGAGTCCGGCGGCGTCCTCATCGTCGGTCCGTCGGGCGTCTTCATGCGCTATATCGAGCGCGTCCTGCCGTCCCTCGGTGAGACCGCGGTGGCGCTGCGGTCGCTCGGCGAGGTCGTCGACGGCTACCGCGCGACCCGGCACGACGAGCCCGCGGTGGCCGACGTCAAGGGTTCCGAGCGGATGGCCGAGCTGATGCGGCGGGCCGCACGGCAGCAGGCGCCGGGCAGCCCGACCGAGTACCGCGTGTTCTGGCGCGACGACCGGATCGCCCTCGACCGGGGCGCTCTCGGCCGCGTTCGCCGACACCTGATGTCGCAGGGCCGCCGCAACAAGCAGCTGCCGCGCGTCTCGTCCGCCCTGCTCGACGCGATGTGGAGGCAGGTGCGTGGTGAGCGCGGGCGCGAGCAGGGTCGGGAGAGGTTCGACGACGACATGCTCTCGCGCAACGACTTCCTCGACTTCGCGCTCGGCTGGTGGCCACCGCTCGACGCGCCCACGGTGTTGGGCTGGCTCCGCGACCCGGAGTTCCTCTCCCGGGTTGCCGAGGGCGTGCTGTCGACCGAGGAGCAGCGGCTGCTGCTCAAGTCCTGGAGCGGCAGTACGGCAGCACCGAAGGGCGCGGACCTCTCCATCGAGGACATCGCCTTGATCGACGAGCTGCGCTACGCGCTGGGCGACATACCGCAGAAGGCCGATGACGAACGCGACGACCCGTTGGCAGTGATCGAGGGTGCCGTGGACATCCAGGAGCTGATGACGGCGTCGGACCGGGAGTACGCGCCCTCCGGCCGGCCCTGGGCCCCGCCGACCCACAGCATCGAGGACGACAACTTCGCCCACGTGCTCGTCGATGAGGCCCAGGACCTCACGCCGATGCAGTGGCGGATGGTCGGCAGGCGTGGCCGGGCCGCGTCCTGGACGATCGTCGGGGACCTTGCCCAGTCCTCCTGGCCGGCACCGGAAGAGGCGGCCGCCGCTCGGGCCACCGTGCTCGAGGGCAAGCCGGTCCACGACTTCCACCTGTCGACCAACTACCGCAACTCGGCCGAGATCTACGACTTTGCCTCGGCGTACGCGGAGCGGGTCGGCTTGCATGCCGACCTACCGGACGCGGTGCGTCGTACCGGGGTCGCTCCGGCCCAGGTCGTCGTCGACGACGGCGCTGAGCTGGAGGCTGCCACCCGTGAGGCCGTGGCCGAGACCGCCGGCAGGGTGGCCGGCACCGTCGGCGTCGTCGTGCCGGCCGCCCGCCGGTCGGAGGTCAACGCCTGGCTGGCGTCGTGGCCCGAGCTCGCCGACGACGCGCGCGGTGCCCGCGCCGCCATCGACTCGTCGGTGCCGCCGTCGGGTGACGACCGGGTGGTCGTGCTGACCGGCCTCGACACGAAGGGCCTCGAGTTCGACGGCATCGTCGTGGTGTCCCCGGACGAGATCGAGGCCGAGTCGGCGACCGGCCGATCGACGTTGTACGTCGTACTCACTCGTGCGACGCAGCTGCTGACGACCGTTGGCTGATCTCGGCTTCCGGGTCGAGTTACTTGTTCTCCAGACACAGCGACCGCTGAGTCCTAGGTTGCTAGGTAGAGAGACGAGTTCCTATTCGAGAGTTCGGAGACTGTTCATGAACGCTCGGATCAATCGCAAGACGCTCACGGCGTTGACTGCTGCTGCTGCTGCCGCCGTTGTGGCCTGGACCCTCGGGCCCGCTGGTCCCGTGGCCGCGTCACCAACGGCTCCCACTGCCGAAGCGGCAGCGGCTTCGCTGGCCGATCCCGCCCGGCCGCTGGTGATCTCCGAGTTCCGGGTCCGCGGGCCGAACGGCGCCAATGACGAGTTCATCGAGATCACGAACGTCTCCGCGATGGACCACGTGGTCGCTCCGGTGAGCGGCACCGGCTACGCCGTCGCGGCATCTGACGGAACTGTGCGGTGCAGCATCCCGACCGGGACGAACATCCCGGCGTACGGCAGCTACCTGTGCGCGAACTCCGTCGGCTACTCGCTCAGCGGCACGGCGACGGGCGACGCGACCTACTCGACGGACATCCCCGACAACGCCGGCATCGCCCTCTTCAACAACAACATCGCTCCCGGGGACCTCACCCTCCCGAACCGGCTCGACGCGGTCGGCAGCACCTCTGAAGCGAACACGCTCTTCAAGGAGGGCACCGGCTACCCCGCGCTCACGCCCTTCTCGATCGACTACAGCTTCTACCGCAACCTCTCCACCGGGGTGATCACCGACGAGGCGCTGACCACCGCCACGCCCGGCGTGCCGGAGGACACCGACGACAACGCGACCGACTTCGTGTTCGTCGACACCAACGGCACTTCGGCCGGCGCGGGCCAGCGACTCGGCGCCCCCGGCCCGTCGAACCTTGCCTCCCCTCGGAGCAACGACGATCTCGAGGTATCGCTGCTTGACCAGTGCGTGAGTTGGACGTCGCCGCCGAACGCGGTGCGGGACTTCACCTCCGACCCGCCGCAGAACGCGACCTTCGGCACTACCGACATCCGGCGCACCATCACCAACAACACCGGTGGCAACGTGACCGCGCTGCGGCTGCGGATCATGGACATCCGCACCTTCCCGGCGCCGTCGGGATTCGCCGACCTCCGCCCGCGGACCTCCACCGACGTCGTAGTGACCGTCGACCGGGCGCCCTGCGGCTCGGGCACCAGCAACGTCACCGTGGAGGGCACGACGCTGCAACAACCGCCGACCCAATTTAACGGCGGCGGGTTCAACACCGCCCTGACGGTCAGCGCAATCACGCCCGGGACGCCCTTGACGGCTGGCGCGTCCATCGACGTCCGCCTCCTGCTCGGCATGCAGCAGACCGGCGCCCACAGCGTCCGGATAGCGGTGGAGGCGATCACGACCGGCACCGACAACACGGTGGACGAAGGCACCTGTGTCGCGGGCCCGGAAGGCGCAGCGATGTGCGACGTCTGCGAGTCCCAGACGCCCACGATGATCGGCACGTCCGGCCCCGACACGCTCACCGGAACTGCGGGCGCCGACGTGATCATCGGGCTCGGCGGGGACGACGTCATCGATGGCGGCGGCGGCAACGACATCATCTGCGGCGGCGACGGCGACGACGACATCACCGCGGGCGACGGCACCGACAGTCTCCGCGGCGGCCCAGGGGCCGACACCCTGACAGCCGGCACCGATCCGGCCGACACCGCTGGCGACACCCTGTACGGCGGCTCGGATGACGACACCCTCATCGGTGGCTCCGGCGCCGACAGTCTCCGCGGCGGCCCAGGGGCCGACACCCTGACAGCCGGCACCGATCCGGCCGACACCGCTGGTGACACCCTGTACGGCGGCCCGGGGGACGACACCCTCATCGGTGGCCCCGGCGCCGACACCCTGCACGGCCGCGGGGGAGCAGACTCCGTCGCCGGCGAGGGCGGCGATGACCAGATCTTCGGCGGATCCGGCGATGACACGTCGCTCCAGGGTGGGGATGGTGTCGACGACATTCGCGGGAACGACGGCAGCGACCTTCTCGACGGCGGCGACGACGCCGACACCGTCATTGGCGGCCCTGGCGCCGACACCGCCCACGGCGGCAACGGTGACGACGTCCTTAAGGGAAGCGACGGAACCGACACGCTCAACGGAGACGCCGACCACGACCTCCTCCGCGGAGGGGAGGACGACGACACCCTCAACGGGGGCGACGGAGACGACCGGCTCTACGGCCAGGGGGGAACCGACACCCTCGACGGGGGCACCGGCACCAACATCCTGGTCCAGTAGCGCGGATCGGCCGCGTCACCGTCAGAGGACGCCGTCCTCGCGCAGCAGCACGAGGACGGCGAGCACCCGACGGTTGATGTGGTCGGACGGGTGCAGGTCCAGCTTGCGGAAGATGCTGGAGCACACGGTCTCGACCGTCTTCCCGGCGAGGAAGAGCTCTGCCGCGATCGCTGCGTTGGACAAGCCTTGGGCGATCAGGCGGAGCACCTGGAGCTCCCGCCGGGAGAGACGGTCGAGCCGTCGCACGCGCGTCTCGTGACGCCGCGCTTCCGAGATGGTCAACGTCATCGCGAGAGGACCGGCCCGCCACGGTAGCGGCGGCTCTTGCGCGGCATCGGCACCTTCGAGGACCCGGTGAGCGCCAGCACCTCGGCGCCGGCGCCGACCTCGGTCTCGCCGGCCTTCTTGAGGATCGCGAGGATTCCCGCCTGTGAACGGCGGAGCTGGACGAGGGTGTCGTGGAAGACGTCCTCGCCGGTGGTACGGACGTCGAGCTGCGCCTCGCACATCCGGTTCCAGCGGGAACGGAGCGCCTGGAGCAGGCCCTCGGGGCTGCCGAAGAACGGCACCCACTCCTCACGCCAGGGCAGCGCCCCGGTCATGTCGACGGCGGCGGCCGCCTCGACTTCGCGGATGATGCGGGTCCGAGCGTGCGTCTCTTGCCAGGTCATCTCGTTGTTCCTTCCGGGGAGTAGCGGTGGGGAGTCACCGCTGCGGTTCACGGAAGGAGGAGGGCCCGGCGGGTCCTCCTGATACAGGAACTTCTCAACATTTGCCTGGACGTGGCTTGTATCACCAGGCTGTCCCGACGCTCCTCCATGCGGGACGATGCACCCGACACGTAAAGGAGGTCGGGTGGAGACAGCTGATCCGCTCGCGACTCTCGTCCACGCGGCGCGGGAGGGAGAACAACGTGCCTGGGATGCCATCGTCGACCGCTTCCTACCTCTGGTCGGGGCGATCATCCGCCGGCACCGGCTGTCCGATGCCGACGGCGACGACGTCAGCCAGACCGTGTGGCTCCGCCTCGTCGAGCACCTCGGCGCGTTGCGTGAGCCCGACGCTCTCCCCGGTTGGATCCGTACGACCGCGCGGAACGAGTGCCTGCGTGTGCTGGCCGCGCGCGGCCGGGTCCAGGTGGTCGATCCCCAAGAGGGCGGCAGCTTTCCGGATGCCGGCGACGCTGCCGGAGCGGTCGACGACGAGATGCTCGCTGCCGAGCGCCGGCAGGCGCTGCGTGAAGCACTCACCGAGCTCCCCGCCGGCCGCCGTGAGCTGCTGCTTCTGCTGCTCACCGACCCACCCGTGGCGTACGAGGAGATCAGCGCCCGGCTCGGCATCCCCATCGGCAGCATCGGCCCCACGCGTGCCCGAGCCCTCGAACAGCTGCGGAGGACCCACGCCCTGCGCGACCTGCGTGACCTGGGCCCCGACCCGGTGGGAGGCGTCGTCTGATGACTGAGCCGGACAACCTGAACGACGACGAGCTGATGGCCGAGGTGGCCGCCGCGGTCGCCGAGGAGGCGGCGGTCTCCGAGCGCCGCCGTACCGCTGCCCGCGCCGCGTTCACCTGGCGCATGGTCGACGCGGAGCTCGCGGAGCTGCTGCACGACTCCGCCTTGGACGCCGGCGCCGCGGTCCGGTCCGGGAGCGACGGACCCCGCACACTGTCCTTCCGCCGCGCTGCCGTGACCGTCGAGGTCGAGGTGGAGGGTGAGACCGTGCTGGGCGAGGTCATCGACGAGTCCGGGGGCGACGCCGCCGCGCCCGCCACGGTGACGCTGCAGCGCCCCGACGCAGACGACCGGTCGGTCGCCGCGGACGCCGCTGGCTTCTTCCGGTTCGACGGTGTCGAGCCGGGGTCGGTGCGGTTCGTGGTGGTCCGGGCCGGGTGGACGCTGACGACGCCCTGGGCGACGATCTGACCGAGCGAAGGTCAGAGCGGACCGAGGTGCTTGCCGCCTCCGGCCTTGGAATCCTTGCAGGTCGGCGCGGCGGCCTCGATCTGGTCGAACGCCTTCATGGGATCGAGGGTGTTGCCGGTCGCGCTCATCTGGGCAGCGATGGCGCCCGTGACGATCGGTGTCGCGAATGACGTGCCGCTCCACTGCGCCAAGCGCTTGAACTCGCGGACCTGGCCCTTGTTCGGCGGCTCGTAGCACGTGTACTTGCCCTCCGGGAATGCGTTGACGAGGTTGGTTCCGCGAGCCCAGACGTCCACCCACTCGCCGAAGTTGGAGTAGTCCGCGACGAAGCCTTCCTCGTCCAGGGCGCCGACACTGATCACCCACGGGAACGCTGCCGGATAGAACGGCTGGTCGGAGCTGTCATTGCCGGCTGCTGCGACGACGAGTCCCTTCGTGCCGTCGGTCAGGCCGAGGTTCTCGGCGAGGATCTCGAAGCCGAGGAGGCCCAGGTTGGCGCGGGTGTGGGTGCCGGCCGAGATGCTGATCAGCTGCGGGTCGGACCGATCGGTCAGCGCGTCCCGGAGCTCCTCGCACAGCCTGGACTCGTAGACCGCGCCGCCGTTGGGCAGTGCGCCCTCCACCTCGATCGCGGTTCTCGGGGCCAGGCACCGGATGACGCCGGCCACGAAGGTGCCGTGCCCGGCGTACTCGTGGATCGCCGACGGGTTCACCGTCTCTTCGTCGTTCGGGGTTGCCGGGGTCACTCCCGCCAGCCAGTCGGTCTCAGAGTTCTTGGTCGCGTCCAACCACAGACCGGTGTCGACGACCGACACCCGCACGCCGGCACCGGCGTTCGTGTCGCTCGTCCGGGCCGGCACCGGCTCGCTGAGGGCCGGTTCCTCCGGCTCGGTTTCGGGACACATCTTCCCGTAGATCGTCACGTAGAGAACGTGATCAGGCTGCGCAACCACTCCCTCGAGGCTCTGCTCCCGTCGGTCCTGGTCCAGATCCTTGAGCGTGGCGAGCACAGCGTCCGCTTCGTCCGAGCGCGACGGCATGTCGACCATGACCAGTCCTTCGGGAAGTCGGCGGTCCTCCCTGCGGATCGGCGCGCGTTCCCCGAACAGGTCGCTGCGGCGCCCGAAGAACTCGACGAACTCGTCGTAGTAGCGACGCTCCTCGGTGTTGTCGCGGACGAGGGCGACTCCTGGCTGGTAGAGGTAGCGGACCTCGGCGTCATCGTCCGTCCGGTGCGTGTCTTCGGCATCGGCGACGGCGACGTCGCCGAGCTTGCGGAATGCGCGTCGAATGACGTCGACCTGGACCCGGAGCCGGTCCGCCGCTTCCTCCTCGGGGTCAGGGCGACCGATGGGGGGATTGACCGGCGGCTTGATCGGCGGCTTGATCGGTGGCCAGGGGAAGCGTCGCCGGATCTGCGCCAGGATGTCGCGCAGGGAGAAGGTCGGGCGGGAAGACTCGCTCATGCGGCGCTAACGTAGTCCCGCTCGGAGACGCCCGTAAACAGGGGAAACCCGCGAAACCCTCGAGGCGGCGATGCAGGACCTGTTGGATCTGGCGCTCGAGGATCCCGACGAGGGAGACCGCCGGGCACGACGCATCCTTGCCGAGCCGCACGATGCGTTGGCTGCCTCCTACGCACACCAGTGCCTCGGGATCGTCCTTCGGGACAAAGGCCAGGTCGCGGACGCGCTCGGCCATCTCCGCCACGCGGTGCGGTCGGCGAGATCGTGCGGAGGCGGTGATCGAGAGCGTGACGTGCGCGCCACCTTGGGCGCCACGCTCGTGTTCGCGGGTCGGACGCGGGCCGGGCTCGCTGAGCTGGACGACGCGCTCAGTGGCGCGAGCGGCTCGGTCGGCGCGCGGATCCTCATGCGAAAGGCCGCCACGCTGGCGGTCATCGGTCGGCACGACGACGCCATCCCGCTGATCCGGACGGCACTCCAGAGCCTGCAGGACGAGACCGACGAGATCTGGGAAGGGCGGGCGCGAGTGTGGCTCGGGCACCTGCTCATGGCGGTCGGTTCCGTTGACGACGCGGAGGTCGAGGTCATCGCGGCCGAACGGCTCTTCGCCAGGTCCGAAGCCAATCTCGAACGGCTCACGGCGGTGGAGAGCAGGGCCGAGATCGCGGCCGCCCGGGGCGATCTGGCAACGAGTCTCGGGTTCTGGGCGGATGCTGCCTCGGGTTACAGCCACGTCCGCGAGCAGCCGCGGTTCGCGCACATCCAGTCGCATTCGGCGACGCTGCTCAGCGCTGGACTCAGTGCCGACGCCGTCGATCTGCTCGAGCGAGCGGGCGCTGAGACGCGTCTTGCTCCGCACGAGGTTCCGGAGTTACAGCTGCGCCGGGCAGCCGCGTTCCTGGCCGTCGGCCTGACAGAGCGGGCGCACGACGAAGCCGTGCGGGCCGGTGCCGGATTTCGCCAGCAGGGTCGCTCGTGGTTCGAGCTGCGTGCTCGTCTCGTGGCCGTGCGTGCCAACGAGCTCGTGGGCGCCCGCGGAGGCTTGAGCGAGGCGCGCAAGGTCGCCGAGGCGTTGCACGCCGAGTCGGCGCGCGAAGCCCCGTTGGCGCTGACGATCGCCGGGAAGAAGTCCACCGGGGCGGAGCGCTCCGCCCTGTGGCAGCGGGCTGCGTCCTACCGCGTTCACCCCAACGGCCTCGTCCGCGCGAGCGCCCACCTCGCGGAGGTCCTGGAGCGCGAGGAACGTGCGGACCGCCGTGGCGTGCTCCGGGCGTGTTCCTCCGGCCTCGACGCGATCGATGAGCACCGCCGGTTGATGGGGAGCTCAGAGCTCCGCGCCCTCGCCACCACCCATGGGCGCGAGCTCACCGAGGTCGCGCTCCGGCACGCAGCCCACGACCCACGGACGCTGCTGCGGTGGAGCGAGCGGACCCGCGCCACCGCACTCGCCCAGCCGCCCGCTACGTCCGATGCGACGACCATTCCCGCGCCCCTTGCCGCATTGCGCGACAACGGACGAAGGCTGGCCGGGGCGCGTCAAGCAGGGGAGCCGACCGAGGATCTCGAGAAGGAGCGGCTGCGCCTGGAGCGCGCCGTACGGACCGAGCACCACACGCAGTCCGCGGCCGGCGCCGACCCCCGGCGCCCGGCGAGCGTCGACGAGATCGTGGCCGGGGTCGGCGACGGCTGTCTCGTCGAGCTGGTCGACGTCGACGGGACCCTCCACGTGCTGGTGGTCCACCGCGGCCGAGTACGCCGGAAGGTCGCGGGTACGACGGCTGCGGTCGCCGACCTGCTCGGGCCTGCCCGGATGCTGCTCCGCCGCGCCGCGCGCGGTCGACCGGCCAACACCGCAGACATCGGACGGCGGCTCCAGGAGGCGATCCTCGGTGACGCTGCTGGCCTGCTCCCCGACGGTCCGGTCACCCTGGCACCGACGGCGCGGCTGCACGGCCTCGCGTGGTCGCTGCTCCCGGCGCTCCACGACCTACCTTTCGGGATCGTGCCGTCCGCCGGCCAGTGGCTGCGCGCGGCCAAGGCGATGCGGCCGGATCCGCGGCGCACCGTCCTTGTCATCGGCCCGGACCTGGAGTCAGGGGGAGCGGAGGTTCCGGTCCTCGCCGGGCGTCACCAGGACGCCGTACTCCTGGACGGGCAGGGCGCGACCCTTGCCGCCGTACTCGATGCCCTCGACGGCGCCGACCTTGCGCACCTCGCCACCCACGGGCGGTTCCGGGCTGACAGCCCGCTCTTCTCGGCGCTCGACCTGGCGGACGGTCCGCTCACGGTGCACGACCTCGAGCGGCTGCGGACGGCGCCCTACCGGGTCGTGCTCTCCGCCTGCGAGTCCGGCGTGCTCGCGCCGGTCGGCGCCCAGGAGCTGCTCGGCCTGGCGGCGGCGCTGTTCTCGATCGGCACCGCCGGCCTGGTGTCCAGTGTCGGCGAGGTCAACGACGCTGCCACCGCCGACCTGATGGTCGGCCTCCACGACGGGCTCGCTGCCGGCAAGGACCCGGCCGCCGCGCTGCTCGACGTGCGGCGTGCCGTCGCCGACGACCCGGTCGCCGCCGCCACTGCGGCGGCTTTCGTGGCGCTCGGGGTCTAGCGGTGCCCACTAGCGGTCCGGTCGGGGTTCGTGGCCCGACCGCCCGCGCGTACGACGGTCCTCCTTCATCTCCGCCTCGTACAGGTGACGGCGGCCGCCGACCAGGGCGTCCCGGCCCTCCCGCTCCAAGGTCTTGAACAGCGCGTAGTAGCCGTCGTCGTACTCCTCGACGACCTGGAAGGTCCAGCGGCCCTGCACCACGTTGCGGCCGACGAGCTCGCGCTCGAACCGGTCGGCGAGGTCGCTGTGTCCCGCCTTGCGGAGCTTGTCGACGCCCTTGCCCAGCGTGAGGTCGGCGGTACCGGACAGTCGGTGGAACGCGTAGAGGTGGCCGCGCGCGATCTCGACCGCCTCGAGCGCCTCGGAGATGTCTCCGAGTGCCTCGACGGTGAGGTCGTCGACGGCGTCCGGCCGGGTGTGCTCGTCATCGGGTGGCATGACCCGATGCTAGGAGCCCGCTGAACAATCCGCCCTGCACGACCGCCAGGAAACCCCTCCTGCCGCCGCCGAGCCGCCGCTGGTCGAGGAGGTCGCTCCGCGACCGTCACGAGACCCCTGTCATCGCCGGCCGCCGGGCAAACCTCCTCACACATTCTGTTCCAATCCGAACATAAGTTCGATAGGATCAGACCATGCCCCCACCACCACCACCGCCGACACCGCCGCGACGGCCCTCGCCGGCATCGACTGGACAGCGGTCAACGGCGGAGACCTGCTGGAGGCCTCGGTCGCGTTGGCCCGGTTGAAGGCAGTCGTGGACGGCGCCCTGGTCGCCGTGGCCGAACGACTCGAGGAGACACGGAGCGCGGAGGCGATCGGCTGGGCATCGACCAAGGACTTCCTCACCCACCTGACCGGCGGCCGCAAAGGCGCCGGCGCTTCCTTGGTCCGGGTCGCCCAGCACACCGCCGAGCTCCCCGAGGTCCGGGCTGCGTTGAGCGCCGGGGAGATCTCCCTCGCGCAGGCCGGGGTGATCGGCGGCCGCGTCTCCACCCTCCCGCGCGACCCCGAGTTCCGCGGCCAGGTCGCTTCGGCGCTGCTCACCCTGGTCGACAACAACGGCTACGACGCCACCGACCTGGACCGCTGCTTCACCCCCGTCGCCAAAGACCTCGACACCGACGGGCTGCTGCTGGCGACCGAGGAGTCCACGGACCGCCAAGAACGCGGCGCCCACGGCGCCCGGCACCTCAGCTTCACCGAGGACACCTTGGGCGGGGTCCGGATCAACGGCTACGCCAGTCTCGAGGAAGCCGAGCTGGTCAAGAACGCCCTGATGCCACTGGCTGCACCCGTCGTGACCGAGCCCGGCGCCTGCGGCGGCGACCCCGCCACCATCGGCAAGATCCGGTTCGACGACCAAGGACACCGACTGCGCCACGACTGCCCCGACCCCAGGTGCGCCCACGACGGCCGCGACACCCGCGACCACGGCGTGCGGATGTGGGACGCCCTGGTCGAGGCCTGCCGACGCCTCCAAGCCACCGACAACCTGCCCCACGCCCACGGCACCACCGCCCGCCTCACCTTGACGATGAGCTACCAGGACCTCCGCGACCGGCTCGACGCCCAAGGACTCCTGCCCTCCCGAGAGACCCTGTCCGCGGCCATCGTCCGCCGGCTCGCCTGTGACGCCGAGCTCATCCCGGCTGTCCTCGGTTCTGAGGGCCAGATCCTCGACGTGGGCCGCACCAGCCGACTGGTCACCACCGGCATCTGGACAGCCCTGGTGCTGCGCGACCAGCACTGCGCCTTCCCCGGCTGCAGCCGGCTCCCCATCGCCTGCGACGCCCACCACATCATCCACTGGGCCGACGACGGACCAACATCACTGGACAACCTGATCCTGCTCTGCCGAAAACACCACACCCTCGTGCATCAGACCCCCTGGCAAGTCCAGCTCGACCCAACGACCCGACGCCCGACCTGGATCCCACCCCCACCCATCGACGACGACGGCCGCTTCACCTACACACCAGCCCGACCCCGAACACCCCTCGTCGCCTGAGGGCAGGAAGTCCGGTGTGCTGTCAGGTACTTCCGGCAAGTAGTTCGTGATCTGGGAATTTAGTCTGTGCTGTTTCGGTTAGCACAGGTAGAAATCTCCACCGAAGGAGCTAGCCATGCCAGGTCCCCGCTCACCCCGGCGGACCGGACCGCTGGGTACTGGTGGGAACTCTCGATGCGGCAGATCGAGACCTCCCGCACGATCGTGTTCGACCAGTTCGCCGGGCCCGGACCTTCTTCGAGGCGCTGGTCGCGGACAACCTCGACATAGGGCGCCCCGACCGGGTTGAGCTGATCTTGGCCGGCCACCCCCGCAGGTGGGGCCGCCCGCCGAAGGTCGAGCCGACCTACAAGACTCGGGTCGCGACCCGCGACACGATCGCGGTCACGGTGAACGCCGACTACAAGCACTCCCGGATCAAGCAGTACTGCAGACCAAGGCTCGTGCCGTCAACGCCCGTCTGCTCGATACTGAACGTGTCGGGCAGGATTGTGTCCTTGCGAGCCCAGCCTTTGAGCGGGTCGCACAGTCCACCCTCACCGAGGATGGCAGGAGTCGCCCGCACTACGGTTCGGAGATCCTCGGGTCATGGCCCTGCTCGGCGCCCTAGTTCGAAGAACCTAGCTTCGCTAGGCAGACCCTGTCAGCGGCAGCGTCGACCTACAGCACGCTGAACGGCCGCCAGGCGGCGCTGCCGTCGAGGTTGCCGGCGGTGTCGCGGGCCCTGGTGTCGAACGCGAAGTTCCCGGTAGTCGGGAGGTTCACGTTGATCGACCACCCGGTCGAGGCGGCGCCGGGGCCGGCAACCGTGGCGAGCCGGTAGGCATAGCCCGCGGCCCACGTCCCGTTCGCCTGGAGCCAGAGGTTGTTGTCCCGGTTGCGCACCGCGACCCGGACCTCGGAGATGCCCTTGTCGTCGGTCGCGGTACCGGTCGCGGTCACCGAGCCGGCGGGCACGCTCGCCTTGTTGGCGGGCGTCGTGATCGTCGAGTCCGGGGCTGCGGCGTCCGGCGTTGGAGGCGGTGCGACCGGGATGGTCTGAAGCGCCACGCTGACGTTGGCATCGCCGGTGTTGTCGTACCACTCGACCACCACGTTGTGGACGCCGGCGTCCAGGGTGCGTGAGGTCGCGCTCAGGCCGTTGAACACACCGTCGGTCCAGTTGTTGATCAGCCGGTCACCGTCGACCCAGACGCGGATCCCGTTGTTGGAGCTCGCGGTGACCTTGAGCTGCGCCGCGCTCGCCAGCGTCACGTCCTGGCGGAACCGGGCCGAGAAGCTGTCCGAGGGGATCTCGCTGCTCGGCGAGCCCGATCCCCAGTTCTCGCTGATCGAGGAGTCGCAGCCGACGACGGCCGGGGCCCCGGACAGGGTCTTGTTGGCGAAGAAGCTGACGTTCCACGGGGTCGAGCCGGTGCAGTCCGGCGCGGCCGGCGGGGTCGGCGGGAGCGAGCCACCGCTGACCGGGGTGGCGACCAGGCTGGTCATCGACGACCACGGGATGCCCGAGGTGCTGCCGCTGTTGACCAGGGTTCGCGAGCCCCACCGGGGCAGGCCGTCCGGAGCGTAGAACCGGTAGAGCCGGTTGTCGCTCCACGCGGCGTAGAGGTGGTCGCCGACGAACTCCATCGCCCGGGCACCGCTCCAGTCCTTCGACGAGGCGATCGACTCGAAGGCGCCGAGGATGCCGCTCTCGAGCGAGTGACCCCGGTGGTAGAGGTTGGTGGCTCCCGTCTTCGTGTAGAGCACCTGACCACCTTTGAACGCGGCAGACCGCGTCTCGGCCACCCCGTAAGGCTGGTCGTAGGGCGTGAGGTTGTAGTTGGTGTCCACGTAGCCGACGGACGTCGACAGGTTCGTCACCGAGGAACCCACTGCGGTGCCGTCGAAGGACCGCGAGTAGAACGCCTGCGACGGACCGAAGTAGTTCAGCTTGCCGCCCTGGACGAAGCCGTCTCTGTTTCCGGTCCAGTTGACGCCGTCCTTGCTGGGCCCGCTGATGGTCGTGATCGAGCCGAAGTTGGCGCCGTCGAACGCCATCTGGTTCAGGCTGTCGCCGGAGGTCGTGTAGGAGAACTTCACGGGCAGGGGGACGTCCTGCGGGACCGGGCTGGTGGTGCCGCCCTGGACGGGCAGCAACGCGAGGCGCTGCCGCAGCAGACCCGCGAAGTGGGACGTGTCGTGGCCGACCATCAAGAAGTCGTCGCTGGCGTAGAGGGACTCGACACCGCGGCCGCGGTCGCGACCGGGATTCCACGACAGCGGGACGCCGGAGTAGGGGTCCAGTGCCGCGATGCCGGCGCGAACGACCGATCCGGGCCCGTCGTTGTCGCCTCCCGGAGAAGGACGCGGGTTGTTCGACCACCGCATGTGGCCGCCGACGTAGACGGCGGACTCGGTGATCTCCACGGCCCAGTACGTGTCGCCTCCGGTGTGGTTGACCCACGTCGGCTGCAGGCCGCCACCGGTCTCCGCCGGCGGCAGCTCCCACCGTGCGGTGCTGTCGCACATCGTGTCGTAGGCGAAGTAGGCGCCGGTCGTGTTGACGACGAAGTACTTGCCATCTGGCGAGATGTCGACGCCGCGAATGTAGGTGTCGGGGTAGGACCCGGAGCACTGCATCTCGTAGCGGTCGGTGGCCCAGGGCGCGACCGTGGGGCTGGTGCCGGTCAGGTCGATGACGGCCACCTGGTGGCGGGTGGCGTTGCCGACCCTCTTGAAGTTGCCGCCGATGACGAGCCACTTGCCGTCCGCTGAGACGTCGAGCTCCTGGACGTACGGTGCGTACTGGTCGCGCGACTCGCTGATCGGCAGGTCGAAGGTCAGGTCGATCGCACCGGTGTCGGGGTCGATCGCCGCCAGGCCACGCACTGACTTGGTGTTGATCTTGCCGAACTCGCCGCCGAGGATCAGCCGGTCGCCGAGCAGCGCGAAGTCCTTGACCGTCGACCCTGCCGACGCGTTGAAGCTGGTGTCGAGGCTGCCGTCGAGGTTGAGCTTGGCGATCCGCTGAGCGGGCTGGCCGTTGATGGTGGTGAACGCGCCGGCGATGATCAGCGACTGCTTGTCCTCGGTGTAGGTCACCGCCTCGACGTTGCCGTTGATCACCGGCGTGAAGGTGGCGTCGATCTCGCCCGTGTCGGAGTTGAAGCGGAACAGCTTGGGCTGCACCCACACCGGCTGGCTGGAGCTGCCGACGCGGACCTTGGTGAAGGTGCCGCCGACGATGACGTCCGGACCGTCGCTGGTGATGCCGTAGACGCGGCCGTCCATGACGCGCGGTTGCTTCGTGTCGGGGGCAGGGGCGACGACGACGTTCTGGTCGGCATGCGACGGAGCGGTGGCGCCGACGCACAAGCCGGACCCCACGGCGAGGGCGATCGCGCCGGCGGCCAGCCATCGGCCGCGGGTTCGGAGCTGTTGAGCCTTCATGCTGCGTGTTCCTTCTGGATGATCGAGTGCCCGAGCGGACGATGGGCGCGGGGGAGCTCCAGCGCGACGGACGGGGCGGCGAAGGGGGTGCCTGCGTAGACCGCTTCCAGGCGGTCGACGCAGGTGTCCCAGTCGAAGCTGCGGGCGACGTGCGGTGCGTCGTACGACGCAGCGCGCTGCTCTGCTTCGGGATCCTTCTCGACGTACTGCAGGGCCTCGACGAGGCTGGACAGGTCACCGTCGGCGAACAGCCGCGCGCCGATCCGGCTGCGGCCGATCACCTCGCGGTGCGGCGCGATGTCGCTGGCGATGACCGGGGTGCCGCTACCCATGGCCTCGAGCAGGGTGAGCGGCAGGCCCTCGAGCGCGGACGGCTGCACGAGGACGCGGGCATTGGTGAAGAGCTCGTCGAGCTCCGAGCCGTACACGTAGCCCGGCATGATGATCCGGTCGTCGCGCGCGGCGAGCCGGCGCAGCTCCTCGACGTACTCGTCGGTGTAGCTCGAGCCGCCGACGATCACCAGTCGGGCGTCGGTGTCGATGTCGGCGAACGCCTTGATCAGCAGATCGGGCCGCTTCTCCGGCACCAGGCGCCCGACGAAGAGGGCGTAGTCGCCGCCGTCGAGGCCGTACTTGGTCCGGATGGTGTCGGCCGGGCGCGCGACCTTGGGGGTGACGCCGTTGACGATCGCGGAGCAGTCACGGTCGTAGCGCTCGCGGTAGACGTCGGCCAGCGCCGACGACACCGTCACGGTCTCGTGCGGCACCCGCGCGCTCATCCAGGTCGCGACGTTGAGGATGGTCTGCGCCACCCGACCCCACTTGGCACGCTCACCGTCGAGGCCGTGGATGGTCTGCACCACGCGCGCACCCGACAGGTAGCGCGGCAGCGGCGCGACCAGGCCCGGGCCGACTGCGTGATAGTGCAGCACGTCGTAGCCGCCCGCCATCGCGGCCATCGTGGACATCCCGGAGTGGGCGATGGCCTCGAGCCCCTTCATCGGCAGCGTGGGCACCCGCACCACCCGCATGCCCAGGTGCTCACGCACCGCGTCACGGCCGACGTACCTGCTTTGGGAGTACACGGTCACTTCGTGGCCGCGGTCCACCAGTCGGCGGCCGATCTCCTCGACGTGGCGCTCGACGCCACCGAACGTCGCAGGGACACCTCTGGTGCCCAGCATTGCGACCTTCAGCGGCGCGAAAGCGCGCCCTGAACTGTTTTCGGCGCAGGCATCAGCCCGCACCAACGTCCCCCATGTCACGCGACAGACCTCTCGTCGGGCCTGGATTCCCCAACCCAGACCACCGCGGGCCGTTGAATTCGGAGCCAGCCCGTTGACCCTCGCGGCGAGATTTGGAGCGCGCCGCGACGGTCTCACATATTGCAACAGGTCAAGGGCCCTGATGCCTAACGCAGCGTTCCCGGATCTGGGAACGTCTATAGATCTGAACGGTTCAGACGCGAACGCGAGCGAGCAGGTCAGCCGCTGTCGTCCTCGATGATCCAGCCCAGCTGGTACTGCTCGTCGAGCTCGAGGCTGGTGAGCCGGCGGCGCTAGTCCTCGGTGCTGACGTCGGCCTGCGCCTGCGCCTTGTAGTTGGACTCCGGGATCAAGCCGTCGACCGGGCCCTTGACCTGGTCCAGCCCGAGGCGGGCGGAGTTGGCCCCGTCCGAGCTGCGCCCCTCGCCGACGAGCGCGTCGCGGAACGCGTTGATGGTGAGCTCCAGGAGCCCGTCCGGCCCGCCGCCAGTAGTCCTGGGACAGGTTGTCGAAGCGATCGTCCATCGTCGCGGCCGCTTGGTCCGTCATCCGTAGGCCCACGCCGACTGCCTCCCCCTGCTAGTCGGTGGCCCCCGCCTGGTGTGCCTTCCCGTCTGGCCGCGCCTCAAGAAGGACGCAGCGACCCGGACGAATAGGCTGCGGCCATGAACGAGCCCACCTCCTCAGCCCGGGAAGCCATCGCGGCCGTCCAGGGGCACGAGGCGTGGGCCATCATCCGGCGCTCGACCCGCGCGGGTGATCGCGACACGGTCGGGCTGCTCGGCGGCCGGCGCTGGGTCGCCGACTCGATCATGGACATCCCGCTCGAGGAGGGGCAGCCGCCGCCCGGACGGCAGTGCGACCGACTGGTCGCCGTACCGTTCCGCCAGGTCGCGGAGCGCGGCTTCGACGCGCACGACGACGGTACGCCGCTCGTCGTGGTCGATGTCGAGACCGAGCGGGAGTTCTCCGTGGCGGACGTGATCGACGCGATCGACGACGGCGGGGTCGACTTCACGGACCGGGGCGGGTTCGACGTCGACGACACCGACTACGCCAAGGTCGTCGAAGCGATCATCAAGGACGAGATCGGGCAGGGCGAGGGCGCCAACCTCGTCGTCGGCCGCCACTACCGCGCCGTCGTCGCCGACTGGGGCGCGGACAAGGCGCTCACCGTCTTCCGCCGGCTTCTCGCGCGTGAGCGCGGTGCCTATTGGACGTTCCTGTTCTTCACCGGCGACCGCTACCTGGTCGGCGCCAGCCCCGAGCGGCACGTCAGTGTGCATGGTGGCGACGTCCGGATGAACCCGATCTCCGGCACGTTCCGGGTGAAGCCGCCGAAGGGCGACGACCGCCGGATCGAGGCCCGGCTCGCCGACTTCCTGCGCGACGAGAAGGAGATCTACGAGCTCTTCATGGTCGTCGACGAAGAGCTCAAGATGATGTGCGACATCTGCCACGAGGGCGGCCAGGTGCTCGGGCCCTTCCTCAAGCCGATGACGCACCTGATCCACACCGAGTACCTGCTCGCCGGCCGCAGCCGGCGCGACGTACGCGAGATCCTGCGGGACACGATGTACGCCGCCACGGTCACCGGGTCGCCGGTGGAGAACGCCTGCCGGCTGATCAAGCAGTACGAGCCCGAGGGTCGCGGCTACTACGGCGCCGCGCTCGCCGTCATCGGTCGTGACGACGACGGGCTGCCGGTCATCGACAGCCCGATCGTGATCCGCACCGCCGACGTCGACCTCGACGGCCGGCTCAAGGTGACTGCCGGCGCCACCCTGGTGCGCGACTCCGAACCGGCCCACGAGGTCGCGGAGACCCACGCCAAGGCGGGCGGCATCCTGTCCGCCTTCGGTCTGGTGCCGCCGGCCCCCGAGCACGGGGTCGACCTCGCGACGCTCGCCGCCGACGAGGACGTGCTGATCGCGCTCAACGCCCGCAACCGTCGGTTGAGCGGCTTCTGGCTGACCGACCAGGCCGGCACCCAGCCGGACCCGCGGCTGGCCGGCAAGAGCGTGGTGATCCTCGATGGCGAGGACGACTTCGTGAACATGCTGCGCCACCTCCTGTCGGTGATGGGCATGAGCTCGGCCGTCGTACGACACGAGGACTACACGCCGGGCTGCCTCGACGGCTACGACCTTGTCATCGTCGGGCCCGGGCCCGGTGACCCACGCGACGACGCCGATCCGAAGATGGCGTCGCTGCGGCACGCGGTCGGGTCGCTGCTCGAGGCGGAGCGGCCGTTCCTCGCGGTCTGCCTCGGCCACCAGGCGCTGTGCCACCAGCTCGGCATCCCGCTGACCTACAAGGACATCGTCTTCCAGGGCACGCAGTCGGAGGTCGTCGTCAACGGGCGCCCGGAGCGGGTGGGGTTCTACAACACCTTCGTCGGGCGGGTCCCCACCGCTGGTCGAGGAGCAGGCGAGGAACGAGCCGGCGCATCGAGACCCCCGCAGCTGCCCGCCGGCGTCACCGTCGAGGCCGATCCCGAGACCGGCGACGTCAACGCCCTCGCCGGGCCGCACTACCGCGGCGTCCAGTTCCACGCCGAGTCGATCCTCACGGAGCGCGGCTGGGACATCGTCCACGACCTCGTCTCCGCTGTGCTGCTGGCTGATAACTGATGGCTGATGGCTGAGGATGGCCAGAGCGCCTGACGTCGTCGTGGTCGACCACCACGACTCGTACACGCAGAACCTCGTCCACCTGATCGCCGGTGTCACGGGCCTGCTGCCGACGGTGGTGCAGCACGACGCCTGTACGACGGCGCAGCTCCGGGCACACGACGTGATCGTCCTGTCGCCAGGACCGGGGCATCCGGACGAGCACGACTGGTCGCTGCTGGACCTCGGCCGGCCGGTGCTCGGGGTGTGCCTCGGGATGCAGGCGATCGTCACGCACTTCGGTGGCACGGTCGGGCGCGACCGCCCCGCGCACGGCGTCGTCGCGCAAGTGCGCCACGACGGCACCGGACCGTTCGTCGGCCTGCCGCAGGACTTCTCCGCGGTCCGGTACCACTCCCTCCAGGCGCATCGCGTGCCCGACGTCCTCGACGTGATCGCGACCTGTGACGACGACGTCGTCATGGCAGTGGCACATCGGGACCTGCCGGTGACGGGTGTGCAGTTCCACCCCGAGTCGATCCTCACCGAGCACGGCGCCGCGATGGTCGGGAACTTCCTGGGGCGCCGATGAGCACCCGGCGTGATCCCGTCTCGGCCTTCACCGAGGTCGCGGCCGGGCACCCGCGGTGCGTCTGGCTGGACGGCGGTGGCGCCCGCGAGTGGTCGCGCCAGCGCTCGATCATCGGCTGGCTCGACGAGGACGACGTGTCGCTGACCTACGACGCCGCCCGCCGCGAGGTCACCCGCCACGCCGGCGGCACCAGTGTCGTGGTCGGCGACGACCCGTTCGTCGTACTCGAGGCCGAGCTTGATGCCGGCTCCACGTCGGACCAGTGGTTCGGCTACTTCGGCTACGCCGCCCGCCCCGACCTCCCCGCGCGTCCCGACCCCGACCTGCCCGATGCGATCTGGATGCGCCCCAGCCGGATCCGGATGTTCGAGCATGGGGGCGCGGTGCTGCAGGAATCCCCGGTCGACCGGGGATTCCTGCGCTTGTCGGCCGTTGCAACACCCGACAAGCGCCAGGAAACCCCGCCCAGGCCGCCCCCCACTGAGTACGCCGAGGCGTTCGACGTCGTCCAGGAGCACCTGCACGCCGGCAACTCCTACGAGGTCAACCTGACCCACCGACTCCGCATCGCGAGCGACACCGACCCCGCGTCGGCGTACCTCCGGCTGCGGAGCCTGAACCCCGCCCCCTACGCGGGTTTCCTCCAGCACAGCGTGCCCGGCCGGCCGGACGCGAGCGGGTGGCTGCTGAGCTCGTCGCCGGAGCGGTACGCGCTGGTCACCGACGACCGGTACCTCGAGACCAAGCCGATCAAGGGCACGACCGCCCGTGGCAGCACGCCGGGGGAGGACGACGCGGCCCGGGAACGGCTGGCGACGGATCCGAAGTTCCGCGGAGAGAACCTGATGATCGTCGACCTGCTCCGCAACGACCTGTCACAGGTGTGTGAGGTCGGCAGTGTCCAGGTCCCTGGCCTGATGGAGGTCGAGTCCTACACCTCGGTCCACCAGTTGGTGTCGACGGTCCGTGGACGGCTGCGCGACGACGTCACGACGGTCGGCGCCCTCCGCGCGCTCTTCCCCGCCGGCTCGATGACCGGTGCCCCCAAGCTGCGCACGATGGAGATCATCGACGCCGTCGAGGCCACCCCCCGTGGCGCGTACGCCGGCGCGTTCGGCTGGGTCTCCGGCGACGGCCGGGCTGACCTGGGCGTCGTCATCCGCACCCTGCTGACCGCGGGCGACGGCTACCTGCTCGGGACCGGCGGCGGCATCACCGTCGACTCGGAGGTGGCCGACGAGTACGCGGAGACCCAGTGGAAAGCCGAACGACTCCTGCGCGCCCTGTCGATCGACGAGTAGGGTCGGGCGCTGTCGACCCGGTGAGCTGGTACGTACCGGTGGGGTCGACCAGGTAGGTCCCCGACGGCAGGGTCCAGTAGTAGGTGCCGGGCTTGAGCATCCGGTAATGAGCGTGACCGGCGAAACTTCGCCCGTCGGGCCACGGCCTGTTCGAGGTCCAGGGCGTCCGAAGCGTCGAGAACCATCGTGCCGTGGGCGATCCCGTCGTAGCCCACCTGGACGAAGTCCGAGGTCGACATGACGGTGCTCATGTGCCTCGCGCCGAGGGGTCTCGTGACGGTCGCAGAGCGACCTCCTCCACCAACGACGGGCGCGGCCTCCTCGGCCGGCGCCGAGCATCACCTCAGGTCGGTGAGCGTCTCGCGGTCCACCTTGGTGCCGACCATCTCGCGCAGCTTGTCGTTGACGTCCCAGATGTTGACGTTCATGCCGGCGGTCACGGTGTCGCCGTCGAGCCAGTAGGCGATGAACTCCCCGGACTCCAGCGAGCCGCGGATCTCGACGTCGTCGGCGGCCGAGCCGCGGCCGACGTACTCCATCCCGAAGTCGAACTGGTCGGTGTAGAAGTACGGCTGCCAGTCATAGGCGACGTCCTGCCCGAGCATCGACCGGGCGACGGCCTTGCCCTGGCGGATCGCGTTGTCCCAGTGTTCGACGCGGAGCGCGCCGAGGTGGGTGTGGACGGCATTGGCGACGTCGCCTGCCGCCCAGATGCGGGGGTCGGAGCTGCGCAGGTGCTCGTCGACAACGATCCCGCCGCCGGCACCGGGGTCGGCGATCTCGAGACCGGCCGCTGCGGCGAGAGCGGTGGCCGGTGCCGCGCCGATCGCAACGACCACGAGGTCGGCGGGCAGCGAGCCGTCAGAGATGACGACGCCGGTCGGCCGACCGTCCGCAGTGTCGATCGACTCGACGGTGACGCCGGTGCGAATGTCGACGCCGTGCCGCGTGTGGAGGTCGACGAGGTAGCGGGCCACGGTCTCGCCGAGCACCTGTCCGAGCGGCAGGGGTGCCATCTCCAGCACAGTCACCTCCATCCCAGCGGCACTCGCCGCGGCCGCGAGCTCGAGCCCGATCCAGCCGCCGCCGACCATGACGGCCTTGCCGCCGACCGCGAACGCCTGCTTGAGCCGGTCCGAGTCCTCCTTGGTCCGCAGGTACGCCGCCGCCTCCGCCCCCGGCAGGTCCGGGAACCGAGGCTCGGCCCCGGTCGCGACCAGCAGGGCGTCGTACTCCAGCACGGCGCCGGAGTCGAGGCTCACGGTGCGCGCGGCCGGATCGATCGCGGTCGCTTCGGTGCTCGTCAGGACGGCCACGTCGTGCTCGTCGTACCAGGCTGCGTCGTGCGGTGGCAGGTCGTCGGCCGTCTTCTCCCCCATCAGGTAGCTCTTGGACAAGGGCGGCCGCTCGTAAGGCAGGTGCGGCTCCTTGCCGATCACGGTCACGGTCCCGGTGAAGCCCTCCTGTCGCAAGGTCTCGACCGCGTTCGCGGCGGCGAGGCCGCCTCCGATGATGACGATCCGCTCGATGGAGTCCACGCTCCCACCTTGTCTCGACGGCTGCCTCGACACAACCGAGTGACGTGTCGACCAGCGACGATCAGCCGTCCCCGACGCCTGACTCGACCGCGTGCTCCGAGAGCACGGCGAGGGTGGCGCGGACGCCGGCGAGGATCTTCTCCTCGTCGTACGGCGCCGGATCGACGATGTTGACGCTCTGGATCAGGTCGCCGTTCGCGACGAAGCCGGTCACGCCGAGGTCCTTGCGATAGGCGTTGATCACGATCCGTGCGTCGTCGGCACCTTCGATCGCGGGCGAGCTCGACTCGGCGTCCGGCGAGATGTCCATGGTCTCCCAGGCTTCGTCGAGCGTGCCCGAGTACTGCAGGTAGTCGACCGTGACCGCCGGCTCGCCCTCCTGCTCGGGCACGAAGCGGCAATCGGGCTCGGTCGGCTCACCGTCCTCCTCCTGCGCGACCGTGCCGAAGGTCTCCTCGATGAAGGCCGCATCGAGCACGTCGCAGGGGTTCCAGAGCGCGGGCGTCTCGTCGGGGAACTCGGGCTTCTCCCCGAGGTCGTCGTCGCCGCACCCGGCGAGCAGCAAGACACCGAGCACGCCAACCGCGAGGCCGCTACGCATCCACCTTCTCCGTTCCTGGCAGCTTGAGCACCAGCCGTGCCCCGCCGCCGACGTTCTCGGCCGCCTGCACCGAACCCGCGTGGCGCTCGGCCACCTGCCGGACGATGGCGAGACCCAGGCCGGAGCCGGGCAGCGTGCGGGAGTCGACGGACCGCCAGAACCTATCGAAGATGCGGGCCCGCTGGTCCTCCGGGATGCCGGGGCCCTGGTCGTCGACCGTGAGTACGCCGTCGCTGAGCCGGACCGTCACCAGCCCATCATCGGGACTCCACTTGGCTGCGTTGTCGAGCAGGTTGGTGACCGCGCGCTCGAGAGCAGGAGCCTCCCCGACCACCCACCAGGGGCGGGTGAACACCTCGAAGGTCAGGTCGGGGGCGCGGCGTCGTACTCGCTGGACGGCGTGGTCGACGACGTCGGCGAGGTCGACCGGCTCGACGGTGGGCGGGACCGGCTCGTCGCGGGCGAGCTCGGTCAGGTCGCCGATGAGGGTGGTCAGCTCCTCGATCTGGGCGCGGATGTCCTCCATCAGCTCGTCCCGGGCGTCGGGCGGCAGCGAGGCGGCGTCACCGCCCGACATCGTGAGCAGGTCGATGTTGGTCCGCAGCGACGTGAGGGGGGTGCGCAGCTCGTGACTGGCGTCTGCGACCAGCTGCCGCTGGCGCACGCGGGACGCATCGAGCGCCGTCAGCATCATGTTGAACGCGTTGGCCAGCCGCGCGACCTCGTCGTCACCCTCGACCGGGAGTCGACGGAGATCCTCGGTCCGGGCGATCCGTTCGACGGCTGTCGTCAGCCGACGGACCGGCCGCAGGCCGTTGCTGGCCACCAGCCAGCCGGCCAGCCCGGCAGCGAGTACGCCGACGCCGCCGAACGCGATGGTCACCCAGCCCAGGCGCGCCAGGATCCGGTCCTGGTCGTCGAGGGACTGGGCGATCACGAGGGCGAGGCCCTGCTCACTGGTCGGCACGGTGACGACCCGGTAGCGCTCGCCCTCGATCCGGATGGTGCGGATGCTCGAGTCACGGTCGCCCTGCGCGACATCGAGCTCGGGCTGGCCGAGCACGATGTCGGGGCCCTCGTCGAGGACCCGGCCCTTGCCCTCGGCGGGGAGGAACGCGATCCGGACGTCGCCGGCACCCAGCGCCCAGGACGGCACGTCGGCCCCCACGCCGGCCTTGAGCAGCGCGTCGGACCCGGCAGCGGCGTGGGCCCGCTCCATCAACGAGTTATCGAGGCTCTGCTGCATCTGGTAGCGCGCCGTGGCATAGGCAGCGACGGCGACGAACGCGACCGCGAGACCGACGGTCATCGTCGTCAGCAGGATCACCCGGCTGGCGAGCGACCTGCGGTAGTGCCACCGACCGTCCGGGCCCGGTCCGACCGCGAGGGCCGACCCCGCCCAGAACCCGCTCACGCTTCCTTCAGCACATATCCCACGCCACGCACGGTGTGGATCAGCCGCGTCTCCTCGCCCGACTCGGTCTTCCGGCGCAGGTAGCCGACATAGACCTCGAGCGAGTTGGCGGTCGTGGGGAAGTCGTAGCCCCACACCTCCTCGAGGATGAAGCTCCGCTCGAGCACCCGCCGCGGCCGGCGCAGGAACATCTCGAGCAGCGTGAACTCCGTGCGGGTCAGCTCGATCGATCGGTCGCCGCGGGTGACGTCGCGCGTGGTCACGTTCATGGTGAGGTCGGAGAACGTGAGCACCTCCTCCTCGTCACCGTCCTCGTGCGGCACCACCCGGCGCAGCAGCGCACGGAGCCGGGCGAGCAGCTCCTGCAGGGCGAACGGCTTGGTCAGGTAGTCATCGGCACCGGCGTCGAGGCCCTCCACCCGGTCGCCGACGGCGTCGCGGGCGGTGAGGACGAGGATGGGTACGTCGTTGCCGGCGGCGCGCAGCGCCCGGGTCGCGTCGAGCCCGTCGAGCCGCGGCATCATCACGTCCATCACGACCACGTCGGGCGCGACCGAGCCGATGCCGGCGAGCGCCTCGGCGCCGTCACCGGCCAGGTGGACGTCGTACCCGTTGAACTCCAGGGAGCGCCGGAGGGACTCACGCACCGCACGGTCGTCGTCGACGACGAGGACACGGGGCAGGTGCGGAGCGCGCTGGGACACCCCCCCATGATGCCGAATGCTGCTGAGCGGTGCCTGAGAAGCGAGCGGCGCGGCTAGAGGTAGCGCTGGGCGATCTTCGCCGCGCGGGCGCCGTAGCCGCCGCCGAACAGGCAGGCGTGCACGAGCAGCGGGAAGAGCTGGTGGATGCCGAGCCGCTCCTGCCAGTCGTCACCGAGGGGGGCGACCTCGTCGTACGCCGCCATCACGTGGGGCAGCTGCGGAAGACCGAAAAGGGTGAGCATCGCGAGGTCGACCTCGCGATGACCGCCGTACGCCGCCGGGTCGATGACGACCACACGGTCCTCCTGGCCCCACAGCACGTTGCCGTTCCAGAGGTCGCCGTGCAGCCGGGCAGCCGGTTCGTCGGGCACGATCTCGCCGACCCGCGCGGCGGCGCGCTCGATCAGCTCGGCGTCCGCCGTAGCGACCAGTCCCTTGTCGCGGGCGACCCGGAGGTACGGCGTGATCCGCCGCTCGACGTAGAACTCCGCCCACGTGGGCAGTGCCTGGTTGCCGAGCGGCAGCCGGCCGATGTAACCATCCACACGGGTGGCTCCGCCCCCCGTGGACCCCCCGAGAGAAGTCTCGTCCAGACCCCAGCACGGGGCGCCGGTCAGGTGGGTTCGGGCCAGCGCACGTCCGAAGGCCGACGCGGCGTCCTGGCTGGGCCTGGTGGTCTCGACCCACCCGAGGATCAGGCAGTCGGAGTCGACCGCGAGCACATCGGGCGTGGCGACGCCGTCGGCGGCCTCGGCCAGCCAGCGCAGGCCGGCGGCCTCGCGCTCGAAGAAGTGGGGCGGCGCCTGGTTGAGGGTCTTGAGGAAGGCGGTGCGGCCGCTGGACAGCCGCAGCTTCACCGCGCTGGAGACGTCGCCCCCGGCCACCGGCGCGGTTGAGATGACCGACGAGCCGAGCAGCTGCTCCGCCCGTCCGGCGACCGCCGGTTGCCGCGTCATCTCTCCCCCTGGGCCCTCACGCCATGGTCAGGACTGACCCTTGAGCGCACGGGGGATCTCGCGTCCCTGTTCGATCGCGCGCTCGGGTGCCTTGACCTGCTTGAACTTCTTGATCCCGACCCAGATGCACACCACGGCCATCAGGAGCCAGAAGCCGGAAACGATGAGGAATGCCCAGTGCAGGGACAGGCCCTCGCCGTTCCAGTGGATGAAGTAGCCGGCCGCCACCGACAAGATGATGATGAACAGCACCAGGAAGAAGACCGCGGTGAGGAGGAAGACGCTGCCGAGACCTCCGGCAGTCACGCTCACCTTCAGCTCGGACTTCGCGAGCTGGATCTCCTTGCGCATCAGCGTGGAGAACTCGGTCTGGGCGTCCTTGACGAGACGTCCGATCGTGGGCTCTTCGCGGAGCTGGTCTACGGGCATGTGACTGACACTACCGAAGCCGTGGGGGGGACGGCGCCGCCGCTCAGAGGTAGCGGAACCAGAGGTACGGCGCGCACAGCGAGATCGTGACCGCGGTGACCACCAAGCCGTACTTCGTGAACTCCCAGAAGCTGATGGGATGCCCCTGCCGGGCGGCGATGCCGAGCGCGACCACGTTGGCCGACGCTCCGATCGCGGTGGCGTTGCCGCCGAGATCGGCGCCCAGCGCCAGCGCCCACCACAGGACCTCGCCGTCCGCGCCGTGGCTGGCGACCAGGTCGTGGACGATCGGGCTCATCGAGGTGACGTAGGGGATGTTGTCGACGATGGCCGACAACACGCCGGACCCGAAGAGCAGCACCATGGTCGCGAGCGGCAACCGACCCTCGGTCTGCTCGGCCGTGTACTCGGAGATGCCACCGATCACCCCGGTCTCGACGAGGCCGCCGACCATGATGAAGAGGCCGGCGAAGAAGAGCAGGGTCGGCCACTCGACCTCTTCCAACGCCTGCTCAGTGGTGACGGACGTGATCACGAGGAGGAGGCCGGCGCCGAGCAGCGCGACGATGGCGGGGTCGTAGTGCAGCCAGGGGTGCAGCACGAAGGCGGCGACGACGCCGGCGAGCACGACGAGCGCCTTGGTGAGCAGACCTCGGTCCGTGATCGCCTCCTTCTCGTTGAGCGCCATCACGGACTCCGCGCGCTCAGGGTCGAAGGTGAACGCCGATCGGAACAGCACCCGGCACAAGACGCAGTAGACGGCGAGCAGCACCACGACGATCGGTGCCATGTGGACCAGGAAGTCGTTGAACTCGAGGTCGGCGTTCGCGGGGCTGGCGATGATGATGTTGGGGGGGTCGCCGACGAGCGTCGCGGCGCCACCGATGTTGGAGGCGAAGACCTCGGCCATGATGTACGGCGCCGTTCGGAGCCCGAGCCGGTCGCAGACGAGGAACGTGACCGGCGCGATCAGCAGCACCGTGGTGACGTTGTCGAGCAGCGCCGACGCGAACGCCGTGATCAGCACGAGCAGGATCATCAGCACGTACGGCCGGCCGCGGCTGCGCTTCGCCGACCAGATGGCGACGTACTCGAAGACGCCGGTCTGTCGGAGCACCGAGACGATCACCATCATTCCGAAGAGCAGGAAGATGACGTTCCACTCGACCCCCGTGTGGAGGCTGAAGAATGCCTTCTCGGCGTCGGTGATGTGCAGCAGCAGCATCAATGCGGCGGCGCCGAGTGCCACCTTGGTCCGGTGGATCTTCTCGGTGACGAGAAGCACGTATGCAGCAACGAAGATGACGATGGCGGCGATCGCCACGAGGGCCTCCCAGGGGCGCGGGCTCGGACACGCCGACCAGACTTCCCGGCACACCTGACGACGACCCTATCGACCGGACCGGGTGCCGCAACGTTCCGGGTAGCCTGACGACGTGAAGGCACGTGATCTCGCTTCGCCCTATCCCACCGTCCGAGCGGACGCCCCGGCGACCGAGGCAGCCCGGATGCTCACGGAGGTCGGTCGGCCTGCGCTCGTCGTGGTCGACGAGCACGACCACCCGGTCGCGATCCTGCCCGCGTCGCAGGTCCTGCGGTTCGTGATCCCCCGCTACGTCCAGGACGACCCAACCCTGGCGCGGGTGGTGGACGAGGCATTTGCCGACCACATGTGCGATTCGCTCGTCGGCAAGACCGTGGCCGAGCTGCTACCCGACAAGGGCCCGAAGCTGGTGGTCCTCGAGCCCGACGACAACGCCCTCGAGATCGCCGCGATCATGGCCGGCAACCACAGCCCGCTGGTCGCCGTCGTGGACGGGCGGGGGAAGCAGGCGGCGATGATCGGAGCGATCACGGTCGCGACCTTGCTCGCGGCGCTGCTGCCCGAGCGGATCACCGATCCGAACTGAGCCCTCCGCTGCCGAAGACGTCCGGAACGCCGTCGTGGTCGGTGTCCTGCTCCTCCAGCGCGCAGAGGCGCCGGTAGACCCGGTTGCGGCGGCGCAGCACGATTCCGGCGAGCAGGGCGGCCACGACCGAGCCGACGATCACCCCGACCTTGACGTTCTCGGTGGCCGCCGAGCCAGCCGGGTAGGCAAGATCGCCGATCAGCAGCGAGACCGTGAAGCCGATGCCGGCGAGCATCGCCATCCCGACCACGTCGGTCCACGCCAGCTCGTCATCGAGGTCGGCGTGGGTGAACGTGTGGACCAGCCAGGCCGCGGCGGTGATGCCGATCGGCTTGCCGAGCACCAGGCCCGCGACCACGCCGAGCGCGACCGGGTCGCGCAGTGCGTCCCCGAGCCCGGACCAGCCGCCGATTCCGACGCCCGCGGCGAAGAACGCGAACACGGGGACCGCGAGGCCGGCCGAGACCGGCCGGACCAGGTGCTCCAGGTGCTCGGCCAGCCCCGCCGCCTCGGGGCGATGCTGATTGATGACCGGCACGGTGAAGCCGAGCAGCACACCCGCGACGGTGGCGTGGATGCCCGACTCGTGCACGAGCGCCCACGTGACCAAGGCGAGCGGCACCAGCAGCATCGGGTGACGAATCCGGCGCTGCACCAGAAGACCGAACGCCGCCAGCGGGACGAGGGCGAGCAGCAGGTAGGACGGCTGCAGGTCGTCGGTGTAGAACACCGCGATCACGGTGATCGCCAGCAGGTCGTCGACGACGGCCAGGGTGAGGAGGAAGGTGCGCAGGCCGCTCGGCAGGTGGGTGCTGATCACCGCGAGCACGGCGACGGCGAAGGCGATGTCGGTCGCCGTCGGCACGGCCCAGCCCGAGAGGTCCCCTTCGAACGCCAGGTTGACCGCGACGTAGATCGCGGCCGGCGCTGCCATGCCGCCCACCGCGGCGGCCACCGGCAGGGCGGCCCGCCGGGGGTCGCGAAGGTCGCCCGCGACGAACTCGCGTTTCAGCTCCAGGCCCGCCACGAAGAAGAAGATCGCGAGCAGACCATCAGCGGCCCAGGTCGCAAGGCTGAGGTCCAGGTGCAGGGAGTGCGGGCCGACCCGGAGGTCGCGGAGCGCGTCGTACGACGAAGCCCACGGCGTGTTCGCCCAGACCAGGGCGACCAGAGCGGCTGCGATGACCAGCGCGCCGCCGATGCTCTCCGTGCGCAGGATCTCGGCGACCCGCGAGCTCTCGAGGAAGGAGCCGCGCGCGAACAGCCGACGATCGGATGTGGTCAACGGGGCCTCCAGGGATCGACGGAACGACGCCGACCAGGCTTCCCGGCACTCCACCCGCCACCCTAGCCGGTCGGGCTCGGAGGCCCTCAGCCCGCGAAGCGGTCGGACAGCGCGTAGCGAAGGAGTACGACGTCGCCGATCGCGCGCGACTCGACCAGGTGCGCCCGGTGGTCCGGGCGCCACGGGAACCGCCCGTCGTCCACGAACCTCCGGGCGCGCGAGTCACCGACGAAGAACGGCGCCACCACCAGCTGGAGCTCGTCGGCCAGCCCGCCGGTGAGGAACTGGGTATGCATGGTCCCGCCGCCCTCGACCATCAGCCGCCGGACGCCGCGGTCGTGCAGGTCCTCGCCCACCCGACGCAGCCGGCGCGGCGCGTGGCCGGCGTCGATCACCGTGGCGGCCGGCTCGAGCCGTCCGCGGGCCGACGTGATGGCCTCGGTGCTGCAGTAGACGAACTTCTCGGTGTCGCCCGCGGTGAAGAAGTTGGCGAGCGGGTCGAGGTCACCGCGCGCGGTGACCGTCACCTTGGCCGGCGAGGTGGGGAGTCCGGCCGCCGCCCGGGCGCTGCGCCGGCGTGCCTCCCGGACGAGCAGCCGGGGATTGTCCTTCCGGACCGTGGCGGCGCCGACCAGGATCGCGTCGCAGCCCGCCCGGACGTCGTCGATGCGGTCGAAGTCGGCGTCGTTGGAGAGCAGCAGCCGCTCGTCGGTCGCACCGCCGAGGTAGCCGTCGAGCGACATGCTGCAGCTGAGCAGGGTGTAGGGGCGGTCAGCCACGTGCGGCCTCCTCGGTGGCAGGATCCGGGGACCGGTGCGAAGGACGGGTACCCCCGGCGAGGGCCAGCAGTCCAGGCAGCGTCGCCACCAAGGACACCACACCGAAGGCGACCGCGACGCTGAGTCCGGTCTCGGTGCCGAGCCCGGCGGCGCCGAAGATCCACGCTGCCGCGCCTTCTCGCGGACCCCACCCCGCGACGGACAGCGGCAGCGCGGACGCGACGAGCACCACCAGCCCGAGCGCGGCCAGCTCGGACAACGGTGCGGTGACGCCGACCGACCGGGCGGCGACGACGAACACGACCACGTGCCCCGTGGCCGCCAGCGCAGAGGCCAGCACCACCCGGGGCAGCACCGCACGCGCGGCGGCCACCCCCCGCAGCTCGGCGACGACCGCGCGTCGTACGCGTGCGGGCAGGGCCATCGCAGCCGCGACCACGACAGCCGTGACCGCCAGTAGCAACCAGCCGGCGTCCGAGCGAACCGCGGCCGGCAGCAGGACCAGGGCGGGCACTGCCATCGCGATCTGAACCGTCTGGCCCGAGGTCCGGTCCCACAGCACCGACCGGAGTCCCCGGCCGAGCGCACCGGCCGACCGGCCATGGTCGATGCCGCGGTGGACGTCGCCGAGGATGCCGCCGGGGAGCGTCGCGTTGAGGAGCTGGGACCGGTAGTAGCGGCGGTAGGCGGTGCGCACCGGCACTGCGACGTCGAGCCGCTCGGCCAGCAGGCTCCACCGCCAAGCGCAGCACCAGGTGGTGCCCGCGGTGACGAGCAGCGCGGCCAGGAGAGCGGTCGCGTCCGTACTGCGGATCCCGTCCACGAACGGCTCCGCGCCCAGCCGGACCGCGAGCACGGCGAGGATCGCGACGCCGGCGAGGAGCCGGATCCAGGCCCACTTCATGCGCTCACGCCGGCCGGGTTCATCGCAGCAGCGTCGACGGCTTCCGCGAACCGGCGCGCGGCTCCCGGCCAGGTGCCGACGGAGGTACGCCGGCGGGCCGCTGCGGCGCGGAGGCGCTCCCGCTCGTCCCGGTCGGTGAGCCAGCAGCGCAGGGTGGCGGCCAGCAGGTCGGGGTTGTCGGGCGGGACGAACGCGCCGGCCGGTGCGCCGGTCGCAGTACGGCCGACCGCCTCGTGGTGGCCGCCGACGGCCGTGACGACGACGGGTACGCCATGCGCGAGCGCCTCGACCACGGCCATCCCGTAGGACTCCCGACGCGAGGCCGCGACCAGCAGGTCCGCGCTCGAGAGGGCGAAGCGGACCCGGTCCTCGGTCTGTGGGCCGGCCAGCTCGACCCGGTCGGCGATCCCGGACCGCTCCGCCATCTCCCGCAGGCCCGCTGCGAAGTCGGGCTCTAGGTCGAGCGCGCCGATGCAGGTGAGGCACCAGTCGAGGTCGGCGAGCTGGGCGAGCGCCGCGAGCAGGGTGTCCTGGCCCTTGGCCCGGGTCACTGCAGCCAGGCACAGCAACCGGCCGCCGGGAGGGAAGGCCCAGGTGACCGGCGCCGGATCGACGCCGGGGGTCACCACCCGCACCCGCTCGGATGGCAGCCCGTGGTGCGCGATCACCCACGCCCGCGCCCAGGTGCTGGTCGTCACGACGCCGGAGGCTGCTGCAAGCCCGGCATGCTCGGCGCTCCGTGCGGACTCGTCGCTCGAGGCCTCGGCGAACGGCATGTGCAGGAGTACGACGACGGAGAGCCGCTCGGCCGCCCTCTGGAGTGCCTCGGGCGCCGCCGAGCCCAGCAGGCCGTCCACGACCACCACCGCGTGGTCGGGCAGCCCGGTCAACAGCGGCTGGAGATCCGCCGGCCCCTCGATGCGGTGCTCGTGCACGACCCGGCCGATCGCCCTGAGCGAGTCGATCACCCGCCGGTCGTAGCGGTTGCCGCCGCTGGGCCGCGCCGGGTCGTCGATCCCCGCCGGGACGACGAACTCGATCGGCTGGCGGTGGCTCATAGCGGCCGCTGGTAGCTCGCCCATGCGATGTGGGACTCCCGCAGGGTCACGTCGATGCCCGACAGCTCGGCCGCGGGTCGGCCCAGGTGCCCTCGGTGGGCGCGCTCCGCGAGCCGGTCGGCGACCCAGCGGGCGAGCACCTCGGTCGTCGTGACGAGGCCGTTCAGCTGCTCGACGTCGTCGAGGTTGCGATAGGTGAGGTCGGCAAGGACCGCCTTGAGCTCCTCGGTGGCCCTCCCGATGTCGACCACGATCCCCGAGCCGTCCAGGTCCTCCGCGACGAACGTCGCGTCGACGACGAACGTCGCGCCGTGCAGCCGCTGCGCGGGTCCGAACACCTCGCCGCGCAGGCTGTGGGCGACCATCATGTGGTCGCGCACCGTCACCCGGAACTCACGGTTCAACGGTCCTCCTCGTAGTCGATCGTGTGGCACAGGGTGGTCCGGTCGCCGTCGGCGAGCCGGGCGAGTACGGCGGGCAGCTCGTCGAGCGTCGACGTGCCCGTCAGCAGCGTGTCGAACGCCCGATCCTCGAGGAACTCCATCGCCAGCCGCAGGCGGTCCGCGTAGGTGCGCCGGCTCCGCCGGGTCGGGGCGATCATTCCCACCTGGCTGGACCGGATGGTCAACCGCCCGGCGTGGAAGGCGCCGCCGAGCGGCACGGTGACCGGTCGGTCGCCGTACCAGCTGACGTCGATCACCGTGCCCTCCGGCGCCAGCAGCTCGAGGGACCGTTGCAGTCCGGCCGACGTCGCACTGGCGTGGAAGACCACGTCGCACCCGCCGCGAGCGTCCTCAGGTGTGGAGAAGCCGACGCTGAGCGCGTCCGCGACGTGCTCGCGCGACGGCTCGGTGTCGACCAGGGTCACCCGGGCACCTGGGATCCGACCCACCAGCTTGGCGATGCAGCAGCCGAGCATGCCGCCGCCGACCACCGTGATCCGGTCGCCGATCAGCGGTGCGGCGTCCCACACTGCGTTGATCGCGGTCTCGACGGTGCCAGCCAGGACGGCGCGCTCGGTGGGGACGTACGGCGGCAGCGGGGTCACTGCATCGGCGGGTACGACGTACGCCGTCTGGTGCGGGTGCAGGCAGAAGACCCGCCGGCCGGTCAGCGCGGCCGGGCCCTGCTCGACGACGCCGACGCTGAGGTAGCCGTACTTCACCGGGCCGGGGAAGTCGCCGTCCTGGAAGGGGGCACGCATCGCGCGGTGCTGGTCCTCCGGCACGCCGCCACGGAAGACGAGTGTCTCGGTGCCGCGGCTGACTCCCGAGCGGAGCGCGCGCACCAGCACCTCGTCCGGCCCGGGGTCTCGCAGCGGTTCGGTCCGGATCTCGCCGCGGCCCGGCTCGGCCAGCCAGAACGCACGTGCCTCGCGCACCGTCTGCGCCTCCTCACCTCCGGCTTCCTGAACCGGCTGGATTCCGGCACCGTATCCCTGTTACCCCTACACACGGAGGTGCGGTGGATCGGGTTCAGCCGGGACGCGTCCTGGGGCCGGCGGCTGTGGCCGTCGGCGGGACCGTCCTGCTCGCGACGCTGGATGCCGTCGTCGGGCTCGGCCCGGTCGGCTGGGGCGCCGGGTTAATGGCCGTCGCCGGGCTCGCCGTACTCCTCGACGGTGCGCTGACCCGGCACCGCGTGCCCCTCGGCCCCGCGGGCTGGATCACGGCCACTCGGGCCGTCCTCGCCTGCGGGGTCGCGGGCCTCGCCGCCGACTCCTACGTCGCGGACAGCCCAGTGCCACTGGTGGTCGGCATCGCCACGGTCGGGCTGCTGCTCGACGCCGTGGACGGCCGGGTAGCGCGCCGTACCGGCACGGACTCGGCGTTCGGCGCCCGGTTCGACATGGAGGTCGACGCGTTCCTGATCGCCGTTCTCAGCGTGTACGTCGCGCCCGCGGCGGGCTGGTGGGTGCTGGCGATCGGTGCGATCCGCTACGTGTACGTGGCGGTCGGTTGGGTACTACGTTGGCTCCAGCGTCCACTCCCGCCGCGGTACTCCGCGAAGGTGGTGGCCGCGCTCCAGGGCATCGTCCTCACCGTTGCGGCGTCCGCCCTGACACCGCCGGTCGTAACCCGACTGGCTCTGGTGGCCGCGCTGGTCCTTCTCTTCGAGTCCTTCTTCCGGGACGTCAAAAGCCAGTGGCGGGAGCGATTGGAGCCGCTCCCGCCACTCCCGGTCGCAGCGCCGGCCGGCCCGCTGGTGCGACCGGGCGTCGTCACCGGGGCCGCGTTCGTCGGCCTCTGGGCTGCCCTCACGCTGCCAGGTCCGACGACCGGCCTGGCCCTGGGCGACGTCCTGCGCATCCCCCTCGAAGGCCTGGTCCTGGTTGCCGTCGCGCTGGTGCTGCCGGCCGGCCTGCGACTCTGGGCCGCCGCCGGGTTCGGCGCGGTCGCCGGCGTGCTGGTCGTGCTGCGGATCGTCAACGCCGGCTTCGACGTGGTGCTGGACCGGCCGTTCGACCCGCTGGGCGACTGGGGCTACTTCGAGTCCGGCGTCGGCGTGCTCGGCGACTCGGTCGGCGACCTGGCTGCACGGTTGGCCGCGGTCGGGGTGGTGCTGCTGATCGGCGCGGTCGTCGTCGGTCTCGCCGCTGCGGCGGCCCGCGTTGCGCGGGTCGTGTCGGACCACCGGCCGCGCGCGACACGCGGGACGGTGGCGCTGGGCACGGTCTGGGCGATCTGCGCCCTGGCCGGCATCCACGTCGCCGGTGGGGCACCCGTCGCTGCGGCGGGTGCCGCCGACCTCGCCGTCGACACCGTCGACCAGGTGCGGGCGGGTTTCGCCGATCGCGACGACTTCGCCGACCAGATCGCCGACGACGACTTCGCCGACGTGCCGGACGACCAGCTCCTGGGCGGGTTGCGCGGCAAGGACGTACTCGTCGTGTTCGTGGAGAGCTATGGCCGGAGCGCGACCCGTGGGTCGTCGTACTCGCCGGGCGTCGAGGAGGTCCTCGCCGACGGGACCCGGCGCCTGGACGCGGCCGGCTACGGCACGCGCAGCGGCTACCTCACCTCGCCGACCTTCGGCGCGGCGAGCTGGCTGGCGCACTCCACGACCCAGTCGGGGTTGTGGGTGGACAGCGAGCGGCGCTACGGGCAGCTGCTCGACAGCGACCGGCTCACGCTGACCAGGGCATTCGAGCGCGGCGGGTGGCGCACGGTGTTCGACGTACCGGCCAACACCGAGGACTGGCTGGAGGGCGCGGAGTTCTACGGCTACGACCACATCTACGACTCGCGCAACGTCGACTACGCCGGCCCCGATTTCGGCTACGCCCTGGTGCCGGACCAGTACACCCTCGAGCACCTCCGTCGCGAGGAGCTCGCCCGCGCCGACCGGGCGCCGGTGTTCGCGGAGATCGACCTGGTCTCCAGCCACCACCCGTGGACCCCGCCGCCGCCGCTGGTGCCGTGGGACGAGGTCGGCGACGGCTCCGTCTTCGACGGGACGACGGAGGATGCGGAGCCGGTCGACCAGGAGGCCGACCCCGAGCGGGCACAGCAGCTCTACGGCGACTCGATCGAGTACTCGTGGGAGACGCTGGTGTCCTTCCTCGAGACCTACCCCGACCCCGACCGGGTGCTGTTGGTGCTCGGCGACCACGAGCCGTGGTCCTGGGTGAGCGGCGAGGACGCCGGGCGCGACGTACCGATCACGGTCATCGCGCAGGACCGCGACGTCGTAGAACGGATCGCGGACTGGGACTGGTCGCCCGGCCTGCTGCCGGCCGACGACGCGCCGGTCTGGCCGATGTCCTACCTGCGCGACCGGGTGCTCACGGCGTTCGGTCCGGAGTGAGCAGCAGGATCGGCCCGTACGAGCTCGTGACCACGACCTTCTCGATGTCGTCGAGTTCGATGGAGGTCGTATCGGTGACCTTCTCCTCCTCGCCCGTCGTCGCCTTGAAGGACTTGGTCTCGGTCTCGCCGTCCGTGGAGTGCGTGACCAGTTCGTAGTCATGGACGCCCTCGTACGAGCTGTTGTACGTGCAGGTCAGGTCGACACGCGTGCCACCCGATGGCAGCGGCGTCAGCGAGACCCAGCCCGTCGAACGGCCGTCGTCGAGGGTGGTCATCCGCTGCGGAGCTGCCGTGGTCTCGACCGCAGGCGGCGGAGCGGACACCGGCGGGTCATCGTCGCCGATCGAGGCAGCGACCACCGCGGACCCGACGGCAATGACGGCGACCGCCGCCGCGGCGATCAGCGCCGTACGAATGGTCCGGCGGCGCTGCTGGCGTTCGGCGACGGCGACCACGGCGGGCAGCAGGGTGGCGGGTACCGGCTCACGGCCCGCTGACGGCTCCAACACGTCAGCGGGCACGCGAGCCAGCAGTCCCGGCAGCCCGGCGAACTCCCGGACCGATCGTGCGCAGTCCTCGCAGGTGCGCAGGTGGCGCTCGTAGTCGGCCCGCTCAGCAGGTGGCAGGGAGCCCAGCACGTATGCGGCGTCGAGGGTCGCGAACTCGCAGCTCACTGGCTCACCCCCAGCTCTTCCAGCGACAGGCGCAGCGCGCGCAGCGCGTAGTGGGTGCGTGACTTCACGGTGCCTTCGGGTACTCCCAGTCGCCGGGAGGCCTCCGCCACGGACTGGCCGCGGTAGTAGCACGCGAGCAGTACGGCGCGGTGTTCCTGCGAGAGCTGGGTGAGTGCCTCGGCGACCACCCACGAGAGCAGCAGCTGGTCGGTGCGATCCTCCGAGCCCGAGAGGTCCGTCAGGTCGTCGGTGGGGATCTCGCGCTTGTTGCGCTTGGACCGCCACTCGTCAATGACGATGTTGCGCGCGACCGTGAACAGCCACGACCGGACCGATCCGCGCGATTCCTCGAGCACCGAGGCGTTGCGCCACGCGCGGAGCAGCGTCTCCTGTGCGACGTCCTCCGCGTGCGTCCGGTCGTTGCCGGTGAGGTGCAGGCAGAACCCCCAGAGCGCGCTTGCGTGTTCGTCGTGCAGCTGGCGCATCGCCGCGGCCAGGTCTTCCGGCATGACACCTCCCAACCACTCACACGTAGCCGGAGCGCTCGAGGTTCAGTCTGCACCCGTTGCCCTCCGGTGCGACCTGGCCGACGAGTACCGGTCGGACGACGGCCCCGGCCCGTCTCGTCGTCGTCAGCAGGTGCGACCGGTAGCGGGTCAGTCGTCGGCGCTGGAGCTGAGCCCCTTCGAGATCAGTTCCATGACCGAGCTGTCGGCGAGGGTGGTGACGTCGCCGACCTCGCGGTTCTCGGCGACGTCGCGGAGCAGGCGGCGCATGATCTTGCCGGAGCGGGTCTTGGGGAGCTCGGCCACGACCATGATCTGTCGCGGGGTGGCGATCGGGCCGATCTCCTTGCGCACGTGCTTGCGCAGTTCCTGGACGATGTCCTCCCCTCCGTCGCCGGCCTCGTCGCGAAGGATGACGAACGCGCAGACGGCCTGACCGGTGTCCTCGTCCTTGGCGCCGACGACCGCGGCCTCGGCAACCTTGGGGTGGGAGACCAGCGCGGACTCGATCTCCGTGGTCGAGAGCCGGTGGCCGGAGACGTTCATGACGTCGTCGACCCGGCCGAGCACCCAGATGTCGCCGTCGTCGTCCTTCTTGGCGCCGTCGCCGGCGAAGTAGTAGCCGAGATCCTTGAACATCTTCCAGTAGGTGTCGACGTATCGGTCGTCGTCGCCCCACAGGGTGCGCAGCATCGCGGGCCACGGCTTGGTGATGACCAGGTAGCCGCCCGACCCGTTGGGCACCGACCGGCCCTTGTCGTCGACCACGTCGGCGGAGATGCCGGGGATGGCGGTCATTGCCGAGCCGGGCTTGCCGGCGGTCACGCCGGGCAGCGGGCTGATCATGATCGCGCCGGTCTCGGTCTGCCACCAGGTGTCGACCACCGGGGCGCCCTCTCCGTTGTTGCCAGTGCCGCCGATGGTCTTGCGGTACCAGACGTACGCCTCGGGGTTGATCGGCTCACCGACCGAGCCGAGGATCCGAAGGCTCGACATGTCCGAGCGGTCGGGGATCTCGGCGCCCTGCTTCATGAACGAGCGGATCGCGGTGGGTGCGGTGTAGAAGATCGTGACGCCGTACTTCTCGACGATCTGCCACCAGCGGCCCCGCTCCGGGCTGTCGGGGGTGCCTTCGTAGAGCACCTGGGTGACGCCGTTGGCCAGCGGCCCGTAGACGATGTAGCTGTGGCCGGTGACCCAGCCGATATCGGCGGTGCACCAATAGACGTCGGTGTCGGGCTTGAGGTCGAACACCGCGTGATGGGTGTACGCCGCACCGGTGAGGTAGCCGCCGGTGGTGTGCAGGATGCCCTTCGGCTTGCCGGTGGACCCGGAGGTGTACATGACGTAGAGCGGGTGCTCGGCGTCGAACGCCTCGGGGGTGTGGTCGGTCGACGCGGTGTCGACGACGTCGTGCCACCACACGTCGACGTCGTCGTCCCAGCCGTCGTCGCCGTCGACTGAAAGGTCCTGGCCGGTGCGGCGGACGACCAGCACCTTCTCCACCAGGTCCGTCTTGGTGCGCGCCTCGTCGACCGCCGGTTTGAGCGCCGAGGGCGCGCCGCGGCGGTAGCCGCCGTCGGAGGTGATGACGACCTTCGCCTGGCAGTCGTCGATCCGCGACGCCAGGGCGTCGGCGGAGAAACCGCCGAACACCACCGTGTGCGGGGCGCCGATCCGCGCGCAGGCCAGCATCGCGACGATCGCCTCGGGGATCATCGGCATGTAGATCGCGACCCGGTCACCCGCCGCGACACCCAGGTCGGTCAGCGCGTTGGCCGCCTGGGAAACCTCGTCCTTGAGCTGCGCGTAGGTGATGTCGCGAGTGTCGTCGACCGGCTCACCCACCCAGTGCAGGGCAACCTTGTCGCCGTTGCCGGCCTCGACGTGCCGGTCGACGCAGTTGTACGACGCGTTGAGCTTGCCGCCCGTGAACCACTTGAAGAACGGCGGGTTGGAGTCGTCGAGGACCGTGTCCCAACGCTCGGCCCAGCTCAGCCGGTCGGCCTGCTCGGCCCAGAAACCCACCGGGTCCTTGGCGGCCTGCTCGTAGGCATCCGCGGTCACGTTCGCGTTAGCCGCGAGGTCGGCCGGCGGCTCGAAGCGACGCTCCTCCTTGGACAGGTTGGCAAGCGTCTCTGACGTGGACGTTGGGTCGGTCGACACGGGTCTCTCCTGAGGTCGTGGGTGCGTGCACCACATTAGGGCGGCGATGATGCCGGGTCACGAGGTTGCCTGCCTGTTAGTTGCAGACCCGTTGCCGGGCCGACGCGCGCCCATCACGACGCAGCGTCGACCCGGCAACCCCCGAGTACTTCTTAGTGTTGGGTGGCCTGCTCTGCGCCGGCTCCCGTGAGAGCGCGGACCTCGAGCTCGCTGTAGGCAGCCTCGGCCTCGGGATCACGGGACGTGAGCGTGCCGAGGATGCCGAACAGGAAGCCGGCCGGGATCGAGATGATCCCCGGGTTGGCCAGCGGGAACCACGAGAAGTCGGCGGACGTCCAGAAGACGCCGGTCGGACCCGACACCGTTGGCGAGAAGAACACCAGGCCGACACAGGTGATGATTCCGCCGTAGATGGCCCAGGTCGCGCCACGGGTGTTGAACTTCTTCCAGAAGAGGTTCATCACCAGTGCCGGAAGGTTGCCGGAGGCCGCCACCGCGAATGCGAGTGCCACCAGGAACGCGATGTTCAGGTCCTGGGCGAAGATCGACAGCACGATGGCGACACCGCCGATCGCGAAGGCCGCGATCCGGGCCACCCTCACCTCGTCGGTCTCGCTGGCCTCGCCCTTCTTCCACACGTTGGCGTAGAGGTCGTGCGCCACGGATGACGCAGACGTCAGCGTCAGCCCGGCCACCACGGCGAGGATCGTCGCGAACGCCACCGCCGCGATGAACGCCAGCAGGATCGCGCCGCCGTTGGATCCGGCGCCACCGCCGACCTCCTCGGCAAGGAGTGGAGACGCCAGGTTGCCGCCACTGTTGAAGACATCACTGCCTTCTCCGGTGGCCAGCAGCGCTGCGGCACCGAAGCCGAGCACCAGCGTCATCAGGTAGAACGCGCCGATCAGCCCGATCGCCCAGTTCACCGAGGTGCGCGCGTCCCTGGCGGTCGGCACGGTGTAGAACCGGATCAGGATGTGCGGCAGTCCCGCCGTACCGAGCACCAGCGCGAGGCCGAGCGACAGGAAGTCGATCTGGCTGGTGGTGCTCACGCCGTACTTCAGCCCGGGCTCGAGGAACGCGTCGCCCTTGCCGGTGTTGCTGGCTGCGGCGCCCAGCAGGTCACTGATGTTGAAGTTGAACTCCGCCAGCACGAGCACCGTGATCAGGATGGTGCCTGTCATCAGGAGGACGGCCTTCACGATCTGCACCCAGGTGGTGCCCTTCATGCCGCCGACGACGACGTAGAAGATCATCAACAGGCCCACGGCGATGATGGTGAGGCGGATCGCCCACTCACCCTCGATGCCGAGCAGCAGCGTGACGAGCGCGCCCGCTCCCACCATCTGTGCCAGTAGGTAGAAGATAGAGACCACGACCGTGGAGGTGGCCGCGGCGGTGCGCACCGGACGCTGGCGCATCCGGTAGGCCAGCTGGTCGGCCATCGTGTAGCGGCCGGAGTTCCGGAGCAGCTCCGCGACGAGCAGCAGGGCGATCAGCCAGGCGACGAGGAAGCCGATCGAGTAGAGGAACCCGTCGTACCCGGCCAGCGCGATGGCACCGGAGATGCCGAGGAACGACGCGGCGCTCATGTAGTCGCCCGAGATCGCGAGCCCGTTCTGGAAGCCACTGAAGTTGCGGCCGCCCGCGTAGTAGTCCGCGGCGGACTTGGTGTTGCGGCTGGCCCAGAACGTGATCCCGATGGTGATCGCGACGACGACCAGGAACAGGATTGTGGAGAGCGCTTCGGAGCTCATCGCTTCACCTCGCTGGCGATCTGGGCGTTGTAGCGCTCGTTGAGCTTCCGTGCGATCGGGTCGACCCTGTCATTCATGTAGCGCCCGTAGAGCCAGGCGATCAGGAAGGTCGAGACGAACTGGAGGATGCCGAAGACCAGGGCGACGTTGATGTGCCCCACGACCTTCGTGTCCATGAAGCCGGTGGCCCAATTCGACATGACGACGTACAGCAGGTACCAGGTCATGAACGCGACCGTGGCCGGGAACACGAACCTCCGGAACCTGCTGCGGAGCTCCCGGAACTCGGGTGACTCCTGGATCTCGACGTAGATCGGGTGGTCGGAACGCTGGTGCGATCCGCTACCCCCGTTGGTGGTCGTGGACACGTGGCCTCCTGCAGTCGGTGTCATCGGCTTTTCCGACGCTAGGAGCGGCCAGTACCCCGTTGGCAGTGGTGCGGTCAGAACTCGCGCCCGACGGGAAGCGGCGGTCGATGAGCGGTCGTTGCGGCGCGACGAACGGTCGCTGTTGCTGTGACCGAGAGCACGTGGACCCGCTCGTGATAGCGATCGAGGCGCCGCTAAGGTAAGGCTTACCTTATTTCGCGCGAAGGAGCTCGGACCTTGCACCCGCCCCCGCTGCACCACGTCTTCCATCCCGCGAACGCGGACCACTACGCGGCGACGATCGGCGCGGGGCTCGAGCACCTGCTCAGCGCCCTCGGCCGGGTGTCGGGACCGGCCGCCGGGACCGGCGTCGCCGAGGCAGCGGCGCGGGTCGCCGCGGTCGACCTCGACGCCCCGCTGGGCAGTACGGCGGAGGCGTTGGCCGAGCTGTCGCACGTGTGGCTCGATGACGCGGTGTGGTTCCACGAGCCGTCGTACGCCGCGCACCTCAACTGCCCGGTCGTGGTACCGGCCCTGCTGGCCGAGCTGTTCATCGCGTCGGTCAACAGCTCGATGGACACCTTCGACCAGAGCGTGGGCGGCACCTTCGTGGAGCGGCACCTCGTCGAGTGGACCGCGCGCCGGATCGGCTTCGGCGAGACCGCGGACGGTGTCTTCACGAGCGGTGGGTCCCAGTCCAACCTCCAAGCCCTGATGCTGGCCCGCGGTGCGCTCGAGCGCGAGCCGCTCGGCCGGCTGCGGATCCTGGCGTCCGCCGACAGCCACTTCTCGGTGCAGAAGTCCGCCCGGCTGATGGGTCTCGGTGCCGACAGCGTGGTGTGCGTGCCGACCGACGAGCGGCACCGGATGGACCCGGTGGCCCTCGACCGGTCGCTGGCCGCCTGCACGGCGCTCGGCCTGCGACCGATGGCGATCGTCGCGACTGCCGGCACGACCGACTTCGGCTCGATCGACCCGCTGCCCGAGATGGCCGACCTGGCGCGGGCCTACGACACCTGGCTGCACGTCGACGCGGCGTACGGCGGTGGCCTGCTCGTCTCGCCGCGCTACCGGCACCGGCTCGCCGGCATCGACCGTGCCGACTCGGTGACCGTCGACTATCACAAGACGTTCTTCCAGCCGGTCTCCTCCAGCGCGCTGATCGTGCGCGACCGCGTGCTGCTGGCGCCGGTGGCGTGGCATGCCGACTACCTCAACCCGCGCAGTGCCGACCGGGCGGGCACGTCGCCGAACCAGGTCGACAAGAGCCTGCAGACGACGCGGCGGTTCGACGCCCTCAAGCTGTGGCTGACGTTGCGGATGATGGGCCCCGACACCGTCGGTGAGTACGTCGACGCCGTGGTCGACCTCGCGAGGGACGTCTACATCGCCGTCAGCAACGAGCCCGACCTGGAGCTCGCGGCGCGGCCGGAGCTGAGCACGCTGGTGTTCCGCTACGTCCCGGGCGGGGCGGCACTCGAGGAGCGCGAGATCGCCGCGCTCAACAACGAGATCCGGGCCGCCCTCTACGAGTCGGGCCAGGCGATGGTCGCGGCCACCAACGTCGACGGGCGGCGGTTCCTCAAGGTCACCCTGCTCAACCCGCTCGCGACTGTCGACAACATCGTCGGCGTCATCGATCTCGTGCGGACCACCGGCGCCGCACTTGCCGAGCCGGTCGAGGTCGTCGTGCGATGAAGGTCCACGACTTCGTCGCCGTCGGCCTCGGCCCGTTCAACCTCGGCCTGGCCTGCCTGACCGACCCGCTGCGCGAGTCGGACGACCTCTCCGGGGTCTTCCTGGAGGCCCGCGACCGGTTCGACTGGCACCCCGGCCTGCTCCTCGACGACGCGACGCTGCAGGTGCCATTCCTGGCCGACCTGGTCACCATGGCCGACCCGACGTCGCGCTGGTCGTTCCTCAATTACCTCAAGCGGTCCGGCCACCTCTACCCGTTCTACATCCGGGAGAGCTTCTACCCGTTGCGCCGGGAGTACGACGACTACTGCCGCTGGGCCGCCGAGCGCCTCGACTCGGTCCGGTTCGGCCAGCGGGTCGTGTCGGTCGACCACGACGGGCGGGCCTACCTTGCCACCACGGCGACCGGGGAGACCTGGTTCAGCAAGCGGCTGGTGCTGGGGATTGGTACGTCGCCGAGCATCCCCACGCCGCTCCAACCCCTCGTCGGCTCGGCGTCGGTGACGCACTCCTCCGACTACCTCGCACACAAGGCGGACTTGCAGAAGCTGCCGACCATCGCCATCGTCGGCAGCGGTCAGAGCGCGGCGGAGATCTACTACGACCTGCTGGTCGAGGCCCCCCAGCACGGCTACGAGCTGGTGTGGCTCACGCGGAGTCCCCGGTTCTTCCCGATGGAGTACACCAAGCTCACCCTTGAGATGACGTCGCCGGAGTACGGCGCCTACCACCGCGCGCTTCCTGCCGAGACCCGCGACCGGCTGGCCCGTGAACAGCGGCACCTGTTCAAGGGCATCAGCGGCGACCTGGTCGACGCGATCTTCGACCGGCACTACCAGCAGCGCGTGGTCGGCGACGGGCCGCGGACGACGCTGCTCACCAACACCGAGGTCCGCGATGCCCGGACCATCGGGACCGGCCACGAGCTGGACCTGCTGCACGTCGAGACGGGTGAGTCGTTCGGCCTCGTCACCGACGGGCTGGTGCTGGCAACGGGCTACGCCCCGACCGCCCCGAGTTTCCTCGACGGCGTCCGGGACCGGATCCGGTTCGACGAGCGTGGCCGGTACGACGTCGCCGGCGACTACTCCGTCGACGTCGACGGCGGCGAGGTCTTCGTGCAGAACGCCGAGGAGCACACCCACTCGCTGCTGGCGCCGGACCTCGGCATGGGCGCCTACCGCAACTCCGTGATCATCGGCGCGATGCTCGGTCGCGAGGTCTACCCGGTGGAGAAGCGGATCGCCGTACAGACGTTCGGCGTGCCGGACCACCTGCGTCGCTGGCCGGCGGGTGCCCGATGAAGCTCACGATCGAGCCGCTCGACGTCGTCCGCGATGCGCGGCTGCTGCACGCGTGGGTGACCCACCCGCGCTCGAAGTTCTGGATGATGCAGGACGCCACGCTGGAGGACGTCCGGCGCGAGTACGGCGACATCGTCGCCAGCCCGCACCACGACGCGTTCCTCGGCCGCGCCGATGGCCGGCCTGCGTTCCTCGTCGAGACCTACGACCCGCGCTGGTCGCCGCTGGCCGACCTGCCCGAGCTGGAGCCCGACGACCTCGGGATGCACGTGCTGGTCGGCCCGCCCGCAGGCGAGCCGCTGCCCGGCTACACGACGCAGGTCTTCGCGGCCGTGCTCGAGCACTGCTTCGCCGACCCGGCGGTACGGCGGATCGTGGTCGAGCCCGACGTCGACAATGCGGCGATCAGGGCCAAGAACATCGCCGCCGGCTTCGTCGAGCTGCACGACGTGCCGGTGCCCGGCAAGATCGCGATGCTCTCCGTCTGCACACGCGAGGACTTTGAGAGGGCCTCCGGCATGTCGGCTCCGCACCTGACACCGGCGTTCATGGACCGGGCGCACCGGCACCTGGTGGCCAAGGCCATCGGGGAGTACGCGCACGAGCGGCTGATCGCCCCGGACCCGGACTCCGAACGACCGGGCTGGTGGAGGCTGATGGCGGGGCCGTCGTCCTACTCCTTCAGGGCGCGGGTGCATCGGCTCGAGCACTGGGTCGTCGACCCGGCCTCGATCGATCCGGCGCCAGACGCCCAGGTGTTCATCGCGGAGCTGGCGCCGGTCTTGGGAATCCCGGACCAGCTGTTGCCGACGTACCTCGAGGAGATCGGCTCGACCCTGGCGGCTGCCGCATGGAAGCTGCGGTATCGCCGGATCCCGGTGGCCGACCTCGTCGGTGCGGACTACCAGGCGATCGAGGCGGCGATGACCGAAGGACACCCGGCGTTCGTCGCCAACAACGGCCGGATCGGCTTCGGCCTCGACGACTACACGGCGTTCGCGCCCGAGGCCGGGGAGCCGGTGCGGCTGCACTGGCTGGCCGCCCGGCGCACTGTCACCCGGCTGACGCTGGGTGATGGGCAGACCGAGGAGAGCCTGTACGACGGCGAGCTGGCGTCGGCCACCCGAGCACGCTTCGCTGGTCGGTTGCGGGCTCTCGGGCTCGACCCCGCCGACTACTTGTTCCTGCCGGTGCACCCGTGGCAGTGGGTCAAAAAGCTGGCCGTGACGTTCGCGCCCGATGTGGCGCGGCGCGACCTGGTGCACCTCGGTGCCGGTGACGACGAGCACCGGCCGCAGCAGTCGATCCGGACCTTCTTCAACCTCAGCCGGCCGGAGCGGCACTACGTGAAGACAGCGCTGGCGATCCAGAACATGGGGTTCGTGCGCGGGTTGTCGCCGGCGTACATGGAGGCGACGCCGGCCATCAACGACTGGGTGGCGTCTGTCGTCTCGGCGGATCCGGAGCTGGCGGCCTCCGGGTTCACGGTGCTGCGCGAGGTCGCGGCGATCGGCTACACGGGCGATGCCTTCCACCACCACGCCGGGCCGTCGCCGTACCGGAAGATGGTCGCGGCTCTCTGGCGCGAGAGCCCGATGCCGTTGCTGGCCGACGGCGAGCTACCGGCGACGATGGCGTCGCTGTTGCACCGCGACGCCGACGGTGACGCCCTGGTGACGGCGCTGATCAAGGCGTCGCCGGTCGATGCGGCGACGTGGGTGCGGTGCTACCTGCGCGCCTACCTGCGGCCGCTGGTCCACTGCCTCTACGCCTACGACCTTGCGTTCATGCCGCACGGGGAGAACCTGGTGCTGGTGCTCCGGGACCACGTGCCGGTGCGGGCGCTGATGAAGGACATCGGCGAGGAGGTCGCGGTGATGGGAGCGCATCCGCTGCCGCCGGAGGTGGAGCGTATCCGCGGCAGGTTTCCCGACGACGTGAAGGCGCTGGCGATCCACACCGACGTGTTCGACGGGGTGCTGCGGTTCGTGGCCGCGATCCTCGCGGAGGACGGAGTGCTGAGCTCGGACGAGTTCTGGGAACTGGTGCGGGCGACGATCGAGGAGCACCGCGCGGACCACCCCGGGCTCGCCGCGGCGGCCGATCACTACGACCTGCTGCGCCCGACGTTCCGGCACAGCTGCCTCAACCGGCTGCAGCTCCGCAACACCCTGCAGATGGTGGACCTGACCGACCAGGCCGAGTCGCTGATGTTCGCCGGCACCCTGGACAACCCGGTGGCGGACCGATGAACGTCACGCTGCACCCGGTCGACCCGGCCGGCGACGCGACGTTGCTGCACGGGTGGGTCACCGAGGAACGCGCGGCGTTCTGGGGGATGACCGAGTGTGACGCTGAGCGGGTCCAGGAGATCTACGAGTACATCGACGAGCAGGACCACCTGGCGGCATACCTGTTCCTCGTGGAGGGCAACCCCGTCGGGCTCCTGCAGACCTACGACCCTGCGTTCGACGAGATCGGCGAGTGGTACGACCGCAGACCCGGCGACGTCGGCGTCCACCTGCTGCTCGCCGGTGATCCGCGGCGGGCCGGACGCACCGGGGAGGTGATCGCCGCGGGGCTGTCGTTCGTGCTCGGTCTACCGGGCTGCGTCCGGCTGGTCTTCGAACCGGACGCCCGCAACGCGGCCTCCCTCGCAATGCTGGAGCGGATCGGCGCCCAGCGTGGGCCGCTGGTCGACCTGAGGACGAGCGTGAGCGAGAAGCCGGCGCAGTTCTTCTTCCTCGAGCGTGGCGAGATGTAGCCGAAGGGATGAATCAGGCGGGGTTCCTGGGACCTCCTTCTTGTGTCACAACTCTCGACAAGAAGGAGTCCCCCGTGGACATCAACCGCATCCTGCTGAGCATCATCCTCGACCGCTTCCCTCAGGCCGCGGACGCGATCTGGCCGCACGGCCCGCGCGTCGCGAACCGGTTCGACTCGGTCGCGCTCAACCCGCAGCCGCTGCCCCCGGTCGACCAGGGCATCCGGTTCGGTCAGTCGCTCGTGCAGCTCGCGTTCGTCTCGGAGAAGCTCGGACAGCCGGTGATGCCGCTGGCGGACTGGAGCAACGACGAGGTCCTCGACAGCCTCGGCGCACCCAACCCCGTGCTCGCCGCGCTGATCGCCGAGCTGCTCAAGCACGGCGGCCCCGTCCCGGACGACGAGCCGAAGCCGCACTGGAAGAACGAGGTGCTCTCCGGCGTAGTGCTCGGTCTCGCCACCGCCGGTAACGCGGTGGAGACCAACGAATTCCTGCGCACGTCGTTCGAGTCCGCGGTCGCGGGCATCGCCGACGAGCGCCGGGTCCGTCGTACGGCGGCCTGACCCCACGCCCAGCGCCGGCCGAGAGCATCGAGCCTTCGGCCGGCGCGGGTCATGTTCGCGGCCGGCAGGACCTAGATTGCGCGTATGCCCATCGTCCAGGTCACCTACGGCTCGACGATCAGCGCCGACGTCGTCGCCCGCCTCGCGCGGGATTTGCCACACGCCGTCTCGCTCGCGGTCGCGTGCCCGGAGGAGCCCTACGACCACGACCTCCAGCCCGGCGATGTCGACCTTCGGTTCCGCGCGCGCGGACCGCACGACGTCGGCGGACTCGACGTCGTTGTCGAGGTGCGCTCGAAGTGGTTCGCCAGTCGTGCCGACAATCGGCAGGAGCGATGCGACCAAGTCCGCGACGCGGTTCTCGATGCGATCGGCGGGGTCAGCGTCGGCGTCTACCTGGCTCTCCCCGTCGCCGCTTGGTCCCAGACGGCCTGAGGTACTCGTCGTGGTTGCGCCTGCCGGAGAAATCGGTTGGTCGCGGTCGGTGTGCGGCTCACGGCCGCTATCGGTGGTCGAGTAGCCCGAGCGCTCTGCGCGAGGGCGTATCGAGACGCCGCAGTTGTGTCCGCTCGCCGTGGGGCGCTCGTCTCGCCGGGTCTCGATACGCGCGTCACGGCTTCGCAAGCTCAGCCGTGGCGCTACTCGACCTTCGCGCCACCGCGAATGCGGAGACCAGGGGTGCACCGGGGCCGGCGAGGGGAGTCCGGTGTCCAGGCCTCGCTCGATCAACGTGGCCGCAGCGGCGTCGTCGTCGACGGTGCGGCGGCCTGTCAGACCCAGGGATCCTCGCGGCGCCAGACCGTGGGGAAGTGCAGCGAGACCCCGTCCTCCTCCGCCAGCGGCACCAGCACCCGCATCGTGACGTCGAGGTCGTCGCCCAGGTAGGGCAGGGCGCGGAGGGGTTGGTCGAGGGGGCGGAAGAAGTCGTCCCAGTGGATGAGGACGACGCGGCGGGCGCCGACGGCGCGGACGGTGTGCTCCCAGTAGGCCGTCATGTAGTCGATGTCCTGCTTGCCGAGCTGACCGATGCCGAGGTAGGCGACCTCGGCCCGGCGCCCGGCGAGCGCGCCTTCGACGTACCCGGCGCTGCCCTGGATCAGCAGCCGATGGCTGCTCGCGTGCTCGACGAGGATGCTCCAGGCCTCGCCGCACTTGTACGCGGCGGCCTTGGCGGGAGGTACGACGGGCTCGGTGATCTCCCCCGGGAACCGGTCGGGCGGGCAGTGCTCGGACGCGACGAAGGTGAGCGAGAAGGCGCCGACCTGCACCTCGTCACCACTCGCGACGACCCGGATCCGATCGTCCGGCAGATCGCCGCCGCGGCCGACGTTGGCCGTCGACTCGCCGCCGACGAGCAGCGCGCCCGTCAGGTCGGCGACGGCAGCGCTGTCGAGGGCGTGGTCGAAGTGGCTGTGCACGGGCGCCACCGCCCGCACCCGAGTGGCGCCCGCGCGGGCCAGACAGTCCTCGATCCGCTGCCGGTCGGGCGCGATCCGGCGCAGCCCCACCGACGCGAGACCGGGCCGGGAGAAGAACCCGTCGGTCAGCAGCTGCGTCTCCCCGTCGTCGACGAGCAGCGTCGCCACCCCGAGGAAGGTGACGGACATCGGCCCTTCGGCAGGCGGTACGTCGAACCGGCCGGCGTAGGGCTCCAGGCTCGGCCGGCCGAGGCGAGGGAGAGGCACGGAGCGACCCTAGAGGAGCGCGACCACCGCGGCCGGGTCTTCCAGGTGCGGGTTGTGGCCGAGACCGTCGAACGTGACGACGTCGACGCCGAGCTCCCCGTAGTTGGCGGGCCGGACGAACTTGTCTTCCGAGCCGAGCGCGAGGGTGACCGGGCACGACACCTTGGCAAGCAGTGCGGGCAGGTCCGGCACCCCGAAGTCGAAGGTGCCCATGTCCTGCGCGATCCGCCACCCGTCCTCGACCTCGATCACGCCGGCTTCGTGCTCGGGCGCGGCGGGATCGGCGAGTCCCCGCAGCCCGGACGCCAAGAGGTAGCGCTCGATCGCCTCGTGCCGGGTCGCAAAGATCCGCGCCGGCTTGAGCGACTGCTGGCGCATGCCCTCGACCTGGTCGGCCGGCCACCAGGTCTTGATGGAGAACCCCACGACCTTTCGTACGCCCGGGTGGAAGCCCGCGAGCGCGAGCGCCACCATGCCGCCCATCGAGTGGCCCATCAGCACCAGGTCGCGGCCGGCCGGCAGCACCTCGCCGACCAGCGCTGCCTGCGCGTCGAAGGTGTACGACGCAGCGCGCGGCGACCGCCCGTGGCCGGGGAGGTCGGGCGTCATCCAGCCCCCGGGCCAGGCCGCGGGCAGCAACGCCTCGATCCCGCGCCACAGCTCCGCCGTACCGCCGAGGCCGTGCAGCAGGACCAGGAGCGGGCTGCCGCCAGCACCATCGCTCCCGCCGGTCCGGTTCCAGATCACGGCGGCACGTTATCGCCCGATGTGAGGCAGGCCACGGAGGTGAGCCCGTGAGGGGCGTGAGTCCGTGAGAACAAGTTGACGAAGGGGACGCCGCCACGCACCACGACGTGAAACGACCGGGCTCCACGATCAGTGCATTCGATGGCACCCATGCCCTCAGCACAGGAGCAAGAGATGACTCTCACGTCACCCCCGAGTGGAGCCGACCTGGCGGTCGAGCCGGCCACGGCCCACCGCACCGGTCGTTGGATCGACGACTGGTGCCCCGAGGACGAGAAGTTCTGGGCCGAGACCGGTGCGCCGATCGCCAAGCGCAACCTGATCTGGTCGATCTTCGCCGAGCACCTCGGCTTCTCGGTCTGGCTGATCTGGAGCGTCAGCTCGGCGATGCTGCTGGCCCAGGGCTTCGAGTTCACTCCCCAGCAGCTGTTCTTCCTGGTTGCGATCCCCAACCTGGTCGGTTCGCTGATCCGGGTTCCCTACACCTTGGCGGTACCGAGGTTCGGTGGACGTAACTGGACGATGATCAGCGCGGCACTGCTGCTCATCCCAACGCTCTCGTTCGCCTACTTCGTGAACCAGCCAGGCACGCCGTACTGGGCCTTCTGCGTGATCGCGGCCACGGCCGGCTTCGGTGGTGGCAACTTCGCCTCGTCGATGGCGAACATCAACTTCTTCTACCCGGCCCGGCTCAAGGGCTCCGCTCTCGGCCTCAACGCGGCCGGCGGCAACCTGGGCGTCGCGCTGATCCAGTTCTTCCTGCCGGTGATTGTCGGCGGCGCCGGCATCTTCGGTCTGGTCAAGGCGTCCGCGGGTGGCATCCACCTCGAGCGTGCGGCCTGGGTCTACGCCGGTCTGGCCGTCGTCGCGGTCGCAGCGGCGTACTTCCGGATGGACAACCTGTCCAACGCGAAGTCCCCTGCCAAGGAGCAGCTCCAGGTCCTGAAGAACAAGCAGACCTGGGTGATGTCGTTCCTCTACATCGGCACCTTCGGCTCGTTCATCGGCTACTCGGCCGCGATGCCGCTGCTGATCAAGCTCAACTTCTGGCGGCAGCCGGTCCCGGACGTGGTCGGCATCGGCATCAACTTCGTGTTCTATGCGTTCCTCGGTGCCCTCATCGGCTCGATGTCGCGGCCGCTCGGCGGCTACCTCGCCGACAAGTTCGGTGGCGCGCGGATCACGATGATCTCCTTCGGCGGCATGCTCCTCGGCAGCCTCGGTGTGCTCTGGACGCTGAGCCTCCTCGAGACCCTGCCGCCGCCGCCCGACGCCGAGGCACTCGCGGCGATCAAGGCCGACCCGGCTGCGTTCCAGTTCCCCGACGCGGTGCAGACCGCGGTCGACGCCAACGCCGACGTGTTCCCACTGTTCCTGGGCATGTTCCTGCTGATCTTCTTCTTCACCGGCATCGGCAACGGCTCGACGTACAAGATGATCCCCGCGATCTTCCGGACCGAGGCCGAGCGGGCCTCGACGCCCCACACCCCGGAGCGCGACGCGGCGCTGCTGGCCGGCACCAAGAAGTCTTCGGCGGCGGTCGGCATCATCGGCGCCGTCGGTGCGATCGGCGGCTTCGCGATCCCGATCACGTTCGGCTCGCCGTGGGTCACTGACCCGCTGTCGGCGACCAGGACCGCGTTCCTGGTCTTCGCCGCGTTCTACGTGATCTGCGCGACGGTGACGTTCTGGTTCTACCTTCGGAAGCCGCACCCGGCCAAGGCGCACGTGAGCTACGCCGGGGTCGGAATCTGAGACCCGCCTCACAGCCCCGCTCCGGCGGGGCTGTGAGGGCGTGAGAACTAGTTGACCTTCAGGGCCAAGTGCGAGATCCGATTGCGAAACCGGGACCGACTGCAATGGACGACATGACCCGGACCCACTGCCCCTACTGCAGCTTGCAGTGCGGGATGACCCTCCAGGTCAAGGGGAGGACCGGGCTCGATGTGCTCCCGTGGGCGGAGTTCCCCGTCAACGAGGGCGGCCTGTGCCGCAAGGGTTGGACGGCGACCGAGCTGCGCGGCAGCCGCGAACGGCTCGCCACCCCGCTCATCCGCGACCGGGCCACCGGTGAACTCCGGGCCGCCTCGTGGGACGAGGCGCTCGACCTGATCGCCGCGCAGGTCTCCGACCTGCAGGCGTCGTACGGCGCCGACAGCGTGGCTGTCTTCGGTGGCGGCGGACTCACCAACGAGAAGGCCTACCAGCTCGGCAAGTTCGCGCGGGTGGCGCTCGGCACCAGCCAGATCGACTACAACGGCCGCTGGTGCATGTCGTCGGCAGCGAGCGCCGGCAACCAGGCGTTCGGCGTCGACCGGGGCCTGCCCTTCCCGTTGGCCGATCTCGAGCGGGCCGACGTCGTCGTCCTGGTCGGCTCCAACCTGGCCGAGACCATGCCACCAGCCGCGCGCCACCTCGACCGGCTCCGCGAGCGCGGTGGCAAGGTCGTCGTCATCGATCCGCGGCTGACCGCGACCGCCGAGCGTGCCGACCTCTTCCTGCAGCCGGTTCCGGGCACCGACCTCGCCCTCGCCCAAGGAACGCTGCACCTGCTCGACGCGGCCGGCGCCGTGGACGAGGAGTACGTCGCCGCCCGCACCACCGGCTGGGACCAGGTGCGCCGCTCGGTCGCCTCCTGGTGGCCGGAGCGAGTCGAGCGGGTCACCGGGGTCGCGACCGCGGAGCTCCGCGAGCTGGTCGGCCTGCTCGCGACCAACCAGAAGATCATCATCCTGACCGCTCGCGGCGCCGAGCAGCACAGCCAGGGCACCGCCACCGTGCTCGGCTGGATCAACGTCGCTCTGGCACTCGGCCTGCCGGGCAGACCCAGCGCCGGTTACGGCTGCCTCACGGGCCAGGGCAACGGTCAGGGCGGGCGCGAGCACGGGCAGAAGGCCGACCAGCTCCCCGGCTACCGGATGATCGACGACCCTGCCGCCCGCGCCCACGTCGCGAAGGTGTGGGGTGTCGCCCCCGAGTCGCTGCCCGGCAAGGGCAAGTCGGCCTACGAGCTCCTCGATTCCTTAGGGCAGCCGGGCGACGGCGGCGGTGCTGATGGTCCAAGGGCCCTCCTGGTCTTCGGCAGCAACATCGTCGTCTCTGCGCCGCGGGCCACCCACATCACCCAGCGACTGGAGTCGCTGGACCTGCTCGTGGTCTGCGACATGGTCATGTCAGAGACCGCGGCCATCGCCGACGTCGTGCTCCCGATCACCCAGTGGGCCGAGGAGTCCGGCACGATGACCAACCTCGAGGGGCGGGTGATCCTCCGGGAGCAGGCCGTCGCGCCCCCGCCGGGCGTGCGCAGCGACCTCGACGTCATCGCCGGGCTGGCCGGGCGACTCGAGTCGCCGGTGCCGTTCGGAACCGACGTCGAGGAGATCTTCGCCGAGCTCGGCCGGGCGTCGGCCGGCGGCAAGGCCGACTACAGCGGCATCACCTACGACCGGATCCGCGACGAGCACGGCGTGTTCTGGCCCTGTCCCGCAATGCCGGAGGGGGAACATCACCCCGGTACGCCACGGATGTTCGCCGACTCCTTCGCGACCCCCGACGGCCGCGCCCGGTTCCTCGTCGTCGAGCACGCCGGCCCGGCCGAGCCGACCGACGCCGCGTTCCCGTTGCACCTCACGACCGGCCGCGTGCTCGCCCAGTACCAGTCCGGTGCCCAGACCCGCCGGGTCCGCTCGCTGCCCGACGACGGGCCGTTCGTCGAGCTGCACCCGATGCTCGCGAACCGGATCGGTGCGCACGACGGCGATCCGGTCATCGTCCGCACCCGCCGCGGCGAGATGAAGGCGCCCGCCAAGGTGGTCACCACCATCCGCCCCGACACCGTCTTCATCCCGTTCCACTGGGTCGGGGCCAATCGGCTCACCAACGACGCCCTCGATCCGTCCAGCCGGATGCCGGAGTTCAAGGTCTGTGCCGCGGAGGTGACGTCATGAGCTCGATGAAGCGGCTCGTGATCGTCGGCAACGGCATGGCCGCGACCCGTCTGGTCGAGGAGCTGGTCGCCCGCCGGGCCACGGAGCGGATGAGCATCACGGTCCTCGGTGACGAGCCGCACGCGCCGTACAACCGGATCCTGCTCTCGGCCGTGCTCGAAGGCACCCACCGCCCGGGCGCGCTGACCCTGCGCGCACCGGAGTGGTACGCCGAGCACGGCGTCGACCTCCGCCTCGGTGCCCGCGTCCTCGAGGTCGAGCGCAACCTGAAGGACGTCATGCTCGTCGACGGCACGATCATCGAGTACGACGCGCTGGTGCTCGCCACCGGCAGCATCCCCACCTTGCCGCCGATCCGCGGCCTGGTCCGGATGGACGGATCGCTGCACGAGTCGGTCCACGCGTTCCGCTCGCTGGCTGATTGCAATCGGTTGTTGGCGGCCGTCCGGGGTCTCGATACGGCGTCGCCTAGCGGCTCGGACTACTCGACCACCGGGAAAGGCGCGGTCGTCGTGGGCGGCGGCCTCCTCGGCCTCCAGGTCGCTCGTGCCCTGGGCGCTCGCGGCATCGGCACGGAGGTCGTCGAGGGGGGCGACCACCTGCTGCACCAGCAGATCGGCACGGCGGCCGGCAAGATCCTGGCCCGCGACATGAAGCGGCTCGGCGTCGCCGTCTACACCGGCGCCCGCGCCATCAAGCTCACCGACGATGCCGACGGCCGGGTCGCCCTGCGCCTCGACAACGGGTTCACCCTCGACACCGACCTGGTCATCCTGACCGCGGGCGGCCGGCCCTCGACCGCGCTCGCCCGTCGTGCGGGTCTCGAGGTCCGCCGCGGCGTCGTCGTCGACGACCGTCTCGCCAGCGTCTCCGACCCCGACATCCACGCGATCGGCGACTGCGCCGAGCACGACGGCCGGGTCACCGGCTTCGTGCCGCCGGCCTGGGAGCAGGCGGGGGTGCTCGCCGGCGTCCTCACCGACGAGGCGGTCAAGTACGACGGCAGCCGGATCGTCGCCCGACTGCGGGCCACCGACCTCGACGTTGCCGTGCTCGGCGACCCGGAGGCGGAGGTGCTCAACGGGGGTGACGTCGTCGAGATGTCCAACCCGGTGCGCGGTTCGCACCGCAAGCTCGTGATCCGCGACGGTCGGATCGTCGCCGGCGCCCTGGTGGGCGACCTCAACCGGATCGGCCTGATCACCCAGCACTACGACCGGCAGACCGTGCTCGGACCGACCGAGCCTGGCGAACTGCTCCTCGCTGAGGCATCGGCGCGCTCCTCGTTGGTCACGCAGCTCCCCGACGACGCGGAGGTCTGCAACTGCGCCGGTGTCACGGCCGGTGCGATCCGGGCCTGCTCCTCTTACGAGCAGGCCCGCGAGACGACGCGCGCAACCACCGGCTGCGGTGGCTGCGCTTCGACGGTCCGCCAGCTCGTGGCCGACCGCTCACGCCTCACCCCAGAAGGAGTCCTGTGATGGCACCTCACCTCCGCAAGCAGCTCGTCGTGGTCGGCCACGGCATGGTGGGCCACCGTTTCGTGGAGTCCGCGATCTCGCGCGGGCTCACCGAGACCTTCGACATCACCGTGCTCGGCGCCGAGCCGCGGCCGGCGTACGACCGCGTCGCACTGACGTCGTTCTTCGAGGTGGGCGCCGAGGCGCTGAGCTATCTCCCGTCCGGGAGGTACGACGACCCGCGGGTGAGGCTGCGCACCAGCACCGAGGTCGTCGCGATCTCGCCGCGTCAGCGGATCGTCACCCTCGCCTCCGGTGAGGATCTGCACTACGACGAGCTGGTGCTGGCGACGGGCGCCGCGCCCTTCGTGCCGCCGGTGCCGGGGCACGACCTGGACAATTGCTTCGTCTATCGCACGATCGAGGACCTCGAGGACATCCGCGAGGCCGCCCGCAAGAGCAAGGTCGGCGCGGTGATCGGCGGCGGCCTGCTCGGCCTCGAGGCCGCCAATGCCCTGCACCAGCTCGGCCTGGAGACGCACGTCGTCGAGCTGGCGCCGCGACTGATGGCGGTGCAGGTCGACGACATGGGCGGCAAGACGCTGACCCGGCACATCGACAGCCTCGGCCTCACCGTGCACACCGGTGCGATGACCGAAGCGGTGCTCGGGGACAAGAAGGGCAAGGTCGATCGGCTCGCGCTCAAGGATCGCAACCCGCTCGACGTCGACATCGTGGTGTTCTCGGCCGGCATCCGGCCCCGGGACGCGCTCGCCCGGGCCGCTGGCCTCGATGTCGCCGACCGCGGCGGCGTCCAGGTCGACGAGTCGCTGCGTTCGTCCGACGAGCACATCTGGGCGATCGGCGAGTGCGCCGCGGTGCAGGGCGTCATGTACGGCCTGGTGGCGCCGGGCTACGACATGGCGGAGATCGTCGTCGATCGGCTGCTTGGTGGCGAGGGCGAGTTCACCGGCGCGGACATGTCGACCAAGCTCAAGCTGCTCGGTGTCGACGTGGCGTCGTTCGGTGACGCGCACGGCCGGACGGAGGGCGCCCTCGAGCTCACCTACCAGGACGCCGTCTCGGGCGTCTACAAGAAGCTCGTCATCAGCGAGGACGGCAAGCGGCTGCTCGGCGGCATGCTCATCGGCGACGCCAGCCAGTACGGAATCCTGCGCCCGATGGTCGCTGGGTTCGGTCGGCAGGGCATGGACCTCCCGGAGAACCCCGAGGAGCTGATCCTCCCGGCCTCGCGCGGCGGCATGGATCTGGACCTGCCCGACGAGATGCAGGTCTGCTCCTGCAACGACGTCACGAAGGCCGAGATCAAAGCGGCCGTCTCGGACGAGTCGACCCTCAACGACGGCGCTCCCTGCTCCGACGCGGCCTGCGTGACCACCCACACCCGCGCCGGCTCGACCTGCGGCTCGTGCAAGACCGTGGTGAAGAAGATCGTCGAGGACCACTTCGCGGCCACCGGCAAGGAGGTCGACCGGTCCCTCTGCCAGCACTTCAGGATGACCCGGCAGGAGCTCTTCGACGTCGTGGCCGTGCACGGCTACCCGCGCTTCGACGACATCATCGAGGCCCACGGAAGCGGCCGCGGGTGCGACATCTGCAAGCCGGCGGTCGCCTCGATCCTGGCCAGTCTCCTCAACCACCACGTCCTCGAGCCGGGCATCAGGCAGCTCCAGGACACCAACGATGCCTATCTCGGCAACCTGCAGAAGAACGGCACCTACTCCGTCGTGCCCCGGATCCCGGGCGGCGAGATCACGCCCGACAAGCTGATCGTGATCGGGGAGGTGGCCCGGGACTTCGGCCTCTACACCAAGATCACCGGTGGCCAGCGGATCGACCTGTTCGGCGCTCGCATGGAGGACCTGCCGAAGATCTGGAAGCGGCTCGTCGACGCCGGCATGGAGTCCGGTCACGCCTACGGCAAGTCACTGCGCACGGTGAAGTCGTGCGTCGGCTCGACCTGGTGCCGCTACGGCGTCCAGGACTCCGTCGGCCTCGCCATCGAGCTCGAGCTGCGCTATCGGGGCCTGCGCTCACCGCACAAGCTCAAGGGCGGCGTCTCCGGCTGCGCCCGCGAGTGCGCGGAGGCGCGGTCGAAGGACTTCGGCATCATCGCCACCGAGAAGGGCTGGAACCTCTACGTCGGTGGGAACGGCGGCGCCATCCCGGCGCACGCCCAGCTGCTGGCCGGCGACCTCGACAAGGACACCCTGATCCAGTACCTCGACCGGTTCCTCATGTACTACATCCGCACCGCCGACCGGCTGCAGCGGACGTCGTACTGGGTCGACTCGGTCGATGGCGGCCTCGACCGCATCCGCGAGGTCGTCGTCGACGACGCGCTGGGTCTGGGTGCGGAGCTGGAGGCGGCGATGGATCGCCACGTCGCGTCCTACTTCGACGAGTGGAAGGCCACGATCGAGGACCCCGAGAAGTTGGCCCGCTTCGTCTCCTTCGTCAACGCACCCGGCACCCCCGATCCCGAACATCACCTTCCGCGAGGAACGGGGCCAGATCGAGGCCGCGATCACGGACGGCCCGGTCTCGCTCGGCACCACCATCCCGGTAGGAGCGCCCTGATGACCACTGCTGTTGATGGTCGACCCTGTCGGGACCAGACCTACGAGACCGTCTGCCGGCTCGACCAGATCGAGCGCGAGGGCGGCGTGACCGCCCTCGTCGGCGGCGAGGCCGTCGCGATCCTCCGCACCTTCGATGACCACGTGCACGCGCTTTCCAACTACGATCCGTTCTCCAAGGCATCGGTTCTCGCGCGCGGGATCGTCGGCACCAAGGCGGTGGACGGCGAGGACGTCCCGTTCGTGGCCAGTCCGATGTTCAAGCAGGCGTTCGATCTCCGCACCGGTCAGTGCCTCGACGACCCCGACAATCCAGAGGTCACCGTGGCGACGTACGACGTGCGGGTGGTCGACGGGGTCGTGGAAGTGGGGCCCCGTAGGTCGTGAGGGAGGAATCCGTGCCGGACCAGCCGCTGGCGGGGTTCACGGTGGGTGTCACGGCTGCGCGCCGCGCCGACGAGCAGATCGCGCTCCTGGAGCGGCGGGGGGCCGTCGTCATCCACGCCCCAGCGCTGTCGGTCGACCCCAACCAGATCGACGAGGTCGCGCTGCTCGCGGCGACCAAGGACGTCCTGTCGCAGCCGGTCGACATCTTTCTGGCGACGACCGGCATCGGGATGAAGTCCTGGCTGACCGCCTGCGATCGCTGGGGCCTCAAGGACGACCTGGTCGCGCACCTGTCGAAGGCCGAGATCCTGGCCCGGGGCCCCAAGAGCGTTGGCGTGCTGCGCCGGTTCGGGCTCCGGGAGCTGTGGTCGCCCGAGTCCGAGGAGTTCGAGGACGTGCTGGCGCACCTGCGCGGCCGCGACCTCGGCGGCCTGCGGATCGTGGTCCAGGAGCACGGCCAGTCGCTGTCCATGGCCGCGCACGCACTGCGCCGGCTCGGCGCCGAGGTCACGACCGTGACCATCTACCGGGTCGACGCCGCCGCCGATCTCGAGCCGATGTTCGGCCTGGTCGAGGCCGTCGTCGAGGGCCGGGTCGACGCCGTGACCTTCACGGCCGCACCCGCGGTCGCTGCGATGATGGAAGCCGCCGCGACGACGGGCCATCGCGACGACGTGATCGGCGCGTTCCAGGCCGATGTGATCGCCTCGTGCGTGGGCCCGGTGACGGCAGCCGCGTTCGAGATGTGGGGCGTGCCGTCGATCTATCCCGAGCGGTCCCGCCTGGCGGCGATGATCAAGCAGCTCGAGGTCGAGCTGCCGTCGCGCGCCGGAGGTACGTCGCTCGAGGTCGCCGGGCACGCCCTCCTCCTGCACGGCGACGACGTACTCCTCGACGGCGTGGTCATCAAGCTCTCCCCGGCGCCCAACGCCGTCCTGCAGGCGCTGCTGGTCAACCCCGGCACCGTCGTCTCCCGCCGCGACCTGCTCGGCGCGCTGCCGTCCGGCACCGCCGGCTCCGAGCACGCCGTCGAGATGGCCGTCGCCCGGCTGCGTGCCGCGATCGGCACCCGTTGCATCCAGACCGTCGTGAAGCGCGGCTACCGGCTGGCGGTCGCGACCTGACGGCCTACTTGACCTGCGCGTCCACGTCCAGCGCCTCGGGCGTGTGCAGCCGCACCAGGAACCGCCGCGCATGGAGCGGCGCGCGCGACGGCGTCGCCAGGGACACCAGCACCATCGTCCCGAACGCGATGGGCACGCTCCAGGCTGCGGGTTGGTTGAGGAGCGCTCCGAGCCAGCCGGAGGCCTGCACGCCCACCAGGTTCAGCACCGCGGCGCCACCCGCGCCGAGTCCGCCCGCTGCCAGCCCGGCGAGGGCGCCGAGGTCGGTGAGCCCACGCCACCAGATGCCGAGCATCAGCAGCGGGCAGAACGTCGACGCGGCGACGGCGAACGCGAGCCCGACCGACTGCGCGACGCCGACATTGGTGGCGAACAGCGCGACCAGGACCGGCACCGACACCGCGAACACCGCAGCGAGCCGGAACGCGGGCGCGACCGAAGCGGTCGGCCCGCGCTCGCCGACCATCCGGCTGGTGATGTCTTGGGTGAGCACTCCGGAGACGGCGATCGCCAGGCCGGACGCGGTCGACAGGAACGCCGCGAAGGCGCCAGCGGTCACGAGTCCGGTGAGCAGCTCGCCGCCGACGCCGTCGACCATCAGCCGCGGCAGCTCGAGCACGAGCACGTCGGCGTGCCCGTCCGCGATCAGGTCGCCGCCGTACACCCGACCGAGCGCGGCGAAGACCGGCGGCCACAGGTAGAAGAGGCCGAGGAGGGCGAGCACCACCAGCGTCGTCCGCCGCGCGGCCCTGCCGTCCGGGTTGGTGTAGAACCGCACGACCACGTGGGGCAGTCCCATGGTGCCGAGGAACAGTGCGAGCATCAGCGAGTACGTCGTGTACAGCCCGATCGCCCCGTCGCCGGCGACGGGCACCGACCAGCCGTCACCGCTGCCGCTTCCGGCCGGCCGGCCGTCGTCGAACCAGACGATGAGCAGCACCATCGCCGGCACGAGGAGGGCGGTGAGCTTGAGCCAGTACTGGAACGCCTGGACGAAGGTGATCGACCGCATGCCGCCGGACATCACGTTGACCAGGACGACGAATCCGACGATGAGCGGACCGACCCAGCGTGGCGCCCCGATCGCGGACTCCAGGGTCAACCCGGCGCCCTGGAACTGCGGCAGGAGGTAGAGCCAGCCGACCCCGACCACCAGCAGCGAGCACGCCGACCGCACCACCCGCGAACCCAGCCGCGCCTCGGCGAAGTCGGGCAAGGTGTAGGCGCCCGAGCGGCGCAGCGGCGCGGCGACGAGCACCAGCAGCACGAGGTAGCCGGCCGTCCAGCCGACGGGGTACCAGAGCATCTGCGCGCCGCCGACCAGCAGCAGTCCGGCGACGCCGAGGAAGGACGCGGCGGAGAGGTACTCGCCGCCGATCGCCGATGCGTTGAGCCGCGGGTTGACCGACCGCGACGCCACGAAGAAGTCGCTCGTGGTGCGGGAGAATCTCAGTCCCCAGGTGCCGATCGCCAGCGTCGTCACGGTGACCAGGAGCACCGCGACCAGGCCGGGTACGACGTCGGCGGTCATCGCCGTGCCCTCATCGGTCGGGTCCCTCGACGAGGTCGGCGAAGTCGCGTTCGTTGCGCTCGACGCTGCGCACGTAGCGCCAGCCGACGAGGAGCAGGAACGGGTAGACGAGCCCGCCCAGGAGCAGCCAGGCGATGGGCAGGCCGGCCAGGTCGGCGGCTGCGAGCCCCGGCCAGAGGTGGAAGGCGAGCGGGAGCGCACCAAGCGTGAGGCCGATCAGCACGAGCACCCGGATGGCGAGGGCGAGCTGCTCCTTGAGCAGTGATCGGAGGAAGACGTCCCCGAGCGGCGTCTGCTCGTGCACGTCGCCGACCCGGTTGCGCGGACCGGACGCGTACCGCGGCGGTCCGGTGACCCGGACCCGCTGCGGCCGCTGGTCACTCATGGGGTCGGGCCCGCCGTACCAAGACGTCGCGCAGCTCCCGGGTGTGCCGCCGGGCAACCGGCAGCTCCTCGTCTCCGACCAGCACGGTGCACCGGCCGGCCTCCGTGCGGAGCTCATCGATGTGGGCGAGCGCGACCAGCAACGAGCGGTGGATCCGGTGGAAGCCGGCCGAGCGCCAGTCGTCCTCGAGAGCCGAGAGCGGGATCCGCACCAGGTAGGCGTCGCCGGCGCGGGTGTGCAGCCGGGCGTAGTCGCCGTGCGCCTCGACGTAGGAGATGTCGCCGCGGTCGACGAACCGGGTGACCCCGCCCCGCTCGACGGGGATCTGGGTGTCCTCGGGAGTCGGCCGTCGTCCCGTCCCTGAGACCACTCGCCGGACAGCCTCGGCGAGCCGCTCCGCACGGACCGGCTTGAGGACGTAGTCCACGGCGTCGAGCTCGAACGCCTCGACGGCGTGCTGCTCGTGGGCCGTCACGAAGACGACCGGAGGAGCTTCCTTGAACCGGCGGAGCACCTCGGCGAGCTCCAGACCGCTGAGCCCCGGCATCTGGATGTCGAGAAAGATCGCGTCGACGTCGGTCTCGCGAAGGATCCGCAGGCCCTCGGTCGCGGTGACGGCGGTGACGACCTCGCCGATGCGCTCGTCCGCGGACAGCAGGTAGCCGAGCTCGTCGAGCGCCGGCTGCTCGTCGTCGACCAGCAGCACCCGGAGCCGCGGCCGTGGGGTGGTCACACGCTCACCCCGGGGGCGAACTTCGGCACCCGCACGATCACCTTGGTGCCGGCGCCCGGCGCAGTCTCCACGACCAGACCGTAGTCGTCGCCGAAGGTTGCGCGCAGCCGCGCGTCGACGTTGCCGAGACCGACCGAGTCGAGGGCCGTATCACCGGCCAGCGCGCGCCGTACCTTCTCCGGGTCCTCGCCGACGCCGTCGTCCTCGACCTCGACCACGCACTCGTGCCCGCGGTCGTGGGCCATGATGCGGAGGTGGCCGACGGAGTCGGACGACTCGAGGCCGTGGCGTACGGCGTTCTCGACGAGCGGCTGGATGCAGAGGAACGGTACGACGACCGGCAGCACCTCGGGCGCGATGTTGAGCGTCACGTGGAGCCGGTCCCCGAAGCGGGCCTGCTCGAGCAGCAGGTAGCGCTCGATCGAGCGCAGCTCTTCGGCCAGGGTCGTGAACTCGCCGTGCCGGCGGAACGAGTAGCGGGTGAAGTCGGCGAACTCGAGCAGCAGCTCGCGCGCCCGGTCGGGGTCCGTGCGCACGAAGCTGGCGATCGCGCCGAGGGAGTTGTAGATGAAGTGTGGGCTGATCTGTGCCCGAAGCGCCTGAACCTCTGCCTCGATCGCGCGGTTGCGGCTCGCGTCGAGCTCGGCCAGCTCGAGCTGGCCGGACACCCACTGCGCGACCTCCTCGGTCGCGCGGATCAACCCGGCGGTCGTGGTCGGTCCGAAGGCCTGGATGGTGCCGACCACCCGGCCGTCGACCACCAGGGGGCTGATCACCCCGGCCCGCACCGGGCATCCGCTCGTCGTGCACGGGAGCTGCGCGGGCTCGACGGTGCGGGTCCAGTCCCGCGCGGAGTCCTGGCTGACCGGGGCGAGGAGAATCGCGGCGAGCGCACCGGCCTGTGGCCGATGGTGGCTGCCGGTGCCGTCCCACGCGAGGGTGGCGGCGGTGTCGGTGAGGGCGAGGGCCGGCGTACCGAGCAACGTGCGCAGGTGCTTGATCGCCCGGTCCGCGCTGTCGGCGGTCAGGCCTTCCCGCAGCGCGGGCGACGCCAGCGATGCCTGGTGCAGAGCCCGAAACGTGGCACGGTCGGCTTCGCTCCCGAGGTGACCGCGGCGACGCATGGGCTCATCGTGCCACCCGCGAAGTGGGCGACTTCGCGGGGCTATCTGAAGTCGATGAGGAGCATCCCGGAGTCGTCGTCCGTGGGTGGCTCGAGGGCGTCGGCGAGCTCGGCGGCGTCGGAGCGGTCGACCGGCTCGGTGGTCTCGCCGACGTACTCCTCGCCGTCCTGGTTGTCCGTGGCGATCAGTGTCTTGGGCGCGGTCTGCGGCTTGATGCCGACCACCATGCGGTAGCACTCGGTGACGTAGGGCAGCTGCATGCCGTCCATGCCGCGCCCGAAGTCGTCGTAGAAGGCGAGCACCTCGCGCAGCTTGGCCTCTTGTCCGTCCACGGTCAGGGTGGCGACGTTGGAACGCGACAGGACGAGGTCCTGGATCGACTCTCGTTCGATGACCTGCCAGTGCTTGAAGGACTCGTGCTCGACCGGTCCGAAGTACGGCGACGACTCGAGCTCGTCGCCCGGCCGAGCGCCCTGCTCCTGGCTGCCGAGGATCTTGCCGAGCCTCTTGACCCAGGGGATCCGCTCGTCGCGGGTGTTCCAGACCAGGCTCAGCGAGCCGCCGCGCTTGAGGACCCGCGCGATCTCGGGGAGCGCCTTGTCGTGGTCGAACCAGTGGTAGGCCTGGGCCGCGATCACGATGTCGAACGTGCTGTCGGGGACCGGGATCTCCTCGGCCGTGGTCTGTGAGATCCGGGTGACGACGTAGTTGCGGGCGAGGATGTCGAGCATCGCCGGGTCCGGGTCGGTCGCGTGCACGTCGTGGCCGAGCGCCACCAGCTCACGGGTCAGCTTGCCCGTGCCGGCGCCGAGCTCGAGCACTGACAGCGGCTCGTCACCGGTGAGCCACCGCGCCGCCTCGACCGGATAGCCCGGGCGGCCGCGCTCGTAGGCGTCGACCACGCTGCCGAAACACTGGGCGGGATCGGTGCCTGATCCGGGAGGTGACGAGTCGTTGGGTGCCATCAGGACTCACCGTAGTCGCTCGGTAACGTACTTCCGGTGAGCGTGGACCCGTTGGCCTGGTTGGTGTCGCTGGAAGGCGTCCCGTCCGCGTTCGCCGGGGCCCGCGACGGGATCGATGCGGTGCTGCGGGATCGCGGGCTGCGTCGTACCACTCCCGAGATGACGGCCGAGTCGCTGCTGCGCGGCGCGCACGCGAGCGCCGTGCTCGAAGGGTCGGGAGCGACGCTGGCCGAGGTCCGGGCCGGGGCGGGCGACGAGATCGCCGCGGACGCGGTGCGGGTGTCGACCGAGCTGCTGGCGCTGGTCCCCGTCGTACGACGCTCGCCGCTGCAGGCCTTCGCGCGCCTCCATGCCTTGGCCGCTCACGGCTCGGTGCCCGCCGACCGGCTCGGCCGACCGCGCGACGCCGAGTCCGCCGGGCTGCTGCGCACCGTCGCCGACCTGGTTACCGCCACGACCGAGGCGCCGGCGCTCGCGGTGGCCGCGATCGTGCATGCCGAGCTGGTCGTCAACACCCCGTTCCCCTCCCACAACGGCATCGTCGCCCGCGCCGCCGAGCGGCTGCTGATCGCCGCGAAGGGTGTCGACGAGAAGTCGCTGGCCGTACCCGAGGCCGCCCACCTCGCGTTGCGGGCGGAGTACGAGTCGAACCTTCGCGGCTACTCAAGCGGCTCGTCGTCCGGCATCCACTCGTGGTTGCTCTACACGGCCGAGGCGTACGCCGCCGCGGCCGAGGCCAGCCCGCTGGTGCGCGCAACGGAGTAGTGGGAACGGATTTCGCAGGTGGCGAGCGCTTGCCCCGGCTGCCGCCGTGAGACGCCAAGCAGCCGTAGCGCCTGACTGCGTCAACCGCGCTCGGGCAAATATGCAGGTGGCACCCGAGTCAATGAAGGTCTCTCGGGTGCCACCGCTGACACATGATCCCGTGGCTACCAGGCGTGCTGTCTCTATGCCGCCCCGGATGTTTTCCGGTGGACGTGCGCCCTGTTAGGAAGGGTGGGTCGCCGCGTGGGTACCTGGGCCATGTGTTGATCTTGAGTTGTAGGTCTTGCTTCCCTTTGTACGCCGGTTGAGAGCCACGTTCAAGGGGTTGACTTTTCGGGTCCGCAGGGATTGCGCGGGGGGTCGGGCGGGACCCTCAGGCGCTGGTCGCGCCGCGACGTTTCACGCCGACCCAGACGACGGCTCCGACAGCCACCGCGCCACCCACGGCAAGGGCCGCGAGCGTGGGTTTCGGAGGGGGCAACGGGACCCGGCTCCGCAGACCGACCGGCTTGCTGAAGGTGAGGACCGGCCAGGCATGGGTCGCGGCGTACCTGCGCAGCTCGCGGTCCGGATTGACGACGTGGGGGTGGCCGACGGCCTCGAGCATCGGGATGTCGGTCGAGGAATCGCTGTAGCCGTAGCAGGCCTCGAGGTCGTAGCCGCGGTCGGCGGCCAGCGCACGGATCGCGTTGGCCTTCTCCTCGGCGTAGGCGTAGTAGTCGATCTCGCCGGTGTACTTCCCGTCGACGATCTCGAGCTTGGTCGCGACCACGCGGTCGGCGCCGAGCATCGCGCCGATCGGCTCGACCACGTCGGTGCCGGACGACGACACGATCACCACCTCACGACCGGCGGCGTGGTGCTCCTCGATCAGCTGCACGGCCTCGTCGTAGACGAGCGGATCCATGATGTTGTGCAGCGTCTCGGCGACGATCTCCTTGACCGTGGCAACGTCCCAGCCGGCGACGAGCTGCGACATGAACTGCCGCATCTTCTCCATCTGGTCGTGGTCGGCGCCGCCGACGAGGAACATGAACTGGGCGTACGCCGACCGCAGCACGGCCCGACGGGAGATCAACCCACCGGCCTGGAACGGCTTGCTGAATGCAAGCGCACTCGACTTGGCGATGATCGTCTTGTCGAGGTCGAAGAACGCCGCCTCGGGGCCCATACCCCCAATCGTAGGGGCGTTCCGCGTCCCCTCGCGGCTCCACCACGGCATCGGCGCGGCCCCGCGACCTCATCGCAACCTCCCCGCGACCGCCCCGCATCCGTCCACAACAGGCGGGCGCAACGCCGTACTCCACAGGCCGCAGGCCACCAGGCATGGTCGTACGGCGACCTGGCGACAACTCGGACATGACCACCATCACCGTCCCGCCCGCGGGTCCGTCCGAACCGCTGATCCTCACCGCCGATCAAGGCCTGCTCGGCGAGCTGCTGCCGCTCGCGGCGGCCGCCGACGTCGCGCCCGTCACGGCGCACGAGCCGCTGGCTGCGCTGGCATCCTGGAGCCGGGCGCCCGTCGTACTCCTCGGCGCCGACCTCGCCGACGACGTCGCGCGGATCGCTCCGGAGCGGCGGCCGCACGTCTATGTCGTGTCGCACCAGCGGGCACCCGACGACCTCTTCCGGACGGCGCTGTTGCTCGGCGCCGAGCAGGTGGTCGAGCTGGCCGGATCGTCGGCCTGGCTGGTCGAGCTGCTTGCCGACCTGACCGAGCAGAGGACCACCCGGGGCCGGGTGATCGGCGTCATCGGAGGGTCCGGCGGTGCCGGCGCGACGACGTTCGCGTGCGCGCTGGGGCAGGGCGCGGCCCGGGTCGGAGATGCGGTCGTGATCGACTGCGATCCCCAGGGGCCTGGCCTCGACCGGATGCTCGGGCTCGAGCGGACCGACGGCTTCCGCTGGGACGCGCTGTGCCAGACCACGGGGCGGTTGAGCGCTCGGGCTCTGCGGGACGCACTGCCGCGGTCGGGGTCGTTGGGCGTGCTGTCGTGGTACGTCGGTGCCGGAGCCCAGAGCCTCCAGGCGTTCGCCGTGCGGGAGGCGCTCTCGGCCGCGCGTCGCGGCCACGACACGGTCGTCGTCGACCTACCCCGAACCTCCGACGGTCTCGTCGACGAGGTCGCCGCGCGCTGTGACCGGCTGCTTGTCGTGACCGTCGGCTCCGTGCTCGGGGTGAGCGCGGCCGCCCGGATGCGGGCGCGGTTCGCCGGCCACCCCGACGTCGGCGTCGTGCTCCGGGGCGAGGCGGTCGACCGGGCCGACGTCGAGTCGGTGGTGCGACTGCCCGTGGTGGCCCAGATGCGCGACCAGCCGCGGTTGTCGGAAGCGCTCGACCTCGGGCTCGGCCCGCTGCGGTCCCGCCGCGGACCACTCGCGCGGGCCGTCGCCGCCGTGCTCGGGACTCGTCTCGACGGCGCTTCATGACGGGCGATCTGGTCGACGAGGTCGCCGGCCTGGTCGAGGAGGTACGACGTCGGCTGGCCCGATCACCCGGCGAGCTGACACCGCACCGGGTCGCCGAAGCGCTCCGCGCCGCCGGACGTCCGGTCGGGGACGCGACAGTGCTCGCGGTCTACGAGGCGTTGCGGCGCGACGTCGTCGGCGCCGGCCCGCTCGACCCGTTGCTGCGGCAGCCGGGTGTCACCGACGTGCTGGTCAACGGCGCGGGCGAGGTCTACGTCGACCGGGGGTCGGGACTCGAGCGGACCGACGTCCGGCTCGGGTCCGAAGACGCCGTACGCCGGCTCGCGCAGCGGCTGGTCGCCACCGGGGGGCGGCGCCTGGACGACGCGGCGCCGTACGCCGACGTGCGTCTGCCGGACGGGACCCGGTGCCATGCAGTGCTGGCGCCGCTCGCCCGGCCGGGCACCGCGATCTCGTTGCGGGTGCCACGGCGGGGCGGGTTCAGCCTGGCGCAGCTGCGGGATGCCGGCACCCTCACCGAGGAGTCGCTCGAGCTGGTGCGGCTGGTCGTGGGCGCCCGGTTGGCCTTCCTCGTCACCGGCGGCACCGGTAGCGGCAAGACGACCTTGTTGTCTGCGCTGCTCGGCGCGGTCCCTGTCGCCGAGCGGATCGTCGTCGTGGAGGACGCCACCGAGCTCCGGCCGGACCACCCGCACGTCGTCGGGCTCGAGGCGCGGCCCGCCAACCTCGAGGGCGCCGGAGCGGTCGCGTTGCGCGACCTGGTGCGGCAGGCGCTGCGGATGCGGCCCGACCGGCTCGTCGTCGGCGAGGTGCGCGACGGTGCGGTCGTCGACCTGATGGCCGCGATGAACACCGGCCACGAGGGTGGCTGCGGCACCCTGCACGCCAACTCGGCCGCCGATCTGCCCGCGCGGATCGAGGCGCTGGCGCTCGCGGCCGGGTTGGGTCGGGAGGCGGCGCACAGCCAGCTCGCCTCGGCCCTCGAGGTCGTGCTCCACATGACCCGCGACCGGGACGGGCAGCGGCTGCTGAGCGAGGTCGCCGTGCTCGAACGGGACCCGGCGGGTCTGGTGCGGACGTCGACGGCCACCCGGGTCGACCGGGCGGGCGCGCTCACCGCGGGGCCGGCGGCGGGACGGCTGCTGGACCTGATCGAGTCGCGGAGACGGCGGTGAGCTGGGCGGTGGTCGCCTGTCTGCTGGCCGGAAGCACCGCGGTGCTGCTGACCCCGACACGGACCGCACCCGCCGGGCGGCCCGGGCGGCGCCGGCGGTCGTCGTACGCCGTCCCTGTCGCGGGGCTCTTCGGCATCGGCTGGTGGCTGGCCGACGAGCCACGACTGCTGGTGCTCGGTGCGGTCGGGGGAGCCGCCTCATTCGCCGCTGCGCGATTGGTCGTACGGCGCCGCGCCGACCGAGCCGCGGCTCAGGTGCGGGCGCGGGTGGTCGAGCTGTGTGACGGACTGCAGGCCGAGCTGGCCGCCGGACAGACCGCGACGACCGCGCTCGAACGGGTCGCCGCCGAGTGGCCGGCCCTGCTGCCGGCGACCCGCTCAGCGGCGGCGGGCGGCGACGTACCGACTGCCCTGCGCGAGCTCGCTGCCGGGCCAGGCGCCGGCGACCTCCGGGTCGTCGCAGCGGCCTGGCAGGTCGCCCACCGCACCGGTCACGGACTGGCCGACGTGCTCGCCCGGGTCGCGCAGGAGCTGCGGGACGCCGAGCAGACGCGACGGGTGGTCACCGGGGAGCTGGCGTCCGCGCGGGCGACGGCGCGGCTGGTGGCGTGCTTGCCCTTGGTGGCACTGCTGATGGGCAGTGGAGCGGACGCCGACCCGTGGGCGTTCTTGCTGGGTCACCCGGTCGGGCTGGCGTGCCTGGCCGGTGGCGTCGGCTGCGGCATCGCCGGTCTGGCCTGGATCGAGGCACTCGCCCGTGACGTCGAACGGGGCCGCTGACGTGATCGTCGTCGCGACCGCGCTGGCCGGTCTCGCGGTGGCGCTCGTCGTACCGGGCGCCTTGCGGCTCTCGGTGGAGACCAGCCCGAGTGCGACGCCCCGGGCGACGGACGCCAGCGGTCTTCGCCGTTGGCGGGTGCCGTGCGCGCTGCTCGCCGGTGTGGGCGCTGCCGTCGTCCTCGGCGGACCGGCGGCTCCGTTCGCCGGTCTGGTAGCGGGCGTCATGACCTGGGTTGCGGCGGGTCGGATCGAACCGAGGGCGGTGCGCCTGCGCCGCGAGGAGGTACGGCGCGACCTGCCGCACGTCGTCACCCTGCTCGGGGCCGCGCTGCGATCGGGTGCGGCGCCGGGTGCCGCCATCGACACGGTCTGCCGGGCGTTGCCGGGAGCGGCCGCCGATCTCCTCGGCCCGGTGGCGGCGCGGCTGGCGCTCGGGGCCGATCCGCTCGGCGTCTGGGCCGGGCTGGCCGACGACCCGGCGATCGGGCCGCTGGGCCGGACCATGGCGCGCGCGCATCGGTCCGGTGCTCCGGTCGTGGGCGCCGTCGACCGGTTGTCCGACGAGCTGGCCAGGCGGTCCCGTGCCGACGTCGAGGATCGCGCGCGTGCAGTCGGCGTCCGGGCTGCCGTCCCGCTCGGCGTGTGCCTGCTGCCGGCCTTCCTGCTGCTCGGGATCGTGCCGCTGGTGGTCGGCCTCGCGAAGTCGATCGCGTGGTGACCTGCCGACGCCCGGCGCGTGCTGATGAATCAGCAGCAGGCGCAAGCCCACCAACCGTCCACCGGTGGGCGCGACACGCGGGGGCTCTCCACAGGCCGGCGCTCGGCGTACCTGCTCGGTCGGCCCGGTCCCGCAGTCTCTGTAGCGCCGGCGGGCCGCATCGGGCGGCCCGCCCCCTGACCAGGAGGCAACATGACCCGCACGACGACCTTGCAGCGCCGCACCGAGCAGCGCGGCATCACCACCGCTGAGTACGCCGTCGGCACGGCGGCCGGAGCCGGCCTCGCCGGGCTCCTCTACAAGCTGCTGACCGGAGGCTTCGGCGACCGGATGCTGCGCACGCTGTTCGACCACGTCTTCGGCCTGCTCGGCATCGGATGACGTCGCGTCGCCCGGCGGTCGCGACCGAGCGTGGTGCGGTCACCGCCGAACTGGCGCTCGGTCTTCCGGCGCTGATGGCGGTCACGATCGGCCTGGTCTGGTTGTTGTCCGTCGGCGCCGCGCAGGTCCGGACCGTCGACGCGGCCCGCGAGACCGCCCGGGCGGTCGCGCGCGGTGACGACCAGGGAGCGGCGGTCGCGGTCGGGGAGCGGGTGGCGCCCGACGGTGTCCGGGTGACCGTGGTCGCCTCCGACGGCCGGGTGGTCGTCCGCGCGGCCGGCCATGTGCCCGGGCCGGGCGGATTCTTCGCCTTCCTTCCGGGCGCCGACGTCAGCGCGGAGGCGGTGGCCGTTGCCGAGGGTGAGCCCTGATGGCCGGGCGCCGGCAGCGTGACGGGCGTGGTGCGGCCACGGTCCTCGTCACGGCATGCCTCGGGGTGCTGCTCCTCGTCGGCTGCGCGCTGGCCGTGGTCGCGGCGATGGTTGCCGCCCATCGGTCCGCGCAGGCAGCCGCCGACCTGGCGGCCCTCGCCGGTGCGACGGCAGCCCGCGACGGAGGGGACCCGTGCGCGGCCGCCGGCTCGGTCGCCGCCGACAACGGCGCCCGGCTGACCCACTGTTCGACGGCCGGTCCCGAGATCACCGTCGAGGTAGAGGTGCGTGGCCCACGCTGGCTGGGCCAGAGCCACGACCTCGCGGCGGCCGCCCGGGCAGGTCCGGCTGATGTGCCGGGCGGGTCCGGCGCGGGTTAGCCTTTCGACGTTGCGGGGACCATCCGGACGGCTACGGGGGACTTCATGAGACGACTCGCCGGCGCGGTGGCAGCAGCGACCGCGACTCTGTTGACGTTGACGGCGTGCAGCGGCGCCGACGACGGTGACAAGAGCGAGGACGAGCCGTCGCTCGGCGCGCCGACGACATCGACGCCGGTGGCTGACGACGAGGCCGAGATCGAGGCGGCCGTCGCTGCCTACGACCGGGCGTTGGTGACCGTCAACCGCGAGCGGAGCGTCACGCCGCAGCTCAGCGCGATCGCGACCGACGCCTGGGCGGAGCAGCTCGTCACGACCTACGACGACAACCTGTTCTCCAACGGCCTGACGATGGTCGGCCGGTGGCGGACCACGGTCGAGTCCGTGACCATCGACGGCGACCGCGCCGAGGCGGATGTCTGCAGCGACGGCAACAAGGTCTACGTGGTGGAGGGGGGCGGGGCGGTCCCGAGCGGCACCCGCAGCCAGGGCCGGACGGCCGCGACCATCTCGCTGGTCCGCGAGGACGTCGGCTGGCAGGTCGACGGCAACGCCACCGAAGAGGGCCAGTGCTGACCAGACGCTCACGACACTGCTGATGACCTTCGGCGCGCTCGCGGTGGTCGGCGCGACGTCCGGCCACGGCCGACCCGAGCTGCACGCTGCCGGCGGTGATCCAGTGGCGGCGGCACCAGCGAGCCGACCTGCGAGCTGTGGGGCCAGTCCACCTTCTGCGTCGGCACCACCGCTTGCCGCAACATCCGTGCCCGAGCGCCCTGGCGTATCGAGGCCCCGCAGGGCTACTCGACGAGCGTAGGCATCAGGTCGCGGGACCGTCCTCGTCTTCCTGGCGGCGGCGGTCGAGCTCGACCTTGTCGAGCTTCTCGGACAGCACGTTGAGCCGCTTCTGCTCCTTGCGCTGCTTCCAGTTCATCTTCGCGCCGAGCTTCACCGCCCAGAGTCCGACGAGGATGAGCGCCGCGGCGATGATGCCGGCGAGGAACAGGCCCTCGGTCGACAGGTTGACGTTCGCGATCTCGACCGTGGCTTCGTTGTCCTCGAACTTCACATCGGACGTGAACAGGCCGAGCACCACGATGACGGCGCCGAGGACGACCAGGACCAGACCGAAGACCACCATGGCCGCGAGGGTAGTCCTACCTCTGCTCAGCGAGCGAGCAACGCGTCGAGCAGCAGCACCGCCCCGTCCTTGTCGAGCGGGTCGTTGCCGTTGCCGCACTTGGGCGACTGGATGCAGGACGGACAGCCGCTCACGCACTCACACGCAGCGATCGTCGCGCGGGTCGCGGTGAGCCACTCGCGGGCCGTCGCGTAGCCGCGCTCGGCGAAGCCGGCACCACCCGGGTGCCCGTCGTGGACGAAGACCGTGAGTACGCCGGTGTCGGGGTGGCGAGCGGTCGAGACGCCGCCGATGTCCCACCGGTCGCAGGTGGCGAACAGCGGCAGCAGCCCGATCGAGCAATGCTCGGCGGCGTGGGCCGCACCCGGCAGGTCGGCCCGATCCAGGCCGGTGTCGGCGATCACGTCGTCGGGCACCGTCCACCAGACCGCGCTGGTGCGCAGGGTGCGGACCGGCAGCTCGAGGGGCGTCTCGTCGATCACCTCGCCGGTGCGGGTGCGGCGGCGGAGGTACGACGTCACCTGGTTGCTCACGTCGACCGACCCGAACGAGACGCGGCACCGCCCCCACATCTGATGGTCGCGCTCGGCGACGATCGTGATGTCCGCGATGTCGCGCGCGGTGGTCGTGTAGTCGACGTCGGCGCGCCGGATCTCGGCGACGTGCTCGTCGAGGTCAAGGCACTCGACCTGCCAGGTCTCGCCGCGATGGACGTAGATCGCGCCCGTGTGGGCGGTGGTGTGGGCGCGGCCGCCGTCGACGGTGCCGACCACCCGGCCGGTCTCGGCCTCGACCAGCTGCACCTGAGTGCCGCCGGTCGAGCGGATGTCGGCCAGGTCGGCTGCCCGCCGCCGATCGGTCCAGTACCAGCCGGACGGCCGTCGACGCAGCAGGCCGGCCTCGGTCAGGTCGTCGAGAAGGCCGCGGGCGCTGGGCCCGAACAGGGCCAGGTCGGCGTGCGTGACCGGCTGCTCCTGCGCGGCTGCACAGAGGTGCGGGCCGAGGACATAGGGATTGTCGGGGTCGAACACGGTGCCCTCGACCGGCTGGCCGAGCAGCGCCTCCGGGTGGTGGACGAGGTAGGTGTCGAGCGGGTCGTCGCGCGCGATGAGCATGCCGAGCGCGCCTCCACCGGTCCGGCCCGCCCGTCCGATCTGCTGCCAGAACGCCGCCCGCGTGCCGGGGTAGCCGGTCACGAGCACCGCGTCGAGGCCGCTGACGTCGATGCCGAGCTCGAGCGCGTTGGTCGCGGCCATGCCGAGCAGACGCCCGCTGCGCAGGTCGTCCTCGAGCGCGCGCCGCTCCTCCGGCAGGTAGCCACCGCGGTAGGAGTCGACCCGAGCGGCCAGCGCGGGCTCGACCTCGGCGAGCAGGTCGGACGCCCGCTGCGCCACCTGCTCCACCCCGCGGCGGGACCGCACGAAGGCCAGCGTGCGCACGCCCTCGATCACCAGGTCCGCGAGCAGGTCGGCCGTCTCGGCAGGGGCGGGGCGGCGCACGGGAGCGCCCTGCTCCCCGGTGTAGGACGTCAGCGGCGGCTCCCACAGCCCCACCGCGACCTCGCCACGGGGGGAGTCGTCGTCGGTGACGGCCGTGACGTCGAGCCCGGTCAGGCGGCGGGCGGCCACGTCCGGCTCGGCCACGGTGGCCGACGCCAGGACGAAGGTCGGGGACGACCCGTGGGCGGCGCACACCCGGCGGAGCCGGCGCAGCACCTGCGCGACATGGGCGCCGAACACACCGCGGTAGTGGTGGCACTCGTCGACGACGACGAAGTCGACGGTCGCGAAGAGCCGGGCCCACCGGTCGTGCGTGGGCAGCAGCGAGCGGTGCAGCATGTCGGGGTTGGTGAGGACGTATTCCGCGTGGTCGCGGGTCCAGTCGCGTTGCTCCTGGGTGCTGTCACCGTCGTGCGTCGCGACCCGTACGTCGAGCCCGAGCGCGCCGATCGACGCCCGCTGATCCTGGGCGAGCGCCTTCGTGGGCGCGAGGTAGAGCGTGCTCGACCCGCGTTGGCCGCGCGGCCCTCGGCCTGCCCGGATCGCGGTGAGTGCGGGCAGCAGATAGGCGAGGGACTTGCCCGACGCCGTGCCCGTCGAGAGCACGACGTGCTCGCCGGCGCGGGCATGCTCCGCCGCGCGGACCTGGTGGCGCCAGGGCTGCGTCACCCCACGGGAGGAGTACGCCGCCACGATCGTCGGGTCCGCCCAGACCGGCCAGTCCGCGACGACCGCCGCCCGGGCCGGGATCCGCTCGAGGTGGGTCAGCCGGTCGGCTCGGGTCGCCCCGGCCGCGAGCCGCTCCACCAGCGCCACCGGGTCGACGCCTGACCCGGGGGCCGGGCGCGCGACGGCGGGGGAGGCGGTCATGGCCGTCATTCTCCTCGCCCGGGCCGACACAAGGCCGATACTGGGGTGCGCGTAACGGCGGACACCGCGCGCTCGTGCGTGGTTGGGTTGGTCATGGTTTGATATCGATGACGAAACTTGCGATGAGGGATGGACACGTGGACCTGACACTTTCGACGCGCGAAGTCGGTGGGCGCACCGTCGTTGCCGTGGGTGGGGAGATCGACGTCTACACCGCGCCGAAGCTGCGCGACACCATCACTGAGCTGGTCGCAGCCGGCAACTACGACATCGTCATCGACATGGAGCGGGTCGAGTTCCTCGACTCCACCGGTCTCGGCGTGCTCGTGGGCGGCCTCAAGAAGGTCCGCGCCCACGACGGCTCGCTCCAGCTCGTCTGCAACCAGGACCGGCTTCTCAAGATCTTCCGGATCACCGGTCTGGCCAAGGTCTTCACGATCCACGCCTCCGCCGACGCCGCGTTGGCCTGAGACCAACCCGCGAGACTGCGGCGTGAGCCGCGTCACACCCGCGGTGTGTTGCGGAACACGCCGTGCGTAGACTCCGGCGCGTTCCCTGACGTGGGTCGGTCGACCCGCGCCTGAATCTCCCCCTTGGAGGAAACGCATGCCCGGGATTCTTCCCGCTGTCGTGGAGGTCAAAGACGGTGACTTCCTGCTGGTGGCGCTGGTGGCGGTGATCGCGGTCGTCTCGCTCGCGATGGCCGTCCTGTTCCGCTCGCAGGTGCTCGCCGCCGGCGAAGGTACTGAGAACATGCGCCGCATCGCGCAGGCCGTGCAGGAAGGCGCCAACGCCTACCTGCAACGCCAGTTCCGGACCCTCGCGATCTTCGCAGCCATCGCCTTCTTCGCCTTGTTGGTCCTGCCCGCCGATGACGCCACCGTCCGGATCTTCCGCTCGGTCTTCTTCCTCGTGGGAGCAGGGTTCTCAGCCGCGATCGGCTATCTGGGCATGTCCCTCGCGGTGCGCGCCAACCTGCGCGTCGCAGCCGCCGCCAATGAGATCGGGCGCGACCCGGCGATGCACATCGGCTTCCGCACCGGCGCGTTCGTCGGCATGGCGACCGTGGGCCTCGGCCTGCTGGGAGCCAGCGTCGTCGTGCTCGCGTTCCAGGACGACGCGCCCCACGTCCTGGAGGGCTTCGGCTTCGGTGCCGCGCTGCTCGCCATGTTCATGAGGGTCGGCGGCGGCATCTTCACCAAGGCCGCCGACGTCGGCGCCGACCTGGTCGGCAAGGTCGAGCAGAACATCCCCGAGGACGACCCGCGCAACGCGGCGACGATCGCCGACAACGTCGGCGACAACGTGGGCGACTGCGCCGGTATGGCGGCCGACCTGTTCGAGTCGTACGCCGTCACCCTGGTGGCCGCGCTGATCCTCGGCTCGCAGGCGTTCGGTGACCAAGGCCTGGTCTTCCCCCTGATCGTCCCTGCGATCGGTGCGCTCTCGGCGATCGCCGGCGTCTACCTGATGAAGCCCCGCGCCGGCGAGAACGGCCTGACGACGATCAACCGGGCGTTCTACATGTCGGCTGCTGTCGGTGCGGTCGCCAGCGCGATCGCCGCGTTCATCTACCTGCCCGGCAAGTGGAGCGAGTTCGGCACCGGTGTCGAGGCGGACCTGTCGCCGGCGGTCTTCGCCTCCGGCGCGGTCGTCATCGGCATCGTGCTCGCGGCTGCGATCCTCGCCCTCACCGGCTACTTCACCGGCACCGACCACCGCCCGGTCAAGGACGTCGCCAAGACCTCCCTCACCGGGCACGCGACGGTGATCCTGTCGGGTCTGTCGGTCGGCTTCGAGTCCGCCGTCTACACGGCGCTCGTCATCGGCGCTGCGGTCTTCGGCGCGGCACTCCTGGCCGGCGGCGGCGGCACGCTCGCGCTGTTCGCGGTGGCCCTCGCCGGTTGCGGCCTGCTCACCACGGTCGGCGTGATCGTGGCGATGGACACCTTCGGGCCGGTCTCCGACAACGCTCAGGGCATCGCGGAGATGTCGGGCGACGTCAGCGAGGACGGGGCCAAGATCCTCACCGAGCTCGACGCCGTCGGCAACACCACCAAGGCGATCACCAAGGGCATCGCAATCGCCACCGCGGTGCTCGCGGCGAGCGCGCTGTTCGCGTCGTACACGCAGAGTGCCTTCGAGGAGATCGGCGCGGCCAACGCTGAGGAGCTGCTCGGCTCGTTCCTGGTCTACGACGCCAAGCTGATCGTCGGTGCGCTGCTGGGCGCCGGTGTGGTGTTCCTCTTCTCCGGTCTCGCGATCAACGCGGTCGGTCGAGCCGCCGCCGCGGTCGTCATGGAGGTCCGCCGCCAGTTCCGGGAGATCCCCGGGATCATGGAGGGCACCGGTCGCCCGGAGTACGGCAAGGTCGTCGACATCGTGACCCGCGACTCGCTCCGCGAGCTGGCCACGCCCGGCATCCTCGCGATCCTGGCTCCGGTCGCCGTGGGCTTCGGTCTCGGCGTCGGTCCGCTGGCCGGCTTCCTGGTCGGCGCGATCGCGACCGGCACCCTGATGGCGGTCTTCCTCGCCAACGCGGGTGGTGCGTGGGACAACGCCGAAAAGCTGGTCGAGGACGGGCACCACGGCGGCAAGGGGTCGGAGGCCCACGCGGCGACGATCACCGGCGACACGGTCGGTGACCCGTTCAAGGACACCGCCGGCCCGGCCATCAACCCGCTCCTGAAGGTGATGAACCTGGTCTCCTTGCTCATCGTCGGCGCGATCGTCAGCCTGTCGTACGGCAAGGACGAGAACGACCCGCTTCGGATCACCATCGCCGTAGTCGCCGCCGCCTGCATCGCGGTCGCGGTCTACATCTCGAAGCAGCGGGTGTCCTCGATGGGTGACGAGGTCGACGCCCCCGCGGCTCCGGCCGAAACGGTCTGACCCAGGCCACCGCACAACGGTTCCGGCCCGGTCTCCCAGAGGGAGGCCGGGCCGGCTCGTTCTCGGATACGATCCGGACGGGGCGGAGGGCGCCCGCGCAGACAGGCGTGGGACGAGCGGGAGATGGTGGAGTGATGAAGTCACGCATGGGGGCGATCCGGGGCTTGTGCCTGGGCGTGGTCGTCGCAGGGCTGAGCGCGGGCTGGGAACGGTCTCGGCCCCGGCCGCGCAGGGCGCGCTGCCCGGCCCGGACAGCGGCAGCTGGATCGCGGTCAAGAAGGGCGGGGTCGTCGCCACCGATCCGACCAAGCGACTTCGCGACCGGTCACCTCGACCTGACTTCGTCGGGCGGACCTCTCGCCGACGCGACCGGCTTCGTCTCTGCCGACCTCAGCAAGGCCTACTTCCGCTTCCACGTGTCCGAGCTGCCCGCGGTCGACGCGGTCGGCGGCTACGTCGTGCAGTTCGACACCAACAGCAGCACAGCAGGGTGGGAGCGTGCGCTGCGGTACTCGCCGGCCACCCGCACCGTGACGGTCTTCTCCAGCGCCGACAACGCGGTGTGACAGCCCCCGGCACTGCCGGAGTCACGATCCCGATCGACGCTGACCGACGCCACCAGCTATGCCGGCGCCGACGGTGGTGCGTACGTCGCGTTCGCCGTGCCCGCGGGATCGGCTGACCGAAGCGGGCATCGTGCTCGGGGCCCCGATGGTGCTCGGGACGACCATCGACGACGGCGTCGGGATCGACGCCGCAGGCTTCCTCGGTCTCAACAACACGGGCGACATCCTCGGCGTCGCCAAGTCCAACCCGGCTGGGCAAGCGCCGCCGTCGACCCCCTCGACTTCGACAGCGACGGTGACGGCATCGCCGACAAGGACGACAACTGTCCCGTCGTTTTCAACGAGTTCCAGGAGGACGACGACGCCGCGCGGGTCGTCAGGGTCGACTACAGCCTTCCGCCGAGGCACCCGAGGCGTCCCGGATGGCACCGAAGGTCTCGGCAACGTGTGCGACCGCACCCCGAGGGGCTACGACCTCGACAAGGACCACGTCGGCCTCATGGACGACCAGTGCGGTGAGCAGTACGGCCTGCTGGCGAACGGCTGCCCGGCGCAGTCCACCATGGTCGCGACCCTGCGCTACAACGCCAGGAAGAGGCTCTTCGCCGGCGTCGTCCGGGCTGACATCGACCAGTGCGTGCCGCGCCGTTCCGTGACGATCCTGAAGGTCGTCGGGGGCCCCGACCGGCGGATGGGCACGGTCAGGACCCGTCCCAAGGGCAGCTTCTCGTTGGGCAAGCGTGCGACCAAGGGCAAGTACTACGCGTCGGTCGACCCGAAGTGGACCCTCGGGGCCCGCTGCTTCGGCAAGAAGTCACCGAAGATCCAGGTCCGCTGAACGCCGACCTCGCAGGCCCGCTGCGCGCCGCGCTGCTCGCCGCCGACTTCACCTACGACGCGGTCGCCGACCTGCTCGGTGCGGAAGCGCACGCGGCTCTGTCCCGCAACGAGACCACGCCCGGGTTCAGGCGTGCGACGGACGCCGGGCCACTCGCGACGCTGATCCGGCTGTTCCTCCTCCAGCGCCCGGTGCCCGTGGCTGAGGCGGAGCGGGCGCTCCCCGGGCTGGTCGAGCGGTTCGCGGCCGAGGGCATGCTCGCCCAGTCGGTCGGCGAGGTGGCAGCCCGGCTCGACTGCCGGCCCTACGGGACCGAGGACGGCACCGACCTGTGGGTCGTCAGCGACCTGACCCCCGGCCTGGACGGCCGGCCGCAGCAGGTGACGTCCGACTACGTGCTCGGCATCAGCCCTGCCTCCACCTCGCTCGCCCAGCTCACCCTCCGGCACGACGTCACCACGGCGCTCGACCTCGGCACCGGGTGCGGCGTCCAGGCCCTCCACCTCGCCGGCCACGCTGACCAGGTCGTCGCGACCGACGTCAACCAGCGGGCACTCGCCCTGGCCGGCTTCAACGCCGAGCTCAACGAGGTGGCCGACCGGGTCGACGTACGCAACGGGTCGTTCTTCGCGCCCGTCGCCGGCGAGCGCTTCGACCTGATCAGCACCAACCCGCCGTTCGTGATCTCCCCGGCGACCGGCCGCCAGGAGCAACGGCTGGTCTACCGCGACTCGGGGATGCCCGGCGACCAGGTCGTCGAGCACATCGTGCGCACCGCGCCCGCCCACCTCAACGACGGCGGGTGGTGCCAGGTGCTCGCCAACTGGGCGGTGCTGGCGGACCGGCCGTGGGACGAGCGGCTCGCGGACTGGCTCCCGGACGAGTGCGACGCGCTCGTCGTCCAACGTGAGGTGGTCGACCCGGCGGCCTACGTCGAGCTGTGGCTCAAGGACTCCGGCCACCACCCGTCGACCGGGTCGGGGCAGTCGGCCGACTACACCGAGCGCTACGACACCTGGCTGGCGTGGCTGGAGGAGCAGGGCGTCGTCGGCATCGGCTTCGGCTGGATCAACCTGCACCGCACCGGGGCGTCGACGGGCTCGACCAACGTGCGGCACGAGCTGCTCGACTGGCCGTACGACGTCGAGCAGCCCATCGCCCCCGCGATCGCGGAGTGGGCGGGTGCCCGTGCAGACCAGGTCGGGCCGGACACGACCCTGGTCGTCCGCGCCGACGTACGCCAGGAGACTGTCGGCCCCGTCGGCGCGGAGGATCCGGCGACCATCCTGCTCCGCCAGCAGCGCGGCCTCCGGCGCGCCCGTCAGGTAGACACCGTGGTCGCCGCCGTCGTCGGCGCCTGCGACGGGGAGCTCCCGGTCGGGGCGATCCTCGACGCCGTCGCGCAGCTCCTCGAGCTCGACCGTACGGCGACCCGGGAGCGGTATCTGCCCGAGCTGGTCGCGATGGTGGCCGAGGGATATCTGGAACTCCCCTAGGGCAGACTGGACTCGTGACCCAAGCCGGCTGGTACCCCGACCCCGCTGGTCAGCCCCAGACCTACCGGTACTGGGACGGCACGTCCTGGAGCCAGGACACGACCAGCGACCCGTACGCACCCCCGCCTGCGCCGCCCGCGCCACCTGCCCCGCCCCCGCCGCCGGCGGCGTCGCCCTCGCCGGGAGCGCCCCCGCACCAGATGCCGACGGTGGTTGTCGGCGGCGGCACCCCGCCGCCGTCGTACGGGCAGGTCCCGCCGCCCCCCGGGTACGGCGGCTTCCCTCCCGCACCACCCAGCGGAGGCTCGCGCGGCTCCGGCCTGACGGTCCTGCTGGTCGTGGTGGCGGTGCTCGCCCTGATCGGCCTCAGCGTCGGCGGGTTCTTCGGTTACCGCGCCCTGTCAGGTGACGACGACAACGACGCCGACCTGAGCGACGCCAGCAGCGCGACCGACACGGCGACCGAGCCGCCCACCACGGAGCCCACCACGGATCCGACGACGCCCACCGAGACGGCGACCGACCCCACCACGCCCACCGAAACCACCACGACCGACACCGAGGTCACCAACCAGCAGTGTCGGGGTGGCGTGCCGACCCCGTCGGTCGACCCGCCCGACGACGCCCAGGAGATCAGTGGCGGCGCGTTGACGATCCCGGTCCCGCGCGGCTACACGGCGGACACGTCGTACGCCGTCGCGTTCACGTTCGCGGACCAGTTCACCCCGCTCCAGAAAGTGATCGAGCAGGCCGGCAGCGACTACGGCTGGGTGTCGATCTACGGCGTCGGTGGGCTGCGCAGGGCCAACGGCTTCGACGACCCGGCGCAGGCCGCCGAGGTCGTGATGACCTGCATGGCCCAGTCGGCGGATCTCTACAGCCACTTCACCGGGCGCGAGGACCTCACCTCCGGCGCGCTCACGGTGGACGGCAACGCCGCCTACCAGGTCACCTCCGAGCTGAGGGTCGACGACCCGGAACTGACGGTCGAGGGCGACGTCGCGCAGGTGATCGTCGTCGACATGGGCAACCCCGACATGTTCGGCCTCTACCTCACCGTCGTACCCATCGGGGACGACCAGCTGATCCGCCAGCAGAAGGCGATGGTCGGCAAGATCACGGTCGACTGACCAAGATCCGATTTGCGTCCATTCCGGCCCCTCGGGGAGTCGGGGGGTAGACACCACGCGCTACCGTCTTGGCCCGGAACGTCCGGACACACCCATCAGCGCAGCGAGAAGTAGGTCTGAGTGGCACACAAGTTGGTGATCGTCGAGTCACCGGCCAAGGCCCGCACGATCGGCGGGTACCTCGGCGACGGCTATGTCGTCGAGTCCTCGATCGGTCACATTCGTGACCTCCCGAACAACGCCGCCGACACCCCGGCCAAGATCAAGGACAAGCCGTGGGGGCGGCTCGCGATCGACGTCGACAACGACTTCGTGCCCTACTACGTCGTCCCGCGGGACAAGAAGAGCCACATCGCCAAGCTCAAGGGTCTGCTCAAGGACGCCGACGAGCTCTACCTCGCCACCGATGAGGACCGCGAGGGCGAGGCCATCGCGTGGCACCTCCTCGACGAGCTGAAGCCGAAGAACATCCCCGTGAAGCGGATGGTCTTCCACGAGATCACCAAGGCCGCCATCCAGGAGGCCGCCGCCAACCCGCGCGAGCTCGACATGGACCTGGTCGAGGCCCAGGAGACCCGGCGGATCCTCGACCGTCTCTACGGCTACGAGGTCTCGCCGGTGCTGTGGCGCAAGGTGATGTCCGGCCTGTCCGCCGGCCGGGTCCAGTCGGTGGCGACCCGCCTGGTCGTCGACCGCGAGAAGGAGCGGATGGCGTTCCGGATCGCGTCGTACTGGGACCTCGAGGGCACGTTCGACGCTGGCTCGAAGCACGAGCAGCGGATGTTCCCGGCCAAGCTCTACTCGATCGACGGCACCCGCGTCGCGTCCGGCGCCAACTTCGGTCCGGACGGGCAGCTCAAGGTGTCGACACGGGGCAGCGCCGACGTCGTCCACCTGGACCGGAGCCGCGCCGAGTCACTGGTGACGGCGCTCGCCGACGCGTCGTACGACGTCCGCTCGGTGGAGGCCAAGCCCTACAAGCGGTCGCCGTACGCGCCCTTCCGGACCACGACGCTTCAGCAGGAGGCCAGCCGCAAGCTCGGCATGGGTGCCAGCGTGACCATGTCGGTCGCGCAGCGTCTCTACGAGAACGGCTTCATCACCTACATGCGCACCGACTCGACGACGCTGTCCGGCAGCGCGGTCGAGGCTGCCCGGTCGCAGGTGCGCGAGCTGTACGGCGCCGAGTACCTGCCCGACACCCCGCGGACCTACACCAGCAAGGTCAAGAACGCCCAGGAGGCCCACGAGGCGATCCGGCCCGCCGGCGAGTCGTTCCGCACCCCTGCGCAGACCGGCCTGACCGGCGAGCAGTTCCGACTCTACGAGCTGATCTGGATGCGCACGGTCGCGTCACAGATGAAGGACGCGGTCGGCCAGTCCGTCTCGGTCCGGATCGGCGGCACCGCGCAGCACCCCGACCGGGCCGGCGAGGACGTCGTCTTCTCGGCGTCCGGCCGGGTGATCACCTTCCATGGCTTCCTCAAGGCGTACGTCGAGGGCACCGACGAGGGTGCTGCCAAGGACGACCAGGAGACCCGGCTGCCGGCGCTCGAGCAGGGCGACCCCGTGTCGGCCGCGTCCATCAGCGCCAACGGCCACGAGACCAAGCCGCCGTCCCGCTACACCGAGGCGACCCTGATCAAGGAGCTGGAGGACCGCCAGATCGGCCGGCCGTCGACGTACGCCTCGATCATCGGGACCATCCTCAACCGGGGCTACGTCTACAAGAAGGGCACGGCGCTGGTGCCGGCGTGGATCGCGTTCTCGGTGGTGCGGCTGCTCGAGGAGCACTTCACCAGGCTCATCGACTACGACTTCACCGCGCTGATGGAGACGGTGCTCGACGACATCGCCGGCGGCGAGAAGGACCGGGTCACCGAGCTCCAGGAGTTCTACTTCGGCTCGGAGCGGCTCGCCGGTCTCAAACCGCTCGTCGACGGACTCGGCGACATCGACGCCAAGGCGCTCGCCACCTTCCCGATCGGCGACCCCGCGGAGGGCATCGATCTGCGGGTCGGCAAGTACGGGCCCTACCTCGAGGGCCCGGACGACGACGGCGCGCCCGCTGCCAAGCGGGCCAACGTGCCCGAGGACCTGCCGCCGGACGAGCTGACGCTCGCCAAGGCCAAGGAGCTGCTGGCCAACCCGGCGGGCGAGGAGATCGAGCTCGGCTCCCACCCGGACACGGGGCTGCGGGTCGTGGCCAAGAGCGGGCGGTTCGGTCCCTACGTCACCGAGGAGCTCGCGGAGGACGCGCCACAGAGTGGGAAGAAGGGGGCAGCGAAAGCGCGCACCGGCTCGCTCTTCGCGTCGATGTCGCTCGACACGATCACCCTCGCCGATGCGGTCAAGCTGCTGTCGCTGCCGAGAGTGGTCGGCGAGGACCCCGAGTCCAAGGACGAGATCACCGCCCAGAACGGTCGCTACGGGCCCTATCTCAAGAAGGGCACGGACTCGCGGTCGCTGCAGACCGAGGACCAGCTGTTCACCGTCACCCTCGATGAGGCGCTGGCGATCTACGCCCAGCCCAAGCAGCGCGGCCGGGCGGCCGCGGCGCCGCCGCTCAAGGAGCTTGGCGCCGACCCGGTGTCGGGCCAGCCGATCGTGGTGAAGGCCGGCCGGTTCGGTGAGTACGTCACCGACGGTGAGTTCAACGCCACCCTCCGTAAGGACGACTCGGTCGAGGCCATCACGCTCGAGCGGGCCGCCGAGCTGCTCGCCGAGCGGCGGGCGAAGGGGCCGGCCAAGAAGGCGGCCAAGCGCGGTGCCAAGAAGACGACCAAGAAGACCGCCGCGAAGAAGACGACCAAGAAGACCGCGGCCAAGAAGACCGCGGCCAAGAAGAAGTGACGTCGGGCCTGTCGTCTAGGTTTCATCCGTGAGCTCGTCCGCCTGGCCCGGCCGCTACACCGACACCGGCGTCTTCGTGTGCCTCGAAGGCGGCGACGGATCGGGCAAGTCGACCCAGTCGCAGCTGCTGGGCGACGCTCTCGTCGCCGACGGCTATGCCGTCCGGCTCACCTTCGAGCCGGGCGACACGGCGGTCGGCAAGGAGATGCGCCGGATCGTGCTCAGCCCCGAGACCGGCGAGCTCGACGACCGCACCGAGGCCCTGCTCTACGCCGCCGACAAGTCCGAGCACATCGCCACGGTCGTGCTGCCGGCCCTCGAACGGGGCGAGATCGTCATCACCGACCGCTACGTCGACTCGATGCTGGCCTATCAGGGTGCCGGTCGCACCCTCGACCCCGCCGCGCTCGAACACGTCGCGCGGTGGGCGACGGGCGACCTGCGCCCTCACCTGACGGTGGTGCTGGACCTCGAGCCGGAGGCCGGGCTGGGACGGTTCAGCGAGCGCGACCGGATCGAGGGCGAGTCGCTCGCGTTCCACCAGCGGGTCCGGCAGGAGTTCCTCGACCTGGCTGCCGCCAACCCGGACCACTACCTGGTGCTCGACGCCCGGACCGGTGTCGACGACCTCGCCGCCGCCATCGGCGAGCGGCTCGCACCGCTGCTCGGCCAGGCCGTCCGAGGGCGTCGATGACCGTCTGGGACAGCCTGGTCGGCCAGGCCCCTGCGATCGAGGCGCTGCAGAAGGCCGCCGGCGGGCACGGCATGAGCCACGCCTGGCTGTTCACCGGTCCGCCGGGATCGGGCCGCTCCAACGCGGCGGTGGCGTTCGCCGCCGCTCTCCAGTGCGAGCAGGGCGGCCTCGGGCCCGACTGCCCGATGGGCTGTCACGACTGCCGCACCGTCTTGGCCGGCAGCCACGCCGACGTTGCGGTCATCCGCACCGAGAAGCTCACGATCGGCGTCAAGGAGGTGCGGGACCTCGTCCGGCGCGCGGCCCTGGCGCCGATGGGCCGGCGCTGGCAGATCCTCATCGTCGAGGACGCCGACCGGCTCACCGAGCAGGCGTGCAACGCGCTGCTCAAGGCCATCGAGGAACCCAACCCGCGCACGGTCTGGATGCTGTGCACCCCCACGGTCGAGGACGTGCTGCCGACCATCCGGTCGCGGTGCCGGCTGGTGGCGCTCAGCACCCCGACCGCTGGAGAGGTGGCCGGCTTCCTGGAGGCGCTCGGCTGCGAGTCCGGGCGGGCGTCGTACGCCGCCCGCGCCAGCCAGGGCCACATCGGCCGCGCCCGCGCCCTTGCCTTCGACGACGCGGTGCGGGACCGGCGCCAGGACGTGGTCGGGATGCCCGCTCGGCTCACCTCGCTCGGCCACTGCCTGACGGCGGCGGCCCGGCTCGCGGAGGTCTCCAAGGCGGAGGCCGACGAGATCACCGCCGCGCTCGACGCGCGGGAGAAGGGCGACCTCGACACGGCGTACGGCGTCGTCGAGCGCGGTCGCCGGCCGCGCGAGTACGCCCCTGCCCTCCGGGACCTCGAGGGCGCCCAGAAGACCCGCGCCAAACGACGCCAGCTCGACGTCGTCGACCGCGGGCTGATCGACCTCGTGTCCGTATACCGCGATGCGATCGCGATCGCCGCCGGCGCGCCCAGCGCCCTGGTCAACGAGGACATCCGGCCCGACGTCGAGCGCATCGTGGAGACGTCGTCGGCCGAGCTCAACCTGCAGCGCATCGGTTGGATCTTCGACGCGCGGGAACAGATGTTGGAGTTCAACGTGCCGATCGCCTTGGCGCTGGAGTCGATGATGGTGGCACTGCGGGTTCCCAGCCCGCGTTGATGTGGCGCACCGGACCTGAGGAGACGCATTCGTGAAGAAGTGGATCGTGGCCGTCATCGTCATCTGGGCGCTCGTGATCGCCACCGGCGTGACGGTCGGGATCATCCTGGTGACCGGCGACGACGACCAGGACGACCCGATCGGGACGCCCTCGCCCTCGCCGACCGCGCCGTCCGCCTCGTCTCCGACGACCTCGGCGCCGCCTGACGGGCCGGTGCCACCGGGCCTCGAGGACTTCTACGGACAGCAGCTGGTCTGGGAGTCGTGCGGTTCCAACCAGTGCAGCGATCTCGAGGTCCCGCTCGACTACGCCGACCCGTCGAACGAGACGATCGCGATCGCGCTCGAGATGGCCCCGGCAACGGGCGATCGGGTCGGGTCGATGGTGGTCAACCCCGGTGGCCCCGGTGCGCCCGGCACCGACACCGCCAAGGACGCCGACTTCTACTTTGCATCCGACCTGCGGGACAGCTTCGACATCGTCGGTTTCGACGCGCGCGGCACCGGTGAGTCGAACCCGATCGACTGCCTCACCGACAGCGAGCTCGACGCCTACGTCGCCGGCGACCCCGATCCCGACAACAAGGCGGAGACCCGCCGCTTCGTCACGACCCAGGCCGGCTTCTGGTCGGGGTGCGAGGAGAAGTCCGGCAATCTCGGCAACCACGTCAGCACCGTCGAGGTCGCCCGTGACATGGATGTCCTCCGCGCCGCTCTCGGCGAGGAGAAGCTGCCCTACTTCGGGTTCTCCTACGGCACCAGGCTCGGCGCGACGTACGCCGAGCTCTTCCCTGAGAACGTCGGCCGCTTCGTCCTCGACGGCGCCGTCGACCCAAGCCTCCCGACGCTTGAGGGCTCGCTGAGCCAGGCCGAGGGCTTCGAGACTGCGCTGCGGGCCTACCTGCAGGACTGCGTCGACCAGGGCGACTGCTTCCTCGGCGACTCGGTCGACGAGGGCCTGGAGACCATCTCCGACCTGATCGCCGACATCGACGCCGAGCCGCTGCCGACAGACGACGAGCGCGACCTCGCCATCGGCAACGCCATCTACGGCCTGATCACGCCCCTCTACGCCGAGGACAACTGGCCCTACCTCGACCAGGGCCTGGAGGAAGCGCTCGACGGTGACGGTGACACCCTGCTGCTGCTGTCGGACTTCTACGGCTCGCGGGAAGGCGGCGGCTACAGCGACAACAGCCTCGAGGCGATCGGCGTCATCAACTGCCTCGACGATCCCTACTCGATCTCGGCCAAGGAAGTGTCCGACTACTTCGACGAGTTCGACGAGGCGTCGCCCACCTTCGGCCGGATCTTCGCGTGGGGGCTCGTCGGCTGTCACGGCACCCCGTTCCAGACCACCGAGCCGCCGATCGAGATCGACGGATCCGGCGCCGATCCGATCGTGGTCATCGGTACGACGCGCGACCCGGCGACGCCGTACCAGGAAGCCGTGGCGATGGCCGAACAGCTCGACTCGGGCGTTCTGCTCAGCCGGGACGGGGACGGCCACACCGCCTACAACCGCGGCAACGCCTGCGTCGACGACGCGGTCCACGCCTACTTCATCGACGGCACCGTCCCCGCCGACGGCACCGAATGTTGACGGCTCCCACCGCGGGTTGAGGTGCGCGCCCAGCGAGCCTCGACACCAAGGCATCCGTCAGTTTCATGACGGCCGGATCGCGCCGGTATGCTTCCGCAGGTTGTTGCCACGGCAGCACGCCGCCTTAGCTCAGTCGGTAGAGCGGCTCACTCGTAATGAGCAGGTCGGGAGTTCGAATCTCCCAGGCGGCTCCGCTCCCATTTCCCGCCTGACCTGCAGGAACGGCGATCAGCCGGAAGGGGAGGGTGCGACCGTGTTCACTCCGGCGGCCCCCATCTCGTCCGAGATCACCGAGTGAGCCGCTCATCGGATCGCGGGAGTGACCCTTTGCAGAGGACCTGTGCAGCGGGCTTGGTCCGCTGGCGTCTTGTGGAGTACGGCGACGCGACAACGGCCTTGGCGTTCGCATAAATGGCGTGTACGATGCAGTTATGCGAACGAAGCCGCCTCTGGTGGCGCCACTCTTCCGGTCCGCCGGTCAGGCGGCGATCCTCGCCGAGGTACTGCTGACGGATGGGTCGATCGGCCTGGGCGAGCTTGCCAGTCGCACGGGCCTGCCGAGGTCTAGCGCCTATCGCGAGGTGTCTCGCCTCGCTGATGCCGGGCTTCTCTTGGTCGAGACCGTCGGCAGGGAATGGCAGATCGGGTCCAATCCGGAAAGTCCCCTGACGGCCCCGGTTCGCCAGATCCTCGCGGTTGCCTTCGGTCCGGTGCCGCTGCTCAGGGAGCACCTCTCCGACATCGACGGAATCGAGGCCGCGGCCCTGTTCGGGTCGTTCGCTGCCCGCGCATCAGGGGAACCGGGCCAGGCACCCAATGACATTGACGTCCTGGTGATCGGCGACGCTGATGCCCGTGCCGTGTACGCAGCTTGCCGTGCGGTCGGCGAGGTGGTTGGTCGCGAAGTCAACGCGACGATCATGTCGCGCAACGAATGGTCCGCTGCGGTCGAGCGGCGGTCCGCGTTCGCCGTCGACGTCACGTCCCACCCGACGCTTCCGCTGATCGGAGAACTCTGATGGCCGTTGTCGCCCTGAACGGTCGCCAGCGTGATTCGGTTGCCGATCTGGTCCGAGGCAACAGGATCTCGGCGCTCGTGGGCGGGGAGGACGAGCAGCGGGCTCGCTCCTTCCTCGCCAATGCCGAAGCCGCGATGGCCGACATCGCGGCGGTCAGCACTGTGCTGGTTCGGCACGACCTGGCCTACGCGGTGATGCACGATGTCGGCGAGGCGATGCTGTCCGCCTACGGCTACCGGACGGTGAGGCGCGACGGCCAGCATGCGGCCGTCGCGCAGTTCCTCGCCGCAGTCTTCGACACCCCGCCGCCGAGCGAGGCTGCCGCCCACGTTGACGTCGTACGCCGCAATCGGAACGACCGCTATTACAAGGCGTACCGACGATCGGCGGCCGCGGCGCACGTCGCGGCCGAGTCGCCCAGATCCAGCCCACAGCGGCACAGCAGCGACTCCCGTAGTACGGCGTGACCCGTGCGCCTTGGCGTCGGGCGCATCGGGTGGGCCTCGTCGGTTGTCACGTGTCCCCCCGGCGGCCGCCCGGAGTCGCACCCGGTCCGCCCGCGTCACCCACGCTCGGCGTGATCAACGCGGAGCGCAACGGCGACCAACGTACTCTTGGCAGTGCTTTGGACGCTCGTGATCGTGATCAGGTCGGGCACGTTCGGTGGTGCTCCCAGGCGGCTCGGTGGCCTGATGGCTTCGATCTGTTCACGGTCGCGACATGGAACGGGTTCGAGCGCGGTGCGGCGCCATGTCCGACTTTGCCACTATCGCTGCCCCGTCCTGACCGCAGACCGCCATTCGTTGAGCAGGTCAATCGCGGCTCACGGCCCGGTTCGCACGCCTACGGGCTGGGTCGGTCGACCCGGCCCCCGACAAGTCCGCGTCCGTCCGTCTCGACGAGTCGCCCGATTTCGACCTTTGGTTGAACCGGATCAACCGGGGCCTGCTCTCCGCCTCGAGCGTGACCCTGGTCGAAGTGGGGTGGCTTGCCAACACCGGCGCGCACTGGCACCTGTTGGTCGAAGGCCCGCCGACGGTGAACCTGAGGGGTCCTCCTCGTTTCGGATGGCAAGACCTGGGCAAAATTTCTTCGAAGTCCGTGCATCTGGGTCGGCACACGACTAACTTCACCCTTGCGACGAGGGTTCGTTGGAGCCGGACCTTCACGCGACCCCTGGGACCCGAGATCCCGCGGGTCGCTCTCGGTCACCCGCAGCGGCCCCAGGTAGGTCCCCCCCAGCCTGAGGGCCGCTCGGGTGAGTATCTCTTTCGTGGGGCAGGTTACGCGCACCCCGGCAGGGGTTTCGTCGGACGGTCATGCCACGCTTTTGCCATGTCCCTGACCGACACCGAGATGGCGATGCTCGAGCTCGAGCGCTCGTGGTTCACCTACGCCGCCACCAAGGACGAGGCGATCAGCGACCGGTTCAGCATGACGCCGACGGCCTACTACCAGGCGCTCAACGCGCTGATCGACCGCGCCGACGCGGTGGCGGTCGACCCTCTAACCGTGCGCCGGCTGGTGCGGATGCGCGACCGCCGCCGCGCGGAGCGGGCTTCACGCCGCGTCATCTGATCTCCGTGTCGTGCATCGCCCCCGCTGGCGCCACCACCACTCGGCCTGAGCCGGCCCACCGTTAGTGGGCCGGTCGCTTCCGGAGCGGCACCGGCGCACCGGCGTACGTCGCCATGTCGACACGCACGACGTCGGAGAGCTTCCAGGAGGATCCCGACCCGTTGTCCCACAGCACGATGGTCGTCTCGGCGACGAGTGCAGGGGCATGGGCGGGGTGCACCCGCAGCTCGGTCGCGGTGCTGAACGACGAACCGCCGACGTGGCTGACCCACATCCGCAGCAGGAACGGCTGGAACGGCACGAACCGCATCTCGGAGTGGTAGTCGACCCGCTGGGCGCCGACCAGGTCGGCCACCCCGCCGGGGACGGCACGCAGCAGGCCCGGGGCGCCGTCGCCCAGCGCCGGCAACGGTGAGAAACGCAGGAAGAGCAGCCGCGCCTCGTCAAGGACCCGGATGGCCTCCACGCTGTCGACGTGGCCGCCGAGGTTCACGTCGCGCAGTCGCGCCTGGATCTCGCACTCGAAGAACTCGCCCACGCGTCGCATCCTCGCAGCGCTGGGCGACGTTGAGCGCGGTCGTCCGATTGAAGGTGGATACGTCAACCATTTCCGCTAAAGTGGGTGCGTGGACGTACCGCAGTGGCTCGACGACGAGCAGCAGCAGACCTGGCGGGCGTGGCTCGAGGTCAACACCCAGATGTTCGCGCGGATGAGCCGCGAGCTCCAGGCCAACAGCGGACTGTCACTCCAGGACTACGACGTGCTGGTGGCATTGACCGACGTACCCGACGGCAGCGTCCGGATGCGCGACCTCGGAACGTTGCTGCACTGGGAGAAGAGCAGGCTCTCCAAGCACCTGACCCGGATGACCGCGCGCGGCCTGGTCGCGCGCCGCGAGTGCTACGACGACCGGCGCGGTGCCTTCGTCGAGCTCACCGACGAGGGCCTGGCGGCCATCCGGGCCGCCGCGCCCAACCATGCCGCGGCGGTCAAGGAGATCTTCTTCGACGGCCTCAGCCGCGAGCAGGTGCGGGACCTGGGCAAGGTCTGCACCACGGTGCTCGACCGCCTCGCCGCCGCGGAGGCCTGACCGGGCTACGGGCCGAGCAGGTCGCGGACCGCGAGCGAGCCGAACACCATCGCCGCACCGAGCGGGGCGCCCGGACCGGGGTAACGCGACCCGAAGACCGACGCGACCGAGTTGCTGGTCGCGTAGAGACCCGGGATCGGCGAGCCGGTCGCGGCGTCGAGCACCCGACCGGCTGGGTCGGTGACCAGGCCACCCTTGGTGCCCAGGTCGGAGAGCACGAACCGGGCGGCGAAGTACGGCGCGCGCTCGACCGGGGTCAGGGCCTTGTTGAGACCGGTCCCGCCCGCGAAGAACGTGTCGTACTCGTCCTCGCCCCTGCCGAACTCCGCGTCGACGCCCGCCTCGGCGAAGCCGTTGAACCGTTCGACGGTCTCGGCGAGCACGGCGCGGTCGACACCGATCGCTGCGGCCAGGCCCTCGATGGTGTCCGCCGTGACCCACGTGCCGGCGGCGAGGTGGTCGGCCGGGTCCCCCTCCGGCATCGCGATCGCCGGGAGCCGGCCACCCTCGCTGTTGTCGAAGACGAACCAGGACGGGATCCGCTCCGGCGCCGCCGCCATGAGCCGGCCGAACCGGTCGTAGGGCAGGCACTCGTTGCCGTAGCGGCGGCCCGTCTGATCGACCATCAGCCCGCTGCGGAACCCGAGCGTGAAGGTGCCGCTGCCGTCCGGGTGCTCCAGCCCGGGGCAGAACCAGCCCTCGCCGGAGTAGTCGGTGGCGGCGCCTGCCTTGGCGCAGGCCTCGATCAGGTCGCCGGTGTTGGTGCCGCGCGGCGCCATCGTCCACTCGGCCCTGCCGGGCGTGCCGTGCAGGGCGCGCAGCCCCGGGCTGCCTTCGTAGCCGCCGGCGCCGACGATCACACCGCGCCGCGCGCCCACCTCGACCGGCCCCGCGGGCGTGTCGACGGTCACGGCCGCCATCCGGCCGTCGTCGTCGCGCCGTACGCCGACGACGTGGTGCTCGGTCGCGAGCGTGCCGCCGTCACGGACGACCATCGCGGCCAGCCGAGCGATCAGCGCCTGACCGCCGGACAGGGTGAACCGGCCCGGCGTACCGGCCCGGTCGCGCTCGACCGGCGGGCGCAGCAGCTCCGACACAGCAGGATCGAGCTGGTCGCGCTTGATCGACACCGGCTGGATCGACCGGCCCATGGGCACCCGGCCCGGTGCGTCGTAGTACTCGGAGAACGGGATCCACTCGAAGTCCATCAGTTCGTCGGCCTCGAGGTCCGCGACCAGCTCGGGCGCGTGCTGGAGGAAGGCCTCGACCCGCGCCGGGTCGGGGTCGTCGAGCACCGCGGCCAGGTAGGACCGGGCTCCGTCGGTGGAGTCGGGCAGCCCCGCCCGCTGCTGGACCTCGCTCCCCGGCAGCCAGCACGCGCCGCCCGAGTAGGCCGACGTCCCGCCGATCAGTGGCGTCCGCTCGAGCACGACGACGGACAGCCCGGCCTTCGCGGCCAGCGCGGCGGCGGTCATCGCGCCGCCACCGGAGCCGACCACGATGACGTCGTAGGAGGATTGGACGGGAGTGGGCGCCGGATGCACGGCGAAACTGTAACGCGTTCTAGTTCCTGGCGGCAGTGCGACGAACCTACGCCGCATCCCGGATCGGGCCGAGCCACGGCTCGAACCCGTCCTCGCTCACCTGCCAACCGTCGCGGCCTGCCTCGCTAGGGTGCGCGAGCATCTCGGCGAACGCCGCGCGGGCGTGCTCGGGCGCGACGCCAACCCCGGTCAGCACGAGGCGCGTGAACGGGGACCGTGTGCCCCACGGTCCGTCGTGGCCGATGCTCAGCTGACCGCCAGCTCCGTCCCAAGCGATGACGCGGCCGGGGCGGGAGGGCAGCCAGAAGCAACCACGTGAGCGATGGGGACCGACCCCGAGCTTCTCCAGCGACGCGAGGAGGCGGCTCGGGTGGAACGGCCTTGACGACCGCAGGTCGAGCTGCCAGATCCCCTCGACTCCGGTGAGCGGCAGGTCGTGGGCGCGGGTAGGAGCGGTCCACGCCTGGGTCCGGGAGTGCTGGTGCAGTCCGCCGGTGAGCGTCGCGGCGTCGAGGTCGGTGGCGCCGGTGACGACGGTGGCGTCCGGCCGGGCCAGGGTGCGAACCAGTCCGCGGGCGATGGGTGGGGCGTCGCCGTCGACCACGATCAGATCGGCATGCTCAACCATTGCGCCGAGGACCTCGCCGATGCCGCGGCGGTCGTCGTACGAGCTGTGTACGCCGCGCTCGGCCAGGAGGTCGTCGCCCAGGAGGTCGCGCACCGGGTCGTGCGTGCCGATCGCCGCGACCACGGCCGACACCCGCAACAGCCGGGCGTACCGGGTCTCGCGCGCGAGGACCCAGCAGACCTGACCTGCCTCTCCGCCCACCGGCAGGTGCGCGACCACGCTCTGCCAGCGGCCGGCCCGCGCCAATCGCTCCAAGGTGGGCAGGATGTCTTCGCGGATCGCGCAGCTGACACAAGCGTGCTCGAGCAGGGTCTCCTGCTGCTCCAGCACTCCACCGAGGTCGCTGACGGTGCGCGTGAGGACCTGGCGTTCCACATCGATGTGATGGCGTACGGCGACAGCATCGGGCAGTCCGAACTGCAGCCCCACCATCGTCGTCGCCATCGCGTCGGGATCGACGCCGGTCACCACCACGATCGGAGTCTGCATTCGACGGCCTCTCCAGATAGAATGAGAATGATTCTCAAACCGTACAACACGAAAGGGATAGGTGACGCGTGGGCCACGAGCACGCACACCGGGCCGCGGCAGGGGTCGACGACCAGGTGGAGGTCGGTGGCCCGGCGCGGACGGCCCTCCTGCTCGCGCTGGGCGCGGCGGCGATCGCCACGGTCGCCGGACTGATCGTCTGGTGGCCGTCCGGCGATCCGTCCGAGGTGGAGTCCGCACAGTTCGCGGCTGAGGGCGTGACCTTCCCGGTCGGCGAGGTCCGCGACATCGGCGAGCCGTGCCCACTCCAGGAGGCGCCGCCCGATGGCTGCGGCCTGGTCGCGGTCGACGTCGACGACCGGCAGGTGGAGGTGCAAGTCCCGCCGGAGGTCATCGCCGCCGGCCTCGCGCGCGGTGACCAGGTGGAGCTGCAGAAGACGCCGAACGCCAGCGGGACCGGTTCGACGTACTCATACTTCGCCACCGACCGCGACGGCACGCTCGTCTGGCTGCTGGTCCTCTTCCTCGTCGTGGTGCTCGCGATCGCGCGGTGGCGCGGACTCTTCGCCCTGATCGGCCTGGCCTTCGGGGCCGCGGTGGTGTGGTGGTTCCTGCTCCCCGCGCTGCTCGACGGTGCGCCCGGCGTCGGGGTGGCTCTGACCGGAGCGTCCGCGATCATGTTCGTGGTCCTCTACATGACCCACGGGATCTCCTTGCGCACGAGTACGGCGCTCGCCGGAACCCTGGTCGGCATCGCGATCACCGGCGTGCTGGCCGTCGTGGCCGTCGCCGACGCGCGGCTCACCGGCATTTCCGACGACGCCGGTGGCCTGCTTCGTGCCTACGGAGGCGGCCTCGACTTCCCGTCCTTGCTGGGATGTGCGCTGGTGATCGCCGGGCTCGGTGTCCTCAACGACGTCACGATCACCCAGGCGTCGGCGGTCTGGGAGCTGCGGGCAGCCTCGCCGCAGGCCTCGCGGTGGGAGATCTACGCTGGTGCGATGCGGATCGGGCGCGACCACATCGCGTCGACGATCTACACGATCGTCTTCGCGTACGTCGGTACGGCGCTCCTGGTGCTGATGCTGCTCAGCCTCTACGACCGATCGCTTTTCGACCTCAGGTCGAGCGAGCAGCTCGCGGAGGAAATCATGCGCACCCTGGTGACGTCGATCGGGTTGGTGCTCGCGGTGCCTGTGACAACGGCGCTGGGGGTGCACATCGCGGGACCCAGGCAACCTGGAGGACCTCGGTCCCGCGATCACGGGTGACCAGGCGGGCCCGGCCGGGCACCGCGGGCTTCGGGCGGACGGTGCCGAGCAGCGGTCCCTCCTCGCTGCGGCCGCTCAGCAGGACTCCGGGCACCGCCAGGTCGCGGAGCGTCTGGATCACCGGCTCGAAGAGCGCGCGCGAGGCGCCACCGCTGCGTCGCGCGACGACGAGGTGCAGCCCCACGTCGCCGGCCTGCGCGAGCAACGGCTGGAGCGCGGCCACCGGGGAGCCTTGCTGCGTTGCGACCAGGTCGTAGTCGTCGACGACCACGAAGACGTCGGCGCCGCTCCACCACGACCGTCGGCGCAGCTGGTCGGGGGTGGCGTCCGGGCCGGGCAGCCGGGTGCGGAGGTACGACGCGAGCTCGTCGAGCGCCGGCCCGGCCTGCTCGGCGGAGGTCAGGTAGTGCAGCAGCTGCTCGTCGGGGACCTCGCCGAGGAGGGAGCGGCGGTAGTCGACGACGACCAGCTGGGCCTGTGCCGGAGTGCGGGTGCGGACCACCTCGTGCAGATAGGTCCGGAGCAACGCACTCTTGCCGGACCCGCCGTCGCCGAAGACCAGCACGTGCGGCTCGACCGCGGGATCCAGCGTGACGGGAGCGAGCCGGGCCTCGTCGAGCCCGAGCAGGAGTCGCGTCTCGTCGGCACCGGCGTGACGTCGTACGACGTCGAGGCCGACGTGTGCGGGCAGCAACCGCAACCGTGGCGGCTCGGCGCCCGGCCAGGCCGCCCGGACCGAGGCGACCAGGCGCTCGGGATCGGGCGGCAGCGCGGCCAGGAAGTGCAGCGGGCCCGGCACCAGGCCGCGGCCCGGCCGGTCGGCGGGCACCGTCGTCGCGACCCGGCGGTCCACCTCGGATTCGACCGGGTCACCGAGCCGCAGCTCCAGGCGGGTGCCGAGCTGGTCGCGCAGCGCGGCACGGAAGTCCGACCACCGTGCCGCCGACGCCACCAGGTGGATGCCCAGCCCCAGGCCCCGCTCGGCCAGCTGCTGCAGCAACGGTTCGAGCTCGTCGAACTCCGCTCGCAACGTGCTCCAGCCGTCGACACAGAGGAAGACATCGCCGTAGCCGTCGTCGCTCCGGCCGGCCTCGCGGCCGTCGGCCAGGTCCTGGACCTGCGCCACGATCCGGCGTACGACGTCGCCCTCGGCGCGCCCGGCCAGCCCGGCCACGTGCGGGAGGTCCCGCAGGGGAGCGAGGGCGCCGCCGAGGTCGAGCACGAACCACTGGGTCCGGAGCGGGCTGCTGGCCAGTGCGGTCGCCGCCAGGATGGTGCGCAGGAGCGTGCTCTTGCCGCTCCGCGGGCCGCCGACGACCGCGACGTGCCCGCCGGCGCCGGCCAGGTCGAGCACCAGCGGATCGCGGCGCTGCTCCCGCGGCCGGTCCAGGGTCCCGACCGCGACCTGCAGCGGACCGCGCGCGGCCGAGCGAAGCCGCTCGACCCGGTCCGGTCGGTCCAGTGGAGGGAGCCAGATCTGGTGGGCGGCCGGGCCGCGGTCCCGCATCCGGGCCACAGCAAGCTCGAGAACCGAGGGTCGGTCGGCAGCGGTTGGGGACAGGCCCGGCCTCGGCTCGGACTGCAGCACAGGAACCTCGCGGGCCACGAACGGCAGCACCAGGGGCGCTGGCTGGCCGCGTCGTCGTACGGACCGCTCGATGACGGGCGGGCCGGAGACGTACGCCGCCTGGAACCGGGTCAGCGTCATCGGATCCGGCTTGAGGTAGCCGAGCCCCGGCGTGGACGGCAGCTCGTAGGCATCGGGTACGCCGAGGACGGTGCGGGACTCCTGCGCGCTGAAGGTCCGCAGGCCGACCCGGTAGGAGAGGTGGGACTCCAGACCGCGGAGCCGGCCCTCCTCGAGCCGTTGGGACGCCAGCAGCAGATGGAGCCCGAGGGAGCGCCCCAGGCGGCCGATCGCGACGAAGAGCTCGGTGAGCTCGGGCTTCGCGGTCAGCAGCTCGGAGAACTCGTCGATGACGATCAGCAGCGACGGCAGCGGCGGCACGTCGGTGTGGCGCTCCCGAGCCCGCTCGTAGTCGCGCACCGACGCGAGGTTGCCGGCCGCGCGGAGCGCCTCCTGCCGACGCACCATCTCGCCGGCGAGGGCGTCCTGCATCCGGTCGACGAGCGCGAGCTCGCCGGCCAGGTTGGTGATCACCGCCGACACGTGCGGCAGGTCGGCCATCCCGGCGAACGTCGCCCCGCCCTTGAAGTCGACGAGCACTACGTTGAGCTGGTCGGGCGGGTGGGTCATCGCCAGTCCGAGCACCAACGTGCGGAGGAGCTCCGACTTGCCGCTCCCGGTCGCGCCGACGACCAGCCCGTGCGGGCCCATGCCCTGCTGTGCCGACTCCTTGAGGTCGAGGTGGACCTCGCCCCCGCTGCCCACCCCGATCGGCACCCGGAGCCGGTCACGGGCCGACCGCGGCCGCCAGCAGGTCGCCGGGTCGAAGGCGCTGATGCCGCCGATCCCGAGCAGCTCGGGCAGTTCGGCGGGAGCCGCGGGCTTCGCCTCCCGGGCCGTGGAGACCTGGTAGGGCAGCAGCCGACGCGCCACCGCTTCGGCGGTAGTGCGGTCGCACTGGTCGAGGACAGCGTCGCCAGGAGCGGCCAGGTCGAGCCGGAGCACGCCGACTGCCGGTGGGTCGTCGGCTGCGGCCACCTCGATCACGGTGACGCCCGCCCGGTCCGGCATCGGGTGGGTCGCGGCGTCGACCACCAGCAGCAGGTGAGCGCCGGCCGGCACCAGGTCGAGAACGTCGGAGGACGTGCCGACCAGTCGGACCGGACCGACGGCGTCCGACCGCTCCGCGCTCTGCGCGTGCGGCAGCCACTTGACCCACTCCCACGCGTCCAACGCCTCGTCTCCCGCGAGCACGGCGACGGCGAGCTGGTCGGGCGAGTGGAAGGTCGCGCTGGAGCAGACGAGTGCGCGGGCCAGGCTCCGGGCCGCGTCCTTCGCGCCTACGAGGGCGATCCGGTGGTGCCGGCGGAGGTCGACGGCGATCGGCAGGTCCGGCTGTGTCCGATGGGCGTCGAGCAGTCGCCGTACGGCAGTGACGGCGGCGGGGTCGGCGTCGTCCGCGGCCAGGTCGGCCGGCGCCGCGAGATCGACGGAGAGCGGCTGGGAGGCGACGCCGTACCGAACCAGGAGGAAGCCCGGGTCGGCCGGCGCCCGCTCTCCCACCCGCGCGCCGTCGGCCGCGACCGCGGGTAGCGCGGACGGAGCCGGATGCAGCCAGCCGAGGGCGTGGCGCTGGCCGGCCGCCGCGGCGCGTACGGCGTCGCGCACGGCCGCCAGGTGTCGCAGGTAGTTGCGCCGCGCGCTGGTCAGCTGGCGGCGGCGCTGTCCGCGTTGCCGGTCGAGCTGGAAGCCGAGGTAGGCGACCGTCGTGACCAGGAACAGGCCGGCTGCGACGACGCGCACCTGCGAGCTGCCGCCGCCGAGCGAGGCGACCAGCACCACGGATCCCAGGCTGCCGAGCATCGGGATCGCGCTCATCGCGACCCCGCCGGCTCCCTCGGCCGCAGCCAGACGTGGCGGCTCGTCGAGCCGGATCCGGCCCGTCGGCAGTTCCGGCGGCGTCGTCATGGCGGCGAGTCAACAGCGGCCGGGCGGCGGGCGGAACCACCACGACCCCCGGCTGTGGACAACTCCGAGCACCGGTTTCCGGGGGTCGACGGATCGGGCACATCCGGGTTGGTCGGCACCGCCCGGTGCCGCCCGACGACCCGATCCGCAAAGGAGCACCACCATGGCGCAGCCCGATGAGTTCGGTCAGGGAGACGGCACCCTGAGCCACGCTGCCGGCCTCGTGACCGACGCCCGCACCGACTTCACCGCCTACAGTGCCCGCCTCGACGGCCAGATCGCCGGCGTGCAGGGGCGGTGGGGCGGCCGCGGCGCCCAGGCCTTCTTCCTCCTCCACCAGGCGTGGACGGAGAAGCAGCGGACGATCGTCAACGCCCTCGACGACTTCGCCGGGTCGCTGACCTCGACCGAGCACGACAACACCGCCACCGACGACGAGATCGGCGCGAGCTACTCCCAGCTCCGCGGCCGGCTCGGCTGACCCGACCACCCCGCCAACCCGAAGGAGAGAAGAGATGGGCACCAACCTCGACGGCCTCCGCGTCCAGCACGGCGCGCTCGACCAGGCCGCGGCGGACATGTTCCAGACGGTCAAGGACATCGACGACCGGATGAACCGGCTCGAGTCCGAGCTCGAGCCGCTCCGCAGCGAGTGGGCCGGCCACGCGCAACTGGCCTACGTCCACGCCAAGGCGACGTGGGACCGCGCCATCCAGGAGATGCGCGATCTGCTGGACGAGAGCCACCGCACCGTCTACCAGTCCAACGTCGAGTACCAAGCGGTCGACCGACGTGGGGCCGCGCGCTTCGAGTTCTGAGGCGGGCTGAGGCGGGTGTCCGATCGGCTGCTCCGGGTCACCGCCGTCGCCGGGGGACGGCGGAGCGACCTGGCCGTCCCGGGCGGCGTCGCGGTCGCCGACCTGGTGCCCGACCTCGCCCGGGCGGTCGGGCTGCTCGATCCGGCCGCGGCCTACGCGGGCTACCGGCTGCACGCCCACGGTCGGAGGCTCCGACCCGACCTGGGGCTACGCGAGCAGGGCGTCGACGACGGCGCCGTGCTCGCCGTGACGGCCGGTGCCGACCAGCATCGGCCGCCGGTCCACGACGACCTCGCCGTCGCGACCGCCGACATCGTCGACCGGCTTCCGCACTGGAGGGGGGCGGACACCCGGCGTACGACGCTCGCGGCCGGCCTTGCCGCGCTGACGCTCACGGCCACGGCGCTCGGCCGGGTGCCGGTCCCGCCGGTGCCGGCCGCCGTGGCGCTCGTGATCCTCGTGCTGTCGGGTCACGCCCTGCCTGCGCTCGCCGTGGCCTGCGGGGTCGGGCGAGCGGCCGACGTGCCGGTCGACACCGATCGGGTCCGGGCGCTGGCGGAGCGATCGACCCGGCTACTGCGACTGGGCTCGATCCTGGTCGCGGCGATCGCCGTACTCATCGTGCCGGTCGTCGTCGACGGCCCCGCAGGCGCGATCCTCGCGACCGACTGCGCGCTGGTCCTGCTGCTCAGGGCCCGCCGTCACCGCGCGCGCCGCCAGGTGCTCGTCGATGCGGCGGGCGGGCTGACGGTGCTGCTGGGCACTGCGCTGGCGGCCTACGCCTGCCTCGATCCGTTGCCATCGGCCACGGCCACGGGTGCCGGCGGCGCGCTGCTCTGCGTGCTGGCCCGGGTGCCGGCCCCGCCCGCCGCGCTGCGGGCGCGGCTGCTCGACCTCGCCGAGACCGCCAGTCTGGTCGCACTGGCGCCGCTGCTCCTGCTCGTCGCGCGGGGCTGACGTGGCGACGAACAAGGAGCTGCTCGAGGCCGCTGCCTTCGATCGCCGTCGGCTGGTCGCCGCCCTGCTCCGCGGTTCGGCGGACAGCGACCCGCCCGGGGTCATGCGGCCCGTCGTCACCGGCGTCCTGCTCGCGCTGGCGCTCGTCGGAGGAGTGCTCGTCGCCGGCTACCTCGGGGTGGGCTCAGTCGTCGACGCAGGAGATCGGGGGGTCAGGGTAGTCGCGCGTCCAGGTAAGGCTGCTGTGCGACCTCACGAGGTTCCAGCGCGCGACGTACTGCCGGTACAGGCTGGCGCTCCGGATGTTCAGGGTGTTCTCATCGCCCTTGGTGAGTGAGCCGGTGGCCCAGTTGGCCGTGCCGGTCCACACGCCGGCATACCTACGGTTCTTCCCGTAGGTGCCGCGAACCGCGATGTTCTTCATGTGGGTGCGGGTGTTGACGCAGCCGTCGACGTCGTCGCTGTCCCACCGGCTGTCCCAGATCTCGAAGTTGTTGGAACGCGCGGCCTTCATCCGGCGCAGCAGGGTGCTGTCGACCGCGCCGAAGATGACGTGCACCTTGCAACCGTTGCGCGCGAGGCTGTGGATCTTGTCCCAGATGTAGTTGCCGCGGTGGCCGTTCCACCAGAACTGCTGGATGTAGAGCTGGGTCGCACCGAAGGAGCTTGAGCACTTGATCTTCCGCAGGTCGACCATCAGCGGGTCGCGCTCCTTGCCGACACCGATCATCGGGAAGATGCGGGTCGTGTACGGCCCGTCCTTGAGCTCGATCAGCTTGCGGCCGGCGCGCTTCTGCGAGGTCATCAACCGGTGGATGCGCACCATGAACTGGAACGTCTTCGGCCGGTTCTTCATCACGATCAGGTCGTTCCAGCCGGTGTTGGCGCCGCCGGCATTGAGGTTGGACGACGACGTCATGACGACGTGGTTGGCACTGCCGGTGTGCGACATCGCGTAGATCTTGGAGTGCATGTTGGCCTCGGGGCCACCGCGGCAGGCGCCCGAGCACTTCAGGACGTAGCTGCCGTCGCGGCCCCAGGTGACATCGCTGCCGGTGGGTTCGAGGATGCTCCGATTGGCCTGCCGGGCGGTCATGGTCGGGATCGCATAGCCGCGCTGACGGAGGCCGCCCTGGTCGGCCGGGAGCGCCCGGTTGCATCGTCCCGCGCGGGGGTCGTTGTCGGCGATGCCGTTGCGGTCCCGGTCGCGCACGTTGTCGGCGTTCAGCGCAGTGATGAGCTTGCGGGAGGGCGAGGAGGCCACGTCGCGGTCGATGATCACGCGGACCGAGACGCCGCGGCGGCAGGCGTCGATCAGGGCGTCGGCGCTGTTCTTGCGGTCGAACAGATAGCCGGTCACCAGGATGACGGGGTGCGGGTCCTTCCTGGTCGGCCGGACGTTCTTGAACGCCTCCTCGACCTTGCGGACGATCCGGGTGTTGTCCGAGCCGGAACCCCACGGGTTCGGTTCGTTGTAGGTCACTCCGGGGCGGGGTTCGTAGCTGTTCGCCGACACCGGTATCAGCGCCAACGGCAGCAGGATCGCCAACATCGTGACGGCTCTACGCATGGACACACTTCCCCCAAGTCCGGGTCGTGGGTGGCGGGAGCGCCTGCCCACGGGCACTGTGATGGTAACCGGCGAGGCGTAACGTCTGTGACAGTTGCCGAACTCCAGCACTGCCGAAGTCGGAACGACCTTCTCTAGTAGGACGCAGATGCCCGGTCCGAGGTTGCCTCGTGGACCATCATGTCGAGAAGTTCGGGGTACGACGTTCCGGCCGCAGCGAACATCCGCGGCACCTGCGAGTGCTCGGTGAAGCCCGGGATCGTGTTGATCTCGTTGAGCACCGGACCCTGCTCGGTCAGGAAGAAGTCGACCCGGGCGACGCCCGCGCAGCCGAGGGCGTCGTACACGGCGACCGCAGCGCGCTCGAGGGCCGCGCGGTCGGCGTTCGACACCGGTGCGGGGATGTTGAACTGCGCCGAGCCGTCGTACTTGTTCTCGAGGTCGAAGATCCCGGACTCCGGGACGAGGATCTCGAGCGCCGGCGGCACGGTGTGGCTGCCGTCGGCGCGGCCGAACACGGCGAGGTCGATCTCGCGGCCGTGGACGACGTCCTCGACCAAGACCCGCTCGTCCACCGCGAATGCGGCGTCCAGGGCAGCGGCGAGCTGAGAGGCTTCGCGGACCATGGAGACCCCGTGGCTGGACCCGGCGGCGACCGGCTTCACGACGACGGGGTGGGTGAAGACGACCATCCCAGCGGTGGCCCGCGTCACCAGTTGCCCCGGCGCGGTGGGGACGCCGATCGCCTCGGCGACCAGCTTGGTCGCCCATTTGTCCATGGCGATCGCGCTCGCACTGAGGCCGGAGAAGGCATACGGCACGTCCGCGAGCTCGCACAGGGCCGCCAGGGTGCCGTCCTCGCCACCCGGGCCGTGCAGCATGGGTACGGCGACCTGGCAGTCGCGCAGCACCTCGACCGCGCCGGCCAGGCCGATCTGCCGGGCGGTCCCGTCGAGCCAGGTCCCGTCGCGGTCGATCGTCAGCGGTACGACGTCGTGGCCGGCGGCGAGGAGCGCCGCTCCGGCGGCTGCCGCCGAGGACAGCGAGACGTCGTGCTCACAGCTGGTGCCGCCGCCGATCACGGCCACGCGCAACGGGTTCATCGGATCCCTGTCATGTCGGAGGTCAGGTCGGAGGTCGGTTCGGAGGTCAGGTCGGGACGGTTGGGAGCGGCCCGTGGGTCGCCGACCGTGATCCGGTGGAGGCGGGGACCGAGCCCGGTGACGATCTCATGCTCGAGCGTCTCGGCCCAGCCGGCCCACTCCGCAGCGGTCGGCTCACCGGCGTCGCCGGGACCGAAGACCGTCGCCAGCTCGCCCTCGGCGACGGACGCCGGCCCGTCGTCGGGACCGAGGTCGACGATGGTCATGTCCATGGAGATCCGCCCGACGACGGGCCGGCGATGCCCGCCCACCAGCACCTCGCCCCGGTTGGAGGCGAGGCGGGGCAGGCCGTCGGCGTACCCCAGGGCGAGCAGCCCGAGCCGGGTGTCGCGCGGCGCGTGCCAGCTGTGGCTGTAGCCCACCGGGGTGCCGGCGTCGACCGCGCGCACCTGCACCAGCGGCGCCGTCAACGTGAGGGCAGGACGGAGGGGAGCGGTGTGGGACTCATCGATGCCGACCAGTCCGGCGCCGATCCGGCTCATCGTGTGGTGGCTCTGCGGGTCGCTGACGGTGGCGGCGGTCGCGGCGAGGTGGTGGTCGAGAGGTGCGAGGCCCAGCTCCCGCGCGGTCCGCAGGCCCCAGTCGAACCGGGCCTTGCCGGCCTCGTTCGCGGGGTCGCCCGGCCGGTCGGCGCACGGGAGGTGCCCCATCACCCCGACGACCGACAGCACCCCGGCCGCCTCGGCCGCCTGGGCCTCACGGCACAGCGCGACCCACTCCTCGGGGCTGGCGCCGTCGCGGGCCATACCGGTGTCGAGCTGCAGGTGGACCCGCAGGCCGGGCGCCGTACGGATGGCGGCGAAGTGCGCCAGACCGGGTACGGCGACCTCGATCCCGTGCGCCGCCGCGGCGGCGAAGTCGGCGTCGGTCGGGTTGAGCCAGCTCAGGATCCGCTCGGTGAAGCCGGCCGATCGGAGCGCGAACGCCTCCTCCAGGTTGGTGACGCCGAACCGGGTCGCCCCGCCGGCGAGCGAGGCTCGGGCGACCGCCACGGTGCCGTGTCCGAACGCGTCGGCCTTCACGACCGCCATCACCTCGCCACTCGTGGCGGCGCCGATGGTCCGGACGTTCGCCGTGACCGCCGTCGTGTCGATGACGAGGGTCGGGACGGTGCCGGCCGAGCCGGCCGTCGGGTTCACGCCACCGCCTCGCGATCGTCGACCGGCCCGTAGTGCGCGCTGCTCGCGCCCGTGACGAGGGCCCAGTAGCGGTCGCCGTACGACCAGTGCCACCACTCGGTCGGGTAGTTGACCAGCCCCGCCGCCTCGAGGGCCGCGGCGAGCGTCGCGCGGTTGGTCCGAGCGGCCGCCGAGATGTCGGGTGACGCGAAGTAGCAGGCGTTGTCGGACTGCTCTGGTGTCGCGTCGATGGGCGTGCCGAGGTCGAGCTCGTTGCCCTTCGTGTCGACCAGGGTGAGATCGACCGCGGCGCCGGCCACGTGGGGGGCGACGTCGATCGGTGAGACGAACCGGCTGGTGAGGCGTTCGAGGTCGGCCGCCTCGATGCCCGGGTGCGCCGCGGCCACCTCGCCCGAGTAGCGGGCGATGATCTGCCGTTGCAGGACTTCCGAGCGGTGGCCCTCGACCACCTGGAGGACGATCCCGGCGGGCAGCAGCCCACTGGCCTCCTGGAGCCGGGACGCCAGCTCCGCCCGGACCCGCGCCCGCGCCGGCCCGAGCTCCGGGCCGAGGGCCACCAGCGGCTCCCCGCACTCGACCACGGGGATCGCACTGACCCGCGGATCGGACAGGAGGATCGTCATGGGGACCATGGTGCCCGGCGGCCGCGAAAACGAGGACATCCCGCACCGTTACGGTCCGGGATGTCGCGGCGGAGGTAGGGGGATTCGAACCCCCGAGGGCGTTAACCCAACCCGCTTTCCAAGCGAGCGCCATAGGCCACTAGGCGATACCTCCGCCGAGGAGGCTACCGGGACCGGGACCGGCCGATGAAATCGCCTTCGCCCGCATCATCTAGAGTTGGGGCAACCCCCCGTGCGGCGGCATCTCGCCCAACTCCCCCAGGGTCGGAAGACAGCAAGGGTAAGTGAGCTCTACCGGGTGCATGGGGGGCCTTTGTCTTTCGCGAATCGGGAGAAATCGCCCGGCGAGACCGCCCGGTTCGACGGGCGAGCTCCCACGATTCGCGGTCGTACGGCGGCGGCGGTTCCCGGCGTCGGACCGGCCGTCTAGGGTCTGAGTCGTGGACTCCCCGCTCGCGCTCTACCGCCGCTACCGGCCAGAGACCTTCGCCGAGGTCATCGGGCAGGAGCACGTGACCGAGCCGCTTCGCGCCGCGCTGGCCGGCAACCGGGTCAACCACGCCTACCTGTTCTCCGGGCCGCGCGGGTGCGGCAAGACCACGAGCGCCCGGATCCTCGCTCGGACGCTCAACTGCGAGCAGGCGCCGGTGGCCGATCCCTGCGGTGAGTGCGACAGCTGCCGCGACCTGGCCCGCAACGGCTCCGGCTCGCTCGACGTGATCGAGATCGACGCGGCGTCGCACGGTGGCGTCGACGATGCCCGCGAGCTGCGCGAGAAGGCGTTCTTCGCGCCGGTGAAGAGCCGTTACAAGGTCTACATCATCGACGAGGCGCACATGGTGACCACGCAGGGCTTCAACGCCCTGCTCAAGCTGGTCGAGGAGCCGCCGCCACACCTCCGGTTCATCTTCGCCACGACCGAGCCGGACAAGGTGATCCCCACCATCCGCTCGCGCACCCATCACTACCCGTTCCGGTTGATCCCGCCGCGGCTGCTGTCGTCCTACCTCTCCGAGCTCTGCGAGCTCGAGGGCGTGACCATCGAGCCCGCCGCGCTGCCGCTCGTCGTCCGGGCCGGCGCCGGGTCCGCGCGCGACACCCTCTCCGTTCTCGACCAGCTGCTCGGCGGCGCCGGGCCCGCGGGGGTGACCTACGACCTGGCGAGCGGTCTGCTGGGCTACACCCCGGACACGCTCCTGGACGACGTGGTCGACGCGTTCGCGGCAGGCGACGGTGCCGCCGTGTTCGGGGTCATCGACAAGGTGATCGAGACCGGCCAGGACACCCGGCGGTTCACCGAGGACCTGCTGCGGAGGCTGCGCGACCTCGTCATCGTCTCCGCGGTGCCGGACGCCCCGGCGACCGGTCTGATCGACGTGTCCGACGACCAGGGCGAGCGACTGGTCGCCCAGGCCGCCCGGTTCGGACGGGCCGAGCTGACCCGGGCCGCTGACCTGGTCGCGGCCGGCCTCACCGAGATGCGGGGCGCGACCGCGCCGCGGTTGCTGCTCGAGCTGATCTGCGCCCGGGTGCTGCTGCCCGCGGCCGATCACGGCACCGACGGCGTGCTCGCCCGGCTCGACCGGCTCGAGCGGCGGATGGCGATCGGGGCTACCCCGGCGACAGGGTCCGCAGCCGCGCCCGTTCCGGCCCCGGTAGCGGCTCCCGAGCCCGCACCCGAGCCCGTGGCCGAGCAGCGGCCGGCGGTCGAGCCCGAGCCGGAGCCGGAGCCCACGCCCCCCGCGTTCGCCGTACCCGAGCCGGCGCCGGAGCCACCTCCACCTCCCCCTGCCCCTGCCCCTGCGCCTGCCCTTGCGGCTCCCCCGGCCGGTGGCCTGGCGCTGGTCGACGTACGACGGCTGTGGCCCGACGTGATCGCCGCGACCCAGCGCAAGCGCCGGGTGACCTGGATCCACCTGACGCAGAACTCCCAGGTCGTCGGCTTCGACGGCACCACCCTGACGCTCGGCTTCAACAACGCCGGCGCTCGCGGCAGCTTCGAGGGCGGTAGCGTCGACGTGCTGCACGAGGCGATCCGGGAGGTCGTCGGTGCGGAGTGGAAGATCGAGACGATCGTCGATCCCGGTGCTGAAGCCTCCGCCGCGCCGCCGCCGCGGGAGCCCGCTGCCCCCGCCGCACCCGCGGGCCCGCTGTCCTCGGAAGCGGCCGACGCTGCCCCTCCGGTCGACCCTGAGCCGCCTGCCCCGCGCCGCCCGCGGATGGCCGACATCCAGGCAGCCGAGGCCGAGGAGGTCCACGATCCTGACGCCGCGGTCGACCGCGACGACGCCGATGTCGATGCAGAGTCCGGCGCCGACCTGCTCGCTCGTGAGCTCGGCGCCCAGGTGATCGAGGAGATCCCGCACCAGTGACCTCAAGGACCCGACGGAAGGCAAGACGATGACCCAGAACCCGTTCGACGCGCTCGGTGGCGGCGGTGGCCTCGACCTCGGTGCGCTGCTCCAGCAGGCGCAGCAGATGCAGGAGAACCTCCAGTCCGCCCAGGCTCGGCTGGCCGAGACGAAGGTCGAGGGCTCGGTCGCAGGTGGGGCGGTCACGGTGACCGTCAGCGGCACCGGCGAGCTGACCGGCGTCACGATCGGTCCGAGCGCCGTCAGCGATCCCGAGGAGCTGGAGGAGAATCTCGAGGAGATCGGTGACCTCGTGGTCGCCGCCTACCGCGACGCCAAGGCGAAGGCCGACGCCCTCGCCGACCAGACGCTCGGCCCGCTCGCCGGCGGGCTGCCCGGGCTGCCGGGCAGTGGTCCGGGGGCAGCCCCGGGCTCCCTCGGCTTCTAGGGCTCTGCTGTGTACGAAGGCGTCGTCCAGGACCTCATCGACGAGCTCGGGAGGCTCCCGGGCGTCGGGCCCAAGGGCGCGCAGCGGATCGCGTTCCACCTGCTCCAAGCCGACCCGGTCGACGTGAAGCGGCTCGCCGACGTCCTCGTGGAGGTCAAGGCGAGGGTCAAGTTCTGCGCTACCTGCTTCAACGTGTCCGAGGACGACCTGTGCCGGATCTGCCGGGACCCCCGCCGGGACCAGGCCCTCATCTGCGTCGTGGAGGAGTACAAGGACGTCGTCGCGATCGAGCGCACCCGCGAGTTCCGTGGTCGCTACCACGTGCTGGGCGGCGCGATCTCGCCGATCGACGGCATCGGCCCGGAGCAGCTGCACATCAAGGAGCTGCTCACCCGGCTCGGCGACGGAGCGGTCACCGAGGTGATCCTGGCGACCGATCCGAACCTCGAGGGTGAGGCGACGGCGACGTACCTCACCCGGATGTTGGGGCCGTTGGGGTTGCGCGTCACGCGGTTGGCGAGTGGACTCCCTGTAGGCGGCGACCTGGAGTACGCCGACGAAGTCACCCTCGGACGAGCATTTGCGGGAAGGCAGGCGGCAACATGACCGATCAGCTCCCAGGCCAGGCAGCACTCGAGGCGATGCTCGCCGTCGAGACCGAGACCGTCCGGTTCGCCGACGGCATCGCCGCGTCGGTGGGGTCGTTCCTCGAGTCGCTGCGGGTGATCGCCTTCCAGGCGTCCCCCGGACAGGCGATCTCGTTGCTGTTGCTCCAGATCAGCGAGCTCGCGCTGACCGGCGCCCGGCTCGGTGCGCAGCGCGACTTCGCTCCGCGGGACGAGTACCAGCCCGACGTCGGGCCGGACGCCGATCTCGACGACCTCCGGATGCGGCTGGCCGAGCTGCTCGGCAACGTCGACACGATGAGCTACGTCTTCGACCCCTACCAGCCCGAGGTGGTCGAGAGCCAGCTCTCCGACGACCTGGCCAGCATCGCCAGCGATCTCGAGCTCGGCATGCGCCACTACCGTGCCGGCGACGTCGAGGAGGCGCTGTGGTGGTGGCAGTTCTCCTACGTGTCGTCCTGGGGCGCTCTCGCGGGGGCCGGGATGAAGGCGCTGCTCTCGGTGGTCGCCCACGACCGGCTCGACGTCGACAACGACTCCGAGCTCGACGTGATCGAGGCCGCGGAGGCTGCCCTGGACGGTGGCGAAGTCACCGCCTGACGCTCGGTAGAATCGAAGGGCACCTTCCCCGTCGATCCAGGAGTGAGCCCCAGTGGGCATTGTCGTGCAGAAGTACGGCGGCTCGTCGCTGTCCGACGCCGACGCCATCAAGCGTGTGGCCCGTCGGATCACCGACGCCAAGAGGGCCGGCAACGAGGTCGTCGTCGCCGTGTCCGCCATGGGCGACAGCACCGACGAGCTGCTCGATCTCGCTGCCCAGGTGAGCCCGCTGCCGCCGGCGCGTGAGCTCGACATGCTGCTGACCGCGGGCGAGCGGATCTCGATGGCGCTGGTCGCGATGGCGATCTCCGACCTCGGCTACACGGCCCGGTCGTTCACCGGCTCGCAGGCCGGGGTCATCACCGACGACGTCCACCAGAAGGCCAAGATCCTCGACGTCACGCCCGGTCGGATCAGCAGCGCGATCGACGAGGGTCACATCGTGATCGTCGCCGGCTTCCAGGGCGTCAGCCAGCAGACCAAGGAGATCACCACTCTCGGCCGCGGCGGCACCGACACCACTGCGGTCGCGCTGGCGGCGGCGCTCGCGGCCGACGTCTGCGAGATCTACACCGACGTCGACGGCGTCTTCACCGCCGACCCGCGGATCGTCCCGACCGCGCGCAAGCTCGACACGGTCACCTACGAGGAGATGCTGGAGCTCGCTGCGTGCGGTGCCAAGGTTCTCCACCTGCGCTCGGTCGAGTACGCCCGGCGCCAGAACATCCCGATCCACGTCCGGTCGTCGTTCAGCACGCTCGAGGGCACGGTGGTCTCGGGAAGCATCGACGATCCCGAAAGAATCCAGAGTGAGGTCAGCATGGAAGCCCCGATCATCGCCGGCGTCGCCCACGACCGCAGTGAGGCCAAGATCACGGTCGTCGGGGTCCCCGACAAGGTAGGCGAGGCCGCAGCCATCTTCACCGCGCTCGCGGAGGCACAGATCAACCTCGACATGATTGTCCAGAACGTGTCGGCCGCCGCTACCAACCTGACCGACATCTCCTTCACGCTGCCGCTACTCCGACGGCCAGACCGCGATGGCGACCCTGGACGCACTCCAGGGCCAGGTCGGCTTCGCATCGCTGATCTACGACGACAAAGTCGGCAAGATCTCGCTCGTGGGTGCCGGCATGCGCTCGCACCCGGGCGTCTCGGCGAAGTTCTTCACCGCTCTTGCCGCGGCGGGCGTCAACATCGGCATGATCTCCACCTCGGAGATCCGGATCTCGGTGATCGTCGCCGAGGACGACGTCGACGCCGGGGTGCAGGCGGCTCACACGGCCTTCGACCTGGACGCCGACGAGGTCGAAGCAGTCGTCTACGGCGGCAGCGGCCGATAAACCACTCGCGGCGCGTCCCGCGCCCCGGAAGGATCCACCTATGAAGATCGGAATCGTCGGCGCCACCGGCCAGGTCGGCGTCGCCATGCGCCAGATCCTCCTGGAGCGGGGCTTTCCCGCCGATGAGGTGCGCTTCTTCGCGTCGTCCCGCTCTGCGGGCACAGTGCTGCCGTTCGGCGACCGAGAGGTCGTCGTCGAGGACGCCGCGACGGCCGACCCGACCGGGCTCGACATCGCACTCTTCTCCGCGGGCGCGACGACCTCCCGCGCGCTGGTTCCGTCGTACGTCGACGCCGGCGTGATCGTCGTCGACAACTCCTCTGCGTTCCGCAAGGACCCGTCGATCCCGCTCGTGGTCTCCGAGGTCAACCCCGACGCCGCGCAGGACGTGATTGCGGCCGGTCGCGGCATCATCGCCAACCCGAACTGCACCACCATGGCCGCGATGCCCGTGCTCAAGCCGCTGCACGACGAGGCGGGCCTGGTCCGGCTGATCGCGTCGACCTACCAGGCCGTCTCCGGCTCCGGCGTCGCCGGCGTCGAGGAGCTGGCGATCGGCATCGCCGCCGCCGGCGACAAGGCCCGGGAGCTGGCGTACGACGGCGAGGCGGTCGCATTCCCCGAGCCGGGCGTCTACCGGCAGACGATCGCCTACAACGTCCTCCCGTTCGCCGGCAACCTGGTCGACGACGGGCTCAACGAGACCGACGAGGAGCAGAAGCTCCGCAACGAGTCGCGCAAGATCCTCGGCCTCCCCGACCTGCGCGTGTCCGGGATCTGCGTCCGGGTACCAGTCTTCACGGGCCACTCGTTGGCGATCAACGCCGAGTTCCAGCGCGCGCTGCCGGTGGACCGCGCCCGCGAGCTGCTGAGCAACGCTCCGGGCGTGGAGCTTGCCGAGATCCCCAGCCCGCTGCACGCGGCGGGGAAGGACCCGGCGTACGTCGGTCGCCTCCGGCAGGACCCGGGCGTTGACGGCGACCGCGGCCTGGCGCTGTTCGTGTCCAACGACAACCTTCGCAAGGGCGCGGCCCTCAACACCGTTCAGATCGCGGAACTAGTCCTCGCCTCGCGCTGACGCCTACGGATCGCCGGGTTCGACGAAGGTCTTGGTGACCCAGACCGATGCCAGATAGGCGCCCACGCTGATCATCGGGATGACGATCAGCATCGACCAGTGGTCGAGCACGTCGATGAGGAACAGCAGCGACACCACGGCCACCAGGCCGACGCCGAGGAAGCTGGTGCTCCCCGGGTCGCCGATCGAGAACACCTTGAGCAGTGCGCTGCCCAGCAGGACGCAGAGCACGAACGTCGCCACCAGCAACAGGAAGCCGGGACCGCCCGAGCAGGATGACGTGCCGCGGACCGCCTCGCATCCGCGCAGCGACAGCCAGATCAGCAGGATCAGCGCCCCGCCGACGACCACGCCCGTTACCGCAGTCGCCGGGTAGAGCGGCAGCAAGGGCGGTTCGTCCCCCTGCGCCGCGATCTCGGCATCCTCCTGCTCGATGCGGGTCAGCGGCTCCGGCTCGATGTCGGGGGCGAGCTTGGCGCGAGGGCGGGCCGGCTTCTTCACGGTCTCGGTCGCTTTTGCGGCGGGCACGGTCTCGATCGTCTTTGCGGCGGGCACCGCCGCCTTCGTCGCCGTCTTCTTGGTAGGCGGCGCGGACTTGGCGGCGGGCTTGGCCGGCGCTGGCGCGGTCTCTGTGACCGGGGCGGCCTTCTTGACCGGTGCGGCCTTCTTGACCGGCGCCGGCTTCGAGGCCTTCTGCGGGGCCGGCGTGGGCTCCGGCTCGGGTTCCGGGACGGGCGCCGGCTCCGGCGTGGGCTCCGGCACGGACTCGGCGACGGGCTCGGCGACGGGCTCGGGATTCGCCCCGGGCTCGGCGACCGGCTCGGGCTCCTCCGGCAGCGTCTCCTCGACGATCTCCTCGGCCGGTTCCTCGGCGGCAGGCGCGGCGGCAGGCTCGGAATCGTCGGGCGCCGATGGGGTGTTCTTGCTGTTCCCCGTGGCGTCCGACTTCTTCTTCCGGCCGAACAGCTTCGGCGGCTCCAAGCTGAGCTTCAGCTTGTCCTGCTCGTCAGACATGAGATGCAGTCTGTCACGAAGGTGAACTGCTCGACACGGGAGTTCACCGTGGCGATCGACGTGTCGTGGAAGCTCCTTCAGCGGGAAACGACAACAGGCGGATCCGTTCCGGATCCGCCTGCCGATCGGTCGGGCTGACAGGATTTGAACCTGCGGCCTCCTCGTCCCGAACGAGGCGCGCTACCAAGCTGCGCCACAGCCCGCCGTGCTCGTCGCACAAGACCGGGAGCATACCGGTTCGCCTCCCGGCCGACCCAATCGGTCCGGTCAGTCCTGGGGCAGCAGCGTGAGCAGCGTCGCCTCGGGCCGGCAGGCGACCCGGATCCGGGCATACGGGCTGGTCCCGAGCCCGGCGGAGACGTGCATCCAGGCCGACCCGGGGTCTCCCGGACGGGAGTCGGCGGGGTGTCGGTGGAGACCGCGGGCGCGCGCCGGCTCAAGGTCGCAGTTGGTCGTCAGCGCCCGCCCGGCCCGGCCCAGGTTCGAGAGCCGCGGCAGACAGACCTGGCCGCCGTGCGTGTGTCCGGCGACGATGGCGTCGTACCCGTCGGATGCGAACTGGTCCAGCACCCGGAGGTACGGCGCGTGCGCGACGCCGAGCCGTACGTCGGCCCCTCCGTCGGCCACCCCCGCGATCGCTGCCAGGTCGTCGTACCGCAGGTGCGGGTCGTCGACCCCAGCGAACGCGAACCGGGTCTCGCCGACGGTCAGCGCCGCCCGCCGGTTGCTGAGGTCGAGCCAGCCCGCGGCGGCGAGGCCGGCCGACAGCTCTCCCCACGGCAGGGCGGGCACGTTGACGCGCCGCTTGCCGTTGTCGGGGAGCAGGTAGCCGATCGGGTTGCGGAAACCCGGCTCGAAGTAGTCGTTGGAGCCGTGGACGAACACGCCCGGCCGGTCGAGAAGCCCCCCGAGGCTGTCGAGCACGACCGGCACGGACTTGCGGTGCGCGAGGTTGTCACCGGTGTCGATCACCAGGTCCGGCTCGAGCGCCGCCAGCCCTCGCAGCCACTCCTGCTTGCGGGTCTGGCCCGGCGTCATGTGGATATCGCTGATGTGCAGCACCCGAAGCGGTCGCATGCCGGTCGGGAGGACCGGCAGGTCCACCTTGCGCAGCGTGTATTGCCGCGCCTCCCAGCAGGCGTACGCCGTCGCGGCCGCCCCAGCAACGACGCCGGCGCCGAGAAGACCGACATTTCGTGAGGGAGTCACGCCCGTAGGCTGCCACAATCGTCGCCATGAACTCGCTGAAGGACCGTCTGCGCGCCGATCTCACCACCGCCATCAAGGCCCGTGACGCGGTGCGCTCCTCCACGATCCGGATGATCCTCACCGCCGTCACGAACGCCGAGGTCGCGGGCAAGGTGTCCAAGGAGCTCAACGACGACGAGATGCTCAGCGTGCTCTCGACCGAGGCCAAGAAGCGGCGGGAGGCCGCGGTCGCGTTCGAGGAGGGCGACCGGCCGGAGATGGCCGCGAAGGAGCGCGCCGAGGCCCTGGTGATCGGCGACTACCTCCCGGCACAGCTCAGCCCGGCGGAGATCTCCGACATCGTCACGGCCGCCGTCGAGCACCTCGGCACCGCCGGCGCCGGGCCCCAGGCGATGGGCAGGGTCATGGGCGCCGTCCAGCCGCAGGTCAAGGGCCGGGCCGACGGCGCGGCGGTCGCCGCCGAGGTACGGCGCCAGCTCGGCTGAACCATGCGGCGCGAGCGAGGGGCCGCCGCGGGTCAGCGGTTGCCGCGGCCTCCGCCGTTGCCGTTGCCGTTGCCGTTGCCGTTGCCGTTGCCGTTGCCGCCGTTGTTGTTCTTGGGCGGTTTCGGCGGGGGTTTCGGCGTGCCGTCAGAGATGTAGATCGTGACGGTGTCGCCGGAGCCGAACTCGGAGCCGCCCCCTGGGCTGGAGTAGGCGACCAAGCCGCGGGCGACGGAGGAGTCGACGTAACCGCCGTTGGAGACGTAGAAGCCCGCTTCCTCGAGCAGGTCCGTGGCGGTCCCTTCCGACTGGCCGGCGACGTAGGGCACGGGGACCAGGACACCGGCGATGTCATCACCGGACGGCGGCACGAACGACTCGTCGGAGAGGAAGGGAGCGATCGCCTTGAACGCGTCGCCCCAGATCGGTCCGGCGGTCGATGACCCGGACGTGGAGGCGATGATGCCGCCGATCAGCTTCCCGTCGAGGGACTCGGGTTCGCCCGCCTCGTTGAAACCGCCGACAGTGGCCGCGCCGGCGAGGTTGGGGGTGTAGCCGGCGAACCACACGGACTGGTTGGCCGACGACGTACCGGTCTTGCCTGCCGACGCCTGGCCCGGGTAGAGGTACTGGCCGAAGCCGCCCGGCTGCAGCACGCCCTCGAGCACGTCGTTGACGGCGTCGGCGACCGGGCTCGGGAGCTCCTGGGTGCACTTCGGCTGGTAGTCCTTGAGCTCGTTGCCCTGGTTGTCCTCGATCTTGAGGACCGGCAACGCGTCGCAGTGCTTGCCCCGCGCGGCGAACGTGGCGTAGGCCTCGGCCATCTCCAGCGGACTGACGTCCACGAAACCGAGCGTGAATGCGGGGCGCATCTCGTCGGCGGGGTTGGTAAGCCGGACGCCGAGCCGTCGAGCGAGGGTGTACGGCGCACAGATCCCGGTCTCGGTCTCGAGCTCGGCGAAGAAGGTGTTCACCGACCCCTGGGTGCCCGTGTAGAGGTTGACCGTGTGCGGCGCGAAGTCGAAGTTCGACACACTCCACACGTTCGAGCTCTGGTAGGGCCCGTCGCAGGTCTCGAACTCGTTCTCGGGGATGAAGGCCTCGGCCGGCACGGTGTAGCTCTTGTTGAGCGGGATCCCCTTCTCGATCGCGGCGGCGAGGACGAACGTCTTGAACGTGGAGCCGGGCTGGAAGCCGTTGGCATTGCCGAGTTCCTGCGGCACCGCGTAGTTGAGGAAGGTCTGGCCGGGCCCCTTGCCGAGCTCACGCGACTGCGCCAGCGCCTTCACCTCGCCGGTGCCGGGCTCGACCAGCGCCATCGCGCCGATCACGCCCTCCTGCGGGAAGACGTGGGCGCTGACCGAGTTCTGGGCCGCGGTCTGCATCCGCATGTCGATCGAGGTGGTGATCGTGAGGCCGCCGTTGAGGATCAGTCGCCACCGCTCGCGCGGGTTCTTGCCGAGCGCGGGGTCCTGCTTGAGCCAGGCGATGACGTACTCACAGAAGAACTGGGCGGTGGAGTTGACGCAACCGCGCTCCTTCTTCTGCACGTCGAGACCCAGCGGCCGGGCCTTGGCCTTCTCCGCCTGGCGATCGGAGATCACGCTGAGCTCGGCCATCCGGTCGAGCACGACGTTGCGCCGCTCGCGCGACCGGTCGGGGTTCTCCGTCGGGTCGAACGCCCCCGGACTCTGCACGATGCCGGCCAGCATGGCCGCTTGGCGCAGGCTGAGCTCGTTGGCGTTGACGTTGAAGTAGTGCTGGGCGGCTGCCTGGATGCCGTAGGCACCGTCACCGAAGTAGGCGGTGTTGAGGTAGCGCTCGAGGATCCAGTCCTTGGAGTGCTTCTTCTCCAGCGCGATCGCGTAGCGGAGCTCCCGGAGCTTGCGGGCGTACGTGTCGTCGGTCGCCGCCTCGCGCTCCTTCTTGCCGTTCGCCTGGTTGAGAAGGGTCAGCTTGACCAGCTGCTGGGTGATCGACGAGCCACCCTGGACCACGCCGTCGGCGGCCTGGTTGGTGAACAGGGCGCGGAGCGTGCCCTTCACGTCCAGCGCGCCGTGCTGGTAGAAGCGGTAGTCCTCGATGGACACGATCGCCTTGACCATGATCCGGGAGATCTGGCGGAGCGAGACGGTGACCCGGTTCTGGTCGTAGATCGTCGCGATCTGGTCGCCGTTGCGGTCCAGGACCTCGGTGCGCTGGGGGAGGAGCTCGGTCTCCAGCTCCTGCGGCAGCTCGTCGATCGACTCCGAGACGTTGCGGGCCCCGAAGCCCAGGACGCCGGCGAAGGGGATGGCGAGCCCAGACACGACCACGCCGAGGACGGCGGAGACGAGGAGCATCACGCCGAGGTGGGACACCACCTTCGTCGCGGACAGACCATCGGTCCTGGAGCGGGACATGGCGCCAGAGTACGTGAGCCCCGGGACTGATCCGGATTCGGCGAATCAACGTGGCCTCCGCCTGAAACTTCCGGTTCAACCAGGCGGCATAGTGAAATGTGACTAGACAGGTTGAACAGAAGTGGTGATGCGCCGGACCAGACCAGTACTTTACTTTTACCCAGACGAAGAGGACTCCGCGGCGCTGTGGGGGTGTCGCCCTCTTCTAGCTGATGGGGACAAACATCATGTGGGTAGACGATTGGGCCCTCCGGGCAGCTTGCAGGGAAGAGCAGCCAGACGAGCTGTTCGTCCGGGGAGCTGAGCAGAACAAGGCCAAGCAAGTGTGTGCCGGCTGCCCGGTGCGCACGGAGTGCCTCGCCGAGGCACTCGACAACCAGATCGAGTGGGGCGTCTGGGGCGGGATGACGGAGCGGGAGCGGCGTGCGCTGCTCCGGCGTCGGCCGACCGCATCGTGGCGCAAGGTCCTCGAGTCCGCTCGGGACCGCGAGATCGCGCAGATCACCGCGAGCGCCTGAGGCGTCGTACCTGAAGGTTCGGCCCGGTTCTCAACAGCGCACGGGCCGACGCTTCAGGTTCGACCCGCGGCGGCCAGCAGGTCGCCGATCCGGCGCAGACCCTTGAGGTCGTGGACATCGCCGGCCAGCGCCGGTACGACGGCCGTCGGCACCTGCGGGTGTGCCGTCGCGAACCGGTCGCGCAACGAGTGCTCGCGCTCGACCAGTCGCACCTGGTCGGCGTGCAGCCGCAGCAGCCCGGCGGCGACCGACCCGTTGCCGTCGCGCCGCAGTCGTCCGGCGCCGGCCAGCGCCTCCTCGGCGGGCAGCGTGCTCTCCGGAGCGGGGCTGGCCCGGTTGACGATCAGGCCGGCGAGCGGCATGCCGTCCTCGCTGAGCCGCTCGACGAAGTACGCCGCCTCCCGCAGGGCGTCCGGCTCGGGTGCGGCGACCACCAGGAACGCAGTCCCGTCCGCCTGCAGGAGCGAGTAGGTCTGCTGAGCGCGCTGCCGGAAGCCGCCGAAGACCGTGTCCAGGGCGGACACGAACATCTGCAGGTCCTTGAGGAACTGCGCGCCGAGGACCTTGGTGAGCGCGTTCGTCATGATGCTGAAGCCGGCCGTCATCAGCTTCGCCGGACCGCGGGCCGGGGCCATCAGCAGCCGCACGAACCGGCCGTCGAGGAAGCTCGAGAGCCGCTCGGGTGCGTCGAGGAAGTCCAGCGCGGAGCGCGACGGCGGGGTGTCGACGACGATCAGGTCGTACTCCCGCCTCTTCTCCCCCGACGGACCACGCGACTGAGCAAGCCCGGAGGTTAGGACATTCTCCCGATACAGCTGGCCGAGCTTCTCCATCGCCATGTACTCCTGCGTGCCCGCGAACGAGCTCGACAGCGCGATGTAGAACGGGTTGGCCAGGATCTGCTGCGCCTTCTCCGGGCCGGCCTGCGACTCGACCACCTCGTCGAAGGTGCGCTTCATGTCGAGCATCATCGCGTCGAGCCGGCCGTCGCCCGCGACGTCCTGCACCGGCCGTGGGGTGTTGTCGAGGGCCTCGATGCCCATCGACTGGGCGAGCCGGCGCGCCGGGTCGATCGTGAGTACGACGACCTTGCGCCCCTGCTCCGCGGCCCGCAGCGCGAGCGCGGCGGACGTGGTCGTCTTGCCCACACCGCCCGAGCCGCAGCAGACGATGATCCCCGTCCTGCTGTCCGCGAGCAGCGCGTCGACATCGAGCGGACCCGCCCGCCGGGCGCTCGGGGAGGTCGGTCCGACCCGGGTCTGGTGCTGCGTCGTACGCCTGGCCATCACGCCATCCCTTGCTCGCGGAGCAGCCCGGCGAACTCGTAGAGCGCGCCCAGGTCGACGCCGCCCGCCATCCGGGACAGCTCGTAGGTAGGCACGCCGAGCCCGGCGACCACCTGTCGCTGGTCCTCCTCCAGGGCCCGTCGCTCGGCGTGCTCCGCCGCCTCGTGGAGCAGGCCGTCGAGCAGGGCCGGGGTCACCTCGATGCCGGCCGCCTTCACCTCGGCCTCGACGCGGTCGCGATCGAGCGTGCCGGCCCGAGCCGCGGCGAGGTCGTCGTCGGAGAGGTCGCGCGGGCGCACCATGTTGACGATCACGCCGCCGACGGGGAGCTTGGCCCGCTTCAGCTCGGCGATGCCGTCGATGGTCTCCTGGACCGGCATCTCCTCGAGCAGGGTCACCAGGTGCACGGCGGTCCGCGGCGACTGGAAGAGCTTCATCATCGTGTCCGACTGGGTCTTGATCGGGCCGACCTTCGCCAGCCCGCCGACCTCGCCGCCGACATTGAGGAAGTTGGTGATCCGGCCGGTCGGGGGAGCGTCGAGCACCACGGCGTCGTAGTGGATCGCGCCCTTGTTGCGGCTGTTGCGCTCGACCGCCTCGTAGACCTTGCCGCTGAGCAGCACGTCGCGCACTCCCGGCGCGATCGTGGTGGCGAACTCGATGACGCCGAACCGGTCGAGCGCCTTGCCGGCCCGGCCGAGCCGGTAGTACATCGACAGGTACTCCAGCAGCGCGGCCTCGGCGTCGATGTGCAGCGCGTGTACGACGCCACGGCCGCCGTCGGCGTCGGGAAGACCTGTCGTCAGCCGGCGCTCCCCGTAGGGGAGGGGGTCGACGTCGAACATCCGGGCGACGCCCTGCCGGCCCTCGACCTCGCAGAGGAGGACGTGCTTGCCCTTGTGGGCCAGCGCCAGAGCGAGCGCGGACGCGACGGTCGACTTGCCCGTGCCACCTTTGCCGGTGACGACGTGCAACTGCACCTTCGACCAGTCGCTCACGCGGGTCAGCGTAGCGAGGACCGCCTGGGGGTGATCCGGCCGATCAGGCGCTGATCTTGTCGGCGAGCACGATCCAGGTGAAGAACGCGATGCCGAGGAACATCCCGATGTGCCCGAGGATCGACAGGTACGGGCCCTGCGCCCAGCTGTCGTCGGTCGCGTCGGCGGCGTGCTTGCCGTGGCGCGGGAGCCATCGCGCCAGGATGAGAAGCCCGATCACGACCTCGACCCACCACGCCACCAGCGCCACCAGGCCGATCACGTCGTCCGGCGACGTCAGGTAGTAGATCCAGACGCCCAGTGCGAGCACGCCCATCGCCGTGTGTGCGTTGACAATCGCGAGCGGCACGAGGGCGTGACCCGATTGCTGGTCCTCCGCGGACAGCCGCACCCGCGTCAGGAGCACCACGACCGCGGCGAGACCCGTCAGCAACCAGACGGCGTTGTCGAGGTTCATGGGCCCTACCGTCGCACACGCTGTGGTGCCCGTCACTGCGGCGACGACCTCGTCTAAGGTGCGGGAATGACCAAGTGGGAGTACCAGGTGGCGCCCGTCCTCAACCATGTCGCGGCGCAGATCCTCAACAACTTCGGCCAGGACGGGTGGGAGCTCGTCACCCTCATCCCGGGCTCGGGCGGCAACGACATCGCCTACTTCAAACGCCCCGCGGAGGGCTGAGCCATGCCGACTCCTGAGGAGCGACTGGCCGAGCTGGGCCTCAGCGTCCCCGAGGTCCCGACGCCGGTGGCGGCGTACGTCCCCGCGGTGCGGGTGGGCTCGCTCGTCTACACCGCCGGCCAGCTGCCGATGCTCGACGGCGCGCTGATGGCGACGGGCAAGGTCGGCGACGACGTCACGGTCGAGCAGGCCACGGCGTGCGCGCAGCAGTGTGCGCTCAACGCGATCGCCGCGATCCGTTCCGTCGCCGGCGACCTCACCCACGTGCGCATCGTCAAGGTGGTCGCGTTCGTGGCGTCGAACCCGAACTTCAGCGGGCAGCCCGGCGTGGCGAACGGCGCCTCCGAGCTCTTCGGCACGGTCTTCGGTGCTGCGGGGGTGCACGCCCGGTCCGCGGTCGGCGTGCCGGTGCTGCCGCTCGACGCCCCGGTCGAGGTCGAGGTCATCGCGGAGATCGTCGGTTGAGGATCCCCTTGCCGCCGGTACCGCTGCCGGGTGAGTTCGTCGACGTCATCCGTGAGTACGACGACGGCACGCGCACGGTGGCCGATCCCCGGAACGCCGCGACCGTCGTACTGCTGCGGCCGGGGGTGGACAACGCTCCCGAGGTCTACCTGCTGCGGCGACAGGTGTCGATGGAGTTCGCCGGGGGGATGTGTGTCTTCCCCGGTGGCGGGGTCGATCCGCGGGACTTCGACGCGACGGTCGCCTGGGCCGGTCCCACGCCGGCGGACTGGGCGGACCGGCTCGGCGCCGACGAGGAGGTCGCCCGAGCCCTGGTGTGCGCGGCGGTGCGCGAGACCTTCGAGGAGTCGGGGGTGCTGCTGGCCGGCGACTCCGCCGACACGGTCGTCGCCGACACGACGGGCGAGGACTGGGAGGCGGACCGGGTCGCGCTCGAGACCCGCGAGCTGTCGATGACCGACTTCCTCAACCGCCGCGGGCTGGTGCTGCGCACCGACCTGCTCGGCACCTGGGGCGGCTGGCTCACCCCGGTCTTCGAGCCCAAGCGCTACCGGACCTGGTTCTTCGTCGCCCGGCTGCCCGACGGCCAGCTGACCCGCGACGTGTCCTCGGAGTCGTCAGAGGTCGTGTGGCTGCCGGCCGCGGAGGCCGCCGACGAGGCCGACGGAGGGACGCTCGCGATGCTGCCGCCGACGTACCTCACCTGCCTGGAGGTCGGCTCGCTCGGCACCGTCGACGCGGTGGTCGACGCCGCCGCCGGGCGCACCGTGGAGATGTTCACCCCGACCGTCGAGGCACTCGGTGACGGCTGGACGCTGTCGATGCCCGACGCGCTGCGGCCGCTGGTGGCGGCGCGGAGGAGCTGAGGTCGTGAGCGAGCCCTGGGCCGGAGGGGAGTACGGCGACCGTGGTCGCTGCGTGCTCGCACCCAACCCGGGGGTCATGACCCTCGACGGCACCAACACCTGGGTGCTGCGCGAACCCGGTGCCGAGCGGTCGATCGTCATCGACCCGGGACCGTTGGACGACGCGCATCTCGACGCCGTGGCGGCGGCGGCGGGCGAGGTGGATCAGGTCGTGGTGACGCACCACCACATCGACCACACCGAGGCCGCGCGCAGCTTCGCGGAGCGGATGGGCTGCGGCGTACGCGCCCTCGACCCCGACCAGTGCTGGCGGGCGGACCCGGTGACCGACGGTGAGGTGATCGACGCCGCCGGGGTGCGGCTCGAGGTGCTCACCACCCCGGGCCACACCTCCGACTCGATCTCGCTGCTGGTCGCCGACGATCGTGCCCTGCTGACCGGCGACATGGTGCTCGGCCGCGGTACGACGGTGATCGTCCATCCCGACGGCGACCTCGCCAGCTACTTCGACTCGATCGCGAAGATGCGGGCGCTGGTGAGCGATGGCAGCGTCGACACGCTCTGGCCGGCCCACGGGCCGGTGCTGCCCGACGCGACCGGGGTGCTCGACCACTACGTCGTGCACCGGCGCGAGCGGCTCGCCCAGGTCGAGGCGGCCCTCACCCGGCTGGGGGTGTCACCGGCCGGGCTGCCGCCCGACGTCGCCGAGCACCCCGACCTGCCCCGTCAGGTGGTCGAGGTCGTCTACTCCGACGTCGACGAGTCACTCTGGGGCGCGGCCGAGTGGTCGGTCCGCGCCCAGCTCGCCTACCTCGCCGCCCGCTGACGACGAAGCGACCCGGAAGGTGCTGCCCGGCTCCTGATCTCATCCGATCGACCGATGCCGCCCCGAAGCAGACGGCCGACACTGGAAGTGGATTCTCGTCCCGAGAGGAGCCCGCTGTGGGGACGACCGAGGACCAGGCCACCGTCCGCGCCGACGTCTGCGTCGTCGGCGCCGGCATCGCCGGGATGAACGCGCTGTACGTCGCCAGCCGCTATCTGCGGCCCGACCAGCGGATCGTGCTCGTGGATCGCAACGACCGCGTCGGTGGCATGTGGGTCGACACCTATGACTACGTCCGGCTCCACCAGCCGCACCCGTTCTTCACGGCCGCCAACGTCAAGTGGACGTTCGGCAAGCCGCGCAACCACCTCTCCTCCAAGACCGAGGTCCTCGACCACCTGCGCCACTGCCTCGACGAGGCCGCCAAGGCGGTGCAGGTGACGGAGCTCTTCAACCACGAGTTCGAGGGCTCAGAGGAAGAGGGCGACGTCGTCGTCATCACCTGCCGCGCCAGGGACGGGAGCCCGGTGCGGATCGTCGCCGACAAGCTGATCGACGCCGTCGGGGTCAACATCGAGGCGAACCAGCCGCTCCCGCTGTCCAGCAACCGGGTGCAATCGGTGGCGCCGGAGACCTGCGACATGCGCGACGGCGATATCGCCTCCGACCGCGCACCGGTGTGGGTGATCGGGAGTGGCAAGACGGGCATGGACACCCTCCACGCGCTGATCACGAACCAACCGGGCCGGGAGGTGAACCTGATCGCGGGGACCGGCACGTTCTTCATCAGTCGTGACCAGCTCTATCCGGACGGGGCGAGCCGGTGGTGGAGCGGCACCCGGCCCAACAAGTTCCTCCTCGAGATGGCGGACCGCTTCGACGGCACCAACGAGGACGAGGTCGCCACCTGGGCCCGGGAGGAGGCCGGCCTGTGGGTCACGCCGACGGCCGACCACCTCTTCATCGGGCTGATCTCCGAGGCCGAGATCGACCGGATCCGAGCAGGTCTCGGTCGGGTCGTGATGGGCCACCTCGTCGACGTGGTCGATCCCGAGGGCCCGGAGGGGCCGGTCCGGGTCACGCTGCGCAGCGGCGACCACGTCGACATCGAGCCGGGGAGCTGGATCGTCAACTGCACGAGCCACTTCGACTTCGCCGGACGACCGGCCGAGCCGCCGTACGTCTCGCCCAGCGGGCGATCCATCCGGGTCGGTCTGAACGGGCTGTTCGGGTTCACGTCCTTCAGTGGCTACTTCCTGACCCACCTGCTGTTCCTCGACAAGATCAGGGACGTGCCGCTCTACTCCGCGGACGGCGCCACGTTGTTCCAGAAGTCGCCGCTGGCAGGGCTGACGGCACTGCTGACCATGACGCAGTACAACCTCGGACTCGTGGCCGACCACGTCCCCGCCAAGGTGTTCCAGCAGTGCGGCCTCGACTTCGACCGGTGGTACCCGTTCCCGCGGCGCCTCGCCGGGCAGGTGCAGTTCCTGGCCGGGCGCAAGCGGCGGCGTGCGAAGTACCGGCAGGCCCTCGACACGGTGGGTGAGCGGTTCGGGGTCGCCCACGGGCCGTTGGTCGGCGCCGAGGGTGCCGAGGGTGTCAGGGCGACCTGACGTGGCCTAACCAGCCAGGGCAGCTGCCCACCGGCCGTCCGCCTTGGCTGACTCGACCGCTGCTCGTCCGGCGGGAGTCATCAGCCCGTCCTGCTCCAGGAGACGGACCCGGGTGACGTTCGACAAGGACCACTTGCTCTTCGGGCCGCGTGGAGTGAACCGGATGTACGTCGTCTCCGCGTCGCGGCTCCGGCCCTGGCCGTCGATCCACCCGAAGCAGAGGGCCTCGAGCACAGCGTCCTCATAGGTCAGCGTGGTCACCGTGCCGCCCTTCTTGGTGAGCACGACCCACGCCGCCGCCTCTGTCCGGTGGTTCTCCCCGAGCCACGACCGCCACCCGGTCCGGTCCGCCACCAGGATCTCCTCGCCGCTCAGCACCATGAGGCGACTCTGCCACCTCATCGGGCATCGCGTCTGCGGACGGTCTAACGTCGAACGAGTAGCGCAGAGCAGCAGCAGCCGGCGGCTCGGCGCCCGCGAACGAGAGCGGAGACGGCCATGGGGGCTCGTCGGTAGCGTCGGAGGTACCAGCGGTCGGCGGCGTTGATCGCGGTCGGACTCCTCGCCACACCCGTGGGAAGCCCGGCACCCGCGCGCTCTCCTGCGGCATCAAGAGCGATGGCGGCCTCGCCTGCTGGGTGACACCACCCAGGGCCAGGGGAACCTGCCCGGGGGATCGTTCACGGCGATCGATTCCGGTCAGCACCGCACCTGCGCAGTGCGCAGCACGGGCGTGGTCCGGTGCTGGGGGCCGACCTCCAGACGCCCCTGGTGCCGCAGCCGAGCGGCACCGTCACCGCGGTCTCCGTCCGGCTCGGTCACGTCTGTGGGATCCGGACCGACGGGACTCTCGCGTGCTGGCGCGTGCGGACGAACTCGTCGAACGCAACCCGAGACGCGTCAGTGACCACACCGGCCCCCTTTCATCCGTGACTACGCACGGAGACAGGGCGCCGGGGGTGACGCGGCCCGAGAAATCTCGCGGACAGCCTCAGCGGGCGCGTCGGGTCATCCGCTCCATGTCCATGATCACGACCGAGCGGGGCTCGAGACGCAGCCAGCCGCGGGCGGCGAAGTCGGCGAGCGCCTTGTTGACCGTCTCGCGGGAGGCACCGACCAGCTGGGCCAGCTCCTCCTGGGTGAGGTCGTGGTGGACGTGCACGCCGTCGTCCGCCGTACGGCCGAACCGCTCGGCGAGGTCGAGCAGCGCCTTGGCGACGCGGCCGGGCACGTCGGAGAACACCAGGTCGGCGACGACGTCGTTGGCCTTGCGCAGCCGACTGGCGAGCTGGTTGAGCAGGCCGCGGGCGACGGCGGGGCGGCCGTCGAGCCAACGCAGCAGGTCCTCGTGGGAGAGGGAGACGAACTCGGCGTCGGTCACGGCGGTCACGGTCGCGGACCGCGGGCCGGGGTCGAAGAGCGACAGCTCGCCGAACATCGAGCCGGGGCCGAGGATCGCGAGGAGGTTCTCGCGGCCGTCCGACGAGGTGCGACCGAGCTTCACCTTGCCGTCGAGGACGATGTAGAGCTTGTCGCCGCCGTCGCCCTCGTGGAAGAGAACCTCGCCGCGGCGCAGCCGGGTCTCGGACATGGATGAACGGAGCGCGGACGCGGCCTCGTCGTCGAGCGCGCTGAACAGCGGGGCCTGACGCAGCACGTCGTTGTCCACGGGTCCTCCAAGGGATTCGAATGACGTCAGGCGCATCCTAGCCAGTGGCCCATGTCACACCTAGGGCGCGGCCCCCGACGCGACCGCCCCCGGTTGGACGTGGCAACCCCGTCGGCGGCTACCCGTAGGCTGACCGCGTGCGGGCGATGACGACGGAGGCGGAGACGCCGACCGGCCTCGTCCGCCGGGCGCGCAAGATCGATCGGGTCCTCGCTGCGACCTATCCCGACGCCGCGTGCGAGCTCGACTTCGACAACCCGTTCGAGCTGTTGGTGGTCACCGTCCTGAGTGCGCAGACCACCGACAAGCGGGTCAACCTGGTGCGGCCGACCCTGTTCGCGACCTACCCGGATCCCCGGGCGATGGCCGCCGCCGACCGCGCCCACCTCGAGCAGATCGTCGGACCGCTGGGCTTCTTCCGCGCCAAGACCGAGTCGCTGCTCAAGCTCAGCGCCGCGCTCGTCGAGAGGTACGACGGCGAGGTCCCGCCCCGGCTCGACGACCTCGTCACGCTCCCAGGGGTCGGGCGCAAGACGGCCAACGTGGTGCTGGGCAACGCGTTCGGCGTCCCTGGCATCACCGTCGACACCCACTTCGGTCGGCTCATCCGGCGGCTCGGTTGGACCGAGGAGACCGACCCGGTGAAGGCCGAGCACGCCATCGGCGCGATCTTCCCCAAGCGCGACTGGACGATGCTCAGCCACCACCTGATCTGGCACGGCCGCCGGGTCTGCCACGCCAAGAAGCCGGCGTGCGGTGCCTGCCCGATCGCCCGCTGGTGCCCGTCCTACGGCACCGGACCGACGGACCTGGTCGAGGCGGAGAAGCTGGTCCGCACCGAGGGGCCCAACTGATGGGTCTCGCGACAGTCGCTGCGCGACTTCCTCGACCGACGCTGCCTGTCGCGCTGATCGCGGCCGCGGTGCTGCTGACCGCGTGCGACGAAGGCGGCACGGCTGCCGGGTGCAACGTCGACGTCGACACGGCTGAGCTGCGCGACCTCAAGGCAGCGGCGGCCATCGAGGACTGCCCGGCGGGTGCGGCCGACGCGAACGACCTGCCCGACGTCGAGATCCCCTGCCTCGGCGGCGGCACCGCCGGCTCGCTCGCCGCCATCGAGGGTCCGGCCGTCATCAACTTCTGGGCATCCAACTGCGGGCCGTGCCGCGAGGAGATGCCGGCGCTGGCCGAGTTCGACCGGCTGTACGGCGATCAGGTCACCATCGTCGGTGTCGACTTCCTGGAGACCTACCCGGAGGCGGCGCTCGACCTGGCGCAGCGCAGCGAGGTCACCTACCCGTCCTTCGCCGACCCGTGCGGCGAGCTCCAGGAGGACGGCCTGGCAGTGACCGTGCTGCCGGTGTTCGCCTTCGTGGCCAGCGACGGCTCGACCGAGCTGTTCGCGAAGGGCGGTGTCGACTCTGTCGACGAGATCGTCGAGCTCGCCGAGGACCACCTCGGCATCGAGCTGGCGCGGAGCGCCGCGTGACCGGCCAGCCGGCGTTCGCCGTACCCGACGACCTGCCGGGCTGGTTGCGGCCCGTGGCCGAGGCCGCCAACGCGATCGAGGGCACCGACCTGACCGCGTTCCTGCCGCCGCCGGGGTCCAACCCGCGGCGGGGCGCGGTCCTCATGCTGTTCGGCGAGGAGGACGGTCGCGGCGACCTGCTGCTGACCGAGCGAGCCCACGACATGCGCTCGCATCCCGGCCAGGTGTCCTTCCCCGGCGGGACGATCGATCCCGGGGAGACCGCGGTGGAGGCCGCGCTGCGGGAGGCGCAGGAGGAGATCGGGGTCGACCCGGCAGGCGTCGCCGTGTTCGGCGCGCTGCCCGAGCTCTGGCTGCCGCCCTCGAACTTCGCGGTCACGCCGGTGCTCGGCTGGTGGCGCGACCCGCACCCGGTCGAGGTCGCGTCGCCCGACGAGGTCCACGAGATCCACCACGTCGTGCTCGACGAGCTGTTCGCGCCGGACCGGCGGATCGCCGTGCGGCACCCGAGCGGGTGGACCGGGCCGGGCTTCCTCATCGGCGACGACCGCGACGTCATTCTGTGGGGCTTCACCGGCGGGATCATCGCCCGGTTCTTCGACTACCTCGGCTGGTTGCCGAAGGTCACCGAGCAGCCCGTGCACGAGCTGCCCGACTACATGCTGGCCGAGTACCAGCGGCGGGTCGACGAGTCCGACGGCGCCGGCACAGACGCGGACAGCCTCGACATCCTGGAACCGGACGAGCGAGGGGTGACCTGATGGGTCTCAACCTGCTCGACTGGCTGCTCGTCGTACTCGTGGTGGCCTACGCGCTCTCCGGCTACTGGCAGGGCTTCGTCACCGGCGCGTTCGCGACGGTCGGCCTGCTGGTCGGCGGGTTTCTCGGCATCTGGGCCGCGCCGCTGATCCTCGGCGGCGCCGAACCATCCCTCGGGGTCTCGCTCGGCGCGCTCTTCATCGTGATCCTCGGTGCGTCGCTGGGGCAGGCGCTGCTGCAGTACGCCGGCGCCCGGGTCCGTGAGCGGATCACCTGGCAACCGGTGCGCGCGGTCGACGCCGTCGGCGGCGCCGCGCTGTCCGCACTGGCGGTGCTGCTCGTCGCCTGGGCGCTGGGCTACGCGATCTCCGGGACCCGGATCGGCCCGGTCACCGAGCAGGTGCGGAGCTCGTGGGTGCTCGGGAAGGTCAACTCCGCCCTTCCGGCGTCCGCGCCCAACGTGCTGTCGGCGTTCAACAAGGTCGTCGGCATGGGGTTCTTCCCGCGCTACCTCGAGCCGTTCTCGCCGGAGCAGATCGTCGACGTCGCCCCGGGTCCCGACCGGCTCAGGAACGACCCCCAGGTGCTTGCGACCGAGGACAGCATCCTCAAGATCCGCGGCGCCAACGACTGCGGTCGCGGCGTCGAGGGCACCGGCTTCGTCTTCGCACCCGACCGGGTGATGACCAACGCTCACGTCGTGGCCGGAGTGGACGACCCCGAGGTCGAGATCGACGGTGGCACCGAGCTGGCGCGGGTCGTGCTCTACGACCCCGAGCTCGACATCGCCGTCCTCAGCGTCGACACCGGCGACGCGCCGATCCTCCAGTTCGACGAGAGCGCCGGGGCCGACGACCCGGTCGCGATCGTGGGCTACCCGCAGGACGGGCCGTTCGACGTACAACCCGGCCGGATCCGCGCCAACCCGACCTTGCGCTCCCCGGACATCTACGGCTCCGGCACCGTGCTTCGTGACGTGTTCTCGCTCCGCGGACTGGTGCGGCCGGGCAACTCCGGTGGCCCGATCATCACTCCTGCCGGCGACGTCGCGGGCGTGGTCTTCGCCGCGTCGGTCGAGGACTCCGACACCGGCTACGCCCTGACCGCCGAGCAGGTCGCCGAGAGTGCCGACGAGGGTAGCGACAGCACCTCCGAGGTCGACACCGACGATTGCGCGGCTTGAGACCCACCTCCGGAAGGACCCCCATGACTGACAGATGTGTCGACTACGCCTTCGCCGACGGCGCGGCCCGGATCACGCTGACCGCGGGCGACCGGGGCAACCCGATCGAGCCGGTGTCGACCCGGCAGCTCCACGAGGCGGTGCTGCGGGCCAAGGCCGATCGCGCCCGGGTGATCGTGCTGGCCGGCGAGGGCCGGTTCTTCTCCGTGGGCGGCGACCTCAGCGCGTTCGCCGACGCCGACGACCCCTCGGCGCTGCTGCTCGACCTGGCCGAGTCGGTCCACCGGGTGATCACCGAGCTGGTCCGTGGCGACGCGATCGTGGTCAGCGTCGTGCACGGGGCCGCTGCCGGTGGCGGGTTCCCGCTGGCCGCCGCCGCAGACATCGTCCTCGCCTCCGACTCCGCGAAGTTCAGTCTCGCCTACGCGAAGGTCGGCCTGAGTCCCGACTGCGGCGGCAGCCTGCTGGTCCACACCCTCGGGCTGCACCGGGTGCTGCGACTGGCGCTGCTCGGAGACGTCCTTACAGCGCAGGAGGCCTTCGACGCCGGCCTGGTCGCGCGCGTCGTACCGGCGGCCGACCTGGCGAGCGTGGCCGACGAGGTCGTCGCCCAGCTGCTGGCCGGGTCGCCGGACGCGTTCGCCGCCGCCAAGCGACTGGTGCGCGGTGTCGCCGAGCCGGCCCCCGAGGCCGCGCTCCGCCGCGAGGCGGAGTCGATCAGCGCGCTCGCCGGGGCGCCGAACGGCCAGGAGGGCATCGCCGCCTTCCTGGAGAAGCGACCGGCTCGGTTCAGCTGACTGTCGCTGGCCCCGGGGCGGTGGGCAGAATGAAACACGCCGCCAGAAGTAGAACAGGTTACAGTTCCGGGGTGACTCCGTCGGTCTTCAGCCCCGTCAGCCTCGGCCCCGTCCGGCTGCGCAACCGCACCGTGAAGGCAGCGACGTTCGAGGGACGGACGCCGAACGGCGAGGTGACCGACGCCCTCATCGACTACCACCTGGCGCCCGCGCGAGGAGGGATCGGGCTGACGACGGTGGCCTACCTGGCGGTCGCGCCGGAGGGCCGCACGCACGCCGAGCAGATCGTGGTCGGACCGCGCGCGCTGCCCGGCCTCGCCCGGCTGACCGAGGCGGTCCACGCCGAGGGCGCCGCGGTCGCCGGCCAGGTCGGCCATGCCGGACCGGTCGCGAACGGCAGGTCCAACGGTGCCCGCGCGATCTCCGCCAGCTCGATGCCGAGCCCGCTGTCGATGCAGATGATCAAGGCCGCCGGCGAGCGGGACCTGACCCGCGTCACGAGGGCGTACGTCGACGCCGCCCGGCTCCTGGTCCAGGCGCGGTTCGACGTGCTCGAGCTGCACATGGCGCACAGCTACCTGATCTCGTCGTTCCTCGCGCCTGGGCTCAACCGCCGCAAGGACCGCTGGGGTGGGTCCCTCGAACGTCGCGCCCGGCTCGCCCGGCAGGTGGCGCGCGCCGTCCGCGAAGAGGTCGGCGGTGCTGTCGCGCTCACCGCGAAGGTGAGCGTCTCCGACGGCTTCCGCGGGGGTGTCACGACCGAGGAGGGCGTGGCGTTCGCGCAGCTGCTCGAGGCAGACGGCCATCTCGACGCGTTGCAGCTGTCCGGCGGGTCGTCGCTGATGAACCCGATGTACCTCTTCCGCGGCGAGACTCCCGTCGCCGAGTTCGCCGAGGCCATGCCGCCGATCGTGAAGTGGGGCATGAAGACGCCGATGGGGCGGGGGTTTCTCAAGCGGTACGAGTTCGAGGAGGGCTACTTCAAGGAGAAGGCGCTCCGCTTCCGGCGGGAGCTCTCGATGCCGCTGATGCTGCTCGGCGGGATCAACCGGCTGGACACGATGGAGCAGGCGATGGACGACGGCTTCGACCTCGTCGCCATGGGGCGGGCCGTCCTGCGCGAGCCGGACCTGGTCAACCGGCTGCAGCGCGGGTCGGCGCACGCGGGCATCTGCACCCACTGCAACCGCTGCATGCCGACGATCTACACCGGTACCCGCTGCGTCGAGTGGGGTCCGGGCGAGGCGATCCCGGTCGCCTGATCTGTTCACAAACTAGAACCTGTTCTAGTATCCACGCATGTCGCAGGTGATCCCCGAGAAGCCCCTCCGTGTCGTCGTCTGGTCCACCGGGACCATCGGGAGGCACGCCATCGTCGGCGTGGACGCCCATCCCGACCTCGAGCTGGTCGGGGTGTGGACCTCGACCGAGGCCAAGAACGGGGTGGATGCGGGTGAGCTCGCGGAGCTCGGGCGGGAGCTCGGCGTCAAGGCCACGACCGATCGCGACGAGCTGATCGCGCTGCGGCCGGACTGCATCGTGCACGGCGCGATGACCGACGACCGGGTCTTCGAGTCGATCGAGGACCTCACCGGCTTCATCCGCGACGGCGTGAACGTGGTGTCGAGCGGGCCGGTCATCCTGCTCCACCGCACGGGGACGCTGCCGGACGAGATGATCGCGACGATCGACGAGGCCGGCCGGGCAGGCAACGCGAGCCTGCACGTCAACGGCATCGACCCCGGCTTCGCCAACGACCTGTTGCCGTTGGTCATGACCAGCCTCAGCCAGCGGATCGACCACATCTTGGTCAGCGAGATCGCCGACTACTCGACGTACTACCAACCCGTCGTCATGAAAGACCTGTTCGGCTTCGGCCAGCCGATGGACTTCAACGCACTGCTCTGGGAGCCCGGCATCCTCACCACCGCCTGGGGCCCGGTCGTCCGGCTGATTGCGGCCGGCCTGGACGTCACCCTGGACGAGCCGCTCGTCGAGGAGGTCGAGCGGCGGCCGGCGCCGCGCTCGATCGAGACCGTCTCCGTCGACATCGAGGAGGGCACGATGGGCTCGGTGCGGTTCCGGGTGATCGGCACCGTCGACGGCGTCCCGCGGATCACCCTCGAGCACGTCACCCGTACGGACGCCAGTGCCGAGCCCGAGTGGCCGACGCCCAACGAGGGCGATGGTTGCTACCGGATCGAGATCACCGGCGAGCCGCAGATGAAGGTCGAGTTCAGCCACCACGGCGAGCACGGCGACCACAACGTCTCCGGGATGATCGTCACCGCGCAGCGGCTGGTCAACGCCGTGCCCGCCGTCGTCGCGGCCCAGCCCGGCCTGATCAGCGTCCTCGATCTCCCGCTCGTGACCGGCCGTGGCCTGGTGACCAAGTGACGATCCTCGACCGCTTCCGACTGACCGACCACGTCGCCGTCGTCACCGGCGCCGGTCGCGGCATCGGCGCGGCCACCGCGGTCGCGCTCGCCGAAGCGGGCGCCGACGTACTCATCTCCTCCCGAACTGAGGGCCAGCTCGAGGGGGTCGCCGAGCGGATCCGCGCGGCCGGCCGGCGGGCGCTCGTCGTACCGGCCAACCTTGCCCACACGGAAGCGGTTGCCGGCCTCGCACAGGCGGCCTACGACGAGTTCGGCCGGCTCGACCTCGTCGTCAACAACGTCGGCGGCACCATCCCCAACGCGTTCCTCGACACCGACGTCGCCTACCTCGACGAGGCCTTCCACTGGAACGTCAGTACGGCGCACGCGCTGACCCGCGCCGCCGTCCCGCTGATGCTCGCCTCGCTCGGCGACCCGGACGAGCACCGGCAGAAGTCGGTCGTCAGCATCAGCTCGATGATGGGCCGGTCCTCGGACCGTGGCTACCTCGCCTACGGGACCGCGAAGGCCGCGCTCGCGCACTGGTCGCGCCTCGCCGCCATGGACCTGGCGCCGCGGATCCGGGTCAACGGGATCTACGTCGGGTCGGTGATGACCAGCTCGCTCGAGTTCGTCGCCGGCGTCCCGGAGACCAAGCGCGAGATGGAGGAGGCGACGCCCCTCGGCCGGATCGGCGAGGCCGAGGACATCGCGGCCGCGGTGGTGTACCTCGGCTCGCGCGCCGGTCAGTACGTGACCGGCAAGATGCTCGAGGTCGACGGCGGGCTGGTGGCGCCGAACCTCGACCTCGGCCTTCCCGACCTCGGACCCGGGGCCGCGAGTGGGCCTCAGTAGGGTGCCCGGATGAGCTCAGGAGTCAGTACCGGTGCCGCCGTCTCGCCCGACTCGGGTGAGCACTGGGCGGCCGAGGGTGCCTGGGAGGTCGCGCCCGGGATCCACCGGATCCCGCTGCCGCTCCCGATGGACGGGCTCAAAGCGATCAACGTCTATGTCCTGCAGAGCGACCACGGGCTGACCCTCATCGACGGCGGCTGGGCGATCCCGGTTGCCCGCGAGCTGCTCGACAAGTGCCTGCGCTCCATCGGCTCCGGCTTCGGCGACATCAAGCGGTTCCTCGTCACGCACATCCACCGCGACCACTTCACGATGGCGACCGTCCTCGGGCATGAGTACGGCGCCGACGTCGCGCTCGGGCTCCCCGAGAAGCCGGGCCTCGACCTGCTGCACGCGGCCGGCCGGGGCGAGTTCAGTGGCGGCAACCCGTTCAGCGGGGTGCTCCGCTCGGCCGGTGCCAACGAGGTCGCCGACGCGTGGGAGCTCGGCCGCCGCGTGGAGGACCTGCCGGACCCGATCGACTGGGCCTATCCCGACACCTGGCTCGACGGCGACATCGAGATCGCGGTCGGTGCGCGCACGATCGACGCCGTCCACACACCCGGCCACACGCCGGGCCACTACGTCTTCGCCGACCGCGCCGACGGGCTGCTGTTCGCGGGTGACCACGTGCTGCCCACGATCACGCCCTCCATCGGGTTCACGGTGCCGCCCGAGCCCGACCCGCTCGGCCACTTCATGGCGTCCCTGACCAAGGTGCGTGGACTCCCCGACCTGCGGATCCTGCCCGCGCACGGCCCGGTCGCGCCGTCGTCGCACGCGCGCGTCGACGAGCTCCTCACCCACCACGAGCACCGCCTCGAGCAGTGCCTCGCGTCGCTGCACTCGCGTGGTGCGTCGGTCGCGGCCGTCGTCGCCACCGACCTCGGCTGGACCCGGCACGAGCGGTCCTACGCCGAGCTCGACCTCTTCAACAAGGGCATGGCGGCGATGGAGACCAAGGCCCACCTCGACCTGCTGGTCGCCCGCGGCCTGGCGACCTGCGCCGACACCGACGACGGGGTCCGCTACACCTCCGTCGGCTGAGGTCCCGCCCGGCGAACGGGCACTAGGTCGCGCTGCCCTGGCACCTGGCACCTGGTGCCGGCTCAGCGCGAGTGAGCACATGTCGACGTCTTCGACGAGGTCAGTCCGTCGTGCTGAGCCGCATCGGGGTGTGCGGGATCCCGTCCTCGAGGAACTCGGCGCCGTCCACGACGAAGCCGAAGCCGGCGTACCACCCGGCCAGCGGCGTCTGGGCGTCGAGTACGACGTCCCGCGCCGGATCCTCGCTCCGGCAGTGGCCGAGCGCGGTGCCGATCAGGCCGCCGGCCAGTCCTCGCCCGCGCGCGGTCCGCTCCAGCACCACCCGCCCGATCCGCCACGTCGTGGCGTCGTCGAGCACCCGCGCGTAGCCGAGCAGGGCACCGATGTCACGCATCAGCACGTGACCGGTGCCGGGTTCGTCGTCGCGTCCGTCGAGATCGGGATAGGGGCAATCCTGCTCCACCACGAACACGTCCTGGCGCAGCCGGGCGATCTCGTAGACCTCGGTCGCGGTCAGGCCCGCGAACAGGGCGACCCGGATCTCCATGAAGCGAATCTAGGGCCTACATTGGTGGCAACAGACAGGGGAGCACGACTCACAGCGTGCTGAGAGTGCGGGAAAGCCGCAGACCCTCCGAACCTGCTCCGGCTAGCACCGGCGAAGGGAGTCATCCGTTGATGCGCATCCGCCCTGCGGTGGCACTGTCCGCGATCGCCCTGATCGGGACCGGCTGCTCGCTCGCGACCGAGAACGACGGCGCCACCGACGTGGCGCCAGGGGAGTGCGGCGAGGTCGTCCTCGTCACGCATGACTCCTTCGACCTGCCGAAGAAGGTCGTCCAGGCATTCGAGGAGGGGTCCGGCTGCAGCCTGACCCACGCGCCGGCCGGCGACGGCGGCGAGCTCACCAGCAAGCTGACCGTCACCCAGGGCGACCCCATCGGCGACGTCGCGTTCGGGGTCGACAACACCTTCGCGGGCGCGGCGCTCGACGAGGGCGTGTTCGCGCCGTACGACGCGGACCTGCCGGCCGGCGCCGACCAGTACCTGCTCCCCGGTGACGACGACCACCTGCTCACCCCGATCGACAACGCCAGCGTCTGCGTCAATGTCGACACGGCCTGGTTCGACACCGAGGGCATCGAGCCGCCGGCCACCCTCGACGACCTCACCGACCCGGCCTACCGCGACCTGTTCGTGACGCCTGCCGCCACCACGAGCACGCCGGGGCTGGCGTTCCTGCTGGCGACCATCGGGGAGTACGGCGACGCATGGCTGTCCTACTGGGACGACCTCCTCGCCAACGGCGCCAAGGTGGTGGCGGGGTGGGAGGACGCCTACTACGTCGACTTCTCCTTCTCCGGCGGCGACCGTCCGATCGTCCTGTCCTACGACACCTCCCCGGCGTACACCGTGAAGAAGGGTGCGTCCTCGACGGCCGCTCTCCTCGACACCTGCTTCCGCCAGGTCGAGTACGCCGGCGTGCTCGAGGGCGCCGCCAACCCCGAGGGCGCCGAGCAGGTCATCGACTTCCTGCTGAGCCCCGAGGTGCAGCAGGCGCTGCCGACCAGCATGTACGTCTTCCCCGTCGACCCCGACGTGACGCTGCCGCCCGAGTGGGCGGAGTTCGCGGAGCAGCCCTCGGCGCCGATCGAGGTCTCCTCGGACGACATCGCCGACCACCGCCGGGAGTGGCTGACGGAGTGGACGGACATCACCGCGGGATGAACCAGCAGCGGCGGCCGGTGCGGCGCCTCGCCGGCCTGCTCGCGCTGGCCGCGGTCCCCGCCGCGGTGCTCGCAGTCTTCTTCCTGCTCCCGGTGTGGGGGATGCTCGAGCGCGGGCTGTGGACCGACGGTGCGTTCGATCCCGGCGCGGTGCTCGACGTGCTCGGTCAGGAGCGGACCAGGAAGGTCATCTGGTTCACCCTCTGGACCAGCACCGTGTCGACGGTCGTCGCGGTGCTGATGGGGCTCCCCGCGGCCTACGTGCTGCACCGGCTGGCGGTCCCGATGCGCGGGGCCGTGCGCGCGGCGCTGCTGGTGCCGTTCGTGCTGCCGACCGTCGTCGTCGGTGTCGCGATCCGCGAGCTGGTCGCCGAGTCCGGCCCGCTCGGCTTCCTCCACCTCGACGGCAGCCCGGTGGCGATCCTGATCGGCTTGGTCTTCTTCAACGTCGCCGTCGTGATCCGCACCGTCGGCACGGCCTGGGAGACCCTCGACCGCCGGCCCGCCGAGGCCGCGTCCGCGCTCGGCGCCTCGCCGCTCCAGGTGCTGACGACGGTCACGCTGCCCGCGCTGCGGCCCGCCGTCGTCTCGGCGGCGGCAGTGGTCTTCCTCTTCTGTGCGACCGGCTTCGGTGTGGTGCTGCTGCTGGGTGGCACCCGCTACTCCTCGGTCGAGACCGAGATCTACCTGCTCACCACCGGCGCCATCTCCGGGACCGTCGAGTACCAGGCGGCGGCCGCGCTCTCCTTGGTCCAACTGGCCGCGGTCGTCGTGCTCCTTGCGGTGGCGGCCCGGCTGCGCGCGGTCCCGGACCCGGCCGTACGACGCACGCCGGCCGCTCCTGCGCGGCCGCGGCGCCACGACCTGCCGGCTCTGGTCGCGACGGCGTTGGTGCTGCTCGCGATCGCGACGCCGGTCGTCACTCTGGTCATCGGGTCGTTGCGGCGCGACGGCGTGTGGACGCTCGTCCACTACCGCGCGCTGCAGGGGAGTGGGGACGGCGCCGGGTCGTCCGGCCTGGGCGATGGGCTGCTGCGGGTTCCTGTGACCGAGGCGCTCATCAACTCGCTGCGGATCGCCGTCGACGCCACCTGGATGGCGCTGCTGCTCGGCCTGCTGGTCGCGGTCGTGGTGACCCGCCGGACGCACAGCCGCAGCGAGACTCGGGTGCGTGGTGCGTTCGACGGCCTCTTCATGCTCCCGCTCGGGGTCTCCGCGGTGACGCTGGGCTTCGGGTTCCTCATCACCCTCGACGAGCCGCCGCTCGACCTGCGCTCGAGCCCGCTGCTGGTGCCGATCGCCCAGGCCCTGGTCGCGCTGCCCCTGGTGGTGCGGGTGCTGGTGCCGGTGCTGCAGGGGATCGACGACCGGCAGCGGCAGGCCGCGGCGTCGCTCGGTGCCGGTCCGCTGCGGACGCTGCTCACCGTCGACGTGCCGGTGCTGTGGCGGCCGCTGCTCGCCGCCGCCGGGTTCGCCTTCGCCGTGTCGCTGGGCGAGTTCGGCGCGACGTCGTTCATCGTGCGCGCCCAGGTGCCCACCCTGCCGGTCGTGATCTACCGGTTGATCGGCAGCCCCGGGGAGCTGAACTACGGCACCGCCATGGCAGCCTCGGTGGTGCTCGCCGCCGCCACCGCACTGGTGATCCTGCTGGTCGAGCGGTTGCGGGTGCCAGGCGTGGGGGTGATCTGATGCTGACCATCGAGGGACTCACGATCGCCTTCGGACACCACACCGCCGTCGACGACGTCGACCTGCGCGTCGACGACGGGCAGGTGCTCGCCGTACTCGGACCGTCCGGCAGCGGGAAGTCCTCGCTGTTGCGCGCCGTGGCCGGCCTCGAGCCGTTGCGGGCCGGGGTGGTCCGGTGGGATGGCGCCGACCTTGCCCGAGTGCCGACCCACCAGCGCGGCTTCGCGCTGATGTTCCAGGACGGCCAGCTCTTCGATCACCTGACCGTCGCCCGCAACGTCGGCTACGCGCTGCGGCTGCGCGGCGTGACCGGCGCCGCGGCGCGCAGCGACGTCGACGACCTGCTCGACCTGGTCGGCCTCGGTGGGTACGGCGCCCGGATGCCCCGCACGCTCTCCGGTGGTGAGCGGCAGCGGGTCGCGCTGGCCCGTTCGCTCGCGGCCGAGCCGCGGCTGCTGCTGCTCGACGAGCCGCTGTCCTCCCTCGACGCGGAGCTCCGGGTGCGGCTCGCCGCGGACCTGCGCCGCATCCTGCGCGCGGCCGGCACGACCGCGCTCCTCGTCACCCACGACCAGGAGGAGGCGTTCGCCGTCGCCGACCGGCTCGCGGTCATGCGCGACGGCGCGGTGGTCCAGCACGGCACGACCGAGGACGTGTGGGCCGGCCCGGCCGACGCCGCGACCGCGCTGTTCCTCGGCTACGCGCGGGTGCTCACCGGCGGGGCGGCGCACGCGGTGCTGGCCGCGGCCGGTCGTCCGGCAGCGGACGCGATCGCCGTACGCCGCTCGGCCCTGGCCGCCCGCAGAGCCGAACCCGGTGCGACCGGTGCCGGCGGCCTGACCGCGACCGTGCGCGCCGTACGAGCGACGCCGGACGAGGTGCGGCTGGTCGTCGACATCGACGGCATCGGCGAGGCCGATGCCGTCGGAACGCCCGGGTGGCTGCCGGCACCGGGAGACCCCGTGGTGCTGCGGGTCGATCCCGCGCGCCTCGCCGTCCTGCCGTCGGGGCCGACGCCCTAAACTCCCCCGGGTGTACCGCCGCGCCTACAGCCTCCTCATCGGCACGGCTGTGGCTCTCTGGGCGTCGACCGTTTTCGTCTCGCTCAAGTACGACCGGCCTCCGATCGAACCGGAGGGCAAGCTGCTCGGGCCGTCGTTGACCTGGGTGCTCGAGCTGCTCGACGCGGTGCCGAGCAGCATCGCGCTGCTCAACGTGGTGATGGTGGTCGACGTCGGTCTCCGCGCGCTGACGGTGCTCATCGCAGCGGTGGCCGCGGACCTGGTGGTCGGCACGATCGTGACGAAGCGCAGGGAGATCTTCCGGCGCACGGACGAAGGCGAGGAGTCGAGGCGCGCGAGGTTCCGCGCCGGCGCTGCCGACCGGTGGCGGACCCGGTGGACGCGTGAGCGCACCCGTCTCGTCGCGGTCGGGATGCTCTTCTTCTACCTCACCTACGTCTGCTACCGGAACCTCAAGTCCGACCTGCCGTTCGTTCGGCCCGATCCCCATCGAGATCCAGGTTCGGTCAAGGCGCTGTCCTACGACCGCGAGCTGCACGTCATGGACCGGGTCCTGTTCTTCGGCAACGACCCGTCCGACGTCTTCCACGCGGTCCTCGGGACGAACATCAGTGCCCACGTCCTCAGCCAGGTCTACCTGACCTACCTGCCGCTCGTGATCCTGCTGGTCGTCGTCTGGCTGGTGTGGTCCCGCAACGTGTCGTTCGGATACTGGTTCGTCACCTCGCAGGTCGTCGCCTGGACGCTGGGCACCCTGTCCTACTACCTGCTGCCGACCCTCGGCCCCGGGATCGAGTACTCGTCGGAGTACGAGAGCCTCTCCCACACGCCCACGACCGACCTGATGGTGGCGATCACCTACGGCCGGGCCGGCGTGCTCTACGACACCACGGTCGAAGGAGCACTCAACTCCGTCGCCGGCTTCGCCAGCCTGCACGTGACGATCACGGTGCTGTGGGCGCTGATGGTGCAGTACACGGTGCGCTCCAAGATCTTGAAGTGGGTGTTCTGGGTCAATGCCGGGCTGACCGTGATCGCCACCATCTACTTCGGCTGGCACTACGTCGCCGACGACATCGCCGGCATCGCGATCGCGATCGTGGCCTTTTACCTGGGCGCGATCGCGACCGGGCAGAAGTTCGATCGCGGGATGAAATCGCACCCGACCACCACCACGTCCAAGGTCCCCAAGGACAAGGAGTGATGACGCGGTGAGAACTACATCGTTGTAGTTTGCAAGTCGACACGCCGGTGACTGGTGGGAAATCTGAGATTTTTGTTTCCTTTGTGACGAAAGCGCACTAGCGTGCTGTGAGTTGCGCCGGTGACGGGGAAGTCTTCCGAAGCGACGATCGAACGCTGACGTCCACTCCGAGGAGCCTCTTGTGCGCCGCCCCGTGATCGGGACCGTCCTGCTGGCTGTGGTCCTCGTGACCACACCCGCCAGCGCGGACCCGTCCAACCCGCCGCCGTCCCGCAGCGACATCCGGGAGGCCGAGCGGCGCGCGCAGGCCGCTGCTGACGACGTCGACGGGATCCAGGCCCAGATCGACGCCGCGAACGCCGACCTCGAGGCCGCTGCGGTCGCCGCCCAGCAGGCCGCCGAGGCCTACAACGGAGCCCGGTGGCGACTGACGCAGGCACGGCTCGCCGAGCGACAGGCAGCCCGCGAGTCCCGCCGGGCCGCCCGCGCGCTGGCCACGATCAAGCACGAGTACCGCGACACCGTCCTCACGTCGTACGTCGGCGGGAGTCCTGCGCTGGACGTGTTCAGCGCGATGCTGGACGCCGACGGGTTGTCGTCGCTGCTGGACCGCGAGGCCAGCGCGGGCATCGTGCAGGGCGAGTTCGAGGAGAAGCGCGCGGTCTACGAGGACGCTGCTGGCGACGCCGAGGATGCCGCGCAGGCAGCCGAGGACGCCGCAGCCGACGCTGCGGACGCCGCCACCGACGCACTCACCGCCAAGGAGGACGCGGAGGCAGCGGTCGCCGCCGCCGCGGCGGCAGCGGACAGCGTCACCGCCGAGAAGACCCGGTTGCTGCGCCGGATGGCGCGGCTCGAGGGGATCAGCGTCGACCTTGCCGAGGAGCGGCAGGCCGCGCTGGAGCAGGAGCGCCAGGAGCAGGCCGCGCTGCAGGCTCAGTTGGAGCAGCAGGCCCAGTTGGAGCAGCAGGCCCAGTTGGAGCAGCAAGCCCAGCAGGAGCAGCCGGAGCCGCCGGCACAGGAGGACCCGCCGGCGGGCGACGAGCCGGACGACGAGCCGGACGCCGACGAGCCGGTTGATACCGACGACCCCGACGACCCCGCGCCCCCGGCAGACCAGGGCGGCGCCGCGGCTGCGGTCGCGTTCGCCCGCGCCCAGCTCGGCGAGCCGTACGTCTGGGCCGCCGCCGGACCGGACTCGTGGGACTGCTCCGGCCTGACCATGGGTGCTTGGGCAGCCGGCGGCAAGTCGCTCCCGCACTACTCCGTCGCCCAGTACGAGCAGTCGTCGCCGATCTCGGCCAGTGACCTGCAGCCCGGCGACCTGGTGTTCTGGGGATCGTCGAGCAGTGCCGGCTCGATCTACCACGTGGCTCTCTATGCCGGCGACGACATGATCATCCACGCGCCCCGCACCGGACGCCCGGTGACGCTGGAGTCGATGTACTACTGGATACCGCCGACGCACTACGCACGACCCTGACGCGTCGGTACGGTTCGGGCATGGCCAGCGACGTGCAGGAGCCCACGACCACCGAGGCGGAGGCGTCGCCGTACGGCGAGCTCCAGGTCGACGTACCCGCCCTGACCGCACTGCTGGACGGTGAGTACGCCGAGATCCGGTCGACCGTGCGCGACGGCCTCGTGGCGTACGCGTCGGTGCTCGAGGACGCGGAGACGATGACCCGCGACGAGTTCCGCGAGCGCGTCAAGGACGTCGTGATCGAGCTCGCCGAGAGCGGCCAGACCGGCATGGGATTCCCGAAGGAGTACGGCGGCGGCGGCGACATCGGCGCGTCGGTCGCGGCCTTCGAGACGCTCGGGTACGGCGACCTGTCGGTGCTGGTGAAGGTCGGCGTGCAGTTCGGACTGTTCGGCGGCGCGATCCTCCAGCTCGGCACGAAGCGGCACCACGATGCCTACCTCACCGGTCTGGTGAAGGGCGAGATCCTCGGCTGCTTCGCGATGACGGAGACCGGTCACGGCAGCAACGTGCAGGCACTCGGCACCACGGCGACGTACGACCCGGCGACGCAGGAGTTCGTCATCCAGACCGAGTCCCCGGCGGCGACCAAGGACTACATCGGCAACGCGGCGAAGCACGCGCAGCTTGCCGCGGTGTTCGCGCAGCTCGTCGTCGGCGGTGAGAGCCACGGCGTGCACGCGCTCGTCGTACCCCTGCGCGACGGCGAAACCGTCCTGCCCGGCGTCACCATCACCGACGACGGACCGAAGATGGGGCTCAACGGTGTCGACAACGGCCGGATCCGGTTCGACGCCGTGCGGGTGCCCCGAGACGCGCTGCTCGACCAGTTCGCCCAGGTCACCGACGAGGGGGAGTACCTCAGCGAGATCGAGAACCCCAACCGCCGGTTCTTCACGATGCTCGGCACGCTCGTCCAGGGCCGCGTCTGCGTCGGCGCGGCGGGGATCAGCGCCTCCAAGGTCGCGCTGACCATCGCGGTCGAGTACGGCCTGCGTCGCCGTCAGTTCGAGGCGGCCGACCCGGATGAGGAGCAGGTGCTCCTGGACTACGGGCTGCACCAGCGGCGCCTGTTCCTGCCGCTCGCGCGCACCTACGCGCTGCACTTCGCCCAGGAGATCCTGTCGACGCGGCTGCACGAGGTGTTCTCGGGCGCGAAGGACGACGAGGAGACCCGCAGGTTCCTCGAGTCTCGTGCCGCCGGCACCAAGGCGCTCGCCACCTGGCACGCCACGCAGACGATCCAGGAGTGCCGGGAGGCCTGTGGTGGCGCCGGTTACCTGGCGGAGAACCGGTTCACGGCGCTCAAGGCCGACACCGACGTCTTCACGACCTTCGAGGGTGACAACCACGTCCTCCTGCAGCTGGTGGCCAAGGGCCTGCTGACCGACTACGCCAGCGACTTCTCCGACCTCGACCAGCTCGGCATGGTGCGGTTCGTCACCGGTGTCGCCGTCGAGACGGTGCTCGAGCGCACCTACGCCCACAAGCTGTTGGAGCGGATCAGGGACGTGTTCGGCAGCGACACCTGGGACGTCGACGCCGGTCTCCTCGACCCCGAGTACCACCTCGCGATGTTCCGGTTCCGTGAGGAGCACCGCATCTCCGGCGTCGCCCGGCGGCTCAAGCGCGGCGTCGACTCCGGCATGAACCCGGGCGTCGTGTTCTCGCGGGTGCAGGACCACGTCATCAGCGCCGCCCGGGCCCACGTCGAGCGGCTGGTGCTCGAGTCGTTCGTCGACAAGGTGAAGGCCCTGCCCGACGGCGACCTGAAGAACGCGCTCAACCTGGTGTGCGACCTGCACGCGTTGTCGTTGATCGAGGCCGACCGCGCCTGGTTCATGGAGCACGGCCGGCTCACCAGCGCGCGCTCGAAGGCGATCAGCCGCGAGGTCAACAACCTGTGCCGACAGCTGCGGCCGGTCGCGGGCGAGCTGGTCCGCGCGTTCGGCGTCCCCCGCGAGATGCTGCGCGCCGAAGCGCTGCTGACCTGGGGCGACGAGTGAGGCGTCCCGGGCATGGGCGGTTGGGACGAGGACCCGCTCTGGGGCAGCTTCTACGACTGGTCGGTCGAGCACCGCCGGCTCGGCGGACTGGTCTGGCGGGCCGGCATCCAGAGCGACCTCGGCCGCTTGTACGACGCCGCGGCTGAGATCGGCCGGCAGCCGGCCGGAGCGCGGGTGCTCGACATCCCGTGCGGCGGCGGGGTGGCGCTGCGCGGGCTGAAGCCCGGCCAGGGAGTGGACTACGTCGCAGCCGACATCTCCCAGACCATGCTCGACCGCACCATGCGTGCCGCCGAGCGACGGAGCGTGGCCGACCAGGTGCGGCCGGAGCTCGCCGATGTCGGCGAGCTCCCCTTCGAGGACGGGTGGTTCGACCTGGTCGTGTCGTTCACCGGGCTGCACTGCTTCCCCGATCCAGCGCGAGCCGTCATCGAGATGGTGCGCGTGCTCAAGCCCGGCGGGGTGCTGACCGGCAGCGCGTTGCTCAACGACAGCGGGCTGCACCACGAGCCGCTCCGCCGGGTCGGTCGGATTGCCGGGCTGCTCGGGCCGGGCTGCACCGGCACGCAGCTGGTCAGCTGGCTCGATGCACAGAGGATGGCCGACGTCGTACTCGAGCGCAGTGGGGCGATCGGCTACTTCCGCGCCATCAAACGGGGCGGCTGACCCCTAGGCCAATCGGGTCAGTGCTCGGGAGGGACGAACCGCTTGAACGAGGCGTCGATCTCGAGCTCGGCCTCGGTGCGGCCGACCCAGTCGGCGCCCTCGACGGACTTGCCCGGCTCCAGGTCCTTGTAGACCTCGAAGAAGTGCTGGATCTCGAGCCGGTCGAACTTCGGCACGTGGTTGATGTCGCGGATGTGCTCCATCCGCGGGTCGCTGGTCGGGACGCAGAGGACCTTGTCGTCGCCGCCCTTCTCGTCGGTCATGCGGAACATGCCGATCGCGCGGCAGCGGATCAGGCAGCCGGGGAAGGTGGGCTCCTGCAGGAGAACCAGCGCGTCGAGCGGGTCGCCGTCCTGGCCGAGGGTGTCCTCGATGTAGCCGTAGTCCGCGGGATACATGGTCGAGGTGAAGAGGAAGCGGTCGAGGCGCATCCGACCGGTCTCGTGGTCGACTTCGTACTTGTTCCGGCTCCCCTTGGGGATCTCCACGAGGACGTCGAACTCCAGCACTTCTTCCTCCACTCCGCAGGACCTGCGTCAGGCCCGTTTCCACTACCGCAGACATCCTCCCGCACAATGTGCCCGAACGTGCAGTCGAGAGGGGTGCCAGCGTGACGCAGCGTGATCCAGACCACGCACGCGGTGCCCTCGTCGGTTGGGTGTCCGCAGCACTGGCCCTGCTGCTGGTCGCCGGGGTGGCCGGATGGCAGCTCGGTTGGTTCGAGGACTTCCTCAGTGACGACCCGCGACAGCCGACCGATCCGGCTGAGGTCGCGCCCCCGCCCGAGGTCGACGTACCTCCTGTACGGCGGCCGCCCGCAGTTGCTACCGCTGCCGACGGCCGGGTGCGCCTCGACGCCGCCGAGGTCGAGGCAGCCGTCACCGGCTACCTGACCAACCGCAACCTCGGCCGCGACGTGATCGCGGCCGTGGCGCCGCTGAACGGCACCAGTGACGGGTTCTCGTTCGCGTCCTCCGGATCCGTGCTCGGGATCCCCGCGTCGACCACCAAGGTCGTGACGTCGGCCGCCGCGCTGTTCCTCCTCGGCCCGGACCATGTATTCGAGACCACGACAGTGCTCGAGCGAGGCGGCGGTCCGCCGCGACTGGTGCTGGTCGGCGGTGGTGACCCGTTCCTGCTGAGCAGCCCGAAGGCGCTGTGGGGCACCAACACCGGGGCGACGTACGCCCCGCCGAAGGCGGACGTCGTGACGCTCGCCCGGGAGACCGCGCGTTCGCTGCGCGACGACGGAGTACGTCGGGTGCGGCTCGGCTACGACGACAGCCTCTTCAGCGGACCGACCGAGAACCCGCACTGGCGCGCCGACTACATCCCCGACGACGTGGTCTCGCCGATCACCTCGCTGTGGGTGGACGAGGGTAGGGACCCGATCGGCTACGGCAGGGTGTCCGACCCCTCGCTGACCGCTACGGCCGTGTTCGCCGAGGCGCTGGTGGCCGCGGGGATCACCGTGGTCGGCACGCCCGAGCAGACGGTGGCCGACGGCGGCGCCGATGAGGTCGCGTCGGTCGACTCGGCACCGCTGGCCCAGATCGTGCAGCGGATCCTCGAGGTGAGCGACAACGAGGCGTCCGAGGTGCTGCTGCGCCACATCGGGCTCGCCGACCAGGGCGACGGGTCGTTCGTCGGCGGCCAGACCGGTGTCGAGCGGGTGCTGAAAGCCAACGACGTCGACCTGCGCGGCAGCGTCCTGTACGACGGCAGCGGCCTCTCCCGCGAGAACGAGATGTCGCCGCGGCTGCTGGTCGACGTGATCCGGTGGGCCGCCTCCGACGACCAGCCCGGCCTGCGGGCCGTCGTGACCAGCCTCCCCGTCGCCGGCTTCACCGGCTCCCTCTCCAACCGGTTCGACCAGGGTGCGACCGAGGGACCCGGGCGGGTGCGCGCCAAGACGGGCACCCTCACCGGGGTCACGTCGCTGGCCGGGATCGCCGTCGATCTCGACGGGTCGCTCCTGGTCTTCGCGATGATCGCCGACCAGGTCAAGCCCAACCGGAGCGGGCTGGCCCAGGTAGCGATGGACAACGCCGCCTCCGCGCTCGGCGCCTGCCACTGCGCCCGCTAGCTCCGCGAGTCGGCTCGTCTGGGGCCCGGAATGATGCCGAGTCGGCTCGTCTGGGCCCCGGAATGATGCCGAGTCGGCTCGTCTAGGCCCCCGGAATGATGCCGAGTCGGCTTGTTTCCAGTTGAGCCGGGTCGGCGTCGTACGGCGCACCAGACGAGCCGACTCGGCGGGAGCCGCACATCCCGCCCGTACGCTTCACCGCATGACGATCGAGCGCGAGGACCGCGTGGACCCGGACGCGGGTTCGCAGATGGTGGACTGGGGGCTCGCCGTCTCGATCGGATCGATGCTGGCCGGTGAGGGACCGACGGTCACCCGGACCGAGGCGGACGACGCCGTCGCCGAGCTCCGTGCCGGCGCGGACCGCAGCACCGGGCTGGTGCACGACTTCACCGGGCTCCACGCCGCGCGCGGCACCGCGCCAGTGCTGGTCGTGGACCGGCCGGGCTGGGTGCAGGCCAACGTGGAGGGCTTCAAGGTCGCGACCGCACCGATGATGCGCAAGGTCTTCGAGGAGCGCGAGCCCGGCCGGATCGCGCAGGCCGTCGGCTCCAAGATCACCGGCGTCGAGGTGGGCGGCCTGCTCGGCTTCCTGGCCGGCAAGGTCCTCGGCCAGTTCGACCCGTTCTACGAGCCCTCGGGTCGCCTGTTGCTGGTCGCGCCGAACATCGTCCACGTCGAGCGGGAGCTCGGCGTCGATCCGGCCGACTTCCGGCTCTGGGTGTGCCTCCACGAGGAGACCCACCGGGTGCAGTTCACCGCGGTGCCGTGGATGCGCGAGCACCTCTTCTCCGAGATCGACGCGATCAGCGAGACCGTCGAGCCGGGCTCGCTGGTCGACGGCGGTCTCGAGCGGATCACCGAGGCGATCAAGAGCAGCCGCAACGGCGGCAGCATCGTCGACATGTTCAGTACCCCGGCGCAGCGCGAGATCCTCGACCGGGTCACCGGCATGATGTCGCTGCTCGAGGGCCACGCGGATGTCGTGATGGACGACGTCGGACCTCAGGTCATCGGGTCGGTCAAGGAGATCCGCGCCAAGTTCACCAAGCGCCGCCAGGGGATCGGCGCCCTCGACCGGATCCTGCGCCGGCTGCTCGGCCTCGAGGCCAAGATGGCGCAGTACCGCGACGGCGCCCGCTTTGTCCGCGCCGTCGTCGACAAGGTCGGCATGGACGAGTTCAACGCCGTCTGGGCCGAGCCGGCGCACCTGCCGTCGAAGGCCGAGCTCAGCGACCACGACGGCTGGATCCGTCGCGTGCTGAACTAGCACCCGTGAGCCTCCACCCGTCCGTCGCCGCCGTCCGACGCGGCGTCCGCGGTGTGCTCTCCCAGCGGGAACCCGGCGACGCGGTCGTCGTCGCCTGCTCGGGCGGCGCCGACTCCCTGGCGCTCGCCTCGGCCGCCGTCTTCGAAGGACACAAGCTCGGGCTCCGGGTCGTCGGGGCGACTGTCGACCACGGGCTGCAGCCGGGCTCGGCCGACCAGGCGGCGCGGGTCGTCGCCCAGCTGGTGGCGCTCGGCGTCGACGAGACGGCGACGGTCCGGGTCGAGGTGGTGGGCGACGGACAGGGCCCGGAGGCGGCCGCCCGGCAGGCGCGGTACGACGTGCTCGAGCAGCTGCGCGCGCAGCTGGGCGCCGCGATCGTGCTGCTGGGCCACACCCGCGACGACCAGGCCGAGACGGTGCTCCTGGGACTGGCCCGCGGTTCCGGCGGGCGATCGCTGGCCGGCATGCGCCGTACCTTCGACCACTACGCCCGACCGCTCCTCGACGTGTCTCGCGACGACACGGTGACTGCCTGCCAGGTCGAGAGCCTCGACTTCTGGGACGACCCGCACAACGAGGACCGCGGTTTCACGCGGGTGCGCGTGCGCCGCGCCGTGCTCCCGGTGCTGGAGGAGAACCTCGGCCCTGGTGTCGCGGCCGCCCTGGCCCGCACCGCAGACCAGGTGCGCGACGACGTGGAGGCGCTCGACGCGCTCGCGCAGACGGCGTACGACGCGCTCCGCGCCTCCGCCGAAGGCGACGGCATCCCGCTCCGCCCGCTCCACGACCACGATCGAGCGGTCGCCTCCCGGGTGCTGAGGCTGGCCGCCCTCGAGGCGGGGGCCGTCGACAGCGAGCTCTTCCACGTCCACATCCGCGCTCTGATCGACCTCGCGGCGAACGACGTCAGGGGCGAGGTGCAGCTCCCCGGGCACGTCACCGCATTTCGAGACGGAGGACACCTGCGGTTCCGGCCGACCCCTGTGTCACGATGACGCTCATGGATGCTGGGGAAGTCGAGGACGACCTCGTCGAGGTGCTGTTCACGGAGAAGCAGATCGTCGACCGGCTCGGTGAGCTGGCGCAGGAGATCGAGCGCGACTACGAGGGCAAGGACCTCGTGATCGTCGGCGTCCTCCGTGGCGCGGTGATGGTCATGGCCGACCTGGCGCGCGCGCTCGGCCGGCACGTCGAGATGGACTGGATGGCGGTGTCGTCGTACGGCTCCGGCACCAAGTCGTCCGGCGTGGTCCGGATCCTCAAGGACCTCGACGCCGACATCACCGGCCGCCACGTCGTCATCGTCGACGAGATCATCGACACCGGCCTCACGCTGTCCTGGCTGACGTCCAACCTGGGCTCCCGCGGTCCGGCGAGCGTCGAGATCTGCACCCTGCTGCGCAAGCCGGAGGCGCTCCAGATGCCGGTCGACGTGAAGTACGTCGGCTGGGACATCCCCAACGAGTTCGTGGTCGGCTACGGCCTCGACTACCGGGAGCGTTACCGCAACCTGCGCGACATCGGCACCCTCGCCCCACACGTGTATTCCTAGTCCGTTCGGGCCAGGTGCGACCTACCTCCGGCTGGCTGTGGATCGTTGGCCCTTTCGTCCTACCACTGGCCTGCGACAATGATGCTGTGCGGCGGCAGGTAACGTCGTCTGATCACTGGTGCCCGGGCCACCACGACAAAGCCCGGGGTTGGGGTCCCGAGGGACCCGGTAGGAGCTGAAGAGTCTGTGAAGCGCGTGTTCAGGGGTCCCTGGGTGTGGATCGTGGTTGCGGTCCTCGCCGTCCTGCTTGCCCTGGAGTTCCTCGCGCCCGGCGGGGGGTACGACGAGGTCTCGACCTCCCAGATGAGCAAGTACATCGCCGACGGTGAGGTGAAGGAGATCAACTTCATCGACGGCGACCAGACGATCGAGGCGACGCTCGACAGCGGCAGCCGCGACGACGGCGACAAGGTGATGACCCACTACATCCAGGGTCAGCAGGAGACGATCCTCGCCGCGGTCGACGAGCAGGTCGCCGAGGGCGGTATCGAGAAGTCCAACTCCGAGAACCCCCAGCCCAGTCTGCTCGGCTCGCTCCTCGCCACGCTGCTGCCGTTCGCACTGATCATCTTGCTGTTCATCTTCCTCATGAACAACGTCCAGGGCGGCGGCCGGGGCGTGATGCAGTTCGGCAAGTCCAAGGCCAAGATGATCAGCAAGGACATGCCCAAGACCACCTTCGCCGACGTCGCCGGATGCGACGAGGCGATCGAGGAGCTCGGCGAGATCAAGGAGTTCCTCCAGGAGCCGGCCAAGTTCCAGGCGGTCGGTGCCAAGATCCCCAAGGGCGTGCTCCTCTACGGCCCTCCCGGCACCGGCAAGACCCTGCTCGCGCGGGCCGTCGCAGGTGAGGCCGGGGTGCCGTTCTACTCGATCTCCGGCTCCGACTTCGTCGAGATGTTCGTCGGTGTGGGTGCGTCCCGCGTCCGCGACCTGTTCGAGCAGGCGAAGGAGAACGCCCCGGCGATCGTCTTCATCGACGAGATCGACGCCGTCGGTCGCCACCGCGGCGCCGGCATGGGCGGCGGTCACGACGAGCGGGAGCAGACGCTCAACCAGCTGCTTGTCGAGATGGACGGCTTCGACGTCCGCGGCGGCGTGATCCTCATCGCCGCGACCAACCGGCCCGACGTCCTCGACCCGGCCCTGCTGCGCCCCGGCCGGTTCGACCGCCAGATCGGCGTCGACGCGCCCGACCTGGCGGGCCGCAAGCGGATCCTCGAGGTGCACTCGCGCGGCAAGCCGCTGAGCCCCGACGTGGAGCTGATGGCTGTGGCGCGTCGTACCCCTGGATTCAGCGGAGCCGACCTGGCCAACGTGCTCAACGAGGCCGCGCTGCTGACTGCGCGCAACAACCAGAAGCAGATCTTCCCCAGCGCGCTCGACGAGGCGATCGACCGAGTCATCGCCGGCCCGCAGCGCAACTCCCGGCTGATGTCGGAGAAGGAGAAGCTGATCACCGCCTACCACGAGGGCGGCCACGCCCTCGTCGCGGCGGCGCTGCCGGGCACCGACCCGGTCCACAAGATCACGATCCTTCCGCGCGGCCGGGCCCTCGGCTACACGATGGTCCTGCCCGACGAGGACAAGTACTCCCAGACCCGCAGCGAGATGCTCGACAAGCTCGCGTACATGCTCGGCGGCCGGGCCGCGGAGGAGCTGATCTTCCACGACCCGACCACCGGTGCCGGCAACGACATCGAGAAGGCCACCAGCCTGGCCCGGGCCATGGTGACGCAGTACGGCATGACCGAGCGGCTCGGTGCGATCAAGCTCGGCGACGGCAACGCCGAGCCGTTCCTGGGACGCGACATCGGCCACACGCGCAACTACTCCGAGGACGTCGCCGCGATGATCGACGACGAGACCAAGAAGTTCCTCGCCGTCGCGCACCAGGAGGCGTTCGACATCCTCGAGGAGAACCGCGACGTGCTCGACGCACTGGTCCTGGCGCTCCTCGACAAGGAGACGCTCGACAAGGCCGAGGTCGCTGAGGTCTTCACGGCACTGCGGCGACGCCCGGACAGGCCGGCCTGGACCGGCTCGCCCACCCGGATCCCGTCGACGATCCCGCCTGTCGAGATCCCCGAGGAGATCCGCAGGCGCGCCGCCAACGGCACCACCAACGGCATCGCTCCTGAGGCCGACCGCGAGGGCGGCGCCGTACTCACCCCGCCGGGGCCGGGTGGCGACGTGTACGGCGGTGGCGTCACCCCGCCGTCGGACGGACCGCTGCCCCCGGCTCCTCAGTCCGGGACCTAGAGTCTGTTGCGTGGCTGACCCCATTCACGCACCCGAGCGGGACCCGGCCGCGGTCCCTGCGTTCGATCAGGAGCGTGCCGAGGCCGCGGTCCGCGAGTTGCTCGTCGCGATCGGCGAGGATCCGGAACGCGAGGGTCTGCTCGAGACCCCGGCCCGGGTCGCCCGGGCGTACGCCGAGCTCACCGCCGGGTTGCGGCAGCGGCCCGAGGACGTGCTCACGACGACCTTCGACCTCGGCCACGACGAGATGGTCCTGGTGCGCGACATCGAGCTGTGGTCGATGTGCGAGCACCACCTGGTGCCGTTCACGGGCGTCGCGCACGTCGGCTACATCCCGGCCGAGAGCGGCAAGATCACCGGCCTCTCCAAGCTGGCCCGGCTGGTCGACGTCTACGCCAAACGGCCGCAGGTGCAGGAGCGGCTCACCACCCAGATCGCCGACGCGTTGATGCATATCCTCGAGGCCCGCGGCGTGATCGTGGTGGTCGAGGCCGAGCACCTCTGCATGACCATGCGCGGGGTGAAGAAGGCCGGCTCGCGCACCATCACCTCGGCGATCCGCGGCAGCATGCACAATGCCGCGACCCGCCACGAGGCGATGAGCCTGATCATGCACGGCACTCGCTGACGGCCTTCGGGCCGAAGCGATGCGCCAGGAACTCCTCTTCGGAGGGCGGAGCCGGCCACGAGTGACCGCAGAGACAGCGCGCCGGGTCGGCGGGGTCGGGCAGGTGAGTGCCCGCGCCCTCGTCGTAGCGCGGAGGCACCCACCCGCCCGCGCCCATCAGTCGTCGTTCTTCAGAGTGATGTTGCCGGTCGGGTGGAGGTTGACGTGGAACTGGTGCGTCCAGTGCAACGGGAAGCCCCGGAAGGCCGCAGAGACCCGGAACTTGTCGTAGACGGAGATCCACCAACCGGCAGTGGTGTCGCCGGCGCGCCGCTCGTCCCAGCAGTCCTCGACCTTGACGTCGTAGCCGATCGCTGAGTTGTAGCCGCACCGCCAGTCGTTCTTGTAGATCTCAGGGAACCGGGGCCCTTCGACCCAGCAGTAGGTGCCCTTGGTTTCTTCCTTCCAGTTGACGTAGTAGATGCCGCGGGCGACCGCCGACCAGTCCTTGCACCAGAACTGGTTCTGCCCGGGCCGCTCACGTGCCGGGTTCGGCTGCTGGTAGCGGTAGGAGGTCCTCAGGGTGAGGACCCGCTTGCAGGGGCCGGGCTTGTCGTGAGCCGCCCGCTTCTTCTCGCAGATGATGTCCGCGAGACCGTCGTACTTCTTGACCAGGTGCAGCGCCCGAGCACGCTGCGGCGTAGGAGTGTCCTCCGGCGAGCGCGCGGTCGCGCCCGGAGTGATCGTCAGTGGCAGCAGGGCCACCATGGTGAGCAGGACCAGCAATCGGCGCATGTGCACCCCCGAGTCGATCGACACCGACCTTGATTCGGCCGATGTTCAGATTGCAACAACTGAATCACCCGGGACGGGCTCGTGTCAAAGGTGGTCAGGAGACCTGCGGACAACGACCCCCGATCGGCCGCCGCCGCGGCGGGATAGCCTGCCGCGCATGACGCAGGCGCCGCTGGTGATGGGGGTCGTCAACGTCACGCCCGACTCGTTCTCCGATGGTGGGCTGTTCCTCGACGCAGAGCGCGCGATCGCGCACGGGAGGCAGCTGCGGGCGGACGGTGCCGACATCCTCGACGTCGGCGGTGAGTCGACCCGGCCGGGCGCGACCCGGCCGCTCGTCGAGGAGGAGCTGGGCCGCGTCGTACCCGTGATCGAGGCGCTCGCCGCCGACGGCGCCGTCGTCTCCGTCGACACCATGCGCGCCGAGGTCGCGACGGCAGCACTCGCCGCCGGCGCCCGGGTCGTCAACGACGTGTCCGGTGGCCTTGCCGACCCCACGATCCTGGAGGTCGTGGCCGACGCGGCGCCCGAGGTCCGGTACGTCGCCATGCACTGGCGGGCCCACAGCGACCGGATGCGCGACTTCACGGCGTACGACGGACACGTCGCCGCGGTCGTGGCCGACGAGCTGCGCGCACGGGTCGATGCCCTCCGTGCCGCCGGCATCGATGACACGCGGGTCGTGCTCGATCCCGGACTCGGGTTCGCGAAGACTCCCGACCAGAACTGGGAGCTGCTCGGCCGGATCGGTCTGGTCCAGGAGCTCGGCTTCCCGGTGCTGGTCGGCGCCAGCCGCAAGCGGTTCCTCGGCGAGCTGCTGGCCGAGCCCGACGGCACGCCCCGTCCGGTCGGTGAGCGGGAGCACGCCCACGCCGCGATCCTTGCGACGCTGGTGCTGCACGGCGTCTGGGGGGTGCGCGTGCACGACGTCCGCGCGACCCGCGACGTACTCGCGACCATGGACCGACTCGGGAGGGAAGAATGACGGATCAGTTGAGCGTGATCGGCATCGAGTGCTGGGGCCATCACGGCGTGTTCGAGCACGAGCGGCGCGACGGGCAGCGCTTCGTGATCGACCTGACCCTGGGCGTCGACAGCGCACCTGCGGCCGCCTCCGACGACTTGCGCGACACGATCGACTACGGAAGTCTCGTGGACGAGGTTGCGACGGCGGTCCAGGGGGAGCCGGTCGACCTGATCGAGACTCTCGCTACTCGGATCGCCGGTATCTGCCTCTTGGACGCTCGTGTTGAATGGGCGCGGATAACCGTGCACAAGCCGGACGCGCCGATCGAGGCGAAGTTCGCGGACGTGCAGCTGACAATCACCCGACACCGACCCCCGACATCCCCCGGAAAGGGAGAGGCCGACGATGAGTGAGACGCCCAACCCGAACATCATCGATGCCGACACCCTCACCGGTGAGATGCGCCCGATCCGTCGGGTCGTCGTCGGGCTGGGGTCCAACCTCGGCGAGCGGCTCTCCAACCTGCAGGGCGCGGTCGATGCGCTCGCCGACACCCCGGACGTCTGGATCACCGGCCTGTCACCGGTCTACGAGAGCGAGCCGGTCGACTGCCCGCCGGACTCGCCGAAGTTCCTCAACGCGGTGGTCCTGATGGACACCACCCTGGCCGCGCACCGGCTGCTCGACCGCGCCCTCGCGATCGAGGACGCCTACGACCGCGACCGCAGCCCCGGCGTCAACGCGCCGCGCACCCTTGACGTCGACCTGATCGTGGTCGGCGACCGCCGCAGCGACACCGAGGCGCTCCGGCTGCCCCACCCGCAGGCCCACGAGCGCGGCTTCGTGCTGCAGCCGTGGCTGGACCTCGAGCCCGACGCGGAGATCCCGGGCGTCGGACCGATCGCGGTGCTGCTCGACAAGGTCGGCACCGACGGCCTCACTCGGCGCGAAGACCTGGTGCTCGAGTCTGACGGGTGAGGGACGAGCAGGTCCCGCCCGAGCCTGACGATCCCGTCGAGCCCGAGGAGCCGCAGGGCAACCTCCAGCCGACGTCGCCCGGGGTCGTGGTCGGCTGGGCGCTGGTCGGATTGGTCTGTGGTTGGGCGCTGCACCTGGTCAGCGACCGGATGGGCAACGTCCCGCCGTTCGTCTCCTGGGCCCAGCCCCTCGCGCTGCTGTTCCTGGCCGCGATCCTCGGCTACGTGGCCTGGGCGACCTGGCGGACCGTGCACGTACGACGCGAGCGGCTGCTGCCGCACCAGGCCGTCAACCGGCTGGTGCTGGCGCGCGCCTGCGTCCTGGTCGCCGCTCTCGTGGGAGGGGGCTACCTCGGCTACGCGCTGAGCTGGATCAGTGCCCCTGAGGACAACGGCCGGCTGTGGGCGTCCCTGGCCGGCGGCGGCGCCGGGCTGCTGGGCGTGGTCGCCGCGCTGCTCCTCGAGCGCGCGTGTCGCATCAGAAACACTGACCACACGAAGTAACCTCAGTCACATGACCACTTCTGCGGGCAGCTCCCGTCGTCGTCAGCGGTCGACCCGGGTCGTGGTCGCCGTTCTCCTACTGCTGGGTGCCGCCGCCGCGGTCGCCGGCACCGCGGTCACCGGCTCGTGGCTGGCTGTGACCGTTGCCGGCGGGGTCGCCGTACTCCTCGGCGTCGTCGCCACCAAGATCACCCACAGCGAGCTGCTGGCGTCGCGCGTGGAGGCCGCTCGCGACCGCGCCGCACAGGCCGTCGCGTACCGCCACCTCGACGTCCGCCGGTCCACGGACGGCGTCGAGTTCGCCGCCGACATGCAGGGGCAGATCGCCAAGCGTGACGCGACCGTCTCCCGACTGGAGCGCCGCCTCACTGACACGGCCGAGGAGCTGTCCGACGCCCGCCGCAGCCTCACCGAGATCCAGGAGCACGTCACCTACGTCGAGCGCGCCAACTCCGCTCTCGTCGACCGGATCCACGACGCCGACGACCGCGCCACCCAGGCCGTCGTCCGGGTGGCCGAGCTCGAGGTCGAGGTCGACATGCTCACCGCGCAGTGGGAGTCCGCCGAGGCAGCTCTCATCGCCCAGCAGATCAAGTCCGCCTGACCCCCCAGCCGCGATAGTCCCCCGCCAAAAGCACCGGGAACCCCACAATCCCGGTGCTTTTCGTGGGGGACTATCGTCATTTCACTCCCGCAAGGACTCCCGCAAGGCTCGGTGGACGCCGGCGGGCGTGAGCACGCCGACGAACTTCGGGCCGTCGGTCACCCCGACCATCGCCCGGTCGTCGCGGAGCATGAGCGCGAGTGCCTCCTCGAGGGTGGCGCCCACGGCGACGGTGGAGGCGAGGTCGGCCGCCTTGACGCCGTCGACCGGCTCGAGGTGCGCATGCTCGATCCGCGTCACCGACAACCGGCGCAGGCCGCGCTCGGCGCCGACGAACGTCGCCACCTCGTCGTCGACCGGGCGAGCGAGCAGCCGGGCGGGGGTGTCGTACTGCAGCAGCCGCCCACCCTCGGCGAACACGGCCACCCGGTCCCCCAGCAGCACCGCCTCGTCGATGTCGTGGGTGACGAAGACGACCGTCTTCCCGAGATCACGCTGCAACCGACGGAACTCCTCCTGGAGCCGGCCGCGTACGACGGGGTCCACCGCGCCGAACGGCTCATCCATCAGCAGCACCGGCGGGTCCGCGGCGAGCGCCCTCGCGACGCCGACGCGCTGCCGTTGACCGCCGGAGAGCTGGTGGGGATAGCGGTCGCCGTACTGGTCCGGGTCGAGGCCGACCAGTGACAACAGCTCGCGGGCGCGATCCCGCGCGGTCGCCTTCGACTCGCCGTACAGCAGCGGCACCGTCATCACGTTGGTGATGATCCGCTGGTGCGGGAACAGCCCGATCTGCTGGATGACGTAGCCGATCCCGCGCCGCAGCTTGACCGGGTCGGCATGGGTCACGTCGCGGCCGTCGATCTCGATCAGGCCCGTGCTCGGCTCGACCAGCCGGTTGATCATCTTCAGCGTCGTCGACTTCCCGCAGCCGGACGGGCCGACCAGACAGACCAGCTCACCGCGTCCGACGTCGAGGTCGAGCTCCTGCACCGCGACCGTGCCGTCGGCGTACGTCTTGCTGACGCTGGTGAGCCGGATCATCGGCTCGCCCGCTGCCGGGTCCGCGGTAGCGTCCATGCCGTGACCTTAGTGCCCCGCGCCACACTCGAGGAGGCGCCGGCGGCCGCGAGCGAGCCGAGCTGCTACAGCGCCCTGGTCAACGAGTGGTGGTGCGTCCAGTACGTCGAGGACCGGCAGGACGACATCATCGCCGCCACCACCGAGCACCTGCAGATCACCGTCGCAGCCGTGCTGCTCGGCCTGGTGCTGGCGTTCCCGCTGGCGCTGGCCGCGCAGCGGCTGCCGCGGCTGGAGTCGACGATCCTCGGTGTCAGCACCGGCCTCTACACGATCCCGTCGCTGGCCCTGCTGCCCATCCTCGTCCCGTTCACCGGCCTCTCCGCGACCACGGTGGTGATCGGCCTCGGCGTCTACGCCCTCACCGTGCTGGTGCGCGGGTTCCTCGACGGCTTCCGGTCGGTGCCCGACGACGTCGTGGAGTCCGCGGTGGGCCTGGGCTACGGACCGACGCGGTTGCTGTTCAAGGTGCAGCTGCCGCTCGCGCTCCCCGTCCTGGTCGCCGCGATGCGGGTGGCCACCGTCTCGACGGTCGCGCTCACCACGGTCGGCACCCTGGTGGCGTACGGCGGGCTCGGCGACCTGATCTCGCACGGGGTCCAGCGCAACTTCCGGGCCGAGCTGGTGACTGCTGCGGTCCTCTGCGTGGTGCTCGCGCTCGTCCTCGACGTCGTGCTCGTGGTCGCGCAGCGGTTCCTGACGCCCTGGACCCGGCAGGGGGCGCGATGAGCCTCTTCGAGCTGACCTGGGAGTACCTCACGACCTCGTCGAGCTGGACCGGGTCGGGGGGTCTGCTCGACCGGCTGGCCGAGCAGCTGCTGCTGACGGTGACCGCGCTGGCGCTCGGTCTCCTCATCGGCCTGCCGCTCGCGCTCTGGCTCGGCCACATCGGCCGCGGCGGCTTCCTGGCCATCAACATCACCAACATCGGCCGGGCGATCCCGACCTTCGCGCTGCTCGCCGTGCTCGTCACTGCGGACTGGCCCGGCCCCGCGCAGCTCGGCCCCTACGGCCGGGCCGGTCTCGCGACGCTGATCGCGCTCGCCCTCTTCGCGCTGCCGCCGCTGGTGACCAACACCTACACCGCGATCCGCGAGGTGCCGGCCGACGTGCTCGAGGCCGCCGACGGGATGGGGATGTCGGGCGCCCAGCGGTTCTGGCGGGTCGAGCTGCCGCTTGCGCTGCCGCTGATGATGTCCGGTGTCCGGCTGGCCCTCGTCCAGGTGTGGGCGACCGCGACCATCGCTGCCCTGGTGGCAGGGCCGGGCGTGGGGGCGATCATCGTGTCCGGATTCGCCCGCAACCAATACAGCGAGGGCATCGGCGCGGCCCTCGTGGTGGCCGCCGCGGCGCTGCTGCTCGAGCTGCTCGCGGCCGCCGCGCAACGGGCCGTCGAGCCTCCGCGCAGCAAGGTGTCCGCCACAACCTGACCTCCGATGTCCGTCGCTACGTCTAGGCTGTCTCGCACGGCGTCGATGACGCCGGGCGGGAGTCCCCGCCGACCGGACACGCGCGGTACTGGCCGCGGGACACAGAAGGTAGACACTTCATGACCATCCGCCGCACACTCCTGGCTGCCGTCGTCTCGGGCGGCCTCCTCATCACCGCCGGCTGTGCCGGCGACGACGTCGCCGACGACGACGCCGACAACGACAGCGCCGGAGGCGGCGGCAACGTCACGCTGGCGAGCCAGAGCTTCGACGAAGCCGCGCTCGTGACCGCGATGTACGCCGCGATCCTCGACGACCTCGGCTACGAGGTGGAGACCAAGCTGGTCGACACCCGCCCGGCCTACCTCGCCGAGTTCCCCGGATCGGTCGACATCGTCCCGGAGTACGTCGCCGGTCTCGGCGACCAGCTCAACACCGACGCCAACGGCGAGGATGCCGCGGCGATCAGCAGCAGCGACATCGACGCCACCCTGGCCGCGATGGCGCCGCTGCTGGAGACGGAGGGCATCACCCTGCTCGCTGCTTCCGACGCAGCGTCGCAGAACGCCTACTTCGTGACCGAGGACTTCGCCGAGAGCAATGGCGTCACCGCGCTCTCCGACCTGGAGGGTGAGCGCCTCACCCTGGCCGCGGCTCCCGACTGTGAGGGTCGGGCCGACTGCCTGGCCGGTCTCACCGACGTCTACGGCATCGACCTCGAGCTGCTGCCGCTGGGCTACGCGTCGCCGCAGACCTACCAGGCCGTGATCGACGACGAGGCACAGCTCGGCCAGACCGGCACCCTCGACGGCACCCTCGACGACCAGGGTCTGGTCCTGCTCGAGGACGACCGCGGCATCCAGCCGGCGCAGAACCTCGTGCCGGCCGTCTCCACCGAGTTCCTCGACGAGCACCCTGATGTCCAGGAGCCGCTGGAGGCGCTGATGGCGGCGCTGGACAACACGACACTGGGTGAGCTGATCGCCCGGGTCTCGATCGACCGCGAGACCCCAGAGGACGTCGCCGAGGAGTTCCTCGAGGACCAGGGCCTGCTCGACTGATCCTCAGGCTTCGTCGTCCCGGAGGCGTAGCGCCTCCGGGGCGATGGTCCCAGGGTCCAGCCCGGGTACGGCGACCCGCACCGATCCGTCGGCGTCGGTGACCCGGGGGAGCGGCCCGCCCAGGCCGCGCGCGTAGGAACTGACTAGAGACGCCTCCGCGCGCCGATCCTCCTCCACCAGCCAGCCGGTCAGTCGCTGAGCGGGAGGAAGGGTGCTCCCCGTGAGTGAGCGCTCCGGGCCCCAGAACTCCCGCACGCCGGTCACCAGCAGGTCCCACCACTCGTCGGAGCAGTCGGGGATGTTCACGAAGTACTGCGCCATGTCGCCCGGCAGCACCCGGTCGCGGAAGACCTCGGTGACCCCCGCGGCGCCGTACTCGTCGACCGACGTCAGCGCCATCCGCTTGGTCGTCCAGCGGTCGGCGAGGTCGGCGACGGTCGCCCGCTGCTGCGTGATCGAGGAGCCGTCGTCGCGCATCCGCCAGTGGTAGACGACCTCGGGCGTGACGCCGATCCGGGCGGCGCGCAGGTAGGCGTCCGTCGTGCAGGGCTGGTCCTCGTAGCGGATCCGCTCCGGCCAGCCGAGCCCGGCGCTGTCCCAGAAGTCGCGGCGGAAGAGCTTGTTCCACGCGAAGACGTCGCCGAGCAGCTCCGGCAGGTCGTCGATGACGATCGCGCCGCGGTCGGCGTGCAGCCGGTTCATCCAGGGCAGCCCCGGCCGTCGCTCGCCCTCCAGCCGGACCACGTTGCCGGTCACCAGGGGAGCACCCGTCTCGTCCGCCAGCGCGAGCAGCAGCTCGAGCGCCCTCGGCGTCATCAGGTCGTCGGCGTCGCAGAAGCCGAGGTACTCACCGCGGGCGTGCCGGATCCCCTCGTTGCGAGCGGCGCCGAGTCCGCCGTTCTCGATGTGCACCACCCGCACCCGGGGGTCCCGCGCGGCGTAGGAATCGGCGATCGCCCCGGAGTCGTCGGTCGCCCCGTCGTCGACCACCACGACCTCGAGCTCGCGCAGGGTCTGCCCGATCAGGCTGTCGAGGCAGGCGGGGAGGTACGCCGCCACGTCGTACGCCGGGACCACCACGCTCACCTGTGGGGTTGGCCTCCGACGGAACACACCCGAACGTTACCCACCGCGAATCCGGGAAGATCCCCGCCGAGTCCGGCCGGTTCGACGGGAATCTTCCCGGATTCGCGGAGAGAGGTGGTCCAGGTCACGTCGGCGTGACCTGTCGGCCAGGTAGCGGTTGGACCTAGGCTGGTGTTACATCGAATGAGCAAACGTCCGGTACCCACCCCGGCCCGCACACGAGCGGGTGGTCGGAGGGATTGGAACGAAAGGTTCGAAACAGATGACGACGTCGCCTGCGCGCCCCGCTCTGAGCATCGGCGTGATCGGTGCCGGCAAGGTCGGAGCCGTGCTCGCCGCCCGCCTTCGCGAGGCCGGCCATCCCGTCACCACCGTCGCCGGTGAGTCCGACGCCTCCCGCGAACGCGCCGCCACCCTGCTTCCCGGCGTCCCGATCGACAAGCCCAGTGCCGTCGCGCGCGGGTGCGACGTACTCCTCCTCACCGTCCCCGACGACATGCTGCCGAACGTCGTACGCGTGCTGGCTGACTCGGGCGCGCTTCGCGAGGGTCAGTACGTCGTGCACACCTCGGGCCGGCACGGCCTCGCGGTGCTCGCGCCCGCAGCGGCCGTCGGCGCCCGGGTGATCGCCCTCCACCCGGCGATGACCTTCACCGGCACCGCCGTCGATCTCGACCGCCTCGACGCCACGGTCTTCGGCCTCACCGCCGAACCGGCCGAGCGCGACTTCGCCGAGCAGCTCGTCAGCGAGCTCGGTGGTCGCCCGACCTGGGTGCCCGAGGAGATGCGCACGCTCTACCACGCGGGCCTCGCCCACGGCGCCAACCACCTGGTCACCCTCGTCACCGAGGCGATGGAGCTGCTCGCGGCCGCCGGTTCAGCCGACCCGGCCGGCACCCTCCGTCCGTTGCTCGAGGCCGCGCTCGACAACGCGCTCGAGCACGGTGACGCCGCGCTGACCGGCCCGATCGTGCGGGGCGACGTCAAGACTGTCGCCGCCCACCTCGAGGACATCACCGCCAACCGGCCCGACACGCTGCCGTCGTACGTCACGCTGGCCCGGGCCACCCTCGACCGTGCCGTCACGGACGGCCGGGTGCTGCCCATCCGTGCAGCCCGGATCCTGGCCGTCCTCGACGCCGCGGTCGCGCGTACCGGCCACTCCGCGGACCACTGATCGTCGTGTCCACCGCGGTGACGACGCCGGTCGTCGCGCGCTCTCGTGCGGACCTGGTGACGCTGCTCGCCGCCCAGCGGGCGGCGGGCGACGTCGTGCTGGTGCCCACCATGGGTGCGCTGCACGAGGGCCACGCCGGCCTGATCCGGCTCGCCCGCGAGCGTGCGGGCGAGGACGGCGCCGTCGTTGTGTCCATCTTCGTGAATCCGCTCCAGTTCGGGCCCAACGAGGACCTCGACCGCTACCCGCGCACGTTCGACGAGGACCTGAAGATGTGCGGCCGCGAGGGCGCCGCTGTGGTTTTCGCGCCGACCGTGGCCGAGATGTACCCGGGCGGCGTCCCCCGCGACCGGGACGATGCGGCCGTCACCGTCGACCCCGGCCCGCTGGCCGAGATCCTCGAAGGACGCACCCGCCCCGGGCACTTCCGGGGCGTGCTGACCGTGGTCGCCAAGCTGTTCGGCCTGGTCCGGCCGGACATCGCGATCTTCGGCCAGAAGGACTACCAGCAGCTGGTGCTGATCCGCCAGCTGGTCTCCGACCTCTGCATCAGCGGCAGGCACGGCGCGCTCGAGATCGTCGGGGCGCCCACCGACCGCGAGGACGACGGGCTCGCCCGGTCCAGCCGCAACCGCTACCTCGACGCCGAGCAGCGCCGGCAGGCCGCCGGGCTCAACCGGGTGCTGCAGGCGGCGAGCCGCGAGGCGCGGTACGGCGTGGAGGCCGCCCTGGACGCGGCCCGTGCTGAGCTCCGGGTTGCCGACGGCGTCGACCTCGACTACTTCGAGATCCGGACCCCGGACCTCGCCGAGCTGCCGTGCGACCCGGCGCTGATCGAGCCCGGCACCCCTGCCCGGGCGCTCATCGCAGCTCGGGTCGGGTCGACCCGGCTGATCGACAACCTGGCCGTCACCGTCGGCGGACCCACCACTGAGCCGAACGAAGTGAGGCATTGATGTTGCGCACCATGATGAAGTCGAAGATCCACCGCGCCACGGTGACCCAGGCCGACCTGCACTACGTCGGTTCCGTCACCGTCGACGAGGACCTGCTCGACGCGGCCGACCTGCTTGCCGGCGAGCTGGTGCACATCGTCGACATCACCAACGGCGCCCGGCTCGAGACCTACACGATCGCCGGCGAGCGCGGGTCCGGCGTGATCGGTATCAACGGCGCTGCTGCCCGGCTCGTGCACCCGGGCGACCTGGTCATCCTCATCGCCTACGGCCAGATGACGACCGCGGAGGCGAAGGCCTACCAGCCGCACGTCGTCTTCGTCGACGCCGACAACAAGATCATCGGCACCAGCGCCGACCCGGCGGACACGTTCGACGATCCCCTGCTCCGTCGCGGTGACCTCACCGCAGCGGGTGTCTGACGCGGCATTATCGGTAGCCTGCACGAATGTCCGACCCGAGCTCGCAAGGGCCTGCTGCCACCCGGCGCCTCCCCGGCCGGCTGACGGCGCCTTCACCCGGTTGGACCACGAGTGCCGACGTGGTGATCGTGGGGTCCGGCGTCGCCGGGCTCACGGCGGCCCTGCGGCTGCGCGAGCACGTCGACAAGGTGTTGGTCGTGTCGAAGGACGTGCTCAACGCCGGGTCGACCCAGTGGGCGCAGGGCGGCATCGCCGCGGCGCTGGGTCCCGAAGACACTCCTGAGGAGCACGAGGTCGACACCCTGGTCGCGGGCGCGGGCGCCTGCGACCGGGACGCGGTGCGGGCGCTGGTCACGGAGGGCCCCGACGCCGTCCGGGAGCTGATCGCGCTCGGCACCAACTTCGACCATGACGCCGACGGCGAGCTGTCGCTGACCCGCGAGGGCGGCCACCACCGCGACCGGATCATCCATGCCGGCGGTGACGCCACCGGTGCCGAGATCCAGCGTGCGTTGATCGCCGCGATCGAGGCCGCGCCCGACATCGAGGTCATCCAGCACGCGCTGGCCGTCGACCTGCTCCTCGGTGCCGACGGCAGCGTCGCCGGGCTGACCCTGCACGTGATCGGCGAGGGTGTCCGCGACGGCGTCGGCGCCGTCCACTGCCGTGCGGTGGTGCTCGCGAGCGGCGGCCTGGGCCAGGTGTTCTCGCAGACCACCAACCCGGCGGTGTCCACCGGCGACGGGATGGCGATCGCGCTGCGAGCGGGCGCGACCCTGCGCGACCTGGAGTTCGTGCAGTTCCATCCCACGGTGATGTACCTCGGTCCGGAGTCACGCGGCCAGCAACCGCTCATCTCGGAGGCGGTGCGGGGCGAGGGCGCGTTCCTCGTCGACGACGACGGCAACCGGTTCATGCAGGGCGTCCATGAGCTGGCCGACCTCGCGCCGCGCGACGTGGTCGCCAAGGCGATCATGAAGCGGATGATCGAGACCGGCCGGCCGCACATGTGGCTCGACGCCCGGCACCTCGGTGAAGCCTTCTGGGAGCGGCGGTTCCCGACCATCCTCGCCACCACGCGCTCCTACGGGATCGATCCCGTCACACAGCTGATCCCTGTCGCACCCGCCTGCCACTACGCGTCGGGCGGCGTCCGCACCGACCTGGACGGCCGCACCGACCTGCCCGGCCTCTACGCCACCGGCGAGGTCGCCTGCTCCGGCGTGCACGGCGCCAACCGGCTCGCCTCCAACTCGCTGTTGGAGGGCCTGGTGTTCTCCCGGCGGATCGCCGCGGTGCTGCCGAAAGAGCTCCAGCCGTGGTCGGAGCCAACAGTCGACCCGCGGACGGCCGGCCTGGTCTCGGGTACGGCGCGGCGCGACCTCCAGGAGACGATGACGTCGCGGGTCGGGGTGCTGCGGTCCGCCGAAGGGCTCGCCGAGGCCACCGGGCTTCTCGACAAGCTCGGTGGCAACACGGCCGAACAGGTCGACCAGGCTTCGTGGGAGACCACGAACCTGCTCACCATCAGCGCCGCGCTCGCCGACGCCGCGGCGCTACGCCAGGAGACCCGCGGGTCGCACTGGCGCGACGACTTCCCCGAGCGCGACGACGAGCACTGGGCCGGCCACTTCGACGTCGCGATGACCGACGGGGTCAGCACGGTGACGTTCAGCGCGGCAGCAGCGACCGACACCAGCGGATCGGTGGTGGAGGCATGACGCGATACGGCCCTGGAGGCATGTTGCAGCCCCCGACGCCGTTTCCCGAGATCCCGATCGGCCTGCGACGCGAGCTCGACGAGGGCGGGCTCGACGCCGTGGAGGTCTACGACCTGGTCGTCGCCGCGCTGGACGAGGACGTGCCGGGAGGGGACGTCACCAGCGTCGCCACGATCGCTGCCGACGCGCGCGGCATCGCGGACTTCAACGCCCGGGAGCCCGGTGTCGTCGCCGGCCTCGGCGTGGCCGAGCTGGTGTTCCGGGTCGTGCTCGGCGCCGACGTCGACGTGCCGCTGCGGATCCCCGACGGCACCGCGGTCAACCCCGGCGACGCCGTACTCACCGTTGCCGGGCCGGTCCGCGGACTCCTCACCGCGGAACGGGTCGCGCTCAACATCGCCTGCCACCTCTCCGGCGTCGCGACGGCCACCGCGGAGTGGGTCGCCGCCCTCGAGGGGACCCGTGCCCGAGTGCTCGACACCCGCAAGACGCTGCCGGGCCTGCGCGCGCTCCAGAAGTATGCCGTCGCCTGCGGCGGCGGGGTCAACCACCGGTTCAGCCTGTCGGACCGCGCGATGGTCAAGGACAACCACGTGCTCGCGGCGGGCGGCGTCGTGCCGGCCTACCGGGCCGTCCGCGCGGCGTACCCCGACCTGCGGGTCGAGGTGGAAGTGACCGATCTCGACCAGATGCGCGAGGTGCTCGACGCCGGCTGCACCGAGATCCTGCTCGACAACATGCCGTCCGCCACGATGGCCGAGGCGGTGGCGATCAATGCCGGCCGGGCGACCCTCGAGGCTTCGGGCGGCCTCACCCTCGAGCGCGCCCGCGAGGTCGCGCAGACCGGAGTCGACTTCATCTCGGTCGGAGCCCTGACCCACTCGGTCAAGGTCTTCGACCTCGGCATGGATCTACGCGATGACTCTGCTCGCGGTTGATATCGGCAACGCGCACACCGTGCTCGGGTTGATCCGGGACGGTGAGGTCGGCTCGCACTGGCTCGTCTCCACCCACGAGCACCGAACCGCCGATGAATGGGCGGTCCTGCTGCGCGGCCTGCTCGGCCGGGAATCCACGGAGATCACCGGGATATCGGTCTGCGCGACCGTGCCGGCCGTCCTGAATTCCTGGCGGGAGATGCTCGCGCGGCATTTCGCAGATATCCCGAACGTGGTCGTCGAACCAGGTGTGCGCACCGGTGTGCCGATCCTGGTCGACAATCCGCGCGAGGTCGGTACCGACCGCATCATCAACGCGTTGGCCGCGGCCAATGATTTCGGCGGCCCGGCGATCGTGGTCGATTTCGGCGGGACCGCGACGACGTACGACGTGATCGACCGGGAAGGGCGCTACGTCGGCGGGGCCATCGCCCCTGGGATCGAGATCTCCCTCGAGGCTCTGGGCAGGCGTGGCGCCCAGCTGCGCATGGTCGAGCTGGTGCGGCCGCGCGGGGTGATCGGCAAGAACACGGTCGAGGCACTGCAGTCGGGGATGGTCTTCGGCGTCGCGAGCCAGGTCGAGGGGATGGTGGAGCGGATCACCGCCGCACTCGGGGTCGAGCCCGGCGACGTGCGGGTGATCGCGACCGGATATCTCGCGCCGCTGGTCGCCGACGAATGTCGGTGTTTCACCGATCATTCCCCGTGGTTGACGCTACGGGGCCTCGAGAAGGCATTCCTCCGCAACGTGAAGTGAAAGTGTGAAGTCCTTTCACCGGATATCGCCAACTTTCCTTTACTGGAGGAATGCGGCACTATTCGAGCGGGCGCTCAAATGACGGGCGGCTTTCATCTTCGCAAAAGGGGCACATCATGGCACAGCGCGTCAACATTGTTCTGGTCGACGACATCGACGGTTCGGACGCAACGGAGACGGTCGCATTCGGACTCGACGGCACGTCCTACGAGATCGACCTCAACGATAAGCACGCTGCCAAGCTCCGTGACGCGCTCGCGTCGTACGTCGGTCACGCGCGCAAGGTGGGCGGCGGTCGCCGTACCCGCGGCGCGAAGCCGGCCGTCGGCGGCACCTCCGCCAAGGAGATCCGCGACTGGGCCCGCTCCAACGGCTTCAAGGTGCCCGACCGCGGCCGGATCCCGGCCGACGTGCGTGAGGCGTTCGAAGCCAAGAACTGACGAGGTGCAGGAATCCCCGGCCGACCGGGGATTCCTGCGCTTGTCAGGCATTGCAACGGCCGACAAGCGCCAGTTTTCCCTGGTCAGCGTGACCAGCGGTGCGGATGTGACTCACCGGCCGGAAGCTTTCGTCGGTCGCAGTGCCGATTTCGCTCTGAGCGGACGGCATTTTCCCTTCGTGCGGAACGCGTAGGCTGTTGATCGGGTTGTACTCGTCGTACGCCCCGTTACGCGTGGAGGAGCAACAGATGTTCGAGCGGTTCACTGACCGAGCCCGCCGGGTGGTCGTGCTGGCCCAGGAAGAGGCCCGCATGCTCTCCCACAACTACATCGGCACCGAGCACATCCTGCTCGGCCTGATCCACGAGGGCGAGGGCGTCGCCGCGAAGGCGCTGGAGTCCCTCGACATCTCGCTCGAAGCCGTCCGCGCCCAGGTCGAGGAGATCATCGGTCAGGGCCAGCAGGCGCCGAGCGGGCACATTCCGTTCACGCCGCGCGCCAAGAAGGTCCTCGAGCTGTCGCTGCGCGAGGCGCTCCAGCTGGGGCACTCCTACATCGGCACCGAGCACATCCTGCTCGGCCTGATCCGCGAGGGTGAGGGCGTCGCCGCCCAGGTGCTGCAGAAGCTCGGCGCCGACCTCAACCGGGTCCGCCAACAGGTCATCCAGCTGTTGTCCGGGTTCCAGGGCAAGGAGTCCGGCTCGACCGCCGCGTCGACCGGCAGCAGCGGCGGTGACGCGCCGTCGTCGTCGCTGGTGCTCGACCAGTTCGGTCGCAACCTGACCCAGGACGCGCGCGAGGGCAAGCTCGACCCGGTCATCGGCCGGGAGGCCGAGATCGAGCGGGTCATGCAGATCCTGTCCCGCCGTACGAAGAACAACCCGGTCCTCATCGGCGAGCCCGGCGTCGGTAAGACGACGATCGTCGAGGGCCTGGCCCAGGACATCGTCAAGGGCAACGTGCCCGAGACGCTCAAGGACAAGCAGATCTACACGCTCGACCTGGGCGCGCTGGTTGCGGGCAGTCGCTACCGCGGTGACTTCGAGGAGCGCCTGAAGAAGGTGCTCAAGGAGATCCGCACCCGCGGCGACATCGTGTTGTTCATCGACGAGATCCACACCCTCGTCGGCGCCGGTGCGGCCGAGGGCGCGATCGACGCCGCCAGCATCCTCAAGCCGATGCTGGCTCGAGGCGAGCTCCAGACGATCGGCGCGACCACGCTCGACGAGTACCGCAAGTACCTCGAGAAGGACGCCGCGCTCGAGCGCCGGTTCCAGCCGATCCAGGTCGCCGAGCCGTCGATCGCCCACACGATCGAGATGCTCAAGGGCCTGCGCGACCGCTACGAGGCCCACCACCGGGTGACGATCACCGACGAGGCGCTGGTCTCCGCGGCGACCCTGGCCGACCGCTACATCTCAGACCGGTTCCTCCCCGACAAGGCGATCGACCTGATCGACGAGGCCGGCTCGCGGCTCCGGATCCGCCGGATGACGGCGCCCGCCGACCTGCGGGAGTACGACGACAAGATCTCCGACGTCCGCCAGCGCAAGGAAGGCGCGATCGACGGCCAGGACTTCGAGGCCGCCGCTCGTCTGCGCGACGAGGAGAAGCAGCTCATCCTCAAGAAGGCCGAGCGCGAGAAGCAGTGGCGCGCGGGAGACATGGACGAGGTCGCCGAGGTCGACGAGGAGCTGATCGCCGAGGTGCTCGCCGTTGCGACCGGCATCCCGATCGTGAAGCTGTCCGAGGAGGAGTCGACGCGACTTCTGAACATGGAGGACGAGCTCCACAAGCGGGTCATCGGCCAGGAGGAGGCGGTCAAGGCGATCTCGCGGGCGATCCGCCGTACCCGTGCCGGCATGAAGGACCCGAAGCGCCCCGGCGGCTCGTTCATCTTCGCGGGGCCCTCCGGTGTCGGAAAGACGTGGCTGTCCAAGACGCTGGCGGAGTTCCTGTTCGGCGACGAGGACGCGCTGATCCAGCTCGACATGAGCGAGTTCGGCGAGAAGCACACCGTGTCGCGGCTGTTCGGCTCGCCTCCGGGCTACGTCGGCTACGAAGAGGGCGGTCAGCTCACCGAGAAGGTGCGCCGCAAGCCGTTCTCGGTCGTGCTGTTCGACGAGGTCGAGAAGGCCCACCCCGACATCTTCAACAGCCTGCTGCAGATCCTGGAGGAAGGCCGCCTGACCGACTCCCAGGGCCGGGTGGTCGACTTCAAGAACACCGTCATCATCATGACCACCAACCTCGGCACCAAGGACATCTCCAAGAGCGTCAGCCTCGGGTTCGGGCAAGGAAGCGACGAAGGTTCCTACGAGCGGATGAAGGCCAAGGTCAAGGACGAGCTGAAGCAGCACTTCCGGCCGGAGTTCCTCAACCGCGTCGACGAGATCATCGTCTTCCCGCCGTTGACCCAGGACCAGATCGTGCACATGGTCGACAACATGATCGCGGGCGTCGAGCTGCGCCTCAAGGACCGCGACATGTCGCTCGAGCTGACCCAGGCGGCCAAGAACCTGCTGGCCACGAGGGGCTTCGACCCTGTGCTCGGCGCCCGGCCGCTGCGCCGCACGATCCAGCGCGAGATCGAGGACCAACTCTCCGAGAAGATGCTGTTCGGTGAGATCGGCCCCGGCCAGATCGTGCTCGTAGACGTCGACGGCGAAGGTCCGACCGCGACCTTCACCTTCGAGGGTCAGAAGGTCAGCGAGCTGCCCGACATGCCGCCGCTCGAGACGACGGCGGTCGAGGGCGGCCTGGACGGGCCGTCGGCGCCGCTGGGCGGCGATGGCCCGACCGACGTGCCGCGCACCGCGTCCGAGTAGCGGCGGTCAGCCGACCGCGATCCAGCGGCTCCACGAGCAGTTCCGGCGCGGGCCCGGAGCGCAGTCGAGGTTGAACTCGTCCTCGGCGGTGATGACCCGGACCCGGATCCGGGTCGGGAGCACACCGTCGTCGATGAGGCAGCGCAGGCGGAACTTCGCCTTGAGCACGGTGCCGCCTTCGGACAGCTCGACGCTACGCCGCTCGCACCGGTTGCCGTAGAGCTGGCGGCCGACGTAGATGGTGCCGGGGGTGGAGTCGGCGTTCCGGTGGGCGTAGAACTCCGGACCGGGCGAGTTCTCGTCGGTGTCGAAGTGCCAGATCGTGTCGTACGCCTGCTGTTGCTGCACGCGTACGCGCAGGAAGACGAAGCGGGGCGCCGCGGTCACCCGGGTTGACCGGATGTCGCCGTACCCGTGGAGGACCGCGTCGCGTGCGTCCTCGGTGTTCCAGGTCTCCGCGCCGGCGGGCGGAGCGACCAGGAGCGCGGTCGTCGTGGCGAAGAACAGGACGAGGAGGAGGCGGAGGGAGCGCATGCCACGACGGTCGCAGGCCGCGGGGTGATTCGCTACCGGGAAAACCCTGCCTTCACGGCAGGGCGTAGCGGTCCGCGCCGGCGACGACGACCAGGCCGTCGTCCAGCAACGAGGCGAGGCAGCGCTCCCGCTGATCGGCGACGTCCCACGCCAGGTCGAGGCGGGCCTTGGGCACCGAGCCCGGCGCCTCGCGGACGACGGCGAGCAGCCGGCCGCGGCACTGACGGTCGGTGCCGGCGTAGGTCTGCACGGGGCGGGGTGGTCCGTCGTACGCCGGGCTCCCAGCCGTGTGCCACGCGCATGTCTCGACGACCGGGCAGGTCGGGCACTTCGGGCGGTCCGCGGTGCAGACCAGCGCGCCGAGCTCCATCACGGCGACCGACCACGTGGCGGCCGTCGGCGGGTCCTCCGGCAGCAGCCTCTCGGCCACGGCGCGCTCCGCCTTCGTGACCGAGCGGGCCGGGAACTCGACGCCCGAGACCGCCCGTCCGAGCACCCGCCGCACGTTGGTGTCGAGCACCACCTGCCGCTGGCGGTAGGCGAACGCCGCCACCGCCGCCGCCGTGTAGTCGCCGACGCCAGGGAGGGCGCGGAGCGCGTCGTAGGAGTCGGGTACGACGCCGCCGTGGTCGGCCACGATCGAGACCGCCGCCGCGTGGAGGCGCAGCGCGCGACGCGGGTAGCCGAGGCGTCCCCACGCCCGCACCGCCTCGCCGCTGGGCTCGGCGGCGAGTCCGGCCGGCATCGGCCATCGGTCCAACCAGACCTCGTGGACCGGCAGCACGCGGGACACCGGCGTCTGCTGGAGCATGAACTCCGAGACCAGTACCGACCACGCTGACGCCGACGGCCGGCGCCAGGGCAGGTCGCGTGCATGCGCGTCGTACCACCGCAGGATCGTGTCGACCAGGCTGGACATCGTCATCATTGTCGCCTGCGGCGGAGTGCCTCCGCAGATCGGGGACGGTCGGTGCCTAACCTCGATCCATGCCGCCGCTGACCCGTGGCCCGCTGCCGCCGGGCATCTACTGGCGCCGCCGGGTCTTCGTCCTCCTGCTCGCCGGCACCCTGGTGTTCGTCATCGCCTCCGTGCTCGGTGGCGGCAGCGACGCCAAGGACGACGACGTGCCGGCCGCGCGGCAGGCCGGCGGCCAGGTCGAGGCGTCGCAGACGATCACCGTCCGCGACCGCAAGAAGGGCCGCAAGGGCCGGCGCCACGGCGGCGTGCAGGGCCCGACGTACGACCCCGCGGTGATGGTCGAACCGGAAGGCAACTGCGAACCGGCCGACATCAAGATCACCCCGCGCATCGAGGCCGCCGTCGCGGGTGATCCGGTGACCATCGGACTGAGCCTGCAGTCCATCCAGACGGAGGCGTGCTACTTCCGGATCGGCGCCGACAAGGTGACGGTGAAGATCACCAAGGGCGGCCGCGAGGTCTGGACGTCGCGGGAATGCCCGGACCCGATCCCGTCGGAGTCGGTGGTCGTACGACGGGTCGTGGCGACCGTCGTACAGATGACGTGGACGCCCTATCCGCAGGGTCGCAAGGGCGCCGAGTGCCCGGGCGCGGACGAGTGGCTGCTGCCGGGCAGCTTCACCGCCACCGCGGCGGCGCTCGGTGGCGAGCCTGCCGAGTCCGACTTCGTGATGACCTCGCCCGCGCCCGAGACGTCGACCGCCCCACCCGACCCGAAGGGCGACCGCAAGGGCAAGAAGCGGGACCGCGACCAGCTGGAGGAGGAGTCGGCGCAGGAGGAGGCTCAGGGCGACCAGGCGGAGGAGCAGGCGTCCGACAGGTCGACGGACGAGCCCCGGCGCTAGGGCGTGTCTCCTTGTCCCACGCCTGCTGCGCGCCGTTTCCGACTCGATCTGGCTCCGTTGGTGTCGCTCGATGGGCGGACAGGCACGAGTTCGCTCCGCCGCCTTGCCAGATCGGCCGGAAACGCCGCTCGCGACGCCGCCGGACAAGGAGACACGCCCTAGTTCGCCGGTGGTCGAGCAGCCCGAGCGCGCTGGGGCGCGAGCCCTGTCGAGGATCGTCCTCGTTCCTCGGACGGTCCTCGGGCGCTCAGACGTACCGCTCGAGGATCGTCGACTCGGCCAGCCGCGACAGCCCCTCGCGCACGCTCCGAGCCCGCAGCTCGCCGACGCCCTCGACGGCCTGCAGGTCGTCGATGCCGGCGGACAGCAGCTTCTGCAGCGTGCCGAAGTGGTCGACCAGACCCTCGACCACACCAGCCGGGAGCCGGGGCACCTTGGTGAGCAGCCGGTAGCCGCGCGGCGCGACCGCGCCGTCGAGGTGCTCTCCGGCCCCGATGCCGAGCACCCGCGCGACGGACGCGGGGTCGACCAGGTCGGTGGCCGGGAGGGTCTCGAGCTTGGCGAGCAGCTCGTCGGGGTCACGACTCCGCTTCCGGGACGGCACGTAGTCGCGGATCACCAGCTCGCGCTCGATGTCGACGCCGGTGATCAGCTCCTCCAGCTGGAGCGCGAGCAGCCGCCCGTCGGTGCCGAGCTCGAGCACGTAGTCGTCGATCTCGCGGGCGATCCGGGTGACCATCTCCAGCCGCTGGGCAACGACCGCGACGTCGCGGACCGTCACCAGGTCCTCGATCTCGAGCGCGGAGAGGGTCGCGGACACCTCGTCGAGCCGCAGCTTGTAGCGCTCGAGGGTGGCCAGCGCCTGGTTGGCGCGGGACAGGATCTGGCCGGAGTCCTCGAGCACGTGGCGGGTCTCGCCGACGTACGCCGCGATGATCTGCATCGACTGCGACACCGAGATGACGGGGAAGCCGGTCTGCTTGGCGACGCGGTCGGCGGTACGGTGCCGGGTGCCGGTCTCCTCCGACGGGATGGAGTGGTCGGGCATCAGGTGCACGGCGGCGCGGATGATCCGGGTGAGGTCGCGGTCGATGATGATCGCGCCGTCCATCTTGGCCAGCTCGCGGAGACCGGTGGCGGTGAACGGCAGGTCGAGCTCGAAGCCGCCGGTCGAGATCCCGTCGACGGTCTTGTCGCGGCCGAGCACGATCAGCGCGCCGGTGCGGGCGCGCAGGATCCGGTCGAGCCCGTCCCGGAGTCCGGTGCCGGGCGCGATCGACGCCAGCGTCTCGCGAAGCCGCGGATCGCCCCGATCCACCACGACGAACTCCGTTCCCTAGGCCGGGTCTCTACCCGGTCGAGGCAACCCTAAGGCCTCGGTGTCCGTGCTTGCGGGGTTAGGGCCTATCCGCCCTCGACCACTCTGAGCGCGCGATCGAGATGGAGCAGCCGGAGCGCGGTGCGCACGTCGGATGCCTCGATGACCCGCATCTCGTCGACCGAGCGGTAGGTGCCCGGCGACCCGGGCTCGGCAGGAACCACCGCCAGCTCGAAGCCGAGCCGGGCCGCCTCGGCCAGCCGTTGACGCACGTCGCGGACCCGGCGCAGCTCACCCGACAGGCCGATCTCGCCCATCGCGACGACGCCGGCCGGCGTCGGGGCGAGGTGGTGGGACGAAGCCAGGGCGATCGCGAGCGCGAGGTCGGCCGCGGGCTCGGTAAGCTTGGCGCCGCCCACGGTCGACGCGAAGACGTCGTACCCGCCCAGCTTGATGTCGCAGTGCTGATCGAGAACCGCGAGCACCATGGCGAGACGCGACCCGTCGACGCCGGACGTCGTGCGCCGGGGGCGATCCTGCGAGGCCTTGGCCACCAGCGACTGCACCTCGGCGAGCAGGGGGCGTCGGCCCTCCATCGTCACCGCGACGCACGTGCCGGCGACCCGGCCGTGGTGGCGCTCGACGAAGATGCCGGTCGGGTCGGTGACCGCCGTGATGCCGTCGGGCCCGAGGTCGAAGCAGCCGACCTCGTCGATGGGGCCGAACCTGTTCTTGACCGCGCGAACCATCCGGAACCGGCTGCCGGACTCGCCCTCGAAGTGGAGCACCACGTCGACGAGGTGCTCGAGCACGCGCGGGCCGGCGATCGAGCCGTCCTTGGTGACGTGACCGACCAGCACCACCGTGATGCCGCGGGTCTTGGCGACCCGCACCAGGGCGGCGGCCACCTCCTTGACCTGGGTGACGCCGCCCGGCACTCCCTCGACGCCCGAGGCGCCGATGGTCTGCACGGAGTCGACGACGACCAGACGCGGCCGCACGACCTCGATGTGCGTGAGCACGGCGCCGAGGTCGGTCTCGGCCGCGAGGTAGAGCTCGTCGTGGACGGCGTCGGTGCGGTCGGCGCGCAGTCGCACCTGCGCGGCGGACTCCTCACCGGTGACATAGAGCGTGCGCTGTTTGCGGGCGGCGGTGCGGGCGGCGACCTCCAGGAGAAGCGTCGACTTGCCGACACCCGGCTCGCCGGCGAGGAGTACGGCGGCGCCCGGCACCAGGCCGCCACCGAGCACCCGGTCGAGCTCCGGCACGCCCGAGAGGTGGTGGACCGCTTGCTCCGCCGACACCGAGCCGATCGGCACGGCGGGCGTCGTGACCGGCGCCGCGGCCGTGCGGCCCACGGGCGATGCGCCGGCCTCGGCGACCGAGCCCCACGCCTGGCACTCACCGCAGCGGCCGACCCACTTGCCGGTCGTCCAGCCGCACTCGGAGCAGCGATAGGACGCGCGCGCCTGGGTCGTGCGGGTCGATGCCATGGCCCGACGCTAGGCCAGCCCCCCGACACTAGGTTGGATGGGCCGAGCGTGTCGCCCGTATCCTCGACACACCCGAGCAGGAACCCCAACCCGTGCGGAGATCACCCCCGTGACGTCAGCACATGACACCCCGCTTCCGCCCACCCTGGCGGACGTTGCCGAGCGGGCCGGGGTCTCGCGGCAGACGGTGTCGAACGCCATCAACAACCCGGACCTGCTCCGGCCCGAGACGCTCGTCCGCGTCCAGGACGCGATCGGCGAGCTCGGCTACCGACCCAACCGCGCCGCCCGCCACCTCCGCACCCGCGCTTCCCACCTGATCGGGCTGCGGATGTCGCCGGCCCAGGAGTTCACGGCCAACGCAGCGATGGACCGGTTCGTGCACGCCCTGGTCGAGGCGTCGCGCGAGGCCGGCTACCACCTGCTGCTGTTCGCCAGCGGCCCCGGCAAGCCCGACACCACGGCGACCGACCTGGTGCGCGGGTACGACGACCTGCTCCGCTCCACCGCGGTCGACGCGTTCATCGTCACCGACACCTACCTCGGCAACCCGCAGACCCGGTGGCTCAGCGAGCAGCGCGCACCGTTCGTGGCGTTCGGCCGTCCGTGGGAGGACCCCGACGCCACCCACCCCTGGGTCGACGTCGACGGAGCGGCCGGCGTCGAGCTCGCGACCAACCACCTGATCGAGCGTGGGCACGAGCGCATCGCCTGGGCCGGCTGGACCGAGGCTTCCTTCATCGGCCAGGACCGGCGAGCGGGCTGGGAGCGCGCGATGGCCGCGGCCGGCCGGCCGACCGCGGGGCTGGCGGTCAGTGGGGGTGACACGGTCACGGCTGGTCGCGAGGCCGGCGCCACACTCCTCGACACGGCCCGCCCGTCGGCGATCGTGTGCGCGTCCGACACGGTGGCGGTCGGCGTGCTCCACACCCTCGCGGACCGCGGTCTCCACCCCGGTCGCGACATCGCCGTCGTCGGCTTCGACGACTCGCAGGTCTCCCAGGTCGTGCCCGGCGGTCTCACGTCGGTGCGCCAGCCGCTCGAGCAGGTCGCGCTCGAGCTGGTGCGGGCGCTGGAGGCGCTGCTCGTGAGAGAGCCGTACGACGCCCCGGGGGTGCTGCTGGTGCCGACGCTCGCCGTACGCGGGTCCTCCGGCTGACACACTCTCGCCGAGTCGGCTCGTCTGGGGTCTCGTACGACGCCGAGTCGGCTCGTCTGGGGTCTCGTACGACGCCGAGTCGGCTCGTCTCCACATGCGCCGACTCGCGGTTTCCTGAGACCCCAGATGCGCCGGGTCGTCGGGCTAGAAGTCGCGTGACCAGAGGTTCACGGCGTAGTCGACCTCGAGCCCGTCGTGGTGCCGCAGGATCTCGTCGGCGACCTCCGGCTTGAACTCGATCCGTACGACGGCCTCCAGATCGGCGCGGCTCTCAAACCGCCAGCCCATGTCGACCGACGTCCGCGTCCAGCCGCGGTCCGACCAGAACCGCTCGATCTCCGTCGGTGTCGGCAGGTGCGGATAGCCGCGGCGGAACCACCCGCCGAAGGTCGAGCGCGACCCGTCGTTGTCGATGATCAGCGCGGTGCCACCGCGTCGTACGACCCGGTCGAGCTCGGCGAGCCCTGGCTCGCAGCCCGGCCCGAAGAAGTAGGCCCAGCGGACATGCACCACGTCGATGCTCGCGTCGGGGAGCGGGAGGTCCTGCGCAGTGCCGAGGCGTACGTCGACCTCGCGCAGGCCGCCGGTACGCCGCTGTGCCAGCCGCACCAGGCCCGGATGCGGCTCGACGCCGATCACCTGCGCCGCAGCCGCGAAGCGCGGCAGGTGGAACCCGGTCCCGCAGCCGAGGTCCAGCAGGATCCTGCCGCGCCACGACACCCGGTCCTCCATCGCGGCCCAGAGCCGGCCATCGGGGTCGGCCGCGTGGTTCTCGAGCTCGTAGGTCGCCGTGTGCTGCCAGATGTTGGGGCTGGGTACGGCGCCTCTGACCGGCTTGTCCGCCGCCATCGGGCGGGGTCAGATCCGGACGAGACCGTCCGGCGTCTGCAGCTGCGCGGCGAGGATGCCGGGCGTGCCGTGCGGGGCGACCCACTCGACCTTGACGTCCTCGAGCGGCGCCTCGACGCTCTCGCCGAGCCACTCGCTGACCCGCTGCGGGTCGCCGGCGATCTCGATGCCAGCGAGAGAGATGGTGCCGTCCGCGCCGGCGGACGGGTGGAGGTCCGACGGGACCTCCCACTGGATGAAGAACGGGAGCTGCGGGTCGGCGATCAGCCCCTGAATGCCGATCTGCTTCCACTTGAGCTCGGTGCCGTCGGGGCGGTGCCGGTTGCCGGCGACCGCGGCGCGGCCGAGGCGCTCCTCGACGGGCGTGATGTCCGGGACCGAGACGACCCATCCGAGCCAGCCACCACCGAGCGCGGACCTGGCCCGGACCGCCTTGCCGAACGGCGCCTTGTCCGACGCTGGGTGGTCGAGGCACTCGACGACCTCGAGGTAGGTCGCGTCGGCGAGCGGCAGGATCATGTTGCGCGTGCCGAAGCGCGGGTGCACGCCGCCGTCGATGAAGTCGCACCCTAGTGCCGCGCCGAGTCGGGCAGCAGTGCCCGCGAGTCCGTCCGGTCCGGCGGCGTACGACAGGTGATCCAGGCGCATGTCAGACATTCTCAGCCTGTGGTGATCGACACCATGAATCGGGGTCGGGTTCTCTTGACGTCAAGAGTCCAGCGGCCGCGAGGGACGAGCGGAAGCGTCGGACTCGCAGGTCGAGTAGCCCGCTCGGGTGAGCTTGCGAATCCGAGACCGGGCAGATCGAGACCGGCGCCCTGGAAGCTGCCCTCAGGCCCGATCAGCAGGGTGCAATGCCAGCGCCGACCGCGACCGCAGGTGGGCCTCGCAGTGGCGGACGAGCTCGTCGTACGCAGGACGCCCCATCAGCGCGACCAGCTCGGGCTCATTGGTGACGTAGACCGGCTCGACCGCGACGTGGGCCTCGGTGTTGCCGGAGCAGTACCAGTCCAGGTCGTGCCCGCCCGCGCCCCAGCCACGGCGGTCGTACTCGGTGACGGTCACTTCCGTGTACGTCGATCCGTCCTGCCGCTCGACCTCCCGGTAGAGGCGTCGGGTCGGCAGCTGCCAGCACACGTCCGGCTTGGTCTCGAGCGGGTTGCGCCCCTGCTCGAGCGCCAGTCCGTGCAGCGCACATCCGGCACCGGTCGGGAAGTCGGCGCGGTTGTGGAAGACGCAGCCGCGCTGCCCGTCCACCTCGAGCGCCCGCGTCTTGCGCTCGCCGTCCTCGTCCTTGTCGACCCAGTCCTTGCGCCGCACCTTGCCGTCGGGTCGGCCCGGGTGGAACTGCCACTGCTCGGGCGTGAGCTGGTCGACGTACTCCGCAACCCGGTTCTCGTCGTCCTTGTCGCTGAAGTGCGCCCCGAGCGTGCAGCAGCCGGTGTCGGGGGAGTCGGCGTAGATGCCGTGGCACCCCTGGCCGAAGATGCAGGTGAACGACGAGGTCAGCCAGGTGAGGTCGCAGCGCATCACCTCGGTCTCGTCCGCCGGGTTGACGAACTCGACGAACGCGCGGGGGAAGTCCAGGCTCACCTCAGGCACCCGCCCAACCTAACGGGAGGGCGATACGGTGGTGGCATGCGGCTGGGCGTGCTCGACATCGGCTCGAACACCGGGCACCTGCTCGTGGTCGACGCCCACGACGGTGCCGCGCCGCTGCCGGCATTCTCACTCAAGCAGCCCCTGCGGCTCGCCGAGCACCTCGACGACGCGGGCGCCGTCAACCAGAGCGGCATCGACGCGCTGACCTCCTTCACGGCCGACGCCCTGGTGGTCGCCGAGGAGAAGGGCTGCGAGGCGATGCTGTCGTTCGCCACGTCGGCCGTGCGCGACTCCGTCAACTCCGACGCGGTGCTCGCCCACGTGCGCGACCGGACGGGCGTGACCATCGAGGTACTGTCCGGCGAGGACGAGGCGCGGCTGACGTTCCTCGCCGTACGACGCTGGTTCGGCTGGTCGGCCGGCAAGCTGACCGTCTTCGACATCGGTGGCGGCTCGCTCGAGATCGCGACCGGCGCGGACGAGCGGCCGGATGTCGCGCAGTCACTGCCGCTGGGAGCGGCGCGGCTGGCGTCGACGTACTTCTCCGAGCCGGTCGACGACGCGGGCCTCAAGCGGATCCGGCGCAGCATCCGCGCGGACATGGCCAAGGACGCTGGCCAGGTCCTGCGCACCGGTACGACGCACCGGGCCGCCGCCACCTCCAAGACGTTCCGCTCGCTGGCGCGGATCTGCGGCGCCGCTCCGCGAGAAGACGGCCTGCTCGTCCCGCGGTCGCTCGCGCTCGCGGAACTGCGGGAGTGGATCCCGAAGCTGGTCGGGATGAACCAGAGCGAGCTCGCCGAGCTGCCCGGGGTCTCGCTCAGCCGTACCCACCAGATCGTGCCGGGCGCTCTCGTCGCCGAGGCGTGCATGGACATCTTCGATCTCGCCGAGCTCGAGATCTGCCCCTGGGCACTGCGCGAGGGCGTCATTCTCGAGCGCATCGACAAGCTCGGCGCCACCGACGAGGACTGATCGCCATGTCCGGACCCGGACGTCCGAGGATCGGGCTGTCGACCTCGTCGGTCTACCCCGAGTCGACCGCGCACGGCTTCAGCTGGGCCGCCGAGGTCGGCTACGAGGCCGTCGAGGTGATGGTCGGGATCGACGCGCTCTCGCAGCAGACGGTCGCGATCAAGCAGCTGATCGACCACCACGAGATACCGGTGTGCGCGATCCACGCGCCGTGCCTGCTCTTCACGCAGCGGGTCTGGGGACTCGAGCCGTGGGGCAAGCTCGAGCGCTCGGCCGAGATGGCCGCCGACGTCGGCGCCGGTGTGGTCGTCGTCCACCCGCCGTTCCGGTGGCAGCGTGACTACGCCCGCGACTTCGTCAACGGGATCGCGGCGCTCGAGGAGTCGACGGGCATCGCCTTCGCCGTCGAGAACATGTATCCGTGGCGGGCGTCGAAACGGGGGCTCGAGATGTACCTCCCCGGCTGGGACCCCTCCGCCGAGCCTTACGCCAACACGACGATCGACCTCTCCCACGCGGCGATCGCGCACGCCCCGCCGGTCGAGATGGCCGAGCGGTTAGGCGAGCGGTTGCGGCACATCCACCTGACCGACGGGTCCGGGTCGCCCAAGGACGAGCACCTGGTGCCGGGGCGCGGCGCGATGGGTGCGGCCGACTTCCTGCACCACCTCGTCGACACCGGTTTCGACGGGGAGGTCGTGCTCGAGATCAACACCCGGCGCTGCATGACCCGCGAGGAGCGGGAGATCGACCTGCGGGAGTCGCTGGAATTCGCGCGCGAGCACCTGGCGCCGCGGCCGGCCGCCGCGGGTCGCCGTACGACCGGCAGCGACGCGGGCGAGACGATCACCGGACCGTGAGCACCAGCACCCGCCGCGGCCGCCGACCCGGCCGTCCCGACACCAAAGCGGCGATCCTCGCGGCTGCCCGGGAGAGCTTCGCGGCTTCGGGCTTCGGAGGTACGACGATCCGCGCGATCGCCACCGGGGCCGGGGTCGACGCCGCCCTCGTCCACCACTACTTCGGCTCGAAGGACGACCTGTTCGTTGCGGCCCTGGCGCTGCCGGTCGACCCGCGGGAGGTGATCGGCGCGGCGGTCGCCGGACCGGCCGAGGAGGCCGGGGAGAAGCTGATCCGCGCGTTCCTGTCGGTCTGGGACGACCCCGTACTCCAGCCGGCCCTGCTCGCGCTCGTGCGCAGGGTGCTCGAGCCTGGCGGCGACCGGTTGATCCGGGACGGATTCGTGCCCGTCGTACTCCTCCCGGTCGGGGAGCACCTCGGCCTCGACCGTCCAGAGCTGCGGATGCCGCTCGTCGCCAGCCAGGTGATCGGACTGATCCTCGCCCGCTACGTGGTCCGGGTCGAGCCGATCGCGTCGCTCGACGCCGATTCCCTAACGGCGATCTACGCGCCCACGATCCAGCGGTACCTGACGGGCGCGCTCCCCTACTAGGGATCGGGGATCGGGGATCGGGGATCGGGGATCGGGGACCGGGCGGGCGGCGCTGTAACACGCTGTTCGCCGATCTTCTATGCCGTTCGCGTTGCTTCGGCCCCGATGCAACGGTCTCCCAGCGACGTCTACCGCCGCCCAGGTCGGCGAACAACGTGTTACAGCGCACTTGCGAGGCCGACCCGACCGCGGCATTATTCATCACATGATGAAAAACGCGGTGGAGGTGACGTCACTGACCGTCACTCGCGGTCGGCGCGAGGTGCTGCGCGGCCTCGACTTCACGATCCCGGTCGGCCAGGTGACCGGTCTGCTCGGACCGTCCGGGTGCGGCAAGTCGACGCTGATGCGTGTCCTGGTCGGCGTCCAGGCCGGCATCACGGGGACGGTCACCGTGTTCGGCGAGGCCGCCGGGTCTCAGGGGCTCCGGCGCCGGATCGGCTACGTCACCCAGGCACCGAGCGTGTACGACGACCTCAGCGTCACCGAGAACCTCGCGTTCTTCGCCCGCGTGCTCGGTGTCGAGAAGACCGAGGTGGCCCGCTGCATCGAGACGGTCGACCTCGGCGACCATGCCGAGGACGTGGTCGCCCAGCTCAGCGGCGGCCAGCGGTCGCGCGCCAGCCTTGCCGTCGCGCTGCTCGGCAGCCCGAGCATGCTGGTGCTCGACGAGCCCACGGTGGGGCTCGATCCGGTCCTGCGTGAGGACCTCTGGACCACCTTCCACGACCTCGCCGGCGCCGGCGTCGCGGTACTCGTCTCGAGCCACGTCATGGACGAGGCCGAGCGCTGCGACCGGCTGCTCCTGATGCGCGACGGCGTGTTCATCGCCGACGGCACGCCGACGGAGATCAAGGAGACGGCCGGCCTGCCCGGGACGGCCGACGTCGAGCAGGCCTTCCTCGCCATCGTGAGGGGTGACGCGGCATGAACCCGCGCATCACCTTCGCCATCGCGGCCCGCGTGCTGACGCAGCTGCGGCGCGACCACCGCACCCTCGCGATCATGCTGGTGCTGCCGTGCCTGCTGATCAGCCTGCTGTGGTGGATGTTCGACGACCTGCCGGGTGACACGTTCGACCGACTCGGACCCGCGCTGCTCGCGATGTTCCCCTTCATCGTGATGTTCCTCGTCACCAGCGTCACCACGCTCCGCGAGCGCTCCGGCGGCACCCTCGAGCGGCTGCTCGCGATGCCGATGGGCAAGCTCGACTTCCTCTTCGGCTACGCGATCGCCTTCGGCCTGGTCGCCGCCGTCCAGTCCGCCGCGGCCGTCGCGATCAGCGTCGGGCTGCTCGACCTCAGCATCGACGGCCCGGTCTGGCTGCTCACCGTGGTCGCCGTCGCCGACGCGGTGCTCGGCAGTGCGCTCGGCCTGTTCGTCAGCGCCTTCGCCCGTACCGAGTTCCAGGCCGTCCAGTTCATGCCGGCCCTGGTGATCCCGCAGATCCTGCTCTGCGGCCTGTTCGTCCCGCGCGCGGTGCTGCCCGACGTACTCAACGCGATCAGCGACGTGCTCCCGCTGTCCTACGCCGTCGACGCGATGGAGCACCTCACCCGGTCGACCGACACCGGCGAGGTCTGGACCGACCTCGCGGTCGTTGCGGCGTACGCCGTCGCCGGCCTCGCCCTCGGGGCCGGCACCCTCCGCCGCCGGAGCGAGTGACACTCAGCCCCAGGTGAGCCCGTAGCGCGCCACGATCGGTTCCGTCGCCGCCGGGTCGCCCGTGCAGCCGGCGGCGTCGATCATCGCGGCGACCTGGTCCTCGGGGGCGCCTCGGCCCATCGCCCGGAACACGGACTCGAGCCCGCCGGGCGTGATCATCTCGAGGACCCGCGCGGGCTCGTCCGTGGCGTTCCAGAAGGTGTGCCACTGCCCGCGGGGCTTGATCACCAGATCGCCGGTGCGGGCGACGTACTCATCATCGCCGAGCCGGTAGGAGACGTCGCCGTCGATGATGAAGCTGAACTCGTCCTCGCGGGCGTGCACGTGCACCGGCGCGGCGATGCAGCGCGGTGCGAGGAGGTGCTCGACGATCGCCAGCCGGCTCTCGGTCCGGTCGTTGTCGACCTTGAACCTGTCCCGGCAGCCCGCCTCCGCACCGAGCACCTCGCCCTCGCCCGCCCTGATGATCTGCTCCATGTCCCCATGGTCGATCTCGACATCGCTGTCCGCCATCCCAGATTTCTGATAGGCCGTGGTCATGGACCGGGTCGATCGAGTCGTCGAGCGCATCGAGAGGATCGTCGTCCGCCGCCCCGACCTGGTCAGTCTGTGGCGTGAGGTGACCCCGATCCTCACCGCCGAGGTGCCGCACTTCGAGGCACCCTGCTTCTTCACGGTCGATCCCGAGTGCCGGATCGTCACCAGCCACTTCCAGGAGGGCCTGCCGGAGATCCCGGGTGAGTGGTTGGCGCGGGAGTACGCCGAGGACGACTACAACTCGATGACAGCGGTGCTGGCGTCGACCGCCGGCATCGGCACGCTCCACGGCGCCACCGAGGGTCAACCGGAGCGGTCGGTCAAGTACCACCTCGAGATGCAGCCCTTCGGCTGCGAGCAGGAGCTCGTCGTCGCCCTGCGCACCGCCGACCGGGCGCCGTGGGGTTCGATCGGTCTCTACCGCGAGAAGGGGCGGCCACTGTTCTCCGACGTCGAGCAGCGACTGCTGGTGGCCGCCGCGCCGGTCCTCGCCGACGGTGTACGTCACAGCCTGCTGGCAGCCCAGGCTCGCGAGCCCGACCTCTCCGAGGCGCCGGGCGTGATCGTGCTCGAAGGGTTCGACGTGGTGTCGGCGACCCCGTCCGCGACGCACTGGCTGGACGGCTTGGGTGGGAGTGCCGAGAAGCTTCCGGTCGCCGTGCTGACGGCCGCCGGTGAGGTCGTCTCCGGCCGACCGGGCGAAGGGCTGGACACGAGGGTGCTCGTGTGTGGGCCAACGGGTCGCTGGATCGCCCTGCATGCAGGGCCGCTCGTCGACGACGCCGGCCGCGCCCAGGTGTGCGTCGTCCTCGACGCGGCTCGACCCGAGCACCTGGAATCCTTGCTCATGCGAGCCCACCGGCTCACGCGCAGGGAGCGCGACGTCGCCAGCCTGGTCCTGCGCGGCCTCGCGACGAAGGCAATCGCCGACGAGCTGACGATCTCGCCGCTGACCGTCCAGCAGCACCTGACGTCGGTCTTCGACAAGACCGGCGTGCGCACGCGGCGCGATCTCGTCGCCGAGGTTTTCCGCAGCAGCTTCGAGCCGCGGGTCCGGGACAACGAGGCGCGCACGAAGGTCGCGCGGCCGAGTCGGGGCGGCCCGAAGAGATAGTCGTTGGAGGTCGTCGCGAAAGCGGCATCTGGAGGTCCTCCGTCGTACCGTTGGTGTATGCGTCCAGTGCGTGATTCGCTTCTCCTCCTCTCGCGCAGCCAGTCCGTGAAGCGGCTCATCACCACGCTTCCGGTCTCGGCAGCGGTGGTCCGTTCCTACGTCCCCGGCGAGCGCGCCGAGGACGCGGTTCTCGCGTCGGCCGAGCTGGCCGGTCACGGCATCAACGTCACCCTCGACTACCTCGGCGAGGACACCACTGACGTCGAGCAGGCAGAGGCGACGGTCGCGGCCTACCTCGACCTTCTCAAGCAGCTGGCGGCGAAGGGCCTGGCTCGGGGTGCCGAGGTGAGTGTCAAGCTGACCGCGATCGGTCTCGCGCTCGATGTCGACGTGGCGCCCGGCGGCGGCCGCAAGATCGCGCTCGAGAACGCCCGCGCCATCTGCCGTGCCGCGCGCAACGTCGGCACCACGGTCACCCTCGACATGGAGGACCACACCACCACCGACCAGACGCTGGCGATCCTGCGCGACCTGCGCAAGGACTTCCCCGAGACCGGCGCGGTCCTGCAGGCCTACCTGTTCCGGACCGAGGCCGACTGTCGTGCGCTGGCGTACGCCGGGAGCCGGGTCCGGCTCTGCAAGGGTGCCTACGACGAGCCGTCCGAGGTTGCCTACTCCGACCCCGATGACGTCGACAAGGCCTACGTGCGGTGCCTCAAGATCCTGCTCGGTCACAGCAGCGCCGAGGGTGACTGCTACCCGATGATCGCGACGCACGACCCGCGCCTGGTCGAGATCGCGTCATCGCTCGCGAGCCGCTACGGGCGGGCTCAGGGCAGCTACGAGTACCAGATGCTCTTCGGTATCCGTCCCCACGAGCAGCAGCGGCTGGCCGACGCGGGCGAGACGATGCGGGTCTACATCCCCTACGGCACCGAGTGGTACGGCTACCTCATGAGAAGGCTCGCCGAGCGCCCTCGGAACCTGACATTCTTCTTGACGTCCCTGATCAAGAAGAGCTAGCGAGCACTCACATGCAACCCCAATCCGCCGAGCCCGTCGCTCCGCGCCGTGCTGCCGGCGTGACCGCGCTGATCGGCGCCGGAGTGATGGGCGAGACCCTGCTGTCCGGCCTGGTCCGGGCCGGCCGTCGCGTCGACCAGCTCCTCGTCGGTGAGAAGCGTGCGACGCGCGCCACCGAGCTGGTGGAGCGGTACGGCGTAGCGGTGGTCTCCAACGTCGAGGCCGCCACCAAGGCCGACACCGTCGCGCTCGTCGTGAAGCCGCAGGACATGGCGGAAGTCCTCGAAGAGATCGCCCCCGCGCTCCGGCCCGGCCAGCTGCTGGTGTCGCTCGCGGCCGGCATCACCACGGCCTTCATCGAGTCCCGCGTGCCGGCGGGGGTTGCCGTCGTACGCGTCATGCCGAACACGCCGGCACTGGTCGACGAGGGCATGTCGGCGATCTCGGCCGGCTCCCACTGCGACGAGGTGCACCTTGCGGAGGCCGAGTCGCTGATGGCGTCGGTCGGCAAGGTGATCCGGATCCCGGAGAAGCAGCAGGACGCGGTCACCGCGATCAGCGGGTCCGGTCCGGCCTACATCTTCTTCGTCGTCGAGTCGATGATCGAGGCCGGTGTGCACCTCGGTCTGCCCCGGTCCACCGCGCACGAGCTGGTCGTACAGACCCTGTTCGGCTCGGCACACATGCTCCGCGAGACCAACGAGCACCCCACCGTCCTGCGCGAGCAGGTCACCTCTCCTGGCGGCACGACGGCAGCTGCGCTGCGGGAGCTCGAGATCCACAAGGTCCGCGCGGCGTTCCTCGCCGCGCTCGAGGCTGCGCGGGACCGTTCCCGCGAGCTCGCGTCGGGGAGCTAGGTCACCAGCCCAGGTCGGCCAGCGAGCTGATCCGGTCGACGTCGGCCACCTCGTCGGCGCGGTAGCGCCCGACCCGGTCGATCAGCACGCCCGCCAGTCCGGCTGCCCGTGCGCCCTGGATGTCGTGGCGCAGCGAGTCGCCGACCATGACGGCGCCGCCCGGGTCGACACCGAGGCCGGCGCACGCCAGGTGGAAGGCCCGGACGTCAGGCTTGGCGGCGCGGAGCGAGGACGAGGCGTAGACCGGCACGTCGTACGACGCGAGCCCGGTGCGGCGCACCTTCTCCTCCTGCGCTGACTGGTCGCCGTTGGTCAGGATGCCGACTGGCAGCCCGAGCGCGCGCACTCGTGCCAGCGCGGCGCCGGCGTCCGTGAACGCCGACCAGGCCGCGCGGTAGCAGGCCAGGTAGCCGCCGAACACGTCGTCGGCGACCGCGTCATCCTGCAGGTCCCAGCTCGGGAAGAACGCACGGACCCGGGACCGGCGCTGCTCCACGTGGGAGATCTCGCCGCGCTGGAACCGCTCGTGGTGGAACGTCTCCAGCACGAACCAGCGCTCGGCGTGGTCTTCCAGCAGGCCGTCGAGGTCCAGGCCGTCGAGCCAGACCCGCAGCCCGCGCTGGGCCGCCCCGCGGTGGTCGAAGAGGGTGTCGTCGAGGTCGAACAGCACCCCGGAGACCGGCCTTCCGAGCCAGGTCGCCGTCGTCATACGACCATCCTCGCAAGCCCCGCCGACACTTGCCGACCCAGCCCGCGGTCCGCTCCTTGCGTTGTGCGTGAAAGCGAGTAATCATGATTACATGACGACAGACGAGATTCGCGGTTGGTTCGCCGGCCGCCTGCCCGAGGGCCTCTTCGAGGACCTGATCGAGGTCACCGCCGACCGCGAGGAGATCACCGTGATCGGCCGCATCCCGACCCCCGAGGTTGCCGCCGACACCTCCGACGCCGAGCGCGCCGCCACCGTCCAGGGCCGGATCGCGGAGTTCCGCGAGCGCACCCGCGGCGACCGGGTGAAGGTCGCTCGCGAAGCCGAGCGGCGCTTCGATCGCAAGGTGTCGTGGGGCGTCGAGTGCGACGGGACCCGCCTCCTGTTCACCCACGTCGCGGCGCCGGTGATGACCCGGCTCCGCCAGCCCGAGCGCCGGGTGCTCGACCTCCTGGTCGCCGGGGGCGTCGCCCGCAGCCGTAGCGACGCGCTCGGGTGGTGCGTCCGGCTGGTGCAGCAGCACGCCGACGAGTGGCTCGCCGAGCTGCGCGACTCGCTGGTCCAGGTCGAGGAGGTACGACGCCGCGGGCCGGATGCAGCGGCCGAAACAGCCGGCTAACCCACCAGGTCGATGACGATCGCGACCACCGCGAGCAGCGGCACCGTCCCCTGCTTGAGCGCCGCGGACATGCGCGCCGGGTTCCCGAGCACGAGCACGGCGGCCGCAGCGGCCATCGAGCCGGTGCCGGCCAGGACCAGCGCAGGTCCGGCCTCGTCGCAGTCGGACGCCGTGAGCGCGATGCCCACGCCCGTGACCACTGCGAGGAAGAGGTTGTAGAAGCCCTGGTTGTAGGCGAGCTCCTTGGAGCTCTCGGCCTCCTCCGGCGTGGTCCCGAAGACCGCCCGGGTGCTCGGCTTCGTCCAGGCCAGCGACTCCATGGAGAAGATGTAGACGTGGAGCGCGGCGGCCAGCCCCGCGAGGACGAGTCCGACCGTCAGCATGGCGGCAGCGTCCCACACGTGCGACTCGTCCGGGTACGTTGCTGGGCATGACGACGGGGTCGCCCGAGCCGCCTGTGCCGTGCGCCGGCCGCGCCAGTGTGGTGTTCGACTCCTCGCTGACCGATTACGACTTCGGCCCGGACCACCCGATGACCCCGCTCCGGGTCGACCTCACGATGCGGCTGGCCGCGGAGATCGGCGTGCTCGACGGCCTCGAGCAGGTCCCGGCCCCGATGGCCTCCGACGACCTGATCGCCACCGTGCACGACCCCGCGCTGATCGAGGCCGTGCAGCGGATGGGCGCGCACCCGGGCCCCGGCGAAGAGCTGCGCGGGCTCGGCACCGACGACAACCCGGTCTTCCGCGGCATGCACCACGCGTCGGCACACATCGTCGGGGCCAGCCACGAGGCGTTCCGCAGGGTCTGGACGGGCGAGAGCATCCACAGCGCCAACATCACCGGCGGCCTCCACCACGCGATGCCGGACCGGGCGAGCGGGTTCTGCATCTACAACGATGTCGCGGTCGGGATCAGGTGGCTGCTCGACAACGGCGCGCAGCGGGTGGCGTACGTCGACGTCGACGTCCACCACGGCGACGGCGTCGAGGCGATCTTCTACGACGACCCGCGCGTGCTCACCATCTCCCTCCACGAGTCCGGGCAGTTCCTCTTCCCCGGCACCGGATTCCCGGCCGATACCGGCGGGCCCGATGCCGAGGGCAGCGCGGTCAACGTCGCGCTCCCGCCCGGCACCAGCGACGCGGGCTGGCTGCGTGCGTTCCACGCCGTGGTGCCGCCGCTGTTGCGCGAGTTCGCTCCCGACGTGCTCGTCACCCAGCACGGCTGCGACTCACACGCCGACGACCCGCTGGCGCACCTGATGCTGAGCGTCGACGGTCAACGGGCGGCGTACGTCGCGCTCCACGACCTCGCGCACGAGGTCGCGGGAGGGCGGTGGGTCGCCACCGGCGGCGGGGGGTACGCCGTCTTCGGCGTGGTCCCGCGCGCCTGGACCCACCTGCTGGCAGCCGTCGCCGGGCGCCCGCTCGACCCGGCGACGCCCGTGCCGGCGGCCTGGCGCGACTACGTCCTGGAGCGGTGCGGCGCCGATGCGCCGCGTCGGATGACCGACGGCAGCCCGGCCGACTACCGGCGCTGGGAGGAGGGCTTCGACCCCGACGCGTGGCTCGATCGGGCGGTGCACGCGACGCGTGCGGCGGTGTTCCCGCTGCACGGACTCGACCCCCTGCCGTGACGCCCGGGGAGTTCCGTCTGCGTAGTTTCCTTACCGGATCCGCACTCGCGTCAAGCCGACACGCCGAGTTGACAAAAGTTACAGTGGTGAATCCCTTCCCCATGAGTCACATCTGGCCCTATTCTCACGGCTAGGCGTCCGCAGTTCACAGCTGGGGAAGGCGGTGACGGGCGCGCAGAAAGTGTGGTCAGCCATGGCTTCGTCCCAGGAGCGGTCTGAGTCCCGACCGGACCCCAAGTTCCTCACCATCGCCGAAGTGGCGTCCATGATGCGCGTCTCGAAGATGACCGTCTACCGCCTCGTGCACAACGGCGAGCTCCCGGCGGTCCGCGTGGGCCGTTCGTTCCGCGTGCCCGAGGGCGACGTCGACGACTACCTCCGGAAGTCCTTCTACAACGCTGGCTGACTGAATTGGCCGAGCGTGCCGCAGATCGTGCGGCACCGCCCGGGCCATCGCTTCGCTCGCCCCAGGGCGCCGCGCGATGCGGCTTCGCCGCCGTGCGCCACGCTGCCGGCCCGCAGTCGAGGCGGGCGCGGCGAGAGGCTGCTTGGCGGCAAGACGATCGATCCTGCGTCGCACGATGGTGGGATGTTCCTCTCATCGCTGCTCCTGATTCTCCAACCGCTCTCCTCGGCGGATAGGCTGAGGCGAGTCGTCCGACATAGCCGTCGGCGCGGCAGTCATCGAATGCCGGGCCATGGGTCTGGCGTGTTGGAGAGGTCCACGTGGGTTCTGTCATCAAGAAGCGGCGCAAGCGTATGGCCAAGAAGAAGCACCGCAAGCTTCTGAAGAAGACGCGGGTGCAGCGCCGCAAGCTCGGCAAGTGACCCACGCCCCCGCCCGGGGGCGCTGTCGTGATTGACCTGGGGTCCTAAGTCTGTCTGGGGGAGTCGGGAGTCGATGGGTATGAGCGGTCGTACCGTCCTGGTCACGGGGGTTTCCCGTGACCTCGGTCGCAGTTGCGCTCGCGCCCTGGCCAGCGACCCCACCGTCGACCGGGTGATCGGCGTCGACGTGATGCCGCCCCGCGGCGACATCGGCGACGTCCAGTTCGTCCGCGCCGACATTCGCAACCCGGTGATCGCCAAGGTGATCGCCCGCGAAGAGGTCGACACCGTCGTCCACATGAGCGTCATCGCCACCCCCGGCACTGCCGGCGCGCGCGGCACGATGAAGGAGCTCAACGTCATCGGCACCATGCAGCTGCTCGCTGCGTGTCAGACGGCCGAGTCGCTGCGCACGCTGGTCGTGAAGTCGTCGACCATCGCGTACGGCGCCAGCAACCGCGACCCCGCGATGTTCACCGAGGACATGCAACCGCGCGGTCGCGCCCGCACCGGCTACGCCAAGGACGTCGCGGAGGTCGAGGGCTACGTGCGCGGCTTCGCCCGTCGCCGGCCCGACGTCACGGTCACCCAGCTCCGCTGCGCCAACGTCATCGGCCCCCGCGTGGTCAGCCCGGTGATGTCGTACTTCCGGCTGCCGGTCATCCCGACCGTGCTCGGCTTCGACCCACGCCTCCAGTTCCTCCACGAGCACGACCTCAACCGGGTGCTCCGGCACGCAGTCAACGCAGACGTCCACGGCACGTTCAACGTTGCAGGCGACGACGTACTCATGCTGTCGCAGGCCCTGCGGCGGCTGCGGCGTCCCGGCGTCCCGCTGCCAGGCATCGCGTTCGGTGGTCTCGGTTCGGCGCTGCGCTCGGCGCGGTTCGCCGACCTGTCGCCCGAGCTGGTCGCCTTCCTCACCTACGGGCGGGGCGTCGACACCACCCGGATGCGCACCGAGCTCGGGTTCGAGCCCCGCTACACCACCGCCGAGGCGTTCGGAGAGTTCGCCTCCACCCTGACGCCGACCGGTGGCCGCACCGAGCGCGTGCTCGCAGCGGTCGCCGAGCGTCTTCCCGAGGTCAGCGACGACCGCCCGCCCGCTCTGACCCTTGCCGGAGGTAGTGATGGGTGACGCCGAGATCATCCCGATCGGCACTCGCGGCCGACCCGGCCGCGCCACGGGCACCCAGCCGTCCGCGGCCGCCCGCAACCTGGCGGGCAAGTCGCGTCCGGCAAAGGCCGACGCACCTCGTGTGGAGGCACCGGCCCCGCCCGACGCTGCCCCGACCGACGCCGCACCGCCCGTCGCGGAGAAGCCGACGCCCGAGCCGGTGATCCCGATGCTGGGCGAGGACGTCGTACCTCTCGCGACCGACGCCGCGGCGCTCAGCCCTCGCCTCTCCGTCGCGGAGCGGGAGGGACCGGGCATCCCCGTCGGCGACTGGCTGGCGGCGTTCCAGGCGGCCGCCCGTGAGGTCTTCGGCGACCAGTGGGAGTCGCAGCTCGCCCACTTCCTGGCCTTCCTCCGCCGCCGGCTCACCGGCCACTACGTCGTCGACGAGTTCGGCTTCGATCCGGAGATCACCGAGCGGTTCTTCCTGGCCGCGCTGCGGCCGATCGCCCAGAAGTGGTTCCGGATCGAGGTCCGGGGTGCGGAGAACATCCCCGCCGAGGGCGGGGCGCTGATCGTCTCCAACCACTCCGGCACAGTCCCCGTCGACGGCCTGATGACGATGGTGTCCATCCACGACCAGACGGGCCGCTACCTGCGTCCGCTGGGCGCAGACCTGGTCTTCCGGCTGCCGTTCGTCGGGGCCGTGGCCCGCAAGGGTGGCGCCACCCTCGCCTGCACTGAGGACGCCGAGCGGATGCTCGCCGGCGGCGAGCTCGTCGGCGTTTGGCCCGAAGGCTTCAAGGGGATCGGCAAGCCCTACTCGCAGCGCTACAAGCTCCAGCGATTCGGCCGCGGCGGCTTCGTGTCCGCGGCGCTGCGCACCCAGGTGCCGATCGTGCCGCTGTCCGTCGTCGGCGCCGAGGAGATCTATCCCCTCGTCGGCAACGTGCCGGCCCTGGCCCGGCTCCTCGGTGTGCCCTACATCCCGATCACGCCGCTGTTCCCGCTGCTCGGGCCGCTCGGCCTGGTGCCGCTGCCGTCGAAGTGGCTGCTGGAGTTCGGCGAGCCGATCCGGACCGACGAGTACGACGAGGGCGCCGCCGAGGACCCGATGCTCACGTTCAACGTCACCGACCAGGTGCGGGAGACGATCCAGTCGACGCTCTACAGCCTGCTGGTGCAGCGCGAGTCCGTCTTCAAGTAGGACCGGCCCGGCGCTACTTGACGCCAAGGAGCCCGTCGACGATTCCGACCAGGCCGGCGACGACGGTGTTGACCGTCGTGACGGTCGCGTCGATGGGGTCGCCTCTGAGGCCGTCCTTGATCTTGTCGCCGATGTTCTGCAGGGGCGTGTTGCCCGGGTCGATGGTCGGCTCGGAGGGTGGCACGGTGACCGGGGGTCCCGGCTCCTCACCGCGACCCTCGTTGTTGTGGCGCTGCTTGGGAGGCCTCTGCTCCTGCGAGGCGGCCTCGTCCTCGACCTTCTCCAGGAAGCCCGGGGGCAGCGCGATGCTGATCGGCTGCGCCGTGTAGTCGAACAGGCCGGTGTCGAGTGCGACCGGCTCGGAGGCGAACTCCGGAAGGTCAGTGATCCCACCGGCTCCGCACGTCGGGCAGACCTGGAAGGCGGCGCTGTCGGCCTGCTGGACCGATTGCGCGGCCGTGATCAACGCACCACGGGCTTCCTCGGGCACGGCGTCGCCGAGTCTGCCGAGGTCATCCATCGACTCGTCCGCGAACGACCGAAGCTCGCCGAGTGTGGCCTGGTCGCCGGTGGCGGCGTAGTCGTCGAGCGCCAGTTCCGTGGCTTGGTTGGCCTGCTCGGTGAAGTCGTGCAGCGTCGCGGCGACGGTGGTCGCGGACGCGCCCTCGGTCGTGAGCCGCTCGGCCTCCTCGAGCCGCCGCTCGGCGTGGGCGATCAGCGTCTGCGCCTTGCCCGCGTCGTCGGACTGGAGGTTGGTCTGGGCGTTCTCGATCGCCCGCTTGACCGGGTACAGCACGTCGTCGGGCAGCGCGGACTGCGATGCCACGGCCATCGAGCCGGTCGCCGCGACGATCGCGAAGCCGCCGAGGATGGTCGCGGCACGGCGCTCGCGCGCTCCGCTGCGCTGGCGAGGAGTGAGCCGGAGGCGCAGCTCGGCGTCGACGACGGGACGTGCCTGGCGGGCTGCCTCGACGATCAACTGGCTGCGCAGGTCGGAGACGAAGTCAGGACGGGCGGAGACTTCCGGCATGGATCGGAGCGAACCGACCAGCTCGAGCAGGTCGCCGTACGACGACGCCGTGTCATGTTCCCGGGCAGGAGAGGACACCAGCGCGTCGAACTCGTCGGCGCGGTGCCTGCTCACGAACGCCCGGGTCATGCTTGCCTTCCTTCGTTTTGATGCTTCCAATCGGTGAACGAACGCCCGGGAGCGTTGGTTACGCGTGATCGGATGTGACATGCATAATCCGTGCTGACTAGATGGCTATAGCCCGAACGGGTCATGAGACCTAGGACCCTCATCGCAGGCCCTCCGGCATCAGCTTGGCGAGGTTGCGGACGCCCCGCAGCTGCAGTTGCTTGATCGCGCCCTCGCTGCGGCCGAGCGCCGCTGCCGTCTCGGCGATGCTCATCCCCTGGAGGAAGCGCATCACCAGGCAGTCCTTCTGCTCGTTCGGCAGCTCGGTGAGCGCCTCGAGCAGGATCTCGTTGGTCAGGCTGGCCATCACGGCGGTCTCGGGCCCGTCGGTCGCGTCGTCGTGCTGGCCCATGTCCTCGGTCGTCATCTCAAGGCGGGTCCGCCCGGCCTTGAAGTGGTCCGTCGCGAGGTTGCGGGCGATCGTCATCAGCCAGGCGCCGAAGTCCTTGCCCTGCCAGCGGAACGACGCCATGTTGCGCAGCGCGCGGAAGAACGTCTCCGAGGTCAGGTCCTCGGCCACCACGACCGAGCGGGTCCGGTAGTAGAGGAAGCGGTAGATCGACGGCTGGTAGTGGTCGTAGAGGAGGCCGAACGCGTCGGCGTCGCCCCCGCGGGCCAACTCGACCAGCCCGATCAGGCGCTCTCGCTCCTCGGGTGAGTCCTCCGACGACGCGGCGAGCTTGGCGTCGCCGAAACCGCCGCTCACCCCGGAGTCGGCGCGGTAGCTGCCGTCCGCCTCGCTCAGCAACCAGCCGAACGGCGAGGGGCGGCCGGCGCCCTGGGGCGCGCCGTCGGCAAGGGCGAGAGCGGGGGTCAGCGGAGGCTGGAGAGCGGAGAGGACAGCCGCGCGCAGGGCCGCAAGACCGCGCGCGATGTCCGTGTCCGGGCTCACTGGTTTCCCTCCCAGGTTGACGCTCCTGAACCAATCCTAGGGCCGATCGTGCCTATGTGAAACAGGAACGGGTCACGTGGAGGCCTGGAACCGGATCTGATCACATTGTCGCTCAGCCGAAGCGGCGGCGTACCTGCTTGCGCAAAATGACGCTGGCGACCGCCGCGCCGGACGCCGCAGAACCGACGATCAGCCCGGCGCGGGCCGCCTTCCGGCCGGTCCGGTAGTCCCGGATGCGCCAGCCGTGCTCGCGAGCGTGTGAGCGCAGCCTGGGGTCGGGATTGATGGCGCAGGGGTCGCCGACGAGGCTCAGCATGGGCAGGTCGTTGTGAGAGTCGGAGTACGCCGAGCACTGGGCCAGGTCGAGCCCCTCCCGCTCGGCGAGCGCCTTGATCGCCTCCGCCTTGGCCGGGCCGTGCAGCATGTCGCCGACCAGCTGTCCGGTGTAGACACCGTCGACGTGCTCGGCCACCGTGCCCATGGCACCGGTCAGGCCGAGCCGCCGGGCGATCACCTGGGCGATCTCGATCGGGGCTGCGGTGACCAGCCACACCCGTTGCCCCTCGTCGAGGTGCAGCTGGGCGAGCGCGCGGGTGCCGGGCCAGATCCGGTGCGCCATCGCCTCGTCGAAGATCTCCTCGCCCAGCTCCTCGAGCTCGGCGACCGTGTGGCCGGCGATGAAGGCGAGCGCCGAGTTGCGGGCCTCGGCGACGTGCTCGGGGTCCTCGACCCCGGCGATCCGGAAGTAGGCCTGCTTGTAGGCGGCACCGACCAGGTCGCGGGTGGTGAAGAACTTCCGACGGTAGAGGCCGCGCGCGAGGTGGAAGATGCTCGCGCCCTGCATGACCGTGTTGTCGACGTCGAAGAACGCCGCGGCATGGGCGTCGGCCGGCAACGAGAGCGCGGACTCGACCTCGGCAGCGGCTGCCGCGGCTTCGCCCGCGAGCTTGGAGCGCTGCTTCAGGTTCAGCCGCTTCGCGCGGTCAGACGGCGCTGCCATGGGGGGAGCCTAATGGCCGGCAGCGTGGCGCACCGCGGCGAAGCCGCACGGTGCGCAGCCCGTGGGGGCGGAGCTGGGGGAGTCCCCGGGCGGCAAGCACCGTCTGGGACGCGCTCGGCCCGTTCATCATGGCCGGCAGCGTGGCGCACCGCGGCGAAGCCGCACGGTGCGCAGCCCGTGGGGGCGGAGCTGGGGGAGTCCCCGGGCGGCAAGCACCGTCTGGGACGCGCTCGGCCCGTTCATCATGGCCGGCAGCGTGGCGCACCGCGGCGAAGCCGCACGGTGCGCAGCCCGTGGGGGCGGAGCTGGGGGAGTCCCCGGGCGGCAAGCACCGTCTGGGACGCGCTCGGCCCGTTCATCATGGCCGGCAGCGTGGCGCACCGCGGCGAAGCCGCACGGTGCGCAGCCCGTGGGGGCGGAGCTGGGGGAGTCCCCGGGCGGCAAGCACCGTCTGGGACGCGCTCGGCCCGTTCATCATGGCCGGCAGCGTGGCGCACCGCGGCGAAGCCGCACGGTGCGCAGCCCGTGGGGGCGGAGCTGGGGGAGCCCCCGGGCGGCAAGCACCGTCTGGGACACGCTCGGCCCGTTCATCATGGCCGGCAGCGTGGCGCACCGCGGCGAAGCCGCACGGTGCGCAGCCCGTGGGGGCGGAGCTGGGGGAGCCCCCGGGCGGCAAGCACCGTCTGCGACACGCTCGGCCCGTTCATCATGGCCGGCAGCGTGGCGCACCGCGGCGAAGCCGCACGGTGCGCAGCCCGTGGGGGCGGAGCTGGGGGAGCCCCCGGGCGGCAAGCACCGTCTGCGACACGCTCGGCCCGTTCAACACTGCGTAGGATCAGGCGCATGTCTGTCCCCGATGTGGCCGCCCTGGTGGGAACTGCGGCAGCCGAGGCGGGCGGGCGGCTCGCGGTGGTCGAGGCAGGCGGCCGCGGCATGACCTGGGCCGAGCTCGACGCCGAGGTGAGCCGGGTCGCGGGTGGGCTGGGCGCCGCCGGGATCGTGGCCGGCCACCGGGTCATGCTGGCGCTCGGCAACCGCCTGGAGTTCGTGACGACGTACCTCGGGGTGCTGCGCGCGCAAGCCGTCGCCGTTCCCGTCAATCCCGCCTCCACCCGCGGCGAGCTCGCCCGGATGCTGGCCGACTCCGGTGCCCGGATGGTCATCGCCGAGCCCGGAACGATCGGCGCCGTCCGGGAGGCGGTCGCCGCGACCAGGGACGGGGAGCGGCCGGTCCGGACCGTCGTCGTCGACGCGGTGGTGGAGCCCGACGAGCAGTCGTACGCCGATCTCCGGGCCGCCGAGCCGCGCGAAGTGCCGCCGCTGCCCGACCCCGAGAAGCTCGCCGTCCTGCTCTACACCAGCGGCACGTCCGGGCTGCCGCGGGCGGTGATGCTGACCCACCGCGCGCTGGTCGCGAACATCGAGCAGGTGGCGACCGTCGAGCCGCCGATGATCCACAGCGACGACGTCGTGCTCGGCGTCCTCCCGCTCTTCCACGTCTACGGGCTCAACGCGGTGCTCGGCGGCGTGCTGCGGCACCGCGCCAAGCTGGTGCTGGCGGAGCGGTTCGACCCCGAAGGCACCCTCGACCTGATCGAGGACGAGGCGTGCAGCGTGGTGCCGGTCGCGCCGCCGGTGTTCGCCCACTGGCGCGACGTCGACGCCCTCGAGGAGCGGCTCGGGCCGGTCCGCCTGGTTCTCTCGGGCTCGGCGCCGCTCTCCGCTGCCGTCATCGACGAGTTCACCGACCGCACCGGGGTGCCCGTCCACCAGGGTTACGGGCTCACCGAGGCGGCGCCGGTCGTGACCACGACGCTCCGGTCCGAGAAGTACGAGCCCGGCTCGGTCGGCTCGCCGCTCGACGGCATCGACCTCCGGCTGGTCGACGACGAGCGGGTGCCGCTCACCGGCGCCGACCTCTCCGACCCGGGCGAGATCGAGATCCGCGGCGCCAACCTGTTCAGCGGCTACTGGCCGGACGGTGCCGACGGGCCGGACGCCGACGGCTGGTGGGCCACCGGCGACGTCGGCGTGCTCGACGTGGCCGGCGACCTGCACCTGGTCGACCGGGTCAAGGACCTGGTCATCGTGTCCGGCTTCAACGTCTACCCGACCGAGGTCGAGGCGGTGCTGCTGGAGGTGCCGGGCGTCAGCGAGGCTGCGGTCATCGGCTTCGAGGACGAGTTCACCGGCGAGGCAGTGGTCGCGTACGTCGTACCCACGGAGCCGGAGGCGGACAGCGACGCACTGGCCGAGGCGGTCAACGCCCACAGCAGCGAGCGGCTGGCCCGGTTCAAGCGGCCGACCCGGCTCGAGATCGTCCTCGAGCTCCCGCACACCGGCACCGGGAAGGTGCAGAAGGGGCGGCTGCGCGGACAGGACCGGCGCCGCGCCCTCGGGCTTCTCGAGTGACCAGCGACGCACCGCGGGTCACGCTCTACACGCGGCCCGGCTGCCACCTGTGCGACGACGCCCGCGCGGTGATCGCCGCGGTCTGCGCGGAGGTCGGGGAGGAGTACGTCGAGATCTCGATCGAGGACGACGCCGAGCTGCAGCGCCGGTTCGGCGAGGAGATCCCCGTGACGTTCGTCGACGGACGGCAGCACGACTTCTGGCGGGTCGATCCGGTGCGCCTCCGGAGGGCCCTCGCGGACTGACCCGTTGCTTCATCTAGGGTCGCACGCGTGACAGGCAAGGCAGGGCGCATGGGGGCGCTCGTGGGGATCGTGCTGGTCCTCGTGGTCCTCTTGCTGAGCCACCGGTTCGGCCGCGCCGAGCCGACCGGGGACTACCGTCCCGACATTCCTCTCGACGCGTTGACGACCGGTTGCTTCCCGCTGCCGGGCGACGTCGTGTTCCCCGACTTCGGCTACCAGGTACGGCTGGACGGTGACGTCGAGGTCGACGGTGAGCTGCGTCGTCGCCTGGTCGGTCAGTACGACCAGATCGACGAGGCCGAGGCACTCGATCTGATCGTCGGCAACTTCGTCAACGCCGGGTTCGTCGCATCCAAGCGGCCGGCGCCGTACGACGCCGTGCTCCGGCAGCCGGGCGCGGGCCGGGCCGACGTCGTGCGGGTCATGGTTGCGCAGCTGCCGGGGATCGAGGACGACACGCTCGTCCGCGGCACCTTCGAGCTCGACCTCCCCGTCACGGAGGTCAGGTCCGACGATCCGGCGTGCAGTGACCCCCGGTCCACCAAACGCTGGGACGACGAGGCATGAACGCCGCCGTCGGTCTGGTCGACCGCATCTCGGTCCGGATGCCGCGCACCGAGGTGCTGCTGGTCTGGCTGCTGGTCGCGCACGTGGCGATGAAGCTGGTCATCTACCCGTTGACGATGGACGCGACTGCGTACAACGACGAGCAGCAGTACTACGACGGCGCCCGCGCGTTCTCCAACCTGGTACGCGACGTCTTCGCGTTCCATACTCCCGACGGCGCCGAGCTCGAGCACAACGTCGTCGGATCCGGCTGGTTCATGCCGGGCATGGCGATCGTGATGACGCCGCTGTTCGTCGTGATCCCCGACGCGGCGGACCCGCTGGTCCGCGCCTACCTCGGGCTGGCCAACTTCCTGGTGCTGCTCTGGGCCGTCCGCTCGGTCCGCCAGCGGCTCGGCTCCGGGTACGCCGCCCTCTTCGTCGCGTTCCCGGCGCTCCTGCCCAGCTGGGTGCTGATGTCCTTCACGGCGTACGGCGACCCGCTCAGCGGCGTCGTGCTGATCGTGCTCGTCGCCCACGTCGTCGACATGCTCCGCAAGCTCCGGGCCGGAGAGCCGCCGGCGTGGAAGGAGGGGGTCCAGCTCGGCCTGCTCGCGATCGCCGTCCTCTACCTGCGGTCGAGCACCTCGATCGTGCTGGCTGTCCTCGGCTCGGTGACCCTGGTCTCGGCGTTGGTGCTGCTCAAGGGCACCCAGCGGTGGCGGGCGCTCGGCGCTGCCGCCGTGGCCGGCGTGGTGTGCCTGGTGCTACTGGCTCCGTGGTCGATCGCCGCGTCGAAGGCCCTCGACGGTCGGGTGGTCACCACGACCACGGTGCCGATCTCGCTCGCGAACACGTTCGGCGACCGTGAACAGGTGTGCTTCGGCAAGTGCGACCCCGACAGCTTCCTCTGGTTCCGACCGCTGCGGTACGCCCGTGAGGTCGGCCGCGCCACCGGAGTGTCCGAGGTCGAGGTCGAGAAGCAGATGTCGGACTACGCACTGCGTGATCTCGAACGCCGCGACTACGCACGCCAGGCGTGGTGGAACATCGGCTCGTACTTCTTCCTCCCGGCCAACTTCGCCCGCTACATCGCGCCGCCCGAGGGCAGGGGAGCGGTGGGCGACGTCGGTCAGCGGGTCGTGTGGTGGACGACGTACATCTACTACCTGCCGTTCCTGGTGCTGATGCTGCTGTCGATGCTGTTCATCCAGCTCCGGTCGCTGGAGGCGCAGATCCTCGACACCCTCGTGAAGCTCGCCCTGCTCGCGCTGTTCGTGCAGCCGTTCGTCCACATCGCCGGGTCTCGTTACTGGACCACGGCGGGCCCGCTGTTCGTCCTGGCGGCTGCGGGTTTCCTTCGTGAGTCCTACGTACGGCGCCGCCACGGTCCCCCGGAGCGCGAGCACCTCGAGGGCACCGACGCCCAGCTCGGCCGATGGCTCAAGCCGGTGCAGCTGGCGCTGTCCGGTGTGTTCGCCGTAGCCCTCGCCGTGCTCGGTCTGATGGCCATCTAGAGTCACTGCATGCCCGATCCTGCCGACCTCGACGCTGCGGACTCGCGGACGGGCCGGCGCCGAATCGCCTACGTCCTGCCCGTCTACAACGAGCAGGACAACATCGCGGTGTTCCACACCGCCCTCAGCGAGGCAACCCACGCGCGGGGCGATCTCGACTTCGAGTACGTCTACGTCAACGACGGCAGCCGGGACGAGTCGCTGGAGCGGCTGCTGGAGCTCCGCGCCGCCGATCCGCGGGTCACCGTCCTCTCCCTGTCACGGAACTTCGGCCACCAGCTGGCCGTCACCGCGGGACTCGACCTGGTCTCCGAGGACGCTTCGACAGCCGCCGTGATCGTGATGGACACCGACCTCCAGGACCCGCCAAAGGTGAGCGTGGAGATGCTCGACCTGTGGGAGGAGGGCGTCGACGTGGTCTACGGGCAACGCCGCAGCCGCAAGGACTCGGCGTTCAAGCGCAGCACCGCCTACGTCTTCTACTGGGCGCTCGACCGGCTGGCCTCGATCGAGATCCCCCGCAACGTCGGCGACTTCCGGCTGATGGACGCCAAGGTGGTGGCCGAGGTCGCCCGCTACCGCGAGCACGGCCGGTTCCTCCGCGGGATCGTCGCCCACGTCGGCTTCCGGCAGGAGGCGCTGCTCTTCGACCGCGACGAGCGGTTCGCCGGCGAGACCGGCTACCCGCTGCGCAAGATGTTGGGCTTCGCCGCCAACGGCATCCTCGGGTTCTCCACCGCGCCGCTGCGGATGATCAGCCGGCTCGGCATCTTCATCTCGCTGCTCAGCGTGCTGCTGGCGGTGTACGTCGCCTACGTGCGGCTGTTCCGCCCCGACCAGTCGGTGCCCGGCTGGGCGTTCCTCGGTGTCGGCATGTTCCTCCTCGGTGGAATCCAGCTGATCATGATGGGCGTGATCGGGATGTACCTCGGCCGGGTCTACGTCGAGGCCCAGGACCGGCCCCTCTACTCGCTCGCCCTGGTCGCCCGCGACGGCGGCCCGCCCCACCCGCGGCGGCACCGCGACATGGGGTCGGTCTCCTGAATACGCGGATCCCGTGGACGGTGGTGCGGTTCGCCGGGGTCGGGGTCGTCAACACCGCCATCGACTGGGCGCTGTTCCTGGTGCTGCACGACCGGCTCGGGATCACGCTCGCCAACTTCGTCTCGTCGAGCGCCGGCATGGTGTTCAGCTTCGTCGTCAACGGGCTGTTCACGTTTCGCGCCGACCGACTGACCCTCCGCCAGGCCCTGCTCTTCGTCGGCACCACCGGCACCGTGATGTGGGTCGCCCAACCGCTGCTGATCCACGGCTGGCTGTGGGTGCTCCAGAACCCGGTCGATGACGCCGACCTGCGACTGGCTGCGGCCAAGCTCGCGTCGATCGCGTGCAGCCTGGTGCTCAACTTCGCCGCGTACCGCTGGGTGGTGTGGCCTCACCTCCGAACCGAAGGGGAGATCGAGTAGGCACGCCGGGGCGCGAGGAACGAGCGAGCCGGCGACTGCCGTATCGAGATCCGGTGAGCCGGTCACCGACGGCGACCACGTGCGGGGGTCTCGATACGCCCTCGCCTGGCGGCTCGGGCTGCTCGACCACCGAGGGACGAAGAGGGCTTCACCGATTTGTTCTCGCGTTCACAAACTCCTAAATTGATCGGGCCGCGGTCCCGGTGTGAGCGCGGCTGGAAAGTAGAGCTGTGACCGCACGGAGTTCGAGCGAGACGGCCCGGGTCATCCCTGAGGCCACCGTCGCGCGCCTGCCCGTCTACCTGCGGGCGCTGACGGCGCTCGCCGACGCCGGCATCCGCACCTGCTCGAGCGAGGACCTCGCGACCGCGGCGGGCGTCAACAGCGCCAAGCTCCGCAAGGACCTGTCCTACCTCGGCAGCTACGGCACCCGCGGAGTCGGCTACGACGTCGACTACCTGCGCTACCAGATCGCTCGCGAGATCGGGGTTACCCAGGACTGGCCCGTGGTCATCGTCGGGATCGGCAACCTCGGCCACGCGCTCGCCAACTACTCCGGGTTCCGCAGCCGCGGCTTCCGGGTCGTGGCGCTGCTCGACGCCGACCCCGAGCGGCACGAGGAGATCGTCGCCGGTGTCGCGGTGCGCCCGTTCGACGATCTTGAGGCGATCGCCAGTGAGCACGCCGTCGCGATCGGCGTGATCGCCACGCCCGCTGCCTCGGCCCAGGACGTCGCCGACCGGATGGTCGCCGCCGGCGTCACCAGCATCCTGAACTTCGCCCCGGCTGTGATCTCGGTGCCCGAGGGCGTCGACGTCCGCAAGGTCGACCTGTCGATCGAGCTGCAGATCCTCGCGTACCACGAGCAGCGGAAGGCGCACGAGCACGCGCGTGACGAGGTCGCGGCGGCCGCCCTCGGAGGTGAATCATGAGCGTTCTCGTGGTCGGCATCTCCCACCGCTCCGCACCCGTCGCCCTGCTCGAGCGGGTGGCGCTCGACGACGACGGCGTCCAGAAGCTGGTGGCCGACGCGTCGTCGTGCGACCACGTGTCCGAGGCCACGGTCATCGCCACCTGCAACCGGGTCGAGATCTACACCGAGGTCGACCGCTTCCACGGCAGCGTTGAGTCGCTCTCGCGCCTCCTCGTCGACCGGGCGGGCGAGTCGACCGAAGCGATGCTGCCGCACCTCTACGTCCACTACGACGACGGCGCCATCTCACACCTGTTCCAGGTCGCGGCCGGCCTCGACTCGATGGCCCTGGGCGAGGGCCAGATCCTCGGCCAGACCCGGGAGGCCCTGCGTCGCGGCCAGGAGCTCGGCACCGTGGGTCCGGCCCTCAACACGCTCTTCCAGCAGGCCCTCCGGGTCGGCAAGCGCACCCGCGCCGAAACCGCGATCGACCAGGTCGCGCCGACCCTGGTGTCCGCTGCGCTCGACCAGGTCGGCGGCGCGGTCGACGCCGTGGGTGGCAAGGACGTCGTCGTACTCGGTGCCGGTGCGATGGCCGGGTTGGCCACGGCCACCGTCTCCCGGATGGGCGCCCGCCGGGTCGCCGTCGTGAACCGGTCGCAGGAGCGTGCCCGCCGCCTCGCAGGACAGTACGACGCGCACCCCGTGCCGATGACCGGGTTGGCCACGGAGCTGGCGACGGCCGACGTCCTCATCACCTGCACCGGCTCCGTCGGCACCCTCGTCGGGCGAGAGATGCTGGCGACGGCACGCGCCCAGGCCGGCGACCGGCCGCTCGCGATCGTCGACCTCGCGCTCCCCCACGACGTCGACCCGCTCGCGGCCGACCTGCCCGGAGTGACCCTGCTGGGGCTCGCCCAGCTGGCCGAGGCCCTCCACGACGGCTCCGACGGTGCCGAGGTGCTCGAGGTCCGCCGCATCCTCGGCGAGGAGATCACCGCCTTCCTCGCCGCCCGACGCCAGGCCAGCGTCACGCCCACCGTCGTCGCACTCCGCTCGATGGCGACCTCGGTCGTCGACGCCGAGATGACCCGGCTCGAGACCCGGCTCCCCGACCTCGACGAAGCCCTCCGCGCCGAGATCCGCCACACCGTCCGCCGGGTGGCCGACAAGCTGCTCCACGAGCCCACGGTCCGGGTCAAGGAGCTCGCCAACGAGCAGGGCGCCGTGTCCTACGCCGCCGCCCTCGCCGAGCTGTTCGCGCTCGACCCGGAGGCCGTCGACGCGGTCACCCGCCCGATCGGCGTACCCGAGGAGGGCGCGCTGTGACCATCGACCGCCGCAACGGGTCTCGATTCGGCTCGCGTCCGGACTCGCAGGCTCGCCCGGACGTCGCCTGCTCGACCTCGTCTCCCGACGCCCTCCGCGCTGCCGCGCGTCCGGCTGTTCGCTTGATCCGCGTCGGCACCCGGCGCAGCCTGCTGGCGACCACCCAGGCCGAGCAGGTCGCCACCCTGCTGCGCGACCGGCTCGGCGTCGACACCGAGCTGGTCGAGGTCACGACGGAGGGCGACCGGAGCCAGGCCGCCGGCACGGCGCTGCAAGACAGCAGCTCGACCGGCGTCTTCGTCAACGCGCTGCGCGACGCGCTGCTGGCCGGCGAGATCGACCTCGCGGTGCACTCGCTGAAGGACCTCCCGACCTATCCCGCGCCCGGGATCGTCCTCGCCGCCGTACCCCCGCGCGAGGATCCGCGCGACGTCGTCGTCGCCCGCGACAACCTCACCCTCGGTGAGCTCCCGGCCGGCAGCACCGTCGGCACCGGCTCGCCGCGCCGGGCCGCCCAGCTGATGGCACTCGGCCTCGGTTTGGACGTGGTCGGCATCCGTGGCAACGTCGACACCCGGATCGGCAAAGTGCGAGCAGGAGAGTGTGACGCGGTGGTGCTGGCGCGAGCTGGGCTGGCTCGGATCGGGCGGCTGGACGAGGTGAGCGAAGTGCTCGACCCGCTCCAGATGCTGCCTGCGCCCGGACAAGGTGCGCTGGCGGTCGAGTGCCGTTCGGACGACCCGCTCGCGGGCCTGGTCGCCGTCCTCGATGACCCGACCACCCATGCCGCCGTTCTCGCCGAGCGCGCTGCTCTGGCGACGCTCGAGGGCGGCTGCTCCGCCCCGATCGGCGCCTTGGCCGACGTCGCCGAGGGTGACGACGGCCTCGAGCTGTGGCTCCGGGCAGTCGTGCTCTCGCCCGACGGCTCGCTCGCCGTACGTCGCTCCGCCTCGGCCCCCCTGACTGACCGCGCCGCCGCTGCCGCACTCGGGACGCGGTTGGCGCACGAGCTGCTCGACGAGGGCGCCGGCCAGCTCGAGTCCGCTCCCGCCATCCCCCACTCTTCCGGCCACGACACCACCGCCCCCACCGCAGGATCGACAGAGGTGCACAACGCATGACGCGAAAGACAGCACAGACAGCCAAGGCTGCCAACGCTGCCAATTCCAGGGCCACGAGCCACGCCGCCGGCATCGCCTTCGTCGGCACCGGTCCCGGCGACCCGGAGCTGCTGACCGTGCGCGCGCTCCGGTTGATCGAGGACGCTGACGTGGTCATCACCGAAGGGCCCGAGCACATCGACCTCGTCGCCCGGCTGCGCGGCGCGGCCGATGCGGTCGACCCCGGGGCCGGTCCCGAGATCGTCGACGGCGGCTTCGGTGAGGACGGCCAGCCGCTCACCCACGCCGCTCGATCGAAGGTGGTCGTCAAGCAGGCCAAGCGCGGGCTCCGCGTTGTACGGCTGCTCAGCGGCGACCCGTTCCTCTACGCCTCCGGGCCGGAGGAGGCGCTGGCGGTGGCCAAGGCTGGCCTCGCGTTCGAGGTCGTCCCAGGTGTGTCGTCCGTCGGGGCGGTCCCGGCGTACGCCGGCATCCCGCTCACCACCAAGGACCACCGCGAGGTCGCCGTCGTCACCTGCGGTGACCGGGTCGACTGGAGCCGCTACCGCGACACCCCGACCCTGGTGCTGCTGTCGGCCGTCGGCCAGATCGGCGAGATCGCCAAGGAGCTGATCGCCGCCGGCCGGTCGCCGGAGACGCCCGTCGCGATGACCAGCGTCGGGACCACGACCGAGCAGCACACGGTCACCTCCACCCTCGCCCGGATCGCCGCCGACGCGCGGGCCGCCCGGATCGCCCCCCCGGCGATCACCGTGGTCGGCAAGGTCGTCGACCTCCGCGCGACGCTGTCATGGTTCGAGACCAAACCGCTCTTCGGCTGGCGGGTGCTGGTGCCCCGCACCAAGGAGCAGAGTGCTTCGCTCTCCAACCGGCTGCGCCACTACGGCGGCGTGCCCGAGGAGGTCCCGACCATCTCGGTCGAGCCGCCGCGCAACCCGCAGCAGATGGACAAGGCTGTCCGCGGCCTGGTCGAGGGTCGCTACGAGTGGATCGCGTTCACCTCGGTCAACGCGGTCAAGGCGGTCCGCGAGAAGTTCGAGGAGTACGGCCTCGACGCGCGTGCCTTCAGCGGCCTCAAGATCGCCGCGGTCGGCGACAAGACCGCGCAGGCGATTGCTGCCTGGGGCCTCCGGGCCGACCTGATGCCGTCGGGCGAGCAGTCCGCTGCCGGCCTGCTCGAGGACTGGCCCGAGTACGACGAGCAGCTCGACCCGATCAACCGGGTCTTCCTGCCGCGCGCCGACATCGCCACCGAGAACCTCGTCGCCGGCCTGATCGACCTCGGCTGGGAGTGCGACGACGTCACGGCCTACCGCACCGTCCGTGCGGCGCCGCCCCCGGCGCCGACCCGCGACGCGATCAAGACCGGCAAGTTCGACGCCGTCGTCTTCACGTCGTCCTCGACGGTGCGCAACCTGGTCGGCATCGCCGGCAAGCCGCACCCGTCGACGGTGATCGCGGTGATCGGTCCGGCCACGGCGAAGACCGCCGAGGAGCACGGGCTCCGGGTCGACGTGATGTCGCCCAAGCCCGACGTCGACGTGCTCGTCGAGGCCCTCGCCGACTTCGGTGCCTCCCGCCGGCAGGCGATGGTGGAGGCCGGTGAGCCGGTCACCAAGCCCAGCGACCGGAAGGCTTCCGGACGCCGCCGCAAGGCGGAGTGACGCCGAGTCGGCTCGTCTGGGGTGCGCACGCACGCCGAGTCGGCTCGTCTGGGGTGCGCACGCTCGCCGAGTCGGCGCATCTCGGCTCCGATCGCTGCGCTCGCTCCGCCCAGACCAGCCGACTCGGCTCGCGCCTTCGGTCGCTTCGCTTCCTCGAGCGCGAGTGCGGGATGATGTTGTTGTGACCGAGATCGAGCCTCCCGTGATCCGGCCCCGCCGACTGCGCACCACGCCCGCCATGCGGGAGCTGGTGGCGGAGACGACGTTGCGGCCGAGCCAGCTCGTGCTGCCGCTCTTCGTGCGCGAGGGGGCGACCGAGGCGAGGCCGATCGCGTCCATGCCGGGCGTCGTCCAGCACACCCGCGACACGCTCCGCAAGACGGTCTCGGAGGCGGCGGAGGCAGGGATCCGGGGCGTGATGATCTTCGGGATCCCGGAGCGCAAGGACGCGACCGGGTCCGGTGCGATCGACCCGGACGGGATTCTCAACGTTGCCATCGGCGACGTCGTCGACGAGGTCGGTGACGCCGTCGTGGTGATGAGCGACCTGTGCCTCGACGAGTTCACCGACCACGGGCATTGCGGCGTCCTCACCCCCGACGGCCGGGTCGACAACGACGCCACGTTGGCGGCGTACGCCGAGATGGCGCTCGCCCAGGCCGCGGCCGGCGTCGACCTCGTCGGCCCGAGCGGGATGATGGACGGCCAGGTCGCCGTGATCCGGGCGGCGCTCGACGCGGCCGGTCACACCGACACCGGCATCCTGGCGTACGGCGCGAAGTACGCCTCCGCCTTCTTCGGCCCGTTCCGCGAGGCCGTCGACTCCTCCCTGCAAGGCGACCGCCGGACCTACCAGCAGGATCCGCGCAACGCGATCGAGGGCGTCCGCGAGGCTCTGCTCGACGTCGAGCAGGGCGCGGACATCGTGATGGTGAAGCCCGCGCTCGCCTACCTAGACGTGCTGCGCCAAGTGCGCGACGCCGTGGACGTGCCGGTTGCCGCCTACAACGTCAGCGGCGAGTACGCCATGGTCGAGGCGGCCGCCGCCAACGGCTGGATCGACCGCGAGTCGGCGATCCTCGAGACGCTGATCGCCATCCGCCGAGCCGGTGCGGACGTGATCCTCACCTACTGGGCAGTCGAGGCCGCGCGCCTGCTGCGATGACGCTCGTTTGAAAAGCACGAAGCCCGGACCGTGGTCCGGGCTTCGTGGTTGCTGTCTCAGAGTCCGTACGAGCTCAGGCACCGCTCCTTGTATCCCGGGTCGGTGAGATGCAGGAGCGCCTGTGCGCCGCACTGAACCCGCGCGACGGCCTTGCTCAGCGGGCCCAGTAGGCCGTCGATGAGCTGCTCCAGCGGCTCGTCGAGCGGGGTGCCGGTGTCGGGCACGTTGTTGTCGTTGGGGTCGAGCGGGTTCTTCGGGCCACCACCCGGGTCCGTCGGACCGGGATCGGTCGGACCGGGATCGGTCGGACCGGGATCCGTCGGGTCGACCGGGTCGTCGTCATCGTCGACCGGGACGTAGGTGTCGTTGTCGTCGAAGCCGGTACCGGTGTGCGTGTCGTAGTTGCCGTTGTAGGTGCCCGGGTTGTAGGTCGGCGCCTCGGGCACGATGTAGCCGGCCACGGAGGTGTTGTTGGGGATCGTGGTGAAGTCGCCGTCGAGGTAGGCGTCCATGATCTCCAGCACCAGGTCGACGTACGGCTGGCTGTGGTTGTAGCGATAGACCGCGGCACGCTGGCCGACGACCGTGGAGAGGTCGTCCTTGCCGGAGCAGAGGTAGACGGCGGTGGCGAGCGCGGCGTCGTCGACGTCCTGGGGGTTGCGCTTGGCGTCACCGTCGGCGTCGACACCCACGATCGACCAGGTCGACGGGATGAACTGCATCGGCCCGACCGCGCGGTCCCACTGGGTGTCGTTGTCGAACTGACCACCATCGGAGTCGCTGATCGCCTGGGTGCGGTTGCGGCCGTTGAGCGCGACGCCGTAGATGCCGGGCTTCGCGACGCCGCTGTCGTCGAGGACGTTGCCACCGGCGCGGCCGTGGTTGGACTCCACGCGGCCGATTGCGGCGACGAGCTGCCAGGTGAGGTGACAGGACTTGTCGGCCTTGTTGATGACCGCCTCAGCACGCTGGTAGGCAGCGAGGGCCGCGGACGGGATCTGGTTGGTCGACGCTGTCGCGACGATGTTCTGGGTGTTGCCGTCGGTGCTCAGGTCGTCAGGGTCCGACACGCTGGCCGGGGCCTCGATCGCCTCGGTCGGCACGCTGGTGCCGTCCGGCAGCGACCCGTCGGGTCCCTGGCTGGCGGAGACGGGCGGCGTGATCCCGCCGATGCCCGCGACGCTGGCCGTCCAAGCGGCTGACAGCAACGCAAGCGGAACGATCGTGGCGGCTCGTTGCAGCCGTCCCAAGCGTTTCCTCGACATTCGGACTCTCTCCCCGGCCTGTTGCGGCCCCAAACTCGGTCACGCGGGCCTCTCCCTCGTGAAACCGGGCCCACTGTGGCGTCGCGCCTGCTCCCACGGGTGCGACAACAGTCTGAACGAATGGTGACACATTCGCGTTACGGGTGTCACATGTAGGAATTTGGGTGATACCCGGCGTGGCACGCCCCAGACTATGAGAGGCGGAGTAATCTCACGCCTCCCCCCGGGAGTAGCTTCATCCTCCGATCGGACACAATGAGGCGGTGACTCCCGCTTCGTCGACCTCCGACAGCGCTACCACGACCGGTTCGACCCATCGGTCGGAGGCTCTTTTCGACCGGGCGCGCGTCGTGACGCCGGGCGGGGTGAACTCCCCGGTCCGCGCGTTCAACGCCGTCGGGGGCACCCCGCGCTTCATCGCGTCGGCGAGCGGCGCCTGGCTGACCGACGTCGACGGCAACGAGTACGTCGACCTGATCTGCTCCTGGGGACCGATGCTGCTCGGGCACGCCCACCCCGAGGTGGTCGCCGCGGTCCAGGCGGCAGTGGCCCGCGGTACGTCGTACGGCACGCCCACGGAGGGCGAGGTGGCCCTGGTCGAGGAGATCATCGGCCGCGCGCCCGTCGAGAAGGTCCGCCTGGTGTCGTCCGGCACCGAGGCCACCATGTCCGCGATCCGGCTGGCCCGCGGCTTCACCGGCCGCGACGTGGTGATCAAGTTCGCCGGTTGCTACCACGGCCACCTCGACGCGCTGCTGGCGTCGGCGGGCTCCGGCCTCACCACGTTCTCGATCCCGGGCACGCCGGGGGTGCCGGAGTCGTCGACCGCCCTCACGCTGGTCCTGCCCTACAACGACCGCGCGGCGGTCGCGGCGGCGTTCGCCGAGCACGGCGACCGGATCGCCTGCCTGATCACCGAGGCCGCGCCGGGCAACATGGGCGTCGTCCCGCCCGAGCCCGGCTTCAACGCTTTCCTCGCCGAGACCTGCAGCCGCCACGGTGCCCTCTTCATCAGTGACGAGGTGATGACCGGCTTCCGCGTCTCCGCCAGCGGACAATGGGGCACCGACGGTGCGGTGGAGGGCTGGCGGCCCGACCTGATGACCTTCGGCAAGGTGATGGGCGGCGGCCTGCCCGCCGCGGCGTTCGGCGGCCGGGGAGACATCATGAGTGCGCTGGCGCCGGACGGACCCGTCTACCAGGCCGGCACCCTGTCCGGTAACCCGATCGCAACCACGGCCGGACTCACCACCCTGCGGCTCGCGACGCCCGCGGTCTACGACCACCTGTCCGCGGTCGCGGACACGATCCGGACCGCCGCCGCCGCGGCGTTCACCGCCGCGGGCGTTCCTCACGTCATCCAGTCGACCGGCTCGATGTTCTCGGTGTTCCTCACCGATGAGCCGGTGCGCGACTTCGCGGGGGCGTCCCGCACCGACGCCGCGGCGTACGGCGCCTTCTTCCACGCCATGCTCGAACGCGGGGTGCACCTCCCGCCTTCGGCGTACGAGGCGTGGTTCGTGTCCGCCGCCCACGACGACCGCGCGGTGCAGACCGTGCTCGACGCACTGCCGGCCGCTGCGCAGGCAGCCGCCGCCGAAGGAGACCGCTGACATGGCCACGCCCGACACCGTCGTCCACCTGGTGCGCCACGGGGAGGTGCACAACCCCGACGGCGTGCTCTACGGCCGGCGCGACGGGTTCCACCTCTCCGCGCTCGGGCAGACGATGGCCGAGAAGGCCGCGGCTTCACTCGCCACCCGCGACGTCACGGTGGTCCGTTCGTCGCCGTTGGAGCGGGCGCGCGAGACCGCGGCCCCGCTGGCGGACCGACTCGGCCTCGAGGTCGGGATCGACGAGCGGGTGATCGAGTCCGCCAACCGGTTCGAGGGCATGACCTTCGGTCGCGGTCGCAACGCGCTGCGCAACCCGCTGCTGTGGCGCCACCTCTACAACCCGCTGCGGCCCTCGTGGGGCGAGCCCTACAAGCAGATCGTCGAGCGGATGATGGCCGCGGTCCACGACGTACGACGGGACGCGGCCGGTCACGAGGGCGTCATCGTGTCTCACCAGCTGCCGATCTGGACCACCCGTCTCCACGCCGAGCGCCGCTCGTTCCTCCATGACCCGCGCCGGCGGCAGTGCACGCTCTGCTCCGTGACGTCGTTCCACTTCGCGGGGGACCACCTGTCGCAGGTCAGCTATCACGAGCCCGCGATCGACCTGATCCCGAAGGGCGACCGCCACGCCCCGTTCTCGGCCGGCGACGCCCCCGAGGACCTGCGCCCGGAGGGCTCGCTGCCACCCGAGGAGCCGGCGTCCTGAGCATCGTCCGTCGTGCCGCGCTGCTCGTCCTGGGCGCGCTCCTCCTCACCGGCTGCACAGACATCGCGGGCACCGGTGACGGCGACTACGTGCCCGGCGACAGCAAGGTCGTCGAGGTCGCGATCGACGAGCGGGAGGGTCCGGTCGACCTCGCCGGCGAGACCGTGCAGGGCGACGACCTGGACCTCGCCGACCTGCGCGGCCAGGTGGTCGTGGTCAACCTGTGGTGGTCCGGCTGCGGCCCGTGCCGCACCGAGATGCCGATGCTGGTGGACGCCGAGGGGAAGCTCCCGGCCGCCGAGACCGAGTTCGTCGGCATCAACATCCGCGACCTGGCAGCCGAGAACGCCGCCGCCTTCGAGCGTGACCTGGGCGTCGACTACCCGTCGATCTACGACCCCGGCAGCGTGGAGCTCGACGAGTTCGGCCGCTACACGCCGTATGCACCGCCGACGACCTGGGTGCTCGATCGCGAGGGCCGGGTCGCAGCGCTGATCAACGGCCCGGTGCCGTCCAAGGCCACGCTCACCACCGTGGTCGAGGACGTGCTTGCCGAGGAGACCGCGGAGTGGGACCGCGGATGGGTGAGTGGTTCCAGGAGCAGGCCGCGGTCGGGTCCCTGGCACTCGCCGTCCCGGTGGCGGTCATCGCCGGCCTGGTCTCCTTCTTCTCGCCGTGCGTGATCCCGCTGCTGCCGGGCTACCTCTCCTACGCGACCGGGCTCTCGGGCGCCGACCTCGCCGACATCAAGGACAACCGCACGCGCGCGCCGCGGGGCCGGATGCTGCTGGGCTCGCTGCTCTTCGTCCTCGGCTTCGCGGTGGTCTTCGTGCTGATCGGCGCCGCGTTCGGCAGCGTCGGCGTGTGGCTGCGCGGCTGGCAGGACGAGATCACCCTCGTGCTCGGGTCCGCGCTGATCCTGCTCGGACTGGTCTTCGCCGGCGTGGTCCCGTGGCTGCAGCGGGACTGGCGGATCCACAAGATCCCGGCGGTCGGCCTGGCCGCCGCACCCCTGATCGGCGCGCTGTTCGCGATCGGCTGGACGCCCTGCATCGGCCCGACGTACGGCGTGATCTTCAACCTCACCTACGTCGACGCGACCGCGGCCCGCGGAGCGCTGTTGTCGTTCTTCTACGCGCTCGGGCTCGGGATCCCGTTCATCATCGCCGGCCTCGCGTACCGCCGTACTCTCGGTGCGGTCGCGTGGGTACGGCGACACCAGCTCTGGGTGATGCGGATCGGCGGCACGTTCCTCATCCTCGTCGGCATCGCGATGGTCACCGGATGGTGGGACCACCTCGTGCAGTGGGTGCAGCTGCGAATGGTCGACTACGGGGAAACCGCGCTGTGAGCGACCCCCGCGAGCGCCCTGTCGGGCGGGGCGAGCTGACCGCCCGCGAAATGGCCCGGTGGGTCTGGCGCCAGGTCTCGTCGATGCGGACCGCGCTGGTGCTGCTGCTCCTGCTCGCCCTCGCGGCCATCCCGGGGTCGGTGATCCCGCAGTCGGGTGTCGACGCACTGGCCGTGACCCGGTGGAAGTCCGAGCACCCCGACCTGACGCCGATCTACGAGAAGCTCGACCTGTTCTCGGTCTACGACTCGATCTGGTTCTCCGCGATCTACCTGCTGCTGGTGCTGTCGCTGGTCGGCTGCATCGTGCCGCGGCTGTTCGTCTACGCCAAGGCGTTCCGGGCGCAGCCGCCGAAGGCGCCGCGGAACCTGACCCGCCTCTCGGACCACGTCTCCTACGAGACGACGCTGTCGGCCGACGCGGTGCTCGACCGGGCGCGCGCCGTACTCGGGAAGCGGTACCGGCTGCGCCGCGACGACGAGGGAGACCCGGGCGACGCCGTGAGCGCCGAGCGCGGCTACCTGCGTGAGGCCGGCAACCTGCTCTTCCACCTGTCGGTGCTGATCGTGCTGGCGGGTTTCGCGATCGGTGGACTGTTCGGTTATCAGGGCGGCGTGATCCTGGTGCAGGGCTCGACGTTCGGCAACAACCTCACCCAGTACGACGACTTCGACCCCGGCGGGCTGTTCACCCCCGAGCAGCTCGACGAGTTCGACTTCACCGTCGACGACTTCGACGTCGAGTGGCTGCGGAGCGGGGCCGGCGCCGGCACCGCCCGCGGGTTCGAGGCCGGCCTGTCCTATCGCCAGGGCGACGGACCGGATCAGCAGTACGACCTGCGGGTCAACCATCCGCTGTCGATCGGCGACACCGACGTCTTCCTCATCGGCCACGGCTACGCGCCGGTGATCACCATCCGCGACGGCGAGGGCAACATCGCCGCCACCGGCCCGACCGTGTTCCTGCCGCAGGACCAGTCGTTCGTGTCGTTCGGCGTGGTCAAGGCGCAGGCCGCCAACCCCCAGCTGGGTCTGGAGGGGCTGCTCTACCCGACGTTCGAGCTCTACGACGGCGACCCCGTCTCGGTGTTCCCCGACGACCTCAAGCCGCTGGTCTCGCTGCTCGTCTATACCGGCGATCTCGGCTATGACTCCGGTGCATCGCAGTCGATCTACGTGCTCGACAAGAGCCAGGCCGACCAGGTCACCGACGAGGACGGCAAGCCGTTCCGGCTCGACCTCTCGGTCGGCGAGACGATCGAGCTGCCCGACGGGCTCGGCTCGGTGAGTCTCGACCGGGTGGACCCGTGGGTCCGGGTCCAGATCAGCCAGACCCCCGGCAAGGAGGTCGCCCTCGGCGGGATGATCCTGGCCCTGATCGGTCTGTGCGCCTCCCTCTTCCTCCGCCCCCGCCGGGTGTGGGTGCGGGCCCGGACGGTGGACAACGTTGGCGATGAGGACACAATGACCACGGTCGTCGAGGTGGCCGGACTCGACCGGTCCGGCAACGGCGAGCTCGACGAGGTGCTGGCCGACCTGGTCGCCGCACTGCAGAAGGAGTGATGGTGAGCAACGCTGCATGGGAGACGCTGAGCAACCAGGCCGTGGCCGCGGCCGGTCTGGTCTACTTCGTGGCCCTTCTGGTCCACCTGGCGGAGTGGGCGGCAGTGCGCCAGCCGGCGAAGGAGTCGGCGCTCGTCGGCGGGGCCGCGCCCGAGCCGGAGGATCGTCGTACGTCGGGCGAGCGGATCGCGTTCCTCGGCAGGCTCGGTTATCTGCTCACCTGGATCGCCGCCGGTGCTCACCTCGTCGCCCTGGTCGGACGCGGGATGGCTGCGGACCCCAACCGGGTGCCCTGGGGCAACATGTACGAGTTCACCGTCGCGGGCACTTTCGTCGTGACGCTGATGTACCTCGTGCTTCACGCTCGCTTCAAGCTCGAGTGGATGGCGCCGGTCGTCGTCGGCTTCGTGCTGACCACGTTGATGGTCGCGGTGATCTGGCTGCACGAGCCGGTCCAGCCGCTGCGCGAGGCGCTCAACTCCTACTGGCTGGTGATCCACGTCGTCTCCGCCGTGATCGCCACCGGCGCGTTCACGCTCGGCGGCATCGCGTCGGTCATGTACCTGGTGAAGATGCGGGCAGGGGACGAGGCCACCGGCTGGCTCGGCCGGGTGCCGACCCTCGAGGCGCTCGACAAGCTCGCCTACCGGGTGCACGCGTTCGCGTTCCCGGTGTGGACCTTCGCGGTGCTCATCACCGGGCCGATCTGGGCCCACGAGGCGTGGTCGCGCTACTGGAACTGGGACCCGAAGGAGGTGTGGGCGTTCATCACCTGGGTCGTCTATGCCGGATACCTTCACGCCCGCGCCACGGCCGGGTGGAAGGGCCGCAACGCCGCGATCCTCGCGCTGGTCGGGGTGGCGACCCTGTGGTTCAACTTCATCGGGATCAACTACTTCTCGACGACCAGTCAGCACTCCTATGCGATCGAGTCGCCGGAGCACCCGCCGGTCGTCGAGTAGCCGTCGCGCGCGAGCGGGGGCGTATCGAGACCTGGTGACGTGCCCACCGGCGGTTGGGACGGTGGGTGCTCGGGCGCGGGCGTCTCGATACGCGCCTCACGGCTGCGCAGGCTCAGCCGTGGCGCTACTCGACGTTCGGGCCCCGGGGTAGACCGTCCTCGTCTCTCGTCTCTCGGACGGTCTACGGGCCCTCGTCGGGCGGGTTGAGCCGTTTACGGTCGAGGTCGCGCAGGAACTCCTCGTCGTCGTCCGGGGCCACTGCGCGGGGCGGAGTGCTCGGCCGCTTCGGGGCCTTGGGACGAGGCAAGGTGGGCCGCTCACCCGGGCCACGCTCCTGGAGCGCCCGAGTGACGAGATAGGTCACTAGTGCGAAGACCAGGATGACCAGCAGAAACTTGCCCACGCCTCCAGAGTAGATCGTCCCTGGTGACTCGGGGTCACGGATTGAGAACACTCCCCACCGCCGACTTAGGCTGGACCGGTGAAGGAGTTCTGGATCTACACCCTGCTGCGGCTCGGCCTGTTCATCGGGTCGTTCGCGATCGTGTTCGGCATTTGGTTCATCTTCGGCGACGTACCTGTGATCTGGGTGGTGCTGATCGCGTTCGTCGTCAGCGGCGTGGGTTCCTACTACATCCTCGAGCGGCAGCGCGAGGCGTTCGCCGCCAAGGTCGAGAGCCGGGCGGCCAGGGCCGCCCAGAAGTTCGAGGAGCAGCGCTCGAAGGAAGACGCCGACTGACGGGCGTCGTCAGCCGAAGGACGCCGGTACGTCGGACTGGCCGAGGTCGTTGCGGCCCCAGCAGACTGCGTCGCCGTTGGCCTCTACGCCGCAGGTGTGGGCTTCGCCGGCGCTGATCGAGAGGAACCGGCCGCCCGGTGGGGTGGCCTGTCCGAAGGTGTTGTCGCCCCAGCAGGTGAGCAAGCCGTTCGTGCGGACGCCGCAGGTCTGGTTGAGGCCGGCGCTGATCCTGGTGAAGCCGACAGCCGGTGGGGTGGCCTGTCCGAAGGTGTTGGCTCCCCAGCAGACGACGCTCGAGTCGATCCTCAGACCGCAGGTGTAGTCGAAACCGGCGGAGACCTGGATGAACCGGCCGTTGGGCGCAGCGGCCTGGTTGGAGACGTTGCTGCCCCAGCACACGACGACGAAACTCACCTTGATGCCGCAGGTGTGATCCGCTCCCGCGGAGACCTCGTGGAACCGGCCGTTCGGCGCGCTGGACTCGCCGTTGCTGTTGCTGCCCCAACAGGCGACGACATGGCTGGTCCTGGTGGCGCAGGTGTGCTCGTAGCCCGCTGAGACCTCGGAGAACCGGCCGCTCGGGGGCGTCGACTGACCGCTGGAGTTGCTGCCCCAGCAGCGGACGTTGAAGTCGCTCCGGACGGCGCAGGCGTGCCCGCCGCCGTCAGACACCGACAGGTACTGACCGGCGGGCTCCCCAGTGACCACCGGATCTGCAGCTGATCCCCAGCACACCAAGGTGCCGTCCACGTCGATGCCGCAGGTGCTGCCGGCCCCGCCGCTGGTCACCGCCGCGTTGAAGTTGACCGCCGGTGGGTTGGACTCGCCGAAGGCGTTGCTTCCCCAGCAGTCGGCGGTGCCGTCAGCGCGGAGTCCGCAGGTGTGGAGGAAGTTGCCGGCAGCGACGGTGGTGAAGACACCCGGAGGTGGGGCGGCCTGGCCGAAGGAGTCGGACCCCCAACAGGCGACCCTGCCGGTGGCACGGATGCCGCAGGTGTGGTCGTCGCCGGCGGCGACGGAGGTGAGGGGCTCGGCGACCGGGGTGGCCTGTCCGGCGGCGTTGTCGCCCCAGCAGTCGACGGTGCTGTTGGTGCGGATCCCACAAACGTGCTTGTTGCCGGCCGAGAGGGCGGTGAAGACCCCGGCGGGTGCGCTCGCCTGCCCGTTGGTGTCGTCGCCCCAGCAGACGGCGGAGCCGTCGTCCCGCAGACCGCAGTTGAACTCGTTACCGGCGGTGATCGTGGTGAACGCACCGGCCGGTGCGGTGGATTGACCCTTGATGTTGCTGCCCCAGCAGGCGGCGGTGCCGTCGCTGCGGAGTCCGCACGTGTGGAACAGTCCCGCCGTGATGGTCGTGAACACGCCGGCCGGCGCGGTGGCGCGTCCGTCCGCGTTCTCGCCCCAGCAGGCGGCGCTGCGGTTGTTCCGCAGCGCGCAGTTGTGGAAGTACCCGGACGTCAGCGCCGTGAAGGTTCCGCTCGGTGGGACTGTCTGACCGTTGTCGTTGCTGCCCCAGCAGACGATGTTGCCGGTGGTGCGGATGCCGCAGCTGTGGGACCCTCCCGTGTCGATGCGGCTGGCGACCGCTTCGGCCGCCACGGCCGCGGGAGGCGTTCCGGGCCCGCTCTCTGCCGCCTGGGCTGCCGGCGGAGCGACTCCGGGCCCGATTGCCAGCACGATGAGGGCAAGCACCGGAAGAACTCGAGCAGAGAATCGCAACGGCATGGGAGCCTCCTAGGCCGAGCTGGGGTCTCCCTTGGCACGCTAGTCCTGCTTCCGCGAACGCGCGACAGGTTCGGGAAGTAGCGGAGGTCGGACCGCTCAGGCCACTGCCAGCCCGAACCCGCAGCCCAACGCCCAGACCAGCTCGGCCAGGCCGGTCTGTTGCAGCACGGGGATCAGGCCCGGCCCCACCGCGCCGCTGAGCACGGTCCGGCAGGCCGGCCCCGCGAGGGCGAGGAACGGCAGTGCGACCAGCACCCACGGTGTCGCCAGGACGGCGACGCCCACGAGGGCTCCGGTGGAGAGCAGGACGAGAGCGGCGTAGAAGGCGCGAGTACGGCGATCGCCGAGCCGGACCGCGAGCGTGATCTTGCCCGCAACCGTGTCGGTCGGGATGTCGCGCAAGTTGTTGGCGACGAGGATCGCGCAGGCGAGTGCTCCGACGCCGGCGCCGGCGACCAGTGCGGTCCAGCCGCTGTCGCCCCACTCCTCGGTCTGCACGTAGGCCGTGCCGACGACGGCGACGAGTCCGAAGAACACGAAGACCATCACCTCGCCGAGACCGAGGTAGCCGTAGGGCTTCGAGCCGCCGGTGTAGTACCAGGCCGCGAGCACGCAGAGGAGGCCCACGATGACCAGCCACCAAGCAGTGGTGGCGGCGAGGACGAGCCCAGCGGCGCCGGCGACGCCGAACGCCACGAACGCGGCTCGCTTCACCGCTGCCGGCGACGCGAGCCCGGAGCCGACCAGGCGCAGCGGGCCTACTCGCTCGTCGTCGGTGCCGCGGATGCCGTCGGAGTAGTCGTTGGCGTAGTTGACCGCCACCTGCAGCGCGAGGCTGACCAGGAGGGCCAGCAGCGCCTTCCACCACACCGCCGCACCGTCGTACGCCGCGACGCCGGTGCCGGCCACCACCGGAGCAACTGCTGCGGGGAGGGTGCGCGGACGAGCGCCCTGGAGCCAATGAGCGGGGGTGGCCATGATGCAGCGATCTAAGCAGGTTGGGTGGTCTCCTGATCGGCCGCCCAGCAGTCGTTCGGGCAGTTACCTTGGCATCAAGATAACGCTAGGCCGGTTCCGGTGTCAGGTCGACGTCGGAACCGGTGGTGCCGTCGTCATCGGGAGTGCCGACGTCGTCCTCGTCGGGCACCGGGAAGTGGGTGTCGCGGAAGCCCTGCGCCATCCGGACCGACGGGCCCAGACCGATCGTCGCGACCACGATGATGCCCGCGATCACCAACCAGCCGGCGCCGCCCAACCAGGACAGAGCGAGGGAGGTGTAGAGCCACGGTGCCCATTTGAAGCCGAGCGCCCGGCCGACCTCTTGGACGCCTTGGTACTCGCCGCGACGCTCCGGATCCATCAGCTCGGCCTCGAACGACCAGCTCGCTGCTGAGATCGCCAGCTCGGCGCCGGTCACCGTCACATGGCCGAGCCACACCAGCAGCACGGTGATCAGTCCGACGGTGGAGTGGGTGACCATCGTGATCAGGCAGGAGACGACGAAGAACGCCGACGAGAGCCAGGTGTAGCGCAGTGCGTCGCCGACGTTGCGCACGCCCTTCGCGGTGTACGCCGGCAGGAAGATGCACAGCACCGTGTTGGTGCCGAACAGCCAGGCCAGCAGCACGTGGGGCGCGTCGGTCGCTTCGACCAGCCAGAGCGGGATCACGATGTTGAGGAGCACCTGGTTGGTCCACAGCACGCCGGAGAAGAAGCTGACCAGGATCCAACCGAGGTTGCGGGCCGGTCCGGGCCCGGCCGGGCGCACTCGCCGCTCGCCGCTGGCCACCCGCAGGTCATGGGGCGCGGCGGGGAGCCGGGTGATCCAGAACGCGTTGGCCAGCATCAGCACTGCGGTGAAGAACGGTGTGTAGCGAACCACCGTCAGGTCGTTGGTGGCGAGCGCGAGTCCGCCGATCGCGGCGCCGAGGGTGAAGCCGACGTTGAGGGAGGAGTACATGTAGGCCTGGGTCTCGACCCGCTCCTTCGGTGGGAGCACGTCGAGGACGTAGGCGCCGTGGCTGGCGCCGCCGACCGAGCCGAACATCGCGAAGACCACGCCGACCATGAGGTACTGGCCGATGCCCTCGACGAACGGCAGTGCGCAGAAGGCCGCGGCGACGCCGACCGTGCTGGTCGCCCACATCCGCTTCGGACCGAGCCTGTCGACGACCCGGCCGGCTGGGTAGGCGAACAGGAACTCCGCGACGCCGACGATGGTCAGCGCCAGGCCGACCTGGGCAGCAGACATGCCGATGACCTGGGTGAGGAAGACCGCGCTGCCCGTGTTGAAAGCACCCTCACCGGTCGAGAACAGCATCGACTGGGTCGCCAGCCGACGCGACAGCGGCGTTGGTGGGATCAGGCGGCGCAAGAAGCCGGGCCGCCCACCCGAGACGGTGGTGGTCATCGCCGAACATTGTCCGCGCCGGAAGTAGGTTCTGTCTTGTGGATTTCTGGACCCCGCACGACTCGGCCGCCGATGTTGTCGGTCAGGTGCGGTCCTGGCTCGACGGGCCGCCCGCCGTACGCCTCGTCGTCGAGACGTCCGGGTCCACAGGCCGGCCCAAGCGGGTCGCGTTGACCCGGGCGGCCGTCCTGGCTTCGGTGGCGGCGTCGGCGCGGCGGATCGGCGCGACCGGCCCGTGGGTGCTGGCGCTGCCGCCGACGTACGTCGCCGGTGTCCAGGTGATCGTTCGCTCCCTCGTCGCCGGGCACGAGCCGGTGCTGCTCGACCAGGACGGCTGGCCGGCGGGGGAGGGGTGGTGCGTCTCCCTCGTGCCGACCCAGCTGGCCCGACTGCTCGACGACGACGCCGCGGTCGCCGCGCTGCGACGCGCGCACGCGGTGCTCCTCGGCGGCGGGCCGATCGACACTGCTCTCCGTGTGGGCGCGGCCGCGGCCGGCGTACGGGTGGTGGCGACGTACGGCGCCGCGGAGACCGCGGGCGGGTGCGTCTACGACGGCCTGCCCCTCGACGGTGTAGGGGTCGTGATCGGCGACGGCGGCCGGATCCGGATCGGCGGACCCACCCTCTTCGAGGGGTACGTCGACGACCCGGCGCTCACGGCGCAGGCCCTGGTCGACGGGTGGTACCTCACGTCCGACGCAGGGCGGTTCGACGAGGACGGCCGACTCTCGGTGCTCGGGCGAGTGGACGACGTCGTGGTGACGGGAGGCGTGAACGTGCCCGCGGTCGCGGTCGCGGCCCGGCTGCGGGAGCACCCTGCGGTCGTTGCGGCCGAGGTGCTGGGAGTGCCGGACGAGGAGTGGGGCAACCGGGTGGTCGCGGTGGTGGTCGGGACCCTCTCCCTCGACGACGCGCGCGACTGGGTCGCGGAGAAGCATCCCCGCCCGTGGGCGCCGCGCGAGCTGCTCGTCGTCGACGAGATCCCGCTGCTGCCGAACGGCAAGCCCGACCGGCAGGCCCTCCTGGCTCTCGCGGGAGCGCCGCGGTGACCCCGATCAGGGTGGTGTCGATCCCGATGCGCACCCGCTTCCGCGGGCTGACGGTGCGCGAGGCCGCGCTGGTCGAAGGGCCGGCCGGGTGGGGTGAGTGGAGCCCGTTCCTGGAGTACGACGCGCGGGTGGCCGAGTCGTGGCTCCGCTGCGCGGAGGAGGCCGCGGCAGGCGACTGGCCCGCGCCGGTCCGCGACGCCGTACCCGTCAACGTGACGGTGCCCGCCGTCGGACCCGAGGCGGCGCACGCGATCGTGATCCGCGGTGGCTGCCGGACCGCGAAGGTGAAGGTCGCCGAGCCCGGACAGACGCTCGCCGACGACCAGGCGCGGCTCGAGGCCGTCCGCGACGCGCTCGGCCCGGACGGGCGGATCCGGATCGACGCCAACGGCGCCTGGTCGGTCGACGACGCCGTCGCGGCGATCGGGGTGCTGGATCGGGCGGCCGGAGGCCTGGAGTACGTCGAGCAGCCGTCGCCGACGGTCGAGGACCTGGCGGAGGTGCGGCGGCGCGTGTCGGTGCCGATCGCCGCCGACGAGTCGATCCGGCGGGCCGAGGACCCCTACCGGGTGCGCGACCTGGCGGCGGCCGACATCGCGGTGCTCAAGGTGCAGCCGTTGGGCGGCGTCCGGGCGTGTCTCCGGATCGCCGAGGAGATCGGGCTGCCGGTGGTCGTGTCATCCGCGCTGGAGACGTCGGTCGGGATCGCGGCCGGGGTGGCGCTGGCGGCCGCGCTGCCCGAGCTGCACTACGCCTGCGGCCTGGCGACGGTGCAGCTGCTCACCGACGACGTGGCCGCCAGCCCGTTGCTGCCGGTGGACGGAGCCCTCCCGGCGACGCGGCCGGCCGTGGACCTGGCCGCGCTCGACCGGATGGCCGCGTCCGAGGAGCGGGTGGCCTGGTGGGAGGCCCGCTACGCGTCCGTCGCCGCGCTGCGGCAGGATCGACCGTCGTGAGCGACGTCGTACCCGCCCCTGCGACCGCCTTGGCCCAGGCCGTGGTCGAACGGCTGCTGGCGGCCGGCGTCACCGACGTCGTGCTCGCACCCGGGTCACGCAGCGCGCCGCTCGCATTCGCCGTCTGGGCCGCCGACCAGCAGGGCGCGCTGCGCCTCCACGTCCGGATCGACGAGCGCACGGCCGGGTTCCTCGCGCTCGGGCTGTCCAAGGTCGGTGCCCGCGCGGCCGTCCTGTGCACGTCCGGCACCGCCGTCGCCAACCTCCACCCCGCAGTGCTTGAGGCCGTCCACGCCGGCGTGGCCCTGGTCGTCGTCACCGCCGACCGGCCCGCGCGGTTGCGGGGGACCGGCGCCAACCAGACGACCGACCAGGTGGGCATCTTCGGTCCGTTGGTCGGCACGCACGACGTGACCTCCGCCGCGGATCTCGCTGCCGTGCAGTGGGACGAGCGTGGTCCGGTCCACGTCAACGTCCAGCTGGACGCGCCCTTGGTGCCGGACGAGTCGTCGTACCTGAACGTCCGGCCCGCTTCTTCGTCGAAAGAGGGCCGGAACCTCAGGTACGACGACGGTCGCCCGCTGCCCCTCGGCCCGCGAACCGTGGTCGTGGCAGGCGACGACGCCGGTCCGCCGGCACGGCTGCTCGCGGAGCAGGCGGGCTGGCCGTTGCTCGCGGAGCCGACGAGCGGAGCGCGCACCGGCGAGCACGCGCTGCGGTGCTACCGGTTGCTGCTGGGTACCGACCTCGGGCGCGAGATCGAGCGGGTGGTGGTGTTCGGGCGTCCGACCCTGTCGCGACCGGTGACCACCCTGCTGGAGCGCGGCGACGTCGAGGTGCTCGTGGTGCCGGGTCCCGGCGTGTGGCCGGTGCGGCCGGCGGGCGCGACGACACTCGACGCGCCCGGGGCACCGGCGCCCGACGACACCGACTGGTTCGCGCGGTGGCAGGAGGCCGACCGGGCCATGGGCCGGCGCGTCGACCAGCTGCTCGCGGACGAGTCGTCGCTGACGCCGTACGACGTCGCCGGCGCGGTCTTCCGGGCGCTGCCCGCCGGGGGCCTGCTCGTCGTCGGTGCGTCCAGCCCGATCCGCGACCTCGACCTGATGGCGCGACCGGCGCCGGTCGGCGAGCGGCGGCGGGTGATCGCCAACCGTGGCCTGGCAGGGATCGACGGGACGGTCAGCACCGCGATCGGCGCCAGCCTCGGGCGGGAGCACTCGACGCGCAACCTGGCGCTGATGGGCGACCTCACGTTCCTGCACGACCAGACCGGGCTGGTCATCGGCCCGGACGAGCCGCGGCCGGACCTCACCATCGTGGTTGCCAACGACGACGGCGGCTCGATCTTCTCCATGCTCGAGCAGGGTGCGCCGGCGCACGCCGAGGCGTTCGAGCGGTTGTTCGGCACGCCCCACGGCGCTGACCTGGCCAGTCTGTCCGTCGGCACTCGTACGTCGTTCCTGAAAGTGACGTCGCGGCCCGCGCTCGAGCACGCGCTCGCCAGCCCCAACGGCGGGATCGAGGTCATCGAGGTGACGATCGACCGGCGGGGTCGCCGCGACCTCGATGCCCGGATCCGGGCGCTGGCGACCGATTGCTAGCGCGTTGCCGTCAAACGCTCACCGCCGCGCCGATCCCGCGGCGACGGGCCAGTCGCCCGGCATCGGCACGGTTGCTGACCTGGAGCTTGCGGAGCACGTTGGCCACGTGGTGCTCGACCGTCCGCTCGGACAGGAACAGTTGACTCGCGATCTCGGCGTTGCGCAGGCCTTCGGCCAGTAGCGACAAGACCTGCGTCTCGCGGGCCGTGAGGGGGTCGCCCGCGGCGATCCTTCTCCGCCGCACCCTCGGGATCGCGGCGACGCCGAGCGAGCGCAGTCGTGCCGCGGTCTGGTCGCTCGCCGGGCGGGCACCGAGGCGGTCGAAGATCGCGAATGCCTCGAGGAGCGCGTCCGCGTCGCCGGCATCCGCCAGGGCGCGGGCCTGCTCGAACGGACAGTCGAGCGCCCGCCAGGCCTCGGCCGCCTCGCGCCACCGCCCCTCGAACTGCAGCGCGTAGGGCTCAGCCACATCCTCAGGAGGTTTGGGAAGGGCGCCAGCACGGTGCAACCAGGAGGCGAGCTCACCGAGGGACCACGGCTCGAGGGTCGCGTGCGCCTGCTGGTAAGCATCCGCCGCGAGCTCGGGGACGGCGTCCACCTCACCGCGGTACCAGGCCAGCTCGGCTTGAGCGGCAGCGGGTCCGACGATCCACCCGATGACGTGCTCGGCCTTCCGCAGCGCGCTCCCGATGTAGGCGAGCACCTCGCTCGGGTCGGCGTCTCCGCGCCGCGCAGCGATCCGGGCGAGCACGAGCATCGCTGTCAGCTTGCGGCCGTCGTCGAGCGGGGCCCGTCGGCAGACCTCGGCCGCGAGCACTCCGGCCTCGTCCCAACGCCCGCGCTCGAAAAGGCTGCGGGCGTGCCAAGCGCGCAACCACTCCCTCCACATCTCCTGGTCCTGCTCGGTCACGAACGCGATGCCCGTCCGGTACCAGTCGTCGGCCTCGCGGTACCTGCGCTGGCTGACGAGCGAGTGCGTCATCCAGAAGTAGGCACACCCAGCGTGGTCCTGACAGTTCGCCGCGCGCGCGGCCTCGATCGCGTCACCCACTTCGGCCAGCCCCCCGTCCTCGCCCATCTGCACCCGCGACAACGCGCCCAGCAGCTGGCCGTAGAGCACGCCTGGATCGCCGATCGAGGGATCGGCGAGGGCAACCGCCTTCTCAGCCCAGGCCCGCCCCTCCTCGTTCTGGAACGCCAGCGTCGTCAGCTTGGCGTTCATGCTGAAGGCCATCGCGAGCTCCGGGCCCGCGGAGACGCCGTCGAGCACCTCCACTGCGCGGCGGCACGCGTCCTCAGCCGCTGGTATCCACTGCGGACCCGTCAGCCCGATGTTCGCCATCATGGCCAGGGTGCGGCTCTCCCTAGCCGGGTGGCCGGAGGCCCGCCAGAGGTCGGCGGCCACGTGCAGCGCCGCGAATGCGTCCTCCGTCTGGTCGCTCAACGTGCACTGCATGGCATAGCCGTCGTACAGGTCGGCTCGCTCGGTGTCCGCCAGGATGTCCGCCATCTCGAGTGCGCGGCGGTAGTGCTGAGCAGCCTCGCTGTGAGCACCGAGCTGGGCAGCCCGCTCTGCGGCTGCCCGTGACCAGCGCAGCAGCGCTACTCGGTCGGCTGCGCCCTCGGCGTGCTGGACGAGGCGGGCCGGGTCGGCGTCGGGAGCCGATGCGCACAACGCTGCCAACGCGCCGGCGTGGTACCGCCGTGCCCGGCCGGGCGGAACGGTCTCGGCGATCGACGTACGAGCCAGCTCGTGCCGGAACGCCACTCCCTCAGCGTCGGCGACGAGCATGCCGGACTCGACGCAGTCGTCCACCGCGGTCGCGTCCACTCCGGCGATCGCCTCGAGCACGTGGCCGGGGACGCGGTAACCGAGACACGCGGCGGCCTCGAGTGCCTGCCGGGCGGACGCGCCGACCCGTGCCGCGCGGGCGAGGACCGCGTCGCGCACGACGGACGGCAGTCCACCGCCGGCCGCCAGCACCTCGGTGACGAAGAACGGGTTCCCGCCAGTGCGGCGGTGGAGCAGCCCGGCGTCGACCCCTGACCCCTGGGCAAGCTCGCCGACCGCCGTCGCCGAGAGCGGCCCGAGCTCCAACCGCCGGAAGTGGGCGAGGCTCGCGAGGTCGCCGGCCATGATCCGCAACGGGTGACAGACCCCCACCTCGTCGTGCCGGTAGGTGACCACGACCATGGCCGACAACTGCTCCAGTCGGCGGGCGACGAACCGCAACAGATCGAGCGTTGCCTCGTCCGCCCAGTGCGCGTCCTCGATCACCAGCACGCAGCCGGTGGAAGCAGCGGTGAGCTCGGCCAGGAAGGCACGACGGAACCGGACCGGGTCTGTCACGTGCGCACTCAGCTCCCCCGGTAGGTGAGGAACCATGTCCGTGATCGGTCCGAGCGCGGCCGGGGTGGCCAGTGGTTCACAGCTGCCGGTCATCACCAGGGTCGCGGCGCCCTGGGCGGACAGGAAGCGCTGGACGAGGGCTGTCTTGCCGACCCCAGCCTCGCCGGACACCAGGACGAACCGCCCGTCCCCGGCGAAGGCTTCGTCCGACCAGCCGCCGAGGGCGTCGAGTTCGGCCTCGCGTTCGAGGAGGCCTGCAGCGCCGCTGACCATAGTTGTCAAGGATAGTTACGACGCCGCCGCGCGGGTAGGTGATCTGCGGAGATAGGTACTGCCAGTGCGTTGATAGGTACTCGGCACGGATTCCCCCGTGGCCCCTGCCACCCCATGGTTTGGCCAACCGAACGAGAACCAAGGGGAATCGTCATGAAGGAACAGAACCGATCGTCCGCCGTCGTCATCGGCGGGAGCATGGCCGGCCTGCTGGCCGCCCGCGTTCTCTCCGAACGCTTCGATCGCGTGACGCTCATCGAGCGTGACGAGTTGGGAGAGTCGCCGACCTGGCGAAGGGGCGTACCACAGGGCCGGCACGTCCATGCCCTGATGCCCGGAGGAGCGCGACGGCTGGAGCAGTGGTTCCCCGGTCTGCGCGACGAACTGGCCGCCGCTGGTGCACTGCTCGGTGACTGGGGAGAGGTCAGCTGGTACCAGGCCGGGGGGTACCGGAAGGAGTTCCGCAGCGGTATCGAGATGATCATGGCTTCGCGGCCGCTGATCGAACACCACGTTCGGCGGCGCGTGCTGGCGCTGCCCAACGTGTCCCTCCGCGCCGGTAACTCCGCCGACGGGCTCGTCCTGAGCCGTTCGACGGTGACCGGCGTACGCCTCGAAGGTGGCGAAAAGCTCACCTCGACGCTCGTGGTCGACGCCTCCGGGCGCGGCGCCCGCTCGGTCAAATGGCTGTCCGAGCTCGGCTACGACGAACCGGAGACGTCGTCTATCCGGATCGACATGGGCTACGCGACCCGGCTGGTCCGCCCGGACTCACGGGCCCGCGTGCCGGCGTGTTCGATCCCCGACGCACCCTCGCTCCGCGGCGGGATCGCGTTCCCCATCGAGGACGGCGAGTGGCTCGTCACCTTGGGCTGGTGGCACGGAGACCGTGCGCCGTCGGACGACACCGGCTACCTCGACTTTGCGCGAAGCCTGTCCAATCCGCGGATCGCACAGATACTCGAGACGGCCGAGACGGTCGGGGACGTGATGACCCACGGCATGCCCGCCAGCCAGCGCCGGCACGTCGAGCGGTTGCGCCGCGTACCGGGTGGGCTTGTGCTGCTCGGGGACGCCATCTGCAGCTTCAACCCGGTCTACGGGCAGGGCATGACATCTGCGGCCTTCCAGGCCGGTTGCCTCGCGGGCGCGCTGGACCGGGTCAGTGGCACCGGCCCGCGATTCGTCCGGGCGTACTACAAGCGCGCGTCGAAGGCCGTCGACACGCCTTGGCAGATCTCGGCGGGCGGCGACTTCACCTTCCCGCAGACGACGGGACCGAAGGCACTCGGCACCGACCTCATGAACGTCTATCTGAAGAAGGTCTTCCGGGCATCGCACACGTCCCAGGCCGTCGCCCTGAGGGTCCTTGAGGTGACCGCCCTGCTTGAACCGCCGACCGTCCTATTCAGGCCGGCAGTCGTGGCCGCCGTGCTCCGTCGCCGGCAACCCTCCGCGGCGTATGCGCCGCCCGCCCTCGCTGCGCAGCGGTAGTCAACAGTCCCTCCCCCTCGAGACCGCTAGGTGGACCCCATGCCCATGCTCGTGCTTCGTCTCTGCACCCTCCTGGCCGTGATCTGCTCGCTGGTCCAAGCGAGCCCCGTCCCATCGGCGACCGCCGAGGAACCGGCCGGGTCGTCCCCGATCACCGTCGGCGACATCGCGGACCTGCTGACCTACCGGGTCGTGACGACGGCGAACCGAAGTGGGAACCCCGTCACCCGGTCGACGCCGGGTCTCGTCGGAGCCCCGACCATCGTGGACGTGGACTCGCCGACCGTCGTACCGGACCTCGTGGTCGAGGTGATGACGGTGCCCCCGGGCATCCTGGCGGTCACGATCCAGCGCACCACGGCTGGTCGGCTTCCCCTCAGGGTCGAGCTGCGGTTCGACCTGCCAGGGGCGAGCAACCCGGCGGTCTCCTACGGCTACGACGCGCTCGGCGGATCGGCGCCGACGCTCTTCCTGACGAGGGTGGGCATCCAGCGCGGCCAGTCCGGCGACACCACAGTCGATGCCAACCTCAACCGGATCGCGGGATCGTCGGACCTCGCACTCATCGGCTCGGTCTTCGACCGCGGACCGGACGGTCCCGACGACGCGACGGACTTCCGGGTCGATTTTGCGCAGTCGGCCGGATGGCTGTCGGCACATCTCGAGAGCGATCCCGTCGCCGGCCGGACGTTCGCGCGGCTCAAGGCCTCGAAGCCGACGACGGTGACCCTCGACGTCCGCGACGACAAGCAGGGGCGCCAACGGACATTGCACGCCGTCGTCACGGAGCTGCCCCGGTCGGTGTCGTTGGACGCGCGTGACGGCGCCGCCGGCTCTCACGTGAGCTACGTGGCATCGGATCCGATCTCCTCGATCGAGGCCCGTGTCGACCAGACCGTCGAGGACGCCGCGGAACGCCACGCCCGCGTGGACGTCACCGACGTACCGACCCGGATCGACGTCGTCCGCGACGCCGCCGACCACGTCTCGATGACGGCGAGCGGCCCGGTCGGCAGCATCGAAGCAGGGTTCGCCCAGGGCCGCGAGGTCGCCCTGCTCGAGGAGACCGGCCACTACCTCAACGCCGAGACGGCCGAGGACGGGTCGAGCACGGTGGCTGCGCAGGTCGTCGGCCTGCGATCCTTCGACGCGCAGCTCGGGGACCCGGTCGCTGTGACGGCGACGCTCGAGAGCGCCCCGCTGAAAGCGCGGATCGTCGACCCGGGCCGCGCCGTCGACGTCGACACCTCACCGTTGCCGGCAACGGTCGCCGTGAGCTTCTCGGCTACTGCCGGCCTCGTCGAGTACGACGCGAGCAACCAGCTCGACCGGTTCCATGTCACGGTCGACAGCGACGTCCCGTTCCTGGACGAGGCCGACCACGGCGAGCTGACCGTCATCGCCCTGCCACGTAACCTGCGGCTCGAGTTCGGGCGCCGGGAGCCGGCGCCTGAGATCTCTCCGCGCCGGGTCTGCGTTCCCGACCAGACGACGGAGTGCCCCGACCCCGACCCTCCGCTGCCGCCCGATGACGGCGAGGAGCCGCCGGCTCCTCCGCCGGTCGGCGAGGACTCGGATGACCTGTACGTGTTCGACGCGAACGGCGAGACCATCGGATCGATCGACGCGCTGTTGACCAGCGACGGGCTGCCGGCTGGTGCCCTGAAGGACACCGAGGACGGTCTCGTGCTCGACCAATCGGACGGCGAGTTCCGGCTGCAGGCCCGGATTAGCGGACTGCGGCAGGTGACCGCTCACCTGGTGAAGAAGGACTTCCGGCCGGCGATCGACCTCATCACGAGCCAGACGACGATCGCGGCAGACCTCGATCCGGAGGTGGTGCAGGAGCGCTCAGCGCGGGCGACCCTCCGGGTCGACGGTGGGTTCGCGTCGGCGACCCTCGACCACCTGCCCGCCGACATCCACACGCTCGATATCTTCGACTCCCTGCGACCCGCCGCCCTCGGTCGGCGACAGGAGACCCTGCAGCAGGTCGTTTACCAGGCATCCTCGCCGGTCGACATCACTGTCGACGTCGACCTGCCGGGCATGCCGAACCCACTGCACGCCGCCGTCATGGATGCTCCCAAGGAGTTCGAGCTCTGCAAGGCGACAGACGGTGCGTGCAACGACGAGCCCGGACCTTCGCTGCCGAGGGACAACGGAAGTTTCCTGTTCCACAGCGACCGTCCGGTCACGTTGGACGCCTTCCTGTGCCTCGCGCCTGCCACCGGGTCATGCACGACCGAGGCGGATGCCACCAGCGCGCTCTCGATCACCGACCTCAAACTGCAGCACGTGGCCTATGAGCTGAACGTCGGAACTCCGGTGACGCTGCTGGAAGAGAACGTGCCGCCGAACCCGTTCCGACTCCTTCTCGACACCGCGGGGTTCCCGGTCTCCGGTCGGATCAACGCCTTCGCGCCGAAGGTGAAGGCGGACCTTCGCTTCCCCGGCGGCAGCTTCGTGGGCAACGAGAGCGAGTCCTTCGGGCTCGAGGTCCGGAACATGCCGGCCGTCAGGACGCTTCGGCCGTGGCAGCTGACGTTCTTCCGGTCGGGGGCGCTCCAACTCACCAAGAAGGTCGAGGGCAGGTTCGACTGCAACATCGACACCACGTGGACGATCATCCTGCCGACGGTCTTCCTGCCGAACCAGGACATCACCGACCTCGTCTGCTGAGCAGCTGACCGTCCTCGGCAGGATCCGCTAGATCCTGCCGAGGATCGGCTGAGACTCGATGATCCCCTCGTCGCTGGGCTTGACGCCCTCGCCGAAGACCTTGGCGCGCTGGCGTGCACGCAGCTCGAGATGGGCGTCGCGCGGGCGGTCGTAGCCGTAACGCTGCCGGGCCTCGGCCGGCGTGAGCACCTCGGCGTTGGTCGGCGGGATCTTGAGCAGCACCGGCGCCGCGACGGCGACCGTCATCGGCGACAGCAGCTTGAGCAGCGCCACCTGGGCCGGGCCGTTGAGGGAGATGACCCAGAACGCGATCCGCAGCACCGGCCGGATCAGTGCGTCCATCAGCCGGGACTGTGTCAGGCCGGTCTCCTCGCGCATCCAACCGGGCAGGGTCGCGATGGTGCCCTTGCGCAGGGCGAAGCCGGCGACCCAGCTGAACGGCGCCAGGAACCACGGGAGCTTCGGCAGCATGACGCGCGCGTCGAGCAGCTGGAGCATGGCCGCGTTGGCAATCTCGCTGCCGAGCATCTGCGGTCGCATCCGCTCGTAATAGGCGCGGAGCTCCTCGCGGTTGCGCGGGATGTCGGCCGGGTCGCAGGTCTGCAGCTCGGCCGCGACGGCGCACTCCGCCCAGTACTGCGCCTCCTCCTCGGCGCTCAGCTTGCCCGGGCCGTAGCGCTCGTAGGCGAGCAGGATCGAGTGCCAGCCGGTGAGCTGGATCCAGAGCTGGCTGTCGGGGTCGTTGGCGTCGTACCGAATGCCGGTCATCGGGCAGGTCCCGATGCCCTTGGAGTGGATCTTGACCAGGACGTCGGCGGCCTTGGAGGTCTCCCGGCTGGACCCGAACGCCACCAGAGCGAAGTACTTCAGCGTCCGGTCGTAGCGGGTGCGCGGCCGGTCGAAGATCGCGTGCGTCTCCGTGACCGACGCCACCAGGGCCGGGTCGAGCTCCTCGACGACGACCGCACGCTGGAAGCCGATCGTCAGCGAGGTGGGGTAGGACCACACCTTCCAGGTGACCGAGTCGGGTCCGAAGAATCCGTAGTCCTCGTGCGGCTGCACGTTCGTCCGCGTCATGCCACCATTACTACACATGTGTAGTAATTAGGGAAGGTGTTTGCCGGATTAGGGTTCCTGTTGTGTCCGCCACACCGCGTCAGCGTCGCCCGTACGCCGCGCGTGTGCCGATCGACGTGCGCCGCGAGCAGTTGATGGACGCCGCGCTCGCGGTGATCAACCGCGAAGGCCACGGCGGCCTCTCGGTCGACGCCATCGCCAAGGAGGCGGGCGTGACCCGACCGGTCGTGTACGGCGCGTTCGACGGCGGCCTCGGGGAGCTGGTCACCGCCCTGCTGGACCGCCAGCAGGTGCTGATCTTCGGACGGTTCCTGCAGGCGATGCCCGACTCCTACGACGCGTCCTACCCGATCGGCTTCGTCACGCTGGCGATCGAACGGCTGGTCGGGATGCTGCGGGAGGACCCTGACACCTGGCGGCCGATCCTGCATCCGCCCGACGGCATGCCGGAGACCGTGCGTGAGCGGATCGAGGCAGACCGCGAGCGGGTGCGCGCCATGTTCGCCTCGCTGATCTCCGACATCGGCAAGTCCCGCCCGGACTGGAAGGTCGACGCCGACCTCTACTCCCACGCCGTCCTTGCGATCGTCGAGCACTTCGGCCGGGTGCTGGTCGACGACCCCGATCTGTTCACCACCGAACGGCTGATGGACGGGGCGAGGGCCGTGCTCGGCACCTTGTGGAGACAATGACAGCGTGGATCTCGCGCTGTTGCTCGTGGCCGTCGCCGTCACCGTGCTCACGGTCACGGCCATCGCGGGCAGGATCGGGTTCGCCGCACCGATCCCGCTGATCCTGGTCGGGTGGGCCGGCTCCTACCTGCCGGGCGTGCCCACCATCCACCTCGAGCCCGAGGTGGTGCTGCTCGGACTCCTGCCGCCGCTGCTCTACGCCGCGGCCCTCGGGACCTCGCTCGTCGACTTCAATGCCAACCGCCGGCCGATCCTGCTGCTATCGGTCGGGCTGGTGGCGTTCACGACGGCGGGCGTCGCCGTCGTGGTCCACGCGATCATCCCGGAGGTCGGCTGGGCGGCCGCCTTCGCGATCGGCGCCGTGGTCGCGCCACCGGACGCCGTCGCGGCCACTGCGATCGGCCGCCGGATCGGGCTGCCGCGCCGGATCGTCACGATCCTCGAGGGCGAGTCGCTGCTCAACGACGCGACCGCTCTGGTCGCGTTGCGGACGGCGATCGCGGCGCTCGGATCCGCGGGCGCGATGGCCCCGGCGTGGGAGGTCGGCCTGGACTTCGCCCTCGCTGCCGGTGGTGGTCTGGCGGTCGGCATCGCCGGGTTCGTCCTCGTCGCGAAGATCCGCAAGCACCTCACCGACCCGGTCCTGGACACCGGCATCTCGCTGGTCATCCCGTTCGCGACCTACATCGCGGCCGAGGAGATCCATGCGTCCGGCGTGGTCGCGGTCGTGGTCGCGGGCCTGCTGCTCGGCCACAAGGCGCCGATCCTGCAGACCGCGCAGTCACGCATCGCGGAGCGGGTCAACTGGCGCACGCTGGCGTTCATCCTCGAGAACACCGTCTTCCTGCTCATCGGCCTGCAGGCCGGTTGGCTGCTCGACGACGTCCGCGACAGCACGCTCCCGGCCAGCACCATCGTGAGCGTCTGTCTCGCCACGCTCGCCGCGGTCGTCGTACTCCGGTTGGTGTGGGTGTTCCCCGCGCGCTACTTGCTGATCCGGCCCGGGCCGGACCCGGCGACCGGGCGGCGGCCGCCGCCGTCGTACACGTTCCTGGTCGGGTGGGCCGGGATGCGCGGCGTGGTCACGCTCGCCGCCGCGTTCATCATCCCTGAGACGGTGCCGCACCGTGAGGTGCTGCTGATGATCGCGTTCACCGTGGTCGCCGGCACCCTGCTGTTGCAGGGGATGAGCCTGGGCTGGCTGGCACGGCGGCTCAAGGTCCCCTCGCCCGATCCGATGGACGACGCCCTCGCCCGGGCGACGCTGCTGCAGCAGGCGTCGAAGGCGGGCCACCAGGTGCTCGACCAGCTCGGCGACGACGATCCGTACGGCGTTGCCGACCTGATCAAGCAGCGCATCGAGCAGCGCAACTTCGCCGCCTGGGAACGCCTCGGCACCACCGAGGGGGAGGAGAGCCCGGCCGCGCTCTACGCCCGGGTGCGCCAGGAGATGATCGAGGCCGAGCGCCGGCGGGTGCTGGAGATCCGCTCCACCGGTTCCGTACCGTCGGAGGTGGTCAGCGACGTGCTGGCCATGCTCGACATCGAGGAGTCCATGCTGGACGCCGCGGAGCAGGAACGAGCCGAGGTGGAGGGAGAGCGCGTGCGCGGACCGGCCGGGCAGCTGTGCGACCACCTCGAGGCGACCCCGCTCGCAGACCCTACCGGCGCCATCGAGTGCGTCGACTGCGTCGCGATCGACAGCCGCTGGGTGGCGCTCCGGATGTGCCTCACCTGCGGGGAGATCCGCTGCTGCGACTCCTCACCCAACCGCCACTCCACAGCGCACTTCCACCAGGCCGCGCACCCCGTGATGCGGTCGGTGGAGCCGGGTGAGGACTGGCGCTGGTGCTTCATCCACCATCTGACGGCTTGACGCGCGCAGACTCTCGCGCCGACGTGTCGGGGGTGGTTGTGACCATTCATGGGTGATCTCGGATGCGTTGGACCTCGACGCGACCGCGGTGCTGGAAGCCGGGGAGGAGTTGACGCTCGATCAGCGAGCGCGTGCCGTCGACCTCCTTCGGCTGGTTCTCCAGTGGGCCGATCTGCACTCCACTGATCCCGGCGAGGGTCGGGTGCTCGGCGCCGACCAGCTCATCGAGTACGGCGGCGACGGCGCCCCGCCGATGCGGCAGCTGTGCTGGGCCGAGCTGGCGATCGCGCGGCAGTGTGGCCTGGTGTCGATGCAGCATGTCGCTGCCGATGCGTTCGATCTGCGGCTCTCCCACGCGCGACCGGGTGATGCGGTCGACGGCAGGGACGGGCAGCCGGCGACCCAGCGGGACGATCGCGACCGCGAGGCTTCGGCAGCCCGTCATCCGAATAGGCGCCACCTTTCGACCCACAAGTCGAGTTCGGAGAACTCACTCACAATCGATCAGCGGTACCAACACAACTGTTCGCTGGTGGCCAACAGGGCCCCGTCGCGACTCCAGAGCCTCGCCTGCTGGCCCGACGTGGAGCTCTCACCTCGGGTTCCGACAGCCTCGTTCAGGATGTAGTCGACCCCGACCGCGGAGATCTCCTCGGCCGTCGCGTGGAAGTAGATCGACATCGTTATGGTCGCGGACGGCCGGAGTCCGACTCCCCAGAAGAACGATCTGGGCGCGTACTGGTCGGCCAGGTAAGCCAGTTGCAGGTGGTCCAGGGCACGGCCCGACACGTCCTTCATCCACATGCTGCCCGCCGTCTCGCCGCTGGCGAACTCGCCGGACACCAATCTGATCTCGGTCTGGAGCCCCTGCGGTGGAGGCGCATGGATCTTCTCCAGTGTGGCGGGATCCGGAGCCTGCGGAATCGACAGCTCGACGTGGGGGTCGGTCGTGCGGCGCTCGGCCAGAACCACCATGGCCGTGGCCAGAACGTCCGACTCGGCGACGTTTCGGACCGCTGCCCGCCAATGTTGGATCGAGCGACTGCCGCCGACCCGCTCCACCTCGACCACGACGTCCGCACCGGCCGAGATCGCGCTGACGAAGTTGACCGTCATCGACACCGGGACCGCCTTGGTCTGCGACGAGAGCATCACCGCGTTGAGCACGATCGCCGAGGTCCATCCGCCAAACATTCCGGTGATCGACTCGTGGTCAGGGTCTGCGTGAGCCAGCCAGCAACCGTCCGCGTCCGGCCGCAACTCGATCGCCTGGCCGACGCTGCCCACCCGTGGAGCCTAGCTCGGTTCAATACGCTCGTGGAGCTGAGGCAATTCACCTACCTCCATGGATGCGGCCGCGTTCTCGATGCGACTGACCCGCCCGTCATGGGCGGGTCAGTGTGGGGGAGGTCAGGCGGTGCCTGATGAGCGGTCAGGCGCGCTTGATCGCGGAGACGTCGAACTCGAGCTTGACCTTGTCCGATATCAGGACGCCGCCGGTGTCGAGCGGAGCGTTCCAGGTCAGGCCCCAGTCCTTGCGGTTGATGGCGGCCTCGCCCTCGAATCCGATCCGAACGTTGCCGTACGGGTCCTGGGCAGAGCCGGTGTACTTGAACGTGACGCTGACCGGGCGGGTGAGGCCCTTGATGGTCAGGTCGCCGGTGATCGTCCACCGTCGCCGTCGCCGTCGCCGTCGCCGTCGCCGTCGCCGTTGCAGTCGACCGAGGTCGAGACGAACGTGATCTCCGGGTGCTGCTCGCTGTCGAGGAAGTCCCCCGAGCGGAGGTGGTCGTCGCGCTGCTGCTGGCCGGTCGTGATGCTGTTCGCGACGATCGTGATCGAGACCGTGGAGCTGCCCGGATCGGCGGTGTCGACGTGGGCGGTCCCGGAGCACTCGGTGAACGCGCCGCGAACCTTGGTCACCATCGCGTGCCGGGCGACGAACCCGAGGCGGGTGTGTGCGGGGTCGATGTCGAAGTCGCCGGAGATGTCCTCGAGGACGGCGGTCGGAGCATCGAAAGTATCAACTCGATTGGTCATTTTGACTCCCGTGTGTGTGGATGAGTGGTTGTTAGTTCAAATGCGGCGGTGCGCGTCGAGGTCCTTGCGCTCTGTTGCGTAGTTGGATCGTTCGACGGCCTGGCGCGTCCCGATTCGGCAACCGCCGAGATCAGGGCCGGACTTCGTAGACGGCGTTGAACGGCGTCTCCGCGGCCCGCCGGAACCGGGTGAAGCCGCCCTGCTCCGTGACCTCCCGGGTGCGTGACTCGCCGGCCTGGGCGCCGAGCGCGAGCCCGACCTCCTGGCTGTGCGAGTTCGGCACGCAGATCATCGTGGAGGCCGAGTAGAAGATGCGGCCCACCGGGTTGAGGTTGTCCTCCAGGCGGTCGGCGGCGTTCGGCTCGACGAGCAGCCAGGTCCCGTTGTCGGCCAGCGTGGATCGGACGTACGCCGCTACGCCGACCGGGTCGCCCATGTCGTGGAGGCAGTCGAAGAACGTCACCAGGTCGTAGCCGGTGCCGGAGTAGCTGGTCGCGCCGGCGACCTCGAACGTGCAACGGTCCGCCACCCCGGCCTCGGCCGCCGCCTTGCGCGCCGCCTCGATCGACGGCGCGTGCACGTCGCTGCCGACGAACGTCGCGTTCGGGAAAGGCCTTCGCCATGAGAATGGTCGACGAGCCGTAGCCGCAGCCGACGTCGGCGACCCGGGCGCCGGTCTCGAGCTCGGCGACGACACCGTCGAGGGCCGGCAGCCAGGCGTCGACCAGGTTGCCGATGTAGTTGGGCCGGAAGAACCGGTCCGTGCCTTCGAACAGGTTGTGGTCGTGCTCGCCCCAGCCGACCCCGCGACCGGTGCGGAACGCCTCGGCGATCAGGTCGACGTCGGCGATCGTCGAGGCCGCCAGCTGCAGCCCGCCCGGCGCGAACAGCGGGTTGTCGGGGCTGGTCAGCGCGAACGCCTGCTCCTCGGTGAGCCGGAACGTCCTGCGGTCGCCGGGTCGTACTCCGCGTAGCCGCTCGCCGCCTGGGCGGCGAGCCACTCGGCGAGGTAGCGCTCCGGGTAGCCGGTCCGCTCGGCGAGCTGCGCGGGGGTCACCGGCTGGCTGTCGCCCATCGCGACGTACAGGCCGAGCCGGTCGCCGACGAGGACGGTCGCAGGCGTGGAGCACCGCTCCGAGGTCGCCGGCGAACCTGCCGACGAACTCGTTGAGCCGCTCTTCGTTGATGGTCATGAGGAGCTCCTTCGCTGTGGTTGTTCGTGGATGACGCCCACCGTTGCGGGGGCCGGTAGCGGTGGCCGTAGCGGTCGGGTAGCGGAACAGGCACGATGTGCGGGTGGAGATCGACCTGCTGGGCAGGTTCGCCGTGCGCCGCGACGGCGCGCGGTCGAGGCCGCGGAGTTCGGCGGTCGGCGGGTGCGCCAGCTGGTCCGGATCCTCGCCGCCGAGCGCGGGCGGGTCGTGTCGCGGGACGCGCTGATCGAGGCACTGTGGGGAGAGCAGCTTCCGGCCGATCCCGGGACCAACCTCAACGTGGTGGTGAACCGGGCGCGCCGGGCGCTCGGCGAGCCCGAGCTGATCCAGACCGCGAGCGGCGGTTACCTGCTCCGGGACGGGACGGAGGTCCTCGTCGACGTCGAGCGGTTCGAGGAGCTGGTCGGGCAGGCCCGCGCCGCCCGCACCCGGGGAGACGATGTCGACGGCGGTCTGCGCAGCACAGGCTGCCCTGGAGCTGTGGGACGAACCCCTGGCCGAGGACGCCTACGCCGACTGGGCGCGGCCGCACCGTGATCGGCTCGAGCGGCTCCACCAGGACGCACTGGAGATCGGCGCGGCAGGACTGCTCGCCACGGGAACGCCCGCGAGGCCGTCGCGCTGGCCGCGCAGGCGGTGGCACGCCAGCCGCTCCGCGAGGCGGCGCACCTGCTACTGGTTCGGGCGTACGCCGCGGAGGGCGACCAGGCCGCGGCCGTCGCGACCTACCTCGACCTGCGCCGGATGCTCGCCGACGAGCTCGGCCTCGACCCATCCCCGGAGGCGATGGCCACTCTACGACCAGCTGCTGCACGGAACCCTGCCCGGCCCCGACGGGCCGTCCGCGGCCACGATCTCCACGTCCCGACGAACCGCCACTCGTCGGCCGCGACCCGGAGCTCAGCGAACTGCTCGGCCTGGGCAGTCCGCCAGCGGATCGCGGTCGTCTCCGGCCGCTCCGGCTGCGGGAAGTCGCGTCTCCTCGACGCACTGTGCGCTCAGACCGTCGCGGCCGGCGCTCCTAGCCCGGGCTGTCCGCCGGAACGCGAGGAGCCATGGAGCCTGGCGCGGTCACTGGTGCAGACCCCAGCGGCGACCGAGGTGGATCTGCACCGGCTGCTCGGCTCGACCACCCTCGCCGCCCTGGCCGACGTGCTTGCCCGACCTCGACGCGACGGGACCAGCTGTCGACCCACGATCCCGGCGGGCGCTGGTCCAGCAGGGCCTGCTCCGGATCATCGAGGCGACCGCACCCTCGTTGGTCGTCGTCGACGACCTCCAGTGGGCCGACTCGAGCAGCCTCGACCTGCTGGCGCTGCTGGTCGGGAGGAGCTCGGACGTCGCGATGGTGTTCGCCTATCGCCCTGAGGAGGTCGCCGAGGACACGCCGGTGGCCCGGTTCCTGGCCGACGTCGGTGAGACCCGGTCCGTCGACGTACCGCTCGGTCCGCTCGGCGCCGATGCCCTCGAGCGCCTGATCTCCTCGGCGGCCGTGGCCGCCGCGCTCGCCGAGCACACCGACGGGACGCCGTTCGCGGTGTTGCAGGTGGCGCGCAAGTTCGAGGCCGAGGGCCTGCTGCAGCGCAACCCGGCTGGCGGCTGGGACGTGCTCGAGGAGCCCGGACCGGACCGGGTGCGCGAGCTCGCCCGCGCGGGCCAGCGGGACGCGGTGTGGCGCCAGTTCGAGCGCCTCCCCCGCGATCCCCGGCGACTGCTCGCGGCACTGTCCCTGCTGGGCCGTCCGGCGCCGGCGCGGCTCCTATCAGCTGCGTGCGGGATTTCCGTCGACGAGGCGATCGGGCTGCTCCGCGACCTTGCCCGCAACCACCTGGTGCGCCATGACACCGAGGGGTTCCGCGTCGACCACGACCTCGTGGGCGAGACCATCCGCGACCGCCTCGATCCGGTGGACCGGGCCGGCCTCCACCAGCATCTCGCCGACGGTCTCGCGGGCGACGAGGGGCCGGTCGACGAGCTGGCTCGGCACCTCGCCGGTGCCGGTGACTCGGTGGCCGCCGCCTCGGCGTACGCGAGCGCGGCGAAGGCGCGGGTGGACCGTTTCGCGGACCATGAGGCCGGCCAGCTCGCCTCCGAAGGACTCGCGCTGCACCCCACCGCTGGGGTCCGCGCCCTGCTCCTGGAGGTGCGTGCCGAGAGTCTCGCCCGGAAGGGTGACCTGTGGGCGGCTCGCGACGACCTGCGCGCCGCACTCGCAGATACGACGACGGGTCCGGCGCGGTCGCGCCTCCTGACCCGGCTCGCCCAGCTCACCTTCGGCGCGGAGGACCTCCTCCGTGCCGACGAGCTCGCGGACCTGGCGCTCGCGGAGGCCGGTGACGACCCCGGTGCGCGGGCACGTGCCATGTACGTCCGCGCGCTCGTAGACATGAACAGGGACCACGGGGCGATCGCCCAGGCACGCTTCGACGAGGCGCTCGGCCTGTTCACCTCCGTAGGCGACGCCGCCGGGATGGCTGACATCGTCGAGGCCCGAGCGATGACCACCTTCGGCGAAGGGGACATCGCCGGGGGCATCGAGCAGTTCGACCGTGCCGCCAGGCTCTTCACCGACAGCGGCAACCTGCTGCGCGTGGTGTGGCCGCGGTCGACCCGGGGGCACGGGCTCCATTTCGCCGGCCGTCCGTTGGAGGGGTTGGCGGAGACGAGCGCGGCTCTCGAGCTGTCGCGCCGGCTTGGGTACGCCGAGGGCGAGGCGATGACGCTCTGGCACCATGCCGAGGTACTGGTCGGGTGTGGACGCGCCGACGAGGCGCTCGAGACCGCCGAGGCGGGGTTGGCACTCGGCCGGCGCCTCGGACACCGCGGGTCGATGGCCACCACAACGCTCGCCCTGGGTATGGCGCATGCCGCCCTGGGCCACCCCGTCGACGCTATCGCCGCGTTCGAGGAGAGCCTGCGCATCAGCGGTGAGCACCTCGTGATGTTCCGGTGCTGGGGGCAGGCCCGGCTGGCGCTGGTGCTGCTCGACCAGGACCGTCTCGACGACGCTGCTACCCGCGTCGATCAGGCCCTTGCGTTGGGCCCGGACCTTGCCCGATATGAGGCCCGCCTCGCGAGATGCGAGCTCGCGGTGCGGCGTGATGACGACGCCGCGGCCGCCCTCATCGATGAGGCACTCGCAGTTGCGACCAAGGGGGGGCATGCCCTCACCGCGGGTCGTCTCGAGCAACTGCGGGAGCTCATCACCTCACCACGCTGAGGAGCGAACGGTACGGCCGGGACCTGCAGCGCGCCATCCGTTCCTACCCTCAGGTCAGCGACCAAGCAGACCGCTGTTCGCCGAAGACGGTTGCGTCATAGTGGGCTGAAAGGCAGCGGTGTTGAGCCAACCGCATCCTCAACTACCCAGCCCCCAACGCCTCCTCGAGCGTGCAGGCAGGGCGCCCGGTGACCCGCTCGACATCGTCGGAGACACGGGCCATGGAGCCGTCGGCGATGGAGGTGTAGGTGCTCACCCACGCATCGAGCTGCCAGTCTTCGGCGTCGGGATACGCGGCGCGGCGGGAGGCGTACGCCTCGTCCAGCGTCTCCTCCTCGTAGCGCAGGTCGCGCCCCACAGCCGCACCGGCGCGGGCCGCGACCTCGGCCATCGTCAGCGCCTCGGGGCCGGTCAGCTCGTAGATGGCGTCGGCGTGCGCCTCCGGCGCCCGAAGTACGGCGGCCGCCACGCCTGCCACGTCCGCACGTGCCAGCGCCGCCACCCGCCCGTCCCCGGCCGGGCCGCGGATCACCCCCGAGGCGTCGGCGAAGTACGGCAGCACGTCGGCGTAGAAGTTGTCGCGGAGCAGGGTGAACGTGAGTCCGGTCCGCGCCGCGGCGTCCCGGATCGCCTGCTCGGTGTCGCCGTGGTCGCGACCGAGGGTGAAGGTCGCACCCGACCCGGCTCCGACGAACGAGGTGTAGACGAGGTGCCGCACACCCGCCGTCGCGGCTGTCTCCACCATCGTCCGGTGCTGCGCGCGCCGGGTCGCGCTCTCGGCGGCCGAGACGAGCAGCAGCGTCGTCACGCCGGCCAGCGCGGCCTCGGCCGCAGCGCGGTCGTCGTACGACGCCTGCCGGACGTCGCCTCCGGTCTCGGGCGCGCGCGACGGATCGCGGACGATGAGCCGTGGTGAGAGGTCGGCGACCAGGCTGGCCACCTCTCCTCCGAGGGCTCCGGTGGCGCCGGTGATCGCGATCATGACCGGCTCAACCGCACGCCGCGCCGGGTGATTCCGCGGCGCTAGCGTGGAGGTCATGCGACTGACCAAGTTCGGCCACTCCTGCGTCCGGGTGGAGTACGACGGCACGACCGTGGTGCTCGATCCCGGCGTCTTCACCGACGCCGGTGCCGTAGACGGGGCGGACGTCGTACTCCTCACGCACGAGCATCCCGACCACTTCCATCCCGACCATCTGCGTCGGACCGACGCGCCGATCTTCACGATCGCGGCGGTCGCTACGCAGATCGCCGAGCAGGCTCCCGACCTCGCCGAGAGGGTGACGGTGGTCGGTCCGGGCGAGGAGTTCGCCGCAGGAGCGATCCCTGTCGCCGCCGTCGGCGAGCACCACGCGGTGATCCATCCCGAGCTGCCCCGCTTCGACAACAGCGGCTACCTGCTCACGATCGGCGACCTCACTGTCTTCCACCCGGGAGATGCATTGACCGGGCCGGGCCGGCCCGTCGACGTACTCCTCGCTCCGGTGTGCGCGCCGTGGATGACGGTCGCCGACGGCATCGACTTCGCACGGTCGGTCGGTGCTCCGCGCAACGTGGCTATCCACGACCGCGTCTACTCCGACGCGGGCCTCGGCATCGCCGACGGGCACTTCGGCCGGTTCCTCGGAGCGGCCGGACTCGACTACCTGCGGCTGCCCGACGGCACCGACCTCTGACCGGACGGGCATGATGGGCTGATGCCCCTGCGTTCCACGATCGTCGGTGCCGCGTCCGGCGTGCTCCTGCTCGCCGGTGTCGTCGGCTTCGCCGTCGGCCTCCCTGAGGTCACCGGCGACGAGGCCGATGCGTCCGGGGAAGCGGGCACCGCAGTCGCTGAGTCCGGAACACCGCCCGCCGAGCTGATCCCCGAGACGCTGCTCGACGGCGCGCTCGTCCGGTACCCCGCGATCGACCCGCAGATGACCGAGGTCGCGGCACAGGTCGAGACGTTCGGGACCGACAAGCTGACCGACGTCTTCGGCACCGGCGTCGCCGTCGGTCTCTACGCCACTCCCGACCTCCAGGTGCAGGTGGCCGTCACCATCTACGACGGTGAGTCCGGCTTGTTCCTCCAGAAGGGCCCCCCGGTGCCACCGGAGATGGCCGCTAGCCAGGAAACGATCGGCGACATCGTCCGGCAAGGTGACAGCGTCTGCATCGCCCAGTGGCAGGCGCAGACCTACGCACAGGACGGCCCGCCGTTCCAGGCGCAATGCCAGCGCGTGGTCGCGGGTCGCACCATCAACGTCTACGCCACGCCGGGGCTCACCATCGAGCAGACCGCCGACCTCGTCGACGACGTCGCCGCCCAGGCCCAGCTCGAGTAGCCCTCAGCGCTGGAGCCTGGTCTCTGCGCCCAGCCGCTGCAGCTTGTCGGGGTTGCGCATCGCATAGATCCGGGTGATCCGGCCGTCCTCGACCACGAAGCTGAGCGCTGTGGTCGACCCGTCGAACGGGATGTCGAGCCGTGCGCCGGGCAGGCCGTTGATCGAGATCGGGACACCGGTGAACTCGATGTTGATCCGCTTCGCGGTCCCGAGGAAGGCGGCCACCTTCCCGGCGCCGTGGATCGGCTTCCGGGCTGCCTGGGCGATGCCGCCACCGTCGGCCACCATCACCACGTCGGGCGCGAGCACGTCGAGGAGGTCCTGCATGTCGCCGCCCTGGACCGCCGCCAGGAACCGCTCGACCGCAGCCTCCTGCTCGGCGCGCTCGACGTCCATCCGCGGCCGCCGGGCTGCGACGTGCTCCTTCGCCCGGTGCGCGATCTGTCGGACGGCGGCCGGCGACTTGCCGATCGCCTCGGCGATCTCGTCGTACGGGGTGTCGAAGACCTCGCGCAGCACGAAGACCGCGCGCTCGGCCGGCCCCAGCGTCTCGAGCACCGTGAGCATGGCGATCGAGATGTTCTCGGCGAGCTCGATGTCGTCGGCGACGTCGGGTGAGGTGAGCAGCGGCTCCGGCAGCCACTCGCCGACGTAGTCCTCGCGCCGGCGCGACAGCGACCGCAGCCGGTTGAGGGACTGCCGGGTGACGACCCGGACCAGGTAGGCCCGCGGGTCGCGCACCTCGGCGTGGTCGCCCTGCTCATTGCGGGCGGACCACCGCAGCCAGCTCTCCTGCACGACGTCTTCCGCGTCGGCAGCGGAGCCGAGCATCTCGTAGGCGACGGTGAAGAGCAGGCTGCGGTGCTCGACGAACGGCTCTACCGACGGGGAGGACGGGGAGTTCACGGTCACGACCGTACGGCGCCCGCGGTTCGCGCCAACACCGTCGGCTCGGCCAGCGGCTTGAGACCGCAGGCCGCGGCGAACCCGTCGGACTCGATGCCCAACGCCACGTTGGGCCGGGTCGTGAAGTTCGCGAACGCGATGACGGCGGTCAGCTCGACCAGTGCGGCGTCCCCGATCTGCTCACGCAGGCTCGCGACCATCTCGTCGTCGACCGTGACCGGTGTCTGGCTGATCGCCTCGGCATAGCCCATCACCTCCCGCTCGAGAGGCGTGAACACGTCGGACTCGCGCCAGCGCGGCACCTCGCGCGCCTTGTCCATGTCGACGTCCTTGTTGCGGGCCTCGAAGTAGTTGAAGTCGAGGCACCAGGTGCAGCCGATGTACGACGCGACCGCCATGTGCGCGAAGGTCTTCAGAGCCTCGTCGCACGTGTCCCACTTCTGGACCTTCTGCCCGACCGCGGCCATGCCCATCAGCACCTTCTGGTTGTGCCAGTAGACGCCGACCGACGTCGGCACCTGGCCGAGCGTCTTCTTGATGATCCGCTTCAGCAGCGCGCCCTTGAAGCCGGTGATCTCGGCGGCGGGGATTCGAGTGTTGCTCATGGGTCCTCCTCGGTTGCGGTGTGTGCCCATGAAGACACCGCAACCGAGGAGGTTGTGACACACCTCGGTCGTCGGGTAGCCCGAGCCCGCCGGTCGTCGAGTAGCCGAGCGCCTGCGCGAGGGCGTATCGAGACGCCCGCACCCGAACGCCGACCTCGAGGCCGCGGACAGGTCGTGTCTCGATACGTCGCTCGCTCCTACTCGACGACCGGCAGGCGCGCGCTGCGCTCGTTCCTCGCGCGCTGCTGCTCAGCTCCAGTAGACGATGACGTCGTCGCCGACCTGCACCTGGTCGAAGAGCCAGGCCACACCGTCGTAGTCGCGGGTGTTGACGCAGCCGTGGGACGCGCCGTTGTAGCCGACCGACGCGAAGTCGGGGGAGTAGTGCACGGCCTGGCCGTCGGAGAAGAACATCGCGAAGGGCATCGACGTGTCGTAGAGGCTCGACACGTGGTCGCGGCTCTTCTGGAAGACGCTGAACTCGCCCTCGCGGGTCGGGGTCGCCGAACCGCCGAACCGGGCGTCCATCGTCTTCAGCACCTCGCCGTCGACCACCCAGCTGAGGGTGCTGCTGGACTTGTCGACGCAGATCACCCGTCCCTCGAGGCAGCGCGGGTCGAGCGCGCCGGGGGCGTTGGCGGTGGTCTGGTTGGTCAGCTCGGCCTCAGTCGGATCGGTCGTCATCCCGTCGAGACGGTTGAGCGTGCGCTGGTCGACCTCGCCGGTCACCGGGATCTCGCGCTTGGCCTGGAAGCCGCGCACCGCCTCGGTCGTGACGTCGCCGTAGTAGCCGGTCACGTCCGCGTTGAACCAGTCGATCTGGGCCAGCCGGGCCTGCAGGTCGCGCACCCCGTCACCGGAGTCGCCGGGCGCGAGGAGGGTCGGGCCGGCCACGAGCTCTGGTTCAGTCGGCTCGTCGGTCGGTTCGTCCAACGGTTCCTCGGTCGGTTCGTCCGACGGTTCGGCGGGCGGGTGGTCGTCCGGGACGTGGCTGTCGGGCCGGTCCTCGACGTTCTGCGCGGGGACGGTGTCGGCGTCGTCGGCGGGGCGCTGCCAGGGGAGGGCGCCTTGGCTCGCCCAGCCGACGCCGTACGCGAGACCGCACAGGAGCGCCGCTGAGCCTATGGCCACAGTGACGACGATGGAGAAGCGGCGGGCGAACGACATGGCGGGATCCTCGTGGGGTCTTGGTGCTGCAACGTGTTGGTACAGAGAGGACGCAGAGGCCGCCCATTTGGTTGCGAAGATTTCTGACGCCCTACAGTTCCGGGGTGGCCCGCGCAGCACTCGACAAGCAGCCCGCCGACGTACGGCGGATGTTCGACGCCGTCGCGAAGCGGTACGACATCACCAACGACGTGCTGTCCTTCGGGCAGGACCGCCGCTGGCGGCACGAGGTCCTGACGGCCGTGGACCCGTCGTACGGCGACAAGGTCCTCGACCTCGCCGCCGGCACCGGAACGTCGAGCCAGCCCTTCGCCGACGCCGGCGCGACCGTCGTCCCGTGCGACTTCTCGCTCGGCATGCTGCAGGTGGGCAAGAAGCAGCTGCCGCACCTGCCGTTCACCGCCGGTGACGGCACCCAGCTCCCGTTCGCGGACGGCACGTTCGACGCCGTGACCATCTCCTTCGGTCTCCGCAACATCGTCGACCCGGTCAAGGGCCTCGCCGAGATGCGCCGCGTCACCCGGCCCGGGGGCCGCCTGGTCGTGTGCGAGTTCAGCCACCCGACCTGGAGTCCCTGGCGCACCGTCTATCTCGAGTACCTGATGAAGACGCTCCCCGCGGTCGCCAAGGCCGTGTCGTCGTCCCCGGACGCCTACGTCTACCTCGCCGAGTCGATCCGCGCCTGGCCCGACCAGGCCGGCCTCGCCGCCCTCCTCGGGGAGGCCGGCTGGCAGCAGCCCGAGTGGCGCAACCTCTCGGGCGGCATCGTCGCCCTCCACCGCGCATCCGCTTGAGCGGGACCCGCACAGCCCTGATTTACGACACGCTCCTGTGAGGTAAATGCGCAGGTCAGCGGGGTGTTTCCGATCCCCCAGACCCCCTTGTGCGGCGGGTGCTTCGTGGTGGCAGTATGTGTCTCGCGCCACTCGTGATTCTGTTCACAAGATCACGATCGGGGCGCCCGAGGAGGGCCCGCACACGGGAAGGGACGGCAGTTGGACCTCTACACGCCGGTACTTGTCCTCGCGGCACTGGCCGCGCTGTTCGCGGTCGGCTCGGTCGCCATGAGCGCGCTGACCGGGCCTTCGCGCTACAACCGCGCGAAGCTCGACTCCTACGAGTGCGGCATCGAGCCGACGCCTCAGGCGATCGGCGGCCGCTTCCCGGTGAAGTACTACATCACCGCGATGCTCTTCATCGTCTTCGACATCGAGATCATCTTCCTCTACCCGTGGGCCGTGTACTTCGACCAGATGTCGTGGTTCGGGTTGGTCGAGATGGTCCTCTTCATCGCCACGGTCTTCGTCGCGTACGCCTACGTCTGGCGCCGCGGCGGTCTCGACTGGGACTGAGAGGGAAATTTCTGTGGGTATCGAGGAGAAGCTTCCGACCGGCGTCCTGCTGACGACCGTCGAGGGTGTCGCCGGCTACTTCCGCAAGGCGAGCTTCTGGCCGGCCACGTTCGGTCTCGCGTGCTGCGCGATCGAGATGATGACCAGCGGTGGTCCGAAGTACGACCTCGCCCGCTTCGGCATGGAGGTGTTCCGTGCCAGCCCGCGGCAGGCCGACCTGATGATCGTGGCCGGCCGGGTCAGCCAGAAGATGGCGCCCGTCCTCCGCCAGATCTACGACCAGATGGCCGAGCCCAAGTGGGTGCTCGCGATGGGCGTGTGCGCCAGCAGCGGCGGCATGTTCAACAACTACGCCGTCGTGCAGGGGGTCGACCACGTCGTACCCGTCGACATGTACCTCCCCGGCTGCCCGCCGCGTCCCGAGATGCTCATCGACGCGATCCTCAAGCTCCACGACAAGGTCCAGACCGGCAAGCTCGGCGCCAACCGGGCCGCGCAGATCCGCGAGCTCGAGGCCGAGGGCCTGGTCGCCCTGCCGACCAGCGACATGAAGGGCCTGATGCGGTGATGGACGACAAGCCGGCCGACAAGGCGGTCGACAAGGCGGTCGACAAGGCGGTCGACAAGGCGGTCGACAAAATGGTCGAGCAGCCGGCCGTCGACCAGTCGCCGGAGAATGTCCCGGCCCAGACCGGCGAGGTACGTCAGATCGGCGAGCGCCAGGGCATGTTCGGCGTCTCGGGCACCGGCGACACCAGCGGATACGGCGGACTGGTCGCGGCGGTGGTCTACCCGGCCGCTGCCGAGCGCCCCTACGGCGGTTGGTTCGACGCCGTCGCCGACGGCCTCGACCCGCTCATCGAGTCGGTCGTGATCCACCGCGGTGAGATCACGTTCCACATCGCGGCCGGCAACCTGATCGCGGCGGCGAAGCTGCTGCGCGACGACCCGAAGCTGCGGTTCGAGCTCTGCGCCGGCGTCAACGGGGTGCACTACCCGGAAGACCAGGGGCGCGAGCTGCACGCGGTCTACAGCTTCTTGTCGATGACGCACAACCGGCGGATCCGGGTCGAGGTCAGCATCCCCGACGCCGACCCGCACCTGCCGTCGCTCTGTGGTGTCTACCCGGCCGTCGACTGGCACGAGCGCGAGACCTACGACATGTTCGGGATCGTCTTCGACGACCACCCGGCGCTGACCCGGATCCTGATGCCCGACGACTGGCCGGGCCACCCGCAGCGCAAGGACTACCCGCTCGGCGGCATCCCCGTCGAGTACAAGGGCGGGACGATCCCGCCCCCGGACCAGCGGAGGAGCTACTCATGACGCAGGACGTCTACGCGGGCTCCTCGGAGACCAGCGACGGCAAGGTGTTCACCGTCTCCGGCCAGGACTGGGACGACATCGCGGCAGGTCTGGGCGAGGACGGTGGCGACGCGCAGGAGCGGGTCGTCGTCAACATGGGTCCGCAGCACCCGTCGACGCACGGCGTGCTCCGGCTGATCCTCGAGCTCGAGGGTGAGACGGTCACCGAGGCCCGGTGCGGCATCGGCTACCTCCATACCGGCATCGAGAAGAACATGGAGTACCGCACCTGGGTGCAGGGCACCACGTTCTGCACCCGGATGGACTACCTGAGCCCGTTCTTCAACGAGATGACCTACGCCCTCGGCATCGAGAGACTTCTTGGCATCGAGGACGGGCCGGACGGGGTCCCCGAGAAGGCCCAGGTCATGCGGGTCCTGCTCATGGAGCTCAACCGGATCTCCTCGCACCTGGTCTGCATCGCGACCGGCGGCATGGAGATCGGTGCGCTGACGGTCATGACGATCGGCTTCCGTGAGCGGGAGCTGGTGCTCGACCTGTTCGAGCTGATCACCGGCCTCCGGATGAACCACGCGTTCATCCGGCCGGGCGGCGTCGCTCAGGACCTCCCGCCGGGCGCGCTCGACGAGATCCGCGGGTTCGTCGCGCTGATGAAGAAGCGGCTTCCGGAGTACGCCGCCCTCTGCAACGCCAACCCGATCTTCAAGGCACGCCTGGTCGATGTCGGCCACCTCGACCTCGAGGGCTGCCTCGCGCTGGGCCTGACCGGGCCGGTCCTCCGCAGCACCGGCTACCCGTGGGACCTGCGCAAGACGTCGCCGTACTCCGGCTACGAGACCTACGACTTCGAGGTGCAGACCTGGGACACCAGCGACTCCTACGGCCGGTTCCGCGTGCGCCTCAACGAGATGTGGGAGTCGCTCAAGATCATCGAGCAGGCTGCCGACCGCCTCGCCAAGATGGAAGGCGAGCCGGTGATGGTCGCCGACAAGAAGATCGCCTGGCCCAGCCAGCTCGCGATCGGCAGCGACGGCATGGGCAACAGCCTCGACCACATCCGCACCATCATGGGTGAGTCGATGGAGGCCCTGATCCACCACTTCAAGCTGGTGACCGAGGGGTTCCGGGTGCCGGCCGGCCAGGCCTACGTGCCGGTCGAGTCCCCCCGCGGCGAGCTCGGTGCCCACGTCGTCTCCGACGGCGGCACCCGCCCGTTCCGTGCGCACTTCCGCGACCCGTCGTTCAACAACCTGCAGGCGATGGGCGTGATGAGCGAGGGCAGCATGATCGCCGACGTCATCGTCGCGATCGCCAGCATCGACCCCGTGATGGGAGGCGTCGACAGGTGAGCCTGGACGACAACACGCTCGACGAGCTGCGAGAGATCGCCGGCCGCTACCCGGAGAAGCGCTCCGGGCTGCTGCCGATGCTGCACCTGGTGCAGTCCGAGCAGGGCAAGGTGACGCCCGAGGCCATCGAGGCCTGCGCCGAGATCCTCGAGATCTCCCCGGCCGAGGTCAGCGGCGTCGCGACGTTCTACACGATGTACAAACGTCACGCTGTCGGCGACTTCCACGTCGGCGTCTGCACCAACACGTTGTGCGCGGTCATGGGTGGCGACGAGATCTTCACCCGCCTCAAGGAGCACCTCGAGATCGGCAACGACGAGGTGGCCGAGAAGCGGAAGGGCGACCAGCACTCCGTGAGCCTCGAGCACGTCGAGTGCAACGCCGCCTGCGACTACGCCCCGGTCGTGATGGTCAACTGGGAGTTCATGGACAACCAGACGCCCGACAGCGCCGTCCAGATGGTCGAGTCCCTCCGGGCAGGCGACGAGGTCCGCTCGACCCGGGGTCCCAGCATCTGCACCTGGCGCGAGGCCGAGCGGGTGCTCGCCGGCTTCCCCGACGGGCTCGTCGACGAGGGACCCACCGCGGGGCCGGCCAGCCTCGCCGGGCTCGAGATCGCCCGCGAGCGCGGCTGGACGGCGCCTAGCGCGCCTGCTCCGGCAGCGGTCGAGTCGTCCGGGTCGAAGCAGGACGCGGTCACCGAGGCCGACACCTCGCGGGCCGAGTCCGAGACGGTCGAGGAGACCAGCGGCACCGGTGAGTCTGCTGCGGAGAAGGAGGAGGCCCAGTGACGGTCCAGGACTCGGTGCTGACCCCCGTCCTCACCGACATGTGGGACGTCGAGCGCGGCTGGACGCTGCCCGCCTACGAGTCCAAGGGCGGCTACGACGCGCTGGACAAGGCCTTCGGCATGAGCCCCGCCGACGTCATCGCTGCCGTCAAGGACTCCGGCCTGCGTGGCCGCGGCGGTGCCGGCTTCCCGACCGGCATGAAGTGGTCGTTCATCCCGCAGGACAACCCCAAGCCCAAGTACCTCGTCGTCAACGCCGACGAGTCGGAGCCGGGCACCTGCAAGGACATCCCGCTGATGATGGGCAACCCGCACGTCCTCGTCGAGGGCGTGATCATCAGCTCCTACGCGATCCGCGCCAACAAGGCCTTCATCTACATCCGCGGTGAGGTTCTCCACGTCGTCCGCCGGGTGCAGGCCGCCGTCGACGAGGCGTACGCCGCGGGCCACCTCGGGAAGGACATCCACGGGTCGGGCTTCGATCTTGACGTGGTCGTCCACGCCGGCGCCGGCGCCTACATCTGCGGTGAGGAGACCGCGCTGCTCGAGGGCCTCGAGGGCCGACGCGGCCAGCCGCGGCTCCGCCCGCCGTTCCCGGCCGTCGCCGGCCTCTACGCGAGCCCGACCGTCATCAACAATGTCGAGTCGATCGCGTCCGTCCCGAGCATCGTCGCCAACGGCGCGAAGTGGTTCGCCTCGATGGGCACCGAGAAGTCCGCCGGTTACGGCATCTTCTCCCTGTCCGGGCACGTGGTGAAGCCGGGCCAGTACGAAGCGCCTCTCGGCATCACCCTTCGTGAGCTGCTCGACCTCGCCGGCGGCATCCGCGAGGGACACGACCTGAAGTTCTGGACGCCGGGCGGCTCCAGCACGCCGCTGCTCACCGCCGACCACCTCGACATCCCGCTCGACTTCGAGGCCATCGGCGCGGCGGGCTCGATGCTCGGCACCCGGGCGCTGCAGATCTTCGACGACAGCGTCTGCGTCGTCCGCGCGGTGCTGCGCTGGACCGAGTTCTACAAGCACGAGTCGTGCGGCAAGTGCACCCCGTGCCGTGAGGGCACCTGGTGGCTGGTGCAGACGCTGGGACGCCTCGAGAAGGGTCAGGGCAGCGAGGCGGACCTCGACCTGCTCCTCGACCAATGCGACAACATCCTCGGTCGCTCCTTCTGCGCACTCGGTGACGGCGCGACCAGCCCGATCTCGAGCTCGATCGAGTACTTCCGCGACGAGTACCTCGCCCACCTGACCCACGGCGGCTGTCCCTTCGACCCGGAGCGGTCGACGGCGTGGGCGGGCCAGGAGGTGACGGCATGACGACGGCGCCGGAAGCAGCAGCTGTCGAAGCTGCCTCGCAGCTGGTCAACGTGACGATCGACGGGATCCAGGTCGCCGTGCCGAAGGACACCCTGGTGATCCGCGCGGCCGAGCAGGTCGGCGTCCAGATCCCGCGCTTCTGCGACCACCCGCTGCTCGCGCCGGTCGGCGCTTGCCGCCAGTGCCTGGTCGACGTCCCCGACGCCGGCAACGGGCGCGGGTTCCCCAAGCCGCAGGCGTCCTGCACGCTCCCGGTCGCCGAGGGCATGGTCGTCAACTCGCAGGTCACCAGCCCGGTCGCCGACAAGGCGCAGCAGGGCGTGATGGAGTTCCTGCTCATCAACCACCCCCTCGACTGCCCGGTGTGCGACAAGGGTGGCGAGTGCCCCTTGCAGAACCAGGCGATGTCCAACGGCCGCGGCGACTCCCGGTTCTCCGGCGGCGCCGCGGAGGGCACCAAGCGCACCTTCCCCAAGCCGATCAACCTGTCGCCGATCGTGCTGCTCGACCGCGAGCGCTGCATCGTCTGCCAGCGCTGCACCCGGTTCGCCGACGAGATCGCGGGCGACCCGTTCATCGAGATGGTCGAGCGCGGCGCCCAGCAGCAGGTCGGCATCGCTCCATCAAGCACAGGGGACGCGTCCGGTTTCACGTCGTACTTCTCCGGCAACACCATCCAGATCTGCCCGGTCGGTGCCCTCACCTCCGAGTCCTACCGCTTCCGGTCCCGTCCGTTCGACCTGGTGTCGAGCCAAGCCGTCGCCGAGCACGACGCGTGCGGGTCCGCGATCCGGCTCGACCACCGACGCGGCAAGGTCATGCGCCGGCAGGCCGGCGACGACCCCGCCGTCAACGAGGAGTGGATCACCGACAAGGACCGGTTCGCCTTCGCCTACGCCCACGGCGACGACCGGATCACCTATCCCCAGGTCCGCGGCGCCGACGGCGTCCTGCGTCCCGCGTCCTGGCCCGAGGCGTTCGCCGTAGCCGCGCGCGGCCTCGGTGCTGCCCAGGTGGCCGGCGGCGTCGGCGTCCTGACCGGCGGCCGGCTGACCGCCGAGGACGCCTACGCCTACGGCAAGTTCGCCCGCGTCGCGCTCCGGACCAACGACGTCGACTTCCGCGCCCGACCGCTCTCGGCCGAGGAGACCGCCTTCCTCGCCGCGCACGTCGTACTCACCGCACCGGACGACGGCGGCGTCACGTACGGCGACCTCGAGTCGGCCTCGAAGGTCGTCCTGGTCGGGATCGAGCCCGAGGACGAGGCCGGCGCGATCTGGCTGCGTCTCCGCAAGGCGGTCCGCGCCGGGCGCACCCAGGTGATCGCGCTGGCGCCGTACACGACCCGCGGCCTGCGCAAGTTGTCCGGCCGGCTGGTCCCGACCGCTCCCGGCGCCGAGCCGGAGGCGATCCGCTCGCTGCTCGAGCAGGCCGAGTACGGCGTCGACAGCTCCGCCGTCGTGCTGGTCGGTGAGCGGCTCGCGACCGTGCCGGGTGCCCTCACCGCAGCCGCGGAGCTGGCGGCGAAGTCGGGTGCCCGACTGGCGTGGGTGCCGCGTCGCGCCGGCGATCGCGGTGCGGTCGAGGCTGGCTGCCTGCCCAACCTGCTGCCCGGTGGTCGTCCGGTCGCCGATGCGTCCGCGCGGGTCGACGTCGCCACCGCCTGGGGCGTCGACGCGCTGCCCGAGGCCGAGGGCCGCGATGCCGACGAGATCGTCGCCGCGCTCAACGCGGGCGACCTCGCCGGACTGGTCATCGCCGGCGTCGACCCCGCCGACACCGCCGACCCGACCGCGACGCGCGCCGCCATCGAGGCCGCAGGCTTCGTCGTCGCGCTCGACCTCCGCCAGACCGACGTGACTCGCGTCGCGGACGTCGTGCTGCCGGTGGCGCCGGTCAGCGACAAGGCCGGGATGTTCGTCAACTGGGAGGGCCGGGTGCGCCCGTTCGAGGCCGCGCTCCGCAACCCGTCCTCGCTCCCGGACCTGCGGATCCTTGCCGGCATCGCGGAGGAGATGGGAGCGCCGCTCGGCTTCCGGTCGGTGCCGGAGGTGCGTGCGGAGATGACGCAGCTCGGCCCGTGGGACGGCGAGCGGCGTCTCGAGACGTCCTCGCCTAGCGGCTCGGACCACTCGACGACCGAAGCAGGCGAGGGCCTGCTGCTCGCGACCTGGAAGCAGTCGATCGACAACGGCCGGATGCAGGACGGCGACAAGTATCTCAAGGCCACCGCTCGGCCCGTCGTCGCGCTGGTGTCCCAGGCCGTGTACGACGAGCACGGGCCGACCGTGACGCTGACCGGTGACCGCGGCTGGGTCACGTTGCCGGCCGAGGTCGGCGACGACCTGGTCGACGGGGTGGTGTGGGTGCCGGCGAACTCGTTCGGCGCCGGTGTGCTCAGCGACCTCGCCTCACCCGGCAGTCGCGTGCGAGTGGAGGGAGGACAGGCATGATCGCCAACCTGGTGCCGCTTGCGGCGGAGGAGCTCCCCGCGTTCGGCCACGACGTCTGGTGGGTCATCGGCCTCAAGACGCTGCTGATCTTCCTGGTCCTCGTGCTGCTGACGCTGTTCAACATCTGGTGGGAGCGCAAGGTCGTGGCCCGGATGCAGCACCGGATCGGGCCCAACGTGCACGGACCGTTCGGCCTGCTCCAGTCGCTCGCCGACGGGGTCAAGCTGGCCCTCAAGGAGGACCTGACTCCCAAGGCGGCCGACAAGCTCGTCTTCATCATCGCCCCGGTCATCGCGGTGATCCCGGCCTTCGTCACCTTCGCCGTGATCCCGTTCGGGCCCGAGGTGAACTTCTTCGGCGAGCGCACCCCGCTGCAGCTGACGGACATGCCGGTGGCGGTGCTGTTCGTGATGGCGATCGCGTCGATCGGTATCTACGGCATCGTGCTCGGCGGCTGGTCGAGCGGCTCGACGTACTCCTTGCTCGGCGGCCTCCGCTCGAGCGCCCAGATGATCTCCTACGAGGTCGCGATGGGCCTCGCCCTGGTCTCGGTGTTCATGTACGCCGGATCGATGTCGACCAGCGAGATCGTCGCGGCCCAGGACGAATTCTGGTTCGGCCTGATCCTGCTGCCGTCGTTCGTCATCTACTCGATCGCGATGGTCGGTGAGACCAACCGTGCGCCGTTCGACCTCCCCGAGGCCGAGGGCGAGCTGGTCGGCGGCTTCCACACCGAGTACTCCTCGCTGAAGTTCGCGCTCTTCTTCCTTGCCGAGTACATCAACATGGCGACGGTCTCGGCGCTCGCCACGACGCTGTTCCTCGGCGGGTGGCACGCGCCGTTCTGGATCGACGAGTTCTGGGCCGGCGCCAACTCGGGCTACTGGCCGGTGCTGTGGTTCTTCGGCAAGGTCCTCTTCTTCATCTTCATCTTCATCTGGCTGCGCGGCTCGCTGCCGCGGCTGCGCTACGACCAGTTCATGACGTTCGGCTGGAAGCGGCTGATCCCGATCGCATTGCTCTGGATCATCGCGGTCGCCACCATGCGCGTGGCTCGCGACGACCTCGCGTTCGACCGGCAGACGGCGATGATCGCGGCCGGCGCGCTGCTGGTCGTCCTCCTGCTGCTCTTCCTGATTCCGGAGCGCAAGTCGAGCGACGACGTGACGTTGGTCGAGGCGCCGCGATCGGGCGGCTACCCGATTCCGCCGATGCCTGCCGGCGGTGCCGTGCAGGGTGCGGCCCGGCCGCTCGTGTTCGCGTCGAGCGAGCCGGTGACCAGCACGACGCAGACCACCAGCGCGGAGGCGAACGATGGCTGATCAGCCAGGCAAGCAGGGCACCCCGACGCTCAAGGAGCAGTTCTGGGACCCGGTCGCCGGGTTCGGCGTGACGTTCCGGACGATGTTCCGCAAGGTCGTCACCGAGCAGTACCCGAAGGAGAAGTTCCCCACCGCGCCGCGGTTCCACGGCCGGCACCAGCTCAACCGGTGGCCGGACGGGCTGGAGAAGTGCATCGGCTGCGAGCTCTGCGCCTGGGCCTGCCCGGCCGACGCGATCTACGTCGAGGGCGCGTCCAACAGTGATGAACCAACGGTCGACGCCGAGGGCAACGCTGTGCCTTCAGGGAGGTTCTCGCCGGGCGAGCGCTACGGCCGCGTCTACCAGATCAACTACCTGCGCTGCATCCTGTGCGGACTCTGCATCGAAGCCTGCCCGACGCGCGCGCTCACGATGACCAACGAGTATGAGCTCGCCGACGACAACCGTCGCGACCTGATCTTCGAGAAGTCCGACCTGCTCGCGCCGCTGCTGCCGGGCATGGAGCAGCCTCCACACGCGATGCTGCTGGGCGACGACGACAAGGACTACTACCGGGGCGACTTCAAGCAGGCACAGGGGGCTCCGCCCATCGTGGACCCCCCGACGACGGCTCCGGGCGGAAGTGGCGCCCAATGACCGCGTTCTGGATCCTGGCGCCGATCATGGTGCTGGCCGCTCTCGGCATCCTGTTCGTCCGCAAGGCCGTGCACGCCGCGCTGCTGCTGGCCGTCGTGATGATCAGCCTCGCGATCCTGTACGCGGTGCTCGAGGCGCCGTTCCTCTTCGCCGTACAGATCATCGTCTACACCGGCGCGATCATGATGCTCTTCCTCTTCGTGCTGATGCTGGTCGGGGTCGATGCGTCCGACTCACTCGTCGAGACGATCAAGGGGCAACGGGCGCTGGCGTGGGGCACCGGCCTGCTGTTCGCCGTCGTGATCATCGTGGGGCTCACCCAGATCACCTTCGGCACCGCGGTCGGCCTCGACGAGGCCAACGACGGCGGCAACGTGCCGGCCCTCGCCAACCTCCTGTTCTCCCGCTACGTCTTCGCCTTCGAGGTCACCAGCGCGCTGCTGATCACGGCCGCCGTCGGCGCGATGGTGCTCGCCCACCGCGAGCCGTTGACGCCGAAGATCGGCCAGGCCGACCTCGCCGCGAAGCGGGTTCGTGACTTCACCGAGAAGGGCGTCCACCTCGGCCCGCTGCCGCCACCCGGTGTCTACGCCCGCCACAACGCGGTCGACACCCCGGCGCTGCTGCCCGACGGCAGCCCGGCGCCGGCGTCGGTCTCCCGCGTCCTCGCCGCGCGCGGCACGGTCCGCGTGGCAGCCGACCTCGCCGACGACATCGACGTGGTGACGGCGCAGCTCGAGCAGGACCCGACCAGCAAGCCCGAGACCGGCGGCAAGGACGCCTCGACGGCCAGCAGTGAGGAGGACCCCGCATGAGCGAGTACGTCGTGCTCTCCGCGATCCTGTTCACCATCGGATCGATCGGCGTCCTCACCCGCCGCAACGCGATCGTCGTGTTCATGTGCGTGGAGCTGATGCTCAACGCCTGCAACCTGGCCTTCGTCGCCTTCGCCCGGCAGCACGGCAACCTCGACGGGCAGGTCGCCGCCTTCTTCGTGATGGTGGTGGCCGCGGCCGAGGTCGTGGTCGGGCTCGCGATCATCATGACCATCTTCCGGACCCGTCGGTCGGCCTCGGTCGACGACGCCAGCCTGCTGAAGTTCTGAGAGGCCGATGAGTTCCCAACTGCTGCTCACCGTCGCGGCCGAGGCGGAGCACCACATCCCCGTGGTCGCTCCGACCGAGGCCGACGGCGTCTTCTCGCTGCTGTGGCTGATCATCGCGCTGCCGCTGTTCGGCGCCGCGTTGCTGCTGCTCGGTGGCAAGTACACCGACAAGTGGGGCCACTACCTCGGCACTGCCCTGCCGATCGGCTCCTTCGTGATCAGCCTGGTTTGCTTCTTCAGCGTCCTCGGGCGCGACGAGGGTGACCGGCAGGTCTCCCAGCACCTCTACGACTGGATGCAGGTCGGCGGGCTCGACGTCGGCATGGACCTGCTCTACGACCCGCTGTCGGCGATGTTCCTCCTGCTGATCACGGGCGTCGGCTCGCTGATCCACGTCTACTCGATCGGCTACATGGCGCACGACCCGCGCCGGCGCAGGTTCTTCGGCTACCTGAACCTCTTCGTCGCCGCGATGCTGATGCTGGTGCTCTCCGAGAACTACCTCGGCCTGTTCCTGGGCTGGGAGGGCGTGGGCCTCGCGTCGTACCTCCTCATCGGGTTCTGGCAGCACAAGAACTCCGCGGCCGCCGCGGCCAAGAAGGCGTTCGTCATCAACCGGGTCGGCGACATGGGGATGGCGATGGCCATCTTCCTGCTCTTCGTGACCTTCGGGTCCACCAGCTTCAGCGTGATCAGCGCGAACGCCGGCGGGGCCACCGAAACGACCCTCAACTGGCTCGGCGTGCTCCTCCTGCTCGGCGCCTGCGGCAAGTCCGCCCAGGTGCCGCTCCAGGCCTGGCTCCTCGACGCGATGGAGGGCCCGACCCCCGTGTCGGCCCTCATCCACGCCGCCACCATGGTGACCGCCGGCGTCTACCTGATCACTCGCTCCAACTTCATCTTCGAGTTGGCGCCCACAGCGCAGACCGCGGTCGTCGTCGTCGCGACGGTCACGCTCCTGTGGGGCGCGATCCTCGGTTGCGCCAAGGACGACATCAAGAAGGGCCTCGCCGGCTCCACCATGAGCCAGATCGGCTACATGATGCTCGGCGCCGGCCTCGGCGTCGCCGGCTACGCGTTCGCGATCTTCCACCTGCTGACCCACGGCTTCTTCAAGGCCAACATGTTCCTCGGCGCCGGCTCGGTCATGCACGCGATGGACGACGACGTCGACATGCGGCACTACGGAGGTCTGCAGAAGCTGCTGCCGGTGACGTTCCTGACCTTCGCGATGGGCTACCTGGCGATCATCGGGTTCCCCGGCTTCTCCGGCTTCTTCTCCAAGGACAAGATCATCGAGGTCGCTCTCACCGAGAACCTCCTGGTCGGCATCCTCGCCACGATCGGTGCGGGCATCACCGGCTTCTACATGACCCGGATGATGTTGCTGACCTTCTTCACCAAGAAGCGGTGGTCCGATGGCGTCCACCCGCACGAGTCGCCTGCGGTGATGACGGTGCCGCTGATCGTCCTCGCGGCGCTCTCGGTGCTCGGCGGCGTGATGCTCGCCGGTGACTGGATCGTCGACTTCCTCAGCCCGGTGGTCGGCCACGTCGAGCACGAGGAGCCGCCGCTGCCGGCGCTCGTGATCACCCTGATCGTGGTCGCGGTGGTCGGCATCGGCGTGGGGCTCGCGTTCTTCCTCTTCCAGAAGCGCGACGTGCCGCGCGAAGCACCGTCGGACGTCTCGTTCGTCACGAAGGCCGCGCGCGCCGACCTCTACGGCGACGCGATCAACGACGGCCTCGTCACCCGACCCGGCGGGCACCTGGTGACCGGGCTGGTCGCGACCGACCGCGGGCTCGTCGACGGCGCCTTCACCGGCGGCTCGACCCTCATCGGCGGCATCGGCCAGGGCCTCCGCAGGTTGCAGACCGGCTACGTGAGGTCGTACGCCCTGTCCGTGCTCGCGGGCGCCGTGATCCTCGTCCTGGTCGTCGTGGCGGTGAACCTCTGATGCTGAGCACCCTCATCTGGCTCCCGCTGGTCGGCGCGATCGTCGTCGCCGTCGCGCCCAGGTCCTTCAGCAAGATGCTGGGCATGGGCGTGGCTGCGGCCACGCTCGTCGTCGGCGTCGTCGCCGCGATCTCCTACGAGGTCGACGGGGGCATGCAGCTCGAGGAGACCTACGACTGGATCGACGCGTTCGGCGTCCACTACGCGCTCGGCCTCGACGGCCTCGGGCTGCTGATGGTGCTGCTGACCGTGTCCCTGGTGCCGCTGGTCCTAGCCGCGGAGTGGTTCACGGCCGACGACGCCGACGGAGGTGGGGCGCGCGCGTTCGTCGCCTGGGCGCTCGCGCTCGAGTCGCTGTCGCTCGCGGTCTTCTGCGCGACCGACGTGTTCCTCTTCTACGTGGTGTTCGAGGCCACCCTGATCCCGGCGTACTTCCTCATCGGCGGCTTCGGCCGTGAGGGACGCGGCGCCGCTGCGATGAAGTTCCTGATGTTCCAGCTCGCCGGCGGACTCGTGCTCCTAGCCTCGGTGATCGGCCTCTACGTCATCTCGGCCGAGCAGGGCGAGCCGTCGTACCTCCTCTCCGACCTTGCGGCCCTCGACATCGGCACCAACGCCGGACGCTGGCTCTTCCTGGGGTTCTTCATCGCGTTCGCGATCAAGGCGCCGCTGTTCCCGCTCCACACCTGGCTCGCCGACACCACGGAGAAGGCGACGCCGGGCACGTCGGTGCTGCTGGTCTGCGTCCTCGACAAGATCGGCACCTTCGGCATGCTGCGGTTCTGCCTCGGGATCTTCCCCGAGGCGTCCGAGTGGGCGACGCCGGTCGTGATCGTGCTGGCGCTGATCTCCATCGTGTACGGCGCGCTCGTGGCGATCGGGCAGGACGACGTCCTCCGCCTGATCGGTCTGACCTCGCTCAGCCACTTCGGCTTCATCACCCTCGGCATCTTCGCGATGACCGCGCAGGGCAGCTCCGGCGCGATCCTCTACATGGTCAACCACGGCATCGGAACCGCCGCGCTGTTCCTCATCGCCGGCTACATCTACCACCGTCGCGGCACCATGCTGATCAGCGAGATGGCGGGTCTCGAGAAGGTGACGCCCGTCCTCGCGGGCCTCTTCCTCGTCGCCGGCCTGGCGACCCTCGGTCTCCCGGGCCTCAGCCCGTTCGTCTCGGAGTTCCTGGTGCTGTTGTCGGCCTTCGACTACGCCTGGTGGGCCGGCGCGGTCGCGGTCACCGGCATCGTGCTGGCCGCCATCTACGTGCTCTGGATGTACCAGCGCACGATGACCGGACCGACGCCTCCCGAGGTCGAGGGGACCGCCGACCTCGGCATCCGCGAGGTCGGCGCGGTCGCGCCGCTGATGCTGGCGCTGGTCCTGTTCGGCTTCTACCCGGCGCCGCTGCTCGACGTCGCCAACCCGTTCACCGACCAGCTGCTGGCCCATGTCGGCGTCGACGACGACGGACCCGACGTACCGGCTGTCGACGATCCGCACGCCGAGACGGAGGGTGAGAACTGATGCCCGAGTTCACCAAGCCGTCGCTCGAGTACGTCGAGCTGCTCCCGCTCTTCATCGTCTTCGGCGCCGCCTGCCTCGGCGTGCTCGTCGAGGCGTTCCTCCCGCGCGAACAGCGGCGAGTGCCGCAGCTCGTCGTGACCCTCGGCGGCCTCGTCGCCGCGCTCGCCGCCACGATCTGGATCGCGACCGACATCGAGGAGCACGCCGACGGGGCCGCCCGCGGCCTGGTGGGCGCCGAGGGCAGCATCATCATCGACGGGCCGTCCCTCTACCTCTGGGGCCTGATCCTCGTCTTCGGCATCCTCGGCACCGCGCTCTTCGCCGAGCGCCGGCTCGAGGGCGGGCTCTCCGCGTTCGCGGGCCAGGCCGCGGCGCTGCCCGGCACCGAAGCCGAGCGGCTGGCCGCCACCAAGGGCCTCGACCACACCGAGGTCTACCCGCTGCTGCTGTTCGCGATCGGCGGCATGCTCATGTTCCCCGCGTCGGGTGACCTGCTCACCATGTTCATCGCGCTCGAGGTGCTGTCGCTGCCGCTCTACCTGCTTTGCGGCCTCGCCCGGCGGCGCCGGCTGCTGAGCCAGGAAGCCGCGCTCAAGTACTTCCTCCTCGGTGCCTTCTCCTCCGGCTTCTTCCTGTACGGCGCCGCCCTGATCTACGGCTACTCGGGCTCGATGACGTTCGCGGGCATCGACCAGGCGGTCCGGGCCGGTACGGCGGACCACGGCCTGCTGCTGGCCGGCATCGCGCTGCTCGCGGTCGGCCTGCTGTTCAAGGTCGGCGCAGCGCCGTTCCAGGCGTGGACCCCCGACGTCTACCAAGGTGCGCCGACGGCCGTCACCGCCTTCATGTCCGCGGCCACCAAGGTGGCGGCGTTCGGCGCCCTGCTGCGCCTCTTCTACGTCGCCTTCGACGCCGAGCGCTGGAGCTGGCAGCCGATGCTCGCGGTCGTCGCCATCGCCACCATGCTGCTCGGTGCGGTGCTGGCGATCGTGCAGACCGACGTCAAGCGGATGCTCGCCTACTCCGCGGTCGCGCACACCGGCTTCTTGCTCACCGGCCTGATCGGCGTGCAGGGGGCGGGCGACCTTGCGGAGGGTCAGTACTCCTCCCTCGAGGGTGTGCTGTTCTACCTCACGACCTACGGCTTCGCATCCGTCGGCTCGTTCGCGCTGGTCACGGTGGTCCGCGACGCCGGCGGCGAGGCCACCGGCACGGCGGCTTGGGCGGGCCTCGGCAAGCGCTCGCCGCTGGTCGCCGGAGCATTCGCGTTCTTCCTGCTCTCGATGGCGGGCATCCCGCTCACGTCGGGCTTCGTCGGCAAGTGGGCGGTCTTCACCTCGGCGATGTCTGCCGGGTTCTGGTGGGTGGTGCTGGTCGCGATCGCGTCGAGCGTCATCGCGGTCTTCTTCTACATCCGCCACATCCGGGTGATGTTCTTCACCGAGCCAGAACCGGGCGAGACGGCCGCGGTCACCGAGCCCTCGGTGCTCACCATCGGCACCGTCGCGATCTGCCTGGCGGCCACCCTCGTGCTGGGCATCGTGCCGGGGCCGGTACTGGATCTGGTGGTCGGTGCGGGAGACTTCATCAGGTGAACCCGGATTCGTCGGCGCAGCCCAGCCCTGCCGAGCTGGCCCTGCCCATCACCGACGAGGCCCTCGCGGCCCGCCTCCGCGAGCGGATGACGGCGGTCGAGGCGGCGCTCTTCGAGCACGCGCGCAGCAGGGCGCCGTACGTCACCGAAGCGGCGCGCCACCTGCTGGCCGCCGGCGGCAAACGGTTCCGCCCGCTGCTGGTGCTCCTGGCCGCCGAGGCCGGTGACCGGCCCGACTCCGACGAGGTGCTGACGGCCGCGTGCGTCGTCGAGATCACCCATGTCGGCTCGCTCTACCACGACGACGTGATGGACGAGGCGGCGCTGCGCCGCGGTGCCGACTCGGCGAACTCGCGCTACGACAACCTCGTGGCGATCCTCACCGGCGACTGGTTGTTCGCGAAGTCGTCCGAACTGACGTCCGAGCTCGGCCCGGACGCGGTGCGGATCCAGGCTGAGACATTCACCCGGCTGGTCGAGGGCCAGATCCTCGAGACCGTCGAGCCTGGCGCCGATGACGACCCGCTGCAGCACTACCTCGAGGTGGTGGCCGGCAAGACCGGCTCCCTGATCGCGACGTCCGCCCGCTACGGCGCGATGTTCGGAGGTGCGGCACCGGAGGTGGTCGCCGCGTTGACGGAGTACGGCGAGCTCGTCGGCACCGCGTTCCAGCTCTCCGACGACATCCTCGACATCGCCTCGGAGTCGGCCGAGTCCGGCAAGACGCCCGGGACCGACCTTCGCGAGGGCGTGCCCACCCTGCCGGTGCTGATGGCCCAGGCATCGACGGATCCCGCCGACGCCCGGCTGCGCGAGGTGCTCGCGGCCGACCTCACCGACGACGACCTCCACGCCGAAGCCCTCGACCTGCTGCGCAAGCACCCGGCGATGGACGAGGCCCGCGCCTACGTCGTAGCCCGGGCCCAGGAGGCCAAGCAGCTCCTCGAGGTCCTCCCCGAGGGATCGGTCCGCTCCGCCCTCGAGACCTTCGCCGACGTCGTCGCCGTCCGCACCGCCTGATTCCTCGCGAGTCGGCGCGTCTGGCCCCGCTATTGGGCGCGAGTCGGCGCGTCTGGCCCCGCATTGGGCGCGAGTCGGCGCGTCTGGAGATGTGCCGACTCGCGAGAAAATCCTGCAGCTACTGACGCACGACACTAGGTAGCGGTGGCGCACTCTGCCACCAGAGCGAGCTGGCGGCGCCGCTGCCGAAGTACGTCCCAGGTGAAGACCGCGAGCGCGAGCCAGACCAGCACGAAGCCGATCCAGCGCCCTGCCGGCATGTCCTCGCCCAGCACGGTGATGCCGAGCGCGAACTGCAGGATCGGTGCGAGGTACTGCAACAGCCCCAGCGACGTCATCGTCAGCCGGGTTGCGGCGCCGCTGAAGAGCAGGAGCGGGATGGCGGTGACGACCCCGGCCGACATCAGCAACAGCACGTGGCCGACGCCCTCGGACGTGAAGTGCGCGTCGCCCGTCGTGCCCAACCAGGCCAGGAAGCAGAGCGCGAACGGCGCGATCAGCGTCGTCTCGAAGGCCAGGCTCTCGATCGCACCGACGCCGGCCGTCTTCTTCGCCAGCCCGTAGGTGCCGAAGGAGAAGGCGAGCACCAGCGCGATCCAGGGTGGCCGGCCGTAGTCCCAGGTGAGGACGGCCACCGCCAGGAACCCGATGCCCAGCGCTACCCACTGCACCGAGCGCAGTCGCTCCTTGAGGATGACGACGCCCATCAGCACCGTCACCAGCGGATTGATGAAGTAGCCGAGCGAGGTCTCGACCACGCGCTCGGAGTTCACGCCGTAGATGTAGGTGCCCCAGTTGGAGGTGATGGTGGCGGCCGCGAGCACCAGGAGCAGCGTCGTACGACGGTCGCGGAGCAGGGCCCGCAGCGCCGCACGCCGGCGGAGAGCCAGGACCAGCAGCGCCATCACGAGCGCCGACCACACGATCCGGTGCGCGAGGATCTCGATCGCGCCGCCGGGCTCGAGGAGCGGGAAGTAGAGCGGGAACGCGCCCCAGAGTCCGTACGCCGCGAGCCCGAAGATCAGGCCCCGCCGCGACTCCAACACGTCACAAGCGTAGGGGCCAGACGATCATGACAACAAACGTGGGCCGGGTCGACCCTCCAGGTTTCGTGCCGATAGCGTCGGGTAGGACGCCGCATGCAACGGCTCACCAACTCGGAACCGAAGGGGACACCATGCGCCGCATCGTCTTCACGCTGATCGCCACATTCAGCGCATTCCTGCTCGCCGCTACCGTCGCGCCGGTCGCGACCGCGCAGCAGGACATCACCACCACGACCGACCGGACCAGCGCCGACCGCACGTCTGAGCGCGTCCTTCCCTTCCACGACGTGCGCCGTTTGCGGGCGTTCGAGGTCGGGGACCGCGGCAAGTTCCGTGTCGTCGGAAAGGCGATCACCTACCGCGGCAAGGTGGTCGTCCTGAAGAAGTCGAACCGGAAGGTCGGCGGCTACAGGTTCTACAAGCAGGAGCGGACCGGGCGCGACGGCGGGCGCTTCTCGATCAACTTCGACGGCAAGTTCGGTACCCACTTCCGCCTCTTCCTGAAGAGGACGAACGGCTACCGCGCGACCACGTTCTACCTGGGCAAGATCGTTCGCGACTGAGCGCGTTTGGAATTGCAGCGTGGGCCCCGCCATCGGCGGGGCCCACGCTGCGTTGCGTCGGGGAGCGTCAGCCGACGTTCCAGGTGTCCCCGGCGTTGAGCAGCTTCGTCAGCCGGTCGGCGTCGGTGCCGTCCACCTTGGCCTTGGCGTCGTTGACCTGCGCGCGGGCGAGGTCGTCGTACGTCGGGCGCTCGACCTGGCGGAAGATCCCGATCGGCGAGCGGTTGAGGTAGCCCGCGTCGGTCAGCCGCGAGATCGCGAACGCCGTCGACGGATCGGGGTGGTGCGCGTCGTGGACGAGCAACTGGTCGTCGGTCACCGATGCCGTCTCGGCCACCTCGACACCGCCGCCGGACCGCACGAGCGCCTTGTCACCGCGGCCGGTCTCCTCGTCGAGGGTGCCGAAGGTGATCGGTTCGCCGTGGACCAGCGGGATGATCGCATGCTTCTTGGAGTCACGGTCTCCGCCCATTCCGGTGAGCGCGTCGAACGCACCGTCGTTGAAGATCGGGCAGTTCTGGTAGATCTCGACGAACGACGTGCCGCGATGGGCCGCAGCGGCCTCGAGCACGGCGGTGAGGTGCTTGCGGTCGCTGTCGATGGTGCGGGCGACGAAGGACGCCTCGGCGCCAAGGGCGAGCGACACCGGGTTGAACGGGTGGTCGAGCGAGCCGACCGGCGTCGACTTGGTGACCTTGCCGACCTCGGAGGTGGGGGAGTACTGGCCCTTGGTGAGGCCGTAGATCCGGTTGTTGAACAGCAGGATCGTCATGTTGACGTTGCGGCGCAGCGCGTGGATCAGGTGGTTGCCGCCGATCGACAGCGCATCGCCGTCACCGGTCACGACCCACACCGAGAGGTCCTCGCGCGCCGTGGCGATGCCGGTCGCGATCGACGGCGCGCGGCCGTGGATCGAGTGCATGCCGTAGGTGTCGAGGTAGTAGGGGAACCGCGACGAGCAGCCGATGCCGGAGACGAACACGATGTTCTCGCGGCGCAGGCCGAGGCCGGGCAGGAACGACTGCACGGCCTTGAGCACGGCGTAGTCGCCGCAACCCGGGCACCAGCGGACCTCCTGGTCGCTGGTGAACTCCTTCGCGGTCTGCGGGCCGTCCGCGGCGGGGACCGACTCGGTGCCGGTGCGCAGGGAGGGGGTGCCGATGTCTGTGCTGGTAGAGCTCATGAAAGGGGTGCCTCTTCGTGGTCGGCAGGCGGGTTGAGTCCATGTTCGCCGAGGTCGACATCGATGTGCTCGGCCTGGCCGACCAGCTGCCCGATGGCCTCGGCGAGCTCGGCCGCCTTGAGGGGCAGACCGTTGACCTTGTTGTAGCCGATGGCGTCGACGAGGTACTCCGCCCGGAGCATCTTGGAGAGCTGCCCGAGGTTCATCTCCGGGACGAGGACCCTGTCGTAGCGACCGAGGATCTCGCCGAGGTCGGACGGGAACGGGTTGAGGTGGCGCAGGTGGGTCTGCGCGACGTGGTAACCGGCCCGGCGGACCCGGCGGCAAGCGGCACCGATCGGTCCGTACGTCGAGCCCCAGCCGATCACCAGCACCTTCGCCTTGCCCTGCCCCGGAGGGCCGGACGGGTCGTCGACCTCCAGCGGCGGCAGCGACTTGGCGATCGCCTGGATCTTGGCCTGCCGGGTGCGGACCATGAGGTCGTGGTTGGCCGGGTCGTAGGAGATGTTGCCGTGACCCTCGCCCTTCTCCAGCCCGCCGATCCGGTGCTCGAGGCCCGGGGTGCCCGGAATCGCCCACGGCCGGGCGAGAGTGTCCTCGTCACGCAGGTAGGGCCAGAACTCGCCGTCGTGGTTGACCTCGGTGGCGAAAGCGGGATCGATGAGCGGCAGGTCCTCGATGTCGGGGATCAGCCAGGGCTCGGAGCCGTTGGCGAGGTAACCGTCGGAGAGCAGCATCACCGGGGTGCGGTAGGTGATCGCGATGCGCGCCGCCTCGACCGCGGCGGAGAAGCAGTCGCCGGGCGACTGGGGCGCCACGATCGGCACCGGGGCCTCGCCGTTGCGGCCGTACATCGCCTGCATCAGGTCGGCCTGCTCGGTCTTGGTCGGCAGTCCGGTCGAGGGCCCGCCGCGCTGCACGTCGATGACCAGCAGCGGGAGCTCGGTCATCACTGCCAGGCCGATCGCCTCGGACTTCAGGGCGAGGCCCGGGCCCGAGGTCGTGGTCACGCCGAGGGACCCGGCGAACGCGGCGCCGATCGCGGCGCCGATGCCGGCGATCTCGTCCTCGGCCTGCAGCGTGGTCACGCCGAACGACTTGTGCTTGCTCAGCTCGTGGAGGATGTCGGAGGCCGGGGTGATCGGGTAGGACCCGAGGAACACCGGCAGGCCGGAGCGGACGCCGGCCGCGATCAGGCCGTAGGACAGCGCCAGGTTGCCGGAGATGTTGCGGTAGGCGCCGGCGGGCAGCGTCGCGGGCTTGATCTCGTAGCGGACGAGGAACGTCTCGGTCGTCTCGCCGAAGTTCCAGCCGGCCTTGAACGCGGTGAGGTTGGCGCCGAGGATGTCGGGAGCCTTCTTGAACTTGTTCTCCAGGAACTTCGTGGTCGGCTCGGTCGGGCGGCCGTACATCCACGACAGCAGGCCGAGCGCGAACATGTTCTTCGCCCGGGCCGCGTCCTTGCGGGACAGGCCGAACTCCTTGACCGCCTCGACGGTCATGCCGGTCAGGTCGACCGGGTGCACCTGGAAGTTGCCGAGCGGGTCGCCTGCGTCACCGAGCAGGTCGAGCGGGTTGACGTCGTACCCGGCCTTGTCGAGGTTGCGCTTGGAGAAGTCGTGGGTGTCGACGATGATCGCCGCGCCCTTGGGCAGGTCGCCCACGTTGGCCTTGAGCGCGGCCGGGTTCATCGCCACGAGTACGTCGGGCCGGTCGCCCGCCGTCAGGATGTCGTGGTCGGCGAAGTGCACCTGGAACGAGGAGACGCCCGGGAGCGTGCCCTGGGGGGCGCGGATCTCTGCGGGGAAGTTCGGCAGGGTCACCAGGTCGTTGCCGAAGACGGCCGACTCCTGGGTGAACCGGTCACCGGTCAGCTGCATGCCGTCGCCGGAGTCGCCGGCGAACCGGATGATCACCCGGTCGAGCTGCTTGACCTGCTTGGTCTGACTCACGTTCGGTCCACTTTCACTGTGCACTTTGCTGATTCTAGAACGTGTTCCAGTTTCTGGCTGGACACGTGTCCGAAGTCTCGTCGTGTCGCCGGGCGACACGCTGCCCACGATAGTCCGCCGGGGTCGCCCATTCGATTTCTCGCCAGCGCTTGGGAGCGCCGCCGGGGTGACCTCACTCACAGTCCGGCGGGCGGCCGGGCTTGCCGCGTCTCAAGTCCGACACGCGGAATTTGTCTAGCTGTCTGAATAAAGTCTAGTAATCTACCTGTCAATAGACGTAAAGGCCAGCCCGAAAGGGGCGCCGGTCGGGACAGAAGTCAGGAAGTGACGCAATGAAGAAGACGATCAAGGGCACGGTTGTGGGGTCTGACCGGAGTGCTGGCCTTGACCGCCTGCACGTCAGCCGGCGGCAGCACGCTCGAAGGACACGCTCTCGGTAGTGGCGTTCTCGGTGATGGAGTCGGCGAACGAAGGTGTCTACGAGGCCTATCCAGGACACGCGACGCGGGCGAGGACATCGACGTTCGCGCCGTCGTACGGCGCCTCGGGTGACCAGAGCCGCGCCGTCGTGGACGGCAAGGAGGCCGACTACGTCCACTTCTCGCTCGAGACCGACGTGACCCGACTGGTCGACGAGGGCCTGGTGGCCGAGGACTGGAAGGAGGCGACGCCGACCAACGGCATCGCGACCTCCTCCGTCGTGGTCTTCGTGGTTCGCGAGGGCAACCCGCTCGGCATCGAGTCGTGGGACGACCTGGCCAAGCCGGACGTCGAGATCGTGACGCCGAACCCCGGTTCGTCCGGTGCGGCGCGCTGGAACATCCTCGCGGCGTGGGCCCACGTCGTCGGCGACGGCGGCACCGAGGACGAGGCGAAGCAGTTCGTCTCGGACCTGCTCGTGAACACGCCGGCGCTGCCCGGCCAGCGGCCGTGAGGCGACCTCGGCGTTCGTCGAGGGCGACCAGGACGTGCTGCTGTCCTACGAGAACGAGGCGATCCTCGCCAAGCAGAACGGTGAGGACATCGACTACGTCGTCCCGCAGGACACGCTGCTCATCGAGAACCCGGCAGCGGTGACGGTCGACGCGCAAGGACGGGGCGCAGGACTTCCTCGACTTCGTCGCCTCGCCCGAGGCGCAGGCGCTGTACGCCGGCTTCGGCTTCCGCCCGGTGGCAGGTGTCGACGGCGTCGAGCTCGCCCGAGGTCGACGGTGCCGAACGACCCGGCGGACCCGTTCCCGACGCCGTGCGCAGCTGTTCACGATCGACGGTGACTTCGGCGGCTGGAGCGAGGCGGCCGGAGAAGTTCTTCGCCGACGGCGAGGACGGCGAGCCGCTGGGAATCATCCCGCAGCTCATCGAGGACTCCGGCGCGGACGCCGCAGGAGTAGCGACACCGATGGCTACCGCAACCCTTGATGAGATCGCCCGCCCGACGCCGCCACCGCGGCGCTGGGCGGGCGCCCGCTCGACCCTGACCGCCGGGTCCGCACTGGGGCTCGGCATCGCGGTCACCTGGTTCAGCCTGCTGGTGCTGATCCCGCTGACGGCGATCGTGGCCACCTCCGCCGAGCGCGGCTGGTCCGGCTACATCGACACGCTCACGAACTCGCAGACGATGGCGGCGATCCAGCTCACCGTCGGACAGTCGCTGCTGGTCACCGGGATCAACGTGGTGATGGGCACGCTCATCGCCTGGGTGCTGGTCCGCGACCGGTTCTGGGGCAAGGCGGTGCTCGACGTCGATCATCGACATCCCGTTCGCGCTGCCGACGATCGTCGCCGGCCTGGTGCTGCTCGGCCTCTACGGCAGCGGCAGCCCGATCGGCCTCGACTGGGCCTACACCGAGCGTGCGGTCATGCTGGCGCTCGCGTTCGTGACCCTGCCGTTCATCGTCCGGACGGTGCAGCCGGTGCTCGAGGAGCTCGACCACGACGTGGAGGAGGCGGCCGCGTCGCTCGGCGCGAAGCGGCTGACGATCTTCCGCCGGATCATCCTGCCGAGCCTGGTGCCGGCGATCGCCGCGGCGCCGCGCTGTCGTTCGCCCGCGCGATCGCGGAGTACGGCTCGCTGGTGCTGCTGAGCGGCAACAAGCCGTTCACTACCGAGGTCGTCTCGGTGCGGGTGCTGTCCTTCATCGAGAACGGCAGCACGGCGTCCGCCGCCGCCGTCGCGAGCCTGATGCTCGCGGTCGCGCTCTTCGTGATCGTCGTGCTCGACGTCGTGCAGAGGCGGGTGTCGCGCCGTGGTTGAGGTCTCCACGCCCGTCAAGTGGCTGCTGCGCCTGCTCGCCGCTCGGCTACGTGTTCTTCCTCGTCGCCTGGCCGGTGTCGACCGATCGTCCGGCACGCGTTCGCCGACGGTCTCGGCACGTTCGTCGACATCTTCAGCGACGAGCAGGCCGTCACCGCCCTGACGCTGACCGCGCAGATCGCCGTACAGGCCGTCGCTCATCAACCTGGTGTTCGGTGTCGGCATCTCGCTGCTGCTCGTGCGCTACGAGTTCCCCGGCAAGCGGGTGCTGCTCGGCGCTGGTCGACCTGCCGATGGCGGTCTCGCCGGTGGTGGTCGGGCTGTCGCTGCTGCTGGTCTACAACGGCCGCGACGGCTGGTTCGGCCGACCCTGGAGAAGTGGGGCATCCAGATCATCTTCAGCGGCACCGGGATGATCATGGCGACCTGCTTCGTCGCGCTGCCGCTGGTGATCCGCGAGGTCGTCCCGGTGCTCACCGAGATCGGTGACGACCAGGAGCAGGCGGCCCGCAGCCTCGGCGCCAACGCCCGCCAGACGTTCCGGCGGATCACGCTGCCCAGCATCAAGTGGGCGGTGGTCTACGGCGTGGTGCTGAGCCTGGCCCGCAGCCTCGGCGAGTTCGGGGCGGTCAAGATCGTCTCCGGCAACGTCGCCAACCAGACCCAGACCGCGACCCTTCTCGTCGAGAAGCAGTACCAGAGCTTCGACCAGTCCGGCGCCTACGCCGTGTCGTTCGTCCTCGCGTGTCGCGAGCGTGCTCTGCATCGTCGTCGTCTCGATCCTCCGGTCCCAAGGAGCACTCCCAATGAGCATCGAAGTAACCAACGTGACCAAGAAGTACGGCGACTTCTTCGCGCTCGACGACGTCAGCGTCTCGCTGCCCGACCGGGCAGCTCACGGCGCTGCTCGGACCGTCGGGCGGCGGCAAGTCGACGCCTGCTGCGGATCATCGCCGGACTCGACACGGCCGACACCGGCACGGTGGCGATCGAGGGCACCAACGCGACCAAGCTGCCGCCGCAGAAGCGCAACGTCGGCTTCGTGTTCCAGCACTACGCGGTCTTCAAGCACATGACGGTGGCGAAGAACGTGGCGTTCGGCCTGGAGATCCGGCAGGGGGACTCCGCCCCGACCCCAGAGGATGCGCGACGGATCGACGAAGGCCGGGTCGGTGAGCTGCTCGAGCTCGTGCACCTCTCGCAGTTCGCCGACCGACTGCCGTCGCAGCTGTCGGGCGGCCAGCGGCAGCGGATGGCGCTTGGCCCGTGCGCTCGCGGTCGAGCCGACCGTGCTGCTGCTCGACGAGCCGTTCGGTGCGCTCGACGCGAAGGTGCGCAAGGAGCTGCGCGAGTGGCTGCGTCGTCTCCACGACGAGGTCCACGTGACGACGGTGTTCGTCACCCACGACCAGGAGGAGGCGATGGAGGTCGCCGACGAGATCGTCGTGATCAACAACGGCCGGGTCGAGCAGGTCGGCAGCCCCGACCAGCTCTACGACGAGCCCGCCAGCGACTTCGTGATGGGCTTCGTCGGCGAGGTGACCCGGCTGGGTCCGGTGCGCCTCCGTCCCCACGACATCGAGGTTGCGGTCACGCCGGGTCGGGCCGGCGCGCTTCCGGGCACGGTCACGCGTTACCTGCGGGTCGGCTTCGAAGTGCGGCTCCAGGTCGAGCTCGACCAGGAGTTCGGCGCGCTGTCGGCGCCGTCACGGTGCCCGCGATGGTCGCCGTCTGACCCCGCGGGACCAGGCGACCTACGGGGCTCAGGCGACGATCGACTCCGCTCGGCGCTTGAGCGCTTCGGCGTGCCTGCGGAAGCCTTCGGCGACCCGGCCGGGTCCGGCGAGGCGCACCAACGGTCCCGAGAACTCCTCGACGGTGTCGTACGACGTCTGCCCGCCGGGCGCCTGCGTCAGGCGCTGGTGACGGGTGCCGCGAACGAGCCCCAGCCTTGACGGCAGTCCGGCGTACTCGTACGAGAGCAGCGCCGTCGTCGTACCGTCGGCGCCCGCGGTCGGTGGCTCGATCGCGATGATCACCTCCGGCGAGCGGGTGCCCTTGCCGTTTGCCCACCGCACGTGCAGGACGATCGGGTTACCGACGGCGGGCGGTTGCGCCGTCTCGGCTCGGACGACGAACGGGTTCCACTCGCCGTACGACTCGGTGTCGAGCATCGCCTGCCAGACGACCGCGAGGGGGGCGTCGATATGGGCCGAGGCCCGGGGGTCAGCAGGCATCGGCCTGGCTACCGAGCGTCCCCAACGCGCTCACCTTTGCGTCCAGCGCGCCCTCCTCGGCCTTCACGATCAGTGCGGGCGCGATGAGAGCGATCGTCGTTGTCGTCTGGGCGCGCTGGAGGCAGGTCTGCTTCTCCGCCTCGTCCTGGGCCTCCTCGCCTGCTCTCCACACGAGGAACCCGTGTCCTGCAACGAGAACGATCAGCACGGACAGGAGGGAGACGATCAGCCGGTTCATGCGCGTCACCCTAATCGCCAACTGGGCCATCGAGCCGAGTCAGGGAATTAGCCCGTTTGGGTGATATTCGCCGTGCGGCTGGGTGAGTAGCGTCGAAGGTTGGGTCCGGCCCTCCGGGCCTTCTCGGGCACCCCCTAGCACTTCGCTCTCAAAGGAGGGCTTACGCATGAGGCTTCCGCAACTCACTTTCGGCAGGGTCCTGGCCGGGACTGCTGTCGTACTGGTCCTGACGACCGGTACCGCCTACGCGGCCAACACGGTTGGCAGTGACGACATCATCAACGGTTCGATCCAGACCCAGGACATCGCTGACAACGCGATCACCGGTGCCAAGATCGCGAGCAACTCGGTCGGCAGCAGCGAGATCGACGGCAACGCGGTCAAGTCCTCCGACATCCTCAACTCCACGGTCCAGGGCGCTGACGTGAAGAACAACTCGCTGTCGGGCCTGGACATCGCTGATGAATCGCTGGCCGCCGTAGACCTGGCGGCCTCCTCGGTCAGCACTTCCGAGATCGCGACCGACGGCGTGCAGGCGTCCGAGATCGCGAACAATTCGATCGACAGCGGCGAGATTGTCGACTTCAGCCTCACCAACCAGGACATCGGTGTCCTGTTCGCCCAGGTCAATGCCAACGGCACGATCGCCAACAGCAGCGGGGGCGTCACCGGCACGAAGACCGGCACCGGCAACTATGAGGTCGACTTCGGACGCACCATCAGCTCGTGCGCGTACATCTCGACCCAGGGCGAGGCGGGCATCGGTGGCGCGGGTGGCGCGATCACCGGCGTGACGGACCGGAGCGGCAACGTCGAAGCAGTCTTCGCATCGACCCGTGACGCAGCGGGTGTGGTGGCCGACCGGGCGTTCCAGCTCGTAGTGGTGTGCTGATGCGTCCCCGCCGCAAGCACGGCTTCGCCGCCGCGGCGGTGGTAGTGGCCATGTTCGTCGCAGCACCGGCGATCGGTGATTCCGCCGACCCCGGTAAACAGCCGCCACCGGGCACGGTCGACCGCTCGACCGATGCTGCGCCGGTGCCGGCCCAGCCGGCGCCTGGCACCGTTGACCGCACGACGAACGCCGCCCGGGTGCCGGCGCAGCCGGTCAACCGCAACCCGCAGAAGCCCACCAAGGTGGCCAAGGTCCGGGACAACGACAGGGGCGTGAAGAACCTGCGCCCGACGAGGGACCGGGGCAAGAGGAATCTGCCCGTCAAGCGGGACCTCGGAGCCCGCTGACGCTGACCCCTGATCGTGGCCCGGCTCCTCCCAGGAGCCGGGCCACGATGCGTCAGCGGTAGTTGGTGAACTGCACCGCGAACTCGTAGTCCTGCGCCTTGACCAGCGCCTGCACGGCCTGGAGATCGTCGCGCTTCTTCGACGAGATCCGCAGCTCGTCGCCCTGGATCTGGGCCTTCACTCCCTTAGGGCCCTCGTCGCGGATCAGCTTGCTGACCTTCTTCGCATCCTCGGAGGTGATGCCCTCCTTGAGCGTGATCCCGATCTTTGACTGCTGGCCCGACGGCCGCGGCTCGGACGCGTCGAGGATCTTGAGCGACTGGCCGCGCTTGATCAGCTTCTGCTGGAAGACATCGAGTACGGCGGACGCGCGGTCATCGGCCGAAGCGGTGATCTCGATCGCCTGATCGCCCTTCCACTCGATGGTGGCGCCAGTGCCCTTGAAGTCGAAGCGGGTCGCCACTTCGCGGGCCGTCTGGCCGAGTGCGTTGTCGACCTCCTGGCGGTCGATCTTGCTGACGATGTCGAACGAGGAGTCGGCCATGAGTTCTGATCTCCGCTGGTTTCTTGGAGGGGCAGGTGCTGCGCTATTGTTTCGCGTCGTTGTCGACCAGCCAACCGGGGTCACATTTTCTCCGGTCCGGACGGTCGCAACGCAACCCTGGCAGGTTGCCCGAGCGGCCAAAGGGAGCTGACTGTAAATCAGCCGGCAACGCCTACAGTGGTTCGAATCCACTACCTGCCACAGGGATAAAACCGCCCCTGACCTGCGGAAACGCTGGTCAGGGGCGGTTTGCATTTCGCCCGCGTGCGATCCACGTGCGATCCAGCACGGCGTTTCGGTCGGCTTTTCGGCCTCACGAACCCCGCAGATTTGCTGCGATACGGCCGGAGTCCGACCGGCCTCTCTGGCGACGGCGCCACGTTCGATGCGCCGACCGGTTGATCCGCTGGTTGACCGAGTGGGGGACCGACAATGAGCAGCGTGGCGAGCTCACAGGTGCCATCAACGTGGTCTCTTTCCACAGGGTGACCCCAGCCTCGACGCGATCGACGATCGGCGTGCGAGAGTCGGACGAAGCTGTGTCATAGGCGGCCCCGGCCGGTGCTGGAACACCGACCGGAGCCTAGGAACGAGTGCAAAGGAGGCACCCGAACCATGGATCCATCCTCTACTGCTGCCCGCCCGTCGGGCCAGCCGGGCACGTGTCGTCCCACATCGGTGCGTACCTCGGCGCGGGAGTACCGCCGAGATCGGAACCACCTCTTCGCGCTCGAGGAGTTCCGAGACGCAATCGCGCTCGGTGGCGTTGTGGCGTCATTCTGTGGGCTCGACGTGGAGCTGCCGCGAGGTCGCGGCGCCGACGTCGAGGAAGCCACAGAGCCCGCCGTCGACGACTGCATCACGTGCGTCGACGTCTGGCGCGAGAGCAGGTTGGTCCGGCTGTGACCGTGGGTCGCCAGCCTTCGAACCGTGCCCTCTGCTGTGAGTGCGGAGCGTCCCGGACAGTGGCGCAGTCGTACAGACGCAGGCCACCCGAGGACGCCTCGGTTACATCGGTCGTCGGCCCGTGGTGCGCGTGGCTGCGGTGCGCCCAGTGCGGAACGACCACGGTCCACGCGCTAATCGTTGATGCCCTGGCCGACGTTTGGAGGCGCGACGGTTGCGACAGGGAGCGCTACGACCGAACGGCCGACCGCAATCGGCGCAGAATCAATCGTCGGCTCGACGCGCTGGCCGCGGAGGGAGTGACGATCGTCCGCGCGGTCTCGGCAGAGGACATGTGCCTCGACATCTCCTTGGTTGAAGTCATTGAGTACGCCGACGTCCGAAGGTTCCTCATCCGCGTCTGTACGACAGCCGACCCAACCCGTCTCTTGCGGGCTGTCGAGCTCGCCGAGGACCTGCTCGACTCGCCCGAGCAACTCGGATCGTGGGCCGACGACTCGGCCGGCATCTGGCGAGGGCTCGCCATCACGGATCCGTAGATCGGCGAACGCACGGGCCCCGCGCGACTCTCGATCACAATCGGCCCGTGGGCCGCTCCTTGAGGAGCGTCACAGCGCCCACAATGCAGCACCCCGGGAGATCCCGCCTGGCTCCCGGACGCGTGCAGCTCCAGGATGTCCGGTGGACGGAGTCAGGCTGGTCCTACAGTCGCGACATGCCCGAGTTCACCTGGCTCCCGGCCAACCGAGCAGCAGGCGAGGACGTCGAGGCGGTCTTCGCCGCGGGCGGCGCCCGCAAGTGCCGTTGCCAAGCCTTGAAGGTGCCGGGCTGGATCTGGCGGGACACCACCCAGGAGCAGAGGGACGCCGCACTGCTCGAGCAGACCGCCTGCGGCACCGACGGCCCGACGTCCGGGCTGATCGGATACGTCGACGGCGAGCCAGCCGGCTGGGTGGCGGTCGAGCAGCGCGCGAACTACCCCAGGCTGTGGAGCCGGAAGCAGCCTTGGATGCGGATGGACCCCGAGTTGGCAGGCGTCTGGTCAGTGACCTGCTTCGTCGTGCGCAAGGGATGGCGCCAGTCAGGGCTGACCTACGAGCTCGCCGCAGCCACCGTCGAGTACGGCCAGCAGGTCGGCGCCCACCTGCTGGAGGGCTACCCGATCGAGCCGCCTCCTGGCGGGTCCGTGATCTGGGACGAGGCGTCAGTCGGACTGGTCCAGGTCTTCCTCGAGGCCGGCTATGAGGTGGTGGCCTCCCCCACCCTGCGGCGACGCGTGGTGCGGCGACGACTGAGTGACCCCTCCTGACCGCCGCCGACCTCGCCGCGCGCGGTGCACGCTTCCCACGGCCGATCTGCCGCGATGCGCGGCGACGCGGATGCGAGGTGGGGCATTGCGCCGCCAGTCGGCGCACTCCATCCGCCGTTATTGCCTGCGAGCAGCGGGCAGCCGCGCTGTCGCCCACAGCCCTGGGGTGCATTGAGTCCACAAGCTGTCGGGCCTTGCGCTGGGTCAGGAGTGGGCGACTCGTTTGTTGACCTCGCGAACGAGCCATCCTGGAGTGACGCTGGCCAGGGTCATGAGTCCTTTGGCCTGTCGGCCGACTGCTCGGTGCACGCTGTGCGGCAGCCGGTGCCGGCTGCTGGCGACCGCGAGGATGGTGTCTGCGACGTCGTCGGCGGTGAGTGAGACGCCGAGATTCCTGGTGCTGGCGATGTCGACGCCGTGGACCATTCCGGTCTCGACGAAGAGCGGCCAGACCGCGCTGACCTGGATGTCGTCCTTGGCCCATTCGAGATCGAGGGCCTCGGTGAGCCCTCGGATTGCGAACTTGGTGGCGGAGTACGTCGCGAGTTCGGATTGTCCGTAGATTGCTGATGCCGAGGACAGGTTGATCACCTTGGCGACTGGCGTTGCCTTAAGGTACGGGTAGGCGATGTGGCAGCCGTTGATCATGCCGCCGACGTTGATGTCGAGGATCGTCTGCTGCTCTTCCAGCGGGATCTCGGCGAAGGGCCCGGAGCTGAGGACGCCGGCGTTGTTGACGAGCACGTCCAGTCGTCCGCCGCTGACTTGGCCCAGGTCCTTGAGCCGTGTCCGCCAGGCGTCGGCGTCGCGTACGTCGAGCCGCTCGGCGATGCCGTCGGGTCCGAGTTCGGGTCGTAATGAGTCGAGGGCGGCCTGGTTACGTCCGTACGCTGCGACGCGGTAACCGGCGCGGGCGAAGCGTAGGGCTGTGGCTCGGCCGATGCCGGCGGTGGCTCCGGTGATGACGACTGTCTTCTTGTCCATGGTGGCTTCAGTTCGAGAGCGAGAGGAATGTGACTGTTCCCTCATGTCGCGGCCGGGACGTGGGTGGTGAGGAAGTCGAGCTGGTCGGCGATGACGGTGTCGAAGTAGGGCTCGAGGTAAGGCTCGAAGTGCTGGCAGTCGTAGGTGCTGGATCTCGCCCTTGGCGAGCTTCTTGGCGGCCTTGAGCGCAACCTCGAAGGGGGTGACGGTGTCCCGCTCAGCGATCTGGACCAGCGTGGGCGCGGTGATCTTGGGGGCGAGACGGCCGGGAGAGTAGAACGGCACGCGCAGCGCGATGCGTGCTGCCACGTTGTTCTCGGCGAGCAGCTCCTCGTAGCGGTCGCCGGCCAGGCGGATGGCCATCGGTGCCGCGTCGGGCGAGGTCATCATGGCGAGTTCGCCGGGGTAGCCGGCTGCGGCGACCCGGTAGGGCTGGCGGCCGGCAAGCGCACGGAGCTGGTCCCAGATCCCAGCGGCGATCAGCCGTGCGACGAGACGCTTGGGTTGGGAGAACGCTGAGGCCGGGCCGTTGATGTGCGGGACCTGCGCGATGACCGCGGCGACGTCGTGGTCCTTGGAGGCAAGGTGCAGCGCGTGGCCACCACCGAACGACGTGCCCCACAGCACGACTCGGCTGGTGTCGACTCCCTCGATGCTGCGGGCATAGGCAACGCCGGCACGCCAGTCGAGCTGCTGCGCGCGGATGTCCAGCACCCGCCGCGGCTCACCGGCGCTGTCGCCCCAGCCGCGGTAGTCGAAGACCAGCACGGCGTAGCCCGCCTCGGCGAACCGCGCGGCGTAGGCGTCCAGGCGCAGGGCGCGGATGGCGGCGAACCCGTGCGCCATCACGACGATCGGTGGGTTCTCGACGCCGGAGGGGCGGTAGAGCCAGGCGGCACAGGCAGTGCCGTAGGAGTCGAACGTGATGTCCTCGCGGGTGATAGGTGCTCACTCTGGTTCCTTCGATCTGATCTCTTGAACACTGATCAAGAACTCTGGCGAGTCGTCAGGCTAGACCATTCTTGATTGTTATTCAAGAAACCGCGTAGAGTGGCCACATGCCTGCCAACAGATCCCGTCAGGATCGGGAGGAGAAGCGGCTGGAGCTGATCACCGCGGCCCGCCAGTTGTTCATCAAGGACGGCTACGAGGCGACGCCAATGAGCGCGCTGGCCAAGGCAGCAGGCGTCGCGGGGAACACGATCTACTGGTACTTCGGCGACAAGGACGACGTGTTGGTCGCCGTGCTGGACGCGGTCCTCGGCGACGCGATGGCCGACTATCAAGAGGTGGCGGCGCAGCCACTGGAGGAACAACTGCTGTGGGTCGTTGACACGCTCCAGCAGATGCGGCGCCTGGTCGTTACAGTCCACTCCCGCGCCGTGCAGTCGCCGGCCGTGGATGAGTGGCACACCGCGTTTCACCTGATGGCCGAATCGCTCTTCCGGTCCACCCTGGAGCAGGCCGGGCTGGCCGGCACGAATGTCGACGCCGAGGTCAAGATCGGCGTCTTCACCGTCGAAGGCTTGCTCAGCCACGGCCTCGATGACGCCGAACAGCAGGCCATTTGCCGCCGCCTGGCCCAGCAATGGACCAGCCCCTAGCCAACGGCGCAACCGAAGAGAAGATGGAGCTTCTGCACGGGACTTGACGCCGGCTTCTGCCGCCTGCGTACGCGCGTCATTGCGCCGCCTGTGGGCACCGATTCTGGTGGGACGATATCGACAATCCGCTATACTCAAGGGATGGCAGCCACGACTAGCGGAGAGCTCTTGCGCGATGCGCGGGCTCGGGCTGGCCTCACTCAGGCTCAGCTCGCCCAGAGGGCCGGCACGACGCAGAGTGTGATCTCTGCCTACGAGCACGGACGACGCCAACCAGCGTTGAGCACCCTCGCCGACCTGGTGTTCGCGACGGGCTTGGAGCTGGATATCCGGATCCGTCCCCAGCGCCGTCCCATCGACCGCCTGACCGGCCCCATCGGTCGCCGCGTTCGCGCCCGTCGTCGGCAACTGGTCAAGACCGCCGCCCTCCACGGACTGACCGATCTGCGCGTCTTCGGCAGTGTCGCCCGCGGTGAGGAACACGACGACAGCGACCTTGACCTGCTCGTCGACATCCCCGAGGGCATGGGACTGCTCGCCCTCGGGCGGGCAAGGCAGGAGTTCGAGCGGGTGGTTGGCACGACCGTCGACCTTGTATCCAGCGACGGACTGAAGCCGGATGTGGCAGCCCACATCGAGCAAGACCTGGTACCGCTGTGACCTACCGGGACAGGCAACGGCTTAACGACATCGTTGCTGCGATCAACGCGATCCAGTCTCATGTCCAGCGCGGCCCACTGTCCGATGGGCTGGTGTTCGACGCCGTTCGGATCCGGCTCATCGAGATAGGTGAGGCCGTGAAGGCATTGCCTGAAGAGCTGCTGGCATCGCGAGGCGAGATCCCGTGGGATCAGATCGCTCGGATGAGAGACCACCTCGCCCACCGGTACTTCGACACCACGCACGCTGTCGTCCAGGCCACCGTCGACAACGACCTCGACGAGCTTCGGGCCGCCGTCAACGATCTCCATGACTCGCTCGAAAGCGAGGGGCCCGCGTAGGCGGAGAGTCCGGGCGACCCGCATCGCGACGAACGCGCCCGGATCGCCGCTCGGCGTGGTCGCGCTGATGTGACAGCCCTGCGGGCGACTGGCGTCAGATCGGCGGCCACTGCGACCGCCACGTCCTGACCCCTCCACGCACCCGAGAACGCCATCCACACCCGACCACCACGACCGACCTTTGACGACCCTTCACGACCCCGAAAATCGCCGCTCTCGACCTGCCCTTCACCACTCCAAACCGAGCTGCACGCATGCTACGAAGGTTCGTAGATCGGTCCGCCCCGTGGGGCGGGCCGTGCGCCATTTCCTGAGGTCGTTGACGAGTGATGACGGACGGTGACGAGGATGCGTGGTGGGGTCGAGATCTACCGGGGTTCGCCCGTTCCAGCACGGAACTACTTGGAGTCCGACAGGTCCCGTGCCGATGACTACTACCTGGCCGAAGGCGCCGGGGTCGCTGCGCGGTACGTCGCGACACCGTCGACCCTGGTCGCCGAGGCGGCGATGGATGGCGACACCTACGAGCGGTGGGTGGCCGGCTACGACGTCGAAACTGGTGCGGCGAAGGGCCGGCTGGTGAAGGCCGACAACGGCGTGCGGTTCGCCGAGGTCGTGGTCAACGGTCCGAAGACCTGGTCGCTCGCGGCCGCTTTGGATCCGGAGATCTCGGCGGCGTACGACGCCGCCCAGACCCGAGCGGCGGAGCAGATCATCGCCTGGGTCGCCCAACACGCCACCACCCGCGCCGGCAAGAAGTATCTCCAGGTCCAGGTCCCCGTCGAGCGGATCGAGGCCGCGGTGATCCGGCACCACACCTCCCGGGCCGGTGACCCGCACCGGCATCTGCACCTGCAGATCAACGCCCGGGTCTTCGCGGTGGGCCAGTGGCGCGGGCTGCACACGGTCGGGCTGCGGGACATGGTCGCGGCCCTGAACGGGATCGGGCATGCCGCGGTGATGTGCGACCCGCAGTTCCGCACCGTCCTCGCCCAGCATGGATTCACCCTGGCTGAGGACGGGGAGATCAACGAGCTCGCGCCGTACGCCGGAGCCTTCAGCGCCCGCTCGGCACAGGTCAGCCGCAACATCGCCCGCTACGAGGCCGCGTGGCGCCGCGACCACCCCGACCAGGAGCCAGGACCTAAGCTGCTGCGGTCTTGGGACCGACGCGGCTGGGCCGACGCCCGGCCCGACAAGGTCGTCCCCACCTCTGGGGAAGAGTTGCGCCAGGACTGGGTCGAGGAGTTGGCCGCGCTGGGCTACCAGGGCCCGACGCATCCAACGCTGGTGCGGGGGACGCCGATCGGTGCGATCGACCGCGACCTCGCGGTCGAGGTCGCGTTGACCCGGCTCGGGGCGAAGCGTTCGGCCTGGAACGCCGGCGAGATCCGCGGCGTGGTCGAGGTACTCATTGCTGAGGTGGGCGTCGTCGCAGCACCGACGGTGCGCACGGAGTTGGCCGAGGACTTGACCGCGCGGACGGTCGCGGCCTGCCGACCTCTGCTCGGACGGGGTGATGTGCCCGAACATGTCCGGGCTTTGACCAGCGCCCGGGTCCTGGCCGTCGAGGCCGAGCTCAACGACCGGCTGGCCCTGCGCGCCGAGCACGGCGCCCGCGACCTGGTCGTCGTGGAAGGAGCAGCGGGCGCCGGGAAGACCACCCGGCTCCGTGCGCAACGCCGAGCGGTCGAAGCATCCGGGAACTGGATGATCGTGGTCACCCCGACACTGAAGGCCGCCCAGGTCGCCGCCACCGAGGTCGGCACCAACGCGTTCTCCGCAGCGTGGCTGGCCCACCAGCACGGCTTCCGCTGGGACACCGACGGCCACTGGACCCGGGTCGCCACCGACCGGATCGACCGGGCCGCGGTGCTGATGCCCGGTGATGAGCTGGTGGTCGACGAGGCCGGGATGCTCGACCAGGACACCGCCCGCGCGCTGCTCACCATCGCTGATGAGGCCGGCGCCCGCCTCGTGCTCCTCGGCGACCGCCATCAGCTGCCCGCCGTCGGACGCGGCGGAGTCCTCGATCTGGCACTGCGGTGGGCACCGCCAGAGGCGGTCAAACAGGTCACCACCGTGCACCGGTTCGCCGACCCCGCCTACGCCGACCTCAGCCTGGCGATGCGCAGTGGTGAGCACTCCGGTGAAGTATTCGACTCACTCCTCGAGCGCAGGGAGATCGTCGTCCACGGCTCGGAGGCCGAAGCGATCGAGGCCATCGCCGCCGTGCGCGGACTGGTCCTAGCCGACACCCGCGACCAGGTCACCGCACTCAATGCCGCGATCCGCGACCAACGAACGGCGAGTCACGCCGGTGGTGATCGCGATGGTGAGCACCGTGGTGAGGCCGTCACCACCCGAACCGGTGAGGTGATCGGCCTCGGCGACCGCGTTGCGACCCGCCGCAACGACCGCGACCTAGGCATCGCGAACCGCGACACGTGGACCGTCACCGCGGTCGGTGCCGACGGCAGCGTGGCCGTGCGAGGACGGGCCGGCGGCCGCACCCTCCCGCCCGGCTACGTGCAGGAGCATCTCGAGCTGGCTTACGCCACCACCGTGTACGGGGCCCAGGGCGAGACCGTCGAGCACGCCCACCTCCTCGTTGGGGAGACCACCGGCGCCGCCGCGGCGTACGTCGCGATGACCCGAGGCCGGCACGGCAACACCGCCCACCTCGTGGCGGATTCGGTTGAGGACGCGCGGGCCCAGTGGGTCGCGGTGTTCGCCCGCGACCGCGCCGACCTCGGACCCGCCCACGCCGCCCGCGTGGCCGCCGAGGACGTCGACCGTTACGGACCACAGGCGCGACGTCCCCGTGCAGCGAGCGACGGGGCCGCACTCCAGGCGGCGGCGCTCGACCGACGCGGCCCGCGGCACCGCCCGAAGGAGCCGATCCCCGGCCCAAGGACCGCACCCGACCGAGCGACCGGCATCGGCTTCTGAGGTCACCTGGCCTGAGCCCGCCAAATCGGGCGTTCTCGGGCGCATCTGTCCGATGCGGGGCGCTCACCGTTGCTTCTCTCTCCACGGAGAGAGACCGCACCGACGAAGCCAGCCCGTAAAAGACCACGATGCGGACAACTTTCGGGGGGACGCCCCTTGACCTGCGCAAACGCGCGCGTGGCGGGGGCGTATCCCCCCGTATCTGGGAGGGGGTACGCCCGTGGGGGGTACGGAAGCGGTGACGTTGGTTCGTCACCCTTCGGCCGTGATCAGTCACCAGTCGAGGAGACACTCATGCATCCCATCCAGATCCCCGCCGAGTGGGACGACAACGGCATTTTGTTGTTCGAAGAATTCTGCGCCTTCATCCGCACACCCCAGCGCACCGTCCGCGACTGGAAGACGTCGCGGCATCGGACCCCGCTGGTGGCGGTTCAACGGCACCGGCCGGCTCTACACCACCGTCGCTGAACTCCGCCGGTTCCTCCGCCCCCAGTCGCCGACTACGAGGGAGGTGGGTACCCGTGGCTGAGCGGACCCAGTACCTGACCCTCGCCGAAGCCGCCGACCTCATGTCGGTCTCGGTCAAGACGCTTCGCCGCAGGATTGCCGACGGCACCATCCCCGCCTACCGCTGCGGACGCCGGGTCATCCGCATCCGTATTGAGGATCTCGAACGGGCGCTCCATCCCATTCCGTCTGCTCGGAGTTGAACCTCAAACGTGACGCTGGCCTAGTCCCAGCACGGGCTGACGCTCGCGTGCTATTGCCGAGCAGCGGGCGCGACGATGGCGGGTCACTGCGGTCTGGCTGGTGCGCGAACTCACATGCCGGTGCCTACGACTTGGCCGCGACCACCATGTAACCCTCGGCCTCCGGGTCGAACGTGCTCTCCTCGATCTTCAATCCGACGCGGTGCAACTCAGAACCAAGTTCGTCGTATCGGTAGGGCCAGCACGACAACAGTTCCGAGCGGACAAGGTCCGAGCGATCCGTGCCGACTTGCGCGACAGCGATCTCGATGTGGTGCTCCTGCTCCCGGTGCTTCGCAATCTCGGAGCGGTAGATGACGAGGGCATCACGACCATCTCGGCGGACCAGTTGGTCACGGATGTCCAGCCGGGAGCCACCGGCGCGCACGAGTTCCCAAGTCCGGGAGGTGGAGAACCAGGCGTCCTCCGGGACGCAGTAGGCGTGACATCGACTCCAGTGCGGCCAACCTGCCGCTCGCGCCCTCGGCATGGTGCAAGGAGTTGCCGACGCAGAACACCATGTCGAAACTGGCGTCGTCGAGATGGTCGGGCAACTCGTGCCAGCTGGCTTGAAGTGTCCGCAGTGATGCACCTAGACCCTCAGCCAGCTTTTCTGTCCGACGAACCATCGCTGCGCTGGCGTCGCTCGCGACAACCTGCATGCCAAGATCAGCGAGACCTACGGCCAACTGCCCGGCACCGCATGAGCTGTCGAGAACGTGAGCGTTCGGCGGAAGCAAACCGATAACGTCGGCGAACGCCGCCGCGAACTCGGCGGGAGTCACCTTCGCGTCCGAGATGAGCCACTCGTATACCTCGGCAAGCTCGTCAAAGCTCGTCACACCGACCACCTCCGTCAACTTGGCAGACCCACGGTGGCCCGCCAGTACATCAACTTGGGTAGGTCAGTTGCCACCGACTTTTCTGTGAACTAGGCGTCCGCTCACTGGGCGAAGGTCTATCCGTCGGCGGTAGTCGTCGGGCACTTTGAGTGGTGCCGGCGGCATGGCCCGCCGGTGCATTCCCTGGTTCCCGTCGGGTCATCGCCACGTCCGCAAGACCCCTGAGGTCCTGCAGTAGTTCCGCGAGGCCCGACGGCCCAGGACACGCCGACTGGCGACAGGGCTGAGCGCCACCAGAGCGCCGATCAGTGAGCGACCGGCAGTCGTGTCCCGAACCGTCGGGGGGTGCCTACCTGCTGCAGCAACAGCGAGGAAGGACACATTATGAGCATGGAGGATGAACGGTTTGAGGAGAACCGTCGACCGACCGCGGGGATCGATTGGGCAAGCGCCGATCACTCGGTCGCGGTCGTGGACGCAGACGGACTGCAACGTGACCGGTTCGTCGTCGCGCACACCGCCTCGGCACTGCGCCGGCTGGTCGATCGGCTGCACCGCGCCGGGGTCGGTGGGGTGGCGATCGAGCGGCCCGACGGCCCCGTAGTCGACGCCTTGCTGGACGCCGGCCTGGAGGTGTTCGTGATCGCTCCGAACACCGTCAAGAGCCTGCGCGGACGCTACGGGTCAGCGGGCAACAAGGACGACAGGTGGAGGTTGTCAAGATTTCTGTGTAAGCGATCGGCTCTGGTTGCTTTCGGTCGGTCTTACAGGTGGGGGTTGATGCGGTCGGGGTAGACGATGGCGAGCTGGGCCAGGGCCTGCTTCCAGTTCGTGACGACCTGGCCCTCGACGAGCTGGCCGGGGGCCTTGCGCTCGGTCGCGGGGCGGCCCTTCTCCTTGGCCCGTTCGCGGGCTCGTTTGTCCTCGATGTTGCAGATCGCCAGCCACAGCAGCTTGATCACGGCGTCGTCGTTGGGGAAGTGTCCGCGGTTCTTGATGATCTTGCGGAGCTGGTAGTTCAGCGACTCGATGCGAGTTGGTGGTGTAGATGACCCGACGCAGCTCGGGCGGGAACGCCAGGAACGGGATGAACCGTTCCCACGCGGCTTCCCAGGTCGCGACCGCGTGGGGGTACTTCTTGCCCCAGTCCGAGTCGGCGGAACGCGTCGAGCTCCTCGCGGGCGGCCTTGGCGTCCGGCGCGGTGTAGATCGGCCGCAGCGCCGGCGGCGACGGCCTTGCGGTCGCCGTAGCCCACGAACCGCATCGAGGCCCGGATCAGGTGCACCACGCAGGTCTGCACGGTGGCCTGCGCCCAGGTCGCCTCGATCGCCTCGGGCAGCCCGGTGAGGCCGTCGCAGCACACGATGAGCACGTCGCGGATCCCGCGGTTGGCCAGATCGGCGCAGACGCCGGCCCAGAACTTCGCGCCCTCGTTCGTCTGGAGCCAGATCCCCAGGACGTGCTTGATGCCGTCGATGTCGACGCCGACGGCGATGTGGGCGGCCTTGTTGATCACGTGCGCGCCGTCGCGGACCTTGACCACGATCGCGTCGAGGTAGATCACCGGGTACATCGCGTCCAGCGGCCGGGCCTGCCAGGCCAGGACCTCGTCGGCGACCTGGTCGGTGATGTTGGAGATCGTCTCGTGCGACAGCTCGGTGCCCAGCGTGGACTCGAGGTGGTGGTCGATGTCGCGCACCGTCATCCCGCCGGCGTAGAGGCTGATGATCATCTCGTCCAGCCCGCCAGAGCCGGCGGCTGCCCTTGGGCACCAGCCGCGGGGCGAACGTGCCACGCGGTCGCGCGGCGAGCCAGCCCGACGTCGCCGACCTGGGTCGCGACCGTCTTCGGAGTCGACCCGTTGCGGGAGTTCGGAACGCCGCCGCGTCCGGGTCGCCCTTCTCATAGCCCAGGTGCGCGGTCAGCTCGGCCTGCAGGCCCCGCTCGAGGGCGGCCTTGATCAGCCCCGGGATGAACCCGCCGTCACCGGTCAGCTCGATCTCGCCCGGAGTCGATCTTGGCGAACAGGCCGTCCAACGCTCCGGACGCGGCCAGCTCGGCAGCGGCCTTCGAGCCCGGCATGTCCGCCCGCTCGGCACGCCGAGCAGCAGCGTCCTTCTTGTCAGTGCTGCACACCAGTCTCATTGGTCACAGCGGTCATCATGGTCCCTTCGATCAGGACCGACCGCTTACACAGACCATCTGACACCCCCTTCACCGAGGCCGCGCCGGAGGGGCCGTTCGGGTTCTGTCAGTACGCCTCCCACCCAGGCCAGGTCGTGGCCCTGGATGCGGTCTACGTCGGCAAGCTCAGAGGCGCCGGCGCGGTGTGGCAGCTCACCGCGGTCGACATCGCGACCCGGATCGCTGTCGTCCAACTCGTGGTGGGCGACAAGGCCTTCAGGCCGCGTCGGCGAGATGGGGTTGCACCACCACCGGATCCCGCCGAGGTCGCCGAACCACAACGCCGTGTACGTACGCTTCCACGGCACCGTGCTCGAGGAGTTCGACCGACCGCACTTCCACCGCGGTCGGGTCGAGGACGTCGCGCTGCTGGACCGTCCTTGCAGGCTTGGGTCGTCGACTACAACAACGCCCGCCCGAACAACGGTGACTACATGGCCGGCCGGACCCCGCTGCAGGTCAAGAGAGAACTCAAACGCCGCATCCGACACACTGCTGCCTGACCACACGGTCAAGCAAGCCAGAGACGTCGACCTGTCAACCCGACGCCTGCTTCGGAAGCACTAGGACACACGAAGCCATGTCGTTTGAGCCGCCGAGAGAGTGTCGGTGGACACGCCTAGGTTGGCTGTCATGACCACCACTCCCGATGTCATCGCCCGCTACTACACCTCGGCGGCCAATGGTGACCTCGACGCCCTCCTCGACTGCTTCACCCCGCAGGCTCACGTTCTCGACGAGGGCCAGCACTACCAGGGCCTCGCTGAGATCCGCAGGTGGCGGGAGCGCGTGGCTTCCCGCTACACGTACACGACCGAGATCACCGGGACCCAGCACACAACCGACGCCGAGTACGTCGTCGCCACCCATCTCGAAGGCGACTTCCCCGGTGGGGTGGTCGACCTGGAGCAGAAGTTCACCGTGACCGGTGACCTCATCTCAGAGCTCCTGATCTGAGCCGACGGGGTCGCGCAGGTGGCGCGGAGGTCGTGGAACCGGAGGTCGGGGAACAGGAGGTCGGGGAACAGGAGGGCCTCTTCGCACCGCCTTGAGGACCTTCAACCCACACCGCCGCTGCGGTCGTAGTAGCGAGCCATTAGTTCCCAGTACGCAAGCAGCAGCCCCATCTCGCACGCCGTGGCTGCCGCGGCCGGAATCGCGCGGCGGCGGCCGGCGGCGACCATCGCGACAAGCCCCGCGGCGGTCGCGGCGACTTCCACCGCCATCGCGGTGTCCATCGGCCGCTCGGCGATCCACTGCTCCTCGCCCAGCACCGCCCGCGTCGCCCATGCCCGATCATGCGCGGGTTTGCCGAACACCACCGGGTTCATCGCCATCCATAAGCCGATCAGCGCGGCGTCGCGCCCACTGCGTCGCCACACTGGGATGAGCATCAGCGGTGCGCTCGCCCACCTCGTCCACGCGCTCCAGGGATTGCTGTGCCGCGCGAATACCGCCCGCTTGACCCTCCGCCAGTCCTCCATCGACGGCTCCTTCTTGGTGGCGTGTCATCCAATTGCGTGGCGCGACACGCAATTGGTCAAGGGGTGCCTTGATTGGTCCCGGACCAGAATGCCGCGGCTCACAACCGCGGTTCGATGACCTCCGGAGCGAACGTACGCCCGCCCTCCATACTGTGGTGGTGATGAGGTTGGTGAGGGGCCCTGTGACGATGCTGCTGGCCAGCGTCACCGGCGTGCTCCTCGCGACCGGGGCGGTGACCCCGGAGGCACCGCGGGTGGACTCGCCAACAAACCTTCAGTCCGCCGAGGCCCCGCCCCGGCCCTCACCCCGGGTCCCGTACCTGGGTGTGCAGTTTCACGGTCTGTGGTCGCACTACGACCGGACCCGGCGTGCGGAAGTCCTCGACAAGATCTCGAGGTCCGGAGCACGGTGGGTGCGGCTGGACGTGAGCTGGGCGATGATCCAGCCGCAGCGGGGCTCCTTCGACCTGGAATGGGCGGTCCCTCTCGTCGACGAGGTGCTCGCGCAGGCGAAGCGGCGAGGGCTCCGGGTGCTCGTCACGTTCTGGCTGACCCCGGCCTGGGCCAATGAGGGAAAGGGGGAACGCGTTGCGCCAGACGACGCCTTGGACTACGCCGAAGCGCTCGCGTGGGCGGCCCGACGTTGGGACGACGAGGTGAGGGCATGGGAGGTCTGGAACGAGCCGAATTCCGCGGACTTCCTCGTGGGTGCCGATCCCGGCGTCTACACCGGCCTGCTGTGCGCGGCCCACGCTGCGCTCCACCGTCAGGACCGTAGGGCACGGGTCGTCTTCGGCGGTCTGATGTACAACGACGACGACTGGCTGCAGAGCGCTTACACGGCTGGGGCACGCGGATGCTTCGACATCCTGGGTGTGCACCCCTATATGGCCCCTGCCGATGCTCCGCCGGGCCTCAGGGACATCGGGCAGGAGTGGCGGATGCGTCATCTCGATGCACTACGTCGGGTGATGGTGCGTCAGAACGACCGGCAACCCGTCTGGGTGACGGAGTTCGGGTGGAGCTCGCACCGCAACACTGCGGGCGATGCGCCGTGGCAACGCGGCGTGAGCAAGCAGAAGCAGGGCAGGTACGCCGTCCGAGCGTTGAAGGTGCTCGGGCGTGACTTCCCGTACGTCAAGAAGGCCTTTTGGTACAAGGATCTCGCGAGCGGAAGCGCCGGTCGACACGTGGACGGCTATGCGATGCTGCGGCGCGACCTGTCGCCCAAGCCCGTGTTCTGGGCGTTCCGACGTCTGCTCAGGTGAGCCCGGCGGACGCACGAGGTGCCGGTGCCGAGGTGCTGGCGGCGCGATGGTCGCACGCGACCGTAGGAGTGACCACAGGCGAGCGCCGGGTGGCTTTCGGGTGTGACGTTCTTGGGATGGCAAGCCGCGGCGCACCCCGGTGGGCCCGACGAGAGTGAGGGGATGACGAGAGGATTGCCGGCGGCCGCCCGTCGGGATGGTCGAGCTCCGTGATCCGGACGCTCTAGCGGCCGCGTTGCTCGACCTCCGCGGGGACCGCGACGCGCCGGCTCGAGGGAGCCATCAGGCAATGGCTTGAGCGCGAGATCAATCCGCAGCACGAAGTCCGGGCTTGCACCTCGACCTGCATCGTGAGCTCCTGACCGCGCATCCCCGATGATCAATGTGCGCGACGACGACCACAGACCACCCCGGCCATGCAAACATGACCACTCTCGTTGTCAGGTGGGAGGGGATCGACGGGTGTCCGACACTCTTCTACGGACCCTGCGGTGGCGCTGGGCGCTGATCGCGGCAGTGGCCGGTGTGGCGCTCCTGGGCAGCGTGCCCGGCTTCGGGAAGCGTGCCCCGGTCGTGTTGATGTACCACGGCTTCTGCACCACCCGCCGTGATGCTGACCCGGAGAACCTGTTCGTCGAGGTCGCGGCGTTCGAGCAGCAACTGACTTGGCTGCTTCAGCACGGCTGGGTCCCCCTCGACCTCGACGGGTACCTCGACGCGCGGTCCGGGCGGCGTACGGCGAAGAAAAGCTTCGTGGTCACCATCGACGACGGCTACCCGTCCGTCGCGGAGCTGGCCGCTCCCGTGCTGCGCCGGCTGGGTGTGCCGGCCCTTCTGTTCGTGCCCGTGGGTCTCATCGGCGAGTCGGCACACTGGCTGCCCGCCCCGGCCGACGAGCCGATCATGTCCGCGCAGCAGCTGCGCCACCTGCAGGAGCACTACGAGATCGAGATCGGCGCGCACGGGCGGGACCACCGGGACCTCCGGGGCCTGGGCCCGGACGAGCTGGACCGTCAGGTAGGTGGGGCCGGCTCCGAGCTAGGCAACGTCCTGGATCGCCCCGTGCGCGCCCTTGCCTACCCCTACGGCGGGCACGACGGCGCGGCGCGAGCCGCTGCCGAGCGCGCCGGGATCCAGCTCGCCTTCGCGGTCTTCGAGGACGCCGGCCCGTTCGCGGTGTCCCGGGTGGACGTCAACGCCACCGACACCATCTGGTCCTTCCGCGTCAAGCTCCTGCCGCACTACCGACGCGTGTGGCTCGCGCTCCGGCGGGCGTCGTGGATCCGCCGTTCCGTGCGCCGGCTGACCACCGGTGCGCCTCGGCAGCGACCATGAGCGTGATCCGTGCCGAGCGCCTCCGCACGACGCTTGGCAACCCGCCGCGCAACGCCGTGGGGAGTGCCCTGGTGTGGCTGCTCGTCGGCGTCCTGGTCGCCCAGCATCGCATCGTGCAGCACCGCATCGTGCAGCACGCGTCGTCCACGCGGTGTCGCAACCAGAGGTCGTCAGCGGAATGACGAGGGTGACGGAGCTCGAGACGTGACCGGACCGCTGCGGTCCTTGCGGTGCACGGTGGTCACGCCCTACGGATCGCTCGGGGGGTCCGAGCGGTGGCTGCTGGGTCTGCTCGACAACGGCGCCGCACGACTGGACGTCGACGTGTGGCTCCTCGAGGACGGACCGCTGCGAGGTGAGCTCGCCGCCCGCGGGGTCCCAGTCCAAGTGCTGCCCACGGGGACGAGCGCGCTGGCCCTGGCGGTCCGGATGCGTCACCTGGCTCACCTGCTGCGACGCAGCGGCACGGAAGTATTGCTCGCCAACGGCGTCAAGGCGGCCGCCGCCGCGGTGCCTGCCGCCCGTCTCACCGGCGTGCCGGTCGCCTGGATGAAGCACGACTTCTCCTGGGATCTCGAGCTGGCGCGCCCCCTCGGCGCCCTCAGCGATCTTGTCGTCGCGACGTCGGCCGCGGTCGGCGCGGCCACCGGCCGGCGCGACTGTCTGCTGGTGCCACCGCCGCGACCGGCGACGCCCTCGGCGTCCTCGGCGGACGCCCGGGTGTTCTGGGCGGCGCGCGGCGTGGCGCTCGGGGAGGCGCCGACCCTCGCCATCGTCGCTCGGCTCGTTCCCTACAAGGGCATCGACACCGCGATCCGGGCACTGGCGGCGGACCCCGGGTCGTCGTGGCGACTGGTGGTGGTCGGCCCGGCTGACCCCGCCACGCAGGGGGAGGAGACCCGGCTGCGTGACCTGGCCCGGGCCCTGGGCGTGGCCGACCGCGTTTCGTTGGTGGGGGAGGTGCCCGACGCCGGGCGGTGGCTCGCGGCGTTCGACGCCGTCGCCGTCCTCACGCGCGGCGAGGGCGCCCGGTTCGGCCGGGAGGGCTACTCGATCGTCGCCCTCGAGGCGCTCGAGGCGGGTGTGCCACTGGTGGGCGCGCGGGGCAATCCCGAGGTGGAGCGGATGGCGTCCGCGGCGGGTCGGGTGGTGGACTGCGACGACCCCGGTTCGGTCGCGGGGGCCCTGCGGGACCTGCAGCGGCCCGAGGCCCGCACGCGGTGCCGGGCTGCAGCACGCACGTTGATCGAGCAGCACCCCGACGCCGTGACGTGCGCCGACCAGCTCATCAGCGCGCTGGCCTCGCTGGCTGGGCGCCCGGGTGCCGGGCTGGTCGGACCGCCGGTCTCGGTGCTGACCTGCTTCCGCAACGAGGCCGGCCACATCGGCGAGGTCGTGGCCGCGGTCGTGGAGCAGCTCGGGCCCGACGACGAGTACCTCCTCCTCGACGACCGCTCCACCGACGGGACCGCCGGCGAGCTGGCCGGGTGGGCGGCGCGGGACCCGCGGATACGCCTGATCGACGGCCCGGGGGTGAACCTGTCGGCTGCGCGCAACCGTGGTTTCGCCGCCGCTTCCCACGACGTGGTGGCGTGCACCGACGCCGGGTGCGCGCCCACGCCGACGTGGCTCTCGGCCCTGCGGGCGCCGTTCGCCGAGACCGTCCCGGTCGACCTGGTCGTGGGGGTCTACGACGTCGACGGCGGCGACCCCGTGCGCGAGGCCTGCCGGCTGGCCCTGTTCCCCTCGGTGGAGGAGGCCCGACGGCGTACTCCCGCGGTCCGGGTCGCGGGGCTGCTGACCGGACGCCGCTTCGACGCCCGTCGCCTCGACGGCCGCTCGATGGCCTGCTCGGTGCGGGCCTGGGAGCGGGCAGGTGGCTTCGAGGTCGGCCTGGACAGCTCCGAGGACGCGGTGTTCGGCGAGGCGGTCCTCGCGAGCGACGGCACGAGCGCGCTGGCACTCGACGCCCAGGTCACCTGGGCCCAGGCCGACCGGCTCCGTGACACCGCGCGGATGTACCTCAAGTACGGCGAGTGGGGCGCCCGTGCCGGGTCGTCACCGCTCGTCAGCCGGGACCTCGCCCGAGCCGGTGCCTACGTGCTCGCTGCCGCGGTGTCCGCTCGCGGCGGCCGCGGCGCCCGAGCCGCCGTCGCCGCCGCGGGGTGCGGGTACCTCGCCGTACCGCTCTCGCGGGCGCACCAGGAGCGGAGCCGGCCGGCCGTCGTCCTGCTGATCCCCGTGGTGCTGGCCGTCAAGGACCTGGCCAAGGCAGCCGGCTGCCTCAAGGGAGCGCTCGCCCGGCCGGCCCGGTCCGGTGAACGGATCCGACATGGCGGCTGAGCGGTCCGGCGTCGGCGCGATCACCTACCGAGCCGCGCGCAACGCGTCGGTCCGAGGCGTCGCCGACATCCTCGGCAAGATCGCCACCTTGGTCTGGACCGCCGTCGCGGCGCGGATGCTGACCCAGGAGGACTTCGGCGCCGTCTCCTACGCGATGGCACTGATGTACCTGCTCAGCTCCCTCGCGGCCTGGGGCTTCGACTCCGGCGTGGTCCGGCGGGGCAGCGCGGAGCCCGGTGTCCTCCCGCGGGTCTTCCTGGGGTCGCTGGTCTGGAAGACCGGATTGGCGGCGCTGGTCTTCTCCGCGGCTGCGCTGCTGAGCCTGGGCGGCAGGCCCACGCCGGCGGCTTGGTTCGTCCTGGTGTTGATGCTGCTGGCCGGGTTCCCCGAGCTGTGGAGCCACTCGGCCCGCGCGGTGGCCTCGGTCCGCCAGTCGCCCGCCGGTGTCTCCACGGCACTGGTCGTGCAGCGCCTGGTCACCGCGGCGATGATCGTGGCGGCACTGGCGGCGGGGCTGGGGCCCCTCGGGCTGGCGGCTGGCTTCCTCGTCGGCTCACTCGCTGGCTGGGCCGCGCACTACGTGGCGGTCCGACGCCTCGACGTACGGCCCGCGTTGCGGGGACTCACGCGCGCCGACCTCAGGACGGCGGCGTCCGGCACGTTCCTCATCGGGGTGAGCGGGCTCGCGCTGATGCTGCTGTTCCGGGTCGACATGATGCTGCTCGCACTGCTGCGCGACGACGTCGAGGTCGCGGTCTACTCGGTGGCCTACCGGCTGCTGGAGACCGTGCTCTTCGTCTCCTACGCCGTGCACCAGGCGGTCTTCCCGGTGATGAGCGCGACCACCTCGGGCCCGCGCCAGCGCTCGGCGTACGAGCGGGCCCTGGCTGTCGCGGCCTTCATCTACCTGCCGTTCGCCGTCGTGAGCGTGTTCGAGGGCGACGCGGTGATCGGCCTCCTCTTCGGCGACGGCTACGCCGCCGCGTCGGGGCGGGCGCTGGCCTGGCTCGCGCCGGCACCGCTGCTCTTCGCCGCGGCCCTGTTCGGCACCGCGCTGCTGATGGCCCGGCTGCGCACCAAGGCGATGCTGCTGGGTTCGTGCGTGGCGCTGGCGGCCAACATCGTGCTCAACCTGGTGCTGATCCCGCGCTACGGCGGGGCGGGAGCGGCAGCCGCGACCTCCCTGGCCTATGGGTTGCAGACGGTCGTCGTGCTCACCGTGCTGCGCAGCACCACCCCACGACCGCGGTTCCTGCCGCCGCTCCTGCCCGCCGCCGCAGCGTCCGTCGGACTGGCCGTGGTGCTCTCAGTGGTCTCCGCGCCGGTCCTGGTCGAGCTGCCGGTGGGGATGGGGGTCTACCTCCTCTGCTGGGTGCTGGTGGTGCGCCGGTTCGCCCCCGACCAGCTCGAGGTGGTGCGGCACCTGCTGTCCCGCAAGGCGCGTCGGTGAGCCGGCGCTACGCGTTCCTCCGGCGTCCCCGCCCGGCGTGGGTCGACGTCGGCTCGCCCTACCCCGCGCGGCTGCTGCTCGAGCTGCACTCGCACGCGCTCAACCACGGCCTGCCCGCCCGGCGCCGCGGGGGCCCCCTGCTGGCGCCGCTGGGCCGCCGCGGCCTGCCGGTGCGAGGCGCAGCGGCGGCCCTGCGCCGGCTGCCTGCGGGGCCGGTCCCGCAGATCGACCTCCTGCTCGACGAGGTGGCGCGGTCGTGGCCCCTGCTCGCGGCGAGCTCCGACCGGCTGCCGGCGCAGGCCCCCGACCTGTCGGCCCTCGTCGTGCAACGGACGTCCGGACGCTACGTCTTCGTGCTCGCCGGCGCGCGCCACCCGGTGCTGCTGCTGAAGCCGAGCCCCGCCGAGGGCCGGGACGACCCCGAGGAGGTCGCATTGCGCATGGCCGGCGCGGTGGGCCTCGCCCCACGCCGGCTCCCCTCGGTGGCCGGCCTGTGCGTGGAGGAGGGCCTGCCCGGGCGCCCGCTGTGGGTGCTGCCGCCCGGACGACCCGGATGGTCGAGCGACTACGCCGCGGCCTATGACGCCCTGGGTGCCGGCCTCGTCCGGCTCGGCGAGGCGACCGCCCGGCCGGGGCCCCACGACCTCGCCCACCACCTCGAGCTGGTTGCGCCCCGCCTGCGGTCGCCGGCCACCGCCGCGCACGTCGACGCCGCCCGGCGCGACCTGCGGTCCCTGGACGCCGTCAGCCTCCAGCACCGCGACCTCTCCGCGCAGAACTGGTTGGTCGACGGCTCGGCTCTCGTCGGCCTGGTGGACTGGGAGACCGCGCACCCGGGCGGCGTCCCGGGCCACGACGCGCTCCAGGCAGCGGTCGCGCTGCTCGAGCACGGCGTCGCCCTGCGCCGGTGGTCCCAGGACGAGGTGGTGCGGTCGTTCGCCCAGGCCTGGCCCGACGAGCCGCTCTTCGCCCTGGCCCGCTCGTGGCACCGGGAGTGCGTGCGCGCCGCGACCGGCTCGGAGCGTCTGGCCGCCCCGCTGGTGGTCGCGTTCTTCGCCCGTCGGCTGGCCCGGCGGATCAGCGGCGGCGGAGCGGAGACGCTGTCGGTCGAGACGCTCGAGTCGATGCTCGAGGTCGTCACCGGGTCCTGAGCACAGCCCTGAGTCGGGCCTCGAGCCGACCGCGACGGCCCGGTCGGGACAGGGCCCGCCACGTCTCCTCCGCGATCGCGGAGGCCACCTCGGCCTCCGGGCGCTCGCCGTCGAGCACGGTGACCGCCAGCCGGGTGCACTCCGCGGCGTAGAGGTCGCGCAGCCGGGTGAGGTCGTTGGTCGTGTACTGCTCGGGCTTGCGGGCCCGGGCCGCAGCCGGGGAGACATCGAGGAAGAACGCGGCTCGCGGGCGTGGCGAGAGGTGCGCAGCCAGCCAGCGCTGCACGGTGGCGGACCCGGCCGCGGGGTAGCGGTAGCGCAGGTGTGCGGCCGTGTCGAGGACGTAGCGGTCACAGATCAGCACCGTGCCCGGGCGGGCCCGGGCGGAACGGCGGTGGGTGCGCGCGTTGGCGAGCGCGACGACGCAGCTCCAGCCCCAGCTGAGCAGGAGGCTCTGCTCCCGGGCGCGATGGCCGCGGTCCGGTGCGGGTCGTGGGCCGCCGGGGTGGACCCTGACCTCCCCCGACTCGTCTGGCTCCGCGGGGGCGGGCTCGTCGTCGGCGGCGTCCAGTCGCCCGCGCAGCCGCTCCACTGCGGTGACCGCCGCCTTGACGGGTGCGGACACCCGATCGAGGGCAGGGTCGCGACCGAGCTTGGTCCACGCCACCTCCGCGTCGTACCCGAGCGCCACCAAGGCCCGGCACAGGTGCTCGGCCTGGGTCGACTTCCCCGCACCGTCGAGGCCGGAGAGCGAGACCACCCGAGCCGGAGGTCGACGGCCCGCGAGGCCGGGCCGACGAGTGGGGACGGCCACGGGGACGCTGGCGGCTCGGTGCAGTCGTGCGAGCGGTTCGGCGAGGCCCCACTGTGTCGCCTGGTCCCGTGCGCGGTCCCAGGCTTCAGCGTCGTATGCCGCCAGCCGGGCGGCGCGGCGCTCGTCCACGACCATGCCCCGGTCGAGACGGTGGGCGAGCAGCAGCAGCCGGTGCGGGGGAGAAGGGGCCAGCAGCCGCGCGTACCCGGGGACGGGAGCGGCGTCACGCACCAGGCTCGCGCGTGCGACGTCGTCGGGGAGCCAGTCCTCGAGAGGGCACAGGTCCACGGCGAAGGCCTCGGCGTCGGCGAACCTGACGTAGGTGTCGCGGTCCTCGGCCCACCCGTGGTCGCGGAGGGTCGAGCGGAGCCGGGGCACCAGCGACGCCGGGACCAGGAGGTCCAGGTCGCGGCCCTCCGGAGGCAGGCTGCCGAGCACCACGACAGGTGCGGGCAGCAGGGCGTCGACGGCGGTGGCGCTCATCGCAGCATGGTCGCCCGCTTGAGCCGCCGCCACGCGGCGTCCAGACCGGGGTTGTCGTCGCGGTGCTGCTTGGCCCACCCCAGCGACGCCCGCGCCGCCACCGTCGTTCGTGCCGTCCGTGGGGAGCTCCAGGCCTCGAGCACCGAAACCGGCCGCACGTCGCTGGCCAGCTGCATCTTGGCCATCGTGACCCCGCGCTGGTGGTCGAGCTCGAGGCACCCCAGCTCAAGCGCCCGTGCGAGATCCGCGTCGCGCAGCACCCGTCCCGGTGAGAGGGCCTCGGCGCTGGGCGCGAAACGCCCGTCCCAGATGCGGTAGGCGTCGCCGTCCAGCAACCCGATGTCGTAGGCGAGCAGCTCGCCGTCCACCTCGCCGAGCGCCAGCTCGAGCTGTGCGGACGCCGCGAGGGCGAGCACCAGGCTCGACCAGAACCGGTGGTAGCGCGGGTCGTCGAGGTCGCTGCGCCGGTCCTGGGCATGATCGCGGTCCCGTCGGAGCGCGGCGAGGGTCGGCAGCAGGTGCGCGATCTCGTCACGGTCCCGCACGTGTCGCACGGTGCCGCCGGCTCGTTCGAAGGCGCGCCGCGTTCGCCGCATCTTGCTGCGACCGGAGGAGGAGTAGTAGTCCTCCGGCCCCGTGCCCGGCTTCAGGATCAGGTACGGCGAGGCGCGGTCCCAGGGGAGGGTCCAGCGGCACCCGGGCAGCAGCCGGGCGAGGTGGAATGCCGTCGGGTCCCCGGGCGGGAGGTGCTCGAGCCGCAAGTGCCAGGCTCCTGCGAACGACTCGAGCTCGGCCACGATCCGCTCGGCCAGCGCCTGGGAGGCGGGCCCGTCCCGGGCCGGCAGCCGGGCGAGGTCCGAGGTCCCGTGGCCCAGCAGCACGACCTCCGTGCGGTCGCGACGCCGGCGTCGTCTCACGAGCGGGGCTGCGGCGCTCAGACCTCCGTCGGGACCGGCCTGCGTGAGCACCCAGGGTTCTTCGTCGAAGGCGGCAGTCCACGCCTCCCACCAGATCCGCCGAGCGCTGACCGGTGCTGCGGTGCGCACCAGCAGGTCGTCGAGCGCGCCTGCGTCGATGCCGTCGATCGTGTTGTCCTGCACGGTGGGGAGCCTAACGAGCGTCGGGCGTCGTGGACGGAGCGGTCGTGGCCAGGAACCGACGCCGCAGCCAGGACCCTGTCTGGTCTGCCGCCAGCAGCGGGAGGCGCCGTCCGGGACCGCGATCGGCCGGGTCCGCAACGGGGTGGGCCGCACCCGGCCAGGCGCGCACCGTGGCCGCGAGGTCCGGGAGCAAGCCACCGCGGCGCTCGGCCAGGGCACGCCGTAGGTCGCCGCCCAGCCACGAGTAGCGAACCCCGGTGCCACCGACGCGGATCTCGTCCGGGGAGCCTTCTCCCTGGGAAGCCGAGGGGGAGGCGGCCGGGGAGCCGCCGACGACGAACGCGTCCAGCCACAGGGCGGGTAGCGGAAGTCCCGCCGCGATCGCCAACGACAGCGAGCCGTACGGGCGACCGTTGAGGTCGATCAGCCGCGGTGGCCCGTCGGCCGGCGCGAGGAACTGCAGCTGCACCATCCCAACCCAACCCAAGCGCCGCATCAGCCGCCGTACCCCGTCGACCAGCTCGGGATCGGGTCGCACGGTGTGGGCTCTCGTGCTGATCCCTGCCCCGGGTGGCCAGGTATGCGTCGCTCGCTGCTGTTGCAGGGCGATCAGGCCGCCAGAGGCGTCGCAGACTGCTGCGACGGCGATGAGATCTCCGTCGACCGGACGCTGCAGGACAGGGGACCGACCGGCGTCGACGACCACCTGGACGGCGGCCGTGAGCGAGGCGCCTTCGGGCACCTTCTGGGCCGACGCCCAACCACCGGAGGCGCCCTGCAGCCCCGGCTCCCAGTGCAGCCGGGCCTTGACCACGGCCGGCCCGCGCCACGCGGCGATCGCTCGGTCATCCGCCACGATCGTCTCCGGAACAGCGATGCCCACCGCTGCGGCTTCGGTGACCAGGCTCAGCTTGTCAACGGCGCGAACGACCCGATCATGGGCAGCAAGCGGCACCAGTGCCTCGATCCGATCACGGTGTCGGGAGAGGGCCAGCAACTCGGGGTCCCCACAGCCGATTGCCACCTCGGCCCGGGTCGCGGCAGCCGTGTCGGCGACGGCGTCGATGAAACGGTCGACGTCGACATCGGGAGCAGGGACCTGGTGCTCGCTCTGCACGAGACGTGAGGCCCCGGCGAGGCTGCGCCGACCCCCCGAGGCGATGATCACCTCATGCCCGGCGCGCCCGAGGCAGCGTGCGGCGGCCAGCATCTCGCGGCTGGTGGCGTGACCCACTAGCAGAACTCGCATCGTCCTCAGCCCGGGTCGTCGGTCGGCTGGTGGTGGCCGCGTCGTCGAAGGCGGGTGCGCAACCACTGCGCTGACCCGACGACCTGCTGGGAGCCCGCTCCCCGGGTCCAGGCCCGTGAGGTCACGACCCGCCGCCCCGGGAACAACGGGTCGAGCACCGGGTGCCCCTCCACCGCGCAGCCGTCCAGCCGACTCAGGTCCGACGCGGCGAAGCGCTCCAGCACGTGGGTCAGGAGAAGGCGACCCGGCGACATGCGCTGCCAACGTTCGTCGTAGGCCGTCTTCCAGTGGAACTGGGTGTCCCCGCAGACCAGGTCGAGCTGCGTGGCCAATGGCCCTTCCCGGCCGGCAAGAACCAGCAGCCGCAGCGAGCCGGCGCTCGCCGCGAGGCGTACGACGTCTCGAAGCATGTCGGCCTCGCCCCGGCGTTGCAGCATCGAGGTCCCGGCACGTCCCTTCCAGCCGGCGTCCTCGAGCCGCAGAAACGCCTCCCCGGCCTCCGGCGCATCCGCGGGGGCGGAGGCGTCGATCACCCGCAGCGGCCCCGCCTCTCGCTCCAGGCGACGGCGCTTGGTGCGCAACCGGGAGGGCTCCGCCACCAGGTCCCGGAGATCGATCGGGCCCGCCGCGCCGTGCCCGTCGACGCGGTCGCCTTCGCGGACGAGCAGTGCTCGCTGGTAGGAGTTCCACTCAGTGGGTGTCCATCCGGCGCTCCCGAGCGCCTGCTCGAGTGCGAGGTCACCGGGCAGGCCGGTCGTCTGCTCGTCCATGCCCAGGAGGCGCGCACGCGGCGCGACGCGGGACACCGCGGCGACCAGGCAGGACGCTGCAGCTGGCAGGTCAGCTCCGCCCGCGAGGAGGGGCGTCGCCAGGCCCTGTTGATCGTGCACCCAAGCACCCACGGCGGGGAGCGGGACGTGGCGCCAGCGACCGCGTACCAGCGGGAGAACGGAGAGCAGTTCGTCGCCGCGGGAGACCGTCAGGAGCCGCACCGCGCCGTTCGTGGAATCCATCGGCAGATGGGTGGCGGCCGGCACGACGAACTCTGGGCGAAGGAACGCGTTGGGGGAGGCCGACCGATCGGCCAAGCGTCGCCACGCCTCCAACTGGCGCTGAGTGAGCGAGGAAAGGTCCCATTCCGCCACGTCGGTCCTGCTCACCTCCATTGAGTTCTCGGCCCGACGAGAGCGGCCGCTCCGCTCAGTTCCCCACTCATGGCCGTGACCGTACCAACGTTCCGAGGCGTTCCTCATCCTCGGTCCAATCAGTCGTGAGCCACAATGAAACGCGGCGTCAGATGCACCGACAGTCGAGACGGTCGCGACGGTCTCGACGGCGCCGTTCCTGGTCACATCTGACGCCAACGCTCAGCCCAGGACGGACACCTGACCGGATCGCCCGGAGGCGGAGGTCTGAGCGTGCGTGGATAGGGCATTGAGGTGATGATCCGATCGACCAACCGCAGGAGGACATGATGGACGACATGACAGACCAGCCGCTCGGCGACGACGACATGACCACGACCCCGGAGGCAAGTTCGGGGCCTGGTGTCGGCGGCGACGCCGACGGCACCGATGGCGACGCGACCGACACCACCGACAGTGACGGCACCGACAGTGACGGCACCGACAGTGACGGCACCGACAGTGACGGCACCGACAGTGACGGCACCGACGGTGACGCGACTGACACCACCGACGGCGGCGCGACCGACGGCGACGACACCGTCTGAGTGTCCGCCCTCGCGCTGCTGACCGGTGACGCCCAGACCTTCCTGACGAAGGTCTGGGCGTCACGGGTCCACCTCCACCACGCCGATGCCGACGCCCTGGCCGGACTGCTCTCCCTCCGGGACGCCGACCAGCTGTTGACGTCGTCCGCGATCCGCACGCCGTCGATCCGGCTGGCCAAGGACGGTGCGGTGCTGCCGGAGTCGACGTACACGCGCGGAGCGACGCTGGCCGGCAAGCCGCTCACGGGGCTGGTCGACGCGCGCAAGGCGCTGGCGCTGTTCGACGACGGCGCGACGATCGTCTTCCAGGGCGTGCACCGCTACTGGCCGCCGCTCACCGAGCTGATCGCCGAGCTCGAGCTCGAGCTCGGTCATCCCTGCCAGGTGAACGCCTACCTGACCCCTCCCGGGTCGCAGGGCTTCGCCGTCCACGCGGACTCCCACGACGTCTTCGTGTTCCAGACCGTCGGGTCGAAGCAGTGGGAGGTCCACGGCGAGGACGGTCCCGAGGAGGTGCTGCTCGAGCCCGGCCTGTCGATGTACCTCCCGACCGGCACTCCGCATGCGGCCCGGGCCCAGGACACCGTCTCGCTGCACGTGACCGTCGGCATCAACCAGCTCACCTGGCGCGGCCTCGTCGAGCGCACCGTCGCGCAGGTGGTCGCGGACGTTCCGGACGAGCACCTCCCGGCGGGCTACCTCGACGACCCGGCGCTGCTGATCGGACCGCTGGCCGAGCGACTCGAGGCAGTCACCGATGGAGTACGACGGATCGACGCCGCCGCGGCCGTCGAGACCGAGATCCGACGCTTCCTCACCTCGCGCCCTCCGCGGCTCTCGGGTGGGATGACCGACGTACTCGCCCTGCGCGAGGGCATCGACGACGACACCCGGCTCCGCCGGCGGCCCGGCCATCCGTGCGTGCTGCTCGACGACGGCGACCGGGTCGTGGTTCTCCTCGGTGACCGATCACTGACGGTCCCCGGCTGGCTCCGGCCCGCCCTCGAGGAGATCCGCGCTCGTCCGGCGTTCACCGTCGGCGACCTCGCCGAACACCTCGATCCCCAGAGCCGGACGGTGCTTTGCCGTCGCCTGGTCCGGGAAGGGCTCCTCGAGGCGGTGTCCTGACGACATGGGGTCCGCCGCTTCGAAGCGCTTCTCTTGCGCCCCTGCCAGCGTGCTGCGCGACGAGCCGCTGGCCGGCACCGCGACCCATGTCCGCACCTGGCTGCTGCTCGAGCACTCGGGGCCGTGGGGCAACGACGCACTCATCGATGCGCGGTTGCCGGACGGCCTCGGCCCGGCGCTCAAGCAACAGGCCAGGGCATACCGCGCCAAGATCCTGCTGGTCCGCCGTGCTCGCGCGAAGGACGATCCCAAGCAGCTGAGCGTGTTTGCGGCCGACGCCGATCCACGCCGGCCGAGGATCGAGCACGGCACGGTCACGGACCTTCGGGAGGTACTCGACCTCGACCTCACCTCGTTCCGCGAGGGCGGCTCGACCGGGCTGGCGCCGTACGACGGCTCGCTCTTCTGTGTCTGCACCAACGGTCGACACGACGCCTGCTGCGCAGAGTTCGGACGACCGGTCGCGATGGCGCTCGACGCCGCGCATCCTGAGCAGACCTGGGAGGTCTCGCACGTCGGCGGCGACCGGTTCGCCGGCAACATGGTCGTGCTGCCGGAAGGGCTCTACTACGGACGGCTCGACCCGCAGCGCGGGATCTCCGTGGCCGGCTCCCACCTCGCCGGCGAGCTCGACCTCGACCACCTGCGCGGCCGGTCGTCGTACCCCATGCCGGTGCAGGCCGCCGAGCTCCACCTGCGGCGTAGCCTCGGAGCGACCCGGACCGCGGACGTCGTGCTGGTCCGCCGGATGGTCGAGGGCGACGTCACCGTGGCCGGCTTCGCCGTGGGCGGTTCGACGTACGAGGTGCGCGTGCGGACCGTCCTCGATCCGGCGAGCGCCACGCGCCTGACCTGCAAGGCACATCGCGACAACCCCGTCGCGCGGCACGACCTGCTGTCGATCGAGCTCAGGAATCCTCGGCACTGACCCGGGAGCTCTGGGAGCGCGTCGGGAGCAGCTCGCTGAGCGACGCCCGCCAGCCTCCGTCGCGTCGCGCCTGGATCGCCGCCAGCCCGATCATCACGGCACCGGTGACGAAGTGCACGGCGGCGTCGGTGATGTTGTTGGGGAAGGTGAACACGTAGGCCACCTGGTGCGAGAACAACGCCCAGAACCCGGGCAGGGCGCCGCCGATCCCGCCGACCACCAGGTAGGCGACAGCCCACGAGTTGCGGTACGCGAACAACAGGCCCGGCAGGAACAGGGCGAGGCCGGCGACGGCGTGCCAGCCGTTGTAGTCCATGAACGCAACCTGGGCGGTCGGTGAGCCGGGCCCGACCTCGAAGCTGGGCTCTGCGACGTAGCCCACGATCGCGAGCACGACATGGGCAGCCGCGATCACCAGCAGGCTCCACTGGGCAAGGGTCCAGGTGGACATCAGGCTCCTCCGAGCGATGAGTTCGTACGGCGGCTGCGGTCTACCCGCCATGGGAATCGTGACAGCGGATATTGCCATCACCCTCGACGGCTTCGGCTCGGGCGCTGCCCAGAGCCTCGAGCGACCCTTCGGAGAGCTCGACGACAACCGGCTGCACAGCTGGATGTTCGACCACGGCGAGGACAACGCGGCCGAGGTGGAGGCCATCGTCGACGCCGGGGCGTTCGTGATGGGGCGCAACATGTTCAGCCCCGGTCGGGGTGGGTGGGACCTCGACTGGCGCGGCTGGTGGGGCGACGATCCGCCGTACCACGCCCCGGTCTTCGTGCTCACCCACCACGAGCGGGAGCCGGCCGTGATGAAGGGCGGCACGACCTTCCACTTCGTCACCGCCGGGATCGAGGCCGCGCTCGGCCTCGCCCGCGCCGCGGCCGGCGGCCGCAACGTCGCCATCGCCGGCGGGGCCGCGACGATCAATGCCTACCTTGCCGCCGGCGCCATCGACGAGCTGCGGCTCCACGTCGTGCCCTACGTCTCGGGTCTCACCGAAGGGTCGCGGATGTTCGACGGTGTGCCGGCGCTCGGCCTGGTGCCGGTGGCTGCTCGGCACACGCCGCACGTCGCCCACCTGACCTACCGACGCCTGCTCGTCGAGTAGGCCGAACATCCTCGGTCGTCGTATCGAGACGCGCTCAGTCGGGAGCCGACCGTTCCCAACGTCCTCGGTCGTCGAGTAGGCCGAGCGCCCTGGCGCGAGGCCGTATCGAGACGCGCTCAGTCGGGAGCCGACCGTTCCCAACGTCCTCGGTCGTCGAGTAGGCCGAGCGCCCTGGCGCGAGGCCGTATCGAGACGCGCTCAGTCGGGAGCCGACCGTTCCCAACGTCCTCGGTCGTCGAGTAGGCCGAGCGCCCTGGCGCGAGGCCGTATCGAGACGCGCTCGTCGGAGCCGACCGTTCCCAACGTCCTCGGTGTCGAGTAGGCCGAGCGCCCTGGCGCGAGGCCGTATCGAGACGCGCTCAGTCGGGAACCGACCGTTCCCACCGTTGGTGGGCAGGTTGCGGGGTCTCGATACGCGCCGTCGCGGGCTCGTTCCTCGCCCGCGGGAGCTACTCGACCTTCGCGCCCGATCGGCGCCCGTCCTCGTTCCTCGGACGAGCGGCCGGGCGCTCGAAGGCGACCACGTCGCCGACGACGCTGACGTGCACCCGTTCCCCGGGCGCGGGCACCGAGGTGGCAGGCGTGCGAGCCGACAGCTCCTCGCCCGAGTCGAGTCGCACGCGCACGGTGGCGTCGTGGCCGTAGAAGCTGATGTCCACGACCTCGGCCGGTACGCCGTCGACCTGTCCGATGCTGTCCGGCCGGATCTGGATCTGCTCCGCGCGCACGGCGAGCTGGACCGCTCCGGGCTCGGAGGTGCTCCGCAGCGAGAGCGCGCCGAGCGCGCAGGTCGCCGTACCGTTGCCGTCCGCGCGGCCGTCGAGGAGCGTGGCGTGGCCGAGGAACGCGGCCACCCGCGGGTCCGCGGGGGTGAGGTAGACGGTCGCGGGAGTGCCGACCTGGAGGAACGCGCCGTCCATCATCACGGCCACCTGGTCGGCGAGCGAGAGCGCCTCGCCCTGGTCGTGGGTCACGAGGAGGGCCGCGGCGCCCGCCGCCCGGAGCGCCCGGGCGACGGCGCGCCCGGTGTCCTCACGCAGGGAGGCATCCAGGGACGAGAACGGTTCGTCGAGGAGTACGACGCGCGGCCTGGGTGCCAGTGCGCGGGCGAGCGCGACGCGTTGCTGCTGTCCGCCGGACAGCTCGTGCGGGTAGCGGGTGGACATGCGCGCCGGCAGCTCGACGAGCTCGAGCATCTCGGCGACCAGGTCGGCTCCCTGCCGCTCCGACCGCGAGAGCCCGAAAGCGACGTTGCCGGCCACGCTCAAGTGGGGGAACAGCGCGCCGTCCTGCGGCACGTAGCCGAGGCCTCGAAGCCGGGCCGGGACCCGGCGCGGGCCGCCGACGACGGTGGTGCCCGCGACGACGACCGAGCCTGCGGACGGCGTGACGAACCCGGCGACGGCGCGCAGCAGCGTGGTCTTGCCGCACCCCGACGGCCCGAGGATCGCGGTGATGCCGTCGGCGACCACGAGGTCGAGGCCACGGAGCACCGGGGTGCGGTCGTAGCCGGCCTCGAGCGCGCGGACCTCCAGCGCGGCGGTCATCGGGCGCTACCCAGGCTCAGCCGGCCGAGCAGCCAGGTGGAGGGGATGGACAGCACGACCAGCGCCAGGCCGTAGGGAGCCGCGGCGCCGTACGCGATCGAGGACGCGTCGGACCAGAAGCGGGTTGCCAGGGTGTCGGTGCCGAGCGGTGCCAGCAGCAACGTCGCGGTCAGCTCGGTCGCCACCGCGAGCGCGACCAGCGCCGTCGCGGCGGTCAGGCCGGGAAGCACGAGCGGCAGCGTCACCCGTCGGGCGACGGCCGGTCCGGTGCAGCCGAGGTTGCGGGCGACGTCCTCCAGGCCCGGCGGCACCAGCTCGAACGTCGACCGCACGCTGACGACCGCGCGGGGCAGGAACAGGATCGTGTAGCCGAGCAGGAGCACGACCAGAGTCTGGTACAGCGACGGCACGACCCGGATGGAGACCGTCACGAGCGCCAGCGCGATCACGATCCCCGGCATCGCGCTGGCGGTGTAGACACTCCGCTCGATCCCCGTCGTCAGCAGCCCGCGGTGCCGGACCGCCAGCCACACGACGGGTACGGCGACCGCGGTCGCCATCAGGCCGCCGCCGAGCGCCAGACCGAGGGTGGTCCAGATCGCGCCGGTCAGCTCGCCCGCGTCGACGGAGGTGGACGAACCACGGACGAGCCAACGGACCAGGGCTCCGATCGGCACCGCCAGCGCCCACAGCGCGAGCCCGGTCAGCGCAGCGATGACCGGGACCCGGAACCGGCCGAGCCGGATCCGGGTCGGCGCGCCGCTCGCTCCGGAGCCGACCCGCGCCCGGCTGCGATGGCCGCGCAGCAGCAGCTCCAGTCCCAGCAGCAGGAGGCAGAAGGTGACCAGGACCAGCGCCAGTAGCGTCGCCTCCGGTCCGTTGAAGACGGTGGCGTACTGCTGGAGGATCGCAGTGGTCAGCGTCGGGTAGTTGAGCAGCTGGAGCGCGCCGTACTCCGCGAGCAGGTGGAGTCCGACCAGCAGCGCACCGCCGAGGACGGCCGGGCTCACGGCGGGCAGGGTCACCCGCGTGAAGACGCTCCAACCGCTCCGGCCGAGGGAGGTCGCCACCTCCTCGACCGCCGGGTCGAGCCGGCGCAGTGCGGCCACCGTCGGCAGGTAGACCAACGGGTAGTACGACAACGTCACGACCATCACGGCCCCTGGGAAGGACTGCACGGCGTGCGTCGTCGAGACCCAGCCGTAGCCGTTCACGAACGCCGGTACGGCGAGGGGCGCGCACAGCAGGCCGTGCCACCAGCCCCGGCCGGGTACGTCGGTCCGCTCGACCACCCACGCACCGGCGACGCCGACGACCGTGCTCGCCAGGACGCCGGCGACGAGCAGCCGCACCGTGTTCCAGAGCAGCTCGCCGATCCGTGGCCGCCACAGGAAGTCGGTGGCCTCGTCGGGACCGAGCTCGGCGGTGGTCCAGAGCACGTAGCCGAGCGGCACCAACGTCAGCGCGGCGACCGCGAGCCCCACGACAAGCAACAGCGGCGACGCGCCTCCGGCCAGCTGCGGAGGGCGCCTCGTGTCCCGCTCCGGAGCGGTGAGGGTGCGGCTCAGAGGAAGCCGACCTCTGTCATCAGGTCGACGACGGCCTCGGCGTCCAGGTCGGACACGTTGACGGCCGGCGGCTCGAGCTCACTGAACGGCTTCACGCCCTGCTCGAGCGTGATGTCCGGGTTGAGCGGGTACTCCAGCGCGTAGCTGTCGGCAATGATCTGCTGCCCTTCCTCGCCGACGAGGAACTCCATGAACTCCTCTGCCTCGTCCTTCATGTCGGTCGACTCGAGGATGCCGGCACCCGAGACGCTCACGAACCCGCCCGGGTCCTGGCCCGCGAAGTAGTGCTGAGCGCTGTTCTCGTGGACGTCGCCGCCTTCCTCGCGGTCGCGCTCCCAGTAGTAGTGGTAGACGATGCCGACCTCGGACTCGCCGGAGTCGACCGACTCGAGGACGACGTTGTTGCCGTCGTAGACGGTGCCGTTGTCCTTGATGCCCTCGAGCCACGCGCGGGTGGCGTCCTCGCCCTCGAGCTCGAGGATCGCGGCGACGATCGCCTGGAAGTCGGCGCCGGTGGGCGAGAAGGACAGCCGTCCCGCCCACTCGGGCTCGGCCAGGTCCATGATCGACGCCGGCAGCTCGGAGACCTCGACCAGGTCGGTGTTGTAGACGAGGACGGTCGACCGCGCGACGAACCCGGTCCAGAGACCGCTCGCCGGCCGGTACAACTCGGGGATCACGTCGAGGATGTCAGCCGGGAGCTCTGCGAACAGCCCGGCCTGCTCCACCTGGGACATCGCCGGGGAGTTCTCGGTCAGGAAGATGTCGGCGTCGGAGGCGTCGCCCTCCTGCACGAGCTGGTTGGAGAGCTCGAGGTCCTTGGCGTTGCGCAGCTCGACCTCGATCCCGGTCTCCTTCTCGAACGCCGGGACGATCTCGTCCAGGAGCTGCTCGTGCTGGGCGTTGTAGATGACCAGCTTCGGATCATCCTCGCCGCAGGCCCCGAGGACCGGGAGGGCAAGGGTCAGTGCGGCCAGGCCGAGGGCGGGGCGGTGCAGGCTCATCGGGGTTCCTTGCTGGTGGTGTCGAGCGGAGGGTACGGAGCGCCGACGCCGCGCCGGTGACGGCGGCTCCGGTCCGCGATGCGGTCGATCAGCCGCCAGAGGGCGATGCCGACCACGAGCGAGGCGAGCAGGCCACCGAGCGGCCAGCGGTTCTCGAGATGGGGGTAGACCTGCCAGTGCGTCAGGTAGATGTAGAGCGAGGCGCCGGCGACCTGACCGATCACGCCGACGGCCACCCGCGGGACCAGCACCGCCGGCACCCACACCAGAGCCAGCAGGCCGATCGCGATCGTCGCCTCGCGGACGGGGTCGTCGCAGAACCCGTGGGCACCGGCGACGAGGAGGGCGGAGAGCAGCAGCCGGTGGCCTGCGTGCTGCGCCCGGGCCGCGGCCCACCCGCCGGCGAACAGCCACGCCACGAAGAGCGACGAGTGGATGAGGTCACCGTCGTAGCCGCTGGCAGTCGCCCAGAACCGGGGGAAGAGAGTGGCAACCACGAGCGCGACGGCGAACCAGTACGGCGACCGTCGTTCCCATGCCGCGACCCGGCGGACGGCCATGACGAGGCCGGCCGCGACCATGAGGTAGACGAGCACTTCGATGAACCAGAAGTGCCACTCCGGCTCGCGCCAGGTGCGGTGCCCGAGCGCGTCGTTGAGAAGAAGGACGTTGCGCCAGCCGTACTGCCCACTGATCAGGCAGACCGCGGCCACCCAGAGTGCGGTGGGGACGGCGATCCGGCACACGGAGCGCACCAGGTTGCGGCGCCGGTCGGCACGGTCGGTGTCGACGAGGTGGAACCGGGCGAAGTTCGTCCCCGCGACAGCGAGCAGGACGTGCGCGCCGCCGAGCAGCATGAACAGGTTGGTGTGGCTGCCGACGATCATCACGATCGCCGCGGCCCGCAGCACGATCCCGGTGTCGAGGCGGACCCATCGCGTGCGGGTGCCGTCGGCGGCGAGGACGGCGAGTTCCTCGATCGTGCGGTCGGGCCAGTCGGCGGGCAGCCGGCCGAGCCGCTGCTCGAGACGCAGCGAGAGCTCGACGTACGACAGCGAGTCGCCGCCGAGCCGCGCGAAGGTGTCCGTCGGGGCCACCGGGTGGCAACCGAGGACGGCGGCGTAGAGCGCAGCGACCGAGTCGGTGGCTGAGACGGGCGGGGTCGCGGTGCGTGGCATCTCGAGCCTGGCGACGGCGCGCTGGTCGACCTTGCCGTTGAGCAGCCGCGGCACCGCGGTGACGGGTACGACGGCGACGGCGTGCTCGGGCAGGCCGGTCACGGACACCGTGGCCGCGGTGACGTCGTCGATCGCGAACCGGTCGGCCTCGCCCGCGAGCGCCAGGACCAGCCGGGTCGCGTCGGCGGACTCCGCGCACGCGACCTCGTGCTCGTCGAGCGTCAGCAACGTCTCGACGCGGTCGAGGTCGATGCGGTGGCCGAAGAGCTTGGCGAACCGGGAGCGGCGGCCGACCACCTCGAAGAGGCCGGCGTCGTTCTGCCGGGCCAGGTCGCCGGTGCGCAGTTCGGTGAGCTCGGTGCCGAGCGCGAGGTCGGCGGTGCCGTGGGCGTAGCCCATCATCACGTTCGGTCCGGCGTACACCAGCTCGCCCACCTCCGCCGGTTGACCGTCGACCGGCTCGAGACGCAGCGCGCCGCCCGGGATAGCGACGCCGATCGCACCCGGGTGGTCCTCGGTGAACGCCGGCGGGAGGAACGCGATCCGGGCGGTCGCCTCGGTCTGCCCGTACATCACGAACAGCTCCCAGCCCTCGCGCCGGCCACGGGCGGCGACCCCCGCGACCCGTTCCGGGGCGAGCCGGCCGCCCGCCTGGGTCACCCGCCGCAGGGAGGGGAGCTCGGGCCAGCCGGCCGCGTCGAGCAGGTCGAACGTGTAGGGCACGCCGGCGAACGACGTCACGCCGGTCGCTCGCGCCAGGTCCCACAGGCCGGGCTCGGCGACCGACAGGTCGGTGAGCACGACCGAGGCGCCGACGGCCAGGTGGCTGTGCAGCACGGACAGGCCGTAGCAGTAGTCGAGCGGGAGGGTGGTGATCGCCCGGTCCTCCGCCGTCAGCCCCAGGTACGACGCGATCGCGTCGGCGTTGCTCTCGAGGTTGGTCTGCGAGAGGCGGACCAGCTTGGGCGAGCCGGTCGATCCCGACGTACTCAGCAGCAGCCGCAGGTCGCGGTGCAGCGTCGGCAGCGGCCGGCCGGTGGACGCGAAGCCGCCGTCGGCCCAGGTGGCACTCGCGCCGTAGGCGCGGTGGAGCACCTCGTCGCGGGACAGGAGTACGGCGTGGCCCCCCGCCAGTGCGGCCAGGTAGGCGACCACGAACTCGACGGTCGGCGCCGGGACCAGGCCGACCAGGTGCTGCTCCGGCCCGAGTCGGGTCCGCGCCTGAGCGACGAGGCCGGCCAGGTCGTCGTACGTCAGCACCTGCGTGCCGGCGATCAACGCCGGCCTTCCTCCGTGTTGCGCGAGATCGGCCGCGAACCCGACGCCCACGCAGGGCCGGGTGGCGCGATCTTGCGAACGCGTTGGTAGCGGGGGCGTCACCCGGTCAATATAAGGCTAGCCATACCAATGTTAGGCATCGCTCACTCCGCGGATCGGGCGTTCGGCGCTGCGGTCTCGCGCCGTTCTTCGTCCCGGTCGTCATGTAATCGCTCCGGCGGGGAACTGAGGAGGCACCCCTTTGAGAGGACACCGTGATGACTGACGTCGTTCCCGCCACCGGCACCACGGCTCCGGAGCGGGAGGCGTTGACCCGAAGCATCACCGGGCGACTCCTCTTCTTCTATGTGCTCGGTGACGTCCTCGGCTCCGGCATCTATGTGCTGATCGGCTCGGTCGCGGGCGAAGTCGGAGGCGCGTTCTGGATCGCTTTCGCCGTCGGGGTGTCGGTCGCTGCCATCACCGGGCTGGCCTACGCCGAGCTCGCGACGAAATACCCCAAGGCCGCTGGGGCCGCGTTGTACGTGCACAAGGCGTTCGGCAACCGGCCGCTCGCGTTCCTTGTCACGGTCTGTTTCCTGTCGGCCAGCTTTGCCGCGGCCGGCTCGCTGTCGGTGGGGTTCGCCAGCTACTTCCTGGAGTTGTGGGACGTGCCGACCCCGCTCTTGATCTCGCTGGTCTTCCTGGCGTTGCTGACGATCATCAACTTCATCGGCATCACCGAGTCCGTCGTGATCAACCTGGTGATGACGCTCGTCGAGATCGCCGGCCTGGTGATCGTGGTCTTCATCGGCATCTGGTACGTCGTCGAGGGCAACGCCGACTTCGGCCGGCTGACCGAGTTCGAGACCTCGACCACCCCGATCTTCGCGATCGTGGCCGGGGTCGCACTCGCGTTCTTCGCAATGACCGGGTTCGAGAACGTCGCGAACGTGGCGGAGGAGACCGTCGACCCGCACCGGTCCTTTCCGCGGGCGCTCATCGGCGGGATGCTGGCCGCGGGTGTCATCTATGTGCTGGTCGCGATGGCGGCGTCGATCGTCGTGGGCACCAACAAGCTCGCCGGGTCCGACGCCGCGCTGCTCGAGGTGGTGCGGGCCGACGTCATCCCGGTGCCGCTCGGGTTCATGACGACCCTGTTCGCGATCATCGCCTGCATCGCGATCACCAACACGACCCTCGTCGCGGTGGTCACCCAACCGCGGATCCTCTACGGGATGGCCAACGAGGACGTCGTGCCCGGTGTGTTTGCCAAGCTGCACCCGACGCGTCGCAGCCCGTGGGTCGGCCTGATCTTCTCCGGCATCGTCGTCGCCACCCTCCTCGTCATCGGCACCCTGGTGGTCGAGATGGGTGGGGGTCTCGACCTGATCACGAGGCTCGCGACGGTCACCGTCGTGCTGCTGTTGGTGATCTACGCGCTGGTGATCGCCGCCGCGATGCGGCTCACCGGAAACGACGAGACGGACCAAACCTTCCACGCGCCGCGCTGGTTGCTGGCCATCGGGCTGCTCGGCAACGTCGTGCTGCTGGTCTACGTCGTCGTGGACGACCCGACGTCAGTCCTCTGGTGTGCAGCGCTGGTGGCCATCGGCGGGATCCTGTTCGTGATCGAGCGCTTCTCGACCCGTCGCAACCAGCCGGCCGGCTAGACGACGGCGGTGAGCCGGAACACCGGGATCAACCGGTCGGTGCGCTCGGCGTACTTGTCGAAGTTGGGCCACAGGGCGCGCATCGTCTCCCAGGCCCGGTCGCGCTCCTCGCCCACCATCTCCCGCCAGCTGACGGTGAGCTCCTGGCGCCGGTAGCGGATCGTGACGGTGTCGGCCGCGCGCAGGTTGGTGACCCAGATCGGGGGCTTGGGCGCGCCGAAGTAGGACCCGGCGATGAGCCACTCGTCGCCGTCGGGGACGGTGAGCAGGTTGGTCGACCGGAGAATGCCGCTCTTGCGGCCCGGGACCGTCAGCACCATGTTCGGCAGGCCGGCGACGTCGAGGATGCCGTAGCGGTCCCGCGTGACCCGGTGCACCAGGTTGTCGGTCCACACGATCTGCGGCAGCAGCTTCGGCATCCAAGAGATCGAGCCGATCTTGACGGCGACAGGTGTGAGCAGGCCCATGCCCCGAAAGGTAGAGGAAGTTGCCCCGCCCCGGGCAGTCGCGGCGACTTCATGAGAGGTAGATGAGCGCCTCATCTTGACCTCATCTTGCGTTTCTAACGTCGCTCACGTGCTGCTGACCTACACCGCTCCCGCCTCGGACGTCCGAGTTGCCCCGGCTCCGGCCCCGACCCGGTCCACCCGCCCCGTCGCCTCCGCGAAGCGCCTGGTGCTGGCCACACTGGCCTCGTTCGTTCTCGTCGCGATGATCGGCCTCGCCGTCAGCGGCACGACCAGCCCCGGCGGGGTCGACGCGTCCAGCGCGTCGTTCCGCGACTGGGCGGCCGGCCACGCCTGGACGCAGCCACCGCTGCTCCTCGTCGAGTGGGCGTTCGACAAGCACACCCTCATGTACTGGACCTTCGGGCTCGCCGCCTTCCTGCTGCTCCGGCGCCAGGTCCTCGAGGCCGTGCTCACCGTCGCCGTGATGTGGACCACGCTCGAGGTCACGGGATGGGCCAAGGCGCTGTTCGGCCGCGACCGGCCGGAGTGGCAGAACCTTCAGAGCTTCCACGAGTCCGGCTCGTTCCCGTCTGCCCACGCCTCCGGCACCGCCGCCCTCATGGGCCTCGTGCTCGTGTTCGTGGTGCTCCGGAGCCGGCAGGCGACGGCCCGCCGCTGGGGTGCGGTCCTGGCCGGTACGACGGTGCTCGCCGTCTGCCTGGACCGGCTGCTGCTCGGGCGCCATTACCCGAGCGACCTCGCGGCCGGCGTGCTGCTCGGCGGCGGAGTCGTCCTGCTCGCGGTGGCACTCCTCTCGGTCCGGGCAAGCAAAAGGGGCGCCACCCTTGCGGATGACGCCCCCTCGGACGTTGCTGAGCCGGAGCTGGTCAGCCGATCTGCTTGACCTGGGTCCCGCCGGCGAACTTGTCGTGCCAGCCCTGGTGGTTGGGCTGGTCGCTGTTCAGGGTGATCGCGACGTAGATCATCGCGCCGAGGATCGCCAACCAGGCGAGGAAGTAGCCCGCGATCGGGATGATCCCAACGAGCAGCAACGCGTAGAACCCGTTGCGCTTGGCCGCCTGCTCCATGGTCGGGTTGCTGACCCCGTCCGGGCCGAACGTCTTCAGCTTCATCGCCATCTTGCCGATGGTCTGACCGCGGTTCGACTCCAAGACCGCGAAATAGCCGATGAACACCGCAGCGGCCAGGACGCTCAGGATAATGCCGAACAGCAACCACTCGATGATCGAGTCGTTGAATCCCCCGAGGAAGATGGCGCTGAGGACGAAGTAGAGCACGACCCAGATCACCCACAGGATGACGTGGTCGATGATCCGGGCGATGACGCGGTTCTGCAGCTCACCCGGGCGCGGTACGCCGGCAGGTCCACCGGGCATTCCGCCGGGCATTCCGCCACCTGCCGGTGGCGGCGTTGGGGGGCCGGCCGGCGGGGTCGGTGGTCCGGGAGGGCCCGGAGGCTCTGGGGGCATCGACATGTGGAGCTCCTAGCTGTTGGCGGGTGGACGCTGGCGTTCCGAGGCGCGTCCGTGCAGTGCGGCCAACCCTAGGATGACCGACGCCGGTCCGGATCGGTGCCAACCGAGCGAATTCACGCTTTCGGCGCGTTCGCGCCGCGCGGCCCGCCGTGGTGCCGTTGTTAGCGTGGTTGGACCGTGATGACTCACCGCCTTGCCCTCGCGCTCACCCTCCCGATCCTGCTCGTCGCCGGCTGTTCGGAGGACGAACCGGACCGGGGGACGGGCTCCTCGTCACCCTCGGTGCCGGTCATCGACTACCCCGAGGAGGGCGTCGACCTGGTCGACCGACCCGAGATGGAGGGCGCGTACGAGAAGGCGCTGCAGACCTACGTGGACTTCGAACGCGGTCGGCGGCAGGCGGCCCGTGAGGGCACGGTCGGCCCACTGCTGTCCTTCAATGCCACCGGGTCGGTGGTCGACCCCTACCGGAAGGCCGTAGCGGCGTACGCCGAAGGTCCGTACGACGGCGACGTGACGATCGAGTTCCTCGGCGCCCGGCCGCGCGACACCGTGCTCGTGCTCGACATCTGTGTCGACGCCACCCAGCTGGTGGTGCCCGACGGTGCCCCGGTCGTGTTGGGAGATACGACGCGGGCGCCGCAACGGATCCAGGTCACGAACATCGTCGGGCCCTGGCGGGTCACCAAGGTCGAGTCCGTCGACGGATCCTGTTGACGATCGCGGGAGGATGAGGACGTGAGCAACGAGGAGGCCAGGCCCGACGAGATGGTGTGCACCGGCGCTGATGCATCGGGTGTCGAGATCATGGCGCCACGGGAGGTGCCGCTCGGCGGCCCACGGGCGATGACCGTACGACGGACGCTGCCGCAACGGGGGCGGAGCCTGATCGGTGCGTGGTGCTTCCTCGACCACTACGGGCCGGATCCGGTCGCCGAGTCCGGCGGCATGTCGGTGGCGTCGCACCCGCACACGGGGTTGCAGACCGTCAGCTGGCTGTTCGAGGGCGAGATCGAGCACCGCGACAGCGCGGGCCACCACGCGATGGTGTTGCCGGGCGAGGTCAACCTGATGACGGCCGGCCGCGGCATCAGCCACTCGGAGGTGTCGACGGGCGCGACGACGACGCTTCATGGCGCGCAGCTGTGGGTCGCGTTGCCTGAGGGGAGCCGGGACACCGACCCGGGCTTCGAGCACTACGCGCCGCCCGAGCTGGCGGGGGACGGCTGGCGGGGGCGGGTGTTCCTGGGGACCCTCCTCGGTCACACCTCGCCGGTCGCGACGTACTCACCGCTGCTCGGGGCCGAGCTGGTCCTCGACCCCGGCGTCGTGGTCCCGCTCGAGGTGGATCCGTCGTTCGAGCACGGGGTGCTGGTCGACCTCGGATCGGTCCACGTCGACGGCGAGACCGCCAAGCGGGAGGACCTCGCCTACCTGCCGCCGGGCGCCGGGACCGTCGTGCTGACTGCCGGCGACGAGGGCGCCCGGGTGCTCGTGATCGGAGGGACGCCGTTCGGTGAGTCGATCGTGATGTGGTGGAACTTCGTCGGCCGCAGCCACGACGAGGTGGTCGGGTTCCGCGAGGAGTGGCAGGCGCAGATCACCCGCAACGGGGCGGTCGTCCCGGACTCCACGCAGGTCGCCGACGGCCGGTTCGGCATCGTCGACGACCACCTCCGACCGATCCCTGCGCCGGAGCTTCCCAACGTGCGGCTCAAGGAGCGGCGCTAGCGCTGTCGGCGGAGACCGGCATGATGCCTGATCATGGGACCGGTCATCGGAGAGGACGGCGTCGCCCGCTGTGCGTGGGCGGGCGGGCGGGGGCCGATGCGCGACTACCACGACGACGAGTGGGGGCAGCCGGTCACGGGGGAGTCGGCGTACTTCGAGCGGATGACCCTCGAGGCGTTCCAGTCCGGCCTGTCCTGGGCGACGATCCTCGCCAAGCGGCCGGCCTTCCGTGAGGTCTTCGCTGGCTTCGACGCGGACGCCGTGGCCGACTACGACGAGGCCGACGTCGAGCGGTTGATGGGCGAGGCGCGCATCGTGCGCAACCGAAGCAAGATCCTGGCCACCCTCCAGAACGCGCGGGCGACCGTCGCGCTGCGGGACGACGACGGGCTCGAGCAGCTGATCCGCGGCTTCGCCCCGGCGGCGCCACCCGCCGCGGACGCCACGACCTCCCCCGACTCGGTCGCGCTGGCGAAAGAGCTCAAGCGGCGCGGGTTCGCCTTCGTGGGGCCGACCACGGCGTTCGCCCTGATGCAGGCGCTCGGGCTGTTCGACCCGCACGTCGAGGGCTGCCACCGGCGGCAGAAACCCGACTGAGGTCGGAGGCGCCGGGGCTCCGACGACGCTACGGTGCGTGTTCATGACGCGCGTGCACGCTTTCTCCGACGATGCCCTCGGCGACCTCGACGCGGTCGGGGTGGTCGAGCACCTCGAGGTCGGCAAGGTCTCGGTCCAGGAGGTCGTCGAGGCCGCCATCGTCCGCGCCGAGCAGGTGGCCGGCGAGCTCGGCGCGATCGCCTACGCGGACTTCAACCGGGCCCGCCGCGAGGCGCGCAACCCACGTGGTGGCTACTTCGCCGGCGTGCCGACCTTCATCAAGGACAACGTCGACGTCGCCGGCATGCCGACGATGGAGGGCACCGACGCGTGGACGCCGTACACCGCCAAGAAGGACGGCGACTTCGCGCGGATGTACCTCGCGACCGGGCTGATCCCGCTCGGCAAGACCCAGCTGTCGGAGTACGGCTTCAGCGCCAGCAGCGAGCACCCGCGGCTGGGGCCGGTGCGCAACCCGTGGAGCCTCGAGCACAGCTCGGGCGCGTCGAGCGCCGGCTCGGCGGCCCTGGTCGCCGCTGGCGCGGTGCCGATCGCGCACGCCAACGACGGCGGCGGCTCCATCCGGATCCCGGCAGCCGTCAACGGGCTGGTGGGCCTCAAGCCGACCCGTGGCCGGCTCGCGCAGGACGCGACGATGCGCCAGATGCCGGTCCGGATCGTGTCCGACGGCGTGGTGACGCGCAGCGTGCGCGACACGGCCGCCTTCTTCCGTGAGGCGGAGCGGGTCTACCGCCCGCTGGCGATGCCCCCGATCGGTGACCTGACCCGCCCGGGGCGCAAGCGGCTCCGCGTCGCGCTCAACACCTCTGGCCTGGAGCGCGGCGCCGACGCCGAGGTCACCCGGCTCACCGAGCAGACCGCTCGCCTGCTGGAGGACCTCGGCCACACCGTGATCGAGGTCGAGGCGCCGACCCCGCCCACGTTCGCCGCGGACTTCCTCCTCTACTGGGCCGCGCTCTCCATGGCGCTGCTCAGCGGTGGGCGCCGGCTGCACGGCCGGACCTGGAACCGCGCCAACCACGACTCCCTCACGGTGGGCCTGGCCCGCCACGCGCGCCGCAACCTCCACCGACTGCCCGGTGCGATCGTCCGGCTGCGCCGGAGCACCCACGAGGCGGCCCTCTTCTTCGAGAAGTACGACGTCAGCCTCAGCCCGACCCTGGCGACCCCGACCCCCCGGCTCGGGCACCTCGACCCGACCCAGGACTACGAGACGATCATCGACCGGCTGCAGGACTGGGTGACGTTCACACCGCTGCAGAACGCGACCGGGACGCCGGCCATCTCGCTGCCGCTCGCGACGACCTCGAACGGCCTCCCGCAAGGCATGATGTTCGGCTCCGGCTGGGGTCACGAAGCGGTGCTCCTGGAGCTCGCCTACGAGCTCGAACAAGCCCGGCCGTGGGCCCGGATCCACGACTGACGAAGGCGGGGTCTGGGCGATTTCGCTGAACGGCCAGCAGGCCGGTATTGTTCTGCGGCGTTGCCCCTTTAGCTCAGTCGGCAGAGCGTCTCCATGGTAAGGAGAAGGTCTACGGTTCGATTCCGTAAAGGGGCTCTGGGAATGAATCCCCTGGCGGGGTAGCTCAGGTGGTTAGAGCACACGGCTCATAATCGTGGTGTCGCGGGTTCGAGTCCCGCCCCCGCTACGCCAGACGACACACAGCAAGCAAGAACCCGGCATCACTAACGCAGACAACAGCAGCAAGGACTTCCCGTGGCCAGCAAGAGCTCCGACGTTCGCCCCAAGATCACGCTCGCATGCGTGGACTGCAAGGAGCGCAACTACATCACGAAGAAGAACCGGCGCAACGACCCCGACCGCATGGAGCTGTCGAAGTTCTGCCCGCGTTGCCGCAAGCACACCGAGCACCGCGAGACGCGCTAGCTCGGATTTGCGCGAGCGTGTCGCAGTTGACCTTGGGTGAGTACAGGCCGACTGGCGGCATGAGACCCGGCTCCCCTGGGGACGCCGGGTCGTTTCAATTCAGGCGCCGCACTCGGATCGTTCCCAGCGCGGGAAGTCGCTGACGTCGTACTGCGCGAGCGTCGGTACGACGGGCCGCCCGCCGTCGAGGAAGTACGGCGCTGCCGTCGTCTCGCTCACCACCCAGACCTTGCCGCGGGCGTAGGCCACGCCCTCGGCGCCGGGCAGGAACGCGAACCGCAGCTTCGGGCGGGCCCAGAGCTCGCCGCAGTGGGTGTTGGACCTGGTGAACCAGACGCGGGCCTGACCCGGTCCGAGGTCGGCCCAGAGCGCGCCCTGGCCGGACTTCGGGCCGAGCTGGACCTGCACGGCGTCGTCCGGGGCGAGGTCGATCAGGCCGGGCGTGAGCACGTCTGCGATGTCGAACCAGTGCATCGACTTGCGGTGGTCGCCGCTGAAGCCCGCGACCCCGAGTCGCCCGGCGCTGTCGACGACCAGGAACGAGCCCCAGACATCGTCGACGAGGTGCCACACCCGTTCGACCGCGAGCGACTCGGGATCGAGCAGCCAGATCTTCGTGCGCTGGGAGACCCAGAGGCCGTGCTCGCTGATGGCGAGCCCACCGCCGTGGCGGCAGACCCCGGGGACCCGGGGCGTCAGCTCTGCCTCGATCGGCGTCTGCTGGGCGATCTCGCGACCGTCGCGGAGGTCGAGCCGGATGATCCGGCAGCTGTCGCTCCCGAACGGGGTGCGGCCGTAGTCGTAGCCGCTCACCCACGCCTGGTGGCCGCGGACCACCAACCCCTGGGGCACGAAGTCGCGTCGGGTCCGCGGCAGCCAGACGCCGCGGCACATGGCGTGGTCGTTCGGCACGGAGTCCAGCGGGCCCTCGACGTACGACGGAGCCCGGCCGGGGACGTCGTCGTACTCGATCGGGCCGCAGCCCTTCAGCGCGTCCCGGACCGTTTCGGGCTCCTCGCTGTCGGCGTTGCCGGAGCACGCCGTCAGACCCCCTGCCACCACGACGACCAGGGCCGCGGCCACCGCACGAGCCGACATGCCCGTCAGTGTGCCTACCACCTCCAATAGAGTGGCTGCCATGCCGATCGACCAGTCGCTCATCGGCCGGGAGTTCCCGCCGACCCCGCCCCTCCTCGTCACCGAGACGGAGGTTGCGGCGTTCGCCTCTGCCATGGGGTCGGGAGCACGGCGCGTGCCCGCGACGTTCCCGATCGTCGTGACCTTCCGCGCGCTGCTCGACTTCCTCGAGGCCGAGCAGGTCGAGCTGGCGCGGATCGTGCACGGTGACCAGAAGTTCGCCTACGAGCGCCCGATCGTGATCGGCGACGAGCTCCGCGCGACCCTCAGCGTCACCGGCCTGCGGCAGATCGAGGGCACCGACATCCTGCGCACCACGAGCACCATCACCGATGCCGACGGAGCCCTGGTCTGCACCGCCGGCGCCACCCTGGTCCACCGGGGCTCGAAATGACCGCCCTCGAGGCCGGCGCCGAGCTGGAGCCGCAGGAGTACGTCGTACGACGCAGCGACCTGGTCGCCTACGCGGGAGTCTCCGGCGACCAGAACCCGATCCACCAGGACGAGGCGATCGCGCAGCTGGTCGGCCTCCCGGGAGTGATCGCGCACGGCATGTACACCATGGGGCTGGCCGCACGCGCGATCGCGACCTGGACCAACGACGCCGAGGTCGTGGAGCTCGGCTGCAAGTTCACCGCGCCGGTCGTGGTGCCGGCCGAGGGCGGCGCGACCGTGCGGGTCGGGGGGGTCGTCAAGCTGGTGGCCGACGGCTGCGCCACGATCACGCTCGACGTCACCTGCGCCGGCGTCAAGATCCTCGGGGCGCCGAAGGCCGTCATCCGTGTCTGATGCGCGGCCTGAGCGCCTCGCGGACCACACCACCCTTCGAGTCGGCGGACCGGCTCGCGCCTGGGTCCGGGCGACGACCGAGGACGAGCTGATCACCGCGGTCTCCGCCGCCGACGCCGCTGGAGACCCGCTGCTGGTGCTGGGCGGCGGCAGCAACCTGGTGGTCGCTGACGAGGGGTTCGAGGGCACCGTCGTCGAGGTGGCGACCCGCGGCGTCAGCGCCGATGTCGGCGACCAGATCGATGCAGGCGACCCGACCTGCGGTGGCGCCGTGGTCACGGTCGCCGCGGGGGAGTCCTGGGACGAGCTGGTCGCATCGGCGGTCGAACGTGGCTGGGTCGGCGTCGAGGCACTGTCCGGCATCCCTGGCTCGGTCGGCGCGACTCCGATCCAGAACGTCGGCGCCTACGGCCAGGAGGTCTCCCAGACGGTCGCGTCGGTCCGGGTGTGGGACCGCAGACTCAACGGCATCCGCACGTTCGCGGCTGCCGACTGCGGCTTCGGCTACCGGACCTCGCGGTTCAAGATCGACCGGTACGACGCGAACTGGCCAAGATCCCAGGGGCAGGTCCGACAACGCGGGCGAGCGAGCGATGGCAGCGCCTTCGGTGGCAGGCATCTGGTGCTGTCGGTGACCTTCCAGCTCAAGCAGGGGACGCTCGGCGCTCCGGTGGCGTACGCCGAGCTCGCCCGTGCCCTCTCCGTCGAGCCCGGGCAGCGCGCGCCGCTGGCCGAGGTGCGCGCCGCGGTGCTGGGCCTGCGGAGCGGCAAGGGCATGGTCCTCGACCCGGCCGACCACGACACGTGGAGCGCCGGCTCGTTCTTCACCAACCCGGTCGTGCCGGCCGCCGACGTCCCCGAGGGTGCGCCGACCTGGCCGACGGCGGAGGAGGGCCTGGTGAAGACCAGCGCGGCCTGGCTGATCGAGCGCGCGGGGTTCGGGAAGGGCTACGGGCTCGACCGCGACGGCGGCCGGGCAGCCCTGTCGACCAAGCACACCCTCGCCGTGACCAACCGCGGTGGAGCGTCCGCGATCGACCTGCTCGCGCTCGCGCGCGAGGTCCGCGACGGAGTCGCGGCGTCGTACGGGATCACCTTGGTCAACGAGCCGGTGCTCGTCGGCTGTGCGCTCTGACGGTCAGACGCCGCTCTGTTCCGCCTCGCTGAAGATCCAGATGATCAGGCCGACGAAGGCCACCACGAGCAACAGCGCGAGCACGGCGAGCACGATGCCGATCAGGCCCATGATCCAGCCGGCGATCGCCTGCCCGCGGTTGTTGTAGAGGTCGGGCCGGTCGCGGACCGCCTTGCTCGACCAGAGGCCGAGGCCGAGCGCGATCGGTGAGCAGACCATCCCGAGCGCCGCGATGCCCGACGTGGGCACCGACAGGACCGCAGATGCGAGGCCGAGAATGCCGAGGATCATCGACCACAGCGCGCCTTGGTGCGTCTGCTGACCGGTGACCTGCTGGTACTGCACGGGTAGGGCGTACCCCGGCTGCGGTGGTGCCGCACCCCATGCCGGTCCGGGCGGTTCGTCGGAGGCGCCCGGCGGCGGCGGGGGCGCGGGAGGCGGCGGTCCGGGCTGGTCGGTCATCGAGCGATCCCCATCAGGCGGACCAGGCTGGCGACGTACTGCTTCGTGCCCTCGTCGTCGAGGGCCGGCGAGGGAGTGGTGATCAGCGAGATGACGATCCGGTAGCCCCACTCGGCCGCTGCTCGCGGCGTGAGAGCGCCGCCGGTCTGGCTCAGGGCGCGCCCGAGCTGCTCCTCGAACAGCGCGACTACCCGCTCGACGAGCGGGCCGGACTCGGTCGTCAGCCCCGGCAGGATCAGCTCGGGGTGCTCGCGGAGGGCCTTCTGGAGCAGCGCGTGGCCGCGTCCGTACTCGACGACGAACACGATCGCGTCGACCAGGTGCGCCTCCAGGTCATCGCTCCGTCGCAGGAGCGGCACCGCCGCCCCGAAGAACTGGTCCAGCTCGCGCTCGAGGATCGCCGCAACGATCGCGGCCTGGTCGCCGACGTACTTGTAGACCGTCGGTCGGGAGATCCCGGCCTTCTCGGCGATCATCGCGTGCAGCCGGGCGTCGAGCCCCTCCGCCAGCATGCACTCCGTGGCCGCGTCGAGGATCCGCTCCCGGATCTGCGCGGCCGCGGCCGGGTTGGCGGGACCCCGGCGCAGGGGAGTGACGGTGGCCATGGCGGCATCGTACGACCCCTTGACCGGTCATTGACGAAATGCGATGGTACGTAAATAACTTCGTCGCACTGCCTCCGGAAGGGCTGCCCATGACGACCGCGCCCGAGCGCACCGCACTCTCGCCCGACCAGGTGGCCACCCGCCTCATCAGCGGGTCGGTCCGCCGTTCGTACGAACCGGCCGTCGCGATCGACTGGGACGCCCCGCTCGAGGAGGGGAAGTACTTCCTCCCGAAGGAGGTGATCACCCTCTACGGCACCGCCTACTGGGAGGAGCTCACCGAAGAGCAGCGGATCGCGCTCTCCCGCGAGGAGCTCGCCAACGTCCTCTCCGTCGGCCTGTGGTTCGAGAACATCCTCAACCGCGGGCTGCTGCTGCAGCTCCTGCGCGAGGACCCGACGTCGCCGTTCGCCCACTACGTGCTCACCGAGATGGGTGACGAGTGCCGGCACATGACGATGTTCGGCAAGGTGATCGACCGGGTCGGCGCGCGCCCTTACCGGATGGGAGGCACCGACCGGTTCCTCGCCGCCGCGCTCCCGCACTTCCTTCGCGGCTCCCTGCTGTGGGTCGGCGCGCTCATCGGCGAGGAGATCTTCGACGCGCAGCAGCGCCGGATCATGGCCGACCCCGACCTCCAGCCGGTCGTCGCCCAGCTGATGCGGATCCACGTCACCGAGGAGGCCCGGCACATCAAGTTCGCGCGGGAGGGCGTCGTCCACCGGATGCAGGACGCGTCGTGGCTCGAGAGGTTCCTCGTCAGCAACCTCAACGGCCTCGGCGGGCCGGTGCTCCGGCGGTCCCTCACCCACCGCGGGATCTACCACCGGGCCGGGCTCGACGTCGACCGGGCCTACCGCGAGGCGCAGGCCAACCCGCAGCACCGCGAGATGGCCGCGGTCGGCTTCGCGTCGCTCGCCGCGTTCCTCGAGGAGAACGGCCTGATGGGGCGGATCGGCCGGCACCTCTGGCGGCGCAGCGGGTTCCTGGCGTGAGCCGTCGCCTGCACCGACGCCTACGCCGACGGCGGCACCCGCGCGGCATGGCGTGGCTGCCTCCCGAGGAGGATTCCGGGTACGACGGCGCAGCCCTCCTGCTGCTCGCCGACCACGAGCTCGAGGTGACCGTCCACCTCGACGGGCACCTCGAACCGCTCGACGGGCACTTCCACTGGTACGGCCGGATCGACCGGTCCGACGACATCGTCGACGCGAAGGACGGGGGCGTGACGCTGGCGCACCTGGTCATCGCCGGCGGTCCACCCGCGGAGCTCCGGCTGGCCGAGTACGACCCGTGGGGTCACGTCCAGGTCAACGGGGCGGGTGCTCCGCCGTACAAGCTGGAGGCCGTCGAGGTCGAGCTGCCGGCCTGACGCGCGGGCGGCCTGTAACACGTTGTTCGGCGTACTGGCGTGACGAACGCGGCTGTAACACGCTGTCCGTCGTACCTCCACGGCGTTCGCGTCTCTGGAGCGTGGTTCACCGCACTGGCATGCCGATGGCGTTGCTTCGGCCCTGATGCATCGGGGCCGAAGAGACGTCGGCGGCCGACCAGTACGGCGAACAGCGTGTTGCAGCTGCGTCCGGCCGGCCAAACACCGGCGGCCCCGGAGCACCACTCAACCGGGGACGGAGCCGGCCAGCCAGGCGTCGATGTCGGCATCGGCGCGCTTGCGGATGTCGTCCGGTGCGCGGCTGGCGCGGAAGGACATCCGGGCCAGCTCGGCCAGCTCGTCGTCGGACAGGGCGTGCGCGGCGCGCATGGTGGCGTACTGCCCGGCCAACCGGGAGCCGAACAGCAGCGGGTCGTCGGCACCCAGCGCGACCGTCGCCCCCGCCGCGAGCAGGGCGGGCAGCGGCACCGAGGTCGGGTCGGAGTAGACGCCGAGCGCGACGTTGGAGACCGGGCACACCTCGAGCGCGACGCCGGCGTCGACGATCCGCGCCAGCAGGTCGGGGTCCTCGGCGGCCCGTACGCCGTGCCCGAGTCGGTCGGCGTGGAGCGCGTCGAGGCAGGTGCGGATGTGCTCGGGCCCGCGCAGCTCGCCACCGTGCGGCGCGAGCAGCAGTCCGGCCCGCTCGGCAATCTCGAACGCAGGAGCGAAGTCGGCAGTGGAGCCGCGCCGCTCGTCGTTCGACAGCCCGAAGCCGACCACGCCGCGGTCGACGTACTGACCGGCCAGCCGGGCCAGCGTCCGGGCGTCCAGCGGGTGGCGGGTGCGGTTCGCCGCGATGACGACGGCCATCCCGAGGCCGGTGCGCTCGGCGGCGTCGCGCACCGCGTCGATCACCAGGTCGGTGAACGCCGTGATGCCGCCGAACCGCGCGCCGTACCCGCTCGGGTCGACCTGGATCTCCAGCCAGCGCCCGCCGTCGGCGACGTCGTCCTCGGCGGCCTCCCGCACCAGTCGTCGTACGTCGTCCTCGGTGCGGAGCACCGACCGCGCGACGTCGTACAGGCGCTGGAAGCGGAACCAGCCCTTCTCGTCGGCCGCGGTCAGCTCCGGCGGCCACTCCGACACGAGTGCGTCGGGGAGGTGGATGCCGTCGCGTCCGGCGAGCTCGAGCAACGTCGCGTGCCGCATGGACCCGGTGAAGTGCAGGTGCAGGTGCGCCTTCGGAAGAGAGTGGGGGTCCCGCACGCTCGCCATCGTAGGTGGCTGACTCCTTTTGGCCCGGTTGGCCGGGGGTGCGTAGACTCCACCCTTGGTGGCTTTCCCCCATGGTGAGTCGCGCCCTCGTGACGGTGGTCACGGGTGCGAGGAGACCGGGCTGATCAAGCTTGAGGGATTGGCCGTCGGAGGGCACTAGCTCAACTGGCAGAGCATCGGTCTCCAAAACCGAAGGTTGGGGGTTCAAGTCCCTCGTGCCCTGCAGGACCAGACGAGAACCAGACAGAAGTTGAAGAGGTGAGCAGCGTGTCGGACTCCCATGCGGCCCAGAAGGGTCGCCAGTCCGACGGCGGCAAGTCCGGCGACCGGCGCACCGGCCCGCTGACGTTCTACCGCCAGGTCGTCGCCGAGCTTCGCAAGGTCGTCTACCCGACCCGCGAGCAGCTGGTGACCTACTTCTTCGTCGTCATGGCCTTCGTGCTGGTGATGATCACGATCGTCTCGCTGCTGGACCTCGGTCTCGGCAAGCTGGTGTTCGCGGTCTTCACCGGCGCAGACGACGTGTGACCGACGCTGACCTCAGCGTCACCCCGAAGTCACACCCAGCGAACAGCAAACTGATGGAGCAGCACGTGTCGGAGCAGTACGACTCGGTCCCGGAGACGGACGAGGACGTCAGCACCCCCGAGGAGCTCGAGGTCACCCCCGAGCAGGCAGAGGGTGTCGAACCGACCCCTGAGGAGGTCGAGGCTCCGGGTGACGAGGCTCCGGGTGACCAGGCCTCGGCAGACGAGGCCCCGGTCGACGAGGCCCCGGTTGACGACGAGGTCTCCGAGGAGCCCGTCGCCGACGAGGCGGCCGAGGAGCTCGACCCGCTGGAGGCCTTCCGCCGCGAGCTGATGATGAAGCCGGGCGACTGGTTCGTCGTGCACACCTACTCCGGCATGGAGAACCGGGTGAAGCACAACCTGGAGAACCGCATCCACTCCCTCAACATGGAGGACTACATCCACGAGATCGTGGTCCCCACCGAGGAAGTCGCCGAGATCAAGAACGGCCAGCGCAAGATGGTGCGACGCACCGTGCTTCCCGGCTACGTCCTGGTCCGGATGGACCTCACCGACGAGTCCTGGGCCGCCGTGCGGCACACGCCGTCGGTGACGGGGTTCGTCGGCCACAGCCACCAGCCGGTGCCGCTGAGCATGGACGAGGTCGAGAAGATGCTCGCGCCGGCCGCCATGCTCGCAGCTCCGTCCGAGTCCGAGGGTGGTTCGGCCGCGGGCACGTCGGGCGGTCAGGCCGCGAAGAAGCCGATCGAGGTCGCCGACTTCGGTGTGGGGGACTCCGTGATGGTGGTGGACGGTCCGTTCGCGACGCTCCACGCGACGATCACCGAGATCAACGCCGAGTCGCAGCGACTCAAGGCGCTGGTCGAGATCTTCGGCCGGGAGACCCCGGTCGAGCTGAGCTTTTCGCAAGTCCAGAAAGTGTGAGTCACGCCGCGCTCGCGCGGCATGACTCACACGATCTGGTTCACGCGTGAAGGTCGAGTAGCCCGTCCGGCTGAGCTCGCGAAGCCGGAACCGGGCGTATCGAGACCAGGTGAGTCGATTGCGAATTTCACAGGCGCGATCAGAACCCGGACAATGGGCAGGTTGCTCGAGCAACAGGTGGCAGAGGCGTACGTCGTACTCCTCGTCATGACCACGAGAAGAAAGAGATAGAGGAATGCCTCCCAAGAAGAAGATCGCTGCGCTGGTCAAGGTGCAGCTGCAGGCTGGTGCTGCCACCCCGGCGCCGCCAGTCGGTACCGCCCTCGGTCCGCACGGCGTCAACATCATGGACTTCTGCAAGGCGTACAACGCCCAGACCGAGTCCATGCGCGGCAACGTCATCCCGGTCGAGATCACGATCTACGAGGACCGGTCCTTCGAATTCATCACGAAGACGCCGCCGGCCGCCGAGCTGATCAAGAAGGCCGCCGGGCTGAAGAAGGGCTCGGGCGTCCCGCACAAGGAGAAGGTCGGCAAGCTGACCAAGGACCAGGTGCGCGAGATCGCCCAGACGAAGATGCCCGACCTCAATGCCAACGACATCGAAGCCGCGATGAAGATCGTCGAGGGGACTGCCCGCTCGATGGGCGTCACCGTCTCCGGTTCCTGATCCACCGTGGGAGGGCCGCGCTGGCCCGCTGACCACGCACTTTCCAGCAGAGAAGAGAACGAACATGCAGCGCAGCAAGACCTACCGCGCGGCTGAGGCCACGTTCGACAAGGACGAGCTCTACAGCCCGCTGGCCGCGATCAAGATCGCCAGGACCAGCAGCAAGAAGAAGTTCGACGAGACCGTCGACGTGGTGATGCGCCTCGGCGTCGACCCGCGCAAGGCGGACCAGATGGTGCGCGGCACCGTCAACCTCCCGCACGGCACCGGAAAGACGGCGCGCGTCCTCGTGTTCGCGAACGCCGACAAGGCGGAAGCCGCCCGTGAGGCCGGCGCCGACATCGTCGGTGGCGACGAGCTCATCGACAAGGTGGCCGGCGGCTGGCTCGACTTCGACGCCGTCGTCGCAACCCCCGACATGATGGGCAAGGTCGGCCGTCTCGGTCGCGTCCTCGGACCCCGCGGCCTGATGCCGAACCCGAAGACCGGCACCGTCACCCCGGACCCGGCCAAGGCCGTCACCGACATCAAGGGCGGCAAGATCGAGTTCCGCGTCGACCGGCACGCCAACCTGCACTTCATCATCGGCAAGGCGTCGTTCGGCGAGACCCAGTTGGTCGAGAACTACGCGGCTGCCCTCGAGGAGGTGCTGCGGCTCAAGCCGAACAGCTCCAAGGGCCGCTACCTCAAGAAGGTCACCGTCTCCACGACCATGGGCCCCGGTGTCCAGGTCGACCCCAACCGCGTCAAGAACGTCACGGCGGACGAGGTCTCGCCCGGCGAGTGAGCTCGCGAACTCGCCGATCTAGGCGGGAGGTCGAGTAGCCGCGCGGCTGAGGAACGAAGCCGCGACCGGCGGATCGAGACCCGGTGAGACCAGCGCAAAGCCCGGCCACGCCCGTGGGTTGGCCGGGCTTCGTCGTACCCAGGCTGCATCAGCCCCAGGAGTCACACCGGTTGGGGTTTCCTTGCGCTTGTCGGCCATTGCAACGCCCGACAAGCGCAGGAATCCCCGGTCGACCGGGGATTCCTGCAGGGGCCCCCGCCCGGGCTCAGGCGGTGAGCAGCTCAACTGCCGCCAGCTCGACGCACACGGCCACCCCGGCCATGGCCGTCTCGACCTCTACGAGTACGGGGAAGGTCGGGGCCAGCCGGATGTTGCGGTCGTCGGGGTCCTTGCCGTGAGGAAAGGCGGAGCCGGCGGGGGTGAGCGCGATGCCCGCCTCCTTGGCGAGCTGGACCACCCGGGCGGCGGTGCCGTCGAGGACGTTGAGGTCGACGAAGTAGCCGCCCACCGGCTGGCTCCAGGTCGCGATGCCAAGCCCGTCGAGGCGGGCGGTGAGCGCCGCCTGGACCGCAGCGAACTTGGGTGCGATCAGGTCGCGGTGCTTGCGCATGTGCGTGCGTACGCCGTCGGCGTCGCCGAAGAACTCGACGTGCCGCAGCTGGTTGATCTTGTCGGGACCGATGGCGGCGTACGACAGCCGCTTGAGGTACCACTCCTTGTTCTCCGGCGATGCCGCGAGGGCGGCCACGCCGGCGCCGGCGAACGTGATCTTCGACGTCGAGGCGAACATGATCGGCCGGTTGGGATGGCCGGACGCCGACGCGAGGCCGAGCGCGTCCGCGCTCTTGGTCTCGACGTCGGTGAGGTGGTGCACGACGTACGCGTTGTCCCAGAGGATCCGGAAGTCCGGCGCCGCGGTCGGCATCGCCATCAGCTCGGCGGCGACCTCGTTGGAGCAGACCGCACCGGTCGGGTTGGCGTACGTCGGCACCAGCCACATGCCCTTGACCGACGGGTCGTCCGCGACCAGCGCGCGCACGGCTGCGACGTCCGGACCGTCGTCGTGCATCGGCACGATCACCATCTCGATGCCGAGCTCGGCCAGCATGGTGAAGTGCCGGTCGTAGCCGGGGACCGGGCAGACGAACTTGACCGTCTCCTCCTTGGACCACGGCCGTGGGGAGTCGGGGCCGCCGTGCGAGAGCAGCCAGCTGACGACCTGGTACATCATCGTCAGGCTCGAGTTGCCGCCCGCCACGACCTGCGCGGTGTCGACGCCGAGCAGATCGGCGAAGACCTCACGGAGCTCGGTGAGCCCTTCGAGGCCGCCGTAGTTGCGGACGTCGGTGCCGGCGCGGTCCTGGTGGCCGGTCGGCAGGTTCAACAGCCCCTCGGAGAGGTCGAGCTGGTCGGCGCCGGGCTTGCCACGGGTGAGGTCGAGCTTGAGGCCCTCCGACTGCAGGTCCTCGTAGTCGGCACGCAGCGTGGTGAGGCGCTCGGCGAGCTGGTCGGACGAGAGGTCGGACAGGGGCGTCGAGGAAGTCACGGGTCCATCGTGCCAGTGCGACCAGCGGGCGCCGTAGCGGGTTTCGCCTTGCGGGTCTTTCGCGAACCCTGGCGTACGAAACTGTCTCCGGCTCGATGCCGATTTGGACGAGTACGCCGCGTCGCCGTACGCTTTCCCTCGATACCTAAAGACCGCCGGTCGTCCGGGCTGCCTCAGCCCTGACCGAAGGTTCCGCGGAAGCGGATGGCCTGCGCAGGGGATCAGAGCATGACCAACAGTTGCGCCTCGGGTGCAGCCGATGTCCACGCCCTGAGCGCCTGCGCTCAGGGCGTTCGTCATTGCGGGGCCTCCAGCCGGTAGTCAGATCCGGAAGGAGACCCATGGCGCGGGCAGACAAGCAGGCCGCCGTCGCGGAGATCACTGAGTCGTTCAGTGACGCCGCCGGTGCTGTGCTGACCGAGTACCGCGGGCTCACCGTGAAGCAGCTGCAGGACCTGCGGCGCTCCCTCGGCGAGAACGCCAACTACGCCGTGGTCAAGAACACGCTGGCCAAGATCGCCGCCAAGGAGGCGGGGATCGAGAGCTTCGACGAGCTCCTCAACGGCCCGACCGCGATCGCCTTCATCAAGGGCGACGTCGTCGAGGCCGCGAAGGGCCTGCGTGACTTTGCCAAGGCCAACCCCGCTCTTGTCATCAAGGGCGGCGTTCTGGACGGCAAGGCCCTCGAGCCGGCCGAGATCGCCAAGCTGGCCGATCTCGAGTCCCGCGAGGTCCTACTGGGCAAGCTGGCGGGCGCGATGCTCGCTTCGCTGAGCCAGGCCGTCTACCTCCTCAACGCTCCTCTTGCCCAGGCCGCCCGTCTCGCGGGTGCGCTCCAGGCGAAGGCCGCTGAGGACCCCTCGATCCTCGCAGGTGGTGCGGGCGAGCCCGCCGCCGCCGAGGAGGCCCCGGTGGAGGAGGCGCCCGCTGACGCGGCCGCCGAGACCGTCGAGGCCCCCGCTGACGAGGCCCCCGCTGAGGAGGCGGCTCCTGAGGAGCCCGCCGCCGAGGCTGCCTCCGACGAGGGCGACACCACCGAGGCCTGAGCCTCGGCAACCACCACCTGAAACCAGGTTGGGCTGCATCGGCGGCCCGGCCACCAAACGGAAGGAAACGCCATCATGGCGAAGCTCAGCACTGACGAGCTGCTCGACGCGTTCAAGGAAATGACCCTCATCGAGCTCTCTGAGTTCGTGAAGCAGTTCGAGGAGACCTTCGGCGTCACCGCTGCCGCCCCGGTCGCCGTTGCCGCTGCTCCCGCCGCCGGCGGTGCCGCTGCGGGTGGCGACGAGGCCGCTGTGCAGGACGAGTTCGACGTCATCCTCGAGGCCGCTGGTGACAAGAAGATCAACGTCATCAAGGAGGTGCGCGCGCTGACCTCGCTCGGCCTCAAGGAGGCCAAGGACCTGGTCGAGGCTGCGCCCAAGCCGATCCTCGAGAAGGCCACCAAGGACGCTGCGGAGAAGGCGAAGGAGGCCCTCGAGGCCGCCGGCGCCACCGTCACCGTCAAGTGACTCTCTGACGCACCGTCGCGAGCGGGCCACCGGAAACGGTGGCCCGCCTCGTGCATTTTCCGCAGACGTCGCCGCCCGGCGCTACCGTCCGGTAGGACACGGTGTCCCAGATAGGGGACCGGCGTGACGTGGACCACGGTTACCGCGTAACGTGCGGCGCGCGGTCGCGTTGTTCCCACGGAGCCGTGTTCGGGAAACGTTGCTCCGTCCGGAGGGCCGGGCCCGGGAGGCTCGCGAGATCAGGAAGAGGTCGGCATGGGCGTCGATGTAGCAGTGACGAACTTGAGCAAGCAGTTCGGCAAACAGCTCATCTGGAAGGGCGTGACCCTGACCCTGCCGGCGGGAGAGATCTCCGTCATGCTGGGCCCGTCCGGGACCGGCAAGTCCGTGTTCCTGAAGGCCCTGATCGGCCTCATCAAGCCCGACGAGGGCTCGATCATGATCGAGGGCACCGACATCGCGTCCTGCTCCGAGAAGGAGCTCTACGAGGTTCGCAAGTTGTTCGGCGTCCTGTTCCAGGACGGCGCCATGTTCGGCTCGATGAACCTCTACGACAACGTCGCGTTCCCGCTTCGTGAGCACACCCGCAAGAACGAGACCGAGATTCGCGACATCGTCATGGAGAAGATGGACCTCGTGGGTCTCCTCGGCGCCGAGTTCAAGCTTCCTGGCGAGATCTCGGGCGGGATGCGCAAGCGGGCCGGCCTCGCCCGTGCGCTGGTGCTCGACCCGGAGATCCTCCTCATCGACGAGCCGGACTCGGGCCTCGACCCGGTCCGCACGTCGTTCATCAACCAGCTCTTCATCGACCTGAATGCCCAGATCGACGCCACGTTCCTCATCGTGACGCACGACGTCCACAGCGTCCGGGTCGTGCCCGACCAGATCGGCCTGCTCTACCACAAGCACCTCGCGATGTACGGCCCCCGCGAGATGCTGCTGTCCTCGGACGAGCCCGTGGTCCGGCAGTTCCTCAACGCACAGACGGTCGGTCCGATCGGCATGTCGGAGGAGAAGGACGCCGACCAGCTCGCAGCGGAGAAGGACATGGACCTACCGGCGCTGCCCCCGATCCCGCTCCAGCTCGAGCCCTCCAACGGCATTCCTCGGCGCAGCCAGCGGCTGCCCGGCGAATGGTGCCGAGCGAACGGCATCACGCCGCCCCCGGGCTCGTTCACCAAAGAAGCCGAGCATGCCAGCGGCTCCCAGCAGGCGCACTGACGATTCATGTCCTCGACGGTTGCGCGGGCCCTCAGGCCTGTTGGTACCGCCGGCAAGCTCTTCGCCTTCGCTCTTGATGTTGGCCGCGGCCTGTTCCGGCGCCCTTTCCAGTTGCGCGAATTCCTGCAGCAGGCATGGTTCATCGCGTCTGTCACGATCATCCCGACCGCACTGGTCGCGATCCCCTTCGGCGCGGTCATCGCCCTCCAGGTCGGCGGCCTGATCAAGCAGTTCGGCGCGCAGTCGTTCACCGGCACGGCGTCCGTCCTCGCGGTCATCCAGCAGGCCGGCCCGATCGCGACCGCCCTGCTGATCGCCGGTGCCGGTGGCTCGGCCATCGCGGCCGACCTCGGCGCGCGGAAGATCCGTGAAGAGCTCGACGCGATGATGGTGCTGGGCATCGACCCGATCCAGCGACTGGTGGCTCCCCGCGTGCTCGCCTGCATGCTCGTCGCGGTCTTCCTCAACGGCATGGTCAGCGTCGTCGGCGTCGCCGGCGGCTACGTCTTCAACGTGATCCTGCAAGACGGGACACCGGGCGCCTACCTCGCCAGCTTCACCGCACTGGCGCAGCTGCCCGACGTGTGGATCGGGATGGTCAAGGCGCTCATCTTCGGCCTCATTGCCGCGATCGTCGCCGCCTACAAGGGCATGAACGCTGCTGGTGGTCCCAAGGGAGTGGGCGACGCGGTCAACGAATCCGTCGTCATCACGTTCCTGCTCCTGTTCGTCGTCAACTTCATCCTGAGCACGATCTACCTGCAAGTCGTGCCACCGAAGACGGGTTGACGGGGCCATGGCGAACGTGAAGTCCATCTACGAGCGGCCGCTCAAGGGGCTCGACACCCTCGGGCACGAGCTCTCGTTCTACATCAAGGTGATCCTGGCGGTCCCGCGGACGATCTCGCACTACCCGCGCGAGATCATGCGGCTGCTGGCCGAGGTGACCCTCGGCTCGGGTGCGCTCGCTGTCATCGGCGGCACCATCGGCGTCATCCTCGGCATGACGTTCTTCACCGGCGCCCAGGTCGGCCTGTCCGGCTACGCCGCGCTCAACCAGCTCGGCACCGCGGCTTTCGCGGGATTCGTGTCCGCCTACTTCAACACCCGCGAGATCGCCCCGCTGGTCGCGGGCATCGCCCTCGCCGCGACCGTGGGCTGCGGCTTCACCGCCCAGCTCGGTGCCATGCGGATCTCCGAGGAGGTCGACGCCCTCGAGGTGATGGCGATCCCCTCGATGCGCTTCCTCGTCGCCACCCGCGTCGTGGCCGGGCTGATCGCGATCGTCCCGCTCTACGTCGTGGGCCTGCTGTCGTCGTACGTCGCCAGCCGGCTGGTCGTCACGGCCTACTACGGCCAGTCATCGGGCACCTATGACCACTACTTCAACCAGTTCCTTCCACCTGGCGACGTCCTTTGGTCGTTCGGCAAGGTGCTCGTGTTCTCGGTCGTCGTGATCCTCATCCACTGCTACCACGGTTACACGGCGTCCGGCGGGCCCGCAGGCGTGGGCATCGCCGTGGGCCGAGCGGTGCGGACGAGCATCGTGGCGATCAACGTGATCGACCTGTTCCTGTCGATGGCCATCTGGGGCACCACCACGACCGTACGATTGGCCGGGTGACGCGCCGATGCTGAACAAAGCCCTGGCGGCGCACAAGACCCTCGGCGTCATCTTCGTCTGCCTGCTGCTCTTCGGCGTGTGGCTGACCTACGCCGTCTTCACGAAGAAGTTCGCAGACTACGAAGAGGTCAAGCTCGAGACGACCTCGGTCGGCCTGCAGCTGCCCACCCGCGCCGACGTGAAGATCCGTGGCGTGCTCGTGGGCGAGGTGCTGGACGCCGACATCGGTGACCAGGGCGCCGAGCTGAATCTCGGCATCTACCCTGACGAGCTCGAAAGCATCCCGGGCAACGTCAGCGCCGCCATCATCCCGAAGACCCTCTTCGGCGAGAAGTACGTCTCGCTCGTCATCCCCAAGAGCGGTCCCGAGGGCACGCTGGAGGCCGGCGACACGATCACCAAGGCCGACCTCGGCACCGAGGTCGAGGAGGTCCTCAACGACCTCTACCCGCTGCTGGAGGCGGTCCAGCCCGCCGACCTCAACGCCACGCTGTCCGCGCTGGCGACGGCACTCGAGGGCCGGGGCTCCCAGCTCGGCGAGAACCTCGAGATCGTCGACTCCTACCTCAAGCGGATCAATCCAGAGATTCCTGCACTCCTCGCGGACCTCAGGCTGACCGCGCAGGTCTCCGACCTCTATGCCGACATCCTCCCCGAGGTCGCGCAGATCCTGGATGACACGATCGTCACAACGGGCACGTTGGAGGAGAAGGAGGCGACGCTGAACAGCGCGCTGCGGGACATCCGCGCGTTCGCGGACACGGCTCGCGGCTTCCTCGCCCGCAACGGTGGGCTGATCAAGGAAGCCAACCAGCTCACGACCACGCAGCTCGACCTGCTCGCGCGCTACGCGCCCGAGTTCCCCTGCTTCTTCAAGGGACTGACCAACATCGCTCCCCGGATCGCCTCGATGTTCCGCGGATTCGAGCTTCACATCGTGCTCGAGACGCTGCCCAACCAGCCGCGGCCCTACAACATCAACGACCTGCCGAGGTTCGCCGACTTCACCGGACCCCGGTGCTACAACCTGCCCAACCCGCCGTGGAGCCAGGAAAACCCGTTCACCAACGTTCCCAACTTCAACGACGGTGTCGACGAGCCGACCGGCAAGGGCACGATGCGCGTCCCGCCGGGCTTCGAGAACCCCGTGGGCTACCGCGGCACCCCCGAGGACGTCGCTCTGTTGCGGCAGCTGCTGAGAGGCACGTACGGCGACGCCGCCGACTCCGGGCTCGGAGTGCTGCTCGCCGGGCCGCTCGTCGCCGAGGCGGGTGATCGCTGATGGGTCTCACGCTCGACAAGAAGACGACCGGCGACCTGGTCCGGCTGCTCATCTTCATGATCACGACTGGTCTTCTGACCGGCTTGCTGGTGATCACGATCGGCAACATCTCGTTCGGGGCCACGACGACCTACAAGGCCGAGTTCGTCGACGTGACCGGCGTTGTCAGCGGCGACGACATCCGCATCGCCGGCGTCAAGGTCGGCACCGTCCAGGACATCGAGATCGTCGATGACAACCGGGCGCTGGTGACGTTCAGCGTCGACGCGGAGACGGCCCTCGACGAGTCGACCCACGCGACCATCAAGTTCCGCAACCTGATCGGTCAGCGCTACATCTCGCTCACCCAGGAGGGCAAGGCAGGTGACGAGCTGGAGGAAGAGGACACGATCCCGGTCGCCCGCACCCAGCCGGCGCTCGACCTGACGGTGCTGTTCAACGGGTTCAAGCCGCTGTTCGAGGCATTGTCCCCGGACGACATCAACAAGCTCTCGTTCGAGATCGTGCAGGTGTTCCAGGGTGAGGGCGGGACGCTCGAGAGCCTCCTCGGGAGCACGGCGTCGCTCACCCAGACCCTCGCCTCCCGCGACCAGGTCATCGGCGACCTGCTCGACAACCTCACCTACGTTCTCGACCACGTCGCCGACCGCGACGAGCAGCTCGGTCGGCTGATCGTCAGCTTCCAGGATCTCGTGAGCGGCCTGAAGGAGGACCGCCAGGCGATCCTCTCCTCGCTCGACGGGATCTCCGACCTGGCGGTGCAGACGGCCGGTCTCATCGACGACATCCGCGAGCCCTTCGTCCGCGACATCCGCGAGGCACGGCAGCTCGTCGAGACGCTCGACCGCCAGAAGGGGGAGATCGACCGCGTGCTCCAGGTGATGCCGATCAAGATCAACAAGTACGGCCGCACCGGCACCTACGGCTCGTGGTTCAACTTCTACCTCTGCCACTTCCGGGCCAAGGTCCGGTTCGGCGGCACGGTCATCGCGCAGCCCGCCTACGACACCGGTGCGGACAGGTGCACGCTGCCATGAGCATGAAGCCGTTCCGGGAGCGCAACCCGGTCGTCATCGGGGCCATCAGCTTCGCCGTCCTGGCGTTGCTCTTCGTCGCCGCGTTCCGAGCGCAGGACCTCCCGCTCATCGGCGGGGGTGACACCTACTACGCAGAGTTCGAGGAGTCCGGCGGCCTCAAGATCAACGACGAGGTCCGGGTGGCGGGCGTCCGGATCGGCAAGGTGAACTCGATCGAGATCGACGAGGGCAAGGTCAAGGTCGGCTTCCAGATCAAGACCGACGCGCAGTTCGGCGACGAGACCCGCGCCGCGATCAAGGTGAAGACCCTCCTCGGCTCGATGTTCCTCTCGCTGGAGCCGGGCGGCGAGGGCCAGCTCGAGGAGGAAGGCACGATCCCGGTCGAGCGCACCACCTCGCCGTTCGACGTGGTCGATGCCTTCGAGGGGCTGGCCGAGACGTCGTCCGACATCGACACCGACCAGCTCGCCGCGTCGCTGACGACGCTGGCCGACCTGACCCGCAACACACCGGAGGAGTTCCGAGCGGCGCTCAGCGGCGTGTCCGCGTTGTCGGAGGTGGTCGCCTCGCGCGACGACGAGATCAACCGGCTGCTCGAGAGCCTCCGGCGGGTCTCCACGGTGCTCGACGCGCGCGACGAGGACATCATCGCGCTGATGCGCGATGCCGACATCCTGTTCCGTGCCCTCCTCGAGCGACGCGATGCGATTCACAACATCCTGGTCTCGACGGTCACCCTGAGCAGGGAGCTCACCGCACTGGTGCGCCAGTCCCGGGCCGACCTCAAGCCGGCGTTGAGCCACCTGGAGTCGGTACTGGCCGTGGTCAACAAGAACGAGGACAACTTGGACCGGTCGCTCGAGCTGATGGCGCCGTTCTACACCGTCTTCGCCAACGTCTTCGGCAACGGTCCCTGGTGGGACACCTATATCTCCAACCTGCCACCGGTCCCGGGTCCGGGGGGTGGTGTCGGATGAAGGTCACCCTGATGCAGCGCGTCGTGCCGCTGGTCGTCATCGGTCTGCTCATCGCCGCTGGAGCCGTTTGGTTCTTCGGCAGTGGTAGTGAGGCGAAGACCGTGACGGCGTACTTCCCGCGCACCGTGTCGGTCTACGAGGGCAGTGACGTCCGCGTGCTCGGTGTCGCGATCGGCACGGTCGACAAGGTCATTCCCGAGGGCACCAAGGTCAAGGTCGTCATGACCTACGACGAAGAGATCGAGATCCCTGCCGACGCACACGCCGTCATCGTCTCGCCGTCGGTCGTGGGCGACCGGTACATCCAGCTGACGCCCGCCTACGAGAAGGGCGACGTGCTCGCCGACAACACGATCCTCGAGGAGGATCGGACCGCGATCCCGCTCGAGCTCGACGAGATCTACGGAAGCCTCGACAGGCTGACCGTCGCACTGGGCCCGAACGGCGCCAACTCCGAGGGCGCGCTCACCGACCTCCTCGAGCAGACCGCGGCGAACTTCGGCGGCCAGGGTGCGAAGTTCAAGCAGACGATCGAGGACTTCGGCGACCTGAGCACCACCCTCGAGAACAACAAGGAAGAGCTGTTCTCCTCGGCCGAGCGGCTGCAGGCGTTCATCGAGACCCTTGCTGACAACGACACCACCGTCCGCGATTTCAACCAGTCGCTGGGCCGGGTATCGACGCTGCTCTCGGACGAGAGTGACGAGCTGACGGCGGCGTTGGCCAACCTCGGCGTCGCCCTGGACGTGGTAGGCGGCTTCGTCCAGGAGAACAGGGCGTCGCTGGGTCGGAACATCCGCGGCCTCAACCGGGTGGCGAGGCTGCTGGTCAGGCACCGCGAGGACATCGACGTGATCTTGCAGGCCGGCCCGCTGGCCCTCAACAACCTCGGCCTCGGCTACAACCCGCAGGCTGGCACGCTCGACTCCAACTCGAACATCGGCAACACGATCCACAACCTCACCAGTGATCCCGCTCAGTTGCTCTGCGCCCTGGTGTCGGCCAACGACCCCGACGGCAACATCTGCGACCTGATCAATGCCCTCCCGTTGCCGCGCAACGCACCATTCGGAGCGGGCACCGGATCGCGGAGCGACGCGCTCTACGACCCGACCCTCAACGGCCTCGTGGAGGTGTCGCGATGAATCGCGTCCTGCGCGCAGGCGCCGTCCTTCTAGCCGGCGCGACACTGCTGACCGGGTGCGACTTCGACGTCTACAAGCTGCCGCTGCCGGGCGGTGCCGACGTCGGCGACGACCCGATCACGGTCAAGGTCGAGTTCGAGGACGTCCTCGACCTGGTGCCGAAGTCGTCGGTCAAGGTGAGCGACGTGACGGTCGGCCAGGTCACCGACATCGACCTCGACGGCTACGAAGCCGTGGTGACGATCAAGCTCCGCAACGACACCGAGCTTCCCGACAACGCCGTTGCAACGATCCGCCAGACCAGCCTGCTCGGCGAGAAGTTCGTGTCGCTGGCGCCGCCTGAGACGGCGGTGTCCGACGAGCCGCTCGGCGAAGGTGACCGGATCCCGATCGAGCGCACCGGCCGCAACCCCGAGGTCGAGGAAGTGCTCGGCGCGCTCAGCCTGCTGCTGAACGGCGGCGGAGTCGCCCAGCTGAAGACGATCGCGACCGAGCTGAACCTCGCCCTCGAGGGGCGAGAGGAGTCGGCGAAGTCGGTGCTGCGCCAGGTCGAGTCCCTCGTGTCGGAGCTCGACGAGCACAAGGGCGACATCGTCGACGCCATCGAGTCGCTCAACCGCCTCGCCATCAGCGCCCGCACCCACCAGGACAGCATCGACGCGGCGTTGGAGGAGCTGCCCAGTGCACTCGACTCGATCGGGCGCCAGCGGCGCGACCTCGTGCGGATGCTCGAGGGCCTCAACCGACTCGGAGGCGTCGGCGTGCGGGTGATCCGGGCGACGAAGGCGTCGACGGTCGACGTTCTTCAGCAGCTCTTCCCGGTGCTGTCGGCTCTCAACGACGCGGGCGACGACTTCGTCGAATCGTTCCACCTCTTCGCCACGTTCCCGTTCTCCGACGACGTGATCGGCCGGGACCCGGCCGTCGCGCGCAACCTGCACTTCGGTGACTACGTCAACCTGTCGGTCGAGCTCGACCTCAATCTCAGTGACATCTCGCAGATCGCCTGCCTCCCGTTCAGCCTGCTGCCGCCCGACACGCCGCTCGCGGACCTGCTCGACCTGCCGGGCCTGTGCGATGGCGTGGTGACCGCGCTGAACTCGTGCCTCGGGCCGCCGCCGAACCTGAATGCGTGCCTCGGCCTGCCCGGGGACCTGCTCGACGAGGCCTGCGACGCCGTACCGGCGCTGTGCAACCTGCTGCCCAAGAACGGCAACATCTCCAACCAGATCTCCGATCAGGCCACCTCGATCGAAGACCTGCTCGACGGGGTCCTTGGCAACCTCAATCTCGGCCTGCCCCGGGCGGCGCCCGAGCTCACCGGCGAGACTCAGGAATCGAAAGGTCCGCTCGGTGACTTCGACTCCGACCTGGCGATGTTCCTCGCCGCGCCCGTGCTCGAGCAGGAGGCGACGCGATGATCACCCGCCGGACCAGGATCCAGCTTCTCTTCTTCGTGATCATCACGCTGGTGGGCGTGACCTACGTCGGTGCCCGCTATGCCCAGCTCGACCGGCTGATCATCGACCAGTCCTACACCGTCGTCGCGCACTACCCGGCCTCGGGCGGCATCTTCGCCGGCGGAGAGGTCACCTACCGCGGCGTCCGCATCGGCAAGGTCAGCGACCTCGAGCTCACCAAGGCAGGCGTCGACGTCCACCTCGAGATCGACAACGAGTGGGACGAGATCCCGACCGACACCAGGGCGCTCGTCGGCAACCGATCCGCGCTCGGCGAGCAGTACGTCGAGCTCCAGCCGAACGTCGACGCCGAGGGCGACGGCCCGTTCCTCAAGGACGGCTCCGAGATCACCGACGTCGGCATCCCGATCGCCACCGAGAAGCTCCTGGGCGACTTGGCGACCACGGTGTCGAGTGTCGACCAGGACGCGCTCAGGACCACCGTTGAAGAACTCGGCGCGGCGTTCAACGGCACCGGCGAGGATCTCCAGCGGATCATCGACACCGGCAACTCATTCATCCAGACCGCCAACGAGAACTTCGACATCACGACGGCCCTGATCCGCGACGCCAACACGGTGCTGCAGACCCAGGTCGACTCGTCGAGCTCGCTGCGCACCTTCGCCAACCAGCTCAGCATCTTCTCCGGCGCGTTGGTCGGGGCCGACAGGGACCTCCGCAGGGTCATCGACAGCGGGTCGTTCACGGCCAACCAGCTGCGGACCTTCCTGGAGCAGAACGAGGCCGAGGTCTCCGACCTGCTCAAGAACGTCATCCTCACCGGCCGGACCGTGGTCGCCAACCTCGACGGCCTCCGAACCCTGCTCATCGCTTACCCGATCCTGCTCGAGGGCTCGTTCACGGTCGTCGACAAGAACCCGACGACCGGCCACTTCGAGACGCACGTCGGCCTGATCCTGACGAACGAGGCGCCCTGCTACAAGGGGTATGAGTCCACCGACACCCGGGGGCCCCAGAACGTCGAGGACCGGCCGCTCAACCAGAACGCCAAGTGCACCGAGCCGGCGACGCAGAGCAACCCGCGCGGCTACCAGAACCTCCCGCGCGTACGGCCCGACCTCGACGGCATCCCGGACGCCACCGAGCAGATCATCGGCACCTACGACCGCCAGACCGGCACCTTCGAGGTCGGCGACGGCAGCACCTCCACGGACGAGTCCTTGGCTTCGAGCGGTAGCGTGGCGCCGCCGTCGCTCGGAGAGGACTCATGGAAGTGGCTTTACCTCGAACCGCTGCTGGACGCCCAGGGGTGATCGAGTCGCCTTCTACCCGGCGCGCGATCCTTGCGGTGCTGGTCCTGGTGATCGTGGCGTGCCTCGGTACGGTCGCGGTGATCGTCCTGACCCGCGGCACCGGTGACGGTCTCGGCGACCGGTTGAGCTCCCTCGAGGACGACACCGTCCCGGGCGCCTCCGTGAGCGACAACCGCGAGCAGCTGCTGACGCGCTCGCGCCAGTTCGCGACCCTCTTCAACACCTATGACAAGTCGATGCTCGACGCCGAGGGCCACCTGCCCGACTATGCGGCTGTCGAAGACCTGATGACACCGAAGTTCGGGGGCGTCTTCTCCGAGAACATCGAGTACGCCGAGCAGACGGTCAGCCAGCTCGACGTCGCCAGCATCGGCACGGTCTATGCGGTCGGAGTCGCCTCGCAGGACGGCGACTCAGCAGAGGTCCTCGTCGCCGGCACCATCGAGCTCTCCTACCCGGTCCCGGACGAGGGCACGGGTGACGATGGCGGCGGTGACGAGACGGAAGCACCGGAGGGCGACGGCGAGCGTCTCTCGACCGGTCCGCAGCGGTTCCGCTACCAGCTCTCGCTCGTCAAGATCGACGGCAACTGGCTCGTCGACGACGTGGACGACATCGATGACGGCCTCCCGCCGTTCTCCCAGCCCTCGATCCCCGAGACCGACCCCGGTCAGACCCCGTCGACGACGCCTCCGACCACCGACCCGTCGGATGGCCCGACGACCGGGCCGACGGAGCCGCCGGAGCCGACGGAGCCGACGCAGCCGACGCAGCCGACGGAGCCGACGGGGGAGGGCGAGCGGTGAGCGTCAGCCTCTACGACCTCCTCGACATCGACGAGGAAGCGACGCCGGCCGAGATCAGGTCGGCGTGGAAGATCGCGATCGCCGACCTCGACCCGACCGACCGCCGTTTCCGCGCCTACAACGACGCGGCCGGTGTGCTGCTCGATGCCGGCAAGCGGGCGGCGTACGACGCCGAGCTCACTGCCGAGCGGACCGAGACCGGGGTCGAGGAGACGCCCGCCGAGGCAGACGGGGCCGAGGTCGCCGCCGAGCCCGCACCGAAGATGAAGGCCGAGCCCGAACCACCAGCCGAGCCCGAGGACGGGCCGGAGGTGGACGGGCCGGAGGTAGGGTCCGCGGCCGACCGCCCCGCTGGTAGCGGCCCGCCGATGTGGGCACTGTTCGTGGCGGCCGGGGCCGCGGTCCTCTCGCTGGCACTCGCGATCGTGGTGTTCACGTGGCCGGGAAGCGCAGGGGGGACGTCGCCGGCCGACCAGGTCGAGCAGGCGGACACCGCTGAGGCCGCCGGGATGACCGCCGTCCGCGCGGCGGAGGACGCGGTACCGCCGGTCCTCTCCTACGACTACCGGACCCTGGACGCCGACTTCGCCGAGGCGGAGAACTACCTCACCGCTGAGTTCGCCGCCAAACGCACGGAGCTCTTCGAGCAGCAGGCCGAGTCGGGTATGACGCTGCTCGAGCAGGTCGTCACGGACAAGGTGGTCGTGGTCGCGCGGGTGTCGGCCAGCGGGCTCACCCGGGTGTCGGAGGACGGCGAACGGGCGACCGTCGTCGTCTTCGTCGACCAGGACAGCCAGAAGGGGAACGACGCGCCCCGGTCGCTGCGGATGTGGGCGACCTTGAGCATGGTTGCGGACGGCGATGACTGGCTCCTCGACGATATCTGCACCGAGGACGACTGCGGCTGATCGTTGACCGAGCCCGGCTCAGCGTCCGGCCCGCACCGCGGCGGGACGACTGGAGCGGGCCGGGAGCGGCCCGCCGCGCCGTACCCATGCTTGACCTGGCAGCGGTTCGCACAGCATGATCCCGGGAAGGCCCGTTCCTGACCTGGAAAGTAAAGGTCAGCAGGGTGGTTGCCGGTATTGGTTTGCGCCCGGATGTCGTGTAACGTGGCGCCTTGCGCCTGCCCTCAGATGCGCTTCGGCCTGCCCGGTGGCCGATGACGTGGTGGGACGGCGATCTCAGAGAGCGACACCGTCGAAGGACACCTCTTGGCCGCGCGCACCAGTCCCGGTAAGCCCCGCATTTCTTTTGCAAAGATCAAGGAAACACTCGAGCTCCCGCAGCTCCTCTCGCTCCAGACCGACAGCTTCGACTGGCTGGTCGGCAACACCGCCCACCAGGCGCGGGTGACGTCGCGTCGCGCCGCTGGTGAGGACGTCTCCGACAAGTCTGGCCTCACCGAGATCTTCGAGGAGATCTCGCCGATCGAGGACTTCTCCGAGACGATGTCGCTCTCGTTCGAGAACCCGGTCTTCTACGACCCGAAGTACACCGTCGACGAGTGCAAGGAGAAGGACCTCACCTACTCCGCACCGCTCTACGTGTCGGCCGAGTTCACCAACAACGAGACCGGTGAGATCAAGGGCCAGACGGTCTTCATGGGCGACTTCCCTCTGATGACCCCCAAGGGCACCTTCGTGATCAACGGCACCGAGCGTGTCGTCGTCTCGCAGCTGGTCCGGTCGCCCGGCGTCTACTTCGAGCGCACCGCCGACAAGACGTCCGACAAGGACATCTACACGGCCAAGCTGATCCCGAGCCGCGGCGCCTGGCTGGAGTTCGAGATCGACAAGCGCGACATGGTCGGCGTCCGCCTCGACCGCAAGCGCAAGCAGAACGTCACCGTCCTGCTCAAGGCGCTACAGGCGATCGCCGAGGACACGGGCGAGGCCTACGACTACGAGGCCGTCATGGCCGACCTGCGTCAGTTCGAGTCGATCCAGCTGACCGAGGAGAAGGACAACACGCAGGGTCCGGACGACGCGCTGCTGGACATCTACCGCAAGCTCCGTCCGGGCGAGCCGCCGACGCGCGAGGCTGCGCTGACGCTGCTGCGCAACTACTACTTCAACCCGAAGCGCTACGACCTCGCGAAGGTCGGTCGCTACAAGATCAACAAGAAGCTGGGCCAGGACCAGCCGTTCGACCAGCAGACCATGACCATCTCGGACATGGTCGCGACGATCCGCTACATCGTCGCGCTGCACGACGGGCAGAGCCACCTCGAGACGCCGCAGGGCAACATCGAGATCAGCTCCGACGACATCGACCACTTCGGCAACCGCCGGATGCGGACCGTCGGCGAGCTGATCCAGAACCAGCTCCGCACCGGTCTCGCCCGGATGGAGCGGGTCGTCCGCGAGCGGATGACCACCCAGGACGTCGAGGCGATCACGCCGCAGTCGCTGATCAACATCCGCCCGGTCGTCGCGGCGCTGAAGGAGTTCTTCGGTACGTCGCAGCTGTCGCAGTTCATGGACCAGACCAACCCGATCGCCGGCCTGACCCACAAGCGTCGGCTCTCGGCCCTCGGGCCCGGTGGTCTGTCCCGCGACCGAGCCGGCATGGAGGTTCGTGACGTCCACCCGTCGCACTACGGCCGGATGTGCCCGATCGAGACGCCGGAAGGCCCGAACATCGGCCTGATCGGCTCGCTCGCGTCGTACGGACGCATCAACCCGTTCGGCTTTGTGGAGACGCCCTACCGCAAGGTCGTCAAGGGTGTCGTCACCGACCAGATCGACTACCTCACCGCCGACGACGAGGACCGCTACGTCATCGCCCAGGCGAACGCAGCGCTCGACGCGAAGAACCGCTTCGCCGAGGAGCGGGTGCTCGTGCGCCTGCGCCGCGGCGAGGTCTCCGAGATCCCGGGCAACGACGTCGACTACATGGACGTCTCGCCGCGCCAGATGGTGTCGGTCGCGACGGCCCTGATCCCGTTCCTCGAGCACGACGATGCCAACCGCGCGCTCATGGGCGCCAACATGCAGCGTCAGGCCGTTCCGCTGATCCGGAGCGACAGCCCGATCGTTGGCACCGGCATCGAGTTCCGTGCCGCGGTCGACGCGGGTGACGTGGTGGTGGCCGAGAAGGCCGGTGTCGTCCAGGGCGTGTCGGCCGACGTGGTCGAGGTCATGAACGACGACGGTTCCTACCAGACCTACAGGCTGGCCAAGTTCCGTCGCTCCAACCAGGGCACCTGCATCAACCAGCGTCCGCTCGTTGCGGTCGGCACCCGGCTCGAGGTCGGCTCGCCGATCGCCGACGGCCCGTGCACCGACCAGGCGGAGATGGCGCTCGGCACCAACCTGCTCGTGGCGTTCATGCCGTGGGAGGGCCACAACTACGAGGACGCGATCATCCTCAGCCAGCGCCTGGTGCAGGAGGACGTCCTCACCTCGATCCACATCGAGGAGCACGAGGTCGACGCCCGCGACACGAAGCTGGGTCCGGAGGAGATCACCCGCGACATCCCCAACGTCAGTGAGGAGATGCTCGCCGACCTCGACGAGCGCGGCATCATCCGCATCGGTGCCGAGGTCACGACCGGCGACATCCTGGTCGGCAAGGTCACGCCCAAGGGTGAGACCGAGCTGACCCCGGAGGAGCGGCTGCTCCGTGCGATCTTCGGTGAGAAGGCGCGCGAGGTCCGCGACACCTCGATGAAGGTGCCGCACGGTGAGTCCGGCACGGTCATCGGCGTCCGCTTGTTCGACCGCGAGGACGGCGACGAGCTGCCCCCCGGCGTCAACCAGCTGGTCCGGGTCTACGTCGCTCAGAAGCGGAAGATCTCGGTGGGCGACAAGCTCGCCGGCCGCCACGGCAACAAGGGCGTCATCGCGAAGATCCTGCCGGTCGAGGACATGCCGTTCATGGAGGACGGCACCCCGGTCGACGTCGTGCTCAACCCGCTGGGTGTGCCGCGACGGATGAACATCGGCCAGATCCTCGAGCTCCACCTCGGCTGGCTCGGCAAGCAGGGCTGGGACCTCAACCTGTCCGGTGACCCCGAGAACTCGGAGTGGAAGCAGCGCCTGATCTCGATCAACGCGCAGAAGGCCGAGCCCAACACCAAGCTGGCGACCCCCGTCTTCGACGGCGCCCGCGAGGACGAGATCACCGGTCTGCTCGGCGCGACGCACCCCAACCGCGACGGCGTGCGGATGATCGCCGAGGACGGCAAGGCCCGGCTCTTCGACGGACGCTCCGGCGAGCCGTTCACGGACCCGGTGTCGGTGGGCTACATGTACATCCTCAAGCTCCACCACCTCGTCGACGACAAGATCCACGCTCGCTCGACCGGCCCCTACTCGATGATCACCCAGCAGCCGCTCGGCGGTAAGGCCCAGTTCGGTGGCCAGCGCTTCGGTGAGATGGAGGTCTGGGCCATGGAGGCGTACGGCGCCGCCTACGCCCTCCAGGAGCTGCTGACGATCAAGTCCGACGACGTGCCGGGCCGGGTCAAGGTCTACGAGGCGATCGTCAAGGGCGAGAACATCCCCGACTCCGGCATCCCCGAGTCGTTCAAGGTTCTCGTCAAGGAGATGCAGTCGCTCTGCCTCAACGTGGAGGTGCTGTCGCAGGACGGCACGGCCATCGAGATGCGCGACGCGGAAGAGGACGTCTTCCGTGCCGCCGAGGAGCTCGGCATCGACCTGTCCCGCCGCGAGCCCAGCTCCGTCGAAGAAGTCTGACCGGGAAGCGCGCGAAGCGCCTGTTTCCCGGAACAGACAAATCGCGGGCGAAGCCCGTCGACCTCCAAGTATTTTCAGTGAACTAACGAAGGACATCAGCCATCGTGCTCGACGTGAACTTCTTCGACCAGCTTCAGATCGGCCTGGCCACCGCGGACGACATCCGCACGTGGAGCCACGGCGAGGTCAAGAAGCCGGAGACCATCAACTACCGCACGCTCAAGCCCGAGCGTGACGGCCTCTTCTGCGAGAAGATCTTCGGTCCCACCCGGGACTGGGAGTGCTACTGCGGCAAGTACAAGCGGGTCCGCTTCAAGGGCATCATCTGCGAGCGCTGCGGCGTCGAGGTGACCCGCTCGAAGGTCCGCCGCGAGCGGATGGGCCACATCGAGCTCGCCGCGCCGGTCACCCACATCTGGTACTTCAAGGGCGTCCCCAGCCGGCTCGGCTACCTGCTCGACCTGGCCCCGAAGGACCTCGAGAAGGTCATCTACTTCGCGGCGTACATGATCACTGCCGTCGACGACGACGCTCGTCACCGCGACCTGTCGTCGCTCGAGGCCAAGGTCGCCCAGCAGCGCAAGATGCTGCAGGACCGCCTCGACCTGGCGATCGCCGACCGCTCCAAGAAGCTCGAGGAGGACCTCGCGGCTCTCGAGGCCGAGGGCGCGAAGGCCGACCAGAAGCGCAAGGTCAAGGACGGCGCGGAGCGCGAGATGGCGCAGATCCGCAAGCGCTCCGAGGCCGAGATTGCTCGTCTCGAGGAGGTGTGGGACACCTTCAAGAGCCTCAAGGTCCAGGACCTCATGGGTGACGAGGTGCTCTACCGCGAGATGAAGAACTGGTTCGGCAAGTACTTCGAGGGCCACATGGGCGCCACCGCGATCCAGAAGCGCCTCGAGAGCTTCGACATCGAGGCCGAGGTCGCGTCCCTGCGCGAGACCATCGCGACCGGCAAGGGCCAGCGCAAGGTCCGTGCCCTCAAGCGGCTCAAGGTCGTCGACGCGTTCCGCAAGACCGGCAACAAGCCCCAGGGCATGGTGCTGGACGCCGTCCCGGTCATCCCGCCGGACCTGCGCCCGATGGTGCAGCTCGACGGTGGCCGGTTCGCGACCTCCGACCTCAACGACCTCTACCGTCGCGTGATCAACCGGAACAACCGGCTCAAGCGACTGCTCGACCTCGGTGCGCCCGAGATCATCGTCAACAACGAGAAGCGGATGCTCCAGGAGGCCGTCGACTCGCTGTTCGACAACGGTCGCCGCGGACGTCCCGTCACCGGCCCGGGCAACCGGCCGCTGAAGTCGCTGTCCGACATGCTCAAGGGCAAGCAGGGCCGGTTCCGCCAGAACCTGCTCGGCAAGCGCGTCGACTACTCGGGCCGTTCGGTGATCGTCTCCGGTCCGCAGCTCAAGCTGCACCAGTGTGGTCTCCCGAAGCAGATGGCGCTCGAGCTCTTCAAGCCGTTCGTCATGAAGCGGCTCGTCGACCTCTCGCACGCGCAGAACATCAAGTCCGCCAAGCGGATGGTCGAGCGTGCCCGCCCGGTCGTGTGGGACGTCCTCGAAGAGGTCATCACCGAGCACCCGGTGCTGCTCAACCGGGCGCCCACGCTGCACCGTCTCGGCATCCAGGCCTTCGAGCCGCAGCTGATCGAGGGCAAGGCCATCCAGATCCACCCGCTCGTCTGCACCGCGTTCAACGCGGACTTCGACGGTGACCAGATGGCGGTGCACCTGCCGCTGTCCGCCGAGGCGCAGGCCGAGGCGCGGATCCTGATGCTGTCGACCAACAACATCCTGAAGCCGTCCGACGGCCGTCCGGTCACCATGCCGACCCAGGACATGATCATCGGGCTGTTCTTCCTCACCACCGACCGCGAAGGCTCCGTCGGTGAGGGGCGGGTGTTCTCGTCGGCTGCCGAGGCGATCATGGCGTTCGACCGGAAGGAGATCCTGCTGCAGAGCAAGGTCAGGATCCGCTTCACCGACGCGATCGTCGAGGGCGTGGAGGCCGGCGAGCCGGTCATCCTCGAGACGACCCTGGGGCGGGCGCTCTTCAACGACACCCTTCCGGCCGACTACCCCTTCGTGAACTACGAGGTGGGCAAGAAGCAGCTCGGTGCGATCGTCAACGACCTGGCCGAGCGTTACGGGAAGGTCGAGGTCGCGGCGTCGCTGGACGCACTCAAGGACACCGGCTTCCACTGGGCCACCCGGTCCGGCGTGACCGTGTCCATCGCGGACGTCACGACCCCGTCCAACAAGATCGAGCTGCTCGCGGGCTTCGAGGCGAAGGCCGCGAAGATCCAGACGCAGTTCGAGCGTGGTCTGATCACCGACGACGAGCGTCGCCAGGAGCTCATCGAGATCTGGACCGAGGCCGGCAAGCAGGTCGGTGACGCGATGGAGAAGGCGTTCGACAAGACGAACCCGATCTTCATGCAGGTCATCTCCGGCGCCTCCGGTAACTTCAACCAGATCCGCCAGGTCGGCGCCATGCGCGGTCTGGTCGCGAACCCGAAGGGCGAGATCATCCCGCGGCCGATCAAGGCGAACTTCCGCGAGGGTCTCTCCGTGCTCGAGTACTTCATCTCCACGCACGGTGCCCGCAAGGGTCTGGCCGACACCGCGCTGCGGACGGCCGACTCGGGTTACCTGACCCGTCGTCTGGTCGACGTGTCGCAGGACGTCATCATCCGTGAGGACGACTGCGGCACCGAGCGTGGTCTGCCGAAGGTCATCGGCGAGCGCAACGCCGAGGGCGTCGTGGTGAAGCACGAGAACGCCGAGACCGCGGCGTACGCCCGGACCTCGGCCGTCGACGTCTTCCACCCGGACACCAAGGAGCAGCTCGCTGCCGCTGGTGACGACCTCGGTGACGTCAAGATCGGCGAGCTCATCGAGGCCGGGATCGAGGAGGTCGTGGTCCGCTCCGTGCTGACCTGCGACGCCAAGACGGGCACCTGCGCGAAGTGCTACGGCCGGTCGCTCGCGACCGGCAAGCTCGTCGACATCGGCGAGGCGGTCGGCATCATCGCCGCCCAGTCGATCGGTGAGCCCGGCACCCAGCTGACGATGCGTACCTTCCACACCGGTGGTGTGGCGTCGGCCGACGACATCACGCAGGGTCTGCCGCGTGTGGTCGAGCTGTTCGAGGCCCGCACCCCGAAGGGTGTCTCGCCGATCAGCGAGGCCGCCGGCCGGACGCAGATCGAGGAGACCGACAAGGCCCGCAAGGTCCTGGTCACCCCCGACGACGGCAGCGAGGTCAAGGAGTACGTCGTCTCGCGCCGCTCGCGGTTGCTCGTGGCTGACGGCGACCACATCGAGGTCGGCCAGATGCTCACGCAGGGCACCCCGGACCCGAAGGAGGTGCTCCGGATCCTCGGTGTCCGACGGACCCAGCAGCACCTCGTCGACGAGGTCCAGGAGGTCTACCGGAGCCAGGGTGTGTCGATCCACGACAAGCACATCGAGATCATCGTCCGGCAGATGCTGCGTCGGATCACGGTGCTCGAGTCGGGTGAGACGAACCTGCTGCCGTCCGACCTGGTCGACCGCGGCAAGTTCGAGGTCGAGAACCGGCGCGTGGTCTCCGAGGGCGGCAAGCCGGCCTCGGGTCGTCCCGAGCTGATGGGCATCACCAAGGCGTCGCTGGCCACGGAGTCGTGGCTCTCGGCGGCCTCCTTCCAGGAGACCACCCGGGTGCTCACCGACGCCGCGATCAACGCTCGCTCGGACTCGCTGCGCGGTCTGAAGGAGAACGTGATCATCGGCAAGCTGATCCCCGCCGGCACTGGTCTGGAGCGCTACCGCGCGATCCGGGTCGAGCCGACCGAGGAGGCGCGCCAGGCGGCCTACGCCGTCACCGGCTACGAGTCCTACGACTACGAGTTCGGTGCCACCGGCGGCCAGGCCGTCGCCCTGGACGACTTCGACTTCGGTTCGTACCAGAACTAGACCGCCCCTCGGCTGAGTTTTGCGAAGCCGAGGATCAGGCGGGAAGGTCGACTAGCGGAAGGCACCCCCGAGCTTGCTCGGGGGTGCCTTCGGCGTATCGAGACCGCTGGCGTGCCCACCGGCGTGGGCGGCGCAGCAGTTGCGGGATCTCGATCCGCCCTCGCGCGGCTCGGCTCTCGCACGGGCATCTGGTGACTCGGGACGGATCGGGTACCGCCCCTGTGACGCAGCCGCCAACAAGAGGAGTACGGCATGGCCAGGGAAACTTCTGACACGGAAGCCCAGGACGAGGCCCAGGACGACGGGACGTTCGAGACACCGCCCGAGCCCGACTACCCGAAGGACGGGAAGGGTTTCGATGGGACGCCCGTCGATCAGATCCTGGAGGAGCGTGACGAGCGGCTCGATCCCGACAACCGTCCGGAGAACTCGGAGGTCTCGAACGCGGGGCGCGAGTTCGACGACGAGAAGGGGATGTTCACCGACGAGGACGGCTACGAGAAGGCTGAGAAGAAGTTCGACACCGACGCCGTCTGACAAGAGGGACCGGCTCGCTCAGCCGAGCCGTTGGCTGAGATAATGGCACGGTGACCACCCCGCAGCGCACCGACGTGCTCGTCGTGGGCGCGGGCCCGGCGGGCTCCGCGGCCGCTGCGTGGGCGGCACGCCTGGGTGCGGACGTCGTACTCGCGGACGCGGCGGTCTTCCCCCGCGACAAGACCTGCGGTGACGGGCTGACGCCGCGGGCGATCGACGAGCTGGGGCGGCTCGGCCTCACCGACTGGGTGCGGGCGCACGCGGTCAACCAGGGGCTAAGGGCACACGGGTTCGGTCAGACGCTGCACCTGCCGTGGCCCGGCGGGCAGCTGCCCGACTGGGGCAGCGCGATCGCACGCACCGAGCTCGACGACTACCTGCGCACGACCGCGATCAAGGCCGGCGCGACCGGGATCGACGGCGCCCGGGCGGTCGACGTTCGCAGGGACGGCGGCCGGGTCGCGGCTGTCATCTTCGAACGGGGCTCGCGGGGCGGCGACCAGTTCGAGATCGAGTGCGAGCGGCTGGTCGTGGCCGACGGCGTCCGGTCGCCGCTCGGGAAGGTGCTCGGCCGCGAGTGGCACCGCGACACGGTGTACGGCGTCGCCGGCCGCTGCTACGTCTCCTCGACGAAGCCCGACGACCCCTGGATCAGCTCCCACCTCGAGCTGCGCGGCCAGGAGGGAGAGATCCTGTCCGGTTACGGCTGGCTCTTCCCTCTCGGCACCGACGCCGGTGGCGTCAACCTCGGCGTCGGCACGCTCGCCACTGCCAAGCGTCCGGCCGACGTCGCGATCAAGCCGCTGATGCGCTTCTACGCCGACGAGCGGCGCGAGGAGTTCGAGCTCGGCGACGAGATGCGGATGCCGACCTCGGCGCTGCTCCCCATGGGCGGCGCGGTGTCCAACGTCGCGGGCCCCAACTGGGCGCTCATCGGAGACGCCGCCGCCTGCGTGAACCCGCTCAACGGCGAGGGCATCGACTACGGCCTCGAGACCGGCCGGCTGGTCGCCGAGCTGATGACCGAGCAGCCCGGCAGCGACCTCGGAGTGGTGTGGCCGGCGTTGCTGCGAGACCACTACGGAGAGTCGTTCTCGATCGCGCGCCGGCTCGCGGGGTTGGTGACGGTGCCCCGGCTGCTGCCCGCGCTGGGCCCGGTCGGCATGCGGTCCGACCTGCTGATGACCCTGGCTCTGCGGTGGATGGGCAACCTGGTCACCGACGAGGACCGCGACCGCGCCGCCCGTGTGTGGCGCTGGGCCGGCCGCCGATCACTCGCGCGGGACGCCCGTCCCCCGTTCTCCTGAGCTCCGCTGATGCCGGGCCGACCAGGGGACCCACGCCCTAGGGTGGGCGGCGCGAGGAGGACGGGCATGGGACAGCAGGTGCAGAGGCTGGCGGCGTACGCCGTGGTCGTCCGGGGCGACCGGATCCTGCTCACCCGCCTTGCGGAACGCGTCACCAAGCACGAGCTGTGGACGCTGCCCGGTGGCGGCGTCGACCACGGCGAGGACCCACGGGCCGCGGTCGTGCGCGAGATCTACGAGGAGACCGGCCTCAACGCGAAGGTCGGCGAGATCGCCCACGTCTTCTCGATGCATATGTCGGACACCTGGCGGCGCGGTCGTCGCGTCGACGCGCACTCCGTGCGCATCGTGTACGACGGCTGGGTCGCCTCGGACGCTCCCGACCCACGCGTCGTGGAGATCGACGGGTCGACCGCGGATGCCGCATGGCAGCCGATCGCCGACGTCCTCGACGGGTCACTGCCGACGGTCGGGCTCGTGACCGAAGCGCTCGGCGTGCTGCAGCCGCAGAAGCGGCAGCGCGTCGCGGCGTACGCCTATGTCGAACGGGCCGGCGTCCTGCTGCTCACCCGCAACTCGGCACTGGGCCCGCACCCCGGCGTGTGGACACTTCCGGGCGGCGGCATCGACCACGGCGAGTCCCCGTCCGACACCGTGCTGCGGGAGCTGCACGAGGAGTGCGGGCTGGACGGCGAGATCGGTGACCTGCTCACCGTCAACGACCACCACTTCACCGGCACGGCCCCCAACGGCCGGCGCGAGGACTTCCACGCGATCCGGATCGTCTACTGCGCGTCCGTGCCCGACGGCGGCCGGCCGCGCGTGGTCGAGATCGACGGAACCACCGATGCCGTCGACTGGGTGCCGCTCGCCGACATCGCTGCCGACGAGGAGCGTTTCAGCAGCCTGGTGCGAGCGGCGGTCGCGGCCGCCCGCGACTGACACCCGCGCCCGTGTGACGTGCGCGAGTCGGCTCGTCTGGGTGCTGGATCTGCGCCGAGTCGGCTCATCTGGTCCCGTCTGGCACGCCGAGTCGGCTCGTTTCCAGATGCGACGGCTCGGCGTCGTACGGCACCCCAGATGCGACGGCTCGGCGTTAGGTTGGGCGGGTGAACGAGACCGTCTTCACCTATGCCGCGCCCGCCCTGAAGTTCGGGCGCGGGGCGGCGCGCGAGTTCGGCTACGACCTGTCGACCTGGGGCGTGCGGCGCGTGCTCCTGGTGACCGATCCGGGGGTCGCCGCGGTCGGTCACTCCGCCACGGTGGCCGAGGGACTGGCGCGGCGCGGCCTCGCCGTGACGACGTACGACGCGACGCACGTCGAGCCGACCGATGAGTCGCTGACGCACGCGGTGGAGTTCGCCCGGGCCGAGGGCCCGTTCGACGCCGTGGTGGCTGTCGGGGGCGGCTCGTCGATCGACACCGCCAAGGCGGTCGCGCTGCTGTTGACCAACCCCGGCGAGCTGATGGACTACATCAACGCGCCGGTCGGGAAGGCCAGGGCCCCGGAGCACGCTCTGCTGCCACTGGTCGCCGTACCGACGACGACCGGCACGGGGAGCGAGAGCACCACCATCTGCGTGATGGACGTGCTCGCGCTCAAGGTGAAGACCGGGATCAGCCACCCCGCCCTCCGGCCCCGGCTCGCGGTCGTCGACCCCGACCTCAGCGCCACCCAGCCGTCCGGGGTGACCGCGGCCGCCGGGATGGACATCCTGTGTCACGCACTCGAGAGCTACACCGCTCGTTGGTACGCCGACTTCGATGCCAAGACGCCCGAGCAGCGGGTGCCCTACTGCGGCTCCAACCCGATCGCCGACCTGTGGTCCGAGCGAGCACTCGGGTTGCTCGCCGGCGCGTTCCGGTCGGCGGTCCGTGAGGGAGGGATGGCGCCGGAGGTGGCCGAGCAGATGGCAATGGCAGCGACGTTCGCCGGCCTCGGCTTCGGCAACGCCGGCGTCCACATCCCGCACGCCAACGCCTATCCCATCGCCGGCCGGGTGCGGGACTTCCGGCCGGCCGGCTATCCCGCGGGCGAGCCGATCGTGCCGCACGGCATGGCGGTCGCGCTGACGGCGCCCGAGGCGTTCCGCTTCACGTACGACGCCGCGCCGGATCGCCATCTGCGTGCCGCTCGGCTGCTGGACCCCGCAGCCGAGGGCGCCGGGCCCGACGTACTGCCGCGGACGTTGGCGACCCTGATGCGCGACATCGGGCTGCCCAACGGGTTGGGCGAGGTGGGCTACGGCGAGGCCGACGTCGACGACCTGGTTGCGGGAGCGGTCCAGCAGCAACGGCTGCTCGCCACCGCCCCGAAGCCGGTTACCGAGGAGGACCTGGCGGGCATCATCGGCGCCTCGATGGAGAACTGGTGAGCGGCGCGAAGGCACCGGCTACGGGTGCCGACAGATCAGGTGAACGAACCGGGGATGGTGGTCTGGCCGACCTGGTTGCGGCCCCAGCAGATGGCGACTCCGGTGACGCGCACTCCGCAGCTGTGGTTGTTGCCGACCGTGATCGCCCGGAACCGGCCGGCAGGTGGGGAGGCTTTGCCGAACCCACCGGAACCCCAGCACTCGAGGAACCCGGTGGTGTCGATGGCGCAACTGTGGTTGGCGCGGGCGCTGAGCTGGGTGTAGGTGCCGTCGGGAGCGTCGGTCTGTTCCAGGTTGTTGGAGCCCCAGCAGCGCAGGGTGCCCTCGGTGCGCAGCGCGCAGGTATGGGTGGTGCCGGCGCTGACGGTGGTGTAGGTGCCGGCGGGAACGGTGGTCCGTCCGGACCCGGAGTTGCCCCAGCACACGACCTTGCCGGTGACACGCAGGGCGCAGGTGTGGGTGGCGCCGGCGCTGACCTGGGCGTACCTGGAGGTCGCTGGCGGGGTGGCTTGGCCGTTGGTGTCGAGTCCCCAGCAGGCCAGGGTGCCGGCGGTGCGGACCGCGCAGGTGTGGTTGCCGCCGGTGCTGATGGAGGTGTAGGTGCCGGCCGGTGGGGTGGCTTGGCCGTTCCCGTTGGCGCCCCAGCAGCGGAGGAGGCCAGAGGTGCGGATTCCACAGGCGTGCCCGCCGCCGTTGCTGAGGGTGGTGAACTTGCCGCTGGGGGAGTCCGCAACGACGGGGTCGTTGTTGGCGGCCCAACACGCCACGGTGCTGTTGGTCTGGATGCCGCAGGTGCTGTTGGTGCCCGCACTGACCGCGGGCATCGTGAAGGTGTCGTCCTCCGGTGGCGTGGCCTGGGCGTCGGCGTTGTGACCCCAGCAGGTGGCGGTGCCGTTGGCTCGGACCCCGCAGGTGTGGGAATGGCCGGCGGTCAGGGTGGTGAAGGTGCCGTCCGGTGGGGCGGCTTGGCCGAGGTTGTTGGCGCCCCAGCAGGTGGCGGTGCCGGTGCTGCGCAGCCCGCAGGTGTGGAAGTCACCGGCGGTCAGAGTGGTGAAGGTGCCGGTCGGTGGGGTGGCTTGGCCGAGGCTGTTGGCGCCCCAGCAGGTGGCGGTGCCGGCGCTGCGCAGCCCGCAGGTGTGGGAATGACCGGCGGTCAGGGTGGTGAAGGTGCCGGTCGGTGGGGTGGCTTGGCCGTTCCCGTTGGCGCCCCGGCAGGTGGCGGTGCCGGTGCTGCGCAGCCAGCAGGTGTGGGAATAACCGGCGGTCACGGTGGTGAAGGTGCCGGTCGGGGCGGTGCCTTGGCCGACGCCGTTGTCGCCCCAGCAGGTGGCGGTGCCGGTGCTGCGCAGCCCGCAGGTGTGGAAATAACCGGCGGTCAGGGTGGTGAAGGTGCCGGTCGGTGGGGTGGCTTGGCCGTTCCCGTTGTCGCCCCAGCAGGTGGCGGTGCCGGTGCTGCGCAGCCCGCAGGTGTGGGAATAACCGGCGGTCAGGGTGGTGAAGGTGCCGGTCGGTGGGGTGGCTTGGTCGAAGCTGTTGGCGCCCCAGCAGGTGGCGGTGCCGGCGCTGCGCAGCCCGCAGGTGTGGAGACCGCCTGCATCGATGCTTGCGGCGACTGTCTCGACAGGCGCGGCAGCGATCGACCGATCCGGTTGGGCGGCCACCCCGATCGCGGCCGCTGGCGGCCCTGCGGCTGCGAGCGATCCGACGAGAACTGCAAGCGCTGCGGCGCGCCCGAGGACTCGTGATCGACGTACGGTGCCCATGGTTCCCCTTTGCTGGCGACCCTTCCGTTCCCAGGGTCGCTGGGTGAAGTGCCGGCGTCAATCACCCACTCGAACCATTGCGCCCGCAGCGTTGCCCTCGGGTGGGTGCTCGATAGGTTGGCGCCGTGACCGCGCCTGCCGACCTCGTTGCCGAGCTGGCTCGCCGCGGGGTCGACGCGGACGCCTCGAACCTCACCCGAGCGCTCTACTCGTCCGACGCGTCGCTCTACCGGGTGCTGCCCGCCGCGGTCGCCCGGCCACGGCACCGCGACGACCTGGAGGCGATCCTCGAGGTCGCCGCGACGGCTGGGTCCTCGGTGACGATGCGCGGCGCCGGTACGTCGATCGCGGGCAACGCCGTGGGCGAGGGCATCGTCGTCGACACCCGCCGGCTGGACCGGGTGCTGGAGATCGACACGGTGGCCCGTACGGCGCGGGTCGAGCCGGGCGTCGTACACGCGACGCTGCAGCGGGCCGCGGCGCCATCCGGCCTGCGCTACGGACCGGACCCGTCCACGCACACCCGCTGCACCATCGGCGGCATGGTCGGCAACAACGCCTGTGGATCGCGGGCCCTGGGCTACGGCCGCACTGCCGACACGATCGTGGAAGCGGACGTGATCTGGGGTGATCGGTCCGCGGCGCCGGGCGAGGTCGAGGCCCGGCTGGCTGCCGTCGTGGCGGCCGAGCTGGCACATGTCCGGACGTCGTTCGGGCAGTTCTCCCGGCAGGTGTCGGGTTACTCGCTCGAGCACCTGCTGCCGGAGCTGGCCAAGGACGGACGCGGGCCTGCGCGGTTCTTCGCCGGGTCCGAGGGCACGCTCGGGCTGCTGCGCGAGGTCGTGGTGTCGCTGGTCCCCGACGAGGAACGCGACCTGCTGGTGCTCGGGTATCCGTCGATGGCCGAGGCCGCGGACGCGGTGCCCGCATTGCTGGCGGTCCCCGGGCGGATGATCGCCTGTGAGGGGCTGGACGCCCGGATCGCCGACCTGGTGCGAGCCCGCGGCGGAGCGGTGCCCGACCTTCCGCAGGGGAGCGGTTGGCTGTTCGTCGAGGTCGCCGGCCCGGAGCGGGCCGGGGCGATGCCGGCGCTGGTGGCGGCCTCTGGAGCGCTGGACAGCAGGATCGTCGGCTCGGCCGCGGAGGCCGCGGCACTGTGGCGGATCCGCGAGGACGGCGCCGGGCTCGCCGCCCGCAGCCTGTCGCGCCCGGCGTACTCCGGCTGGGAGGACGCCGCCGTCCCGCCCGAGCGGCTCGGCGCCTGGCTGCGGGACTTCGACGCCCTGCTGAAGGAGCACCAGCTCGACGGCGTGCCGTACGGGCACTTCGGCGACGGCTGCGTGCACGTGCGGATCGACTTCGACTTCTCCGGCGGTCCGTCGGCGTTCCGGGAGTTCCTGGTCGCGTGCGCCGAGCGGCTGCGGGAGCACGGCGGCTCGCTGTCCGGCGAGCACGGCGACGGCCGGGCGCGGTCGGAGCTGCTGCCGCTGATGTACGACGACACCTCGCTCGCGCTCTTCGCTGCCGTCAAGCACGCGTGCGACCCGGACGGACTGCTCAACCCCGGGGTGCTGGTCGATCCCCGGCCACTCGACGCCGACCTCCGTCCGGTTCGGCCGCTGCTCCTCGAAGGGACCCTGGCCGAAGAGGTCCACCGCTGCACGGGCGTCGGGAAGTGCGTGGCGCCGGCTGCTGGCGGGGTGATGTGCCCGTCGTACGTCGCGACCTTGGAGGAGAAGGACTCCACCCGGGGTCGGGCGCGAGTGCTCCAGGAGGCCGTCACCGGGGGGCTGGCCGGCGGCCTCGCCGATCCCGCTGTGCACGAGGCGCTCGACCTGTGCCTCTCCTGCAAGGGCTGCGTCTCCGACTGTCCGACCGGCGTCGACATGGCGGAGTACAAGTCCGAGGTGCTCCACCAGACCTATGCCGGCAAGCGCCGGCCGCGGTCCCACTACGCGCTCGGGGCGCTGCCGAGGTGGGCGCGGCTGGGCGCACCGATGGCGCGGGCCGGCAACCTGGCCCTGCGCGGGGGTCCGCTCGCGTCGTTCGCGAAGGCGGTGGCCGGCGTCGACCAGCGGCGGTCGTTGCCTGCTCTTGCAGCGCCGCGGTTCAGGAAGGCGGTCGACGTGTCGAGACGCCTGTCGCCGGACGTGTGGGTGTGGGCGGACTCGTTCACCGAGTACTTCCGGACCGGGCCCGGCCTCGCCACGATCGCCTACCTGGAGGGCGTCGGCCTGGCTGTCCGCATCATCGACGAGCGTGCCTGCTGCGCACTGACCTGGACCTCGACCGGGCAGCGGGACACCGCGCGCACGATCCTCGACCGCACCCGGGCCACGCTGACGCCGTACGTCGACAGCGGCGTGCCGGTCCTCGGCGTCGAGCCTTCTTGTACGGCGGCGCTCCGGTCGGATGCCGGACTGGCCGTGGTGACGCTGGCCGAGCTGATCACCCGCCTCGACCTCCCGCTGCCGGACCTCAGCGGGGTGAGCATCGTCGCGCAGCCGCATTGCCACCAGGCCTCGGTGCTCGGGTGGGCGACGGATCAGGCGCTGCTCGAGCGCGCCGGCGCGACCGTGACCGTCGTACCCGGATGCTGCGGGCTGGCCGGCAACTGGGGAGTCGAGAAGGGCCATTACGAGACGTCGGTCGCCATCGCGGAGTCTCACCTGCTGCCGGCGGTGCGGTCCGCGCTCGCGGCCGACCCCGACACCGTGATCCTCGCCGACGGTCTGTCCTGCGCCCTCCAGCTCGACGACCTGGAGGGCGTGCGGGCGCTCCACCTCGCCGAGCTGCTGGCGGCCCGGACGGGGCTTGGTATCACCTGATACCACGAGGTATCATGGGACATGGCCATGACGCTCCGACTTACCGACGAGCAGACCGCACTGCTGCGCGCCACCGCCGAGCGGGAGGGCCGCTCGATGCAGGAGACCGTCGTGCGGGCGATCGACGAGTACGTCGCCAAGCGCGGGCAGAAGCGCGACGAGCTGATCAAGGAGATCCTTGAGGAGGATCGTGAGGCTCTCGACCGCCTCGGCTCGGTCTGACCGGTGACCGAGTACCTCCGGCAGGACGACCTCCTCGCGATCGAAGCAGCTCTCGGGTCCCCCGGCATCCGTGATGTCGGTCTGCTGGAGTCCGCGCTTGCCCGACCTCAGGCGACCGTCTTCGGCGACGACGCCTACCCGACGCTCGTGCTCAAAGGCGCCGCGTTGACGCACTCGATCGTCACCAACCACGCGCTCGTCGATGGCAACAAGCGGCTCGGCCTGGTCTCTCTCCGACTCTTCGTCGGAATGAACGACCACGGCTTCCAGGCCACCCAGGATGAGAAGTTCGACCTGATCATGGCGATCGCTGACGGCACCCTGCGGGACGTCGAGGACATCGCACGGCGCATCGGGTCATTTCTCGTGCCACCCGGCCCCTAGGATCGTTGGGTGAACCCCCGTCACCGTCGACTCGTCATCCCGGTCGCGCTGGTGGCACTGCTGGTGATCGTTGTCGTGGCGGCCATCCTGAAATCGAGCTCCACGACCGAGTCGCTCGCCGACGGCCTCGCCCGGATCCGCGCTCACCTGCTGGATCCGGACGCGCTGGTGCGCGGGTTGGCGTCCGGCCGGCAGAAGGGCCGGCAGCCGACGTGGCGGCGGGCCGAGCTGCGGTGGGTGGACCTGAAGGCGGGGCAGCACCTGCAGGTCACGACGTACGACGAGACCCAGGCCTTCACCGCCAACCACCTGGCCGGGGACGCGGCCGGTGCCGCCGTCGACGCGCTGCTGGCGGAGCCGTTCGGCAACTGGCACGTCGAGACCACGACCCAGGTGCACCAGCTGCGGGTGACCAAGAAGCTCGACGCCGTCACGCACACCTCTGGCCGGGCCGCGCCGGTCGAGGCGGTGCGGGCCCACGACCGGGAGAAGGAGCGGCTGCTGCCGGAGGACGACCCGGTGCTGGCGGCGCTCGGTCTGGCCGACGCCGAGGGGCGGATCAAGCCGAGCCGGCAGGCGAAGTACCGCCAGGTCGAGGAGTTCGTGCGGATCCTCGACGCGTCGATCACGGAGGCGCTCGGCAAGCAGCTGCGCACGCCCACCCCCGACGACCCGTTGCGGATCGTCGACCTGGGTTGCGGCAACGGCTACCTGACCTTTGCCGCCCACCGCTACCTCACCGCGCAGCGCGGGCTCCCGGTGCGGTTGATCGGCATCGACGTGAAGCAGCAGTCGGCGGAGCACAACGCAGGGGTCGCCGCGGGGCTGAGCATCGACGCCGACTTCGTGGTCGGCACCATCGCTGGCGCGACCCTGCCCGAGCGCGACCAGCGGCCCGACGTCGTACTCGCGCTGCACGCGTGCGACACCGCCACCGACGAAGCGCTCGCCCGCGCGATCGAGTGGCAGGCGCCGCTGGTGCTGGCCGCGCCCTGCTGTCACCACGACGTCGCGGCCCAGTTGCGCGCGGCACCGACCCCGGCGCCGTACGCCACCCTCACCCGGCACGGCATCCTGCGCGAGCGGTTCGCCGACACCCTGACCGACGCGCTGCGCGAGATGCTGTTGCGATTGTCTGGCTACCGTGTCGACGTCATGCAGTTCGTGGAGAGCCGGCACACGCCGCGCAACACCCTGATCCGCGCGGTGCGAACGGGGGCCGCCGCGGACCCGGCACTCCAACGGGAGTACGACGACCTCGTCGCCAGCTGGCAGGTCTCGCCGCGGCTCGCGGTGCTGCTCGGGTCCGACGAGCCGGGAGCGTGAGCCGGTTGGAGAAGCTGCTCGCGGCCGTGGCCGTGCTGCCCTTCGGGCTCGGATTCAGCGTCAGTGCCGACGTGCCGGCGCCGGACGGGGAGGTCGTCTTCTCGTTCGCCGATCCCGAGATCATCGAGTCGAGCGGGCTGGCGATCGAGGACGGGCTGTTCGCGACCGTCAACGACTCCGGCGACAGCGGCCGGGTCTTCACGGTGGATCCCGCGGACGGCAGCACGGTCGCGGTCACCGAGTGGGACGGCGAGCCGACGGATGTCGAGGCGATCGCGTCGCTGCCCGACGGTGATCTGTTGGTCGGCGACATCGGGGACAACCTCGCCTCGCGCGGGTCGATCGAGCTGCTCCGGGTGCCGTTCGGCGAGGACGGCGCGGTCGATCCGACGACCTACGAGCTGGCCTTCGCCGACGGTCCCCACGACGCCGAGGCGCTGCTCGTGCACCCGAAGTCGGGGCAGGTGCTGATCGTCGCGAAGGAGTTCATCGGCCGCCTCTACGCCGCGCCCGCGAAGCTCGACACGGACGGCGCCAACGAGCTCGAGCTGCTCGGTGAGGACGTGCTGCCGGTGGTGACCGACGGCGCGTTCTTCCCCGACGGGAAGCACTTCGTGCTGCGCGGGTACGGCGACGCGGCCTTCTACCGCTGGCCCTCGCTGGAGCCGGTCGGTGAGATCGGGCTGCCGGACCAGGAGCAGGGTGAGGGCATCGCGGTGTCCAAGGACGGGACCGTCTACGTCAGCTCCGAAGGCGTGAACAGTGAGGTGCTGCGCATCAGCCTGCCGAGGGCGCTGCAGGCCGAGATCGAAGGCAAGACCCGCAAGCCCGGCCCTGGTGCCAGTGAGCCAGTGTCGGACGAAACGATCGACGGCGACCCGGACCACGACTTCTGGGACTTGTTCGGGTCGTGGGTGATCGGCGGTGCCATCGTGTTGGTGCTCCTGCTGGTTCTGCTGGTTCTGCTCCGGTTCCGGCGGCAGCGCCAGTGACGACGTACGACTTCGCTGCGCCGCTGTGGCGGTGGGACGCGAAGGACGAGGCCACGTCGGGAGCGTGGTTCTTCGTGAGCCTGCCGTTCGACGTCTCGGACGAGATCGAGGCGACGGCCGAGCCGGGCAAGGGATTCGGCAGCGTCCGGGTCGAGGTGACCATCGGCGCGACCACCTGGCGGACGTCCGTCTTTCCCAGCAGCGAGCACAAGACCTACGTGCTGCCGGTGAAGAAGGCGGTGCGGGCGGCCGAAGGGCTCACTGAGGGCACCGGGGCGAAGGTGCGCCTGTCGCTGGTCTGACCGGTACCGGACTGAAAGGGCCGCGGAACGGTTACCTTCGGGCCGTGCCAGTGCTGCGTCGTACCTCACCGGAACAACCGGGCTGGACCCGTCGTCGCGCCGGGAAGGGCTGGGTCTTCCTCGACCAGAGCGGCGAGCGACTGGTCGGCGAGGACGCCGACCGCTGTCGCGCGTTGGTCATCCCACCGGCGTGGCAGGACGTCTGGATCTGTCCCTACCCCCGAGGGCACCTCCAGGCGGTAGGGACCGACGAGGCCGGGCGACGGCAGTACATCTACCACCCGTCCTGGGTCGAGCAGCGGTCGGCGGAGAAGTACGACCGCGTGCTCAAGTTCGGTCGGCGGCTGCCGCGGGTGCGGGAGCGGGTGCTGGCCGACCTGGCGCTCGACGAGGTGCCCCAGGAGGTGGGGTGCGCGGTCGCCGTACGACTGCTCGACCTCGGCTACTTCCGGATCGGCAACGACGTTTACGCCGAGGAGAACGGCTCGTTCGGACTGACGACCCTCGAGCGGCGGCACGTGCGGCTCGTGAAAGGCGTGCTTGTCTTCGAGTTCGTCGGCAAGTCCGGCGTCGAGCACCGGATCGAGGTCGCCGATCCGCTGGTCGCGGCGCCCCTGGGCCGGATGCGGAAGCGCCGGTCTACCACCGATCTCTGCCTGCTGGCCTTCCGGGTCGAGCGCCGGTGGCGGTCGTTGACCCCCGACACGGTCAACGAGTACCTGCGCGACGCCAGTGGTCTGGATGCCACGGCCAAGGACTTCCGCACCTGGCACGCAACGGTCCTCGCGGCAGCGGCCCTCGCCGAGGCGCCGCCCGCCCCTGAGGTGACCAAGACGGCTCGGAAGCGAACGGTGGCCGCGGTCATGCGCGAGGTCGCCGAGTACCTCGGCAACACGCCCACGCTCGCGCGTTCGGCGTACGTCGACCCGCGGGTGATCGATGCCTACGAGGAGGGCGACACCATCCGTGCCGCCGTCCGGCGGACGTACGACGACGCGGACCAGCGCCAAGCAGGGCTGGAGCGAGCGGTGCTGCGGCTCATCGGTTGACGCACCGGGTGGGAGTGGCAGGCTCGGGCCATGGAGATCGAGGTGGTCGACGGCGACATCACCCAGCAGGACCTGGACGCGGTGGTCAACGCGGCGAACAACCGGATGCGGGGCGGGGGAGGTGTCGACGGAGCGATCCACGCGGCCGGCGGCCAGGCCGTGTTCGAGGACTGCGTACGACGCTTCCCCGACGGACTCGCGACCGGTGACGCCGGCTGGACGACCGCCGGCCAGATGCCCGCTCGCTGGGTGATCCACGTGGTCGGGCCCAACTACAACGCCGGCGAGCGGGACCGCTCATTGCTGACGTCCTGCTACCGCCGGGCGCTCGAGGTCGCCGACGAGCTCGGCGCGCAGTCGGTCGCCTTCCCGCTGATCAGCGCCGGCGTCTACGGCTGGCCGCGCGACGACGCGATCGACGCCGCCCTGGAAACGCTCCGGGCCACCCCCACCGAGGTGGAGATGGCCCGGATCGTGGCGTTCGGCCGGTCGGCGTACGACCGGATCAACGGCCGCCTCTAGATGTTCTCCACGACCCAGTCGATGCTCCGGGTGAGCGCCTCGACGTCGGCCGGGTCGATGGCGGGGTACATCGCGATCCGCAGCTGGTTGCGGCCCAGCTTGCGGTAGGGCTCGGTGTCGACGATGCCGTTGGCGCGCAGCACCGTGGCGATCTCGGCGGCGTCGATCGCGTCGTCGAAGTCGATGGTGCCGATGACGAGCGAGCGGTGGCTCGGGTCGGCGACGTACGGCGTGGTGTACGACGTGCGCTCGGCCCAGCCGTAGAGCGCGTTCGAGGACTCGGTGGTGCGCTCGACCATGCCCTTGAGACCGCCGAGGCTGTTCATCCAGTCGAGCTGCTCGGCCATCAGGAACAGGGTGGCGACCGACGGGGTGTTGTAGGTCTGGTTCTTCGCCGAGTTGTCGATCGCGGTCGGCAGGTCGAAGAACGCCGGGATGTGCCGGTCGCTCGCCGCGATCCGCGCCGCCCGCTCGAGGGCTGCCGGCGACATCAGCGCGATCCAGAGACCACCGTCCGAGGCGAAGCACTTCTGGGGGGCGAAGTAGTAGGTGTCCACCTCGTTGAGGTCGACCGGCAGCCCGCCGGCGCCGGAGGTGGCGTCGATGAGCACCAGCGAACCCTGGTCGGCACCCTCGGGACGCACGATCGGCGCCATCACGGCGGTCGAGGTCTCGTTGTGTGCCCAGCCGTAGACGTCGACGCCGGCCTCGGCGACGGGCTCGGGAAGGCTGCCCGGCTCGGACTTGATGACCGACGGTGCGTCGAGCCACGGCGCCAGCTCGGCGGCCTTGGCGAACTTGGACGAGAACTCACCGAAGCTGAGGTGCTGGCTCTTCGTCTCGATCAGGCCGAAGGTCGCGATGTCCCAGAACGCCGTCGCGCCACCGTTGCCCAGCACGACCTCGTAGCCCTCGGGGAGGTCGAACAGGGCCGCGAGGCCCTCCCGCACCCGGCCGACCGTGTCCTTCACGGGCGCCTGGCGGTGGGACGTGCCCATCAGGCCGGCACCGGTCGCGGCGAGCGCGTCGAGGTGGCCGGTCTGGATCTTCGACGGGCCGGCGCCGAACCGGCCGTCGACAGGCTTGAGATCGGCAGGAACTGTCAGACGGGGGGCAAGGTTCGTCACGTGTCAACCTTCTCATCGACGGAGAGGACACTGACGACGCTGTCAGGAGGTATCCAGTGTGACAGTCGCGTCACGGCGGTGATAAATCAGGTTGTCGTGATGGACAGCGTGCTCGAGCTCCGCGTCGTGAGCTACCGCGACCCCGACGCGGTGGCGCTCGTCGCGCGCGTCCAGGAGGAGTACGTCGACCGTTACGGCGGACCCGACGAGACGCCGGTCGACCCCTCGATGTTCGACCCGCCCGAGGGCTTGTTCATGGTGGCCTACCTCGACGGCGTCCCCGTCGGCACCGGCGCCTGGCGCCGCACGCCGGTCCTCGCACTCGGCGGTTCGCTGGGCGCCGAGATCAAGCGGATGTACGTCGTACCAGAGCGTCGCGGCAGCGGTCTCGCCCGCCGGATCCTTGCCGAGCTCGAGAACACCGCGGTCGCCGCTGGCCACGACCTGATCGTCCTCGAGACCGGACTGATGCAACCGGAAGCCATCGCGCTCTACGAGTCGTCGGGCTACCTGCCGATCGCCGGCTTCGGCCACTACGCCGCCAGCGAGCTCAACCGCTGCTTCGCGAAGCGGCTCTAGGCTCGTGAAATCCCGAGGCTAGAGCAGGCGCTGGGACCGGTGCCATCGCCCGTCGTCCTCGGGCCAGTCGGAAAGCACTTCGAGCGTCGCACTATTCGGCGCAGCCGGAATCCCCCGACCTGGTGATCGGCAGCGCGACGCCGCTCACCGCCGGGAGACTGTCGCCGCGACCAGGTAGCGCTCGTCCGACGTCGGCCCGCCCCACAGTGCCGGGTCGTCGAGGAGCGTCAGCTCGGGGTCCAGGTCGGCACCGACCACCAGGTCGACCGTCTGTGCCGCCGTCAGTCCGGCTCCGGTCGACCACGAGCCCTCGATGAGGACCAGCCGGCCACCGGGCGCGAGCAGGCGGACCCAGCGCCGCAGTGCAGCCGCCGGGTCGGGCATCGCCCACAGGACGTGCCGGGACAGCACGACGTCGTACGCCGCCGCCGGCAGCGTCGGCTCCGCCGCGTCGCCCTGCTCGACGGTCGCCCCGGTGAAGCCAGCCAGCTTGGCGCGGGCGCGGGTCACCATCTCCGGCGCGAAGTCGAGCCCATCGACGCGGTAGCCCTCCTCGGCCAGCAGCTGCGACAACGTCCCCGTGCCGCAGCCGAGCTCGACCACGCGGGCGGGTGGCGGTGGGATCGCCGCGAGCAGCAACCGGCGCCACGCCTCGCGCACGTCCGGGTCAGCGAGTCCGTGGTCGGCGGGCTCGTCGTACGTCGCTGCCTCGGCGTCCCACGTCGCGATCCGAGCTCCGAGATCCATCCGTCCAACCTACGTGCCGCCTGGTGGCGCTGGGGATCGCCTGCGGTCGGCTGTTTGCGGTCGGTTGGCCGCCGTCGAGGGTCGCGCGGCTGTCCCCACGCGCCAGGGAGCCCGCGGCAGGAGGGCGTATCGATACCCCACATGCCGGTAGCCCCGCCGGGGGCGGGGTGTGGGGCTGGGTAGCTACTGAACCGGCGCCATCGGCGCAGGCAGGGCGGGCCCTGATTACCCGGCCCACTCCGCGTTCCACCCTCCGACCTCGTCGGCATTGCGCGCCGCCGGACCGGTATAGATCGCAGACGGGCGGATCAGCCGACCGGTGAGCTTCTGCTCGAGGATGTGCGCCGACCAGCCGCCGGTGCGGGCACAGGTGAACATCGACGTGAACATGTTGGCCGGTACCTCGGCGAAGTCGAGGACGATCGCCGCCCAGAACTCGACGTTCGTCTCGAGCACGCGGTCGGGTCGTCGCGCCTTCAGCTCGGCCAGCGCGGCCTTCTCGAGCGCTTCGGCGACCTCGTAGCGGGGGGCGTCGAGCTCCTTCGCCGTACGACGCAGCACCCGCGCCCGCGGGTCCTCGGCCCGGTAGACGCGGTGACCGAAGCCCATCAGTCGCTCGCCGGAGTCGAGCAGGCCCTTGACGTAGGCGGAGGCGTCGCCGGACTTCTCGACGTCCTCGATCATGCCGAGCACCCGCGAGGGCGCACCGCCGTGCAGCGGTCCGCTCATCGCACCGATCGCGCCGGAGAAGGCGGCAGCGACGTCGGCGCCGGTCGAGGTGATCACCCGGGCGGTGAAGGTCGAGGCGTTCATGCCGTGCTCGGCGGCGCTGCTCCAATAGGCATCGATCGCCTTGACGTGCTTGGGGTCCGCCTCGCCTTTCCAGCGGATCAAGAACTTCTCGGCCAGCGTCTCGCCCTGGTCGACGGCCCGCTGGGGGATCACTGCCTGCTCGAGGCCGCGCGCCGACTGTGCGGCGTACGAGAGGACCATCACGGCCACGCGGCCGAGGTCCTCGCGCGCCTGCTCGTCGCTGATGTCGTAGGTCTGCCCGAAGCCGAAGGCCGGCGCGAGCATCGCGACGGCCGCCTGGACGTCGACCCGCACGTCGCCCGTGTGCACCGGCAGGTTGTAGGGCTCGGCCGGCGATAGGCCCGGCGAGTACGTGCCGTCGATGAGCAGGCCCCAGACGTTCTCGAAGGGCACCCGGCCGACCAGGTCCTCGATGTCGACGCCTCGGTAGCGGAGCGCGGAGCCTTCCTTGTCCGGCTCTGCGATCTTGGTCTCGAAGGCGACGACGCCCTCCAGTCCTTCATGTACCTCAGGCATCCGTCGTCTCCTTCGACTTGGTGAGAATCATCGGCATTCTGCCGCACGGACTAGGTTCGGCCTATGCCCGGTGACCACTCAGCGGCGGACGAGCCCGATCTGGCAACCCTGCGCAGGGAGTACGGCGTCGCCGGGCTGGACGAGTCCGCGGCCGACTCCGACCCCGTGGTGATGTTCCGTCGCTGGTTCGTCGACGCCGAGGCCGCGCACCTGCACGAGCCGAACGCGATGATCGTCGCGACGGTGTCACCCGACGGTCGTCCTGCCGCCAGGACGGTGCTGCTCAAGGGCCTCAGCGACGACGGCTTCGAATTCTTTACCAACATCGCCTCCCGCAAGGGCGACGACCTGGCGCACGAGCCGCGCTGCGCACTGCTCTTCCCGTGGCACCCGCTCGAGCGGCAGGTCCGGGTCGAGGGCGTCGCGTCGCGCCTGAACGACGCCGAGGTGGCGTCGTACTTCGCGGCGCGGCCGCGGGGAAGCCAGCTCAGCGCCCACGCGTCTCCGCAGTCGCAGGTCGTGGCCGGACGCGAGGAGCTGGACGCGAGGTTCGCCGAGGCGGAGACCAGGTACGCCGGCGGCGACGTCCCCGTGCCGCCGGACTGGGGCGGCTACCGGGTCCGTCCCGAGACGTTCGAGTTCTGGCAGGGGAGGCGGGGACGGATGCACGACCGGCTCCGCTATCGCCGTACGACGTCCGGCTGGGTGACCGAGCGACTGGCGCCCTGAGCGCGGACTAGTGTCGTGCGTTTCCGAGGCGCGGCACTAGACCGCGCTGGAGCGGTCCTTGTCCTTCTTGACCGTGCTCCGGCACAGGTAGCGGATCGGCGCCGACGCCCGGGCGCCGGCGGGGCTGACCACTGCGATGACCTCTCCGAGCAGCTGCTCACGGCCGGTCAGGGTGAGGTCGATCGCCGTGCGGAGGACCCGCCGCCCGCCGTCGAAGGCGAGGGACTGGGGCTGCGCGGTGATGCCGTCGGGCAGTCGCCAACGCAGCTCGAGCTCGCCCGGGCCGCCGTCGGCGACGATCGTCGCGGTGATGTGCAGTGCGGCGTAGGGGCAGAGGGCCTGGGGCGGGGTGACGGACAACGAGATCCGGCGGACGTGAGGCGGTTCGGCGGCCGGATCGCCGGACGGCGGGGTGGGCGCGAACAACAGGGAGGCGCCGGCGGCACCACCAGTGAAGACGGTTGCCAGGCCGAGCAGGACGACGAGCGGTTCCATGACCCTCTGGAACACCGATCGCTCTCGCCGCGGCGGCCGCTGCCGCTGGCGCTCCTCCACCCCGTCCGGGATGAACCGGCCCGGGCTGGGTGCGGCCACTGCTGCCACGGCGGCGGCAGGGGCGGCAGGGGCCGAGAACGTCGCGGGCATCGAGTCGGGCCACGACCCGAGTCGGATGACCGGGGCGGCGGCTACCCGGGGCCGCGGGATCGTCGCACCGGACAGGTCGACGGGCGATCCGGCGATCGGCCGGTTGATCGGCCGGTTGATCGGCTGGGTGATCGGCTGGGTGGCCAGCCGCTCAGTCGCGCGCCGCTGGAGGTTGTTGGACGGCCAGTCCTCCGCGGGAATCTCGTCGAGGGCCTCCATCAGGGCGCGCGGGACGGGCCGCCGGCCGACGTCGACCTGCAGGGCGTCCTCGAGCACGGTGGCCGCGGCTACCGGCGGAGCGGTGAGCAACTCGGCGGCGAGCACCGCGAACGCGTGGCTGTCGTCCTGTCGCGCCCGCCCGCGGCCGTTGCGCTTGAGCACCCGGGGGGCGTCGGGCTGAGCGAGCGCGGCCCGGCCGTCCGGGAGGACGTAGACCGTCGAGGCCCGAAGGTCGCCGTGGGCGAGGCCGCTGTCGTGCACCGCCTCAAGCGTGGCAGCCACGTCGTGCAGGGCGCAAAGGACCGCTGCGGCCGGCAGCGCGGAGACCGCGACCAGGTCCGCGAGGCTCAAGTCCGGGAGGTCGTCGTCCAACAACGTGGGCGTGGGCGAGACCGGGTCCAGCTCCCACGCAGCGGCCAGTCGGGGTGCTGCTGAGGGGTCGATGATGCGCAACTCGCTACGGAGCCGACGCAGCGTGTTGCGGCCGTAGGAGGTGATCACGAGAGGGGTCATTCTGAGCATGCCTTCAGGCGGGCCCTCCCCGTAAGCCCAACGGTAGACCGGGCGGTGCTGGGTGCGCCCTGAATTTCACAATTGATTCCATCGGATAACCGCGACAGGGGGTCCTCGTTGCAGGAGCTGCCCTGCGTGGAGGCGCGGTCACCCGGTCCGGGACGCACGAGCTCTACCGCGACCTGCTGGTGCCCGGTGGTGTGATGAACCTGCTCCCCGGCGTCCTCGCTCTCATCGGCGGGCCGGCCCTGCACTCGGGTCAGGGTCGGCGGCCCCACCGGCGCCCGGCTCCTCGTACCAGTACTTCCCGGCAGCGACCTCCCATCCGCACTGCCCGGCTGACTCAGCGGGTCGTCTGGATCCGGTAGTCGCCTGCGACGACCTGGTAACCGAGCTTCGCGTTGACATGACGGATGCCGGCGTTGCTCGCCTCGTTGGTGGTGTAGCTCCGCGTCGCCCCGGCCGCGGCCGCCTGGCGGTGGGCCGCCTGCTTGAGCAGGAAGCCGAGGTTGCGACCGCGGAAGGACCGGCCCACGCCGGTGTAGTGGATCAGCAGGATGGAGTCCTTGATCTCTCCGGTGATGATCGCGGCCGGGACCCCGTCGACCCGAGCGAGCGCGGCGAACGGCTGGTCGAGCTCGGTCTGCTCGATCCGCACATCGGGCAGCCGGGAGACGATGCCGTTCTGCACCGCCTCTGGGTTGGTCTGGCTGTCGACGAGCATCGCGTCCACCGCGTCGGCGTCCGGGAACTCGAGCCCGGTGACGTCCTCGATCGTGAGATCCGCGGGCAGCTCCGGCTCGGGGAGGTCGACCAGGTCCAGCTGCGACTTGATGGCGTGCTGCTGCACCCGGTAGCCCCAGTGCCTCGCGACCGCGAGGGAGCGCTCGTCCAGGTCGTCGACGAGAGACACGAGGGTCGTGGCGGTGTCCGGAAGGGTCGTCGTCACGGAGGCGCGCAGCGCGGTGCCGATGCCCTGGCCTTCGTGCTCCGCCGCCACGGTGACCGACAGGATCGCCCAGTCTGGAGGAAACGTGGTCGGTCGTGCGGTGAAGCCCCAGGCGGCGAGCTGCCCGTCGACGTACGCCGTCCGGAAGCTGCGGTAGTCCCAGACGTCCTCCTGCCAGAACAGACCGCCCGCTGCGGCCCGCTCCCACCGGTGCATCCGGGCGAGCTGGAGGTCGATCATCGCGCTGTACATCGCCGGCTCGGGCGTAGATATCTGCATCAAGTAGTCCTCACCCCTGGTGCGCGGGGCGCGGCCGCCGCAGGCGGTACATCCCGCCGATGGTCTGGTAGCCGAGCTTGGCGTTGACGTGCCGGATGCCGGCGTTGCTCGCTTCGTTCATGGTGTGCGAGAGCGTCGCGCCGGCGTCGGCGGCGAGGCGGTGGCAGTACTGCTTGAGCGTGAATGCCAGGTTCCGGCCACGGTAGGGCGGCCCCACGCCGGTGTAGCCGATGCTGAGCACGCCGTTGTCGACCTCGCCCACGATGAGTGCGGCCGGTGCGCCGTCGACCCGCGCGAGGGCGGCGAGCTGACGCTCCATCTTCGCGGCGATCTCGCGGTAGGTGTCGAGCGTGCTGACGAAGCCCTCGGCGGCCTCGGGATTGGTCTGGCTGTCGCGAAGCATCGCCTCGACCGCTTCGTCGTCGGGGAACTCGAGCGACGAGGCGTCCTCGAGCGTCACGCCAGGCCCGGGTCGCGGCTCGGGCAGGTCGGTCAACGCGAGCTCGGACTCGATGCCGTGCTGGGTGACCTCGAAACCGTGGGCGCTGGCGACGGCGAGCGACTCGGGTTCGTTGTCGTCGATGGCCAGGCCGATCGTCTCGACCTCGGGCGGCAACGCCGCGAGCAGTGTGCGGTAGAGCGCACCGCCCACCCCCTGCCGCTCGTGCCGGCGCGCGACGTTGATGTTGAGCATGGCGATGCCCGGAGGGAACCACTTCCCCCGCAACGCGCTGCCCCATCCGACCAGCGCGCCGTCGACGTACGCCGCCCGCACCTTGAGGTAGGCCATCTCCCCGGCGTGGACGAAGGGCCACTCGGCCTGCGACCGGCGCAGGCGGGGGAGTCGCTCCAGGTACAACCGCACGAGCGGTTCGTACGACGACAGCTCAGGTTCCCGGATCTCGACGGTCATGCCTGATCGTCGGGGTGCCGACCTCCGCAAGGCAAATGGGAATACTTGGTTGGTGAGTAAGTGCTCACTCACTTAGACTCGCCCGCGTGGACGGGCCGTCACCACCCGGCATGATTGCCGAGGCCGCCGGGGTCGCGGAGGGCTGCTGACCTTCTCCGGCACCCACCCGAAGTTCTCCGGCGTCTACGGCGCAGTGACGCGGGATCGGAATGGCCAAGGAACGGATCGCTGCTGATGCTCAGGCGCCTCCTGCGGGACTACCTGTCGCCGTACAAGGGCTGGTTGTGGGCGATCGTCCTGCTCCAGTTCACGGCGACCGTCGCGATGCTCTACCTGCCGAGCCTCAACGCCGACATCATCGACAACGGCGTCGCCCAGGGCGACACCGGCTACATCGTCCGGCTCGGCGCGATCATGCTCGCGGTCTCCCTGCTCCAGGCGGCCTGCTCGATGACGTCGGCCTGGTTCGGCAGCCAGGCCGCGATGGCGTGCGGCCGTGACCTGCGGGCCGCCGTGTTCGAGCGGATCGGCACCTTCTCGAGCCGCGAGGTCGCGACGTACGGCGCACCCTCGCTGATCACCCGCGCGACGAACGACGTCCAGCAGGTGCAGATGCTGGCGATGATGACCTGCCTGATGGCGGTCACCATCCCGATCATGATGGTCGGCGGCATCGTGATGGCGATGCGCGAGGACTTCGGCCTCTCCTGGCTGGTGGTCGTCGTCGTGCCCGTGCTGTTCGTCTGCATCGGCGTCGTCGTCTCCAACATGATCCCGGCGTTCCGCTTCGTCCAGGAGCGCCTCGACGACGTCAACCGGGTGTTGCGCGAGCAGATCACCGGTATCCGGGTGGTCCGCGCGTTCGTCCGGGAGCCCGACGAGACGAGGCGGTTCGCCGAGTCCAACGACGACCTCACCGCGATGGCGGTGCGCGCCGGCCGGTGGATGGCCGCGATGTTCCCGCTCGTGATGGTGGTGTCCAACGTCGCCAGCGTCGGCGTCATCTGGTTCGGCGGCCACCGGGTCGACAACGGCCAGATGGAGGTGGGTGCGTTGACGGCGTTCCTGGCCTACCTGATGCAGATCCTGATGTCGGTGATGATGGGCACCTTCATGCTGATGATGGTGCCGCGGGCCTCGGTCAGCGCCGACCGGATCGCCGAGGTGCTCGACACCGACTCGTCGATCGCACCGCCGACCTCGCCGGTGACGCAGGTCGACCTCGCCGGTCACCTCGATCTCGAGGACGTCGGCTTCACCTATCCGGGCGCCGAGGCGCCGGTCCTCGACGGGGTCTCACTGTCGGTGCGGCCCGGTCGGACGGTCGCCGTGATCGGTTCCACCGGCGCCGGGAAGACGACGCTCGTCAACCTGGTCCCGCGGCTGCTCGACGCCACGACCGGCCGGGTGCTCATCGATGGGGTCGACGTGCGCGACCTCGACCCGGAGATGTTGTGGTCGCGGATCGGGTTGGTGCCCCAGCGCGCCTTCCTGTTCACCGGCACCGTCGCGTCCAACCTCCGCTACGGCAGCTCCGACGCGTCCGACGACCAGCTGTGGCGGGCGCTCGAGATCGCCCAGGCAGCCGATTTCGTGCGGGCGTTGCCGGAGCAGCTGGAGGCGCCCATCGTCCAGGGCGGCACCAACGTCTCCGGTGGTCAGCGGCAGCGGTTGGCGATCGCGCGGGCGTTGGTACGTCGCCCCGAGATCTATCTCTTCGACGACGCGTTCTCCGCGCTCGACGTCGCCACGGACGCCCGGCTGCGGACGGCGCTCCGGGCCGAGGTGACCGCCGCCGGCGACGCAGCGGTGGTCATCGTCGGGCAACGCATCGCCACCATCCGTGACGCCGACGAGATCCTGGTGCTCGAGGACGGCAAGGTCGTCGGTCGCGGCACCCACGATCAGCTGCTCGAGGACAACCCGACCTACCAGGAGATCGCGGCCAGCCAGGGGATCATCGCCGGGGCAGCGGCATGACTGACACGAAGCCCGCCACGATGAAGACGACCGAGCGGGTCGTCCAGGGGCCCGGCTTCGGTCGCGGCCCGATGGGCGGCGGCCTGGTGGGCCAGAAGGCACACGACTTCCGCGCCTCCGGGCGGCGGCTGCTCGGGTTGCTCCGGCCGGCACGGTGGCGTGCGGTCGCCGTACTCCTGCTGGCGACGGCGAGCGTCGCTTCGGTCGTCGTCGGTCCCTACCTACTGGGCAAGGCGACCGACAAGGTCTTCAACGGCTTCATCGGCGGCCAGCTGCCCGCCGGGACGACCAAGGCGGACGCCGTCAATGCCGCGGACGCGCGCGGCGACCACCAGCTCGCGGACTTCCTCAGCGGTCTCGACATCGTGCCCGGCCAGGGCGTCGACTTCGGCGCCGTCGGCGACGTGCTGATGCTGGCGCTGGTGATCTACGTCGTCGGCCAGGTGCTCGGCTTCCTGCAGGGCTGGCTGGTCAACGACGTGGTGCAGGAGACCGTCCGCCAGATGCGGTCGGACGTCGAGGACAAGATCCACCGGCTGCCGCTGTCGTACTTCGACCGCCAGCCGCGCGGCGAGCTGCTCAGTCGGGCCACCAACGACATCGACAACGTCGCGCAGAACCTCCAGCAGACGATGAGCCAGCTGCTCACCTCGCTGCTGATGGTGTTCGGCGTGCTCGGGATGATGTTCTGGGTCTCGCCCCTCCTCGCCGTCATCGCCCTGGTATCGGTGCCGATCGCGATGGTCGTGACGAGCCGGATCATGAAGCGCTCGCAGAGCCAGTTCATCAACCAGTGGCGCCAGACCGGCCGGCTCAACGGGCAGGTCGAGGAGGCCATCTCCGGCCACGCGCTGGTGACCGTCTTCGGTCAGCGGAAGGCGGTCGAGGCGGAGTTCGCGGAGGCCAACGGCGAGCTCTACGAGTCGTCCTACCGCGCGCAGTTCGTGAGCGGCCTGGTGATGCCGTTGATGATGTTCATCGGCAACCTCAACTACGTCGTGATCGCCGTGATCGGCGGCCTCCGGGTGACCAGTGGGGCGATGACGCTCGGGGAGGTGCAGGCCTTCGTCCAGTACTCGCGGATGTACACGCAGCCGATCACCCAGATCGCATCGATGGCCAACCTGCTGCAGTCCGGCGTCGCCTCCGCCGAGCGGGTCTTCGAGCTGCTCGACGCCGAGGAGGAGGTGGACGCGTCGGTGGTTGAGATGCGAGGAGCGCCGGCGACGAGCGTCGACACCACCGGCGAGGTCAGGTTCGAGGACGTGTCGTTCTCCTACGAGCCGGACGAGCCGCTGATCGAGGGTCTGTCCCTCGTCGCCCGACCGGGCGAGACGGTCGCGATCGTCGGCCCGACCGGTGCCGGCAAGACCACGCTGGTCAACCTGATCATGCGGTTCTACGAGCTCGACGCCGGCCGGATCACCCTCGACGACGTCGACATCACGGCGATGTCCCGGGCGGACCTGCGCAGCCGGATCGGCATGGTGCTCCAGGACACCTGGCTGTTCGAGGGCACGATCCGCGACAACATCGCCTACGGGCGACCGGACGCGAGCGAGGACGAGGTCAGGCAGGCCGCGCGGGCGACGTACGTCGATCGCTTCGTGCACTCCCTCCCCGAGGGCTACGACACCCGCGTCGACGACGAGGGCTCGAACCTGTCCGCCGGCGAGCGGCAGCTGGTCACGATCGCCCGGGCGTTCCTCGCCCAGCCGGCGCTGCTCATCCTCGACGAGGCGACGTCGTCGGTCGACACCCGGACCGAGCTGCTGCTGCAGCACGCGATGGCGGCGCTGCGGACCGACCGTACGTCGTTCGTCATCGCGCACCGGCTGTCGACGATCCGCGACGCCGACCTGATCCTGGTGATGGAGCACGGCCGGATCGTCGAGCAGGGCTCGCACGCCGAGCTGCTCGAGCGCGACGGCGCTTTCGCGCGGCTGCACGCCGCCCAATTTGCGGCCGCAACGGTCTAAATCACTTGGCTGGGCGTCGGCGGCGACCTACCTTTGTCGGACACGAGAAAGGAGGTGATCCGAGGAATGTATTCCTATAGGACGCGTGAGGTGGTTGCCGGTTAGGCGACCCCAGCGACGGGGTGGGATCACCCCGTTCTCTGAAGCCGGGCTGCCGGCCAATTCATCGCAGCCACCCGACCCGCAGGTGAGCCGGGCACGTCCCCCGGTGCGGTCCACTCGGACCACGCCTGCGGGTCGCTCATTTTTGCCGAGTCGGCTCATCTCGTTCGTGAACGGGCGCCGAGCCGGCTCATCTGGGCCGACACCTGTGCACCCAGATGAGCCGGGTCGACGGGCGTCGATTGCCCCAGATGAGCCGACTCGGCGAAAAGTTGACGCGATCAACTAATCTCGAATATGGTTGACATCATCAACCAGTACTTCGAGTGATTCCGAGGCGTTCCCGCATGACCCAGGCAGTCACCGCCGATCAGAGCGGCCAGATGTCGCACCGCGAGATCCTGGAGGCCCTGACCGGGCTGCTGCTCGCGATGTTCGTGGCGATGCTGTCGAGCACGGTCGTCACCAACGCCCTGCCGGCGATCGTGACCGACCTTCACGGGAGCCAGACCGGCTACACGTGGGTCGTCGTCGCCACCCTCCTGACGATGACGGCGACCACCCCGATCTGGGGCAAGCTCGCCGACCTGATGAGCAAGAAGCTGCTCGTCCAGGGGGCGCTGGTCATCTACTCGGCAGGCTCGCTGGTCGCCGCGTTCGCGCCGAACATGGGCGTCCTGATCGGCGCCCGCGCGATCCAGGGCCTCGGCGTCGGCGGCCTGACCGCGCTGGTCCAGGTCGTGATCGCGTCGATGGTGTCGCCGCGGGAGCGGGGTCGCTACAGCGGCTACATCGGCGCGGTGTTCGCGACGGCCACCGTCAGCGGACCGCTGCTCGGTGGGGTGATCGTCGACAGCCCGCTGGGCTGGCGGGGCTGCTTCTTCGTGGGCCTGCCGGTCGCGGCGCTGGCGTTCGTCGTACTCCAGAAGACGCTGCACCTGCCCGTGCTGCGCCGCGACGACGTCTCCATCGACTACCTCGGCGCCACCCTGATCATGGCGGGCGTCAGCGTGATCCTCGTGTGGGTGTCCCTCGCCGGCACCGACTTCGCCTGGCTGTCCGGCACGACCGCACTGATGGTCGGTGGTGGCGTCGCGCTGGTCGCAGCGGCGTTGTACGTCGAAGCCCGGGTCGCCAGCGAACCGGTGATCCCGCTCCGGCTCTTCAAGGACCGCACCATCGCGCTCGCAACGGCCGCGTCCGTGATGATCGGCGTGGCGATGTTCGGCGCGACCGTCTACCTCGGCCAGTACTTCCAGCTCTCCCGCGGGATGACGCCGACCGAGGCGGGCCTGATGTCGATCGCGATGGTCGGCGGCCTTCTCGTGTCGAGCACGCTGACCGGTCGACGGATCACGGCCACCGGGCTGTGGAAGCGCTACCTCGTCGGCGGCACTGCGCTCGTCATCGTCGGGCTCGCCCTCCTCGGCACCATTGACGCGGAGACCTCGCTGACCTTCATCATCGGATCGATGATCGTGGTCGGCCTCGGCCTCGGCGCAACCATGCAGAACCTGGTTCTGGCGGTGCAGAACACCGCAGACCCCAAGGACCTGGGCGCCGCCAGCTCCGTCGTCGCCTTCTTCCGCTCGATGGGCGGCTCCATCGGAGTCTCCGCGCTGGGCGCGGTGCTCGCCCACCAGACGGCCGCCCAGGTCAAGGACGGCATCGCGTCGCTGGCGGCGGACGGCCGGCTGAGCCCGGAGCAGCTCGCTCGCCTGCAGCACTCGACCGGCGACATCCCCGACCTGGATGCCCTCCCGGGCCCGGTGTCGGCGCTGTACGAAGCCGCGATGGGCAGTGCCACCGGCCACCTGTTCCTCATCGCCCTGCCGTTCGCCGTCCTCGCGTTCGCTTGTGTGCTCTTCATCAAGGAGACGCCGTTGCGCACCACGTCCGGACCGGCCGACGCCGTACCGGAGGCGACCGGGGAGCTCGAGAAGGTCCCGCGATGAACGCCGCTGGGGAGACCAACCGCACCGACGCGCTGCGCCACCTCGAGCAGGAGGTCGGCGTCCTGATCCGCCGGGTCCGCCGCGTGATCGGCGTGCGCGCGCGGTCCGTCCACCCCGACCTGCAGCCGGTCTCGTACCTGATGCTCGGCTATGTCAACCACGAGGGACCGATGCGGGCGTCGGCGCTCTCCACCGCGTTCGACATGGACAAGGGCTCGGTGAGCCGGCAGGTCCAGCACCTGCTCGACCTCGGGCTGGTCGACCGGACGCCCGATCCCGACGATGGCCGCGCCACCCTGCTGTCCATCAGCGACGACGGTCGACGCCGCATCGGCGACGTCGCCGACCACCGCCGCAAGCTGCTCGCGGAGCGGTTGGGCGACTGGTCGGCCGACGACCTCGAGACGTTCGGCGCGATGCTCCACCGCTACAACACCGCCCTGTTCGACGGCGAACGCTGATCCTCAGCCGCGCAGCCACACCGCGGTGTCCGGCGGCAGCCGGTCACCGACCGGGCCACTGCTGACCAGCACCTCGCCGTCGGGCATCCTCACCGAGCGCTTGCCGGCGTTGAGGACCGCCGTCACGTCGCCGCGTCGTAGGACGAGGACGTTGCGCTTCGCCTCCGCCGTGCACGCCTGGTTCGTGCCCCGCACCCACGTCCGTCGGGCGGCCAGTGCGCGCCGGTAGAACGCCAGCGTCGACGCATCGTCGGCCTCCTGGGCGGCGACGGTGAGGTCGGCCCAGTCGTCCGGCTGCGGGATCCAGGGCTGGCCGGCGCCGGGCCCGAAGGAGTACGGCGGTGCGTCGCCGCCCCAGGGCAGCGGCACCCGGCAGCCGTCCCGCCCCGGCTCACCCGTGCGGAACCAGGACGGGTCCGTGCGCGCCTCGGGCGGCACGTCGACCTGCTCGAGCCCGAGCTCCTCGCCCTGGTAGACGTACGCCGAGCCCGGCAGCGCGAGCATCACCAGGGTCGCGGCGCGGGCGCGGGCGAGCCCGACCGGGCCGCCGCCGTACCGCGTCGGATGGCGTACGACGTCGTGGTTGCTCAGCACCCACGTCGGAGGTGAGGCCTGGGCGGTCGCAAGCGCGGCGATCGAGCTGTTGATCACGGCGGCGAAGTCGCGCGCCGACCAGGCGGTGCCGAGCCAGCCGAAGTTGAAGGCCTGGTGCAGCTCGTCGGGGCGGACGAACTCCGCCATCGACTCGGCGGTCTGGGTCCAGGCCTCGGCGACGCCGATCCGGTCGCCCCGGCCGTCGCCGTACTCATCGAGCACCCGCCGCCACCGGCGGTAGACGTCGTGCACCTCGGGCTGCTCCCACATCGGCTCGTCGCGGAGCACCCGCTCGACCATCGAGCCCGTCGGGCTCGCGGCCTTCTCGGACCGGTCCTGGTCGCGCAGGCTCGCCTCCTTGTAGAGGCCGTGGGCGACGTCGACCCGGAAGCCGTCGACGCCGCGGTCTAGCCAGAACCGGAGCACTCCCTCGAACATGTCGCCCACCTCGGGGTTGCGCCAGTCGAGGTCGGGCTGGGAGGTGTCGAACAGATGCAAGTACCACTGGGCTCGATTGGCCGAGCGTGCCGGACCCCCGGGCTTACCGTCGGCTTCCGCCAGTCGTGTCCATGCCGGGCCGCCGAAGATCGAGTCCCAGTTGTTCGGCGGCGCGGTTGCCGCCCCGGCCCTTGCCGTCGCGGAACAGGTAGCGGGCGCGCTCCGGCGAGCCCGGCGGAGCGGAAAGTGCCGCCTGGAACCACTCGTGCTGGTCGGAGGTGTGGTTGGGCACCAGGTCGACGATCACTCGCAGGTCGAGCTCGTGCGCCCGGGCGAGCAGCGCGTCGGCATCGCTGAGCGATCCGAAGAGCGGGTCGATGTCGGTGTAGTCCTCGACGTCGTAGCCGTGGTCCTTCTGGGGCGAGCGGTAGAACGGCGTGATCCAGAGCGCATCGACGCCGAGGTCGCGCAAGTAGGGCAGCCGCGACGTGATGCCGGGGAGGTCCCCGACGCCATCACCGTCGGCGTCGGCGAAGCTGCGGACGTAGACCTGGTAGACGACGGCCTCCGGCCACCACCTCATGTTCTCGGTCACGAGAAGTCCTTGGGGTCGATGGCGATCCAGACGTGCTCGGCGGTCGCCAGGACCGTGCCGTCGGGGTCATAGAGGGTCGAGGCGGTGTAGATCTTGCGTCCCTCGCTGCCACGGAGCTCGCCGACCACGACGTGCGGCTCGCCCGACGTGGGGAGGCCGTCGAGTCGCAGCGAGATGGTGCCGAGCACCGCCGGCCGCTCCTCGATGCCGGACGCCCAGCCGCCCGAGCAGTCCAGCGCCGCCCACGTGATCGGAACGCTGACGTCGTACGGCGTCCAGGTGGCGGCCACGCGCGCGGTGTCCGCGGCGAGCCGCCCCGGGAAGATCCGCAGCCCATCGCCCGGCTCGCGGCCGGGGCCGCAGCTGAAGCAGGTCGGGAACGGGTGGCTCGCGTGCCCGGGGAATCGGGTCTCGGCGTCGGCGGCCTCAGCGAGAGAGGTCGGTGCGACGGTGGTCAGCGTCGCCGCCGCGGGCCGCGCTTCCGCGACCGGCCGCCCGTCGTGGAGCGCCGCAACGCCGGCGTCGGCGGCGACCACGTCAAGCGGTACGTCGAGGGGCGGGGGAAGCCGGAGAGCGACCGTGATCGGCGTACTCGCGTCGTCGACGGTCAGCCGTTCGGCCAGTGCGCCGGCAGTCCAGCCGCCGTTGCCGGAGCGAGGTGGACCGTGGAACCGGTGGGGGACCAAGAGCGCCTGCATACCCCTGAGCCTGCCAAACCCCGGCAACGGCGCGTCGCCCAACCCCGCGCCTCCGTGCGTCCGGCTGGCGCGATGGGAGAGGATGGGGGCGTGAGCGATCTCATCGACACCACAGAGATGTACCTCCGCACCATCTATGAGCTGGTCGAGGAGGGCATCGTGCCGCTGCGGGCACGGATCGCCGAGCGTCTGCACCAGAGCGGCCCCACCGTGTCGCAGACCGTCGCCCGGATGGAGCGCGACGGCCTGCTGACCGTCGAGGGCGATCGCCACCTCGAGCTCACCGAGGACGGACAGCGGCTCGCCACCCGGGTGATGCGCAAGCACCGGCTCGCCGAGCGGCTGCTCACGGACGTCATCGGCCTCGACTGGGAGCTCGTCCACGAGGAGGCGTGCCGCTGGGAGCACGTCATGTCGGAGACGGTCGAGCGCCGGCTGCTCGAGCTGCTCGACCACCCGACCGAGTCGCCCTACGGCAACCCGATCCCTGGGCTGGAGGAGCTCGGCGAGGACAACCTCGGCGAGGCGTTCATGTCGGACGTCGAGCCGCTGTCCAAGGCCGCCGGCGAGGAGCCCAGCCGCGCGCTGGTGCGCCGGATCTCCGAGGAGATGCAGAAGGACGAGGCACTGATGAGCGCGATGCGCCGGGTCGGTGCCCTGCCCGACAAGACGATCACGATCCAGGCCACGGCCGACGGAGTCCTGGTCGGTTCCGGCGGCGAGTCCGCCGAGATCTTCCACGACGCGGCGGACCACATCTTCGTACGGCGTCTATAGCCCCGAGCGCGTCGCCGACGGTGCTCGCCGCCCGGTCCATCGCAGGCTCGGACCAGGGGCTTCGCGCGGTGCGGCTTCGCCGCCGTGCGCCGCGCTGCCGGGCCGCGGTCGACGCGGTCAGTGGGCAAGGTGGCCTGGCGGCCGACGGGCTGCGAGAGCGCATAACCATTCGCTGGTCCCGGCGTCGACCTTGTACGTCGCCAGGTCGTCGCCGCGGGTGACGCCGCGGTTGACGATCACGACGGGGGTGCCGAGCTTGGCCGCGCGGCGCACGAACCGGAGCCCGCTCATCACGGTGAGGCTGGACCCGGCGACGAGCAGCACCCCGTCGAGGTCTGCCAGCGCCTCGACTGCGGCGTAGCAGCGCTCGACCCGGTCGACGGGGACGTTCTCGCCGAAGAAGACCACGTCGGGCTTGAGCGCGCCGCCGCACGCCAGGCAGGCAGGCACCACGAACGTGTCCGTGTCGTCGAGGTCGACGTCGCCGTCCGGACGACTCGCGACGGCGGTGTGCCGCTCGACCCAGCCGGGGTTGAGCTCGGCCAGCCGCTGTTGGAGGGAGGCGCGGGTCGTCGTACCACTGCAGGCGAGGCAGACCACGTCCGCGATCCGGCCGTGCAACGCGATCAGGTGCGGGGTGCCGACGGCTTCGTGGAGGCCATCGACGTTCTGGGTGATGACGAGCTCGGCGAGAAGGGTCGCGACCGCCCGGTGCCCGGCGTTGGGCTCGGCCCCCCGCATCCTTGACCAGCCGAGGTGCGACCGCGCCCAGTAGCGCTGTTGCGCGGCGGGCCCGGACACGAACTCCTGGAACGTCATCGGCATCCGCGCCGGCGCGCCCGGCCCGCGGTAGTCCGGGATGCCCGAGTCGGTCGACAGCCCGGCGCCGGTCAGCACCACCAGTGGTCGGTCGGCGCACAGGTCCAGCACTGCCGCGGAGGCGGTGAGCGAGGGCGCCGTGGTCACGGCAGCAAGAGTACGGCGACGCCGAGCACCGGTCAGTCCTCGATGAGTGGCACGAACAGGTAGCGGCCGTGCCGATCGACCACCGGGCCTTCCGACGAGAGCATGACCCGCAGCATGACGCCGTCGACCGGCGCCACGAGCACCCCGCCGACGGTCAGCTGCCCGAGGAGGGCCGGCGGGACGGTGGGCGCGGCGGCCGACACCAGCACCCGGTCGTACGGCGCCCGCGCCGGCCAGCCGAGCACCCCCGCCTCGGCCTGATGCAGCTCGGCCGCGGGGAACCGGTCACCCAGGTTGGTCCGGCTCTCGACGATCAGCTCCGGGATCCGCTCCACACCGACCACGGAGCCTTCCGGCCCGACCAGGTGGGCCAGCAGGGCGGTTGTCCAGCCCGAGCCGGACCCGACGTCGAGCACCCGGTGGCCAGGGCGCGGTCCGAGCAGGCGGAGCATGTTGCGCACCGTGGTGGGCTGGCTGTTGGTCACGCCGTACCCGATGTCGAGGGCCCGGTCGAGGCCGGCGAACGGCTGCTGCCGGGCAGGGAGGAAGTCGCGGCGGGGGACCGCCGCGAACGCGTCGTCCACCCGGGAGCTCATGGGCTGCGGCTCAGCCGTAGCGCAGCCTCGCGCGCTCCCGTGCCTTCTCGGCCTCGATGTCGCGGTCCTTGGGCGGCGCGTTGGTCACCAGCGCCTCCAGCAGGTGCGCGGTGGCGTGCGCGACCTCGTGGACGGCGCGGTCGAACGCCTCCTGGTTGGCCTGCGACGGCTTCGTCGTCCCACTGACCTTCCGCACGTACTGCAGCGCGGCGGCGGTCACCTCGTCCGATGTCGCTGGCGGCTCGTAGTTGTGGAGGACCCGGATGTTGCGGCACATGCTCCGAGCCTACGTCGGCCTGGCGAGACCTACGAGCGGTCCCGGAGGTCGAAGAACTCGACGTCCTCCCCGGTGACCAGCACGACCCGCCCGTCCGGCAGGGGTACGGCGCGCACCTGGTCGATGTCGTCGCCGTACTCCACCTGAACCATCCGGTTGAGCAGCTCGCCGTCCTCGATCTTCAGCACCGACAGGTAGCCGACGCCGCCGCGCTGGATCACGGTGAGGATGGTCCGGTGGTCGTTGATGAACGTGAACGACCGCGGGTCGGCGCCGGCCAGTGCCTGGGTGTTGGAGGCGTAGTGCTGGACGTTCATCCGGTGCACGTTCTTGAGGTCCGCGACGTTGAACAGCCCGACCTGAGCGCCCCAGCCGCGGCCGCCGAACGACGGACCCTCGCCGACGCCGACGAGCCGCTTCGGCCCGAGCGGGTGCAGGTACGACGAGAAGCCGGGGATCTTGAGCTTCGCGATCAGGCTCGGCTTCTCGACGTCGGTCAGGTCGATCGCGTAGAGCGGGTCGACCTGGCGGAAGGTCACCAGGATCGCCAGCTCGTCGAACCAGCGCACCGACTTGAGGTCCTCGTTGCGGCCGAGCGCGTCGAGCCGGCCGAGCTCGACCAGGTCCTGCCCGTCGCGCTCGAGCGTCACGACCGAGTTGAAGTTGCCGGTCTCCGAGGTCGGCGTCACCGCGACCCGCAGCACGCCGTCGGCCTCGTCCATCGCCCACCGGTCGGCGATCGAGCCCTCGACCTCGCCGGAGGCGACGTGGGTGGCCCGGGTGCCGTCGACCTTGAAGTCGAACAGGTAGGTGCTGCCGCCCTGCACGCTCGGGAGGGTGCGGGTGCCGATGCAGCCGAGGCAGTCGAAGCCGTTGCCCCAGCTCGGGCTCGCGGCCAGGTAGAGGTGGTCGACCGACTCGTAGGCGATGTCGGTCGCCCCGGCCAGCCCGATCGCGTCGACCTCGGCCGGCGCCGCGGCGTCGAAGCCGACCACGCTCACCGTGTCGAGGGTGAGCTCGTCGGACGGGATCGCCACGTTGGTGCAGTCGAGCAGCTGCGCGGGGTCCTCGCTGTTCGCGGTGATGGTCGGCAGCCAGTCCTCGATGGTGGAGTTCTCGACCTGCTCGCGGTTCGCCGCCAGCGCCTTGCGGGAGCTGCGCCCCTTCCCGGGGTGCACGAAACCGAGGTCCGGAAGCCCGCTCGACAGCACCAGCCGTACGGCGTCGCCGTGCTGGCGCGCGGACAGCAGCCGGGCGTCGTAGGCCACGTCGTCGACGACCTCGGGCTTGTCCGGGTCGGCGATCGAGACGGTCAGCACGCGGGTGCCGAGGCGGGCGCCCACGCCGTACGCGGTCTCCGCGCGGGGTGCCTGGTCGTCGATGCCGACGGCGACCACCTGGTCGCCGGCGAGCATGATCTCGCCCTCCTCGAGGCCGTCGAGGTCGACCGAGGACAGCCGTTCGGTGTCCTCGCCGGTCACGTCGTAGACGACCAGCTCGTCGTCGCGGAGCCGGAGCAGCAGGTCGCCGTCGGTCTTCACCAGGTCCGGCTCGTCGACGCCGATCTCCTGGACGTTGGTGCCGGTGTCGCTGTTCTCCTGGCGGGTCGTCTTGGCCAGGTCGCCGTCGGCGAGGCCCGCGCGCGTTGGCCGACTGCGGAGCGTAGTAGCCCTCGGCGAGGTTCGCCATGTCGAACGGGAGGTCGCGACTCAGCCGATCGGTGATGGATCCGCTGAGTTCGACGAAGTCGTCGCGATAGCCCCAGTAGGGGTTGTACGGCTTTCCCACCCCCACGCCGTGACCCGGGCCAGCCCGCGGTCGACGTAGGTCTCGAGCAGCTCGTCGCAGGACTTCGCCGTCTCAAGGTCGGCCTGGAAGGCGACGTTGCTGGGCCCCTCTCCCGGGCTGGCGGCATCGTTGTCGGACTCACCGCCCCCGCCGTCGACGAGCGTGCCGGCGAGGAACGCCCCGACGATGCCGGTCGCGAGACCGGCAGTGATCAGCGGCTTCACCAGGAAGTGGCGCCGGTTGCCTGCCGCCGAGGCGGAGGGCCCAGCCGATGACTCAGCCTTCCGCCCGGCGCGGAGGATGTCGTGGGTGGGCGCCTTGCCGACGGGCAGGTCGTCCCAGAGGTCTTCGAGGTCAGTCATCGCGACGCCCCTCCACTCAGATCGAGGATGTGGTCGTTCGCAGCCAACAGGGCCAGGGATCGGGACAGGCGACTCTTCACGGTGCCCGCCGGCACCCCCAGCACGTCGGCGGTCTGTCGTTCGGTGAGCTGCACGAAGTAGCGCAGCACCACCACGTCACGGTTCGGCTTGGTCAGGCACCCGAGCGCCCGGTGCACCGCGTCGGCCTGCGCGACGGCATCACTGCGGTCGCTCACGGACGTCGTCCTACGGCCGTCCTCCAGCTCGCCCGTCGCCGCCCTGTCCTTCCACCACCGGCTGCGCCGGACGTCCCGCAGGCAGTTGAGGAGCATCCGGTAGACGTAGGCGTCCCGGTTGTCCGCGCGGCTCACCTTGTCCCAGCCCGTGTAGCACCGGACGAGCGTGGCCTGGGCGAGGTCCTCCGCCTCGTGGGGCAGGGCGCCGAGGAAGACGGCGGCACGAACCAGCGTCCCCCAGGCCTGCTCCACGTAGGCGGCGTACTCCGCTTCAGTGTCTCGATCCACGACTCTCCGATGCCTCTTTCCTTGCCGGCTGCTGACGGTACGACGGATCTACGACCCCGGTAGGTTCCATCGGGATCAGGGAGAGTGGGACGATTCGGGCATGGCTCAGTCATCAGGCTCCCGCACGTACGACCTCGTCCTCCTCGGAGCCACCGGCTTCACCGGAGGGCTGACCGCCGACTATCTGGCCGCCAACGCGCCGGAAGGACTGCGGTGGGCGCTCGCCGGCCGCAGCAAGGAGAAGCTCGAGCAGGTGCGTGACCGCATCGGCGCGGACGTGGACCTGCTCGTCGTGGACTCGGCCGACGAGGCCGGGCTCCGCGACATGGCAGCACAGGCCAAGGTTGTCGCCACGACCGTCGGCCCCTACCTCGAGTACGGCGCCCCGCTCGTCGCCGCGTGCGCGCAGGAGGGCACCGACTACGCCGACCTCACCGGCGAGCCGGAGTTCGTGGACCGGATGTACGTCGACCACCAGGCCACCGCGGAGGCGAGCGGCGCGCGCATCGTGCACTGCTGTGGCTTCGACTCGATCCCGCACGACCTCGGCGCCTACTACACGATCCAGCAGCTTTCCGAGGAAGCCGGTGGCGAGATCACGGCGCCGGTGACGATGCGCGGCGTGGCCCGCTCCAACGGCACCTTCTCGGGCGGCACCTTCCACTCCGCGCTCAACGCGTTCGCCCGCGCGAAGCAGATGCGCGACGCGATGCAGGCCCGCAAGCGCGTCGAGCCGCGTCCGGAGGGTCGCCGCTCGAAGGCAGTCGCGGGCAAGCCCGGCCGCGACAAGGTCCTCGGGTACTGGCTGCTGCCGCTCCCGACGATCGACCCGTTCGTCGTGGCCCGCAGCGGTGCAGCCCTTCCGGCGTACGGCCCGGACTTCCGGTACTCCCACTTCGCCGGCACCAAGACCCTCCGGTACGCCGCAGGCGGCGCCGCGGGTGCGGGGGCGATCGCCGTCGCCGCGCAGGTGCCGCCGGTGCGCAATCAGCTGAAGAAGCGGGTGCCGCAGGGCACCGGGCCGTCGGAGGGACGCCGCGACGCGTCCTGGTTCACGGTCGAGTTCGTCGGCGAGAGCGACGGCACCACGGTCCGGACCAAGGTGTCCGGCGGCGATCCGGGCTACACCGAGACCGCGAAGATGCTGGCCGAGTCGGCCCTCTGCCTGGCGCTCGACGACAACCCGCCGACGTCCGGTCAGGTCACCACCGCAGAGGCTATGGGCGACGCCCTGCTGGCCCGCCTTCAGGCGGCCGGGATCAAGTTCGAGCGAGTCAGCTGACCCACTGCCCGCCGGGGTCGACGGGGAGCTCGTTCGTCACCACCCTGAGCAGCTCGCCCGCGGCATGACGGTTGCCGCGGGTGGCCGACGCCAGGAGCGCCTCGGAGCCCTGTGCCTCGTCGAAGCCGGACGGAATGACGAGGAGACAGTACGCGACCCGGTCCGAGGTCGTCAGGTGGATGACGTGGGTCTCGTCGCGCCGGTGCCGCCCGACCTTGACGAACCGGCCGTCGACGGCAACGCGCCGAGGCGCGTCGTCCCAGTCGGGCGCCGAGCAGGTGGCGCGCACGATGCGGCCGTACTGATCCGGGAAGTTGCCGACGAGGTCGGCAAGCTCGGTGGAGAGGTCGCGGCTGTGCGGCCACCATCCGCCGTCGAGCCGGTCCTTCCCGACGGCCGCGCCCATGGTCAGGCGCAGTGCGCTCACTTGGTAGCGCCGCCGGCGGCGACCGACGGCTTCGCCGACCGGAAGGTGCTCGCGAAGTCCATCCGCCGCCACTTGGACAGCGGGTCGCTGGCTTCGGCCAGGAACTCCCGGGCAACGTCGGGGTTGGTGTCGGTCGGAATGAGCAACAGCCGGCAGCTCGAGCGGTCGTTGAGCATCAGGATCATGGTGCGAGTGCGGTAGTGCGCCGGCACCGACGCCTCGCTCCGGTCCCAGTCGTCGTGGAGGTACGCGTAGCTCGCGATCGACGGCCGGTCGGCCGGCCAGCGGGCCATCAGGTCGAGGAGCTCGTTGGACAACCCCTCGCCGGCGGGCCACCAGCCGCCGCCGTACGGACGGTTCGTGTGGTCGGCCTGGAGCCGGAGAGTGGGGGGAGTGACGGTGGCCATGACGGCCTCTCACCGGTCGGCGTTAACCGCTGCGCCTGCACTGGGCTGCTGGAGCCGACCGTCTCTCCAAGGTAGCACCGCAAGGGCCCCCGGCCATCAATGCCCAGCGCCCGGCTCAGCGGCCGATCGGTGGGTGATGCCGTCGTCGATCATCTGTTGGAACTGGTCCGCGACCGCGTCCGCTATGTCCCGGAAGGCGATGCCCAGCTCCTCGCGGGATCGGGTGTTGTCGAACTCCAGCGGGTAGCCGACGTTCTTGTCGACGAACTCCTCGCCGTCCCATACCTCCGCACGCCGACTTCTTGCTGACCGCCGCGTCGAGCCTTTACTGGCGCAGGGGCGATGGTGCGGCTCCGCCGGCAACTGGTGCCCCCGGCCAGAGTCGAACTGGCGACCTTTCGCTTAGGAGGCGGCTGCTCTATCCACTGAGCTACGGGGGCGGGACGTGCCGGAACCCCTGCGGCCGGCACGGCCGGACCCGAGTGTAGTGACTCGTGACCCCGGGGCCCTCGTCGACTCGGAGCACGGTCGGTCCGTGCCCTGGGATGGTCATTCGGGATCCCGCCACTAGTCCTATCGGGCTATCGAGGTCCGACCGAACGTCTTCGCCAAGCCGGTCAGGGGAGTGGTGCCGCACCGAGAGAATCCTCGACATGGATACAGCGACCGGTCGACGGCCGTCCCGGTCGTGGCGCGGCCCGGTGGAGTGGCTTCCCCGCGGCGGCGCGTTGGGGGACGACGCCTGGTCCGCGCGCCACCGCGGCATCTGCATCCTGCTGTGGCTGCACGCCGGCGGCCTGTTGCTCGCTGCCCTGATCTCGCAGCAGTCCGTCACGCACAGTGTCGCGGAAGCGTCGGCAGTCGCGTGGCTCGCGCTCGGCGCTACGCTCGCGACGTTCGACCGTCGGGTCCGTTCGGCGCTCGCGACGCTCGGGCTGATGACCAGCTCGGCACTGGTCGTCCACCTGACGAACGGGCTGATCGAGGCGCACTTCCACTTCTTCGTGATGGTGGCCGTCGTGGCCCTCTACCAAGCCTGGCAGCCCTATCTGCTGGCGTTGGCCTTCGTCGTGCTGCACCACAGCGTGATCGGCACCTTTGCGCCGCACGCTGTTTACAACCACCCCGCTGCAGCCGACTATCCCTGGCTGTGGGGACTCATCCACGGCGCGTTCATCCTCGCCGAGAGCGCGGCGTGCCTGGTCTACTGGCGCGCGAGCGAGGCGGCGATGGACCGAGAGCGTGCGGCCCGCCTCGACGCAGAGCTGGCTCACCGCGAGCTGGCTGAGGCGCAGGCGTTGTCGGGGGTCGGCAGCTGGGAGTGGGACCAGAGCACGCAGACGGTCACGTGGTCGGACCAGCTCTATGCGTTGGCCGGGGTGGATCCGGAGACGTTCACCCCGACGATCGAGGGCTTCCTCGAGCTGGTCCATCCCGAGGACCGCGGCCGCGTCGCCGAGCTGCTGCGGACGTTGGACCCGACGACCGGCGCGCTGGACTACGAGTGCCGCATCCTGCGTCCGGACCTCAATCTGCGAACCATCCATGCGCTGGGTGAGATCGTCGACCTCGGAGAGGGACGGATCAGGATCCGTGGGACCTGCCACGACGTGACCCAGCGCAAGCAGCTCGAGGTGGCGATCACCCGGATGGCGCTCGAGGACCCGTTGACCGGTCTGGCCAACCGTCGCCTGTTCTCCGAACGCCTCCAAGAAGCGGTCACGCGGTCGAGCGGCGCCGGCGGGGTGTCCGCCGTACTCTTCATCGACCTCGACGGCTTCAAGGACGTCAACGACATGCACGGTCACGCCGCCGGCGACGCCGTGCTTCAGGACGTGGCACGCCGGCTGAAGGCATCGGTCCGCAAGAGCGACACCATCGCTCGCTTCGGAGGGGACGAGTTCGCGGTTCTCTGCGACGCAGCCGACCTGGGCGCGGTGGCAGAGACGGCGGCTCGCATCGAAGAGGAGCTGAGCTACGTCGCGGTGATCGACGGCAACCGGATTCGCGTGCGCGCGAGCGTCGGCTTCGCGGTGGCCGACTCAGCCACCTCGGCCGACGGCCTGCTCCGGCGCGCGGACGAGGCGATGTACGCCGCCAAGGCGCGCGGTAGCAGCTTCTTCGAGGTCTCCGGGCGGGACGTCCCCGACGAGAAGGTGGAGTCTCGGCCGCCGGTCCTGACAGATCTCGAACTCGCGCTCGTCCAGGACCAGTTCTGGCTGGTCTACCAGCCGATCGTCGACCTGCGGTCGGACGAGCACATCGGGGTGGAAGCATTGATCCGCTGGATGCATCCCGTGCGGGGCCTTCTTGATCCGGCGGAATTCATCGACGACGCCGAGACCAGCGGCCACATCGAGCCCATCGGCGAATGGGCCCTGCGGGCCGCGTGCAACGCGACCGCGGTGCTCGCCTCGGACGCCTACACGAGCGTCAACATCTCGGCCCGTCAGCTACGACTTCCCCGGCTCGCAGAGGTGGTCTCCCACGCCCTCGACACGTCGGGCCTTCCGCCCGAGCGCCTGGTCCTTGAGATCACGGAGACCGCGACGGTCAGCGACCTGGCGGGGGCTATCGCGCGGCTCAAGGAGCTCAAGGCGCTGGGCGTCAAGATCGCCCTCGACGACTTCGGTACCGGGTACTCGTCGTTGACCTACCTCCGCAACTTCCCGGTGGACATCCTGAAGATCGATCGGTCGTTCGTGCGCAACGTCGTGCGGAGTGGCGAGGATCGGGCGATCGTCCGTGGCGTCATCGACATCGCGCATCGGCTCGGCATGCGAACGGTCGCCGAGGGCATCGAGGAGCCCGAGCAGCTCCACGTGATGACAGATCTGGGCTGCGACTCGGGCCAGGGCTACCTGTGGACGCGGCCGGTCGCGCTGGAGGCGCTGGTAGCTGCGCGCTGACCTCGACCCGGCCTGCGTGCGGCGGACGGCGGATTCGTGATTGCTTGCGGTGGGTCGTCACAATGGAGCGAACGTCCGTACCACAGCCAGGTGAGATCTTGTCCGACACCCCCGACGCCGCCGACACCACCACAGGTGACGACACCGGTAGCCGGAAGGCGCACGCGCGCCGAGTGTCCGGATCCGTCGCCAACCGAGGCGTGGCCGGCAAGAGACGGCTGCGCAAGCGGCACACCGTGGCCAAGGTGATCGCGGTGACGTTGGCCCTGCTCTCCGTCGGTACGGCGACGTCCGTCGTGCTCGCCTACAACAACTGGAACGACAACCTCGAGCGGGTCGACCTCGCGAAGCAGCTCGGCGACGACCGGCCCGAGAAGGAGGAGGTCGAGGGACCCGCGGAGCCGCTCAACATCCTGGTCCTCGGCTCCGACACCCGCGAGGGCGAGAACAACATCGACGGCCTCACCGGCGACGGCGAGCGCTCCGACACGACGATCATGCTGCATCTGTCCGCGGACCGGTCGCGTGCTTACGGCATCAGCATCCCGCGCGACACCCTGGTCGACCGGCCGACCTGCTACGAGGAGGACGGCACCGAGATCCCCGCCGCGCAGGACGTCATCTGGAACGAGGCGTTCTCGGTCGGCGGTCCCGCGTGCACGATCCGGCAGTTCGAGCAGGTCACCGACATCCGGATCGACAACTACATCGTCATCGACTTCCAGGGCTTCAAGGACATGGTCAACGCCCTGGACGGCGTCGAGGTCTGCATCCCCGAGGACATCGACGACCCCGAGCACGGCATCACCCTCGAGGCCGGCACCCGTGAGATCCGCGACGACGAGGCGCTCAGCTACGTCCGCGTGCGGGCCGTCGGCGACGGCACCGACCCCAACCGGATCCGCCGCCAGCAGGCGTTCATGGCCGCGATGATCAACAAGGCGATCTCGGCCGGGATGTTGGTACGACCCGACCGGATGGTGTCCTTCCTCAACGCGGTCACCGGCTCGATCCAGACCGACTACGAGAACATCGCCGAGCTCGCCGACCTGGGCCGCAGCTTCCAGGGCATCGGCCTCGACAACATCAAGTTCGTGACGACCCCGTGGGTCTACTCCACTGCACAGCCCGGCCGGGTCGAGTGGACCGACGCCGTCGACGACCTGTGGAACCTGGTGATCGGCGACAAGCAGCTCAGCGAGCAGTTCGCCGAAGAGTCCATCAGCGCCGCCGACGACCCGGAGGGCTCCAGCGCCCCGCCCGACGAGGCGAGCGAGTCCGGCGACCCCACCGACTCGTCGACCGACGGCGGCAAGAACAACGACGGTGGCCTGTCCGACGACGCGCGCGAGAACGCGGGCCTCTGCACGTGAGCGACAAGCGCACGGACAAGCCGGAGACGGACTGGGAGCGCCGTCGACGGCTGGCTGCGGTGTTCGGGGACGGTCTCCCCGATGTCACCAGCGACGAGAAGGACCCTGCCGAGCAGGCCGACGACGGCGACTCCGCGAGCGACCGCTGGCTGAAATCACAGGTGCCGCCTCACCACGGGTGAGACGGCACCTGCTTGAAGCGGTAGATCAGGCCCGGGCGGCCAGCGAGTCGCGGATCTCGGTGAGGAGCTCGACCTCGGACGGTCCGGCGGCCTCGGCGGGGAAGAACTTCTCCTTGGCCTTGGTGTAAGGGGTCACCACGAGGAAGTAGACGATCGCGGACAGGATCACGAACGCGATGAGCGCGTTGATGAACAGACCGACGTTGACGTCGGCGATCTCGGCGCTGCTGAAGTCAGGCTGGTCGAATATCTTGCCGATGAAGTCTGTGAGCACACCAGTGAAGGTCGTGACCACCGTGGCGAACGAGGCCGCAATGACAAAGGCGACAGCCAGTTCGACGAGGTTCCCGCGCAGCAGGAAGTTCTTGAACCCGGACATGTATTTCTCCTCTTTCCGAGATGGTTTCCCTACCCCCGGCAGGGATTCGCCCCCGAACCTAGCGGTTCGTCCACGCGTACGTCACGAACGACATGACTGCTGCGCCGGTGACCTCGGCGACGATGGAATCGGGGATGCCGACCACGATCAGCCGGCCCGTTATCGCATCCGGCGCGTCCCGTTCCACATCCGGTACAGCGAGCACGAGTACCCCAGCGGCCACCGTCGCGGTCGTCCGGGACTCGGGGTCCGTCGCCAGCAGATCGATCTCGTCGCCGACCTCGAGCAGCCCGACCTGCGCGGCGTCCGAGACCCGCACCGGCAGGGCGACGCTCCCGGGTGCGCTGTCCACCAGGCCCGGGCCGACCAGGCGGACATCGGTGACCGGCTCGCCGGCCCGCAATGGTGCGGCGAGGATCGCGCCGACCGCATCATCTGTGTCGGTCAGCACGCCGGCGGCTGCCCGGTCGGGCGGCACCTCGATCGTGCGGAGGTCGCCGGTCGCCAGCATCGTGCCTGCAGGCAGGTCGCGAACGGCCACCAGCACCTCGTCGGTCGGCGACGCTGGTGGTGCGGTCGCCCGGAGCCCCGCCGCAACCGCGCCGACCGCGCAGAGGACCGCGAGCAGCCGACGGCGCCGCAGCACCCCACGTCGTAGTGCCGTCAGTCGGTCGCGGAGGCGGAGAGAGAGGTCCCGGGTGGCCATGGGCCGACGCTAGGAGCCGGTCGTACGATGCCGCGCCCCCTGCCGGGGTTGTCCACAGTGAGTGGTCGTCGAGTAGACGTCGCGGGGAAGAGCGAGGCATATCGACACGCGGTGACGTGCCAGTGCCTCGGTCCGGGCGTGAGGTCGGGTGCGGGCGTCTCGATACGCCCTCGCCTGGCGGCTCGGGCTACTCGACGACCGGGGTACTCGAGGACCGGGGTACTCGAGGACCGGGGTACTCGAGGACCGGGGTACTCGAGGACCGGGGTACTCGAGGACCGGGGTACTCGAGGACCGGGTGGTCAGGCGGGGGTGGCTGCCGTCGTACTGCTGGTCGAGCTGCTCGACGACGAGCTGGACGAGGAGTCGGAGGACGACGAGCTGGTCGAGGCGGCGGCCGGGGCAGGCGTCGACTTCTCGCCCGACTTCTCGCCCGACTTCTCGCCCGACTTCTCGCCCGACTTCTCGCTGGAGCCGTTCTTGGCGCGGCTGTCGTTGCGGTAGAAGCCCGAGCCCTTGAACACCACGCCCACCGCGTTGAAGAGCTTGCGCAGCTTGCCGGAGCACTCGGGGCACACGGTCAGCGCGTCGTCGGAGAAGCTCTGGAACTGCTCGAAGGCATGCCCGCAGTCCGTGCAGGCGTACTGATAGGTGGGCATCGGTTCTCCGCAGGGAAATGACTCTGTGACTTAGCACTCTCGCGCAACGACTGCCAATCCTACGTCAGCACCACGGCTCCGGGCACAATGTCGTCCACCATGACCGCCGCCACCCGCCGCCCGAGCACCTGGCCGGCCCCGATCCGCTGGGTGGCCCTGCTCACCGCGACCCTGGTGCTGGCGCTGGTCCTGGCCCTGTTCGCGGGGGTCACCGTGGTGCGTCGCTCGTGGCCCGAGACGTCCGGTGAGATCGAGATCCCGGGCCTCGACGGCGAGGTCGAGGTGCTTCGCGACGAGCAGGGCATCCCACAGATCTATGCCGACTCGATGCACGACCTCGCGCTGGCCCAGGGCTTCGTGCACGCGCAGGAGCGCTTCTTCGAAATGGACGTACGACGGCACGCGACGGCGGGCAGGCTGTCCGAGCTCTTCGGCGAGGACGCGGTCGAGACCGATCGCGTCGTACGGACGCTCGGCTGGCGGCAGGTCGCTGAGCAGGAGCTGACCCTTCTCGACCCGCCGACCCGCGACCTGCTCGACGCCTACGCCGAGGGCGTCAACGCCTACCTCGAGGACCGCGGCCTGTCGGAGATCTCCCTCGAGTACGCGGTCCTCGACCTCTCGGGTTTCGACTACTCGCCCGAGGCCTGGACCGCCGTCGACTCGATCGCCTGGCTCAAGGCGATGGCGTGGGACCTGAAGGGCAACCTCGAGGACGAGATCGCCCGAGCACGGTCGATCGGCGTGGTGGGCTCCGAGCGAGCGAGCCAGCTGTTCCCTCCGTACCCCTTCGACGAGCACCCGCCGATCGTCGAGCAGGGCGCGGTCGTCGACGAGGTCTTCGAGCAGGACGCCACCGCGCCCGGCACTCGGCTGCCGTCGCGGCCGCCGCTCGGTCCGCGGGTGCAGGAGGCGCTGGCCGGCATCGAACGGGTCGTCGGCGAGGTGCCCGCGCTGCTCGGAAACGGCGACGGCATCGGCAGCAACGGCTGGGTGGTCGGCGGCGAACACACCGTGAGTGGCGCGCCGATCCTTGCCAACGACCCGCACCTCGGCGTCTCCCTTCCCGGCGTCTGGCTCCAGGTCGGCCTGCACTGTCGTGAGGTCAGCGAGGACTGCCCGCTCGACGTTGCGGGCTTCAGCTTCTCCGGCGTGCCCGGCGTGATCATCGGCCACAACGCCGACATCGCGTGGGGCTTCACCAACCTGGGGCCCGACACCACCGACCTCTTCGTCGAGCGGGTGCGCGACGACCGCTGGCAGCAGAACGGCCGCAGCCGGCTGTTGAAGGTGCGCGAGGAGACGATCGAGGTCCGCGACGGGGACGACGTCACGATCCAGGTCAGGTCCACGGCGCACGGGCCGTTGCTCTCGGACCTCGACGGTGACCTCGGCGACGTGATTGACGAGGCCGGGGACAGCGGCGTCGTACCCGACGGCGATGCGCGGTGGGACCGCGCCGTCTCGCTCGCCTGGACCGCGCTCGAACCGCGCCCGACGGCAGACGCGCTCTATGCGCTCAGTCTCGCGACCGACTGGCCCTCGTTCCACGCTGCGCTCGCCGACTTCGCCGTACCAGGTCAGAACGTCGTGTACGCCGACACCGAGGGTCACATCGGCTACCAGGCGACCGGCCGGGTGCCGATCCGCAAGTCGGGCAACGACGGGCTGCTGCCCGCGGCCGGCTGGCTGGCGGAGAACGACTGGACCGGCCAGTACGTGCCGTACGAGGCACTCCCCCATGTGCTCGACCCCGACTCGGGCATGATCGTGACCGCCAACCAGGCCGTCGTCGACCCGGGCAGCACGGGGACCGGCTACCCCTACTTCCTCACCGAAGACTGGGACCGCGGCTACCGCTCGGCCCGGATCCGCGACCTCCTCGTGGACGAGGGACCTCTCGACGCCGACGACATGGCGTCGGTCCAGAACGACGACCGCAACCCGATGGCGCCGGTCCTGACGCCGTACCTCCTCGAGATCGACCTGCCGGCCGGCTACTTCTCCGACGGGCAGCGGCTGCTCGCTGACTGGAACTCCCACCAGGCTGCCGACAGCGCCGCCGCCGCTTACTACAACGTGGTGTGGCGCGAGCTGCTCGCCCGGACCTTCCACGACGAGCTGACGGGCACCCTGCGCCCCGACGGTGGGCAGCGGTGGTTCGCGGTGGTCGCGGACCTGCTCACCCGGCCCGGTGACGTGTGGTGGGACGACCTGGAGACCGAGGATGTCGTCGAGACCCGCGACGACATCCTCGAGGAGTCGCTGCGCGCGGCCCGCGACGTGCTCACTGCGCGGCAGTCGCCGACGGCGGACGAGTGGACCTGGGGTGGGCTGCACCGGCTGGAGCTGCGGTCCTCGACGCTCGGGGAGTCCGGGATCGGCGTCATCGAGCGGCTGTTCAACCGCGGCGGCTGGGAGGTCGGCGGCGGTGGCTCGATCCCCAACGCGACCGGTTGGGACGCGCGGGAGGGGTACGACGTCGTGTGGGCGCCCTCGATGCGGATGGTCATCCCGCTCGATGATCTCGACGCCGCCCGCTGGATCAACCTGACCGGGGTCTCCGGCCACGCCTTCCACGCGCACTACACCGACCAGACCGACCTGTGGTCGCGCGGGGAGACCTTGCCGTGGGTGTTCTCCGCCGAGGCCGTCGACGATGCGGCGGTGGACACGCAAACGCTGGTGCCCGACGACTGATCAACCCACCAGCCTCGTCTGTCACAGCGGACGGGGAAAACTGGCGCTTGTCGGCCGTTGCAAACCCCGACAAGCGCAGGAATCCCCGGTCGACCGGGGATTCCTGCAGCGCCCCCTAGAACCGGGTGATGCCGACGGGTGTGACCGCCGCGGTGACCGACCGGTCGTGCGGTTCGGTGGGTACGGCGACGCCGGCCTCGTCGGCGTAGAGCAGGACGCAGGTGAACGTGCCGAGCGGGACCCGGGCGAGGGTGCGGTCGTAGGAACCGCCACCGCGGCCGAGCCGCTGGCCGGTAGGGGAGACCGCCAGGCCGGGAACGAGCACGACGTCGGCGGTGGCGACGGCCTCCGGCCCGAGTCGGCGGCCCATCGGCTCGAGCAGGCCGCGGCGGGCGGGCGCGAGCGAGGTCTCGCCGTGGTACTCCGCCCAGTCGAGGTCGTTGTCCGGCAGCAGCACGGGAAGGATCACCCGCTTGCCGGCCGAGAGCAGCCGGTCGAGGAGCGCGGTGGTGCCTGGTTCGGTGCTGACCGAGACGTAACAAGCGACGGTTGCGGCGCGTCGTACCTCTGGTGCGGCGAGCAGCCGATCGGCGATCGCCCGGGCGTCGTCGCCGACCTCGGCGAGGGGTCGACGGCGCCGCGCGGTGAGCAGCTGGTCGCGCAGCGCGAGCTTGGCGACCCCGCTGTTTCCGACCGGTTCGGGGATCGATTGCTCACTCGGCACCTAGCAAGCCTACGATCGGGGTGTGGGTAGCAGCGCAGGTTTGGAAATGGCACGGACGAAGATGGCTGACGCAGGGGTCGACCCGGTCGCGATCGAGACGTTCGCTCACTACTACCGGTTGCTGGAGTACGGCGAGACCGGTCTGATCGCCGAGTCCAGCATCGAGCCGGTCGACATCGAGCGGCTCGCGGACGTCGACGTACCTTCCGATGTCGCAGCCGACGCCCTCCGGCAGACAGCGATCATCAAGCTCAACGGCGGTCTCGGCACGTCGATGGGCATGGACCGGGCGAAGTCGCTGCTGTGTGTACGCCGTGGGCTGTCCTTCCTCGACATCATCGCCCGGCAGGTGCTCCACCTCCGGGAGAAGTACGACGCCCCGCTGCCGCTGCTCTTCATGAACAGCTTCCGCACCCACGACGACACCCTCGAGGCACTGGCCCGCTACGAGAACCTCAAGGTCCTGGGCCTGCCGCTCGACTTCCTGCAGAACAAGGAACCCAAGCTGCTGGTCAAGGGCCTGGTCCCGGCGGCCTACCCGAAGGACCCCGACCTCGAGTGGTGCCCGCCCGGCCACGGCGACGTCTACACCGCCCTGCGCGGCAGCGGGCGTACTAGAGAGGCTCATCGAGCAGGGCTTCCGGTACGTCTTCATCTCCAACTCCGACAACCTCGGAGCGGTGCCGGCGCCCGAGGTGGCGGGGTGGTTCGCCCAGAGTGGGGCACCGTTCGCGATCGAGGCGGTCCGCCGTACTCCCTCGGACAAGAAGGGCGGCCACTTCGCCCGCCGCAAGGCCGATGGCCGGCTGGTCCTGCGTGAGACCGCCCAGACAGCCAAAGAGGACCTCGAGGCGCTCGCCGACCTCGAGCGGCACCGGTTCACGTCGACCAACAACCTCTGGATCGACCTCCACGCGCTCCGCGACACCCTCGACCAGCGCGACGGCGTGCTCGGACTGCCGCTGATCAAGAACACCAAGCACCTCGACCCCGGCGACTCCAGCACCCCCGAGGTGATCCAGATCGAGACCGCGATGGGTGCGGCGATCGAGGTGTTCGAGGGGGCGACGCTGATCGAGGTCGGCCGCGACCGGTTCGTGCCGGTGAAGACGACCAACGACCTTCTGGTGCTGCGTTCCGACGTCTACACGATCGGTGCGGACTTCGTGCTCGACCTGGTCGCCGCCGACGTGCCGTACGTCGACCTCGACCCCGCCCACTACAAGCTGGTCGGCGAGTTCGACCAGCGCTTCCCCGAGGGTGCCCCCTCCCTGGCGAAGGCTTCGTCGCTGAAGATCGAGGGCGACTGGACGTTCGGCCACGGCGTCGAGATCGTCGGCGAGGTCGCGCTCGATGCCGCCACCGCGCAACGGGTGCCCGCCGGGGAGGTCCTCTCCGGGTCGGATGGCTGATCCCCTGGTCCCGGTCGAGGAGCACCGCGACCGGATCCTCGAGCTGGTGGCGCCCCTGGACCGGTGGCCGCTGACGCTGGAGATGGCAGCCGGCCACGTGTGTGCGGCCGACATGATCGCCCAGGTGCCGCTGCCGCGGTTCGACCACGCCGCAATGGACGGGTACGCCGTCCGCGCGGCCGACGTCTCGGGCGCGGCCGCCGGGCGCGTCGTGCTGCCGGTGGCGGGGGTCGTGGCAGCGGGTGACGCGACCCGGCCCTCTCTTGCCCAGGGCACGGCCTGGCGGATCATGACCGGGGCACCCCTCCCGCTCGGCGCCGACGCGGTGGTGCCGTTCGAGTGGACCGACCGCGGCGCCGAGCACGTCCGGGTCGACAGGCCGGTGACGGACGGCGCCCACGTCCGACGACAGGGTGAGGACCTCGGCGACGGCGATCTCGCCGTCCGTCGCGGCACCGTCCTCGCGCCGCGTCACCTCGCGCTGCTCGCGGGGGTCGGCGTCGCTGAGGCCCAGGTGCACCAGATCCCCAGGGTCGCCGTGGTCCCCACCGGCGCCGAGCTCGCCGTACCTGGTGCGCCGTTGGGCGACCGGCCGGGGCACGTCCACGACAGCAACTCGGTGGCGATCCTGGCCGCCGTGCAGGCGACCGGGGCTCGGATCATGAGGACGGGGCCGGTGCCGGACGACCCGGCGCGGCTGCTCGCGGTGCTCGAGGAGATGGCCGAGGTGGCGGACCTGATCGTGACGACGGGCGGCGTCTCGGCCGGCGACCACGACGTGGTGAAGGCTGCGTTGGGGGAGCGGGACGAGTTCTGGTTCGGATCGGTCGCGGTGAAGCCCGGCCGGCCGCAGGGGTACGGCGTCTTCACGAGCGGCTCGCGACCCGGTCGCCGGCCCCACCAGGGCCCCCGTCGGCGGGTGCCTGTGGTGTGCCTGCCGGGCACGCCGGTGGCGGCGTACACCTCGTTCCGGCTGTTCGCCGAGCCGGCGATCCTCGCATTGGCCGGGCGCCTCCCGGTTGCGGAGTCGACGGCGGTCCTGGACGCGCCGGTCGACGTGGCAGGCGACCGGACGCTGGTACTGCCGGCGGCGTACGTCGGTCCTGGCCGGGTGGCGCAGCTGGCCGGCCACGTCGGTCACTCGCAGCGGTTGTTGGCCGCCGCCGACGTACTCCTCGTCGTACCCCCGGGCGTCGACCCGCTGCCCGCGGGCGCCGAGGTCGCCATCCTTCCGCTCTAGTGGTGGGATGACCCCATGACTGACCCAGCGCCCGGGCTGACCCATGTCGACGAGACCGGCGCCGCCCGGATGGTCGACGTCTCGGAGAAGGCGGTGACCGTGCGGACCGCGACCGCATCCGGACGGGTCCTGGTCGCACCCGAGGTGGTCGGACTGCTCCGCGGCGAGGGAGTGCCGAAGGGCGACGCGCTCGCGGTCGCCCGGATCGCCGGGATCATGGGCGCCAAGCGCACGCCCGACCTGATCCCCCTGTGCCACCCGCTCGCGATCTCCGGCGTCACCGTTGATCTCACCGTTGCCGACGACGCCGTCGAGATCGTCGCGACCGTCCGTACGTCGGACCGGACCGGGGTCGAGATGGAGGCGCTCACCGCGGTCTCGGTCGCCGCCCTGACCGTCGTCGACATGGTGAAGGCGGTCGACAAGGGCGCGGTCATCAGCGACGTCCGGGTCGAGACCAAGACCGGCGGCAAGTCCGGGGATTGGTCACGATGAGCGACGCGGGCGGGCTTCCGGCGGTGGTGATCGTCGCGTCCAACCGCGCCGCCGCCGGTGTGTACGACGACACGACCGGCCCGCTCATCGTCGACGCCCTGCGTGCGCTCGGCTTCGCCGTGGACGACGCGACGATCCGTCCCGACGGCGATCCGGTCGGCGCCGCGATCGCGCTGGCCGTGCGGGGGGGAGCGCGCGTCGTACTCACGACGGGTGGCACCGGGCTCACCCCGACCGACCGGACGCCCGAGGTGACCCGGCCGTTGCTCGACCGGGAGGTACCGGGACTCGCCGAGGCGATCCGCGCCGCCGGCGTGGCCAAGGGCGTGCCGACCGCGGCCCTGTCGCGCGGTCTAGCCGGGGTGGCCGGCGAGTGCCTGGTCGTCAACCTGCCGGGCTCGCGCGGCGGCGTGAAGGACGCGCTCGACGTGCTGCGACCGGTGCTCATGCACGCCGTCGAGCAGATCGTGGGGAGCGACCATTGAGCCCCGACGAGCGGATCGAACGGCTGGGACGGGAGCGGATGATCACGTCGGTCCCGGGCCGTGCCTGGCCGAACCAGCTGATGTCCGGCACCGACCCGGTGGTCACGCTGCGGCCGGTACGACGCGCCGACGCCCGCGCCTGGCGGCTGGCCCGTCGCCGCAACGCCACCTGGCTGTCGCCGTGGGACGCCACTGTCCCGCCGGGAGGCGACGCGCGACCGACGACGTTCCCCGCGCTCGTTCGCCGGTTGGGCCGCGCCGCGCGACGCGGGACGACGTACCCCTTCGTCCTCGAGGTCGACGGCCGCTTCGCCGGCCAGGTGAGCGTCAACAACATCGTGCGGGGGTCGGCCCAGTTCGCCTCGATCGGCTACTGGATCGACCAGGAGTTCGCCGGCCGGGGCGTGGTGCCACGGGCCGTGGCGATGGCGGCCGACCACTGCTTCTTCACCGCCAAGCTGCACCGGCTCGAGATCTGCATCCGGCCCGGAGAACACCAACTCGCTGCGGGTCGTCGAGAAGCTCGGCATCCGCGAGATCGGCTACGCGCCGCGGTTCCTGCACATCGACGGCGCCTGGCGCGACCATCGGATCTTCGCCGTCACCCAGGAGGAGTGTCCGCGCGGTCTGCTGGCCCGGCTCGAGGAGTCGGGCGGGGACGCGTCGGCGGCGCACTGACTGGGCTCACACGGGCAGGCGGGCCATGGCCTCGCGCATCCGACCGAGGACGTACGACACTGAGGTGTCTGTGCGCATGACCTCCTCCAGGGCAGCCTCCGCGTCGCCTGCCAGAGCTCGCGCGACGTCGACCGCGCCTCGCTCCGCCTCGGTCACCACCAACAGTCCGAGCGCCCAGGCGCTGATGGTGGCGCGTCCGTGCGCACGCTGGACGGTCGCCCGGAGCTGGGCCGCGGCTTCGTCGAGTCGTCCCGCGTCGAGCATGACCTCGCCGAGGTTGCTCATGAGGACGAGCTGGTTGGCCCATTCCTCGTTCGAGTCGCCCAGCGCCTCGCGGTAGTAGCGCTCGGCCTGCGCCAGGTCGCCCAGCAGGTGGTAGGTCACCCCGACCTCGGTCAGCGCCGCCTCGCGGTCCCAGTCGTCGTCGACCATGTCAACCAGGTCTACCTGAACGGAAAGCGCCTCTTCGAGGTGGCCGTAGCGTGCCAGCACCGAGGTCGCCACGCCCGCCGCATAGAACGAGCAATCTGGGTCCCCGGTCTCGTACCTGCGCGCCGCAGTCAGCAGGTCGCGAGCCTGCTCGGCTGACACCGAGCTGGCATAGGCCAGGCCGGAGGTGAGTCTGATGGCAGCGGCATGCAGCAGGACCTCGTCGCTCGATGCCGGAGCTGGCCCGGTCAGTACCGTCTCTGCCATGGCTTGCGCGTGCTGGCTCGGTGTATGGGCGTGAACCCAGGCCGTGACGGCCACCATCAAGCGGCCGCAGCCGGCGCGGCGGTCGGCGAGCGCCCAGGCGAGCGCCGCTTCGAGGGCGCGCACCTGCGGCTCAGCGATCTCCTCGCGCTCGTGGTGCGCCTTGTTGGCACGGTCGACGGCCCAGGCGAACAGGCCCTTCATCGCGGCGTCGTACGTCTTCGGTCGACCCGCCAGCTCGCTCTTCACCACGTCCCGAATGGTGACGAGCATCCGATAGTCGTCGCCGTCCAGGTCGAGAAGCGAACGACGGGTGAGTTCTCCTGCGGCCCCCTGCGGAAGACCGCCGACGGTCTCCATCACTTGCCGCGCCATCTCTCCTGTGAACCTGCCGGGAAACACGGACAGCACGAGCAAGGCGGTGCGGTGTGCGGCGTCCAGGAGGTCCAGGCTCCAGCCGACGAGCGAGTCGAGGTTGCGCTGGCGCTGGGCTCCGCCTCGGCGCCGTAGCTGTAGACCACCGTGCTCGAGCTCGGCGAGGAGCTCGCGGGGCGGCATCGATGCCGCTCGCGGGGCGGCCAGTTCGACGGCGAGAGGAAGGCCGTCGAGGAGCCGGCAAATGTCGGGCGACCACCGGCAAGTCGTCTTGCGATACGGTGCCGCCTGCGACCTGAGCCCGCGACAGGAACAGCTCCTCCGCGGCGGCGAGGGCCCCGCCGCCTTTCCCATCGGTCGGCTCCGACACTCCGAGGGGCGAAAGGCGCTGGATGCGCTCGCCTTCGACGTCGAGGGCTTCGCGGCTCGTCGCGACGACTGAGAGCACTGGGTACATCCGCAAGAGTTCTGCGGTCAGGTCGGCGACGGCGTCGGCCAGGTGCTCGCAGTTGTCGAGAATCAGCAAGGGCTTGCCGCGTCGAGCCAGCTCGGCTGCCAGCCGTCTCGGACGTCGGTGAACCCGACAGGCCAAGAGTGAGGGCTACCGCAGCGATGACCTGGTCCGCGTTCGTCAATGGTGCGAGCTCGACCATCCAGATGCCGTCGGCTCGGTCGGAGGCGTTCCGTACGGCGTACTCGCTGACCAACCGGGTCTTGCCCACGCCGCCCGGGCCTACCACTGTCACCAGCCCTGGAGTGTCGAGGAGCCGGTCGAGCTCGTCGAGCTCGACCTCCCTCCCGACGAAGCTGGAGTGAGCGAGCGGCGACGTTCGTCCTGCCGCGCCGGGGTCGCTCGCGGTGCCGCGTCGTCGCCGGCGACCCGCCACAGCTGCATCGGCTCGCGCACGTCCTTCAGCTCGAAGACGCCCACGTCGACCGGCCGGGCTTCCGCCAGGGTGGCGTCGTCGATGTCCTCGACGACGCTGTCGGAGACCAGCACCTGGCCCGCGCCCGCTGCCGAGGAGACTCGGGCGGCGACGTGCACGGCCAGCGCCAGGTAGTCGCCGTCGACGGGCTCGGCCGTCCCGGTGTGGGCGCCGGCGCGGATCCGCAGCCACAGCCCGTCAGCGGGCTCCTGGTCGAGACGCTCCTGCATCTCGCGCAGCGCACGGACGGCACCGATCGCGTCGGGGAAGGCGAGGAACGCGCCGTCGCCCTCGGTCTTGACCACGACGCCGCCGTGGGCGAGCGGCCACCTCCTGGATCTGGGCGTGCAGCGCGGGCATCGCGTCGGCGTACGCCTGGCCGTGCTCGGTGAAGGCGACGCGTGCTGCCCACGACGTCGGTGAACGCGAACGTCACCTGGCCCGACGGGAGCACCTGCGCCATGTCCGAAAGTGTCGCGCAAGTTCGGTCTGCGGGGCGTCGGTCATGTGACGGCAAGGCCGTTGGCCTCATTAGTCACATCAGTCATTCTGTGACACACCGATAGACATACGTCCCGAAGGCCACGGCCCGGCCTAGCCTCTCGGTTGTGGACCTGAGCGCGTTGATCTTCGTCGCCCTGGCGATTGCCTGGGCCGTCTACCTCATCCCGAAGGCACTCCGGCACCACGAGATCGACCGGGTCAGCCGGTCGGTCGACAGCTTCTCCGACCGGGTCCGGGTGCTCGCTCGGCGTGAGCCGGTCTCGGCCGGCAAGGCAGCCCTCGTCGTCGGCAGCAGCGGTACGCCGCAGCCGGTCCTCGACGGGGACGGAGACGGGGACGGGGACGAGGACGCGGAGCCGGGGCAGGTCGGCGATGCGCTCGCTGGACCGGCTCCGCTGACCCATGCACCGCCCCGACCGCAGAAGTTCGCCGCAGCCAGGGCAGCCCAGCGTCGTCGTCGGGTGCTCGGCACGATTTCCCTCGCCGTCATCGCCGTCGTCGCGCTCGCCGCGACCGGCACGACCGGCTGGGCATGGGCCGCGATCCCGGTCACGCTCCTCGTGGCCTGGCTCGTGGCCTGCCGACTCATGGTGCGGCAGGAGCGCGCGTCGCGGGTCTCGCGCACGACGCCGGTCCGGAAGCGCCGTACCACTCTTGCCGACGAGCTGATCGCCGAGGAGGACGCAAACGCCGACACGGGCGAGATCCCGGCGATCGCTGACGACGTCGAGGTCCCGGCGGTCGCGGGCGGGTGGGATCCGGTGCCCGTCACGCTTCCGACGTACGTCGGCAAGGCGGCCGCCGGCCGCACCGTCCGCACCATCGACCTCGACTCCACCGGGGTCTGGAGCTCGGGCCGCAACGAGGCCGACTCGGCCCTCGCTCGCGAGGCCGACCAGCAGCGCGCCGACGCCGCAGAGCCCGACCAGCGGCGCGTCTCCGGCGCCTGACTCGCCACCCCGTTCCGGGGCCTACCTGGATTCGGAACGGTCGGTGCCCTGGTGCTACCGTTTCCCCTCGCTTGGGGCTGTGGCGCAGTTGGTAGCGCGTCTCGTTCGCAATGAGAAGGTCAGGGGTTCGAATCCCCTCAGCTCCACCAAACGACGCAGGTCAGAGTGACACCTCCGGCATCCTCACAGAGGAGGCGGAGTGAAAACTCGGCAGAAACTCGGCAGTTGCTCGAACATCGGCGGTCATTCTCGATCGGGCCCTGACCGGACTCGCCGTCTCTCGGCAGCTCTCGCGCACCTCGTTGCCATGGAGACAACTGACCCGCGTCGTGACGCATTCCAGCCCGTCCTGTCCATGTCGGAACTGGCCGACCGTTTGCACGTGGGCGTGCAGACGATCTACGACCTGCGCAGCCGCGGTCGCGGTCCGCGCGGCTTCCGAGTCGGACGCGAGCTGCGGTTCCGGCCCAGCGAGGTGGACGCGTGGCTGTGCCGGCTCGAGGCCGCCGATCGCGAACGGCATCCGGAGCGCCAGCCATGAACGGGGGACGACCGCGTACGGCGATCGGCACCTACGGCGGGATCTACGTGATGCAACGCAGCGGTCGATGTGTCGCTGAGACGCGCTATCGCGACATCGACGGCCGCCTTTCGAAAGGTCACCGCGACCGCGCAGTCGGCCAAGGCGGCTACTGCATTGCTGAAGCAGCGCATCGCCGATCGACCTGGGCACACCGTCGGCAGCATCCTCGATCCGTCGAGCTCGTTCCAGAATCTGGTCACGCTGTGGCTTGCCGACCTCGACCTACGCAAGCTCGCCGACGGCACCAAGGACAGCTATCGCGACCAGATCGGCTCCACGTGCTGCCGGCCTTCGAGCACTACACCCTGGGCGAGGTCACGACCGGGCGGGTGGAGTGGTTCCTCAAGGGCCAAGCAGCGATCTCCGAGTCTCGAGCGAGCACACTCGCGCACGATGCTCAACCTCCTGTTCGCATTCGCACTCCGACATGACGCCATCGCGACCAACCCCGTCGATGGCACATCGCCACTGAAACGGAGCAAGACGATCCCTCACGCGCTCACGCTCGAACAGGTCGCAGCGATCCGAGCTGCCGCCGCCGCTTGGCGCAGTGAGCCGGGCCGACCCGGGCCGAAGTCGGATGGCCAAGTCCGCGACGTTGTCGAGGTCCTGCTGGGAACTGCCATGCGCACGGGCGAGGTGCTCGGGCTCCGGATCTGCGACGTCTCAGATGGCCCCGCCGGCATGGTCGTGCACGTCAAAGGCACGGTCGTCCAGCGGAAGGGCAGGGGAGTCCTGCGCCAGGACCGTCCCAAGTCGGACGCGTCGATCCGGCGATTCCGATGCCGGAGTTCGCGGCCGCGGTACTGCGCCGGCGACTCAAGGAGCTCGAATCGGCTGATCGCGAGCGGACGATCTTCGCCAACCGCACCGGCGGGCCGTTGAGTCCGTACAACGTCCGGCGCACATTCCGCGACTTCCTGACGTTGGCCGGACTCGACGACTCCGGCATCAGAATGCGGTGGTATCGCCGCACCGCAGCCACCGTCATTGCCCGCGGTGTCGGAACGGATGCCGCCGCCACCTTCCTCGGCCACACCTCGACCGTGATCACCGAGGGCCACTACATCGAACCGGACCCGACCATCGACACGACGCCTGCCGCCCACCTCGAACGGACGCTGCGTCCGGACCGGCCGGACGGGTCGCTCCTCGAGGTCGGCTCGGCCAGCGGCGAGGATGCCCTGCTCGCGGCCGTCGACGGAGAGCCTGACGACGATGCCGATCGCCCAGCACCGCCGGCGCGGCGGACCAGCCGGCACTGCCGGATCAACACACAGGTGCACCCCGTCTCCCGAACTCACCAAGCTCACCGCCGCACGACCTCCTGTACCCGAGCCCGCCGCACACTGATCCACTCGCCGAAACACCCACGCCGCCCGCTCGATCCCAACCCCGGAATAACGTCACACGGTTGGCAGATCGAGGTGTATGCCGTTCCAAACGGGGGTGGCGGAGCACCTCCTGGGTGTGAACATGCCGCGAAAGACCTGCGCGGAATGCGGCGGTCCGATCAAGCAGCCCAAGGGCCGCGGCCGACCACGCGTCTACTGCGGACAGCTATGCCGGAACGCCGCGTACGAGAAGAGGCGTGGAGACAAGCCGCGCTCCGTCGCTGCTCAGGGCAAGGAGGCTGACGAGGGCCAGCTGACGGTCGGCGACGTGCTGCAGATGCGACAACTCCGTGCCGCAAAGGAGGAACGTCTCCTGCGGATCGACGCCATCCTCGACTCCCCGACCTCGACCCTCGACCTCATGCAAGAGCTCATCTGTCGCATTGCCCTCGGTCAGGTGCTCAAGGACATGCGCTACCAGCCCGCCGTAGACCAACTCGTTGTCGCCTACCGCATGATCGGCCGAATCACTGACGGCAAATTCAGACTGCCAGCAGTGATCATGTGACAGGCACCTTGTATCTGCCTGGATGCATCGCCCATGTGTGGGCTGCTGCGCTCGACAAGCGTTCCGATCGCCGACCTGCCCGTCCCGATGATCAGGTCGCCTCCCTAATGGCTGGGAACGGCGCGGTGTTCGGCCTCGGCAGGACGCTCGCTGAGGACGACATCGGCGGTCACGTGTCCTCGGGGCTTGTTCCGTGACCGGGTCCTCGCTCCCGTAGCGCTCGCCCCGTGCGTAGACACGTGACCAGTTCACGCTCGAGCGCAAGGACGCTCAGCGCGATCTATTGACACCGCGGGCAATCGCTGCGAGCCTCACTGCAATATTCGTTCGGGTCCGTACAATCTACTGGAGACCACCGTGAGCCTGCCTCCCGCCCTACCGCAGACCGAAGAGACGTCACTGCACGTAGGCCGCCTCGGTGTGGTCGGCATCGTGTTCTACGTGGTGGCCGCAGCCAGCCCCATGGTCGGCATGACTGGCGCCCTGCCGGTCGCCATCGTGCTGGGCAACGGAGCCGCCGTCCCGGGCGCCTACCTGGCGGCCGGCATCGTGCTGCTCCTGTTCAGCGTCGGGTACGCCGCCATGAGTCAACGGGTCACCAACGCCGGCGCGTTCTTCGCCTATGTCGGGCGCGGGCTGGGTATCGGTCCGGGTGTCGGCAGCGCCTATGTCTCCCTGGTCGCCTACCTCGCGATCCAGTTGGCCATCTACGGCTTCTTCGGCGCTGTGATGGCGGGCCAGATGGACGCCAAGCTCGGCATCGACCTGTCCTGGTGGGCCTGGGCGCTGATTGCCTGGGTCATCGTGCTCGGGTTGTCTGCGTTCAGCGTCGATGTCGGCGCCAAGGTCCTCGGGGTGCTGATGCTGCTCGAGATCGGGTCGCTGGCCCTGGTGTCGCTGGCGGTGATCTTCCAGGGTGGCGGCCCGGACGGCTTCGACTTCGGCGCGTCCTTCGCACCCGACAACATCCTCGTCGGTGGGCTGACCGGCTCCGCGGGCATCGCGCTGGCCTTCGCCTTCGCCTCCTTCATCGGCTTCGAGGCCACGGCCATCTACGGCGAGGAGTCCAAGGACCCCAAGCGAACGGTCCCGATGGCGACGTACGTGGCTGTCACGCTCATCACGGTGCTGTTCGCGCTCACCACGTTCGCCGTGGTCTCGGCGCTGGGCGCTGCCAACGTGGTCGAGGAGGCAGCCAACCGCTCCGCCATCGACGGCGTCCCGCTCGCCGACTCCGCGGCGGTGATCTTCTCGGTGGCCGACGAATACGTCGGCAGCTGGCTGGCCGACGTGATGAGCTGGCTGGTCCTCAGCAGCCTGTTCGCGGGCCTCCTCGCTTTCCAGAACTCTGCCGCACGGTACTTCTTCTCCATGGGTCGTGCCGGCGTGCTGCCCCGAGCCCTCGACCGGGTCAACAAGGCCGGCGCCCCGCTGCTCGGATCGATCGCTACCTCGGTGATCACGTTCGTCGTGATCGTGTTGTTCGCCCTCACCGACAAAGACCCTGTGCTGAACATGTTCTTCTGGTTCAGCGGGCTGGCGGTGGTTGCGATCGTCTTGGTCGAGTTCCTCGTCTGCGGCGCGGTGATCGCCTTCTTCCGAAAGCATCCGCACGAGCTGAGCATCTGGAAGACCACGATCGCACCCATCCTCGCCGCCATCGGTCTACTCGTCGGCGAGTACCTGTTGATGTCGCGGTTCGGGCTGCTGGCCGGCACCGTCGCGGAAGGGGTCGACCCGACAGCGCAGTCGTGGGGCCTGAACTTCCTCGGGTACACCCTGATCCTGCTGCCGTTCGCGGTCTTCGTGATCGGCACGATCGTGGGGACCGTGCGGCGGCGTGGCGAGAACGCAGCCGCGGTCGCCGATCTCGTCGGCTAGCGGCATGGGTGCTTCCCCGCGGCTGCTGATGATCCTCAGCGAGAACTGGACGCTCATCTCGGGCCGGGACCTCCCGGAGCTGGTGCGGTGGGCCCGGGTCGCTGAAGACTCCGGGTTCGACGCGGTGATGATCAGCGAGCACGTCGTCTTAGGCCCTGACGCCAGCGCCAACGGCGTCATGGGCAACCCCCGGGACTACGCGATGCCGGGCAACCAGGATCCCGAGATGCCCTGGCCCAACTCGCTCCTGCTCCTCTCCGCGATCGCCTCGGTCACCCAGCATCTGCGACTGGTGGCCGGCGCGATCATCGCCCCGCTGCGGCACCCGTTGTTGCTGGCCCGCGAGCTGGGCACCCTCGACCTGATCAGCGAGGGCCGACTCGTCGTGCAGCCGACGGTGAGCTGGAGCCGGGACGAGTACGCCGCCCTGGGCGTGCCGTTCACCAAGCGGGGCAAGATCCTCGACGAGCAGCTGGAGATCCTGCAGCTCGCCTGGCAGGACGGACCGATCTCCTACGCCGGCGAGCACTTCGCCTTCGAGGACATCAGCCTGTCGCCGCGCGCCTATCGTCCAGAGGGGCCGCGGCTGTGGTTCGGTGGCCAGGGCGTCAGTCCGCCCTTGTTGCGCCGGCTGGTGCGCTACGGGCACGGGTTCCACCCGGTGGGCGAGTGGACTGCCGAGGATCTAGAGAAGCTGTCCTCCGGAATGACCGAGGCCGGCCGGAACATCGCCGATCTCGAGCGGGTCGGAGGCACTCGTGCCGTCTTCCCCGACGACGAGTCCACCGCCGACATCGGCCAGGCGATGGAGCCCATCCGTGAGCAGATCGAGGCCGGCTTCACGACCTTCTGCGTCAAGCCCTCGCAGTTCATCGACGACGTCGGCGAGCTGCCCGGCTTCTGCCGTGACGTCGTCCGTCGGGCCGAAGCGATGACGTCCTGAGGGTTGCCGGAAGCGGTCCCTATGGTTATCGTTCGTATCCTAACGATCTTGATCGTCCAGAGGAGGATGTAGAGATGGCCGAGCACGAGTCCGTCCCGCTGAGTGAGGTCGACCTCACCGACCTGGACCGTTTCCGTGATGATCTCGCGTGGGGGCAGTTCGACACGCTGCGCCGCGAGGATCCTCTGCACTGGAGCGAGGAGCCTGCGAGTCGCGGCTTCTGGTCGGTGACCCGCTATGACGACATCTGGGCAGTCGACAAGGACACCGAGACCTTCACCTCCGAGGAGTTCGTCAACCTCGAGGACGTCGACCCCGAGTTCAGGGACCTGCGTCGCTCAATGCTCGAGACGGACGGGCCTCGGCACCAGGCCATGCGCGCGCTCATCGCGCGCGAGTTCAGTCCGCGCAACCTGATGAAGAACTACGAGGGCTTCCTGCGCGAGCTGACCAAGCAGACGGTGGACGAGGCGTTCGAGCACGACGAGTTCGACTTCGTCGAGAAGATCAGCGGTGACTTCCCCATCCAGGTGCTGGCGCGACTGCTCGACGTGCCCAAGGAGGACACCGGTCAGCTGATCGCGTGGGGCGACGAGATGGTCGGGAACACCGACCCGGACTACACGAAGTTCCCGTTCGACTCGCCGGAGAGCGAGAAGTACAAGCACCTGCCGTTCCGCTCACCCACGACTCAGGAGGTCTTCGACTACGGACGGGCTCTCCGCGACGGCCGCAAGGGCGGCGAAGGCACAGACCTGGTGAGCATCCTCGCCAACAAGCTCCCCATGGACGGGGTCCCGCTCACCGACACCGACTTCGACAACTACTTCCTGCTCCTCGTCATCGCTGGCAACGAGACCACGCGTCAGGCGATCAGCAACGTCATGCTCGGCCTGATGGAACAGCGCGACCAGTTGCGGGCGATGCAGGAGGACCCCTCGCTCATCGCGTCGGGCCTCGAGGAGCTGCTGAGGTGGGCGAGCCCGGTCTACCACTTCCGTCGTACGGCGACCCGTGACGTCGAGATGCACGGCAAGACGATCCGCGAGGGCGACAAGATCGTGATGTGGTTCGCCTCGGGCAACCGCGACGACTCGCGCTTCCCCGACCCCTACGCGATCGACGTGACCCGTCCCAACGTCGACCACCTCACCTTCGGCAAGGGCAGTCCCCACCTGTGCCTGGGCAACGGCCTGGCCCGGATGGAGGTCCGGTTGATGTTCGAGGAGCTGCTCCCGCGGCTCGCCGACATCGAGCTCGGCGGTGACGTGACCCGCGTCCGGTCGAACTTTGTCAACGGCGTCAAGAAGTTCCCCGTGGTTGTCAAGCAGCGCTGAGTCGACGTGCGCCGAGGGGCCCGGCTCCCACCGGAGTCGGGCCCATTTTCGCTGCTGTCAGGGGTTGCGTGAGCCCTCCCGACCACATATCGTTTGGATCCGAACGATCTAGCCGGAGGTGTATCCATGAGCGTCACGCAGACCGTGGTCCGCGAGTTCGAGGCCGACCTGCTCGTGCGCGAGGCCGAGCAGGTGGCGCACGACGTGGTGGCGATGACGCTGTCTCATCCCGATGGCGCCGCGCTGCCCGACTGGACGCCCGGTGCCCACATCGACCTGCTGCTCGCCGACGGCCTCACCCGCCAGTACTCCCTGTGTGGTCCCACCAGCGAGACCGACGCCTGGCGGGTCGCGGTGCTCAAGGCCCCCGACAGCCGTGGCGGCTCGCAGGCAGTGCACGAGCTGGGGGCCGGATCGACGGTCCGGGTGCGGGGTCCGCGCAACCACTTCCCGGTGGTGGCCTCCAAGCGCTACCTGTTCGTCGCCGGCGGGATCGGCATCACCCCGCTGCTGGCGATGATCTACGAGGTCGAGGCGGCAGGAGCGGACTGGGAGCTGCACTATGGCGGGCGCACGCGGAGGTCGATGGCTTTCCTCGACGAACTCGAGAAGTTCGGCGACCGGGTGCACGTCGTGCCCGAGGACGAACTGGGACGGCCCGACCTCGACGCGATCCTCGGCGAACCGCGCTCGGACACCCTCGTCTACGCCTGCGGGCCCGAGCCACTGCTAGCGGCCGTGGAAGCGCGCTGCGCGGCCTGGCCAGCCGGAAGCTTGCACCTCGAGCGGTTCTCGGCGCGCGCGACCGAGGAGCCCGCTGAGGAGAGCTCCTTCGAGCTGGTCCTGCAGCGCACCGGCAAGACGCTGGAGGTGCCCGCGGACAGGTCCGTGTTCGACGTGGTGCGTGAGGCCGGCGTGAGCGTGCTCGGCTCCTGCCTCGAGGGCGTCTGCGGCACCTGTGAGACCGAGGTCGTCGAGGGCGATGTCGACCACCGCGACTCGATTCTCGACGACGAGGAGCGTGCCTCCAACGAGGTGATGATGATCTGCGTGTCCCGTTGCAGGTCCGCCCGTCTGGTCCTGGACCTGTGACCGCCCGAGCGAGCGAAAGGGATCATTCATGACCACGCAAGGACTCCAGCACCGTCCGCCGGCGTACCCCACGCACAGCTGGTACGTCGCTGCCTTCAGCGACGAGGTCACCTCGAGCCCGCTCGGCCGCCGAGCCCTCGACACCGGGCTGGTGCTCTACCGCACCTCGGACGGCTCCGCAGTCGTCCTCGAGGACCGCGACGCCCACAGTGCCTACCCGCTCAGCCTGGGCCGGGTCGAGCAGGACCTGATCGTCTCCTCCTACTCCGGTTTCGCGTACGCCGCCGACGGATCCTGCGTGCGTGTGCCGACTCAGACCGAGATCCCGTACGACGCTCGCGTCCGTGCCTTTCCCGTGCGCGAGCAGGACGGGTTCGTGTGGGTATGGTTCGCCGAGCCGGGGCTCGCCGCCCTGCGCAAGCCACCCAGCGCAGCGTGGCTGGTCGACGACTCGTGGTCGACCCTGGGTGACGAGTGGACGACCGAGGCCAGCTTCATGCTGCTGCACGAGAACTTCGCCGACATCACCCACGTCGCGGTGGTCGACCCTTCCTTCGCGCCGCCGGTGCTGTCCGCGGGACCGATTCCGCTCCTCGAGGTGGAAGTCACCGAGACCAGCGTCTCGTTCGGGCGCAGCTACCCGCCCGCCTCGCTGGCCGGGTGGCACGCCGAGCTGCTGGGAGCCGAGCACGACGCCGTCTTCGCCCAGCGGGAGGAGGGCCGGTTCGTCTCGCCGGGTCTGTGGATCGACAGCTGGGAGGTCGATCTGAACGACGGCTCCTCGGCAACCTTCCGGTTCACCCATGCGGTCACCCCGGTCACCGAGACCAGCACGCGTCACGGATGGCGGGTCAGCCGCAACTTCGCCATCGGTGAAGACACGTCTGCGCAGATCGCGCCGCTGTTCAACGACTACTACGAGCGAGTGCGCAGCATCCTCGAGACGATGCAGGGAGTCCTCTCCCTCGACGGGCCCCGGCCGGACGTACACGTCGCCGCCGACGCGGCGGCCCTGCAGGTCCGCAAGATCGTGAACCGGATGGTGGCCGACGAACAGCTTGGAGGAACGAGATGACCGATGTGAAGGGCTTCTTCTACCCGCGGACGGCGCAGGGGGGATCCTCGATCATCCCGAACCCGCCCTGGTTCTACTCCGGTGATCTGCTGACCGTGGAGTACCGCACCAACCCCGAGCGCGTCGCCGAGCTACTGCCCGCGCCGCTCGAGCTCGCGCCCGAGGACCCCGGTGCGGTGGCCTTGATCTGGGCCGACTGGCAGTCGTGCTCCTCCAGTCGTGAGGAGCTCCTCGACCCGGTGCGCTCCCAGTACAAGGAGGCGTTCGTGGTCGTCCGGTGCAGCTTCGAGGGCCGTACCTTCTCCCGCTGTGTCTACATCTGGGTCGACAAGGACTTCGCGATCGCTCGCGGCATGCATCAGGGCTACCCGAAGAAGCTCGGCACCATGTGGCAGACGCGCCCGCACCCGTTCGCCCAGGGCGCTCCGCAGATCGCTGAGGGTGGCATGTTCGGTGCCACGCTGGCCGCCGGGGACCGTCGGCTCGCGGAGGCATCGCTGACACTGCGCGAGGAGTCAGAGACCAACGGTTTCGTGAACTCCCACCCGATGGCGCACCACCGGATCTACCCCGGCATCGGCCGAGGCGCTCCCGATGCGTACGCCGAGCTGATCTCGTCGGGTGCCGCGGAGTTCGAGGGCGGGCCGGCCTGGACGGGCGACGT
>CAWCGH010000006.1:0-709526 GCA_963795115.1 uncultured Actinomycetota bacterium
ACGAGGCGGGCCACTCCCCCCGGGTGACAGCCGCCTGACAACAACTTCCTAGGCCGAACAGGATCCGTCGCCGTACGGTCACTCGTCGCCATACCCCTTTAGCCCAGCTGGACAGAGTGCCGCACTACGAACGCGGAGGCCACAGGTTCGACTCCTGCAGGGAGCGCGTTTCGGACCGTCCGACAGAGGAGGATGAGCACCATGGAGACCGACGCCCTGCCGGTGCGCCTGCCCGGCGCGCAGGCGGACACCCTGATGTGGGCGCGCGTCGAGGACGTCGAGCAGGCTGCGCTCGACCAGCTGCGCAACACCTCGCGGCTGCCGTGGGTGCACGGACTCCGGGTGATGCCCGACGTCCACCTCGGCAAGGGCGCGACGGTCGGCTCGGTGGTCGCGATGCGCAACGCGGTGTCCCCGGCTGCGGTCGGCGTCGACATCGGCTGCGGCATGCAGGCGGTGCGAACCTCGCTGACGACCGCGACCTGCCCGACGACCTGCACGCGCTGCGCCTGGCCGTCGAGGCGGCGATCCCGGTCGGCTTCTCGGCGCACCAGTCGATGCCCGACGTACGACGCCTCGAAGCTCGACCACGGCCGGTTCGCCGGCTGGGACCGGTTCTGGGGCGCGTTCGGCGCATCTGCACGACGAGGTGCAGGATCGCGAGAAGAAGGCGAATCAGCAGATGGGCTCGCTGGGCGGCGGCAACCACTTCATCGAGGTGACGTCGGACGACGACGACCAGGTGTGGCTGATGCTGCACTCCGGCTCGCGCAACATCGGCAAGGAGATCGCCGAGCGTCACATCTACAAGGCCAAGGGCCTGGAGCACAACCTGGGTCTGCCGGACCGCGACCTGGCGGTGTTCCTGTCCGGCACGCGCGGAGATGGACGCCTACCTCACACGACCTCTACTGGGCGCAGGAGTACGCCGCCCGCAACCGCGCGGTCATGATGGCGCTGTTCTGCGAGGTCGTCGCTCGGTGCGTTCGCAGAGCGTGGCCTGGAGGTGGAGTTCGGCGAGCAGATCTCCGCGCACCACAACTACGTGGCGCGAGGAGACCTACGACGGCGTGGACCTGATCGTGACCCGCAAGGGCGCGATCCGGGCCGGCGCGGGCGAGTACGGCCTGATCCCGGGCTCGATGGGCACCGGCTCGTACGTCGTACGGGCCTCGGCAACGAGGCGTCGTACTGCTCGGCGTCGCACGGCGCGGGTCGCCGGATGTCGCGGAACCAGGCGAAGCGCACGTTCACCGTCGACGACCTGGCTGCACAGACCGCGGGCGTGGAGTGCCGCAAGGACGCGGGCGTGATCGACGAGATCCCCGGCGCCTACAAGGATCTCGAGTCTGTGATCGAGGCCCAGACCGACCTCGTGGCGGTCGTTGCTCGGCTCACGACGCTGCTGTGTGTGAAGGGCTGAGCCCTTGAGATGCGCCCCGGTGGCCGATCGCCGCCGGGGCGTCCTCATGCTCGGTCGCCGGGCACCAACTGGAGACGCGAACTGAGGGCGTAGACGCGGTCGTCGAGACGCAAGAACGAGCACACCAGCCGGGCGCCCACCGGGATCTCGAAACGCAGCTAGGCGCCAAGTGTTCGGGGCGTCCGGGTCCGAGCAGTGCGAGCGCGACGAACGTCGCTCTAGAGTCCCACCGGGTGAGATCCGGCCCGTCGGGCATTGAGAGATACGTTCGAGAGGAGCCCACGTGGCGAAGCAAGGGCGCGAGATCGTCGAGCCAGCTGACGACGCAGAAGCCGTCGACCGCGGGCACGTGGAGCGCGAGCGGGCCGAGATTCGTGAGTTCGTCCAGGGGCTGAGCGGTGACGACATCAAGTCGGGCAACTGGTTCGAGACGCTGCTCACCCATGCACTGAGCACGTACACGAACAAGGTGGACTGGCAGTACTTCCAGGAGAAGTACCACGGCGTCCCGGCCGACGGGATCGTCGACCAGCGGATCAAGATGGCCGCTCGGTATGCGGCGATCGAGGGCGGGCTGTCGGCCAGCGCCTACACGGGCGCGGTCGCGGCCACCATCGGGTCGGTCGGCGGCGCGTCACCGCTGACGGTTCCCGCGGCCGTCGCGACGGTGATGGTCGACGTGGTTTACACCTCGCAGCTCCAGCTGCGGCTGGCGTACGACATCGCCGTGCTCTATCGCGTCCCGCTCGACCTCGACGACCCGGACGACTTGTGGAAGCTGATCCGAGTGGCCTTCACCATCCGGGGCGGTGAGGTCGCAAGCGAAGGCGTCCTGAAGGTCATCCCCGCGCTGGTCCGCCCGCTGGTGAAGCGGTTCTACCGCAAGGGCGTGCTCCAAGCCGCCAAGGGACTGCCGGTCGTCGGCAAGTACCTGCTCCAGCGCAACGTCATCAAGATCGGCATCCCCCTCGTCGGCGTACCGCTCTCCGTCGTCCTCAACCGCTACACGACCCTGATCGCAGGTCGCCACGCCCGATCCATCTTCCGCAACGAGGCGCGCATCATCGAGCTCGCTGGCCGGCTGACCGACGACTCCCGTCACACGCGGCTGATGCTCTGGGTCGCGTGGCTCGTCATCAACGCCGACGACGCGATCTCCGACGACGAGGCGCTCCTCTTCCGTCACCTGATCCGCGTCGCGGAGCAGCGGCACCAGGTGGTCGACCGGGAGCTGGCCCAGGTCATCGACATGAACGTCGACCTCGTCTGGCGGCGGCTCGAGGTCGAGCAGGGCGACCTGAACGACGTCGCCGACGCCGCGCGGCGGGTCGCCGCCGTCGACGGGGAGCCGAACAAGAAGGAGGCTGGCGGTCCTCGCTGCGATCGAGCAGCGCTGCAGCCGGGCGTAGGCGTCGTGTTCCGTCGGAGGTACGTGACCTAATCCGGTCATGTCATCAGCGGCCCGTGCGTACGTCGCGAAGCATCCCAGCTTCTGCGCTCGACGCGGCGGTCTCGAGACTGCCTCGGCGTGACCGACCGAAGTCATGCGACGCTCGACGCGATTCGCCGGAATCTAGAACACGTTCTAATCTTGGATCAGTTCCACCACCTGGGGGTATCAGTGAAGTTCGTCCACAATGACCGTCACGTAGGCGCTGCCGCATGAGCAGCTACTGCCATCTCTGCGATGCCGACCCCTGCTACTGCGGGCAGCGCGGCACGGTCTCACCGACGCAGACGAAGACGGTCAACAGCCGCAGCGGACCGCGCGGCATGGACGAGGCGATGCGTGACTTCGTGCTCACCTCGCACGAGGAAGGCGTCCACGAGGACTGGGGCGGCTGGTTGAACCGCCTCGTCGAACGCTTCGACGGCGACTACTCCACGGTCCGGAACGCCTGGAACCGGGTCTCCAACAACCTGCAGCGCGAACGGGTCCTGGTCGAGCATCCTGACGAGGGCCGTCCGATGATGCCGCCGTCGGCGTATCCGGAGGTTCGGGTGCTGACGACCGCGGAGGCGATCCGCGAGGTCGAGCAGCTCATCGAGCAGGGCGGGTGGCGCGTCGGCGAGAAGGGCCTGCGGCTGTGGCAGGTCTGGAAACGCATCCCCAACGTCGTCTACATCTCGATCTACGACGCCCTTCACACGATGAACGGGCGGGGCTGCCTGGTGACGACCCGATCGCCGAACGACAAGCCGTCCCAGTTCTGGTACGTCAAGCGGCCGGCCGGACACGCAGTCGTCAGCGACGGCGAGTCGACCGAGGGTTGCCCCACGCCCCGCCACCCGCGCGACCGAGACGTCACCGACGTCGCCGGACATCCCCCCGGTTGTCGACACCCCGACGAGCACGGACCGGGTGTTCTCGTACGTCGTGAAGTCCGACTCCGGCTTCGCACCCAACCCGTTCCACGGCCTGCTCACCCTTGCCTGCTGCAAGCCTAAGATCCGCAAGAACGCGCGATCCGGCAACATCATCGTCGGCCTCTCGAGTCGGTGCGAGCGGGTCGTGTACGCCGCGCAGGTCGACAAGGTGATCGACTTCGAGGAGTACTGGGCGGACCCCCGCTACGAAGCGCGGCGGCCGACGAAGGACTCGCCCTGGATCATCGACCGCGCCGGGGACAACATCTACGAGCCGGTCGGGACAGGTTCCGCCAACTCCCCTCGATGCACTCGCACGATGACGGGTCCGAGAACCCTCACAGCAAGCAGACCGACCTCAGCGGCCAGCACATCCTTGTCTGCGAACGGTTCACCTACTGGGGTGGCTCAGGACCGGAGCTGCCTGAGGAGCTGGAGTTCCTCACCACCGGTCGCGGTCACCGCTCACGGTTCTCCCACGAGCAGATTGACACGGTCGCGCGTTGGTTCTCGAGGCAGCCCGGCGGCGTACAAGGTGCGCCGCGTCTGCTGGAAAACCGGGGACGACAGCTGGCGTCAGGCGTGAAGCTGATCCTCAGCCGCAAGGCCTTCGACTCGGCTGCAGGCAAGGTCCCCAATCCGATCCTCGATGACGGCTCGCTGATCCCGATGCCGATCCCTGACAAGGCATCCTCCGTTCGCTACGAGGACCTGGCGGTCGCTGGCGAGAACCTGGGTGCGATCGCATCTGACCTGACCCGAGGGCGGACGAGGCCTGACCACTTCGCCCACCTCGACCCCGACCTCGCCGCATCCGTGTATCCCCGCGAACCCGGCTGGCGCCCGTTGCTCGGTCAGGCCGGAGCCGCCCAATCGGTGCTCGCAAGGGAGGGCGTGGGCGTCGGCGACCTATTTCTGTTCTTCGGCTGGTTCCGGCAGGCCACACGATCCGAGGGCCGATGGTCCTACGTGCGCGGCGCCCCCGACCTGCACGTCCTCTGGGGCTGGCTCCAGATCGGCGAGATCGTCAAAGTCGGTTCCGAGGACCACCCGTCGTGGATGACCTACCACCCGCACCTCGCACCCGACCGCAAGCTCTCCTCCGACACTCTGTACGTCGCGATCGACCGTCTTCGGATCGGCAACGTGGACCTCGACATCCCCGGCGGCGGCACCTTCACGACGTACGACAACCGTCTGCGACTCACCGCACCCGGCCGGAGCCGCTCCACCTGGGCGCTCCCGTCGTGGTTCGCGCCAACCAACTCCCGCCCGCCGCTGGGCTATCACGGCAACCCTGACCGTTGGCAGGTCGACGGCGATCAGGTGCTCGTGAACAGCGTCGGCCGCGGGCAGGAGTTCGTGCTGGACACCGAGCGGTATCCCGAGGCACTGCCGTGGGCAGCCGATCTCGTGCGTTTAGCCCAGGATTCTGTCGGACCCGTCCGAGAACATCACCTCGTGATTGAGATGGAGGACGGCGCGGACATCACCCGCGCCGAGATGCTGAAGTTCAACCCGCGTTGGAGCGCGGCTGACCGGGCAATCGTCAGTGAAGAGCTCGACCGCTTGGACGCGACTGGGTTCATCTATCGCCAGAAGGGCTACAACGTCTACGTCCAGGTCACGTCGGTGTCGGGTGACACGCTGATGCACATCAGCAAGGGCACGATGTACTTCGGGAACAACGCCCCCGACCGCCCAGGCGTGCACGACTTCGGCGAGGACAAGGTTCTGAGGCTGTCGACCTACCGCGCCGGCGGAGGCGCAAAGACCGAGAAGGCTGCCGGCGATACCTGTGGGCGTTGCTTCCAGCAAATGTCGCTCACGGGCGAGTGTGGCAACTGCGGCTGATCAGCGAGACAGCCGGGCGCTCGGCGCTCGGCTCCGAGGAGAGATGGGAGAGCTAGATTCTGCTCGGCTGGCACATCACGGTTCACCGACCTTGGTCAAGATCGTGCTCCTGCTGTGTGGGGGCGGGGACCGCCTAGGGCACATCCTGCCGTCAGCCCCCGACGGAACTCGCACTCCGATCAGGAGGTAGCGAGCCGGTTGCGCACCGCGGCCGTCGCCCGGACGTCGTCCTCGTTGTAGGTGAGGATCCGCTCCCGGCCAGCGTCGCGCACCGTCTCGTCCTCGGCGGCCCGCGCGTCGATGAGCCACAGCTGCGACTGCAGGCCGCCGGGGTCGTCGTCGCGCCACTCGAAGCCGAAGGCTGGGGCGACCTGCTTGATGCCGAGGCCCCGGACGCCGAAGTAGTGCTCGCGCACGATCGGCAGCAGGTCGACGAACCGCTCGAGGAGGTCGGCGACGGCGTCCTCGCCCAGCACTCGTTTGAGGTAGGTCGGCTCAGCATGTGAGTAGTGGTAGACGAGCAGCGACTCCCCCGAAGCTTCCGCGACCGCGACCTGCCCCCGGAGCCAGGAGGCGAACGACTCGGCGTGCTCGATCCAGCCGGCGTCGTCGCGCTCGTCCCACGCCACGACCGCGTGGTACGACGGCTCGGCGTCGGGACAGTGGACGAGCGCTCCCCACAGGTAGACGTGGTCGTCGGGGTCCCACTCGATGTCGAAGTCGATCTCGATCTCGGCCCGCGGCACGGGGATCGGTCCGGTGGTGGCGCGTTCGAGAGCGACGCCGTCGCGGACCATCCGCGCACGCCGTACGGCGGTGGTGAGCCGTCCGAGCGGATCCTTGATGTTGGTCACTTCGGGCAGGTACGACGCCTGGAACGCCCCGCCATCCAGATCAAGCCCGGCGAGGTCCTCGATGCTGACCACACCCACGGCGCGGAGGGCAGCCCATTCGCGGACACTCAGTCTCCCGGCGGTGATCTGCGCACTGGCGAGGTTGTCGCCGACGAGATTGCGGCAGTGGTCGAACCACGGGCACGAGTCGCATTCGTCGGTGAAGATCGGTTCGACGAGCGGCTTCTCGCCGCGTGACGCCGTCGTGGCGACCTTGAGGCGGAAGCCCTGCTCGTGGTCGTACCGCTCGAGCGCGGACCTCTTGGCCTTGCCGAGCGAGCGTGAGTAGGTCTCGAACAGCGGCGCCTCGAGGTCGAACCAGGTCAGCATCCGGCCGCCGGAGGCGAGGTCGTCGAACTGGTCTCGCCCGATGATGAACCCCGTCGCTCCTCCGCTCGGAGCGCGGCCGATCGCCTCCAGCATCCGCCAGTAGTGCGCCAGCTGGAGGTAGTCCGTGAAGCGGGTTGTCGTCTCCGCAGCGAAGCCATCGACATTGGTCCGCACACCCGGGTCGCTGAACCTTGAATAGCTCAGGACGCCCTTGGTGGCGCGGCGGAGCGTCTTGTGCGCCTTCACGTCGCCTGGGACATATCGCCCCGGCTCGACCCGCAGGAGGATGTCCGGCTTCCCGGTTCGACCGCCCTCGATGTCGTCGGGCAGCCAACCGCCGAGGATCACCTCGACGCCGTCCTCCATCGCCTGCACGGTGGCGGCGATCGCGGAGGCCTTGCCGCGCACCTCGGACAGGTCGACATGCCTTGAAGGTCCGAGGGCGGACTTGAACTCCTCGAAGATCGCCGCTTCGAACGCAATGCCCGTGTCGAAGCGCATCTGCAGCTCGGGCGGGACCTCCCACGCGACCTTCTCAACCGCAGGGTCCCACTCGTTGTGGATGCGGCGGGCGCAACGCTTGGCGTCGTACCCGGTCAGCAGTACGTCGACCGCCGAGGCTCCTGCGCCCATCTCAGTCGTCGTAGTCGGGGTCGATGTCGTACGTGATCGTCGAGGGCAGCACCGAAGACAGGTCGACGCTCACGGTGGCGTCCTCGGGGAGTCCCCACAACGATGCGGCCGCGGCCACGGTGAGTTCGTGCAGCATGTAGTCGAACGACGCACGGGCTCCCGCGCCGGCGTGCTCGCTGATGCGCCCGAACCGCTGGTAGAGGGCGATGACGCTCTCCGGCGCTTCCAGGTAGTCACGGAAGGGGCTGATCGTCCGGCCCCGTGCCCGCAGGCAGGCCTCGAGGAACTCAGCCAGGACGTCGTCCTCCCATGACTCCCGGCCTGTCTTGTAGGCCCTGACCCGCACCGCTGGGAGTTCGTCTGGCTGGACCGCAGTGATGCGGAGCCCGAACGCCCGAGTGAGCACCGAGCACCGGATGAGCTCGTACTCGACCTCCTTGGAATCTTTTGAGCGCGACACCACGGCATCGATGCACGCGCCGAGCAGGTCGGCGACGCCGTACTCGTCGGCCATTGGTTTGCCTTTCATCGTCACCCTCCGTGTCCTCCGTCGCTCGTCGCGTCGAGGAGCCGCTTGCGAGCGGCGTCGTACTTGTCCCGAAGCCGCCGAGCGGTCTCCGGATCGGTCACTGCGAGCTCCGCGTTGGACGCGAGGTTGTGCTGGTTGTCGGCAAGCTTCACCACCCGGCCCAGCGGGTCTGCGGCAGCTCGGCTGATCAGGTCGTCGTAGGTCTCTCCGGCCACCTTGGTCACTGACAGGACCGCACGGACGACGTCAGCCGGGACGCCCAGGTCCGACAGTTCGTCAACTGTGAGGTCGGTGTCCTCGATGACGTCGTGCAGGAGTCCGGCCATGACGGCGGCAGGACCATGCGGCTCGAGAAGCGCGGCGATCGGCAGGACGTGGCCGGTGAAGAGTCGCGGCCGAGCTTGTCGGTCTGTCCAGCATGCGCCTGACGCGCGAGCTCCTGGACATCTCCGACGGACATCACCACGCGCGACCTCCTGCCAGACCATCGATCGACGCAACAGCGTCCCACACTCGACCCGAGCCCCGCGTCGACGCGAGCACCGCCTTCACGTCACGGCGAGCCTCCTCCACCGAGTGCCCGAGCAGGACGCCGTAGGCGACGGCGACGCTCGGGGTGCGCTGCTCAGCGGCGACGCAGTGCAGCAGGACCCGCTTGCCCTCGGCGCGGAGTCCGCGAACGGCGTCGGCTGCGTCGTGCAGCGTGAACTCGAGGTTCTCGTTGGCCGCCGGGTCCTCGCTGTCCATGAGCCGCGAGTGGACGCTCTCGGTTGCACCGCCGAAGCACTCCTGGTTGCGGCCGACCCGGCACATCGAGACGACGGCGTCGACCTGGTGGCCGCGAGTGGCGTGGGTCCCGAGCAGCACGCCGTCGTCGTACGGGTGCAGCACCGCGACCGAAGCAGCCCACTCCGAGTAGGGCACATTGCCGACCGTCGGCCAGCCCTTGGAGTCGGCGGTGCCACCGTTGACCGTGAGGGCGGCTAGCGCTACCAGGTCGATGCCGTCGAGGCCCGGCCAGCCGTTGAGGTCGCGGCGCCAGCGCCACGGTACGGCGCTCGCACCCCAACGCGCGCCGAGCAGTCCGCCGGCAATCGCGGCGACGGTGTCAGTGTCGTCGCCGATCCGGACCGCGTTGTGCAGCGCGAACTGCAGGTGCCGGCATGGCATCCGCTCCGGCACCTCGGTGGTGACGATTGCGGCAGCCGCCGCCTGGAGCGCCGTCACGGTGAACCCGTTCGGCCGGAACCGCGCGCCGGGCACCCGTTCGGCGCGGTTGCGGTCGACGTCAATTGCGTCGTCGAGCCACGCCCGCCACTGGTCCCGCCGGCTGTCCGGAAGCAGGTCGAGCCCCGCCGTCACGTCGAACCGACCCTCCAGCACGGCGACGCGGATCGCCTCGCACCACAGCACGCAGGAGTCGCCGGCGAGCGGGTCGCCGTGCGTCAGGCCCGCCACCGCACGCGCGGCCGAGGCGCCCTGGTCGCGGTCGTGAAGGCGAGCGAGCGCCACCGGTGCGGTGCGCATCAGTGCACCATTGCCGGCCGAGTGCGATCGAGCCGCGGTGTAGGCCGCGGCCTCCTCCGTCATCACGCGGGCGACCCCCTTCTCGCCCGTCGCCAACCGGCGGGTTGTGGCGGTGAGGACCGCGCTGGTCTGGATCCCCACGTCCGCCGGCCCGCCGGCGTACCACTCCAGGAAGCCGTCGGCCACCTGGTCGAGCGCCGCCTCGGAGGTCAGGTCGGCCCCGGTCGCCGCGACACGTGCGATGGCGACTGCCATGGACGTGTCGTCGCTCCACTCCCCCGGGGCGAAGTCACCGAGCCCGCCGCCGGTCATCGCGGCCTCGACGCCGGGTGCGGGCGGCGTCGCGAACTCGTACGGCACGCCGAGGGCGTCGCCGGCAGCCGTGGCGAGGAGCAGCCCGGCTGCGCGGTCGTTCTGTGCGGTGTGCAGTTTCATCAGCCCACCTTTGCTCGGGTTCGCAGCGCGAGGTCGTCCCTCGTGGCCGTCATCGCCTTGAAGAACACCTCGAGCAGGTCGTCGAGGTGGCGCGGCACGAACGGCAGCCCAGGGATGACCACCGACTGCCAGATCGTCCGGTCACGCAGGGTCCAGCGCACCCACGGGTGGTCGCGGTTGAGCAGCCCGATCTCGACGGCGGTCGCCCGCCGGGAGTAAACGTCGTGGGCGACGCGGGCCATGATCTCGACGGTCGGGGCTGTCGTGACGCACCCTGACCCACGCGAGCTGGCCCATGTGCTCGAGGACGAAGTCGCCGTCGTCGTCGACGTCGGGCTCCTCGTCGTACTTGCGGGCGAGCGCCTCGCTGACGAGCTCGACCAGCTCGTCGCGGTTGGCCGACACTACGGCCCGCATGCCCTTCTTCGGCCGGGGGCCAGCCTTGCGCTGCGCCTTCGGCGCCTGCGGCTCGTCGACCGGCACGTCCGCGGTCGCACACAGCCCGAGGACAGACGCCTCGGCGGCGGCCGGGCCCCATGCCTTGTAGGTGAGCAGCTGCGGGTGGGCGATCCCGAAGTGGAACCGGAGCGTGTTGACGACCCGGTCGGCGACAGCCGCGACCTCGGAAACGGGGACGTGGATGAACCAGTTCTGCCCACTGTCCTCGTCGTCGGCGGGCCCCTCCCAGCCCCCGGCCAGCAGGTAGTCGAAGCCCGCGTCGTCGAGCCGGTACTGCGGGAGGAGGTAGGCGTTGCCGGAGATCTCGGCGCGCACCATGGAGCCGTCGCCGAAGGCCGCGAATTGCGCGTACGGCGGGCAGCCGACACCCTCCGGGTTGGCGTCGGGGATCTCGATGAGCAGATGGTCTGCCTCGTCGGGGTCGGTCATGCCGCGCAGGTAGGCCGCGAGTCCGGCCGCGAGCTCGCGCCAAAGCCCGTCGATCGCGTACGGCGCCTTGGCCTCCTCCGAGGAGCCTTCTGCTGCTGCCCCGCTTCGTCCTTCATCCATCCTGGACCCCCTTTAGCATCCGAACATCTCTAAACATTAGCACTCGGATTGCGCTAATGTTTCGGTATGGCGAAGCCCGTCCCCCTCGATGAGTTCCCTCGACCCGGAGTGACCGTCGACCTCGCAATCCTCACGATATGGGGGGCCTCCGACACAAACCCTGAGCTGCGGCTGCTGGTCCAAGACAGGGCCGAGCCGACTGGTCGAGCGCTGCCTGGTGGATTCATTCGCGACCGCTGGACCGTCGCCCGCACGGTCGACGATGTGCTACGACGCAAGGTCGGGATCGAGCCGTCCGAGGCGATCCATCCTCGGCTCCTCCGCGTCTTTGACGACCCGTCACGCGACGACCGCACCTGGGCGATCTCGGTCGCCCACTCCGTCTCCCTCCAGGAGGCACAGGTGGCCGGAGCGAACGGCGACCTGGTGCCGGTAGCGATCGACGGCACCCTCGCCGACGAGGACCGCCTGCTCTTCGACCATGACGAGATCGTGCGCGCGGCGGTCGAGGGTCTCCGCGAGCGCTACGACTTCCGCTACCGCTTCGTCGACATCTCCCCCGACCCGGACGACTTCCTCCCCGAGCCCTTCACCCTTCACCAGCTCCGCAAGGTCCACGAGGCCGTCGTCGGCGCCGACCTGCACAAGGACAACTTCAACCGCCGGATGAAGCCGCTCCTCGCGCCGGTCCTGCGCGGCGGCGAGCCGGTCCTCGCCTCCAACTTGCGTGGGCGACCAGCAGCGCTGTACCGGAAGAGGTCACCATGACCGCGGGGCTCGGGCAGTCACGAACACTGCCCCGGCCCGTTTGAGTGTGGGTCCATCCCCAGACGGGTGAACAACTGAGCGATGTGCGGCCAGGCGCCGCTGTCCTTCGCCGCGGGGGTGGCACTGTCCGCGAACCGGATCAGCGCGTCGCGCAACTCCCGGTCGACGTCGGACAACCCTGAGTCGTAGCGATTGTCCAGCAGGTACGACGAGCGCAGCTCATGCCGGTTGGCGGCCACCCATGACAGGCGATCCAGGAATATCTCAAGGATTCGTGCAGCCAGCGCGAGGTCGTCGCTTCCCTCCTGGATCGCCGCGAATGCGAGGTCGTCCTGGAAGCTCAGGGTCCACGCCAGCGCCCGTCAGCGATAGTGCTGTGCCAGCACGGTCGCCCTCGAGATCATCGGCCTCGCTCCGCGCCCGCGACACAGCAGCCGCGAGCTCGAGGAAGTTCTTGTCCTTCATCCCGAAGCCGACGAACAGCAGGTGGCTGGTGAGCATCAGCCCCTGGACGACGCCTCGGAGTGCTTCTCCGTCCTTCGCGTGGTTCCGGTAGTCCTCCCGGGTGAAGACCAGACCCTCGGGCTTCTCGATGTCGCCGTGGAGCTTGAGGAGCCAGGGGCGTCCGCCGCCGGCGAGAGATCGGGTGAGCACGCGGAAGTCGTCGCCGTGGATCGTCGTCAGCGCGTTCTCGTAGCACCTGTCGAAGTTCGTCGTGACTGCCTGCTTGACTCCTAACCCAGCGAGGAGTGCATGGCTGAGGGCATGGCGTTCGGTTCGCAGCAGCCGCTGCAAAGTCGCGTAGTAGCGCTCCTTGCCCAGCAGGGTCTGCAACGCGGAGGCGCGATCGAGGAGGTCCGGCTCGGTTTCCGGAAACTCGACACCGGCTTCTTCAGCAAGGCGTTTGAGGAGTCTGGGCCAGGAGGGCAGCCCCACCGGCACCGACACACCGGCACCCAAGAACAGCGAGAGCTCGCCGACCGCGGCCCGCCCGCCGAGGTCGTCGGACAGCTTGATCAGGTCACTGGACAGTTCGCCCCAATCGGCCGACTCGGCACGACGGACCTGCGCCGCCGCGACGTCGCGGGCGTCCGGCAAGCAGAGCGCGACATCGACGTTGTTGGCACGCGCCACAGTTCGCAAGGCTGGGAGCAGTTCGTCGATCAACTCCGCCCGCCGGGCAGCGAATCCGCCGACAGCAGACCCGGCCAAGGCGATGCCCACGAGCGGCAGGACACGCCCACCACCTGCCTCCGTCAGGTCAGGGGCTAGGGATTCGACCCCGCGAGCCACTGCCGTTAGCGACGGACGAGGGGGAATCTCCGCGAGCCGCACCGATCGCGATCACCGGCACGACCCACGGTCCGTCCGCGGCCGATTTCGGCCGAGACATCCGGACGACGACTCCGTCGCTCGCGTTCTCCGGGAGGCGTAGCCAGTCCCCATGGCCCGGCGGCAAGCCCCCGGGAAAGAGATCCGTCCACGCTGGCGTGATGTTGAGCCCCGTGTCGCAGGGCGGCATGACCGCGTCGCACGCGAGCCGGGTCAGGTCTGCTCTGACCACGAATACGTGTCCCGGCATGGCGGCATCGTGTCAGGCAGCCGAGTCTGATGTCCCGGAATCGGTCAGGATTCGCTGCGGTCGGCGAGCGACGACGCAGGCGCCCAGATCACGCGAGCTACTGCGTCGTGGCTGTGGATGCTCTCGAAGTTCCGGACCGTGACCTCGTGCGTCGACTCCGCGCGCGCGGCACTCGCTTCGACAGGTCACGAGCCATGTCCTCAACGAAGGCAGGGTGGTCGTGTGCCTGCATGGTCACGACGCGCTCGTCCGACGCGCTTGATCAGTGGGTAGACCGGGCATGACCCGACGCCGCGAATCATCGTCGAATGCAGTCTGGACGCTCGAGCGGGTAGACGTCGTCGCCCGATCCGATCGACCGTCGAGGGTGACCAGGCTGCGCTGGTTGTGTGCTCCGTAGTCGCTGATTGCCTTGCTGCACGGGCACAGGCTCGTGACATCGGTCGCGACCGTCGTCGTCACCGACGACACGCCGCCGCGCACCGTTGGCCGACAACGTTCACGTCGCAGACCTGCCACGCCTGCCGACCGGACTGCCGGCGCAGTCACCTCGAACGCGAGCGGCAACGCCGACCGTGGATTCGGATGCCGTCGACGTCGAGGCGATCCGCCGCGATCTTGAGGATGTTCGGCAATCTCGCGGGGATCGAGATCCTGCAGGTGCTCGTGGATGACTCTCGACCATGCGGCTCATGTGGGTGCCGCGACGATCCGCCGGCAGGGTCGACGGTCACGTCGAACGTCGCGATGCCTCGCTGGTCCGTCACGCCGTCGATGAATCGGACGGGATACCGAACGCCCGCGATCCCGACCTGATCGAGTTCGATCCCACGCTGGTCGCGCTCGTCTTGAATGTCAGGCAGGCCCACTCGTCACTCCCCGCGGTAGATGCAGCCGGATGTGCACGTCTCCCGAACGCGCACCTCTGCGAGAGCCGGCAACGTCACCGGCCAGTCGGTCCCAGATCCAGCGGGCGAGGACCTCGCTGGTCGGGTTCTCGAGTCCCTCGATCTCGTTGAGGTAGTGGTGATCGAGTTGGTCCTCGAGCGGGCTTGAAGGCGGCCTTGAGGTCACCGAAGTCCTGGACCCAGCCCGTGTCGTCGCCGACCGGTCCCTCGACGTGGACCTCCACTCGGTACGAGTGGCCGTGCAGGCGGGCACACTTGTGACCGTCGGGCACGTTCGGCAGGCGGTGAGCAGCCTCGAAGGTGAACTCACGATAGATCTGGGCTGTGAAGGTCACGGGATTCCTAGGAACTTATGGGTCTGCAGGCTGAGCTTGCCAGTTGGGGTGATCCAGGCAGAACTTGACGGCGAGCCGCCGTGTTTGCAACCACGTCGGGCCCGTCCATGGGCTGAACGCGGAAGTGTCGAAAGTCCAGGTTCTCGAAGGTCGTCGGGATCGACTCCTCCCTGTGGGTAGACGAACTTGAGTTCGTCGCCACCCGACACAACGAGATCCGCGCCGATCTTCGGGCTGACACACAGCCAGTCGATGCCGGGTGGCAGCATCTGCGTGCCGTTCGTCTCTACGGCGACGTAGAAGCCCCGCGCTCTTCAGCGCCGCCACGGCCGCCGTCATCGAGTTGCAGCAGCGGCTCGCCGCCAGTGCACACGACCATCCGGTTGCCCGCCGGCCAGCCGGTCGGCCAGGCGGCTGCGACGGCATCTGCGAGATCCTCCGCGGTCATCAAACTTGCCACCGCCCTCGCCGTCCGTGCCGACGAAGTCGGTGTCGCAGAACTTGCAGATCGCTCGCGCTCGATCCTCCTCGCGCCCGGTCCACAGGTTGCAGAGACTGAATCGGCAGAAGACGGCCGGGCGGCCCGCGTGTTCACCCTCGCCTTGGAGCGTGTAGAAGATCTCCTTGACTCGTAGGTCACGCGGTGCCCTGGTACGTCGACGGGATCCGTCGATGCCAGCCTCCGCGAAGCCCTTGAGCCGAAGCAGGCAGGAGTCGCACTGGCCGCACGGCGCGCCCAGCCTCGTCGGGGTCGTAGCACGAGGAGGTAAGGGAGTAGTCCACATCCAGCGCCAGACCCATCTCGACGGTCTCGGCCTTGGTCAGGTGGATGAGCGGAGTGTGGATCGTGAGCTCGCTGCCCTTCGACGCCGGCCCGCGTGGCGAGGTTGGCCATCGCTTGCGTACGCCTCGATGTACTCAGGTCGACAGTCGGGGTAGCCCGAGTAGTCAAGGCGTTGACGCCGATGAAGATGTCCGTCGAGCCGAGGACCTCCGCGTACGCAAGCGCGAACGACAAGAAAGACGGTGTTGCGTGCCGGCACGTAGGTGATCGGGATATCGTCTCCGGAGATCTCGTCGCCGATCGCAGTGCTTCGGCACATCGACGTCGGCAGTCAGGGCCGAGCCCCCGAACACGCGTAGGTCGATGTCGCAGACGACGTGCCGCGCGACGCCCTGCGCCTCCGCGACGCGGTGGGCGGCCTCGAGTTCGATGACGTGCCGCTGGCCGTACCGGAAGCTGAGTGCGTACGGCTCAAACCCCTCGGTCCTTGGCGACGCCAGCACGGTGGTGGAGTCCAGCCCCCCGCTCAGCAGCACGACGGCCTTCCTCGTCATGTCACACCCTTCCATCCCGTACACGAACTCGGCGCCTACGCTGTAGCGTCGAAACTACACGATAGAGTAGCCGCGAGCGAACACGTAGTTTCGGAGCTGAGAGGTCATGTCGCGACAGAAACTGACGATCATCGTCACCTGCACCGACAGGAAGTCGGCGACGCCCGACCCCGATCTCATGGTCCGGAATCTTTCACCCGGCCAACCATCAGTGCGCGCGGAAGCGTGGGGACAGGCGCCTGGCACGCCGAGGCCCATGACTCCCCTCGTCGACCTGTACCCCGGTGAGACATGGGGGCAGGTGAAGCGCCTCGGAGTCGTCTGCACCCGAAGTCGGGTTACGACCCGATGTGCTCGTGGCATCTGCCGGACTCGGCGTTCGGCGCATCCTCGATGACGCTCCTGCGTACGCCGCGACGTTCAGTCGGCCACGCGGACTCCGTGGCGGCTCTCCGTGGATGATGCTAGAGCGTGGTGGACCTCGCTCTCCCGACTGCTGTGGGGACCAAGGTCACGCACGTCTGGGTATTGTCCGAAAGCTACTCACGCGTCATGGCCCCGATCTAGTCGAGAACCGAATGAGCGAGACGCTCGTCGTCTTCGGAGGCTCGAGCGAGATGCCGAGCCACGTCCGGGTCCCCTCAGATCGACAGTTGCGCAAGGCGCTCGGAGGAACGGTCACGAGTCTGAACTTGCGCATGGCTATCCAATGGCTCGTCCGGCATCGCGGGGCTCGCGATCATTCAGCGCCGCGCGAGACTGTGGCAGAGTGCTCGAGCAAGCAGTCCCGCGAGGATACCGACGGCAACCCTGTCGCGATGGCGCCGTCTCGACTTCGTGAAGGATGCTGGCCACCATCGCCCGGAGTCTCCAAGACGCGCGCACTCCGCTCCTTCGCGACGCAGGCCTCGCCTGCGAGCAGAAGCGATTCACGATGCTCTTCCAGAAAGCGGCTACACGTGACCGATCCGAACTGGCTCGAACGTCGAGCGCTCAAGGTTCTGCAGAGCGACGACACCCCGCTCTACCTCTTCGCCCTCGCGGCGGAGGAGGTCGACCTCGTCGCCGATGTCGCGCGGATCGGGCGAGACGAAGCAGGCAAGCTGATCGGCTACCAGCGTCCCGAGAAGCAGAAGCACGTCAAGCAGATCCAGGAGTACCTCGACTCTGAGACGTCCGTGTTCCCCAACGGCTTGATTCTGGCGCTGCCACCCGAAGTGAAGTTCAGGTCGAGCCGCGGCCCGTCGACGAGCGACGGACTAGCCGTCTCCGGAACACTGGAGATTCCAATCGCGACGGACCGGCGACGGGCCTCGGCCAGCGTGGATCGTCGACGGTCAGCAGCGAAGCCTGGCGCTGGCACGCACCAAGAACACGCCGCCTTCCGGTTCCGGTCGCAGGCTTCGTCGCGCGCCACGCTCGAAGTCCAGCGCGAGCAGTTCCTCCGCGTGAACACGGTGCAACCGCTCCCCACCGAATCTCGTCACCGAATTGTTGCCTGAGATCTCGCGGGTCCCGTCGGCACGGATGGCCACGCGGCAACTTCCGTCGGCCCTGGTCGACATGCTGAACCAGGACGCGGACTCCCCGTTCCAGGGCCTGATCCGTCGAGCCTCGACCGCGGCCGAGCGACAAGAAGGCAGCGGTCGTGACCGACAACAGTCTCGTCGAGGCCATCCAGGAGTCCCTTGAGTCGCCGTCGGGGGTCCTTTTTCCCTATCGCAACATCGCCACTGGCACGACGGACACTGAGGGCATCCGGCGAGTCCTGATCGCCTACTGGAGCGCCGTTCGAGACACGTTCCCTGACGCGTGGGGCAAGCCGCCAACGCGAGTCCGACTCATGCATGGGGTGGGCATCCGAGCGATGGGCCGACTCATGGATCGGGTCATGACCCACGTCCCGACGACGACCCCCAGGCGCTGGAACTGGCGAGCACGAGCTGCGCTCGTTGCGCCGAAGCTGCCGATGGACCAACGGAACGTGGGACGACTTAGGCCTCGCATGGAACGACCTGCAGAACACGCCTCGTCACATCAGTGCGCTGTCCAACTACTGGTCCGCACGTACCTCGCAGAGCGGACCGGCGCGACGGTGAAGTTCTACTTTCCTGACAGCCAGGACCTAGTCAGCCCGACCTACGACTTCCTTCGCGACGAGTACTCAGCCCTACCGAGTGCGTCAACGGGACGATCGCTACGCCCACGAGGTCCTCGCGGAGCCGCCGTACCACGGGATCCTCGTCAGCAAGTCGATCGTCGACGGCTCGATCAAGGGCGCCGGCAAGTACTCGGCGGCACAGCGCGCTCGTCTCTATCGCTTGGGCGTCCGCCGGTTCTTTCGTCTGCCCGACAGACGTCGAAACCCTTGGCGACAACGGCGCCTTCAACTACGTCGACGAAGTGGTTCCTCCCGTCACGCGCGACGCGAGACGCTCGACTTCTACGAGGGGTGCGGCTTCGACGCCGGCGTCAGCGTGGACCACATCATCTTCGGCTACGACCCGACGGCCACCGGTGACGACGGTCGACCCCGAATGGGCCGAGCGCCGACAGATGACCCTCCGCCTCGCCGAAGAGTTCATCGCGCAGCACGCGCCGGGCAGCAAGTTCGGTTACCGGTCGGCGCCGCTCAGGGCTGGAGTCCGCGAGCTTACGCGGACAGCGTGCACGCACTTCAGGACATGGGATACCAACGCATCGCACTCGGCGGAATGGTGCCTCTGAAGACGAAGCAGATCCTCGCCTGCCTGGACGCGCGATCGAGAGGTGTCCGGAGCGCCGAGACTGAGTTGCACCTCTCGGGATCACGCGAGTCGACTCGATGGACGAGTTCGCCGAGTCTCGGCGTCACCAGCTTCGACAGCACATCCGCGTTCCGCCAGTCCTTCATGGACGATCGCAAGAACTTCCACACCGTCGGCGACGCGCTTACGTCGCCATTCGGGTCCCCCAAGTCGATGGCAACCCGACTCTCAAGCGAGCCATCCTCGCCGGCCACGTGTCCCAGAGGGACGCCGTTGCACGCGAGCGCGAGCTGCCTCAAGGCGCTGCGCGCCTACGACGGCACCGAGCGCCACCGCGAGCGCTGCCTCGACCGCACTCAACGCACTACGAGACCATCTGTCAGACCAAGAAGAGCTACCTCGCCGCGTACGAGCGAGACGCTCGACGCCGCACCGTGGACACGTTGCCCATGCACGCTCTGTCGGGACTCACGGCATCGAGATCGCGATCTTCCGCGGAACCGAGCGCAACAAGCGGCGCGGATTCCACAACCTGTCGGTGCTTCGCGCGAAGATGAGCACATTGAACCGCAACGGCCGACACGAAGGAGCGACCGATGGCTGACCAGTACGAGATCCGGCTGCCGGCGCTCCGGATCCGGCAGGGCGACCAGTTCATCTACTGCTTCGGCGTCGACGGCAAGCGCATCCACGAGTTCGCCACCGTCGTCGCGAGTACACCGCGAGGACGACGTCACTCCAGGGCTACCAGCGCCCGGAGGTTCTCAGCCACATCCGCGCTATCCGCCGGTATCTCGAGTCGGACGGCGCCATGCTCCCCAACGCGGTGGTGCTCGCGTTCGACGAGCGCGTCACCTTCGAGACCGGCACGAGCAGCGACCAGCGTCGACTACTCGTCGTCGGCGAACTCGTCATCCCGGTCGACGAGTCCTTGCCTGACGACGAGAAGCCCGCCTGGCTCGTCGACGGGCAGCAGCGCAGCGCCGCTATTCGTGATGCCGACCTCGCTGAGTTTCCGGTTGCCGCGGTGGGCTTCATCGCCACAGGCGAGGCGGAGCAACGCTCCCAGTTCATCCTGGTGAACAACACCAAGCCGCTGCCCAAGGGCCTGATTCACGAACTGCTGCCCGAGACCACCGGTCACCTCCCGGCTGCGTACGCACGCAAGCAACTGCCGGCCGACAGTCCTGAGCCGCCTCAACTTCGGACCCCGTCGGCCCAGGGCAACCGTTCTCGGGACGGATCGCGACACCGACGCGCCCGGACGGCTACATCAAGGACAACAGCGTTCTCAAGATGATCGAGAACAGCCTGTACGACGGCGCGCTCTATCAGTACCGCGACCCGATGGACGGGATCGGGCGATGTCGACCAGATCGTGCTCCACCTCAACTTCTTCTGGACGATCGTCGAACTCACGTTCTCCGACGCGTGGGCCTTGCCGCCGTTGAAGTCACGGTTGACCCATGGGGCCGGTATTCAGTCGCTCGGCTACGTCATGGACGCCCTGACTGACGGCATCCCAGCGCAAGACCTCCCAGATCTCGACATCCCGGGTCGTCTGGCCAAACTGCGCCATTCCTGCGCGTGGACATCCGGGACGTGGGACTTCGGTGCCGACCAACAGCGACGTTGGAACGCGATCCAGAACACCCCGAACGACATCAAGTTGCTCACGGGACACTTGCTGCGCGCACTGCGATGACGCGCTGCGCGAAGCGGCGCCAATCGACGGAATGACGAGCGTCGATCGACGTCGACGGGTAGCCTCCTGGAGTTCATCCAGTTCGGGGGTTTTGTGGTCGAGAACGTTCTATGTCCGGCGTGTGGCGGACCCATGGTGATGCAGTTCGCATCCCGAGGGAAGAATGCCGGGAAGTCCTTCTGGGGTTGCGCCCGCTACCCCACCTGTAAGGGAACGCGCAACGCGGACGGGAGCGCGACGACAAGCAAGGCGCCGCGAAAGAAGGCCGCGACTCCCCAGCCGACCGGTGGCGCCACTGGTCGTAGGCAGACTCTCAGCCGCGGCGACCTGCTGATCTCGTCTGCGAATACCTTTGGCCCCGGCAAACTTGTTGGCCGCGAAGGCGACGATTTGGTCCTGGAGTACTTCGACGCCCCGAGCCAGGACTCTGCAACGCCGTACCGCGAAACAGTCCCGCGCGCGAGCCTGAAGCGTCTGGTGCTCACTCCCGAACTGCGCGTCTTTTGGCGCGACAAGAGCGAACGCTGGCGGTCGGGCCGAATCATCGAGACCAACGTGCACGGTGACATCCACGTCCGCGGTCACGAGTGGGAGGGCTTCCTTCGCCAGGAGCAACTCTTCGTGCGCTGGGACCGACCGCTGGCTGACCCGGTCGGATTCGGCGCGGCGGGCCTTCTTGAGTCGCCGCTGCTCGCCGACATGCGACGGCCCTTCCTGCAAAGCATTCTGCGCCAGCGGTCAGCATCGCACGGAATGCGCGCCGCCTTGTCGAGCTGCATCGAACTCCACGAGCACCAGATCGAGACGGCCTGGCGGGTGCTCCAGGACCCGGTGCAGCGCTATTTGCTCGCGGACGAAGTCGGCCTCGGCAAGACCATCGAAGCTGGCATCGTGATACGGCAGATGCTGCTGGACAACCCCAAACTCACGGTGCAGCTGATCCTGCCGCCGTTCCTCGTCGACCAGTGGAAGCGCGAACTTCAGAGCAAGTTCCGGGTCCAGGACTTCCCGCGGGCAGAGCTACGCTTCGGACGCGACGACGCACCACGGACCTGGTCTCCTGCTGACCTGGTGGTCGTTGACGAGGCTCACAACTTGGCACGCCTGGCAACGAGCGACGACCCTGAACTCGCCGCTCGGTTCGCTCGTATGGCCGAGGTAGCGATCGCGAGCCCTCGACTGCTGATGTTGTCGGCGACCCCCGCGCTGCACAACGAACAGGCGTTCCTCGCGATGCTTAAACTGTTGGATCCAGCCGTCTACCAGAGCACGACGGTGGCCGAACTGCGCGAGCGCCTGGAGGCCAGGGCAGGCCTCGGTCGGCTGTTCCTCGGGCTGCAGCCCGGACTACCCGGTGTGCTGCTAAACAGCCGGTTCAACGAGATCGCCGCCGCCTTCCCTGACGACCCCGAGGTAGCGACGCTGACTGCCGCGGGGCTGGCGGCAGTCAAGGTCAAGGACGACGCCGCTCTGGTCCAGGCGATCGCGGCTCTGCGCACCCACATCGCAGAGGTCTATCGAGTCCACCGGCGGATGCTGAGGACCCGCCGGACCGCGGCTCTCGAACAATCGTTCCGGGTGACCGGACGGCAGGAGCCCGGGCAACTCACCCTGGATGCCAGGCTAGCCACGGACGTCACCAACGTGCTCGAGCAGTGGCGCCAACAGGTCCTCGCCACCGTCGAGGGCGACCCCTGCTGGCCTACTCGAAGCCGCTCGGGCACTCGCCACAGCCACATCTCTCTCCTTGGACCCAGTCAGCCTCCGCCTGTGGGCCGGGTCGCGAATCCCTCTGGGCGACGGCGAGCAGGCAGCGCTGGATCGGATCAACGCCGACCTTGCGTTCGCCGACCGTCGCAAGATGGTCAGCCGGCCACTGGCCGACGCGCTGAGCTATCTGTTCGATGCCAAGCAGCGGGTCGTGGTGTTCTGCCCGACTACTGCGATGGCTGCCGAAGTCGCATCAGAACTGCGCAAACTCCTCTCCACCGAAACCGTCCTGCAGCATCTAGCTACCGATCCGACTGAGTTCACCGAGAAGTCCGTGCGCACCTTCGAGGAAACCCGCAACGCGGCAGTACTGGTCGCCGACTCCTCGGCTGAGGAAGGCCGCAACCTACAGTTCGCCGACCTCCTGATCCACGTCGGCGTGCCGGCCAACGCGAACCGCCTGGAACAACGGATCGGGCGCTGCGATCGGTGGGACCCAGACCCTGCCGGTGAGCACTGGCGCTCCTACGCCGTGCGCGAGGTCGACGACAGACAACTCTTTCGCGCGCGCCTGGCACCGGATCCTGCGCGACGGTTTCGGTGTCTTCGGCGCCTCCGTCGCCAGCCTGCAGCAGGCCGTCGACAATGCGACCGACGCCGCGTGGGTGGTCCTTCTGGAACAGGGGGTCGCCGGCGCCGACGACGCCATCGAGGTGGTCCGCCGAACCTTGGCGGCGGAGATGGAGAAGGTCCGCGAGCAGGACGCTCTAGACAGCCTCGAGTCGACGTCCGACGACCGCTCGGTCTTCAACCGGATGCAGGAGGTTGAGGCCGAGGCGATGGACTTCGCCGAATTGACCAACAACCTGCTGTCGAAGGCCGGGGCCCCAGGGAACCTGCGGTTCGAGCCGGTCGGTCACCCGATCTACAGGGGTCGGGAGTTACGAGGTCATCGGGAAACTCCCCGGGAAGAACGCCCAGATCCCGTTGGTGCCGGCCTGGCGTCTGGTGCGCGACTTCCTTCCCCTGAAGGAGCACCTCGGCACCTTTGACCGCACGATCGCAACCAAGCGCCGGGACGTACGGCTCTACCGGTACGGCGACCAGTTCATCGACTCCGTGTCCGACTTCCTTACCAATGACGACCGCGGTCGCGCCTTCGGAATGTGGCGCTGGCTGCCGTCGTGGGCGCTGGCGGAAGCGGTCGTGTACAGGTTCGACTACGCGATCGAGGCCAAGCCTCTCGAGGTCCCCTCCCTGACCGATGCGCGCAGCGAACTTGCGGCCCTGCCGGCAAGCTACGGCCTGGACAGGTTGTCCCTCAGCCGCCGCGCCGATGGCATATTCCCGCCGCTGATCGTGACCGTCTGGATGGACGGCAAGGGCAAGGAGTTGACCAGCAAGGTGTATCTCGATGCCCTGACGGCCCCGTACGCCAAGCCCGGCGCTGGACCCGGTGGGGACTACGCGTTGAATCGAGACCGGATCGAAAGCGCCTACGCGATCGTGCCGGCGGAGGAATGGGCTTCCGGGTGGCGTAAGTCCGAGAAGGCAGCACAGCACCTGGTGAGAGGTAGCGCTGAGACCCAGACTGCGATCGAGCGCGCTGCCGCGATCGCTGAGCAGGACGCTGCTACCCGCCTCAGCCAGTTGCGTCTGCGGGCGGCCCGCAGCGCTGGCGCGGAAATGCGAATCCTCAACGAGGAGATCCACCGGGAAGAGGTCGTTGCTCGCGCGCTGTCGGCCGCGATCGCGACCCCGAGCCTCCGACTCGACAGCACCGGCCTGGTCGTCATCTCCGGTCAAGGATTGGGCCAGGACTGATGGCTCACGAGTTCGACCTGGTCCAACGCTTGCTCACCACGGAGGACGAGGACCCGGGCGGGCTAACAGGCGCGCACCGCCGTCTGGTCGACGCCTGGCGCTCTGACAGGCCAGGCGACAAGATCAGCGGCGACGTCGCGGTCCTGATCGCTCAGGTGCTGCGCCATCGACGAGGCGTCACGGGTTTCACTAACGTCCGTCTCCGCCTCAAACTCGAAGCGCGTGGGATCGATGTTGCGACTCTGGCCAAGTCCCATCTGCGAGCCCACCGCTACGGCACCAACGAACACGAGATCTTCCTTGGAACTCCTTGGGCGCCGGAGTGGCTGCACGGAGACCCGACCTGGATCGACCTAGCCTGTGCCAGCCCTGGGCCGTTCGTCCTGTCTGATGGTGACAAGGTGTCGACTTATGCCCGTCCGGACACCTCGGTCCCGGTCGACCCAGCGGTGGCGACGATCGCACCTGCGATCAAGGAGTACCGCTCGCGCAGCCAGGCCAATGCAGTGCGGGCGGCCACCCTCAGCGACCCCAACTCGACGCTGCACGTGGTGCTGCCGACCGGTACAGGGAAGTCGATCGTCGGGCTTGCCCCCGGGCTCCTGGTGGGCAGTGGTACCACCGTCGTCGTGGTGCCGACGATCGCGCTGGCGCTGGACCAAGAGCGGAATCTGCAGGCGCGGTTCCCGAACTCGCACCTTCCCGATGAACTCGCCTACTACGGCGACCGGGCCGAAGACGAGCGTGCCGCGATCAAGGAGCGTCTGCGGAACGGAACCCAACGGGTGCTGTTCACCTCACCGGAGGCCCTGGTGACCGGGCTTGCCCAGTCGCTGCGGGTCCTCGCCGCGCGCGGCGAACTCACCCACCTGGTGATCGACGAGGCGCACCTGGTGCGGTCCTGGGGTCTGAGCTTCCGCCCCGAGTTCCAGATCGTCGCATCACTGCTCAGCGAACTGCGCGAACTCGCCCAGGCTGCCGGCCAGGCCCCGCCTCGGGTTGCCCTGCTCACGGCGACGCTCTCCGAGCAGGGCCTACTCCTCAACGACAGCCTCTTCCACGGGCCCAAGGAGTCGTTGTTCGTCGGGTCCACCTTCCTCCGCACCGAACTGCGCTACCTCTACGCAGAGATGTCCAGTCCCGCGACGCGCCTGGAGCGCGTGGTCGAGGCCCTGCGACATCTCCCGCGGCCGGCAATCGTCTACACCACCCGCAAGGACGCGGCGGAGGAGATCGCAGCCGGACTCCGCGACAGCGGCTTTGAGCAGGACGGCCGTTTTCCATGGCGACATCGGGTCCGCAGAGCGCCTCGAGATCCTCCGGCGGTGGTCGGGCGACGACGAGCCGACCTCCTACGACGTCGTCGTCGGCACCAGCGCCTTCGGTCTCGGCGTCGACCAGAGCGACGTCCGGTCCGTCGTGCACGCCTGCATCCCCGCCACGGTTGACCGCTTCTACCAGGAGGTCGGCCGCGCCGGTCGGGACGGCCACGCGGCACTCTCGGTCTGGATTCCGGCCAGCGTCGACAAGAACCAGAGCAGCATCGAGAAGTCGACGGTGCTAGGCGACGAGAAGGCCTGGAAGCGCTGGCACGCGATGCGCGCCCACCGCGTGGACGAGGAGAACGCCGATCGCCGTCTGGTGCTGGACACGTCGGTGCTGCCGCCGCACATGGACATCGACTCTGACAAGAACCGTCTGTGGAACCGGAACACTCTGGTGCTGATGCAGCGGGCGGGTCTTCTGGATCTTGGAGAACCTCGAACCGCCGAGGCTCGAGCAGGAATCGGACGAGTCCGAGGAGGCTTGGTCTACCCGGGTCGCCGAAGCATGGGAGCGCTACGTCCGCCTGATGGCGGTGCGGGTCCGGCCGAACGTCACGCAATCTCGATGAGGCCTCCGTCGTCGCCGCCATTCAAGAAGGTGCGCAGCGAGATCAAAGGTTCCGAGGCAGCGTCCTCGGATCGTGTTGACCGCCTGCTTTCGCTGACCGAATGCTGGGGCAAGATCCTCCAGGAGGAGTACACGTACACGAACGTGGGTCCGATGCACGCCACTCAGAGCGTCGCCGCCGCGTGCTCCGGATGCCCGGCGTCCGAGCACGTGCACCAACCGACCTACCGCGCGGCTCGCCCAGTCGTCGCCGAGGGGGTGCTGCCGGACCTGTGCGGGAACCGAGCGCGGCCCTGCATCGAGTTGGCGCACGGGCACCGGACCATCGTGGTTAGCTACGCGGAGGATCGACTGCGATCTCTGCTCGGCCGCCTTGCTGCAGGCCAGCGTCAGCAACGGGATCCGTGGGGTGCTGGCGTCCTCGTCGCTGGTCGGCTCTAAAGGCGATCGGGTCCGCCTCGAAGTTCGCCTCTGAAGGGTTGGTGATGGTGGACGCCATACCGACCGGAGGACCGCCGATGCCGCCTGCGGGTACCGACACTGGTCCTCCTCGACAAACACGAAGCGCCCCAGCGCAGTTGGCTGGCCGCTACGGATGGCCCCTTGCGAATCGTCGTCCTCCCGGAAACGACTCGCGATCCTGAGTACCCCGATCATCTGGTGAAGCATGTCCGCAGCCCGCACCTCGGGCTCGAAGACTTCCTCAGGAGACTCTGAATGGCTGTCCTGAACCCACCCCGGAGCCTGCCCGGCCTGGGCCGGTCGCGTTATCAACTTCCTCATCGACGCCCGCGGCGAATGGACCGAGGACAAACTCCTCGACGTCTTCAAGCCGGACGGCCTCAATGATGGGCCGTCCGCTCGCGACGGACTGACGAACACGTTGTCGTCGTTCCGCGCGATCGGGATGCTGAAGAGCCAGGGCGGGACCGTCACTGTCAGCGACACAGTGACCTCGGTGGGGTCCAAGTTCTCCCCCGCCCAGTTCCGTCGCCTGATGCAGACCCACGTGTTCAACCTCGAACGCGATGGCGACCCCTGGCACTCCGAGGCCGGCGACGCGCACACCAGCGGAGCACGGGACCTGACCCGGGCACTCTCATGGCTGCTGGCTCAGGACGCGCTCGGCCGCCCACTCTCATGGACCGACAACATCCAACCGATGCAGATCAGCCAGTTCAAGACCCACAACAACGAACAATGGGCGATCACCAATGACACGCGGTGGACGGCTGCCAGTCGATGGTCCTTGGCCCTCGGCCTCGCCTCGCCGCCGGTGACGAAGAGCAACGGAGTGATCCCGCTACCGGTGGTCGCGATTGACGACGTCCTTGACGAACTCCCCGCAGCCCGCGCACCCGATCACCGAGTTTCTGGCTCGCCTGGGCGCCAAGATGCCGGTTCTGCACGGCGGTTCGATCCGCAGCGCCCTCACTGCCCACCTCGGCACCGACCCCGACGCGGGGATCGCTGACGATTGCGCCGACAGTTCCGTCGGCCAGGCGCTACGGATCCTGGAGGAGCGCGGTCGGATGACCTTCGAGACACTGCCCGACGCACAGGGGGTCCGACTGTCCCGATTCGATAGCAGCCGACAGACCCACGTCACGTTGAAGCGTGGAGGCACGAAATGAGTTGGCGTGGTGCAGGTCTGCCGGCGGCATGCTGGAACGCGGAGGAGGCCGATGGCGATCATCCCGGTCGAGGCCGAGAGCACCTCCGACGGCGTCTTCCTGGCGACGCACAGCACCATTCCGATCACGCAACGGGATCAGGTTCAGAACGCGATTCGGCGGCACCGTCGTCACGGAGCAGGCCCTACTCCGAGCGGTCCAGGATCAACCCGCCGACCAGCCGATCATCCCGATCCTGGGCAAGTCCGGCGCCGGCAAGTCGCACCTGGTGCGCTGGCTGCGGATCAACCTGGACGAGAAGCCCTCGACCCGGATGATCTTCGTGCCGAAGCATCGGATGTCACTGCGCTCGATCCTCGACCTGATCCTGGAGCACGCCGAAGGACAGCGGGCCGAGGATCTGCGCGCCAAGGTCGCTACGGCGGTGGACGCTGCCACCGACGAGAAGGCTGCGCAACTGCGTCTACGTGCAGAGTTGGCGGTCCTGATCGAGACCCGGGGAGCGACCAAGGACGGCACGTCAGACGAGGTTGATCTCCGCGCCTACCTGGCATCCCCGGGCGGCCTGCCTGCGCTGTTCGGAGACGACGTCTTCCGCTCTCGGCTCCTTGCCGACGACGGGCCGATCGCGCGTCTCGTGAAGGAGAAGTTGTCCGGCAAAGGCTCTGAGGATAAGGACGAGGCATTCGGCTTCACTGCGGAGGACCTGAACCTGTCGGTGGACGACGTGAAGAACGCCGGCGGTGCTGCACAAGGTAGTCGCCGGCACCCTCACCAGCGAACTCCGCATCCGCGAGACTCGCGGCCACCATGCTGAACGAGCAACTCGGGGCTGGCCGTCAGCGAGGTGTTCGGCATCGGCGGCGACGACCTCAAGCAGATCCTGATCGACGTGCGCGTGGAACTCGCCGCTCAGGGCTTGGAACTGCTCCTGCTCGATCGAGGACTTCTCGATCTTCCAAGGCATCCAGGGCGGGTTGATCGACGCGATCACGTTGATCTCCACCGAGGAACTCACTCTCTGCCCGATGCGGGTGGTGATGGCGGTGACCACCGGCTACTTCAACGACCAGATGCCGGACACGGTCTTCACCCGCACCTACAAGGTCTTCGACCTTGATCTCCCAACAGACTCCACGACGGTCTTCGAACCAGCCAGGTTTCGCAGCGCGCTACCTGAACGCCGTTCGGACCGGCACGTCCGTCCTCGACACCTTGCATGCACACGACGAACCAGTCACCAGCGCCTGCGATCAGTGTCCGGTCAACCAGGCCTGCCACGCGGCCTTCGGCCAGGTCAACGACTTCGGATTGTTCCCGTTCAATTCGCGCGCCCTCGGCCGCGCGATCGACAGCCAGTCCAAAGACGGCGCGTTTGTGGCCCGAGACGTGCTCACTCGGGTGATCCGACCCGTCCTGCACCGGGACGAAGCAGAACTGAACGGCGACCGCTTCCCGAGCGAGGCATTCGCCGAGGACTTCAAGACCGGTGCGCTGGGACTTCTCGACGATATTGAGGCCCTGCAGCAACTGCGCACCCCGGGCGACAAGGAGATGTCCGACCGACGCGAGCGCCTCGTCAGGTTCTGGGGAACGGGCATCGGTCCGGAGAACCTGAACCCGACGATCCACACTGCGTTCGGGGTACCGCCCATCGATGGGTTGGTGGACGCACCCGACACTCCGCCGATCGAGATCAGCGAGCCCGATGAGCCGGCACTCCCCCCAAAGCCGAAGGCAGAGAGGGCGGCAGCCCTCCCCCCGTTGGTCAAGGCTGTCGACAAATGGCGGGAGACCGGCAGTTTGCTGATGAGTGACCGCAACAGCCTGCGTAACCTCGTGCACCAAGCCGTGACGGCTCGACTTGTGCTGGACGACGGCTACGGCGGTGACGGTCTATGGACAAGCGGCAAGAAGGAGTTCGCACCGTCGTTCGACGCGGCCACCTCGGTGCAGTTCAACGACGAGAAGCTTGCCAGCGCGCTGATCCCGGTTGACCGTGCCAATGACGACGACGTCCGAGTGCTACGCGCGCTTGCGTGGGCGAGCAAGACCGAGTCGTGGGCGGACGTGCCGAACGGTGAAGAACTCCAACGCCTCTGCGAACGGCGGCTCGAAGCCTGGGCCCAACGGGTCGGGGAGAGTCTGCTGCCGCGTCGTGGTGACGGCGACGACCCCGAACTCATCCGTTTGGCCCATACGCTGCTCGCCATCGGGAAGGCGCTGGGCATCCCTGAGGCCTTCAAGAGCGATGCTCAGAGCCGGGTCAAGGCACTCTTCGCCCCGTCACCGGGACAAGACGACATGAACGCCCGGCCGTTCCTCGTCAAGTGGCAAAAGCAAGTCGGCGAGTATGGCTTAGGTCGCGAGGGGCTCCAGCAGCGCCTGCTGCGGCGAACCTCCTTCACCCAGGGCGCCGGCAAGCCCTTGGCGGTCGACGCGCCCAGCCTGCTCCGTGCCGTGCGGGAGAGCAATGCCGACGTGTCTTGGCCGTCTGGGACGCCGGAACTCCTGATCGCGACTGAGCAAGGGGTTGCGACCTGGATTGCCAACCTCACTCAAGTGCGCGAGGAGGCAGCGCAACGCGTCCCGGATGTCAGCAATCTCGGCGGCGAGGTCGCCGACATTGCCGTCGAGCTGAGCACATTGATAGGCGAGCGGATCAACGCTGGCGGACTGCCCCGCGTCGATTGATCCCGAGGGCCTTCGCGCTGCCGCCAGGGCGGTCAAACCAGGAGACCAGAAGGTGGTCGAGTCGATCCGGGATGACCTGGACCGATGGGACGAACTCACCCCCGACGATCGTCTGCGCCTGCTCACCGCCGACTGGGAGAAGCCGGTCAGCCGGATCCGGGCCTGGCTCGGCCCGGCACAGGCGGCAGTCGCGGCCCTCGAGTCGAGCCTGCAGGCAGGGCCGGCGTCGGAGGCGCAGCGCGAGTACGACCGAGGTCCGCCAGGAGTTGATCGACAACTTGGAGTCGCTGGCAGGTACGGTCGCAGGGATCAACGGACCGGAGGTCGTGGCATGAGCCTGCTCACTCGGGTGACCAACCTGCGCACCGCCGCGGTCGCCGTCGATGACGTGGTCAAGATCAAGACCCGGACCGGGGAACTCCGCACCCTCTCCGATCGCCTGAACACCCGGCTCAGGCGAGTCTTCCGGCGCTGATCACGGCCCTGGCCGAGTTGGCCAGGATCGACGCCCCGCTGGACGGCGACTCTGTGCAGGACGCGGCGGAAACCGTCACCGCGATGCGGTCGCTCGCGAGCGCGTTGCCCGGACTGCCCGATCGACGCACCACTGGACCTGCCCAAGTCGCAGGTCAAGGCCGTCGAGAACCTTACCAAGAAGCTCGAGTCTGTTCGTGGAGGCACATTGGCTTCCCTTCCGCGACCAAGACCTGCCGGCGATCAACGAGGAACTCGTCGAAGCACTCGCTGCCGGAGGCGTCGACGTCGAGGCCGTGCGTAGCAAGTTGATCAGCGCTCAGGGCACGATCACGGCCCTCCGATTCAGGAGCGTGCCGCGGGAGGGCGACGTTGATCGAGTTCAACGATGCGCTCGACGTCCTGCGCGCCTGCGGTGAGGAGATCAGCACGCTGGTGGACCCCGCTCTGGCCGAGGGGATCCTGAAGTCCCAGGCTGAAGGGGTCCCGCTGAACTGGTTCACGCCAGAGCGGATCGCCGCATTGACCGAACTCGGCATCCTCGATCGGTTCCGGGTGCATCTGACGTGACTTCCCCCCTGCACGCGCGACTGCTGGACCGACTGGAGGCCCTCGAGGACCCCCTGCTGTGCTGGGGTGTCGTCGACGGCGGCTTCAGTGAGGCCGAATTGCGGGCGTCACGTCGCTGAGGAATTGATGCGCGCCGGCTCGCTCGACGACGTCGACGACGTGATCGAGGCGATGACCGAGCAGGCGTTGCTGGTCCAAGACCTCACTCACTCCCCCACGCGCTGGCGCACCCGGAACGGCGAGACGATCCGTCTGCTCGCTCGCTTGCGGCAGATCATGCTCAGCGGATCCTGGCAGAGCGGCGCAAACCTGGTCTCCGATTTCCGGTATGCGCGCCGCCCCCGCGCCTACCCGGTGCGGGACCAGACATGGGACCAGGTGCTGGACGGGGTAGGCGGAGCCAACGACACCCACCGGGCTGTCATCGATGCGATGACTGCCGACGGCACCGACCATTTCCGACTCAGCGGGTTCCAGGTTCGGGCCACCCGGCAGACGCTGACGGCGTTGAGCACTCCCCTGACCAGCGCGATTGTCGTGGGCGCCGGAACCGGCAGCGGCAAGACCCTGGCCTTCTACCTGCCTGCCTTCGCCTACTTGGCGGGCCTGAAGGACCCCACCCGATGGACCCGAGCGCTCGCGGTCTACCCACGGACGGAGCTGCTCAAGGACCAATTGGACACTGCCTTCGCGAACGCGCGCCGACTCGACCCGCTGTGGACGAAGTCGAGTGGTCGCCCGATGACGATCGGGGCTCTGTACGCCAGCACACCCCAAAACGCCAATTGGATGGGCGGTACGTACGGCACCTGGCCGAAGCGCGCGACCGGGTACGCCTCACCGCAGTTGCGGTGCCCCGGCGATGGCTACACCCGCTGCGGTGGCGAACTGGTCTGGCCGTTCGACGACGTGAAGCAGAAGAAGGAGCGCCTGGTCTGCGGGTCCTGCAAACGCTCATTCGATGACTCGATGGTCGTGCTCACCCGCGACCGGATGCGCACGCACCCGCCGGACGTCCTTTTCGTCACCACCGAGATGCTCAACCGTGGCCTGTCCGAGTTGCAGCTTCGGCAAACCTTCGGGGTGGGAGTAGCGAAGAAGCCGCGCCTGATGCTGCTCGACGAGATCCACACCTATGACGGCACCACCGGAGCACAGGCGGCGATGGTGCTGCGCCGTTGGCATCACAGCCTGCAGGGGCCAGTCACCTTTGTCGGGCTGTCCGCGACGTTGTCGAACCCGATCCGGCACATGGCCGACCTCACCGGCGTCGCCGACGAACTGGTGACCAGCATCGCCCCGGAGGCAGAGGAGATGGAGTACGAGGGCGCCGAGTACTTGATCGCCCTGCGCAGCGACCCGACCAGCGGCGCATCGGTGCTCTCGACGACGATCCAGGCGTCCATGCTGCTGCCCCGCACGCAGGACGCCCCAGGCTCACGCGTATCTCGGTGGCCTACTCGGCACCAAGGCCTTCGTCTTCACCGACGATCTGGACGTGACCAACCGGCTGTACGGCTACCTCCTGGACGCCGAGGGTCAGCGCTACTACCAACGGCAGGACCGAGCACACCAAGATGCCGCTCGCCTCGGTCCGGGTCCCATCCGCAGACCCGCTCAACCAACGACGCGCAGGCCAAGTCTGGGACCTGCCGAGCGCAATCGGCCACAAGTTCGCGAACAAGGGCACCGGATTGAACGTCGGCCGGACGACGTCCCAAGACTCCGGGGTGGACGCCGAACGCGCAACTGATCGTCGCGACCGCGTCCCTGGAGGTCGGATACGACGACCCCGATGTCGGTGTCGTCATTCAGCACAAGGCGCCACGCGGCGTCGCGACGTTCCTGCAGCGCAAGGGCCGAGCGGGCCGGAAGCGCGGCATGCGCCCGTACACCGCCGTGGTGCTCTCCGACTACGGCCGTGACCGGGCCACCTACGAGGCCTGGGACACGCTGTTCGACCCCGTGCTTCCCGACCTGGTACTGCCGATCCGCAACCGAGCGGTGCTGCGAATGCAGGCGACGATCGCGCTGATCGACTGGCTCGCCGGCCAGTTGAGCAGCCAGAATGTGCCGCCCACGACCAAGGCCTGGGGAGCACTGGCGAAGCCGGCGAGCGCGAGTTTCGCGAAGCCAGGACGGGAGACCCAGACCAAGGCCGTTGCCATCCTGCGGTCCTTGATGCGCGACCCGGTGCTGCAGCGCAGCCTGCGCGAATGGGTCCAAGGCGCCCTCCAACTCACCGACGCCGAGGCCAACGAGATCCTCTGGCATCCTCCGCGCCCGCTGCTGCTCGCGGCCGTCCCGACCCTCGCCCGCCGTCTCAAGAGCGAGTGGGCGGTCGCCACCCCGACCGACATCATCAAACTGCGGGACACGATGGGCGAGAACCCGCTCCCCGACTTCTTCCCCATGAACCTGTTCAGCGAACTCGCACTGCCCGAGACCTACGTCTCGATCCCTCCGCAGACTCGAAGGGAAACCGAGCCAAAACTCGAGGCGATGCGAATGGGTCAGATGCTGCGCGAGTACGCCCCTGGCAGGGTGTCCCGCCGGTTCGCCACTCGGAACCTCGATCACCGGCACTGGATTCCGGTGCCATTGGGGAGCCGCGACGCCATCGTCGACCTCGCCCCGACGCTCCTCGCCTTCCAACGCGAGGAGTCCTGCACCATCGACCTGAACGGCACCGCGACCAAGGTGTCAGTGGTTCGGCCCGACCAGGTGAGGCTCGAACTTCCACCTGAGGACATCAAGGACTCGTCGAACGCATCGATGGTCTGGCGGTCCCAGTTTCTGGAGAACGGCGTTGGCCTGGTCCTGCGAGTGCCGACCACCGACCCGATCGGCCGCTACTTGGCTGAGGCCCGATTCTTCCTGCACGCGCAGAACTCGCACCTCGACGTCCACCGGGTGGCCATCGAATCCGACGCCACCTTGATGGTCAAGGGCGCTCCTGGCCAGCCCGATGCTGAGGTGCAGGTCCGGAGCCGGTTCACCTTGGACGGCGAGCAGGTCTGCCTGGGAGCCACCTACGACGTCGACGGACTGCGGATGACGATCACTCTCCCGGAGGCCATCACCCCGCCTGACCAGGTCATGCCGGGTCTGCGCAGCGCCTGGTTTCGGCATGTTCTGACCACCGACCCGTTGCTGCTGGATCGCGTCAACAGCTTCCAGGTCGGATGGTTCCACCAAGCGCTCGAGTGCATGCTGCTGATGACAGCGGTGACCAACAAGACCGGCTTGCCCGAGGCGTATCAGACGGTAAAGGGATCGCTGGACAAGCACCTCGATGCGACTTTGGACGCGCTCTTCCGCAGCCCCGGCGTCGGTGAATCCGACAGCCTCACCGTGAGCCGGATGGGCAAGCGGTTGAAAAGCGAGCTCAAAGACCCGGCCGTCGTCGCGCGGCTGGATGTCCTCACCGAGCAACTCTGGGCCCCGGATCCGGAAGGATTCCAGGCCTGGCTCCACGAGCGCACCTTGTCGACCATCGGTCTGGCCGCGCTGGCAGCCGCCCGGCAGGTCTGCCCCGAGCATGACCCGGATGGCGTCGTGGTCGACGTCGAGCCGGGCTTCGACGCGGACAACAGGCCGCGGACCGGCCAAGTCTGGCTGTCGGAGGCGTCCAACGGGGGCGGCGGGTTCATCGAGGCCCTTGCCGCACGGGTCCGGCCGGACCCTCGCCGGTTCCTCAGGCTGATCATGCGAGCGGTACAGCCATCGTCGACTGAGCTCGTCGACACCCATATGCAACGCCTAGTGCACCTGATCACCACGGATAAGGACTGGCGCACGATGGTCAGTGACTTCCGGTCAGCCCCGACGCAGGCCGACCGGGTCGCCAGCCTGGCGCGCATCCGCGACGCACTGCGCCAATCCGGAATCTATGGGGCTGAGCAGGCGGTCGTCTCCTGCCTGGCCAACCGGGCCCTTCGCCCGGGCTCGAGCGGGGCGACCGACGATGCATTGCGCGCGCTGATCGACACCTGGTCGAGCGAGGAGGGTCGCATCGGGGTAGAGATCCCGCCTCGTACCTGGGCCTACCTGATGCGCGAGCGGACCGACTTGGACGCGGGCCTAGTGCTCGGCCCCGGCGCCACCGAGCGGCAGCGGATGGATGCGATCCAGTCGGTCCTGTGGCCCCGTGGATGGGCTCTGCGAGCAGAAGAACTGCAGGCCTGGAACCCATTCACTGACAACCTCCCCGCGGCTCCTGATCTTCTGCGCGCCGTGGTCGCCAACAAGAACACGGCTTTGGACGTGAGCCTGCCCGACGCCGCGGCGAAGGTCCGTGCGGTCTTGGCCAAGAACGGCTCTGCCCAAGTGATCGCAGAGCCTGAGGCCGCTGCCGTGCTGGCCGACCTCCTGATCGATCTGAGCACTGAACCCGTGACCACTGACTACCTGCATGTGTACCCGCGTGTCGTCGAGATCGAGCACCAGCCGGACGGAAGCGTCGTCGTTTCCCTCGAGTTGGCGGAGATCTCAGCATGAGACGGATCACGACCTCGGGAAACGGCCAGACGCGCGTGCTCAACGACCTGCTGCAGAACCTTCTGGTCACCGAACTGCTGGTGCCGTCGAAGCAACTGTGGGTGCTCTCTCCATGGATCTCTGACATCGTCGTCATCGACAACACAGCAGGGCAGTTCAAGACCGTCCTGCCCGGCCTACCGGCCCGGGCGATCCGGCTCACCGAGGTGTTGATCGAACTGGCCCGACGTGGATCCGACGTTCGGGTGGTCATGCGAGACGTGGATACGAACGACGTCGCTCGGCAACGTCTGCAGGATCCGTCCAATATCGGCGCGCGCCCGACGGTAACGATCCACAACAACCTGCACGACAAGGGCATCGTCGGCGACCGCTTCCACATCCAGGGATCTATGAACTTCACCTACTTCGGCCAGGCGGTCAATGACGAGGGCGTCACGGTCACGTCAGATCCTCACGAGATCTCCCAGGCGCGCATCGCCTACAACTCGAAATACTGACGGCGCATGAGCGCTCTCGACGACTTCTTCGGTGATGGCAACGCCATCAAGCCGACCGCCGTCCCGATCGAACTGCAGGCGGTGATCGAGACCTGGCAGGCGGAGATCGCCCAGAACCGCATCGGATTCCTGCCGCGCTCGGTCAACGGACGGCTGTATTGGTACGGGTTCGCGCCGACCCCGCGCGAGCGCCGAGAACTCTTGGAGCTGCTCGATGGCTGGATCGGTCCGACGTACAGCGACCTTGGGCGCGGTCGCGGCGACCTCGATCTGCACGATCCATTTGACGCCGACCTGAGCCAGTTACCGACGCCACCAGTGCGGTTCGAGGTGCTCCCGCGGGTGGCCGCCGGGATCTACTCTACGCACGCCAAGAGGTCCGCGATGCGCTGCAGATGCTGTCGCGACTAATCAAGAGTCGACCTTCGTCCGAGTTCGACGCACCGCGGACGACCGTCGAGGTACTCGACGACCTCGGCCATGCGATCTCGGCACAGGACCGACGAGTCGCGCTGGCATGCTTGCGCGAGTTCGAGGCCACTGCCGATCTTGACCAGACCAACCTCGCGTTCCTTCGGCTGCGCATGTACGCGGGGCTCCAGGACTGGGCAGCGATCCTGGACAGACCAGGATCTGCCGCACATTCTGGCGATGCGCCGTCCACTCGGGGTGACACGGGTGATCCAGAGCGCGGTGTACGCGACCTATTTCGAGGCGGCCGATCTCGAAGGCCGCGACGTCGACCTGGTCGCCGCCGTCGCCGATCTGCCGAAGAGCTTCCTGGCGCTGGCGACCGGAGCAGTCACACGTCGTCGTTCGGATGTCGTCGTCGAGTTTCTGCTCGCCCTGCAGGCCGCGAACCCGAACCCAGACCCTGGCCCGACTCTTCGGCGAGGCCGAGCGGATCGAAGAGGGTCTCGCAGACCGCCTCCGAGCGCTGCTGCCCGCCGACGCAGGTCCGCTGACCTGTCGAGCCGCGAAGTTGCGTCAGAACCCGCAACCAGATTGCCGAGCACCGAACCCGAGCCTGCGAGAACCCGTCTCCACGCAAGTCGCCGCGCCTGGTCAGCGGACGGCGAGCTGCAGGCAGCCGTCGACTACTGCGCTCGACACTCTCCACCCAGCCCCGACATCGCCGGTCTGCTGCTGTTCTGCGCACGAGAACTCGAAGCAGCCGACGTCGCTGCGAGTCGCACGACGTACCTGGACGATCACGGACTGCGCGACGTCCTGGCCGCCGGCGACGTTCGGCAGCGTGAAGACCTGGTGTGGCTCGACGAGTTCAGACCGACCGGAGAAGACGCTCGGCTGGCTGGGGTGGTTCGAGAGCCTCGCTGCACGACGCTGACCAGTCGAGACTCGACGTCGACCCCGAGGTGAGCGCCAGACTGGGAGCCACTCGACGCGCACCGAGGTCTTCGCGACTGCTGTTCGACTGCTCCGAGACGACGCTCGGTCGGTTCGGGGAGCGTGGCGGCCAGTTCATGGCGGCTCATCGCGACCTGTTCGTCGAAGACGGCGCTGCCGAATTGAGCGAGCGCGTTCTCGCCGGTCTCGCGATCGGCGCAGAAGAACTCCGCGGGAGCCAAGGTCCAAACCCTCGCTCTGCTCGACTACCTCGGCAGACGCCAACCCGAGCTCCGCGAGTCGCTCACATCGGCTCTGGAGTGGACCGGCGAGATCGTGGCAGCCAATATTTCGGCGGTTGCAGCGACGTGGGCTGTCGACGTCCTGCAGACCGCGACGAGCGGCCCCGCTGCTGCTCGCGATGGCGGCCAAGCACGAGTTCTTCTACGGCGTTATCAGGCCTTATCCGACCGTTCAAGTCAGCACTGGACCTGACCGATCTCGAAGGCTTGAAGATTGTCGGCGAAGAACTCGGTCTGGACGTGCCAGACGACCTGCTCGCCGGGGCAGACGGCCGATGTCGACCCGGCGGCGCCGTACCGCCACCTGGAGCACCAGACGGTCGTCCTCTACTCGTTGACCGAGTCGGCGACGACGCGAGCCGCTCAGATCCTGCGAAGATTGCTGCCTGGGCCTCGACGTGCGAACCAACGCCGAGCACGTCGGCAGTCCGAAATTGGCGGCGCTGAGCGCGCAACGCAGACATCTTCGTGATGGTGACCGCCTCGGCGAAGCACGCTGCCACCGACTTCATCAAGGCCAACCGCGGCACCCAAGCCGCTCGTTCAGGTCAACTCCCGGGGCACCTCGGCCATCCTGCGAGCGCTCGCGGAGGGTTAGCCACCAGAGCGACTACCCGCCGCCTCGACTTCCGTACCCTTGCGCAGAGAGTGGACCGCCTGGATCGGTCGACGGCAGCAGCGTGGCGAAGCAAGACGGGACGCTGATCTCGCCGCCTCGCCGATCAGGCGATCGCGACTGGCGAGGCGGAGGAAACCCTCCACGAACCACTCCCCGCGCGAAGTACCAGGGCGTGAATCTTGACGGGCGCGGCGAGGACTGTTCGCGAGACGGATCGCGACACCCACGATGGCGAACGGCTACATCAAGGACAACAGCGTCCTGAAAATGATCGAGAACAGCCTGTACGACGGGCGCGCTCTATCAGTACGGGGATTCAATGGACGTGTCGGCAACGCTCGAAAACGGGGCCGATCCGACGCTCGAAAACGAGGCCACCGGTTCTCTTGTTTCTAGTCTGCCGTGTCTTGGGTTCTGATGCTGGGCAGGGTGTCGATCCCGCGGTTGCGTAGCCGGTAGCTGGCGCCCTTCAGGGTGAGGACGTCGGCGTGGTGGACGACGCGGTCGATCATCGCGGCGGCGACGGCCTGGTCGCCGAACACGCCGCCCCAGCCGCTGAACGGCAGGTTGCTGGTCAGGATGAGCGAGGCGTGTTCGTAGCGGCTGGACACGAGCTGGAAGAAGAGGTTCGCGGCGTCTTGCTCGAAGGGCAGGTAGCCGACCTCGTCGACGATGATCAGCCCGTAGCGGCGTAGCCGGGCGAGCTCTTGTGGGAGTCGGCCGGCGCGGTGGGCCTCGGTGAGTCGGGTGACCCATTCGGTCGCGGTGGCGAACAGAACCCGGTGGCCGTGGCCCGCGGCCGCGATCCCCAGGCCGGTGGCCAGGTGGGTCTTCCCGGTGCCGGGCGGGCCGAGCAGCACGACGTTGCGGGCCTCGGTGAGGAACCCGCCGGACGCCAACGCGGCGATCTGCTGTCGCACGGCGGGCTGGGCGTCCCAGTCGAACTCCTCGATCGTCTTCCTGGCGGCGAAACCGGCTGCCCGGATCCGGAGTTGGGCGCCGGAGGCGTTGCGGGCAGCGACCTCACGGTCCAGGACTGCGGCGAGGTACTCCTCGTGGGTCCAGCCAGCGTCACGGGCGTGGTCTGCCAGCCTGGCTGCGGCTTCTGTGATCCGGGGTGCCTTCAACGCTGATGCCAGGTAGGTCAGCTGCTTGAGTGCCTCGGTCGCGTCAGTCTTCGCCTTCGCGCTGGCCATCAGGCCACCTCCTCGCCGTCGGCGGGGATATCGGGCAGTCCGTCATCGAGGAGTCCGAACGCGCGGTCGTAGTCGGCCAGGTCCCGCGCCATGCCGTCGTCCGGATCGGATGCCGGTCGGGGTCCTTGGAACTGCTCACGCAGCACCTTCGCGGCCGCGACGTGGACGGGGTCGGTGATTGTCATCCCGCGGGCCCAGACCCGGTCATGAGCCGCAACCACACGGCCTTCGTGGCGAACCTCGACCCGGGCCAGGTCCGCGGCGACGTCGACGAACCGGCCGATGACCGCGGGGTCCACGGAGTAGTCGTTGCTGTCGACACGGACGTAGTAGTCGCGTCCCAGCCGGACCCGGTTGACCCAGCCCACCGCCGGGGCGACCGGCGGCAGCGGGAGCATCGCCGCCCGGTCGACGTCGAGCAGATCGATCGGCCTGGCCTTGATCGTGCGCACGATCCGGCCGTTGGCGATCGTGAGCCACTCGCCGAACTGGGCGTCGAAGTCGGCCGGGGACTCGAAGTCGCGACCCGGCATGAAGGACGTCTCGAAGTAGCCGTTCCTGCGTTCCACCAGCCCCTTGGACTCAGGGTCGTGCGGCTTGAGTCGCTGCAGCGTCGTGGCCAGAGTGCCGGTGAACGCACCCACCCCTTCGGCATGCCGCTTGCCGCGTCCGATGCCGGTCTCGTTGTCCCAGATCAACCGGCGTGGCACCCGGCCCAGCAACTGGAGCAGCATCCACATCCCCAGCAGCAGATCGACGGTGGTCCGGGTCGGGATCATCCGCCCGAGGACGAACCGGGAGTGGGCAGCGGTCATCACCAGGACCGGCAACAGCGTCCTGGTGCCGTCCTCGAGTGGGATCTTCTTCGGCGGGAACCACAGATCGCACTGCGCGGCATCACCGGGCAGCCAGATCAGCCGGTCCGACGGGTCGACCGGGTTGTGGTCAGGCCGCAGCCGGCGGACGTTGTCGCGGAACCAGGTGATCGACCCGGTCCACCCGACCCGCTCGGCGATCACCGTCGCCGGCATGTCCGGCGTCTTGACCAGCAGCTGTCGCACCGACGGCTCGAACGGCGTGAACGATGTCGGTACCTCCGGCCGCTCGTACTTCGGCGGCCCGTCCGACGCCAACGCCCGCTCGACCGTTGACCGTCCGATGCCCAGGTCCCGTGCGACCTGGCGCTGCGGAACACCGTCCGCTACCAGCCGCCGGATCAAAGCCCAATCCTCCACAGAGATCACCCATCCAATCTGTCTGGGTGGCCTCGTTTTCGACCGTCGCTATGGCCTCGTTTTCAAGCGTCGTCGACACTCACTCGCGCCGTAGTGGGTGTCGGTTGTAGAGCGTTGTCTGGCGGCAGGGGAGAGGGGTCGACGATCCGATGGACCGAGTGCCCGACATTCGGCTGAGCCAAGAGCGTGCACTCTGTGCAGCTACTTGGCGTGCGTCAAAAATCGTCCAGATGCTCGATCCTTGCTGGTCGACTTCGACCCTCGCTAAAAACTTGTCCATTGCTGGGCCAGGCGACGGCAGATGGCTTGCTTGTCAGCGTCATCGAGGCCATGGCTGAGCAAACCTTCGATGGTGAAGACGCCGATCTTGACCTCGGCATCGACGTGCGGGCCGGTCAGTCCGGCCTGCTCCAACGTGGACCGGAAGAGCGATTCCGCCATCAAGTGGAACCCAGTGTGCCACTCGTCCACAGCCGGTGACTGCACGGCGCGAGAGTGGACCGTGGCAACCAGACGCCGCATCTGCTGGAGGGTGTCGACGACCCACAGCAGCTGCCCCTCCAGTGGTCGCGCCGCAACCTGCTGATAGTCGGCCATCGCATCGCCGAGGACCGCGTCCAGCACGGCAACCAGCACGTCGTCCTTGTCGCCGAAGTACCAGTAGATCGTGTTCCCCGCGACGCCTGCCGCTTTGGCCAGTGCGCTCATCGGCGTCGCCTCGTAGCCGTCCTCGATGAACAGCCGGCGGGCCGTGGCGATCAGCTCGAGCCGCTTCTCTTCCCGATCTTGACTGGATCTGTTGGCAGGCATGGGAGTCATCTTACGCAAGGTCTTGAATAACAATCAAGAACGGGGTACGGTCTCGCTCATCCACTCCTTGATCAATGTTCAAGAGTTGCCGAGCCGAAGGAGCCACAGTGAGCACCTACACCCGCGAGGACACAACGTTCGACTCTCATGGCACGACCTGTGCCGCCTGGCTCTACCGCCCTGCCGGAGTCGAGAACCCGCCCATCGTCGTGATGGCGCACGGGTTCGCCGCCATCCGAGCATTGCGCCTAGACGCCTACGCGACCCGGTTCGCAGAAGCGGGCTATGCCGTGCTGGTCTTCGACTACCGCGGCTGGGGAGACAGCGCCGGTGAGCCGCGCCGAGTGCTGGACATTGGTGCCCAGCAGCAGGACTGGCGTGCCGGCGTCGCTTACGGCCGCAACCTCGACGGTGTCGACACCTCGCGGGTGGTCGCGTGGGGCTCCTCCTTCGGCGGCGGGCACGCGCTGCATCTGGCCGCCGAGGACCAGGACCTGGTCGCCGTGATCGCCCAGGTCCCGCACATCAGCGGCCCGGCTTCGGCGTTCGCGCGGCCACCGCGGATGATCGCCCGCCTCATCGGTGCCGGTCTGCGCGACCAACTCAGGGCACTGACCGGCCGCGAGCCGTACCGTCTCCCGGCTGCGGGCGAGCCGGGCACCGTGGCGATGATGACCTCACCGGACGCAATGCCCATGGCCGAACGCCTTGCCGGTGACCGGTACGAGGAGCTCCTCCCCGAGAACAATGTGGCCGCTCGCATCGCCTTGCGCGTGCCCTTCTACTCACCGGGCCGCCTCACGCCCAAGATCACCGTCCCGACACTGGTGCAGATCGCGAAGAAGGACGACGTCACCCCGTTCGACGTGGCGATGAAGGCCGCTCGCCGCCTCCCCAAGGGTGAGATCCGCACCTACGACTGCCAGCACTTCGAGCCCTACCTCGAGCCCTACTTCGACACCGTCATCGCTGATCAGCTCGCCTTCCTCGCCACCCACGTCCCGACCATGACATGAGCGAGCAGTCACGACCCCCTCGCTTTCGAAATGGAGCAGCCACGACCATGAAGACGGTCGTCGTCACCGGAGCCACCGCCGGCATCGGCCGAGCTACCGCCCTTCGCTTCGCTCGCGCCGGCTACCGCGTCGCGGCGTATGGACGTAACCAGTCGGCCCTCGACGAGCTGCGACCCGAGCTCGGACCCGAGGGCATTGCGGAGCGGCTCGACGTCCGCGACGCCGACGCCTGGTGGATGCGGCTCGAGGAGCTGGCCGACATCAGCGGTGGGCGGCTGGACGTGCTGGTCAACAACGCCGGTGTTCTCAGCTCGGGCCCGTTCGCGGAGATCCCGCTGAAGGAGCAGCAAGCGATCCTCGACATCAATGTGGGCGGCATGATCAACGGCTGTCACATCGCCTACCCATACCTCATGGCAACGCCAGGCGCCAAGGTGATCAACCTGTCCTCGGCATCGGCGATCTACGGGCAGGCCGAGCTTGCCACGTACTCCGCCACCAAGTTCGCAATCCGGGGACTGACCGAGGCGCTCGAGCTCGAGTGGGCCAAGGACGACATCGAGGTCAGCGCGGTGTGGCCGCTCTTCGTCGAAACCGGAATGGTCCACGACGTCGACATCGCCAGCACCAGGAACCTCGGTGTTTCCCTCACCGCCGACGATGTCGCGGACACCATCCTCGCGGTCGCCGAGAGCCGACACCGGCTCCCGCACAGCGTGCACCGAGCTGTCGGCCGACAGGCCAAGGGGCTCATGGCCCTGGCCAGCGTGACCCCGGGATGGCTCGTCCGCGAGATCAACAAGCGAGTCGCACACTCCTGACCGCTGCGCACGACTCGACCGTGCGTCCCCTGCCACCGGCTTGTTCCGTCACCGTGACCAGACACCTGCCCGCCAGCCCTGCGTTGAACCTAGGAGTATCCATGTCGAACCGCCGCCCCCTCTCTTTGATCGACGCGACCTTCCTTCGGATCGAGTCGATCGAGACCCCGATGCATGTCGCGTCCCTGATGGTCGTGGCCCCGCCTGCCAAGGGCGCCAAGACTTTCGCGAGGGAGATCGTCGCCCGCTTCCGACAGCCTGAGGGGATCGTCTCCCCGTTCGACATGAAGCTCGCCACTGGTCCCCGGAGCCACATCGCACCCGCCCTGGTACCTGCTGGGGACATCGACCTGACGTACCACGTCCGTCACACACGCCTGCCCGCGCCTAGTGGCGAACGCGAACTCGGTGAGCTCGTCTCCCACCTCCACGGCACCCTGCTCGACCGCTCGCGACCGCTATGGACGTGCCACGTCATCGAGGGACTGCAAGGCGGTCGGGTCGCCATCTACAGCAAGGTCCACCACGCACTCTTCGACGGGGTCAAGGGCATCCGCCTCACGACCGCCGCTGCAGCTACGGCTCCCGGAGGCGAGTGGTCCGCACCCTGGTACCTAGACCGCACCCGCAGCCCTCGAAACTCCGCCACACCTCGCCGTTCACCGCTGGCGCTGCCGGCCGCAATCCCGGGCGCCGTGGCCAACACCGCGTCCGACGCACTGTCGCTCGCTGCCGCAAGCACGTCCTATCTTCGCCGACCCGGCACCGAACCGGTCCGTGTCCCGTTTGAGGCGCCCCGCAGCAAGCTCAACGGCCCAGTCACCGCGGCGCGACGAGTAGCGACCCAAAGTCTCGACCTCGACCGTGTCCGCGCCATCGGACACGCAGCAGACGCATCGGTCAACGATGTGTTCCTTGCCGTCTGCGCCAGTGCCATCCGGCGACACCTCGCGGACTCCGACGACCTTCCTGGCCGCCCCTTGATCGCCGGGGTACCGATCAACATCGCCGACGAGACAGGCAAAAAGGCCAACTCTTCCGGCTTCTCCCTCGCTTCGCTGGCAACGGACCTCGACGACCCCTTGGAGCGACTGGCCACAATCAAGGCCTCCATGGCAGCGGTCAAGCAGCAGCTCGCCCGAGTGAACCCGCGAGCACGACTCGCCTTCCTCACCGCGACCTTTGCTCCCGCTATGGGTGTGATCATGGCTGGCGTCGGCAGTGCCATGCCACCCCCGATGAACGTGACCATCTCCAACGTGCCCGGACCTAGGAAACCGATCTACATCAACGGCGGAGAAGTCGAGGCCCTCTACCCGGTCTCGATCCCATTCCAAGGCCAGGCACTCAACATCACCTGTATCTCCTACGACGGCCACCTCGACATCGGCTTCACCGGAAGCCGCGACAGCCTCCCCCACCTCCAAAGACTCGCCCTCCACACCAAGGACGCGCTCGAGGAACTCGAGTGCGCACTCGGCATCCCCAGCGCGGCCAAGGTCTAGCGAGTCGTGTCAGTTAGGTGTGGGCAGGAAGGTCGGTCAGCCAGAAAGGGCAAATGACCGGTCTGCAGCAGTGCCTCACCGAGTCCGACGAAGGTCTTGACGGCGTGGACGTCAAGAAGATGGAAAAGCTCTTCCTCGCGCTGGCCTGAGTCGGTCCGACCCGGAGCGCTCCGGGGCTACCGGTAGCGACAAAGAATCGGCCCGATCGTCTGCTCGGGTCGATCGTCGGATGATCGATCAGGACCGCCGCTCAGGCATGGGAAAGTCCTTCGGTGCATGAGGCAATCGAGTCAGAGGACGCACGCTCGGTTTTGCCCACGACGAATCACACGACCCACGGCGGCCAGGCATTTTCTGTGAGCGTTCCACGCGGCAGTTGTCGATGTTGATCGACGTCCGGATTCCTAGCGCCGCATCGTGGCCCAGCATCGTCATGGGACACCGATGTCGACGCGATCCGTAATGGTCGCGGTGCCGTCGGTGGCGAGGTCGATCGAGGCGTAGCCGGCCTGCAGGCCGGTGTCGGTGTCGACGTATTGGATCTGGATGCTGAGGGTCTTCAGCGGCACTGAGTAGGGCGTGGAGAAGCGGTTGTAGGTCGGACGTTCCTCGACTCCGCCTGAAGTGCCGAGCTGGTTGACGACGGTCCAGGTGACCTCGTCGCTGTCGGTGTTCCAGATGATCTTCGGGGGTGATGCGTCGTGGAGGTGGCCGATGTTGATGATTCCGAGCGGTACGTCGGGGATGCCGTCGTCGTAAGGAGTGGTCAGATCGGTCGGATCGTCTCCGAGGTCGGGCGGGGCAATGTCGTCGAGCGTTTCCAGGCCGAGATAGCCGGCCGCGGATCGGGGTTGGTGCAGGAGGACCAGGAGAGCGCCGGGTTGCTCGTCGTCGACGTAGTTGCGCACTTGTTCGCCGAGCTCGGTCTCCGAGACGCCGGACTCATTGACGACCATGCCTCCGAAAAGGGTCTTGAACGCCGGGTCGTTGCCGGCAACCACGTCGAGTCCTGCGATCTCGGCGACCTCCAGATCAGGGTTGCTGACATCGTTGTCGTCAAGCTGCTCAAGCGTGGTGTCGGTGTCGTGGTCGCCCTTCACGACGACGGTGGGGATCTCGCCGCTGGCATCGGCCTCCGCCTCGACGAACCCCGCTTCGGCGACGGTGCCGTTGGAAGTAACATCCCCGGAGATAGTGCGAAAAGCGAACGAATCGGCTCCTAGGGCTTCGACAAGCTGGTCGTACAGGACGGCACGGACCCGGGTGCCGACGTGGCTCCCCTGGGGATCCGCCTCGGCCAGCACGATCAGCTCGCCCTCCCGGGGTGCGAGATCGTCGACGCGGCTGGAGATCTCGAGGCCGAAGGTTGCTTCGGCGGTGTCCATATAGGCCCGGCTGCGTTCACGGGTCCGGTCGTTGTTCTTCTCCAGGAACGGCTGGACCTGGCGCGCGATCTCCAATGCCTGGGGACTGCTGAAGGACAGTTCGGGCACTCCGGGCATCGCGTAGGCGCCTTCGATTTCGCGGTTGCCTTCCCACCTGTCGAACAACCAGGCTGCGGCCCCGCACGACGCCGTCACGAGCACCACCGCCGCGACGGAACCGATCGCCACCGTCCGCCGGCGCGACCAGTCCGCAGGCAGGGGAGACCGCGCGCGGAACACAGCGGTGAAAACGATCCCTCCGAGCACAAACGCGGTCAGCTCGCGAAGGAGCAGGCTGCGCACCAATCGGGACCGCAGCTCTGCGCCGTATGCGCTGGCCACCTCGTCGGGATCGCCAACAACCGCAGCGTTGGCGCGCACGAACTGAGGACTTGCGTATGAGGACAGCGTCCCCGCCGCCTGCGGGGTGCCGGTCACCCGCACCCGGGCGCCGAACCCCAAAGCTCCGGTCTGCTCCCAATAGAGACTGCCGAGCGCACCAGTGTCCAAGGTCGAGCGCCCGTCATGCGTCAGTGAGATCTCGACCGGCACAGTACCGATCCGGTCTTCGAACTCGATCACCTCCACCGACCGCTCCGCCGCCACTGGCAGCCACAGCAGGGCAGTTGCAGCACCGTACGCGGCGAACGCCGCCGCCACTCGGATCGCACGCTGGAGATTCGGCTGCACAGCAACGACGCTACAGCTGAGCGGCGCGCTGTCCGGATGGGCACGATCGCCGGGTCTGCCGCGCGGACGAGTGACGGGTTGGGATGGGCCGCCTGGGAGTTGTCGTGGTCCTGGCGTCTGCTGCATGATCCGGTGACAGCATGACCCAGCGGTGGGCGTGACCTGGCGATGAACTTGTCCAGCGAGCTGCACATCCCCTTTGCGACTTTGGCGGGCGAGAACATCCGGAGGGACTGTGCGTCCGCGGGTGACTTGGGTACGCCCGTGCGGCCACCGCCATGGCCCCATCTTCGGCAGTCGCCCACTGCGGATTGAGGGCGGGCCGATCAGCGCGATGCTGTGACAGCACTGCTGACGCTGACGTCAGGTCGGCGACTACACCTGCCACGTCCTCCCCTTCACCTGCTCCGAGAACCCATCACACCCGACCGCCACTACCGACCCTTGACGACCCTTCACGACTCCGAAAATCACCGCCCCCGATCCACCCTTGACCACCCCAAATCGAGCGGCACGCATGCTACGAAGGTTCGTAGATCGGCCTACCCCCTTGGGTGGGCCGAGCGCCATTTCTGGGGTCGTTGACGAGTGGTGACGGACGGTGACGAGCATGCGTGGTGGGGTCGCGATCTACCGAGGTGCGGCTGCAGCCGCCCGTAACTATGTCGAGGCCGACCGGTCCCGTGCGGATGACTACTACCTGGCCGAAGGCACTGGCGTCGCGGCGCGGTACGTCGCCACTCCGTCCACCCTTGCCGCCGAGACGTCGATGGATGGCGACACCTACGAGCAGTGGGTGGCCGGCTACGACGTCGACACCGGCCAGGCGAAGGGCCGACTGATCAAGGCGGACAACGGTGTCCGGTTCGCCGAGGTCGTGGTCAACGGGCCGAAGACCTGGTCGCTGGCAGCCGCGCTGGATCCGGAGATCTCCGAGGCGTACGACGTAGCCCAGTCCAGGGCGGCTGAGCAGATCATCAGTTGGGTCGCTGAGCACGCCACCACCCGGGTTGGACCACGCGACCTGCAGGTGCAGGTGCCGGTGGAGCTGGTCGAGGCGGCGGTGATCTGCCACCACACCTCCCGGGCCGGTGACCCGCACCGGCATCTTCATCTGCAGGTCAACGCCCGGGTGTTCGCTGAGGGGAAGTGGCGTGGCCTGCACACGGTCGGGGTGCGGGACATGGTGGCCGCGATGAACGGGATCGGACACGCGGCGGTGATGTGCGACCCGCAGTTCCGCACCGTCCTCGCTCGGCACGGGTTCACCCTGGATGAGGACGGGGAGGTCAACGAGCTGGCACCGTACGCCGGGGCGTTCAGCGCCCGGTCCGCACAGGTCGGTAGGAACATCGCCCGCTACGAGGCCGAGTGGCGCCGTGACCACCCCGACGAGGAGCCGGGACCGAAGTTGCTGCGCACCTGGGACCGCCGGGCGTGGGCTGACGCCCGACCGGACAAGGTGGTGCCGACGTCGGGGGAGGAGCTGCGCCAGCACTGGGTCGAGGAGCTGGATGCGCTCGGGTTCGTCGGCCCGGCAGCGTCCCACCGGGGTGTCGGTGACTCCGGTCGGTGCGTTGGATCGGGACGCGATCGTCGAGGTCGCGTTGACCCGTCTCGGTGCGAAGCGGTCGGCCTGGAATGCCGGCGACATCCGCGGCGTCGTCGAGGAGCTCATCGCCGCTGCCGGTGTCGTCGCCGAACCCGGCGTACGGACCGAGCTGGCCGAGGACCTGACCGCGCGAGCCGTCGCGGCTTGTCGGCCGTTGCTCACTCGGCGCGACGTGCCCGAGCACGTCCGAGCGCTGACCAGCGACCGGGTCCTGGCGGTCGAGGCCGAGCTCAACGACCGGCTGTCGCTGCGAGCCGAGCACGGTGCCCGCGACCTGGTGGTCGTCGAGGGCGCCGCGGGTGCCGGGGAAGACCACCCGCCTGCGCGCGCAGCGTCGGGCCGTCGAAGCAGCTGGGAACTGGATGATCGTGGTGACCCCCACCCTGAAGGCAGCCCGCGTCGCGGCGACCGAGGTCGGGTCGAGTGCGTTCTCTGCGGCGTGGCTGGTCCACCAGCACGGCTTCCGTTGGGACGCCGACGGCCACTGGACCCGGGTCGCTGTCGACCGGATCGACCGGGCGGCGGTGCTGATGCCAGGTGATGAACTAGTGGTCGACGAGGCCGGGATGCTCGACCAGGACACCGCCCGAGCGCTGCTCACCATCGCCGATGAGGCTGGCGCCCGTCTCGTGCTCGTCGGTGACCGCCATCAACTCCCGGCCGTGGGCCGCGGGGGAGTGCTCGACCTGGCGCTGCGCTGGGCACCACCGGAAGCGGTCAAGCAGCTCACCACCGTGCACCGGTTCGCCGACCCCGCCTATGCCGAACTCAGCCTGAAGATGCGCAGCGGTGAGCACAGTGGTGAGGTCTTCGACACCCTCCTCGAGCGTGGAGAGATCGTCGTCCACGGCTCGGAGATCGAAGCGATCGAGGCCATCGCCGCGGCGCATGGCTGGTTCTGGCCGACACCCGCGACCAGGTCACCGCCCTCAACGCCGCCATCCGCGACCGACGCACGAATGACGTTGGTGGTGGCCGAGCTGGTGATCCCGATGGTGAGCGCGGTGGTGAGGTGCTCACCACCCGCGCCGGCGAGGTGATCGGCGTCGGCGATCGGGTCGCGACCCGCCGCAACGACCGCGACCTCCGCGTTGCCAACCGTGACACCTGGACCGTCACCGCGGTCGGCGCCGACGGGAGCCTGGGCGTGCCGGACGGCAGGGCGACCGCACCCTCCCGACCGGCTACGCGCTGGAGCATGTCGAGCTCGCCTACGCCACCACTGTGTACGGCGCCCAGGGCGAGACCGTCGACCATGCGCACCTCCTTGTCGGGGACACCACCGGCGCCGCCGCGGCCTACGTCGCCATGACCCGCGGGCGGAAGGCCAACACCGCCCACCTCGTCGCGGACAGTCCGTCGAGGACGCCCGTCGCGCAGTGGGTCGAGGTGTTCGCCCGCGACCGAGCCGACCTCGGACCCGCCCACGCCGCCCGCGTCGCCGCCGACGACATCGACCGCTACGGACCCCGTGCCCGACAGAGGCGCGCACCGAGCGGCGCGGCCGCCCTGCAGGCCGCTGCACTCGACCCGCCCCGTCCGCTGCGCCCCAGGGAGCCGATCCCCGGCCCCAGGCCGGCTGCGCCGGACCGGGGGATTGGCATCGGCTTCTAACACCACGTTCGAAGTAGCACGCCACTCGGGACGATTTTCGGTGCATCTGTCCGATCTAGCCCGTTCACGGTTGCTCTTCCCAGCATCAGGACCTTGCACCTAGTCGAAGGAAACCGAGCCCATGACGATGCTGCGGACAATTTCGGGGGGATGCCTGTGACCTGCGCAAACACCCAAGATCAGGGTCGTACCCCCTTCCGACGGGGTACGCAAGCGGTGATGCCTGTTCGTCACTCTTCGAGAGTGACTCCAGGTCCTCGCCGAAACGCCCGGCTCAGTCGAAGTCATGGGCCGGCATTTGATCGCCCGGAGCCCCTTGCGCGACTTAGGCGAATGAGAGGACCTCGGTCCTGCCAACTCCCGGAAAGGCGAGCCATGGCCACGACGCCACTGCGGCCCATCCACGTCCCCGAGGAATGGGACGACGCAGACCTGCTCACGTTCGAGCAGTTCTGCACGCTAGTCCAGACTCCACCCCGCACCGTTCGCGACTGGCGGCAACGCCGCGTCGGCCCCCGATGGATCAACGCGCGAGGGCCGGCTCATGGTCACCGTGGGCGAGGTCAGGCGGTTCCTCCATGCGGCCATCGCCGAGTCACAGATGTCGAGTCGTCCGCAGCCGCATGCGGAGGCCGGCATGACCACAGCGAAGCTGCACGAAGCCGGATCCGCACCGCGACCTCCTGACCCCCAGTCAGCTGGCCGACCGTTGGGGTGTCACGATCGGCCACCTCGCCAACCTCCGCCACCACGGCGAGGGGATCGGCTACCTCAAGATCGGCAGCCGAGTCGCCTACCGATTCTGCGACATCGTGGCCTTCGAGAACGAGCACTACGTCTCGCCGGGCTGAGTTCTCCACAGGCGCATCGCAGCGCCGGCTGACGCTCCCCGATCGACGTACCGTCGAATCTGACAACTTCTCACCACTTATTGGCGGGGTCTGCGCGTCTGTCCACGCCGGGAGGGGCGACATGGGAGCCGGACGGCCACAAACGACTCCGTGGCACTTGGGTGATGTCGCGACGCGCCCGCACCCCACCGTGAGCGGAAGGTGGCTCGCCCGAGGGAAGTACCGCAACGCCGACGGCAAGAGGTTCGACGCGACAGCCAGCCGGCGACAGCGAAGCGAAGGCGAAGCGAGCGCTCCAGGCGAAGGTGGAGCAACACCGCCAGAGCCACCGCGGCGGAGATGCCACGCTCAACCAGGACACCACGGTCGAGCGTGCTGCCCGGCTCTGGCTGGAGGCAGCCAAGCGCAAGCGCGTACGCGGCAGACCGCTGGCACCGCGCACGCTCGAGCAGTACGCCGGCAACTTCCGCCGGTACGTCGAGGGCAGCCCGATCGCGACCCGCAAGCTGTCCACCGCCAACAACGTGAGCGTCATCGAGACCTGGCTTGCGGGCATCGCCGACGCTCACGGCAACGGCGCAGCGCAGTCGGCGCGGAAGATCTTGAGCAACACCCTCTCCCACGCCGAGCGGCAGGGCGCGATCGCCGCCAGTGTCATGAGCCGCGTTCAGACGCCGAGCGCGCGCATCGGCACGGCGGGGGACCGCAAGTGCCTCGATCCTGACTGCGATCTGGACTGCGGCAAGCGCCACCTGGACACGAGGCGAGCGTTCACCGAGGCCGAGCTGCGCCGACTGTTCGATGCGGCAGACGCCGACGACTCCGCTGATCTCGCGGACCTGATGCGGTTCCTGTTCGGGACCGGCGTGCGGATCCGCGAGGCCCTCGAGGGCGTGGCGTGGGTCGACGTCGACCTCAAGCGCTCGGACGGTCCGCGTGCGCGGCACCAAGACCTTGGCAGCCGACCGCGTGCTGGCCCTGTCCGAGGAGCTCGCCGAACGACTGGAGTGGAGAGCCAAGACGTGGGGAACTCGCGGACTCGTGTTCGGGACGACGCGGTTCGACACAAAGGTCGGATCTCCTCGAGACGTGGGCAACGTGCTTCGCGGGATCCGTCGGGTGCTGTCGGACAGTGGCCTGTCGTGGGCGGGTTCGCACACCTTCCGCCGGACCGTGGCCACCTGGATGGACGCCAACGGCGCACCGCTCGCTGAGATCGCCAACCAGCTCGGCCACGCCGACGTCAACACCACCGCCGGGTACCTCGGACGACGCCAGGCTCCAACGCGAGCCGCGACCGTGATGAAGCTCGGTTCGAGCGAGTCGTCGCGGAATAAGTGGTGAATAAGTGGTGAGTAGACCACTCCGGCGGCGAAGGCGATTTACGTTTCCGCAGGTCAGACGGTGTTTTCGGTGGGCCCCGTGGGACTCGAACCCACAACCTAAGGATTAAAAGTCCTCAGCTCTGCCAATTGAGCTAGGGGCCCCTGGACGGGCCAAGCGCGCCGGGGCTCTGTTCGATCGCAGCACGCGTGGTCGCGATCCGCTCCGCACACGCGGTGTAGCGCAACCTTCACGCCGTTCGCCGAGATCCCTGGCGTGCTGAGTGGTTCCGCCGTCGGCCGGGCTTGGTAGGGTCACTGCAGCAGCGGTTGCAGTTCCTAGAAGGTTTGACGCCTGCGGAGTCTGTGGCCGACGGCGTGTCTGGTTTGTGGTGTCACCATCACGGGTCGGAGCGACGTGTCATCGCATCTGCTGCGGGTCGCCGAGGTGGCGGCTCTCGCCCCGACAATAGGAGTTACGAGCACAATGGCTCAGGGCACCGTGAAGTGGTTCAGCGCAGAGAAGGGCTTCGGTTTCATCGAGCAGGAGGGCGGCGGCGACGACGTCTTCGTTCACTACTCGGCGATCCAGACCTCCGGATACAAGTCCCTTGAGGACAACCAGAAGGTGGAGTTCGACGTCACCCAGGGCCCGAAGGGTCCCCAGGCGGAGAACGTTCGCGCTCTCTGATCCGCAAGGATCGTCCCGGGGCTGCACCGACCCGGATATCTCGGGAGACATCAGTCTTCAGGCGAGGCCCTGTCGGGCGACCGGCAGGGCCTCGTCAAATTTCTCCCAACTTTCGGTTTCCTCGGGTTTCGACGGGCAGAATGGTTCGAAGGGCACCGTGTGTGCCGCGGAGACGAGGGAGTGCGGAGCGACCGACGTTCCAAGCTCGGGAGGGCGGAAAGTCGTGGCGGATCCGTTCGACGTGGCGCTCGAGGACTCCGACCTGCTCGTCGAGGTCGAGCTGACCACCAACCTCATCATCGCCGCCACCGCCTCCGAAGGCCCGCTCCCGTCCGAAGAGATCGACCGGATCTTGGGTGTCGTGCCCGAGGACGACGTCGCCTGAGCCGCTGACGCCGAGCCGGTAGCCGCCGCTTTCTGCCGCTTGACTTCATACCATAGGGGGGTATGGTGTCAGGTGTGGAAGATGAACACCAGCACGGCTACCTCGGCCATAAGGACGACCACCTCAAGCGGCTGCGCCGCATCGAGGGCCAGGCCCGCGGCCTCCAGCGCATGGTCGAGGAGGAGAAGTACTGCATCGACATCCTGACCCAGGTGTCGGCGGTGACGAGCGCGCTGCACTCCTTCTCGATCCAGCTCCTCGAGGAGCACATGAACCACTGCGTGGTCGACGCCGCGCGCGCCGGCGACGCCGAGGCGCGGGAGAAGGTCACCGAGGCCATCGCCGCCATCAACCGTTTGGTCCGATCATGAGCGAGCAGAGCACCTGGCAGGTCGCCGGCATGACCTGCGCCCACTGCGTGGCGTCGGTGACCGAGGAGGTCAGCGAGATCCCTGGTGTCGAGGACGTCGTCGTCACGCTCGAAACCGGTTCGGTCGTCGTCACCAGCGCGGCTCCTCTCGATCGCGCTGCCGTCGACGGCGCCGTCGCCGGGGCCGGCTACACGCTCGTCTGATGAAGACCTGGCAGCGCGTCCTGGCGTACGGCGCCGCGCTCGTCGTCGTATTCGGGGTCGCGGTCGGGATCGGCAGGCTGGTCGGGCCGATCTCGGCCGACGACGACGAGCACGGCCACGGCGCCGACGCGATCCACCTCGATCCGGCCGAGGGCGAGGGCGGACACGAGCACGGCGCTGAGGACACTCCCGAGGCCACTGCCGAGGACGCGGCCGGGGGGTTCTACGAGCTTGCCCTCGAGCACGACGTGCTCGACAGCGGGCGGCCGCAGGTCGCCTTCCGGATCCTCGACGAGATCGGCGAGCCGGTGACGTCGTACGACCGGCAGCACGAGAGGCGGCTGCACCTGATCGCCGTACGCCGCGACCTCGCGGAGTTCCGCCACGTGCACCCGCGGCTGGACGTCTCCACCGGACGGTGGACCGTGCCGATCCGGCTCGAGGGCGGAGCATGGCGCGTCTACGCCGACTTCGCGCCGACGGGCGGCGAGCCGACGGTGGCCGAGGCCGACCTGATGGTCGCCGGTGAGTTCGCGCCCGAGGAGCTCGGCCCGGACACGGCGACGGCGCGGGTCGATGGCTATGAGGTGCACCTCGAGCGCGACGAGGCCACGTCGATGGTGACCCTGCACGTCACCCGTGACGGTGCCGAGGTCACCGACCTGCAGCCCTACCTGGGCGCGTACGGCCACCTGGTGGCGATCCGCGCCAACGACCTGGCCTACCTCCACGTTCACCCGGAGGAGGGTGAGCCGGGACCTGAGGTCGCGTTCCATGCCGCGTTCGACGAAACCGGCCGCTACCGGCTCTTCCTCGACTTCAAGCACCGCGGTCGCGTCCACACCGCCGACTTCACCATCAGCGCCGACCCGGCTGGACATCCGGAGGAGCACGGGGACGAGCCCGCGGAGGAGGACAGCGGTCATGACCACTGACGCGACCCGGACCGGGCCGATGGTCGAGCTCGACCTCGACATCACCGGGATGACCTGCGCGTCGTGCGCGAACCGGATCGAGCGCAAGCTCAACAAGCTCGACGGCGTGAACGCCACGGTCAACTACGCCACCGAGCGGGCGACGGTGACCGCGCCGGTCGCGGTCGGCCACGACACCCTGATCGGGACGGTGGCGGCAGCCGGCTACGGCGCGACCGTACGGAGACCCGCCGGCACCGCCGACGCGTCGGTCGATGCCGGAGCGGGCGGGTCCGCGGCCGATCCGGAGCTGAGGGCGCTGCGCGACCGGCTGGTCGGTGCCGTGGTGCTCACGGTGCCGGTGATCGCGGTGGCGATGGTGCCGGCGCTGCAGTTCGAGTACTGGCAGTGGGCGTCGCTCACCCTGGCCACCCCCGTCGCGACCTGGGGTGCGTGGCCGTTCCACCGCGCCGCGTGGACCAACCTGCGGCACGGGGCGACCACGATGGACACCTTGGTCTCGCTGGGTGTGCTGGCCGCGTTCGGCTGGTCGCTCGTCGCGCTGTTCTGGGGCACCGCGGGCGTGCCGGGGATGACCCACCCGTTCGACCTGATCCCCGACCGGGGCGACGGACCCGCCTCGGGCCTGGGCGACATCTACCTCGAGACGGCGGCCGGGGTGACCACGTTCCTGCTCGCCGGGCGCTACTTCGAGAAGCGATCGAAGCGCCGGGCGGGTGACGCGCTGCGTGCGCTCGCAGACCTCGGCGCCCGTGAGGTCGCCGTACTCCCGCAGGGCCCGGAGGGTCCGGAGACCATGGTCCCGGTCGACCGGTTGGTGTCCGGCGACCTGTTCGTCGTGCGGCCCGGGGAGAAGATCGCGACCGACGGCGAGGTGGTCGCCGGCCACTCCGCGGTCGACGCGTCGATGCTCACCGGCGAGTCGGTCCCTGTCGAGGTTGGCCCGGGCGACGAGGTCGTCGGGGCGACCGTCAACAGTGCCGGTCGGCTCGTGGTCCGCGCGACCCGGGTCGGCGCCGACACCCACCTGGCGCAGCTCGCCCGGTTGGTCGAGGACGCCCAGGCGGGCAAGGCGAAGGCTCAGCGGCTTGCCGACCGGATCTCGGGCGTCTTCGTACCGGTCGTGATCGCGCTCGCTCTCGGCACCCTCGGCTTCTGGCTGGGTGCCGGCGCGGGGTGGGAGATCGCGCTGACGGCCGCGGTCGCCGTACTCATCATCGCGTGCCCGTGCGCCCTCGGCCTGGCCACGCCGACCGCACTGATGGTCGGCACCGGGCGCGGTGCCCAGTTGGGAATCCTGATCCGCGGGCCCGAGGTGCTCGAGGCGACCCGTGCCGTCGACACGGTCGTGCTCGACAAGACCGGCACCGTGACGACCGGCGACATGCGACTCACGGAGGTCGTCGCCGACCGTGCGTCGGACGAGGACGTACGGCGGATCGCCGCCACCCTCGAGTCGGCCTCCGAGCACCCGATCGCGCGCGCGATCGCCGCGGGCGCGTCGACGGGGACTCTCGCCGACTTCGCCAACGAGCCGGGTCTGGGCGTCACCGGGACCGTCGACGGGTGCGCCGCCGTCATTGGCCGACCTGCGTTCCTGACCGCGCGGGGCCTGACGATCTCGGACGACCTCGCCGCCGCGGTGGCCGCGGCCGAATCGCGCGGCGCCACCCCCGTCGTCGTCGGCTGGTCCGGCCGGTCGTACGGCGTGCTCGTCGTGGCCGACACCGTGAAGGACTCATCGGCCGAGGCGGTCCGCCGGCTGCGGGAGCTCGGGCTGAGCCCGGTGCTGCTGACGGGCGACAACGAGCGCGCGGCCCGCGCCGTCGCGACCGAGGTCGGGATCGAGGAGGTGCGGGCCGGCGTACTGCCTGCCGACAAGGCGGCGTTCATCCGCGACCTGCAGGAGCAGGGGCGGGTGGTGGCCATGGTCGGGGACGGCGTCAACGATGCCGCCGCGCTGGCGCAGGCCGACCTCGGCATCGCGATGGGCACCGGCACCGACGTCGCCCGCGAGGCGAGCGACCTCACCATCGTTTCCGGTGATCTCAGGGTGGCCGCGGACGCCGTACGACTGGCGCAGCGCACGCTGGGCACCATCCGCGGCAACCTGTTCTGGGCGTTCGCGTACAACGTCGCCGCCCTGCCGCTCGCCGCGGCCGCGCTGCTCAACCCGATGCTCGCCGGTGCCGCGATGGCGGCCTCCAGCGTGTTCGTCGTGACCAACAGCCTCCGCCTGCGCCGGTTCCGTCCGCTGGGCTGAGGGCGCCGAAGCGGGACTGTCCGCCGCAGGCAAAGCGATCAGCAGGTCGCGAACAGCACCGGTCCGTTGGCGAGGTCGGACTGGACGTATGACGCGGGCACCGGATCGAGCTCCATGCTGACGACCTTGCCGTCGGCGGTCACCTCACCGAGCTCGAACCGTTCGGGGAAGGAACCGCCTTGGCCGGGTGCGGGGCCGGCGGCCAGCTGGGCGCGGGTGTCGGCGTTGGTGCGGGCCTGCTCCTCGGTCTCGAACCCCATCGCCACCTGGACGTCGCCGTCCGGCAGGGTGGCGATGGCGTACGACCGGAGGGGGTTGATGTCGCCGGCCTCGTCGATCAACTCGGCGGCGCGGGTGCGGTCGGCGTCGTCGGCCTCGGTCATCGCGAGTGCGACGCATGCGTAGTCGCCGGTGTAGATCGACGCCGACAACGCCGTCTCCAGGTCCGCGGTGATGTCGGAGATGCTGTCGTCGAGGTCGATGCCGCGTTGCTCGTCACGCCAGGACTCGAGGGTCTCGGACTGGTCGCTGGCCGCGATCACCCGGTCGTCGCGGTCGAAGGTGAGGAAGGCGAGCTCCTGGCTCACCGTGCCCAGCGTGGACAGCAGGTCCGGGCCGCCGATCCAGACGCCGTCGTCGTCGCCCGGCTCCTGGTAGCCGATCTCGACGATCGCTTCTTCGATCTTGTCGGGGTCGAGCGAGTCCGGCAGTCCGATGATGACGATGGCCCCCTCGTCGCCCTGGGCGAACAGCTCCCAGTCGACCGTGGCGGCCGAGAACCCGAACCGCTCCTGCAGGATCGGCGTCGACGCCCCGAGCGCCGAGGTCGACGTCAGGTCGGCGTCGAAGCCGGCGGCGAGGAACTCCTCGATGTCCGCGGTCGGCGACGATGCCGTCAGGTCGGCGGCGAGCTTCTTGCGCACGCCGGACCAGTCGGTCCAGCCGAATCGCGCCGTTCCCTCGGGAGCCATCGCCACCGCGCGTTCGAGGCGTCCGGCATCGTCATCGGCGTCGCCCCTCGTGGCCACCCAGGCGACAGCACCCGCCAGCACCAGGAGGAGCACCACGCCGAGCGCGATCAACGGCCGGCGCGGCAGCGACATGAAAATTGGCCTCTCCTCATCGGGGCGGTCAGGTGTGACACTAACGCCGTGACCAGGAGCTTGCTCGTGTCGCCCCCGGACGTCCGCGCGGCCGGCGTGGTGACGTTCCGTCCGGGTCGCGAGGTGCTGCTCGTGCACCGCCCGAAGTACGACGACTGGTCGTTCCCCAAGGGCAAGCTCGAGCGCTGGGAGCACTCGACGGCTGCCGCGGTCCGCGAGGTCGCCGAGGAGACGGGCGTGCACGTGCGGCTCGGCCCGCCGCTGGCCTCACAGCGCTACCAGGTCGGGCGGCGGATGAAGACCGTCGACTACTGGACCGGCCGCGCGGTCGGCGACGACGACGTGAGTCTCTACCGTCCCAACCAGGAGATCGATCAGGTCGCCTGGGTGCGCATCGACAAGGCCGACGCGATGCTCACCTACGCCTACGACCGGGAGACTCTCGCCGAGGCAGTGAAGGTACGACGCCGGACCCGGCCGATCGTCGTACTCCGGCACGCGCGAGCGCGGTCGCGGGGTGCGTGGAAGGCCGACGATCAGCTGCGCCCGCTGCTGAAGACCGGCGCGCACGACTCCGAACGCCTCGTCCCGCTCCTGGCCGCCTACAACGTCACCCGGTTGATCTCGTCCCCGAGCATCCGCTGCGTGCAGACAGTCGCGCCGTACGCCGAGATGACCGGCTGGGAGATCGAGACCCGGCGCCGGCTCGCCGAGGAGGACGTCACCGCCAAGGGGATCGAGAAGATCGCCGACGACCTCTTCGACGACGACCAGGGCGCAGTGATCTGCACGCACCGCCCGGTGCTGCCCGAGGTGTACGACGCCCTGGGCCTCCGTGCCCGGCAGCGTGGGGACGAGCTGGAACCCGCCGAGATGATGGTGCTCCACGTACGCAAGGGAAAGGTCGTCGCGGTCGAGCGACACCGGATCGGCTGACTCCCTCAAGCGGGCGGTGTGACCCACGTCGCCGGCCACTGCCCGATGCTTGCCGACTGTTCACCTCTCGTTCAGGCGCGTCCGATTGTTGCGTTACCGGTGCTGCCTAGCGTCGCTGACGTCCAGGAATCAACTACACGGGGGCGGCGTTCGATGCCCCTCCTGTCCCGAGAGGCAAATCTCTTGAACGTCACTCCCCTTCGACGGGCGCTCGTGCCCGGCGTGGCCGTGCTGGCCCTGTTCCTGACCGCGTGCGGCGGCGACGCCGAGGGCGACGACAGCGGGACCAACGCCGGCGGGCTCGACACGAGCGTGACCGGCGAGGTCATCGTTGACGGCTCATCCACTGTCTTCCCCATGAGCACCACGGCTGCCGAGCTGATGAAGGCCGAAGGCAGTCCCATCGAGGTCTCCGTCGGTGAGGCGGGCACCGGAGGTGGCTTCGAGCGCTTCTGCGCCGGCGAGACGGACATCTCCGACGCTTCCCGCCCGATCGACTCCGAGGACGAGGTCCCGGTCTGTGAGGCAGCCGGCATCGACTACACCGAGGTCCTCGTCGCGACCGACGCGCTGACCGTCGCCGTGCACCCTGACCTCGCCGTCGACTGCCTGACGCTCGACGAGCTCACCGCGCTCTTCGGTCCCAAGTCCAACGCCACCAACTGGCAGGACATCAACCCGGACTTCCCCGACCAGGACATCTCCGGCTTCATCCCCGGCACCGACTCCGGCACCTATGACTACATGGCTGCTGACGTGATCGGTGACGAGTCGGAGACGCTGCGCGACGACTTCGAGACGTCCGAGGACGACAACGTCCTGGTCCAGGGCGTTTCCGGCACCGAGGGTGGTGTGGGCTTCTTCGGCTACACCTACTTCGAGCAGAACCAGGACAGCCTGAAGGCCGTCGCGATCGACAGCGGCGGCGGCTGCGTCGAGCCCTCCGCCGAGACCGCCCAGGACGGCAGCTACAGCCCGCTCGCCCGGCCGCTGTTCATCTACGTGAAGAACGAGGCCTACACCGGCAACGAAGCCGTGAAGACCTACGTCGACTACTACATCGACAACCTGCCGGTCATCGCCGAGGGCGCGCTGTTCATCCCGCTCAACGACGAGGACTACGCCGCCACGCAGGAGAATGTCGCCGGCATCGGCGGCTGACGAGATCCACAAAGGAACACGTTCCCAATGACGGTCACGACGGAGCCGGGCTCGCCCTCAGGGGCGGGCCCGGCACCCGACCTCACCGGACGCTCACGTCCGGGCGAGGCGGTCATCAAGGCGCTGCTGCTGTCAGCAGCCGTGCTGTCGATCGTGATCACGATCGGCATCATCGCGGCCATCCTGCAGCCCGCGATCGACTTCTTCCGCGAGGTTCCTCTCGGCGACTTCTTCGCCACCTCGGACCCGGAGGGCAGCGGCCAGACCAAGCCTGCGGTGCTCCCGCTGATCATGGGAACCGCGCAGACGACGATCATCGCGCTGATCATCGCGGTGCCGATCGGGCTCGGAGCGGCGATGTACCTCTCGGAGTACGCCTCCCGCCGTGCCCGCAAGTACCTCAAGCCCACCGTCGAGCTGCTCGCCGGTGTGCCGTCGGTCGTCTACGGCTTCTTCGCCCTGACCTTCGTGACACCGACAGTTCTCAACGGCTGGCTGAACCTCCAGGTGAACTTCACCAACTCGCTCGCCGCCGGCATCGTGCTCGGCGTCATGATCATCCCGACCATCGCGTCGCTGTCGGAGGATGCGTTCTCCGCCGTGCCGATGGCGCTGCGCCAGGGCTCGCTCGCGATGGGAGCCAACCGGATGCAGACGACGCTCCGCGTCGTGCTTCCGGCGGCTCTGTCCGGAGTTGCCGCCGCGGTCGTGCTCGGCCTCTCACGCGCCGTCGGCGAGACCATGATCCTCGCCCTTGCTGCGGGCGCGGCCAAGAACGTCTCCTGGGACCCCCGCGAGGGACACCAGACGATGACGGGCTTCATCGCCCAGACGGCGGGCGGCGAAACGCCGGTCGGTACGTCGGGCTACAACATGCTGTTCGCCGTCGCCCTGCTGCTGTTCGTCATCACGTTCATCATGAACATCATCAGCATCCAGATCGTCCGACGCTTCAGGCAGGCCTACTGATGAGTGTTGCCACCACCGCCGCTCGCGAGGTCACCTCCGCCGTCGCGACCGGCAAGAGCAAGGATCGCGACACCAGGTCGGTGATCTTCCTCGGCCTGCTGTGGTTCTCGCTGTTCTTCGGTGTCATGGTGCTCGCCGCCCTGATCATCGACACGGCGATCCAGGGCTCCGGCCGGTTCGACCTCGGACTGCTGACCCACTACCAGCAGACGCTCGATCCCGAGCAGGCAAAGATCTTCGCCGAAGCCCGCGGCCTCGACGAGAGCAAGCTCAGTGTGGAAGGGACCGGTGTCCGCGCCGGCATCCTCGGTTCGCTGTGGCTGATGGCGACCACCGCTCTCCTGGCGATCCCGCTGGGCATCGGAGCCGCGATCTACCTCGAAGAGTTCGCCGACAACGAGACCTGGTACAACCGGTTGATCGAGGTCAACCTCCAGAACCTCGCCGCAGTGCCGTCGATCATCTACGGCATGCTCGCCGCGGCGGTCATGGGCGCATTGGGATTCACGTTCAAGGGCATCGTCCTGGGTGGCGCCATCGCCCTTGCGCTGCTGATCCTCCCGGTCGTGATCATCACGACCCGAGAGGCGCTGCGCGCCGTACCCCAGGAGATCCGGCAGGGCTCGCTCGCGCTCGGGGCCACCGTCTGGCAGACCTCGTGGCGCCAGACGCTGCCGTCGGCCATTCCCGGCATCGCGACGGGCACCATCCTCGGCCTGTCCCGAGCGATCGGCGAGGCCGCACCGCTCGTGATGGTCGGTCTGGCGACCGCGACCTGGGACCCGACCGGCTTCACCAGCAAGATCGAAGCCCTTCCCATGCAGATCTATCGGATGGCGAGCAGTCCTGTGGACGCCGTCACCGAGGCAGCATCGGCAGCGATCATCGTGCTCCTCGTGATGATCCTCGGGATGAACGCCATCGCCATCATCATCCGCAACAAGTTCCAGCGAACCTGGTAGGAGCCGGAAAAGACATGTCTACCCATCCCGCGATCAGCACGGCGAGCTCCGGACCGGAGCCGCTGGGCGTCAACCTGTCCGTCGACGAGGAGGCCAAGCACAGCGTCATCGGCGCGGTGCCGGCCGAGTCGGTCATGGACGCGTACCACCTCAACGTGTTCTACGGCGACTTCCACGCGGTCCACGACGTCAACCTCCAGTTCGGCAAGAACGAGATCACCGCCCTGATCGGCCCGTCGGGCTGTGGCAAGTCCACCGTGCTTCGATGCCTCAACCGGATGAATGACCTTGTTGCCGGCGCCCGCGTCGAGGGCGAGATCCACTACCACGGGCAGAACATCTACGGGAAGGGCGTCGACCCGATCGCCGTCCGGCAGCACATCGGCATGGTGTTCCAGAAGCCGAACCCGTTCCCGAAGTCGATCTACGACAACATTGCCTACGGCCCGCGCGTGACCGGCATGAAGGTCGACAGCATGGACGACCTGGTCGAGGAGGCGCTCCGTGGCGCCGCGCTGTGGGACGAGGTCAAGGACAAGCTGAAGCAGTCGGCCTACGGGCTCTCCGGCGGTCAGCAGCAGCGGCTCTGCATCGCCCGCACCATCGCCACCAAGCCGGACGTCATCCTGATGGATGAGCCCTGCTCGGCGCTGGACCCGATCGCGACCTCGAAGATCGAGGACCTGATGCTGCAGATGCGCGAGGACTACACGATCATCATCGTGACCCACAACATGCAGCAGGCCGCACGCGTCTCGGACCGCACGGCGTTCTTCACCGCCAAGCCGGACGAGACGACGGGCAACCGGACCGGTCTGCTGGTGGAGTTCGACCGGACCAAGCAGCTGTTCTCCAACCCCGCTGACAAGCGCACCGAGGACTACATCTCGGGTCGCTTCGGCTGAGCGACACGTGGGCGCACGTTCCGGGCGTCGCCTCTCCCGCAAGGTCGTCCACGGTGTCTCCGCGGCCTCGGCGCGGGAGCTGACGGTCCGCTCTTACCTGCACCGATGGGCCGAGACGGCCGGTGCGCAGCTGCTGGTGGTCGATCCTGGCAAGGACGACGCGGGTCTCACCGACGGCATGGCGGGCCGAGGGGTGCACGTCACCTGGGTGTCCTCGACGGTCGACGGGCTGGTGGAGTTCGGCCGGTTGGACCCCCACGCCGTGGTCGTCTCGCCCGCGGCGCCGGGGGTGCCCGCAGCTGAGTTCGTCACGACGATCCGGCGGCACGGTTCGCCGTACGTCGTCGCGGCTCTCGAGCACGAGAACGCTGCCGAGGTCGGCGTGCTGATGTTGGCGGGGGCCAGCGCCGTCGTGGCGCGGCCCTACTCGGCGGAGCATCTCTGGGAGCTGCTCAGTCATTCGCCGCGGTCGCTCGGCGACCATGCCCGGCTGGCCGTCGGACCGATCGAGCTCGACGCCACCGCCTACCGGGTGCTGATCAACGGCGAGCGGATCGCGGACCTGCCGCTCAAGGAGTTCGAGCTGCTCCGTGCGCTCATGCTGCGCGCGCCCGGCATCGTGACCGACCACGAGCTGCGGGACGCGCTGTGGGGCTCGGAGGGGATCCGACCGAGCGGCAACACGATCGCCATGCACGTGACCCGGCTGCGCCACCGGCTCGGCGAGGCCGCCGACGTACGACGAATCCGTGGCCGGGGCTACGCCCTCACGGTGTAGCTGGCCCGCCCGGCATCAGAGGCGGGTGGTCAGGTGCAGGACCCAGTACGTCGCTGCGGCAACTCCCGCAGCGGCCGGGAACGTGAGCACCCACGCGGTGAGGATGCTGCGCGCGACACCCCAACGTACGGCCGACAGACGCTTGACCGCGCCCACACCCATCACCGCCGAGGTGATCGTGTGGGTGGTCGAGATCGGCGCCTCGTAGACGTAGGCAGTCGTGTAGAGGACCGACGCAGCCACGCTCTCCGCGGCGAAGCCCTGCGGCGGATCCAGGTGGATGATCCGCCGACCTAGGGTCCGCATGATCCGCCAGCCGCCGGACCAAGTGCCGAGGGAGATGGCGGTCGCGGCGGCGATGATCACCCAGATCGGGAGGTCGCCGCCCTGGTCCTCGGAAGCGACGTATCCGCCGGTGACGAGCGCCAGGAAGATCACGCCCATCGTCTTCTGCGCGTCTTGGAGGCCGTGGCCGAGCGCCATCGCTGCGGCGGAGATGGTCTGGGTGATGCGGAAGCCCCGGTTGGCCTTGTGGGGGTTGGCCTTCCGGAAGATCCAGAGCACGAGCAACATGACGGCGAAGCCCGCGGCGAATGCGAACAGCGGCGAAAGGAGCATCGGGATCACGACCTTGTTGAGGACCGTGCTCCACGAGACCGTGACGCCGCCGGCGACAGCTGAACCGACCAAGCCGCCGATCAACGCGTGCGAGGACGACGAGGGAAGTCCGTAGTACCAGGTAACCAGGTTCCACGTGATCGCCCCGATCAGACCGGCCATCACGATCAGCAGCCCGTGGTTGTTCTGTGGTGGAGAGATCACGTCGCTGACCGTGTGCGCGACCTTCTGGCCGAGGAACGCGCCGACGAAGTTCATGATCGCGGCGAGGGCAAGCGCGACCTTGGGGGTCAGGGCGCGGGTGGAGACCGACGTGGCGATCGCGTTGGCAGCATCGTGGAAGCCGTTGGTGTAGTCGAAGACCAGCGCGACGACGACGACCGCGATCACGATCGCGAGGGTGAGCGACACGTTGGGCCTCGGTCAGCTTTCCTTGACGGCGATCTGCTCGACGATGTTGGCGACCTTCTCGAACGCGTCGATCGCCCCCTCGAGCGACTCCTCGACGTCCTTGAGCTTGAGCACCTCGATGGTCTTGTACTCGCCGGAGAACAGCGCGGCCAGCATCCGCCGGTGGTTCTTGTCGCCGGCGTTCTCGAGCCGGTTGATCTCGATCCAGTAGTCCTCGAGCTGCTTCATGCCCTGCAGTCGTGGCATCGCCTCGGCCGTGAGCTCCGCACAGCGCTGGAGGACGCTGACCTGCTCGGACAGGTCGGGCGGGAGGACGGCGACCTCGTAGAGGAGGATCAGGTCGACGGCCTCGTCCATCATGTCCATGACGTCGTCGAGGCCGGAGCCGAGCGCGTAGATGTCCTCGCGGTCGAAGGGCGTCACGAAGGTGCTGTTGACCTTTTTGACGATCTCGTGGGTCGTCTCGTCCGCGGCGTGCTCAGCCTCGCGCATCCGCTTGGCGACGTCGGCTTTGTCCGAGGTGTCGGACAGCATCTCGGCGAGCAGCTCCGCTCCCAGGACCAAGTGCTGTGCCGACTTGGTGAAGAGGTCGTAGAAGGACGTATCAGTCGGACGCAGGCGCAGACGCACTTGAACTCCCGTTGAGGCGGAGACGAACGGCCTCATGCTAGGGGGTGAACGGCGACCGCTGCCAACCCGTGTCGACGTGAGCGGCGGTGTCCCTGGAAACAGCGCCGTCCGGCTACCTTCCGTTCACCTGCCGTCCATCTTCGCCCACGGTCACCCGTGGCGGCGCCTGCTTTGCGCCTCGATCAGCGCCTCTTGGAGATGTACGGCGCCGCGGTGGCGCGACCACTCACCGTCGGGTCCGAGTACCCAGGCGTCCGTCATCTCGGCGAACGCCTCGTCGAGCAGAGCCCTGATCTCCTCGACGTTCTCGGCCCCCGGGAGCCGCACCAGCACCTCGACACGACGGTCGAGGTTGCGGTGCATCATGTCGGCGGAGCCGATCCAGGCGGCCGGCTCGCCGCCGTTGGCGAACCAGAAGATCCGGCTGTGCTCGAGGAACCGGCCGAGGATCGACCGGACCGTGATGTTCTCCGACAGGCCGGGCACACCCGGCCGCAGCGCGCAGATCCCGCGGATCAGCAGCTCGACCTGCACACCCTCCCGCGAGGCGAGGTAGAGCGCGTCGATGATCTGCTCGTCGACCAGCGAGTTGACCTTGAACCGGATCCCGGCCGGCCGCCCGGCGCGGTGGTGCGCGATCTCGGCGTGGATCTGGTCGACCAGCCCGGAACGCACCGAGTCGGGCGCGACCAGGAGCTCGTCGTACTTCGCCTTGCGGGACCAGCCGCTGAGGTTGTTGAAGAGGTGGGCGACGTCCTCGCCGATCGCCTCGTTGGTGGTGAGCAGACCGAGGTCTTCGTACCGCCGGGCGGTCTTGCCGTTGTAGTTGCCGGTGCCGATGTGGGTGTAGCGGCGAATGCCGTCGGGCTCGTCGCGGATCACCATCGCCAGCTTGCAGTGCGTCTTGAGGCCGACGAGGCCGTAGACGACGTGGCAACCGGCCTGCTCGAGCTTGCGGGCCCAGCGGATGTTGGCCTGCTCGTCGAAGCGCGCCTTGATCTCGACCAGCGCCAGGACCTGCTTGCCGGCGTCGGCGGCGTCGATGAGTGCGTCGATGATGGGGGAGTCGCCGGAGGTCCGGTAGACGGTCTGCTTGATGGCGAGCACGTGCGGGTCGGCGGCGGCCTGCTCGATGAACCGCTGCACCGATGTGGCGAACGAGTCGTAGGGATGGTGCACCATCACGTCGTTGCGCCGGAGTGCCTTGAACACGTCGACCGGCGCTGCCGACTCCACCTCGGCCAGCAGCGGGTGGGTGCTGGGGACGAACGCGGCGTACTTCAGGTCCTCGCGGCCCAGGTCGGCGATGCCGTGCAGCCCGCGGAGGTCGAGCGGTCCGGGGAGACGGACCACCTCGGCCATGCCGATGTCGAGCTCGGAGACCAGCAGCTCGAGCACCGACGGCGCGATCGACTCCTCGACCTCGAGCCGCACCGGCGGGCCGAACTTGCGGCGCAGCAGCTCCTTCTCCAGGGCTGCGAGGAGGTTCTCGGCGTCGTCCTCCTCGACCTCGACGTCCTCGTTGCGGGTGACCCGGAACGTGTGCGCCTCGAGCACCTCCATGCCCGGGAACAGGCGGGTGAGGTGAGCGCCGATCACGTCCTCGAGCGGCACGAACCGGTCGTTGCCCAGCGGCACGAACCGGTCGAAGTTGGACGGCACCTTCACGCGCGCGAAGTGCTGCTTGTCGGTGCGCGGGTTGCGGACCACGACGGCGAGGTTGAGCGAGAGGCCCGAGATGTAGGGGAACGGGTGGGCCGGGTCGACAGCGAGCGGCGTCAGCACCGGGAAGACCCGCTCCTTGAACAATCGCTTGCAGACCCTCTGCTCGTCGCGATCGAGGTCGGCCCAGCGGATCAGCTCGATGCCCTCGGCCGTCAGAGCCGGTGCTACCAGGTCGCGGAAGACCTCCGCGTGCCGCTGGGAGAGTGCGCTGGCCTGCTCCCAGATCATCTCGAGGATCTCGCGCGGCATCTTGCCCGACAGGGCGCGTACGGCGAGCCCGGTCGCGATCCGGCGCTTGAGGCCGGCCACCCGCACCATGAAGAACTCGTCGAGGTTGCTGGAGAAGATCGCCAGGAAACGGGCCCGCTCGAGCAGCGGCAGCTCGTCGTCCTCGGCGAGCTCGAGGACGCGCTGGTTGAAGCGCAGCCAGGAGAGCTCGCGGTCGAGGAACCGGTGGGGGTCGTCGGTGATGGCGTCGAGGTCGGCCTGGTCCGGGGCGTACGACGAGGGGTCGGCCGCTACTGCGTCCGCGCTATGCAGCTGCGTGACGCCGGCGGGTTCGGGAAGCTGCTCCTGGGCCATGCGAGGAGTGTGTCACCGACGGGTGAACGCACGGTGACGTCCAGCAGGTGGAGGACGTGGCCGGGGCCGGTACTGTCGATCCTCGTGAACCTTCGCGGCGCCGTCGAGGCGCGTGCTCTCGCTGCAGGGATGTCCGCGCCCCGCCCTGTCCAGCGACTCATGGCCGGGAGGCCGGTCATGATCGACGGTCAGACCCTCGCGCCGGACCTCCAGGTGATGCTGCGGATGCAGGCGATCGCCCGCCCCCGGGACGAGCAGATCCCGATCGCCACGATGCGCACGAACATGGTCCGGGAGACGGCGCTCGTCGGTGGGAAGCAGGAGATCGGCGAGGTGCGCGACCTGACCGTCGCCGGCCGGCCAGCGCGGCACTACCTCCCGAGCGCGCCGGTCGCCGAGCAGCCAGGCCCGTTGCTGGTCTACTTCCACGGCGGCGGCTGGATCGAGGGCGGACTGGAGAGCCACGACGCCGCGTGCCGGCGGCTCGCCGAGCGATCCGGCGTACCCGTGCTGGCGTTGACCTACCGGCTGGCTCCCGAGCACCCGTTCCCGGCCGCGCACGACGACGCCGACGAGGGCTACCGCTGGGTGGTCGACCATGCCGCCGAGCTGGGCGCCGACCCGGAGCGGGTCGGCGTCGGGGGCGACTCGGGAGGCGGGAACCTGGCGGGGTCGGTGGCGCTGGCGGCGGCGGAAGCCGACGTACCCGTGGCCTGGCAGCTGCTCGTGTATCCCTGCACCGACCTGGAGCGGGACACGCAGAGCCTCCGGCTGTTCGGCGAGGGCTACTACCTGACGAAGCAGTTCATGGACCGCGCCAACGCGGCGTACCTGCCGAATGCCGACGATCGCGACAACCCGCGAGCGTCCATCATCCACGCGAAGATCCCCGGCAACCTGGCGCCGGCGTACGTCGTCACGGCCGGGTTCGACCCGCTCCGCGACGAGGGCGAGGCCTATGCCCGCAAGCTCTGCGACGCGGGCGCGACGGTGGAGCTCCTGCGCTGCACCGACCAGATCCACGGCTTCTTCAACATCGTGGGCGTCGGGAGGTCGTCGCGGGACGCCGTCGACGGCATCGCGGGCAAGCTGCGCGCCGCCCTCGGGTGACCGTCGCGGGTCAGAGGTCCGGCCGGTGCTCGCGCAGCTGCCGGACGAACTCCTCGGCATTGACCATGTCGGCGTCGACGACGAAGTCGTCCATGCCCTTGCGGTGGAACTGGACCTGCCAGTAGCTGTCGCCCGGCTGTCCGACCATGTCGATCAGGGTGCCCTCGTGCTTGACGTCGAAGCGGTACGACGTCTCGCCCTTCTCGATGTAGACGACCCCGTTGCTCATGCTGATCTGGGCGCCCATGACGCGGGTCCGCAGGGCTGCCCAGGCGAGGACCACCGTAGTCACGACCATCGCGTAGCCGAACGTCGTGGACAGGTTGCCGTTGACCAGCGCCAGCAGTGCCACCATCCCGGCGACCACCGACGTCGCTGCCAGGATCAGCGACAGCACCCGGGGGTCGCTGCCGTCGGTGGCCAGCCCGGCGCTCCTGCTGTCGGGCCCGTCGAAGAACGACGTCGGCTCCGCGGCGGCGGCTGCCTCGAGGTCGGCGATCCGGGCGTTCGCAGCGGCGAGCCGGTGCGTCAGGTCGGTCACCTGCTGCTCCGCGTCGGCACAGCGTGCCGCCAGAGCGTCGCGCTCGGCCTGCAGCGACTCCATCGGCGGTTCGCCTAGAGGTCCGGACGCCATTGGCGCAACGCCTCGACGAAGGTGCGGGGGTCCACGGCCTTGCTGTCGATCTCGACCGGGGCCATGCTGCGACGCAGGATGCGGATCTGCCAGCCGCGCTGGCCGGGTTGCCCCACCTGCTCGAGCTGGGTGCTGGGGCTGGTCAGGTCGAAGGTGCTGGCGTGGTCGCCGATCACGACCTTGAGCACCCCGTGGTCGTCGATGTGCACCCTTCGCGTGTTGCCGATGGCGCGGAGGGCGAACATCAGCAGGAGGAACGCCGCGATGCTCAGCGTCGCGCTGTAGCCGATGTCGTCGCGCAGGGTGCCGTCGAGGGCGAGCTTGCCGACAACCGCGGAGAACGCCAGCGCCGCGACGATGGCGACGATCGGCATGATTCCGCTGCCGCGCTTGGAGGTGTACGGCTGGTGCTTGCCGGCCGTGACCAATGCCGGCTCGAGCTGAGGCTCGACCTGTGCTTCGACCTGCTGCTTCGACCTGTGCTTCGACCTCTGCTTCGACCTCTGCTTCGACCTCTGCTTCGACCTCTGCTTCGGGCGCGTCGACGGCCTCGTTGGCGTCCTCGTCGGAGGCCAGGTCCTCGTCGAAGTCGTCGAAGTCGTCCACGACGGCCGCGTCTGCCTCGTCCTCGGCGGCGTGGTCTTCGGGCGCCGCGGCCGCGTCGGCGGTGGGCTCGTCAGATACCTGCTCGTCGAGCTCCGCGCCCTCGCCGGGCTGGTCACCAGCGGACCCGGTGCGCGCCGGGTAGGGCCGGGCGCCGGGCCACGATTCCGACCAGCGGTCGAGGAGCGCCTCGCCCTCCGCGCCTGACGCGTCGGGCTCCTCCGCGGCCACGGGGGCCTGGTCGGTCGTGGTAGCGGCGGCGATGGTGCCGGCGCCGGCCGCCTTCATGGCGACCCAGCGGTCGAACAGAGTCTTGGGCGTGCCCGTCTCGTCCTCATCGGCGGCCGTCGCCGCCGTGGCCTCGGTTTCGGTGTCTACGGCCGAGGCTTCCTCCGTGACCGTGGCCTCGTCGGCCGGTGCCACGGGTGTCTCCCAGCCCTCGGACTCCTTGATCGCGGCCCACCGGTCGAGCAGGCTCCCGGCCGGGGTCTGGGCCGGTGCCACGACCGCCTCGTCGCCCGGTGCCTCGGTCTCCGTCTCGGCCTCCGCGGCGGCTTGTTCCTGAGCGGCGAGTTCGGCGGCGGCGGCGTCGGCGGCGGCTTGTTCTTGAGCGGCGAGTTCGGCGGCGGCGGCGTCGGCGGCGGCTTGTTCTTGAGCGGCGAGTTCGGCGGCGGCGGCGTCGGCGGCGGCTTGTTCTTGAGCGGCGAGTTCGGCGGCGGCGGCGTCGGCGGCGGCTTGTTCTTGAGCGGCGAGTTCGGCGGGGCGGCGTCGGCGGCGGCTTGTTCTTGAGCGGCGAGTTCGGCGGCGGCGGCGTCGGCGGCGGCTTGTTCTTGAGCGGCGAGTTCGGCGGCGGCGGCGTCGGCGGCGGCTTGTTCTTGAGCGGCGAGTTCGGCGGCGGCGGCGTCGGCGGCAGCCTGCTCCGCGGCGACGGCGGCGGCGGTGGCCTGTTCCTGAGCGGCGAGTTCGGCAGCAGCGGCGGCGGCGGCAGCCTGCTCCGCGGCGAGGGCCTCCGCGGCGGCGGCTGCTTCGGCGATCGCGAGCTGTTCGGCAGCAGCGGCGGCGGCGGCAGCCTGCTCCGCGGCGACGGCCTCCGCGGCGGCAGCAGCGGCCGTCTGCTCCTCGACAGCCTGCCGCGCCTCGGCTGCGACGCGCGTCTGCTCCTCCGCGTAGGCCCGGGCCTCGGCGGCGGACGCCTCCATCGCGGCGGCTTCCGCGCGAGCCTCCTGGATCTCGAGGGTGAGCGCGGCTGCCCGGGTCTCGGCATCGGCTCTGGCCTGGGCCTGCTCGGCTGCGACCTGCTCGGCGGTGGCTCTGGCCTGGGCCTGCTCTGCTGCGACCTGCTCGGCGGTGGCTCTGGCCTGGGTCTGCTCGGCTGCGACCTGCTCGGCGGTGGCTCTGGCCCGGGCCTGCTCTGCTGCGACCTGCTCGGCGGTGGCTCTGGCCTCGGCCTGCTCGGCTGCGACCTGCTCGGCGGTGGCTCTGGCCTGGGTCTGCTCGGCTGCGACCTGCTCGGCGGTGGCTCTGGCCTGGGTCTGCTCGGCTGCGACCTGCTCGGCGGTGGCTCTGGCCTGGGTCTGCTCGGCTGCGACCTGCTCGGCGGTGGCTCTGGCCTGGGCGTGCTCGAGGGCCTGCTGCTCGGCCTGCAGCAGGTCTGCCTTCACACTGCTGAGCACCGACTGCTGGGCGATCGCCGAGCGCTCCAGCTCGGACAGCGCGTCGCGAGCGCGGTTCTCGGCGTCCATCCGGGCGCGGCTCGCGTCCTCGGCGAGGCGCTCGGCCTCGGCGAGGGCCTTGGTGACGGCCATCTTCTCGTCGGTGAGCTGGGTCGCGGACTGATGGGCGGCGGCCGCGGCGGCCTGGGCCTCGCGGGCCAGCTCGACCTGCTCGCGGGCCGCTTCCTCGGCGAGCCGCCGCGCCTCGTGCGCCTCTGCCGCGGCCAGGGCCTGCTGTGTTGCTGACTCGTCGGCGGCCATCCGGGCCGACACCTGGACCTCGGCACGGGCTGATGCGTCCTGGGCGCGCACCTCGGCGGCCTCGGCGGTCTCGAGCGCGATCCGCGCCAGGTCGGCCTGCTCGCGAGCGGCCTCTTCGGCAGCCTGGCGTGCCTCGTGTGCGTCGCGGGCCAGCTGGGCGTGCTCGGTGGCGGCGGTTTCGGCAGCGGCGCGCTGCTCGACGGCTTCGCGGGCGAGCGCGCCGTGCTCGGCGGTGCTGGCGGCCGCTTCGTCGGCGAGCTGCCGGGCCCGCTGCTCGGCTGCCTCGGCGGCCTGGAACGCCTGGTGGGCCAGCGCCGCCTGCTGACGGGCGGACTCCTCGGCGGCCGCACGGGCGACGGCGATCTCGGCCGAGCTGCGCTCGGCTGCCGTCCGCTCCTCGAGAATCCGGCGTGCGAACTCCGCGTGCTCGGCGGCGGCGGCCGCTGCTGCCTCGGCGACCGCGCGGGCGCGGTCCTCGGCAGCGGCGCGCTCCTCGTGGGCTCGGCGAGCAACGCCGGCAAACTCCTCGGCCGCGGACTCGGCCTGCTGGCGGGCCGTGGCCGCCGCGGCCGCGAGCTCGGCCTGTTCGAGAGCGAACGCCTCTGCCTCGAGCCGCTGGTTGTGGGCGGCCGCGGCGCGCTCGGCCTGCTCCTGCGCGTTGCGCTCGGCGGCTTCCCGCTTCTCGGACTCGGCGCCGGCCAGCTCGGCCCGCTCGCGGGCAGCCGCTTCGGCCTCCTCGCGGGCCGTCGCCGCGTGACGGGCGACCTCCTCCGCCTCGGCGCGCGCCTGGCTGGCCTGGGTGGCGAGCGACGCCTGCTCGTGGGCGAGCCGATCGGCTTCTTCGCGAGCCCTGGCGGCCCGCTCGGCGGCCTCCTCGGCGGCGATCCGCTCGGCGGCCTGCTCAGCCGCGGCCATCTCCGCGTCTCGTCGCAGACGGGCGGCCAGGGAGGCGACCGCCTCCGTGTGTGCCGCGTCGACCGGAAGCGGCTCCTCGTCGGGGGCGGCCTGACCGTCGTCGTCGATGACGCGGGGCACCACGACGTCACCGCGGCGCCGCGGCCAGAGCTTGCGCTGCGGGGGCGCGTCGGGGAGGGGCTCGGCGAACCCGATGTGGAGCGCGTCGGCGATGACCTTCCGTGCGGCGTCGATGTCGGGCGTGACCGGCATGTCGGCGATGGGCGCCGGGGGTTCTTCGGCCGGGACCGCCGCGGCGCTCTCTTGTTCGGCGCTCTCTTGTTCGGCGCTCTCTTGTTCGGCGCTCTGTTGGTTGGCGCTGTCCTGTTCGGTGCTCTCCGGGTCGTTCGTGTCCGCGGTGGCGGGGGCGGTGGACGTCGGCGGCTCCACGAGCGAGGACCAGTCGACGTCGTCGTCGCCCTCGGGGGCGAACTCGTCGTACTTCTGCGGCTCCGGGAGCGGGCGGCTCGCGACCCGGTTGGCGATGCCTACGGACTCGTTGCCGTCGAGGTCGGTGTCGACGGGGTCGTTCGACGTATGCCACGGGCTGTCCAACGGCTCGTGCGCGTCATGCTCGGTTGCCGCCGCCGCAGTCCGCCTGAAGAACTCCTCGACGTCATCGGCGTCGAGCTCGGCGACCTCGGGCTCGTCGTCGTTGCGCCGCCGCCAGGGCAGCCGACGACCGCGCCCTGGGCGGGCGCTGTCCAGCCCCCGCTCGTCCTCCGGCGTGGGCCCGTCGTGGGTGACCGAGCTCATAGGGGTCGATCGTATCCGGACGAAGGGGATTCGTGTGACGGTTGCGACCTGTGGGATGACCGCTGGTACTGCACGTGGGTGTCGGTCGGAGCGTGCGTGAAACCGAGTCCTGAGTAGAGCCTGACCGCCGGAGTGTTGTCCGACTCCACGTAGAGATGGACCTCGGCGACGCCGCGGCTCGCGAGGTGGTGGAGGCCCGCGACGGTGAGCAGCCGACCGAGCCCGCGGCCGTGCGCGTCGGGGGAGACGCCGACGACGTAGACCTCACCCCGATCGGCGTCGTGCCGCTTGGTCCAGTGGAACCCGAGCAGCTCGTCGTCCGGACCGATCGCCAGCAGCAGGCCGGCCTGGTCGAACCACGGCTCGGACATCCGCTCGGCGAGGTCGGCCGCGGACATCGCGCCCTGTTCGGGGTGGGCGGCGAAGGCCGCGGCGTTGACCGCGAGCAGCGCGTCCGCATCGGTCGCCGCGCCGAAGTCGCGGATCGTCACGCCCGGTGGCGGCGCCTCCGGCGGCAGGGGTACGGCGGACGCCCGCCGCATCACCCACAGCTCCCGGCCGCGGACGAACCCGAGCCGCTCGGCGATCGCCCGGGCGGCCGGATGGTCACCGTGCGACCACGCGGTCAGCTCGCCGGGCTCGGCGGCGGCCAGCGCCGCCAGTCGCCTACCGACGCCCTTCCCGCGGGCATCCGGCACCACGGCCAGGTCGATCTCCTGCTCGTGCCGGAGCGCGAAGCCGTCCCGCTCGACCCAGGCGGACGTGTTGTCGAGCCCGCGGTGCTTGAGCCGCAGGTGCACCGACTCGTCGACCGGGTCGTGGCCGTCGACGGCCAGGCTGGCGCGTCGGACCGCACCGATGACGGCGAGCGGGTCCGGGGCGGTCACCCCGCGACCCTAGTGGGGACCGCCGGGAGTTCGTCGTGTGTCCCGCGCCCGACGAACTTCCAGCGGCACCCACTAGTAGTAGTAGTCAGGCGTCGATGTCGGCGGAGTCAGCCCGGTCGGCTGCGGACTGGTCGCTCGGGCGGTCCTTGGTCGGCAGCACGAAGCGGTAGCCGACGTTGCGGACGGTGCCGATGAGGGTCTCGTTCTCGGGACCGAGCTTGGCGCGCAGCCGCCGGACGTGGACGTCGACGGTGCGGGTGCCGCCGAAGTAGTCGTAGCCCCACACCTCCTGGAGCAGCTGCTGGCGCGAGAAGACCCGTCCGGGGTGCTGGGCCAGGAACTTGAGCAGCTCGAACTCCTTGAAGGTCAGGTCGAGGACCCGGCCGCCCACCTTGGCGGTGTAGGTCGCGTCGTCGACCACGACCTCCCCGGACCGGATCACGTGGGCGTCCGGGTCGGCGGCCTCCCGGGCAGCGGCGAGCCGGCCGATCGCCAGCTTGATCCGCGCCTCGAGCTCGGCCGGACCACAGGTGTGGAGGACCACGTCGTCCATGCCCCAGTCGTGCGACACGACGGCAAGTCCGCCCTCGGTCGCCACCAGGATCACCGGTACGTCGGTGCCCGTCGTGCGCATGAGGCGGCACAGGTCACGGGAGCCGGCCAGGTCCTGGCGCCCGTCGACGAGCACCAGGTCGGACTCGGGTGCTTCGAGCAGGGCGCTGCCCTCGGCGGGCAGGATCTTGACGTTGTGGCCGAGCAGCGACAGGCCGGGCAACACCTCGGCGGACGGCTGCAAGGCGCTGGTGAGAAGTAGCAGAGTGCTCATCCCGGGGTCTCCTCCTGGCACGAATGCCGTAGAGAGACCGAAACGCAACGCTGAGCCTCGGCCGGTTTTCTTATAGGGGACGATACCGAAACCAGCACGTCACACGGAAGGGAAGCGACGGTGAGTGAGACGCAGGTCATCCGGGTGCGCTATTGGGCCGCCGCCCGATCCGCGGCCGGCACCCCCGAGGACACCCTCGAAGTCTCCGGTCCGCTGACGCTGGCGGACGTGAGGTCCGAGGTCGTACGGCGCCACCCCGGATCGCGGTTCCCCGACGTGATCGGCGTCTGCTCGGTCCTGGTCGGCGACCAGCCGGTCGGGAGCCGCGAGCCGGAGACGGTCGTTGTACCTCCGGGTGCCACGGTCGAGTTCCTGCCGCCGTTCGCCGGAGGCTGACGAGCGGGGCCGGAACCCCTGACCGGGTCAGGTCGCCATGCCTTAGGCTTTCCCACCGAAGCCGGGTCGGTGATGGTCGTGAGGATTGGGGTGGCGGTGTCGTCGGTGCGCGACCGCGGAGTGGACCGGCCGCCCTCGAAGCCTGCCGGTCGCCGGTCGGCACGGGCGGCGGCCGTGCTGGTTGCACTCCTCGCACTGATCGTCGCAGCGGGCCTCGTCGTGCTGGCGTCGCGTGGCCCTGTGTTCGCGATCGTGGCGTGCTCGGTGGCAGTGCTGCCGTTGACGGTCCTCGCGCTCGGCCGCGAGCGGATGGCCGTGGGGGCGTTGATGGGCGCGCTCGCCGTCGCACCGATGTATCTCGGGATCTCGCCCGTCGACGAGACCTCGGTGACACCGCCGGACGTCTTCCTGCTGATGGGCGGGCTCCTCCTGCTCCCGACGCTGATCGGCCGCCCGCTCCAGCTTCCCCCGCTCTTCGGGGCGGGGCTGGGCATCATGACGATCTGTGGGATCGTCGCGGCCGTCGTCTCGACGTCCGCCATCCTCAGCGCGATCGGTCTCGTGCAGTGGCTCATCACGATGGCCGCGTTCGCAGTGCTGCTCGCGCTGTGGCGACCATCTCCACCCGTCGTGGCGACGCTCGCCTGGAGCTACGTCGCCGGCCACGTCGTGAGCGCAGTCGGCGGAGTCGCGGTCGGTCATCAGGCGGCTGGAAGGTGGTACGGACTGACCCACCACCCCAACGCCTTCGGGGAGGCAGGGATGATGTCGGTCGCCCTCCTCCTGTTCCTCTTCCACTACCACCGCTCCGCCAAGGCACGCGCGATCGTCCTCGCTGCGGGTGCGATGTCGGTGGCATCGGTGGTGGCCAGCGGCGGCCGCGCGGCCACGGTCGTGGTCGCCGTGCTGATCTTGTTGATCCCGGTGGTCGAGCGCTCCGCGATCTCGGGGTTCGTCATGGCTGTTCTCGGGGGCGTCGGCATCGTCATGCTGCCGCTGGTCGTGGGATTCACCGGCGACTCGTCCGCCCTGGCGCGCCTGACGAACGTCGCCGACGTCTCGGGCGCCGACCTGGCCCGCGGCGAGGTGCAGACCCGGGCGCTGGACAAGTTCGCCGAGCGTCCCTGGACCGGTAGCGGCACGATCAACTTCGAGCTGTTCACCTTCCACGACACCGTGCTCCAGGTCGCTGTCGGACTCGGGGTCTTCGGCGTCGTGGGGTTCGCGCTGGTGCTGCTGCCGCTCGCGAAACCGTTGTTCTTCAGGGGTCCGTACCGGCGGCTCAGCTACACCGCATGGGGCTTCATCGGGTTCTGCTGGACGACCCCGGGCATGCAGGACCGATCTCTCTGGGTCCCGATGTCACTCGCCATCCTCGCTGCACTCGCAACCGAGGGCCGCGGCGCCGACGACACCGCGCTCGACGAACCGACCGGCGCCGTGACCGACGCCGGCCGGCTCCAGGAGGCTTGATGACGAGGTCACCCGACCAGACGTTCCGCAACCGGATGCGCGAGCGCCTCAAGCTGTCCGTGCGGAGTACCTTGCAGCGCTTCGATCTGTCGATCGCCAAGGGCGTTCACGCCAACCAGGTTGCCCGCACCCTCGAAGCCCACGACCTCGATGCGATCCTCGACGTCGGCGCGAACGTAGGTCAGTTCGCGATCTCGGTCCGTCGGGCCGGGTTCGCCGGTCGGATCGTCAGCTGCGAGCCGCTGTCGGGTGCCTTCGCCGAGCTCGCCCGAAGAGCGTCGGACGATCCATCATGGGACGTCGTCAACGCCGCGGTGGGCAGCGAGGTCGGTGAGACCGAGATCAACGTGTCCGCCAACTCATACTCGTCGTCGCTCCTGCCCATGACGGACGCGCACCTGAGCGGCGCACCCGAATCGGCGTACGTCGCGACCGAACGGATCGAGCTCACCACGGTTCCAGCGGTGGTTGACAAGTTCGGGTTGAAGCCCGAACGGACGCTGCTCAAGATCGACACCCAGGGCTACGAGGCAGAGGTGCTCGCGGGCGCAGGCGAACTGCTGCGTGACTTCGGCGCATTGCAGCTCGAGGTCTCGTTCGTCGAACTCTACGAAGGTCAGCAACTGGCCGAGGAGTCGGTCCAGCTGCTCCGCGACCACGGCTTTCGCCTCCAGAGCATCGAGCCGGGATTCTCGGACCCGACCGGTCGCCTGCTGCAGTGTGACGTGCTGGTCGTGCGGGACCGCTGATCGTGCCGGACCCGCGGCGCGACGATGTGCTTGAGAGAGGAACGACGGCTGTGGCAGGTCAGCTCCAAGGCGTGATGGCCAATCTCCGGATCAAGTCGAAGGTTGCCATCGCCAAGTTGGGTGTCGATAGCCGGAGGATCGACACCCTGGTGAGCCTTCCCAAGATCGAGACGTGGCGTCGTGAGCACGTCCCGGAGGGGATCCCAGCGTTCGCCGAGCGTGGCGAGATGTACGACTACGTGCACGAGCAGCTCGCCGACGGAGGGCCGATCGACTACCTGGAGTTCGGAGTCTTCCAAGGGGAGTCGATGCGGCACTGGGTCAAGCTCAACAGGCACCCGGACTCCCGCTTTTTCGGGTTCGACTCGTTCGAGGGACTACCGGAGGACTGGAAGCGTTTCGACGGGCAGATGGTCAAGGCCCACTTCGACGTGAAGGGCTCGGTCCCGGACATCGACGACCCGCGGGTGTCCTTCGTCCGGGGGTGGTTCCAGGAGACCGTCGACGACTTCCTCGACTCCTTCGACGGCCGTTCGCAGCTGGTCCTCCACGTGGACTCCGACCTCTACTCGTCTGCGCTGTTCGTCCTGACTCGTCTCAACTCGTTGTTGGTGCCGGGGACGGTCGTGATCTTCGACGAGTTCTCCTCGGTGCTCAACGAGTTCGCAGCGCTCGATCACTACTGCTCGGCCTACATGCGTCAGTACGACGTGCTCGCGTCGGCCTGGCACTACTTCGGCCATCTGGCTATTCGGATGCGGTAGTGGCCGCTGACACCCAGCCCGTCGACTCCACGCGCACTGCGCGTCGGGTCGGCGGGGTGACCGTCGACCAGGTCATCTCCAGCAGCTCGAACCTGCTCACCGTGATCTGGGCAGCGCACCTGCTCCAGCCGGCGGACTTCGGCCGCTTCAGCATCCTGCTGATGGTGTGCACCATGGCACTGGGCATCGTGCATGCGTTGGTGTCGGTGCCCGCCGTCGCCCACCCGGACGAGGTGGACGAGCGCCCCTGGCGCGTCCTCGGGTGCGCGTTCGCGCTCGCTGTCGGAGTGGCTGCCCCGCTGCTCGCCATCGCTGTCCTCCTGATCGCCGTCGGGTCATCCATCGGGCAGCCTGCCCTCGCGCTCGGCTGTCTCATCCCGCTGCTCCTCCTCCATGACGTCGGCAGGTACGTCGGCTTCTCCCGCGCGACGCCAGGGAAGGCGATCGCTCTCGACGTCATCTGGTTGTCCCTGCTGGTCGCAGGTCTCGGTACCTGCTGGTACCAGGAGTGGGACGGACTGTTGAGCGTGACTCTCGTCTGGGCCGGCGCTGGTGGCCTGGCCGCCCTCTGGCTGCTCGCCCAGTACGGGTGGCCGACGGAGAGGCCGTCGCTGCGATGGGTCCGGAGCCACTGGAGCTTCTCGTGGCGCTCGCTGGTCGGTAACGTCACCGCCACCGGAGGCGCACTCGTCGGGTCGGTGGCCGTCGTCTTCGTCAGCAACCCGTTGAGCGTCGCCGCGATCCGCGCGTCGATGCTGTTGCGCCGGCCCGGGCAGATGCTGCAGTCGTCCGTCTCGACCGCCGTCGCGAACGACGTGGCGCGCGAGCAGCCGGACCGGAGCGGCCTGCGGCGCTACCAGCGCCGCGCGATGCTGCTCGCGACCGCCGCCGGCGTCGTCAACCTGGCGGTACTGGTCTTCCTTCCGGACGCTGTCGGCCGCGCTGTCCTCGGTGGGGTCTGGGACCTGATCGAGCCACTGCGGCTGCCGGTCGGACTCTTCGTGCTGGTCCTTGCCACGCAGGCGGGGATGCGGGCGGTGCTTCTCGGCTGCCGCCAGATCAGCACCATCATGAAGGCGGAGATCGTCGGGACCATCGTGATCATGGCCGCCCTGATCATCGGTGCCGCGGTCGACGACGCGGCCGGTGCCCTCTGGGCCGTCGTGATCGGATCCGTCGCGGTCAGCCTGATGTGGCGCGTCCTCTTCGACCGTTACCTGCGGACGGTCTCGGACAGCGCAGGCTCCGACGCGAGCGTGGAGTGATGCCCCTACCTCGCAACATCGGGTACTGGGCTGGTCTGCCGTTCCGGCGCGTGACCGCCGGACGGCGGCAGCTGCCCGACCTCATCATCGGCGGCGCCCAGAAGTCCGGCACGACCTACCTCGCCGAGCTCCTCGCGGCGCAGCCGGGCTTCTTCCTCCCGGCCATCAAGGAGGTCCACTTCTTCAACGGCTTCTGGGATCGCGGTCCGCTGTGGTACGCGTCGCACTTCCAGATGAAGGGCGCCGCTGCCCGCCAGATCGACGCCAGCCCGTCGTACATGATCTTCGCTGCGGTGCCCCGGCGGATCCGGGATCTCTGCCCGGAAGCCAAGCTCATCTTCGTGCTGCGGGACCCGGTGGCTCGCGCCCACTCCCACTATCAGCACAACGTCCGGGCCGGTCTGGAGGACCTCGGGTTCGCCGATGCGCTGGCAGCGGAGGACGCCCGGATCGCACCGGCGCTCCAGGCGATGGAGCGCGACCCCTCCGACCTCGGGATCCCTTACGGGCTCTACTCGTACCGGACGCGTGGCCTTTATGCGCGGTTCCTCTCCGCCTTCTACGCTGTCTTCCCGTCAGAGCAGGTGCTGGTGCTGGACTCCGCCCTCCTCTTCGCGAACGACGAGCCTGAGGTCGCGCGCTTGGAGGACTTCCTCGGCTGTCGGCTGGACCTGGGGCCCCAGGAGGCGCTCAGGAGGAACGAGGGCAGCTACACCGCCGAGTCCGACGCGACCCGACGTGAACTTCGCGAGGTGTTCGCGCCGTGGGACGCGAAGCTCGTCGAAGTGACCGGTCGTCGCTTCAGCTGGATGGAGCGCGATCAGGACGGAACGCCCTAGCCCTGTGAGCGCTTGACCTGGTCGTACACCCAGGCGTAGGTCCGTGCGAGGCCGTCGGCGAGGCTGATGGAGGGCTCCCAGTCGAAGACCTCCTTGATGCGCGTGTTGTCGGAGTTGCGGCCGCGCACGCCCTGGGGGGCGCTGAGGTCGTACTTCCGCTCGCACGTCACTCCGGCGATCTCCTCGACGATGGAATAGAGCTGGTTGATCGAAACGAGCTCTGCGGACCCAAGGTTGATCGGCTCCTCGAGGTCACTCTGCAGGATCATCTGGGAGCCGCGCACGCAGTCGTCGACGTACATGAAGCTGCGCGTCTGCTCACCGTCGCCCCAGATCTCGAGTTCGTGCCGGCCTGAGATCACGGCCTGCGCCACCTTGCGACAGACCGCGGCGGGTGCCTTCTCGCGCCCTCCGGTCCAGGTGCCCTCCGGGCCGTAGACGTTGTGGTAGCGAGCGACGCGGGTGGTGAGTCCGAAGTCCTCGGAGAAGTGCCGGCACATCCGCTCGGTGAACAACTTCTCCCACCCGTAGCCGTCCTCCGGCATCGCCGGGTAGGCGTCGGTCTCCTTCAGCGCGGTGATGTCGGTGTCGACCTGCTTGTCCGCGGCGTAGACGCACGCCGACGAGGAATAGAAGTACCGCTCGACCTCGTGCTGTTGGGCTGCCTGGAGCATGTGCGTGCTGGTGAGAACGGTCAACATGCAGAGGGCCTTGTTGTTCTCGATGAAGCCCATACCGCCCATGTCGGCGGCCAGCATGTAGACCTCGCGGGCGCCCTGGGTGTGCGCGAGCGCGTGGTCGAGGAGGGAGAGGTCGGCCTGCGCGTTGTCGGCCGTCACGTGGACCTGGGACCATTCGTCGAGCGGCCTCACGTCGACCGCGCGCACCGTCTTTCCCTGGGCCAGCAGGTCCGCGACCAGGTGCCCGCCGATGAACCCGCCACCGCCGGCAACCAGCACGTCGACCTGGGACCCCATGCGTACTCCTTGTGTGCTCGAACGGACGAGCAGAGGCTACCCGGTCGGCGTACCAGTTGTGACCACGTCCCGAGTCCTGAGGCAGGTAGGAGGGCCGTACACTGCGCCCGTGCCTGGACCGACCGCGCTGATCACCGGCGTCTCCGGCCAGGACGGCGTCTACCTCGCCCGGCACCTCCTCAACCAGGGCACCTGCGTGGTCGGGATCGTCGCACCGGGTGGCGCGGGCACGCGGTGCACCGACGCTTACCTGGACGGGGTCGAGATCCGCGAGGTCGACATCCGTGACCGGGCCGCGGTGCACGCGGTGGTCGAAGACGTGGCACCGGCCGAGATCTACAACCTCGCCGCGATCAGCTCGGTCGGACGCAGCTGGTCCGAGCCCGAGCTCACCCACGCGGTCAACGCGACCGCGGTCCAGCACCTCGTGGACGCGGCTCTCGCCCTGCGCGCCCGCACCGGTGTCGAGCCGCGTCTCGTGCAGGCGTCGTCGGTCGAGGTCCGCGGCGGCGGCGCGGAGAGCCCGTACGCGCGGGCGAAGGCGGCCGCCGAGGAGATCATCCGCATCGCGCGGGACGACCGCGGCCTCCACGCGTCATGCGCCGTCCTCGCCAACCACGAGAGCCCCGTTCGACCGGTGACGTTCGTGACCCGGAAGATCACCCGGGCCGTGGCCGAGATCGCTGCCGGCCTTCGTGACGTCGTCGAGCTCGGGAACCTCGACGTGAAGCGCGACTGGGGGTTCGCGGGTGACCACGTGGTCGCCATGGCGCTGCTCGCCCGGACGGGCGAGCCCGCCGACGTGCCGATCGGAACCGGCATCGCCCGATCGATGACCGAACTGGTTGCCCTGGCGTTCGCCGCCGTCGGCATCGACGACCCGGGGCCCCACGTGGCGCTCGACCCGGAGCTCGTCCGCCCCGTCGACGCTGCGGTCGTGGTGGCTGATCCCGAGCCCGCCGAGCGACTGCTGGGGTGGCGCGCCACGACGTCCTTCGAGCAGGTCGTTCGGCACATGGTCACCGTCGACGTCGAGCGGATCCGTAGCGGCGTCGAGGAGAGCATTGGCTACCTCTACGCGACAACCTGAGGTGGGACGACGCAGGGCCGTCGGGCGCGGACGTCGAGCACGATCCGCGGCGCGAGCCGACTGGAGACCGCCTTGTCGAGCAGCCATGAGCCGGGACCGAGCGTCCACGGCGGTGGGTTCATCGATGCCAGGTAGGCGCGCGAAGTCAGCGTGTAACGCAGCTTCGGCTCGGCGACGACGTCGACGAATCCGAGGCGTTCGAGCTGGGCGGTGATGCTCTTGCGGGTGTGGAGAATCCAGTGGTGCTGCGCGATCCGCCGGTCCGGCACCTGGCTCACCCGCCCGCGGGTGACGCGCTTGACGCCGTGGGCCAACGCGTCCGCCCAGGTCCAGTGCGGGGTCTGGAGGTAGAGCACACCGCCCGGCCGGAGCATGGCGTGCACGTCGCCCAGCAGCGAGTCGCCGTCGGCCACATGAGCCAGGACGCACCACAGCGTCACGGCATCGGCGGTCGCCACGTGTCCGAGGCTCGCGAGGTCACCGAGGTCGAGGCGGACGCCGTACCTCTCCCGCGCCAGCTCGACCGCGCCCGCGACGATCTCGTTGCCGGTGACCTCGAACCCGTACTCGTCCCGGGCGACGCTGAGGAAGTGACCGTCGCCCGCGCCGACGTCATAGATGACCGGCGGCTGGTCGGGATCGGAGGTACCGAAAGCGTCGGAGATCCAGGTGATGGCGTCCCGCCAGGCGTCCGGCCCAACGTCCTCCCGCTTGATGTCGACCCAGTCGCTGTAGTCGTCGGCGGACATCTCCGTCTGGGTTGCGATGGCATCGAGCCGCTCGGCTGCGTCGTGGTCGGGCCAGCAGTGCACGCCGCAGTCACGGCAGCAGAAGATGCGGCGGCCGGTGGCGCGCGATGCCACGGCCCGGCGGAACCGGGGACCGGCGCAGGCGGGGCAGGCGGGGTTGGTGGGGGGCATCGTGCTCTCCGTGGGCAGGCAGGCGTCGAAAACTACTGCAGGCCTGCGCGGATGACCTCGGCGGTACGTCGCCACGTGAAGCCCTCCGCGAACTCCCTTCCTGCCGCAAGCTGTTCGGGCGTGAGGTCGAGGGCGGCCCTGAACGCGGTCGCGAGGTCTGCGGGACCCGTCGTGCGGGCGGTCACCGCGTGGCCGCCCGTCACCTCGGCGAGCGCCGGGTCGGTGGAGACGACGACCGGGATCCCGAGCCGGAGCGCCTCGGCCGCGGGAAGACCGAAGCCCTCGAAGTCGGAGGGGAAAAGGACCAGGTCCGCCCCGGCGAAAGCGCGGGCGAAAGCGTCGTCGTCCAGCCAGGGCATGAGCTCGACGTGGTCGGCGACGCCGAGCCGCTCGACCTGCTCGGCAGCCGCCCTGCGGTCTGCAGCCCCCATGCCGACGAGGCGGAGCACCCACTCCGGGTGCTCGGCGGCGAACTCTGCCCACCCGGCGATGACCGCGTCGGCGTTCTTGTTGCCGTAGTGACCGAAGGCGATCGCGTAGGGGCGACCTTGCGGACCGGGCGTCTCCTCGCGCGGCCACGCGAGGGCGTGGTCCGAGCCGAGCGCGGCGGTGACGGCGCGGCCCGCGAGACCGGGGTGGAGCCGCTGCAGGTCGGCCAGGGTCCGGTCGGAGATGCAGAAGATGCCGTCGGCGACGCGCAGGCTCCAGAGCCACGAGATCCGGCGGGCGATCCGGGTGCGCCGCCGGAACTGGTGAGGCCGCAGCTCGAAGCGCAGGTCGTAGAGGATCACGCCGCGCGGCGCCTTCGAACCGAGCAGCCCGCTCGCCGGCACGGCGCTGAGCACCCCGTCGGCGCCGAGACGTCGCGCCGCTCGCCGGACGGCGACCGACCGCAACCACAACGCACCGACGAGACCGCCGCGGGTGGTGAGCACCTCGGCGCGACCGATGCTCGGCAGCGGGAACGTCTGGCCGCCCGGCCCGTACAGAACGGTGATCCGGTCGTCGGGGAACCGTTCGGCCCAGGCATCGACGAGGTGCTGGAGGACGATGGTCACGCTCCCCGTCTGCACGACGACTGCGTCCACCACCAACTGCATGAGGCGCGACGATACTGTGCCCCCGTGACAAAGCGTGCACTCATCACCGGGATCACCGGTCAGGACGGTTCCTACCTCGCGGAGCTGCTGCTAGAGAAGGGCTACGAGGTGCACGGACTGGTGCGCCGCGCGTCGACCATCAATCGGGGCCGGATCGACCACCTGCACACCAACTCGTCCCTCCACCTGCACTACGGCGACCTGACCGACGGCGTCAGCCTGGTCAACCTGATCCGCGAGATCACGCCGCACGAGGTCTACAACCTCGGCGCGCAGAGCCACGTCAAGGTCTCGTTCGAGATGCCGGAATACACCGCCTCGACTGATGCGACCGGCACCCTGCGGCTGCTGGAGGCGATCCGGGCCGCCAAGATCGACTGCCGCTTCTACCAGGCGTCGACCTCGGAGATGTTCGGCGCGACCCCGCCGCCGCAGGCCGAGAACACGACGTTCTACCCGCGCTCGCCGTACGGCGCGGCGAAGCTCTACGCGCACTGGGTGACGATCAACTACCGCGAGGCCTACGACCTCTTCGCCGTCTCCGGGATCCTCTTCAACCACGAGTCTCCCCGGCGCGGCGAGAGCTTCGTGACGCGCAAGATCACCCTGGGCGTAGCCTCGATCAAGCTCGGCATCACCGACCACCTGACCCTCGGCAACCTTGATGCGATCCGAGACTGGGGCTTCGCCAAGGAGTACGTCGAAGGCATGTGGCGGATGCTCCAGCACGACGAGCCCCAGGACTACGTGCTGGCGACCGGGATCGGCACCACGGTGCGGGAGTTCTGCGACTACGCGTTCAAGCACGCGGGCCTCAACTGGGAGGACCACTTGCGCTACGACGAGTCCTACGAGCGGCCGACCGAGGTCGACGCGCTGATCGGCGATGCGAGCAAGGCGCGCGAGGTGCTGGGATGGAAGCCCGATACCGACGCCGAGGCACTGGCCAAGCTGATGGTCGACTCCGACCACGAGCAGATGTCGCGGCTGCTCGGCCGTACCTGATGAGAGTGCCTGCCGTGCCGAGCCTCCGTGACCTGCCGTCGAGCGCCCGCCGCCACCTCGGTTGGTGGGTGCGCGACCGATTCCCGAACCGCAAGGTGGTCCGCGAGGTTCAGGGCGTGCGGATGGTGCTGCCCTGGCCGCACCGGCTCCCGGACTACACCGGGGCCGGCGGTTCGTACGGACAGAACCTGGTGCAGCTGGCCGCCGCGCTGTCCAAGCAGTCGTCGCCGGTCACGGTGCTCGACGTCGGCGCCAACGTGGGCGACTCCGCGCTGCAGATCCTGGACGCGACCGACGCCCAGATCCTGTGCGTCGAGGCGGACCCCTACTTCCTCGAGTACCTCCACCTCAACGTCGACGAGGACCCGCGGGTCGCCGTGGTCGAGGCGCTGCTGACGCCCGACCCCACGACAGAGGCCACCACCGCCGTACGGACCGGCGGCACGACGCGGTTCGCCGAAGGCGACGTCGGTGACGCCCTGCCGACGGTGACCCCCGACGCGCTTCGGTCGCATTACCCGTCGTTCGCCGACCTGCGGCTGGTGAAGAGCGACACCGACGGGTACGACGTCCAGCTCGTCCCGGCGATCGCCGAGGCGTGGGGCGACGCCCACCCCGTGCTGTTCTTCGAGTACGACCACCTGTTGTCCCGCATCGCGGGCAACGAACCGCTCGCGGTGTGGCCGCTGCTGAAGAAGCTCGGCTACCGCGACGTCGCCGTGTGGGGCAACGGCGGGCAGCCGCTGGGACGCACCAGCGTCGACGACGTCGCCGCCCGGACCGCTCCGCTCGACGAGAAGGTCGGGATCCGCGCGCACACGTACTGGGACGTCGCCGTGGTCCACCAGGACGACACTGCCGGACTGGCCGCCCTCGAGCAGCTGGTGCCCGCCGCGCAACGCCTCTGATCCCGGGCCGCGCCGGCGTCAGTACCCGCTGATCAGGTGAGTGATCTCTCGGCGGACGACCGCGCGGCCGGCGTCGTTGGTGTGGAGGCCGTCGGCCATCGTGAACTCGGCCAGCATGAGGCCCGAGGAGTCGGCCAGTGCCTCGGTCAGGTCCAGCAGTCGGATCGTGGGCCCCGTCCGGTCCGCAGCGGCCGCAGCATAGAGCGCCTCGCGCACGGCGCGGTGCACGTCGAGGCGCTGCTCGGGTGTTCCGACGACCGGGAAGAGTTCGTGGTCGTCGGTGTCGAGCGTCGGGGGCGGAGGAATCGCAATGGTGCCTGCCGGCGCCCCGATCGAAGCCAGCAGGTCGCGGATCCGGCAGACGTACTCGGCGACAAACCGCAGATCCTGTCCGTCCGCCAGTCGCGGAACGAGGTGGCAGCGGATGTCGACGTCGCCGAAGGAGAAGAACCATGACGCCTCGCGGGCAGCAGGGATCTTGGCGAGCACCTTGCCGGTGCGGCGCAGCGGCGTCGGCAGGTCCTTCTTGGCGATCGAGTAGATCATCCGCGGGCCAAGGTGCCAGGTCCACCGGCGGTCGGCTGTGCGGAAGATGCCCGGCGGCATCCCGTGGTCGATGTTGAACAGCACCGTGTGGGAGTCGCCGACCCAGACCTCGTCGACCTCGCCGCGCCGGAACGCCGTGACGAGCTTGACGATGCCGATGAATCCGCGGAGCCGGGCCCGTCGCAGACGTACGAAAGCCCGGAGGCGGGTGAGGACGGCGGTCATCGGCTCGTCTGCTCGCGGACCGCGGCTGCGATGGCGTCGGCGTACTTGACGCGGCCCGGGTAGGCGTAGTGCTCGGTCGCGTTGGCGCTGTCCTCGAACTCCTCGTCCTCGAGGTGGATGTCGAGGAGGGGGCCGATCGAGCTGGATCCCCGCGCGAGCGCGGCATCGTGCAGCGCCACCTGGGACCGCAGGTGTCTCTCGAACTCACCGGGGAAGTGCATCTCGCCCCGCTGGATCGGCGGCCGCGTCCAGGTGCCGACCACCGGGACGCCGTACGCCTCGAGGCGCTCCGCGAGGACGGTGAGGTTCTGGAGGCCGGGGTGGTCGGGCCGGAGCACCTCGCCGTAGAAGTAGTCGAACCGCACCCGCTCGAGCTCCATCGGCCACGGCGGCAGCCCGAGACCGGTGATCTGGTTGCGGTAGTAGCCGATCGTCTGCTTGCCGGTCCAGCGGCTCTCGACGGGATGCGCCAGGAAGGCCGCGCGCTCGGCGTCGGTGGCGGTAGTGGTCCCCCGCCCCACGTAGCGGATCCGGCGGTCGCCGCTCTTCACCTTCGCCAGGTGGTCGATGGAGCGCCGGTAGCCGTAGACCGGGTCGGCCAGGAAATGGGTGCCCGTGGAGCACCGGAGGGTGGAGGTGAACACGACCGCCGCCGGACGCTTGTCGAGCGTCCCGAGGATGCGCAGCGCCTCGGCGTACACCTCCGCGCCGAAGCCGGGACCGCAGACCGGGACGACATTGCCGAGCCGCTGCCCGACGAGGGTCGTCAGCGTCGATCGGTCGGTGTCCCGGAGTGACCAGCACAGCATCGAGCTGTCCCCGAGAAGGAGGACGTCGACGTCCTCGTCGATCAGGCGCCGGCGCGCCCGTTCGATCTGGTGGAGGGGTACGTCGATCAGGCGCCTGCGAAGCTTGCGCAGCTCGCCGAGCTTGCGCTGCACACCGAGAGAACCCTGGGCGCGGTGGAGCGCGGTACTGATGGCCACGGACGTCACGATGACACAACGGGTTCGCGCGGGAGGAGTTACCCCGGTCATCACCGCCGAGGACGTGATGAATCTCTGCCCAGCTCGGCCCCATCCGGCCTACGTGGACTGGCTCCCGCGCACCAGCTTGCCGCCCTTCAGGGACTCCTCGAGCTCGGCCTCGGTGAGGATCCGAACGCGCTGGGGTTGCGACGGGCGCGGCAGGTCGGCGCACGCGGCGCGGACGGCTGCGATGAGCTCCTGCGGGTCGACCACCCCGTCAGCCACGACGTCGGCGACCACGATATGACCGACCAGGGCGCTCGGTCGGCCGTGGACCCGTGCGATCTTGACGCCGGGGACGGCCGAGATCCGGGCCTCCACCGGCAGCGGGTGCACCTTGACGCCGCCCACGTTGATGACCTCGGAGGCCCGGCCGCGGAACTCGATGCGCTCACCGACCACCTCGACCAGGTCGCCGGTGGGCCACCATTCGCCGTCGGGGAGGTCGTCCTCGCCGTAGTAGCCGAGCATGGTCGCGGTCGATCTGATCCACAGCTCGCCGTCGACGATCTTGAGCTGGACCTCCTCCGTGTCCTGCCGCGCCAGCAGCGACGCCGGCAGACCGCCCTTGCCGTCGCGGACCGAGCCGGTCGAGCCGAACTCCGATCCGGCATAGATGTGGGAGATCCGCGCGTCGGGGAACGTCGCGGACAGGTCTTCCAGCAGCCCGGCCGGGGCCGCCTCGCCGCCGAGGGTGATCTGCCTCAGCGCGGGTGGGGGTCGGTGGTCGGCCCGAATCTCGGCGAGGAGGAACCGCCAGAACGTCGGCGTCGCGCTGATGTGGTCGACGCCCTCGTCGTGGATCATCGACAGGACCACCTGCGGGCGGCGGACCGGCGGTGCGACGAGCGTCGCGCCGCTGCTGAAGACGTGGATGAGCACCTGGAGACCGGCGAACTGCTGGGGGCCGTAGGCCAGCAGCCACACCTGGCCGCTCCCGTCCCGGATGCGGGCGCTGCGGGACAACTGGCGCGACCAGTCGTGGCGCACACCGCGGGGAGCGCCGGTCGTCCCCGTCGTGAGGACGAGGAGGGGCCGCTGTCTGGGGAGCTCTGCCTCCGGCGCTGCGGCGGGCTTCCCACGCAGGTCGGCCACCGGCCGGAGGTCCAAGTCCCCGACGTCCCCGAGATCACCGCCGACGCCCCCGACGTCGCCGAGGTCGTCGCGGGTCGTCACCACCGTGTGGTGAGCCAGGGTCCTCGCCTGTTGCAGGAGCGCATCGGCGGTGATGTCGGGCGCGTAGACGCAGGCCTCGGCGCCGAGGAGCGAGGACGCGGCGAGCAGCGCGACCACGGCAGGGATGTCGTTGCTGACGATCGCGAACCTGGAGACACCGGCCTCGGACAGGCCAGCAGCGAGGATCTCGGCATCGGTGACCAGGTCGCCGTACGTCAGCCGAACACGCTCGTCGCAGATCGCGATCGTGGGAGTGTCCGCCGCCGCGTCCGCGGCCGCGACCCGCCGGAGGACCTCGATCACCAGCGGCTCCTAGCGCCCGTCGGAAATTCTTGAACGCTTCGCGCACTCATGACACGCACTTCACGGCGTTGCTGACGCGTGCAGGACGACCGGGTATGGCAGCGCGTCGGCGCCTTGCGATGCACGCGCCCTGAGAACGCCAACCGTCCAACAATTTCTCCGACGCACGACACTAGCCGTCGGTAGGCCGGGACGCGGTGACCATCCCGTAGCCGAAGGTGCCGTCGTGCCAGAAGCCCTCGAGGATGTCGGCGCTGCGCTCGAAGGCTGCCAGGCCCTGCTCGCCGATCGCGTCGACCACATCGGCCCGATGGCGCCTGGCGTTGTCACGCCAGGCGGGGAACGTCGGCAGTGTCGCGGCGGTCAGGTCGACGACGTCCTCGACGACGAGGCCGGCCGACTGGAACCACCGGACGTAGCTCTGCAGCGGCTCCATGTGGGCGTCGCCGAAGGCCTCCCGGAGCGTCGCGAAGTCGTCACGCCGATCGCGCACCTCCAGGAACGGGATCTCACGATGGCGCACCAGGTCGCACCAGACGAGCCGGCCACCCGGAGCGAGCACCCGCCGCGCCTCGGAGGTCAGGCGCTCGCGCTCGCGCATCAGGTGTGAGGACTCCAGGATCCACACCCGATCGAAGCTGTCGTCGGGCAGCTGGGTGTCGGTCCCGTCCCGCTGCTCGAAGCGGACCGCGTCCGACAGTCCGGCGGCCGCGGTGAGCTCGGTGGCCTCTGTCACACCGACGGCGCTGGTCGTGATGCCGAGCACCTCGACGCCGAACCGCTCGGCGAGGTAGCGCGCCTGCGCCCCGGTGCCGCAACCGATGTCCAGGACCCGCTGCGAGGGTTCGAACCGGGCGCCCTCGATCATCCGCTCCGTCAACCGCCGGGTGGCGACGTCGAGGAGCTCGGTCGGGTCCTCGAAGACGCCGTAGTGGAGTTCGGCGCCCAACAGCATCGACCACGCCCGGGTAATCCGGTCGTAGTGGTCGGCCGGCTGGTAGGAGTCCTCGGTCATGCCGTGAGGCCCCCGTCGACGACGAGGACCTGTCCGGTGATCCAGTCGTTGCGCGGGTCGACGAGGAACTGGATCGCGCGAGCAACGTCGTCGGGCTCTCCCAGTCGTCCGGCCGGAGTACGACGCACGATCTGCGTGAGCTGGGCCTCGTCGAGCCCGTGGCTCATCTCGGTCCGGAGGTAGCCGGGTGCCACGCTGTTGACGGTGATCCTGCGCGAGCCGAGCTCGCGCGCCAGCGCCCGTGTGAACCCATCGAGGGCGGCCTTCGTCGCGCCGTAGACCGTCAGGCCGCGGTAACCGGTGAGACCGACGATCGAGGAGATGTTGATGATGCGGCCACCGTCGTGGGCCAGCATGTTGCGCACCACCTGACGCGTCAGGTGCAGCGTCGCCTTGAGATTGAGGTCGATCACGACGTCCGTGTCTTCGTCGGAGAAGAGGGCGAGCACGCCGTCGCGCGCGACCCCCGCGTTGTTGACGAGCACGTCGATCGAGCCCCACCGATCGAGCACGGACCGCACGAACTCGGTCGACTGCTCGCGGTCGGCCAGGTCGGCAGCCTGGAAGAGGAACCGGTTGCCGTGCGCCGGGTCGGCCTGCCACCGACGGACCGCGTCGGTCTCCGAGCGAGCGCAGGTCGCGACCCGGTCACCGGAATCGAGGAACGACTGCACGATGCCTTCGCCGAGCCCCTTGCTGCCGCCGGTGATGACGACCGTCCGCGGCGCTGGCGTCATGCGGGAACGGAAGTTCCGGGCTCGCCCTCATCGGCATAGAAGTCGGCGACCTCGGACACCGTCTCCGGCATCAGCCCCGCGCCGAACGGGTCGGAGCCGAACTCGTCCTCGAGCACCGCGGACAGCTCCGCCGTCTCCAGCGAGTCGAGCCCCAGACCGTCCTCGCCGTGGAGCAGGACGTTGGGCGTCACCACGAAGTCCGCCTTGTTCGCACGAGTGAGCAGCGCCTCGATCAGCGCGATGATGCGGGCTTGCACGTCGTTCATTCCTCGAGTCCTCCTCAAGACTGCGCGGACGCTATCAGAGCGTCGGATTCGCGTTGTACCTGGCTCGGTCGTAGACCCACGACGAGATCTGCATGGCCGAGAGACGTCGTGCTGGGACGCCGCCGGCGAGGCTGCCGGAGGCGACCTCCTGTCGGGTCCAGGTGGTGGAACCGGCGGCCACGAGGCTGCCCTCACCGATGACGGTGCCGGGCAGCATCGTGCACGAAGTGGCGATGACGGCTCCGGGCTCGAGCCGGACCGGCTCGAGGATGACGCCTCCCTCGTGCGGGTCGAACGCGTGCGTGAGGACCGTCGACCGAATGCCGGTGAACCAGCAGTTCTCCGCCATCAGAAGGCCACCACCACAGTCCAGGTAGTGCTGGCTGATGATGTGGGAGTGGGCACCCATCCGCAGGGTCCGCATCGTTCCGTTGTCGACGGCTCCGGGCTCGTAGCCGGAGTCGCCGAGCACTTGGTTGAACATCATGATCCGTGCGCCGAAACGCATCTCGACCAGAGCCATGTCCCGGAACAGGTTGAAGTGCCCGATCAGGACACCCTCGGCGATGTCGAAACGGTCGACCCGCTGCACGAACGAGATGCCGATCCGGGCCGTCCTGTGCACACGGTGACCCAGCAGGTTGAGCAACCGGATCTTGAGGGCACTCGGTGGCAGGAGGAAGACGAGAGTGGTGAGTGCCTGGCGCACTCGCGTGAGCCTACACACAGCCGGCCGGGCTCCGGGCCGGTACCGCGTCGACGGACAGGGAGTCCGGGGGTCGCGGCTATCCTCGCGGCGTGCTGCACGCTTCCAGTCGGTCGGACCGGCGCTGATGGTCGTTCTCGCCGACCTGGCCGCCGGCCACGTCTCGATCCAGTGCGACATCTGCATCCCGCCCGTGCTGACCGTCAACGACCGAGCACAGCTCGCTCGCAACGGATGGACCCTGCGCGGTCCTGGAGTCGGGCTCGACGCCTGCCCGAACTGCAGCGCGCGCATCGCGCCACGGCACCGGGTCCGCCGCGCCGACCCCACGGCAACGGCCCCCGACCCGGACAGGCTCCCGAACGTGGTCGTCATCGGTGCGATGAAGGCCGGCACCACCAGCATGCACAACTACCTGAGCCTCCACCCCGACGTCGCGGCGTCGTCCGAGAAGGAGATGCGCTTCTTCTCCGATCCCGACTGCCTCGGCTGGCTCGGGACCTACCAGGACTCCTTTCCGTTGGGCACCCGGCACCGGGTCGAGTCGTCGCCCCACTACACGAAGTTCCCGGTCGTGCCGGGTGTCGTCGACCGGATGGCCGACCTCGTGCCGGACGCTCGGCTCCTCTACCTGGTGCGGGATCCGATCGAGCGGATCGTCGCGGAGTACGTCGAGCAGGCGCAGTGGCGGGCGATCAGCCGCAGCATCGACGACGAGCTGGCCGATCCTGGTGACCTGCTCAACGCACTCGTCGCGTCCAGCCGGTACGCGACGCAGCTGGAGGAGCTCTACCGGAGGTTCCCGGGCGACCAGGTCCTCGTGGTGGACCTGGCCGACCTCGGCGGGGATGTCGGCGGCACGATGTCCCGGGTGTTCGACTTCCTCGGTCTGTCCGTCCCGCCCGCGGCCGAGCAGGACTACGTGCGGTTCAACACCCGGGAGGAGAAGCACCAGCTCCCCGGCTGGATGATGCGGATGCGCCGCGGCCCTCTGGTCCGTGCCGTCCGGCGGTTGCCGGCGCGGCCGCGGGAGCTGGTCAGCCAGGCAGCGTGGCGTCGAACGGGCGCGGTCGTCGAACGGCCCACCATCGGCCCGCGTCCCCTGGCCGCCACGCAGTTGGTCCTCGAGCCGGAGGTGGACCGTCTCCGCGTCCTCACGGGCCAGCAGTTCGCGAGCTGGTCACTCTAGGACCGGGAGACTCGGCTCCCGCCTGCGCCTCGAGGTCTTTCTCCGGACCAGCTCGATGGTCGGGCGCTCGACGAGGAGCCAGCTCGCCCAGGCGAGAGGCACGGTCGCGACCACGGCCAGGGCCGCGAAGACAGCGATCGGCAGGTCCTCGCCGCCGTAGGCGACGATCGTCTGCTGCACCGGCCACCCGAAGAGGTAGACCCCGTAGCTGATGTCGTTCTTGCTGCCGACGGACCGGAACGGCTCCGGGCACCGCGCGCCGAGCCAGAGGCAAAGGTAGGCGCCGGGCACGGACCCGAGGACCACAGTGACGTCCGACTGGAACGCCGCCACATAGAGCACCGCGGAGGCGGCGGCGAGCCGACCGTCCAGCGGCACGTCGTCCGCCCAGGTGTACAGCGCCGCCCCCGCGGCGAAGAAGGTCGTGAGCGCGATGAACCCCGACGGCCCACCGGCCCCGATGCTGGTTGCGACGCCGAGCACCAAGCCCAGCACCAGCGCCACCGTCGCCCAGAGCCGGGGTCGGCGGCGCACGAACGCCAGCGCCAGGACCAGGCCGAGCCCGAGGTAACACGTGATCTCGTACGGCAGCGTCCACAGCGAACCGTTCATGTTCGAGTCGACCGGAGCCCCGCCGAGCACGTCACCCACGGTAGGAATCCAGCCGATCATCGCCAGGCCGGAGACCACGTAGTCGGTCGCCTCGCCGGCCGACCACCCTCCTCGCCGGAGGCCGATCAGGGCCGCGAGGCCGAACGCGGTCACCACGCTGCAGAACCAGTAGGCGGGGAAGATGCGCGCGAGACGGCGCAGCGCGAAGGTGGACCCGCTCATCCGGAGCCGGCTCCGGGTGATGAGGAAGCCGCTCACCGCGAAGAAGCTCCCGACCGCGACTCCGCCGACCGATACGTTCCAGGGGGTCAGCTCTGCGCCGGCGCCGGTCAACGGACGGCTGTGCGTCGCGATCACCATGGTGGCGAACACGAGGCGCAGGAAGTTCAACCCGTTGTCACCGAGGTCGAGATCGGTCGCAAGTGTGCGCCGGCCGGCGACCCCCCAGTCCATGCGGTGGATGCTAGGGCCGCGCTGCGTCCCTGTCGAGCAAACGACGTAATCGGCCGTTCAGGACGGGATGCGACGGAAAAGGTAGAACCGGTCGTGCAGGTCGATCAGGTCCCGCAGCTCGTCCGACTCGTGGATGGGCCGGTCGTCGACCAGCTCGTAGCCCCTGTCGAGGACGTCCTGGCGGAACGGCTTCATAGAGCCGTCCAGCTCGGTGCTGCGCAGCTCGTCGGGAGTGTTAGGCACGATGAGCAGCCACTCGACGTCGCGCTCGGCGATCCGGTCCAGCCACCAGCGGATCGCCTCGAGCGAACACTCGGAGAAGCTGTGGATGTTCACCGCGACGTCGTAGGAGTCAGCGAGCTTCTCGTGCTCGTCGAGACGCACCACGCGGACCGCGTAAGGCAGCTGGCGGAACTCCCGGTAGTAGTCGCACAGGAACGTCGAGGTCGCGACACCGTCGATGCAGTCGTACGCGGTGAGGTTGGGCAACGCAGCGGACATCCGGTGGGCGAGCCGACCGTATCCGGCGCCGATGTCGAGCACGCGCAGCGAGCTCATGCCGGCGATGCCGGCGCGGGCATCGAGGTAGTTGATCTCGTTGACGCTGTCGAGCAAGTCGCGGCTGATCGGCTTGCGGTCGCCGAACTCGAACGTCCAGGCGCCGAACAACCCGTCCTCCTCGAGCCTGCCGAGAAGGCCTAGCCGGTCGCGGGACTCGACGTCCAGGAGAGCGAGATACATCCGGAGGCTCGCGGAGGTACCGAGCTGGCGGAACTGCCACACGTAGGCGTTGTCGCCGCGGAACCAGCCCATCGACAAGTTGCGCTTGAGCCAGCCCGAGTGCCACTGGGTCGGCGCGGCCGCTGGGACGTCGAGGGCGTCGTAGGCGGCTTGCAGCTCGAGGTGCTGCGGGTTGTCCGGCTGCAGGGTCGCCTCGGCGCCCGGCGGCAGCGGAACGTCGTCGTTGTAGGTGAGGGAGACGTAGCGGCGCGCCTCGTCGTCGATCCTCGAGACGAGGTAGCCCGACCGGGCCATCGCTGACTTCGCCTGGCGCTTGGCCCATCGGCCGGCAGCGTGCGCGTCGGCGCGCTTGAGGCGGGCGACGTACCGGTTCTGCATGAGTGTGGTGACCTACCTCTGGGAGTGTGGCCGAAACGGCGGTGACTCTATCAGCGAGCCCTGCGGCCGATACGATCCCGGCGCTACGACTTCGTCAGGAGGGCTGTGTGTCCCGGACCCCGGTGGTCTTGATCGCGTTCAACCGGCCCGAGGTGACCCGCCGTACGTTCGCCGCCATCCGCGCGGCGCGACCCGACCGGCTCTTCGTCGTCTGCGACGGCCCGCGGACCGACCTCCCGGACGACGCGGACAAGTGCGCTGCGGTTCGGGAGGTCCTCGAGGGCGTCGACTGGCCGTGCGCGGTCGAGCGCAGGCTCAGCGACCGCAACCTCGGCGTCGAGGCGAACGTCGAGCTGGGGCTCGACGAGGTCTTCGCGCAGGTGGACCGGGCTCTGGTTCTCGAGGACGACTGCTGGCCGGACCCGACGGTCTTCCGGTTCGTCGACGAGCTGCTCGACCGGTACGTCGACGACAGCCGTGTCTGGCAGATATCCGGCAACAGCCTGAACCTGCCGGAAGCGCTGTTCGGAGATCGTTCCTACGCGTTCAGTGCGTGGGCGAGCGTGTGGGGATGGGCGACCTGGGCCGACCGCTGGCACCGCCATCGAGAGGTGTTCCCGCGGGATCACCGCGACGATGACGCTGCGGTGCGGTTGTCGCCCTTCGCGCCGGTGCCCGGCCACCTGGTCACCCGCGCGGGCCGCCGCCACTTCGCCGAGGCCGCCGGGTCGGCCGACACCGTCACCCACGGCTGGGACAAGCACTGGTGGATGACCATCATGTCCGAGGGCGGGCTCTGCGCCACTCCGGCGGTCAGCATGGTGGAGAACGTCGGGTTCGGGGCCGATGCGACGCACACCGTCGGCTCGGGCGCCGACTACGGCTCGGCCCGGCCGATGCCGTTCCCGCTGCGCCACCCCGGATCCGTTGCGATCGACGTGGAGGTCGAACGCGAGCTGGAGCTGGTCCTGAACCGGGTCGGTGGCAGGTTCGCCAGGTTCGCGCGCGGAGTGGTCCGCTCTCCTAGGATGCGCAGGCTGCTGCGCTCGGTGGCCGACAGCGGAGCCAGCGCCGCCGTGGCGAGGCGGCTGTCGCGGATGACGGACAGGGGGACCCGGTGACGACCACCGAGCTTGCGACGCCGGTCGTCCTCGTCGTCTTCCGGAGGCCGGACGTCACCCGCCGGAGCCTCGACGTGCTCCGGGCGGTGCGGCCGCGGCGGCTCTTCGTGGTGGCGGACGGCCCGCGGGCGGGGAGGGCGGAAGAGGCGGCGCAGGTCGAAGCCGTCCGAGCGATGATCGAGGAGTCGGTCGACTGGCCGTGCGTGCTCGAGCGGAGGTACGCCGGGCGCAACCTGGGTCTCGAGGCGAACGTCGAACTCGGCCTCGACTGGGCCTTCTCCCGGGTCGACCGCGCGATCGTGCTCGAGGATGACTGCATCCCGGACCCGACGTTCTTCCCTTTCTGCGAGGAGCTGCTCGAGCGGTACGCCGCCGAGCGCCGCGTCTGGCAGATCTCGGGCGATCCGCACCATGTCTCCGAAGATCTGTTCCAGGGTCACAGCTACGACTTCTCCACGTGGGCGAGCGTGTGGGGCTGGGCGACCTGGGCCGACCGGTGGCACGCTCACCGCGCCGAGTTCGCTCGTGACCACGTAGGCGCTGCCGACCGGGTCGACCAGACGCCGCGGACCGCGCCGGCGGTCCGGGACCGCCCGGCCGTGCCGCACCCCGACACCTTGGTCACCGACGCCGCGTTGCGGCACTTCACCCATGTCGCGGCCGAGACGAACGGCGACCTCCGTGGCTGGGACCACCACTGGTGGGTCACGATCATGGCTCGGCAGGGTCTCTCGATCATGCCCGCTGTGACGCTGGTCGAGAACGACGGGTACGGCGAGGGCGCGACGCACACCCGTGCCGAGAAGGACCCTGAGCCCGCCGTCGCGATGACCTTTCCGCTGCGACACCCGGAGCGGGTCGAGCTCAACCGCGACATCGAGCGCGAGCTCGAGCTGGTCCTGCTGCGCACCGACGGCCGGCTGTCCAGGTGGGCACGGCGCGTGGTCAGGCCCCTCTGGATGCGGGCGATCGTGCGTCGGATCATCACCTTCCCGCCCGTGTGGCGGTTTCTCCGACGCGTCGTGGCCCGGTGAGGGAGCGGTGAGCCTGCCGCCGTGGCTGCGCGGCTGGTGGCCGGCGCTCAAGCGGATCCACCTGCTGGTGACGCGGGTGTCCGGCTACGCCTATCGGGTCGTGTCCCCGGCACTCGGTCCGCGCGGGGTTCCCCGCGCAGCGACCGCCGCGTCGGCCGACACCGCCGCGGCGGAGCCTGCCACCGTCACGCTGCACCCCGGTCGACATCGGACGGTGCTGAGCAGGAGCCGGACGACAGGGGACCCGGCCGGACACCCGATCTTCGAGAAGGCTGTCTCTGCGATCATCCCGGCGACGTTCGTGCTCGAGGTCCGTGGAGGCTCTCTCGCCGGCGACTTCGGCGCGGCCGTGACGCCCGGAAAGATCCTCGACCACGAGACGAGCACCTACTTCGGGGTGGTCGACTGGAGGGACCACCCGATCTTCCTCCGGCCTACCCTCGGTCGTCGCGAGCACGTCACCGGCACCGCGCTGAGCCTGACGACCCGCGGTACGGCGATCAACTACTACCACTTCCTCTACGACGCGATCGCGCGCTTCGGCATCGTCCAGAGCTGTCTGCCCGACGAGGCGATCGACGCCGTGATCGTCCCCCACGCTTCCCGTTACCAGCGACAACTGCTCGAGCTGGCCGGTGTCCCCGGCCGGTTGATCCAGCCCGAGCGTGGGCGCGCGGTCTCGGCGGACCGGCTCCTGGTGCCGAGCAATCCCAACTGGGCGCTCGACGCGCCGCCTTCGATGGTGGAGTGGCTGCGGTCGAACCTGCGCCCGGCGCACCCGGACGGACTGCCGCGCCGGCTGTACCTGAGCCGCGGGAGCGTGCCGCGCACCCGGCGTTACGTGCAGGAGGGAGAGCTGGTGCCGGAGCTCGCGGCCAGGGGCTTCACCAGCGTCGACCCCGGAACACTCAGCGTGCAGGAGCAGATCGACCTGTTCAGCGGAGCCGAGGCGATCGTGGCGCCGCACGGTGCCGCGCTGACCAATGTGACCTTCAGCCAGCCGGGGGTCCGGGTGCTCGAGATGTTCGCGGCGTCGTACGTCCACCTGGGGCTGTGGGCGATCTGCCAGGCTGTCGGGGCGGAGTACCGCTACGTCGTGGCGGACGGACCGCACGACCGGTTCGCGCTGAATGCGGGCAACTACGACGACGTCTCGATCCCGGTTGCGCGCGTGCTCGCCGAGGTCGACCGGCTGCTCGCCTGATCTCGACCACGCGATGTGCATATCCTGACCACCGACCGAGCGCGTCCGACCGCGGAGGCAAGCCTGTGGACCACACCCACCCGAAGTTCCGGCCGAGTCGCACGCTCGCGCGCCTCTATCCAGAGGTCGGCGCAGGTGGCTTCACCCGGGCCGACGGCTTCGTGGAGTTCTACTCGCGGGTCAACGCGTTGCTGGAGAGCGAGACGGAGGTCCTCGACTTCGGCGCTGGACGTGGGCTATGGGCGACTGAGAACCTGGCGCCCTACCACCGGCAGCTGCGCGCGATCGAGAACCGAGCCAAGCGGGTCGTCGGCGTGGACGTGGACCCCGTCGTGTTGGACAACCCCACGTTGGCCGAGGCGAAGCTGATCGAGCCGGGCGCTCCGATCCCCTATCCCGACGAGAGCTTCGACATGGTCATCGCAGACCACGTGCTGGAGCACGTCGGCGCGGAGTCGGCAACCTTGGTCGCAGCGGAGATCATTCGGGTGCTGCGCCCGGGCGGCTGGCTGGCCGCACGAACGCCGAACAAGTGGGGAACGATCGGGATCGGCGCGCGCGTCGTGCCCAACGACCTGCACACCCGCGTGTTGCGGCGGTTGCAGCCTGACCGGAAGGCCGAGGACGTCTTTCCGGTCCGCTACCAGATGAATACGCGCAAGGCGCTACGGCGACTGTTCCCTGACCAGGCCGAGGTGATCGTCTTCGGGCACAGCTCGGAACCGCGCTACTTCGGAGAGTCGGCGGCCGCCTGGCGGGCAGCGCAGCTGGTCGATCGGCTGACGCCGCCCCGGTTGGCGCCGACGCTGATGGTCTTCGTGCGGAAGGCCGGCTGATCAGGCTGGTCAGGCTGGTCAGGCTGGTGCGTCGGACTAGCGCCTGACCCGCTTGCCGTCGCTCCTGACCTCAGACCTGGCTTGGCGCTTGGCGTCGCCCTTGACCTCGCCCTTGACCTCGCCCCTCGGCTCGCGACGAACCGGGCTGGTCTCCTCGTAGTAGTAATAGTAGTAGCTGCCGATGGCGCGCTTCGCCACCATGTTCACTACGACGCCGTACAACCGACCACCGACCTGGTTGATGCGGTTGACCGCCTCGTTGACCTGGTCGCGGGTCGTCTGGCCGTGTCGGACGATGAGGATCGAGCCGTCGGCGAGGTTGGTGAGGACCGAGGCGTCGGCCACCGGGAGCAGCGGCGGCGCGTCGATGATGATCATGTCGTAGGACTGCCGCAGCCGCCGGATCAGGTCATGAGTCACCCGCGACTGCAGGATCTCGGTCGGGTTGGGCGGCTTCGCGCCACTGGCGAGCACGTGTAGCCCGCTGGCCTCGTGCACCTGGATGGCGTCCTCGATCTGGGTCTTGCCGACGAGGGCGGTGGTGAGGCCGATCGCAGGGTCGACACCAAGGGTGCTGGCCACCCGCGGCCGCCGAAGGTCGGCGTCGATGATCAGGACGGTGCGACCGGTCTGCGCCAGGGCAACGGCGAGGTTCGTCGACGTCATGGTCTTGCCCTCGCCGGGCACCGCGCTGGTGACGACGAGCACGCGTGCCCGCTGGTCGAGATCGATGAACTGGAGATTGGTGCGCAGCAGGCGGAACGCCTCGGTCCGGGCAGCGAATCCGCCGAGGTCGGTCAACAGGGGTGAGGAGCGGATGTCGTTGTCGAAGCCGATGCTCGCCAGAACCGGAGCATCTGTGACCTCGGCGATGTGGTCCGCGGTCCGCACGGTGCGGTCGAGCAACTCGCGGGTCACCGCCAGCGCGACGCCCAGGAGCAGCCCGATCAGACCTCCGGCGAGCATGTTGAGCAACCAGTCGGGGCTGACGGCCGACGAGTTGAACTCGGGGGGGTCGGTCACGTGCAGGGCGATCTGGGACTCGCCGGTCTGGCCGATGGTCTCGATCTCCTCGGCGTACGCCTGGAACTCGCTGGTGACCACGTCGGCGATGCGCTGGGCCTCGCGCGGGTTCTCGTCCTTCACGGTGATGGCGATGACGGACGTCTCCTGCACCACCTCGGTCGAGACCTGCTCCGAGAGCTCGGCCGGGGTCATGTCGAGATCGAGCACCTCGATGACCCGCCCGGCGAGCTCCGTGCTCTGGGCGAGGTCGGCGTAGGACTGAACGCGGTTGGTGAGGAAGAACGCTCCGTTGGACGCCTCCTGGACGGTGCCCGCGTTGACCGAGACGATGACGTTCGACGTCGACTCGTACTTCGGGGTCATCGCGAAGGAGATCCCTGCCGCGATGCCGAGGGCGACCAGGAACACCAGCATGGCGCTCCGCCACCGACGTCGCAGCACCATCAAGAACTGCTTGAAATCCACGGCACTCTCAATCTTCGACGACCCGGGCGCGTACGCATGTGAAGAACGCGGCGACCATGGTTCGGTCACGCGGGCCCTCCCCGACGCTCAGGCATCTTACGTGCTTCGCAAGGGCCGGACGTCGCTGGGCAGGGTGGCATGCTGTGCCGCGTGTCTCCCGTGGTCCGCCGTCGCAGTCGTCGACGTGGCTGGCGGGCGACGTGGCCCTGGATCCGGGAGCGACCGTCGCGGATGGTACTGGTCGGCGGAGCCGCCCTCGGCGGCCTTTTCGTCGTGTGGGCCGCCTGGACGGTCTGGTCGGCGGCCGACGACCTCCGGGACGTCGAGCGGAGCGCGCTCCTGCTGCGCCAGGAGATCGAGCGGGGTGACGCGGGCGGTGCCGGACGAGCGCTGGAGCGCTACCAGGAGGCTGCCGGCGATGCGCGCGGCCGCACCGATGGTCCGACGTGGTGGGTCCTCGAGCGGCTGCCCGTGTTCGGCGACGACGCCGAGGCGATCTCCACGGCCGCGGACGTCCTCGACGACCTCGGCGACGACGGCATCCCGCAGCTGGTCGACGCCGCAGAGCTGGTCGCGGCGCGATCCTTCAACCCCGCCGACAAGCAGTTCCCCCTCGACACGATCGCGTCGGTCAGTGCGCCCGCTCGCGAGAGCGAGCAGGCATTCGACGACGCGGCCGAGAGGCTCGCGGCCGTGAACGAAGACAGGTTGGTCGGCCCGGTCTCGGCCAGCTTCACCGAGCTGCGCACGATCGTGGTCGACGCGCGGTCGGTGCTCGGCTCCGCCTACCGCGCGGCGGACCTGATGCCGAGCCTGCTCGGCGCTGACGGCGCGCGCGACCACCTCCTGGTGTTCGAGAACAACGCCGAGCTCCGGAGCTTGGGCGGCCTGGCGGGATCGATCTCCCTCATCCACGCCGACGACGGCGAGGTGGACATCGTCGAGCAGGAGGGGACGTCGAAGTACGGCGGCATGGACCGCCCGGTCATTCCGCTCACCCCGGGGGAGGAGGCCGTCTTCGGCCCCACCCTCGGTCAGTGGTTCATGAACGCCAGCATGACTCCCGACGCCACCCGCGCTGCGAAGTTCGCGGCGGCCCGGTGGCAGCAGGAGATCGGCGGTGAGGTCGACGGCGTCTTCTTCATCGACCCGGTCGCGGTGTCCTACCTGCTGACTGCGACCGGCCCGGTCGACGTACCCGGCTACGGGTCGGTGACCTCGATCGACGTCGTCGCCAAGGTGGAGAACCAGATCTACCTCGCCGAGACCGACCGGGAGGAGCAGGAGGACTTCCAGAACGCCGTCGCCAAGGCGGTCTTCAACGCTTTCGCCTCCGGTCGCGGCGACCCGGTCGCAGTGATCAACGCACTCGGCACCGCCGTCACGGAGGGCCGGATCCGGATGCACAGCTTCGTCGATGCCGAGCAGGCGTCGATCGACGACACCGAGATCGCCGGTGAGCTGGAGACGGCGGACGAGAACGCCCAGGTCGGCATCTACGTCAACGACGCCCTTGAGTCGAAGATGACCTACTACCTGCAGTACGACGTCGACGCGATCGCGCGCTCGTGCAGCGGCAACGCACAGGAGGTCGCGGGGTCGATCCGCATGACCAACGCGGTGCCGGAGGGGTTCGACCTACCGCCGTCGGTCTCGGGCATCTTTCCCGGCGGCAGGTTCTTCGAGGAGCTCGAAGCCGGTCAGCAGCGGATCGCGGTCTACGTGATGGCCCCGTTCGGCGGAACCATCGAGAGCCTCTCGCTCGACTCGAGGTCGTTCGACCCCGTCGTCACCGAGGACTTCGACGGCCGTCCGGTCGCCCAGGTCGTCACCGTGCTCGATGCCGGCGAGACCCAGGAGATCGAGTTCGAGCTCCGCACGGGCCCCGGCCAGACCGGCCCGGTCGAGCTCGACGTCACGCCAGGAGCCTTCCCGGGCTCGTCGGCGGCGCTACTCCGCAGCGCCTGCTGACCCGTCCCAACATACGGACAGGCGTCTCGTCCAATGGGATAGGTCGTGGGTTCGCGCCCGCCGCCGCCGTAGGGTGACCAACATGTCGACGACCTGGCTCACCAAGCGGCGCGCAGTGGACAACTGCCGCGTCAGCTCGGCGCTGTGTCGAATGCGCTGAGCGGGTCTGGTCCCGGCGGGTTCTACCGCCACGGCTGACACCCGGCGCACGTCCCTGGCACCCGTTGCTGCTCGGTTGCCGGCTGCGCCCGCGACATCCCGCGTCGTGCTGATGTCAGCCTCTGTTCATTTTGTCTCCATGAAGAACCGATCAAAGGAACACATCACATGAGCCGCGAGAACTCGCTCGTCTCCGCCGCCTGGGTGGAGGAGAACCTCGACAACCCCAAGGTGGTGCTGGTCGAGGTCGACGAGGACACCACCGCCTACGACAAGGGCCACATCAAGGGCGCCATCAAGCTCGACTGGACCACCGACCTGCAGGACCAGGTGCGTCGCGACTTCGTCAGCAAGGCTCAGTTCGAGGCGCTGCTGTCCGACCGCGGCGTCGCCAACGACGACACGGTCGTCCTGTACGGCGGCAACAACAACTGGTTCGCCGCCTACGCCTACTGGTACTTCAAGCTCTACGGCCACGAGGACATCAAGCTGCTCGACGGCGGTCGCAAGAAGTGGGAGCTCGACTCTCGTGAGCTCGTCGGCGAGCTGCCCAGCCGCGAGGCGACGTCGTACACCGCTCAGGAGCAGGACCTCTCCATCCGCGCGTTCCGCGACGAGACCGTCGCGGCCATCGGCACCCAGAACCTGGTGGACGTGCGCTCGCCCGACGAGTTCGCCGGCCGCCTCCTCGCCCCCGCCCACCTCCCGCAGGAGCAAGCTCAGCGCGCGGGCCACATCCCGACGGCGGCCAACGTCCCGTGGAGCAAGGCGGCCAACGACGACGGCACCTTCCGCTCCGACGACGAGCTGAAGGAGATCTACTCCGAGGCCGGCGTCGACTGGTCCAAGGACACGATCGCGTACTGCCGGATCGGCGAGCGCTCCAGCCACACCTGGTTCGTGCTCAAGGAGATCCTCGGCCAGGACAACGTCAAGAACTATGACGGCTCCTGGACCGAGTACGGCTCGCTGGTCGGCGTCCCGATCGCGCTCGGCGACGAACCTGGTGAGGCCTGACATGTGCGGAGCAACCGAGGGTGGCCTGTCACTCGATGGGATCAACACCAAGATCGAGGCGATCGTCCAGGGCCAGGTGACCAAGAGCGGCGAGCCGGTCAGCACCGGCTACGTCCGGCTGCTCGACCGGACCGGCGAGTTCACCGCGGAGGTGCCGGTGTCCGCCACCGGCCACTTCCGGTTCTTCGCCGGCGACGGCGAGTGGACCCTGCGCACCCTGGTCCCCGGCGTCGAGCCGGTCGACCGTACGGTGCAAGCGGCGGTCGGCAGCATCGCCGAAGTCGACATAGCAGTCTGAGATCTCGAGATGCGCTCGCTCGTGCCTCACCTGCGCTACTCGATCACCGAGACCCTGATGGCCGGTGGTCGAGAAGTCCGCGAGGTACGAGCGGGCGTTTCGGGACCCGTGGGGCCACGATGACCGGACTCGCGATCATCGCCGTGGCTGCGCTCGTCGCGGTCAGCTTCGGTCTCTACCGGCGCCAGGTCGACGGCCGGTTCGTCGCGCACGCCGACGCCACGCCGACCACGTGGGACCACGTGGCGGCGGCCGCGCCGAGCGCGCAGCGGGGCGAGCGGGCGACGCTCGTGCAGTTCTCTTCGGCGTTCTGCGCGCCCTGCCGCACCGCGCGGGTCGTGCTGGACGACGTGGCCGCCCACGAGACCGGCGTCCACCACGTCGAGATCGACGCGGAGAAGCACCTCGACCTGGTGCGCACCCTGGACGTACGACGCACGCCGACGACCCTGATCCTCGACGCGGCCGGGCACGAACTGCTCAGGGCCGCCGGCGCGCCGCAGAAGCGACAGGTGCTCGCCGCGATCGCGCACGCCGAAGCGGCGCGGCCATGACCGCATCCGCCGGGATCGACCCGCGCGGGCCGCGGTTCACCGCGTCGGTGACCGCGGCCCTGTTCGCGGTGGCGCTGCTCGTCCCGGACGGAGTCGCGACCGCGCTGATCGCCGTGCAGGCGGTCTTCTTCGCGGTCGGCGTGGGACTCGGCGTGCAGCGCACCCCGACCGGGCTGGTGTTCCGGCACCTGATCCGGCCGCGGCTCACCGCGCCCACCGAGCTCGAGGACCCGACCCCGCCGCGGTTCGCGCAGGGGGTCGGCCTCGCCTTCACGATGGTTGCCCTCGTCGGCTACCTCGGTGGGGCGGTGCTGGTCGCCCAGGTCGCCGTCGGTTTCGCCCTGGTCGCCGCGCTGCTCAACGCGATCTTCGCGTTCTGCCTCGGCTGCGAGCTCTACCTGCTCGGCGCCCGGTTCAGGGGCGTTCGAGCCATACCGTGAACGGTCCGTCGTTGACCGACGAGACCTCCATCGTGGCGCCGAAAACCCCTCGCTCGACGTGGGTGCCGAGCCGCTCGAGCTCGGCACACACCGCGTCGTACAACGGCTCGCTCACCGGGCCGGGTGCGGCCGCCGTCCAGGTCGGCCGCCGGCCCTTGCGGGCGTCGCCGTACAACGTGAACTGACTGACCACGAGCACGGGTGCTCCGACGTCGGACGCGGACTGCTCGTCGCGAAGGATCCGGAGGTCGCGGATCTTGCGCGCCATCCACCCGACGTCGTCCGCTCCGTCGCCGTGGGTGATGCCCAGATAGACCAGGAGCCCGGGGGAGTCGAGGGCGCCGACCACCGCGCCGTCGACGTGGACTGCTGCCGACAGAACCCGCTGGACGACCGCTCGCATGGGGTCATTCTCCCGGTCTCGCCAGTGCCATGGATCGTCCGGGGATCTGACACGATGGCCGGATGGAACCAAGGAGCAGCGCGGTTGACCCGCAAGCCTTGTTGATCACCGTCGCCCCGACCGGTGCCGAGACCTCCAAGGCCGACTTCCCGCAGCTCCCGACGACCCTCGAGGAGCTCGTGCAGACCGCGCAGGAGTGCGAGGCGGCGGGCGCGGCGATGATCCACGTGCACATCCGCGACGACCACCACCGGCCGACCCTCGACCTGACCCGCCTCACCGATACCGTCCAGGCGCTGCGCGAGAGCACCGAACTGGTCGTGCAGCTCTCGACCGGCGGCTCGGTCCACGACCCGCTCGAGGATCGACTCAAGGTGCTCGACGCGGCGCCGGACTCCTGCAGTCTCACGATGGGTACGACGAACTTCGGCGACGACGTCTTCAGCAACCCGTGGCCGTTCGTGTGCGAGCTCTACCAGCTCAGCCAGGAACGCCAGGTGGTGCCTGAGTTCGAGCTCTTCGACCTCGGCCAGGTGGCGGCGCTGCACCGGCTGCTCGACCGCTACGGCCTGCCCCACGGCGGCAGCGTCCACTGTGACCTGGTGATGGGCGTGCCCGGCGGCATGCCCGGCACGGCCGATGCTCTCGTCGCGGCCGTCGCGGCCCTCCCCGCCCAGGTGACCAGCTGGTCCGCGACCGGCATCGGGCGTACGACGCTGCCGGTCGCGTTCGCGGCGCTCAGCAAGGGCGGCCACCTACGCGTGGGCATGGAGGACGTGCTCACGATCCGGCGAGGTGAACAAGTGGCAAACAACCGTCAGCTCGTCGAACGAGCCAATATCATGGCTGATCTCGCGCAACGTCGCGCGATGACGCCCGCCGAGGCGCGATCCTTGCTTCGAATTGGTGCTAACTGAGGTGTGACCTCGGGCTAGCAGGGTCGTTGGAGAACCAGGGATGTCCCGGGTTTACCAAGACCTCGTTTACCTAGACGCTCCAGGAAGGGGCTGCAGTTCGGTGCGTTTGCTCGTTCACGACTACAGCGGTCACCCGTTCCAAGTCGAGCTCAGTGCCGAACTTGCTCGGCGCGGCCACGACGTCACCCACTCCTGGTGCGAAGCCCACGTCTCGGGCAAGGGCAACCTCGGCGGCCACGACCACCTCCACTTCGAAGCTATCGGCCAGGGCGAGGTCGTCGAGAAGCTCAGCTTCAAGCGTCGCCTCGTCCAGGAGATGCGGTACGGCGTCCAGCTGGCCCGTCAGATCCGGCGGGTGCGGCCCGACGCGGTGATGTTCGGCAACGTGCCGGTGCCGATGATGGCGGTCGTCACCTTCTTCCTCTTCGTCTCCCGCACGCCCTGGGTCTCCTGGCAGCAGGACGTCCAGGGCATCGCGATGCGGTCCTTCGTCGGTACCAAGCTCAGCCGCCGCTTCCTCGTCTTCGCCCACGTCGCGAGCTGGGCCGAGCGGTGGTGCAACCGACGCGCCGACGCGATCGTCGTGATCGCCGAGTCGTTCGTCGAGGTGCACCGCGAGTGGGGCACGGCCCACAAGGCCACGGTGATCCCCAACTGGGCGCCTCTGGACGAGCTGGTGCCGACCGCGCGCGACAACGCGTGGGCCCGCGAGCAGGACGTCGCCGACGTGCCGAACCTGGTCTACTCCGGGACGCTCGGGCTCAAGCACAACCCGCGTCTGCTCGTGCAGCTCGCCCGCGCAGTGCGCGACCGCGGTACGCCGGCGCACCTGACGGTGATCACGGAGGGCAACGCGGTCGACGAGCTCGCCGACGAGGCGATGAAGCTCGACGTACCGATGACGTTGCTTCCGTTCCAGCCCTACGAGCGGCTGTCCGAGGTGCTCGGGTCCGGCGACGTGCTCCTCGTCGTGCTCGACAAGTCTGCCGGCGCCTTCTCGGTGCCGTCCAAGACGCTGTCCTACCTCTGCGCCGCCCGCCCGATCCTCGGCCTGATGCCTGATGAGAACGTCGCGGCGCACCTCATCGACGCGGCCGGTGGCTGCGTTCTCGCACCGGACCGTACGTCGATCCCCGCCGCGGCCGACTGGGTGACCGAGATCCTCGACGACAACGACCTGTGGGACAAGCTCGGCCGCCGCGCTCGCGAGCTCGCCGAGCGCGAGTTCGAGCTCAGTCTGTGCGCGACGAAGTTCGAGGAGATCCTGCTCCGCGTCTCGCGCTGAGCAGCTACTCCTCCAGCTCCGCCAGGACCAGCTCCGCGACCGCCTGCCCCTCGGCGGCGTAGGGGTGCCACGCATTCGAGCCCTCCGGTGCGAGCTCGGCGCCGGCCACCCAGGGGTCGCCACTGCAGATGTCGTGTCCGGAGGACGGGCCCGCCATGTCGATGAAGGTGACGCCCGTTTCGTCGGCGGCATTTTCGAGGGCCTCGTTGAGTCCTTCGATGATGTGCCGGGCGTAGGCGTAGTCCCCGGCTGGGAGCGGCGCAAGCTCGCACGTGCCCTGATCGGGGAGGATCTCGGGGTATCCGATCGCGATCACGGTCGCGTCAGGGGCTCGCTGCTGAATGTCTTCGAAGGCTTCGACCAGGTTGGCTTCCACGTCGACCAGGCGGGGATCCACAGCGTTGTTCCCGCTCTCTCGGTCCAGGTCGCTGCAGGGCGTCCCTGCCGCGTCCGGGTACCGAAAGGCGCATTGGATGATGCGGGCGAACAACAGGTAGTCGTTCGCGCCGAGCCGGATGGTGACGAGGTCCGTCTCGTCATCGACGTCCTCCAACTGCGGCGGATGCCCACCCACCGGGACCTGGGGCTCGGTCAGGTTCGCCGTTTCCGCGCCGTTGCAGCTGTTGTCGATCAAGTCGGCTCCGGTGGCCGCCGCGATCCGACTTGGGTAGTTGGCTCGGGACCGCCCGCAGCGATCGGACCAGTCTCTGGGACCGGTGTTGGTGGCGGCGGTGTAGGAGTCGCCCAGCGCGACGTACTCGGCATCGGGCGCGATCGAGTAGTCCTCTGTGGGTGGCTGTTGCCCCCGACAACCTGTCGCGGCGGCAAGCACCAGGACAAGCACGGCGCACCGAGCGATGGGGCTCATGGCGTGAAGGATACGGATCTACCCAACTGTGTCTCGCCGGTGCAGGTCGCTGCCTATCAGTAGACGAGGGCCTGGGCCTGGTCACGCAGAGCCTCCTCCACGAACACCGGGGCACCGGCGATCCGGACGCCCGGGACGAGGTCGGCCTCCTGCAGCTCCCGGCGCGCTGCGCACTGGCTGCACGCGGTCACGGTGCCGAGCTCGAGCACCGTCGAGAGGAGGTCGGCCACGGGACTGGCCAACGGCAGTGACAGCTCGCCCGCCCGTCCGGGCACCGCGAGCCACACGGCCTCCCCGGTCAGCCAGAGCGAGACCGTCACCCCCGACGCCGCCGCCGTCGCCGCCACCGTGAAGCCTTGGTTGGCCCGCTCCGGGGCATCGGTCCCACAGGTCACCTTGACAACCAGCTCACGAGCCATGACGGTCAGCCTAGGCGCACCTCTCCTAGACTGGCTGATCGTGGCCTTCGAGATCCCTGAGAATCTGCATCCCGACTGCGGACCGATCGCGTGGATGCTCGGTACGTGGCGGGGCAACGGCCACGGTGACTACCCGACGATCGAGAAGTTCCAGTTCGGCCAGGAGCTGATCTTCCAGCAGGACGGGCGCCCGTTCTTCCACTACATGGCGCGGTCGTGGATCGTGGACGACGAGGGCAACACGGTGCGCAACGCGGCTCAGGAGACCGGCTTCATCCGCGCTCGCCCCGCCGGCAAGGTCGAGGTGCTCCTCGCGCACCTGACCGGCTTCGTCGAGATCTGGTACGGCGACGCGGCAGCCGGGAAGCTCGAGATCGTCACCGACGCCGTCGCTCGCACCGACTCGGCCAAGGAGTACGTCGGCGGCAAACGCCTCTACGGCAACGTCGACGGCGATCTGCTCTACGCCTACGACATGGCCGCGATGGGGCAGCCGCTCCAGCCACACCTGTGGGCAAGACTTCAGAGAACCGGTGGTTGAGGTGCGACAGGAGCGAGCCTCGACACCGGCGGACTGGCGGCAGGCTCTCCGGGAGAAGGGCTACCGACTCACGCCCCAACGCGAGCTGATCCTGGCCGCCGTCGACGAGCTCGGCCACGCCACGCCCGACGAGGTGCTGGCTCACGTCCAGCAGCAGGCGTCCACGGTCAACGCCTCCACCGTCTACCGCACCCTCGAGGTGCTCGAGGGGCTCGGACTGGTCCGCCACGCCCATCTGAGCGACCGGGCTCCGACGTACCACTCCACGCGTGGGCACGAGCACTTCCACCTCGTCTGCCGCGACTGCCACAAGGTCGTCTCGGTGGACGCCGAAGATGCCGCGCCGTTTGTGGAATCACTGGCTACCCGTCACGCGTTCTCCCCAGACCTGGGACACCTGACGGTGTTCGGCCGGTGCCTCGACTGTGAAGGAATCCCATGAGTCCGCTGTTGCAGCTGCCTGACGCCGTCTCCGGCGACGGGATAGACGCACCCGTCGCCGCGCACTACGGCTCGCTGTACGGCGAGCAGCGTGCGCTCGCTGCCGGCGAGGGCTTCGTGGACCTGTCGCACCGCGACGTCGTGCGGATCACCGGGCCGGACCGGTTGACCTGGCTCCACTCCCTGGCGACCCAGTACTTCGAGGGCCTCGAACCGGGACTCTGGACCCAGGCGCTGGTGCTGAGCCCGCAGGGTCACGTCGAGCACGCGTTCGCCGGGGTCGACGACGGCGAGTCGTTCACGGCCCACACGGAGCCCGGCGCGGCAGCGGCGCTGGTCGACTTCCTCGACCGGATGCGATTCATGATGCGGGTCGAGGTCATCGATGCGACGGAGGAGATCGCAGTCGCCTGGCGACCCGCCGGCAAGTACGACCTGGTGCCGCGCGACCAGCTGGGGACGTACGCCGATGCCGCCGGCCCCGCCGCCGGCCTCTGGGCCTTCGAGGCGCTGCGGATCGAGCGCGGCGAGCCCCGGTTCGGCATCGACACCGACCACCGCACCATCCCCAACGAGGTCGGCTGGATCGGTACGGCCGTCCACCTCAACAAGGGCTGCTACCGCGGGCAGGAGACGGTCGCCCGGGTGCACAACCTCGGCCGCCCGCCGCGTCGCCTCGCCCTGCTCCACCTGGACGGCTCCGAGAACCGCCTGCCCACCGTCGGTGCAGACGTCACAGACGAGGCCGGGAAGGTCGTCGGCCGGGTCGGCTCCTCGGCCCGCCACCACGAGCTCGGGCCGGTCGCGTTGGGCCTGCTCAAGCGCAATCTCCCCACCGACGCCCCGCTTCTCGTCGACACCCTGTCGGCGGCCCAGGAGACCATCGTCGACCCCGAGGTCGGACTCCACTTCCGCCGGTAGCTCAGGGGCTACTCGTGATCGGGTCCAGCACGCAGTCGAGAGCGTCGCTGAGGTCCGTGCAGTCGTCGGCCGGCTGGCCCGGCGGTTGGCTGGGTGGGTGGCTGGGCGGGTGGCCGGGCGGGTTGGTCGGGGGGTTGCTCGGCGACGGCGAGTCCGAAGGATCGTCGGACGGGTGCGGGGAGCCGGGGCCCGTAGGGGCCGGCGTGGTGGGGGCATCGGCCGTCGGATCCACATCGGTGTCCGAGATCGGCTGGATGACCGCGTCCTCGGACCGATCCGCCTTGCGGGTGCGCCGCGGCGCCTCCTGGCGCCCGGACCGACGTTGGTCGTCGGGCACCGTCGAGCTCTGAGGCGTCGCGGGGCGCTCGCGTTCTGCGGCCGGCGACGGTGAGCCGCCGAGCCCGACGACGCCTACTGCCCACGCGCCCACGAGGACTGCGAGGACGGTGACGACGGCACCGCGTACCAACCAGGTCCTGGCCATGCTTGCACTCCATCGGTCCGAGCTCCCGGACACGATGGTACGGCCTCCCTGCGCCGTGCTGTAGCCCGTCCTGCCTGGGAGACGGTAGTTCAGGAGGCGATGTCGGGCGTCTCGTCGCTGTCGGACTTGGCGGCGGCCCGGGCCCGGTTCTCCGCGCGGCGCTCGACGAAGCGGGACGCCTGGGCGTCCAGGCCCTCGAGGAAGGTCGCGAGCTCGTCGCGCGCCTGGTCGCCGACGCCGCCGAAGTTGGTGCGGTCGAAGATCTCCCAGTGCCGCAGGATCGGCATGATCACGTCGTCATGGTGCAGCCGCAGATCGTAGATGCCCGCCTTGGCGATGATCATCGAGCTTCGTCGGAAGCCGGCCATCGTGGCACCGGGCATCTCGAAGCCGATGACCTCGTCGGCGATCGCGCGCATGGTCTCGTCGGGCGCGATCTCCAACGCCGCCGCGACGATGTTGCGGTAGAAGACCATGTGCAGGTTCTCGTCCTTGGAGATCCTGGCGAGCATCCGGTCGGCGATCGGGTCGTTGGTGACCTTGCCGGTGTTGCGATGCGAGACGCGGGTGGCGAGCTCCTGGAAGGACACGTACGTCACGGCCTCCAGCGACGTCTTGTCGCCGGAGTCGTAGCCCGACGTCATGTAGTCCATCCGGGCGCGCTCGAGCTCGACGGGGTCGACACCTCGGGTCACGACCAGGTAGTCGCGCATGGCAATGCCGTGTCGGTTCTCCTCCGCGGTCCAGCGCCCGACCCAGGTGCCCCACGCTCCGTCGCGACCGAACCGGGTGGCGATCTCGCGGTGGTACGACGGCAGGTTGTCCTCGGTCAGCAGGTTGGTGATCATCGCTGCCTTGGCGATCTCGGAGAGCCGCGACTGCTCGGGCGACCAGTCCTCGCCGCCCAGGTGTGCGAAGTCGCGGCCCTCGCTCCACGGGACGTAGTCGTGGGGGTGCCACTCCTGCGCCATCCCGAGGTGTCGGTCGAGATTCTCCGCAACGACCGGCTCCAACGCCTCCAGCAGATGGTTCGCGGTACTCATGGGCCACTCCCTCGGTCGGCTGCCAGTTGAGCGTACGCCTCGGGCGTGTCTTCCTAGCGCGGCAGCCACCGGCCGAGCCGGATCTCGGGCGGCTACGAATCACTCGCACAAGGACCCACGACCAGATCACCGTCCCTGGTCACCCCGTCACCGGCTCGGACAGGACTCCACCATGGAACAGAACGACGAGCGCGCCAGCGTCGGGCGAAAGCACCTGCTCACTGCCGAGCAGCTGGCATCACATGCGGGTGCCAGCGCCGAGGACTTGGCCCAGGGCCATCGGCAGGGCAACGGCATCCGCATCCACCGGACCTACATCATCTTCGTCTCGCTGACGGCGCTGGTGATGCTGGGTGTCGCAATTGCGGTGGCCAGCGCCACGATGTGACCTGATGGTGCGGCCGGTCGGAGCTGGTACGCCGTCTGCTGCGTTGTCTCCTATGTTCGAACAGGTCGACCGCGAGACGCCGACGGGTCAGGACAATCCCACGATGGTCCCGTCGTCGAGCAGGTCGATCCGGGTGGCGGAGGGCGTGGCCGGCAGCCCGGGCATCGTCATCACGTCGCCGCAGACCAGGATCACGAAGCCCGCGCCAGCGGAGAGGCGGACCTCGCGCACGTGCAGGTCGTGACCGGTCGGTGCTCCGCGCAGGGTGGCGTCGGTCGAGAACGAGTACTGCGTCTTCGCGATGCAGACCGGGAGCGCGCCGTACCCGTCGGCCTCAAGGCGTTCGAGCCGCCGCTTGGCCTTGCCGTCCCACGTCACGGTGGACGCTCCGTAGAGGCGATGAGCGATCGTCTCCGCCTTCTCCTTGAGCGGCAGGCCGTCGGGGTAGGTGAAGGAGAACGTCGTGGGGTCGGAGCTCCCGATCAGGTCGAGGACGCCCTTCGCCAGGTCGGTGGCGCCGGCGCCACCGTCGACGAAGTGAGTGGCCGGGTGGGTTCGGACTCCCAGGTCCTGGACCAGCTCGACCACCCGGGCCACCTCCGCGTCCGTGTCGGTCGGGAACCGGTTGAGTGCGACCACACAGGGGACCCCGTAGACCTCACGGACGTTGCGCAGGTGCCGAGCAAGGTTCTCCATGCCGTGCTCCACGGCACCGAGATCCTCCCGACCGAGGTCCTGGACATCCATCCCACCGTGGAACTTCAGTGCGCGGACCGTGGCCACCACCACCGCGGCGTCGGGACGGAGCCCCGACTTGCGGCACTTGATGTCGACGAACTTCTCCGCGCCGAGGTCCGCACCGAATCCGGCTTCCGTGACGACGTAGTCGGTCAGCCGCAGCGCCGCCCGGGTGGCGATGACCGAGCTGCAACCGTGCGCGATGTTCGCGAACGGTCCGCCGTGCACGAACGCCGGCGTGTGCTCCAGCGTCTGGACCAGGTTGGGCGCGAGCGCGTCCCGCAGCAGCACCGCCATGGCGCCGTGAGCCTCGAGCTCGCGAGCCGTGACCGGCCTCTTGTCCCGGGTGTAGCCGACCACGATGTCGCCGATCCGGCGCTTGAGGTCAGCCCAGGACTCGGTCAGGCAGAAGATGGCCATCAGCTCGGAGGCCACCACGATGTCGAAGCCGTCCTCGCGCGGGTAGCCGTTCGAGAGGCCGCCGAGTCCGACCACCACGTCTCGGAGCGCCCGATCGTTGAGGTCGAGCACCCGCTTCCAGTCCACCGACCGTACGTCGATGCCCAACGCGTTGCCGTGCTGGAGGTGGTTGTCGATCAGCGCCGCCAGCAGGTTGTTCGCGGCCGCGATTGCCGCGAAGTCACCGGTGAAGTGCAGGTTGATGTCGGTCATCGGCACCACCTGGGACCAGCCGCCGCCTGCCGCGCCGCCCTTCATGCCGAACACCGGGCCCATCGACGGCTCGCGCAGGCACGCCATCGACCTCAGCCCCAGCCCGGACAGAGCGTCAGCCAGGCCGACCGTCGTCGTCGTCTTGCCCTCACCCGCCGGCGTCGGCGACATGGCTGTCATCAGGATCAGCTTGCCGAGCGGTCGCTCGTTGAGGGACTGGAGGTAGCCGAGGTCGACCTTGGCCTTGTGGTGGCCATAGGGCACCAGGTGGGCCGGGTCGATGCCCAGCTTGTCCTGGGCGACCTCGGTGATGGGTCGCAGCGCCGCGGCGTTGGCGATCTCGATGTCCGACAGCACTCAGGCCCGTCCCTTCGCGACGCCCATGCGCCGCAGTAGGCCCGAGCGGCGTTCGGAGTCCGGCAACGTGCGCAGGTTGGACTCCACGTTCATCCTCGCGATGGCGGATGCGGCCCTGGCCACCTCGCCGGCCGCGACCAGGTCGGACCGGAGCCCGGGCCGGGCGGCGGGTCGCAGTTGGTCGATCAGCACCAGCACCTCGATCGCGGTCTCGACGACCTGCGCCTGCGGCTCGGACGCCCCGAGGAGCGCCTCGTCGATCGTCGAGCTCCGCTCCTCGTCGTCGGACCCTGCGCCTCGGGGGATTGCCCACCCGTCGGCCACGGCACGGAAGGCCGCCTCGTCGTCGGCCACCAGTTGCTGCGCCTGGATGGCCAGCTGCTCGGCCCGCTCCACGAGTGGCTGGACGTCGCAATAGCGGGCCACCATCGCCACGAGGGCCGCGGCCTGGGCAGTGCACAAGGCCGCGACCGCGCCGCCCGCCGGGGTCGGTGTCCGGGCGGCGAGCCGGTTGAGAAAGTCGGTGACCGTCCCGGCGTCCTCGTCCGCGTCGCGCACCACGGAGCCACGCTACTGCCGAGCGCGTCCCGCGCAACCCTGTTCGGGACGCCCGTCTCCGGCTCCGAGCGCTATTCCGACGGGTTCGCGCCGAGCCAGGTCGCTCGTCGACGAGCTGATGCGCGCCAACTACTGTCGACTCGTGAGTTCGGAGAGGGAGCCCGTCCCGTTCGAGGCCTACGAGGCCGGCGGCTACCTGCACGGCACGAAGGCCGATCTGTCGGTCGGTGCCACGCTCGTGCCCGGCCGGGAGTCGAACTTCGAGGCCGGCCGGATGATGAACTTCGTCTACTTCACCGCCACCCTCGACGCCGCGACCTGGGGTGCCGAGCTCGCTGCGGGGGAGGGCCGCGGGCGGATCTACATCGTCGAGCCGACGGGGGACTTCGAGGACGACCCCAACGTCACGAACAAGAGGCTGCCCGGCAATCCCACGCAGTCCTTCCGCACCCGTGAGCCGTTGCGGGTCGTGGGCGAGATCGACTCCTGGGTCGGTCACTCGCCGGAGAAGCTGCAGGCCATGCGCGACGGGCTCGACGCGATGAAGCGGGAGGGCACGGCGCAGATCGAGGACTGAGCTCCAACGATCAGTTGACGAGGTGCACCGCGGATTTCTCTTTGCCTTCTGTTCGAACTGGTGTACGATTGACGTACGTCGCCAGCGGCGACCAGTCGTCCCGTGATTCAGTTCAAGGACACCCCGGCACCAGGCCACCGGATCCCGTATCCGTGTGCAGCCGAAGAAGGGGGGCCTCGTGGTCGCTGAGCTGATGCCGTCGCCGCATCCGATCTTGTCGGCGGTCCTGGTGGCCCAGGACGCGGTGAGGTCGGTGCGTGATGCCCAGCCGGTGTTCTTGATCCCGGCCGAGAAGGAGACCGCGGTCGCCGAGCTGGCCCGGTTGGAGGCGATGACTGCGGAGCTGAGGCTGCGGGTGGTCGCTGTCGCCGAGGACGCCCGCGCTGACGCTGGCGCTCGCGACGTGGGGGCCTGGCTCGCCTCGGTGACCCGCGCCGACTTCCCGGTCGGCCGAGCCGATGCCCGCCTGGCCGAAGCCCTCGACCGGCGTTGGACCCGGGTCGCAGCCGCGATGGCTGAGGGTCTGGTCTCCCAAGCCCAGGCGAAGGTCGTTGTCCAGGTGCTCGATGATCTGCCCGACCACCTCGACCCCGAACTCCTGGCACGGGCCGAGGCCGAGATGGTCACCCTGTGCGGCCGGTTCCGTCCCGCCGAGCTGCGTCGGCTCGGTGGACATCTGCTGGAGGTGGTGGCGCCGGAGATCGCCGAGGCCGAGGAAGCCAAACGGCTCCAGAACCAAGAACAACAGGCGCGGGCCAAGACCAGCCTGCGCACCCGGTTGATCGGCGACGGGATGGCGCGGACCACGATCGTGCACCCCGAGCTCGACCGCGACCGGCTGCTGACCTACCTGCACGCCTACACCTCACCCCGCAAGCACCCCGACGCCATCAGTGGTGAGGAGGACCGGATCCCCCACCACCAACAGCTCGGACAAGCCTTCGGTGCTCTCCTGGAGCACCTCGACCCCGCCCGGCTCCCGGCTCATGGCGGGGACGCGACCACGGTGATGGTCACCATCTCCTTGGAGTCCCTGCGCAACGAGCTCGGCACCGGCACCATGATCGGCGGCGAACCGCTGTCGGCTTCTGCGGTCCGACGGTTGGCGTGCGACGCCCAGATCATCCCGGTCGTCCTCGGCGCCAACAGCGAGGTCCTCGACCTGGGCCGCACCCGACGGCTGTTCTCACCCGCCCAACGCAAAGCACTGCGGCTCCGCGACCAGGAATGCCGCGCCGAGCACTGCTCGATCCGGGCCACCTGGTGCGAGGCCCATCATCGGAAACCCTGGTCCCAAGGCGGCCACACCGACCTCGACGACGCCGTACTCCTCTGCAACTTCCACCACCACCGCGCCCACGACCCACGCTACGAGACCACCACCCTCCCGACCGGCGACCTCCGCTACCACCGACGCACATAGTCCGGCTCACCAGGCATCGAACTGCTCGCAAATGCCGAGGAGCGAATACCGGGGAGTCTCTGGTCTGCCAGGTGGATCGCAGACTCTCCAAACACCGCCTCGGGCGACCGCAGTTGCCGAAAGGCGGACGGCCGCAGCCCACGAATGGGAGAGTCGGCTGTGCGCTCTCAAAGCCTGGTGATCGCTGCTGCTCTGGCTCTCTCGGCATGCGCTGGCAATCCGTTCGGGTCCGATTCCTCTCTGCCGGCCTGCGCGGACGTGTGGGTCGATGGTGAGCAGCTTCCCGACGACTACGACGGATGTCGCGTGGACGGCCAGACCGTGGAGCCAGAAGTCTTCGAATGCGTGATGCACACCGATGACGAGCTAGTGACCTACCGGGACGACAGCAAGCCGCCGCGCATCTGGACCGCCTTGCGCGGCAAGGAGATCAGAGAAGGTAACGACGGAGCGACGTTCCTCGTCTGCTGAAGGCTCGCGCCTTAGCTGGCACCGAACCGATCCGCCCGCTGCCGCTCGGGGCGCGCGAAGCTGCTTGATATGCGGGTGATCTTCGTTGGTATCTCGCCGGGACTGTCCCGGTGATCCACGAGGAGCAGGAGGCACCCGGATGTCGTTGGTCGATGTCTGTTTGATCAGGTCGTGCGGCCCAGTCGGCGAGCCGGTTCTCCGGCTCGGTGTCGAGGTCCTCGATGACTACCTGGAGTTCGTCGCTGGATGGTGCCGACCCGAACACCACGCTGGCGGTGGCCTACGACTTGCAGGTCTTCTTCAAGGTCGTGGGCAAGGCGCCGGAGGAGGTCAGCCGCGGGACGTGTTGGCGTTCATAAGGGCTCAGCGGACTGGTCAGCGCTCGATCTCAAGCGGTGCAGCCGGTGGCCGACAGCGTCGGGTTATCGAATCGGACGCTGCGGCGAGGGTTGTCGTCGGTCTCGAGCTTGTACGCCTTCCTTCACGCTCGCGGCGATGTGGTGGCGAACCCGGTCCCGCGTGGGCTGCCGACTCGTCGCGAGCGGCATCGTCCGCGTCAGGGCGTCCCGCTGGTCCGCGGCGTCAGGACGGTGCGCGGATCCTGGCCCCGGTTGAGGTCGATGCGCTCAGCAGCCCTCTCGATGGCTGCACCACCAATCGGGTGGGCGACCGCCGGGGCCTCGTGGCGATCTTCGCTATCATCGCGGTCTCAGCACTTCGATTGCCGCCCTGCGTGCTCGCGCCACCTGCACGCTATCCGCGGTCCCTCCGCCGTAGTTCGCGCAGTCCGGTGTCGATGAGCGCGTCGGCAACAGCCTGCATGGAGGCGTCGGAGTTCTCATCGCCGTCGCCATCCGGCCCGGTGATCAGTGGCCGGACATCGACGCACACGGCGCGATGGGCCTCGGCAGCGTCACACTGAGCCTCGGTGAGGAGCTCGAACATGAGCTCACCACCGGTGGAGACGAAACCCTTCGGCACGGCCGCCGCGAGTTCTTCATCCATGGCGAAGACGTTCGCTGCGTTGACGAGACGCACCAGCGCCGGGCGATCCGCACGAATGAGATCGATCTCGTCGAGGATTGCGTCGAAGTCCTCGGCCCAAGCCTGGCCTGCCTCACTTATGCAGTCCAGGCCGTCACGCCCTCCGCAGCGATCGGACAGGACCTTGGGAACGACCTCGTCCAGGGCGTTGGGACCTGTAGCAATCAGGATGACGTCGGCGGTACTCACGGCTGCTCGAGTCGCGTCCTCCTTGAGACTTGCCAGCAGGCTCGCGCTCGTCTTGCTCTCAGCGCCGCTCTGCTCGGCATCACCCATGAAACTGGTGAGCTCCACCTCGAGGCCTGTCTCCGCCTCGATCAGGTCTGCCCACAAGTAGGCGAAGGAATCGCAACCTCCACGGTGTGCTCCCTCAGGCCAGGAGTCACCGAATGCCACGTACCGCACCACCTGCCCCGAAGGCTCCGCGGAGGTGGGCGTCGCGTCCGTGGGGGTCTCGGATGCGGGCCTCTCGGAGGCTTGGGCGGGGGGCTTTGCCTTCTCGTCCGGGTCCGTGCCGCAACTAGCGACCGCGCCGGACGCGATGAAGGCGAGCGTCGCGCCAATGATGCGCATGTGGCGCAGCACGCGAGTTCTTCTTCTCATGGTTGTGCCCTGCGCACGAGCCCGGACCTGCCCCGTGGAGACCGGACGGCTGGCTTGCTGGGACAGCGGAATGACCGAGAACGATGATTTCGACATGCGCATGAAAGGGGCTCCTGGTCTGGCTGCGGGCTGCCTCCGCGTCGGATCTTGTGACTCCCACACGGCAGGTCCTTTCTAGGCCGGAGGCGTCCGCAAGGAGTTCCAAGACATACAACGGGATCCGAGCGCTGCCACTACGTATGCGTCCGACGACCGCCAGATCGTCCGCTCTGCCGCTCGGCGTGCGCGGTGCTGCTGAGGTACCGATATGGACAGGCCCGGCTCAGTCCGCTGCGGAAGGTGAGCGCAGGCGCAGCTTCCCGCATTAGAGATAGGTATCGGGTACTGGCCCGACGACCTCCATATGGTGGCGACCAGAGATTGCTCCTAGGTCTTCGGGCGAGACCGTGCCTGCTGCCTCCGCTGCTGCAAGTTCCTCGAAGAACCCCTGCATGGCGGCGGGCGCGAAGAGGTTGAGCTTCTTGCCGGGGCGCTGAGAGATCACCTTGAAGGTGTGTGGGACTCCGCGCGGAACGTAGACGAACGTGCCCGGCCGACATTCTTCACGACGGTCCTCGAGGTACATGAGGTAGTTCCCCTCAAGGACGAAGAACGCCTCTGCCGCGTCGTGGTGGATGTGCATGGGTGGCCCGAATTGGGACGGCTCGTTCTGCGTCTGCAGCAAGCTGAACGCGTTCGACGTGTCAGTTGCGCTCGCCAAGATGACCGCCTCGAAGTTTCCGAGGTCAAGCACCTCGCCCTGACCCGGTTGCACAATCTTCGGTGTGCTCATGGCTGAGTGTTGAGCCGCGGCAGGCGATCTGGCAAGGCTGCAAAGAGCCGCCCGCTACTGGCGCGCCCCGGGCGCTCGATGCGAGGACACCAGCCTCGGCGTTGAGCACTGTCTCGTCGCGAGCAGGTCAAGTCCGTGCACGTCTAGTAAGGGATGCACGACGGCGTACTCCTCGGCAGCTGGCACCACCACCGCGCCCACGACCAACGCTACGAAACCAGTGCCCTCCCGGCCGGCGACCTCCGCTACCACCGCCGCAGATAGACCGAACGCCACTGGGTGTGAGTCGTACGCAGGTGAAGCGGTCGTCAGTGAAGCCTCGACGGCCCGCGTGAACTGCCGGGTCCACGGGCCGACGGTACGACAGGTGTCCTTTACGCAGCCGGGTGCTCTCGAGCACCTCGTCCCTTCAGCCGAAGATCCCGCTGTAGGCGTTGAGGGCCGGCTGTCCACCGAGGTGTGCGTAGAGGACGTTCGAGCCGGGCGTGATCTCCCCTGAGGTGACGAGGTCGATGAGCCCGGCCATCGACTTCCCCTCGTAGACGGGGTCGATGATCATGCCCTCGAGTCGGCCGCTCAGTCGGATCGCGTCGATCGTCGACTCCACCGGAATCCCGTAGAGGTCTCCTGCCCAGCCCTCGAGGACGATGATCTCGTCCTCGCGCAGGTCGCGGCCGAGGCCGATGAGACCCGCGGTGTGCCGGGCGATCCGGGCCACCTGGTTGCGGGTCTTGTCGAGTGTCGCCGACGCATCGATGCCGAGTACCCGTCGCGGCCGGCCTCCGGCGTCCTCGAGCGCGGCGAAGCCGGCGATCATCCCGGCGTGGGTCGAGCCGGTGACCGTGCAGACGACGACGGTGTCGAAGAAGACGCCGAGCTCCTCCTCCTGCGCCGCGACCTCGTGGGCCCAGTTGGCGAAGCCGAGGCCGCCGAGGTGGTGCTCGGAGGCACCGGCCGGGATCCCGTAGGGCTTGCCGCCTGCTGCCTCGACGTCGGCGATCGCCTCGTCCCACGACGAGCGGATCCCGATGTCGAACCCTGAAGGGTCGAGGCGTACGTCGGCGCCCATGATGCGCGACAGCAAGATGTTGCCGACCTTGTCGTTGACCGGGTCGTCCCAGTCGACCCACTTCTCCTGGACCAGCCGGCACTTGAGGCCGAGTCGGGCAGCGACCGCGGCGACCTGACGGGTGTGGTTGGACTGGATGCCGCCGATAGAAACGAGGGTGTCCGCTCCCTGCGCGAGCACGTCGGGAACGATGTACTCGAGCTTGCGGGTCTTGTTGCCCCCGAACGCGAGCCCGCTGTTGCAGTCCTCCCGCTTCGCCCAGATCTGGGCTCCGCCCAGATGTTGCGTGAGGCGCTCCAGCCTGTGGACCGGGCTCGGCCCGAACGTCAGCGGGTAGCGCGCGAAATCGCGGATCGACATCTCGGTCTCCTTGGGGGCCATCGGGCTTGACCGCGGGGGAGTCCTGCCCACTCCGCAGCCTAGGTCAGAGATGAGCCGCCCCCGTGTCCTCCGGAGGATGGAGTCCGGTCATCCCTGCGAACGAGACCCGTCGCGTTTCGCAGACGCCGAGCTGTTCGCTCCCTAGCGTTGGCCGGGTAGAACCGTCGCTCCCCGGAGGTCACCATGTCCGTCCACCCGCGCTTGGCAGTCCTCGTGGTCGCTGGCGTCCTCCTCAGCTCCTGCGGCGGTGACGACGGCACCGGCAGTGCGGACAGCTCCGACGACGGAACGACCGTCGTCACCGTCGCTCCCACCGCGGTTCCGGAACCCACGACCGTGTGGGTCGGGTCGTCGGAGGCCACCGTGCTGCTGAAGGTCGATCCCACGACCCGAGGTGTTGAAGAGATCGCGGTCGACGACGGTCCGTGGAAGGTGGAGTACGTCGGCGGCACGCTCTGGGCCGAGACGCCCCAGGTGCAGCGACTCGACTCCACGACCGGCCAGCCCACCGACGTCCTGTTCGAAGACGCCCATGTGTACGACTTCCTTGTTGACGGCGACGGCGTCTGGATGTCCCTCAAGGACGCCCCCAAGCTGGTTCGCTACGACCTCGCCAGCGGCAAGCCCGTCGACGAGATCCAGCTCCCGTCGGACGACCTGAACCTCGAGTACCTGGAGCTGTACGGCAACTCCATGCTCGCCGCGAACGCGTACGACGCCACGGCAGTGCGGATCGACCTGGAGAACGGCGCGGTTGCTGCGTCGTACAACCCGGACAACGTGATCTGGGACGTCCAGCTCGTCGGCGACTCCTTGTGGGTCGCGCACTACGGCGGGCTGGTCGAGCTCGACGCGGAGACCCTCGAACCGCGGCTGACCGTTCCCGGCGTGGATGCCGCCTTCGCTCTCGATGCCGACGAGAACGGCCAGCTCTGGGTCGGGCTCAGCGACATGGTCGGGACCATCGACGAGAGCAGCGGCCAGTTCAAGCCCGTCGCGACCATCAGCGGCGACACCGGCACCGGCACCGTCGACGACATCGAGGTTTCGGAGAAGGCGGTCTGGATCACGCACGAGGACGTCGGCCTCGTGCGCCTCGACCGCGCGACCAAGCAGCTCGACGAGCCGATAGCGATTCCGGGCGCGGGTGCGTTCGCGCCGGTCTTCGACATCGCGCTGCAATGACAGCGGCCGCCAGCGTGGCTCAGCTCGACCCGTGCATCTTCACGAGCCGGGCCCGCAGCGCGGGGACGCGGTGCGCGTTGGCGCGAAGGTCGACATAGGTGTCGCCGTACGTCCAGAGCAGGGCGTCGTCGAGTCGGCGTACGGCGCCGGGCGGGTAGCGGTAGTCCATCCGGGCCTTGAGCTCGTCGGCATCGACCGCGCGCACCATGTCCCCGAGCTCGGCGAGGGAGGTGATGCCGAGCTCGAGGACCAGGCCGGAGATCCAGGCGTAGTGCTCGGTCCGGGACCAGCCCGAGTCGGCGTACTGGCCGGCGAGGAAGGCGGCCAGCTCGCGCGGGTTGATCCGCGGATCGTCGTCCTCGGCGTCGGTCGCCGTCTCCGCCATCCCGTCGCGCAGCCGGTCGCGGATCGTGGAGAACTCGCGGTCGGCGAGCTCGAGCAGACCGGCGGCGAGGGTGAAGCGGCGGTCGAAGTCGGGGACGTGCTCGTCGGGGATGGTGCCCTTGTAACGGATGTCGTGCTCGAACTCAGCCCAAGCGTGCTGCAGCACGGTCCGGATCTGGATCTGCGCCTGGCGCCCGCGCAGCAGCTCGAAGCCGTCCTGGCCCTCGCGCACCGGGTCGAGGCCGACGAGCAGATGGCGGCTGGCGTAACCGAACCGACCCTCACCAGCCGTCTCCTGGCCCATGTCGCGGTCGTCGTAGACCACGACCTGGTCCGCGAGCAGGTCGGCGACGGCCTGGACGTCGCTGTGCACGTAGGTGATGACTCGGACGCCGATCTGGTCGGTGATCTCCCGCAACGGGTCGGCGAACACCGCCTGGCCGTCGGCGACACGGGCCGCCTTGGCGGCGAACGATGCGACGGACTTCGCGCGCCCGGTCACGGTCAGGTAGTTGATGCCCGCTTCGTCGAGAGTGGAGGTCACCATCGCGACGTACTGGTCGGCGGCCAGCCGCAGGTCGGGGTGGTGCTCGGCGTACTCCCGCACCGCGGCGCCCGGATCAAGAGGTACGGCGGTGCTCGTCCCTTCCAGCGGCGCGGCCGCGTAGCCGGGCAGCGTGGGCGTGATGATGTAGCCGGTCTCGAAGTCGCCGTACGTCGTGGTCTCGTCCGGCCGGCGTTCGCGGAACAGGCCGACGTAGGCGCAGATCACCGCGTCGACCTGGTCCTCGACGACCCGGAGATCGCTCTTGCGCTTCGCCGTCTCGACCGCGACCCGCAGTGCCTGCCAGGGCGACGGACCGTTCTCGCCGGGGCGACCGCCCACCAGTAGCGCAGGGTCGCCGGCGACGAGACCCTCGATGAAGCCGAGCAGCCGGAGCAGCTCGACACGGAGCGCCTCGAGATCCCGACCGGGCTTCTGCTTGTACTTCAGGATCCGCTCGAGCCGGAACAGGGCCACTGTCGCCGGGTGCGGGTAGACCTCGATCGCGCGCCGCGACCGTCCCGACCGGGGGTTCATGTCGAGGCCGAGCCGGGCGGCGATCCGAGCGCCACGCGGCTGGTCGCGGAACTCGCGCTTGCCGGTGTTGGACGGGTGCGCCCCGGCGTCGTACTTGGCGAAGTCCTTGTTCAGCGCGGCCTCTGCCGGCCGGTTCCCTTTCGCGTTGACGACGATCAGCGGAGCGTCGATCGCGACCAGGCAGTCGCCCTCGACGTACGGCGCCAGCGTCTCGACGATCGAGTCGTCGGTCGTCGCGGCCGACACGTGCACCAGATGGCCCTGGTCGTCCAGGACCGCGAGGCCAGTGGGCTTCCGGTCGCCCCAGGCGAGGTCGACTCCGACGAAGTGCATAGCGGCAGCCTGCCCTATGGGGGACGACGCAACGTCGCTCCGGCCGATGGTTGGTCGCAGAAGCGTCTTTGCTGGGCTGCAACCTGCCGCGCAAGTCGTTCACCTGCGGCGGCGTCTGCCACGGCACCATGACCGGTTGGTACAACCACCGGTTCGCGGGTTGCGCCGATAAGCGCCCAATCGGGCACCGCAGTCTCTACGTTAGAAGTATGAGCCACGAGCGCTTCCTCGCGGCCGCGCAGCGAGTCCTCGACGGCGATGACTCGATGGAAGCGGCGAACGAGCTGAAGGACGTCGTGCTCGAAGAGTCTCCCGGCGACGACCGGTACGACGAGCTCGTCGACGTGTTGACGCGTTACGCGTCTGATCAGGACGAACCTGGCACCGTGACCGAAGAGGTCCGCACCGTCATCCGGGAGACCATCGCACGGACCATGTGAGACACCAACGCACCGGAATGCCCGCGCCGCAAGGGGGAAACGTGGTTGTTGTGAGCAAGCAACTTGCCGACTGGCCGGCCGTGACCGACACCTACCTCGATGTCGGCGGCCGGCAGGCCCGCATCCTGACGGCGCCCGGCCGGCGGACCGCCGGCGGGAGCCCTCAGCTGCTCGTGCACGGTCTCGGCGGCTCGTCCGTCACCTGGGTGGAGGTGATCGAGGGCCTCTCCGAGCACGGGCCCGTCGTCGCTGTCGACCTGCCCGGCTTCGGACGCACGCCCATCACCGACGACGACCCGCTCACCATGCAGGGGTACGTCGAATTCGTGCTGGGCGTCGCCGACACCCTGGGCTGGGAGACGTTCACGCTGCATGGCAACTCGATGGGCGGCCTGATCGGGACCCTCCTAGCCGCGAAGCACCCGCACCGCGTCGACCGCCTCGTCCTGGTGTCGCCGGCATTGCCGCCACGTTCGCCGCTCGGGTTCCTCAAGCCCAGCCGCGCGACGATCGACGGGATGCTGCCCATCGCCATCTCGTCCCTCACCGCCGTCGCGCTGGGCGTGATCGGGCTCGCCGGCCCCGAGCTCGACGCGCGTCGCAACCGCGCTCTGCTCAAGCTGATCTACCCCGATCCCGAGGGGGTCGACCGCGCCGTACTCGATCTCATGGCGGCCGACTTCGCAGAAGACATCGAAGGCATGGACCGGCGCCGCGCCCTGCTCGCCGCGATCCGCTCGATCTCCCCGATGTGGGCGGACCCGCGCTCCACCTGGCGCGCCGTCCGGAAGGTCGAGGCTCCGACCCTGCTGCTCGGCGGCACCCAGGACGCTCTGGTCCCGGCGAAGGTCCTGCGCGCCGTCCTGGCCGCGCGACCCGACTGGGAAGGCCACGTCCTTGACGACCGCCGTCACGCGTTGATGCTCGAGGATCCCGAGAGCTACCTCAGCATCTTCGACGGCTGGTACTCCAACGCGGCCGCTGCGTAGGCCACTCGACCGGTCGACGTACCAAAGTCCGAATATCTGAGGTTCCCTCCGCTGCGCGCCGACCGCAAAGGGGCGGTTTGGTACGTCCGCCGGTCGACCGCTTCGTTTCAGACGCCGACCAGGCGCTCAGTTGACGTCTTCGGGCTTCGGGAGGCGGTCGACCTTGTTGTCCTTGAGGTAGTCCTTGAACTCGTCGCGCGAGATCGCGGCCATCAGCTCCTTGGACTTATCGATGTTGAGCAGGACGATGCTCTGGCCGTCATCGGAGGTGCCGGTGCCGTCGGTGAAGGCAGTCATCCACTCGACCTCGCCGGCACCTTGGCGGACGACGTCGAAGCCGAGGTCGCGGATCTCGTCGTTGGTGAAGTCGTCGTCGAGGACCAGCAGCTTGCCGAGGTCGCCAATCAGGTTGGTGACGGTCAGCGGGTTGATCCGGGTGCCGGTTCTGGTGGCCTCGAACATGACCTGGCGCAGGAAGTTCTGCTGGCGGTCGATGCGGTCGAAGTCGCCGCCGGGGAGCGACTTGCGCTCCCGGACGTACTCCAGGGCCTCGTCGCCGTCGAAGTGCTGGGTGCCGCCGTCGGACGTCGGGAGGTCGACGCCGCCGAGGGTGTCGGTGATTCCCTTGAACCCTTCGAAGTCGACCACGGCGATGTGGTCGATGTAGATGTCCAGCGTGTCCTCGAGGGTCTGGATGAGGAGCTCGGGACCGCCCCAGGAGAACGCCGCGTTGAGCTTCGCCTCGCCGTAACCGGGGACGTCGACCCAGGAGTCGCGGGGGAACGAGACGACCTGGCTGCGCTCGTGGTTCTTCTCGAGGTGCCAGATCATCATCGTGTCGCTGAGCAGTCCGGTGTCGCCGGCCTCGAGTCGCTCCTGGACGTCGGTGCCCCGGCCGTCGACGCCGACCAGGAGCACGTTGAGCGCATCCTTGGGTTGGGTCCGGGACGGTCGGTCCGGTCGATCGACTTCGATGTCGATGCGGGGGATGTCGTCGATCTTGTCGTTGAGCACGATCAACCACACGCCGCCGCCCACGAGGAGGGCGAGCACGAAAACGCCGAGAGTGCCAAGAATGACGCCGACCTTGTGGCGCCGGATGAACCCCGGTGCGGCCTTGTGGGGCTTGGGTTCGCCCTCCGACTCGGGCGCATTCTCGTTGGGAGCGTCGTCTTGGCGCTGGTCCACTTGGGGTCTCTTTCGCGTCTTATCGGAAGGAGCCTCAAAGCCCCCGGCGTCCCTCATATAGTGTCATGTCGACACAGGCTCCAAAGAGGCGGACGCCGGGTCTCGGCTGCTTCGGCTGCGACTTCGCTTGGGTGGTACCGGGAGACAAATGCAACGCGATGACTTCAAGGTAACGCGCTTCCCCGGAATCGAGTCCGTGGGTCTGAGCGCATCGTCGAGCCGACTCCGGGTCGCCATCGTGACCGAGGAGATCATCGGCCCGGTGCGCAATGGCGGCATCGCGTCGACCTACTACCACCTGGCCAAGGGGCTCGCCGCCCAGGGGCACGAGGTGCACGTGCTCTTCCTCAAGGGCCCGGTCGTCCAGGACGAGACACCGGAGTTCTGGGTCAAGCGCTACGCCGAGTTCGGTGTCACGCTGCACTACCTCGATGTGTCGGAGATGCCTCTGTGGTGCGCCTCCCCGAACTGGCAGCGCCGTTACGCCAGCGCCTACGAGTGGCTGCGTGACCAGGAGCCGTTCGACGTCGTCCACACCTCCGAGTGGCGCGGCGGCCTGGTCTACGCGCTGATGGCCAAGCGGCTCGGGCTCGCGTTCCGCGAAACCCTCTTCCTGGTGAAGACGTCATCGCCGCACATCTGGAACCGGCACTACCAGATGCTCCCGATCACCGACACCAACCTGGTCGCGGCGTCGTACGCCGAGCAGAAGTGCGTCGAGCTCGCCGACGTGGTGATCGGCGGGTCCGCGCACCTGCTGTCGTTCATGGACCGGATCGGCTACCGGCTGCCCGAGACCAACGTCTTCGTGCAGCCCAACATCGTCGACTTCTCCAACGTCCCGGTCGTCGACGCCCGACCCGGCCCCCCGCGCCAGCACGGCGACGTGATCAAGAGCCGGGACCTGGTGTTCTTCGGGCGACTCGAGGCACGCAAGGGCATCGAGATCTTCTGCAACGCGATCGACCTGCTCCACGAGCGTGGCGAGATCCCGGACTCCGTCACCTTCCTCGGCAAGTGGGGCGGCAGGCTGCCCGCGCAGGGCGGGATGACGCCCGAGGAGTACCTCGCCGAGAAGGCCGAGACCTGGGAGTGCCCGGTCGTCACGGTCACCGACAAGAACCAGCCCGAGGCACTCACCTTCCTCACCGAGCGCGACCTCATCGCAGTGATGCCGTCCCTTATCGAGAATTCCACGATGGCCGTCTACGAGACGCTGGAACAGCGGGTCGCCTTCATTGCCACGTCCGTCGGTGGCACCCCGGAGCTGGTGGCGGAGCGTGACCACGACTCCTGCCTGGTCGAGCCCACGGCGCAGGACCTGGCCGACCGGCTCGCGATCGCCCTGCGTGACGGCCAGGCCATCGCCCACCCGCAGTTCTCCAACGACGCCAACCTCGAGGTCTGGTACGGCTTCCACGCCTATCTCGGCGACCTCATCGAGCAGTACGGGAGCTCCGAGGCGGTCGCCCGGGTCATCGAGGGAGTCGACAGACCGGCGGACCCTGTGGGTTCGATCAGCTACGTCGCCCTGGTCCGTCGGGGCGACTCGCTCGAGGATCTGGTCAAGGCGTGCCACGCCGAGGCCCCCGACGAGCTGGTGCTGGGCTACACCGACGTGACCGTGCGCAACGCGATCGAGAACGCCCGGGCCTCGGTCAACGAGGCGTGCCGCAAGGTCACGATCGTCAACTGTCTCGGCCAGACCTCGGGCACCGCGCTCAACACGCTGGTCGCGGCCCAGACGTCGGACGCGATGCTGATCGCCGACGGACTCGCCGCGCTCCCTCAGTTCGGGTTCTTCCCGGCCGCGCGGCAGGCCCTCGGCCACCGGCCCGCCGCCTTGTTCACGACGTTCTTCTCGACCGACGAAACCATGGTCGGCATGCCGCTCGGCGGCGACGTCGCTTCCCAGATCCTCACGTCCCGAGCGTACGGCGGCGAGGTGATCGCGCTCCGCAAGGAGCTGTTCGCCGTCATCGGCAGCTTCGAGCCGTACGACGCCCGCCACGGCATCGTGCACGAGTACGTCACCCGAGCAGCGGAGGCCGGTTACGACCTCCTCGTGCTCCCCGAGCAGCTGATGTCCTGGCCGACCGCCGACGCGACCGGCCGCAAGTTCCGGTCGGACCAGATGTACGCCTACCTCAAGGCCAAGCCGCTCATCGACGCCTCGCCGCTGTCACTGCGGAAGGTGCTGCTCGCCGCCCTGCACGGCGGATCGGGCGGCGGATCCTGGGGCGTCGACGAGCGGCTGCTCCGCACCGACTCGGTCGACGAGGCCGACACGCACTGGCTGATGCCGGCGACATGGGATCCCGAGAACGCGAGCGGTGCCCAGCAGCGCCGGGTCATCTTCGGGCTCAACTCGGCCAAGGACGAGATCTGGTTCTACGCCCGGGGGCCGGGAGAGCGACGGCTGATCATCCGCGGCGACGCGACCCCGGTCGATCTCGTCGCCACCCGCGGGGTCGAGGGCACCGAGGACTACATCACCCTGTCGGTCCTCCCGGTGCCCGTGGATTGGACCCCGTCGACGTCGTACCCGATGAACTGGGGCCTCTACGAGGAGGACGAGAAGCTGCGCAGCGTCTTCCTCCGGGTCAACAAGATCGGAACCAAGACGTTCGCGCTCTCGGGACGCAACGCCGTGCTCTCGTCCCGCGTCCTCATCGAGCTGATGGACCGGCAGGTCGGTCGGAGCGATCGCGGCCACGTGGTCGACCTGACCGACGAGCTGGTCGGCGAGGCGGCCGCGACCGCGAGCGGCATGGTCGACGGACGGCTCGACGCAGAACGGGTCCGGGCGCTGAGCAATGACCTGCTGGCGAACGTGCCCGACGGACCGCCGCCGATCACGGCGCGGTCCGGGCTCAAGCCACCCGAGAACAGCGAGGGCTGGGCGGAGGGCGACTGGCTCAGCGGCTGGGCGTGGGATCGCGAGGACCAGGATCGGATCCTGCACGTCGCGGTGATGCGCAACGGCGCGCCGCTCCTCGTCGTACCCGCCGACACCGCCGACCGTTCGCTCGAGGACGTTCCCGGCCGTGGCGCGCACGGGTTCCGGATCCCGGTGCTTCCCGAGTTCCTGACCGGCGACTACGTGCAGCTGCGGGTCTGGGAGACCAAGGGCCCCCTCTACCGCGGGCGTCTCAACCTCGCCGACGGTGCCGTACCGCGACTGCGACGGGTCACCGAGGATCGCACCCAGCCTGGCGGTGCAGGTTCAGCGCCGCCCGCGGCCGGCAACGACCGCAAAGCAAATCGCTGGTGGAGCAGGTGACGCGGTGACCGGGGCGTACGGAGACCTCAGCTGTTGATCATGCCGGCGCCGACGGTCACGCCGGTCGCCTCGTCGATCAGGATGAACGAGCCGGTCGCGCGGTTCTTGGCATAGGGGTCGCTCAGCAGCGGCACCGTGGTGCGCAGCTGGACGCGGCCGATCTCGTTGACGCCGAGCTCCTTGGTCTCCTGGTCGCGGTGCAGCGTGTTGACGTCCAGGCGGTACTGGATGTCCTTCACCAGGGCGCGACCGGTGCGGGTGGTGTGCTTGATGGCGAGCTTCTGCCGCGGCTTGAGCGGCGTCGTCGTCATCCAGCAGACCATCGCGTCGATGTCTTGAAGGGGCTCCGGCGCGTTCTTGATCCGGGCGATCATGTCGCCCCGCGAGACGTCGACGTCGTCCTCGAGGTGCACGGTCACCGACATCGGCGGGAACGCCTCCGTGACCTCCTGGTCGAACAGGTCGATCCGGGAGATCCGCGTGGTCATGCCGGAGGGCAGGACCACGACCTCGTCGCCGGGCTTCAGCACGCCGCCCGCGACCTGGCCCGCGTAGCCGCGGTAGTCGTGGAACTCGTCGGATTTGGGCCGTACGACGTACTGCACCGGGAACCGCGCGTCGATCAGGTCGCGGTCGGACGCTACGTGGACGTGCTCGAGGTGGTGCATCAGCGTGGGACCGGAGTACCACCCCATGTTCTCGGAGCGGTTGACCACGTTGTCACCGTTGAGCGCCGAGATCGGGATGACCTCGAGGTCCGGGATGTTGAGCTTGGTCGCGAACGTCGTGAACTCGGCGTGGATCTTCTCGTAGATCTCTTCGGAGTATTCGACGAGGTCCATCTTGTTGACACAGAGCACCAGGTGCGGGACCCGCAGCAGCGAGAGGATGACCGCGTGCCGGCGGGACTGCTCGGTGAGGCCTTGGCGGGCATCGACGAGCACCAGGCCGAGGTCGGCGGTGGACGCGCCGGTCACCATGTTGCGGGTGTACTGCACGTGGCCCGGGGTGTCGGCGATGATGAACTTGCGGTTGGGCGTCGCGAAGTAGCGGTAGGCGACATCGATGGTGATGCCCTGCTCCCGCTCCGAGCGCAGGCCGTCGGTCAGCAGCGCGAGGTCGGTGTAGTCGTAGCCCTTGGACGTGCTCGTCGCCTCGACGGCCTCGAGCTGGTCCTCGAAGATCGACTTCGAGTCGAGCAGCAGCCGGCCGATCAAGGTGGACTTGCCGTCATCGACGGAGCCGGCGGTGGCGAAGCGGAGAAGATCCATGTTGGTCGTGCTCATCAGAAGTAGCCTTCCTTCTTCCGGTCTTCCATGGCGGCCTCGGAGAACCGGTCGTCACCACGGGTCGCGCCGCGCTCGGTGACCCGGGCGACGGCGACCTCCTCGATGATCTCGTCGATCGTCGACGCGGTGCTCTCGACGCAGCCGGTCAGGGTCAGGTCACCGACGGTGCGGAACCGGACGGTGCGCTCTTCCGCGACCTCGCCCGCTCGGCAGGGGTTGTGCTCGCTCTCGGTGAGCAACATGCCGTCGCGCTCGAAGACCCGGCGCTGGTGGGAGTAGTAGATCGTCGGGATCTCGATGCCCTCGCGACCGATGTAGTCCCAGATGTCGAGCTCGGTCCAGTTCGAGATCGGGAAGATCCGCATGTGCTCGCCCTCATGGATCCGGCCGTTGTAGAGGTTCCAGAGCTCGGGGCGCTGCATCTTCGGGTCCCACTGACCGAACTCGTCGCGGTGGGAGTAGACCCGCTCCTTGGCGCGCGCCTTCTCCTCGTCGCGTCGGCCACCACCGAAGGCGGCGGTGAAGCCGTTCTCCTCGATCGCGTTGAGCAGGGTGCCGATCTGGTGGCGGTTGCGGCTGGTCTTGCCGTCGTCGACGACGACGCCGTTGGCCAGCGCCTCCTCGACCGACGCCACGATCAGCCGGACGCCGAGCCGGTTGACCCAGTTGTCGCGGGTCGAGAGCACCTCGGGGAAGTCGTAGCCGGTGTCGACCTGCAGCACCGGGAACGGGATCTTCGCCGGGTAGAAGGCCTTCTCGGCGAGGCGCATCATCACGATGGAGTCCTTGCCGCCCGAGAACATCAGGACGGGCTTCTCGAACTCGGCCGCGACCTCGCGGAAGATGTGGATCGACTCGGCTTCGAGCTGGTCGAGCTGGCTCAACCGGTAGTCAGCGTGGGTCTGGGACATGCGGAGCATCGTGCCATGCACCGCCTCGCAGAGTGACATCGGCGCGAATCGCGTAGACAAATCTACGAGTTTGTTGGTTTCGCGCCTAGGCTGCCGCCTGTGAGCGCCGATTTCGTGGCCCGGCTCGGGTCGCGCGCGTCGATACCGGACGAGGTCCGCTCGACATGGGGAGTGGCGGAGTACGTCGCGCTGATGGCCCGCGAGGACGGCATCGACGAGGAGCTCGAGCAGACGGCGTACGGCGCCCGTTCAATGCGCCGTCTCGACCCCGCGCGGCTGCGCGCCCTCGTCGAGGCGATGGCCCGGCCGCCGTCGGCGGAGCTCAACAAGGCCCGGCTCGCGGAGGAGGCCGGAATCCCGGCGACCACGATCTCGCCGTACATCGAGGTCGCCGAACGGCTCGGCCTGGTCCGGCTGCTGCCCGGGACCCGCGCGTCGGTGACGAAGCGGGCGGTCGGGCGGCCGCGGGTGCTCTTCACCGACCCGGCCGTCGCCCGGCACCTCGCCGGCGTCTCCGCCGACCAGCTGGTCGAGTTCGAGGGCCGCACCCGGCTCGCGCCGCTGCTCGAGGGCATCGCCCTCGGCGAGCTGGTGCGGCAGCGCGACACCAGCGAGGTGGACTACCGGCTCAGTCACCTCCGCGAGCGCAACGGTCTCGAAGTCGACCTCCTCGTCGAGCTGCCCGACGACACCGTCTACGGCATCGAGGTGCGAACGGCGGCCGGCTTCCGTCCCCACCAGTTCCGCGCGCTCGAGGCGCTGGCGGTCCGTGCGGGGTCGCGGTTCCGCGGCGGGATCGTGCTCAACACGGCACCCGCCGGGTTCAAGTACCGCCCCGGCATGTGGGGGCTGCCGATCTCGGCCATCTGGGAGTGGCAGACCCAGGACCGCGTCACCCGAGCTGGTTGAACGCCGCCGGCACGGAGCTCTGGCCTGCGTGGTTGCGGCCCCAGCGGCCGGCCTTGCCGGTCGGCCACTGTGCACGTGTCGTTCGCCCTCAGGTCCGCAACCGGACGCATCGGTTGCTCACCTTCGAAACATGAAGATCGCCATTGTCGGCACCGGCTACGTCGGTCTGTCGAACGCCGTGATCCTTGCCCAGCACCACGAAGTCGTCGCTCTGGACATCGACCCCGTCCGCGTCGACCAGGTCAACGACCGGGTGTCCCCGGTCGAGGATCCCGAGCTCGAGGACTACCTCCAGAACCGTCCGCTCGACCTCAAGGCCACCCTGGACCACGAGCTGGCCTACTTCGGCGCCGACTTCGTCGTCGTCGCGACCCCGACCGATTACGACACCGGGACCCACTACTTCGACACGTCGACCGTCGAGAAGGTCATCAGCCAGATCCTCGAGATCGACCGGGACACCCCGATCGTCATCAAGTCGACGGTGCCGGTGGGCTTCACCGAGCGGATGCGCCGCGAGTACCCCGGCGCCACGATCATCTTCTCGCCCGAGTTCCTCCGCGAGGGCCGCGCGCTCCACGACAACCTGCATCCGTCCCGGATCGTCATCGGCGCCTCCATCCGCTCCGGCGCCGCGGTCGCACTGGGCAGGCGATTCGCTGAGCTGCTGGCCGAGGGCGCACTCGACGCCGACGTACCGCTGCTCGTCACCGAGCCGTCTGAGGCCGAGGCGATCAAGCTCTTCGCCAACACCTACCTGGCGCTCCGGGTCGCGTACTTCAACGAGCTCGACACGTACGCCGCGACGCACGGCCTCGACACCCGGCAGATCATCGAGGGGGTCGGCCTGGACCCGCGGATCGGCGCGCACTACAACAACCCGTCGTTCGGGTACGGCGGCTACTGCCTGCCGAAAGACACCCGCCAGCTCCAGGCGAACTATCGCGAGGTGCCGCAGAACCTGATCAGCGCGATCGTGGAGGCCAACACCACCCGCAAGGACTTCGTCGCCGCGGACATCCTGCGCCGCAAGCCCGCGGTCGTCGGCGTCCACCGGCTGATCATGAAGTCGGGCTCCGACAACTTCCGGATGTCGTCGGTCCAGGGCGTCATGAAGCGGATCAAGGCCAAGGGCGTCGAGGTGATCATCTACGAGCCCGAGCTGGACGAGCCGACGTTCTTCAACTCCGAGGTCGTGCGCGACCTGGACGAGTTCAAGGCGCGCTCGGACGTGATCATCGCCAACCGGCGTACGGATGTGCTCGAGGACGTCGCCGAGAAGGTCTACACCCGCGACATCTACGGGCGGGACTAGCAACACGCGCCACAGGGTTCACAGCGGACAGGGAAAACTGGCGCTTGTCGGGCGTTGCAATGGCCGACAAGCGCAGGAATCCCCGGTCGACCGGGGATTCCTGCAGCCCTGGCCTACGGCTGCTTGGCGTCTTGGCGCGCTGCGGCTGCGGCGGCCGCCGCAGCCTTCCTGGCGGCCCTGCGGTCACCCGGGACCTTCTCCAGCTCGGCGACCGTGGGCGCGCCGAACATCGGCAACCCGGTCTGCTTGCGCAGCAGGCCCCACACGATCGGGACCAGCACGAGCATGATGATGCCGACGAGCGCCACCACGATCGCCTCGAGCGTGTCGTGGCCTTCGCCGAACGGGTGCAGCCCGGCCTTGAAGAGCAGGGCGACGCCGGACATCGTCAGGACGACCACGATGCCGCGGCGGATGAAGGACTGCGGCACCCGGGGCGCGATCCGGCTGCCGATGATGGTGCCGGGGACGGAGCCGATGACCAGGGGGATCAGCAGGTCCCAGTCGAGGCCGTGGATCAAGATGTTGGCGATCGCCGCGCTCAGCACCAACGGGACCGCCTGGACGAGGTCGGTGCCGACCAGCTTCACCGCTGACAGGCCGGGATAAAGCATCAGCAGCGCGATCATGATGACCGAGCCCGAGCCGACGCTGGTGATGCCGACCAGCAGGCCGCCCAGCATGCCGACCAGCAGGGTCGGGATGGGACGGATCCGGGGGTTCTCGTCAGGGGTCGCCGCGCCACTCCGCACCCGGCGAAGGTTGATGTAGAGCCGCAGGGCGTACGTCGAAGCAGCGAACAGCAGGGCGATGCCGATGCAGAGCTTGAGCGTCTTCTCCAGCTGCGCCGGATCATCGGTCAACGCATCGACGAGGTAGGGACCCACGAAGGCCATCGGTACCGAGCCGGCTATCAGCCAGGCGGCGAGGCGCAGGTTGGGCGATCCCTCCCTGGCGTGCGTGATCGCGCCGCCGGTCTTGTAGATGGCGGCCGCGGTCAGGTCTGCGGTGACGATCGACGCCGTGTGGCCGACGCCGAGGAAGATGAGCGCGGGCGTCATCAGCGCACCGCCACCCATGCCGGTGAGACCGACGACGATGCCGACCAAGAATCCCGCGACGGCGATCGACAGCGCCGTGAGGGTCAGCAGGTCGCTCATGGGTCGATCCTTCCTGAGCCCGTCAGCCGGGGCATGACGACGCGCAGGAGCCCGTCGATCTGGTCAGCAGCCCGGTGGGCGGCGGCTCTGCCGCGGCTGAACGGGTCGCTGATCTCGTGCTTGGGGTCCGCGGCGGCCCGCCGGTGCCCGGCGTACGCGACCAGGTCCGGTCCGACGACCTTCGCCTCGACGCGAGCGACAGTGTCCGCGAACTGTCCGAGGGTGAAGACCTTCCGGAACGCGTTGGGAGCCTCCTCGAGCACGTAGGCGCGGTGACTGGACTCCGCGGTCAGCACCAGGTCGGCGGCCTCGATCAGCTCGCGGGTCAACGGGCGGCTGCGGAAGGCGGCGGTCTGCTCGCCGCTGACCCCGCGATCGGCGAGGACGCCGGCCATGGTCTCGTCGACGCCGCGGCTGCGGAAGCCGTGGGTGCCGGCGCTGGCCAGCTCGATCGTGACCGGGCCGCCCGGGGTGATCAGGGTGCCGGCCCGTAGCTCCATGTACGGCGAGCGGCAGATGTTCGCCGTACAGACGAAGAGCACACTGAGCCGGGCGGCGGACCCGGTGCGGTTGCCGTCCGACTGGCTCTCGTCGGTCTCGGTGGCGTCGGTGCCCGGTCGCGGTGCCGGGGTCACCTCGACGCCCGCCGGCACCGGCTCGGTCCGCCCGGCCGTCGGCGCTGTGTCGTCGACCAGGTCGAGGTAGCCCGCGCGGCGCAGCGCTAGGAGCACGTCGTCCAACGCCTCGTCGATCGAGCGGCCGGTCGTGTCCACCCGGACGTCAGCGTCCTGCGGCTCCTCGTAGGGAGAGGAGATGCCCGTGAACTCGGGAATCTCACCCCGCCGCGCCTTGGCGTAGAGGCCCTTGCGGTCGCGTCGCTCGCACTCCTCGAGCGGCGTCGCGACGTGGACGAGGAAGAAGGCGCCGCCCGCCTCGGCGACCGACTGCCGCACCTGCTGACGGGTCGCGTCGAACGGCGCGATCGGGCTGCAGACCGCGACCCCGCCGTGCCGGGCGATCTCGGCGGCGACCCAGCCGATCCGGCGGATGTTGGTCTCGCGATCCTCCTTGGAGAAGGTGAGGCCCGCGGACAGGTTCCGGCGAACGACGTCGCCGTCGAGGCTGGTCAGCGAGCGACCGCCGCGCTCGAGCAGCCGGTCCATCAACGCCTGGGCGAGGGTCGACTTGCCACTGCCGGAGAGGCCGGTGAAGAAGATGACCAGGCCCTGCTCGTCGGCCGCCGGCCGGTCCGCGCGGACGATGTCGGCCACGGCCGCGGTGGGCGCACCGCCGGGCGCGAGGTCGACGACCGAGTCCGACCCGGCGTAGTTGGCAATGACCTGGGCGCGCAGCGTCGCGTCCGCCGCCGGGTTGTCGTGGGCTGCGAGGGGTACGGCGACCACGTCGGCCGCGTGGCCGGTCTCAGCGACCAGGTCGGCGATGCGCAGGGTCGCGCGCAGCAGGCCGACGGGGGACAGGGAGGGGGTGCCGCGGCCGACGAGGGCCAGCAAGGTGATGTCGCCGAGTCCCCGCAGCTGGGCGACCTGCTCGTCGGTGACGGCATCGGTGACGGTGACGAAGGCGCGGCCGGCGTACTGCTGGCGGACGTCGGACGGCCGCAGGTAGAGCCGGCGGAACGGACCGTACTGGGCGTGGGTCAGCGCCCTGACCGACCAGCCCCCCTTGGTGGTCGAGCTTGTCGGGACCCCGGTCACCGTCGCCAGGGGCAGTCCTTCCGGGTCCACCAGCTCGACCGCTCCACCGGCGGCCACCTCTGCCGCGCGCTCGTCGGGCAGCGCCAGGGTGACCGGGCTGCCCGGCTCGTTGAACCCCAGTGTCGGCGCCATCGCCCCCACCGTCAGCAGCTCGAGGTCGTCCAGCTCGCGCGGCGAGGGGCAGTGCTGGGGGAGGGGTGGGCGCGACACACGTCGTATCTTGCCAAACCCACCAAAGACACTAGGAATTCCCTTCCACGCCTTGTCATCCGGCCGGTGTGAATCAGTTCACGCCGCCTCAGCTTGCAAAGTGCTAACTATTGCTAGCACACTGGGGACATGGTGAAGGCAAAGGTGACCGAGACGGTCGGCGCTCTAGGTGACTACCTCAAGGAGCAGCGCACTCAGTCGCGTCTCTCCCTGCGGCAGCTCGCCGAGCAGGCCGGTGTCTCCAACCCTTACCTGAGCCAGATCGAGCGTGGTCTGCGCAAGCCCTCTGCCGAGGTGCTGCAGCAGATCGCCAAGGCGCTGCGGATCTCCGCGGAGCAGCTCTACATCCGGGCGGGCATCCTCAGCCCGGATGACGGCGTTGGTGGGTCGGTCGAGCTCGCCATTCTCGGCGATACCGGCCTCACCGAGCGACAGAAGCAGTCGCTCCTCGATGTCTACGCGTCGTTCCTGGCGCTCAACGAGGTCGACGTGGTGCCCGCACCCGTCACCCCGGACGAGTCCAGCGAGGCCGGCGCGACGACCGCCCACTCCTGAAAAACGCACCATCCCCAACACACAACGAAGGGTGTATTTCACCATGCCGAAGTTCGAGCTCCCGAAGTTCGAGGTCCCCAAGGTGGACCTGAAGTCGATCGACCTCCCCGAGGTCCCTGAAGTCGCCGCCAAGCCGATCTACGCCGGTGTCGGCGCCACCGACCTGGCCGTCGAGAAGGTCAAGGGCTACGTCACCGACGTCCAGGCCAAGGTCAACGCTCGCGTTGCCGACGTCCAGAAGTCCGTCAAGGAGTTCGAGGCCCCCAAGCCGAAGACCCTGCAGGACAAGGCCACCGCGCAGTTCAACGACACCCGCGCGAAGTTCGAGGCCAAGCTCTCCGAGCTCCAGGCCGACGCCAAGGCGCTGCCGACCAAGGTCCAGTCGACCGTCAAGAAGCAGTACGACGAGAACGTCGCGACCGTGACCGGCACCTACGCCGACCTCGCCAAGCGCGGCGAGAGCGTTGTCACCAAGATCCGCAAGGGTGACGCGGTCAAGGCTCCGGCCTCGGTCCCGGGCTCCGTCGCCAAGAACGCGCCGGCCAAGAAGACGCCTGCCAAGAAGGCTCCGGCCAAGAAGGCTGCTGCCAAGAAGGCGCCGTCCAGCAAGGCCGTCGCCAAGTGAGCTGACGCTCCAGGTTCAACGAGGCCCCGAGGGCTCATCCCTCGGGGCCTCGTTCCTATTTCAAACTCGATGCCCCGATAGGATCAGGTCATCATGGATGTGTTCCAGTTCGAGGTCTACGTGCAGCTGGCCGTGTTCTTCGTGTTGCTCGTGATCAAGATCTTCGCGTTCGCCAACGCGCTGCTCTACTCGGCAGAGTCCTACCTCGCCGCCGACAAGCTCAACAAGCCGACCTGGTGCATCCTGCTCGGGATTGCCGTCGTGCTCCAGCTGCTCCCGTTGCCTCTGCTGATCGTCAACTTGGCGATGACGATCGCGTCGCTGGTCTACCTCGCCGACGTCCGGCCGGCGCTCGCGGGACTGCGACGCAGGTGATCAGTTCCGACAACATTTCCGGCGGTTCCTCCGTATCCTCGGAGCCCGGCGTCTCGTTACTTCAACGACGCCGGCAGACCGGGGGGTGCCGGCGTGCCTGCGATTTCAGGGCGAACGACAAGGTGGAGAGCGTGTGATCGGGGACAGTGCAGTTCGACCGTGGGGGTCGTGGCAGGTTCTGGACGAGGGCGACGGCTTCAAGGTGAAGCGGATCGTCGTCGAGCCGGGCTGCCGCCTCTCCTACCAGACCCACGAGCACCGGGCCGAGCACTGGACCGTCGTCTCGGGGGTCGCGACCTGCGTGGTCGCCGGTGAGATCCGCGTGCTCTACGTCGCAGACTCCATCAACGTCGCGATCGGCGAGCCGCACCGGATCAGCAACGAGCACGACGAGCCGCTCGTCATCATCGAGGTGCAGCACGGCGCCTACACCGGTGAGGACGACATCTGCCGGCTCGAGGACGACTACGGGCGCGTGGAGACTCACTGACCCCTCGCGGCGTACGCCGCCTCGGTCGCCGCCTTGTCGGGGCGCCACCACTCCTCGTGGTCGGTGTACCACGCGACCGTCTCTGCCAGGCCGGCCTCGAAATCGCCGTACGACGGGCGCCAGCCGAGCTCGTCGCGGAGTCGGCTCGCGTCGATGGCGTAGCGCCGGTCGTGGCCGGCCCGGTCGGTGACGGGGTCGATGTCTTCCTCGTCGCGGCCCATCAGCCGCAGGATCGCCCGCACCACCTCGAGGTTCGAGCGCTCGCCGTTCGCGCCGATCAGGTAGGTCTCTCCGATCCGACCGCGCTCGAGGATGGCGAGCACCGCCGCGCTGTGGTCGTCGACGTGGATCCAGTCGCGGACGTGCGCACCGGTGCCGTAGATGCGCGGTCGCCGGCCGTCGAGGACGTTGGTGACCTGGCGGGGGATGAACTTCTCGATGTGCTGCCAGGGCCCGTAGTTGTTGGAGCAGCCCGAGATCGTCGCTCGCACGCCGAAGCTGCGGACCCACGCCCGCACCAAGTGGTCAGAACCCGCCTTGGAGGCCGCATAGGGGCTGCTCGGTCGATAGGCGGAGTCTTCGGTGAAACGATCGGGGTCGTCGAGTCCGAGGTCGCCGTACACCTCGTCGGTGGAGACGTGGTGCAGCCGTACGTCGGCCTTCCGCACCGCCTCGAGCATCGTAAAGGTGCCGACCAGGTTGGTCTGCACGAACGGGGTCGGGTCGTGCAGGGCGTTGTCGTTGTGCGACTCCGCGGCCAGGTGCACCACGGCGTCGTGCTCGGACACGAGCGGGTCGACGACGGTTGCATCGGCGACATCGCCGACGACGAGCCGGAACCGGTCCTCGGGCAGGCCGACGAGCGCGGCCGGGCTCGCGGCGTAGGTCAGCTTGTCCAGCACGGTCACGACCGCGTCGGTGTGGGCGAGCAGGTGGCGTACGAAATTGCAGCCGATGAACCCCGCGCCGCCTGTCACCAGGATCCGCTGATGCACATGCGGGACACTACGGGAATGCGCGGGATCATCCTGGCGGGCGGCACGGGCAACCGGCTGTCGCCGATCACCAGGGCGGTCAGCAAGCAGCTGATGCCGGTCTACGACAAGCCGATGATCTACTACCCGCTGTCGACGCTGATGCTGGCGGGGATCCGGGACATCCTCGTGATCACGACCCCGCACGAAGCGGACCAGTTCCGGCGCCTGCTCGATGACGGTTCCCAGTTCGGCATCGACCTCACCTATGCCGTGCAGGCGGCGCCCGACGGATTGGCGCAGGCGTTCGTCATCGGTGAGCGGCACATCGCCGGTGGGTCGTCGGCGCTGATCCTCGGCGACAACATCCTCTACGGGCCGGGGCTCGGCGGCCGGCTGCGCCGGTTCGACGCCATCGAAGGCGCGCACGTGTTCGCCTACCCGGTCGCCGATCCCGAGTCGTACGGCGTCGTCGAGATCGATGCCGACGGCCGACCGGTGTCCCTGGTGGAGAAGCCCGAGCACCCGCGCAGCAACCTCGCCGTGCCCGGCCTCTACTTCTACGGACCCGACGTCGTCGAACGGGCCAAGGCGCTCACCCCTTCCCCGCGCGGCGAGCTCGAGATCACCGATCTCAACCGCGGCTACCTGGAGGAGGGCCGGCTGACCGTCGAGGTCCTGCCGCGCGGCTCTGCCTGGCTGGACTCGGGCACCTTCGAGGCCCTCAACGATGCCGGAAACTACGTGCGCACCCTCGAGGCCCGGCAGGGCACGAAGGTCGCTGCGCCGGAAGAAGTGGCGTGGCGGATGGGCTACATCGACGACGCCCAGCTGGCGCGGCTCGGGGAGAATTTGGTGGCGAGCGGTTACGGCGACTACCTGCTCGGTCTGCTGGCCGGCCTAGTCCGATCGAGTGAATCCCGTGCAAATGGCTTGGCGAACCGTTGAACAGAGGCGCACCCTGTAACCGTCGAAGCGCTCCGTCCGGTTCGGGCTCTGCTCCAGTTCCCCTGACGAAGCGGTGGTTGCCATGACGGCGACGTTCGGACCCGAGGACTCGCGCGTACGCTCGGGCCGTGACGGCTGGCGGGGCGGTGCTGACGGCAGTGCCGACCGCCAATACCGATCCTGCTGGACCGCGCCGATCCGTCGGCGGCGCCGTGCCGGCCACGAGGTCACGGCGGGGCCGAACGGTCAGATCGTCTAGGCGCAGCTCCTGCTCGACACCAGCGGCGGCGTGAGCACGGCGGATACCTGGTCGTCGCACCCTGGAGAGATCTACTTCCACGCGACCGACCCGGATGCGGCGCCGCCGCGACCCGGAGTGGTCACCGGACGGCACCCGGATCGCGTACGGGCGTACGGAGCGACGCTCGACGCCAGCGGCATCTGGACGGTGGCCAGCCGTTCGGGTCGTCCGGAACGCCGGTCCAGGCTCACCGACGGGCAGCTACGACGCGGATCCGAGCTGGTCGCCGGACGGGGAGCAGGATCGCGTTCGTACGGACGCAGAACGGCGACAACGGCATCTGGGTGATCGACGCCGACGGTGGTGCCACCGGTGCCGCTGCTGCGGGACCCCAGCTTCTACGGACGAGGACCTGACCTGGTCGCCCGACGGCACCAAGATCGCGTATAGCGACTACTCGGGCGACCCGTTCAACTCCTCGTTCCACGTCTACGTCGTGGACGTCGACGGCAACGCGGCACCGGTCGACCTCGGTCTGGGCAGCGCACCTACGTGGAAGCCGGACGGCACCAAGATCGCGTTCCAGTACCCGTTCTCCTCCACGGACGCGGACATCAAGCTGGATGAACCCGGACGGGACCGAACGTGCAGCGGGTGCTGAACGTCGGTGTCACCGAGCGCGAGCCGACCTGGTCGCCGGACGGGCACGAAGATCGCCTACATCACCGCCGGCCGGCATCAACAGCTACACCCTCGCCACCGTACGCCTGCGAGCATCGCAACCACGAGCAGCGCCGAGCTCGGCGAGCCGACACCTGGGGCGCGAACCAGCCCGCGTGCCAGGGCCGCATCGCGACGATTGGCGGCACGTCGGGCGACGACCAGCTCCGCGGATCGACGAGGGATCGACGTCATCCACGGGCTGGGCGGCAACGACACCATCACCGGACTGCAGGGCCAGGACGTGATCTGCGGCGGTTCCGGCAACGACACGGTGTCCTACGTCGGTCAGTCCGCTCCCGCTACGGCGTATGTCGGCGAGACCGACCCCGGCTCCGGGGTGAGCGACCTGATCGCCGGGGATGTCGAGAACCTGGTCGGAGGCACCGGTGCGGACCGACTCACCGCACCGCGCCTGATCCGCGGCGGAGGAGGACCAGACGTCGTCACGGCCGGCAGCCTGTTCTCCACCCTGTACGGCGGCACGGGTGACGACCGACTGATCGGCGGTACCTGGGCCGACGTGATGTTCGGGGAGGGTGGGGACGACGTGCTCATCGGCGACGAGGGCAGTGACCTGATGCACGGCGGCGACGGGGATGACGTCCTGAACGGCGGCGAGGGCATCGACACCATGGACGGCGTCGCCGGCGGCGACGTGCTCCGGGGCGGTGCGGGTGACGACGTGCTGAAGGGCGGGGCGGACGAGGACGCCCTCTACGGCGGCGCCGACGACGACTCGATGGACGGCGGCGTCGACGCGGACCTGCTCATCGGCGGCAGCGGCAAGGACACCGTCGACTACGGCGCCCGCTCGGTCGCGGTGCAGGTGACGATCGGCGCCGGCGGCAGCGACGACGGCAGCAGGGAGGACGGTGCCGTGGGCGAGCGCGACACCGTGCGCGCGTCGGTGGAGAACCTCCGCGGCGGCTCGGGCAACGACGTACTCATCGGCAACGAGGACACCAACCAGCTCACCGGGAATCTCGGTGCCGACGAGCTGCGGGGCGGGGATGGCCGGGACCAGTTGCGGGCCAACGACGGGGTCAAGGACAAGGTGATCGACTGTGGCGGAGACACCGACGCGGCAGCGCAGGTCGACACCCTCGACCCGGCGCCCATCAGCTGCCCCTGAGTGAGGTCCACGTAGGCTCCACCCTCGTGAAGGTTCTCGTCACCGGCGGCGCCGGCTACCTCGGCTCGATCACCTCGAAGGCTCTGGAGCAGGCCGGTCACACGCCCGTCCTCCTCGACTCGCTGCTGGTCGGTCCTCGCCAGTTCACCGAGGACCGAGCCTTCTACGAGGGCGACATCGCGGACCGGGCACTGCTGAGCCGGATCATGGAGGAGCACCCCGAGATCGAGGCGACGATCCACATGGCCGCGCGGATCGTCGTGCCGGAGTCCGTGGAGCTGCCCTACATGTACTACCGCGACAACGTGGCCAAGTCGCTGGAGCTCTTCGACCAGCTCGAGAAGCTCGGAAAGCCGCGGATCCTCTTCTCGTCGACCGCGTCGCTCTACGCGCTGCAGCCGGCCTTCGAGGTCCGCGAGACGGACCCGGTCGAGCCGACGTCGCCGTACGCCCGCACCAAGCGGATGATGGAGATGTGCCTGGAGGACATCTCCCGGGCGTCCAGCTTGCGGGCGATCATCCTGCGCTACTTCAATCCGGTCGGCACCGACCCCGACCTCCAAACGGGCTACCACCTCAAGGACGCGACGCACGTCGTACCGCTGCTCGCGCAGACCGCGCTGGGCTATCGCGACTCGTTCACGATCACCGGGACCGACCTGCCGACGCGCGACGGCACGGGCATCCGCGACTACATCCACGCGTGGGACCTGGCGCGGGCGCACGTGCGGGCGGTCGAGCGGTTCGACGCGGTCATCGAGGCCGAGGGCGCGCCGTACGCCTACCTCAACATCGGCGGCGGCGACGGCGTGACGGTCAGGGAGCTGATCGCGGCGGTCGAGCGCGTCGTCGGCACGCCGGTGCCGGTCACCGAGGCCCCGCCGCGGCCCGGCGACGCGGTCGGTGCGTTCGCCAACGCGGACAAGGCAGCCGAGCTGCTCGACTGGCGCACGGAGCTGTCACTCGACGACGCAATCGCCTCGGCGCTGGCCTGGGGCGAGAAGCGGAAGTCGGTTCTCGGGTACGAATGAGGGCCGAGGCCTAGCGTCTCGAGCTAATCGACGAGCGAAGGACCTAGTAGGCGCCGCGGCCGAGGATGACGACGCCGAGGGTGCGCCACAGGATGTGCAGGTCCTGCAGCATCGACCAGTGGTCGACGTAGTAGAGGTCGAGCCGGATCGCGTGCTCCCAGGAGAGGTCCGAGCGGCCGGATACCTGCCAGAGGCCGGTCATTCCGGGGCGCACGTGGAGGCGACGCCGGGAGGCGACGTCGTAGCGCGCCACCTCGTGGGGGAGCGGCGGCCGGGGGCCGACCAGGCTCATGTCGCCGCGGACGACGTTCCACAGCTGGGGGAGCTCGTCGAACGAGAAGCGCCGCAGCCACCGGCCGGGCTTCGTGATCCGCGGGTCGTCCTCCATCTTGAAGAGGCCGCCGTCGTAGCCGGTCGACACGTGGAGGGCCGCAAGCAGGTCCTCGGCGTCGGGCACCATGGTGCGGAACTTGGCGCAGCGGAACGGAACGCCCTGGCGGCCGACCCGTGACTGCTGGAAGAAGACGGCGCCGCCGTCGTGCAGCTTGATCCGCAGTGCGATGAAGAGGAACAGCGGGCTGAAGAACATCAACAGGGCAAGCGCGCCGAAGAGGTCGAACGTGCGCTTGCCGAGGCGGGCCGCCTGGGACCAGGCCGGTGCACCCAGGTGCATCAGCGGGAGCCCACCGACCGGGCGGAACGACGCGCGGTCGGTCATCAGGATGCCGGTCGCGCTCTGCGCGACGACGACACCGATCCCTCGCTCCTCGAGCTGCCAGACCTTCTCCTGCAGGTCCTGGGCCGAGCTGGACGAGCCGCCGGCGAACAGGATCAGCTCTGCGTCGGCCAGCAGCGCGGCCTTGGTGAGGTCGTCAGTTGTGCCGACCACCGGGACGCCGCCGACGGTATGGCTGGCGTCGCCTGGCGGTGTCACCGCGCCGACCACTCGATAGCCGAGCCACCGGGTGCGGTCGAGCACGCCGTGGATGTCATCGACGTGCTCGGGAGAGCCGGCGATGAGCACGGGGAGGCCGAGGTGACCGGCGCTCCGCGCGCGGTGGAGCAGGTTGCGAGCGCCCCAGCGCGCGAGCAGCAGACCGGGCAGTCCGAGGGAGAAGAGCAGGATGAAGAAGCCGCGCGAGACATCGGCCTCGGTCACGAACAGGATGAGGGCGAGCAGGCCCGTGTAGGCGAGGCTCGCGTTGAGGACCCGCTTGTACTCGTCGCTGCCGCCGCCGAGCACCTGCTTGCGGTAGGCGCCGCCGAGGGCGATCAGGAGGATCCAGCCGAGGGTCAGGAGCGGACCGGTCGTCCGGCTCGCGAGGTCCGCGGTGGCTTCGGCGTCGAACATCGGCATGCCGTCGTCGATGTATGACGCGAAGCCGACGACAGCGGTCACCACGACGATGTCGAGGAGGATGAGGATGAAGGGGACGAGGCGCAGCGAGCGGCTCAAAGGTGTCGACAGCGACTCGGTGCGCGACGCAGCCGAGTGCCCGATCACCGCCGTCACGCGATCACCTCAGCTGTCGCACTCATCGTAGGGCTGTTCCTCATGTCGACATCCTCTCGGATCCGACACGCAGGACCAACGACCTGCAGGGGGTTGGGGTTACACCTGGCACCGCCCCGCCTGGACCGCGCCGGGCACGACCTCGAGTTGCCGGTACTGACATCGCAGAAAGCAGGACAACCTAGGCTCAGGGACCTATGATCCCCGCCCCGCAGCTGCGTCCGCGAATTCGCGGTGCGGTCGCGGCGAGCGCGGCGCTCGCGCTCCTGCTGTCGGGGTGCGAGAACGAACCCAGCCCGCCGGCCGCCGACCCGTCGCCGAGCGTCACCACGCGGCCGGACCCGACGACCGACGGTCCGCGCACGCCGCGAGCGACGGTGACCGCCTCGACCATCGCGCCCGAGTTGCCGCTCGCCGGCCGGGTCGTCGTCCTCGATCCCGGGCACCAGCTCGGCAACCCGGCCTTCCCGGCCGAGGTGCAGGCTCTCGTCGATGCAGGCGGCTTCAGCAAGCCGTGCAACTCCACGGGTACGGCGACCGACGGCGGCTACCCGGAGGCGACGTTCGCCTGGGAGGTGGCCCGAGCCACCCGGCGGCTGCTGCGTCGGCTCGGCGCGCAGGTGCTGCTGACCCGCTCCGCCAACGCGGTGGCGGCGTGGGGCCCGTGCGTCGATGAGCGCGGCCTGGCCGGCAATGCCGGACAACCGGGTCCGACGGCGGACCTGAAGGTCAGCATCCACGCGGACGGGTCGCTCGTCGCGGGCGCCCACGGGTTCCACGTGATCGCGCCCGAGGCGAGGGAGCCGTGGACCGCCGACATCGCCGCGCCGTCGCTGCGGCTCGCCGAGGTGGTCAGGGACGTCCTGGTCGAGGAGGGTTTCGCCACGTCGACGTACGCCGGCAGGGACGGGATCGACGTACGTGGCGATCTCGGCACCCTCAACCTGGCCGACATCCCGACCGTGATGGTCGAGCTCGGCAACATGCGCGATCCTGGTGACGCCGGGCTCATGACGAGCGCGGCGGGACGGCGGCGCTACGCGTCCGCCCTCGCACTGTCGATCGAGCGCTTCTCTGCGCGGTGAGCCGGGGCGTGGTGCTCCTCCACGTTGCTCTCCTTGGCGAGGTTCTTGGCGTGGGTGTGCGCAGCGGTCAACGAGTTCCGGCGTTTCCCGCCGTAGTGACCGCCGTGCGGGCAGGCTCGCCCGTACTTCGCCCGGCACCGGGCCTTTCTCATCCATCTGCGGAGAGCTCGCATCCGGACCCTGGGACTTTCTCCCCCCGAGAATTTCCGTCCGTTGTCCCGAGGGGGACAGTGTGCCTCGTACAGGCCGTTCGCGTCATCACTTCTGATACATCCCCTCGATCTCTCTCGCCTGACGGACGGTCGGTAGGGTCGCGACCATGCCCGTTGATTCCACGGGATGCACGTGAGCGGCATCCGCACCGCTCACTGGGACGACTGGACGCTCGACGACCTGATCGGCGCCAAGGGCGACACCCGGGTGAGCCTCGTCGTACCGGCGCGCAACGAAGCCGGGACCGTCGGCGACGTCGTCGGAAGGGTCCGTGACCGGTTGGTCGACACCGTCTCGCTGGTCGACGAGATCGTGGTCATCGACAGCGACTCGACGGACGGGACGTACGACGCCGCGGCCTCGGCCGGTGCCGTCGTGCACCGGTCGTCGGAGATCCGCCCGGACCTCGGCACCCACCCCGGCAAGGGCGAGGCGATGTGGAAGTCGCTCTTCGTCACCAGCGGCGACGTCCTCGTGTTCATGGACGCCGACCTGACCGACTGGGACACACACTTCGTCCCCGGCCTGCTCGGTCCGCTGTTGACCTGGCCGGAGGTGCAACTGGTCAAGGGCTTCTACGAGCGGCCGGGAGAACAGGGGCCACTCGACGGAGGCCGGGTCACCGAGCTGGTGGCGCGGCCGTTGATCTCCCTGCTCTACCCGCAGCTCCAGGACCTGGTGCAGCCGCTCGCCGGCGAGTGGGCCGTCCGACGGGAGCTGTTCGCCTCGCTGTCGGTCCCGGCCGGCTACGCCGTCGAGCTGGCCGCCCTCGTCGACACGCTGACCGTCCACGGCCCGTCCGCGATCGCCCAGGTCGACCTCGGCACCCGCTCGCACGGACACCAGTCTCTGCTCGACCTCGGTGCCATGGCGGTCCAGATCCTCGCCGCCACCCTGGTCCGCGCCGAGTCGGCGCATCTGGCCCCCGAAAAGGCGCCGAGTCGGCCCATCTCGACACGAGCCGACTCGGCGATCCTGCGGCAGTTCGGGAGCGGTCCGGTGCCGCTGGACCGGGTGGTGGAGACGGTGGAGCGTCCGCCGGCGGAGGGTCTGCTCTGATGCTGAAGCTGGGCCGCCAGGCGTTCTCCGACGACGCCACCTTGATGATGGCGATCGTCAACCGCACGCCCGACTCGTTCTACGACCAGGGCGCGACCTGGGGCGAGGACGCCGCGTTCGAGCGGGTCGTGGCCGTTGTCGAGCAGGGCGCGGAGATCGTCGACATCGGCGGGATCAAGGCGGCGCCGGGCGAGGAGATCTCGGCGGTGGAGGAGAAGGCACGAGTGGTCGACTTCGTGGCGCGGGTGCGGGCGTCGTACCCCTCGCTCGTGATCTCGGTCGACACCTGGCGCGCGGAGGTGGGCGCAGCCGCGTGCGAGGCGGGCGCGGACCTGCTCAACGACGCCTGGGGTGGCGCGGACCCGGAGCTGGCCGTCGTGGCGGCGGAGCACGGCGCCGCGATCATCTGCACCCACACGGGCGGTGTGACGCCGAGAACCCGCCCGTTCCGGATCGAGTACGACGACGTGGTCGCCGCCGCGATCGACGACACCGTCCGCTACGCCGAGCGCGCCCTCGCGGCGGGTGTCGCTCGCGAGTCGATCGTCATCGACCCCGCCCACGACTTCGGCAAGAACACCTTCCACTCGCTCGAGCTCACCCGACGGCTGGGCGAGATGGTCGACACCGGATGGCCGGTGCTGGTGTCCCTGTCCAACAAGGACTTCGTCGGCGAGACCCTCGACCTGCCGGTCGGCGAGCGACTGGTCGGCACCCTCGCCGCGACCGCCGTGTGCGCGTTGGCCGGGGCGCGGATCTACCGCGTGCACGAGGTCGTCGAGACCCGCCAGGTCGTCGACATGGTGTGGTCGATCGCCGGCAGCCGGCCCCCGAAGCGGGCAATTCGGGGACTGCAATGAGGGCGATGAGGGCAATGCGGGCAATGCGGGCAATGCGGGCAATGCGGGTTGCCCTGGTGCCGGGCGTGCCGGCGCTGTTGCCGTCGTACTCCTCCATCGACGACCCGGTCGCCGAGCTCCGAGCCGCCTGCCTAGCGGTCGTGGGCGCGCTCGGGCCGCGCGTCCGGGTGGTCGCCTCCGACGACGGGCGCCGGGTCGCCCGTGCGCTGCTGGCGGAGGTCGGGGCGGCGGAGGTCACCGACGAGCCGAGCGGCGTGCTGGTCGTCGGCAACGGATCCGCCAAGCGCACCCTCAAAGCACCGGGACACTTCGACGAGCGCGCCGAGTCCTTCGACGACCACCTGCGTCGCGCGCTCCTCGAGCCGCTCCCCGCCGCCCTGAGCGCACTCGACGAGCAGCTGGCCGAGGAGATGTGGGCCGACGTGGCCTCGATGCGGACGCTCGGCGACCTGTTGATGCCGGGTGTCCGGGCCGAGGTGGCGTACGACGACGCGCCCTTCGGCGTGCAGTACTGGGTCATTCGCTGGTCGTGATCAGGCCCGACCCGCCACACTGAGGGGGTGGAGATCAAAGGCCGAGAGATCCCGGTCTGGGTGCAGGCCGCCGTCACGATCGGCGTGTTCACCGCGGTGCTGTGGGCGATCGAGATCGTCGATGCCGCCACGGACCACAAGCTCGACCAGTACGGCGTGCAGCCCCGGTCCGACGAGGGACTCCTGGGGATCGTGTTCGCGCCGCTGCTTCACGGAGGCTGGGACCACCTATCGGCCAACAGTGGACCGCTGCTCGTGCTCGGCTTCCTCACGCTTGCGTCGGGACTGCTCCGCGGACTCGCCGCTGCTGCGGTGATCTGGGTGGTCGGCGGCGTCGGCGTGTGGCTCGTCGCCGGCAGCAACACCAACCACATCGGCGCGTCCGGGCTGGTGTTCGGCTTCCTCGTCTATGTCGTCGTGCGCGGCATCGTGAACCGGCGGTTCTGGGAGATCGCGCTGGGCGCGGTCGTCCTCTTCATCTACGGCGGCGTGCTCTGGGGCGTGCTGCCCGGCCAGCCGGGCATCTCGTGGCAGGGCCACCTGTTCGGTGCCATCGGCGGTGCGATCGCCGCGGTGGCGGTCAGTGACCGGCGCGACCAGGTGCTGCGAAAGATCCTGCCCGGCGACGGCAGGTAGCGGTCAGCCGCTCTTCCTGACCGGCCTGAAGTGCAATCCGCGGTCAGCGGGTGCCCTTCCGGGCCCGCGACGCCATCTTTCCCCGCTCGTTCTGGTCGAGCACGACCTTGCGGATCCGCACCGTCTCCGGCGTGATCTCGACGCACTCGTCCTCGCGGCAGAACTCGAGGCACTGCTCGAGCGAGAGCCGCCGCGGCGGGATGAGCTTCTCGAAGTTGTCAGAGGTGGCGGACCGGATGTTGGTCTGCTGCTTCTCCTTGGTGATGTTGACGTCCATGTCGTCGGCGCGGGAGTTCTCGCCGACGATCATGCCCTCGTAGACCTCGGTGGCCGGGTCGACGAACATGATGCCGCGCTCCTGCAGCGAGGTCATCGCGTACGCCGTCGCCACGCCCGTGCGGTCGGCGACCAGTGAGCCGGACGCCCGCGAGCGGATCTCGCCGGCCCAGGGGTGGTAGCCCTCGGAGATGTGGTGCGCGATGCCGGTGCCGCGGGTCTCGGTGAGGAAGTCGGTGCGGAAGCCGATCAGGCCGCGGGCCGGGACGACGAAGTCCATCCGCACCCAGCCGGTGCCGTGGTTCGTCATGCCCTCCATCCGGCCCTTCCGGTTGGCGAGCAGCTCGGTGATGGTGCCGAGGAACTCCTCAGGCGCGTCGATCGTCAACCGCTCGTACGGCTCGTGCAGCTTGCCGTCGACCTCACGGGTGACCACCTGCGGCTTGCCGACGGTCAGCTCGTAGCCCTCGCGCCGCATCTGCTCGACGAGGATCGCCAGCGCCAGCTCGCCGCGGCCCTGCACCTCCCAGGCGTCGGGGCGCTCGGTGGGGAGCACGCGAAGCGAGACGTTGCCGACGAGCTCGGCGTCGAGCCGGTCCTTGACCAGACGGGCAGTGACCTTGTGGCCCTTCCCGCCCTTACCGACGAGGGGCGAGGTGTTGGTGCCGATCGTCATCGAGATCGCGGGCTCGTCGACGTGGATCAGCGGGAGCGCGACCGGGTTCTCCGGGTCGGCCAGCGTCTCCCCGATGGTGATGTCGGGGATGCCGGCCACGGCGACGATGTCACCCGGGCCTGCGGTCTCACCGGGCTTGCGCTCGAGGCCCTCGGTGATGAGCAGCTCGGTGACCTTGACGTTCTTGACCTCGCCGTCGCGCCGCATCCACGCGACCTGCTGGCCCTTCTTGAGGTTGCCCTGCTTGATCCGCAGCAGCGCCAGCCGGCCCAGGAACGGGGAGGCGTCGAGGTTGGTGACGTGCGCCTGCAGGGGCGCGCCCTCGTCGTACTCGGGTGCGGGGATGTTCTCGAGGATGGTGCGGAAGAGCGGCTCGAGGTCGGTGCCCTCGGGGAGGGTGCCGTTCTCGGGCTTGGCCAGCGAAGCGATGCCGGCCTTGCCGGAGGCGAACACCACGGGGAAGTCCAGCGCGTCCTGGCTGTGGTTCTCGTCGAGCAGGTCCATGAACAGCTCGTAGGTCTCGTCGACGACCTCGTCGATCCGGGCGTCGCCACGGTCGGTCTTGTTGACCACCAGGATCACCGGCATGTCGGCGTTGAGCGCCTTGCGCAGCACGAACCGGGTCTGCGGCAGCGGACCCTCCGACGCGTCGACGAGGAGCACGATGCCGTCGACCATCGACAGGCCGCGCTCGACCTCGCCGCCGAAGTCGGCGTGACCGGGCGTGTCGATGATGTTGATCGTCATGTCGCCGTTGGCGAGCTCCTGCGCCGAAGGACCGCGGTAGTGCACCGCGGTGTTCTTCGCGAGGATGGTGATGCCCTTCTCGCGCTCGAGGTCGCCGGAGTCCATGACCCGCTCGGCGACGCCCTCGGCCTGGTGCGCGGTGAACGCGCCCGCCTGGTGAAGCATCGCGTCGACCAGCGTGGTCTTGCCGTGGTCGACGTGCGCCACGATGGCGACGTTGCGCAGGTCGGTGCGTCGGGTCGAGGAGTGGGAAGGCATGGAAGTACGACGCTGCTCTCGTGAGGGTGCTCGGCCCGGATTCGGGCCGCCGTCAAGCCTATCGGCGGGGTGCCGTCAGGCTCACATCGGCGAACCGGCCGTGTCGCCGGCATGTGCCTCGTCGCGACCGCCGAGCCGGACCAGCCAGGTGGCTGGCCCGGCGACGCTCACGTCGAGGCGCAGGTGCGGAGGAGCTCGGCGACGGTCGTCTCCGCGGCCACCTCGAGCGCGTGGTCGTGCCGGTCGGCGTCGTCTCCGGCGGCCACGCTGTCGCGGTCGACGGTGATCCTCATCCCGACATGGTGTCCCACCCCACGCGCGACCGGCCCGAGCCGTGGGAGACTGCGCGGATGAAGACGATCGGACTCGTCGGGGGCATGAGCTGGGAGAGCAGCGCGGCCTACTACGACCTGCTCAACCGTGGCGTCGAAGCCCGACTGGGGGGCCTCCACTCGGCGAAGACGGTGATGGCGTCCGTCGAGTTCGCCGAGATCACCGCCCTCCAGGAGGCCGAGGACTGGGACGGCGTCGCCGCGATCCTGGCGGCGGCCGCACAGTCGGTCGAGCGGGCGGGGGCGGACTTCCTGGTGCTGTGTACGACGACGTTCCACCGCGTGGCGGAACAGGTCGAGGCTGCCATCGACATCCCGTTGCTGCACCTGGCCGACGTCGTCGCTGCGGAGGCCCAGACGGAGAGCGTCGAGGTCCTGGCACTGATCGGCACCCGCTTCGCCATGACCCGGACGTTCTTCACCGAGCGGATCGCGCGGCACGGGCTCGAGGTCGTCACGCCGGACGAGCGGCACCACGACGAGATCAACCGGATCATCTACGAGGAGCTCGTGCACGGCAGGATCGTCGACGACTCCCGGAAGTACGTCGTCGCCCTCATCGACGAGCTCTGGGACGCCGGCGCCGGCGGGGTGATCCTCGGATGCTCGGAGCTCGAGCTCCTGGTGAAGCAGGCCGACTCCGACCTCCCCGTCTTCCCCTGCACCACGCTGCACGTGGAAGCGGCGCTCGACCGCGCCCTCACGTGATCCTGGCCGTTCTCACATGCGGTAGCAGGCACGAGCGATCGCGTCCGCGCGCGCAGGGCCCGTGTTCCAATTCGAGGCGGGGGAAGTTGGCTCCGTCGGGGGACGGTTCGAGGCAGCCAAGGGGAGGTTGCGATGCAGTTCGGGCAACGGCATCTGCAGGCGATCGGGTTGGGGATGTGCGTGACCGCCTTCGTCGTCGCCGCGGTGGTGCTCTGGCAGGGCGCCGCGCCGCCGATGCATGCCCTTCGGGGCACCGCCGCTGTCGTCGATAGCCCGGTGGACGGCGGCTCCATGATTGCGACCGTCTCCTGGCCGGAGGGCGCCGCCGCCCGCTCCGACATCTGCGTCGTGGTCTTCAACGAGGACGGCAGCGTGGCTGACGAGCGGGCCGGAAGGCTCAAGGCGATCCCGGGAGAGGACGCCGCCGGGCGCTGGGAGGTGGAGGGACTCGCGGCGGGCCGCTACACCGTCTACGTCGCGGAGTGCGTCACCCCGGCCACGGAGGCAGGCGCCTGGATCGAGCCGCAGTTCCTGGGGGGAGCGAACGACGCCGAGGCCGCGTCCTGGATCGACGTCGCGAGCGGTGACCGGGTCGACGTCGGAGCCATCGCCCTTCGGTCCAGCAGGGAGCTGTCCAGCGCCAGCCCTAGGTGACGCGGTGCACCTTGTGCTGTGCGGCCTGGGCGCGCGGCCGGATGACGAGCTCGTCGGTCTTCACCATGCCGGGCGCTACCTCGCACGCCCGGACCGGCTGGTCGAACAGCTCGAGTCGGAGCGTCTCGGTGACGACCTTGGTCCCGTGCTTGGCAGCCGGGTAACCGCCGCCGCCCTCGTAGGCCACCCGGCCGGCGGTCGAGCCGACGTTGACAATGGTCCCCGCGCCGGTGGCCACGAGCGCGGGAAGTAGTGCCCGGGTCACCTGCACCAGCCCGACCACGTTGACGTCGTAGCCCTCGGCGGTGAGCCGCCGCGCGGTCGCGGCTCCGATGCCGCTGCTCGCGCCGGTGACAACAGCCCTCTCCCGGGTACTGATGGCGGCAAGTCTGGCAGCCGGGGAATGCCCGCCTGCGCGCGCTGGTTGACCGCTACGGACAGGTCCGACACCCGAGGAGGCGTGCATGACGAAGATCCGTCGGATGGCGATGATCAGCCTGCACACCTCGCCGCTCGACCAACCGGGCACCGGAGACGCGGGCGGCATGAACGTGTACGTCGTCGAGGTCGCCCGCCGGCTCGCCGCCCGCGGGATCGAGGTCGACATCTTCACCCGCGCCACCAGCAGCCTGGCCGACCCCGTCGTCCGGCTCGCCGACGGCGTCCAGGTGACCAACGTGCACGCCGGCCCGTTCGAGGGACTGACCAAGGCCGAGCTGCCCGGACAGCTCTGCGTTTTCGCCCGTGAAGTCCTGCGGGCCGAGGCGTCCCAGCCGCTCGGTCACTACGACGTCGTCCACTCCCACTACTGGCTGTCCGGCCAGGTCGGGGCGCTCGCCCGCGACCGCTGGGGCGTGCCGCTCGTGCACTCGATGCACACCATGGCGAAGGTCAAGAACGAAGCGCTCGCCGAAGGCGACACCGCAGAGCCGGCGGCCCGGGTGATCGGGGAGGAGCAGGTGGTCGAGGCCGCCGACGTGCTCATCGCCAACACCGATCTCGAGGCCAAGCAGCTGATCAACCTCTACGACGCCGAGCCCGCGCGGGTCGAGGTCGTCCACCCCGGTGTCGACACCGCCGTCTTCCGGCCGCAGGACCAGGCCGCCGCTCGCGCGGCCCGTGGCATCCCGGCGGACGCGCTGGTGCTCCTGTTCGCCGGCCGGATCCAGCCGCTGAAGGCTCCCGACGTACTCCTGCACGCGACCGCTGAGCTGCTGCGGCTCCGGCCCGAGCTGCGCCGACGACTGGTGGTGCCGATCGTCGGCGGACCTTCCGGCAGCGGCCTCGAGCAACCGACCGCGCTCGCCAACCTCGCCGACGACCTCGACATCGACGACGTCGTCCGGTTCGTGCCGCCGGTGCCTCAGCACGAGCTCGCCGGCTGGTACTCCGCTGCCACCCTTGTCGCCGTGCCCTCCTACAACGAGTCGTTCGGCCTGGTCGCCGTCGAGGCGCAGGCGGCCGGTGCCCCGGTCGTCGCAGCCGCAGTCGGTGGCCTGACGACGGCGGTTCGGCACGGCCACAGCGGCCTGCTCGTCGACAGCCACGACCCCGTCGCCTGGGCTCGTGCCCTTGAGCCGGTCGTCATCGACCCGACCTACCGCGACCGGCTCGCCGCCGGCGCGGTCGCCCACGCCCAGCTGTTCTCCTGGGACGCGACGGCTACCCAGACGCTCGCGGTCTACGAGCGGGCCGACGCGTTCCTGAGGGAGCCCGTGGCAGGCTGAGTGCTGTGGAGAAACAGGCCAGCGACGTCGTACGGCAGCATCTCGAGGCGTCCGAGATCGAGTACGACGAACCGAAGCCCGGCGTGTTCACCTTCTCCCTCCCCGGCGAGCGCAAGCAGCAGACGCCGGTGCGGCTGGACATCGGCCCCCACGCGCTCGGGGTGCACGCTTTCGTGTGCCGGCGCCCGGACGAGGAGTTCGAGCGGGTCTACCGCTGGTTGCTCGAGCGCAACATGCGGATGTACGCCGTGGCGTTCGGCCTCGACCACCACGGTGACATCTACCTCGACGCGCGACTACCGCTCTCGATGGTCAACACCGAGGAGCTCGACCGGCTGCTCGGCTCGGTGCTGACCTATTCCGACGAGTCCTTCAACTCGATCCTCGAGCTCGGCTTCGAGTCGTCGATCCGCAAGGAGTGGGCGTGGCGGATCTCCCGGGGCGAGTCGACGCGCAACCTCGACGCGTTCCGCGGTTGGCTCGAGCAGTCCTAGCAGTTCCCCGGGGCGTTGTTGCAGGCGACGTTCTTGACGGCGGTGAAGATGCTGTCGAGCTCCGACGCTCCCTGCACCTTGGGGAGCCCGCTGGTGTAGCCGTAGGAGGTGACGGCCACGACCCGGTTGCGGGCGGTGTTCGTCCCGGCGAGCGCCTCTCCGGTGCCGAAGTTCTCGAGCCACGGGCCGCCGCTGGAGCCGCCCTCCATGTCGGAGCCGTACTCGTAGGCGTTCTGCGCGTCGCCGAATCCGGGCGGCAACCGGTGGTCGCTGCTGTCGACGCGCTGCATGATGTCGCAGTCGTCGAGGTTGCAGGGATACCCGAGCATGGTGACGTGGGTGTCGCTCAGGTGGTTGGTCACGGTCCTGTACTGGCCGCTGACGGCGGCCAGCTTCTTCACGCTGCCGCCGATGGACTGGTCGGCGACCGTGAACACCCCGTAGTCGGTCTTGCTGGGCAGAAAGCCGTCCGTGTCGATCCAGTTCGTCGGGACGACTGACCCGGTCGAGGCCCAGGTCCCGAAGGGCCGCTGCTTGGCCAGGGTCGCCTTGCTGCCGTCATAGCCCGGCACGAAGAGGATGTTGGTGTGGAACCCGGCGCCGTCGGTGTACAGGCAGTGCGCCGCGGTCAGCACCACGCGGTCGTCGATGGTGCTGGCCGAGCAGACGAAGTTGCCCTGCCCGGGCGTGGTGAAGAACATCTTGCCGGTCGTCTTGTACGGCACCTCGACGTTGGCCGCCTGAGGAGCGATGCGGGACCGGGTGAAGTCCAGACCGGCCTCGCCGTACGCGTCACCCCCGATCCCCGTCCGCGTCAGCACCAGCTCGGGTGCGGCCTTCATCCGCTTCGTCGTCCAGTAGGCCTTCGTCTCTGCGGGGCTCTTCCTGCTCTTCTCGCTCGTGACGCCCTGGGGTGCCGCTGCGGCCGCAGGCTTCTCCGCCGAGGGGACAGCGGTGCCGCCGCCGAGGTTGGCGCTCACCAGGGCGGCGGCGGCGACGGCGGCAACGGTGAGGAGAGCAGCCCCGGCCGGCGCGAGGCGGGTCCGGAGTCGACGATCGCGAGAGTTGTTCATGGTTCCCCCAGGTAGCGGCTGACGAGTAACTAGGCCGCGATGCTTGCACGTGACGCGGCCTGCCGTGCCGACTTTCGGCAGATTCCACCTGGCCCGCGCGAACTGCTAGGCGGGCGTCGGCTCCTTCTCGACCGGCGCCGCCGAATGGTGCGTGCTCGAGCGACGGGTGATGGCGACGCCGACGAGCGCGAGCGCGCCGCCGACGTAGGCCACCGTCGGCGGGGTCTCGCCGAGGAACACCAGCGCCATCACGATGGTGATCGGCGGCACCAGGTAGGTCGTCACACCGAGGGACGATGCGGTCATGTGCCGCAGGGCGTAGGCGTACGTCGTGAACGCGATCGCGGTGGGGAAGACGCCGAGGTAGACCAACCAGAGCAGCGACGAGGCAGGCGCGTCGCTCGCCTGGGCCCACAGGGACGGCGCGAACGGCAGGCAGGTGATGGAGCCGATGACGCAGGCCAGCCAGGTGACGTGGACGGCCGTCAGGTCTGTGAGCAGCGGCTTCTGAAGGATCAGACTCACCGAGTAGGTGACCGCGGACACCACGCAGAGGAGCGCGCCGAGGAGCAACTTGCCGGAGTCCACGTCACTGTCGCCGGTGCCGGAAAGTCCGATCAGGGCCACGCCGGCGAAGGCGACCAGCAGGCCGATCACGAGCGGCGCCGTGAACCGCTCCCCGAGGAACGAGACCGCGAGCACGGCTACGAGCACGGGCGAGACCTGCAACAGCATCGCCGCGGTGCCGGCGTCGACCCAGACCTCCCCCTGGTTGAGCGCGAGGTGGTAGATGGAGAACCAGAGCACCCCGATCACCACGATCGACATCCACTGCCGGCGGGTCGGCCGCGGCCGCCCGTGGCGGAGCGCCAGGAACGTGAGCGCGATCGCCGCCACTCCGATCCGGGCCAAGGTCAGCGGCCCGGCGGAGAAGTCGTCCGCGAGGTGCCGGATCGCGACGAACGCGGACGCCCAGAAAACCAGGGTGGTCGCGACCGCGAGGACGGGAAGGACGGGGCGAGGTTGCACGGGACGACGCTACGGGTCGCGACCGACCCACGTCGCGCGGATTTCGGACAGGGCGCCATCAGATGCCGCCACAGGGACTTCCCCGCTTCGGCGGTCAGATGTCGAGCTTGTAGCCCAGTCCGCGCACGGTGACGAGGTACTTCGGCTCGCTGGGCTCGGGCTCGAGCTTGGCGCGCAGGCGTTTGACGTGGACGTCGAGGGTCTTGGTGTCGCCGACGTAGTCGGAGCCCCAGACCCGGTCGATGAGCTGACCGCGGGTGAGCACGCGGCCGGGGTTGCGGAGGAACATCTCGAGGAGCTCGAACTCCTTGAGCGGGAGGCGCTGCTCCTCGCCGCCGACGGTCACCACGTGTCGCTCGACATCCATCCGGACCGGGCCGGCCTCGAGGGTGTCCGGCAGCAGGTCGGGGTCGGTGCCGCGGCGGAGGACCGCGCGGATCCGGGCGACCAGCTCGCGCGGGGAGTAGGGCTTGGTGACGTAGTCGTCGGCGCCGAGCTCGAGCCCGACCACCTTGTCGACCTCGTCGTCCTTGGCGCTCACCATGATCACCGGGACGTTGGACGTCTGCCGGATGGTGCGGCACACCTCGGTGCCGGGGATGCCCGGGAGCATCAGGTCCAGCAGCACGATGTCGGCGCCGTTGCGGTCGAACTCGACCAGCGCGGCGTTGCCGTCGGCGGCGATCGCCACCTCGAAGCCTTCCTTGCGGAGCATGTAGGCGAGGGCGTCGCTGTAGCTCTCTTCGTCTTCGACGACGAGTACCCGTGTCACGGGCGTTCCTCCTGATCTTCTGGGCGATCCGCCGCGGCGGCGTGCACCAGCGCGGGATTCGTCGGGGTGACGGGGGGCATGGGCAGCTCCTCGTCGTACGCGGCGTGACGCGGAAGGGTGAGGGTGAACGTCGACCCCTGTCCTTCCACCGACCACACGCGGACGTCGCCACCGTGGGTGGCTGCGACGTGCTTCACGATCGACAAGCCCAGCCCGGTGCCGCCCGTCGAGCGGTGGCGGGCCGGGTCGACGCGGTAGAACCGCTCGAAGATCCGGTCGATCTCGTCCTTGGGGATGCCGATGCCCTGGTCGACCACCGAGATCTCCAGGAACCCCCCGACGGCCTTGGCCGAGACCAGGACCTTCGAGCCGGGCTCGGAGTAGCGGACGGCGTTCGCGACCAGGTTGGCGACGGCGGCGGCGACCTGCTCGTAGTTGCCGAGCACCGTCAGGCCGGGCTCTCCTTCGACCAGGACGCTGATGTCCTTGGCGTCGGCGTCCATCGCGCTGGTGTCGACGGCGACGGAGATGACCTCGTCGAGGCCGACCGACTCGGGTGACTCCAGGGGTTCGTCGCCCTGGAGCCGGGACAGCTCGATGACCTGCTGGACCAGGTGGGCCAGCCGGTCGCTCTCGGTCAGCATCCGGCTCGCGAACCGGTGCACGGCCTCGGGATCGTCGGCGGCGTCCTGCACGGCCTCGGCGAGCAGCTTGATCGCACCGACGGGGGTCTTCAGCTCGTGGCTCACGTTGGCGACGAAGTCGCGCCGTACGGCCTCGATCCGGCGCTCGCGGGTGCGGTCCTCGACCAGGGCGAGGACCAGGCGGGAGCCGAGCGGCGCCACGCGGGCGGTCACGTTGCGCGGGGGGCCGGACTGACGCTGGACGAGGAGCTCGGTCTCCCGGATCTGGCCGTCGCGGCGTACCTCCTGGACCAGCGTGCTCAGCTCGGCCGACACCAGACTCGAACCGCGGACGAAACCCATCGCGAACGCCGGCGCGGATGCTTTGACCACGACGTCATGGTCGTCGACGACCACCGCGCTGCTGCGCAGCACCGAGAGCACGGTCGCCACGCCCGGGGGCACCAACGGCTCCTCCACGAGGGGCTGCCGGTGCTGCTGGCGGTCCGAGATCAGCCAGGCGAGCACAGCGGCGCCCGCTATGAGGGAACCGAGAAGCCCCGCGAGGAACGCCTGAGTCGTCGGATCCACATGTTGATCGTACGGCGACGCCGGGTTCAGCCCTGGAATCGCCGAGGCCGGGCTTCCGACTGTTCATCGCCCGTTCACCCCGAGCCCCCAGTTGGACAACTCACCCTCCTACGCTCGGCGCATGCGCGAGGCCTACCACGACCAGCTCGACTCGATCTTCGACGACCTCGCCGGGATCTGCCGGCGCGTCGAGACCGCCGTCGGGCTCGCCACCGAAGCCCTGATGACCGGAGACGCCGCAATCGCGGAGCGGGTGATCAGTGACGACGCCGAGATCGACATCGCCCGCGAGCGGGTCGAGGGCTCTGCGTTCAACCTGCTGTCCTTGCAGCAGCCGGTTGCCACCGACCTGCGCACCATCGTGGCTGCGCTGCGGATGGTGAGTGAGCTGGAGCGGATGGGCGACCTCTCCGTGCACGTTGCGAAGGTGGCCCGGCTGCGGGTGCCGGACATCGCCGTGCCCGGCGAGATCCGCCCGACGGTCCAGCAGATGGCCATCGTCGCCGAGGACATGGTGAGCCGGGTGTGCGAGGTCATCGTCAGCCGCGACGTCGAGGCTGCGATCGCGCTCGGCAAGGACGACGAGGAGATGGACGGCCTGCGCCGCCGCAGCTTCGCCGAGCTGCTGTCGGACGACTGGACCCACGGGGTCGAGGCCGCCGTCGACGTCGCGCTGTTGGGCCGCTACTACGAGCGGATCGCAGACCACGCCGTGTCGATCGCCAACCGGGTGGTCTTCGTCGTCACCGGCCACAACCCGACGGCGCTGGCTGAGCAGTAGGGGTACGGGCGCTAGCGACCTTGGTTGGCTACGGCTGCGGCTGCAGCCGCAGCGGCCTCGGGGTCGAGGTACTGCCCGCCCTTGGTGACCGGGGCGAGGCTCTCCTCGTCGAGCTCGTAGATCAGTGGCATGCCGGTCGGGATGTTGAGGCCGGCGATGTCGGTGTCGCTGATCTGGTCGAGATGCTTCACGATCGCGCGGAGGCTGTTGCCGTGCGCCGCTACGAGCACCGTGTGCCCGGCGCGCAGGTCGGGGACGATGCCGGCCTCCCAGTAGGGGAGCAGCCGGGTGATGACGTCCTTGAGGCACTCGGTGCGGGGCATCTCGTCGCCGAGGTCGGCGTAGCGCGGGTCGCCCACCTGGGAGAACTCGTCGTCATCGGCGAGGGCCGGCGGAGGTACGTCGAAGGACCGGCGCCAGAGCATGAACTGCTCCTCGCCGTACTCGTCCTTCGTCTGCTTCTTGTCCTTGCCCTGCAGCGCGCCGTAGTGGCGCTCGTTGAGCCGCCAGGACCGCCGGACGGGGATCCAGTGCCGCTCGGCGGCGTCGAGCGCGAGTGCTGCGGTGTTGATGGCGCGGCGCTGGAGGCTCGTGTGCACGACGGTCGGGAGCAGGCCGGCGTCGACCAGCTGCTCACCGCCACGGACCGCTTCGGCGCGACCCTTCTCGGTCAGGGGTACGTCGACCCAGCCGGTGAAGAGGTTCTTGGCGTTCCACTCGCTCTCGCCGTGGCGGAGCAGGATCAGCGTGTGTGTCATGGCTGGCTACTCATGGTTGGGCGGCGCGGGCTCAGTGCCCGCCCTCCTCGCCTTCGGCGGCCTCGGTCGGGTGATCGCAGAGGTAGGTGGCGTCCTCGTCCTCGTCGACCTCCCCGCCCTCCTCGCCCGCTTCCTCGGCAGCGGCGCCGGCATCGGCGTCGGGCGCGAGGATGTCGGCGTACTGGCCGCACGGCTTCACCACCGGCACCTCGAAGGTGACGACCTCGTCGGTGGAGAAGGAGTAGCTGAGCTCGAGGACGTCGCCGGCGGCGAAGTCACCCTCGACCGGGATCGCCACCGCGTCCTCCGCCGCCAGGTTGACGTGTGCGTTGGGGGGCACCTCGAGACCGAGCTGCGCGCCGCCACCGATCGTCAGGCCCTCGCCGCCCACCTGCTCGAGGAGGGCGGGCTCGGTCGCGTCCTGGTCGTTGTAGACCAGCGTGCCGATCAGCCGGCCCTTGCCGTCGCTGTAGGCCAGCACCCGCGCACCCAGGACGTCGACCTCGGCCTCGCGGTTGTTGGTGCCGGCCGCGATGGTGTTGACGCGGTCGGTCGGGTAGTCGAAGCCGCAGGACGTCAGCGCGGCGGCCAGGGGCAGCAGCACCGCGACGAGGGCGGTCGCGGTCGAGCGTCGGTGGAGCATTCGGCGGGCCTCCGCTAGTGATCTGAGGACTCGGGTCAGGTGCTCACGAGGAGCGCGCTCACTCTAGTGGGCATCGCCGGGGCGGCGCGCGCCGGACCGGTCGCCGGTCACGGTCCTCGTCATCGGGACAGGCCCACGTTGTAGCCGACGACGGCCAGTGCCACGGCGATCCCGACCGTGTAGAGGGTCGACAGCGCGAGCAGCCGGGTCGCCCCCAGCTTGAGGCCGAGCTTGAGCGGCAGGTAGGTCCAGCCGTCCTCGTGATCGGCGACCAGGCCCCACACCGCGCGCATGAAGTGGACGCCGATGCCGAGCAGTCCGGCGAGGATCGTGATCGACGTCTCGGGCGGTTCGCCGACCGACTGACCGCCCCAGCCGCCGTACGACAGGTAGGCCGGCAGCATGCCGTACGACACCGCCCAGGTGACCCACGAGAAGAAGCCGGTGCGCAGCACGACGTTGCCGAGCATGCCGGCACAGACCGAGACCAGGTAGATCGCGCCGGCCGTGATGCCGGTCGTGATCGACAGCGGGACCAGGATCAGCGCGGCGACGATGATCGCGTACCACGCTGCGCCCGTGTCCAGGCGGCCGTCGGCGATCGGCTTGCGAGGCTTCTGGTGCGCCTCGTCGCGGGCCTTGTCGACGATGTCGTTGTGCCAGCCGAGGATCGTCTGGCCGACGAGCACGGTCAGGAGTACGACGCCCGCCTCCTCCGCGGGCCGCTTCGCCAGTACAGCGACGGCACCCATGGCCAGCGCGGTCACGATCGCCTGTTTGGCATGGGCGGCCTGGAGCAGGAGCAGCGGCGTCCACCGCACCCGGCCGAGGAAGCCGGGGGAGTCGGGCTCGATGCGCTCGGCTTCGTGGGCGTCGACCTCGGCGTCGGCGTACTCGTCGTCGATGTCGTCCGTCTCGGCGACGTCCTCGAGCTCCTCCGCGTCGCGGTCCACTCCCATGGCGAGCAGTATTGACCACCGGGTCGTGCGGTGCAGCCGGGTCCGGTGAGTGTCGGTTGGCGAATCGCACCCGCGACAGCGGCCGGTGTGACCTTGCCCACCACACGAAGTGGCGTAAGTCAAGCCTGTGATAGCGGCCCTGACCTGCGCAAACGCTTTCTGAGGTCCGGCTGAGACGTGATAAGATCGAGGCCTAGGAAGGGGTTCATCACATATGACTTTCACCGTCGGCGAAACGGTCGTCTATCCCAATCACGGGGCCGCAGTTATCGAGGACATCGAGATGCGGACGATCAAGGGGGAGGAACGGCAGTACCTCGTACTTCGGATCGTAGCCCAGCAGGATCTGGTGGTTCGGGTCCCGGCCTGCAACCTGGATCTGGTCGGAGTTCGCGACGTCGTCGACAAGGAGGGCCTGGAGCGTGTCTTCGGCGTCCTTCGCGCCGAGCACGTTGAGGAGCCCACCAACTGGTCGCGCCGTTACAAGGCCAACCTGGAGAAGCTCCACAGTGGCGACGTCATGAAGGTCGCCGAGGTCGTCCGCGACCTGTGGCGGCGCGAGCGCGACCGCGGGCTCTCCGCGGGTGAGAAGCGGATGCTCGCCAAGGCACGCCAGATCCTCGTCTCCGAGCTGGCCCTGGCCGAGCACACCAACGAGGACAAGGCCGAGACCATCCTCGACGAGGTCCTCGCCAGCTGATCCCGAGCTGCATTCGTTGCCCTCGCCCTTCAGGGCGGGGGCAACGTCTCTTTGCAAGCCTTACGGTGGTCGCCGTGGAGTCCGAGGCGTACGACGAGGAGGCCGGAGAGGCCCAGCGGCCGATGGGCTTCGTCGTGGACGAGGACCGTGGATCGCTTCCTTACCGCCTCATCCACGACGATGCGCTGGTCGCGGCCGCAGCGTGGGCGATGGGTGAGGCCGGCGTGGACCTGGTCGACATCACCGTCCCGTGGCACGTCATCGCCGACCTCGGCCGGGCGCTGGTGCTGCACGACCCGCTGTGCCCGATGACTCCGCCGGCCTTCATCGCCGAATGCGCCCGGACTGCGGTCGCCCGCGACGTGGTCGTGGTCGGCGTCCGGCCGGTCACCGATACCGTCAAGCAGATCGAGGACGGGCGCCTCGGCCGGACCTTCGACCGGAACGGGCTGGTCGCGGTGTGCTCACCGGTCGTGCTGCCCGCTCGCGTCGTCGCCGCGCTCGGGGGCCGGCCCGCGACCGACTTCGTCGACGTGGTGACAAGCCTGCGGTCGTCGTACGACGTCGTGCTGGTGGATGCCCCGACCTCGGCCCGCCGGGTGGCTTCCGACGAGGACATCCGCGTCCTCGAGGCGCTGACCGAGCCTCGGTGATGCGCGGGGAGCCAGGTCCCTCGCGCTGACCATGCGTCACGCCAGGCGCGAGGCCGTCACCAGGTCCTCGGCGTAGGTGATCTTGAGGTTCGTGGACCCGGTCGGCACCGCGACGATCGCGACGTCCGGCTGGTAGCGCTCGAGGCAAGCCGCCGTGTCGGTGCCGCCGAAGCCGTCGCGGCGCGCGGCCCGGTAGGCCTCCAGCAGCGGGACGGCGCGGAACGCCTGGGGTGTCTGCACGCCCACCAGGTCCCCGGCCGGGAGCAAGACGCCTGGATCGCGGGGCAGGAGACCGGCGAGCTCCACCGTCGGTACGGCACCGCCCACCTCCCGGGCGGTCGCGATGACCTGGTCGAACAGGCTCGCCGGGGACAGGGCGCGGGCGCCGTCGTGGACGACCACGACATCGACCTCGCCCGATTCGATCCGGGACTCGAGCACCGCGAGTGCGGCCTGCTCGGAGTCGTGCCGGGTCGCCCCACCGGGCACCAGCATCACGTCCCGGCCGCCAAGGTGCGCGCCGACCGCTGCGGCGACGTCGTCCTCCTCGCCCGGGCGGCAGACCAGGACGACCGGGTCGACACCAGACAGGCCGAGCACGGTCAGCACCGAGTGCGCGAGCACTGGCGTGCCGTCGAGATCGAGCAGCACCTTGTTGACGTCGGCGGCGACCCGCGAGCCGCTCCCGGCAGCGAGGATGACGACGGCGGCGACGGGCATGTCCGGAGCGTAGCCGTGCCGGCGCCGCGCATCCTCGCTTGCCCCACCCGCCCCACTCGCCCCAATGGCCAGGGAAAACTGGCGCTTGTCGGCCGTTGCAACGGCCGACAAGCGCAGGAATCCCCGGTCGACCGGGGATTCCTGCAACCCGGCGTGCGGCCGAGTTTTCACGGCTGTTACAAGACGAAACGTCGGTGTGAACAGGACAGACCTACGGTCGGCCCATGTCAGCGATGTCCGCGCCCGACGACGAGTGGCAGCCGGTGTGCCGCGTCGTCGAGCTGGAGCCCGATCGCGGCGTGAGCGCGCTCGTCCACGGGCAGGCCATCGCGATCTTCCGGACCGGCGACGACGCGGTCTACGCGCTCGGCAACCACGACCCGTTCGCACGGGCGGCCGTGGGCGGCATCGCCAAGGGCATCGTCGGACGGCGCGGCGACATCCCGTTCGTGGCCTCGCCGTCCCACAAGCACGCATTCGACCTGCGGTCCGGCCGGTGCCTCGACGACACCCATGTCTCGGTGCCTGCCTACGCGGTCAAGGTCGTCGAGGGCGTGGTCATGATCGGCCACCGGAAGGTCCAGGCCGCCTAGTTAGCTCGCCTTGTCGACCGCGCCTCGGCGCAGGGCGCGGTCGACGAGCGCGCTGAGCTCGTCGGTGACCAGCTCGCTCCGCTCGAACGGGAGGTAGTGACCGGCGTCGGGCGCCACGACCAGGCGCGCGCCCCGGATGCCGTTGGAGATCTTGCGGGCGTGGGCCGGCGGCGTCAGCAGGTCGCGGGAACCGACCAGGACCGTGGTGGGGACGCCGTCGAACGCGTGCAGGTTGCCGATCCGGTCGTGGTTCATCATGTCCTTGAAGAACCCGGACCACGTGTCGGGCGCGCAGTGGATCAGCTGGTCGACCACGTGTCCGACGTCGCGCGGTCGCGGCGATCGGCCGAGGAAGAACTGCCGGGCGATCGCGCGCTCGATGAGCGGGAACCGCTGGCGCCGCGACAGGCTCAGCATCCGGGCGCGGGTGGCGAGGACGAACGGCAGCCGGTCCCGCAGGACCGGCCCGACCTCGGGAAGGCCGAGGGTCACCGTGTGCAGGTCCGCGCCCGAGGTCGCGACCATCAACAGCCCGGCGACCCGCGGTACGACGTGCGAGCACTCCTCCGGGAGCGCCGTGATCGTCATGCCTCCCACCGAGTGACCGGCGAGCACCAGCAGGCCCTCAGATGCGAACTCGTCGATCACGGCGCCGAAGTCGCGCGCGAGGTTGGGGATGGTGCAGTCGGCCTCCGCGGCCCGGTCGCTCCGTCCGTGGCCGCGGTGGTCCCACGTGATCAGCCGGATCCGGTGGCCGTACCGCGACAGCAGGTCCGCCACCTGGTAGTGCCAGTCCGTCTCGTCCGCCGTCCAGCAGTGCGACAGCAACACGGTCACGGGAGCGTCCGCGGGTCCGTGGACCGTGACGTGCAACCGGAGTCCGTCGTACGTCGTGAGCGTCTCGGTCGTCACGGTCCCTCCGCTTCGTCGATGGGTACGACGTGCACCAGCGCGGTCGCGATCGCGGCGACGCCCTCGCCGCGGCCGGTCAGCCCCAGCCCGTCGGTGGTGGTGGCCGAGACCGAGACCGGCGCGCCGACCGCGTCGGACAGTGCCGCCTCGGCCTCGGTCCGCCGGGGGCCGAGCCGGGGCCGGTTCCCGATCACTTGGACGGAGACGTTGCCGATCTCGAAGCCCGCGGCCCGGACCCGACGTACCGTCTCGGCGAGCAGGGCGACCCCGGCGGCGCCGGCCCAGGTCGGGTCCGACGTACCGAAATTGCTGCCGAGGTCGCCCAGCCCCGCCGCCGTCAGCAGCGCGTCGCAGGCGGCGTGGGCGGCGACGTCCGCGTCGGAGTGGCCGTCAAGCCGGTGCGTCTCGTCGGGCCAGCCGAGGCCAGCCAGCTGGAGCGGCGGATCGTCGGTCGCCCGGGGCACCAGACGGTGGACATCGGTGCCGATACCGGTCCGGATCGAACCCGGTGTGAGCGGTTGGGTCACGGGGTGATCATGCCTGAGTCACAATCAAGGTGTGAGGACGTCCCGTGGTTGGTGGTGGTTGGCCGGCGTCGTCGTCGGCGCGCTGGGTCTTGCGATCAGCTATTTGGTCGCGGGGGTGCTCGGCATCCGTGAGTGGCCGATGGTCGCCGTCGGCGAGAGCATCCGGGACATCTCTCCCCAAGGGCTCGTCGAATGGGCGAAGGAGACGTTCGGCACGGCCGACAAGCTCGTCGTCATCATCGGGATGTTCGTCTTCCTGACGGTAGCGTTCGGGGCGCTCGGTCGGCTCGCCCGTGACTACTGGTGGGGCGCCGTCGGCGGCTACGCCGTACTGGCGGTGATCGCCGGGGCCGCCGTCATCAGCAGGCCCACGTTCACGGGCAACTACCTGGCACCACTCCTCATCGGTTTCCTGGCGTGGCTGGTCGCGCTGGCCGTGATGGCAGCGATGCTGCGCAACTGGGAGCTCGCCGACAAGCCCGAGGAGTCCGCCGTCGGCTCTGCCCAGAGCCGGCGCGCCTTCTTCCTCGCCGCAGGTGCGGTCGGCGGGATCTCGATCCTCTCGACGGTCTTCGGCAAGTTCTTCGGCAACAAGCGGGCCGCGGTCGAGCAGGACCGCAAGTCGTTGCGGGTGGAGAACGTCACCAAGCCCGTGCAGCCGCGCGGAGCGAAGGTCGACGTCGCGGGCGTCGAGCCGTGGCAGACGTCGGTCGAGGACTTCTACTTGATCGACACCACGATCCTGTCGCGGCCGGCGATCCGACCGAAGGACTGGGAGCTGCGGATCCACGGCATGGTCGATGAGGACATCGTCGTCACCTACCAGGACCTGGTCGCGCGCGAGATCACCCAGGAATGGATCACCCTCAACTGCGTGTCCAACGAGGTCGGCGGCGAGCTCATCGGCAACGCGTGGTGGAGCGGGGTCCGGTTGAAGGGGATCCTCGAGGACGCGGGTGTAAGCCCGGACGCCGACGCCGTGCTCCAGACGTCAGAGGACGGCTGGACCTGCGGCACCCCGATCTCCGCGCTGTTGGACGACGACCGCAGCGCGATGCTGGCGGTCTACATGAACGGCGAGCCGCTCACCGTCGAGCACGGCTTCCCGGTGCGGACGATCGTGCCGGGGCTCTACGGCTACGTCTCGGCGTGCAAGTGGGTGGTCGACATGGAGGTCACCACGTTCGACGCGATCGAGGCCTACTGGACCGGCCGTGGCTGGTCCGAGCAGGGGCCGGTGAAGATCGCGTCCAGGATCGACGTACCGAACGGCGGCGACGACGTGAAGGCCGGCACTCTCGTCTGCGCCGGTGCGGCCTGGAAGCAGCACACCGGGATCGAACGGGTCGAGGTATCGCTCGACGGCGGAGCGTGGACGGAAGCCACCCTCGGCCGGGTACCCAGCGACGACACCTGGGTGCAGTGGCGGGCCGAGGTCGAGGTCGACGAGGGGGACCATGAGCTGCGGGTGAGGGCGACCGGCAAGGATGACGACGTGCAGACAGGCGTAGAAAGAGACGTCCTTCCTGACGGTGCCACCGGCTGGCACTCGATCGACTTCTCGGCTTCGGAGTGAACGGGGCGCAGGGCGGGCCGGCGGACTTCGCCGGGCTCGCGGGTGGAGCACTGGTCATCGGCGGCTCGGGGGGCATCGGTCGCTGCGTCGCCGAGATGCTGCTGGAGCGGGGTGCTCGGGTCGCGGTGACGCACCGGACCCGGCCGTCGCAGGTGGGTGAGGCGTCGTACTCCGTCGACCTGGAGGACCGGCGCGAGGTCGGTCGGGTGATCGACCAGGCGGTCGCCGACCTTCGCGGCCTGCACACGGTCGTCCACGCCGCCGGACCGCACGTGCCGATGGTCCACCTGTCGCGGGTCGAACCGGACGCGATGGCCGACCAGCTCTCGGCCGACGCGGCCGGCTTCTTCGCGGTCGCGCACGCCGCCCTCCCTGCGTTGCGTGCCTCGGCCGGCTCGCTGGTCGCGGTGACGACGGCTGCCACCACGCGGTTCCCGATCCGCGACGGCCTCTCGTCGGCGCCGAAGGCCGCGGTCGAGGCGATGGTCCGGGCGCTCGCGGTCGAGGAGGGCCGGTACGGCGTACGGGTCAATGCGGTTGGCCCCGGGATGCTGACCGACGGCATGGCCGAGCGCCTCATCTCCTCGGGCGAGCTCGACGACGAGGCGCTCGAGATCACGCGCGGCAACATTCCCCTGCGCCGGTTCGGGTCCGCGCGCGACGTCGCCGAAGCCGTCTGCTTCCTTGCGTCCTCCCGCGCCAGCTTCATCTCCGGCCAGAAGCTCGACGTCGACGGTGGTTACGGCGCCTGACGCCGACCCGGCTCATCTCGTGCGGAAAATGGTGCCGACCCGGCTCATCTGGGTGCACGCATGTATGCCCAGACGAGCCGGCTCGGCGTACTACGGCACCCGAGATGAGCCGGGTCACCAGTTGGTGGCGCGGGCGCGGTCGGGGAGCGGGTGGGCGGGGTCGGTGATCACGTAGGCGAGCCCGCCGGAGGCCTCGAGCCAGAGACGCTCGAGCTGGCCGCGGTCATAGGTACGACGGACCCGGCGCCGTGAGTCGGCTGCCGGGTCGTTGACCACGACGTTGCCGTTGTCGCGGACGCCCACGAGCACCAGGAGGTGGCCGTCGGAGGAGCTGATCGGCGCGCCGTCGAGCTGGCCGGGCCCGAACGCGATCGAGACGACGAGCGGGATCCCGGCGGCCAGGAACTTCTCGGCCTCGCGGACCGACCGGAGCCGGGTCACGAAGGCCTTGCCGGCCAGCGGAGCGGCATAGGCGGTGTTGAACGGCCAGTTGCCGGTGCCGTCGTACGCGTGGTCGTAGGTCATCCGGGCCGCGTGGTCGACCCACGGGTCGACGTGCCCGTCGGGCACCCAGCCGTAGCGCCGCGGCGCCGGTAGCCGGTCGTAGTAGGCGAGGACCATCGACGTCGAGGTCGGCGAGCACCAGGCCTCGCCGCCGGCGCCCCACCGCGGGTAGTGACCGCGGTGCACCATCTGCGAGAAGGACGGCACCCGGAGCACGGTTCCGCGGGCCACGCCGGGCGCGGAGGTCGGGCCGGCCGATGCCGGCAGCCGGGAGGTCATCGCGGTGGCGAGGTCCAGGCTGGGTCGGTACGACGCCCCGGCCCGTCGGGCGAGAACGACGCGGAGCTGGTAGCCGGGCAGCCCGGACGTGCGCCAGGTGTCGACCGCGACGCTGGTGCCGTCGTCGGGCTGGCCGGAGGTGGTGGCGCGCTGCAGGTGCCGGTCGCCGGACGCCCACCGCCCGAGCGCGTCCCACGACGTCCGCCCACCGCTGCCGCCCCGGCCGCGGACCTGGATCTCGATCCAGCTGTCCTTCGGGGTCCGGGCCGACCACGACGCGATCAGCTCGGTGAACGCGTAACCCGGCTCGACCCACGGCGACGTCCAGCGGGCGAGGTCGTACGACCGGGCGCCGGCAGTCGCGGTCGCCACCGGCTCGTCGAACACCAGCCGGCCCGCGATCACTGTCGTGCCTGCCGATGCGCCGCGGCGCCACTGCCGCGGGCTGTCCCAGCGGGTCAGGGTGATCTGACGCTCGGCGCCGGTCCCCGACACCGCGATCGCGGAGCCGTCGGGCTCGTCGGCCGTGCTGCAGGCGCCCACTCCCGTGAGGGTGAGGAGCAGGCAGAGCCCGAGGGCGGTACGGCGCATCCTTTACGGTAAGTCACATCAGTCACTTCTGTCACACGACGGCCCGATTGCCGATGCGCGCACGCGGGCCGCTCGTCCCTAGACTGGCCCGGTGACCTTCAGGCTCTTCGACACTGCGACCCGCGAAGTCCGGGACTTCGTGCCCCTCGAGGAGGGCAAAGCGGGTCTCTATGTCTGCGGTCTGACGGTGCAGAGCGAGCCCCACGTCGGTCACGTGCGCTCGGGAGTGAACTTCGACGTGCTCCAGCGTTGGCTGCGCCACCTCGGCTACGAGGTCACCTTCATCCGCAACATCACCGACATCGACGACAAGATCCTGACCAAGTCCGCCGAACAGGGACGCCCCTGGTACAACCTCGCCTACGCGATGCACCGCGAGCTCGACAAGGCCTACGACGCGCTCAACGTCACGCCGCCGACCTACGAGCCGGCCGCCACCGGCCACGTGCCCGAGATGATCGAGCTGATCGGCGAGCTCATCGGCAAGGGCCACGCCTACCCGGCCGAGGACGGCTCCGGAGACGTCTACTTCGACGTCCGGTCGTGGCCGTCGTACGGCGAGCTGACCCGTCAGGGCGTCGACGACATGGAGCCCGCCACCGACGCCGACCCGTACCAAGTCTCCAGGAAGCGGGACCCGCGCGACTTCGCCTTGTGGAAGGGGTGGAAGAAGGAGACCGAGCCCGAGACCGCCGCCTGGCCGAGCCCCTGGGGTCCCGGCCGACCGGGCTGGCACATCGAGTGCTCCGCAATGGCGGGCAAGTACCTCGGCCCGGCCTTCGACATCCACGGCGGGGGCGTCGACCTCCGCTTCCCGCACCACGAGAACGAGCAGGCCCAGTCCCGCGCAGCCGGCCGGCCGTTCGCGTCGTACTGGATGCACAACGCGTGGATCATCACCGCCGGCGAGAAGATGAGCAAGTCGCTCGGCAACTCTCTGACGATCCCTGCCGTGCTGAAGAACTACCGCGGCATCGAGCTGCGCTACTACCTGGTGGCCGCGCACTACCGCAGCCACGTCGAGTTCTCGTTCGAGGCGCTCGACGAAGCGGCGGCCGGCTTCCGACGGATCGAGAGCTTCCTCGACCGGGCGGGCGTCGTCGAGCCAGGAGAGCTGCCGCCCGCTTTCGTGGCGGCAATGGACGACGACCTCGGCACCCCTGCGGCGATGGCCGTGCTCTTCGATGTCGTGCGCGACGGCAACCGCGCCGACGACCCGACGCCGCAGGCCGCGCAGGTGCTGGCCATGCTCGACGTCCTCGGGCTGAATCCGGCCGATCCCGCCTGGGGTCGTCGTGACAACGACGCCAAGCTGACGGACGCGATCGACGTGCTGGTCTCCGGCCTGCTCGCGCAGCGTGCGCAGGCACGCGAGGCGAAGGACTGGGCACGGGCGGATGCGATCCGCGACCAGATCAAGGCCGCCGGCATCGATATCGAGGACACCCCCGACGGACCGAAGTGGAGCATCGACTGATGCCAGGAAACAGCGCGCGCCGCGGAGCGGTGCGCAAGACCAACAAGAAGCCCGCAGCGGGATCCGGCGGCCAGGTCCGGCGTGGCCTGGAAGGCAAGAAGTCGACGCCCAAGGCCGTGGACCGCACCTACCACAAGGCGCACAAGGCCAAGAACGCCAAGGAGGCCGCCGCCAAGAAGCCCGGGGGCGGCGGCCCGCGTCGTCGGACGTCGGACGCGGAGTGGATCGCCGGCCGCAACCCCGTCGTCGAGGCGCTGCGGGAGCGGGTCCCGGTCACGTCGGTCTACGTCGCCGAGGGCGCCGAGCGCGACGGCCGGATGCGCGAGGTCTTCAAGCTGACTGCCGAGCACGGCGTGGGCCTGCTCGAGGTCAGCCGCGGCGAGCTCGACCGGCTGACCAACGGTGCGGTGCACCAGGGCATGGCAGCGAAGATCCCGCCGTACGAGTACGCCCACGCCGACGACCTGATCGCCGCCGCCGAGGAGATGGGCGAGAAGCCCCTCATCGTCGCGCTCGACGCGGTCACCGACCCGCGCAACCTCGGAGCAGTGGTGCGCAGCGCCGCCGGCTTCGGGGCCCACGGCGTCGTGATCCCGGAGCGCCGGGCGGCGTCGATGACGGCGTCGGCCTGGAAGACGTCCGCCGGCGCCGCGGCCCGGATCCCGGTCGCGCAGACGGTCAACCTGACCCGCCAGCTCAAGGCCTACCAGGACGCCGGCTGCTTCGTGGTCGGCCTGGCCGCCGACGGCGACCTGACCCTGCCCGAGCTCGTCGATGACGCCGACCTCGCCGGCGGGCCGCTCGTGCTCGTCATCGGGTCCGAGGGCGACGGCCTGCACCGGCTGGTGGCCGAGACCTGTGACCGACTCGTCTCGATCCCGATGGCGGGTGCGCTGGAGTCACTCAACGCGGGCGTGGCCGCTTCGGTCGCGCTCTACGCGATCGCCGATCGCCGATCGAGGCTGTAGCACCCTGATGTCAGGGGTGTCCCGGCTGCGTGCCTGGCTTCCTGTCGCGGCGCATGTAGCCGTGTGGCTGACCCTGTCGTCACTCGCGGCCGCAGGCTTCTTCCTGACCAGTGAGCGCACCGTCGACCTGGCGAGCCACGAGGCGCGGGTGACCGCCGACTTCAGCGGCGACGTGATCATCCGCACCGGGCCGGTGCTGCCGGACGTCCGGACCGAGTCCGGCGCGCGCATCGGCGTCGAGATCGAGCTCGGCAAGACCGATGCGAGCTCGATCGACCAGCTGGCGGCGCGCTACGCCGCCATCGGCAGCAACCCCGACGCCCAGGTCACCAAGGTCGAGGACGTGGTGCTCGACATGGCGGTCGATGCGTTCGCGCGCGGGCTGGCGCTCGGGATCCTGCCGATGCTCGCTTGGCGACTGCTCGGGGAACGGCGCCGACGAGAGGTGGTCGAGGCACTCCCCACCAAGCGCGGCGTGGTGGGCCTGTTCGTCGTGGCGCTGGTCGTGATCGGGTTGGCCACGCCGTGGCGCGGCCTGGGTCCCGCACCCCGGGACCGGCCGGAACGTTGGGTCCCGCTCGCGGCGTTCGTCGGGCCGACGCTCCAGCTCCCCGAAGAGCTCAAGGACGTCGAGGTGCTCGGGTCGGCAACCACGGACGAGACGCAGCGGCTGATAGCGAGCGCGATCGACTCCTACAGCGAGGGCCGGGAGTTCTACGCCGAGGCGGCGGACAACGCCGCCGAGCTCGAGCTCCGTGAGCCCGAGGACGGCGAGACCGTCGTACTCCTCCTGTCGGACCGGCACGACAACGTCGGCATGGACCAGGTGGCGCTGGCGCTCGCCGAGCGGGGTGGGGCCGAGGCGGTCTTCGACGCCGGCGACGACACCTCGACGGGGGAGGAGTGGGAGGCGTTCTCGCTCGACTCGCTGGCCGCGGCTTTCGAGGACTACCCCCGCTGGGCGGTTGCGGGCAACCACGACCACGGTTCGTTCGTCCGGTCCTACCTCACCGACCTCGGCTGGACCTACTTCGACGACGGCGAGGTGGTCGACGGCCCCGGGGACACCAAGATCCTAGGCGTCGACGACCCACGTTCGAGCGGGCTCGGCAACTGGCGGGACGAGACCGGTCTGAGCTTCGACGAGGTCCGGGAGCGGCTTGCCGACGCCGCGTGCCAAGCCGACGAGGACGGCGACCGGGTCAACACCCTGCTCGTCCACGACGCCAACCTCGGCGACGACGCGCTGGAGCGCGGCTGCGTCGACCTGGTGGTCGGCGGGCACACCCACGTCCAGGCCGGGCCGTCCGAGTTCCTCGGCGAGAACGGCGAGGCCGGCTACAGCTACACCGTCGGTACGGCGGGCGGCGCGGCGTACGCCATCGCCCTCGGCACCAAGCTGCGACGTGCGGCCGGACTGGCGCTGATCACCTACCGGGACGGCCGGCCAGCCGGCATCCAGTCGATCACCCTCCAGACGACCGGACGGTACGACGTCGACCCCTACGTCGAGCTCGGGTACTGATCCTCACCCTGGCTGCGTGGGGACGAGTCCGCGACGGTTCGTCTCCTGCGCGCGACCACAAGGCCGGCCGCGCCGGCGAGCGCGAGGGCCGATCCCTCGCCGATAGACAGCCCCACGGTTGTCGTCGCGGACATCGTGGTGGCGTCGACCAGTAGCGGCTGGATCTCGGCGCTGAAGTCGACCAGTCCGGCGAAGCGATCGATCGCCGCCGCAGTTTCGGTGAGGTCCGCGGCCGGCACCGCCGTGCCGTGGTAGGCGTCGAAGACGAGACGGACGTCTGCCAGCCCGTGTTGTCGCGCTTCGACCTTCTCCTTGGAGAACGGCCGCAACGAGTCGAGCAGCGCGTCGATGTCCTGTGCTTTGGCGAGGTGTCCAAGGGCCAGGGGGGTGCCGGCCACCGCGAAGCCGACGATCAGTACCACGACCGCTGCCCACCGGGTGGGCCGGATCAGGCCGATGCCGCCGGCAAGCAGTGCGACGCCAGCAAGGACGAGCACACCGACCGCTGCCGCGAACAGGTCCAGGCCGAGCCCGGGAAGGGCCACGGCGCTGTCGAACTGCTCCTGGCGCTGCTCGAGATTGGCGGTCACCTTGCCGGCGAGACCGCGTGCCTCAGGCAAACGGGCTGCTGCTTCGGAAAGGGTGGGGTCCCTCTCCACTTCTGCGATGAACTCGGGGTCCGTCCTCATCTGGGCGAACGTGGCGTCGATCCGCTCGAGATCCGTCGCGATCGCGCTGAGGCCGTCGTCGGAGAGAGCGGGCGCGGCTCCCTCCAACAGTTTGTCCCCGGAGCGGGCAGCATCGAGTTGAGATGTCCCCAAGGTCACGCCGAGCATCACCAGACCGGTGACGAACGCGAGGGCGAACGGCAGCCTTCTGATCACATCGGTTCCACGCACGGGCCCCAGTATGGCCAGCCCGTGGCCAGATCTGCGCCCGTTAGGCTGGCTTCGTGGGAACGAGCGTGGAACGGCTGCTGCCGACAGACGATGCCCGAGCGCTGCTGGAGCTGACCCGCGAGATCGCGACCAAGGAGCTCGCGCCGCAGGTCCACGAGGCCGAGGAGAAGGGCGAGTTCCCCGCGGCGGCGTACCAGCTGCTCGGCCGGTCGGGCCTGATGAGCCTCCCGTTCGACGAGGAGTACGGCGGCGGTGGCCAGCCCTACGAGGTCTACCTCCAGGTCATCGAGGAGATCGGCCGCGCGTGGCCGAGCGTCGGCGTCGGCACCAGCGTGCACAGCCTCACCGCCACCGTCGTCGCGGCCAACGGCTCGGACGCCATCAAGCAGGAGTGGCTCCCGCGGATGCTCGGCGGTGACTGGCTCGGCGCCTACTGCTTGTCGGAGCCCCAGGCCGGCTCCGACGTCAGCGCCATCAAGACAGCCGCGGTGCTCGACGGCGACGACTACGTCGTCTCCGGCACCAAGCAGTGGATCTCCAACGGCTCGTGCGCCGACTACTACATCCTCTTCGCACGTACCGCGCCCGACCCGAAGCGCGGCCTGTCCGCGTTCATCGTCCCCGACGGAACGCCCGGCATGGCCTTCGGTGCGCCCGAGAAGAAGATGGGGCTCGCCTGCGACGTCACCACCCAGGTGCTGTTCGACGGCGCCCGGATCCCCGCGGCCCACCTGATCGGAGAGGAGAACCGCGGGATGCAGGTCGCCCTCTCCGCGCTCGACGCCGGCCGGCTCGGGATCGCGGCCGTCGCGACCGGCATCGCGCAGGCCGCGCTGGAGTACGCCGTCGAGTACTCCAAGGAGCGCTTCCAGTTCGGCAGCCCGATCAGCGACAACCAGGGCCTCCAGTTCATGCTCGCGAACATGGCGGCGGAGGTGGAGCGGTCGCGGGCGTCGTACCTCCACGCCGCGCGGCTCAAGGACGCAGGCCTTCCCTTCTCGCGGCAGGCCTCGGTCGCCAAGGTCACCGCCACCGACGCCGCGATGAGCGTCACGACCGACGCGATCCAGGTGTTCGGCGGCAACGGCTACACGCGGGAGTACCCGGTCGAGCGGCTATTCCGTGACGCGAAGGTCACCCAGATCTTCGAGGGCACCAACCAGATCCAGCGGATGGTCATCGCGCGCGACCTGCTGCGCTGAGTGCCGCCGCCATCAGGCTAGTCAGCGTAGAAGTGCTGGAAGTCGGGTGATGCCCAGGTGCCGCCCCACTCCCAGCCGATCTCCCGGAACGCCACGACGACGACGTCGTCGGCGACGATCACGCCAGGCGCCGCCTGAGCGCCCGGGGAGCGGTCGAGGGCGGCGAACCTGCGACCCGAGGGCGGCCGCACGGACCCGTCGACGGCGTACGGGTTCTCCACCGGGTTGATGTCGACCGCGGCGCCGTAGGCGTGGGCCGACCAGTGCTCCTGACCGGCAACCGTGCGGCAGTTGAACGCCGAGGTGTTGTTGGCGGCCATCGAGCGGTCGTCGTCCCCTCCGTAGTCGCTCACAGGTCGCATCCGGCGGATCGGCCAGCGCGCGTCGTGCAGGCGGCCGAAGACGAAGGCCACGTCCGCCGCGTGTCGCTCGTGGATGATCAGTGCGCCCACGTGGTCGCGTCCGTCGAACCCGACGTACCTGAGGCGCACGAGCCGCAGATCGCGCCACACGACAGGGCACCCGGGTCCGTGGCTGGTTGCCATCTCGGCGCGCAGCAGGGGGCCGATCCTCCGGATCGAGAAGGCGTACGACGACTCTGACCCCGCAGGCGGGTCGACGCCAGCGGTCTCGGTCGGTCGGGCCGACAGGCCGCTGCACGCCCGGAGCGCTTCCCACCTCTCCCGAGCATCGATGGCTGCGTCGCCGACGACCCGCCGTGGGAGCCCGTCCTCCCGGATCCGCGCGGGGAGCCACCTGTCTGCGATGACGCTGCCGTCGACCACGCGCAGCCGCAGCGCCCCGGACTCAGGCTGACCGTCGTGGTACCAGATGAAATTGCCGAGTCCGTACGCGACGTAGGTGTCGCCGAGCCAACCGGCACCCTGCAGCACGTGAGGATGACTGCCGACGACGACGTCCGCGCCGGCATCGGCCAGGTCGCGGGCGAGGCTGCGCTGTCCGGCGTTCGGGCACGCGTCGTACTCGGTGCCCCAGTGCAGGTAGACGACCACCAGCTCGTCCTGGTCCGCCGCTGCGCGCACCGCGTCGAGCAGGGTGCCCGTGCGCGTGCCGCGAGCTGCTGCGATGCCGGGAGTCGTGGAGCCGGCAGCCCACCGTGGGCTGGTGCCCTCCCGCGCGGACGCGTCGGCGGCGAAGACGGCAACGTCGGTGCCGTGGATCGTCACCCGGTGCGGCGTGAACGCGGCCGCTCGGTCTTCCCCGACACCCACGACCGGGACCGGGCTCTCCGTCACCGCTCGGAGGGTGTCGTCGAAACCGAGCGTCCCGTAGTCGGCGGCGTGGTTGTTGGCGATGCCGACCACGTCGACGCCGGCGCGGTCGAGGAGATCGAGCGCGGCCGGCGTCGTGCGGAACCAGTAGCGGTCGTCGGGGTCCTCGAGCTGCTTTGGGTCCGGGGTGCCGCGCGTCGTGATGGAGCTCTCGAGGTTGACCATCGTGATGTCCGCGGCGCCCAGGGCGTGCGAGATCGCCTGCAGACCGTCGCGCGGGTGATTGACCAGTCTCTTGAGATGCGCCTCGAAATGGATGTCACCGGCGAACGTCAGGGTGATCTCCTCGCCACCGGCCTTCTTGGTGTCTCGGTCGCTGTCTCGGTCGTCGTCGGCGGCCGCCCCTGGGTCGCCGCGGGTGTCGTTCGTGGTGTCGCAGGCCCCGACCAGGAGCGCGGCGAGCAGGAGCCCCACCGCTGCGGCTCTACTCCGGCGCATCGAACGAACCTCCTGGTCCGCGAAGACCCTTCTCACTAGGGAGACGCGGGAGTGGCGCGGTTGGTTGCCGCGATCGGGGCCTATTTCGGATGGCCGAAGGAGGGCCCTAACCTTGGAGCGCAATCCCCGGTTGGTCTGCCGGCAGGGCCCGCCTGACTTTGAATCAGGACTAGCGACGTAGGTTCGACTCCTACCCGGGGAGCCCAGAGCGGGAGCGTGCTTCGGTCAATGCGGCTGCCGGACGGCGTGGCGAAACAGCAGGCCCGACGCAGCGAACCCGGCAGCGAACATCGCGTGCAGGCCGACCAGTTCGCCGGCGTAGGCGTGGTGGAGATACTGGGGGCATGACCACACCGGACCTGAGCGGTCGCACCTATGTCGTCACCGGCGCCAACTCTGGCATCGGCCTTGAGGCGGCGAAGAAGCTGACGGACGCTGGTGGGCACGTCGTACTCGCAGTCCGCGATGTCGCGAAGGGTGAGACTGCCGCGGCAACGCTGCCCGGTCCGGGTACGTGGGAGGTGCAGGAGCTCGATCTCGCCAGTCTTACGTCGGTTCGCAAGTTCGTCGAGGCCTGGGGGGACGCGCCGATCACGACGTTGGTCAACAACGCGGGGATCATGATGGTCGCCGAGGGACGGACCGCCGATGGGTTCGAGCTTCAGCTCGGCACCAATCACCTCGGTCACTTCGCGCTCACCAACCTGCTGCTGCCGGTCGTCGAGGATCGGGTCGTGACGGTCTCCTCCGGTCTGCACAACGGTCCGCAGCTGGACTTCGACAACCTCGACCTCGTCGACAGCTACTCGCCGGGCAGGGCCTACCACCAGTCCAAGCTGGCGAACCTCCTCTTCACCGCCGAGCTCCAGCGAAAGCTCACTGCCGCCGGGTCGGCCGTCGTCGCGCACGGCTGCCACCCGGGCTACTCCGCCACCAACCTGCAGTCCCATCACGCCAACCCGCTGATGAACAAGCTGATGTGGGTGGGCAACAAGGTGATCGCCACCAGCCCGGAGTTCGGCGCGCGCCCGACCTTCCACGCCATCACGGCCGAGCTGCCGCCCGACAGCTACATCGGCCCGACCGGGTTTCAGGGCCTGCGGGGTGCGCCCGGGTCGAACCCTCGATCGAAAGAGGCTCGAGACACCGCCGCGGCCGCCCGCCTCTGGACGGTGTCCGAGGAGCGCACCGGCGTGACGTGGCCGTTGGGCTGAGGCCGGCGGCCGTGCGCGGGGGAAATCGCAAAATCTCTCCCGCTGAGGTGAACAGCAGGTGGACACTCTCTGAACACCGAGAGCGAGGAATGGGAATGGCTGAGCAGCAACCCGCCGTCGGCACCACCGGCGAAGTGCGGCTGCTCGAGTGAGCGGAGGCCGGCCACCGGGAGCACTCGCAGCGCTGGAGACCGCGGTGGACGAAGCAGTCTTCGGCGGCAAGGCAGCCCAGCTCGCAGCCGCGCTCGCGGCCGGGCTGCCGGTGCCCGGCGGCTACGCGCTCGGCTGGGAGGCAGTCCGGGCCGCGACGGCCGGCGAGGTCGACCTCGGTCCGCTGCTGGTCGGCCTCGCCGCGGGGCCCTGGGCGGTGCGCTCCAGCGCGATCGGCGAGGACTCCGAGGGCGCGTCGTTCGCGGGCACGCACCTCAGCGTGCTCGGCGTGGTCGGCGCCGCCGCCGTGCAGGACGCCGTACGCCGGGTGCACGACTCCGCGCACGACCCGGCAGCGATCGCCTACCGGGAGCAGCACGGCCTCGACCCGTCGCCCAGGATGGCGGTCGTGCTCCAGGAGTTGGTCGCCTCTGACGTCGCGGGCGTGCTCTTCACCCGGCACCCGGTCACCGGCGCGCGAGAACGCCTGATCGAGGCGAGCTGGGGCCTCGGCGAGATGGTGGTGAGCGGCCAGGTGACGCCGGACCAGTACCGGCTGTCGCCGGACGGCGTCCCCCTGGAGTTCACCACCGGCGAGAAGGACATCGCGCTGTGGCTCGGGCCGGACGGCCGAGTCGAGGAGCGCGACGTCGACCCCGGTCTGGTCGAGGCGCGGTGCCTGGACGACGGCCGGCTCCAGGAACTGCACAGCCTCGCCTCGGCGTGTGATGGCGTCTTCGGTGCGGAGGGCCACGACATCGAGTTCGCCTTCGCCGGCGAACGTCTGTACCTGCTGCAACGACGTCCGATCACGCATGGCTGATCCGGCGCGGACGGCTCCTCCCGGCACGGGTCGCGGGTTGGCGGGTGCGCTGCTGGCAGCCTCGCTGATGCCGTTGAACTCGACGATGATCGCGGTCGCGATCCCCTCCATCGCCCGAACCGTCGACCACGACCCGGCAGACGTGACGCAGGCCCTGGTGGCGACGTACCTGATCGCCGCGATCGCCCTGCAGGGCCCAGGCGGGAAGCTCGGTGACCGGCTCGGCCACTGGCGGGTCTGTGCGTTCGGACAGGCCGTCATGGCCGTCGGTGCCGTCGTGGGCGTCCTCGCACCGAACCTGCCCGTCCTCACCGGCTCGCGCATCCTGATGGCGACGGGCGGCGCATTGGCGGTCCCGGCCACGGTGGCGTTGTTGCGGCTCGAGCTTCCGCCCGAGCGGCGAGGCCGGGCGTTCGGGATGTTCGGCGCGGTGATGGCCTCCGCGGCCGCTCTCGGGCCGATCATCGGGGGAGTACTGGTCGACGCGTTCGGCTGGGAGGCGGTCTTCGTCGCCAATCTGCCCGTCCTGCTGGTCTCGGCTATCCTCGTCGCGGGGGTGGACCGCTCCGGCGACACGCTCCCGGCCGCTGCGTTCGACTGGTCGGGCTCGCTGCTGCTCGCCGGGGCGCTGACGTTGTTGGTCCTCGGTGCCCAGCACCCCGGCGGCCTCGCCGCGCTGCTCGTCGCCGGAGGGATCGTCCTCCTCGCCGGGTTCGTCCTGCGGGAGCGACACGCTGCCGACCCCGTGGTCGCGTTCGGGATCTTCCGTGCGCGCGCGTTCACCGCCGGCACCCTCATCATCGGCCTGCAGAACCTGGTCATGTACGCACTGCTCTTCGAGCTCCCCCTGGTCCTCGAGCGGCTCTTCGACCTCGGCGCACGGGAGACCGGCCAGCTGCTGATCTTCCTGATGGTCGCGATGGTGCTGATGTCCCTGGTCGCGGGGCGGCTCACAGAGCGGCTCGGACCTCGCGCGCTCGCGGTCGCCGGCTCGCTGGCCTGCCTCAGCGCGATGGCGATCCTGCTGTCCTCAGACCTCGATGCTGCCGGGCAGGTCCGGCTGCCCCTGGCCCTGCTCGGCATCGGGCTCGGCCTGTGCGGTCCGGCCGCACAGACGGCTTCCCTGTCGGCGATCGAGTCGGGGCAGAGCGGCATGGCCGCCGGCGTCAGCTCGACCATGCGCTACCTCGGTGGAGTGGCCGGCATCGCCCTGCTCGGGACTCTCCTCGACCTCCAGGGGAGTAGCGCCGCCGTACTCGACTCGCACCACACCGTGGTCGCGGTGTTCACCTGCGTTCTGGTCGTGGCGCTCGGCTGCGCCGCGCTGCTTCCGGGACGCCGAGCGGTTGCGGCCGAGGAGCGAACCAGCGCCGAGGCTTGAGGAGCTCGCTCCTGCTCCAGGTCCGAATGGGAATCAGCTCCAGCGGATGGATCGAACGGCGCGCCGTTCGGCCCATCCCGTGGCGGCCCAGGGTCGGGTCACTCGCAGCCGGTGCGCGTCTCCGCGCTGCACGAGTCGATACCCGCGCCACCGTTGGCCGCGCTGTTGATCGTCGCCGTGATCGGCGCCGCACGGCCGGCGTACGTGACCGTGTCGACGCCGGCACCGCCGAGCATCTTGTCGGCGCCCGTAAGCCCGTTGAGCACGTCGTCGCCCGCGCCGCCGGTCAAGGATGTTGATGGACGACGAACCGGTCAGCACGTCCGCGGCCGGCTGCTCGGGCGATCGGCGGCGACATGGCTCACGTGGGGGAGTGGGTGCCGCCCGTCTGACCACCCCGGCGAGCCGTAGGCTCGGGGCATGACCGAGCAGTTGACCGTCATCGTGCTCGCCGCCGGCGGCGGCACCCGGATGAAGTCCAAGACGATGAAGGTGCTGCACCCCATCGGCGGCCGCAGCATGATCGGGCACGTCCTCGCCGCGGTCGGCGGGCTCGAGCCCACCCGGGTCTGCGCGGTCGTCGGCCACCAGCGTGAGCAGGTCGGTCCGCACATCCTCGGGCGCCTGCCGGAGGCGGTGCTCGCGGTCCAGGACGAACAGCTCGGCACCGGTCACGCCGTACGGATCGCGCTCGACGCGCTGAGCGAGCAGAAGGTCGCGCCGGCGGGCGGCACCGTGCTCATCGCGTACGGCGACACGCCGCTCCTCGAGGGCGGCACGCTGCGCTGGTTCGCTGCCGAGCACGAGGCGGCGCAGGCCGCGGTCAGCATCCTCTCCGGGGTCGTCGACCAACCGAAGGGGTACGGCCGGGTCGTCCGCGACGCGGAGGGTGACGTGCTCGCGATCGTCGAGGAGAAGGACGCGAGCGACCAGCAGCGCTCGATCCAGGAGATCAACTCCGGGATCCTCGCCTTCGATTTCGACTTCCTGGCCGATGCCGTCGGTCGGATCGGCAACGACAACGCCAAGGGCGAGTACTACCTGACCGACACCGTCCAGCTCGCTCGCGACGCCGGCCTCACCGTGACTGCGTTCACTGTCGACGACGTGTGGCAGACCGAGGGCGCCAACGATCGCGTCCAGCTCGCCGTTCTCGGCCACGAGCTCAACCGCCGGATTGTCACCCGGTGGATGGAGGCCGGCGTGACGATCATGGATCCCGAGACCACGTGGATCGACGCCGACGTGGTGCTCGCCGAAGACGTGACGATCCTGCCCGGCACGCAGCTGCTGGGTGTGACCGTGATCGGCGAGGACGCCGTGGTCGGCCCCGACACCACGCTCGACGGGTGCGAGATCGGCGTGGGTGCGCGCGTCGTACGGACCCACGGCCAGCTGGCCGTGATCGGCGACCACGCGTCGGTCGGGCCGTTCTCCTACCTCCGGCCCGGCACCACGCTCGGCGCCGGCGGCAAGATCGGCGCGTTCGTCGAGACCAAGAACGCCCAGATCGGCGACGGCGCGAAGGTCCCGCACCTCTCGTACGTCGGCGACGCCGAGATCGGCGAGGGCACCAACATCGGCGCGGGCACGATCTTCGCCAACTACGACGGTGTCCAGAAGCACCGCTCGAAGATCGGCAAGCACGCCCGCACCTCGTCCAACAACACCTTCGTCGCCCCGGTCACCATCGGCGACGGCGCTGCCACGGGAGCCGGCACCGTCGTACGCCGGGACGTCCCGCCGGGCGCGCTCGCCGTCAGCATGGGGCAGCAGCGGAACCTGCCCGGGTGGGCGCAGACCAAGCGCGCCGGGACAGCGCAGGCCGCCGCCGCCGAGGCGGCCCAGTCGGCCGAGGACGACCCGCACCAGTAGACGGTCACGGTTGCGGTTCGGATGAACTGTCCGGAAACGCGTGGCAACTTGGGGCTGGCCTCCGGGAGGGGGCAGAATCAGCAGTACCCCCCGCCGGCGACCCCAGGAGTCACGCGTGCCCGGAATCCAGCGGACCACTGAGAAGAACCTCATGGTCTTCAGCGGCCGGGCTCACCCGGAACTCTCCGAGGAAGTAGCCGAAATCCTCGGCATCTCGCTGGTGCCGACCCAGGCCTACGAGTTCGCCAACGGCGAGATCTACGTCCGCTTCGAGGAGAGCGTCCGCGGGTGCGACGCCTTCGTGATCCAGAGCCACACGGCTCCGATCAACGAGTGGATCATGGAGCAGCTGATCATGGTCGACGCCCTCAAGCGCGCCTCGGCCAAGCGGATCACCGTGGTCATGCCGTTCTGGGGCTACAGCCGTCAGGACAAGAAGCACCGCGGCCGCGAGCCCATCTCCGCGCGGCTGATGGCCGACATGTTCAAGACGGCGGGCGCCGACCGGATCATCACCGTCGACCTGCACGCCGACCAGCTCCAGGGCTTCTTCAACGGGCCGGTCGACCACCTGATGGCGCTGCCGATCCTCACTGACTACATCAAGTCGAAGTACGGCGGCCAGCCGCTCGCCGTCGTCTCCCCGGACGCCGGCCGGATCAAGGTCGCCGAGCGCTGGTCCGCCCGGCTCGGTGGCGTGCCGCTGGCGTTCATCCACAAGACCCGCCGTGCCGACCGGCCGAACGAGACCGTCGCAAACCGGGTCGTCGGTGACGTCACCGGTCGCATCTGCGTGCTGACCGACGACATGATCGACACCGGTGGCACGATCGTGCAGGCCGCCGAGGCATTGACCGCGGCCGGTGCCGCCGGCGTGATCATCGCCGCGACCCACGCGATCCTGTCCGACCCTGCCGTCGACCGGCTCAAGAACAGCAGCGCGCTCGAGATCGTCGTCACCAGCACGTTGCCGGTCGGGCCGGAGAAGCAGTTCGACAAGCTGACCACCCTGTCGATCGCGCCCATGCTCGCCCGTGCCATCCGCGAGGTCTTCGAGGACGGCTCGGTCACGTCGATGTTCGACGGTCACGCCTGAGCGCAAGAGTGTCCTCAGTATTGAGAACGGACTAATCCGAGCGACCTAGTCACAGGCAACCCATTTTCGCTATACCCCGCCCATACGAGCCGGGTCTAGGGTCGCAAGCGACAGCAAAAGCACGCTCGGGGGCGGAGCTGGTTGTCCTGCACTGGCGTTCGATTGCCGGCTAGGACGTCGCGTCTGGTCTTCCGAGGGTATAGCAGGAGGACCGCCCATCATGGCCTTGCGACCTTCACTCCCGTCCCGCCGCCGGTTCGCCTCAGCTGCCCTCGCTACTGCGGCCTTCGCCGCCTTCGCTGCCCTCGCGCCTGCGGCAGCGGCCGCCATCCCTGACCAGGAAGGCACGGTCACCCGAAGTGCCACGGCAACCTGGGACGTCGGAGATCCACGGAACACGACGGTCACGGTCACGGTCACGGTCAAGCAGACCAGCGCCGGCGGCACGGTGGCCACGACCCGCACGATCGACCTCAGCCTGATCCAGGACTGGTGCGACACGTCGGGGGCGCAGGACCTCCACGTGTACACGGTCATGGGCGAGACGCTCGTGGACGGCAGGCACATCGAGGCGTTCGAGAAGGGCTACCAGAAGGCGAAGGGCCACACCCACTCCCCGTTCACCCTCCACGGCACCATCACCTACACCCCGGTCGGGCACAACAACACCTGCGCCGTCGCGACCGGACCCTCGCAGACCGACACCTATCTCGCGCTCGGCAAGATCGAGGCCGAGTGGTCGCCGGCGACGGGCTCCACCCCCACCAGCGGCGTTGTCGGTGACACCTTCACCTTCACCCGCGACGCGGTAGCAAAGGGGAAGATCGAGTTCAAGCCGCTGGCGCTCAAGCACTACCTGCTGAAGGAGGACGCCTCCGGTGCAGTCCTCTCCGTCGTGGCCCAGGCCACCGACGGCAGCGACCCTTCCACGATGTTTGCGATCAAGCCGTGAACCGCGAGAAGCCGGCGACCGCTCCGACGAAGGAGACCCCCGTGAAGAACCTAGCCAAGTCAGGTCGGAGTCGCTCCTTCGAGCGCGCCGGGCGGGTGCTGGTCGCACTCGCGATGTCCGCGGCGACCTTCGGAGCCGTGGTCGTGACGGCCGGACCGGCCGAAGCCAGCTCGAACCCGACGGTCACCATGACCGCGTCCGCAGGCACCGTGAAGTCGGGGGACTCGCTCACCTACACGGTCACAGTCACCGGCGGGACGTCGAAGTACACGAACGTCAAGCTGACCGACCAGCTGAACGGCTTGACCAACGTCGTGCTCACGAGCTCGCGCGGGTTCTGCTTCATCAGCAACGGCCTGGTCACCTGTGAGGGTGGCTCGCTGCCCAGGAAGGAGACGACCTGGACGGTGACGATCCGAGGCACGGTGACCGCCGCGAGCGGCGAGACGCTGAGCAACACCGTCACCGCGACCGGCCGCAAGGCGAAGTCGACCGAGGTCTACCGGGCGACAGCGACCACCCACGTGCTGGTCGACAACGGCTACCACGGCCCGCTCCCGGAGCTTTCCCTCAGCATCGCCGCGCCGGACGACGCGCCCGTGAACGCGCCCGTTCGCTACACCCTGACGGTCAACAATTCCGGCGGCGCGAACGTCAATGACCTCAAGGTCACCGCGACCCTGCCGCCCGGATTCGCTGCAGACTCGGTGCTCGGCACCAACCTGTTCGATTGCGCCGTCTCCGCGCCGACCATCACCTGCGCCGGCGGCCGGCTCGACGCGGGCGCCAACGCCACGATCACCATCAACGCAACCAGTGCCAGCGACTTCGAGCGGTACACGCTCACCGCAGTTGTGGACCCCGAGGACGCCGTACTCGAAGGCAACGAGGGCAACAACGACGCCTCGCACGAGATCTTCCTGCCGGCGGCCCCGCCGCCCACCGAGCCGATCACCTTCACCAAGTCCGGCCCGGCGCAGATCCGCGTCAACGACATCATCACCTACACCATCAACGTGGTGAACACGAGCCCCAAGTACAACGCCGACAAGCTGTCGGTCGTCGACGGCACTCAGGGCCTCGACCTCGCCAGTGTCACCGCGACCACGACCAACCCCAAGCTGATCTGCACGCCGTCCACGTCGCAGGTCATCTGCGCAGGGAGGAGCAGCTTCAGGCTCGAGAAGCTCAAGTCGGTCGTCATCTCGATCTCGGGCCGCGTGGTAGCCACGCCCGGCAGCGTGCTGCAGAACACGGCGACCCTGTCGACCCTCCAGAACAAGGTCCAGATCACCCGCCGGTCGACGGTGACCACGACGGTCCGTCCGCCGGTCGACCTCACCGTGACCCAGTTCGCCTCGTGCGCTGACGAGCCGGCCCCGGCCAACCTGGACAACCCGTGGGGCAACTGCCCGTTCCGGGCGCGCGACCAGTTCAACTACATCATCACGGTCGGCAACAGCGGCCTCGACGACGCCGTCAACGTGCGGCTGCGTGAGCCGCTGGCGCCGGGCGTCGTGTTCGAGGGCTTCACGGACAAGACCGGTGCGGGCTTCACCTGCTCGGAGTCCGACGGAGTCGTGACCTGCCTGGGCGGGACGGTTCAGGGCCAGCTGAGCAGCGGTCAGTTCGGTGGCACCACCGAGCAGGTCGTGCTGCACCTCACCGCGCCCAACCAGAAGGGCCCGATCTCCGGGACGGTGACCGTGGATCCGTTCAACGCGATCCACGAGCCGGACGAGAACAACAACACAGCGACCACTACCACGCAGATCCTCACGGGCATCGACCTGACGATCATGAAGTCCGCGAAGTTCGACCCGGTGGCGCCGGCCGGAACGCAGGTCTACACGGTGATCGTCTCCAACATCGGCACCGCCGATGCCACGGGCGTCAAGATGATCGACATCCTCCCGGCCGGGACCCGGTTCCGGTCGGCGCAAGAGGTGCCGAACCCGCCGATGTTCCCGGAGGCCGCCGCACACGGCTTCTCCTGCAGCCATGACGGCTCCGCGACCGGCGGCACCGTCACCTGCGTCGGCGGCCGACTGCAAGGTCGCTACGGGTTCAACGGCGGCCCGCCCTGGGCGCCGCCCGCATTGACGGACACCGCGACCATCGAGATCACGGTGTTCGCCCCGACCATGGTCGGACCCACCCTCAACCAGGCGTTGGTCGACCCCGACAACCAGATCGAGGAGATCGACGAGAACAACAACCTGACGTTGCTCGAGACCGAGGTCGAGATCCCCACCGACCCCAACCCGACCACCGACGGCACGTTCATCGAGCTGACGGTCGAGAGCCAGCAGACCAAGCCGGCCGCCGGTACGGCGGTTGCCCCGAACGGCACGCTGGAGTACACGCTGACCGTGCGCAACCGCGGCAGTGACCCGGCAACGAACATCTCGGTGCTGGACGTGATCCCACAAGGCTCGCGGTTCCGGGCTGCCAACAGCTCGCCGCTCACCGGCGGCAACGGCGGCTTCCAGTGCGCCTTCAACGCCGGCGTCGTGTTGTGCGGCAACGGTGCGCTCGCAGGATGGGACGGCGTCGGGGCAGTGCCTTCGGCGACGATCAAGATCCTGCTGTTCGCACCCGACACGCCGACGGACGAGACGAGCAACTACACCAACCACGCGGTCATCGACCCGAACAACACGATCGACGAGGCCGATGAGACCAACAACGTCTCGGACACCCTGACCGTCGTGAACGTTGGCGGCGAGAACACCTACAACCAGCTCGTCGTCACCACTGAGCAAGCCGTTCCGGCGATGGCTGGCCACGTTGCGCCCAGTGGCACCCTGATCTATCGGGTGCACGTGACCAACGTGGGCAGTGACCAGGCCTCCAACATCCTGGTGCGGGACTTCCTGCCCTCGGGCACGACGTTCCGGTCCGCCAGGCTGGTGCCCGCTATGTCAACCGGCGCGAGCGGCTTCGCCTGCACCCACTCGGAGGGTGTCGTCGAGTGCCGCAGCGGCACGCTGCAGACGGCCGGTCACGCGGTGATCGACGTGACGTTGTTCGCGCCGACGCAGCCCGCGACGATCAACAACCAGGCCGTGGTCGACCCGAACAACACGATCCCTGAAGGCAACGAGGGCGACAACACCGCCTTCTCCGCCGACACGATCGTCTCGTTGGACGGCACGTCGGACTTCATCGAGCTGTCGATCGACGCCATGACGGGCACGCCCGACCCGGTCGCGACCGACTCGATCCTGACCTACAGCCTGACGGTGAAGAACGACGGAACCGACCAGGCGTTCAACGTCAGGGTCAGTGACCACCTGCCCGCCGGTGCGACCTTCGTGTCGGCCGTCGACAGTGGGCCGGCATCCGGAAGGTTCACGTGCAACGAGGCCGGTGGCACCGTCGACTGTGTCGGAGGCTCGCTCGCCGGCGCCGGAGGCACCAGGGCGATCACCATCAAGGTCCGGACACCAGGTCACGGTGACGTGTTCAACGACACCAACTCGACGACGATCACCAACGTGGCGACCGTCGACCCGGCCAACGCGATCGCCGAGGGTGACGAGACCAACAACGGCCGAACGGTAACGACCACTGTCCTCGCCAATGTCGACCTCAGTGTCACCAACACCGGGTGCGGCGGCTCGGGCACCGAGTGTGACTGGATGTTCACCGTGACGAACAACGGTCCCGACGCGGTGACCGGTGTCGTGGTGGAGACCAGCCTCCCGGTCGGCGTCATTCCGCTCAACGTCCAGGTGGGCACGCCGGCGAACTGGTCCTGCCAGATCGAGGAGAACCCGATCAACAAGATCACCTGCACCGGCACCAGGATGACGAACGGTGAGACCGCCAACTTCACCGCCCACGTCTACGTGACTGCAGAGGGCGAGACGATCCATTCCACGACCGTCGTCGACCCCGACAACACGATCGTGGAGTCCAACGAGAACAACAACACGGCGCAGGGACAAGGGTCCACCTGAGTCTCAGGGGCTGGGCTGCTGACATCAGCAGCCCAGCCCCCGGCTCCGTCAACGCCGTCGGAAGAGGAGCGAGTTGTTGTGACCGAACGCAGACGCCCGTGGGCGGCCTTGCTGACCGCGATCGTGCTCATCACCCTGCCGGGTGCGGCTGCCAGCTCGGCGCCGTCGACAGTCCAGGCCGCCGGCGCCGCAGACGACTGCAACATCAGTGCCGCCCGCCGCTACGTCGCCGGCGGCGACGGGGTCGTGAAGGGCACGCACTCCAGCGAAACCGACCGCTTTCCCAAGCAGCTGCTCGATGAGCACCTGACGCCGTCCCCGGGACCGTGGTGTGTCTACAACACCTCCACCGACCCCGGCACCACGTCGAGCTTCGTGACGGGCAGCAACAGCCAGCAGTCGCAGGCGTGGAACCTGCGGCCGAACCTGATCACCCTCTCGATCGGTCGCCAGAACAGCAGGTGGGTCGACCAGATCGACAAGTGCTTCAAGAACATCAAGGACCATGACTTCCTCGAGGCCAACACCTGCGCCCTGGCGATCCTCGCCGATACCGGCGCTGCTACGACGCTGCGGAACAACCTGAGCAACATCCTCAACAAGTTCAAGACCCAGATGGCGGGTAGCCCGAACCTCGTCGTCGCTGTGACCGGCTATTACAACCCCTATCCGGCCGCCACCTCGGTTGCGACCAAGATCCCGGGGTTCTGCGCCCAATTGCAGGACACGATCCCCACCTGCATCGCCCGGTGGGTCCAGCTCCCGCCGGCACTGGTGATCCTCGACCAGGTCGTCAAGCGGCTCAACGCCACGATCGAGCCGGTCGTCAAACAGTTCCGGCAGTCGTCGCAAGGACGGTTCTTCTTCGTCAATCCGTACGACAAGTTCAAGGACCACTGCATGACGATGAACGTCACGATCAAGACGCGGGTCTTCCATCCCCCCAACCAGGTGCACCAGCACGACACCCAGAAGACAAACTTCGGTTGCAGCGAGAACTGGGTCGCGTCGGACGGGAACCAAGGCACCAAGTCGCCGTTCCTGTACCTGACGCCCGCTGTCACCGGGGTCCTCCTCACGGCCACCCAGACAACCGAGGACATGGGCTTCAACCCCAACGCAGACGGACACGACTGCATCTCCGACCTGATCTGGGAGGCGGTCAAGAACAAGCTCGGTGTTCCCGAGCCACCGGCTGAGGACTCCGAGGTGTGTGATGAGTGATCGCGCCGCACGTGCCACCGGACGGCCCGTCGGACGGCTGTTCGCCGCTCTGGTGCTCGCGGTCGGCGTGGCCGTGGTGGCGATTCCGGGGCTGGTGCTCGCCGACCAGGGCGAGGCGCCACCGCCGGTCGGCGCGGTCCAGCAGGGCAAGCTCTCGGTCGGCGGGCTGCACACGTGTGCCGTGCTGACGTCCGGCGGTGTGCAGTGCTGGGGCAGCAACGCCCAGGGTCAGCTGGGCAACGGCAGCATCACGACTTCGACGTCCCCTTCGACGGTCTCGGGCATCTCGACGGCGACCGCGATCGCGGCGGGCAACACGCATACCTGTGCGCTGCAGTCCGGCGGCAGCGTCAAGTGCTGGGGTCAGGGGGGCAACGGCCAGCTGGGCGACGGGTTCCCCGGTGACCCCGGCAACCAGCTTCGAACAACCCCGGTCACGGTGAGTGGGATCAATGACGCGACGGCCATCGCCACCGGCGGCTTCCACTCGTGCGCGATCGTCACCGACGGCGAGGTCCGCTGCTGGGGAGACGACGGGCTCGGCCAGCTCGGCGACGGCACCTTGGGTGATTACAGCCTGGTCCCGGTCGAGGTCTCGGGCCTGACCGGTGCCACGGCGCTCGCCGCAGGTGAGTTCTTCACCTGTGCGCTCCGCGACGACGCCACGGTCTGGTGCTGGGGCGGCAACGGCTTCGGCCAGCTCGGCGACGCCACCACGACCGACTCCGCCGTCCCGGTCCAGGTCGCCGGACTGCCCGACCCCGAGGACCATCCGGTGCTGGCCCTGACGGCGGGCAACGGTCACGCCTGCGTCCTGCTCGACGACCTCGGCGAGCCCGCATTGTGCTGGGGTGCGAACACGTTCGGTCAGCTCGGTCACAAGACCATGGACGGCAACCCGGACCCGGGGATCACCGAGATGGTGCCGAGTCCGACGCCGCTCGTGGTGCAGGTCGACCTCGATCCCTCGCCGAACGGGGAGCTCCTCGAACCGCTCATCAACGTCCGGTCGATGTCCGCGGGCCAGTTCCACACCTGTGCGCTCATCGACGGGGGCACGGCCCGGTGCTGGGGACAGAATGGCCGCGGGGGGCTCGGCACCGACCCCAACCCGTCGACCGACGAGCTCGACGACAGCAGCAGCGCTGTCGTCGTCGCGGGCCTGAGCAGCGCCTCGGCGGTCACCGCCGGCGGCTTCCACAGCTGCGCGATCGTCGGGACCGGGATGGCCTGTTGGGGCTACAACTTCTACGGCCAGCTCGGCGGCTATGAGCCCGAGAGCACGGTTCCGGTCCAGGTCACCGCGGTCACCGGGATGGGCTCGGTCACGACCGGTTTCGCCTTCGCCTGCGCGGTGCGGATCCCCGAGCTGCCCGGCCCTCCCGTGTGCTGGGGTCGCAACAACCATGGCCAGCTGGGCGCCGGTCTCAACGTGAGTTCCACGACGATCCGGGTCAACGTCGCCGGCCTGAGTGGTGTGGACGCGATCGACGCCGGCAGCGAGCACGCCTGCGCGCTGCCGGCCGGGACCCAATCCCCCGTGTGCTGGGGGCGGGGTGCCGACGGCAGGCTCGGCAACGACTCGAACACCAGCAGCAACGTACCCGTGCCCGTGTCCGGACTGACCAACGCCACCAGCGTCGCTGCAGGCCTGGCCCACACCTGCGCCCGACGCTCGGACGAGAAGGTCAGCTGCTGGGGCTTCAACGCCAATGGTCAGCTCGGCAACAACACCACCACCAGCTCCAGCACGCCGGTGACGGTGCTCCGCGACCCCGATCCCGACGACCCTGACAACCCGCTGGAGGACCTCACCGGCATCGACGCCGTCATCGTGGGTAGCCAACATTCGTGTGCCCTCGCCTCCGACACCACCGTGTGGTGCTGGGGATGGAACTCCGCGCGCCAACTGGGTGACGGCACGAACGCCAGCCGGCGCACCGCCGTCCACGTCCAGACCGACGACGACCCCGACGTGGACGTCCCGCTGACCGGCGTCACCGCCGTGGTTGCCGGATTCCTTCACACCTGCGCCATCCTGAGCAACGGAAGCATGCGGTGCTGGGGCAACAACTCCAGTGGCCAGTTGGGCGACGACACCACCGAAGATCGGAACCTCCCGGTCGAGGTCGCCGGGATCGACGCGGGCCTGCGTGCCGAAGTCGCCGCAGCCGGGGATGGTCACACCTGTGCCCGGCTGTCAGACGGCAGCGTCGCCTGCTGGGGCCTGAACTCCTCGGGACAGCTCGGCGTCGGTGACCATGACGACCGGCACGTTCCCACCACCGTGGTCGACATGGGCCCGACGGACGACGACGTGCCCGAGTTCCTGCTGCCGCTCGTGAAGTCGCTCAGCGCTGGCACCTCTAATACCTGCGCTGTACAGATCGACACGACGGTCTACTGCTGGGGGCCCAACGGGAGCGGCATCCTGGGCGACGGCGTCGGGGCTCTGCGCGTGTCCCCGATCGCGGTCGAGGGCCTCGCCGGGCCGATCTGAGGACGCGCCGGGAATGAGTCCGAAGGCGCTGACGATCACTCCTCGTCGAGGCGGCGGACGAAGTCCCTGAAGCTCGGCAGGGTGAAGCGCACCAGGCCGTGGCCGACCGGCTCGATCACGCCCTTCTCGATCAGCCGCTCGCGGGGATCGCTGATCGCGCGGCTGTCGCGTCCCATGCCCGCGGCGATCTCGGCCCGGGTGACGTTGTCCTTCCCCGCGGCGGCCATCGCGGCAAGGAACGAGCGCTCGGTGGCAGTGGCGGACCCCCATCGGGCACGGTGCATCGCGGTCAGCTGGTCGCGCGCCGCGGGAAGCCCCTTGCGCACCTGGGCGAGGAAGAGTCGGTCGCCGCGGTCGGGTCGTACGGCGTCCCAGGTGCTGCTGCCGATCAGCTGCAGCAGGCAGGGGTACCGCGCGCCTCGGTGAGCACCGCGTCGAGCGCGCCGGCACTCCACGTCACGCCCTCGGCCTTGGCCTTGGCCGGAGCCTCCAGCAGGGTGCGCGCATCCTCCTCGTTGAGCACGTCGAGCGAGACGAACGTGCTGCGCTCGCCGAAGGTGGCGACCCGGGTCAGTGCCTCCGGCGTCACCGACAGCCCGGCCGTGACCACGGCGAGCGGGTTGGTCTCACGCGCACCGTCGAGGTTCTGGAGTGTGTTGAGCAGCACGGACATGTCGTCGGACGAGGCGGTGTGGAGCTCGTCCAGGAACAGCAGCAGGCCCGCGCCGCCGCGGCGTCGTACCAAGGTCGCGGTGTCGTGGAGCAGCTCCTCGAGCGCCGCGATCTGAGCCTGGGATTTCGGTTCTTCCGTCGGCGGCGGGCTGGCGACGGCCGCTTGCACCTTCGCCCCCGGCAGGCCGACCTCGATGGTCACCGTCTGCAGGCGCTTGCGCCAGCGGCTCCCGGCGCCGCCGCGGGGGAGCACGTCGGCGCGCTCCAGCGACGTGTGCACACTGGCGCACCAGCTCGGGCAGCGCCGGACGCTCCCATGAGCAGGCGACCCACGCCGACACGAAGCCCAGCGCCTCTGCGCGGCGCTGGGCGGCGCGCAGGAGCGAGGTCTTGCCGAGGCCGCGCGGTGCGTGGAAAACCAGGAGCGGTCCGCCCAGCTCGCCATAGGTCACCACGCGGGCGAGCTGGTCCTCGATCCGGCGCAGCTCGACTCGATACGTTCCGATACTTGACGGAAGTATAGAAAGGTATCGGGTCCGACCGCGGACGTGCTTCAGCGGGCCGCCGGCACCGCGGCGAGCCCGTCCCCGGTCACCAGCGAGCGGTCGGGCTCGCGGCCCGAGCAGATCATCAGCAACTCCTGGATCGGACCGGAGATGGTCGGCCCCTTGCCGCGGGTCCAGTCGACATCGGTGGCGACCATCCGGACGGACCGCAGCAACGACCGGGTCCCGAACAGCATCGACAGCCGGCGTGCGCGATCGGCGGCGACGACCGCAGCTACCGGCGGCATCGCGCGAGCCAGGCCGAGCGGACGCACGATGTCCTGGTGGTGGACGAGGGCGTCGATGAGCGGCTCGACCGACGTGGTGACCGGCACGTGACGGGTGCTGGCGGCGTACGTGTCGTAGTCCGCCAGGATGGACTCGCGCGTCTCGCGCGCGCCGAGGCGCTTCACCTCGCGGAAGACCATCGCGTTGTAGCCGCGCCCGACGTTGCGGGCCGACATGGCGGCGGTCCCACGCCAACCGAGCTGCGGGCTCGCGATGACGTGGGCGGCTACGTCGTGCACCGTCCACCCGGTGCAGAGGGTCGGGTGGGTCCAGTCCTCCGTGGCCAGTCCGGTGAGAGTCGCGACGAGCGCGGCACGCTCAGCGTGGATGTGCCGCCAGAGTTCGGCCTTGTCCATCGCGGTACCTCTCGAGCCTTCGGGACAGTCAGGATGGCTGACTGTTATAGTCAGTTTGTCTGACTGGATCTGTCAAGGGGGTTCCGTGGTCGATCTCAACCCCGCGCTACTGATGCTCATCAATGCCAGGCACGCCGAGTCCCGGATCCACGCCGCCGTCCAGGCCGCCGGGTACGACGACATGAGCCCGGCCATGGCGCGGATCGCGGCCCAGATCGCCGACGAGGGCAGCCGGGTGACAGAGCTCGCCGAGCGTGCTCGGATCACCAAGCAGAGCGCGAGTGCGCTGGTCGAGCAGCTCGAACGAGCGGGTTACGTCACGCGCGTCCCGGATCCGGCGGACGCGCGAGCCAAGGTCGTGACGCTGGCAGCGCGAGGCCTGGCGGTCCAGCGCGTCGCCCAGCGCGAGGAGCGGGCGATCGAGCGCGAGTGGACCCGTCACCTCGGCGCGGACCGGATGCGGGCCCTCCGCGGGGCGCTGACCGCGCTGAGACCGATCACCGACCCCTACATCGGCTGAGCCGCCCTGCGGATTTCGCCTGGGATCGCCCGGCCGGGTAGTCTCATCCGGTTGCCTCGGCGAGGGAGCACCCGCTTCTGTGACTCCGTGATCGACTGGGCCGGTTCGTTCGTACGACGCCGCGCGCCCACCGGTCACCGGGTGAGGGAAGCGTGGCGTTCGTCTTTCCGGGGTCCCGATACCCATCACGAGGAGATCCCAATGAGCGAGAAGATCAGCGCTGAGCTTCGCACCGAGTTCGGCAAGGGCGCGGCTCGCCGCATCCGTCGTGAGGACAAGGTTCCCGCGGTCGTCTACGGCCACGGCAACGACACCATCCACCTGACCCTCCCGGGCCACGACACGATGATGGCGATCAAGCACGGTGGCGCCAACGCGCTGCTCGAGCTCGACATCGACGGCACCATCCAGCTCGCGCTGACCAAGCAGGTCCAGGTCGACCCGGTCCGCCGCGTGCTCGAGCACGTCGACTTCGTCGCGGTCCGCCGCGGCGAGAAGGTCACCGTCGACGTCCCGATCGTCCTGATCGGCGAGGCCGTCCGCGACACCCTGGTCGTCACCGAGAACTCGACCGTCCAGGTCGAGGCCGAGGCCACCCACATCCCCGAGTCGTTCGAGGTCAGCATCGAGGGCGCCGAGGCCGGCACCCAGTTCCTGGCCGGCTCGCTCACGCTGCCGTCCGGCACGACGCTGCTCACCGACCCCGAGACCCTGATCGTCAACGTGACCGCCGCGCAGGACTCCGACCTCGGCGACGAGCCCGAGCTCGAGGCCGCTGAGGGCGAAGAGGGTGCTGAGGGCGAGTCCGCCGAGGGCGACGAGTCCGCCGAGGGCGGCGAGTCCGCCGCGGGCGGCGACGACGAGTGACTCTCACTCGGCTCAGGTGGTTTCTGGGCCGACTGATCTCCCCGGCACGAAACGTCGTGTCGGGGAGCGCCCGACCCGAGCCCGCGGAGGAACAGATGGCCGAACCCGCTGAGGTGTGGCTGGTCGTCGGACTCGGCAACCCCGGTCTGTCGTACGCCGGGCACCGGCACAACTTCGGCTACCTGGTGGTCGAGGAGCTGGCGCGCCGGATGGGCAGCGGCTTCCGCTCGCACAAGTCCGGCCGTGCCGACGTGGTCGAGGGCCGGCTCGGGGCGCCCGGCGCGCCCGGGCCGCGGGTCGTGCTCGCGCGGGCCCGGTGCTACATGAACGAGTCGGGCGGTGCGATCAAGACGCTGACGACCTTCTACAAGGTGCCGCCGGCGCGGGTGGTCGTGGTCCACGACGAGCTCGACATCCCGTTCGGCACCTTGCGCGTCAAGCTCGGCGGCGGGGACAACGGGCACAACGGCCTCAAGTCCCTGCGGGCGTCGTTCGGGACCGGTGACTTCTACCGCGTCCGGTCCGGCACCGGTCGGCCACCGGGCCGTCAGGAGGTCGCGGACTTCCTGCTGTCCAACTACTCGGCGGCCGAGCGCAAGGAGCTCCCGTTCCAGGTGGACGTCGCCGCCGACGCGGTGGAGACCCTGGTCAACGAGGGTCTCGAGAGGACCCAGCAGCAGTTCAACTCCTGACGCCGAAGGGTTTTCCCTGATGAGCGCGGCTCGACGGGACCGATGGCCCGGTCGACATCAGCAAGCCTTGCTCCATCGCGGATCCGGTGTGGTCCCCGGCCGGACGGAAGATCGCCTACGGGAGCAAAGGAGCGTTGCTGATCTCGAACCTCAGCGGGACCAGGATCAGGACCGTGCTGGAGACTCGTGGCGACTACCCGGGCGCGTACGAGCCCGACTGGCGGGCCGCCCGCTGACCAGCCGGATGATCGGGCGGGCCGGCGACACCACTACTCTGACGGCGTGACTTTCGACGCCGGTACCCCCGCTCCCGAGGTCCCTGGACCCGACATCTTGGCGAACGACCACCTGCTCGCCGCCTGGCTGGCCGAGGCCGCCGGGCGGCGCCTGCTGGAGGTGCGCGGCGAGGGGCTCGAGGGCAAGGAGCTCAAGGACGCCGGAGACGCGGCCGCGCACGAGCTGCTGATGGGCCTGCTCGCGACGTACCGGCCGGGCGATGCGGTCCTGTCGGAGGAGGCGCTCGAGAGCGCGGTCGACAAGGACGCCCGCCTCAACGCGGCGAAGGTCTGGATCGTCGACCCGCTCGACGGGACCCGCGAGTTCAGCGAGCCGCCGCGGGACGACTGGGCCGTGCACGTCGCGGTCTGGCAGGGCGGCACCCTGACGGCAGGGGCGGTCGCGCAGCCCGAGCTCGGCGAGACCTTCAACACCGGCGCGCCGCCCGTCGTGCCGGCGCGTACGTCGGACAAGCCGCGGATCGCCGTCAGCCGCAGCCGCCCGCCGGCCTTCGTCGCGGCGCTCGCCGAGAAGCTCGACGCCGAGCTGGTGCCGATGGGCTCGGCGGGCGTCAAGATGATGTCGGTCGTGCGTGACGTCGCGGATGCCTACGTCCACGCCGGTGGTCAGTACGAGTGGGACTCCGCGGCTCCGGTCGCGGTCGCCCGCGCCGCCGGACTGTTCACCAGCCGGGTGGACGGCAGCGAGCTCGTCTACAACCAGGCCGACGTCTACCTGCCCGACGTGATCGTGTGCCGGCCGGAGCTGGCCGACGACATCCTCGCGTTCATCGCCCAGCACGGCACCGACTGACACCGCCTGCATCGCGGGTGTCGGAGCGACCGCCAGCATCACCGGCGGCGGTACGTCCATGCTCGTGGTCACTGCCGACGAGGTTCCTGCCGGGAGCGGGATCAGAGTGCTGGTGGGCGCGGCCGCCCACCGCTACCAGTAACCCGGTTGATGCTGACCCCGGCAGCAGCGAGAGTGGCGAAGTGACGTCGTACATCTCGCACACCACGGTTGACTGCCGCAACGCCTACGAGCTCTCCGAGTGGTGGAAGCCGGTCCTCGGCTACACCGACCTACCGGACGACCCGAACGAGCCGGGTCACGAGGAGTGCATGATCAGCGATCCCGACTCCGGTCATCAGCTCCTCTTCATCGAGACACCGGACGTGAAGTCGGTCAAGAACCGCCTCCACTTCGACCTGCGGCCGCGGGAGCGCACCCGTGACGAGGAGCTGGAGTGGCTCCTCGCGCACGGCGCGACCCAGGTCGCGGACCAGCGCGACCACTACGGACCCGGCGTCGGCTGGTTCGTGCTCGCCGATCCGGAGGGCAACGAGTTCTGCATCCTCCGGTCGGCCGCCGAGGTCCGGCAGTCCGGCTAGCGCGCACCGCGCCAGTCGGGCTGCGCGCGGAGGGTCCCCTTCAGCGGGGGCAGGACGGTTCGGACCCGCGACCCGTTCCTGGTCGCGATCTGCAGGGTGCCCGAACGCCCGTTGGTGAAGACGATCCGTCGCCCGTCCGGGGACCAGGCCGGGTTGCGCGACGCGCAGCGCTTCTGGACGTCCACGGAGCCGGACGAGCCGTTGAGTCGGGTCGACCTCAGTCCGCTGACGCAGTAGCCACGCGGCTCCTCCGCCCAGTACAGGAGCTCGTCGCCGGCGGGCGCCCAGCTCGGAGTTCCCCAGCTGTAGCTGTACTTGGGGACGCGGGTCAGGCCGGTGCCGTCGAGCCGCACGGTGAAGATGGAGCCGAAGTCGTAGCCGTAGCCGCTGCCGTCGTCGTCGTACCGCCACAGCATCACGGCGAGCCGCTCGCCGTCGGGCGACAAGCTCGTCTGCGACGCGTAGCTCCACTCGCTGTAGTCCGGGTAGGGCTCCTCCAGGACTGCCACCAGGGGCAGGTCGATCGGCAGCTGTTCCTCCGCGCCGGTGGCGACGGTGTGGATCAACCAGGTGGGGTCCACCCCGTCCCTGCCGAGGTCGCGGACGACCAGGATCCGTCCGCCGGTCGGCATCCAGTCCACGAGCCGACCTTCGGTCTGCCGCTGCTTCCCGGATCCGTCGGCATTCATCACCCAGACCGCGGCGGGCCGCTCGAAGGCGATGCGGGCACCGTTGGGCGACCACTTCGGGTTGCCGGCGTCGCGGACGAACGTGACTCGCCGGTTGTCGCTGCCGTCCGGCCGGACGCTGTAGATGTCGGAGCGCGCATTCGGCCCCGGCGTACCGGCGACGCTCCACTCCCTCACGTAGGCGATCCGACCGTCGCCGGCCTCAGCGGTCGCGGTGGCGATCGCGGTGGCGGCAGTCGCCGTGGTGGCGGTCGCTTCCTGGACCAGGCTGCCGGACATGGCGCCGGCACCCACCACCAGGGCGAGAAGTGCAGTGATGCCTTGCTGGAACATGGTTCCTCCACCGAGCTGTGCGCCGTAGTCGTCGGTCAAGCCTGCGCCGGGCGGACGAGTTCTGCATCCCCCGTTCGAGGGATGCTGACTCGCGTAGTCTGCGGGCCGTGGCTCGCATCGTCGCGTCCCTCAGCGGGCTCGGGCTGCTGGCCGGGATCCTTTTCCTCCCCGCCTTCTTCTTCGACGAGGACGGGTCGAAGTCCGAGGCCGACCCGGCCGTCTCCGAACCCACCACGATCACGTCGTACGTCGCCGACTTCACGGTGGACGAGGACGGCGGGATGGACGTCGTCGAGACGCTGACCGTCAACTTCCCGATCGGGCTGCACGGGATCTTCCGGTTCTTCGACCGGCTCGACCCGTCGGCGTCCGAGGTCCGGCACTGGATCAGCGACGTCGACGTGACGTACGACGGCGAGGACGTGCCCGTCGACCGCTCCCAGGAGGACCTGCGGTACGACGTGCTCCGGATCGGCGACCCGGACCAGGCGATCCCGTCGGGGGAGCACGTCTACGAGATCGCCTACCACGTCACCAGCGCCCTGACGCCCGGCGACGATGTCGACGAGCCGACCCAGTTCTACTGGAACCTGGTGCCGCAGGGCTGGCAGCAGCAGATCGCGCAGACCGACCTGACCGTCCACCTGCCCGAGCCCGCCTCGGACGTGCAGTGCGCGGTGGGTGTCGGCGAGGGCGACACCGGCGACTGCCAGATCGAGGGCGAGGGTACGACGGACCTCCGGATCCGCACCGGCGCCCTCGACGACCACGCGCCCGTGACGGTGCTCGTCGGCCAGGACCTGCCGACACCCGACCAGACCACGCTGCCATGGTCGCCCCGCTTCGACCGGGTCCTCGGCAGCCGGCTGTGGATGCTCGGGCTGTCGCTGCTGCTCGCCCTCGCCGCCGCGGCGTTCGTGCTCCGGTGGCTGGTTCAGACCCGTGACCCCGAGCCTCCGTTCCCCCTCCAGTACGCCCCTCCCGAGGGCGTCGGGCCCGCCCAGGGGCACTACCTGACGACCGAGACGACCGGGCGCCAGCAGTTCGTGGCGTCGTTGATGAACGCGGGGGAGCACGGGGTGGCCCACCTCTCACACCGCGACGACGGGAGCTGGGTGATCCGTAGCACCTCCGAGGGACAGGCCGCCCTGGTCGGTATCGACGCGGGGACCAAGAGCCTCGCGTCCCTGTTCAGCAACCAGCACGGCTCGGAGTTCGTGGCCCATCGCGGCGACGCGCGGTCCGGCTCGCGGTTGAGCACGGCTTACGAGACCCACCGGATCGCGATCGAGCGGTGGGTCAACCAGAAGCGGCTCATGGAGCGGTGTGGACCGGGCTTCAAGGGCATGGCCCTCATCGTCCTGGCGATCCTCGTCGAGCTGGTGTGGGTCGTGGTCACCCTTGCGGGTGGCGTCGACGTCGCGTCCGCAGCCCTGCCGCTCGCCGTGTTCGGCGGTCTCGGCATCCCGCTGCTGCGGCGGAAGTCGCACACCCGTCGTACCGCCGCCGGGCGGGAGCTCTGGTCCCAGGTCGGCGGCTTCCGGCGGATGCTGGCCACCGACTCGGCGGAGGCCCGCTTCGACTTCGCCGGACGCGAGAACCTCTACACGTCGTACCTGCCGTGGGCGGTCGCCTTCGGTTGTGCCGACCAGTGGGCCGCTAAGTTCCAGGTCGAGACCGGCCAGCCGGCACCGCTCCCGTCGTACTTCAAGGGCAACAGCGACGACGTCGGGCAGACGACGGGCGTGTTCCCGATCGCCACCATGGTCGACGACTTCGACACCACCGTCGACAAGGCCATCAGCGCGTACGCCGCGACCCAGGTGTCCTCGTCGTCCTCGTCATCCTCCTCGAGCAGCTCGTCCTCCTCGTCCTCGAGCGGCTTCTCCGGGGGCGGCGGCGGAGGCGGCGGCGGTGGAGGCTCGTGGTGAGCCGGGTTAGCCCGAACGGATGGTTTAGGCACGTTGCGAGGAGAAAGCGGGCCCGCCGGTCCCGGCAACCCCTAGCCTTGCGGCCATGAAGCGCCTCATCGCGTCGGCCTTCGCCCTCGCTTTCATGGTCGGGATCATGTGCATCCCTGCCGTGTTCTACGACATCGACTTCGAGCCCGCTGACATGTCCAGCGACCCGACGACGATCACGTCGTACGAGGCCGATTTCACGGTGGACGAGGACGGCGGCATGGATGTCGTCGAGACCCTCGTCGTCAACTTCCCCCTCTCGTCGCTGCACGGCATCTTCCGGTTCTTCGACCGGCAGAACCCGTCGGACCCCGACATCCGCCACATCGTCGAGGACTTCGAGGTCACCGCCGACGGCGAGGAGGTCGACGTCAAGCACACGGTCGAGCAGGGGCGCTACGACAACTACCGGATCGGTGATGCCGACACGACGCTCTCGATCGGTGACCACGTCTACGTGCTGGAGTACCACGTCCCGGGCGCCGTCACGCCGGGCGGCGAGTACGTCGACACGGAGTCCCAGTTCTACTGGAACCTGATCCCGTCGGGCTGGGCGCAGGACATCGAGCGGTCCGTGCTGACCGTGCACCTGCCGGAACCGGCCGAAGGGGTCCGGTGCTGGGTCGGCGTGGGGGAGGTCGGTGACAACGGCACCCGGGAGTGCGACGTCGCCGGCGTCGGCACGAACGACCTGACGATCCGCACCGAGGGGCTGAACAGGCACACACCGGTCACGATCGTCGCCGGCCAGGACATGGAGACGCCGGACCAGGCGACGCTGCCGTGGCCGGCCCGCTTCGACAACGTCTTCGGCACCTCGCTGCCGGTCCTCGGGTTCTTCGTCGGGCTGGCCCTGCTCCTCGGCGGTCTCGGCCTGCTGCTGGCGTGGATCGCCTTCGAGCGCAACCCGCGGTTCCCGCTGATGTACGGCCCGCCGGACGGCATCGGACCCGCGCAGGCGCAGTTCATGCTGGCCGAAGGCATCGAGCAGCGCGCGTTCGTCGCCAGCCTGATGCACGCGGCCGAGCACGGCGCCATCGACCTCCAGCGTGGCCAGGACCAGAGCTGGACGATCGCCGACAAGGCGGGGGCGCACGGGTGGGCCGGTCTCGATCCCGTCACCACCAGCGTCGCGGGACTGCTGTCGGGTCCGGGAACCCAGTTCGTCGCCCGCAAGAAGGACGTCCTCGGCGGCCAGCACCTCTCGGCCCAGGTCTCGTCGTTCATCGGCGGCACCAAGCTCTGGGCGATGACCAGCGGGCTGCTCGTCCGGGCCGGCCTCGGCGGTTTCGGCGGTTGGCTGGTCCTGGCGGGGTTCGCCGGGGTCATCGCGCTGACGTTCTGGCGGCCGTTCAACATGTCGATGATGGGCCTCCCGCTGGCGGCCTTCGCCGCCGGTGCGCTCTCCCTGCTGCAGCCGGGCTCGGCGACCAAGCGGACCCCGGCCGGCCGGGAACTGTGGTCGCGGGTCGGCGGCTTCAAGCGCGTCCTCTCCACGCCGTCGAGCAAGGACCGGTTCGACTTCTCGGGCCGCCAGGAGCTCTACACCGCCTACCTCCCGTACGCGGTGGCGTTCGACTGTGCGAAGGAGTGGGCCGAGAAGTACCGCATCGAGACCGGCGTCGAGCCGCCCGCGCCGGCGTACTTCTACAGCGCTGGGTACGGCGCCGGCTACAGCGTCGACTCGATGGTCGGGGACTTCAACGGCACGTTGAGCAGCGCCATCTCCTCCTACGAAGCCACCCAGAGCTCGTCGTCGAGCGGCGGCGGGGGCGGCGGTGGGGGCGGCGGTGGTGGTGGCGGCGGTGGGGGCGGTGGCTCCTGGTGATCGGTCGCGCCTGACGAGGGTCGCGCTCGCGCCGTGCAGCGCCTAGATTTCCAGCAACTTCGAGAGAGGGTTCCACCCCCATGATCTACGTCATCATCGCCATCGCGGTCATCGTGTTGCTCGGCATCTTCTTCGTCGTCGGGTTCAACAAGCTGCGCAAGTACGACGTCGGCGCCGAGGAGGCCCTCGGCGGGATCGACGTCCAGCTCACCCGGCGCGCGGACCTCATCCCCAACCTGGTGCAGACGGTCAAGGGGTACGCCGCCCACGAGTCCGGCGTCTTCGAGGAGATCACCAGGGCCCGGGCCGGTGTCGCAGCCGCAGCGGCCGGCGACGACGTACCGGCCAAGGCGGCAGCCGACGCCGCCCTCCAGCAGGCGCTGGTCAAGGTCAACGCGGTGGCCGAGGCCTACCCCGACCTCAAGGCCGACGCGAACTTCCGCGACCTGCAGGACCAGCTCGGCAAGACCGAGGACCAGATCGCGTTCGCGCGGCAGTACTACAACGACGCGGCCGCCCAGCTCAACCAGGCGGTCCGCACCATCCCGTGGATGTTCTTCTCGGGGGTCGCCGGGGTCAAGGAGCGGGAGTTCTACGACGCTCCCGCCGAGCACACCACCGCACCGGGGGTCGAGTTCTGAGGGGCAGGCTGTCCCACCGCAGGACGCGTGCGGCGAGCGACGTCTGCGACACGCTCGGTCAACCAAGTCAGAAGACGTTCAACGGCCGGTACTGGACCGAGATCCGGGGTCCGGCCGAGGCGACCTTGGGCACGGCGTGCTCCCAAGTGCGCTGGCAGGTGCCGCCCATGACCAACAGGTCGCCGTGGCCCATCTCGAAGGAGAGAGAGCCCGCGCCGTCGGCCCGATCGCGCGGGCGCAGGGCCAGCCGTCGCGGATCCCCGACGGAGACGATCGCGACCATCGTGTCGTCGGTCGCTCCGCGGCCGATCGTGTCGCCGTGCCACGCGACGCCGTCGCGGCCGTCGCGGTAGTAGCAGCAGCCGGCCGTGCGGAACGGCTCGCCGAGCTCGGCCAGGTAACGCGCCGTCAGTGCCTCCCGGGCCGCGGTGAGCACGGGATGGGGGAGGTCCTCGCCGATCATGTAGGTGTAGAGCAGGCGGGGTACGTCGACGATCCGGTCGTACATCTGCCGCCGCTCCGCGCGCCACGGGACGTCGTTGACGAGCGTGGCGAAGACGTCGTCGGGCTCGACCAACCAGCCGCGGACCACATCGACCCACGCGCCGCCACTGAGCTCGTGCCGCTCGAGCGCGTCGAAGCCGAGCGCGTCGGCCGGGCCGGGGGCGAACAGCGTGCTCTGGAAGTCCATCGTCCCAGGATACCCGAGTGTTCGAACGTTTGTTCGTATGGCGACCAGTGGTTCGTGCTCTCCGCGACGAATCCCAGCGCCGCCCCGGGTCTACCGTCTTCGCAAGCCGATGCCGACCACGAGCCGGAGGAGCCCCATGTTGAAACACCTCGCCGAGGGCGTGATGGTCATTCCCGGTCATGGGTCCGTCGGTTCCTGATGTGGAAGACATGTTTTCGTCGTTCTCGGGACGCGCGACTCGCGCCGCCCTAACCTTCGATCGTGGAGACAGTCGAAAGGGGAACGGCTGACCGTCGCGCACTCAAGCACGTTGCGATTCGGGAGTACGTGCGGGACCTGGTCTCCGGGTGCGCACCGGGCACAGTTGCCCCATCAGAGCGAGACCTGGTCGAGCGCTTCGGCGTGGCCAGGATGACCGTCCGGCAGGCCCTGGACGCACTGGTGGCCGAGGGCGTGCTTCAGCGGTTCCCGGGTCGTGGGACCTTCGTCGCGCCGCCCCGGCGCCAACCGAGCCGGATCGCCAGCTTCACCGAGGACATGGTCGGCCGCGGCGCCGTCGCCGAGAGCCGGACCCTCGTCGCCGAGAAGGTCAAGGCGCCAGCGGGCGTCGCGCGTGCCCTCGGCCTCGCTCCCCGCGAACCCGTGCTGCGCTGGCGACGCCTGCGGCTCGCCGACGGCAGCCCCGTCTGCCTCTCCGACGCCTTCATCAGCGCCTCGCTTGTCCCCGGTCTGCTCGACGGCCCGGACCTGCCCGACAGCCTGTACGACGAGCTCACCACCCGTGGGCGTCGTCCCACCTGGGCCGAAGACTCGCTCTCGGCCGGCGTGGCCACCCCGGACGAGGCGGCGCTGCTGGAGTGCCCGGAAGGTGCGGTGGTCATCCGCCTCACCCGGCGCGCGCTCTGGGAGGAACGGCCGATCGAGATCTCTCGCAGCGTCTACCGCGCCGACCACACCGTCTCGTTCCAGCTCGGCTGCTGAGTCAACCGCTGACTCACCCGCTGAATCGGCCTCCCAGTTCTCCGAGCCCGGCGATCACCGCGCCGGACTCGTCGCACACCCAGGCCGGATCGGGGCCGCCGAGGTCCGGCGCGATGTGCAGCGCGTGCCGCGGCGCGTCTCCGCAGCCTTCGCACAACGGCCACAACCCCGTCCTATCAATGCGACCGTGCTCGTCGACCAGCGCGTCCTGGACGTCCTGCGCGATCAGGCCGGCGATGTAGGTCGCACCTTCCGGCCACTGCTCCACCCACCACCGGCGCTGCGAGCACGCCTCGTCGAGCACCGAGACCGTGCCGGCGGTCGCGACGCCGCGGGCCTGCAGATCGGCCAGCACCGACGCCCGGGCCTCGTAGATCACGCGGTCATCCACAGCTTCATTGTGCTGCGGTTTGGCAAACACCCGGGTCGGGGCACCCGATCGATGACCCGCTGCGGGAGCGGCGTCGTACGAAGGGAGCTGCCATGACCGACACCTCAGACGCTGTCGTCGCCGTCCTCACCGACCTGGTCGACGACGGCGACATCGACATCACGTCCTGGACCGACCTCGACGGACTGCCGGGCGACATCGACGTGCTCGCCGCGCAGGCCCACCAGATCTTCGAGCACGCGCGCACCTGGGTGTGCCAGCGCGCCGGATTCGAGCCGAGCCCGATCTGCCTGCTGTCCCCGCTCGCCGACCTGATGGACGTCTTCGCTCAGGGCTTCACGGAGGTGGAGCAGATCGCCGTCGCGGACTGGCGCTCGATCCGCGATGCCGTCGTCGCGACGACGGCCGATCTCAAGGCAGTCGACCAGATGGTCGCCGACTGGCTGCCGGTGGTGGCCTGACATGCCCGACTCGTTCCTCGCCGAGGTCACCGGACGGTCCGGCCTGCTCGACGCGACCCCGCTCGACCTGACCGTGCCGGAGCTCGGCGGGCACACGCTCAAGCACGACGCGGAGTTCGAGGCGCTCGACGGCACGCTCTGTCGGATCCGGGACACCATCAACCTCGGGATCGACGCGCTCAACCACGCCGGCGTCGGCCTGCGCAAGCTGCCCGAGGGCAGCCTCGAGGAGCTGCTGGTGATGCCGCTGACCGGTGACTACCGGCGGATCCGGCAGAACGCCCTCGCGACCGGTCAGTTTCGCGACGCCCTTCGCACCTACTCCGAGAACGCCAGCCTGCTGTCGGTCGCCGCCTCGCCCCGGTGGGGCGGGCAGGCAGCCGCGTCGTTCCTGCTCCGCGTCAACGGCCATGCCCTGGCCGCGCGCGGCCTCGGGCTGCTCGTCGCTGAGGCGGCGCCCCTCTTCGACATCGTCGCCGACCAGAGCGAGCGGTTGGCGATCGAGGTCGAGGAGCTGGTGATGGAGCTCCTCGAGCGCGGCGAGCATCTGGTGCGCAAGCTGTTGGCGCGGGTTTCCGGCCCGGCCGGCTGGGCGACCTGGGCGGCCGAGCTCGCGATCAAGGGCTTCGACGCAGTCACGGACATCATCGAGGACGTCGAGCGGATCCTCTGGATCATCGACCGGCTGCTCGAGCTGAAGGGCGAGGTCACCAGCTGGGTCGAGGAGCAGCGCGAGCGGCTCTCGATCCTGCTCGACCTGCTCGATCTCGCGCGCCGCGAGCTGCCCGGCGGGAGTGGCGGGGGCTTCTCCTGGTAAATGTTCTTCGCACTCGTGGATAGCCTCCAGGGGTGATCCTGATCGACCCACCGAACGCCTCCGGGCATGGACGGCTGTGGTCGCACCTGGCTAGCGACGAGTCCTTCGACGAGCTGCACGACTTCGCCCGACAGGCGGGCATCCCTGAGCGCGGCTTCGACCGCGACCATTACGACGTACCGGCCGAGTGGTACGACGACGTCGTCGCCCTCGGCGCGAGCCCGGTCACCTCACGCGAGCTGGTCAGTCGGCTCCGCGCTGCCGGCCTGCGGCGACGCCGTCCGCGCGTCTCACGCGACGAGGGCTGACAGCTCCCGCTCCACGTTCGCCCGCGCCGCGTTCTCCCACGCGGACACCCCGTGCGCGGTGTGGAACAGCCGCGGCTTGGCGGCCAGGTCCCGCAGCACGCCGGCCCGGCCGGCGGTGAAGACGTCGTCGCTGAGGTGGCCGTACTCGGCGCGCACCGCGGCGACGTACTCCTCGTAGCGCGACCGCGGCGCGGCGAGGATGCCGAGGTCGGCGTCGGACAGCGCACAGCCGTTCGCATCGACGTCGTCGGGGCGGTGCGACTCGGTGAGCCGGACCAACCGCGCGACCTCGGCCACGGTGGCGTCGTCGACCACGTCGGGCAGCGCCTCCTCCGCCCACGCGGCCGAGCGCTCCTCGGCGTCGCGCTCGCCGTCGTAGACCGCGTCGTGGAACCACGCGGCCAGGAGGACCGGCGTCCGCTCGTACGACGTGCCGGCGTCGGCGAGCTCGTCGAGCCGCTCCAGCACCTCGGCCAGGTGCCGCGCGTCGTGGTAGCCGCGAGCCGGATCCGTGTACGCCGCGAGCAGCGAGTCACGCAGGTCGAGCTCATCGGGGAGCGGCCACGGCAAGGTGGACACCTCGGTTGGTCTGCTGTCCATCGTCCAAGATTCTGACCCATGCGGCCACGGAAGGGGAGAGGTCGGCGAGGATAGGCTTGTGACTCCGGACGAGGCCCGCCAGGAACTCCTGCGACTGCGCAGCAGCATCGACAACCTCGATGCCGCGCTCGTGCACCTGCTCGCCGAGCGGTTCAAGTGCACCGAGCAGGTCGGTCGGCTCAAGGCCCACGCTGGGATGCCCCCCGCCGACCCGGCCCGCGAGGCCGTGCAGATCGCGCGGCTGCGGGCGCTGTCGGAGACCTCCGGGCTGGACCCGCACTTCGCCGAGAAGTTCCTCAACGTGATCATCGCCGAGGTGATCCAGAACCACCGGCAGTTCATCGACGAGTAGCTCGATGAGCTAAAAGTAGTGGGATGACCGCGACGGACGACGCCGAGACCCTCCGCCGCTTCTTCTCGCCCGATGGGCGCCTGCACACGATGCCCACCAAGCACGTGAAGCGGCAACTGGTGCTCGACCGGATCGCGCAACGCTTCGAGCCGGGCAGGACGTACGCCGAGCGCGAGGTCGACGCCGTACTCAAGGAGATCCACGACGACCACGCCGCGCTCCGGCGCTACCTCGTCGACGACGGACTCCTGACCCGCGAGAACAACGTCTACTGGCGCTCGGGTGGGACGTACGAGGTCTGAGGCTGGTCCTTAGGCTGCAGGAATCCCCGGTCAACCGGGGATTCCTGCACTTGTCGGCCTTTGCAACACCCGACAAGTACCAGTTTTGCCCGACCGATGTGGCGGCTGGGGCCGGTGTGACGACTCCCGGGCGTCCGAAAAGTCAGACGGGCGCACGGGGCGTCGGGTGCCATTCTGGCCCGGTGACACCTCCTGACCCGCAGCCGACCGTCGACGCGTTCCACGCGCTCGCGCGGAGCGCGCCGTGGCGGTGGCGCACGCTGCACTTCCGGCACCGCGACGGGAGCGAAGAGGTCGAGGCGTGGGTACGACGTCCCGGCCGACTCGTCGTTCGCACGCCTGACGGGCGTCTCCACCACGTGAGTGACCGGCCGTCGTCAGCGATGTCGAGCGCGCTGTGGGTATCGTCCACCTCCGACCCGGACCTGGCGCTTCAGGAGGTGGTGGTGCCGGACCGGGTGACCCCGGACGAGGTGACGCCGCCGTACCGGTCCGACGGTCTGGTCGCCACGCGGCCGTCGGATGTCTTCATCGACTACGGCGACCCGATGTGGAGCAACTACGCCTGGGTCGCGATGCTCGACCCGGTCGAGCTCAGCCACCACGTCGATGTGGCGAACCTCCGCGAGGACCAGGTCGCGGGCCGCACCGCTTGGCGAGCGGACCTGCGGGCTCTGCCCGGCTACGACCCGCGCTGCGGCGGCAACTGTTGCGAGCTGCTCTACAGCGAGGCTGCACTGCTGGCGGACCACCGCAGCCTCGACGACGTCCCGGAGGACCGGCGCGGCCGGAACTATCCCGACCACTACGACGTCGCGCTCGACGTACAGACCGGCGTCGTCGTCCGGTGCCTGGCGGTCGGCGGTGAGCCGGACGCGTCCTGGCTCGAGGTCGACATCCTGGAGGTCGACGCCGACCTCGACGCGCTGTTCGAGGACTGACGCGTCAGGTGCCGGCGAGCTCCTCGCCGGCGTCGGCGATCCGGTACGCATAGCCCTGCTCGGCGAGGAACCGCTGCCGGTTCTGGGCGAACTCCGCGTCGACGGTGTCGCGCGACACCAGCGTGTAGAAGCGGGCGACCTTGCGTTCCCCGTCGGGACCGGGCTCGCCCGGCCGCAGCAGCCGGCCGAGCCGCTGCGCCTCCTCCTGCCGGGAGCCGAAGGACCCCGACACCTGGATCGCGACCTCGGCCGACGGGAGGTCGATCGAGAAGTTCGCGACCTTGGACACGACGAGCAGGTCGATCTCGCCGTGCCGGAACGCCTCGTACAGGCGCTGCCGCTCACGCACCGTCGTAGCGCCGGTGATGACCGGGGCGTCGAGCGCCTCGGCCAGCTCGTCGAGCTGCTCGAGGTACTGCCCGATCACCAGCGTCGGCTGGCCCCGGTGCCGCTCGACCAGCCCGCGCACCACGGTGAGCTTCTCCTTCGTGCAGGCCGCCAGCCGGTAGCGCTCCTCGGGCTCAGCAGTCGCGTAGGCCAGCCGCACGGAGTCGGGCAGCGTCACCCGCACCTCGACGCAGTCGGCCGGGGCGATCCAGCCCTGCGCCTCGATGTCCTTCCACGGCGCGTCGTAGCGCTTGGGGCCGATCAGCGAGAAGACGTCGCCCTCGCGGCCGTCCTCGCGGACCAGCGTCGCCGTCAGGCCGATCCGGCGCCGTGCCTGCAGGTCGGCCGTCATCCGGAAGATCGGCGCCGGCAGCAGGTGCACCTCGTCGTAGATGATCAGGCCCCAGTCGCGGGCGTCGAACAGCTCGAGGTGGCGATAGACCCCCTTCCGGCGGGTCGTCATGACCTGGTACGTCGCGATCGTGACCGGCCGGATCTCCTTGACCGACCCGGAGTACTCACCGATCTCCTCCGCCGTCAGCGACGTCCGTCGTAGGAGCTCGTCCTTCCACTGCCGCGCGCTCACGGTGTTGGTGACGAGGATCAGCGTGGTCGCCTGGGCCTGGGCCATCGCGGCCGCGCCGACGATGGTCTTGCCGGCGCCACAGGGGAGTACGACGACGCCGGACCCGCCGTGCCAGAACGACTCGGCAGCCTCCTCCTGGTAGGTCCGCAGCTCCCACCCGTCCTGGGCCAGCGCGATCGGGTGCGCCTCGCCGTCGACGTACCCGGCGAAGTCCTCCGCCGGCCAGCCCAGCTTGAGCAGCGCCTGCTTGAGGTTGCCGCGCTCGGACGGGTGCACCGCGACCGTGTCGTCGTCGATCCGGTCGCCGAGCATCCCGGCGACCTTCTTGGCGCGCAGCACCTCTTCGAGCACCGGCCGGTCGGTGCTGGCCAGCACCAGCCCGTGCACCGGGTGCTTCTCCAGCCGCAGCCGCCCGTAGCGGGCCATCGTCTCCGCGACGTCGACCAGCAGGTTGTGCGGGACGGCGTAGCGGCTGAAGCCCAGCAGCGTGTCGATGACCTGCTCGGCGTCGTGGCCGGCCGCACGGGCGTTCCACAGCCCGAGCGGCGTGAGCCGGTAGGTGTGGATGTGCTCGGGGCTGCGCTCGAGCTCGGCGAACGGCGCGATCGCCCGGCGGCACTCGGCCGCCTGCTCGTGATCCACCTCGAGCAGCAGCGACTTGTCCGACTGCACGATGAGGGGGCCGTTGGTCACCTGCCGAGTTTACGGGGGTCCGGTTTTCGCGCCGAGTCGGCGCGTCTGGGGATCGCCGGGATGCCGAGCCGGCTGATCTCCAGATGAGCCGGGTCGGCGTCATACGGGACCCCAGATGAGCCGGGTCGGCGTCATACGGGACCCCAGACGAGCCGACTCGGCGTCCCGCAGGACCCCAGATGAGCCGGGTCGGCGGGAAATTCAGGGGACGGGGGTGACGCGGGAGATCCGGTGCACCGCGAAGGTGCGTACGTCGTCGGCGGTGCGGTCGTGCGCGGTGAGCTGTCCACCTTCGACCGCGATCGGGTCGACGACCCGCTCGCCGACCACTCCCTGGTTGTCGGTGAAGGCGATGACGACCGAGGCGGCGCGCTCGATGGCGTCCCGGAGGGCGGAGAGGGCGCCGGCAGGCGAGACGGCGGCGGCCGGCCGGACCCGGGCGGCGGCATCGCCGGCACGAAGCGAGCGGACCGCGGCGGCGACCTGAGCCGCGTGCCTGGCCTCCCCGTGCGAGGGGCCGCGCTGACGCGGTGTGCGGGCGCGCAGCTCGTCCGGGCGCCCGACCCGGACCGTGCCGTCCGGCCCCTCGACGACCGGCGAGACCCCGAGCTCGCGGAGGCGGACCAGCAACAGGTCGACGGGAGTGGTGCTCACCAGCACCGTCGGTGCAAGCAGCCGGAGCCCGAGCGTGGCCGCCTTCGGGTGGCGGGCGAGCGCCGCGAGGGTGGCCTCGTCGTCGGAGCGGACGAACGCCTCGGCGTAGCCCACCCGCACCTGACCGAACGTCCGCACCGCGTCGTCGACGAGATAGGTCAGCGGCTGGGGCACCGGCGTCCGCGAGACGGCGGCGAGGAAGGCGTGCACCTCGGCGGCCGTCCAGCCGGCATCGAGCGCGCGTCGTACGGACGGCGCCGTGAAACGGTAGACGGTGGCCGCGCCGCGCGACTCGACGTCCGCCAGCAGCTGGAGCGACCGCGCGATGCCCGACTCCACCGGCCCCGGCGCGACGGCCGTGAGGTCGGCCTGGATGAGCACGTGGTCGACGGGGTCCGGCAGCAGCGCGGCGAGCAGGGGTGCCGGGTCGTCGCCGGCGACCAGCGCCCGGCCGTACGGCGACAGCGCGTCCAGCCCGGTCACGCCCAGCATCGCCGCCTCGGCGAGGGTCCACGCGGCCTGGTCGGCGCGCGTGCGGGGCCGCCGGGGCCGCAGCCAGGCCAGCCGGGCCACCAGCGACGGGAGCCCGGTGCCCGACGCCAGCGCCGAGCCTTCCGGGATGTCGGCGAGCGCGGCGAGCGTCATCGCGCGGGTCTCGGGCATCAGCACGGAGGAGAGCTCGGGGGTGAGCGCGTTCCACGGCTTGTCGTCGGCCGCGCGGGCGCCGACGAGGCCGGGGAGCCGAGTGCTGGCCAGCCAGGCCCGGGCGAGCGTGGTCCAGCGCTCGGCGAGGTCGGCGTCGAGCCAGGTGTCGAACGCGTCGGTCGGCACCCAGACCGGGTTGCCGTCGGCGTCGGCGCGAGTAGCGATCAGCCCTGCACCGGATGCTGTCTCGATCACCAGCGCCGTGTCGACGTCGGACAGGTGCAGGTGGATCGCGGCCGCCTTGAGCTCTCGTACGCCGAGCCCGCCCGTGCGCAGCGCCGCCGCGGGCCGGGTGCTCCACCACTCGAGCAACAGCTCGGTCCGCCGGCAGAAGTCCCCGGCCGAGCCGGCGCTCGCTCCTGAGGTGAGTCGGACGGGTCGGTCCGCGCTCGCCACCTCGGGTGGCTGGTCGATCGGCTCGGTCGTGGTGCACCCACCCCGCAGGGCGAGCCCGACCTCGCCGGGCACCACGAGCAGGTCGTCGCGACCGGGTACCAGCAGCCCGCGGGACAACAGCTCCTCCGCGGGGCCGGCGGCGTCCTCGCGGCGTACGTTCCGGCGAGCCGAGCCCGCCGTCGCCTCACCGCCGTGGGCGAAGACGTGGTCGAGCATCGCCCGTGCGGCCTCCGACACCTCGTCGATCCGCGCCGCCACTACCTCCGCGCCAGGCGCGTCCGGCGTGCGCGGTCGCAGCCCGCTGACCCCGGCCTCCGGACCGCCGACCAGGCAGTCGGCGATGCCGGTCAACGGGCGGAGGCCCTCGGGCGAGTCCCACGCGAGCGCCAGGGCTCGGAGCCGGGCGAGCGCGGCGGCGACGTACCCCTCGTCGGCCCGGACCATGCCGCTGACCTCGGCGTCGGTGGTTTGCCCCGCGACGACCAGGGCATCAAGCACCGAGAGCTCCCCTCGGCTGAGCGAGTCCAGGGCGCGGGCGAGAGAACTCCGGATCGTGGCGCGCGAGGCCAGCTGAGAGAAGTCGTGAGGGGCGGGTGTGGTCAGATCCGGGCGCGAGGTGAGCAGCTGGCTCACCTGCTCGTCGGTCCACGACCGAAGCTGGTCGGCCAGCGACCGGTGCCCCGCCGTACCTCCCGCTCCGCTGCCCACCCGCCCAACGCTACCGAGGTGGGAGGCGCGGTGACCCAGGTCGAGCCGAAGTACGGCGCCGCGACGGACATCGGGCTGGTCAGGGAAGCCAACGAAGACCACGTGCTCGTCCAGCTGACCGTCGACCACAGTCTCGTGCAGGAACTGGTCGACGCCGGCACCATCGCCGCTGACGATGCGGCAACTCATCCGGACTGGCACATCGTGACCCGCGCACCCGGCGGACCGGTCCGTCACGAACCCGATCTCTGCATCCGTCCTGTGGAGGTTTTCGGGCGGATGCTGTTGTGCTCGGACGGGGTGAGCGAGATGCTCGCGCACGACGACATCGCACGGATCCTGGACGAACACCCGGACTCGTCGGCAGCCGCCGCAATGGTGGTCGCGGCCGCAGGGGCCGCCGGTGGTCGCGACAACGCGACCGCCGTCGTCGTGGATGTGGTGGGATTGACCAGGGAGACACCGCACGGCACCGTCGTGCAGCAGCCGAGTACGGAGCAGGAGACACACCCATGAGTGCGATGAGCTCATCTGGCGCAGCAGGCGCGTGGTCCTACCGCACCGGCCCGTGGTTCGCGGCGTTCGGTCCGCGCGTCACGGTGCTGTTGCCCGAGTCGCAACGTGATCAGGTGGTGGGCGTTTGGTCGCTGGTGGACGGCGGCGCCGCGTTCGACGAGGTGCTCGATGCGCTGCTCGCCTCCGGGTTGAGCCGGCTGCCCGAGTTCGTGCTCGTGAGCTCCGACGACGGCCCGACCCGGGTATTGCTGCGCGGCACCGGGGTGAGCGCGACGCTCGCCACCGACGGCGACGACGTGATGCTCGACGGAAGCACGGGCGGCACGTGGGTCGAGCGGAGCGTCGACGGCGTGACGGCGCTGTCCGTCGTGCTCTCCGAGGGGGACCTCGACGCGGAGCACGCCGGCACCGACTTCACCGCGGTCACCGGACTGGTCCGGGTGTCGCGCATCGACCGGCCCCCGTACGTCGAGCCGGTCGCGGCCGATGACGCCGAGCCCGTCATGGCCGAAGAGACCCCGGAGGTCGAGGAGGCGCCCGCGGCCGACAGTGACGTCGATGCCAGTGGCGTGGTGGTCGCTGCCCCGTTCGGTGGCGCGATGGTGGATGACGTGACGACCGGCGACGAGGTCGAGCAGGCCGGCGGCAGCATGTTGGCTGACGCGGCGATGACCGAGGACGCCACCGCCGACGACGTGATGGACGCCGAGATTGCGGCGACCGACGAGCCGTCGCCGCTCGACGAGCCCGCGCCCTTCGACGAGCCCGCGCCGTTCGACGAGCCGGCGTCGTTGGACGAGCCCGCGTCGTTGGACGAGCCCGCGTCGTTGGACGAGCCCGCGTCGTTGGACGAGCCCGCGTCGTTGGACGAGCCCGCGTCGTTGGACGAGCCCGCGCTCGTTGGACGAGCCCGCGCCTCTCGACGGGCCGATGGCGTCCGACGAGCCCGAGGCCCTGCTGCCGACCGGTGGTGATCCGCTCACCGACCCGCTGCCGCCCGCCCCGGCGCCGAGCGGCTGGGTCACCCCGTGGGACACCCCGCCGCCCCCGGCCGACGCCCCCCCGGCCCAGGTCGCCGAGCCGGCGACCGGCGACGAGGACCTGGGGACGACGCAGCAGATGCCCGTCCTCGACGAGCCCGAGGCGGACGAGCCGATGGTGGACGAGCCGATGGTGGACGACTCCACGAGCACGCCCCTCGACGAGCCGGTGACCGGGTTCGCGGCGCCGTACCTCCCGCCGCCGCCGGCCGACGCGCCGGCCGTCGACCTTCCGCCCCCGCCGCTGCCGGTGGGCTCGTGGGAGCCGATCGGAGGCAGCTTCCCGCCGCCGCCGCCGGCGACGCCCGCGCCGGGCGCCTTCGCGCCGCCGCCCGCGGCCGACGCCCCGTCGGGCGACGCCCCTTCCGGCGACGCCCCGTCGGGCGACGCCGTCGCCAAGCTGATGATCAGCGACGGTCAGCAAGTGCTCGTCGACCGGGTGATCCTGATCGGCCGGGCCCCGGAGGCCCGCCGGTTCACCTCGACGGAGCAGCCACACCTGGTCACCGTCCCGAGCCGGCTGCACGAGATCTCCTCGACCCACGTCGAGGTCCGGCCCGGCATCGGCGCCGATCAGGGCAACGCGGTCGTCACCGACATGGGTTCGACCAACGGCACCGTGCTCGTCCAGCCGGGCATGGGGCCCGAGGACCTGAAGCCCGGCATCGCGGTCCAGCTGGTGCCCGGTGCGATCATCAACCTGGGCGACGGGGTCACGATCCAGGTCACCCGCGCCTGACCCGGCCGACGTCAGCCGGGCGGCCACTCCGCACGGAGGAGGCCGAAGATCAGGTCGTCGGTCCACGTCCCGTCCGCTTCGGGCCAGTCCTGCCGCAGGTGCGCCTCGCGGGTCATCCCGAGCCGCTCGCACAGCGCCGCCGAGCGCACGTTGCGGGGATCCAGGTGCGCGATCAGCCGGTGCAGCGGGTAGTGGTCGAACGCCAGCTGGACGAGCGCCGTGGCGGCCTCGGTGGCGAAGCCACGTCCGGCGTACGCCGGTGCGAACGCCCAGCCGATCTCGGCCACCGACGGCGCGCTCTGGTCGTCGGAACGTGCGCGGAGCCGGAGCATGACGTCGCCGACGAGGGTCTCGCCGTGCACGGCGGCGAGCGCGAGCACCTCGTCCGGGACCGACGGCGCCAACCGCTCCGCCATCAATCCGACCCGCTTGGCGAGCGCGGCATCGTCGGCGGCCGGGAACGGCAGGTAGCGGCACACCTCGGGGTCCTGGTAGTAGCGCAGGGCGTTGAGGTCGTCGGGCGTGATGTAGCGCAGCGTGAGGCGCTCGGTGCGGATCGGGACGGGCGGCGCTGCGAGCCGGGGAGCGGACCCGCTCACCGGGTGATCACCACGGCCAACCGGCTCCGGTCACCGTCGTGCGTGTGCCAGAGCACGGTGCCCGTGTCCGTCGTCCGCGGTGCGCTGCTCAGGCTGATCCGGAAGGTCAGGGAGCGTCCCGGCCGGAGCAGGCCGGCCGACGGGCTGACCAGCACCGGGCTGTCGAAGCCGCGCAGGTGCGCGGTCAGCCAGAGCGGGCGGTGACCGGTGTTGGTGATCGTGCGCCGGACCACCAGGCGTCCGGTGCGCATCAGTGCCTGGGGAAGGTCGAGGTCCGCGCGGCGGCCGAGCAGCCAGCCGCGGTACTGCCGCGGGTCGACGAGGTAGGCCAACGGCGGCACCTGACTGACCCGTACCTGACCGGTGCCTGCACGCAGCCCGGAATGGCGGCCGAAGGACGTGGTCGACGTGAGGAGCGCGGAGCGGACCTCGGCCGGGGTGTTGCCGGGGCGCCCGAGCAGGACCGCCGCGACCCCACTCACGTTGGCGGTCGCGACCGACGTACCGCTGACGACGTCCCAGCCTTCCGTCGTCGCGGCAAGGATGCTGGTGCCGGGCGCCACCAGGTCCGGCTTGATGATCGACCAGGTCGGATCGCCACCGCTGCTGAACCGCGCGACCCGGGCGGGCGCGCGCTCGCGACCCACCGCCACCAGGCGGACTCGTGGATGCCGCCGATCATCCGCCCACGCGCGCAGGGTGCGGCCGTCGCGGGCGGAGAGGTGGACCGTCGGTACGGCGTGGATGTCGGCGTCGGTCGATCCGGCAGCGGTGTTGACGAGCACCATCCCGGCGCCGTCGGCGAGCTGTACCGTCCGCGACTTGTCGACCCGCGGCACCTCGCCGCGCTCGCACAGGACGATCGCGTCGTGGACGACCCGGGCGTCGAGACTGCCGGGTGCGCAGACCCGGGCATCGACCAGGGAGGCGCCCGGCGCCGCGGCATCGGCTCCCAGGACGAGCGGCGCCGGCTCGACGGGAGCGGTCGCCACCATCGCGCCCTCGAGCCGCGGTCCGCGGGTGGCCACCACGGCGCCGACGGGCAGCGCCGAGGTGGACGCGCCGACGGTGATCACCCAGGGCGCGGGGTGCGCGGCGTACGCCGTCGAGCCATCGTTGCCGGCGGCCGCGGTGACCACGATCCCGGCCTCGGTCGCCCCCAACAGTGCGCGCTCCACGGTGTCGATGGTGCCGGGCGGGCCACCCACCGAGAGGTTGAGTACGTCGACCCGGTCGCTCGTCGCGCGATCGATCGCCGCGACCAGATCAGCGGTCGCGCAGCCGTCGTCCGCGGGATCGGGGGCCGACCAGCACGCCTTGTAGACGGCGATCCGAGCCCGCGATGCCACGCCGGAGAACCGGCCCAGCCGGTGCCGGCCCGCGCGGGCAAGGACGTTCCCGGTGCCCGCCGCGACCGATGCCGTCTCCGTGCCGTGCCCGTCGGTGTCGCGCGGCGACAGCGCCGTGGCCGACCGCAACCCGTCGCCTCCGAACCCGTTGACGTAGAACTGTGCGCCGACGACCTTCGCCGAGCAGTCCACCTCTGACCACGCCGCGTCGTCGGGTGCGTCCGTGCAGCTGCCGGAGAAGTGGCGCGAGAGGCGGCCGAGTGCCGTCACCTTCGAGAAGGCCGGGCTCGTCGGATCGATCCCGGTGTCGACGAACCCGATCACGGTGCCGGCGCCACCCGTGCCCCTGCCGTCGCGTGGAAGCACGGCGGCGGTCCCGGCCGGGGCGCTGGCGACGTCGGCGAGCGGACGGATGGCGTTCTCCTCCACGAGTGCCACCCGGTCGTCGCCGACGAGGGCATCGTGCTGCTCCTCGGTGAGCTCGACGGCAAACCCGTTGAGCGCGGTGGTCCATTGGTAGACCGGTGCCACGGCGCCGATGTCCTCGAGGACGGCGGCCTGCTGCGTCAGCATCCGCTGGGCGACGACGTCGGAGGCGGCGGAGCCGCGGTGACCCGTGGTGCCGGGCCCGCTGAGAGTGACCAGGTGCAGGACGGGGTCGTCGTCGCCGTCGTTCGCGGCGGCAGGGACGGCGGTCAGCGCTGATGCTGCGACGAACGCGGCGATCGCGGCGGCGCGCATCTGTTCCCTCCTCGTGATCGAGCCTTCATGCTGGCTCCTGGAACCGTCCATTGTGTCCCAGCCGCACCAGAGGTGAGAAGTCATGCCCCGTGACATCCGTGGGATCGGGGCACGAAAGGAGAAAGCCGTTCGTGGTCCGACGGTCCCATCCCCTACGATTTCTGGTCGCGCTCCGGATCGGCCGGGGCGCTCCCATCGAGAAGGGTCGAGACCGTGCCGACTGGCAAGGTGAAGTGGTACGACGCGGAGAAGGGCTTCGGCTTCCTCTCCCAGCCCGAGGGGCCGGACGTCTACGTCCGCTCCGACGCGCTGCCCGAGGGCGTCACGACCCTGAAGACCGGGGCCCGTGTGGAGTTCGGCATCGCGCAGGGCCGCCGGGGTGATCAGGCGCTGCAGGTGAAGGTGCTCGACGCGCCCGCGTCCGTGGCGCGCAACCAGTCCGAGGCGAAGCGGAGGAAGCCGGAGGAGATGGTCCCCATCGTCGAGGACCTGATCCGGCTGCTCGACGGCGTCGGCGAGGCCTACCGTCACGGCCGGCACCCGGACCGTCGTACGGCGCAGCCGGTCGCCAAGCTGCTCCGTGCGCTGGCCGACGAGCTGGAGTCCTAGATGACGAAGTCCAACGGGTCGCACGCTGCGCGACGCTCATCATCCGCGCTGGCGGCGTTGCCGATGCTCGAAGGACACCCAGTCTTTTCTTCGCACCGGCGCCTTGCCAGCGCGGCGCTGAGCGCCGCTCACCTGCACGCCCCCTTGGACTTGGTCAGCTAAGCGGCTGGGCTGCCGCCCACGGCGATCGGCGTTCCGGGCTGCTGCTTGCGTGGCGTGCTGCGCAGCGCGAACACCGCCCAGCCGCCGACGACGAGGGCGGCGAAGGGGAGGCCGAACGCCGGGAACCACGACAGGATGACGCCGAGGAACCCGCCGATCACCCAGGCCATCTGCAGGGTCGTGTCGCCGCGCGCGAAGGCGCTCGCGTGCGCCCGGACGGGAACCCCGGTCTGGATGGTCGAGTCGAGGGACACCTTGGCGAGGTACTGCATGAGGCCGGCTGTGAGGCCGAGTGCCACCAGGGTGATCAGCTCGTAGAAAAGCGCTGCGACGACGAGGATCGCTACGTCGGCGAGCAACGCCACGACCACCATGACCGACGGGTTGATCTTCTTCGCCAGCGAGGCCACGAGAATGCCCAGCGTGTTGCCGAGGCCGGCCGCGCCGATCACCAGGCCGAGCAGCAGCGTCGTCTTGTCCTCCCACCCGTCGATCGGATCGGTGCGAAGCACGAACGCCATGTACATCGTCAGGAAGCCCGACAGCAGGCGCGGTCCGCAGTTGGCGCGGAGCGCGAAGGCGACGTTCGGCGGCATGCCTGCCCGACGGCCACCGCCCTTCTTCCCATCGGGGATCGTCAGCTCTCCCTCGGTCGAGTCGACCTTGGCCGGGAGTGCGATGGCCGCGACGGTGCCCAGCACGAACACCAGGAAGGCGAAGCGCAGCGCCCACTCGGGACCGAAGTAGGCGGCGGTGCCGGCCAGCGGCGCCGAGACGGCGGCGCCGACGACGCCGGCCAGGGAGACCCGGCCGTTGGCCTTGACCAAGGTGATCTCCGAGGGCAGCAGCCGGGGGACCGCGGCGGCCTTCGCCACGCCGTACCCCTTCGACGAGATCAGGACGCCGAGTGCGGCCGGGTAGAACCAGAGCGAGTCGGTGGTGACGGCGCCGGCGATGACCCAGCAGAGGAACGCCCGTACGGCGAAGGTCGCGCCGATGGCCCACCGGCGACCGTGGCTGAACCGGTCCAGGAACGGACCGAGCAGCGGCGCGACCACGGCGAAGGGCAGCATCGTCAGGCCCAGGAACAGCAGGACAGGGCCGCGCTGCTCGCTGGTCGCCCCGGAGAAGAAGATGGTGCCGGCGAGTGCGATCGCGAACGCGGCGTCGCCCGCCGCGTTGCACGCGTGCAGCTCGATCAGCCGGTTGAGGCCGGATCGCTCGGCACCCTGCGCGCCCGCGGCGCGCCGGGCGTGCCGGAAGGTGGCGCGGCCGAAACGGCCCGTCCCCCGCGCGAAGCCGCGCACGCCGCGCGCCGTCGCGAGTGCGCCGGTGCCGACGTTCTGGCCGACGGTGCGGGGCGACCCGACCTTGTCGGCCGGGGCCATCGTCGGCGGCTCCTCGTTCACGCCGGGCCCGCTGGGGGGCGGGTGCTCCGGAGGCTGCGACGTCACGCACCTATCTTGCCTGCTCCGCGTTCGGTTCAAGCCCCGAGGTGACGACCAGGTCGCCGATACGGGAGACTTGGCGGGTGACCACCCTCGAGCGCAAGGCCAACGACGCCGTGACGGCCGCTGCCGCCGACGAGGCCCGGGCCGCGCTCCTCGCCGACGTCGACGCTGCCGACATCGGCGACTACCTCGGCCACCTGGTCGAAGGTCAGCGGGTCGTCACCCACTTCTACTCCTGCACCCGCCGCGGTTACCTCGGCTGGCAGTGGGCGGTCACGCTGACCCGGGCGTCGCGACAGAAGCGAGTCACGGTCGACGAGGTCGTGCTGCTGCCCGGCCCCGAGGCGATCGTCGCGCCGCCGTGGGTGCCCTACCGCGACCGGCTCCAGGCGGGCGACCTGTCGCCCGGTGATCTGCTGCCGGTTGCCGACGACGACCCGCGCCTCGTGCCGACGTACTCCTTCGGCGACGACCCGCTCGACTCCGACGAGCAGACCCAGGTGCGCCAGGTCGCCAAGGACCTCGGCCTCGGCCGGGTCCGCACTCTGTCGCCCGAGGGTCGCGACACCGCGGCCGAGCGCTGGTACGACGGCGCCAGCGGCCCCGACTCACCGCTGGCCAAGGCCGCACCCGACACCTGCTGGTCGTGCGGCTTCCTGGTCCGGATCGCCGGCCCGCTCTCCGAGACCTTCGGCGTCTGCGCCAACGGTGACGCCAACGACGACGGCCGGGTGGTCTCGTTCGACCACGGCTGCGGCGCCCACTCCGAGGTCCGGCTCAGCAAGCGACACGCACCGATCGCGCCCGCGCCCCCCGTCATCGACACCCTGACCTCCGACGAGCTGGACTTGTTCTGAGCTGAATTGCGCGAGCGTGTCGCAGACGGTGCGACGCGCTGCCGGGCCCGCAGTGCCGCGCCGCGTCAGTTCGCCGCGCGGAGGATCCACACGGCGTACAGGTCGTCGACCGGCCGGAGGTCGTAGCCACCGAACCGGTGGTCGACGACGAGGCCGGCCGACGCGACCTCGGTGGCGAACTGCTCGGGCGCGACCTTCCGGGCGGTCGCCGGTCCGCCCTCGAGGTGGAAGCCGACGAGGATCCGTCCGCCCGGAGCCAGGAGCTCCCGGAGCCGGATGAGCACCGCGACCTCGGTGCCCTCGGTCACGAAGGTGATGACGTTGCCCACGCAGACGACGAGGTCGAACTCCTCCGGGCCGGCGGCCGCCGACAGCACCTCGTCGGTCAGTCCCACGATGTCGTGGGGGAGCACGTCGACCTGCGGATAGGTACGGCGAGACTGCTGGACGAGTCCCGGATCCGGCTCTGCCGCGACGACCCGGTGACCCCGGTCGTGCAGGTAGGCGGCGACCCGCCCCATCCCCGAGCCGGCGTCGAGGATCCGTGCCCGTCGGGCGACGAGGGTGTCGGCCAGCCGCGCCTCGCCGTCGACATCCGCACCGGACGCGACCAGTTCGGCGAAATGCCTGCCGTACCCGAGATTCTTGTCGCCGCCGCGTTCCCAGCGGGAGAGGGGCGCGTCAGCCATCCGTCGGGTCGAGCTCGGTGCGGTAACGGCGCCGGCGCTTGCAGTACTCCGTCCCGAGCAGGCCGAGGCCGACGCCGGCGAGGCACATCCACAGGACCCAGGTACGTCCGGACTCCTCCAGCCGTCCGTAGAACGGCAGCAGGCCGAGGAAGCCGAGGAGGAACAGCCCCGTGCCGACCTGGACCGTGCGCACCCCGTCGACGTCGAGGGGCTCGACCGGTGCGATCAGGTAGGTCCGGTTGCCGATCTCGTGCTTCATCGGGTGCTCGTCACGCAGTTCCACGCAGCCGATCCTAGCCGCCATCACCTCGCAGGAATAGTTAGCAAGGGTAATGACTTATGCTAACGACATGCCAACCACGGAGAAGGTAGTGCGCACCGACGCCGGGCTCGCCAGCGAGCTCCGGCTCTCGGTGATGCGACTGCGCCGCAGGCTCGCGGCCGAGCGTGATCCCGCCAACCCGCTGAGCATGGGTCAGATGGCGGTGCTCGGCGCGCTCTACCGCAACGGCGAGCAGTCCGTCGGGGAGCTCGCGGCGCACGAACGGGTGCGTCCGCCGAGCATGACCCGGACCGTCAACTTCCTGGCCGACGGTGGGTACGTCGATCGCCGGGCACACGCCTCCGACGGTCGTCAGGTCGTCATCAAGCTGACCGACGAGGGGCGGGCGGTGCTGCTCGCAGACCGCGCCCGCCGCGACGAGTGGCTCGCGCGCCGGCTCGCCGGTCTCAGCGCGGACGAGCGCGCCACGCTCCGCCGCGCGACGCCGATCCTCCAGCGGCTGGCGCAAGCCGACTGACCACGTCCCAGGACCAACTGACCTACGAGGAGGACCCCACGAGTCCCACGTTCCGATCCCTGTCCCACCGCAACTACCGGCGCTACTTCGCCGGCAGCATCGTGTCGAACACCGGCACCTGGATGCAGCGCGTGGCGCAGGACTGGTTGGTGCTGACCATCCCGGGCAACGGGGGCGCCGCCCTCGGCATCGCCACCGGATTGCAGTTCCTGCCGATCCTGCTGCTCTCGCCGTACGCCGGTGTCGTCGCCGACCGCTTCCCCAAGCGTCGCGTCCTCCAGCTCACCCAGGGCACGATGGCGCTCGCCGCGCTGGTCCTCGGCGTCGTCGCGGCGCTCGGCGTCGCGCAGACCTGGCACGTGTACCTCATCGCGTTCGCCTTCGGCATCGGGGCCGCGTTCGACGGCCCCGTGCGGCAGGCTTTCGTCTCCGAGATGGTCGGACCCGAGGACGTGACCAACGCGGTCGGACTGAACTCGGCGGCGTTCAACACCGCCCGGATCGTGGGTCCGGCGCTGGCCGGACTCCTGATCGGACTGTTCGGCGGCGGCATGGAGGCGACCGGTTGGGTCATCCTGGTCAATGCGGTCTCCTACTTCGCGGTGATCTGGCAGCTGGAGCAGATGGACACCCGCGCGCTGCACTCACCGGCACCGACCGGGCGACGACCCGGGATGCTGCTCGAGGGCCTGCGCTACCTGCGCGGCCAGCCGAAGATGCTGATGATCTTGGTCCTGGTGTTCTTCGCCGGCACCTTCGGGATGAACTTCCAGATGACGTCGGCACTGATGGCGACCGAGGTCTTCGGCAAGGGCGCCAGTGAGTTCGGCCTGCTCGGCTCGGCGCTCGCGGTCGGCTCTCTGACAGGTGCGCTCCTCGCGGCGAGGCGACCCAAAGTGCGGGTCCGGCTGCTGTTCGCGGCCGCGATCGGCTTCGGGGTCGCCGAGATCGTGGCCGGCTCGCTGCCGTCGTACCTCGCGTTCGCGCTGTTCTGCCCACTGATCGGGTTCGCCACCATCACGCTGCTCAACTCCGCCAACGCGACGCTGCAGGTCGAGACCGACCCGGAGCTCAGAGGACGGGTGATGGCGATCTACATGACGATCGTGATGGGCGGGACGCCCCTCGGCGCTCCGGTCATCGGCTGGATCGGCGAGACGTACGGCGCCCGGTGGACGCTGATCGTCGGTGGCGCGCTGGTGCTCGTCGGTGTGGTGCTCGCGCTCCTCGTGCACCGCCTCGCCACGTCCGACGCCGACCGACGCCCGCCGTCGACGCGGTCGGGTTCCGCAGCAGCGCCCGCGGGTTCTGCCATGCTGCCTTCATGAGCAGTCCGGCGATCTCCGGCACGTCCGCACTCGACCGCTTCTTCCGGATCTCCGACCGCGGGTCCTCCGTCGGTCGTGAGGTCCGAGGCGGTGTCGTCACGTTCTTCACGATGGCCTACATCGTCGTGCTGAACCCGCTGATCCTCGGCTTCGCGCCGGACATCGATGGCAACTTCCTCGGCGGCGACGCGGAGCCCGGCAGCGGGCTCGTCGCCATCGCCGTCGGCACCGCGCTCGTGGCCGGCGTCCTCACGATCCTGATGGGCGTCGTCGCGAACTACCCGCTCGCGCTGGCGACCGGGCTCGGCCTCAACGCGTTCGTCGCGTTCGCGGTCGCGACCCAGATGACGTGGGCCGACGCCATGGGGCTGGTGGTGATCGAGGGCATCGTGATCCTGGCGCTGGTCCTCACCGGGTTCCGGACGGCCGTCTTCCACGCCATTCCGGCGGAGCTCAAGGTGGCGATCTCGGTCGGGATCGGCCTGTTCATCGCGCTGATCGGCTTCGTGGACGCCGGGTTCGTGCAGCGCACGGGCGCCGGCCCTGTCCCGGTCCAGCTCGGGTCCACCGGGCAGCTGAGCGGCTGGCCGGTGCTCGTCTTCGGATTCGGCCTCTTGCTCGTGATCGCGCTGTGGGCGGTCAAGGTGCGCGGCGCGATCCTCATCTCGATCGTCGCGGCCACGATCGTCGCCCTCGTCGTGGAGTGGATCGGCGACCTCGGCGCGGCCGCTGTCGTCGGCCCAGGCGGATGGTCGCTCAGTGTGCCGACGCCTCCGGACGACTGGATCGTCGCGCCCGACTTCGGGACGCTCGGTGAGTTCTCGCTGATCGGGTCCTTCGAGGAGGCCGGCGTCGTCACGGCGCTCCTGCTGGTCTTCACCCTCCTGCTCGCCGACTTCTTCGACACGATGGGCACGATGACGGCGATCGGCGCCGAGGCTGGGCTGCTCGACGAGGAGGGGAAGCCGCCGCACACGGAGCGGATCCTGGCCGTCGACTCGCTCGCCGCGGTCGCCGGAGGCGCCGCCGGCGTCTCGTCCAACACGTCCTACATCGAGTCCGCCGCCGGCGTGGGCGAGGGCGCCCGGACGGGACTCGCGTCGGTGGTGACCGGCGTGCTGTTCCTGCTCGTCATCCCGCTCACCCCACTGGTGCGGCTGATCCCCTCGGAGGCCGCCGTACCCGCTCTGGTGCTCGTGGGCTTCCTGATGATGCAGCAGGTCACTGGGATCGACTGGGAGGACGTCGAGATCGCGATCCCCGCGTTCCTGACGATCGTGCTGATGCCGTTCACGTACTCGATCACGGTCGGCATCGGCGCTGGTTTCATCGCCTACGTGTTCCTCAAGCTGGTTCGCGGCAAGGCGCGCGAGCTGCACCCGTTGCTCTGGGTCGTGGCCGCGGCTTTCGTGCTGTACTTCGCGATCGACCCCATCACCGACTGGCTCACCTGAGAGCTGACGGTCCCACTGATTTTGACCGCCCCCTAGGCGGCCGGTAATCTCGTTCCTTGTGTCTGGGCAGCCCAGACACGTCGCGCGCGCCCAGACTCCGACGTTCCGGACAGGGCGCATCCCCGGCACATGATTCAACGCAGTACTCCCGTGCCCGGCAAGGTGCCGGGCCGTGAAAGCAGACAGGAAAGGGAACCACCAGGTGCCCACCATCAATCAGTTGGTCCGTAAGGGCCGCCAGGACAAGGTGTCGAAGAACAAGACGCCTGCCCTGAAGGGTTCGCCCCAGCGACGCGGTGTGTGCACCCGCGTCTACACCACCACCCCGAAGAAGCCGAACTCCGCCCTCCGCAAGGTCGCACGTGTGCGCCTGAGCAGTGGCGTCGAGGTCACCGCTTACATCCCGGGTGAGGGTCACAACCTGCAGGAGCACTCGATCGTGCTCGTCCGTGGCGGTCGTGTGAAGGACCTCCCCGGTGTTCGTTACAAGGTCATCCGCGGCGCGCTGGACACCCAGGCCGTGAAGGGTCGTAAGCAGGCTCGCAGCCGCTACGGCGCCAAGAAGGAGAAGAGCTGATATGCCGCGCAAGGGCCCCGCTCCGAAGCGACCCCTCGACGTCGACCCGGTCTACGGGTCGCAGCTGGTCACCCAGCTCGTCTCCAAGGTGCTGCAGGACGGCAAGAAGCAGGTCGCGCAGCGCATCGTCTACTCCGCGCTCGAAGGCACCCGCGAGAAGACCGGCACCGACCCGGTCATCACGCTGAAGCGTGCGCTCGACAACGTGCGCCCCGCCATCGAGGTCAAGTCCCGCCGCGTCGGCGGTGCGACGTACCAGGTCCCGATCGAGGTCAAGGGCAATCGTGGCACCACGCTCGCGCTGCGCTGGCTCGTCGGTTACGCGGCCGATCGTCGCGAGAAGACCATGCACGAGCGCCTCATGAACGAGATCCTCGACGCCTCCAACGGCCTCGGTGCCGCTGTGAAGAAGCGCGAGGACACCCACAAGATGGCCGAGTCCAACAAGGCCTTCGCCCACTACCGCTGGTGACCCGCGGGACGGGCGCCCGACAGGGTGCCCGTCCGGCAGGCACCTGCCCATCTACTTCTAAGGAACGCTGACTCACGTGGCAGTCGACATCACGACGGACCTGAACCAGGTCCGCAACATCGGCATCATGGCGCACATCGACGCCGGCAAGACCACCACCACCGAGCGCATCCTGTTCTACACCGGCATCACCTACAAGATCGGTGAGGTCCACGAGGGCGCAGCCACGATGGACTGGATGGAGCAGGAGCAGGAGCGCGGCATCACGATCACGTCCGCCGCGACGACCTGCTGGTGGAAGAACCACCAGATCAACATCATCGACACCCCGGGTCACGTGGACTTCACGGCCGAGGTCGAGCGCTCGCTGCGCGTCCTCGACGGCGCCGTCGCGGTGTTCGACGGCGTCGCGGGCGTCGAGCCCCAGACGATGACGGTGTGGCGGCAGGCCAACAAGTACTCCGTGCCCCGGATGTGCTTCGTCAACAAGCTCGACCGCACGGGTGCTGACTTCTTCCGCTGCGTCGACATGATGGTCGAGCGCCTCAATTCCACCCCGCTCGTGCTCCAGCTGCCGATCGGTGCGGAGTCCGACTTCATCGGCGTCGTCGACCTGGTCGGCATGCGGGCGTTGGTGTGGCGCGGCGAGACCACGATGGGCGAGGACTACGCCGTCGAGGAGATCCCGGCCGAGCTGGCCGAGCAGGCTGCCGAGTACCGCGAGAAGCTGCTCGAGACGCTGTCCGAGGCCGACGACGAGATCATGGAGAAGTACCTCGACGAGGGCGAGTTCACCGTCGAGGAGCTCGAGACCGCGATCCGTCGCGCGACGCTGGCCGACAAGATCAACCCGGTCCTGTGCGGCACGGCGTTCAAGAACAAGGGCGTCCAGCCGCTGCTCGACGCGGTCGTCAAGTACCTCCCGTCGCCGCTCGACATCGACGCGATCATCGGCCACTCGGTCAAGGACGAGAACGAGGAGATCAAGCGCCTCCCGTCCGACGACGAGCCGTTCTCCGGACTGGCCTACAAGATCGCGACCGACCCCCACCTCGGCAAGCTGATCTACGTCCGGGTCTACTCGGGCAAGCTCGAGGCCGGCTCGACCGTGGTCAACTCGGTCAACGGCCGCAAGGAGCGGATCGGCAAGGTCTACCAGATGCACGCCAACAAGCGTGAGGAGATCGCGTCGGTCGGCGCCGGCCAGATCGTGGCCGTCATGGGCCTCAAGGACACCAAGACCGGGCACACCCTGTCCGACCCGCAGAACCAGGTGATCCTCGAGTCGATGACGTTCCCGGCCCCGGTGATCGAGGTCGCGATCGAGCCCAAGACCAAGAGCGACCAGGAGAAGCTCGGCACCGCGATCCAGCGGCTGTCCGACGAGGACCCGACCTTCACCGTCAAGACCGACGAGGAGACCGGCCAGACCATCATCGCCGGCATGGGCGAGCTCCACCTCGAGATCCTGGTCGACCGGATGAAGCGCGAGTTCCGCGTCGAGGCGACCGTCGGCAAGCCGCAGGTCGCCTACCGCGAGACCATCCGCAAGGAGGTCGTGAAGCACGGCTACACCCACAAGAAGCAGACCGGTGGGTCGGGCCAGTTCGCGAAGATCCTGGTGACCCTCGGGCCCAACACCGACCCGGAGACCGGGCTGGGACTCGGTTACGAGTTCATCAACAACGTGTCCGGTGGTCGGGTGCCGAAGGAGTACATCCCCTCGGTCGACCAGGGCGGCCAGGAGGCCATGGAGTTCGGCGTGCTCGCCGGCTACCCGATGGTCGACGTGAAGTACACGCTCGAGGACGGCGCCTACCACGACGTCGACTCCTCCGAGCTCGCCTTCAAGATCGCCGGCCTGCAGGCGTTCAAGGAGGCCGCCCGGATGGCCAAGCCGGTCCTGCTGGAGCCGATGTTCGCCGTCGAGGTCATCACGCCCGACAGCTTCCTCGGCACCGTGATCGGTGACATCAACAGCCGTCGCGGCCAGATCAAGGCGCAGGAGGAGCGTCACGGCGACATCGTCGTGAATGCCCTCGTGCCGCTGTCCGAGATGTTCGGGTACGTTGGCGACCTGAGGTCCAAGACCTCCGGCCAGGCTTCGTACTCGATGGAGTTCGACTCGTACGCCGAGGTTCCCACGAACATCGCCGACGAGATCATCAAGAAGGCGCGCGGCGAGTAGTTCGGCAGAACCACAGACCCAGCCCTCGGCGTAGTACCCAACTAGTACGAGTCAAGTAACACACCAAACCAGGAGGAGCCCCCAGTGGCTAAGGCGAAGTTCGAGCGGACCAAGCCGCACGTCAACATCGGAACCATCGGTCACATCGACCACGGGAAGACGACGTTGACCGCAGCAATCACCAAGGTGCTGCACGACAAGTACCCGAACCTCAATGAGGCTTCGGCATTCGATCAGATCGACAAGGCGCCCGAAGAGCGCCAGCGCGGTATCACCATCTCCATCGCGCACGTCGAGTACCAGACCGAGTCGCGTCACTACGCGCACGTCGACTGCCCTGGTCACGCTGACTACATCAAGAACATGATCACCGGTGCCGCGCAGATGGACGGCGCGATCCTGGTGGTCGCCGCCACCGACGGCCCGATGCCGCAGACCAAGGAGCACGTGCTGCTGGCGCGCCAGGTCGGCGTGCCGTCCTTGGTGGTCGCGCTCAACAAGTGCGACATGGTCGACGATGAGGAGCTCATCGAGCTCGTCGAGATGGAGGTGCGCGAGCTCCTCTCCGACTACGAGTTCCCGGGCGACGACATCCCGGTCGTTCGCGTCGCTGCCTTCCCGGCGCTGCAGGGTGACGAGAAGTGGGGCGAGGCGATCCTCGAGCTCATGGCGGCGGTCGACGAGTACATCCCGACGCCGGCTCGTGAGACCGAGAAGCCGTTCCTCATGCCCGTCGAGGACGTCTTCACCATCACCGGCCGTGGCACCGTGATCACGGGCCGCATCGAGCGCGGCATCGTGAAGGTCAACGAGGAGGTCGAGATCATCGGCATCCGCGAGACCTCGCAGAAGTCGACGGTCACCGGTGTCGAGATGTTCCGCAAGCTGCTTGACGAGGGCCAGGCCGGCGAGAACGTCGGTCTGCTGCTTCGTGGCACCAAGCGCGAGGACGTCGAGCGCGGCATGGTCGTGATCAAGCCGGGCACGACCACCCCGCACACCAACTTCGACGCGTCGGTCTACATCCTGTCGAAGGACGAGGGCGGCCGCCACACGCCGTTCTTCAACAACTACCGTCCGCAGTTCTACTTCCGGACGACCGACGTGACCGGCGTCGTGACCCTCCCCGAGGGCACCGAGATGGTCATGCCGGGCGATAACACCGAGATGGCCGTCGAGCTCATCCAGCCCATCGCGATGGAAGAGGGCCTCCGGTTCGCCATCCGTGAGGGTGGCCGCACCGTCGGCGCCGGCCGGGTTACCAAGATCACGAAGTGACCTGCTGACCAAACACAAGGCCCCCCGAGCCCGCTAGGGCGACGGGGGCCTTTTGTTTTGGTCAGGAGCTCCTGATTACTTCGTAGGAGCCGACCCGGCGCGAATCCAGATGAGCCGACTCGGCGCCGTACGAGCACCCAGATGAGCCGACTCGGCGTCCTAGGAGCACCCAGATGAGCCGACTCGGCGTTTCCACGGCACCGGCGGATGGAAGGATCGTCACCATGAGCGAGCAGCCGCCGGAGAACCCGTACCAGCCGTCGTCCGGCTACGCGTTCCCGGCACCGGATCACCCCCAGGCGGCCGTGATCCTGATCCTGGGCATCCTCGGCGTATCGATCGCCCAGGTCTGCGCGCCGATCGCGTGGTACCTCGGCAACAAGGCCAAGCGCGAGATCGAGAGCTCCAACGGCACGATCGGTGGACTCGGTCTGGTCAACGCGGGTCGGATCTGCGGGATCGTCGGCACGGCGATCCTGGCTCTGTCGCTGGTGATCGTCGTCGTCGCCGTCATCGTCATCATCGCCGCCGCCTCCACCTCGGCGTGACCGGAGACCAGGGCGGGGCCCCGCCGGCGCGCCCGCACCAGAAGCTGACCGCCGACGGCCGGCGGATGCGGGAGGTGCTCAGCTACAGCCGCCGCGGCAGCCGGTTCACGCCGCTGCAGGCCGCGGCCTGGGAGGCGCACCACGAACGGTGGGTGATCCCCGACGAGGCCGTCGACGAGGAGGACTTCACGCTCGACAGCTGGTTCGGCCGTGGCCCTGAGGACCGCGACGGCCTGATCGTCGAGATCGGCTCGGGCGTGGGCGAGGCGACCGCGGCGCTGGCGGCGACGCGACCGTCGTACGACGTGCTCGCGCTGGAGGTCTGGAAGCCCGGAGCGGCAGCGACGCTCGCCCTGCTGGCCGAGGCCGGCGTCGACAACGTGCGGATCTGCAGCGTGGACGCCGGGTGGGCGGTCGAGCACCTGGTGGCGCCCGCGACCATCACCGAGCTGTGGACGTTCTTCCCAGACCCGTGGCCCAAGACGCGGCACCACAAGCGGCGGCTGGTGTCGCCCGCCTTCGCGGCGCTCGTAGCGAGTCGGCTCCGCCCCGGCGGCGGCTGGCGGCTCGCGACGGACTGGGAGGGCTACGCCGAGCAGATGCTGCAGGTGCTGGGCGCCGAGCCGTCGCTCGAAGGTGGGGTCGTCGAGCGGTGGGACGAGCGCCCGGTGACGAAGTTCGAGCGCAAGGGCGTGGCCGCCGGCCGTGCGATCACGGACCTCCGGTACCGGCGCCGCTGAGCCTCACCGCTCGCACGAGGTCAGGATGTCGTCCAGGTTGCGACACCGGTCGATGTCAGTCCCGCCGTCGATGGTGTCGGTCCCTCCCTGCCCGTAGATGAGGTCGGCCCCGGAGCCGCCGGAGAGGCGGTCGGTCCCGCCGCCGCCGTACAGGGTGTCGTCGCCGGCGGTTCCGGAGATGCTGTCGTCCCCGGCCAGCCCGGCGACAGTGTCGTTGCCACCAAGGCCGTCGAGCACGTTGGCGCGGCGGTCTCCGGTGATCTGGTCGGCGTGCGCCGAGCCGGCGACGCTCTCGATCGACGCCGCTCCGTCCAGGCCATCGCCCGGGAGCGCGAGGTTGGCCGGGCGGGCGAAGGCGGTGACACCGTCCTGGACACCGAGGTCGATCACCATGGCGGCGGGAGACGATCGGTACGCGGCGGTGTCGGTCCCGGCTCCGCCGAACAGCTTGTCGTGGCCCAACCCGCCGGTGAGCTTGTCGTTTCCGCCGCCGCCGCAGAGGATGTCGTTGCCCGTCGTGCCGGTGATGACGTCGTCACCGGAGGTGAAGTCGTTGTCGCAGAGGAACTCGGGCGTGGCGGCCCGGGTCTCGGAGTTGCCGAGCGGGTCGTCATCGGAGCTGATCAGCAGCACCGCCGCGGCGTGTGGTCCTTCGGTGCGCGGGTCGACCGGCAGCTCGACGGTTGCCGAACCACCCGGGGCCAGCACGCCGAGGCTGCAGCGAGCGACGAGGCCAGAGACCTCGGCGACGCAGCCGCTCGGCAACGTGCCGAAGCGCACGGTTGCCGGGATCGTGACGTCGGCGACGACCGGCGTCGACGTACCGGGGCCGTTCTGGAAGGCGCTGAGCTCGTAGGCGAACTGGGTCGTGGCCGGGATGTCCTTGACGCCCAGCCGGACCACCACGTCGGACCGCTCGTTGTACCTGAGCACGACATCTCCGCTGCCCGCGCCATAGTTGTCGATGGCGATCCGGTAGGTCTGCCCGGCGACAGCGTCGAAGGCCACTCTGCTCCACCGGACCGTCGCCGTGGCGTCGTCGTTGGCGGCGACCTGGGTCAGGCCATTCACCGAGGTTCCGGTGTAGGCGGCGAGCAGAGTGTCGCCCGCGCTGCCCTCGGTCTCGAACGTGACGCGGCCGGTGTGGGCCGCGGTCCACGACCACCAGACCGAGCGGCCGGCGCCCTGGGCGAGCCCGGCGTGCAGCGGCTCGCCGGTCTGCTTGGTGGCGTTGGTGGTGAAGCTGACGTCGCTCCCGGTCGCCCCGGTGAGCGTCCGCGCCCCAGCGAAGTCGTCGTTTGCAGGCCGGACACTCGTCGCGACACTCAATGCCCCACCGCCCGCGTAGCCGCCGACCTGCAGGTAGTAGGTCCGATCGGCGAGGAGCGGCACGTCGGTCATCAGCGAGGTGCGGTCGGTGCTGCTGACGTCGTCGTCGCACGTGACCGGCTGGAGAGCGCCGGCGCCGACCGGCGGCGCCACCCACAGCGCCGCGATGGTGTCGAAGTCGCTCCCTGACGTGCTGACGCGCAACAGGCTGTGGCGAGTCGGCCGGTAGCTGTACCAGACGGTGTTCTTGATTGCCGGGCACGCGGTGATGCGGCTCTCGCCCCGCGCCACCGTTGCGGTCCCGGTGTAGATCGCGTCGGCGTAGGTGCGCCCAGGTACGACCCGGGCCGACCCCTGATCGTCGTGCTTCGGCCGGAGGCGTACGGCGACGTCGACCTCCCCCCAGTACTGGGTGCCGTCCGCAGCCAGAAGTCCGCCGACCTGGACGTAGATCGCCTCGCCCGCCACCACCGCCGCGTCTCGGACGACTGCTCTCGTCGCCGGGGTGCCGTCGTCGCACGCGACCGGGCTCAGCCCATCGACTGAGGTGCCCCGCCAGAGGCTGACCACGCCCTTGGTGTCGCTGCCGGCGAGATCGACGGTGAGGTAGCCGTCGGCCGGCGGGGTGTAGCGGTACCAAAGCGTGTTCTTCATCGAACAGCCGGACTGACTGGACTCCCCGGTCTGCTCGGTGGCGAAGGCCGTGGTGGCTTTCTGGGTCGCCGGCGCCCACCCGGCGAGGCTGGCCGCGCCCCCGAAGGCGTCGTTGCTGGGCGGGAGGCCCGGTGCCCGGGTGAAGGTGGCGAACATGGTGTCGCTGCTGGTGCTGATGTCTCCCACCGACGTCCGGGGACCGTCGTCGTAGTAGGTCAGACCCGGGCCGGACCAGACGTCTCCCTCGTCGCCCGAGTTCACCCAGTTGATGAGGTCGCTGCCGTCCGACTCTGCGACCCGCACCAGCCTGTTCGTCGTGTTGGTCCGGACGGACTCGTCGATCTCGAGAATGAGCAGTCCCGAGCCGGGCAGCGCCTCGTCGTAGCTGCCCGACGTCTGCTGGCGGTTCTCGACCAGATAGTAGCGACCGCTCCCACTGCCGCTCGTCCAGTCGGGGCCGCCGCGGTTGTCACCCAGCTGCTCGACGGTGTTCGTCGCCGTGCCGGTGGCCGCCGCACGCAGGGAGGTACGACGGATACCGGTCGCCTGGTCCGGTGTGACCCACCCCAGGGTCCACCGGGACCAGGCGTCGAACATCACCGGGGTCGCCCCGGGGTAAGCGTCCGTGTCGGTCGGCGTGAAGCCCCAGCTCCCGATGCTCATGACGCTCCAGAAACCCACGCCCGCGCTGGACTCGTCGGTGTCGTAGAGGTCGGGCAGGCCGAGGTCATGGGCAAGCTCGTGCGCGACCACCCCCACGGTCGCCTGATGGACGTGGAACGTCCCGTCCTCGTACTCCCTGCGCTGCTTCTCGCCGTAGGTGAGGAAGCCGGAATTGCCGACCCGGGTGCCGTCCACGATCGGGGCGAAGTTGTAGTCCAAATTCCACCGGTTGGCCCAGATGGAGTGCTCCGGTTCGTTGTTGCCGGACAGGGACTCCTCCAGCCCCGCCATCACCACGTTGATGTGGAGCTCGGTGTTGGACAGCACGCCGTCGTCGTTGGTGTCGAAGATCCCGTAGTCGATGTAGGGGTCGGCGGCCTGGATCGCCGCCTTGATGGTCGCCTGCTCGAAGGCGCTGTCGTCCGGGTGGTTCATGGGCAAGGTCAGCCAGCCGATGACGCCGTTGGCGGTCCCGTGGGAGTCGAAGGCGGCGCCGAAGGTGAACTTGTTGTAGGAGTTCCTCTCGTAGTAGTCGACGACCGACTTGCCCTCGCCGAAGTAGCGGGTCGCCCACTGCGACGCGGTGGTGCCGAGGTTGGTCTGGTTCTGAAACTGGACAAGGATCACCAGGACGGGGTCGCTACCCGTCGCCGCCACTTCCCGGCCGTCTGCCTGGCGCGCGTTCCGACGGTCGAGCCGTGCCAGCTGAGTCCGGACCTCGTCTGCCTCGGCGATCCGGTCGACGTCGCGGAGATGCTTGCGGGCAGGGGGCGGGTCAACGCCGACCCGACGGTGCGAAGCGCGCAGCGTGCCGTCGTCGCGCTTCGCGGCAAAGGACCACCAGCCGTTGCGGCGCAGGATCGTGTGCCCGCTCCGGGTCTCGTAGCCGTGGTACCACTCGTCGCCGAACTGGCGGGCCTTGAAGATCGTGCCGTCGGGTTGCTCGAGCTCGCCGACTCCGGGCCCGGCCGGCACCGCGTGCGCCGACTCGGTGCTCGTCATCGCCCAGGCGACGGCCATCAGCGCGGCAATGGCCGCGAGCCACCACCAGCGGACGGCCGTCCACCGCGGTCGGTCGGTCGTCCGTGTGCTCATAGCGCCCCCATGCGCGAGGTGGTGTCGACGGTGCCTGACCGTCTCCCTGACGGTAGGACACATCCCTCGGCCGCAGAATCGGGGAAAACCCTAAGAGTCAGGGTCAGTCGTCACCGAGCAGGGCGAGTTCCTCGTCGACGTACGGGTCGTCCTCGCCGACGGCCTCCAGCTCGGCCTTGAGCGCCCGCTGGAGGGCGAGCGCCTCGTCGCGACGACCGAGGTTGCGCAGCGCCCAGGCGATCATCCACCGCGCGACACGGGTGCGACCGGCGTCGCCGATCCGCTCCCCAGCGGCCAAGGCGTCCTCGAACACGACCAGCGCACGCCCGAAGTCGCCGGCGTCGGCGTGCGTCATGCCGAGGTTGTTGAGCAGCGAGGCGTCCCAGTCGCGGGCGCGGGGATCGGTAGAGGCGGCCGCGGCCGCGAGCGCACGCTCAGTGACGGCGACCTGCTCGGCTCCTTCGCTGACGAGGGCGACCATGTGCAGCGCGTCGACCTGCAGCTCGTCGAGACCACCGCGCTCGGCCGCAGCTGCCGCTTCGTCGAAGAACGCTCGCGCGTGGCCGGGATCGCCGGCCGAGCGGTAGAGCCGTCCCTGCTCCAGCAGCAGCCGTACGGCGACTTCGGCCGACCCGGCGGGGGAGAGGTCGTCGAGCACGGCGTGCGCGTCGTCGTACCTCTCCTGCAGGCCGAGCGCCCGCGCGACCTGGGTCAGCCAGATCGGGCGTTCCTCGTCGTCGGCGGCGGTCGCGGCCTGCCGGAACCGCTGCTCGGAGCCCGCCGGGTCGTCGAAGTCCCACAGGTCGCTCGGATGCATGACGCCAGTGTGTCCTGTGTTCGGCCGCCTGACCGGGATATTTCGGCCACATGACGTTCATCCCCCGGTTAGGGCGTGTCGCGCACTGGAACCACTTGACCGGCGTACTTTCACAAGCACTGGCGGGTGGGGAAGCCCGTCATATCGGGAGGCCCGTTCGTGATCAACGACTGCATCACCCGCTACCGGGTGGGTGGACGCCGGCACTCCGGCGTTCGGGCTCCTGCAACTGCTCCAGCTGCATCCCGGTCCGTCTGCGAGGAACAGGACCGGGCGTGAGTGCCGCGCGGTCTGGTGAGGTGCGAAGTGCCATCATCGAAGTCCCGCGCCGCCGTCAGCCGTGACGCCATGCGCACCACTCCCAAAGTCGCGCCCGTCACCGGGCGGCGGACCTACGTCCTCGACACCAGCGTGTTGCTCGCCGACCCCGGCGCACTCCGCAGGTTCGCCGAGCACGAGGTGGTGCTGCCGGTCGTCGTCATCACCGAATTGGAGGGTAAGCGGCACCATCCCGAGCTGGGGTACTTCGCCCGCAGCGCGCTGCGGATGCTCGATGAGATGCGGATCAGCCACGGACGCCTCGATACGCCCGTCCCGGTGGGCGACGAGGGCGGCAACATCCGGGTCGAGCTCAACCACACCGACGTCGCGTCGCTGCCGTCCGGCTTCCGGCTGGGCGACAACGACACCAGGATCCTCGCGGTCGCGCGCAACCTCGCCGACGAGGGCCACGACGTCACCCTGGTCTCGAAGGACCTCCCGCTGCGGATCAAGGCGTCCGCGGTCGGGCTCGACGCCGAGGAGTACCGCGGCGAGGCGATCAACGACTCCGATACCGGCTACTCCGGCTTGGCCGAGCTCGACGTGGCGGCCGAAGAGCTCGACGAGCTGTACGACGACGGGACTCTCGAGCTCGAAGCCGCGCGGGACCTCCCGTGCCATCAGGGCCTGGTGCTGCTGTCCGACCGCGGTACGGCGCTCGGCCGGGTCGGTCCCGACAAGCAGATCCACCTGGTGCGGGGCGACCGTGAGGCGTTCGGCATCCATGGCCGGTCCGCGGAGCAACGGATCGCGCTGGAGATGCTGCTCGACCCTGACGTCGGCATCGTGTCGCTCGGTGGCCGCGCCGGCACCGGCAAGTCCGCCCTCGCGCTCTGCGCCGGCCTCGAGGCGGTGATGGAGCGTCGTCAGCACAAGAAGGTGGTGGTCTTCCGGCCGCTCTTCGCCGTCGGCGGTCAGGAGCTCGGCTACCTGCCCGGTTCGGAGTCGGAGAAGATGTCCCCCTGGGCGCAGGCCGTGTTCGACACCCTCGGGGCGCTGACGTCGAGCGACGTCATCGAGGAGGTCCTCGATCGCGGCATGCTCGAGGTGCTGCCGCTGACCCACATCCGCGGCCGCTCGCTGCACGACTCGTTCGTGATCGTCGACGAGGCGCAGTCGTTGGAGCGCAACGTGCTGCTGACCGTGCTCTCGCGGATCGGCGCCAACTCCAAGGTCGTGCTCACCCATGACGTCGCGCAGCGCGACAACCTCCGGGTCGGCCGGCACGACGGAGTGGTCGCGGTGGTCGAGAAGCTCAAGGGACACCCGCTCTTCGCCCACATCACCCTGACCCGTTCGGAGCGCTCGCCGATCGCGGCGCTGGTCACCGAGATGCTCGAGAACGTCGTCGTCTGACCCGATTGCGAGGCCCGTGAGGCGGGTGCGATTCCTGTGGTCCAAGGGTCGCACCCGCTTCCACATGTGGGGCGGGTCGGTTTGCGACTGGAAGTTAAGTCAGGCAGGGTGTCGTGGGTTGCCATCGGTCCGGGTCAGTTGACCCGGGCCATCTCGGGGGGCAACTCCTTCTTGTCGTCAACCACGGATTGCGCCCTTGTCGAATCACGCGAACCCTTCCCCCAAGCACCGCGGCAACCCCCGACACGCCCACCTAAAGGAAGCACCCAAGCGAGCCGTCCGCAACACGGTGATCCTCTCCGGAGTGGCGCTCGCCGTCACCGGGATCACCATCGGCGGTGGCCTGCTCGGCAAGGGTGGAGCGCAGGTGCCGGATGCCGCCGCTGACCTCGACAGCGCGGTGGGTGACCTGAAGGTGCAAGTCGAAGCGGCCGACACGGGTGAGCGGCTCCCGGTCGTCTCCCGCAACGACAGGCGCGGCGAGGCCGACCCTGCCAAGCAGGCCGGCCTGGTGTCGACGGATGCGTCCGCGGTCACCGAGTCGGAGCAGCTGTCGCAGTCTGACCCGCGCGACATCGCGCGCGCACTGATGGGCGAGTACGGCTTCGGCCAGGACCAGTTCAGCTGCCTCGACTCGCTGTGGATCCGCGAGTCCAACTGGAACGTCTACGCCGACAACCCGTCGTCCTCGGCCTACGGCATCCCGCAGTCACTGCCGGGTTCGAAGATGGCGTCGGAGGGCAGCGACTGGGCGACGAACCCGGTCACCCAGATCAAGTGGGGCCTGGGCTACATCCAGGACCGCTACGGAAGCCCCTGCAGTGCGTGGGGCCACTCCCAAGCCGTCGGCTGGTACTGAGTTGGATTGCGCGAGCGCGTCGCTCGTTCCTCGCGCCGCGCTGCCGCGCCGCGGTTGAGGTAGGCATCGGATTCGGCCCAACGGCGTCTCGCGGTCGGCACGCGGAAAGCGCCGTCCTCGACGCTCCGGTCGCTCGTTCCTCGCTCTCTCCGCGTCGTCGCGCGCCGTTTTCCGCGATGGCCTTGAATGTGGTCACAACGCGCGAGCGCGGTTGGATTGCGCGAGCGCGTCGCTCGTTCCTCGCGCCGCGCTGCCGCGCCGCGGTTGAGGTAGGCATCGGATTCGGCCCAACGGCGTCTCGCGGTCGGCACGCCTCGAACGTGGTCACAACGCGCGAGCGCGGCGGTTTCTGGTGTGATCGGGCGCACGTCCCCGGGGCCCAGGAATCCCCTGAACTGGGCATGCTCGGCACCGTCGGAGCGCCTTAGCGTCCGGAGCACCGCCGAATGGGTCGGCGGACCGGTGCAACTCCCGTGCCGGAGCTCCCGAAGGAAGAAGACAATGAATCCTGCTCCCTCCCGCCGCAAAGCCGTACGGCGGCTGGCCGGGGTCGTGGCGGTGGCCTCGATGGCCGTCACGCTCCTGTCCAGTGCGCCCTCGGCCAACGCCGTCCCTGTCCCCGACCCTGACCGCACCAGCACCACGCCGACCGGTTGGGGTTGGCACACCAACGCGTCGGTCAGCACGATGTCGTCGTTCATCGGCCAGGGAAACCGGATCGTCGATCTCGAGCCGACATCAGGGACGCCGACCTTCACGGCCGCCTATGCCCAGAACGCCGGCACCTACGGACGCACATGGTGGTGGTACGTCAACCTCACCTCCGCCCAGGTCGGCGCCAAGGTCTCCGAGCACAGCGCCCGGATCACGGACATCGAGCAGTACGAAACCGCCAGCGGCACCCGATTCGCGGTCGTCCTGGTGCACAACGTCGATCCCGCCAACAAGGCGTGGGGCTATCACATCAACGTCTCCCCGGCGACGATCAGCTCCTTCGTCTCGTCCCAGAACGCGCGGATCGTCGACCTCGACCGCACGCCGTCGGGCAGCTTCAACGCCGTCTACGTCTCCAACTCCGGCGTCGACGCCAAGCCCTGGTGGTACTACTACGGCCAGACAGCGGCCCAGGTGAGCAGCCTGCTGCAGGCCAACAAGGCGCGAATCACGGACATCGAGCGCACCAGCGACGGCAAGTTCGACGTCGTGATGCAGAAGGCCGGCAACGAGTCCTGGTGGTGGCTGGTCGGTGCGACCCAGGCCCAGGTGAGCGACCTCGCCTCGCAGACCGGCTCCCGGATCTACAAGGTCTCGTCCTTCGTCGCGAACGGCACGCGCCTCTTCGACGCGCTCTTCATCGACAACACCGACAAGGAGACCCGTCGCGTCCGCGACGCAGTGGGATCGAAAGCGATCGGTCAGTGGGGCTTCTACGCCAAGCGGGTCGGTGGCCAGCAGCTCGTCGGCCTCAACCACGACACCAAGTTCGAGCCGGCCAGCATGATCAAGATCCTGCACGCCGTGCACATGCTGCGGGACGTCCAGCTCAACTCGCCGACCATCAACACCGGCGTCACCTGGTACACGCACCCGGCGTTCCCCGCTCGCTATCCGGGGGACTTCGGCTACAGGAGGAGCAGCGGTACGTCGGACAAGGACCGTTGCTCGTACAACGACTCCGGCTCGCTCCTGACCAGCAACACCTACTCCGACCCGATGGGCACCATCATCCAGCAGATGATGGTCTACTCCGACAACCGGACCACGGACGCGGTCGTCCGTCGGTACAACTTCGACGCGCTCAACCAGACGCGGTCGCTCGCCGGCATGACGAACAGTGATCTCAACCACCGGATCGGGTGCCCGGCGCTCTCCTCGCCCCAGCCGTCCGAGCCCAACGTGTTGACCCTGGTCGACGCGGGGAAGATCTACGAGGGCGTCCAGAAGGGCACCCTCCTCAACGGCCCCCACCGCACCATGTTGTACGACCGGATGTGGGGTTGGGACTCGCCGAGCGGTGGCCTGCGGACGATGATCCTCAAGGAGGCGGCCGATGCGGGACTGACGACCACGGAACAGTCACAGTTCGCCAACGGCATCCACCGCAGGGCCAAGGGAGGCGGATACGGCTCCTGCCGCAACCAGGCCTGCACCCAGCAGCGCACGATCAGTACTGACGGCGGAATCGTCTTCGTTCCCGTCAAAGGGCGCGGTGGCGTGGTCGTCGACAGGGCCTACGTCCACGGTCGGTGGATGGATACGCATGACACCTACAACTGCACGTCCTCCGACTACAAGAACGTGTGCGCGCCGGCGCTCAACACATTCACCGCGAAGATCGACCTCGAGGTGATGCGGACGATCGTCCGTGACGCCTTGAAGACCTGGACCGCCTGACCATCTGGCAGCTCCAACAACCCGCCCCCGGCCCGACTCTCGGACCGGGGGCGGGCCTCTGCCATGATGCTGTTCATCTCGGGTGAGCACCGGCGCACCCACGGGCTTGAGGAGCTTCGATGGATGTCATCTGGCTGATCATCACCACCCTCGTCGGTGGCACGGTCATCGGAATGCTCGGCAAGTTGGTCGCGCCGGGCGACCGCGACAAGATCCCGTTCTGGCTGACCGTCGTCTGCGGCATCGTCGGCATGCTGGTGGGCAGCTATCTCTATTGGATCCTCTTCGGCGACAACAACAAGTCGTTCGACGGCCACCAGCCGGCCGCCGACAACGCCACCAACGGCATCGACTGGATCCGCCACCTCTGGCAGGTGGCCACGGCCGCTGTCGCGGTGATGGCGGCCGCCGTCCTCACCGGCCGTAGCAAGTGATCCTGGACGCGTGACCTCGGACGGCCCCGACTTCCGCGACGACCGCGTCGGCTCGGCGCTGGCGGGCACCAATCCCACGGTGCTCCGCCGGCTACGGGCCGGGTTCGCGGTCATCGGCGACGGGCAGCACCTGCCGGGCTACTGCGTGCTGATCACCGACACTCCCGGCATCGACCAGTTGACCGACCTCTCGCCGGACCGCCAGCTCCTGTTCCTCGAGGACATGGCGATCCTGGGCCGGGCAGTGGCTGAGGTGTGCCGGAGTCGCGACCCGCAGTTCCGGCGGATCAACCTCGAGATCCAGGGCAACACCGACGCGTTCCTTCACGCGCACGTCACGCCGCGCTACGAGTGGGAGCCGCAGGAGATCATCGGCTGGCCGCAGGCGCTTCACCACTGGACCAAGCTGATGACCGATCCGGCCACTCACCCGCTGGGTCCGGAGCACGACGAACTCCGGCACGACCTCGGTGAGGAGATCGACCGCCAGCTGGCGCTCGCCCTGCTGCGCGTGTAGTTCAGGGGTGCGTCATGTCGTCGACGTCGAGAGCCGCGTCGAGCTGCTCGAGGGTGAGCTCGCCGCGGTCGACGTACCCCATCGCCAGCACGGTCTCCCGGATCGTCGCGCCCTCGCCGAGCGCCTGCTTGGCGATCTTCGACGCCGCCTCGTAGCCGACGTACCGGTTGAGCGGGGTCACCACCGACGGCGATGACTCGGCGTAGCGGCGCATCCGTTCGGCGTCGGCGGTGAGTCCGTCGATGCAGCGGGTCGCGAGGGTCCGCATCGACGTCGACAACAGCCGGATGGACTCCAGCACGTTGCGCGCCAGCACGGGCATGGCGACGTTGAGCTCGAAGCTGCCGCTCGCACCGGCGGCGGTCACGGTGGCGTCGTTGCCGATCACCTGCATGCACACCATCAGCGTCGCCTCGGGCAGCACCGGGTTGACCTTGCCGGGCATGATCGACGATCCCGGCTGGAGGTCGGGCAGGTGGATCTCGGCGAGGCCCGTCGTCGGGCCGGACCCCATCCAGCGCAGGTCGTTGCAGATCTTGGTGAGACCGACGGCGATGGTGCGGAGCACCCCGCTGAGCTCGACCAGCGAGTCGCGGGTGCCCTGCGCCTCGAAGTGGTTGCGCGCCTCGGCGAACGGCTGGCCGGTGGCGTCGGCGAGCGCGTCGATCGCCGCCGCAGCGAAGCCGGCGGGTGTGTTGATGCCGGTGCCGACGGCGGTGCCGCCGAGAGGAAGCTCCCGCACCCGGGGGAGTACGGCGTCGAGCCGCTCGGCGCCGTACCGGATCGTCGCGGCGTAGCCACCGAACTCCTGGCCCAGCATCACCGGCGTCGCATCCATCAGGTGGGTGCGGCCCGACTTCACCAGGGTGGCGAACTCCGCCGCCTTCGCCTCGAGCGACGTCGCGAGCGCATCGAGCGCGGGCAGCAGGTCGTCCGTGACCGCGACCGCAGCCGCGACGTGGATCGCCGTCGGGAACGTGTCGTTGCTCGACTGGCTGGCGTTGACGTGGTCGTTGGGGTGGACCTCGACGCCGGCCGCCGCGCAGAGCGAGGCGATCACCTCGTTGGCGTTCATGTTGGAGCTGGTGCCCGACCCGGTCTGGAAGACGTCGATCGGGAACTGGTCGTCGTGCTGCCCCTCCGCGACCTCGCGCGCGGCGGCGACGATGGCGTGGGCAGTCTCCGTCGGCAGTACGTCGAGCCGGCTGTTCGCGGCGGCAGCCGCGGCCTTGACCTGGCCCAGCGCGTGGATCAGCGCGGGCTCGATCGGCGTGCCGCTGATCGGGAAGTTCTCGACCGCGCGCTGGGTCTGCGCCTTCCACAGGGCCTCGGCGGGCACTCGCACCTCGCCCATGGAGTCGTGCTCGACGCGGAAGTCGGAGTCGCTCATGCTCCCGACAGTACCCACGCCGAGCGCACCCAGCAGTCAGCCGATCAGCCTGCGGCGGGACAGCCGTCGGCGCCGAACATCTCGATGGTCTTGCGCCGGACGCTGTAGCCGCCGTACTCGGCGGCGACCTCGTCACCCGCGCTCGTCCAGGCGACCAGGACCTGCTTGTCGGCCTTCTGGACCTGGAGGCTGGGGTCGTGGCTGCCGGCGAAGTACTCGCAGTCGGTCCGGTCCGAGGCCACGGTGCGCCACCGCCCGTCGCGCCGGAACTTCATCAGGACGAATGCCTTGCGGCCGTCGTGACCGAGCACGAAGCGCACGGGCTTGTCGCCGATCCGGACGGTCTTGACGACGAGCGGCGTGAGCGGCGCCGCGGACGTGGGCGGGGCGCTGGTCAGGACCAGGCCGAGGACGAGCAGCAGCGGCACCAGCAGGCGGGACGGACGAGGCATCGGACAGCCTTTCGACGAGCCGCCCGAGCGACGACCGGAGAGGCATTCAGTCTCCGAGTCGAGAGCGTCGTGCGTCAACCCGTCGAACGACGGGTTTGTCCCCGTTCCGACGATGGACAGATAGGTAACCAATCAGTTACTAATAAGCGGTGGACGCTTTCGCGGCGCTGGCCGACCCGACCCGACGGGCGCTACTGATGCGGCTCGCCGCCGGGACGTCCCGTGTGGTCGACCTGACGGCGGACCACCCGGTCAGCCGGCCCGCGATCAGCAAGCACCTGCGGTTGCTGACCGAAGCCGGGCTGGTCGACGCCGAGGACCGCGGCCGGGAACGGCACTACCGGCTCGACCGGTCAGGTCTGAGCCCCGTGCGTGAGCTGCTCGACGCGCTGACGACGGTCCCGCCGTTCTCGGAGCACGATCTCGACGCGCTCGAGCTGGAGGTACGCCGTACCGGCCGCGACCGTCGATCCAGCACCCAGCAACAGGAGGAGACAGGATGAGTACCAGGACCGCGACCGGCCGCAAGGAGCTGCGGCACGACAACACCTATCTCGTGATGACGCGCGAGTTCCGCGCGCCCGTCGAGGAGGTGTGGGCAGCCGTGACGGAGTCCGACCGGCTCGCCCGGTGGATCGGCACCTGGGCCGGGGACCCGGCCGACGGCAAGGTGCTGTTCCAGATGCGCTACGAGGGCGACGACGTGCCGTCCGAGGTGTTCGCCATCGACGAGTGCGACGAGCCGCACCGGCTCGCGATCACGACTGAGGCGGCGTACGGAGACCAACCGGTGACCTGGCACCTCGAGCTCGACCTCGCCGAGGCCGACGGCGTCACCACGCTGACCTTCGCCCAGTCCGTGCCGGACCCCGCGATGGCACCCGACGTCGGACCCGGGTGGGACTACTACCTGGATCGGATGGTGGTCGCCGAGAGTGGTGGCGACGTCGCGGCCGTGGTGTTCGCCGACTACTACCCGTCGCTGGCCGAGCACTACAAGGCCGAGTTCGGGTCCTGATCGGCGAGCTCGTCAGCCCTAGGTGGGACAGACCTCGTCCTCGCCAGGCTCGTAGAGGATCAGCAAGTCCTCGTCGATCTGTACCTCGCCGTACGAGCCGTAGCCAGCGGTGTCCTCGTTCTGCCAGCCGAAGGCGATCTGGCCGTTGCCCTGGTCCTGGAGCTCGGCGTCGTATGCGGTGTCGAGATAGGGGCAGCTGGTCGGCTCCCGGTCCACCTCGACGTACTCCCCGTCGACCTCGGACAGGAGCACCACCGCCGCGTCCTCTCCGTCGGCGACGAGCCGGAGCCGGACCGTCTTGCCGGCTTCCGACATCTCGATCTCGACGAGGACCTCCTCGTCGGGGTTGCTGGCACTCGGGCTGTCTTCCGCCGTGTCGTCCTCCGGGTCGCTGTCGTCGCGCAGCAGCAGGAACAGCAGCACGACCGCGGTCACGGCCACGACGGCGAGGACGACGACCGCGCCGATCGCCATCGGATTGCGGCCGCGCTTGCCGGGCCCAGCCGGTGCGGGCGGCGGCGGAGGTGGCGTCGGAGTGGGAGGCTCCTGGCTCACCACCCGGGTCGCGTCGGGGGACGGGATCGGGCGGGTGGGTCCTGGGTCGACGACGTTCGGCGACGCCGGTGGGCTGGGCGGTCGGCCGACCGTGCTCACGTTGTCGGGGGAGGGCTTCGGCCGGGTGAGGACCTGTTCCGCAGGGACCACTCCCATCGCGTGTGCCAGCACGGAGAGCGCCCATCGGGTGCCGCTGGTCTCGGTCGTCCCGCGGTCGCGGGCCAGCAGGTCGCCCTGGGCAGCAATCGTCATCTCCGGGTTGGCGCCGAGCGCGAGCTGCTCCTTGAGCCGCTGCAACGCCCCGGTCGCGATCGCCCCGACGAGCAGGCTCACCTCGCCGGTCGTCGCCGAGCCCTCAGGGATGAAGTCGTCGAACGCGGCGCGGAACGTGACCGGGTCGTCGAACACCTGGGGCCCGACCTCCGCCCGGAGTTCGGCGAGCTCTTCGTGCAGTGCCACGCCCCCAGCATGTCATCACCGGGTCGGGCGGTCAGGCGGGAGCCTCAAAGAACCGACGCGGATGCGGGACAAGGTTGGAGGTACTGGAAGGTGAACAGCTTCTTGTCGTCGATGCGCACCTCGGCGGTCTGTTCGAATCGCTCGGCGTCCCTGGTGTCCCAGCCGTAGGAGACAAATCCCTTGCCCGCGACCTCAAGCCAAGGATCGTAGGAGATGAGAGAGTACGGACAGACGACGGGCCTGCGGTCTACCTCGCCGTAGTGGCCGCCCTGGTCGGTCATCAAGACGATCGCGACGTCGGCGTCGTTGCGGACCAGCAGGACTTCGCCCGTTTTGCCGGTCCTGCGGTCCACCATCTCGACCTGGGCGAGGATCTCCTCGTCCGCCAGGCCGTCAGATCCGCCCTCGGTGACGCTCGACGGTGCGTCGGCAGCAGCGCCTTCCGGGGGGTCGTCCTCGCGCAGGATCAAGAGCGCGACCGCAGTGCTCGCGACAGTCGCCAGGATGACGATCGCGGCCACGAGAAGAGGGGTGCGGGTGCGCCTCGCGGACGCCGCCGGGGCGCTCGCCGGGACCCTGTTCGTCGGCTCGGTCGTCGCTGGTGTGGGAGACGCCTCGTCGCTGGCGACGCGCGTCACGGGAGCGCCCGCCGACGGCGCTGGTGCCGTCGTGGGGGCGTCGGCGATTGATCCTTCCGCCGGGGCAGAGGTGGGCCGCGGGCGAGTGGGCACCGCGTCGACCGGTACGGCGCCGACGGCGTGTGCCAGCACCGACAGTGCCCATCGAGCCCCGTCGGTCTCGCTGGTGCCCCGATCTCGAGCCAGCAGATCGCCCTGAGCGCCGATGGAGATCTCGGGGTCGGCGCCCATCTCCAGTTGGTCCCTGAGTCGCTGCAGCGCACCGGTGGCGATCGCTCCGACGAGCAGGCTCACCTCGCCGGTCGTCGCCGCGCCCTCCGGGATGAAGTCGTCGAACGCGGCGCGGAACGCGACCGGGTCGTCGAACACCTGGGGCCCGACCTCCGTCCGGAGCTCGGCGAGCTCGTCGTGCAATGACACGCCGTCCAGCATGTCAGAGAGGGAGCCCGCCGGTAGCCGCGTAGGCGAGAAGTCGCTCCGACAGGTAGCCGCCGTCGTCGTGGGGCGACGTCGACCGCGTGCCCTGGTCGCCCGAGTTGCTCACGCCGTCTCCCGCCGCGTCGCACGGACACGTCGTCACGGTGGCGCCCCCGTCGACACCGAACACGATGCCGACGACGCCCGCGTCGCGGAGCGCGATCAGGTTGTCGAAGTCGTCGTCGCCGAGGATCCACTCGACCCAGCTGTCCCGGAAGTGGAAGTCCGTGTTGTCGAGGGTTCGGTAGACCGAGTTGCCGACCGGGACGTTGTCGAGCACGATCCGGGTGTCCGTAGCCGCGCTGATTCCTTCCAGCCAGATCAACAGCCGGTCGAAGAACTGCTCGTCACCGATGTATTCCTCGCCCTGGGAGCCGCCCTCGGCGTACGCCATGATGTTGTCGAGGAAGTCGTACCGAGCGCCGAGAGTGGCGTACGACTCGCCGAAGTCGGCCGCCCACGACTCGGCCTGAGCGGGACTGGGCAGGTCGGGCAGGAAGTTGTCGTTGACCTGCCACGGCGACACGGTGAGTCCGATCCGGACCTGCGGTGCCAGCTCGTCGCGGAGGGCGAGCCAACCCTGCGCCCAGCCCGCGAAGGTGTCCGGCAGCCCGTCGAGTCCTTCGACACCCGAGCTGGAGACGACGGTCGGGATGCCGGTCGCGTCGGGTGATTCGGAAAGCAGTTCGCCGGACACGTCAGGTTCGGGGAGCAGCTCGACCGGGGCATCGATGCCGCCGAGCTCGGTGAGCAGGTCGCGGACGTTCGTCCAGTACGCGCTCATCAGGTCGGCGTCCTGCAGGAGGTCAGCCAGGACGTTGCCGGCGGCGTCCGTTCCTTCCGGCTGCCCGACCTGACGGAGCGCGTAGTACTTCATGCGAGCGGGCACACCCGCGGCGACCAGCTCGCGGAGCTTATCTGCGCTCGGCGCCGGTCCGGACTCGGCTTGGGCGTCGGGTGACAGCGGGTCCCCACCGGCGAAGACCTCGGTCGCGACTCCTTCTCCGAAAGACTCGTTGATCGTCGTGTGCAGCTCGATGGGGAGCCGGACATTGAACTCGAACGTCGCCGGGAACCCGTCCGCAAGCTCGGGCAGGTCGGTCGGCGCCGCGGCCAGACTGCTGCCGCCGTCGTCGGGAGCAGCGTCCTCGCTGGTGTCCTCGCTGGTTTCCGCTCCGGAGTCGCCGGCGCGCTGCGGGTCGTCGGTATCCTCGTCCCCGCCGAGCAGTACGACCGCCCCGACGCCTACGACGACCGCGAGCGCCAGCACCGCCGCGAGCACGGCCCATAGTCGCCGCGGGCGCTGCCGGTCGCTCGTGGCCGGTGCGGGCGGTGGGGGCGGCAGGGGCGTGCTGGCCACCCGGGTGGCCGCCGGCTCCGCAGGGGGGGCGGGACGGGCCGCGGTGACGCCGGGGTCCACGACGTCGTGCGGCGGTGCGGCCGGTCTCGGTGCAGAGGGCGGCGCGGCCGGCGACGAGTCGGCCGGCGCCGGATCGGACGACGCCGGATCGGACGACGCAGCGACGGCCGGTCGAGTGCTGACGAATCGGGCGTCGGTGAGGCCCCGCGCGTAGACCAGGACCGACAACGCCCAACGCGCGCCTGCGGTTTCGACCGTGCCGCGGTCGCGCGCCATGACCTCGGCCTCGGCCGCGATGGCGTCCGCGGGGTCGGCAGCGATCCCGATCTGGTTGACGAGACGTTGGAGGGAGCCGGTCGCGATCGCGTCGACCAGCAGGCGCAGCTCGCCGGTCGAGGCCGCGCCCTCGGGAACGAAGTCGTCGAACGCTGCGCGGAACGCAACGGGATCCTCGAATACCTGGGGGCCGACCTCCGCCCGGAGCTCGGCGAGTTCGTCATGCAGTGCCACGGTGCACAGCATGGCATCACTGGCTCAGTGGCGGGCGGAGTACAGCAAGTACCAGAAAACTCGGCTTCCGACGCGTGCTCGAGCGCGGTCAGTCGAAGAGCTCGCTGAGCCAGCTCTCCTTCTTGCGCTTCTTGTAGTAGCCCTGCTGCTGCGGGGCGTAGTGCCGCTGATCGCGGCGGTCGTCGTCGTACCGGTCGTACTGTTGGGGCTGCTGAGGCTGCGGTGCTTGCGGCACCTGCGGCGGGGGCGCCGCAGGCTGTTCCATCGACGCCGACCGGTCGATGATCTTGTCGAGTTCTCCCCGGTCGAGCCACACGCCCCGGCACTCGGGGCAGTAGTCGATCTCGATCCCACTCCGCTCGCTCATCACCAGCGTGGTCTCGTCGTTCGGGCAGCGCATGATGTCTCCTCGTTCGTCGGGTACGCCCCGTCCAACGAAGGCGGTGTCGCCACGGTTCCCTCAGGCGCCTCCCTCAGGCGCCGGCCCCGTCGAGTCCGCGCCTGATCGCCTCGATCACCCGTGGCCTGAGCCGGGCAACCGAGATGACCTCGTCCACCGAGCCCACCCGCACGGCGCGGTGGATGTCGTGGACGCCGTCGAACTCCGCTGCGACCTCGCCGATCTTCTCCGGTCGCACCGCTGCCCTCAGGTCGGCGAGCTCGACGACCAGGCGGCTCCGCTCCGGTCCGGCGGCGTCGGCGATCCTGGCGTCGAGCTCTCGGACGCGTTCGTCGGCCGACGTACGTTTCTCGACCTCGCCGGCGAACACGACGGCCGCCGCCGGGGCACCGCCGATGACCGACGCGTAGGACCCCTCGAGGGCGAGAACGGTCATCCTCGGGTTCAGGGCCTTCGAGAAGACCACGAACGCACCGCCGTGGTAGCGCGAGATGACGCAGAAGACGATCGGGCCGACGAAGTTGACGATCGCCCGGCCGATCTCGGCGCCGTACTCCAGCTGGAGGTTGCGCATCGAGTCCGGCGACCCGTCGAAGCCGGAAAGGTTGGCCAGGACGACGAGCGGACGGTTCCCGCTGGCCGCATTGATCGCCCGGGCCGCCTTCTTCGACGAGCGCGGGAACAGGGTGCCGGCGGTGTAGATGTCGGGCCCGTCGGTGGGCGGGAAGCCGCGCCGGGGAACCGGGCGGGACTCGATCCCGAGCAGGCAGACGGGATAGCCGCCGAGATGGGCGTCCTGGACCACGGCGGTGTCCGCGTCGGCCATTCCGGCCCAGCGCTCCAGCGTCGGGTGGTCCTGGTCCGCGAGAGCGCGCATCACGATGCGGATGTCGAAGGCCTTCTTGCGGTCCGGGTTGGAGGCGGCCGAGAAGATCTCGCCGACGCTGGTGAAGTCGCTGTCGGCCGAGTCGTGCGGGAACGACGAGACGTCGCGGTCGGTCGGGTCGGTGGTGGCAGCCTTGCGCGGCCGCGACTCGCCGGGCACGACATACGTGTGGTCGTAGTGGGTCATCAGTACGGCGAAGGCGCCGGCCAGGTCGGGCGCCCAGTACTGCGCCTGCCCGTTGGGGCCCATCACCCGGTCGTAGCCGCCGATGCCGAAGTTGTCCTCCGCGGAGACGCCACCTGAGAAGTCCAGTGACTGCTTGCCGGTCAGCACCATCGCGCTGTCCGGGGTCATCACCAGAATGCCCTTGGTGTGCATGAGCATCGTCGCCTCGGCGTTCCAGTACGGCTGCGCCCCGACGTTGATGCCCGCGACGACGACGTTGATCTCGCCGCCGGCCTGGGTGAACTCGATGATCCGCTTGAGCCCGGCCGCCACCCAGTCCATGTTCTCCGTTCCGGAGTCCATCGAGATCCGGGCGCCCGCGGACAGCGCGAACCACTCCACCGGCACCTGCATCTGCTCGGCCAGGTCGATCGCGGCGATGATGCGTGAGCACTCCGGCTCCGAGACGGCGCCCAGCGCCTTCGTGGGGTCGCCGCAGAGCACGACCCGGGTGACACCCTCCGGGTGCAGGTCGGTCGGCGTGGTGACGACGGCGACCAGGATGCCGGACTTGTTGAGGCCCGGCGGCCGGCTGACGGGCGCCAGCGCGCCGGTGTCGTCGAGGTCGTACTCGACGAAGCCTCCGTCAGGACCGGTGAGGACACCCGCGAGCTCGTAGGGATAGACCAGGCCGCGGCGCCGGGCGCGGGCGACCTTGCCGGCGTACTCGTCGAGGGGCTTGAGGGGCTCGGTCGGCGGTGCCTCCAACGCCGCGGTCACGCCGGCACCCGGCCGGGCGTGGAACCTGATGGCGAGGGGGGTCCTGCTCCCGTCGGCCCCGAGCACCGTCCCCTGCGCGACCACCTCGGCGATGCCGGCACCGTCGGTCAGCGGGGTGATCTTGCCCTGCAGCGCGGTCAGCTGCCCGGGATCTGCCTCCACGTCGGGCCAGACCTGCACCCAGACGTGGTTGGAGTCGAGCTTGCTCCCCGCCGCGCCGCGCGACGTGCGCACGCGTCGGATCGCCTCGAGGCAGTTCTCCACGGCACGCTCGGCGTGGGGTACGCCGGTGACGTTGCCCTCCTCGTCGCGGACGACGACGAGCTGACGGACCTGAGCCAGGGCGACCAGCCGCCGGTCGGCGGGGTTCTCGCGCGCCACGCACTCGTAGAGGAGCACGTCCTCGGGCGCGTCGACGCGGGTGACGTGGAAGTCGCGCAGCCGCCACAGGTCGAGCCGGCGGCCGACCATCGGGTGCACACCGCGAACCAGGTCGTCCTCGGTGACGCCACCGTCCGCGACCGGGCGGTAGGTGAAGTAGTTGACCGGCCGGTCACCGCCGGGGCAGACGGCGACCGCGACTCGGCGTACGTCCTGGGCGAACGGCAGGGCGCCGACGATGCGGCCAAGCTCCTCGGTGGCCAGGTCCGGGGACTCCGGAGCGTCGGGCCAGTGGATGTAGAGGTCGACGACCGCCTCGTCACCGGGGGTGCGCGCGGAGACCTCCTCGCCGGCGGCGCTCGTCAACGCGCTGGCGGGGTCCGACAGCTCGGCGATGGTGCCCTCGGTCGAGACCAGCCGGGTCGGGCGGCCGTCCAGGGTGTAGTCGGCCACCGCGAAGGTCCGCCCCGCGCGCAGCAGTGAGCGGAGGTCATGCAGGTCGTGCTCGCGGTAGTGGCGTCGCACGAGCACCTCGAGCATCGGCTCCTGCTCGGGGATGCCCTTCTCGAGCCGCTCGGCGAGGAACCGCACGATCTGCTCGGGGATCGCGGCCAGCGCATCCATCCGCTGGGTCCGATCGGCGGCGCCGGGATCGGCGGCAAGCGCGGCGACCTCGTCACGGACTCCGGCCAGCACGCTCGAGCGCTCCGCATCCACGAGGGGCTGGTCGAACCAGCGGAACCGGGTGCTCCTGGCCAGGTCGCCGACCACGGGGAACCGCAGCTGGGTGGACCTGACCAGGCGCTCGAGGAGGTTGCGTGCGGGGCCGGCCAGGTCCTCCGAGGGAGGAGGCTCGGCTATCCAGCGCTGGAGGAGCTCGGTGGCCAGCAGTACGTCGGGAGCGGAGCGCTGCTGCGCGAGGAAGATCCGGAACACCGCCTCCTCGAGCTGCGGCGTCCGGTCCGAGTCGGTCACCCCGTAGTGGGCGAGCACGCGTGCCAGACGGTCACGGAACTGGTCCGGAAGCCCGCCGCGTTCGGCGTCCAGGCTCTGCAGGAAGGCGTGGAAGTGTTCCCTCGAGCTGTGGACCCGGAGCTCGGTGTGGAGGTCCTCGCCGGCGGGTCGGTTGCGGCTCAGCTCGGCGAAGTCGGCGAACAGGCCGAGCAGGGCGATCTCGTCGGGTACGACCTCTTCTCCAGCCGCGAGCAGCTCGTCACGCGCGGCGAGGTAGTCGGCGATGACGGCGCCTTCCTCGCGTGGGTCGACGTCGTACCCCATCAGCATCGCGGCGACGTCCGCCCGGCTCCTGGCCGCGCGCTTCTGCGCGGTCGCACCGTTCGTGGCCGACGGCAGATCCAGTGCCGGACCCGTCGTCTCCGGGGCTGCCTGCTCGTCGGCGTCGTCCTCGATGGGCTCGAGGCGGACCAGGGGAGCGCCGGTCTCGACCTGGCTCCCGGTCATCACCACGAGCTGGCGGACCTTGGCTGCGAACGGTGATCGCAGCACCGTCTCCATCTTCATGCTCTCCAGGACCAGCACCGGAGCTCCCGCAGCGACCACGTCGCCGACCGCGACCGGAGACGCCACCACCAGGGCGGGTGCCGGCGAGCGGAGCACGCCGCCCTCGTCGCGGGTGACCCGGTGGGCAACGCCGTTGACCTCGATCATGTGGACCGGCCCGTGCGTTGCGTTGACCAGGCGGTAGAGCCGGTCACCGACCGTCAGCCGGGTGCGGTACTCGTCGAGGCGCTCGACGTCGGCGAGGACCACGTGCTCGACGCCCGCGGCCTCGACTCCTACCCGGAACCGCTGCGGGCCGATCTGGATGACGGTGACCTTGTACGCCGTGCCGCGCAGCTTGAAGTCGATCGCACGGCCGACCTGGTGCTGCACCTGGGGCCGGCCGCCATGGGCGCTCTCCAGGAGCCGGGTGATCTCGACCTGGGCCTCGTCCTCGTAGGCCTCGATGCCGGCTGCGACCACGGCGATGCCGGAGTGCTCGTGGACCACGAGCCGGCCTTCCTCGCGCACCCGGTCGATCCAGCTGGTGTCAGCCCACACGGGGGCTCCGCCCCCGTGCTCCCCCGCTGGGGGCTCCGCCCCCAGGCCCCCGGTCGATGCGCCCGGCCCCACGACCTCGGACTGGTCGAGGAGGTCGAGGATGAAGCTCTTGTTGGTGGCCCCGCCCTCGATCACGACCGTGGTCTCGGACATCGCCCGGCGGAGCCTGGCCAGCGCCTCGTCGCGGGTGCGGCCATAGGCGATGATCTTGGCGATCATCGAGTCGAAGTCGGCGGGAATGGTGTCGCCCTCACCCACGCCGGTGTCCACGCGAATCCCCGGACCCGACGGCAGGTCGAGCAGCGCGATCCGACCGGGTGACGGGGCGAAGTCCCGGTCGGGGTCCTCGGCGTTGAGCCTGGCTTCGACCGCATGGCCCTTCTCGGGCGGCTTCGCGCCCTCGAGACGGCCGCCGGCAGCGACGTGCAGCTGCGCCTTGACCAGGTCGATGTCCGTCGTCACCTCGGTGATCGGGTGCTCGACCTGGAGTCGCGTGTTGACCTCGAGGAACGCGAACGTCCGCTCGCCAGGGTGGTAGAGAAACTCCACGGTTCCCGCGCCGACGTACCCCACGGCGATCGCCAGCCGCTCGGCGGACGCCTTGACCTCATCGGTCTGGTCCTGGTCCAGCAACGGTGAGGCGGACTCCTCGATCACCTTCTGGTTGCGCCGTTGAACGGTGCAGTCGCGGACGCCGATCGCCCAGGCCGTGCCGTGGCCGTCAGCGATGAGCTGGACCTCGACGTGCCGTGCCCCGGTCACCAGACGCTCCAGGAAGACGACGCCGCTGCCGAACGCGCGTTCGGCCTCGTCGCGGGTGCGCTGGTAGGCGTCCTCGAGGTCGGCTGCCGTGTCGACCCTGCGAATGCCGCGACCGCCGCCGCCGGCCGTCGCCTTGAGCATGAGCGGGTAGCCGATCTGCGTCGCCGCAGCGAGCGCTGCGGCCAGCGTGTCGACGCCGCCTCTGCTCCAGGGCGCGACGGGAACGCCGACCTCCTCGGCGAGGAGCTTGGACCCGATCTTGTCACCGAGTCTGCGCATCGCCTCTGCGCTCGGGCCGATGAAGGTGACCCCGAGGCGCTCGCAAAGGTCCGCGAACGCGGGGTCCTCCGCGACGAACCCCCACCCGACCCAGACCGCATCTGCCGCGCACTCGACCAACACCCGCTCGAGGACGGCCAGGTCGATGTAGGGGCGTGCCGCCGCGGGGCCCAGCGAGTACGCCTCGTCGGCCTCCCGCGCGAACATCGCCGTACGTTCCTCGTCGGTGTAGAGCGCGATCGTGCGGACCGGCGCTCCGTCACCCTGCGCGTTCAGGTCGCGGACGGCGTGGATCAGCCTCATCGCGGCCTCGCCGCGGTTAACGATCGCAATACGCGAGAACACCCGGTGACCCTCCCAACCTGACGGCTCGCCCTCGGAGCCTCGTCGCGAGCCTGTCACGGCGGCGAGGTTACGAGCGAGTCACATCGACAGCGTCACTCTGCTGATCGCACCCGGATGCCACTGATCGGCACGTTGACCGCACCGGACGGGTCGGTGAAGAAGTCGTTGCCCTTGTCGTCCACGACGATGAATGCGGGGAAGTCCTCGACCTCGATCTTCCACACCGCCTCCATGCCGAGCTCGGGGTACTCCAGCACGTCGACGGACTTGATGCAGTCCTGGGCGAGCCGCGCGGCGGGGCCGCCGATCGAGCCGAGGTAGAAGCCGCCGTACTCGTTGCACGCCTCGGTGACCTGCTTGCTCCGGTTGCCCTTGGCGAGCATCACCATCGAGCCGCCGGCCGCCTGGAACGCCTTCACGTAGGAGTCCATCCGGCCGGCGGTGGTCGGGCCGAACGAGCCGGACGCGTAGCCCTCGGGCGTCTTGGCCGGGCCGGCGTAGTAGACCGGGTGGTCCTTGAGGTACTGCGGCATCTCCTCGCCGGCGTCGAGCCGCTCCTGGATCTTGGCGTGCGCGATGTCACGTGCGACGACGAGCGGACCGGTCAGCGACAACCGGGTCTTCACCGGGTGCTGGGAGAGCGTCGCGAGGATGTCGCCCATCGGCTGGGTGAGGTCGATCTTGACCACCTCGCCCCCCTGGATGAGGTGCTGCTCCTCGGTGTCGGGGAGGTAGTGCGCCGGGTCGGTCTCGAGCTGCTCGAGGAAGACGCCCTCGGCCGTGATCTTGCCGAGCGCCTGTCGGTCGGCGGAGCACGAGACGGCGATCGCCACCGGGCAGGACGCGCCGTGGCGGGGGAGCCGGACGACGCGCACGTCGTGGCAGAAGTACTTGCCGCCGAACTGGGCGCCGATGCCGAAGGACTGGGTGAGCTTGAAGACCTCCTCCTCCAGCGCCAGGTCGCGGAAGCCGTGGGCACTCATCGAGCCCTCGGTCGGGAGGCTGTCGAGGTAGTGCGCGGAGGCGTACTTCGCCGTCTTCAGGGCGAACTCCGCGCTGGTGCCGCCGATCACCACGGCCAGGTGGTACGGCGGGCACGCGGCGGTGCCGAGGGAACGGATCTTCTGATCGAGAAAATCCAGGAGCCGCTGCGGGTTGAGGATCGCCTTCGTCTCCTGGAACAGGAACGACTTGTTGGCCGAGCCGCCGCCCTTGGCCATGAAGAGGAACTTGTATTCGGGCTTCCCCTGCTTGGTCTGCGTCGAGTACAGCTCGATCTGCGCCGGCAGGTTGGTGCCCGTGTTCTTCTCGTCGTACGTCGTCAGCGGTGCGAGCTGGCTGTAGCGCAGGTTCAGCTTCGTGTAGGCGTCGTACACACCCTGGGAGATCGCCTCGGCGTCGTCGGACCCGGTGAGCACGCCCTCGGACTTCTTGCCCATCACGATCGCGGTGCCGGTGTCCTGGCACATCGGGAGTACGCCGCCCGCGGAGATGTTGACGTTCTTGAGCAGGTCGAGCGCGACGAACCGGTCGTTCCCCGACGCCTCGGGGTCGTCGATGATCTTGCGCAGCTGGGTGAGGTGGGCCGGCCGCAGGTAGTGGCTGATGTCGTGCATCGCCTCGGCGGTCAGTCGCTGGATGGCCGCGGGATCGATGCGCAGGAAGGTCTGCCCGTCCGCCTCGAAGGTCGAGACGCCCTCGGTGGTGAGGAGACGCCAGGGCGTGTCGGCCCCGTACTGCCCAGGCGCGGTCGGGAGGAGGTCGGAGTACCGGAACTCTGCGTCAGCCACGGCTAGTGACGATATCGCTGAAACGGAATTGCAGAAGGGCTGGGTCGCGCTGCGACCCAGCCCTTCGTGAACAGCGGCCTCGAATCAGCCGATCGTGGTTGTTGCTACCCCGAGCTCGATCACGGCGCCGATCGGGAGCCCGGCACGCTCGGTGTCGAGCGTGATCTTGACTCCGGTGATCCGGTTCTGCGGTGCCCCGTGGGGGTTCTTCTGCTGCAGGTTGATGGCGACCGTGCCAAGACCCGCAACGTCGATGATGGTGTTGGGTCCGACGTTGATCGGGATCTGTTGACCGGCGACGACGAGGTTGACGGTTGTCATCGTCATCCTGCTCGTCCACTTGCCGTCCTGCATCTTGCCGACGGCGGTGACCTTGATGACGTCGGCCTTGATCAAGCCGCCGAGAAGGTTCAGACCTGCTGTCTCGTTGGCGTTGCGGATCGATGCGTTGCCTACATCGTCCTTTGTCGAGTTGGTCGTCGACGACACCACGCCGGTGGTGAGCAGGCCCGGCACGTTCACGCCGAGGGTCTGGTTCTTCAACGTCTTCCCATGGCTTGAGCCGTAGGGGACGCTGACGAGCGCGGTCGGGTCGCTGACCACCTCGATGTCGTCACCGACGTTGGCCTGGACACGAGTTCCGTAAGCCTGACCTCGAATCTTCGCTCCGGTCGCCGGCTCAGACTCGGCGAGGTACTGGTTGATGGGGTTGACGATCACCGTGACGCCGGCCTTGTAACCGGCCCGCGGCTTGAGGAGGGTGACGCCGATCGCCCAGGCCTGGGTCGCCACCGTCGTGCCGACCTTGCCGTGCAGGTGGACGTTCAACGTGATGCTGGCGAGCCCCGGGATCGTCACCGCGTAGTTCTTCGGGATCCTGATCGGCAGGTCGACGCCCACGATATTGATGCCCACGAGCTTGGTGTCGCCGGTGGAGGACGCGGTGCCATCCGAGCGGCCGACGGTGGACACGTTGGTCTCGACAGCGCCAACAGTGATGAGACCGTCGAGGAGGTCGACATTCGCCGTGCGAGCGAACGACTCCAGCCTTGTGCCCGTAGCGCCGACGAGAGCCTTGGAAGCGGTCTCGATCGCGCCGACACGGAGCAAGTTGTTCACGGTGACCGCTGCGGTGCTGTTCTTCGCCGCGGTCGAATTCGGTCCGCCGGTGACGCTCGATGCGGCGGTGAAGTCCGAGTTGACCGTGCCGTCGAAGACCTTGACGTACGTGCCGCCCGTTCGAGCGGTGTAGCTGTAGACGACGTCTGCTGCTTGTGCGGCCGGTGCCGGCATCGCGACGAAGCTTGCGGCGACGAGCCCGAACGCGACGATGGTCGCAAACTTGCGCATTTGCGGGACCCCATTTCCCTCGTTGATGATTGAGAACTCCCCCGCACTCGCGAACGCAGCAGCAGAATGCTTCTGCACCCGTGACCAGCCTAACGACTGGTATCACAAACGGTCACGAAAACCCGGATTTCGTCGACACTGACACAAGCCGCGTCCGGCATATGCGGACCGCCGAATGTGTTGACCCACCATGCACGTGTACGACGCGGTGGTGATCGGAGCCGGCCAGGGGGGCCTGTCCGCGTCGTACCACCTCAAGCGGCGTGGCGTCGACCACGTCGTCCTCGATGCCAACCCGACGGCGGGCGGTGCGTGGCAGCACCGCTGGGACTCGCTCTCGATGGACGACGTCCACGGGGTCGCCGACCTGCCTGACTCGCGGGCGCCGGGCCGCGGTCCCGACCGTGCCAACAACGTCATCCCGGGCTGGTTCGGCGACTACGAGCGCGCCCACGGGTTGCCGGTCGTCCGGCCGGTGCGGGCCGACCGCGTCGAGAGTGCGGGCGAGCTCTTGGTCGTCCACGCGGGCTCCCGCACCTGGACGACGCGGACGCTCATCAACGCCACCGGCACATGGACACAGCCGTTCGTGCCGCACTACCCAGGCGCTGAGACCTTCCGCGGCGAGCAGCTGCACACGGTCGACTACCCCGGCCCGGAGCACTTCGACGGCAAGCGGGTCCTGGTCGTGGGAGGCGGAGCGTCGGCGGTGCAGTTCATCGGCGAGCTCGCACCGCGCACCGACGTGGTCTGGGTGACCCGCAGCGAGCCGGTCTGGCGCACGGACTGGGACCAGCACACGGGCCGCGACGCGATCGCGCTCGTCGAGCAGCGCGTACGGGCCGGCCTTCCCCCGGCCAGCGTCGTCAGCGTCACCGGCCTCGGCCTGCGCCCGCAGGAGCAGGAGGCCGCCCGCCTCGGGGCGTACGACGCGCGCCGGCCCATGTTCGCGCGGATCGAGCCGGACGGGGTGCGCTGGGCCGATGGGACCTTCGAGCCGGTCGGCGTGATCCTCTGGGCCACCGGTTTCCGGCCGGCGGTCACGCACCTGGCGCCCCTCCACCTGCGCAGCCCCGACGGCGGCATCGCGCTGCTCTCGACCGGCAAGGACGTGCAGACCGCCGTCTCCGCGGCCCGGGACCAGCGGGTGCAGCTCGTCGGCTACGGCCCCTCGGCGAGCACGATCGGCGGAAACCGCGCGGGGCGGGCAGCCGCGACCGCCGCCCGGGGCTATTTGCGGACCCTGGATGCCCGTGCGCTAGCGTGACGGCTTCCACCACGGGAGTCCGCGGCAGCGGGCTGAGAGGGAGCTGGAGCCGCTCCGACCGTCGAACCTGATCCGGGTCATGCCGGCGCAGGAAGCGAAGGAGCAATCCGCATGGGTCCTGTTGTCAGCCCGGACGTCCGCGTCCCACTCCTCACCTGCCTGGTGTCGGACCGCGACGAGCTCACCCTGCTGCCCGCGCTGGCCGATGCCGGCGTCGACGGCTTCCAGGTGCGGGCGAAGCAGCTCGACGGACCGGCCCTGACCGCGCTCGCCGAGCGGGTCGTCGTGGCCGTCCGCCCCGCCGGCGCGATGGTGCTGGTCAACGACCGGCTCGACGTGGCGCTCGCAGCCGGCGCCGACGGCGTCCACCTCGGCCGGGTGGACCTGCCGGTCGCTGCCGCCCGCCGGGTTGCGCCGCACCTGGTCGTCGGGGCGACCTGCCGCTCGCGCGCCGACGTCGAGTCCGCGGCCGCCGACGGCGCCGACTACGCGGGCTTCGGGCCGGTCTTCGCCACCATCAGCAAGGCCGGTCTCCCGGATCCCCTCGGGCCGTCGGCGGTCGCGGCCGCCGTCGGTCGGCTGCCGCTGGTCGCGATCGGCGGGATCGATGCCCGCCGGGCGCGCGAGGCCGTCGCCGCCGGCGCGCACGGTGTCGCTGTCATCGGCGGGATCTGGCGACATCCGGATCCGGTGGCTGCAGCGAAGGAGCTCGTCGCGGCGCTCGGGTGACGGGCATGCGGATCAAGATCCTCGGCGCCGGCATCATCGGACTGTCCGTCGCCGACGAGCTGCTGCGCCGCGGGCATGCCGTCACCGTGGTCGACCCGTCGCCGGGGACCGGCGCGTCGTACGCCGCCGCCGGCATGCTCAGCCCGTCCGCCGAGCTGTGGCACGGCGAGGAGGAGCTGTTGCGGCTCGGCCGGGCGTCGCTGGCGCTGTGGCCGGAGTACGGCGACCGGCTCGGGGTTCCGCTGCGCACCGACGGCACGTTGCTGGTCGGGTACGACGCGGGCGATCGGCAGCAGGTGGCTCGTCAGGTCACGCTGTTGAAGGAGCACGGCGCGTCTGTCGAGCAAAGCCGGGACGGCGCCTTCCTGCCGGACGAGGCGAGCGTCGACCCGCGCGCCGTCGTCGCTGCGTTGGTGGCCCGGGTGCCGGTGGTCGCTGCCGATCAGGGGATCGCGCACGAGGTGACGGTTCTGGCGACCGGGAGCGTGCTGCCTGCGCCGTACGGCTCTCTCGTGCGGGGCGTCCGCGGCGAGATCGTGCGAGTCCGCTCCGACGATCCGCCCGGCACCACCGTGCGCGGCTGGGTCCAGGGCGAGCCGCTCTACCTCGTGCCGCGCGGGTCGGGCGAGGTGGTCGTGGGCGCGACCAGCGAGGAGCACGACGCCCCGCCGGTCGTGACCGCGGGCGGCGTACGGCGGCTGCTCGCCGCCGCCCGGCTGCTGTGGCCGGCGCTCGACCGAGCCCAGCTGGTCGAGGCCATCGCCCGCGACCGGCCCGGCACGCCCGACAACCTGCCGCTCGTCGGGCCGATCGGCCATGGAGCCGACGGCACGGTGCTGGCCGCCGGTCACCACCGGCACGGGGTGCTGCTCGCCCCGCTCACGGCGCAGCTCGTCGCCGACCACCTCGAGACCGGAGCCGTCGACCCTGCGGTCGATCCCCGGCGTCTGGAAGGAATCGCATGATCACCGTCAACGGAGAGGCTGCCGGGCCGGCGGCCACGATCGCCGACCTCCTCGTCGCGCGGATGGGAGACCCGCGCCCGCCCGGCGTCGCGGTCGCGGTCAACGACGGGGTAGTCCCTCGAGAAGAATGGCCGCGGTGGCCGGTCGCCGACGGCGACGTCGTCGAGATCGTGACGGCGGTGCAAGGCGGATGAACACCCCACAGCTGAACGCGTTCACGATCGCCGGGCGCGAGCTGTCGTCGCGCCTCCTCCTCGGGACCGGCGGGTTGCCGCACCTCTCGTTGCTGGCGCCGGTGCTGGCGGCGGGGCGACCGGGGCTGGTGACCGTCTCCGTACGGCGTACGTCGTCGACCCGTGACCACGGGCTGCTCGGCTTTCTCCGCCGGAGCGGCGTACCGCTCCTCCCGAACACGGCCGGCTGCCTCTCGGCGCGGGAGGCGGTGCTGACCGCCGAGCTCGCCAGGGAGGCGCTCGGCACGGACTGGGTCAAGCTGGAGGTGATCGGCGACGAGGCGTCCCTGCTCCCGGACGCGGTCGGGCTCCTCGACGCCGCCGACCAGCTGGTGCGGCGCGGCTTCGTCGTGCTGCCCTACACCACCGACGACCCGGTGCTCGCCCGGCGCCTCGTGGATGCGGGTTGTGCCGCGGTGATGCCGCTCGGCTCGCCGATCGGCTCCGGCCTGGGCATCCTCAATCCGCACGCGATCGAAGCCGTCTGCGCCGCCGTCGACGTCCCGGTCGTCCTCGACGCCGGGGTCGGTACGGCGAGCGACGCAGCGCTCGCGATGGAGCTCGGCTGCGACGCCGTCCTCGCCGCCACCGCGGTCACCCGTGCCGACGACCCGGAGGCGATGGCCGGCGCGCTGCGGCTCGCCGTCGACGCCGGGCACGCCGCCCGCCGGGCCGGCCGGATCCCGCGTCGTACCAACGCCCGCGCGTCCAGCCCGATGACCGGGCGGGTCGGATGAGCCTCGTGCTGCCGCGGTTGCTGCTGCTCACCGACCGGTCCCAGCTGCGCCTCGGGCGGGCGTTGGTGCGGACGGTCGAGGAGTGCGTCGAGGCCGGGCTGCGTGCCGTGGTGGTGCGGGAGCATGACTTGCCGCCGACCGTGCGGGCGGCGCTCGTCGCCGACCTGGCAGCGCTCGACGGCCTGGACGTGATCTCGTCGCGGATCCCCGACCCGTCCGCGGCCGCGCTCCACCTCGCCGCCGACCAGCCGGTTCCGCGCGAGGTCGTCCGCTGGGGCCGGTCGTGCCACTCCGTGGCAGGGGTACGCCGAGCCGCTGCCGACGGCGCGTCGTACGCGACGCTGTCGCCGTACGCCGCCAGCCCGAGCAAGCCCGGCTACGGCCCACGGCTCCCGCAGGGGGTGTTCGGCGAGCTGCCGATCCCGACCTACGCCCTCGGCGGCCTGTCGCCCGCGAACGCCGCCGACGCCCGACGGGCCGGCGCGTACGGCGTCGCCGTGATGGGCACCGTCATGTGCGCACGCGACTCCGCGTCCGTCGTGGCCGACCTGCTGGCGGTGCTCCGATGACGCCCCCGGTCGTGCTCGCGATCGCGGCCACCGATCCCAGTGGCGGCGCCGGGCTGGCTGCGGACCTCGCGACGTTCGCCGCCCTGGGGGTGCACGGTGCCTGCGTCGTCACGGCCGTGACGGTGCAGGACACGATCGCCGTCCGGTCCGTGCACCCCGTGCCGCTCGAGGTGGTGGAGGCGCAGCTCGATGCCGTCCTCGACGACCTCGACCCGGCCGTCGTGAAGACCGGGATGCTCGGCACCGAGGAGGTCGTCCGGCTGGTCGCCGACCGGTGCCGGCACCGGACGTTGGTGGTCGACCCCGTCCTCCGCGCCAGTACGGGCGCGGTGCTCGCGGACGAGGCGGTGCGGCGGGCTTATCGCGACGCCCTCCTCCCGGCCGCGACCGTCGTCACGCCCAACGAGGACGAGTTCGCCGCGCTCGGGCGCCCCGCGCGGCCCGGCGTCGTCGTCACCCGCGGCGGCGACATCCGGACCACGAACGACCACGGCACCGGATGCACCCACGCGAGCGCGTTGGCGGCGTACCTCGCTCTCGGTGACGACCTCTCCACCGCCGCCCGCCGGGCGGACGGTTTCACCCGCCATCAGCTGATCGTCAGCGCCACCTGGGACCTCGGCCGCGGCCGGGGCCCGATCGCCCACACAAGAGGAGCCGCTTCATGACCGTCCACCCCGCCCACACCCGGATCGAGACCGGTGACCTGAACGTCCCGATCACGCGGGTCGCCCTCACCAACGGCGAGACGTTCGACCGGTACTGCACCGAAGGCCCGGGCAGCGACCCGCAGGTCGGCCTGCCGCCGTTGCGAGCGGGCTGGATCGAGGGTCGCCGCGACACCGAGACGTACGCCGGCCGCGAGACCCAGCTCCTCGACAACGGCCGGGCCGCGATCCGGCGTGGCAGAGCAAGCGGCGAGTGGCAGGGCGTGAAGCGCGACCCGCGCAGGTCGGTTTCGACAGGCTCAACCACCAACCGAGCCGTCACCCAGATGGCGTACGCACGGGCGGGGGTGGTCACCCCCGAGATGGAGTACGTCGCCTCGCGCGAGTCCTGCGACGTCGAGCTGGTGCGCAGCGAGGTCGCCGCCGGACGCGCGATCATCCCCGCCAACGTGAACCACCCGGAGTCCGAGCCGATGATCATCGGGCGTCGGTTCCTGGTGAAGATCAACGCCAACATCGGCAACAGCGCGGTCACCTCCTCGATCGCGGAGGAGGTCGACAAGCTCACCCACGCGATCACCTGGGGCGCCGACACGGTCATGGACCTCAGCACCGGCGACGACATCCACACCACCCGCGAGTGGATCGTCCGCAACTCGCCGGTGCCGATCGGGACCGTCCCGATCTACCAGGCGTTGGAAAAGGTCGACGGCGAGGCGGACCGGCTCACCTGGGAGATCTTCCGCGACACCGTCATCGAGCAGTGCGAGCAGGGCGTCGACTACATGACCATCCACGCCGGCGTACTCCTGCGTTACGTGCCGCTCACTGCCCGCCGGGTCACCGGCATCGTGTCCCGTGGCGGATCGATCATGGCCGGCTGGTGCCTGGCGCACCACGAGGAGAACTTCCTCTACGCCCACTTCGACGAGCTCTGCGAGATCTTCGCGCGGTACGACGTGAGCTTCTCCCTGGGCGACGGCCTCCGTCCGGGTTGCACAGCCGATGCCAACGACGAGGCGCAGCTGTCCGAGCTCCGCACCTTGGCCGAGCTCACCGTGCGCGCCTGGGCGCACGACGTGCAGGTGATGGTCGAGGGCCCCGGTCACGTGCCGCTGCACCTGGTCGAGGAGAACGTGCGGCTCCAGCAGGAGTGGTGCCACGGCGCGCCGTTCTACACGCTCGGCCCGCTCGCCACCGACATCGCGCCCGGCTACGACCACATCACGTCCGCGATCGGCGCCGCCACCATCGCGATGCACGGCACGGCGATGCTCTGCTACGTCACCCCGAAGGAGCACCTCGGCCTCCCCAACCGGGACGACGTGAAGACCGGCGTGATCACCTACAAGCTCGCCGCGCACGCGGCCGACCTTGCCAAGGGTCACGCCGGCGCCCGCGACTGGGACGACGCGCTCTCGAGGGCGCGCTTCGAGTTCCGTTGGCGCGACCAGTTCGCACTGTCCCTCGACCCGGTCACCGCCGAGGCGTTCCACGACGAGACGCTGCCCGCGGAGAACGCCAAGACCGCGCACTTCTGCTCCATGTGCGGTCCGAAGTTCTGCTCGATGCGGATCAGCCAGGACGTGCGCGAGCGGTTCGGCGCGACTCACCTAGGCTTGCCGTCGTGGAATTCGAGTTCCAGGCACCGGTGATCGAGTGGCGCGGCCCGGCGCCGTTCTACTACGCCGACATCCCCGTCGAGGACAGCGAGGACGTCAAGGAAGCCGCCAAGGGCCTGGAGTACTGGGGCCAGGTGCCGGTCGTCGTCCGCATCGGCGACACCGACTTCACGACCGCGCTCTTCCCCAAGGCCGGGCGATACCTGCTGCCGCTGCGCGACGCCGTACGACGGGCCGAGGGCATCGAGCTCGGCATGACGGTCGAGGTCGCCATGGACCTCAACCGCAACCGCTAACCCTGTTCCTCGAACAGCGTCAGGTGCACCTCGCCGGGTACGTCGAACCGGGCGTTGATCGAGTTCCAGGGCGTCATGGTCGGGGGCGCCACCTCGGTGGCACCGCCAGCGACCGCGGTCGCCGCGGCGTCCGCGCAGTCGTCGACCTCGAGCGCGACCCGGAAGTGCGGGGCGACCCGGCGACCGACCTCCACCTCGTCGATGTAGTCGATCTGGGCGTCGTTGGCTATCTCGATGGTCGCGCGGCCGGCGTCGAGGATGGTGACCTCGGCGCCGCCCGGCCCGGAGTAGGCCTCGGCCGTGGGCATGCCGAGGACGTCGTGGAAGAAGGCGAGCGCCTGGTCGTAGTCGGCGGCATGGACGACGAGGCGGAGCTGGCGGACGGTCATGAGCTGAACCCTACGATCGGGTCGCGGACGCCCGAGGAGGCTCGGCTGCTCGCCAAGCTCAGGCTGTGACCTTCGCTCCGGGGATCTCGCCGGCGTTGGCAAGGTCGACCGTGAGGTTCTCGCCGGAGGCGGGGTCGAACAGGTGGAGCTTGGCCGCGTCCATCCAGATCTCCGCGGTCTCGCCTTCCTTGATCTTGCTCGCTCCGTCGAGGGTGATCACCAGCTGAGTGCGCATCGCCTCGCCGTCGAGATCCTTCTCCAGCTGCTGGAGCTGCTTCTCGACCTCCGGCGGTGCCTCGAACGGGATGTAGGCGTAGGTCTCGTTGCCGAGCCACTCCACGACGTCGACCGTCGTCGAGAAGGTCGCGCCGCCCTTGTCCTTCGGCGCCAAGGCGGCGTCCTCGAAGTTCTCCGGCCGGACACCGGCGATGAGCAGGCCCTTGCCGGCCGCACGCTCGGCCTTCTCGGGCGGCAGCTCGACCTCGCCGAACGGCAGCTTCGCGGTGGTGCCGGAGACCTCGCACGGCAGGAAGTTCATCGGCGGGGAGCCGATGAACCCGGCGACGAAGAGGTTGCCCGGGTTGTCGTAGAGCTCCCGCGGCGTCGCGAGCTGCTGGAGGATGCCGCGCTTGAGGACGGCGACCCGGTCACCCAGCGTCATCGCCTCGGTCTGGTCGTGGGTGACGTAGACCGTGGTGATGCCGAGCTTCTTCTGCAGCCGCGAGATCTCGGTGCGCATCTGGCCGCGCAGCTTGGCGTCGAGGTTGGACAGCGGCTCGTCGAAGAGGAAGGCGTCGGCCTGCCGGACGATCGCCCGCCCCATCGCGACGCGCTGCCGCTGGCCGCCGGACAGGTTGCCCGGCTTGCGGTCGAGGTGCTCGTCGAGCTCCAGGGTCGCCGACGCCTCCTTGACCAGCTTGTCGACCTCCGCGTTGTCCATCTTTGCCAGCCGCAGCGGAAACGCGATGTTCTCGTAGACGGTCAGGTGGGGGTAGAGCGCGTAGTTCTGGAACACCATCGCGAGGTTGCGGTCTCTTGGTGCGAGGTCGTTGACCTTGCGGTCGCCGATCGTCAGGTCGCCGGACGTGATGTCCTCGAGGCCGACGATCATCCGCAACAGGGTGGACTTCCCGCACCCGGACGGGCCGACGAGGATCATGAACTCCCCATCGGCGATGTCGATCGACACGTCGTTGACCGCCGGGAAGCCGTCGCCGTACTTCTTGACGAGGTTCTTGACGTTGATGGCAGCCATGGTGTTATCCCTTCACTGCGCCGGAGGTCAGGCCGGCGACGATCTTGCGCTGGAAGATCAGGACGATGACGATGATCGGGATCGTCGCGATGACGGCGGCAGCCGCGAGCAGCGACGCCGGCCGGGTGAACGGGTCTGGCCCGGTGAAGAACGCGAGTGACGCTGGTATTGGTCTGGCCGACTCGGTCGAAGTCAGCGATATGCCGAAGACGAAGTCGTTCCACGCGAAGAAGAAGGTCAGGATCGCGGCGGTGAACACGCCCGGCGCAGCCAGCGGAACGATCACCTTGCGGAACGCCTGCCACGAGGTGGCGCCGTCGACCTGCGCGGCCTGCTCCATCTCCCACGGGATCTCGCGGAAGAAGGCGGACAGGGTCCAGATCGCCAGCGGCAGCGTGAAGGACATGTAGGGGATGATCAGGCCGATCCAGGTGTCGTAGATCCCGAACGCGCGCCACATGTCGAACAGCGGGCCGACCAGGGACACCACCGGAAACATTGCGATGGCCAGGGCCATCGACAGCACCAGTCGCTTGCCCTTGAACTCGAGCCGGGCGATGGCGTACGCCGCGAGCGTGGCGACGATCACGGAGAGTGCGGTCGCGATCAGGCTGATGCCGATCGAGTTGACGATCGCCCGCTTGAACTGGTCGTTGTCCCAGACCTGGCTGTAGTTGTCCCAGCCTGCCCAGGTGCCCTCGGCAGGGAGGAAACCGGGGTTGCCGACGGTGATGGAGTCCGGCGCCTTGAACGAGAGCGAGATGACCCAGACCACCGGCAGCAGGCACCAGATCAGGATCAGTAGCACGCCGATGGGGAGTCCGAGCTTTTTCATGACTGGATCAGCTCTCCTGCCTGGCCTGGGCCAAGTCGACGCGGAACAGCTTGATGATCAGCCACGCGATCAGCAGCACCGAGAGGAACAGCAGCACCGAGAGGGCCGAGCCCATCCCGAGCTGCAGCTGCTCGATGGTTTGCCGATAGGTGAGGAAGCTGATCGACGCCGTGTCCTCTGCACCGTTGGTCATCACGAAGATGTTGTCGAAGATCCGGTAGGCGTCGAGGGCCCGGAAGAGCACGGCGACCATGATCGCCGCGCGCATGTTGGGCAGGATCACCTTGAAGAGCCGCTGCCACCAGGTCGCGCCGTCGACCTTGGCCGCCTCGATCATGTCCTCGCTCACCTGGGCGAGGCCGGCCAGCAGGAGCAGCGACATGAACGGTGTGGTTTTCCAGATCTCCGAGATGCAGATCGCGATCACGGCCGGCATGGTGTCGCCGAACCAGTTGAAGCTGTCCTCTATCCCGGGGATCCAGCCGTTGACGAAGCCGTTGGTGCTGCTGAACGCGAACTGCCAGGCGAAGCCCGAGACCACGGTGATGATGCCGTAGGGGATCAGGATCGAGGTGCGCACGATCCCTCGCGCGAAGATCAGCCGGTGCATCACCATCGCGAACGCGAAGCCGATCACCAGCTCGATCGCGACGGTGACGACCATGTAGGCCACGGTGATGGCGGTGGTCTTCCAGAACAGCGGGTCGGTGAGCGCGGTGAGGTAGTTCTGGAACCAGATCAGCTCCTTGTCGTCCGGTGCAGCGAGCGAGTAGTCGAACACCGAGAGCCAGATTGCACGCAGCATCGGGAACGCCGTCACGATGAGCATCAAGATGATGGCAGGAAGGACCAGCTTCAGGCCCAGCCGGTTCTCTGCCCTCGACCGGTCGCTGGTCACGTTGGCCGACTTGTGCTGTGCGTCGGGGCGGGGTGCCGTCGTGGTGGTCACAACAGGGCCTTCCCTTCGAGCACGTCTTGGAGGTACTGCGCCGATTCCTCGGGTGTCGAGTCCGGGTCGACGGAGGTCGGCGAGTGCCAGCGCTCCTGGACCGCACCCGAGATCATCGCGTAGAACGCGCTCTTCGGTCGGGGGCCGCCTTCATCCACGCTGGTGCGGAACAGCTCCACCAGGTCCTCCGGGTAGTCGCCGCTCTCGGCGACCTCGTCGTAGGCCGAGTTGGTCGATGGCATCAGGCCCCCTTCGAGAGCGAGATCCACCTGCGCCTGCTTGGAGGTGATGCAGTTGGCGGCCTCCATGGCGAAGTCCGGGTGCTCGGAGTAGGCGCCCACTCCGATGTCGATCCCACCGACGGGGGGCTTGGACGTCTCACCCTCCACGGTCTGCGGGTAGCGAGCCCAGCCGAAGTCCTCGAACGCCTTTTTGTCGACAGGGCCGCCGGGCGCGCCGATCAGGCCTTCGTAGTTCTTGTAGACGAACGTCCAGTTGACCATGAACTCGCCAGCGCCCTGGGGTTCATCCGGCGCGGCCGGGAACATCCGGCCGAGACTCGTGCCCTCGTTCGAGACCGAAAGGTCGCTCTGGGCGGCATCGGAGTCGGCGAGTTGCTGGACGATCGCAGCGGCCTCCTGGCCGGCCTCGGAGTCGAGCCCCACCTCGGCGTCGCGCCCGTCCTCGGGGTTGGCGACGATCTCACCGCCGGCGCCCTGGACGAGGGCGTTGATCCAGACGACGTAGGCCTCGTACTTGTTGGCCTGGACGCCCACGCTGCCGTTGTTCTCGGCGGCGGCGTCGATCACTTGCTGCCAGGTGACCGGCTTCGACATGTCGAGTCCGGCAGCATCGGCAAGGGATTTGCGGTACCAGAGGAGCTGGGTGTTGGCCCAGAGCGGGATCGCGTAGACCCCGTCGTCCCAGGTGACGGTCTCGACCGCCCCTTCGAGGTAGTCGCCGCCGTCAGTGATCTCTGACGCCTTCTCCTCGGGGATCTCCTGCAGCCAGCCGGCGTTCGCGAACTCCGCCACGAAAACGGGGTCGAGGTTCATCAGGTCGGTCGAGGAATCCTCAGCAGCGAGCCGGCGCGCCAGCTGGATGCGCTGGTCGGTCGCGCTCGTCGGCAGCTGCTGGAGCTTGATGTCGTAGTCGTCCGTGCTGCACTCGGCGGCGTACTTCTCGAAGACCGGAACGCCGTCAGGATTGATGTACCAGTTGATCTCTGGCTTGCCGGAGTCGCCGCACGACGACAGCAGGGTTGCGACCAGGCCGAGTGTGGCGGCGGTCGACAGGCTGGTGCGCCATGAACTGCTCCCCCTCCGTCGTTCCGTTGTTGCGAGGAACGCCGGCCCTCTCGAGCGGTCCGCCATTGAAGCCTCCCGTAGATGTGACCACAGCCACAGTCCTACGGATGACCATGCGTTGTCTAGGCCGTATCGCTAGACCGACTTCGGGGTAGCGCGATCGGCCGTACGTCGGATCGCGCTCGCGATCGTTTCGTAGAGCGGTTCGGGGAAGTCGTGGCCCATCGCGTCGATCAGCAGCAGCTCACTGCCGGGCACCGCCAGCGCCGTGGACCGCCCGCCGGACACGTGCACCATCCGGTCGGCGAGACCGTGGACGACCAGCGTCGGCATCGACAGCCGGTGCAGCTGCGCGGTCCGGTCGGGCTGGGTCAGCACCGCCATCATCTGGCGCATCACCCCGCTGCGGCTGACGCCGCGGTCGTAGGTCTCGTGCCCGCGGCGCTCGAGCTTCGCCAGGTCCGGCGGGAATCCGGGGGAGCCGATCAGCTGCCAGACCCGGAGACCGCCGGCGACGTACGCCTCGCGGTCGGGGCCGCGCCGTGCGATCAACGTGGGCAGCAGGGCGGGGCTCTGCCAGCCGACCGTGCGACGTCCCGTGGTCGACATGATGCTGGTCAGCGACCGCACCCGCTCAGGGTGGGCGATGGCCATCGTCTGCGCGATCATGCCGCCCATCGATGCGCCGACCACGTGGGCGGCGCCGATGTCGAGGTGGTCGAGCAGGCCGAACGCGTCGTCGGCGAGGTCGGAGATCGAGTACGGCGCGTCGACCGGCCGGCCGAGGAATGCGCGGACCACCATGGGCCGCTTGACCCGTCCGGTGCCGCGGGAGGAGCGGCCGGTGTCGCGGTTGTCGTAGCGGATCACGAAGAATCCCTGCTCGGCCAGGAGCGTGCAGAGATCGGTGTCCCACCAGTTCATCGGGCCGCCCAGGCCCATCACCAGCAGCAGCGGATCCGCGTCGGCGTCACCGAAGGTCTGGTAGCAGATCTCGACCCCGCTCGGGATCGGGGCGAACAGCTCTTCGGAGACCGACGCGTTGCTCGGGTCAGGTGTCGCGCTCATGAACTCCAGTTTGCCGGACTTCCACCAGTTCACGATTCAACAACCCTAGGATCGGGTACATGACGACCGTGCTCGCGCCGTACTTGTTGCCCGACGGCTTCGGCCGTCCGGCTCTCGCTGCGCTGCTGCGGGAGGGCAGTCTCGTGACCGAGGCGGGCCGGTTGGCGGTGCACAAGGGCACGGCTCGCCGCACCCGGCGGAAGACGCCGTACGCCGGTCGCGGCGCCGCCCGCGCGCCCGAGCCGGTGTTGCTCATCCCGGGTTTCCTCGCCGGCGACTGGACGCTGCGGCAGATGTCTTCGGGCCTGCGTGACCGCGGGTTTCGCACCTACCGGTCGCACATCCACGCCAACGTCAGCTGCACGCTCAAGGCGGCTGCCTCGGTCGAGGCCCAGCTCGAGCGGATCGCCGAGCGCCGTGGGTCGCGCGTGCAGATCGTGGGTCACAGCCTCGGCGGCATGATCGCGCGCGGCATCGCCGTCCGCCGTCCCGACCTCGTCTCCGGCATCGTCACCATGGGCAGCCCGATGCTCGCGCCGGCCGCTCACCACCGGCTGCTGACCGGCGGCGTCACCGTGCTCAACCGGCTGTCCGCCGTCGGCCTACCGGGCGTCATGTCCCGGGAGTGCGTGTCCGGGCCCTGCGCCGAGGCCAGCTTCAACGAGGTGCGCCAGCCGCTGCCGGCCGGCGTGGTGATGACCAACGTCTACTCACGCCGCGACGGTGTCGTCGACTGGAGGGCGTGCATCGACCCCGAGGGCGTCGCTGTCGAGGTTCGCGCCTCGCACATCGGCCTCGCCATCGACCCGCGCGTCATCTCGGTCGTCGGCGAGTCGCTCCTGCGGCAGTCGTCGCGGGTGGCGCGGATCGCCGCGACCGCCTGATCGAGCTCAGTCGAAGTCGATCGAGCTGAACTGGCGCAGCTTCTGGAGCTGGTGCTCGGAGGTGATGGTGCGGATGGTGCCGCTGCGCGACCGCATCACGAGCGACTCGGTCGTGCACCCGCCGGCCTTGTAGCGGACGCCGCGGAGGAGCTCGCCGTCGGTGATGCCGGTGGCGACGAAGAAGCAGTCGTCGCCGGTGACGAGCGTGTCGGTGGTGAGCACGTGGTCGGGGTCGAGGTTGTGACCCGCGTCGATCGCGCGCTGGCGCTCGTTGTCGTCGATCGGCCAGAGCCGGCCCTGGATGGTGCCGCCGAGCGACTTGATCGCGCAGGCGGTGATGATGCCTTCGGGGGTGCCGCCGACGCCGAGCAGCAGGTCGACGCCCGAGTTGGGGCTGGCGGCGGAGATCCCGCCGGCCACGTCGCCGTCGGTGATGAACTTGATCCGCGCGCCGGTGGCGCGGATCTCCTCCACCAGCTGGCCGTGCCGCGGCCGGTCGAGCAGGACGACGGTCACGTCTGACGGCTGGGCGCCCTTCGCCTTGGCGACCTGGTTGATGTTCTCCGCCACCGGGTAGCGGATGTCGACGACGTCGGCCGCCTCCGGACCGGTGACCAGCTTCTCCATGTAGAAGACCGCGGAGGGGTCGTACATCGAGCCGCGCGGAGCGACCGCGAGCACGGCGATCGCGTTGCCCATGCCCTTCGCGCAGAGCGTGGTGCCGTCGATCGGGTCGACGGCGACGTCGCACTCGGGGCCGGTGCCGTCACCGACCCGCTCGCCGTTGTAGAGCATCGGCGCGTCGTCCTTCTCACCCTCGCCGATCACGACTACGCCGTCCATGCCGATCGTGGAGATCATCACCCGCATCGCGTTGACGGCGACACCGTCGGCGCCGTTCTTGTCACCGCGCCCGACCCAGCGCCCGGCAGCCATCGCGGCAGCCTCGGTCACCCGGACGAGCTCGAGGGCGAGGTTGCGGTCGGGGGCCGGCGGGGGCACGGCAAAGCTCTCCATGGGGCGCACCTTATCGTCAGCGGACACGCCCTCGTGTTACCCCGAGACGGCCTGCCGAGTCACTCGCCGGCCGTCAGGCGTCGTATGTCGTCACGGCTGTCTCCTTCACCGACAGCCACACCTGCTGCCCCGGGGCGAGGGCGAGCTCGCGGGACGCGGCGGGGGTGACGTCGGCGATCAGGTCGCGGTCGCCGCTGACCTGGAGCCGGATGGCGTCGCCGTGGGGGGCCGCGCCGCGGACCACACCGGGCCAGCGGTTGCGGGTCGAGTCGGCCGGTGCCTGCAGGGAGACGGTGACGGAAGCGGGCGAGAACGCGCGCAACCGGTCGCCGTCGCGGATCACGTTGAGGCCGACCAGCCGGGCGACGTGCTCGGTGCGGGGACGGGCGGAGACCTCGGCCGGAGTGCCGAACTGAGCCACCCGTCCGTCGTCGAGCACGGCGACGGAGCTGGCCAGGGTGAGCGCATCGAGCGCGTCGTGGGTGACCAGCACGGTGACGCCGCGGAAGTCGGTGAGGTGGCGGCCGAGCTCGATCCGCAGGGTCGCGGCCACGCCGACGTCGAGCCCGGTGAACGGTTCGTCGAGCAGCAGCAGGTCGGGGTCGGTCACCAGCGCCCGAGCGATCGAGACCCGCTGCGCCTGCCCGCCGGACAGGCGGCCGGGCCGCCGTTCGGCGAGGTCGGCGATCCCGAGCCGGTCCAGCCACTCCCGCGCTGCCCGACGCGCGCCGTCCTTGGCAGCGCCCCTGGAGCGCAGTCCGAACGCGACGTTGTCGACGGCCGAAAGGTGCGGGAACAGCCGCTGGTCCTGGAAGACCACGCCGACGTTGCGTTCGCGCGGGGTGCGCGCCAGCAGGTCGGCCCCGTCGAGGGTCGCGTGGCCGGCCGCGGGGACCAGGCCGGACAGGGCGTGCACCAAGGTGCTCTTGCCGGCGCCGTTGGGTCCGACGATCGCGATCACCTCGTCGGGCCCTGCGGTGAGTACGGCGTCGAGGCGGCCCGGTACGACCAGGTGCGCGTCGAGCCCGGTCACGGCGCTCACGGGGCGGCCACCAGCCAGCGGTCACGCAGCGCGACCAGGACCGCGATCGAGACGATCAGCATCACCAGGCTGAGTGCGAGCGCGGCGTCGGCGTCGGACTGGCGGGCGACGTAGATCAGCGTCGGCATCGTCTGCGTCGTGCCCGGGTAGTTGCCGTTGAACGTGATGGTCGCCCCGAACTCGCCGAGCGACCGCGCCCACCCCAGCACCATTCCGGCCGCGATCCCCGGAAGAGCCAGCGGCACGGTGACCCGGTGGAACGTCGTCCAGCGGGACGCACCGAGCGTCGCCGCGGCGTCGTCGTACGCCGTGCCGGCAGTGCGGAGACCGCCCTCGATCGCGATCGTGACGAACGGCAGGGCGACGAAGACGTGGGCCAGCACGACGCCCCATGTCGTGTAGGGGAACGCGAAGCCGGTCACATCGAGCAGTGGCTCACCGAGCACTCCCGAGCGCCCGAAGGCGGAGCGGAGCGCAACGCCGGCGACGACCGGCGGCAGCACCATCGGCACCGTGACGAGCGCGCGCACCAGCCGTCGGCCACGGAAGTCGACCCGCGCCAGCAGCCACGCGAGCGGAAGTCCGAGGACCAGGCAGACCAGCATGGCGGCGGTCGAGGTCACCAGGGAGAGCCAGAGCGCCTCCTGAAGTGCCTCGGTGCCGAGGGCATCGACCAGGCTGCCGGGGTCGGTCGCGACCACCATCGCCGCGAGCGGCACCAGGAGCAGGAGCACGGCGCCGGCCGCCGGGATCATCAGCACCAGCGGTGCCCGCCCGAGCGGGTCCGCGCGGCGGCGCGGCGGCGTACTCACGGTCGTCGTCACGTCCGTCACGGCAGCGTGAAGCCCGCTCCGGTCAGCGCGGCCTGGCCTTCTGGACCGGTGACCAGCTCGACCCAGTCGTCCGCCAGGTCGCCGTCCTCGGACTGGTCCAGCGCGTCGATGAAGTACGACGTCAGCTGGGCCTCTGCGCCCTCGATCGGGATCGCGGCGACGTCGTCGCCCGCTGCGACCGCGTCGCTCGCGTAGACGAGTCCGGCGTCCGCCTCGCCCGAGATGACCTTGTCCAGCGTCGACCGGACGTCCTCCTCGAGACTGGCCGGCTCGGCGACGACGCCGGCGTCCTCGAGCACCGCGAGCGCGACCCGACCGCAGGGCACGTCGTCGGCGCACCGCACCCAGGTGGCCCCTTCGAGGTCGTCGACGGTGGCGATCCCGGCTGGGTTGTCGGGCGGGGCCACGATGACGAGCACGTTGGTGGCGAAGGTTGCCGGGTTGTCGACAGCACCGGCGTCCTCGGCGATCGTCATCGAGGTCTCGTCGGCCGTGGCGAGCACGTCACCCGGAGCATCGTCGGCGGCCTGTTCGGCGAGGTCGGTGCTCGAGCCGAAGGAGAACTCGACCTCGACTCCGTCGTGGTCGGCCTCGAACTGCTCGCCGAGCTCGGTGAAGACGTCGGTCAGGGAGGCCGCGGCGAGGACCTGGAGAGTCGTCGACTCGTCGTCGGCGCAGCCGGCGAGCGGCAGCAGAGCGCCGATCAGCGCGGCTGACGCCAGCCGCCGGGACTGCCGGCTCATCGCGGACGCTCCACGACCACGTTGGTGGACTTGACCGACGCGATCGCGCGGACCCCCGGCTCGAGTCCGAGCTCGGTGGCGGCCTCAGCGCTCATCAGCGACACCACGCGGTAGTGGCCGCAGACCATCTCGATCTGCGCCATGACGGTGTCCTTGACGACCCGGGTGACGATGCCCGTCATCCGGTTGCGAGCGCTGACCGAGCCGGCACGCGTGCGCTCCCGCTCCGCGTCGTCGACGAGCGAGAGCGCGAACGCGGCCAGATCGGCGCCGGGGATCACGGTCCGCCCGCCGCTGGCCGCGCTGGGCAGTCGGCCGGCATCGACCCATCGTCTTACGGTGTCGTCGCTGACACCGAGCACTTCGGCCACTTCCGCGATTCGGTAGTCACTCATCCGCCCAGCATCCCGCAAGTGCGGACGATTACCAACAAATGGACCGCATCTACGGCACCTCTTGTCTCGTCGGTCCGGCCCGGCGCGTCCCCGGCCGCGGTCGGCTGTGAAGATGGACCCGCTATGAGCACGACGAGCGAGGGCCGCCCGGGCAAGTACCAGCGATCCGCCGGTGGCTTGGTCGCCGCGTTGATCGTCACGGTGGTCGGGGTCGGCGGCCTGCTGTGGCTGCTCGGCCTGTTCCGGTCCGACCTGGAGGTCAGCCAGGAGACCGTCGACTACCTCAGCATCGTCGGTGAGGCCCAGGACTCCGGTCTCGAGCCGGTCTATCCCGAGTCGCTGGCCGAAGACTGGCACGCCACCGCCTACGACGTGACCGTCGGCGACTCTCCGGTCTTCGAGCTCCGGATGCTCACAGACGACGAGAAGTTCGTCGCCGTGCACCAGGAGTCGGCGCCCGCGTCCGACCTGGTGCGGGAGTACGTCGACGAAGAAGCGACGGCGATCGACATCTACTCGCTGAGCGGGTCGGTCGCCGAGGCGTGGCAGGGCTACGAGGACGAGGGCGGCGACACGGCGTACGCCGCCGAGGTCGGTGACCAGACCGTGCTCGTCTACGGAGCCGTCTCGCCCGACGAGCTCCAGGACCTGATCGGCCGGCTCACCACCAAGCCATTCTTGGACTAGTCCTCTGCGTCGTCGCCGACGACCGCATCGAGTCGCGCCCGGGCACCGTCGAGCCACTCCTGGCAGATGGTCGCGAGCAGCTCGCCGCGCTCCCAGAGCGCCAGCGACTCCTCGAGGGTGGTGCCACCGGCCTCGAGACGACGGACCACCTCGACCAGTTCCTCGCGAGCCTCTTCGTACGACGGGCGCTCTTCGGCGTCAACGGTCATGGGGAGTCCTCGATCAGCTCGGAGCGGGTGGTGGTCACGTGGATCCTGCCGTCGGCGACGCGGACGCTCATCGCCGCCTCCGCAGCGACACCCGCCGCCGAGGTGACGACGTGGCCCGCGTCGTCCTGGAGCACGGCGTAGCCCCGCTGCAGCGTCGCCAGCGGCGACAGCGCCCGGGCTCGCGCGCGGTGGTGGGCGATGTCGTCGGCGGCCCGGTCGAGCCGGTGGCCCAGGGTGCGGCGCATCCGGTCGCACAGGCCGGCGAGCTCGTCGTCGCGGCGGTCGAGAAGCGTGCGCGGGTCGGCCAGCGCGGGCCGGGAGCGGAGCGCGTCGAGACCGTCCTGCTCGCGCGCGATCTGCGTGCGTACGGCGCGCCGCAGCCGGTCACGCGCGTGGGCGACGCCGGCCGTCTCGGTCGCGACGTCGGGCACGATCAGCTTCGCCGCGTCGGTCGGCGTCGAGGCGCGGACGTCGGCCACGAGGTCGAGCAGCGGGGAGTCGGGCTCGTGCCCGATCGCGGACACCACCGGGGTGCGCGCCTTCGCGACGGCGCGGACCAGGCCTTCGTCGGAGAAGGGCAGCAGGTCCTCGACCGAGCCGCCCCCGCGCGCGATCACGATGACGTCGACGTCTGCCCGTCCGTCCAGCCGCTCCAGCGCCTCGATCACCTCGAGCGCCGACCGCGGCCCCTGCATCGCGGCATAGACGGTCTCGAACGCGACGCCGGGCCAGCGACGGGTGGCGTTCTCGATGACGTCCTTCTCCGCCGCCGAGCGCGGAGCCGTGATCAGCCCGACCCGGCCGGGCAGGAACGGCAACCGGCGCTTGCGGTCGAGGGCGAACAGGCCCTCGGCTGCGAGCAGCTGGCGACGCTGCTCGAGCCGGGCGAGGAGCTCGCCGAGCCCGACCATCCGGATGTCGCGTGCGTAGAGCGAGAAGGTGCCGCGGTTGGCGTAGTAGGACGGCTTCGCCTGGATCACGACGCTGGCTCCCTCGACGAGCGGCGGCTCCAGCCCGTCGAAGAGCATCCGCGAGCAGGTGACCGGCACCGAGATGTCGGCGACCGAGTCGCGCAGCGTCATGAAGACCGTGTTGACTCCCGGCCGGCGACTCACCTGGGCGACCTGCCCCTCGACCCACACCACGCCGAGCCGGTCGATCCAGCCCGTGATCGCGTTGGCGATCGACCGGACCGGAGCCGGCTTGTCGAGGGATGTCTCGAGAGCCATGGGCACGACCCTATTTGATCGGGCCGTCGGTGCCGAACCGGATCGCCTGGCTCCGGGCTCGCTGGGCCAGCCGGATGCCGGAGACACCGCGCGGGAAGCCCGGATAGTTGGCGGAGGACTGGTCACTACGGGCAGGGTGAGCGCCATGGACGGCGTCGCGCTCGTGGTCGGAGAAGCCCTGGTCGACGTCGTCGAGGCTGCCGACGGGTCCGTCGTCGAGCGACCGGGCGGCAGCGCCACCAACGCGGCCGTCGCACTCAGCCGGCTGTTGAGACCGGTGCTGCTGGCGACGTCGTACGGTCCGGACGACCGCGGCCGGTTGCTCTCCGAGCACCTCGTAGCCAGCGGGGTGGTGCTCGCGACCGACCCGCACGTCGTCCAGCACACGTCGGTGGCCCGGGCCAGAATCGGTGCGAACGGTGCGGCGTCGTACGACTTTGACGTGGAGTGGCGGCTGGGGCCCGTCAGCGTTGCGGACGTCGAGGTGCTGCACGTGTGCTCGCTGGCGCCGCTCCTTGACCCGGGCGCCGACGTGGTCGCCGAACTGGTCGAGCGGCTGGCGCCGACGAGCGCGGTGAGTTACGACCTCAACATCCGGCCGGCGATCACCGGCACCGGTCCCGAGGTAGTCGCGCGCGTCAACCGTCTGGTGGCACAAGCCGACCTGGTCAAGGCGTCCGACGAGGACTTGGCTGCGTTGTGGCCGGATCTCGACGAGGACCACGCGATCGAGCACCTGCGAGCGGTCGGTGCCGGCAACGTGGTGGTGACCCGGGGCTCCGAAGGCGCTCGCTGGTCGTGGGGCCGACGCTCGTCGGACCAGATGTTCGTCGCCGCTCAGTCGGTCAACGTCGTCGACACCATTGGCGCGGGCGACACCTTCGGCGCGGGCCTCCTCGATGCGGTGTGGGACCACCTCGGCAACAGGCTTGCCGACCTCGGCCCGGAGGCGCGCGCCGCCGCCCTCACTCATGCCGCCGCGTGTGCCGCGGTCACCGTCTCCCGGGCCGGCGCGGATCCACCGTGGCGCGCGGAGCTCTAGGCTCGCAGTCGTGGACGTCGAGCGGATGCAGGCCGACTGCCTGGCCAAGCCAGGTGCCTGGCCGGACAACCCCTGGGACCACCACCACCCGGTGATCTAGGTCGGGCGGCGGAGCGCGGCAAGATCTTCGCGTTCCTCGGTGAGGACGGCGTGGGCGTGAAGTGTTCGAGGCGGTCGAAGAGTCCTACCGGATCGTGGTCGAGGGACTTCCCAAGAAGTTCCGGCCGGAGGGCTGGGACTCCTGAGACACTGAGCCCATGGACCCTCCCGTGCCGCGCTACATCGATCGGGACGGATCGGCGCTGGCGTTTCTGGAGTACGGCGAAGGGCCCGTCGACGTGGTGTACCTGCTCGAGATCAACATGCATCTCGACCTCGGGCCGGCGGACCCCTACATCCACCAGGTGTACGAGAGGGGCTCCCACTACTCGCGAGCGGTCTACTTCCAACGACGAGGTCTCGGCTTGTCGGACCGGATCGGCTATGTGCCGACCGCCGAGCAGCACGCAGCTGACATCGAAGCCGTCATGGACGAGGTCGGGATGTCGAGCGCCACCGTCATCGGGTTCGCGGGCACCTGCTTTCCGGCCCTGCTCTTCGCCGCCCAGAGTCCGGAGCGGGTGCGCAGCCTGGTGCTCGTGAACCCGGTCATCACCATCTCCGGACCCGACCCTGACGCCGGGTGGACCGCCGAGACCTTCTCCCGCTTTCAGGCGAAGTACCAGGAAGCGTTCACGTCGTGGGGATCGGGACGGCTTCCGGAGGCCTGGGTCGAGGTGCTCGGATCGCCGTTCAACCGGCGTCTCGCCGCCATGTTGGAGCGCTGCAGTGCTCCGCCGGAGACCGCGCGTGCGCACTGGGAGTGGCTGCAGAAGGTCGATGCGAGGGACGTCCTGCCATCGATCGCGGGTCCCGTCCAAGTCCTCTACCAACCCGGCGGCGTCTACCCCGAGGCCGTGGTCCGACGGGCGGCGAGCCTGATTCCGCACGCCTCGGTCACGGAGCTGCCGGCGATGCGCCCTGGAGCGGCACTCGGAGAAGCCTGGACCGCTATCACCGAGCACCTGCAGGAGGTGGCCACGGGGACACCGCCGGCGCGGACCGAAGACCGGTACCTCGGGACGGTGTTGTTCACCGACGTCGTCGGCTCGACCGGTCTGTTGTCCCGGATCGGTGACGCGAGCTACCGCGAGCTCCGGGCTGACCATGAGCGTCAGGTCCGCCGATCAGTCGATGACGCCGGCGGCGAGCTGGTCACGGTGATGGGGGACGGCACCCTCAGCGTCTTCGACGGGCCAACGGCGGCGATCCGCTGTGCGGAGTCGATCCGGGCGGCCTCGCGCGAGTCCGGGTTGGAGGTCCGGTTCGGCGTGCACACCGGAGAGCTGGAACGCGACGCGAACAACGTCACCGGTCTCGCAGTGCACATCGGCGCCCGGGTCGGTGCGGCCGGTCGCCCCGGCGAGATCGTGGTCTCCCGCACCGTGCGCGACCTGACCGCCGGCTCCGGTCTGGAGCTGACCAGTCGAGGGGAGAGCGCGTTCAAGGGCCTGCCGGGGACCTGGGAGCTCTTCACACTCAGCGGTTCGCAGGAGCAGGGCCTCGACCTGCCGCCGGCACCGTCCATCGATACCGCCATCGACCGGCTTGCGGTCGGAGCAGCCCGTCGCTGGCCCCGGGTGATGCGGCTCGCGGGTCGGGTGGGCAACGCGATGGACCGGCCCGTGGCGGAACCGTAGCCGGCCCGGCTGAGAGACTTGCGCTGTGCGGCTCCGGATCGACCTCGCCTACGACGGCACCGACTTCCGCGGTTGGGCCGCTCAGCCGGCGCTCCGCACGGTGCAAGGCGACCTGACGGCGGCAATGGCGACCGTGCTCCGGCTACCCGCCGACGACGTACGCCTGGTGTGCGCCGGGCGCACGGACGCCGGCGTGCACGCGCGCGGCCAGGTTGCCCACGTCGACCTGACCGATGACTTCGCCGAGGACGACCTGGTCCGGCTCGCTCGCCGGCTCAACGGCGTGCTCGCAACCGACGCGCGGGTACGACGGGTCACTGTTGCCCCGGAGGGCTTCGATGCCCGGTTCTCCGCGCTGTGGCGGCGTTATGCCTACCGGATCGTCGACGACCCGGCGGTCGTCGACCCGCTCACCCGCCGGGAGGTCGTGTTCTGGCCGCGACACCTCGACCTCGACGCCATGAACGCTGCTGCCGCGCCGTTGGTCGGCCTTCACGACTTCGCGGCGTTCTGCAAACAGCGGCCGGGTGCTACGACAATCCGCACGCTGCTCGAGCTCTGGTGGTCGCGGGACGACAACGGCGTCGTCATCGGCCGCGTCAAGGCGGACGCGTTCTGCCACTCGATGGTGCGGGCACTGGTCGGCTGCCTGGTCGCGGTCGGCGAGGGCCGGCGCCCAGCTGAGTGGGCGAATCACGTCCTGACCGCGCAGCAGCGGGACCCATCGGTCGTCGTGCTCCATGCCCACGGACTGACCCTCGAAGAGGTCGCCTATCCACCGGTCGCCCAGATGGCCGCCCGGGCGGAGCAGACCGCGGCGCGCCGCGATTCCGCCGAGGCCGAGGCGGAGGCCGAGGCATGAACGAGGACCACTACTTCAGTGCTGACCCGGCGGCGGCGTTCCAGCGCGCGTCCGTCCTCGCCGAGGTGTGGGGCCAGGATCTCGAGCTGACCAGTGGCTCGGGGGTCTTCTCGAACGGGCGGCTCGACATCGGCACCGCAATCCTCTTCCGGGAGACGGAACCGCCTGCGGGCGGGCGGATCCTCGATCTCGGCTGTGGGTACGGCGTCATCGGGCTGGCCATCTGCGCGGCCGTGCCGGACGCGCAGGTGACCGCCGTCGACGTCAACCGCCGAGCGGTGCTGCTCGCCAACGAGAACGCCGAGGCACTCGGCGTGACCGACCGGTTCCGCGCGGTGACACCGGAAGAAGTGCCGGCGGGGGAGACGTACGACGAGATCTGGTCGAACCCGCCGATCCGGATCGGCAAGACCGCGCTGCACGACTTGCTGCTCGCCTGGCTTCCCCGGCTCGCCCCCGGCGGTCGCGCGGTCATGGTCGTCGGCAAGAACCTCGGGGCCGACTCGCTTCAGCGCTGGCTCGGCGCGCAGGGCTACCCGACCGAGCGGCTCGCCAGCGCCAAGCGCTTTCGCGTCCTCGAGACCCGGGCCGCTCCTACGGCGTGACCGCGGTCTGCAGCAGGGCTGCCGCGACGGGATCCTCGACCGGGACCCGCTTCCACAGCGCCAGCAGCAGGTACGACGACGGGCCGGTCAGCTCTGCAACCGGATCTCCCCTGCCGATCTCGAGCGGTGCAGACACGACGTCGTGCGGGACCAGGCGCAGGGTGCCGGGCAGCGGCCTGATCCGCTCCAGCCGGACCTGACGGGGGTAGCAGAACCTTACGACCTCGTCGACCCCGTCCCAGGCCAGCGCGGGATCGATCGACCAGTCGGCCTCGCGCCCGACCGCAGCGAGCGCGTCGTACTCATGGACGGCCGAGTTGGCCGACCAGGTCGGACAGCGCGCCGATGCTCCCAGGCGCCACCGCTCGAGGGATAACGTCCCCACCATGACCACCGAGATCACCGTGCGCGGTTCCTACTCGGCCTTCCAGCCGCCGGAGCGGGCGACGGTGCGCGCCTCCCTCGGCTTCGAGGGTCCGCAGATGCAGCCGGTCTACGACCGGGTCGTGCGAGACCTCGAGGCGGTGAAGGCGTCGATCGATGTGATCCACGATCCGGAGCGGGGTCCGGTCACCTGGTGGTCTACCCAGCACGTCCGCACCTGGGCCGACCGGCCGTGGAACCAGGATGGCAAGCAGCTCCCGCTGGTCCACCATGCGAGCGTCGGCGTGCACGTGAAGTTCCGCGACTTCGGGGTGCTCGCCCGATGGGTCGGCGGCCACGTGGAAGGGACGGCCGGCTTCAGCCTCGAGGGCGTCCACTGGGCGCTCACCGAGCAGCTCCGGCACCAGCTGGTGCGCGACGTCCGGGCGCGCGCCGTACACGACGCCGCGGAGCGGGCGCAGGAGTACGCCGACGCGCTCGAGCTCGGTCCGGTGCGCCCCGTCGCGCTTGCGGACGCGGGCATGCTCGGCAACGGCCTGCACCCGATGGGGGGCCATGCCGAGGCCGCGTTCATGCGCGGCGGCGCGGCGAAGGACAGCGACGCCGCTGAGCTGGCGCTGGCGCCCGAGGACATCGAGGTCGCGGCCATCGTCGACGGGCGGTTCGTCGCCGGCTGACCGGCTCTCGCAACAGGATCCTGCCGACGAGCGTCGGTAGGTCATGGAGGCAACGTTGGACGAGGTCGGAGCCCGGGCGGTCCCGGCTACGTTCGACGACTGGGTCGCCGCGCGCGGCCCAGCGCTGCTGCGGCTCGCCTACGTCCTGACCGGCAACGCCGCGGACGCCGAGGACGTGGTCCAGGACGCGTTGTCCCGCGCCCTGCCGCGGTGGGACCGGATCTCCCGGGTCGAGGACGTCGACGCCTACGTCCGGCGGATGGTGATCAACGCCCACACCTCGTGGTGGCGCAAGTTCCGTCGCCGGGAGTCGCCGGCGGCCGAGGTGCGCACGGATGAGGTCGTCGAGGGCCCGGGCGAGGGGGTGCCGCTCGATGACCGCGCGCGCCTGTGGGCCGCCTGTCGGGCGCTGCCGCTGGACCAGCGCACGGCCGTGGTCCTCCGCTACTACGAACAGCTCGAGTACGACGAGATCGCCGCGCTCACGGGCGTCCGCGAGGGCACCGTGCGCTCGCGGGTGTCGCGCGGCATCGCCGTGCTGCGCCGACAGATGGGCGAGGAGATGGGTGAGCGTGATGAGTGACTTCGAGGACCGGTTGTCCGCCGTACTGACCGAGGAGGCGGGCGAGGCACCGCACGCCGCCGGACTCGCGCGAGAGGCGCGGCGCCGGCGCGACGTACGGCGTCGGCGTCGGATCTCGGGCGGCGGCGTCGCTGCGGTGCTGGCGATCGCTGCGCCGGTTGCGGTTGTTGCCGGCATGGGCGATGGCGGCAACGGTGATGAGCGGGTCGGCACCGACGCGCCGTCGGGGTCGTGGCAGACAGTCGAGTCGGAGGACGTCCGAGCCGAGATCCCTCCGGACTGGAGCAGGTTCAGCTGCGACTTCGACGGCTTCGAGCGGGACATCTTCGGGCCGAGCGAGGCCGATGCTTGCGACTTCGGGACCTACGCGGCGTTCTATGGCAGCGCCACCTTCGACCCGATGAATCACCCCGGCGTCATCACGACCGGCGCTGAGGGCGGGGCCTGGGCCGGCTATGTCTACGCAGGGGACCAGGCCGTGTCGGTCTCGACCGATGATCGTGATCTGACTCGCCAGATCCTCGCCTCGGCGCGCGTCGAGGGCCAGCCGACGTTCGCCGCCGACCGGTGGCAGGAGGTCTCAGGCGACGGCCTCGGCTACGAGGTGCCGGCTGAAGGGGACGTCGGCGTGACGATCACCAACCGGCCGGATGGCGAGCCGGTCGTCCAGAGCGTGCCGGAGCAGCTCGACGAGTCTCACGTCCAGATGTACGGCGACGTCGGCGACCTGCGGATCACCGTCACCGCTCCGACCCAGGCGGTTGCCGAGCTCGTCCTGGCGAGCGTCACCTCGTCGTCGTCGACCGAGGATTGGCAGCAGTTCGAGGCCGAGGGTGTGGAGTTCCAGGTCCCTCCGGACTGGGCGCCGTTGGTGTGCATCGACGTCGGCCAGTCGTTCGCACCCCCGGGCTCAGGCGGATGTGGAGAAGGGGAGTACCTCATCTTCTACGCCAGGGCGATCTTCGACCCGGCCATGAGCCCGAACGAGATCATCGAGGACGAGGAGGACGGCGTGACGCTCTGGACCGGATACGTGTACGCCGGCGACTGGGCCGTGTTCGTGCGGACCCAGGACCGTCAGCTCACGGAGGACATCCTCGCGACCGTCCAGGTGGTCGTCGAGTAGCCCGAGCCGCTAGGCGAGGGCGTATCGAGACGCCCGCACCCGAGCAGCGGCCGTCCCCGCCGTCGGCGGGGTACGTCGCCGCGTCTCGATACGCCGCGCTCGTCCCTCGCGCCGGCTACTCGACGAGCGGCGGCGGGTGCTGCCGCGACGCGGTGCAACCGGCGACCTCGGAAAACCCGTCGCAGCCGGCCGCGTGCTGTCGGACAATCGACGCTTGTGGGTCACGTAGAGGTCAGCGGCGTCCGGTTCGAGCTCCCCGATGGTCGGGTGCTGCTCGACGACGTGTCGTTCCGGGTCGGCGACGGCGCGAAGGTCGCGCTGGTCGGCGCCAACGGGGCAGGGAAGACCACGCTGCTGAAGATCATCACCGGCGAGCTCGTGCCACATGCCGGCGCCGTCACCCGCAGCGGCGGGCTGGGTGTGATGCGGCAGATGGTCGGAGCGGGGCTCGGTGCCGAGCCGACCGTGGCCGACCTGCTGCTGTCGATCAGCCCCGATCGGGTCCGCGTGGCGACCGCCGAGGTGGACCGCTGGGAGCGTGCGCTGATGGAGGTCGACGACGAGAAGACCCAGCTCGCCTACGCGCACGCGCTCGCCGAGTACGCCGACGCCGGTGGCTACGACCTGGAGGTCACCTGGGACGTCTGCACGATCAAGGCGCTGTCGCTTCCGTACGACCGCGCGAAGTACCGCGAGCTGCGCACCCTCTCCGGAGGCGAGCAGAAGCGGATCGTGCTGGAGTACCTGCTCGCCGGCCCCGACGAGGTGCTGCTCCTCGACGAGCCCGACAACTTCCTCGACGTCCCCGGCAAGATCTGGCTCGAGGAGCGGATCGCGAGCTCGGACAAGACGATCCTCTTCATCAGCCACGACCGCGAGCTGCTCGCCAACACCGCCACCCGGGTCGTGACCGTCGAGCTCGGTGCAGCCGGCAACCTCGTGTGGACCCATCCCGGAGGCTTCGCGAGCTACCACGAGGCCCGCAAGGACCGGTTCCTCCGCTTCGAGGAGATGCGCCGGCGCTGGGACGAGGAGCACGCGAAGCTCAAGGCGCTGGTGCTGCGCTACAAGATCAAGGCCGAGTACAACGACGGCCTGGCCAGCCAGTACAAGGCCGCTCAGACGCGACTCCGCAAGTTCGAGGAGGCCGGTCCGCCGATGGAGCAGCCGCGCGAGCAGCAGGTCTCCATGCGGCTCTCCGGAGGGCGGACCGGCAAGCGCGCCGTGGTGTGCGAGTCGCTCGAGCTGGTCGACCTGATGAATCCGTTCGACCTCGAGGTCTGGTACGGCGAGCGCGTGGCAGTTCTCGGCTCCAACGGATCGGGCAAGTCCCACTTCTTGCGCCTGCTGGCCGGTGGTGGGAGCGACCCCGATGTCGAGCACCGACCCGTCGGCGACGTCGTCATACAACCGGTGCGGCACGCGGGCCTCGCCAAGCTCGGCGCGCGCGTCCGGCCCGGCTGGTTCGTGCAGACGCACGAGCACCCGGAGCTGACCGGCCGCACGCTGCTGGAGATCCTGCACCGCGGCGACGGCGCACCGAACGGCCGGCAGGGCATGGGCCGCGAGCAGGCGAGCCGGGTGCTCGACCGCTACGAGCTGAGCGTCGCCTCCGAGCAGAAGTTCGAGTCACTCAGCGGCGGCCAGCAGGCGCGCTTCCAGATCCTGATGCTGGAGCTGTCCGGTGCCACCTTGCTGCTGCTCGACGAGCCGACCGACAACCTCGACGTCGCCTCGGCCGAGGCGCTCGAGGACGGACTCGCCGCGTTCGACGGCACGGTGCTCGCCGTGACCCACGATCGGTGGTTTGCTCGCGGCTTCGACAGGTTCCTGGTTTTCGGCGCCGACGGTGGTGTCTACGAGTCCGACGACCCCGTGTGGGACGAGGGAAGGGTGGCGCGAGTCCGATGACCCCGACGACTCTGCAGATCGAGGAGGTCGACGCGTTCGACGACGACGCGCTCAGGTCCTGGCTGGACCTCGTCAACATCGTCGACAGGTTCGAGCGTGGCGACGCTGCGACGCCGTGGACCTTCGAGGAGCTCAAGGTCGGCGCGAGGGAGCAGCACAAGCACCGCAAGACCCTGCGCTTCAGCGGGTTCGTCGACGGCGTACACATCGGAACGGGGCAGGTGGAGCTGCCGTTGCTCGACAACCTCACCGCGGCCGAGATCGACATCGGCGTGCTCCCCGAGCATCGACGCCGCGGCTACGGCTCCGAGCTGCTGGCCTTCTGCGAGGGGATCGCCACGGAGCACGGCCGCACCCGGTTCGACGCGATGACGGCGTGGTCGTACGACGGACCGGCCGACGGGGTCGGCACGTCGGGCGTCGAGTTCGCGCAGGTGCACGGCTACGTGTACGGGCTCGGCGACGTGCAGCGCGAGCTCACGCTGCCCATCGACGACGCGATCCTCGACGAGCTGGCCGCCGAGGCTGCTGCGGCGTACTCCGGCGACTACGAGCTGCGGTCATGGAGCGGCCCGTTCCCGAACGACGACCTGCTGCTGAGCTATCTCCAGCTGTCCTCGAAGCTCATCACCGAAGCGCCCACCGGCGACCTGGACTACGAGGACGAGGCCATCGACATCGAGGCGCACCGGATGCACGAGAAGGTCGTGGCCAAACAGGGCCGAACCATGTACACGACGGTCGCGCTCGACCGCGACGGCAACGTGGCTGCCTACACCGACCTGATGGCGCCGTCCCACGAGACGACCCGGATCTACCAGTGGGGCACGCTCGCCGCGCGGGCGCACCGCGGCCACCGGCTCGGGCTGGCGGTCAAGATCGCCAACCTCAAGACTCTCCAGGAGACCGGCCAGTACGACGGCCGTCGGCTGGTCACGTGGAACGCCGAGGTCAACGAGCACATGGTCGGGATCAACCATCGGATGGGCTTCGTGCCGACCGCTCGCGCCGGCGAGCTCCAGAAGAAGGTTTCGTAGTGCCGCTCCAGATCAGCCTTGTCGACCCGTTCGACCGCCGCCGGATCGTCACCTGGAACGCCGAGGTCAACGACCACATGATCGCGGTCAACGAGCTGATGGGGTTCGGCGCCACCGCCCGTGGCGGCGAGCTCCAGAAGAGGCTGTGATTGGGGAGTCCGCGGTCCGTGGGTGGACCGCAGACTCCCCACTCGTTGGGCCGGCTGACCGCGCGCGCGGCCGCCGGGTCAGGTGGCGTCGGACCCGAGCTGGAGCCGGGTCGTCTGCTGGTCGCCGTCACGCACGTAGGTGATGGTGACCTCGTCGTTCGGCCGGAAGGACCGGATGGTCGCGACGAGGGATCCCGAGCTGTCGATCGCGTGGTCGTCGACGCGGGTGATCACGTCGCCCTCCTCGAGCCCGGCCTGTTCGGCGGCTGAGCCGTCCTCGATCGAGCCGACCGCGGCGCCGTTCTCGGCGTTCCCCACCTCGATGCCCAGCCGTGCGTGGGTCGGCGTCTCGCCGGAGCGCAGCTGCTCGATGATCGGCACCACCTCGTCGATCGGGATGGCGAACCCGAGGCCGATCGAGCCGGCGGCGGGGTCGCTGCCGTCGGGCGTGCGGATGGAGGAGTTGATGCCGACCAGCTGGCCGTCCATGTTGACGAGCGCGCCGCCGCTGTTGCCGTGGTTGATCGCGGCGTCGGTCTGGATGGCGGGATAGGCGGTGGTGTTGCCGTTCTCGTCGCGTGCCACCTCGACCGGCCGGTCGAGGGCGCTCACGATGCCGCTGGTGACCGTCGAGTCGAGACCGTACGGCGAACCGATCGCCACGACCTGCTCACCGACGTCGAGGCTGCCGGACTTCCCCAGGGTCACGGGGGTCAGCCCGGACACGTCGTTCGCCTGCACCAGCGCGGTGTCGGTGAGGGGGTCGGTGCCGACCACGTCAGCGGTCGTAGTGGTGCCGTCGGCGAACGACACGGTCACCACAGCCGTCTCGGGGTCGGCCGCGCCGGCCAGCGTCACGACGTGGTCGTTCGTGAGGATCAGGCCGTCCTCGGAAAGCAGCACGCCCGACCCGCTGCCGGCGGCACCGCCGGCCGACACATCGAGGGCGACGACCGAGGGGAGGACCTTGTTGGCCACCTCCTCGACGCTGCCCTCGGGGGCCGGATCAGCAGGGCCGTCGGAGGTGTTGGCGACCTGGAGCGGCGCGGACGTCGTGCCGCTGCCGTTGCCGGCTGCATCGTCATCCAGCGCGGACCACAACGCCGCGCCGCCCAGTCCCGCACTGCCGCCGACCACGAGCGCGCCGGCCAGCACCGCCACCGCGAACCCACCGCGACGCGGACGCGGGACTTCCTGGGTCGGCGGCGGTGCAGTCGGGGGCGGCGGGTACAACGGCGGTGCGGAGTTCGTCATGCAGCCAGCGTGGTCACCCAGCCTGTGAACCGGCTGAGACTGCGATTCACATTTGCCCAGAGGTCAGACCTGGCGCTCGCGTCCTGCCCAGTACGGCGCCCGCAGCTCGCGCTTGAGCACCTTCCCGGTCGGGTTGCGGGGGAGCGCCGTGATGATCTCGACGGTCTTGGGGCACTTGTAGTGCGCCAGCCGCTCGCGGGAGTACTCGATGATCTCCTCGGCCGTGACCGTGCTGCCGTCCTTGACGGCGACGAACGCCTTGACCGACTCGCCCCACGTGTCGTCGGGCACCCCGACGATCGCGACCTCCAGGACGGCCGGGTGCTCGGAGAGCACCCGCTCGACCTCCGGCGAGTAGATGTTCTCGCCGCCGCTGATGATCATGTCCTTCAGGCGGTCGGAGACGTACAGGAACCCGTCGGCGTCCAGGTGGCCGATGTCGCCGGTCCGGAACCAGCCGTCCTCGGTGACCACCTCGGCAGTGGCCTCCGGCTTGTTGAGGTAGCCGGCCATCAGCTGCGGGGTCCGCATCCAGATCTCGCCGGCGTCGCCGGTCGGAAGGTCGGCACCGGTGCCGGGGTCGACGATCCGCAGCTCGTAGCCAGGGATCGCGCGGCCGGCGGACAGCAGCCGCTCGGGGTGGCCCTCCGCCTCGGCGTTGCGGTGCTCCTCGGGCAGCAGGTGAGTGGCGACGCCGGACACCTCGGTGAGCCCGTAGACCTGCATGAAGTCGGTGTCGGGCCAGGCCTGCATCGCCGCGCGCAGCAGCGGCGGCGGCATCGGCGAGGCGCCGTAGGTGTAGGTCTTCAGCGCGCTGAACAGCTTGATCGCGTCGTCGCCGGCCTGCAGCACCTGGGCGAGCACGGCCGGCACCAGGAACGTGCAGTTGGCACCGGCAAGGATCGCCGCGGCGAGCGACCCCGCGTCGGGCTCGCGGGTCATCACGCTCGGGATGCCGTCGTGGATGCCGAACAGGACGTACGACGAGCCGCCCACGTGGAACAGCGGCATCGCCACCAGCGACTTGTTGCCCTCGCCGAACTCCCAGCCGTCGTGGGAGTTCACGGTGTGGCTGACCATGTTGCGGTGCGTGAGCATCACGCCCTTGGGGCGCCCGGTGGTGCCCGAGGAGTAGAGGATCAGGCAGACGTCGTCCTCGACCACGTCCGGCCCGTCCTCGCAGGTCCCCGAGGCCGCGAGGAACGCCTCGTACTCGTCTCCCTCCGCACCGTCGGGCGTGACCGCGAGGATCTTCTCCACGCTCGGCAGGCGGTCGCGGATCGCGTCGATCGCCGGTGTCAGCTCGGCGCCGACGAAGAGGATCTTCGCGCCGGAGTCGTTGACCACGTAGTCGATCTCGTCGCCGGCCATCCGCCAGTTGACGATGGCGTTGGCCGCTCCGATCGACCCCGCCGCCAGGCTGATCTCCAGGCAGGCGGGGTGGTTCTTGTCCAGGAAGCCGACGACGTCGCCGCGGGCGACGCCCAGCTCCCGCAACCCGCACGCGGCGCGGCGTACCCGGTCGTGGAGCTGGCTCCAGGTCCAGGTGCGGCCGAGGTAGGTCATCGCCTCCCCGTCCGGGGTGGCGTCGGCCCAGTGGTTCAGCCGGTCGTGGACGTAGGTCGGATCAGGCGGCTGCGCGGGTGGCCAGGGCCTCCGCGTCTGGGCATCGGCCGTGCTGGCGTGGGTGCTCACCCGCCGGATTGTGGCCTACGCCACACCGCGGCACAACGACCGCCCCGCGTGTGCTCGGGAGCGCGCGTCCGAGCGGCTCAGGCCCAGCGGTCCTCAGCCGGCACGAATTCGAGCTTGCGGTCGCCGGTGTAGATCTGCTTCGGCCGGGCGATCTTCTGGTCCTTGTCCTGCACCAGCTCGAGCCACTGCGCGAGCCAGCCCGGCGTGCGGCCGATCGCGAAGAGGACCGTGAACATCTCGGGCGGGAACTGGAGTGCCTCGTAGATGAGACCCGAGTAGAAGTCCACGTTGGGATAGAGCTTGCGCTTGACGAAGTACTCGTCCTCGAGCGCGATCTTCTCCAGCTCCATCGCGATCTCGAGCAGCGGGTTGACGCCGGTGACCTCGAAGACGTCGTCGCAGGCCTTCTTGATGATCGTCGCCCGCGGGTCGTAGTTCTTGTAGACCCGGTGGCCGAAGCCCATCAGCCGCTCGTTGCCGTTCTTGACGCCCTCGATGAAAGCCGGGATCTCGGACGTCTTGCCGATCCGGCGCAGCATCTTGAGCACCGCCTCGTTCGCCCCGCCGTGGAGCGGGCCGAAGAGCGCTCCGATGCCGGCAGCGACCGCGGAGTACGGGTCGACCTGCGACGAGCCGACCGAGCGGACCGCGTTGGTCGAGCAGTTCTGCTCGTGGTCGGCGTGCAAGATGAAGAGGGTGTCGAGAGCCTTCGCGATCCGCGGGTCGGGGTCGTACTTGACCTCGCTCATCTTGAACAGCATGGAGAGGAAGTTCTCCGAGTAGCTGAGGTCGTTGTCGGGGTAGACGTACGGCTTGCCCTGCGCGTGGCGGAACGCCCAGGCGCCGAGGGTCGGCATCTTGGCGATCATCCGCACGATCTGGATCTGCCGGTTGTCGGGGTCCGAGATGTTCGCGGCCTCGGGATAGAACGTCGACAGCGCCCCGACCGACGCCATCAGCATCCCCATCGGGTGTGCGTCGTACCGGAAGCCCTGCATGAACGCCTTGACGTTCTCGTGGACGAACGTGTGGTAGGTGATGTGGTGGACCCAGTCGTCGTACTGCTCCTTGGTCGGCAGCTCGCCGTGGATCAGGAGGTAGGCCACCTCGAGGAAGCTGGACTTCTCGGCCAGCTGCTCGATCGGATATCCCCGGTACTCCAGGATGCCGGCCTCGCCGTCGATGTAGGTCACGGAGCTGCGACACGAGGCGGTGTTGACGAAGCCCGGATCGTACGTCGCAAGGCCGGGCTGGTCGTCAGCCGCCTTGATCTGACCCAGGTCAGCCGCACGGATGGTGCCGTCGGTGATCGGGATCTCGTACTCCGCGCCGGTGCGGTTGTCGCGTACGGTCAGAGAGTCAGTCACGCCCTGAACCGTAGTCGAGTCACGAATCGGCCGGTACCCGCTGTCCCGCAGGGTGATGCAGGCGCCGCAATGTGAAGCCGGCGACGAGAGCGAGCGGGAACATCAGGACGCCGTACACCGCAGCCGGTACGGCGAGCGCCTCGCTGTCGAGAACACTGATCGCGACCGCGATGGCCAGCGTGCTGTTGTGGATGCCGACCTCGAACGCCGACGACAGCGACTGTCGCTCGTCGACGCCCGCGAGGCGGGGGAGGAAGTAGCCGAGCGCCAGGCTGCACACGCAGAACACGGTGGCGACCGGTCCGATGTCGGTGAGGTAGTCGGCGAGCTTGTCGCGCTCGGCCAGCAGCGCCCCGCAGATCACGAGCGCGAGGACCACGGCCGAGCCGATCCGGACCGGCTTGTCGGCGCGGTCGGCGAAGCCGGGTGCGGACCTGCGGACCACCATGCCGATGGCCACCGGGACCAGCACGATCGCGAAGACCTGCAGCGTCTTGGCGAATTGCAGGCCGACGTCGCCCGCGTCCTCAGGGTCGAAGTGGTCGACGCTGAGGTTGACGACGAGCGGCAGGGTGACGACCGCGATCACCGAGTTGACCGCGGTGAGTGTCACGTTGAGGGCGACGTCGCCACGGAACAGGTGGCTGAACAGGTTGGCGGTGGTGCCACCGGGTGAGGCCGCGAGCAGCATCATCCCCACCGCGAGCAGCGGGTCCAGGTCGAATGCGGTCACCAGCCCGAAGCAGAGGGCCGGCAGGACCAGGACCTGGGCCCCGAGGGCGATCGCGACCGGCTTGGGCTCCTGTCCGATCCGACGGAAGTCGTCGATGGTCAGCGACAGGCCGAGGCCGAACATGATGATCGCCAGGGCGACCGGCAGCGCGACGGAGACCAGTGCAGAGTCCATCGGCGCGCCCCTCCCCAGGTGTGACGTAGGTCATACTGTCACAGCAGCCTGCCACCGGCCCGGGACGCGTCGCCCGGCAATTGGCGTCTCGGGCGGCCCACCCGTAATCTTGTGCGTCGCGTCTCCTGCCGCTCCCGCATGCGGGGGCAGACTCCCGTCAGACGATGGGAGCAGTGTTCGTCAGGAGACGTCGCGGTCGGAGCCTTCGGCCGTGTTCACCACGAACGACAGAAAGTGACGCAGCCATGCGCACCTATGCCCCGAAGCCCGGCGACGTCGAGCGCCAGTGGCTCGTGATCGACGCGACGGATGTCCCGCTCGGTCGCCTCGCCACCACCGCCGCCAACCTGTTGCGCGGCAAGCACAAGGCGATGTTCGCCCCCAACTTCGACGCCGGTGACTACGTCATCATCGTCAACGCCGAGAAGGTCTCGCTGAGCGGCAAGAAGCGGACCGACAAGATGGTCTACCGCCACTCCGGTTTCCCGGGTGGTCTGACGGCGACCCCGATCGGTGAGGTCCTGGACAAGGACGCCCGCAAGGCCGTCGAGAAGGCCGTCTGGGGCATGGTCCCCAAGAACAAGCTCGGCCGTCAGATCGTGAAGAAGCTGAAGGTCTACTCCGGCCCCGCCCACCCGCACGAGGCCCAGCAGGCCGTGCCCTTCGAGATCAAGAAGATCTCCCAGTGACTGACTCGACCGACGCGAAGGATCAAGGAACTAACGTGGCTGACACTGCCAACACGGGCACCGAGAGCACCGACACCAGCGAGGGCACCGAGGTCGAGCCGACCTTCGAGTCCGACGAGAAGGGCCTCGCCTACACCAGCGAGACCTCCCCGTCGGCCGCGACCATCGACGCCCGCCCGGCCACCATCGCCCCCGGCGCGGCCACCGGCCGCCGCAAGGAGGCCGTGGCCCGTGTCCGGATCGTTCCGGGCACCGGCGTCTGGCGGATCAACGGCCGCACGCTGGAGTCGTACTTCCCCAACAAGCTGCACCAGCAGGTCGTCAACGAGCCGTTCACCGCCCTCGGGCTGAACGACCGGTTCGACGTCATCGCCCGCATCCACGGCGGTGGCATCACCGGCCAGGCCGGCGCCCTGCGCCTCGGTGTGGCGCGTTGCCTCAACGCGATCGACCTCGACGCCAACCGTGCGACGCTCAAGAAGGCCGGTCTGCTGACCCGCGACGCGCGCGCGACCGAGCGCAAGAAGGCCGGTCTCAAGAAGGCGCGCAAGGCGCCGCAGTACTCGAAGCGCTGATTCCGGTTCCGCGCGTGCGGATCTTCGGCACGGACGGGGTCCGGGGCCTGGCGAACGGTCATCTGACCGGCGAGCTGGCCCTGGGCCTCGGCGTCGCTGCCGCCCGGGTGCTCGTCGAGCACGGCGGGCTCGGCAGCGGCCGCCAGCGCCCGCTCGCGGTCGTCGGCCGCGACACCAGGATCTCCGGGCAGTTCCTCGAGCACGCTGTCGTGGCGGGCCTTGCGTCCGCGGGCGTCGACGTCCTCCGGCTGCGGGTGCTGCCGACGCCGGGCGTCGCCTACTTCACCGACGCCCTCGGGGCCGATGTGGGTGTGGTGATCTCCGCGTCCCACAACCCGATGCCCGACAACGGCATCAAGTTCCTCGCCCGTGGCGGAGTCAAGCTCGACGACGCGCTCGAGCGCGAGATCGAGGAGCACCTCGACCAGAAGTGGGAGCGGCCGACCGGCGCCGAGGTGGGCCGGGTGACGCCGTACGGCCCGACCGTCGAGGAGTACGCCGCCCACCTCCTCGCCACTCTCGACAAGCCGCTCGACGGCCTGAAGGTCGTCCTCGACTGCGCGAACGGCGCGGCGAGCGAGGTCGGACCCAAGGCCCTCGCCGACGCGGGCGCCGAGGTGATCGCCATCGGTGCCGAGCCCGACGGCCTCAACATCAACGAAGGCTGCGGGTCGACCCACCTCGACCTGCTCCAGCGTGCGGTCGTCGAGCACGGCGCCGCCGCCGGGTTCGCCGTCGACGGCGACGCCGACCGCTGCCTGGCCGTCGACCACACCGGCGCGATCGTCGACGGCGACCAGATCATGGCGATCCTGGCGCTCGCGATGAAGGAGACCGGCGACCTCGTCGACGACACCCTCGTCGCGACCGTGATGAGCAACCTCGGCCTCGTGCAGGCGCTGACTGCCGCCGGTGTCACCGTCCGCCAGACCGCGGTGGGCGACCGCTACGTGCTCGAGGACATGAGCGCCGGCGGCTACTCGCTCGGCGGTGAGCAGTCCGGTCACGTGATCATGCGCGCCCACGCCACCACCGGCGACGGCCTGCTGACCGCCCTGCACGTGCTGCAGCGGATGGCCGTCACCGGCAGCACCCTGCGCGACCTCGCCACGGTGATGACCCGGCTGCCGCAGGTGCTCGTCAACGTCCCCGGCGTCGACAAGGACCGGTGCGACGATGCCGAGCTGCGGACCGCCGTCGACGCAGCCGCGGCCGGCCTGGGCGACACCGGCCGGGTGCTGCTGCGGCCGTCCGGCACCGAGTCGCTGGTCCGGGTGATGGTCGAGGCGCCGACCGCCGAGCAGGCGCAGTCGGTCGCCGACCAGCTGGCGGACGTGGTCCGCGCGCGGCTGGCTATATCTTCCTGAGCCGCACGTAGCGGACCGAGTGGTCGGCGTCCTTGCGCAGCACCAGGGTGGCGCGGGAGCGGGTGGGGAGCACGTTCTGCTCCAGGTTCGGCCCGTTGATCGTGTCCCAGATCCGGCGCGCCTCGTCGATCGCGACGTCGTGGGTGAGCTGGGCGTACTTCGCGAAGTAGGAGCCGGGGTCGCGGAAGGCTGTCTCGCGCAGCCGGAGGAAGCGGTCGACGTACCAATCGCGGATGTGGGCGACCGCGGCGTCGACGAAGATGGAGAAGTCGAAGAAGTCGGACAGGCCGAGCCCGGTGCGACCGTCGCCGCGCGCCCGCGCCGGCTGGAGGACGTTGAGCCCCTCGAGGATGAGGATGTCGGGGCTGTTGACCACGACCTTCTCCTCCGGCACCACGTCGTAGATCAGGTGGGAGTAGCGCGGTGCGAGCACCTCGTCCTTGCCTGACTTGATGTCGACGACGAACTTCATCAGGGCCCGTCGGTCGTAGGACTCGGGGAAGCCCTTGCGGTCGAGCAGGCCGCGGCGCTCGAGCTCGACGTTGGGATAGAGGAACCCGTCGGTCGTCACCAGTGCGACGTTGGGGTGCGCCGGCCAGCGCGCCAGCATCTGCTGGAGCACCCGTGCGGTCGTCGACTTCCCGGCTGCGACGGAGCCGGCCAGCCCGATGACGAACGGCGTGCGCGGCGGTGTCGTCCGGTGCAGGAACTCCTCCTGCACCCGGTGCAGGTTGCCCGCGGCCTCGACCCGCAGGCTCAGCAGCCGGGACAGCGGCAGGTAGACCTGCACGATCTCGTCGAGGTCGAGCGCCTCCCCCAGGCCGCGGAGGGCCCGGATCTCATCCTCCTTGAGCGGGCTCTCGCTCTCGGAGGCGAGTGCCGCCCAGGTCGCCCGGTCGAGCTCGAGGTACGGCGAGGACTCGCGCTGGAGCTCTTCGCCGGTCTCGTGCTCGCGCATGGCGACGATTCAATCAGCACCTGACGCCGTAGAGTTACGCGCCATGTGCGGGATCGTCGGCTACGTCGGGCCCCAGCGGGCGCAAGACGTCGTCATCGACGGTCTGCGGCGGCTGGAGTACCGCGGCTACGACTCCGCAGGGATCGCGGTCGTGCACGACGGACAACTGGCGGTGGCCAAGCGCTCCGGCAAGCTCGCCAACCTCGAGAAGGAGCTGGCCGACCACCCGCTCCCGGCGTCGTACACCGCCATCGGGCACACCCGGTGGGCGACCCACGGCCCGCCCACGGACGCCAACGCGCACCCGCACACCGGCGGCGCCCGCCGGATCGCGCTGGTGCACAACGGGATCATCGAGAACTTCGCGGAGCTGCGCTCCCGGATCGAGGCCGACGACCACGTCTTCCTCTCCGAGACCGACACCGAGATCGCCGCCCACCTGGTCGAGCTCCAGGTGCAGTCGGGAGTCGACCTGCCGGTCGCGATGCAGCGGGTCTGCCAGCAGCTCGACGGTGCGTTCACCCTCGTGGCAGTCGACGCCGAGGACCCCGACCGGGTGGTGGCGGCCCGACGCAACAGCCCGCTCGTCGTCGGCCTGGGCGACGGCGAGAACTTCCTCGGCTCCGACGTCGCGGCGTTCATCGAGCACACGCGGGACGCGCTCGAGCTCGGGCAGGACCAGATCGTCACGATCACCCGCGAGGACGTCACCGTCACCGACTTCTGGGGCGTTCCGGTCGAGGTCGAGCAGTTCCACGTCGACTGGGACCTCTCGGCTGCCGAGAAGGACGGCCACGACTGGTTCATGCGCAAGGAGATCTTCGAGCAGCCGCGCGCGGTCGCCGACTCGCTGCTCGGCCGCCGCGGCGCCGCGGGCCTGCTCCAGCTCGACGAGATGCGACTGGCGGATGAGGAGATCCGCGACCTCGACAAGATCATCATCATCGCGTGCGGCACGTCGTTCTATGCCGGCATGGTCGCGAAGTACGCGATCGAGCACTGGACGCGGACGCCGGTCGAGGTCGAGCTCGCCTCCGAGTTCCGCTACCGCGACCCGATCGTCGACCAGACCACCCTGGTCGTCGCGATCAGCCAGTCGGGCGAGACCGCCGACACCCTGCAGGCGATCCGCCACGCGAAGAGCCAGCGGGCCAAGGTGCTCGCCATCTGCAACACCAACGGCTCCTCGATCCCACGCGAGTCGGACGCCGTCATCTACACCCACGCCGGCCCCGAGATCGGCGTCGCGTCGACCAAGGGATTCCTGACCCAGCTGGTGGCCTGCTACCTGCTGGCGCTCTACGTCGCGCAGATCAAGGGCACCAGGTACGGCGACGAGATCGACGAGATCATGGAACAGCTCGAGGCGATGCCCGGCCACATCGAGACCGTCCTCGAGAAAGCCGAGGCCGTCTACGAGCTCGCGCGGTCACACGTCGGCACCCGGTCGGTGCTCTTCCTGGGCCGGCACGCCGGCTACCCGGTGGCCCTCGAGGGCGCGCTGAAGCTCAAGGAGCTCGCCTACCTCCACGCCGAGGGGTTCGCCGCCGGCGAGCTCAAGCACGGCCCGATCGCCCTCGTCGAGGACGGCCTGCCGGTGCTGTGCGTCGTACCTCCCCGTGGCCGCGAAGAGCTGCACGCCAAGATGCTGAGCGGCATCCAGGAGGTCCGCGCCCGGGGTGCCCGGACGATCTGCCTCGCCGAGGAGGGCGACGACAAGATCGAGCCGTACGCCGACCACCTGATCCGGCTCCCGCAGGTCCCCGTGCTGCTCCAACCGCTGGTCGCGATCGTGCCGCTCCAGCTCTTCGCCTGCGAGCTGGCGAGCGCGCTGGGCCACGACGTCGACCAGCCGCGCAACCTGGCCAAGTCCGTCACGGTCGAGTGAAGCTGATCCGATGGCGGTGATCGGGGTCGGGATCGACGTGTGCGAGCTCGACCGCTTCGCGGCCTCGATCGAGCGCACGCCGGCGCTCGCCGTACGACTCTTCACCGAGGCGGAGCGGACGTTGCCCGTGGCCTCGCTCGCCGCCCGGTTCGCCGCGAAGGAGGCGCTCGCCAAGGCGCTCGGGGCGCCGCGCGGCATGGAGTGGCACGACGCCGAGGTGATCCGCGAGGACTCGGGGCGTCCGGTGTTCAAGATCCGCGGCACGGTGCGCGCGCAGGCCGCTGCGCTGGGCGTGCAGCGTATCCATCTCTCGCTCTCCCACGACGCCGGGATCGCCTCGGCGATGGTGGTCCTCGAGTCGTGACCGAGGACGGCCTCCGCGGCCCGGTAGGGGAGAGGTTCGCGCAGGCGCTCGCGGTTGCGGGTCAGCGGCTCGAGATCGACGTCCGCGGCCTGGACCGCGTGACCGACTTCGTCGGCAGCATGCAGTGGATCGACCAGGAGTGGCGTGGTCGCGGGCTGAAGGTCGGGGTGGCGACGTACGGCGCCCAGGCCGTCACTTCCGGCTACCGCTGGATCGTGATGCGGCTCGCGACGAAGGTGCGACTGGGGGTCTGGGCCGACCCGGTGATGCGGTCGCTCAGCCCGCTCGAGGGCGTGGGGCTCCCGGTGACCCTGGGCCCGGTCGGTCGGAACGGCGTGTGGGCGAACCAACCATCGCTCTCCGAGGACCTCGGGACGTTCGCCGCGCGGATGCCCGAGGGGTCCGTCGTGCTCCAGGTCCGCAACGACTGCGTGCTCTGGCAGCTGAAGGCGTCCGAGCTCGACGGCGACCGGCTGACCGAGGCGATCACCCTGCTCGACCGGGTCGCCGCCTACGCCGAGACCCACGACGCCGCGCTGTCCGCGCGGCTCGGGCGGGCGGAGGGTGTCAGCGGGTGGCGTGCGTTCGAGACGGCGTTAGTGATCTTCGTGCTCGGCGCGATCGTCGCGCTCATCGCAGGGGCGTTCATCCTCGCTGCCGTCCTCTAGCGTGGGCGCGTGATCCGAGCGCACACGGTCGACCAGGTCCGGGCCGCAGAGGCGACGCTGCTGGCGGAGCTGCCCGAGGGCGCGCTCATGCAACGGGCCGCGCACGGACTGGCGTACGCCGTACTCGACCTGCTCGGCGGGGGCTACGGGCGCCGGGTGCTGCTGCTCGTGGGGTCCGGCGCCAACGGCGGGGACGCGCTGTACGCCGGCGCCGTCCTCGCGCGGCGGGGCGCGTCCGTCGAGGCGTGGTTGCTGTCGGACCGCGAGCATCAAGGCGGGGCGGCTGCCCTCAAGCAGGCCGGAGGCAGCTTGCGGCGTCTCGATACGCCCTCGCCGGGGGGCTCGGCCTACTCGGCGACCGGAAGGTTCGATGTGGTGGTGGACGGGATCGTCGGCATCGGCGGCCGCCCTGGGCTCCGCGACGACGCCGTCGCGGCGCTGGATGCGGTCGTCGGGATCCCCGTCGTCGCGGTCGACACCCCGTCCGGCGTGGACGTCGACAGCGGCGAGCTGGCCGGGCCGCACGCCTCGGCAGACCTGACGGTCACGTTCGGCACGCACAAGGTCGCCCACCTGATCGACCCGGCGGCGCTGCAGTGCGGCGTCGTCCAGCTGGTCGACATCGGTCTCGACCTGCCCGAGCCGGCGCTCGAGGCGCTGCAGCCGGCGGACGTCGCGGCACTGCTGCCGCGGCCCGATCCGCACGCGCAGAAGTACAAGCGGGGAGTGGTCGGCATCCGGGCCGGCTCTCCGGCCTACCCCGGCGCGGCCCTCCTCAGCGTGGCCGGCGCCGACTGCGGGCTGGCCGGCATGGTCCGGTACGTCGGCGATCCGGCCGTGCGGGACGTGGTCCGCCAGGCCCACCCGGAGGTGGTCGGTGAGGGCCGGGTCCAGGCATGGGTGGTCGGGTCCGGCAGCGACCAGGGTGCAGAGGACGCGGTCGGTGCGGCGCTGGCGGACGACGTACCCCTGGTCGTCGACGCCGACGCGCTCGCGTTCGCGGACCTCGTCACCGGCTGCCCGGCCGTGCTCACGCCGCACGCCGGTGAGCTGGCGGGGATGCTCGGCGCGGAGCGTGCCGATGTCGAGGCACGCCCGCTCCACCACGTCCGCGACGCGGCCGAGCTCTACCGCACGACGGTCCTGCTCAAGGGACGGCACACGCTGATCGCCGAGCCCGGCCGGCCGGTCCGAGTCACCACGACCGGCACTCCCTGGCTCGCCACGGCCGGCGCCGGGGACGTCCTCGGAGGCGTGATCGGTGCCCTGCTCGCCACCGGCCTGACGCCGTACGACGCCGCGTCGGTCGGCTCTTGGCTGCACGGCGCGGCCGCGACCTACGCGTCGCGGGGCGGACCGATCGTGGCCGGCGACGTGGCGCGCGCACTACCGGCGGTCGTCGCGACACTCTCTGACAGGTAGGTCGCGGGGTGATGGGAAGATCGGACCCATGTCCGACCAGCCGGCTGACCACGACGGTGGCCCGCTCGCCGAGATCGTCGTCGACCTGGCGGCGATCCGGCACAACGTGCGCGTGCTTCGCGAGCTGGTCGGCGTACCGCTGATCGCGGTGGTCAAGGCCGACGGCTACGGCCACGGCATGGTCGAGGCCGCCCGCGCCGCCCGCGAGGGCGGTGCCGAGTGGATCGCCGTCGCGACGGTCGACGAGGCGCTCCAGCTGCGCGAGGCCGGGTACGTCGGTCCGCTGCTCTGCTGGCTGATGCTGCCCGGCACCGATCTCGAGCGGCCGGTCGCCGAGGGGATCGATCTGTCGGCGTACTCCGTCGCCGAGCTCGACGCCATCGCCGCCGCTGCCGAGGCCGTCGGCCGGCGTGCGCGCGTGCAGCTCAAGGTCGACACCGGGCTCAACCGCGGCGGTGCGCCCCGTGCCAGTTGGGCCGACCTGTTCGCCCGCGCCCGCGCCGGTGAGCGCGACGGCAGCTGGAAGCTGACCGGCCTCTGGTCCCACTTCGCGTGCAGCGACGAGCCCGACCACCCGGCGAACGACCGACAGGAGCAGGCCTTCCGCGCCGCGGTCGCGCTCGCCGCGGACTGCGGGCTGCGTCCCGAGCTGCTGCACCTCGCCAACTCCGCCGCGGCGGTGCTGCGGCCGTCGTCGCGGTTCGACGCCGTCCGCTGCGGCCTGGCGATCTTCGGTCTCGACCCGGCGCCGGGCAGCACGCCGGACCTCGGCCTGGCTCCGGCGATGACCGTCCGCACCCGGCTGGCCCTCGTCAAGGACCTCGCTCCCGGCGACGCCGTCTCCTACGGCCACCGGTGGGTCGCCGACCGGCCGACGACGGTCGGCCTGGTCCCGCTGGGCTACGGCGACGGCGTGCCGCGCCACGCGTTCCACCCGGGCGGACCCGACGACATCGCCGAGGTCGCCGTCGGCGGCAAGCGGCGCCCGATCCGCGGCACCGTCTGCATGGACCAGTTCATGGTCGACCTGGGCGATGACCCGGCGGCCGTCGGTGACGAGGTCGTGCTGTTCGGTGCCGGGCCCGACACCCCGACCGCGCAGGACTGGGCCGAGGCGTGCGGCACCATCAGCTACGAGATCGTGACCAGGATCGGAGGCCGGATGACCCGGACCTACGTCGATAGTCAGGAGCGCTCATCATGAGCAGCACCCGTCGTCGCGTCGTCGGCTCCCTCGCCGGGGCGCTCGGTGTCGCCGCCGCGGGTGGAGCGGTCGGCATCCTGCGCCAGCAGCGGTCGATCAGCCGCCGTGCGGGCGAGGACGTCGCGTTCGGCACGCTCCGCTCCGAGCCGACGACCGTCGTGGCGGAGGACGGCGTACCCCTCCACGTCGAGATCGACGAGGTCGACGAGACGCACGGGCTCGACCGGGCCGGCCGGCTGTTCCGCCGGGCGCGGGGCGGGCCGCCGGAGGTCACCGTGGTCTTCGTGCACGGCTTCTGCCTCAACCTCGACTGCTGGCACTTCCAACGCGCGGCCTACCGCAACCTGGTGCGCACGGTCTTCTTCGACCAGCGCTCGCACGGCCGTTCCGGTCGCTCGGACCGCGAGCACTCGACGGTGGAGCAGCTCGGGCGCGACCTCCGGACGGTCATCGACGCGGTCGCGCCGGAGGGCCCCGTGGTCCTGGTCGGCCACTCCATGGGCGGGATGGCGATCGTCGCGCTGGTTGAGCAGTTCCCCGAGCTGATCGGCGACCGGGTCGTCGGCGTCGGGCTGATCTCGACGACGGCGGGTGGCCTCGACGTGAGCCGGATGATCCTGCCGATGCTGCCCGCGCGGCTGAGCGGACCGGTGACGCCGTTCACCCACCGCGCGATCCGCACCCTCCACCGCGGCCACCGGGTGGTCGACGGAGTCCGCCGACTGGGCCGCAGCATCGCGACGGTGGCGACGGACCGCTACGCCTTCGGGGGCGAGGTGCCGCAGGGGTACGTCGAGTTCACGGACCAGATGCTGTCGGCCACGCCGTTCGAGGTGATCGCCGACTTCTTCCCGCTGTTCTCGGGCCTCGACAAGTTCGACGCGGTCGAGGCGCTGGGCGCCGTGCCGACCTCGGTCATCTGCGGCACCAGCGACAAGCTCACCTCGATCGGGCACTCGCGCAAGCTCCACGCGCGGATACCCGGCTCCCGGTTGCTCGAGTGCGACGGAGCCGGCCACCTGGTGATGTTCGAGCGCCACGACCTGGTCAGCTCCGAGCTCGACCAGCTGATCACCGCGGCCACGACGGGGGCGCGGCACCGGTGACGGTGGACATCAGCACCCCGACGGTCGAGGTCGTCGGCCCGGAGGCGGCGAGCGTGGTGCTCGAGGTGGTGCGCGCGGCGTTCGCCGACCGCCCCGCCCTGGACCCGCCGACCGATGCGCTGGCGGAGACCGAGGAGAGCATCGCCGCGCGGCTGGCGGCCGGTGCCGGGCTGGTGGCCCGCGTCGACGGCGAGACGGCGGGCGCCGTGCTCCTTGACGCCGAGCCCGACGGCCGGACCGTGCACCTGCGCCGGTTCGGGCTCACCCCCGTCGCCCGCGGCCGGGGTGTCGCCACGGCGCTGGTGCGCGCCGGGCTGCACGCCGCCGCCGAGCTCGGGGACGGTGCGGCGGAGCGCGCGATGATCTTCGCGCGCGAGGAGCTGCCGCACACGGCGCGGTTCTGGCGTCAGCAGGGCTTCGCCGAGACCGGCCGGCACGGGCCGTACGTCGAGATGGCGCGCGCCCTGCCGCGGCGCTACGCCGTACCGACCGCCGACGCCATGCGCGCGCTGGCGACCCGGGTGGCCAACGTCCTGCAAGCCGGGGACGTGCTGGTGCTGAGCGGTGACCTCGGGGCGGGGAAGACCACGTTCACCCAAGGACTCGGCGCAGCACTGCAGGTGCGGGGCCCGGTGACGTCGCCGACCTTCGTGATCTCCCGGGTGCATCCGTCGCTCGTCGGCGGGCCGGACCTGGTGCACGTCGATGCCTACCGGCTCGGCGGTGCGGCGGAGCTCGACGACCTCGACCTCGACACCGACCTCGATCGGGCCGTCACGGTGGTGGAGTGGGGCGAGGGCCTGGCCGAGGATCTCGCGGACTCGCCGCTGGAGATCCGCATCCTTCGGACCATCGGCGACGACGCGGTCGATGCCGACCTCCGCACGGTCGAGATCGACCCGCTCGGCCCCCGCTGGCTCGGTCTGAACCTCCTCCCTTGAGAGCGGAAGGGACCAGGGGCCGAGCTCTCGTGGCCCGGACTGACTAGGCCCCCTCGTCGAGCGCCCAGTCCTGGGCCGGCGCGGTTCCCTCCCGGCGGCGGGGGTGGTTCAGTGAGGGAGCCGACCGTCCGGGTCGGGCAACACCACCACCGGGGGAGTACCTGCCTTGCGTCCACGTCTGCTGCCCACGCGCGTCCTGTCCGCCGTCATGGTGTGCCTCGCGGCCGGCATGGCGACCGTCGGAGCGTCGTCGGGCGAGGCCGTGAGCGTCGTCACCAGGCTCGCTCGGCCGGCCGGTGACATCGACACCGCAGTTCTCTACGGCAGCGCACCCGACCAACGGGTCAGGCTGCAGCGCCTGACGGAGGACGGCTGGCAGCGGATCGCGGTCACCAAGACCGACGAGCGGGGCAACTTCCTGTTCGAGGTCGCGCGTCCGACCCTTCGCAAGTGGGTGGTGCGCGCCGTCTCCGGCGGCAGCCCCAGCCTCAACCGCAGCGTGCGCCCTCAGAGGGCCTTTCTGAACGTGGTCGGGACGCCGATCCCTGACCCGGCGCCCCTGCCGGAGCCGACGCCGGAGCCGACGCCGGAGCCGACGCCGGAGCCGACACCGGAGCCGACACCGGAGCCCGACACCGGAGCCGACACCGGAGCCGACGCCGGAGCCGACGCCGGAGCCGACGCCGGAGCCGACACCGGAGCCGACGCCGGAGCCGACACCGGAGCCGACACCGGAGCCGACGCCGGAGCCGACGCCGGAGCCGACGCCGGACCGACGCCGGAGCCGACACCGGAGCCCGACACCGGACCCGACACCGGAGCCGACACCGGACCCAGTCGCGACAGATGCCTGCGGCGTCCAGCCGGTCAAGGAGGACGGGAGCCTGTGGTCGTGCACGTTCGAGGACGACTTCGACGAGCCCGAGCTCGACCGCGGCAAGTGGCTGGTCCAGGCGACCTCGTACAGCGGCATGACCGGGGGCAACGCCTCCTGCTACGTCGACAACCCCGACACCATCCAGCAGGCCGGCGGCCTGCTCCGCCTCACGGCGCACCTGCGCCTCGAGCCGTTCACCTGCACCAGCCCCTATGGCGACTTCACGAGCACGGCGACCGCGGCGACCGTCGCCACCCGGGACCGGTTCGCGCAGGCCTACGGCAGGTTCGAGTTCCGGGCGAAAATGCCAGACACGGGCGGCCTGCCGGGTCCGCACTCGGCCCTGTGGCTCTACCCGGAGGACCACACGTACGGTCGCTGGCCCTACTCGGGAGAGATCGACGTCGCCGAGTGGTTCAGCGCTGCGCCGGACAACGTCTACCCGTCGGTGCACTACTTCGGCGAGAACACGTCGAAGAGCACCGGTTACACGAGCGCGGTGCCGACGGCGAGCACCGAGTTCCACACCTACGCGGTGGAGTGGACCCCGACCGTCATGCGGTTCTACTACGACGACGTGCTCACCTTCGAGCACGCCTGGACGCCGCTCGGCGACCTGATCGGCTCGCAACCGTTCGACCGGCCCTTCTACCTGATCCTCACCCAGGTGTGGAGCTCTGGGATGCCCTGGAACAGGGTCACCGAGATCTCGCCGGACTCGGCCACCCTGGAGGTGGACTGGGTGCGCGCCTGGGAGTGACCGCGGGCCCGGGCCACCCCCGACGAACCTCCAGGGCCACCCACTAGCCTCGACGCGTGCTGCTTGCGTTCGACACCTCGTCACCGACCGTCACCGTCGCCGTGCACGACGGCACCGACGTGGTCGCCCAGCTGATGTCGACAGAGACCATGCGGCACGGCGAGCAGCTGACGCCGCTCGTCGACCAGGCGTTGCGGCAGGTCGCCATCACCGTCCGCGACCTGACCGCGATCGCGGTAGGCGTCGGTCCCGGTCCCTTCACGGGGCTGCGGGTGGGCCTGGTCTCGGCCCGCACCATGGCCTACGCACTGCAGATCCCGGTCTACGGCGTGTGCTCGCTCGACGTGCTCGCGGTCGAGGCCGTCGACACGGGAGCAGTGACCGGAACGTTCGTGGTCGCCAGCGACGCGCGCCGGCGCGAGGTCTACCTGGCGACGTACGACGACGCCGGCCTCCGCCTCACCGGGCCCGACGTGCAGCGCCCGGCCGAGGTCGCCGCGACGTTGGGCGGGCTGCCCGTGGTGGGCGAGGGCGCCGCGCTCTATCCGGACGCGTTCCCCGACGGCCGGCAGCCGTTGCGGCCGGCCGCCGGCTGGCTGGCGCGGTGCGTCATCGAGGGACGCGCCGAGCTGCGTGATCCCGAGCCGCTCTACCTCCGCCGCCCCGACGCCGTGATCCCTCGCGCACCCAAGCCGGTCTCGTGACCCTGTCCGTCCGTCCTGCCGTCGCCGGAGACGTCGGCGCGATCGCGGACCTGGAGCTGATCGCGTTCCCGCTCGACCCGTGGTCGGAGACGTTGATCGAGGAGGGCGTGGTCGGTCGGTTGCCGACCACGTCCTACTTCGTCGCCGAGCAGGACGCCCGGTTCGTCGGCCACGCGGCGGTCAGCGCCGTGCAGGACGTCGCGGAGCTGCAGCGGATCGCCACGGTGCCGGGCGCGCGTCGTACCGGCGTCGCGGCCGCGCTCCTCGCAGTGGTCGCCGAGCACGCAGCGGCCAGCGGCGCCGAACGGCTGCTGCTGGAGGTCCGCGACGACAACGGCGCGGCGCGGGCGTTCTATGCCGGCGCGGGATTCGCCGAGATCGCGCAGCGGGCGGGGTACTACCGGGACGGCACCGACGCCGTCGTCCTCGAGCGGTTTGTGAGAATGACGTCGTGAAGACCGAACCGCTGGTGCTCGGGATCGAGACGTCCTGCGACGAGACCGGCGTCGGCATCGTCCGTGGTCACACGCTGTTGGCGGACGCGATCGCGAGCAGCGTCGACGAGCATGCCCGCTTCGGCGGCGTCGTGCCCGAGGTCGCCAGCCGGGCGCACCTGGAGGCGATGGTCCCGACGATCGAGCGCGCGTGCGAGACGGCCGGGATCGCTCTCCACGACGTGGACGCGATCGCGGTGACCAGCGGACCCGGGCTCGCCGGCGCGCTGCTGGTCGGCGTGGCCGCGGCCAAGTCCCTCGCCCTCTCGCTCGGCAAGCCGTTGTACGGCGTCAACCACCTCGCCGCCCACGTCGCCGTCGACCAGCTCGAGCACGGGCCGCTGCCCGAGCCCTGTCTCGCACTCCTGGTCTCGGGCGGGCACTCGAGCCTGCTCCGGGTGACCGACGTGACCGGAGACATCGAACCGCTGGGTGCGACCATCGACGACGCGGCGGGGGAGGCGTTCGACAAGGTCGCCCGGCTGCTCGGCCTGCCGTTCCCGGGCGGACCCCACATCGACCGCGAGGCGGCGTCGGGTTCGTCGGTCGCGATCGACTTCCCGCGTGGGCTGACCGGCCGGCGCGACCTCGAGCGGCACCGCTTCGACTTCTCGTTCTCGGGGCTCAAGACGTCGGTGGCGCGTTGGGTCGAGGCGCGGGAGCGGTCCGGCGAACCCGTACCGGTCGCCGACGTGGCCGCGTCCTTCCAGGAAGCAGTCTGCGACGTCCTCGTGCGCAAGGCGCTCGACGCCGCTTCCTCCGAGGGGATCGAGGACCTGCTCATCGGCGGCGGCGTCGCCGCCAACTCCCGACTCCGCGCGATGGCCGAGGAGCGGGCCTCCGCTCTCGGCATCCGGGTGCGGGTACCGAGACCCGGGCTCTGCACGGACAACGGCGCCATGGTTGCCGCGCTCGGCTCGTCGATCGTCGAGCGCGGGCGCCCGCCGTCGTCGTACGACCTACCGGCGGACTCGAGCCTGCCCGTCACCTCGGTCCTCGCCGGCTGAGCCCGTGAGACTCCCCGACCCGGAGTGGCGGCTGGTCCGTCCGGCGGTGCCGTGCGGGACAAGCGTGCTGTTGCTGGCAGGCTCGAGCGGGCGGGTCGACGTCGACCGTGCTGCGGTCCTGGCCAGGCAGGGAGCGACAGTGCTCGCGATCCGGTGGTTCGGCGGGCCCGGTCAGCAACCTGGCCCGCACGACGTCCCGCTCGAGCAGGTCGTCGACGCCCTCGACCTGCTCGTCCCGGAGGGCGACCGTCTCGCGCTCGCGGGCATGTCGTTCGGCGCCGAGGCCGCGCTCCTGGTCGCGTCGCTCGACGACCGGGTGACGGCGACAGTTGCCTTCGCGCCCTCGGCGTACGTGTGGGCCGGGTACGGCGAAGGCCGATGGACCTCGCACTGGACGAGGGCGGGCGCGCCGCTGTCGTTCGTCCCGTTCCTCGACGGTTGGACACCGACGGGCGACCCACCTGCGTACCGGGGTCTGTACCAGGAGAGCCTGGCCGCAGTCGGCCCGGACGTGATCCGGGAGGCGACGATCCCCGTCGAACGGATCGGCGGTCGCCTCGTGCTGGTCGCCGGAGGTGACGACCAGGTCTGGCCGGCCGCGGACTTCGCCGATGCGATCGCGACCCGTCGGCAGCAGCACGGCCTCGCGACCGAGATCGTCTCCAATCCGCAGGCCGGACATCGCACCGTGCTGCCGGGTGAAGCGGTAGTGGAAGGTGGCCAGCGGATGCTGCGCGGCGGGACGGTGGAGGCGGACCGGTCGCTAGGAGAGCGGGCATGGCCGGTGATCTGCGAAGCACTGCAGCTGAACTCTGCTCGTGCGTGATGATCCAGGCCCCCGCGCGTGCCGGTAGCCCCGCTGGCGGCCGGGTGTGGGGCGAGGTAGCTACTCGTCCGGGACTGGTGTCGCGGTGAGTTGGTAGGTGCCGGTGGGGTCGACGAGGTAGGTCCCGGAGGGCAGGGTCCAGTGGTAGGTGCCGGGGTGGAGCATCCGGTAGGAGGCACGGTTGGCGGTCTTCATCCGATGGTGTCCGCGGCACTCGGGACACAGGTTGCGTGTCGAGGTTTGACCACTGCGACCGTCGTCGGTGTAGGGCTCGATGTGGTCCAGGTCGCAGGACTCGACGGGCCGGTGGCAGTAGGGGTAGCCGCAGTGGTGATCGCGTAGTTCGACCTGGCGTCGGATCCGGTCGGGGATCTCATAGGAGTCCACGGCCTGGTTGCCGTTGAGGTCGATCACCGGCCGGACGATCACCGAGGTCCCAGGCAGGTTGAGCCAGGTCTTGATCTGCTCCACGGAGATCGGGGTGCGGGTGTTGGCGAACCCGCCGACGGTCAGGTCGGTGGCGGAGATGTGGAGGATGAGCTCGGTCTTGCGGCCGGGGATGGTGCGGGTGATCTCCCCGGTCTCGGGGTCGGCGACTTCGAGGTCGAGGGCGAGGTCCTCTCGGGCGATCTCACCGAGTGCTGGCCTGGTTCGTCGAGTAGCCCGAGCGCCTGCGCGAGGGCGTATCGAGACGCCGCAGTTGTGTCCGCTCGCCGTGGGGCGCTCGTCTCGCCGGGTCTCGATACGCGCGTCACGGCTTCGCAAGCTCAGCCGTGGCGCTACTCGACCTTCACGCCACCGCGAATGCGGAGACCAGGGGTGCACCGGGGCCGGCGAGGGAGTCCGGTGTCCAGGCGCCTCGCTCGATCAACGTGGCCGCAGCGGCGTCGTCGTCGACGGTGCGGCGGCCCATTCGGCGATCTCGCGGACGGTGGCGATCTCCTGGTCGGCGATGACCGAACGACGCTGACCGATGCTGGTCAGCAGCTCCTGGGAACGTGTCACCACAACCGGCACGCTGGCCTCGGCCGCGGCCGCCGCGGGGGCGGTGAGGTCGAAGAGGGGTGCGGTCCCGAGATCCATGAGACCTATTCAATATGGGACATCCGGCACAACCACAGGTCGCGAATCCGCCTGTGGACAGGGAGCTCGCGACGTTCAGGGTGTGGACGACAGGTGGTCTTCATGCGTCCACGTAGTTCGTCTTTTGAAGCACAGCCCACCGCGGGCCGCAGGCTGCCGGCAGGGGTCATCGTGACGGTCGCTAGCGCGACCTCCTCGACCAACGGCGGTCGCCTTGGTTTCGAGGCTCGCTGCGCTCGCACCTCAACCAGCGGCCGTCAGTGCTGGATCAGCGTGAGCGGGCTGTCGAAGTCGTCGCCCGCGACGGGGTCGCCGATCTCGGCGATCGATCCGTCGGTGGCCATGCTGATCAGGTGCCAGCGGGCGCCGTCGTAGGCGTCGAAGAGCAGCTGCCCGTCGGTGGTCCACGCCCAGGTGCCGATGAAGCCGCCCTCGGGTGAGTACGTCCCGGTCGGTTCGCCGGAGGTGGCGTCGAGGATGGACAGCTGCGTCGGGCCGAGTCCGTCGTACTGGCTCTGCGGTGCTGCGACGTACGCGCCGTCCGGCGAGATCTGCTGGACCTGGTAGGCGCAGGTGGTCCACCGGAGGGTGCCGTCGATCCGGTCGAAGAGGCCGCCGCAGGTGTCGAGGTCCTTGGTGACCTTGTTGATCACGCTGACGACTCCGTCGTCGGTCGCGTCGAAGACCTTGGTGATGCTCGGCGCGACGATGTCGTTGATGCCGTGCGAGTCGAAGGACCGCGACTCGTCGCCGAGACCGGAGTTCACGTAGACGATGCAGCCGTCCTCGACCTCGTAGCAGTTCGGGCCGCCGGTGACCGCGGCGGTGAAGTAGGCGACGGTCTCGCCGGGGGCGGCTAGGTCGACGGATCCCATCGAGACCTGCTCGTCCTCACCGGGGCCCCACGCGGTCATCACGGTGCCGTCGGTGTCGATCCAGGCGATCGTGGTGCCGGCCCCGTTCACGGCCGGGCTCGAGGCGGTGTCGAAGCTGTCGACGACCTTGCCTTCGTCGTCGATCACGTCGGTGACCGAGTAGACCTCGCCGTCCCAGTAGGTCGCGACCAGCTGGTCGTTCCAGATCACCGCGGCGTCGTACGGGTTGGGGTTCTTCGGGAGCTCCACGGCATCGCCGTCGGCCTGGTACCAGGCGCCGTCGACGACGTAGTCGACTCCGGCGGGCGCGGCAGGCGGGGGCTCGCTCGGCTCCGAGGCGGTCGGGGTCGTGGTGGCGTCGCTGGCCGGCGCGGTCGGGTCGGACGAGGCCGTGGTCTGGGTGTCCGAAGCCGCGTCGTCGGAGTTGTCGCCGGAGTCGCTTCCGCAACCGACGGCGAGTACGGCGAGCGGGGCGATCACCGCTGCGGCGGCGACCCGGGAGTGCAGCTTGATCGTCATGGTCGTGGTCCTTGCTGAGTGGTGGTGGTGTGACGAGAGGACGCGAAAGCGACCGTCACGGTTGCAATCGCGTCGGTACTACGCGGGGCGCGTCAGTGCTGGATCAAGGCGAACGGGCTGTCTTCCGCGGCGCCCTTGATGGGCTTGCCGATCTCGGTGATCTCCCCGTCGGTGGCCATGCTGATCAGGTGCCAGCGGGCGCCGTCGTAGGCGCTGAGAAGCAGATTTCCCTCGGTGGTCCAAGCCCAGTAGCCGATGAAGCCACCCTCGGATGAGTAGTGACCGGTCACCTCCTGGGTCTGCGCGTCGACCACCGAGATCGAGATGGGTCCGAGGCCGTCGAACTGGCTCGGCAGTGCCGCGACGTGGGCCTCGTCGGGCGAGATCTGCTGCGCCTGGAACTCACAACTGGTCCACCGGATCGTGCTGTCGATCAGGTCGAGAGGGCCGCCGCAGGTGTTGAAGTCCTCGGTCACCTCGCTGATCACCGTGACGGTGCCTTCGGCCGTGGCATCGAAGACCTTGATCACACCAGGCGCGACGACTTCGTCGCCGCCGAGCGAGGAGAAGGCCCTCGCGTCCTCGCCGAGGTTCGAGTTGAGCAGGACGGTGCAACCTTCGGGGTCGTCGATGCAGCTCGGCCCACCGCTGATCGCGGCGGCGTACCAGGCGATGCCCTCGCCGGGTGCGCCGAGGTCGACCGTGCCGACCTGGAGTTCTTCGGTGTCCGCCGCGATGACGGTGCCGTCGGTCTCGATCCATGCTGCGACCGTGCCGGCGTCGTTGACGACGACCGGGCCGGTGGTCTCGAACGTGGTCAGCAGGGTGCCGTCGTCGGCGACCACGACGGCGATGTTGTAGACCTCGCCGTCCCAGCGGGTGGCGACCAGGTTGCCGTTCCAGACGACGGCGGACTGGTAAGGCTGATCGCTCTCCGGAAGGTCGACCTCGTCACCATCTGCCTGGTGCCAGACGCCGTCGAGGACGTAGTCCGGCTCCGAGGAGACCGGGTCGGCGATCGTCTCGGTGGGATCGTTCACCACCGGGGGCTTCTCGCTCTCGGTGGTGCCCCCGCTGCTGAGCACGGCGATCGGCGTGATGATCGCGGCGACACCGAGGATGCCGCCCGCAACCGCTGCCCGCCGGTTGCGCTTGATCTTGTGGGCCTTGCCCTTGACGGAGTCAAGGCCGAGCGGCGCCTCGTGGAGGTCTCGGACGCGCGCGTCGAAGTCGCGGGTCATCGCATCCTCCCAGGCGCTGTCGGTGTTCTTGGGGTCGTTCGGGCTGTTCATCGGGACTCCTCGCCGTAGCGGGGGTGGAGCTCGGCGGGTACCCGCTGGCGAAGTGCCGCGAGTGCCCGGCTGCATTGGGACTTGACGGTGCCGACCGAGATGCCGAGGGCGTCTGCGACCTCGGCCTCCGACATCTGCTCGTAGTAGCGAAGGACGACGACCGACCGCGCCTTCGGCGGCAGGGTCTGCACGACCTCCCACAGCTCGTCGTTGGTGCCGTCGTCGTACTCGTCGTGGTGCGGCGAGCCTTCAGGGATCACCTCGGTGGCGAACTCCCGCTTCTTCCAGGCGCGCCGCCACAGCGAGTTGTTCTCGTTGACCATGATCCGGCGCACGTACGCATCGACGGCGCCGCGATCGTGGACCTTGTCCCACGCCAGGTAGAGCTTGGCCAGCGAGGTCTGGAGGATGTCCTCGGCCTGGTGCTTGTCGCCGGTGAGGAGGTACGCCGTCCGCAGCAAGGTCGGCTGCCGGGCGGCGAGGTACTCGGTGAACTCGGCGTCCCGCTCTGCTTCGCGGTCCTTCCGGCTCATCAGCCCTCCCCTTCTGCTTGTCTGCTGGTCCCTGGTGGAACTGTGTCGGGTGAAGGACGCGACTCGTCGGAGATTGGTTGCAATTGCCGCCGCGCGTCGTCAGCAGACGCCGTACCTCTTATCGCGCGGTCTGGAACGTGACACCGTGCGTCTCGTTTGTCGGCGTCCAGTCGACCGCGAGCGACCAGTCGCCGGAGCGTACGTCGACGCGGAGGATCGTCGTCTCGAGCCCGTGGTCGCGCTGGAACGACACGAGCAGATGGGCGCGGTCCTCCCAGGCCGCCGACCAGATCCGGCCGCGGATCCAGTGCCCGGGTGAAGCGAGCCGGGCCACCTGCTCGCGGGTGACCTGGTCCAGCACGACGAGCGCGCCGTCCTTCACCCAGACGACCGGGAGGCCCCGTTGCCGGGGCACCATCGGTCGGATCTCGCCGTGTCGGCGGATGGCGCGCGACCGGATCTCGCCCGTCGCGACGTCGGCAACGTGCAGGCGGGTGGGGCGGCGCACGGCCTCCTCGGACCCGCTGAACGTGATCCAGCGCAGCGTGGCGCCGTCCGCGCTCAGTGCTGGAACGCCGGTCATGGTGCCGAAGTCGCGCACCCGGCGGCCGCGGCTGTCCAGCAGTGCAACGCCGACGGTCGCTTCGAAGTTGCGGTCGTCAACGACGAGGAAGCCGTCACCGAGGCCGGCGATCGCGGTGATCCCTCGGTCCTGCGGCAGTCGGACGGTACGGCCGTCGGGGGAGTGGTACGTGTGCCCGATGACGTAGCCGGTGGACGGCGGCGGCCCGATGGGCAGGCCATCGACCCACGCGACCGGCCCGGCGGGCGCCGTACTCGCCGGTGCCGTGGCCGAGGTCTCCGCGGTCGGTGCCGTCCGGTCACCGTCGTCGAGGCCACAACCGGTGACGAGGACGGCGGTGACGGCGAGGACGGCGAGGACGGCGATGGCGCCGTGGCTCCGGGTGCTCACGTCTCTTTGACGCGCTGGTGCCGACGTCGGTTGCCTCCGTCTTGGGACCCCTGGGTTGACTTCCCATGAGCGCGAATCGGGAGAAATCCGGACCGAGACCGCCGGTCTCGGCGTGGATCTGGCCGGATTCGCGGGGTCAGAGGGGCGTGACAAGGAGTGCGGCGCCTTGCCCACCGACCCTGGTCAGCACCAAGGTTGCCTCCTCGTCGCCGCTGAGCGCGAGACGCTTGCGCAGGGCATCGGGAGTGACGTCGACGCCGCGCTTCTTGATCGTCAGCCTGCCGATGCCGCGCTCGCGGAGCGCCGCCTTGAGGGGCTTCTCGCGATAGGGGAGCCGCTCGTGCACCTGGTAGCCGCGGGCGAACGGTGTGCGGAACGACACGTCCGAGGTGAGGTAGGCGATCCTGGCGTCGACGAGGTGCCCCTGCACCCCGGCCGCGACCGCGGTCACCAGCCCGGCCCGGATCACCGCGCCGTCCGGCTCGTAGAGGAACGCGCCGACGTCGCCGACGCCGACCTCCTCGATGCCCGGGTCGTCCTCGTCGGTCAGGGAAGCCAGGCCGCCGGGCCCGATCACCGTGGCACGGCGGCGCGCAGTCGCCGTACGACCGGACCAGAGGGCGGCCTCCTTGACCTCGCCGCCGTCGCTCACCCACTCGGCCTCGACGTCCGCAGGCACCAGGGCGTGCGGGATCCCGGGGGCGACCTTGACGCACGCGTCGCGGCGCAGCAGCCCCTCGACCCAGGTCCACGGCGGCACCCAGTCGTCGACGTTGAACGTGCGCCCGGCGCCGCTGCGCCGCGCGGGATCGGCGAACGCGAGGTCGAAGCCGGTGTGGTCGACCGTCGTCGCGTCGGCGACCTGGACCGCGCCGGGCAGTCCGAGGGCGGCCAGGTTGGCCTCGGCGACGGCGACGCGCACCGGGTCGAGGTCGACGCCTGCGCAGACCAGGCCGGCGCGGGCGCCGGCGATGAGGTCGCCGCCGATCCCGCACCCGAGGTCGATCAAGGTCTTCGCGCCGAACGCCTGATAGCGGCCGGCGCGATGCGCGGCGACGGACAGCCGGGTGGCCTGTTCGAGGGCGTCCCGTGTGAAGTACATCCGGTCGGCGAGGTCGCCGAACTTGGCGTGAGCCCGCGTGCGGAGATCGACCTGCGACAGCGCGGCAGCGACGACGGCCGGCGGCGCCGTACGACGGAGCTCGGCCTGGACGTGTAGCTCATCGCCGGTCGGTGCCAGGTCGGTGGCCTGTGCCAGGAGCGCCTGCCCCTGGTCGGTGAGCAGCCACCGGAACGCTTCGAGGTCCACGCCGTGATCCTGTCAGGCCCGGCTACCCGGGGGCCGCTCTGGCACTCGTTGGCGGAGAGTGCTAGTTTCGTGTTGGCACTCTCCTATCGAGTGTGCCAGCGCTTGCCGACAGGCGTACGACCCCCGCGACGGCGTACTCCCCAAGGCAAGCCCCAACGTGGGCGGGCGCCAGCCCGCCAGGACACCTGCATACACCCGCACAGAGAAAGTGGAGGTCGATCGACGTGTCGATCAACATCAAGCCGCTCGAGGACCGGATCGTCGTCAAGGCGCTCGAGGCCGAGCAGACCACGGCCTCCGGCCTGGTCATCCCGGACACCGCCAAGGAGAAGCCCCAGGAGGGCGAGGTCCTGTCGGTCGGCCCCGGCCGCATCGACGACAACGGCAACCGGGTCCCGCTCGACGTTGCGGTCGGTGACAAGGTCATCTACAGCAAGTACGGCGGCACCGAGGTCAAGTACGCCGGCGAGGAGTACCTCATCCTCTCGGCGCGCGACGTGCTCGCTGTCGTTTCCTGAAACTCCCCGAGTCGTCCGACTCCGAGTGACCTCTGGCTCACTCCGAGTCGGACGACTCGATCTCTTTAAGGAGAAGTAATGCCCAAGATTCTGGAGTTCGACGAGAACGCCCGGCGCGCCCTCGAGCGCGGCGTCGACAAGCTCGCGAACACGGTCAAGGTGACCCTCGGCCCCAAGGGCCGCTACGTCGTCCTCGACAAGAAGTGGGGCGCCCCGACGATCACCAACGACGGTGTGACCGTCGCGCGGGAGATCGAGCTCGACGACCCGTTCGAGAACCTCGGTGCGCAGCTCACCAAGGAGGTCGCGACCAAGACCAACGACATCGCCGGTGACGGCACCACGACCGCCACCGTGCTCGCCCAGGCGATGGTGCACGAAGGCCTCCGCGCGGTGGCCGCCGGCGCCAACCCGATGGGCGTCAAGCGCGGCATGGACCTCGCGGCCACGGCCGTGTCCGACGCGCTGCTGGCCTCCGCCCGCGAGGTGGAGTCGAAGGAGGACATGGCCAGCGTGGCCACGATCTCCAGCCGCGACAGCCACATCGGCGAGCTGCTCGCCGAGGCGTTCGACAAGGTGGGCAAGGACGGTGTGATCACCGTCGAGGAGTCCAACACCATGGGCACCGAGCTCGAGTTCACCGAGGGCATGCAGTTCGACAAGGGCTACATCTCGGCCTACTTCGTCAGCGACCCGGAGCGGATGGAAGCGGTCATCGACGACCCCTACATCCTTCTGCACCAGGGCAAGATCTCGGCGATCGCCGACCTGCTGCCGCTGCTCGAGAAGGTCATCGCGGCCGGCAAGCCGCTCTTCATCCTCGCCGAGGATGTCGACGGCGAGGCGCTCTCGACGCTCGTGGTCAACAAGATCCGCGGCACCTTCAACGCCGTCGCGGTGAAGAGCCCGGCGTTCGGTGACCGCCGCAAGGCGATGATGCAGGACATCGCGGTCCTGACCGGCGGTCAGGTCATCGCTCCCGAGGTCGGCCTCAAGCTCGACCAGATCGGGCTCGACGTGCTCGGCCAGGCCCGTCGCATCGTGGTCACCAAGGACAACACCACCATCGTCGACGGCGCGGGCGACCACGCCGCGGTCGAGGGCCGGGTCAACCAGATCAAGGCCGAGATCGAGAACGCCGACAGCGACTGGGACCAGGAGAAGCTCCAGGAGCGTCTCGCCAAGCTCGCCGGTGGTGTCTGCGTGATCAAGGTCGGCGCTGCCACCGAGGTCGAGCTCAAGGAGAAGAAGCACCGGATCGAGGACGCGGTCTCCGCGACGCGCGCCGCGATCGAGGAGGGCATCGTTCCCGGTGGTGGCTCCGCGCTCATCCACGCGGTGTCGGTCCTCGACAAGGACCTCGGCCTGACGGGCGACGAGGCGGTCGGTGTGCGCATCGTCCGCAAGTCGGCCGACGAGCCGCTGCGCTGGATCGCCGAGAACGGCGGTGTCAACGGCTACGTCGTGACCACCAAGGTCCGCGAGCTCGGCGTCGGCAACGGCTACAACGCCGCCACGGAGGAGTACGGCGACCTGGTCGCCCAGGGCGTCCTCGACCCGGTCAAGGTGACGCGCTCCGCGCTGGTCAACGCGACCTCGATCGCCGCGATGCTGCTGACGACCGAGACCCTGATCGTCGAGAAGCCCGAGGACGAGGAGCCCGAGGCGGCCGGCCACGGGCACGGCCACGGCCACGGGCACTGATTCCGACTCCTGCCGACCCGGCTCATCGCGAGATGAGCCGGGTCGGTCAGTTTTCGGGCACGATGGCTGTTGTGGACGCCAGTTTTCTCGAGGAATGGCAGGCCTTCCGCCGCGGACGTGAGAAGGGGCTCACCAGGCCGGACGGGTTCTTGTCGATCACCGGTCTGCACTGGCTCGACGCTGAACCCCAGCGGTTCGACGGCGTACCCGGATCGTGGTCGCTCGGGCCCGACGGGGTCGTGGTCGAGCTGGGTGATGCCGAGTCGCTGACGGTCGACGCCGGTGCGATAGCTGACGTGGTGACCCGGATCGAGAAGGGCCACCACGTCCTCGGGCCGATCGACGAGCACGGCATCTGGGCCCGGGCGGGTGAGGTCCGGATCGAGGTTGCCGATCGCGACGGGGCGGTGCTGCTCCGGCCGCGGGACCCAGCGCACCGGTTGCGCCACGACCACCAGCCGACGCCGGTCTACCCGCCGTCGATGGAATGGGTTGCCACCGCGACCTTCACGCCGCGCGCCAGCCACCCGGCCCCGGACGACACGATCGGCGAGGTCGCGTTCGACCTAGGCGGCCGACAGGTGACGTTGGCGGCCTTCGACGACCACGGCGGGCTCTGGCTGGTGTTCTCGGACGCGACGTCGGGACGGACGACGTATCCCGCAGGCCGCCAGCTCTACGTTGACCCTCCCGGGGGGGACGGCTCCGTCGTCCTCGACTTCAACCGCACGATCAATCTGCCGTGCGCCTACACCGACTTCACGACCTGCCCCGTCCCGCCGCCGCAGAATCGAATGCCGTTCGCTGTCGAGGCGGGGGAGCAGGACCCCAAGCGGTCCGTCGCGGCCGCGCAGGAGTGAGACCCGCATCTCGCGCCGAGATGCGGCATGCTGGAGACATGTTGTGGAGGGTGCGCGCGAACCTGCCGGATCGCCCCGGAAAGCTGGCTCCCGTAGCTCAGGAGTGCGGCAAGGCCGGTGTGAACATCGGCGCCGTCCACGTGTTCAGCAGCCAGGTGCCGGGCACGGCGACGGTCGAGCTGGTGTTCCGGGCACCCGAGGAGTGGGGTGAGGCGGAGGTCCTCGCCCTCCTCCGCCGGGCCGGCGGGGAGTCGGTGGTGACCCATGCCGTCAACCGGCACGCCCTCGACGACCAGCCGACGCGCTACGTCCAGGCGGCCCAGCAGATCCTCGATCACCCGGCGTCCTTCCCCGACGTCGTCGCCCACCTCTTCGACGCCGACGTCGAGCCCACCCACGGCACCGAGGACGTCCTCGAGATGACCGTCGGGACCGCGGTCATCCAGATCCGCCGGGAGACGCCGTTCACGCCGGCGGAGCGGGTCCGGGGCTCCGCGCTCGCCGAGCTCGTCAGTGATGTGCTGAGTCGGGCGGTGCCGTCGGCCCCAGAGGCGGCAGGAGACAGCGAGCCCACCCACGTCCGGGGCACCGACGAGGTGTCCGTCCTGGTCAGCGGGCGAGTGGTCGGTCGCGCGTCCTTCGCCGAGGGCGTCGCGGCGGACGACCCCTGGCCGGTGGACATGTGGGTCGATCCGTCCTGGCAGCGGCGCGGCATCGGCACCCGCCTGCTCGCCGACATCGCACGGATGGCGCGCGCCCGCGGCGCGGAGGAGATCGTGCTCTCCGCTCCCGCGGGCAGCCAGGCGGTGCTTCCGATGGTCCTCTCCGCCGGGCTCCGGGGGCGGATCCGGATGGCCGGCGACGCCGTCACCGTGCGGATCGCGGTCAGCGAGCTGCGGGTCTGACCCCTATTTCTGCGTGAGCGACGGGTCCGGGGCGTGGTTGCCGAGCCGCCAGCCGCCGTACGCCAGGTCGATGGCTTCCTGCGGGCCCCAGCTGCCCTGGTCGTACGGCCGGCAGGGAGGGCGCCGGTCGAGGACCGGCTGACAGATCTCCCAGAGCCGCTCGACCTCGTCGGAGCTGATGAAGAGGGTCCGGTCGCCGCGCATGACGTCGAGGATCAGGCGCTCGTAGGCCTCGAGCGGATCGGACTCGGGGACGTCGCACACCAGGTCGAGCCGGAACACGCCCTCCACGATGTCCATGTCGGGGCCGGGTCGCTTGGCGCGTACGTCGATCGCGATCCGCGGCTGGTCGGCGAGCTCGATCACCAGCTCGTTGGGATCGGGGCGGCCGCCGTCGGCGGGCTTGAGCCAGCGGTGCCGCGGGTCGTTGAAGCGGATCGTGATCGTCCGCCGGCCGTCGGCCATCGCCTTGCCGGTGCGGAGGTAGAACGGCACGTCGCGCCACCGGTCGTTGTCGATCCACATCTCGATGGCGACGAGCGTCTCGACGTCGGAGTCCTCGGCGACGTCCGACTCGCCGCGGTAGCCGTCGTACTGGCCGAAGACCACGCGGTCCGGGTCGAGTGGCCGGACCGCCGCGAACACAGCGGCCTTCGCCGCTCGGAGCGCGGACTCGCGATAGGCGTGCGGGTCCTCGAGTGCGACGAAGCCGAGCAGCTGGCACAGGTGCGTCGTCACCATGTCGCGTAGGCAGCCGGTGCCTTCGTAGAAGCTCCCGCGGCCCTCGACGGTGAGCTTCTCGGGCACGTCGATCTGCACCGACTCGATGGTGTGCCGGTTCCACGCCGGCTCGAACAGCCCGTTGGCGAACCGCAGGGCCAGGATGTTCTGGACCGCCTCCTTGCCGAGGAAGTGGTCGATCCGGAAGATCTGCGCCTCGTCGAAGGCGTTGCGGAGCACGACGTCGAGCGCCCGCGCGGTCGCCAGATCGGTGCCGAACGGCTTCTCCGCGACCAGCCGCGAGCGGTCGACCAGGTCCTCCTTCGCGAGCATCTCGACGGTGCCGGACACGGCCGACGGCGGGATCGACAGGTAGAGCAGGCGTCGTACGTCGGACAGCAGGCAGCCGGCCTCCTCGAGCAGTCGGTCCTCGGCTTCCTGCACCGCCTCGGCGAGCGCCGTACCGTCGTCGGCCGACGAGGCGACGAACGAGATCCGCTCCAGCAACGGGCCGGCGATCTCCTCGTCGACCTCCTTGACGAACTCGTCGAGGGCGGCGCGGACCTGCCCCCGGAACTCATCGTCGGTGCCGGGGGAGCGGCGCCCGCTGCCGATCACCTCGAGGTGGTGGGGGAGCCGCCCCGCCGCGGCCAGCCGGTAGAGGCCGGGGAACAGCTTGCGGGACGCGAGGTCGCCGGTCGCGCCGAAGAGGACCAGCACGTGCGGAGGCAAGTCGGGGGTCACCGCTCCAGTCTGTCCCGGTTCCGGTCATCCCGGCGACCCAACGTAGGATTCCGTCATGGAGGTCCCCGAGAAGTTCGCGTCCCTCGGTCTCACTTACGACGACGTCCTGCTGCTGCCGGGTTACTCGGACCTGGCGCCCGACGACATCGACCTGACCACGCGGCTGACCCGCGAGATCAGCATCAAGGCCCCGCTCGTCAGCGCCGCGATGGACACCGTCACGGAGTCGCGGATGGCGATCGCGATGGCCCGGCAGGGCGGCATCGGCATCCTGCACCGCAACCTGTCCGCCGAGGAGCAGGCCTACCAGGTCGACCTCGTGAAGCGGACCCAGACCGGGATCATCTCCAACCCCGTCACCATCGGCCCCGACGCGACGCTCGAGGACCTCGACCGGATCTGCGGCGAGTACCGCGTCTCCGGTCTCCCGGTCGTCGACGCCGACAACCGACTGCTCGGCATCTGCACCAACCGCGACCTGCGGTTCACCCCCGTTGCGGAGTGGGCCACCACCAAGGTCGACGAGGTGATGACGCCGATGCCGCTCGTCACCGGCGACGTCGGCATCAGCCGCGAGGACGCCACCGCGCTGCTGCGCAAGCACAAGCGCGAGCGACTGCCGCTCGTCGACGCGGACGGCCGGCTCGGCGGGCTGATCACGGTGAAGGACTTCGTGAAGTCCGAGCAGTTCCCCGACGCGTCCAAGGACGGTCAGGGCCGGCTGATGGTCGGCGCCGCGATCGGCTACTTCGGCGACGCCTGGCAGCGGGCCACCGGTCTGATCGAGGCCGGCGTCGACGTCCTCGTCGCCGACACTGCCCACGGCCACGTCACCCTGCTCCTCGACATGGTCAGGCGGCTCAAGTCCGATCCGGCCACCCGCCACGTGCAGGTCATCGGCGGCAACGTCGCGACCCGTGACGGGGCCCAGGCCTTCGTCGACGCCGGCGCCGACGCCGTCAAGGTCGGGTTCGGCCCCGGTTCGATCTGTACGACGCGCGTCGTCACCGGCTGCGGCGTACCCCAGGTCACGGCCGTCTACGAAGCATCCCTGGCCGCCAAGCCCGCCGGCGTACCTGTCATCGCCGACGGCGGTCTCCAGCAGTCCGGTGATATCGCGAAGGCGATCGTCGCCGGCGCGGAGTCGGTGATGATCGGCTCGATGCTCGCCGGCTGCGAGGAGTCGCCGGGCGACGTGATCTTCGTGCAGGGCAAGCAGTTCAAGGCCTACCGCGGCATGGGGTCACTCGGTGCCATGTCCTCCCGGGGCAAGAAGTCCTACTCGAAGGACCGCTACTTCCAGGCCGAGGTCGCCAGCGACGACAAGATCGTGCCCGAGGGCGTCGAGGGCCAGGTCGCCTACCGGGGTCCGCTCTCCGCCGTCGCCCACCAGCTGCTCGGCGGCCTCAACCAGTCGATGTTCTACGTCGGCGCGCGGACCATCCCCGAGCTGCAGGACAAGGGCCGGTTCATCCGGATCACCTCGGCGTCGCTCAAGGAGAGCCACCCCCACGACGTGCAGATGACGGTCGAGGCGCCCAACTACCACGGCGCCTGACCTCGGGACTACGGCGTCGGACGCCAGAACCTGGTCGTGGCCGTGGGGGTCGTGGCGGTGGGGGTCGCGTCGGTCGGCGGCGCGGGCGGAACGGTCTCGTTCTGCAGGATGACGGTCATGGTGACCTCCGGGTCTCGGGAGCAACTGCGAGGCTGCCAGGACCACGTTGAGAAGAGTTTGAGATCGCGTTGTGGCCGCTCGGTACGGCTCAGGAGGCGCTGCGATCGCTGACCGACTCCCAGGGCTGCGACGGCACGTCCAGCTCGCGCATCCGGGAGGTGTAGACCGAGTAGAAGTTGCGCGCCTCGCCGTGCCGACCGAGCCGCTCGAGGAGCCGCACCAGAGAGACGTACGTCGGCTCGTCGTACGGGTCTTCGTTGATCAGCCGGATCAGCCACGGTACGGCCCGCGCGGCGTCCGCCGTACCAGCGAGGGCGAGTGCGAGCGACCGGTTGACCTCGCGAGCGAAACGCTCGATGTCCGCACGGGGCGCGTCGATCCACTCGGCGTCCTCGCCTTCGAGGAGCGCGCCCGTGTACCGTGCGGCCACCGCCTCGAGCACGTCGACATCAACCGCTGTCCCGCCGGTGACCTCGACCGCGGAACGGCTGAACTCGCGCACGTCGACGCTGACGTTCGCTCCGTCGAGCCGGACCCGCGAACGGTCCGCGACGACGTAGTGGTCAGCGGGGTGGCCGCGCCCGGGATCGAGGACCTGCCGCAGCTGGGACAGTGCCACCGACAGCCGGTTGCCTGGATCGAGCAGCTCGGGCCAGAGCAGGCCTTCGAGGCGCGTCCGGCTGAGCCCCTCCGCGTCGGACACCGCGAGCACCTTGAGCGCGTCGCGGGCCTTGCGCGAGGGCCAGGCCGACCCGGGCACCGTGCGGCCGTCGACCTCCAGGGCGAAAGCGCCGAGGCAGTGCACGCGGACGCGGACGTCGGTCGGCCGGACTGCGTTGAGCGGGCCAGGGACGGCCCAGGCGTCGGCATGGAGGCCGAGCCGGTGCAGGTCCTGGAGTGCGCGGTGCTCCGCGACGCTCGCACCGGTCAGCCGGGCGGTGACGTAGGCGTTGATCGTCGCCCGGACCTCGTTGCCCGCAGTGACCCACATGGCGAGTGCTTCGGCCATGCGGGGATCGCCGGGCTGCTGGTCACCTGCGAGCACGGCGAGCTCCAGCGCCTCGGCGATGACGCTGTTCTCGCTGTAGTGCAGCGCTTCGGTGAGCTCACGATCGGCGATCGCGAGCGCCTCGCCCCGTGCCTCCGGCCGCTCGTCCGACTCCAGGAGCAGGAACCAGCCGTGGGCCAGCTTGGTGGCCAGGTGGTGGGTGACGGCCGGGAGCGACCGAGCCCGGTCGAGCAGGGCGCGGGCGGCTTCACGGTCGTCGGCGGCGCGGACCAGGGCGAGCCCCACCACGGCAGGCAGGAGGACCTGGCTGAAGCCGTGCTCCTCCGCGTAGCGCACCGCCTCCGAGTAGGCGTGCGCGGCTCGGCTGAGGCTGCCGCGGATGGTGTTGACCGAGCCGAGGATCCGCCAGGCCGCGCCGACCAGCGGTGAGTCCAGGAACCCGAACTGGATGCGTGACGTCTCCGCTTCATGGACGGCCTCGTCGAGCCGGCCCACGCGCACCAGGGCCTCGGCGAGGTTGACGCGTGCGAGCGCCTGGCTGCTGACGAGACCGTGCGCACCCGTGGTCGTGATCACGTCGGTGAACCGTTCGATCGCCTCCAGGTAACGAGCCTCCTCCAGGTCGGCGCACGCGATGTGGGTGTGGATGCGGGCGACGGCGAGCACGTCGTCGGCGTCCTCGGCGAAGCGCAGTGCCTTGTGCTCCGCCGCCGCGCAGGCGTGCCGGTCGTTGATCGACGCGGAGAGGGACTTCGCGATCCACGCCGCGGCAAGGGCGCTCGGGTCGCCGCTCGCCTCGGCGAGGGCGAGTGCGCGGTCGGCGGTGAGGGCCAGCTCCTCGACCTCCCCGCGGCTCCAGAGCGACGCCGCGTGCGCGGCGGCGAGCTGCGCGCCTTCCGCGGCATCGTCGGTCGGTGCTGCGGCCTCGAAGAAGGCGACCGCCTCGGTCGCCCGCCCCTGGAGGTGCAGCGCGTAGCCGCACCGCCACGCGAACCCGGCCGGCAACCGCCCGTCGGCCGCCCGGAGGCGCTCGGCGAGGGAGAGCCAGTCATCGCGGTGGAGGTGACCTATCGCCGCGGTCGAGTTCGTGCGCAGTGCTTCGACGACCTGCTCGGGCACTCCGGGGGCAAGCTCGGCCAGTAGTTGTCGTCTCGGGTCCGTCGTCTCCGCGCTCATCGCCTCACATAGTGCGTCGTACCTGCCGTCCGGGTCGTGAAATCCACGAACTTGCGGTTGACGCCGGTGGCGCGGGGCGACAGAATCCCGTTAACCGACACCAGTGTCGGTTAACGGGAGACAGGTGTTCGACATGGGGTCGCTTTCTCGTCGCAATGTCTTGCGCGGATCCGGAGTCGCTGCAGCAGCGCTGGCCGTCGGCCCGCTGTCGCCGGCCCTCGCGGTCAGCCGGCGCAAGGTCGCCGTGCTCGGCGGCGGGATGGCGGGTCTGTCGGCCGCGCACGAGCTGGTCGAGCGTGGCTTCGAGGTCACCGTCTACGAGCGCAAGGCGCTCGGCGGGAAGGCACGGAGCATCCCCGTCCCCGGCAGCGCGCGGGGCGGCCGACGGAAGCTGCCCGGTGAGCACGGCTTCCGGTTCTTCCCCGGCTTCTACCACCACATCCCCGACACGATGGCGCGGATTCCGTTCGGCACCAACGAGAACGGCGTCTTCGACAACCTGGTTAACGCAGGCATCCCGCTCTTTCCACGCGCCGGCGGTCGGGACGACCAGAACCTCTTCGGCCTCATCCCTGACCCGCGCCACCTGGCCACCCCGGCCGCGCTGAGGCGCTTCGTCATCAACGAGCTGCTCGGCGGCCAGATGATCGCGCCGCACGAGACGGCGTACTTCGCGACCCGGCTCGTCGTCTTCCTGTCCAGCTGCGACGAACGGCGGATGGGGGAGTGGGAGAAGACGTCCTGGTGGGACTTCGTCCGCGCCGACAAGCACTCTGCCGAATACCAGACCGTCGCCGCCAGAGGGCTCACCCGGTCATTGGTGGCCGCCAAGGAAGAGATCGCCAGCACCCGCACGATCGGCAACATGGCCGAAGCGTTCCTCTACGCGATCGCCGGGATCGGGACCAACGGGCGCCCGGCCGACCAGATCCTCAACGGGCCGACGAACGAGGTGTGGATCGACCCGTGGCTCCAGCTGCTGCGCGGCAAGGGTGTCCGGTTCGAGAGGGACACGACGGTCACCGGGCTCAAGGTGGCGGGCGGCCGGATCACCGGAGCCCGGGCGAGCACCGCGACCGGCCCGAAGACCATCGAGGCGGACTGGTTCGTGTCTGCGATGCCGGTCGAGCGGGTGACCCGACTGCTCTCTCCCGCGGTGCTGCGGGCGGACCCGAGCCTGGAGGGCCTGACGGGCCTCGTGACGGACTGGATGAACGGGATCCAGTTCTACCTGAAGCGGCCGGCCACCATCACGACAGGACACCTCGCGTTCCTCGACTCGCCCTGGTCGCTCACGGGCATTCTTCAGGGCGGGCACTGGACCAACGACTTCGCGGCGACGTACGGCGACGGGAAGGCCGTCGACTGCCTGTCGGTGGACGTGTCCGACTGGACCACCCCGGGGATCCTCTACGGCAAGCCGGCCAACCGGTGCACCAAGGCGGAGGTGCGGGCCGAGGTGTGGGCGCAGCTGAAGGCCTCGCTCGAGGACACCGGCAGCTCGGTGCTGCCCGACGACATCCTCCACTCGTCCTTCCTCGACCCGGCCATCAAGTGGGACCCGGTCAGCCGTCGCAACTCCAACGACGAACCGCTGCTCATCAACACCGTCGACTCGTACCAGGCTCGCCCGACCGCTAGGACCACGATCTCCAACCTCTTCATGGCCGGCGACTTCTGCCGCACCAACGTCGACCTCGCGACGATGGAGGGCGCCAACGAGTCCGGCCGCCAGGCCGCGAACGCGATCCTCGACGAGTCCGGTGTCGGTGGCACCCCGGCCGCGATCTACCAGCTGCACCGGCCGCCGGAGTGGGAGGCACTCAAGGTCGTGGACCAGCAGATGTATCGGCTCGGGCAGAAGAACGCGTTCGACCTCGGATAGCGGTAGCCGCGTCACTAGACTGCCCCGGTGACCGACATCGAGATCGGCCGGGCCAAGCGCGCCCGCCACGCCTACTCCTTCGACGACATCGCGATCGTGCCGTCCCGGCGCACCCGCGACCCGGAGGAGGTCAGCATCGACTGGCAGATCGACGCCTACCGGTTCGCGCTGCCGATCCTGGCTGCCCCGATGGACTCGGTGATGTCCCCGGAGACCGCGGTCGCGTTCGGTCAGTACGGCGGACTCGGCGTCCTCAACCTCGAGGGCATCTGGACCCGCTACAGCGACCCGGAGCCGTTGCTGGAGGAGGTGGCCGGCCTCCAGGGCGACGCCGCGACCCACCGGCTCCAGGAGATCTACTCCGAGCCGATCAAGCCGGAGCTCATCACCGAGCGGCTGCGCCAGGTGCGCGAGGGCGGGGTGACCGTCGCCGGCTCGCTCTCGCCGCAGCGCACCAAGGAGTTCGCCAAGGTCGTGACCGACGCGGGCGTCGACCTCTTCGTCATCCGCGGTACGACGGTGAGCGCCGAGCACGTCTCCAGCCAGGCCGAGCCGCTCAACCTCAAGGAGTTCATCTACGAGCTCGACGTGCCCGTCATCGTCGGCGGCTGCGCGACCCACCAGGCCGCGCTCCACCTGATGCGCACGGGGGCCGCCGGCGTGCTGGTCGGGTTCGGTGGCGGTGCGGCCCACACGACCCGCACCGTGCTCGGCGTCGCCGTACCGATGGCGTCGGCGGTGGCCGACGTCGCCGCGGCCCGCCGCGACTACCTCGACGAGTCCGGCGGCCGCTACGTCCACGTTATCGCCGACGGCTCGATCGGCCGGTCCGGCGACCTCGCGAAGGCCATCGCCTGCGGGGCTGACGCGGTCATGCTCGGCTCGCCGTTCGCGCGCGCCACCGACGCACCCGGTCGCGGGTTCCACTGGGGCGCCGAGGCGCACCACCACGACCTGCCTCGCGGCCAGCGCGTGCAGTTCGAGCAGATCGGCTCGATCGAGTCGATCCTGTTCGGTCCCAGCCGGGTCGCCGACGGCACCATGAACCTGGTCGGCGCGCTCAAGCGGTCGATGGCGACGACCGGCTATACCGACCTCAAGGAGTTCCAGCGGATCGAGGTCGTCGTCGAGTGACGGCGGGGCCGGCGGCCGCCGACGCTGCACTTCGGATGGGCAGTGCCCGTGGGCGCTGGGTGCTCCTTGCCACAGTGCTCGGCTCCGGCCTCGCGATGCTGGACGCAACGGTCGTCAACGTCGCGCTCGGCCGGATCGGCGAGGACCTCGACGCCGGCTTCGAGGGTCTGCAGTGGACGATCAACGCCTACACGCTGACCCTCGCCGCCCTGATCCTGCTGGGTGGCTCGCTGGGTGACCGGTTCGGTCGGCGCCGGATCTTCCTGGTCGGCGTCGTGTGGTTCGCGCTCGCCTCGCTGCTCTGCGGCCTGGCGCCCGACATCGAGACCCTGATCGCTGCCCGCGGCCTGCAAGGCGTCGGCGGCGCGCTGCTGACGCCCGGAAGCCTGGCGATCATCGCCGCCTCGTTCCACAGCGAGGACCGGTCCGCCGCCGTCGGCGCGTGGTCCGGCCTCGGCGGCATCGCGGCGGCGATCGGCCCGCTGGTCGGCGGGTGGCTGGTCGAGCTGAACTGGCGGCTGGTCTTCCTCGTCAACGTGCCGGTCGCCGTCCTCATCATCGTCGTCGCCGTCCGCCACGTCCCCGAGAGCCGCGACCCCGAGGCGGCCGGCCGCCTCGACGTCGTGGGTACGTCGCTCGCGGCCCTCGGGCTCGGAGCGCTCACGTTCGGGCTGACCCGCGCGGGCGACGCGGGCTTCACCGGCCCGGTCCTGGCGACCGTCGCCGCCGGGCTCGCGTGCCTGGTCGCCTTCGTGGTGGTCCAGGCGCGCTCGGCAGCGCCCCTGGTGCCGCTCGACCTCTTCCGCAACCCTCAATTCAGCGCGGCCAACGTCGTGACGTTCCTCGTCTACGCCGCGCTCGGGGTGATCTTCGTGCTGCTGGTGCTGCAGCTCCAGGTGGTCGCCGGCTGGTCGCCGATCGAGGCCGGGTCGGCGATGCTGCCGGTCACCGTCATCATGCTGGCGTTCTCGTCGCGCGCCGGGGCGCTGGCCCAGCGGATCGGGCCGCGACTACCGATGACGCTCGGCCCGTTGCTGTCGGCCGCCGGGGTGCTTCTGGCTGAGCAGGGTCGGCGCGGACGCGTCGTACCTCGGCGACGTCCTGGTGCCGGTCCTGCTGTTCGGGGCCGGCCTCGCACTGATGGTCGCGCCACTGACCGCGACGGTCCTCGACTCCGCCGAGGACCGACACGCCGGCATCGCGTCCGGAGTCAACAACGCCGTCGCCCGGACCGCCGGCCTGCTCGCGGTCGCCGTCATCCCCGTCGCCGCCGGCATCGCCGGTGCCGACTACACCGAGCCGGTCGCCTTCGACGACGGCTACGGCAAGGCAATGCTGATCAGCGCCGGTCTGCTGCTGGCCGGTGCCGCGCTCGCGGCCGCGTTCATCCGCAAGCCGCTCGCCGCAGTCGGCGGGGAGTCGGAGGACGATCTTCGGGTGCACGTCGAGACCTGCACCCACTGCGGGGTCTCCGCGCCGCAGCTGCACCCGGTCTGCCGGTCCCCGGAGTGAGGATCAGTCCGCCAGCTTCTCCTTGAAGAAGGCAAGCACGCGGTCGACGCCCTCCTGCTGACGATGCAGGGTCAACGTGGAGTGCCTGATGCCGGGGAACTCGACGGCGATGAAGTTGTCGCCGAGCTCCTTCCTGAGCGTGTCGAAGCGGCTCCCGACCGCGAGGTCGTTCTTGTAGCGCAGGCCGAGCACCTGGCACCCGGCGCTGACCTTCGCCTTCACCGCGTCGAGGTCGGCGGGGCTGAGACCGAGGTCCCGGCCACGTCCCGGCGTGACCGCGAAGGGCGCCGACGGCTGGGCAAGGACGGGAGCGGCGATCGGTGCGTCGGCCAGCATTGCGAGTGCGTAGCCACCGGTGAAGCACATGCCGACCGCACCGACACCCGGTCCGCCCAGCTCGTCGTGCAGGTCTCTCGCGAGCGCCCGCAGCCAGGTGGCGACGGGTGTCGTCGTGCCGGTCGCCATCCGGAGGAACTCGCGGCTGACGCAGATCTGCTGCGCGGCCTGCGCCATCGACCGCGGCCCTACCTTGGCGCCGGCCGTGCCGAACAGGTGCGGCATCACGACGGTGTGCCCCTGCGTGACGACCTCGTCGGCGAAGGCCTGCGCCTGGGGGGTGATTCCCGGGATCTCGTGGATGACGATGACCCCCGGCCCCTCACCCTTCCGGTAGGTCGGGTGGGTGACCCCGTCGGCGGCGAATTCGCTGCGGGTCCAGCCCTCCAGAGCGCTCATGGGGCCTGAGACTACGCATGCCGAGTCGGCATGGGCCCTTGACTCACTAGAACACGTTCTACATCCTTGCGGAGTGACGCAGGCACCCCTTCCCGCCGACATGACCCTTCAGCGCTCGAGCCGTGACCAGGCGACGGTCCGGCAGCGACTGGAGGAGTGGCTCACCGGGGCGCTGCCTCCCGGGTCCGAACCCGAGGTGACGCTGCACGAGGGCATCCAGACCAACGGCATGTCCAGCGAGACCGTGCTGCTGGCCATCACCTCCACCGAGGATGGCGCTCGCTGGACCAAGGAGTACGTCGCTCGCGTCGCGCCGGCCGCGGAGGACCTGCCGGTCTTCCCGAGCTACCGCCTCCAGGACCAGTACGACGCGATGCGGCTCGCCGGGGAGCTCGCCGGCATCCCGGTCCCGCCCGTGGGGCTGATCGAGCCGACGGGAGAGGTGCTCGGCACGCCGTTCTTCCTCATGGACCGGCTCGACGGCGCCGTACCGCCGGACGTGCTGCCCTACACCTTCGGCGACAACTGGCTGTTCGACGCCCCGCCCGAGCAGCAGGCCGCGCTGCAGCGCAGCAGCGTCGAGGTGCTGGCGAAGCTGCACGGCATTCCTCACGCCGCCACGACGTTCGGCTTCCTCGACCCGGCGGTGACGGGGCACGCGGGGGAGACCACGCTGGCTCGCAACCTCGCCAAGCTGCGGGCCTGGTACGACTACGCGCTCAACACGCCGGAGGGCAGCCCCCGTTCACCGCTGATCGAGCGCGGGTTCGCGTGGCTCGAGACCAACCTGCCTCCCGATGAAACGGCGAGCGAGCCCGTTCTGATCTGGGGTGACTCCCGGATCGGCAACATGATGTTCCGCGACTTCGAGCCCGTCGCCGTCCTCGACTGGGAGATGGCGACGCTCGGCCCCCGGGAGCTGGACCTGGCCTGGATGGTCTTCGCGCACGCGGTGTTCCAGGAGATCGCGACCATGCTCGAGCTGCCCGGCATGCCCGATTTCATGACCGCCGAGGGCGTCGTTGCGACGTACGAGGAGCTCACCGGGGTCGAGCTCGGCGACCTCACCTGGTACCAGCTCTTCGCCGCTGTCATCTGGGGCATCGTCTTCCTCCGCACCAGCGCGCGACAGATCCACTTCGGTGAGATCGAGCAACCGGACGACCCGGAGTCGGTCATGCACCACCGGCCGCTGTTCGAACGCCTCCTCGACGAAGTGGGTGCCTGATGAGTCACGGCCTGCACGGGGAGTACGTCGGACTCGGCCCGCTCGACGAGTACCCCATCCACCAGCTGCCCCGGCCGATCGCGTGGGGCGGCAGCAGCGACCGCAACTTCTACGACCGCTGCTACCTCAACGCCCATGACCGCTCCGGCGACCTGTTCCTGATCACCGGCCTCGGCTTCTATCCGAACCTCGGCACCAAGGACGCGTTCGTGCTGCTGCGACGCGGCGACGAGCAGACCGCCGTCCACCTCAGCGACGCGGCGGATCCGCGCGGCGCGGACCGGTTGGAGCAGCGCGTCGGCAACTACCGGATCGAGGTCGTCGAGCCGCTGCGCAAGCTGCGGGTGGTGATGGAAGAGACCGAGGGGATCGCGCTCGACCTCCTCTGGGAGGGCTCGTTCGACGCCGTCCAGGAACTGCCGCACGTGATGCGCCAGGGTTCCAACACGATCCTCGATGCCCAGCGGTTCGCCCAGGTCGGCACGTGGGAGGGCACGATCGCCGTCGACGGCGCGGACATCGCCGTCACGCCGGACCGCTGGGTGGGCTCGCGGGACCGCTCGTGGGGCATCCGCCCGGTCGGCGAGGCCGCCCCGGCCGGCAAGCCGGCGGACCCGGCCTTCGACGGCATGTGGTGGCTCTACGTCCCGATGCGGTTCGAGGATTTCTGCGTCGTGATCATCATCCAGGAGACCCCGGACGGCTTCCGGACGCTCAACGACTGCACCCGCGTCTGGAAGGACGGGCGCGTCGAGCAGCTCGGCTGGCCCCGGGTCGACATCCGCTACGCGTCGGGCACCCGGGTGCCGACCGGCGCAACGATCACCTGCCAGACCCCCGACGGCAAGGACCTGGTCCTCGAGGTGACCTCGAAGCTCCCGGTGCCGATCCACGTCGGCGGCGGCTACGGCGGGGACCCCGACTGGACCCACGGCCTGTGGAAGGGCGCCGACTTCACCGAGCGGCTGACCTATGACATGAACGACCCCGCGGTGGCCGGCCGGGTGATGTTCGGCGTGATCGACCACGTCGGGCAGGCGAAGGTCTATGGTCCCGGCGCCTGTGTCGAGGAGGGCGCCGAGGGCTGGGGGCTCTTCGAGCACGGCGCGCTCGGCCGCCATGACCCCAGCGGCTTCGCCGACTGGTTCACCCTCGCCCCCTAGCCGTCGGTGGTCGAGTAGTCCGAGCCGCTGGGCGAGGACGTATCGAGACCCCGGCACACTGAAAGGAACCCCATGACTCTCGACCGCGACGCACTGTTCATCGGCGGCACGTGGGCCAAGCCCGCGACCGACGCCGTGCTGGAGGTGGTCTCGCCGCACTCCGAGGAGGTCGTGGCGCGCGTGCCCGAGGGCAGCACGGCCGACATCGACGCGGCCGTCGGGGCCGCGCGGACAGCTTTCGACGAGGGTCCGTGGCCGCAGTTGAGTCCTGCGGAGCGGATCGACGTCGTACAGAACCTTTCCGGCCTGTACGCCGCCAAGCTCGGCGAGATGGCCGAGGTGATCACGACCGAGATCGGCTCGCCGATCTCCTTCAGCAACCTGGCGCAATCACCGGCGCCGTGGATGCAGATCGAGGCGTTCCTGGCGATCGCGCGGGAGTTCCCGTGGGAGTCGACGCGCCCCGGTGCCCTGGGCGCCGACGTGATGGTGCGGCACGAGCCGGTGGGTGTCGTGGCCGCGATCCCGCCGTGGAACGTCCCGCAGTTCACGGTCATGTCCAAGCTGATCCCGGCCCTGCTCTCCGGCTGCACCGTCGTCGTGAAGCCGGCTCCGGAGAGCCCGCTGGACTGCTACCTGCTCGCCGAGCTGCTGCAGGAGGCCGGCGTCCCGGAGGGCGTCGTCAACATCGTCGCCGCCGGCCGGGAGGTCGGAGAGCACCTGGTCTCGCACCCGGGCGTCGACAAGGTCGCGTTCACGGGCTCCACCGCCGCTGGTCGCCGGATCGGCGCGATCTGCGGGGAGCAGCTCAAGCACTGCTCGCTCGAGCTCGGCGGCAAGTCCGCCGCGATCGTGCTCGACGATGCCGATCTCGCGTCCACTCTCGAGGGGCTCAAGTTCATCGGCCTGATGAACTCAGGCCAGGCCTGCGTCGCGCAGACCCGGGTGCTGGTCAGCCGCGACCGCCACGACGAGGTCTCGCAGGCACTCGCCGATGCGGTCGCCGGGATGCAGGTCGGCGACCCGATGGACCCCGCCACCGAGATCGGCCCGATGGTCGCGCAGCGCCAGCAGGAGCGGGTCGAGAAGTACATCGCGCTCGGCCAGGAGGAGGGCGCCCAGCTCCTCACCGGCGGCTCCGGCCGGCCGGACGGGCTCGACAACGGCTGGTACGTCCGGCCCACGGTCTTCGCAGGCGTCGACAACCGGATGCGGATCGCCCAGGAGGAGATCTTCGGTCCGGTGCTCTCGGTGATCCCGTACGACGACGTCGACGACGCCGTCCGGATCGCCAACGACTCCGACTACGGTCTGGCCGGCACGGTGTGGACCAGCGACCAGGAGGCCGGCGTGGAGGTGGCCCGTCGGGTGCGCACCGGCACCTACGGCGTCAACACCTACACGATGGACTTCGCCGCCCCCTTCGGCGGCTACAAGGCGTCCGGGCTCGGGCGGGAGTTCGGACCCGAGGGGCTGGCGCAGTACTCCGAGCTCAAGTCGGTCTACCTGTCCTCGCCACCGATGTAGATCGCCCGTCGTCCTCGTTGCCAGACCGACCTCTTTACCTTCCGTTCGAACTGGTGTACGATTGACGTACGTCGCCAGCGGCGACCAGTCGTCCCCGTGATTCAGTTCAAGGACACCCCGGCACCAGGCCACCGGATCCCGTATCCGTGTGCAGCCGAAGAAGGGGGGTCCTCGTGGTCGCTGAGCTGATGCCGTCGCCGCATCCGATCCTGTCCGCGGTCCTGGTGGCCCAGGACGCGGTGAGGTCGGTGCGTGATGCCCAGCCGGTGTTCTTGATCCCGGCCGAGAAGGAGACCGCGGTCGCCGAGCTGGCCCGGTTGGAGGCGATGACTGCGGAGCTGAGGCTGCGGGTGGTCGCTGTCGCCGATGATGCTGCTTCGGATGCCGGTGCCCGCGACAACGGCGCCTGGCTCGCCTCGGTGACCCGCGCCGACTTCCCGGTCGGCCGAGCAGATGCCCGGCTCGCTGAGGCCCTGGATCGGCGTTGGACCCGGGTCGCAGCCGCGATGGCTGAGGGTCTGGTCTCCCAAGCCCAGGCGAAGGTCGTTGTCCAGGTGCTCGATGATCTGCCCGACCACCTCGACCCCGAACTGCTGGCACGGGCCGAGGCCGAGATGGTCACCCTGTGCGGCCGAGTTCCGTCCCGCCGAGCTGCGTCGGCTCGGTGGCCACCTGCTGGAGGTGGTGGCGCCGGAGATCGCCGAGGCCGAGGAAGCCAAACGGCTCCAGAACCAAGAACAACAGGCGCGGGCCAAGACCAGCCTGCGCACCCGGTTGATCGGCGACGGCCTGGCACGGACCACGATCGTGCATCCCGAGCTCGACCGCGACCGGCTGCTGACCTACCTGCACGCCTCCACCTCACCCCGCAAGCACCCCGACGCCATCAGTGGTGAGGAGGACCGGATCCCCCACCACCAACAGCTCGGACAAGCCTTCGGTGCTCTGCTGGAGCACCTCGACCCCGCCCGGCTCCCGGCTCATGGCGGGGACGCGACCACGGTGATGGTCACCATCTCCTTGGAGTCCCTGCGCAACGAGCTCGGCACCGGCACCATGATCGGCGGCGAACCGCTGTCGGCTTCTGCGGTCCGCCGGTTGGCGTGCGACGCCCAGATCGTCCCGGTCGTCCTCGGCGCCAACAGCGAGGTCCTCGACCTGGGCCGCACCCGCCGGCTGTTCTCACCCGCCCAACGCAAAGCACTGCGGCTCCGCGACCAGGAATGCCGCGCCGAGCACTGCTCGATCCGGGCCACCTGGTGCGAGGCCCATCATCGGAAACCCTGGTCCCAAGGCGGCCACACCGACCTCGACGACGGCGTACTCCTCTGCAACTTCCACCACCACCGCGCCCACGACCCACGCTACGAGACCACCACCCTCCCGACCGGCGACCTCCGCTACCACCGACGCAGATAGACCGTCCGCCAACGTATTGGCCGCCGGGTCAGCCCCGGGCGATCGGCGCCGACCACTCCTTCAGGCGGTAGCCCGTGGAGCCGGTGACGTCGAGGTAGGGGACGTCGTCGCTCGTCGGCCACCAGCGGGTGGCCGACCGGAAGCGGATCCACGTCGGTGCGCTGAGGCAGGTGCGTGGTACGTCGAGCACGAACGCATCGCCCGCGTAGTCGATCTGGTGGTCGATCGCGCAGTTCCCGGAGCCGGACCAGTCGATCGTCGTGTGGCGGCCGTCGAAGTCGACGAACATGCTCGCAGTCCTGCGCAGCCCCTCGTTCGTCCTCAGCTGCACCGTCACCCGCCAGTAGCCATGGTCGGGGCGTTCCAAGCGAGCCATCTTGAAGCGGACGCTCGCGCGATCGTGCCAGTGGCGGTATGCGGTGCGACGAAGGTCCGGCTTTCCGTAGTCCGGCCGGTGCTGGTCCGGGGTCCCGCCATCGGCGCGGTGGTCGTGCCAGTAGTCGCGCGCCGGATCGAGCACTATCTGGTCCTCGGCCGAGGAGGACGAAGGGACGAAGAGGGCCGCGGACGTGGCGATCGTGGTGGCGAGCAGGGCGAGGCTGCGGAGACGGCGCATGCCCGAGGGTCTCAGCCGGTCCGGGCGGAGATCAATCCTCCGATCGACGCATAGGAACTCGGGGCGCCGAACGGGGGAGGCTGCTTCGCCCGGGCGCTGGACGCCGAGCACGCGAGCGAGCTGAGCTGACCCAGCGACTCACCCCCTGGGCGGCACTAGACTCAATCCGTGGCGGAGTCTTCCGTCCGGGTCCGGCTCGCCGAGCTCGTGGCGACCATCTCGCTGGGCACAGATCTCGGGCTCGGCCAGCCGATGGAGCACGTCATCCGGCAGACGATCATCGCGCTGCGACTGGCAGATCTCCTCGAGCTCGACGACTCCGAGCGGGAGGTCGTCTACTACGCCGGGCTGCTCGCCTGGGTCGGCTGCCACACGGACGCCTACGAGCAGTCGAAGTGGTTCGGCGACGACATCGCGATGAAGCGGGACGTGATGTTCATCGGGTCGACCTTGCCCGAGCTCGCGCGGTTCCTGGTCAGCCATGTCGGGGCTGGTGCAGGGCCGGTGGACAGGATCCGGACCGGGCTCGCCTTTCCGCGCGAGGGCATGCGCTGGTTCTCAGGGCTCCTGGCCTCGCACTGGCAAGCGGCCGATCTGTTTGCTGCCCGGCTGGACCTCGGTGAGGACGTGCGACGCAGCTTGGTCGAGTCCTACGAGTGGTGGAACGGACGCGGCGCTGGAGGCCTGGCGGGAGAGGAGATCCTGTTGACGTCGCGTGTCGTCTACCTCGCGGACGTGGTGGCCGCCTTCGAACGGCTGGCTGGATTCGACGCGGCGGTGGCCTGTGCCCGGGAGCGCAGCGGTACCCAGTTCGACCCGGCATTGGTCGAGCTCTTCTGCCGGCACGCCCCAGAGCTGCTGGCCGGATTGGACGGCGAGACGCAGTGGGCGGAGATCCTCGACGCCGAGCCAGGCCTGGCGCGACTGCTCGACGACGACGGGCTCGACCAGGTACTGGCCGCCATGGGCGACTTCGCGGACCTCAAGTCGCCGTACTTCATCGGGCACTCCAGTGAGGTCGCGGACCTTGCGGGCCGGGCCGCCGAGCTGGTGGGTCTCGCCGAAGCCGAGGTCAGGAACATTCGGCGCGCGGGCCTGGTACACGACGTCGGGCGGCTCGGCGTCTCCAACGCCGTGTGGGACAAGCCGGGCGAGCTGACGCTGACGGAGATGGAGAGGGTCCGCCTGCATCCCTACCTGACCGAGCGGATGCTGGCGGGCAGCCCGGCGTTGGCAGACGTAGCCGCCGTCGCGGTACTACACCACGAGCGGCTGGACGGGTCCGGATACCCGCGCGGCCTGGTGGGCAACGCGATTTCCACGTCCGGCCGGGTGCTGGCCGCGGCTGACCGGTACGCCACGCTGACGGCGGAGCGGCCGCACCGCCTCGCCCACTCCCCGGAGGACTCGGCCGGACTGCTGCGCGATGACGTGAAAGAAGGGCGGTTGGACGGGCCGGCGGTCGAGGCCGTGCTGACGGCCGCAGGCCATCGAGTACGACGTCGCGGGGTATGGCCGAAGGGACTCACGAACCGCGAGGTCGAGGTGCTTCGACTGCTGACACTCGGCCTGACCAACCGGCAGATCGCCACCCGGCTCCAGCTCTCGCCGAAGACGGTCGGGGCACACGTCGAGCACATCTACACCAAGACGGGCGCCATCAATCGCGCCACCGTCGGTCTCTTCGCCATGCAGCACGGGTTGACCTCCGACTTCGAAAGGTAGGGCGTTCGCCCGATTCGGCAGCCGCCGCGGGTTCGTAATGTCGACGGCATGACGACGTCCACTTCTGGATCCGCTTCTGAGCGAACCACCGCCTCCGTCCACGCCAACGGGATCGAGATCTACTACGTCGAGGCAGGCTCACCTGACCTGCCCGACCTCGTCCTCCTGCACGGCGGACTGATGAGCACGAATCCGATCTGGGACCCCACCCCGGTGTCCTACGGTTCGCACCTCGATGCGCTCGCCGGCCGGTTCCACGTGATCGCACCGGACCAGCGCGCGGCCGGGCGCACCAACCACGACGGCAGCCAGGTTTCCCTGAGCCTGTTGGCCGACGACGTCGCCGCCCTCATCGAGGCGCTGGGCCTCGACCGCCCGGCGGTCGCCGGCTTCAGCCTGGGCGGGATGACGGCGACGATCCTGGCGATCCGGCACCCGGAATCCGTCGGCGCCCTTGTCAACGATGCCGGCTGCGACGTGTTCGATCCGGACTCCCGGTCCTTCCCCCTGGCGCGCCAGGTCTTCGGTGGCTCCGAGGACGCGACCGAGGCGGATCCTGCCGCGTTCGCTGCCGTCTTCGGTGCCGACCCGACGATGCGGGGCGTGCTCGAGCTGATGCAGGCCGACCACGACGCCGGCGGTGGCCCCGGCAGCTGGCGGACCTATCTCCGCCACTTCTTCGAGGTGGCGAGGCAGTGGCCCGGCTACGGCTTCGCCGACGTCGCGAAAATCGAGGTGCCGTCTCTGGTGCTCGGTGGTGACCGGGACGACCACTCGCTGCCCGAGGACGCGGTGCGGACCTACCGAGCGCTCCCGCACGGCGAGCTCGCAATCCTGCCCGCGACCGGGCACGAGATCAGTGCGGCGAAGATCGCGATCATGGTGGAGTTCCTCGGTCGCGGACGCTGAGCGGGCCGGTGTCGGCTGCAACCGGGCTGCAAGCCTGTCGCAGCACTCTCGTGGCTGCCACCATGAACGCACCAGCTTGAGGAGTCGCGATGCCCGAGCCGATGCCTGAGCCGATGCCCGTCCACCCCGTGCATGACTCGATCGACGAGCTGCTCGCCGGCGCGACGGACCGGCTGCCGCTGGACGGGCCGGGCAAGTCCGGGGCGCTCCTGGAGCGGGTGACCATCGACGGGCAGCCGTACGTCGTGAAGTACCTCGACCACGACGCGGACTGGACGCTGCGCGTCGCGAACATCGCCGGAAGCGCAACGGTCGAGCTGTGGCGACACGGCGTGCTCGCCGAGCTGCCGGACTGCATCCACCAGCCGATCGTCGCCGTCGCGCACGACGTACGGCGACCGACCGTCTCCGCGCTCCTCATGCGCGACGTCGGCAAGTGGCTGGTCCCCGCCACGGACGAGCCGGTGCCGGACGACCAGCACGAGCGGTTTCTCGACCACATGGCTGCGCTGCACGCGACCTTCTGGGAGCGGCGGATCGACGTCGTCTCGCCGACGGACCGCTACCTCGAGCTGTCGCCGCGGATGGCGGCCGCCGAGGCGGCGATCGGCTCGGACCACCTGGTGCCCCGGCTGGTCGCGCAGGGGTGGCCGCTGCTCGAGGAGGTCGCTCCGGCACTCGCCCGCGTCGTCGTACCGCTGGTGCACGAGCCGGGCCCGCTGGTCGATGCCCTCGACCGGACTCCCGCCACCTTCGTGCACGGCAACTGGAAGCTCGACAACCTCGGCAGCGACGACCACGGGCGTACCGTGCTGCTCGACTGGGAGCTGCCCGGCACGGGCGCGGCGGCCAGCGACCTCGCGTGGTACCTCGCGATCAACTGCCGCCGGCTCCCGACGACGAAGGAGCAGACGATCGTGTCCTACCGCGCGGCGCTCGAGCGCCACGGCGTCGCGACCGAGCCTTGGTGGGACCGCCAGCTCGGTCTCTGCCTGATCGGCGCGATGGTCCAGTTCGGCTGGGAGAAGGCGCTCGGTGGGTACGACGACGAGCTCGCCTGGTGGGAGGAGCAGGTCGTGAGGGCCGCGCCGCTCCTCGTGACGGCATGACGGCGAGCGACATCGGTTCGTCGTACGACGCCGCGGCGGACGGTTGGCGCGCCGGCCCCGAGCGGATGTACCGCCGGCTCGCCGAGGCGATGGCCGACCTGGCTCGGGTGGAGCTGGTCGACGCCCGGGTGCTGGACGCCGGTGCGGGCACCGGCGTGGCCGGTGAGGCGCTCCGGCAGCGCGGCGCGCACTCCGTCGTCGCGGTCGACCTCGCTCCGGGCATGCTGCCGGGTGCGCCGACACTGTCGACGGTCGGCGACCTCACCCGGCTGCCCTTCCGCGACGACACGTTCGACCTGGCCGCGGCTGCGTTCTCGCTCAACCACTTCAGCGACCCGACCGCGCCGATGACCGAGCTCCACCGCGTCGCGAGGGCACTGGTGGCCACGGTGTTCGCTCCGGACTGGGACCATCCCGCCAAGGAGGCCGTCGAAGGTGTCGTGGTCGGGCACGGGTTCGTGCCGCCCGCGTGGTACACGACCTTCAAGGCCGGAAGCAGCTGGGAGCTCGGCCCGCCGGCGTTCGAGGCGTTCGCCGGCGCCGCCGGGTTCGGGCACGCCGAGGCGGTGGTGGTCGAGGTCGACACCGGTCTGCACACACCCGGCGACCTCGTCGACTGGCGCTTCGGCATGGCGCACACGGCGCCCTACGTCGCCGCGCTCCCTCCGGACGAGCGAGCCCAGCTCCGTCGCGAGGCCGAGGCCGCGGTCGCCGGCCTGCCGCCGCTCGTCGTATCGATGGTGGTTCTCAGCGCACGCTGAGCGCTCGCCAGTCCGCCAACCGGCGGTCCGCCTCGGCGCGGAGCGCGTCGGCGTGCGCGCCGCCGACCCGGGCGAGGTCAGCCGCCAGCTGCTCGGATCGTGCGAGCCATCGCGACTGGCCGAGGGCGGCCCCGGTCTCGCCCGCCCACCACCACGCCTCGACCCGCACGGCCTGCTCGAGCGCGGCCAGGTCCTGCCACGCCCGGTCCAGGTCGACCGGCCCGCCGAGCGCGGCCCGGGCGCGGTGCGCGACCAGCCGCGCACTGGCGTCGTACCGCGGCACTCCGGCGCGTACGGCGTCCTCCCGCAGCTGCTCCGCGAGCAGCAGTCCACCGGCGGGATCGCCGTTCAGCAGCCGGACCTGTGCGTCGAGGAGCTGGAGCTTCATCGCGAGCCGCCAGCCGAAGACCAGGTCGCCGTGCAGCGCGGCGCGAGCCTGGTCGAGCAGGTTGGTGGCCTGGTCCGGGTCGCCGGCGCGGATCCGGTCCTCGGCCAGATCCTCGAGCACCGCGACCAGCAGCTCGGCCCGGCCGTCGGCAGCGGTGTCGGCCAGCGCCTCCTGGTGGCGATCGAGGCCCTCGCCCGTCGCGCCGAGGTTGCGGAGCACCCAACCGGAGAAGTTCACGCCGCGGCCGGCGAAGCGGGGCACGTCGCGGCGCTCGACCTCGGCGCCGTACCGGTCGAAGCACGCCAGCGCGTCGGCGGCCCGACCGGTGCCGGCCAAGGCGTGACCGGTGAAGAGCACGGCGTGCATGAACGCGGTGGTGTGGTCGGCGCTGACGCCGGCGCGGGTCACCGGGCGCAGCAGCTCGATCGCCTCGTCGGGTCGGCTGCGGTGTGCGTGCAGCACGCCGAGCCAGGCCGCCGCCTCCAGCCGCGCATCGCCGGTTGCCGACCCCATCGCCTCCGACAGGCGGTCATGTGCGGCGTCGAGGTCGCCGCGCGCATGCAGGACGCGACCCGACGCGACCAGGCAGCGGGTGCGGGTACTGGTGTCGACGGCGGCTAGGGCGCCATCGTCGGCGTACCGGAGCGCGTCGTCGAACCGCCGGTCGAAGTAGGCGGCCCAGGCGCCGACCTCCCACCGGCGGGCGCCCGCGTCGGTCGCGGCAGCGACGTCGTCCTCGGCTTCGCGGTAGCTCCCGCGCCGGATCCGCACCTGCGCGCGGGCGACCAGGGTGTCGTGGTCCGCGACCAGGGCCAGCGACTCGTCGAGGAGGTCTTCGGCGGTGGCATGGTCGAAGCGCTCGGCCGCGCGGGCAGCCGCGATGCGCAGCCAGGTCGCCGCCAGCGCGCGGTCGCCGCCGAGCCGGGCGTGGTCGGCGACGACTGCCGGGTCGGCATCCGGGCGGCCGGCCAGCACCCGCCCGGCCTCGCGGTGCAGCAGCGCGCGTCGGCCCGCGGTCGTGCCGATGACGAGCGCCTCGCGCGTCAGCTCGTGTCTGAACCGGTGCCGTCCGGCGTCCTCGATGAGCAGGCCGCGCTGCTCCGCGAGCTCGACATCGGCGAGCACGTGCAGGGCGCGCCGGTTGAGGACGGCGGCGAGCATCTCCACGTCGAGGTCGCCGAGGACCGCGGCCGCGCGCGCCAGGTCGCCGGCGGTGCCGAGCTGGTCGCAGCGCGCACAGACGGCGGCGACGAGCGAGGGCGGGAGCTCGCCGGCCGGCACCGCGGCGAGCTCGGAGAGGAAGAGCGGGTGGCCGCCCGAGCGGTCGTAGAGGTCGTCGGCCCGGTCGCTGCCCACCAGCTCGGCCACCTGCGCGCGGTCGAGCGGGCCGAGGCCGATCTGGTCGGTGGCCGGCAGCTCGGGCCCCTCGGCCGGCCGTGCGCCCAGGACCACCAGGACCGGGATCGGCCGGCGCAGGACGTAGCCGAGCCAGTCGGCGAACGCCTGGCCGGCCAGGTGCGCGTCGTCGATGACGAGGATCGCCCCGCCGGCGCCGGCGATCCGACCGAGGACGTTGGTGACCGCGGCGAAGAGCGTGGCGGGGCCGAGGGCCGGGTCGACCCCGCGTGGAGTGCCGACCGCCGCGGTCGTCAGGCCGAGCAGGGGAGCGAGGGTGCCGAGCTCGGGTCCGAGGAGGGTGTCCACGTCGGGCGACCCACGCAGGTGGTCGGCGATCGCCGTGAGTACGACGTCGAGGGGCGCGGACCGGTCGAGCGGCCGACAGGTCCCGGCCAGCACGAGGTTGCCGCCGACCCGTCGCGCGCCGGACCACACGTCGAGCAGGGTCGTCTTGCCGATCCCGGCGTCCCCGACGACCTTGGCGACCCGGACGCTGCGGTCCTCGACGGCCCGGCGGGCGAGCGCGTCGAGGTGCCCGGCCTGGCTGGCCCTTCCGACCAGGACCGTCGAGCACCGGCCGGCTCGCCGGGACGGTGGCCTCGCCCCGGAGGATCACGGCGTGGAGCGCGTCCGTCTCGGGCGACGGGTCGGTGCCGAGCTGGTCGGCCAGCGTCTCGCGGAGCGCGGCGTACACCGCCAGCGCCAGCCCCGGCCGCCCGGCGGCCGTCTGCGCTCGCATCACCGTCCGGACCGCTTGCTCGTCGAGCGGGTCGGCGTGCGCGTCCGCGGCCGCCAGGTCGAGCGCGTCCAGCCACAGCCCGGCGTCGACGAACGCCGCCGCTGCCACCTGGCGCCCCCGCTGGACCAGCCGTACGGCGGCAGCGTGCTCGGCGATCGCCCACGGCGCGTCGGTCCGGGGCTCCGGCACCGGCCCGCGGACCAGCGCCAGGCCGATCCGCGCGACCGAGACCGCTCCGGAGATCTCGCCGGCCGCACGCCGCCGCTCCGCCTCGGCGACGACTGCGTCGAGCTCGGACAGGTCCAGCCAGTCGGCGCGAACCCGGTAGCCGCCGTCCGAGCGCTCGATCCGATCCCGCCCGAGCTCGCGCCGCAGCCTGCTCGCGAGCACCGCCAGCTGGTCGGCCGGTCGGGCCGGCGGGTCGTCGCCCCACAACGCGTCGACGAGCGCGTCGGCGGACACCGGTCGCCCGCGTCCCAGCGCCAGCAGCTGGAGCAGGGACCTTGCCTTTCTGTCCAGACGGGTCAGGTCGGTTCCGTCGACGGTGAGGTCCCCGAGCACACGCACTGACAGCGCACTCGGAGGGGCACTCACGGCGCCGATCGTACGCGCTGCAGCGCCGCTGCAACCGGACTGCAAGGCCGCCGCGGGAGCGTTCTGTCGTACCTCCCGGCGATCGGCGCCGGGACCATCCCCCGAGGAGACCGCGATGACCGTCCTGCAGCAGACCACCGAGCAGAAGAGCTTCGACAAGCCCGACGAGACGCGTTCGTTCGAGCGCGGCGTGGTCGAGCTGGTGACGATCGGCGGCGCCGAGATCGGGCGCCTGGTCCTGCAGCCCGGCTGGCGCTGGTCTGAGCACGTCAAGCCGATCGCGGGCACCGAGCTCTGCGAGGCCCCGCACTTCCAGTACCACGTGAGCGGCACCCTCGGCGCGCGGATGGCCGACGGCACCGAGCTCGTCGTCCACGCCGGCGAGGTCACCTCGCTCCCCGAGGGCCACGACGCATGGGTGATCGGCGACGAGCCGGCCGTGATCGTGGACTTCTTCGGCGCCTCGAACTACGCCAAGCACTGACCGACCCGTCCCAGACTCCCGTGAAAGGGACGCCGACCCGGCGCAAAGTCGGCGCCGGGTCGGCCTTGACAGGCAAAGAGCATGTGTAAAGCAGCACATTGCCTACCGATCGGTAGCCGGGAGTGACGGGACTCATTACTCTCGTCGTATGAACGCTTCGAATCCCGGCCACCCCGAAGGCCTTCCCGAGGGCACGGGAGGCGGCCCCCTCGTCGACGGTCCGCACGACCCCGAGCACGATCCGCGGGCGTCGTACGTCCTGGAGCCGGAGTACGTCGCGAGCCTCACCGACCGCGTCGCGGCCACGACCGGGACGACGGTCTCGCTGACCTCGCCGCTGACCGGGGCGCCGCTGGCCAACATCCCGCAGTCGAGCGTCGACGACGTCGACGCGGCCTATCGCCGGGCGCGGGTCGCGCAGGCGGCATGGGCGCGGACGTCGATGGAGGAGCGTTCGGCGCTCATGCTGCGGCTCCACGACCTGCTGCTCGAGCGGATGCCGGAGCTGCTCGACATCATCACCCTGGAGAACGGCAAAGCCCGCAAGCACGCGTACGACGAGGTCGCCCACACCGCGCTGACCGCCCGCTACTACGCGCGGATGGCCGGCAAGCACCTGGCGACCGAGCGCCGCGGTGGGGTGCTCCCCGTGTTCACGCGGATCGACGTCAACCACGTCCCCAAGGGCGTCGTCGGCATCATCTCGCCGTGGAACTACCCGCTGACGATGGCGCTGTCCGACGGCCTCCCCGCACTGATGGCCGGCAACGCCGTCGTCGCCAAGCCGGACGCCCAGACCATGCTCACCGCGTTGATGGGCGTGAAGCTGATGGACGAGGCCGGCTTCCCGCGTGACCTCTGGCAGGTCGTCGCCGGACCGGGCCGCGAGCTCGGCACCCCGATGATCGACCGGTCCGACTACATCTGCTTCACCGGCTCCACGGCGACCGGCAAGCTGATCGCGAAGCAGTGTGCCGAGAAGCTGATCGGCTGCTCGCTCGAGCTCGGCGGCAAGAACCCGCTGCTCGTCCTCCGCGATGCCGACATCGAGAAGGCAGCGGAGGGTGCGGTCCGGGCGAGCTTCTCCAACGCCGGCCAGCTGTGCGTCTCCGCCGAGCGGATCTTCGTCGCCGACCAGGTCTACGACCGGTTCGTGGAGCGGTTCGTGGCGCGCACCAAGGCGCTGACGCTGGGCGCGACGCTCGACTGGGAGGTCGACATGGGCCCGCTCATCGCCGAGGACCAGCTCGAGACGGTGACCGCCCACGTCGACGACGCCGTCGAGAAGGGCGTGCGCGTGCTGACCGGTGGCGCGGCACGGCCCGACCTGGCGCCGTACTTCTACGAGCCGACGATCCTCGAGGGCGTCACGCCCGAGATGGCCTGCTTCGGGCACGAGACCTTCGGCCCGGTCGTCTCGATCTACCGCTTCCACGACGAGTCCGACGCGATTGCCCGCGCCAACGACGGCGAGTACGGCCTCAATGCGGCGATCTACAGCCAGGACGGCTCCCGCGCGAGGGCCGTCGCCCGGCAGATCAAGTGCGGGACGGTCAACATCAACGAGGGCTTCGCGGCGACCTTCGGCAGCCTCGCGGCGCCGATGGGCGGCATGCGCGAGTCGGGCATGGGCCGTCGGCAGGGTGCCGAGGGCATCCATCGCTACACCGAGACCCAGTCGGTGGGCACCCAGCGGGTGCTGAAGATGGCTCCCCAGTTCGGTCTGAGCTCCGAGCAGTACGCCAAGCTGCAGGTCATCGGTCTGAAGGTGCTCAACAAGCTGGGTAGGGCCTGACGAATGCCCTTTCCAATGACTGGTGAGCACGACTACGACGTCCTGATCATCGGCTCCGGTTTCGGCGGGTCGGTGTCGGCGCTGCGGCTGACGGAGAAGGGCTACCGCGTCGCCGTGCTCGAAGCCGGCGCGCGGTTCGGCGACGAGGACTTCGCCGACAACTCCTGGGACTTGAAGAAGTACCTCTTCGCGCCCGGCGCCGGGTGCTACGGCATCCAGCGGATCGATGCGGTGCGGGACTGCTTGATCCTCGCGGGCGCGGGCGTCGGTGGGGGGTCGCTCGTCTACGCGAACACGCTCTACGAGCCGCTGGACCCGTTCTACCGGGACCCCTCCTGGTCGCACATCACCGACTGGAAGGCCGAGCTGGCGCCGTACTACGACCAGGCGAAGCGGATGCTCGGTGTCGTCGAATACCCCAAGATGACGCCGTCCGACCTGGTCATGAAGCAGGTGGCCGACGACATGGGCGTTGGCGACACCTTCCACCCGACTCCCGTCGGCGTCTTCTTCGGTGGCCCCGCCGAGGAGCCCGGTGACCGGGCCGCGGACCCGTACTTCGGCGGCGTCGGCCCGGAACGCAACGCCTGCCGCGACTGTGGCGAGTGCATGACCGGCTGTCGGCACAACGCGAAGAACACGCTCGTCAAGAACTACCTCTACCTCGCCGAGCAGAACGGCGCCGTCGTCCACCCCTTGACGACGGTGACCCGGGTCCGGCCGCTCGAGGGTGGCGGCTATCGCGTCGACGCCCGGTGGACGAAGGCGAAGCTCTCGCGCAAGACCGCGGTCAAGACGTTCACGGCCCAGCACGTGATCTTCGCGGCCGCCGCGCTCGGCACCCAGAAGCTGCTCCACAAGCTCAAGGCCACCGGCGACCTCCCCGGCATCTCCGACCGGCTCGGCCTGCTCACGCGCACCAACTCCGAGTCGCTGCTCGGCGCGATCGCGCCGAAGGGCTCGGGCGAGGACTTCAGCACGGGAGTGGCGATCACCTCGTCCTGGCACCCCGACGACGTCACCCACATCGAGCCGGTGCGCTACGGCAAGGGCTCCAACGCGATGTCCCTCATGCAGACCGTGCTCACCGACGGTGACGGACCGGGCCCGCGCTGGAAGACCTGGCTCAAGGAGCTGTGGAAGGAGAAGCGAAACGTCGTCGACCTCTACGACGTCAAGCACTGGTCCGAGCGCACCGTCATCGCGCTGGTCATGCAGACGGTCGACAACTCGATCATCACCAAGCCGCTGAGGACGCCCTTCGGCTGGTTCCTGACGTCGAGCCAGGGTCACGGCGAGCCGAACCCGACGTGGATCCCGGTCGCCAACGAGGCGGTACGACGGATGGCCGACCACATGGGCGGCAAGGCCGGCGGCACGATCGGCGAGCCGTTCAACATGCCGCTGACGGCGCACTTCATCGGCGGCTGCACCATCGGGGAGACCTCCGAGAGCGGGGTCGTGGACCCGTTCCACCGGGTCTACGGGTACGACGGCCTGCACATCGCGGACGGCTCGACCATCTCGGCCAACCTGGGCGTGAACCCCTCGCTGACGATCGCCGCCCAGGCCGAGCGGGCGATGGCGTTCTGGCCGAACAAGGGTGAGATCGACGCCCGACCGGCCCTCGGCGCGCCGTACGCACGCATTGCACCGGTGGTGCCGAAGCGACCAGTGGTGCCCGATGACGCTCCCGGTGCGCTCCGGCTCCCCATCGTCGAGGTCTCCTGATCGGAAACGCGTTCGAAATTCCTTCAACTGGAGTTCCGAACTGCGTAACCCGGCCCGAACGGCGTCGTTGATCGAATCGAGCCCGGAGATTCACGCTCCCTCCCGAAAGTCCGGGCTCGGTCCAGGCACTGTCCAGCAGCTGCATGGACGATCAGGGCCCGACCACCCTCCCTCCCCGGTCGGGCCCTGGTGCTTTTTTCGGATGTGGCCGGTCGCGGGAGGGTGTCGCACCTGAAGATTCGGCCCCACATCGGCGCGATCAGGGGCCGAAAGTTCGGGTACGACGCGATGCCGGAGCAGCCCGCCCTGCTCGATAAGATCCGGTCATGACGGCGCCTGAGCACGATCTGGTCCTGGTGGTCGACTTCGGGGCGCAGTACGCCCAGCTGATCGCGCGGCGGGTACGCGAGGCGCGGGTCTACTCCGAGATCGTGCCGCACACCATGCCGGTTGCCGAGATGGTGGCGAAGGGGCCGAAGGCGATCATCCTGTCCGGCGGGCCGTCATCGGTCTACGCACAGGGTGCACCGGGCCTCGATCCGGCGATCTTCGAGACCGGTACGGCGGTCTTCGGCATGTGTTACGGGTTCCAGCTGATGGCGCAGGGACTCGGCGGCACGGTCGCCGAGACCGGCGCGCGGGAGTACGGACGCACCCGGGTCCACGTGGGGCACGCCGGCACCCTGCTCGGCGGCATCCCGACCGAGCACAACGTCTGGATGTCCCACGGCGACTCGGTGACCGCGGCGCCGGCCGGCTTCGACGTGCTCGCGTCGACAGCGGGCACCCCGGTCGCAGCGTTCGAGCACGTCGATCGTGGCTTCGCCGGGGTGCAGTGGCACCCCGAGGTGCTGCACACCGAGCACGGCCAGAAGGTGCTGGAGCACTTCCTCTGGGACATCGCCGGCTGCCGCCAGACCTGGACCATCGGCAACATCGCCGACGAGCAGATCGAGCGGATCCGCGAGCAGATCGGCACAGACGGCCGCGCGATCTGCGGCCTCTCCGGCGGAGTCGACTCCGCCGTGGCGGCCGCGATCGTGCAGAAGGCGATCGGCGACCGGCTCACCTGCGTCTACGTCGACCACGGCCTGATGCGGAAGGGCGAGACCGAGCAGATCGAGCGCGACTTCGTGGCCGCGACCGGCACCCGGCTGGTCGTCGTCGACGCGGAGAAGCAGTTCCTCGAGGCCCTCGCCGGCGTCACCGACCCCGAGACCAAGCGCAAGATCATCGGTCGCGAGTTCATCCGCACGTTCGAGGCGGCCGAGGTCGACGTCATCAAGAGCTCGCCCGAGGGCAGCACGGTCGCGTTCCTCGTCCAGGGCACGCTCTATCCCGACGTGGTCGAGTCCGGCGGGGGAGCGGGCACCTCCAACATCAAGTCCCACCACAACGTCGGCGGCCTGCCCGACGACCTCGAGTTCGAGCTGGTCGAGCCGCTCCGCACCCTGTTCAAGGACGAGGTCCGGCTGGTCGGCGAGCAGCTCGGCCTGCCGCCCGACATCGTGTGGCGGCACCCGTTCCCCGGCCCCGGCCTCGGCATCCGGATCATCGGCGAGGTCACCCGCGAGCGGCTCGACATCCTGCGCGAGGCCGACGCGATCGCGCGGGCCGAGCTCACCGCGGCGGGCCTCGACCGCGACATCTGGCAGTTCCCCGTCGTACTCCTCGCCGACGTGCGCTCCGTCGGCGTCCAGGGCGACGGTCGCACCTACGGCCACCCCGTGGTGCTTCGGCCGGTCACGTCCGAGGACGCGATGACCGCCGACTGGGCACGGGTGCCGTACGACGTGCTCGAGCGGATCTCGACGCGGATCACCAATGAGGTCCGCGAGATCAACCGGGTCACCGTGGACATCACCAGCAAGCCGCCGGGCACGATCGAGTGGGAGTGAGCTGGGCGCGCTGACCCGCGGAACGGCGGCCCTCAACCGGCGTGACGCCCTCCGCGGCCCAGGATCAGCTCGGCACAGCGTTCGCCGACCATGATCGACGGGGCGTTGGTGTTGCCCCCGGTGATCGACGGCATGATCGACGCGTCGGCGACACGTAGGCCTTCCACGCCACGAACGCGCAGCTCCGGATCGACGACGGCCCTCTCGTCGACTCCCATCCGACAGGTCCCGACCGGGTGGTAGACGCTGTGCACGATGTTGGGAAGGACCTTGCGCAGCGCGCCGGGGTCCTTGTAGTCGAGTCCCGGCACGACCTCGCCGGTGTTGTCACCGACGCCGACCATCAGCTCGCGGACCCTGGCGATGCCCTCCAGTAGCACTTCGGAGTCGTGGGCAGCGGTGAGGTACGCGGGGTCGATCACAGGCGCCAGCGCTGGGTCCCGGCCGGCCAGACGCACCGTGCCACGGCTCTCCGGGTAGATCAGGGTTGGCAGAAGGGTCACCCCGGGCTTGGTGGTGGGTGGGCGGACCGGCCGGTTGCCGTCCTGGTTGGGGAACGGGTAGATCCAGAAGAGCCCGATCAGCTGGAGGTCAGGGATTCCTCGGGCGTGCGATGTGCGGACGAAACCCGTGGTCTCGAACTGACCGCCGCTCGCCCAGCCCGTCCGCTTCAGTCGGGCCTTCGCGAGTCCGCGCAGGAAGGTGGCAGGAGTCGGCCTGCGTTCTGCGGAGTCCATCCGGAAGGACAAGGGGACGAACAGGTGGTCGTGGAGGTTGTCGCCCACGGGCAGGTCTGCCAGCACGTCGATGCCGTGCTGTCGCAGGTGGTCTGCCGGTCCGATCCCGGAAAGCATCAGCAGTTTGGGGGAGTCGAAAGCACCCGCGGCGAGGATGACCTCCCGGTCGGCGTGGAGCCTTTGAGTGGCGCCGTCGACCCCGACGGCCTCGACTCCGCTCGCCCGGCCGCCCTCGATGACGACCCGAGTCACCCGCGCCTCCGTGAGCACGAGCAGGTTGTCCAACGGCTCGGTGCGTAGGTATCCCGTTGCCGCCGAGGAGCGTCGCCCGTCGGCGGCGCTGAGCTGGGCCAGCCCGATGCCTTCTTGCTGGTCACCGTTGTAGTCGTCGAGGAACGGAACTCCGAGACGGTCGGGAAGTGCGGCCAGGAGCGCCTCCCCGGCGCCGGTGATGACGCGTTGGCGGCGGATCTTCAGGGGGCCGCCGGCACCGCGAACGGCGGATTCGCCGTCCTCCCAGTCCTCCATCCGTTTGAACGCCGGCAGTACGTCGTCGTAGGACCATCCACGAGCCCCGTCGGCGGCCCAGTCATCGAAGTTCCGCCGGTTCCCGCGCACGAAGAGCATCCCGTTGATCGAGCTGGAGCCGCCAACGACCTTGCCCCGGGTCATCGGGATCGTGCGTCCCGATGCGTGTCGCTGCGGCACGGACTTGTAACCCCAGTCGACGAGTCTCTTCAGTTGGGGGGTGGCGAGCAGCACCGCGACGGCGCCGGGGATGTCGATGAGATTGCGGACCGACGCCCGGGATTCCGAGCCCCGGCCTCGGCGACGACAACGCTGGCGCCACTCTCAGCCAGTCGCCGGGCGATCGCGCAGCCGGCACTGCCTGCTCCGACGACCACGTAGTCCGCGCGCATCTTTGTCACCTCCACGCGGTGGGAGATGGACGCCCCCGGCCCTCGTCGTCGTGTCTGACCTGTCGGTCAACGGACAGGGACAGTGTGGCGGAAGGTGCGGCTCGCATCGGGGCTCGGTCGTGCTCGGAGTGTCGAGGACGTCGAACGCCCGGTCGAGAGCCACGGCGCCGACCGCGCCGCGGAGCTGATCGCCGACCTGTTGTGAACCGATCCGTCGCGACGCATCGCGGTTCGGTCGGGGAGTAGGGCGCGCCCGGCTCAGGCCGACGCGCTGGCGTCCAAGCCGTTCAGCAACTGGTCGAGGAGCCTGCGGAGCTGCTGGGCGTCCTCCGCCTGGAGTCCGGTGCCCCGCCACGCGCGCTCGGGTACCTCAGCGACCTGCGTCCGTAGGTCCGCGCCGGCCGGCGTCACCTCGACGAGCACCCGCCGCTCGTCCGCATCGTCCCGGTGGCGCGCCACGTGGCCGGCGCTCTCCAAGCGCTTGAGGACCGGCGTCAGCGTGCCCGAGTCGAGTCGGAGGCGCTCGCCGATCTCGCCCACGGTCAGCGGGGCATCGGCGTCCCACAACGCCAGCATCGTGACGTACTGGGGATAGGTGAGTCCGACCTCGGCCAACAGCTCGGTGTAGCGGCGCGTGACGCCGCGCGCCGCGGCGTACAGGGGCAGGCAGAGCTGCGAGCTCAGCGCGAGCTGCGGGTAGGAGGCCATGAGAGGAGTGTAACTTGCACAAATAGATTGTGCGCAATAGAATAACGCACATGGAAATCTTCTACACGGCCAGCGCAGTCGCCACCGGCGAGGGACGCAACGGGCACGTCCAGTCCACCGACGGGTTCATCGACACCGACGTCCGCGTTCCCCGCGAGCTGGGCGGCGCCGGCGGCGCGACGAACCCGGAGCAGCTGTTCGCGGCCGGTTACGCGGCGTGCTTCCACTCCGCGCTCCAGCTGGTCGCCGGCAAGGCGAAGCTGGACGTGACCGACTCGGAGGTCGTGGCCGACGTCTCGATCGGTGCGAACGGCGTGGGCGGGTTCGGCCTCGCGGTCCAGCTCGAGATCGCGCTCCCGGCACTCGACCGGACCGAGGCGGAGAAGCTGGTCGAGCAGGCCCACCAGGTGTGCCCCTACTCCAACGCCACCCGCGGCAACGTCGAGGTCACGCTCAGCATCGCCTGACCCGGGACGCTACGTCTGGCTCCGGCTACCAGGACGCGGGCTTGTAGTCCTTGACGAAGCAGCCGTAGAGGTCCTCGCCGGCCTCGCCGCGGACGATCGGGTCGTAGACGCGGGCGGCACCGTCGACCAGGTCGAGCGGTGCGTGCCAGCCCTCGGCGGCGATCCGGAGCTTCTCCTGGTGCGGACGCTCGTCGGTGATCCAGCCGGTGTCGACGGCGGTCATCAGGATCTGGTCGGTCTCGAACATCTCGCCGGCCGAGGTCCGGGTCAGCATGTTGAGCGCGGCCTTGGCCATGTTGGTGTGCGGGTGGCCGGCGCCCTTGTAGCGGCGGCGAGAACTGGCCCTCCATCGCGGAGACGTTGACGACGTACGCGCGACGCGCCGCCGGCGGCGACCGCGGCGCGCATCGCCGGCCGGAGGCGGGAGATGAGCAGGAACGGCGCGATCGAGTTGCAGAACTGGACCTCGAGGAGCTCCAGCGGGTCGACCTCGTCGACGACCTGGGTCCAGGAGTTGTTGGTCTGCAGGTCGGGGAGCAGGCCGCCGGCGTCGACGGCGGTGCCGGCGAGGTGGGCGTCGAGGGAGGCGTGGCCGGCCTTGAGGGCGAGCGCGGTGAGGGAGGCCGCGCTGTGGGCCGCGATGCGCGTGCTCGGCCGACTCGCCCTCGTGGTGGGCGACCGCGTGCGCGCGGAGGGCGCCGGTGATCGCGGCCGGGTGGGCCTCGGAGATCCGGTCGAAGGTGACCATCTCCGGCAGCACCGGCAACGTCGGGCAGGGGAGCGGACTCGCAGCTCGACCAGCTGGGAGTAGGCGCCGGGCGACCGTCGTACGGTCTGGCAGGCGTTGTTGATCAGGATGTCGAGCGGGCCGTCGGCGGTGACGTCGTCGGTCAGCGCGACGACCTGGGTCGGGTCGCGCAGGTCGATGCCGACGATCTTGAGGCGGTGCAGCCAGTCGGCGGAGTCCTCCATCGCGGCGAACCGCCGGACGGCGTCCTTCGGGAACCGGGTCGTGATGGTCGTGTGGGCGCCGTCGCGGAGCAGGCGCAGCGCGATGTACATGCCGATCTTGGCGCGGCCGCCGGTGAGCAGCGCACGCCTGCCGGTGAGGTCGGTGCGCTGGTCGCGCTTGGTGTGGGAGAACGCGGCGCAGGTCGGGCAGAGCCCGTGGTAGAACGCGTCGACCAGCGTGTAGTCCTGCTTGCAGATGTAGCAGCCGCGCGGCGTGATCAGCTCGCCGGCGAACGCGCCCGACCGCCGTCGAGACCAGCGGGATGCCGGCGGTCTCGTCGTCGATCCGGAGCGCCGACCCGGTCGCCGTCCGCTCGACGACGGCGCGGTCCTGGGCAGCCCGCTCGGCGCGGATCGCGGCGCGGCGGGTCTTCTTGATGAGCTTCCACATGTGTCCGGTCGCGTGCTTGACCGTGCGCACGTCGGGGTGCTCGGGGTCGAGGTGGTGAAGCTCGCCCAGCACCTTGAGGGTGGTGGCGAGCTCGTCCGGGTCGACATTGCTCAGGTACGGCGTCCCGTCGGGCTGTGGCACCGCACGACCCTACGCGCCCGGGTTGGCGAGGGCGACGCCGACGCGATGGCTGAGGTCTCGACCCGTCAGCCCCGACCGGCGCGCAGCATCCCCTCGCGGTCGGCGACCTTGACCCGCTCGCGCCCCTCGGCCGCACCAAGCGCTACCTCGTGCTGGTCGAGCCGCTCCCAGCGGTCGAACGTCGCGACGTCGACCCCGCGCTCGGCGAAGTAGGCGTCGACGTCGCCCGGCTCGCGCAGCACGGCGGTCGGCCCGATCACTGCAGCCTCCGCGAGCAGGTGCCCGACCGTCTCGGCGGCGTCGCTCTTGGTGTGGCCGATCAGGCCCACGGGGCCGCGCTTGATCCAGCCGGTGACGTAGGTGCCGGCGATCGGGTCGCCGTCGAGGTCGAGCACGCGGCCTCCGTCGTTCGGGATCACGGCGGCGCGGTCGTCGAACGGTAGGCCGGGCAGCGCCGTACTCCGGTAGCCGACGGCGCGGTAGACGGCCTGGACGTCCCAGTTCGTCACTTGGCCGGTGCCCTCGACGCTGCCATCCCCGAGCGGCCGGGTCCGCTCGGTGCGCAGCGTGGTCGCCCCGCCTGTGTTCCCAGCGCCGCCGACGACCTCCACGGGCGCCTCGGCGAAGTGCAGGTGGATCCGGTGCGGCTTGCCGACCGGCTCGCGACCGACCCAGTTGGCGAGCGTGTCGAGCACCATTTTCTGCGCCTTGTGCTTGCCGATGTGCTCCATGCCGTGCTCGTCGACGTCGAAGCCCTCGGGATGCACGATCACCTCGACGTCGGGGGAGTGGTTGAGCTCGCGGAGCTCCATCGGCGAGAACTTGGCGTACGCCGGACCGCGCCGCGCGAACACGTGCACGTCCGTGGTGGTCTTCGCTCTGAGGCCCTCGTAGACGTGCGGGGGGATGTCGGTGGTCAGCATTTCGTCGCCGGTCTTGGCCAGCACCCGGGCGACGTCGAGCGCCACGTTGCCGACGCCCAGCACGGCGACCGACGAAGCGTCGAGCGGCCAGGTCTGCGGGACGTCCGGGTGGGCGTCGTACCAGGAGACGAACTCGGCGGCGCCGTAGGTGTGCTCCTCGCCGGGGATACCGAGGTCGCGGTCGCCCATCGCGCCGGTGGCGATGACGACGGCGTCGTAGTAGTCACGGAGGTCGTCGAGCTTGACGTCGACTCCGTACTCGACGTTGCCGAGCAGCCGGACCTCCGGCTTGGCGAGCACCCGCTGGAGCGCCTTGACGATCTCCTTGATCCGCGGGTGGTCGGGCGCGACGCCGTACCGGACCAGGCCGAAGGGAGCAGGGAGCCGCTCGAGGATGTCGACCGAGACGTCGCTCCCAGCCTCGGCACTGGCCTTGGTCAGGATGTCGGCGGCGTAGATGCCGGCAGGGCCACCGCCGATGATCGCAACACGAAGAGTCATGTCCCCCAGTCTGGACACGGATCGTCCGCCACAGAACGAGGTTGTGGTTGTGAGGTCACAAGTCCATCTTGGGTAGCCTTGTGTCTCGTGTTGGGATCTCACGTGCCGGAGCTGCGCGCCCTCGAGCTGCTGGACGTCGTGTCCCGCACCGGCAGCCTGAGCGCGGCCGCCGCCGAGCTCGGCATCACGCAGCAGGCCGCGTCGTCGCGGGTGCGCACCATGGAGTCGCTGGTCGGCTCCCCGTTGCTCGACCGCTCGCGCCGCGGGTCGGCGCTGACCCCGACCGGGGAGCTGCTCGTCCAGTGGTCGGCGGGGGTGCTGGAAGCGGCCGAGCAGCTCGATGCCGGCATCGCCGCGCTGCGCACCGATCGGCGCGGGCGGCTCAGCGTCGCAGCGAGCCTGACGATCGCCGAGCACCTCCTCCCCGGCTGGCTGGTCGCGCTCCGCGCTCGGCAGGCCCAGCTCGGGCGGACGCCGACCGAGGTCACCATGACCGCGACCAACAGCCAGCGGGTGGCCGAACTGGTCGCCGCCGGCGACGTCGACCTCGGCTTCGTCGAGGGGCCCGACGCCCCGGAGGACCTGCAACACCGCCTGGTCGGCACCGACACCCTCGTCGTGGTCGTCGGACCGGGGCATCCGTGGGCTGCGCGGTCCAGTCGCCGAGTCACCGCCACGACCCTCGCCGCCACGCCGCTCGTCGTCCGCGAGCCCGGTTCGGGCACCCGCACCGTGCTCGAGCGGGCGCTCGAGGGACTGCCGACCGCGCCGGCCGCCCTCGAGCTCTCGAGTACGGCGGCCGTCCGCTCCGCCGTCGCAGCCGGCGCCGGGCCCGCGGCGGTCGGGGCCTACGCGATCAAGGACGACCTCACGACCGGGCGCCTGGTCCGGATCAACGTCGCCGGCCTCGACCTCACCCGGCGTCTGCACGCGGTCTGGCGGGGCGGTGCGCACCCGCCCGAGGGGCCGGCGCGGGACCTGGTCACTTGGGCCGCCGGCCGGTCAGGTGTTGGAAGATCGAAAAACTAGAACACGTTCCACTATCCTCGGTCAGGTGAGCAAGGCCGAGTCGATGACCCGCGTGACCGTCGCCTACCTCCTCGCGTTCGGTCTCGCGACCGGGTGGCTGGTGTGGGGACCCGACACCGACCAGCTCTGGCTGGACGCGCTGATCGCCGACGTGATCGCCACCGTGGTGGTCTTCGCCGCCAGCCGGTGGCACCACAACTCCAGCTTCTACGACCCCTACTGGAGCGTGCTGCCGCCGTACCTCGCGATCTACTGGCTGATCGCCAGCGACGGTGCCGGCAACGACGTACGGACCTGGCTGGTCCTCGGCGTCGTCCTCCTCTGGGCGGTCCGGCTGACCGTCAACTGGGTGATCGGATTCCCCGGGCTGCACCACGAGGACTGGCGATACCCGCTGCTCCGCGACAAGGCCGGCAAGCTCGAGCTGCCCGTCGACTTCTTCGCGATCCACCTCATCCCCACGTTCCAGACCTTCCTCGGCACCGTGCCGGTGTACGTCGCCGTCGCGCGGCCGGGCCGCGACCTCGGCTGGCTCGACGGTGTCGCGCTCGTGGTCGGGATCGGTGCCGTCGCGCTGGAGCTGATCGCCGACGGGCAGATGCGCCGCTTCATCAAGGAGCGCACGCCCGGTGCGGTGATGGACCGTGGCCTGTGGAGCTGGTCGCGACACCCCAACTACTTCGGCGAGATCAGCTTCTGGTTCGCGCTCGCGCTGTTCGGGGTCGCGGCGTCGCCGGACGACGGGTGGTGGATCTTCGCCGGTACGGCGGCGATGCTCGCGATGTTCCTCGGCGCCAGCATCCCGATGATGGAGTCCCGCAGCCTCGAGCGGCGGCCGTCGTACCAGGACGTGATCGACCGGGTGCCGATGCTCTTCCCGCGGCCACAGCGCCGCCGGACCCCTTCGTGACCAGGCCGCGGGTGGTCGTCGCCGGGCTCGGCGACAGCGGGCTGCTCACCGCGATCCACCTCGCGCGCCACGCCGACCTCGTCGGCATCTCCGCCAAGCCCGGGCTGGTCAGCGGCCAGGAGCTCGGCCTGCGGCTGACGCGCCCGGCCGAGTGGGTCGGCGAGTACTGGACGTCGTTCGACCGCTACCGCCGGCTCAAGAAGGCGCGCACCGTGCACGGCACCGTCAGTGGTCTCGACCTCGACGCCCGCGAGGTCGAGGTCACCCTGCCCGGCGGCGAGCTGCAGACCGAGCCGTACGACGTGCTCGTGGTCGCCACCGGCGTCACCAACGGGTTCTGGCGTCGCCCACACCTGCAGACCGCCGACGAGGTCGCCGCGGACCTGCGGCACGCCCATGAGCGGCTCGCGGCCGCCGGCTCGGTCGTGGTGGTCGGGGGCGGAGCGGCCGCGGTGTCCAGCGCGATCAACGTCGCGCTCCGCTGGCCCGGCACCCAGGTCGACCTCTGCTTTCCCGGCGACCGTGCCCTGCCGCGCCACCACCCGCGGGTCTGGTCGCACGTCCGCAGCCGGCTGACCGGCGCCGGTGTCCGGCTGCATCCGGGGCATCGCGCAGCCCTACCGGACGGCGTGGCTCCGGACGGGATCACCGCTGGCCCGGTCGCGTGGACCACGGGCCAGGACCCGCTCGCCGCGGATGCCGTGATCTGGGCGGTCGGCCGGGTCGAGCCCAACTCCGGCTGGCTGCCCGCCGAGCTGCTCGACGAGCAGGGCTTCGTGCGGGTGCTCCCGACCCTCCAGGTGCCCGGGCGACCGGGGGTCTTCTCCATCGGAGACGTCGCGGCGACGGACCCGATCCGCTCCTCGGCCCGCAACCGCGCGGACCGGATGCTCGCCGCCAACATCCGCGCTCACGTGGCCGGCAAGCCGATGAGATCCTTCAAGCCCCCCCGCTCCCGCTGGGGTTCGGTGCTCGGCCCGCAGGCCGATGGGCTGCAGGTCTTCGCGCCGTCCGGCCACCCGTTCCGATTCCCGGCGTGGTCGGTGCGTCGGGTGCTGCGCCCCTGGATCGTCCGCCGCGGGATCTACAAGGGCATCCGCGGGGGAAGTGCCGCGGCGGCCGTCGCGCCCTCGGCGAACCAGCCGACGAGGTCAGGCAGCTCCGCCAGCGGGCGCGCCGCACCGAACGGCGCGTTCCAGAACGCCCCCGAGAACTCCGACCACGGCCCGACGTAGGCGTAAGGGACGTCCAGGAAGTCGTCGCCCGGCGAGACGCCGTAGTTGACCCGGTCGATGGTGATGCCGAGATCGAAGTGCTCGGGCCACAGCACCGGCTGCGCGCCGGACCGGAACGCTCGCATCGCTCCGGCGCCGCGCTCGAAGGCTGACGCGATCTCGGCCGCGGATGCGTCGTCGACCGCGAGCACGTGGTCCGCGCCGAGCCCGCAGCCCTCCTCGTAGAGCCCCTCGGGTGCCCGCGCCTCGAGGCCGGCGGCCCCGGCGACGTCGGCGACGCTGCGTCCGTCGAGCTGGACCGAACGGTCCTCGTGGACCAGCAGACCCCCTTCGACCCGGACCGACGGCGCTGCGACCGTCGCGAAGCCACCCGGCCGCGGCGTCAGCCGGATGGTGCCGCTCGTGGCATGTTGCGGACCGGCCAGCAGCAGCTCGGCGACGGCATGCAGCGAGCGGCGGGTGGCGACGAGATCGGACATCCGGTTCCTCCGTAACGATCGGGCGCGAGCGGTGACGGTATGAGCACAGTCTCGTGAAGAGGAAGGGCGTTACACCGTGTCCGAGCAGGCCGAGCAGACCGACCAGGCCGAACAGGCCGAACAGACCGGGGAACGTAGGTCGTGGCACCGGGTCGAGGCCAGCGACCTCCCCGATGAGGGCCGTGTCCGCAGCACCGTCGTCGACGGCCGGCCGGTCGCGTTGACCCGCTGCGGCGAGCGGCTCGGCGCGCTCGAGAACCGCTGTCCGCACCAGGGTGGGCCGGTTGGTGAGGGTTCGATCGAGAACGGATGGCTGCGCTGTCCGTGGCACGGTTACGACTACGACCCGACGACCGGCAAGCCGCCGGCAGGCTTCAGCGACGCCGTGGCGTCATACGAGGTCGAGGAGCGCGACGACGGCGCGTACGTCCGGCTGCCCGACCAGGTGCCGCGGCCGCGGACCGTGTCCGACGTACTCGTGGAGACCCTCGTCGCGCACGGCGTCGACACCGTGTTCGGCATGGTCGGCCACTCCAACCTCGGCTTCGCCGACGCGTTGCGACGTGCGGAGGAGAGGGGTGAGCTCCGGTTCATCGGCATCCGGCACGAGGGTGCAGCCGCGTTCGCCGCCAGCGCCTACGGCAAGCTCACCGGCCGTCCCGCCGCCTGTTTCGCGATCGCCGGACCCGGCTCGACCAACCTGCTGACGGGCTTGTACGACGCCCGCCTCGACCAGGCTCCGGTCATCGCCATCTCCGGCCAGGTGCCGTCGAGCGTCCGCGGCCGGGGCGCGTTCCAGGACCTCGACCTGTCGGGCGTCTTCGCCGACGTCGCCGCCTCGACGACCATCGTCCAGGCCGGGAGCGACCATGCGGAGCTGGCCGCGCTCGCGGTCAAGCACGCGGTCGACCGTCGCGGTGTCGCCCACCTGGTGCTGCCCGACGAGGTCCAGGAGCAGGCGTCCGACGCCATCGCCGCCGCGCCTGCCGGTCGCTCGGCGCCGCGGCCCTCCGCACCCGCGCCGGACGCCGTCGCCGCGGCGGCAGCGCTCCTGAACGACGCGGAGCGGCCCGTCGTCATCGTCGGCCACGGCGCTCGCGCCGCGCGGACCGAGGTGATCGCATTGGCCGAGCGGCTCGGCGCTCCCGTGCTCACGACCTTCAAGGCCAAGGGCCTGGTACCCGACACGCATCCCCTCGGTGCCGGGGTGCTGGGCCGGAGCGGGACCCCGGTCGCGAGCTGGCTGATGAACGAGAGCGACCTGGTGATCGCGATCGGGGCGTCGTTCTCGAACCACACCGGCATCGCCTCGTACAAGCCGATCATCCAGATCGACGACCGCCCCGACGCCATCGGCCGGTTCCACGCGGTCAGCGCTCCGATCCTGGCCGATGCGGCGGCCGCGGTCGCCGCTCTCGATGCCGCCACCGCCACGGCCACGCCGGCCGACCAGCGGCCGGAGGTGGCGGCGCGGTGGGCACTGTGGCGGGCCGAGAAGCAGCGGCGGGTCGTCGACGACCGCGGCCGGGGCGTTGCTGCCGCGGCCGTGTTCGCCGCGTTGTCGTCCCACCTGCCGGCGGAGGCGATTGTCGCGGTTGACGTCGGCAACCACGCCTACTCCCTCGGCCGCTACCTCGAGTCGAAGGGGCAGCCGGTCCTGATGTCGGGCTACCTGGGCTCGATCGGCTTCGGCTATCCGGCGGCGATGGGCGCCTGGGCGGCGCGGCCGGACCGCCCCGTGGTCGCCGTCACCGGCGACGGTGGCTTCGGGCAGTACGCCATGGAGCTCACGACCGCGGTCAAGTACGGCATCCCGGTCAAGCACGTCCTGCTGGACAACGGAGCGCTCGGCAAGATCGAGAAGGAGCAGGTGGCCGCCGACTACCCGGTCTGGCACACGTCGCTGCACAACCCCGACTGGGCGGCGTACGCCGAGCTGTGCGGCGCCACGGGCATCCGGGTCGACAGCCGCGACCAGCTCGACGACGCGATGCGGGAGATGTTTTTAACCGACGGACCTGTGCTTCTCTGCGTCCGGCAGGACGCTGCACTGCTATGAAGTCGAGGTGGACGGCCTGGTTGAAGCGCTCCGTAGGCGCGATGAAGAGGCCTATCGCAGCCTGGTCACCGACTGGACGCCGCTGATGACCCGCGTCGCCCGGAGCCACGTGTCGACCGACGCCAGCGCGGACGAGGTTGTGCAGGACACCTGGGTCGCGGTGCTCCGCGGCATCGACGGTTTCGAGGGACGGTCGTCGCTGCGGACGTGGACCTTCCGCATCCTCACCAACATCGCACGCACCCGCGGCGTCCGCGAGCAGCGCGCCGTACCGAACAGCTCGCTGGGGCCGACCGTCGACCCCGCCCGGTTCCGCGGGCCCGACGACCAGTACCCGGGCCACTGGAAGATGTTCCCGATCGAGTGGCCGTCGCCGGAGGAGGCCGCCGTCGAGGCCGAGCGTTCCGGGATCGTGGCCGCCGCCATCGCCCGGCTGCCGGAGCGGCAGCAGCTCGTGATCTCGCTGCGTGACGTCCACGGATTCCCGTCCGACGAGGTGTGCGAGCTGCTGGGGCTGACCCGGGCCAACCAGCGCGTGCTGCTCCACCGGGCCAGAGCGGCCGTCCGCGCGGAGATCGCGGCGACCTACGAGGGGGAGGTCGACAATGGCTGACGAGCACCTGGAACAGCCGCTGTCGTGCGCGGAGTTCGTCGAGCTCGTGACCGACTACCTCGAGGGAGCCCTCGACCGCTGGACGGAGGGCCGCTTCGCGCTCCACGCGACGGGCTGCCCGGGCTGTGACACCTACCTCGAACAGATGAGGGAGACGGTCCGGGTTGCCGGCCGGCTGGATCCGGAGGACCTCGACCCGCAGGTCCTCGACCGGCTTCTCGTCGAGTTCGCCGACTGGAAGCGGAGCGGCTGATGCCGGAGATCGAGCTGCTGAACCTGCTGGGGGTCCTCGCGATCGCGGTGGTGGCTCCGCTCGCCCTCGGCTTCGTCCCGCGGCTGAAGGTCCCGGCCGTGGTGGTCGAGATCCTGCTGGGCGTGCTGCTCGGGCCCTCCGTCCTGGGATGGCTCGACCCGGACACCGCCGTACGGACGGTCGCGCTGCTCGGGCTCGCGATGCTGCTGTTCCTGGCCGGGCTCGAGGTCGACCTGAAGAACCTGCGCGGAGCGCTGCTCCCGCTGGCCGCCCTCGGCTACGGGCTGTCGCTGGCCCTCGGCCTCGTCGTCGGCGTCGGTCTCGAGGCGGCGGGCTGGTACGACGAACCGCTGCTGGTCGCGATCGCACTGTCGGCCACGTCGCTGGGACTGGTCGTGGCCGTGCTGAAGGACGCCGACCTCCTCACCACCAAGATGGCCGCGACCGTCGTGGCGTCGGCGTCCTTCGCCGACTTCGCGGCGGTGCTGCTGCTCTCCGTGCTGTTCTCGACCGACGGTGGCAGCGGCGGGATGCGGGTCGGCCTGTTCCTGCTGTTCGCGGCGATCGTGGCCGGCGTCGCCTTCGCGGTCGCCGCGTCCGGACGGCAGATGAGGGTCAGCGACGTGCTGGTCCGGCTCCAGGACACCACCGCCGAGATCCGGGTGCGGGCGGCGGTCCTGCTGATGGTCGCCCTGGCGGTCCTCGCCGAACGGCTCGGGCTCGAGAGCATCCTCGGCGCCTTCCTCGCGGGCGCGGCCGTCGGCGCGATCGACCGTGACTCCTCGACGCATCCGCACTTCCGGATCAAGCTCGACGCGGTCGGCTACGGGTTCCTGATCCCGGTCTTCTTCATCTCCAGCGGCCTGCAGCTCGACGTGACCGGGCTGGCCGAGTCGCCCTCGGAGCTCCTCCGCGTCCCGGCGTACGCCGCCGTGCTGCTGCTGGTGCGCGGCCTTCCGGTGCTGGTGTTCCGTGGCCGGCTGACCAAGGCCGATCTCGTCCCTGCCGCGTTGCTGCAGGCGACCAGCCTGCCTTTCATCGTGGCGGCGACGCAGATCGGAGTGATCACCGGACGGCTGCCGGCTCTGACCGCGACCTCGCTCGTCTGCGCGGGTCTGCTGTCGGTCCTCGTGTTCCCGGCCGTCGCGGTCGCCCTCACCTCGCGAGGAGACCGTACGGCGGCCGCCTGAGCCGGTTCACCGAACCTTCACCGAGCTCGGGCTGGCGGGATCGCGGGCGGCGACGTACGGTCGATCCGTCCCACCATTGTCCTGCTCGGAGGCCGTTGTGCGCCGTACTCCTCTCGTCCTCGCTGTCGCCACCGCCGTCGCAGCCGTCGCGTTCAGCGGCACCGTCTCCGCGACCGCCGCACCGACCGTCGCCGCTCTCGGCCATGGCCATGGCAATGGTCACGGCCACGGCAATGGCCACGGCCATCAGGAGCCGGTGCGGTTCTCGACGTTCAACGCCTCGCTCAACCGCAACACCGAGGGCCAGCTGGTCGCCGACCTGTCGACCCCCGGCAACCAGCAGGCCCGCAACGTCGCCGAGACGATCCAGCGCGTCGACCCGGACGTCGTCCTCGTCAACGAGTTCGACTACGCGCCCGCGGCCGTCGACCTGTTCCGCGACAACTACCTCGAGGTCGGGCAGAACGGCGCGGACCCGATCGAGTTCCCGTACGCGTTCATCGCGCCTTCCAACACCGGCGTGCCGAGCGGCTTCGACCTCAACAACAACGGCGTCGTCTCCGGTGGTGACGATGCGTTCGGCTTCGGCCTGTTCCCCGGGCAGTTCGGCATGGTCGTCTACTCGAAGTACCCGATCGTCGCGGACCGGGCGCGGATCTTCCAGCACTTCCTGTGGAAGGACATGCCCGGTGCGCTGCTTCCCGACGACCCGGCGACGACCGCCCCCGCCGACTGGTACTCGCCCGAGGAGCAGGCGGTGTTCCGGCTGTCCTCGAAGTCCCACTGGGACCTCCCGATCAGGATCGGCCGCCGCACCGTGCACTTCCTGGTGTCGCACCCGACCCCGCCGACCTTCGACGGCGCCGAGGACCGCAACGGCACCCGCAACCACGACGAGATCCGGTTCTGGGCCGACTACATCGGCGGCCGCGGGCGCTCGTCGTACATCTACGACGACGAGGGACGGTACGGCGGCCTCAAGCCCGGCACGCCGTTCGTGATCGCGGGTGACCAGAACGCCGATCCGTTCGACGGAGACTCGGTCGAGGACGCGATCCTGCAGCTGCTCGACCACCCGCAGATCAACGCCACCGACCCGTCGTCGGCCGGCGGCCCCGAGGCGAGCGCGCTCCAGGGTGGCGCAAACCTGACGCACGAGGGCGACCCGGCGTACGACACCGCCGACTTCTCGGACACCGCGCCCGGGAACCTGCGTGCCGACTACGTGCTGCCGTCACGCCGGCTGCGGACGGTCGACTCGGGCGTGTTCTGGCCGACGACGACCGACCCGCTCTACCGGCTGACCGGTGCGTTCCCGTTCCCGACCTCGGACCACCGGATGGTGTGGATCGACGTCAGGTGAACAGGCTGACGCCGCCCGGGCCCACGAGCAGGCCGACGACGATGAGCAGGATGCCCCACAGCATCTCGCCACGGAACAGGCTGACGATCCCGGAGACCACCAGGATCACCGCAATGATCCACAAGATTAGTTCGAACATGTTGAACCCTCCCGAGTCCTTCGCCAGATCGCGCTGATCTGATCGTCCCAGCGGTACCCGGCATGGGTGGTCGCAGACCTACAGACCGGCAGGCCGCGACCCGGATAGCCTGCCCGCGTGGAGTCTCTCGCGCTTGCCTTCTCGAGCGGCTGGGCCAGCGGCGTCAACGCCTACCTGGTGGTGCTGGTGCTGGGCATCGCCGAGCGGGTCGACGGCTCCGCTCAGATCCCCGACGAGCTCGGCTCCTGGGAGGTGCTCGGAGTCGCCGCGCTGATGTACGCGATCGAGTTCGTCGCTGACAAGGTGCCGTACGTCGACTCCGCGTGGGACGTGATCTCCACGCTGATCCGGCCGTTCGTCGGCGGCGCCATCGGCGTCCTGCTCGCCGGCGACTCGACCGAGATCACCGGCCTGGTCGGCGGGTCCGTCGGCGGGGCCAGCGCGCTCGCGTCGCACACGGTGAAGGCGGGGACGCGGCTCGCGGTCAACACCAGCCCGGAGCCGGCCAGCAACATCGCGATCAGCGTGACCGAGGACCTCGTCGTGCTGGCCCTCGTGTGGTTCGCGATCGAGCACCCCTATATCGCCGCGGGCATCGCCGGCGTGCTGCTGCTGATCGGCCTGGTCGTGCTGTATTTCGCGATCAAGCTGATCCGGTCCGGCTGGCGCCGCTTCTGGGCGTGGCGGGAGCGTCGCAGGGCGCGTAGGGGAACGCGGTCCCAGCTCCAGTAGCGCCGGTTCAGTAGTCGACGAGGAGCTCCGTGCGCTCCGCGGCCAGCAGTACGGCGCCCACGAGGCTGGCCCGTTCGCCGAGCGTGCTCGCGAGCACCGGCGTCTGCGCGACGGCGTCGAGGGCGTGTCGGCGCAGGCCGATCCGGGCCGGCTCGAGGAGCAGCTCGCCGGCGCGTGCCATGTCGCCGCCGATCACAATTACCGACGGGTTCAGCAGGTTGACGATCGTGGCCAGGCCCCAGCCGAGGTGGAGCCCGGCGTCCTCGAGCGCCCGCCGGGCCGATACGTCGCCATCGTCGGCGGCGCTGACGATGTCGTCGAGGCTGGCGTGGGGGTACTGACTGGCGATCATCGCCGTCACCGCTCCCACCGAGGTGTAGGCCTCGAGACAGCCGCGGCTGCCGCACCGGCACATCGGGCCCTGCTCGTCGAGGGTGAGGTGGCCGATCTCACCGGCCGTCCCGCCGGAGCCGTGGAAGAGCTTGTTGCCGATGATGATGCCGGCGCCGACGCCGGAGGAGATCTTGACGAAGACCGAGCTGTCCTGGCCGCGGCCGACGCCACAGCGGTGCTCGGCGAGCGCGCCGAGGTTGGCGTCGTTCTCGACGTGGACCGGGGCCCCGAGGACCTCGCTGGCCGCCCGGGCCGCATCGACTCCGCGCCACCCGGGGAAGATCGCGGGCGTGCGGATCACGTCGTCGGTGACGGGTGCCGGCAGGCCCATCCCGATGTGCCGCAGCGCGCTGCCGTTGGGGCGCATCGCGTCGATGAGCTCGGCGGCGAGCTCCAGTGCCTCGTCGTGCTCGAGCGCGGTCGCGAGGTTGCGCCGCTCCTCCGCGAGCACCTGCCCCGTCAGGTCGCCCACTGCGACGGCGAGGTGGCTGTGTCCGAAGTCGACGCCGGCAACGACGCCGGCCGCGGGCGACAGGCTGACGGCCGAGCCGCGGCGACCGCTGCCGGCCTCGCTGTCGACCAGGCCGGCGGCGAGGAACTCGCGAACGATGTTGGAGATGGTGGCCCGGGCCAGACCGGTCTCCCGCGCCAGCTCGGCCTGGGTGAAGGCCGTGGGACGGCCTGCGGTGTCGGCGTCGTGCGTGCCAGGCGCAGCCGTCCGGAGCACGTCGAGCACCCGCTGCTGGTTGGCGGTGCGCAAGGACGCGGGGGAGCCCGGAGCGGAATCACCGGGCACGGGAGGCATGGCCGAACTGTGCACGGTCTACCCCTTTGTGGTCAAGAGACGATCACTATGAAGGAAGAACTCCGGGTAAAGACACTTTTTGTGTTCAAGTCTTGACGGCAACAACGTGACGGTCGACACTCAACCCAAGTTCGCGTTCCGCAACCCTGCGTCGAGGAGTCCCATGTCCACACCCACGTTCCACCGTGCCGCAGCGATCGGCTCGGCCGTGCTGCTCGCAGCCTTCGCCCTGTCCGCCTGCGGCGCCAACGAAGACGACGAGGGCGGCGGCGACGACGGCGCCACGATCGCCCTGTTGCTGCCGGAGACGGCCACCACCCGCTACGAGGAGCACGACCGGCCGAAGTTCGAGGCCAAGGTCGAGGAGCTCTGCCCCGACTGCGAGGTGCTCTACCAGAACGCCGACCAGGACGAGGCCAAGCAGGCCGAGCAGCTCACCAGCGTCCTCGACCAGGGCGCCGACGTGGTCGTGCTCGACCCGGTCAACTTCGAGACCGCCGCCGGCATGGTCGACGAGGCTCGCGACCAGGACGTCCCGGTCATCGCCTATGACCGGTTCATCGAGAACGCCGACTACTACATGTCCTTCGACAACCAGACCGTCGGGCAGCTGCAGGCCGAGGCGTTGGTCGAGGCGATGGGCGGCGAGGGCAGCATCTTGATGCTCAACGGCGCGCCGAGCGACCCCAACGCCGCGCAGTTCAAGGCCGGTGCGCACAGCGTGCTCGACGGCAGCGGCGTGACCATCCTCGAGGAGTTCGACAACCCCGACTGGAGCCCCGAGAACGCCCAGCAGTGGACCACCGACCAGCTCAACAAGTACGAGCCGTCGGAGATCCAGGGCGTCTACGCCGCCAACGACGGCCAGGCCGGCGGAGTCATCGCCGCGCTGACCGGCGCCGACGTCTCACCTGACGCCCTCCCGCCGGTGACCGGCCAGGACGCCGAGATCACCGCCATCCAGCGGATCCTCGTCGGTGAGCAGGCCATGACCATCTACAAGTCGATCAAGCTCGAGGCGGAGACCGCGGCCGAGCTCGCCGTCGCGCTCGCCGACGGCGACGACGCTCCGACCACCACCGAAACCGGTGTGACGCAGAGCGACTTCGAAGGCGTGCCGTCGTACATCTTCGACCCGGTCGTCGTGACCGCCGACAATGTCAACGACTCGGTCATCGCCGACGAGTTCTACGCCGCGTCGGACATCTGCACCGGCGAGTACGCCGACGCCTGCGAGGCGGCCGGCATCTCCTGATGACGGTCACCCAGCAACAGACCACGGCCAGGGGCGGGACCGAGCAGGTCCTGTCCCTGGCCGGGATCAACAAGCGGTTCGGAGCCGTGCAGGCGCTCACCGACGTGTCCCTGGAGGTGCACGCCGGTGAGGTCGTCGCCCTGGTGGGCGACAACGGCGCGGGCAAGTCGACGCTCGTCAAGACGATCGCCGGCGTCTACCAGGCCGACTCCGGCAGCATCACTCTCGGCGGCCAGCGGGTGTCGATCCCGACGCCGTCCGCGGCGCAGCACCTCGGCATCGCGACGGTCTTCCAGGACCTCGCGCTGTGCGACAACCTCGACGTGGTCGCCAACCTGTTCCTCGGCAAGGAGCACCGGCTCGGCCCGGTCATGAACGAGGTCTCGATGGAGAAGGAGGCGTGGCGGCTGCTGCGCAGCCTCTCCGCGAAGATCCCGTCGGTCCGGATCCCTGTGGCCTCGTTGTCCGGTGGGCAGCGCCAGACCGTCGCGATCGCCCGGTCCCTGGTGGGTGCGCCGCGGGTCGTCATGCTCGACGAGCCGACCGCCGCGCTCGGTGTTGCCCAGACCGCCGAGGTCCTCAACCTCGTGGAGCGGCTCCGGGACAACGGGCTCGGCGTGATCCTGGTCAGTCACAACATGGCTGACGTCCAGGCCGTCTCGGACCGGATCGTGGTGCTCAGGCTGGGCCGCAACACCGCCGAGTTCATCACCGAGGAGGCGACCACCGATCAGCTCGTCGCTGCCATCACCGGCGCCTCCGACAACGTCGTCGCGCAGCGGGCCACCCGTCGCGCGCCGACCCAGGAGGAGACCCAGTGACCGACCTCCGCGAGGAGGACCCGACCGCCGCGCCCGCCGCTGCGGTCGCGGCCGACGCCTCCGACGAGCGGCTGATCCTGATCGTCTCGCCGGTCGACTACCTCCGGCAGACGTGGTCGCGGATCAAGGGCGGCGAGCTCGGCATGATGCCGGTCGTCCTCGGCCTGATCATCATCTGCACGGTCTTCTACCAGTACGAGCCGACGTTCCTGTCCTCACGCAGCCTGGTCTCGATGATGCTCTTCGCGGCACCGGTCGGGATCATCGCGCTGGGCATTGTCATCGTGCTGCTGCTCGGCGAGATCGACCTCAGCGTGGGATCCGTGTCCGGCTTTGCGGCCTCGGTGATGGCCGTGCTGCTCGTCGATCAAGGTCAGTCACTCTGGATCGCGATGGGGGCAGCGATCCTGGTGGGTGCTGCGATCGGCGCCTTCTACGCCCTGCTGTTCGTCTATGTCGGGGTGCCGAGCTTCGTCTTCTCGCTGGCCGGCCTGCTGGCGTTCGAGGGGGCGCTCCTCTGGGTGCTCTCCGATGGCAGCATCACCGTCCCGCGGGATTCGGGCATCGCCCAGTTCGCCCGCAACAAGTTCCTCACCGACGGGCAGGCCTACATCCTGGTCGCGTTGGTGACCCTCGGCTACCTCGGCTCGCGGCTGTGGACCATCCGGCAACGCAGGGCGGCCGGGCTGACCCCGCCGAACATCGTCCTCGTGGCGCTGAAGGCCGTCGCGCTCGGCGGCGGTCTCGCCTGGCTGACCTACTACCTGGGCATCGCTCGCGGCTGGGGTTACCTGCCCGTGCTGTTCGCGGCGCTCGTGGTGCTCGTGGACTTCCTGCTCCGTCGTACCCGCTGGGGCCGGCACCTGTTCGCCGTCGGCGGCAACGAGGAGGCCGCACGGCGCTCGGGCATCAAGGTGGGCCTGATCTACACGTCGGCGTTCGTGCTCTGCTCGACGTTCGCTGCGCTGGGCGGCCTCCTCGCCGCAGCGCAGCTGACCTCCGTCTCCCAGGCCAGCGGCACCGGCGACACCAACCTGACCGCCATCGCGGCTGCGGTGATCGGCGGCACCAGCCTCTTCGGCGGCCGGGGCTCTGCCTACGCCGCGATGCTCGGCATCCTTGTCCTCCAGGCGATCGAGTCCGGGCTGAACCTGATGAACGTCGACTCGGACGTGCGCTTCATCGTGACCGGAGGGGTGCTTCTGCTCGCGGTGGCTATCGACTCGGTAGCGCGTCGGGCCCGCTCCAGCAGCGGCAGAGGCTAGCCGTGGCCGGCCGCGGCAACCCCGCGGCCGGCACCGGTGTCTCTCGGCAGGCGGGGTGGCACTAGCGGCTCGGCGGGACGCCGTACGTCGTGGTCCGCTCGCGGACCGGTCGGCCGATGCCGGCGCCGATCTCGGTGAGCTCCTCGACGGTCTTGGCGGAGCCGTGCTCGGAGCCGGCCATCCGGGAGATGGTCTCCTCCATCAGGGTGCCTCCGACGTCGTTGGCGCCGGCCTCGAGCATGGCGCGGGTGCCGTCGACGCCGAGCTTGACCCAGCTGGTCTGGATGTTGGAGATCCGGCCGTGCAGGAGGATCCGAGCCATCGCGTGGACGGCGAGGTTGTCGCGCAGGGTCGGGCCGGGGCGGGCGACGCCGGCGAGGTAGATCGGCGAGGAGGTGTGCACGAAGGGCAGCGGCACGAACTCGGTGAAGCCGGTGCCGCCGGCCTCGAGCGCCTGGTCCTGGACCCGGCTGAGGACGCGGAGGTGGGCGACCCAGTGCCGCGGGTTGTCGACGTGGCCGTACATCATCGTCGAGGTCGTCGGGATGCCGAGCCGGTGCGCGGTGGAGACGATCTCGATCCAGGTGCGGGCCGGCAGCTTGCCCTTGGTGAGCACCCAGCGGACCTCGTCGTCGAGGATCTCGGCCGCGGTGCCGGGCAGCGATCCGAGGCCGGCCTCGCGGGCCTTGATCAGGAAGTCCTCGATCGACAGGCCGGTGCGGGCGGTGCCGTTGACGATCTCCATCGGGGAGAAGGCGTGGACGTGCATCTCCGGGACGCGCTGCTTCACGGCCTGCGCCAGGTCGAAGTACGCCGTCGCCGGCAGCTGCGGGTCGATGCCGCCCTGCATGCATACCTCGGTCGCGCCGAGGTCCCAGGCCTCCTGGGCCCGGTCGGCCACCTCGTCGTAGGACAGCGAGTAGGCGTCGGCGTCGGTCTTGCGTTGGGCGAACGCGCAGAACCGGCAGCCGACGTAACAGATGTTGGTGAAGTTGATGTTGCGGTTGACGACGTAGGTCACGTCGTCGCCCACCGTGTCGCGGCGCAGCTCGTCGGCCAGCCGGACCACCTCGCGCAGCAGGTCACCCTCTGCAGTCATCAGGGTCAGCGCGTGCTCGTCGGAGAGGTTGCCGGGGTCATTCTCGGCAGCGGCGAGGGCCTGGCGTCCGGTCGCGGGGGGTCTCGATACGCCGACGACTCGTCCCTCGCCGTCGGCTACTCGACCAGCCTGGGCAGCTACCTCGTCCCAGTCGCCGTAGACGGTCGAGAAGTCGGTACGGCGGTCGTCGGTGCGGCCCTCGGTGTCGACAGCTTCGAACAGATCGGTCCTTCCGGCGGACTCCAGGCCGCCGTCGGGCTCCTGCCAGGGGAGGCCAGTGGGCTTCACTCCGGGGATGGCGAGACCGTCCGGTCCCGCCAGCGCGGCCACATGGCCGGCGACCCGGGGGTCGAGCCAGGGCTCGCCACGCTGGAGCGAGCCGACGACGTACTCCGGGTGCACGGTGAGCCGGGCCCGCAGCTCGAAGCCGCACTCGGCCGTCAGCTCGCGGAGCCGGTCGAGGGAGGGCCACGGGCGCTCGGGGTTGACGTGGTCGGGCGTCAGCGGGGAGACGCCGCCCCAGTCGTCGATACCGGCGTCGAGCAGCAGGCGGCACTCTGCCGAGCCTTCAGAGGAGTCGACCAGGTTGGGCGGGGCCTGGACCCGCGCCTTCGGGCCGAGCACCAGCCGGGTGACCGCGATCGCGGCGCGGTAGTCGTCGAGGCCGAGGTCGTCGACGTGGCGCATCGCGGTGTCGGGCTTGGCGCGGAAGTTCTGGACGATGACCTCTTGGATCGCGCCGAAGGCGCGCGTCGTACGGCGCAGCGCGAAGATCGTCTCCGCCCGCTCCTCCAGCGTCTCGCCGATGCCGACGAGCAGGCCGGTGGTGAACGGCACCGACAGCCGGCCGGCGTCGTCGAGCACTCGCAGCCGGACCTCGGGATCCTTGTCGGGCGAGCCGTGGTGCGCCTCGCCCTTGGCCTCGAACAGGCGCCGCGAGGTCGTCTCGAGCATCATGCCCATCGACGGTGAGACCGGCTTGAGCCGGTTGAGCTCCTCCCACGACATGACGCCCGGGTTGAGGTGCGGCAGCAGGCCGGTTTCCTCCAGCACCCGGACCGCCATCGCGCGCACGTAGGCAAGCGTGGAGTCGTAGCCCTGCTCGTCGAGCCACTCGCGGGCCTCGGGCCAGCGGTCCTCGGGACGGTCGCCGAGCGTGAACAGCGCCTCGAGGCAGCCGAGCGTCGCGCCCTTGCGGGCGATGTCGAGGATCTCGTCAGGGGACAAGTAGAGCCCGCCGGTGCCATCATTTCGGCGCGCGGCCTGCTTCGGCGTCTCGACGAACGTGCAGTAGTGGCACTTGTCGCGGCACAGCCGAGTGACCGGGATGAAGACCTTGGGGGAGTAGGTCAGGACGCCTGGCCGGCCGGCCGCGACCAACCCCGCGTCGCGCACCTTGGCCGCGGCCGCGGTGAGCCGTTCGAGATCGTCCCCGGTCGCGGCCAAGAGGACGGCCGCCTCGTCGAGATCGAGTGCGGCGCCGCGCTCGGCGCGTGCGAGCGCCCGGCGGACCTGCTGGGGGGTGGGGAGGTCGGACATGAGGGGCCCAAGCCTAACGGACCACCGCCGGAACTAGAACACGTTCTAGCCCGACGGTGGTCCGGTCAGCTGATGATCAGCGGGCGATCAGTCGAGCGCGGGCACCTTCTCCCGCTCTGGTTCGATCTCGCCGTCCGGCAGCGGCTTGTCCTCGGCGTCGAGCTTGCTCGGCCACCAGATCTTCGCGCCGAGGTCGAGGTTGAGCGCCGTCACCAGCACCGAGCGGACGATCATGGTGTCGAGCAGGACCCCGAGGGCGACCGCCACGCCGAGCTCGGCGAGGAAGACCAGAGGGATCGAACCGAGGACCAGGAAGGTAGCTGCGAGCACCAGGCCTGCCGAGGTGATCACCCCTCCAGTCGATGAGAGCGCGATCAGCGACCCTCGCCGCGTGCCCTGCTCTACCGTCTCCTCGCGCACTCGGGTCATCAGGAAGATGTTGTAGTCGATGCCGAGCGCCACGAGGAACACGAAGGCGAACAGCGGGAATCCTGGATCAGAACCGGCAAAGCCGAACACGTACTCGAACAGCAGTGCCGAGATGCCGAGTGCTGCACCGAACGACAGCACGACGGTGGCGACCAGCAGCACTGGGGCCAGGACCGCCCGGAGCAACAGCATCAGGATCAGGAAGACCGCGATCAGGACGATCGGGATGATCACCTTGTTGTCTCGGGTCGCCGCTGTCTTCGTGTCCAGGTAGAAGGCCGCGCCGCCGCCGACGAGGGCATCCGCGCCCTCGATGTCGTGGGACGCGTCGCGGGTCGCCTCGACGATGTCGAAGGCGGCCGTTGAGGAGATGTCTGCGCCAATCGTCGCCTCGAAGTAGGACCGGCCGTCGCCGATCGGCGTCGGCTCTCCCGGGTCGCCGAGTCCTTCGACGGCGCCGACGGCGTCGCGCACCGCCTCGATCTGCTCGTCGTTGGCGACGACCTGCACAGTGTTGGAGTTGTCAGCCAGGTCGTGGTCCTCGAGCAGCTTCTGACCCTTGATCGAGTCGAACTCCTTCGTATAGGTGTCCTCGGTCGAAAGACCTGCCGTGTCGAGCTTGAACAGACCGAGGCAGGCGACCAGCAGCAGCCCGCTGGTGACGACCCATACCGCGCGGGGGCGCGGCGTGATCGCCCTGCCGACCTTCGCCCACAACCCGGAGCGGTTGGGCTCGTCGGTGCCGAACTTGGGCCGCTTCGGCCAGAAGATCCAGCGGCCGACGATCACCAGCAGCGCCGGGAGCAGGGTGACCATGATCAGCAGCGTGACGGCGATGCCGACCGCGAGCACCGGGCCCATGCCGGCTGTCGAGTTGAGGTCGGCAAAGGAAAGGCAGAGCATGCCCACGATCACAGTTGCAGCGCTGGCGACGATGGCGGGTGCCGCGCGGTGCAGCGCGAACGCCATCGCCTCGTGCCGGTCGTCGTGCCGTCGGAGCTCTTCGCGATAGCGCGCCACCAGAAGCAGCGCGTAGTCGGTGCCGGCGGCGATCACCAGGATGCCGAGGATCGCCTGGCTCTGCCCATTGACCGTCAGGTCGGCGTACTTCGCGAGGAGATAGACCACCCCGCCCGAGATCGTGTAGGCGACGCCGGCGCTGATGATGGGCAGCAGCCAGAGGACGGGGCTGCGGTAGGTGAACAGCAGGATCACGATCACCACGAGGAATGTGATCATGATCAGGTTGCTGTCGATGCCCTCGAAGGCTTCGGAGGCATCGGCGGCCTGGCCGCCGTATCCGGCTAGGTGGACGGTTGCGCCGTCAATCGTCGCGATGTCGCGGACCTGATCGGCCGCGTCCGGCACGGCGTTCCAGCCCTCGTCCCCGAAGTTCCAGATGTAGTAGAGGTAGGCGACTTCTTGGTCGTCGGAGGTGAGCTTCTGGGGCAGGTTCTGCGCGGCCGCCGCGTTGGGGGAGAGCACGCCCCGGTCGGTGACGCCGTCGGTCCCCGCGATCTTGGAGGCATGCTCATCCATCAGGGCGAGGTCGTCGTCGGAAAGGCCACCGTCGCGGTAGTAGACGACGAGGGTGGGGATGTCGTTGGGGTCGACGGTCTCCGAGAGCTCATCGAGGACCTGGGTCGACTCGGCGTCGGCGGGCAGCCACGACGAGGCCTCGTTGTCCTGGACGTCGATGAGCTTCGCGTTGAGTGTGCTCATTCCGGCCGCAGCGACGAGCGCCACGACGAGGACGATCCATTTGGTCACGGGGCCGGTGAGCTTGCCGGCGATCTGACGATGCATGGGGACCACTCTTTCAGGGAGCACGGACATCGGGCATCAGGGTTTCGCCGGATCCGACCCTGAGGGGGTCAGGAATTCATCGCCGGACAACGGAAAGCGACCCGGCGCGGCGTCATGGAGACACCGCGCCGGGTCGTCGTGTGACAACGGGGTGACCGTCAGGCGATGAGCTCCTTCATCCTGCGTACCAGGGCGGGTGCGTCCTCCACCGCTGGCGTGATCTGGAGGTTGGTCACGCCCGACTCCTGGTAGGCGGCGATCCGCTCCTTGACGTAAGACTCCGGACCCACCAGGTTCATCGCCTCGAGGAACTCCACCGGCACCAGGGCCTCGGCCTCCTGCTTCTTGCCGTCGAGGTAGAGGTCCTGGATCTCCTTGGCCTCACTCTCGAAGCCGTAGTCGCAGAAGAGGTCGTTGTAGAAGTTCTTGCCGCGCGCGCCCATGCCGCCGACGTACAGCGCTATCAGGGGTCGGGCGAAGTCGAGCAGCGCCTTGGTCTCCGGGCCCTCGCCGATCGCGCACATGCCGCCTGCGACCACCTCGAGCGGTGCGAGCTCGTCGGGCCGCTTGGCGGTGCCGTTGGCGACCACCTCGCCCCAGACCTGCTTCGCGCGTTCGGGGTAGTAGAGGAACGGCAACCAGCCGTCGGCGTACTCGGCCGTGCCCTGGACCGACTTCTGGCCGAGCGCGGCGATGTAGATCGGAACGCTGTCGCGCTCGGGGTGCGTGAGCAGCTTGAGCGGCTTGCCGAGGCCGGTGACCGCGCCGTCCTCCTTGCTCAGGGGGAGCTTGAAGATGCCGTCGTTGGTGAGCTTCTCGCGACGCATGCCGCGACGCACCAGGTCGACGATCTCGCGGGTGCGGCCGAGCTGGCTCGCGTAGGGCACTCCGTGGAAGCCCTCGATGACCTGCGGGCCGGAGGCGCCCAGGCCGAGGATCGCGCGGCCGCCGCTGACGTTGTCAAGACCGGCGGCGGTCTGGAGCAGGGCGCCCGGCGTCCGCGAGTAGATGTTGAGGATCGCGGAACCGATCTCGACGGTCTCCGTCTTGGCGGCCAGATAGCCCATCAGCGTGGGGGAGTCGAAGCCGTAGGCTTCAGCGACCCAGATGGTGTCGAGACCGGCCTGCTCGAGAGCGGTCACCTGGTCGGCGGCGTCACGCGGGTTGCCGGCGTACATCAAGGAGCTGGAGAGCTTCATCGGGTTCCTTCGGGTGCGGGTAGCGTTCAGGAGCAACAGTGACAGTATTACTGTCACGGTGTCGAGAGTGTGTGACGAGGTCGAGGAGGACCAGTGACGAAGCACAGCGTGGCAGTGATCGGTGGGACCGGGCCGCAGGGCAAGGGGCTGGGCTACCGGTTCGCGCGGGGCGGCCACGATGTCGTGCTCGGGTCGCGCGCGGCCGAGAAGGGCGAGGCCGTGGCGGCCGAGGTCCGCGAGAAGCTCGCGGGGACGACCGGTGCGGGGGAGGTCGGTGGCGCGAGCAACGCCGACGCCGTGGCGCAGTGCGACGTCGTACTCCTGGCGGTGCCGTACGACGGACACGACGAGCTGGTCGCGTCACTCCCGCTGGCCGGCAAGACCGTCATCTCCTGCGTCAACCCGCTGGCGTTCGACAAACGCGGCGCGCACGGCAAGATCATCAACAACGGCGAGGGCTCGGCTGCCGAGTCGGCTCAGGAGCTGGCCCCCGATGCCACGGTGGTCGGCGCGTTCCACAACGTCTCCGCCGTCGGTCTCTGGGAGGAGCCGGGCTTCCTCGACGAGGACGTGATCGTGGTCGGTGACGTCGTCGAGGCCAAGGAGGTCGCCATGGCGCTCGCCGAGTCGGTCACCGGCCGGGTCGGGATCGACGGCGGCAAGCTGCGGCTGGCACGCCAGCTCGAGCCGTTCACCGCCGTACTCATCTCGATCAACCGGAAGTACAAGGCGCACTCCGGCCTGCGGATCACGGGCCTCAGCGAGCACTGACCTCGGCGGGCGGAGCCGGCCACTCAGTGGGCGCTGCGACTGCTGTAACTCAGTGTTGGTGACGCTCCCCAGGCGCTAGGACCAGTCACAACGCCGTGGGGGCGCACCGAACTCCGAGGTAGTGCGCCGAGTCCCGGCTCAACCGGCCTCTTCGACCAGCTCGTCGAGGATCGCGACTGCCTCCTGGCTCGGCATCCAGGCCATGCCGTTGGGCAGGCGCCAGAAGCCGGTGCCGCACTCGGACGGGATCGCGATCGCGGTGCCGGCATCGTCGGCGCCGATGATCGTCGGCCACGGTGGCGCCGCCGCGCACCGCAGCACCGCCGTCGACTGGTGCGTCGCCATGTCGTGCACCAGGAGCTCGAGGTCCGCTTCATCGATCTCGGCCGACTCCTGGGTGCCGCTGCCGTCGTCGATGCAGAGGATCGCGGCAGTGAGGTCCGCGTGGTTGCCGGTGGGAAACACCGGCTGGTCGTAGGAGCAGGCCAGGTCCGCCGCGGCGGCGTCGGCCGACGTCTCGCCGTCGGCATCCCGCTGCTGTTCGTCCAGCAGCCCGAGGAACGCCGCCTGCGCGGCCTCCGGGTCGGCCCGGTAGCCGCTGCCGACCACCAGGGTGTGGCACCCGTACAGCTGGCCACTCACCACGAAGCTCGATCCGTCGTCGTAGCCGAACGCGATCCGGTAGCCCGGCCCGAGATCCATCGTGCACATCTGGGGCTCGCCGGTGACGTCCTGGGCGTTGACGGCGGCCACCAGGTCGTCGACGCCGCTGACCAACGCTTCCTCCGGGACTTCGAGCTCGGTGCCGACGCCCTGGCACAGGCGTGCGGACGTCGCGCCCTCGGGTACGGCGTCCGGCGCGTCGGGGTCGGGCTCGTCGACTCCCTCGGCGATGCCGCCCTTGCCGACCGTGATCGGCGGGCACTCGACGACGAACGCCGGTCCCTCCGACGTTGTGTCGACCGCGTCGTTGCCGTCGCCGCCGGACCCGAGTGCGACGGTGAGCACGGCAGCGGCAGCCACGGCGCCGGCGGCGCCGACCACGGCCAGCGCCGTCGTACGACGTCGCTTGCGGGCCAAGCCCTCGGCAGCTTGGGCCCGGTCGGGGTTGAGGGGCGGATCGGGTACGGCGTCGGCGAGACCGTCGCGCAGCCACTTCTCGTCAGTCATCGGTGCTGTCCTCTCGTTGCAGGTGGGGAGAGGAGCGCAGGGACCCGAGCGCGCGTGAGCACTGGCTCTTGACGGTGCCGACGTTGATGCCGAGCAGGTCGGCGGTCTGTTGCTCGGTGAGGTCCTCGAAGTAGCGCAGCACGACGACCGCCTTCTGCCCGCGCGGCAGCCGGGCGAGCGCGGCGACGAGGTCGTTGCGCGTGTCGGTGTCCGGTGCCGCCGCCTGCGTCTCCGGCAAGACCTCGGTCGGGCGCTCTCCACGCCACTTCCGTCGCCACCAGGAGATGTACGTCGTGAACAGCACCCGCCGCACGTAGGCCTCGAAGCTGTCGGGTCCCACGCGGGTCCAGGCCCGCCAGCTCTTGGCCAACGCGGTCTGCACCAGGTCCTCGGCGAGCTGGTGGTCGCCGGTCAGCAGCCACGCCGAACGCCACAGCGCGTCGCCACGAGCCGCCACGAACGCGCTGAAGTCGTCAGCGCTGGCTTCCGCCACGTCCGACCCGTCGGCCACTCGCACCACCGTTCGCTCCATCGGCACTCCTCTCACCCCGTCAAAGCGGTGAGGGTCACCGAAAGGTTGTCATCGGGCCTGAGCTGTCAGCTGCTTCAGGACCGCGCGTGCCCTACCTCGGGGCACCCAGTCGACCGAGCCCTCGAAGCCCAGCCCCAGACAGCCTTGGGGCATCGTGACCGGATCGCCCCAGGCGCTGGCGCCCACGATCCATTTGCCGGTGGCGACGAAGCCGCAGAACGCACCATCGGTCGACACCGTGTCGGTACGCATGCTCGACACGAAGATCGCCAGGTCGTCCGCGGGAATGGTCACCCGACGCGCACGGCCCGGGCTCCCGATCTCGCCGACGCAGAGCACTGCGACGGTGAGGTCAGTCGGCAGTGCGACGTTGGACGGCAGGAAGCTCTGCGCCTGTGCGCAGTCGAGATCGGCCGGTTTCACGTTCCCGGCAGGCGGCGCGGCCGTCGAGCGCTGGTCGCGGAGGCTCTCGACGAGGGTCCGTAGCGGCGGCCCGGCCTTGGCCCTGCGCGCACTGCCGACGAGGAGCTCGGCGCACGCGGTGAACCGGCCGGCGATAGAGAAGGTGGTGCCGTCGGGATAGCCGAACGCCAGGTTGTACTCCGGGATCCGCCGGTCGACACACCCTCGCTGGACCAGCCGCTGGTTGTTGACCGCGCTCACGACCGCCGCGACGTCGGTCGTCAGCGCGTCCACCGGCGGCGTCACCTTGTCGGCGCCGCCGTCGCAGAGGCGGACCGAGGTAGCGCCCTCCGGGACCGTGTCCGGCAGGGCGGGGTCCGGGTCCAACAAGGTGGTGTCCGGACACTTCACGACCGGTCCCGGGTCTCCGGTCGGCGAGGGACTCGTGGGCTCGCTCGTGGACTGGCTGGTGTCGCTGCTGGCCGTCGCGCTGGGCTCGGGATCGCCGCCGGAGCCGTCACATCCCGTGAGGGACGCAAGGGCGACCCCGACAGCAAGCGCCCGTCGCGCAGTCCTCATCACAGGAACCATCATCCCGCCTCGCACCATCTCGCCGAGTCGGCACAGCTGGAGATGAGCCGACTCGGCGTGAAATCGGGGGGCCAGATGAGCCGACTCGGCGTGGATCAGCCCGCCAGTCCCTCGATCACTTCGGCACCCGGCAGCTCGGCGAGGAGGGCGCCGGGGAGCAGCAGCTTGGATCGTCGTACGCCGGAGCCGATCACCGCCACCTCCACGTCGAGGACCCGCGGGTCGAGCAGCAGCCGCCACGAGCGGGGGAGACCGATAGGCGTGATGCCGCCGTACTCCATCTCGGACTCGGCGACCGCGCGCTCCATCGGGAGGAACGACGGCTTGCGCACGTCGAGCAACCGCTTGACCGTGTGGTTGACGTCGGCGCGGGTGTCGGCGCGCACCAGGCAGGCCGCGATCCGCTCCTCGCCCTCTCGCTTGCCGGCCACCAGCACGCAGTTGACGCCCGCGCTGAGCGGGAGGTCGTACGCCGCACTCATGGCCGCGGTGTCGGCGAGGTCCGGGTCGATCTCGACGACCGCCACCCCGACCGCTGCGGGCCAGTCGGCCAGTGCGGCGGCGACGCGCGGGGCGACGAGCTCGGGGTGGTCGGGTGCCGGCAGCGACGTCAGGCCGGGAAGCGAGATCAGATCCACCCGGACATCTTGCCGGGTCGCCGGCCGACGTTGCGGAGCACTGTCGCGGCCAGGCCGACCACACCGGCGACCAGCCACGGCGCCGGCAGCAGCCAGTGCGCGTCGGCCAGCTCGACCGTGTCGGAGCTGATCAGCGCCCAGACGATGAAGAGGCCGACGAACGCCGTACCCATCACCAGGTGGCCGACGTTCACGCTGTGCCAGCCGCTGTCGGCCTTGGCCCGATCCTCGAGCGGGATCTCGTGCTGCGTCTCGTGATGGGTCATCACGCTGCCTCCATCGTCTTGACCTCGATCTGGCCGAGCGACACCTCGAGCTTCAAGGTGAGATTCGGGTCGGAGTCGCGGGTGCCGTACGGCCGGTCCATGGACCCGTCGCGGCGGTCACCGAAGAGCACGCTCTCGCCGGCGCCCTCGATGGTGCTCTCGACCTCGACATCGAGCCCGTCCTCCGGCACCAGCACCAGGATGTGCCCGAGCTGCACCTCGGCCTCGATGGTCTCGCCGTTCAGTGCCGCGAGCTCGCTCGTGTTCAGGTCCGTCAGGTCAAGGATGATCTCGCCGATACCGAGCTCGTACTTGTCCTCCACGGACGCCGCAGTCGTCGGCTTCGCGTTGATCTGACCGATGGAGCCGTCGATGTCCTGCACGGCAGTCGCCGCCAGCGTCGCCAGCGCGGCGAGCAGTCCGACGAAGATCAGCCCTCCAGCGCGCCCGTAGAACGCGCCGACCAGCAACATCACGCCACACGACGCGAGCACGACCGCGGGATAGGCCGAGATCGGCGCGTCCCACCCGGCCAGGTCGAAGGTGGCGACGAGGACGAGGCCGACCATCGCGAGCCCCGCCGTGAACCAGAACAGGATCGGCCCGCGGCGCCCGTTGGTGACGAGCTGCGGCTTGGCACCCGGCTGGTAGCCCGGGTACGTCGCACCGGCGCCGGTCCGGGCGTCGGGTACGGCGCCCGGGGTGCCCGGCGGGATCCAGCCGGGCGCGGGCAGCGGACCGGGGTGCGGCTTCTGGCGGGTCGCGGCCGCGATGGCGGCGATGACCAGGCCGACGATCGCCAGCGGCCACGGGAACTCCCACCCGCCGAACGAGTCACCGAGCAGGGAGAGCGCGGCGATGGCACCCACGACGGCCAGCAGGACGGTGCGGGTGCGGTGGTCGACCTTGACCACACCGTCGTCGCCGCCCTCCTCAGGGATGAGCAGCCAGCCCGCGGCGTAGAGGAGGATGCCGCCGCCACCGAAGATCGCCAGCAGCACCAGCCCGACCCGCACCAGCAGCGGGTCGATGTCGAAGTGGCGGGCGATGCCGCCGGCGACGCCGGCGATCTTGCGGTCGGTGAGGCTGCGGCGGATGCGCCCGAGGTCCTTGGCCTCGTCGCGGGTCACGCGCGGGCCGTTGGACGGCGGGGGCTCGGGATCGACCCAGGTGCTGGGCGGGCCCGACGGACCCGGAGGCTCGGTGGAGCCGCTCGGGGCGTCGGGAGGGGGGTTCGTCATGGGGTCCAGCCTGTGCTGTCGCGCGCTCGCGCACCATCGGGGAGTGCCCTGATCTTGTCGCAGGACGCGCTCGTCATTCTCGGGGTCGGGTCAGGGTTCTTCCCGCTGCTCGTCAGCATTCCGCTGTGTGACCATGGATGCATCATGACCACTACTTTGGGCGCGCCAGGGACACAAGCTCCCCGCGAGGTACGACGCGCCTACCGCGACCTGCGCGAGCCGGTGCTCGGCGGCGTCGCAGCCGGGCTGGCCGAGCACCTCGGCCTGACCGCGCTGATCGTGCGGGTCGGTTTCGTGGTGGGCGCGGTCCTCGGCGGTGTGGGCATCGCGGCGTACGCCGTGCTCTGGGCGATGCTGCCCGTCGGCCCGCCGAGCAGCGCGCTGTCGCCCGGCCTCGCGAGCGCCACCCGCGGCGGCCGCCGGCCCGGTCCTGCGCGCCGCCTGTTCGACGTCGGTCCGGTCGTGGTTCTCGGCGCGCTCGCGATCGGCGCGGTCTTCGTGCTGCAGGGCGTGCTCGGAGCCGGCGGCTGGATCTGGCCGCTGGCGATCGCCGTGGTCGGTGTCAGCCTGCTGTGGCGGCAGGCCGACGAGGCCCAGCGCGAGCGCTGGGTGGACGCCCGGGGGCGGATCGACCCGCTGCGGATCGTGCTGGGCGACGGCGGCTGGGCGTCGTACGCCCGGCTCGCTGCCGGTGTCGGCCTCATCGTCGTCGCCATCGTGCTGTTCACCCTGCGCGGTGGCTCGTTCTCGCTCGCCCGCGACGTGACCCTCGCGGTCGTGCTCGTGATCGTCGGCATCGCGATCGTCGTCGGGCCCTGGATCTACCGCCTCGCCGCCGAGCTCAGCGACGAGCGCGAGGAGCGGGTCCGCACCCAGGAGCGCGCGGACGTCGCCGCCCACCTGCACGACTCGGTCCTCCAGACCCTCGCCCTGATCCAGAAGAACCCGATCGACGCGGCGCGGCTGGCCCGCGCCCAGGAACGCGACCTCCGGGCCTGGCTGTTCTCCACCGAGTCGATCGACGAGAGCACTGTCGCGAGCGCGCTCCGGGCGATGGCCGGCGAGATCGAGGACGCGTGGAACCTCACCGTCGACGTGGTGGCCGTGGGCGATTGCGACCTCGACGAGGCGATGCGGCCGATCGTGTCGGCGGCGCGCGAGGCGACCACCAACGCGGCCAAGCACGCAGGGGTCCCGCGGGTCGACATCTACGCCGAGATCACACCGGGCGCGGTCGACGTCTTCGTCCGCGACCGGGGTGCGGGGTTCGACCCGGACACGACCCCGGAGGACCGGCTCGGCGTACGCCGCAGCATCATCGAACGCATGGCACGCCACGGCGGCACGGCCGACGTACGGTCGGCGCCGGGCGAGGGCACCGAGGTGCGGCTGCACCTCGGACGTGAACGTGAGGGGGAGTGACATGACGGTCAAGGTCGTGGTGGTCGACGACCACGCCATGTTCCGGCGCGGCGTGACCGCCGAGCTCGAGGCCACCGGAGCCGGGTTGATCGACATCGTCGGTGAGGGCGAGGACGTCGACACGGCGGTCGCCGCGATTGCGAAGACCGGTCCCGACGTGGTCCTCCTCGACGTGCACCTCCCCGGCGGGGGTGGGGTCGAGGTCATCCGCAAGCTGGCCAACCAGGCGCTCGCGACGACGCCGCGGTTCCTCGCGCTGTCGGTCAGCGACGCGGCGGAGGACGTGATCGGCACCATCCGCGGCGGCGCCCGCGGCTACGTCACCAAGACGATCACCGGCCCCGAGCTGGTCAGTGCGATCCAGCGGGTCGCGGACGGCGACGCGGTGTTCTCACCGCGACTCGCGGGGTTCGTGCTCGACGCGTTCGCCGGCTCGATCGAGGTCGCCGACATCGACGAGGACCTCGACCGGCTCACCGAGCGAGAGCGCGAGGTGATGCGGCTGATCGCCCGCGGCTACTCCTACAAGGAGGTCGCCAAGGAGCTCTTCATCTCGATCAAGACCGTCGAGACCCACATGTCCGCCGTGCTGCGCAAGCTGCAGCTGTCGTCGCGGCACGAGCTGACCAAGTGGGCCTCCGACAGGCGGCTGCTCTGACGAACTTGCCCGAGCTTCTCGCAGTTGACGCGGTCGTCGGTTGCGGTGGGCTGGCGTCGCGCCGTCCGCGGGACGGATTGCGCTGGCGCGGGTGGTACGTCGTAGCGCTGGTGCTCGCGCTCACCCTCGCGGGCTGTGGCTCCGACGGCGGCGAGACAGCCGACCCGGGGAGCCATGGGCGCCAGGGGAGCGGGGGGAGCGAGGGGAGCGGGGGGAGTACGACGTCGGCTGATCCGACCGACCCGGGCCCGTCGTACTCCGACTGGGAGCTGGGCGCCCATCCGCTGACCCTGCGGCCCGACGGTCTCGGCGAGATGGGCCCGACCCCGCCGGAGCTGGTCGAGCGCCGGTTCCCGACCATCGACCTGCTCCCGCCTCCGGCCGACGGCCGGTTCCACTCGACGGTCGGACCGGTCACGGACGAGATCCGGCATCGGATGGGCAAGACCTGGGCACCCGCGTGTCCCGTCGGGCTCGACGGCCTGCGGTACCTCACCGTGACCTTCCGCGGGTTCGACGGGCTCGCCCACACCGGCGAGGTGGTCGTCGCGGCCGCCGAGGCTGAGGGCATCGTCTCGGTGTTCGCCGCGCTGTTCGCCGCCGACTACCCGATCGAGGAGATGCGGCTGCCGACGACCGCGGACGTCGACGCGCACCCCACCGGCGACGGCAACGACACCGTCGCGCTGCACTGCCGGGCGACGACCGGCGGCACCAGCTGGTCCGCGCACGCCTACGGGCTCGCGATCGACGTCAATCCCTTCATCAACCCCTACCTGAAGGGCGACGTCGTGCTGCCCGAGCTCGCGTCGTCGTACCTCGACCGTTCCTGGCAGCGGGCCGGCATGATCCGGCCCGACTCGCTCGTAGTGCGGGAGTTCGCCCGGATCGGCTGGTCGTGGGGCGGGGCGTGGTCGTCGCTGAAGGACTACCAGCACTTCACCGCGACGGGCCGCTGACTACCCTGCTGTCCATGGAGACTGCCCGCCTGATCCTGCTGGTGATCCACATCCTCGGCTTCGCGGCCCTGATCGGTGGTCTCCTCGCGCAGGCCAAGGAGCCCGAGAAGAAGGTCAACGGGGCCATGCGCGACGGCGTCGGTACGGCGTTCCTCGCCGGGCTGGCACTGGTGGGAGTGCTCCAGGCCGACGACGTCGAGGTCGACAACGCCAAGGTCGGCGTGAAGTTCGGCATCGGCCTGGTGCTGCTGGTGCTGGTCATGGCCAACACCCGCAAGGAGTCGATCCCTAAGGGGCTCTGGGCCGGACTGCTGGTGCTCGCCGTCGCCGAGGTGTGCGTCGCGGTGCTCTGGTCGCCGGTGCACTCCTGATCTCGGCTGTAACACGTTGTTCGCCGATCTCGGCGACCGCTGACGTCGCTGGGAGATCGTTGCATGGGGGCCGGAGCAACGCGAAGGTCCTGCCAGACCGGCGACCAGCGCGTGGAGAGTCAGGCCGCGTGACGCCTGATCGGCGCCGAACGTGGCCGCTCGCCTCCGGGACGGTACGGCGCCAGGTCGGCCACGTCGGTGCCGAACCGCTGGCAGGTGTCGAGGTACTCGCGGGTCAGCCGAGCCTGCACGCGCTCGAGTGCGGCGCCACCGGTGACGATGGTGAACGCGTCTTCCCACACCAGCCGCGACATGCCGGTCTTGAAGCCGCAGATCCAGTCCTGGCGCTTCTTCTCGAACCACATCACCTCTTCCGGCGAGGTCGAGGCGAAACCGCCCTCGTCGACGCGGAGGTACTTCACCCGTCCGTCGAACTCGAACATGTGCCGGCCGAGACAAAGGTCGCACCACGCCGTTCGCCCATCTGCGGTGAGCCCGAACTGGATCCACGGGACTCCGAACCCGAGGCTCGCGACCAGTTCCGCGGCGAGTGTCTCGCCGACGCTGTCCGTCTTCGCCGAGGCGGATGCGTTGGCGTCCTTCACCACCGTGACGTACGGCCAACTCGTCATCCCGTCGGCGATGCTGTCGAGCTCGGCCTTGCTGGTGCCCGAGCGCAGTGCTGATTCTGCGGCGACCCGGCCTGCCACGTAGCCCTGGTCGCGACTGATGTCGCACGCAGTCCGGGCCGGCCCGAGGCAACGTAGGCCGTCGCACTCGGTGACCTGCTCGGCGTCGTACGGCGCCCGGTGATGAACGACGCCGTGCCGCTGGTGTGATCCAACGATGCCTGGCCGGGTGACATGGGTTCGCGCGGTCGGTCTCTCGCGCAGGACATCGAGGTCGAGCAGGTAGGCGCTGGAGTGGTGACTGTGGACGTGGGGAGACCTGATGCGTATGCTCGCCGCCCGGTCGAGGAGCAGCCGCTGCTGGCGGACCGTCGTCAGGCTCGCGACGTACGCCGACTCGGCGTACACGCCCTTGCGCACGACCGTCCACACCTTGCGTCTGACCAGGCGGTCGATCTGGTCCGGCGACATCCCGCCGTCGATCGCCTGCCGGCGGGTAATCAGGCCATGATGTGCACTCATCTGCGCTCGCACTCGTGTGTTCATGCCGCCACGGTGGGTGCACCAGCTCCGATCGAGGTCCTGCGCCTCCGCGAGCTGTGAACAGAGCGTGGCGGCTCCGGAGCCTGTGCGCGGTTGGCGGGCTGCTCCGGCGGCGCGGCGACGCGTGATGTAACACGCTGTTCGCCGATCTGGCAGGACGTCCACGTCGCTTCGGCCCCGATGCAAGGGTCTCCCAGCAACGTCTACAGCCGCCCAGATCCGCGAACAACGTGTTACAGCCGCCAGCGCCCCGCAGGTGTCGCGAACAACGTGTTACATCCAGACCGACCAGCCTGATCCCGCCGAGCCCCGGTGAGGGCGCCGCGCCGTAGGCTGGACTCAGCATGAGTTCACCGCAGCCGCTGCCCGGCCTCGAGGGCATCACCCCCGCTGAAGAACCGCGTACGACGCGGCGCGGACCGACCGCGGCAGAGCTGTTGGCGGGCCTCAACCCGCCTCAACAGGAGGCCGTCAAGCACGCCGGTCCGCCGCTGCTCGTGGTGGCCGGCGCGGGTTCCGGCAAGACGCGGGTGCTGACCCGGCGGATCGCCTGGCTGATCTCGGAGCGGAAGGCCCACCCCGGCTCGATCCTGGCGATCACGTTCACCAACAAGGCTGCCGCGGAGATGAAGGAGCGGGTGGCCGACCTGGTCGGCGGCCGCGCCAAGATCATGTGGGTCAGCACCTTCCACTCTGCCTGCGTGCGGATTCTCCGCAAGGAGGCCGAGCACCTGGGCTACGCCCGGCTGAAGTCGAACTTCTCGATCTACGACGCGCAGGACCAGAAGCGGCTGATCGCCCTGGTCTGCAACGACCTCGACCTCGACCCGCGTCGCTACCAGCCCGGCCCGGTCCTGCACTGGATCAGCAACCACAAGAACGAGCTGCGCGACCCCGACGAGGTCAAGGCCGACGCCCGCAACAGCATCGAGGAGAGCTACTCGGCGGCGTACTCCCTCTACCAACGCCGGCTACGCGAGGCCAACGCGCTCGACTTCGACGACCTGATCATGGAGACCGTTCGACTGTTCCAGGCCCACCCGGAGATCCGCGAGACCTACCGACGCCGGTTCCGGCACGTCCTCGTCGACGAGTACCAGGACACCAACCACGCGCAGTACGCCCTCATCCACCAGCTCTGCGGGCAGAGCATGGAGGAGATTCCCGAGGAGGAGGACCGGGTGCCGCCCGCGGAGCTGATGGTGGTCGGCGACGCCGACCAGTCGATCTACGCGTTCCGGGGCGCCAACATCCGCAACATCCTCGACTTCGAGCAGGACTTCCCCGACGCGCGGACCATCCTGCTGGAGCAGAACTACCGCTCCACTCAGACGATCCTGACCGCCGCCAACGCGGTCATCGGGCACAACCAGGGCCGCAAGGAGAAGCGGCTCTGGTCCGATGCGGGCGACGGCGAGCGGATCGTCGGCTACGTTGCCGACGACCAGCACGACGAGGCGCGGTTCGTCTCCAACGAGATCGACAAGCTCGGCGACACCGGAGTGCGCGCCGGCGACGTCGCCGTCTTCTACCGCACCAACGCGCAGTCCCGTGTGTTCGAGGAGATCTTCATCCGCACCGGCTTGCCCTACAAGGTCGTGGGCGGCGTCCGGTTCTACGAGCGGCGCGAGGTGCGCGACGCCCTGGCCTACCTGCGGATGCTGGTCAACCCCGACGACCAGGTCTCCCTGCGCCGGATCCTCAACACCCCCAAGCGTGGCATCGGCGACCGTGCGGTCGAGTGTGTCAACGAGCTGGCCAACCGCGAGCAGATCACCTTCTGGGAAGCCCTCCAACGGGCCGGTGACGCGCCCGGGCTCGCGACCCGTAGCCAGGCCAACATCGAGGGCTTCGTCGCGTTGGTGACCGAGCTGCAGTCGATGGTCGAGGGTGGCGAGCGGCCGGACGTGGTCCTCGAGTCGGTGCTCGACCGGTCCGGCTACCTCGCGTCGCTGGAGGCCTCCGACGACCCGCAGGACGAGACCCGCGTCGAGAACCTCGGCGAGCTGGTGGCCGTGGCCCGGGAGTTCGCCGAGGACCCCGTCGCCGCACCGAGCGCCGACCCGGCCGACGTCGACGCGGGTCTGGTCGAGCCCGGCCTCGCGGACTTCCTCGAGCGGGTGGCGCTGGTCGCGGACACGGACCAGATCCCCGACGCGCTCCCTGAAGGTGCTGATGATTCCGACGCACCGCCGGACCAGGGTGTCGTGACCCTGATGACGCTCCACACCGCCAAGGGCCTGGAGTTCCCGGTCGTGTTCCTCACCGGCCTCGAGGACGGCGTCTTCCCGCACTCACGGTCGCTCGGCGACCGACCCGAGCTGGAGGAGGAGCGGCGACTGGCGTACGTCGGCATCACTCGCGCCCGCCAGCGGCTCTATGTCTCCCGCGCGATGGTCCGCTCGGCGTGGGGAGCGCCGGCCCACAACCCGCCGTCGCGGTTCATCGGCGAGCTGCCGGTCGATCTCGTCGACTGGCGCCGCACCGAGGCCGACCAGACCCGATGGTCGCGCCCGACGTTCGCGAGCGACAGCGGCACGGCTGCGACCTATGGCGGCGGCAACCGGCTCGGCTCCCCGACCTCGGCCGGGCGCCGTAACTTCACCTCGGCCGCCGCCCGTGCCGATGCCGCAGTGAAGGCCAAGCCCGCTCGGGCGATCCCGGTGCTCGAGCCCGGCGACCGGGTCACCCACGACAGCTTCGGGCTCGGGACCGTCGTGTCTGTCGAGGGTCAGGCGGAGAAGTCGGTCGCGTCGATCGACTTCGGCTCCGACGGCGTCAAGCGGCTGCTGCTCAGGTATGCGCCTGTCGAAAAGCTGTAGTCGGTCAGCTCGCTCAACGCGGGGTGCTGTTGTCTGTCAGGGGTTGACGCCGTTCACCACGAGTGCGGCGAACGGGTCGACGGGGTCGCCACCCCCGGGGCGGACCTCGAGGTGGAGGTGGGGGCCGGTGGTGTTGCCGGTCGAGCCGACGGAACCGATGACCTGGCCCGCGACGACATTGTCACCGACGGAGACGGCGGTGGACGTCTGGTGGCAGTACCAGATCTCGGTGCCGTCCTCGAGCGTGACGATGGTCTGGTTGCCGTAGGCACCCTCGTAGCCGACCGACGTCACGACCCCGTTGGCGATCGCCATGATCGGGGTGCCGCTCGGGGCGGCGAAGTCGAGGCCGGTGTGGTAGCCGCTCGACCAGTAGTAGCCGGCCTGACCGAACGTCGACGTCAGGTGGTAGCCGACCAGCGGGATCGACCACCGGTTGGCGTTGATGGTCTCGGCTTCCTTCTCGGCCTGCTCCGCGAGGTCGCCGAGCGCCTTGTTGCGCTGCTCGGCCTGGAGCTCGGCCTCTTGGACAAGCGTGGCCTCGCTGGCGTCATCAAGCGCATCGCGGTCGGAGTCGCGGCTCAGGACCGGGGTGCGACCGAGCGCGTCGTAGACGCCGCTGCCGATCTCGCCGGACGCCGCGTTGGGGGCCGACATCCGCGGGGCCGCGGCGGCGACCAACTGGGTGCCGTTGGTGCTGAGTACTCCGCCGGCCGACACGGCCAGCACGGCGACACCGACGACGACCGGCATCGAGGGGACGCCACGGAGCAGCGGCGGCCGCGACGTCTTGGCGGCGCGGCGCTTGCCGGGTACGGCGGGCCGCAGCGAGCCGGTGGTGGTGTCGCTGAAGACGTGCGTGGGGATCTCGACGGTGGCCGGTAGCCGGTCAGCGGCGACCTCGCGGGCAGCGACGTGGGAGACCGGCGGCGTGGCCGCGCGACCGGAGACCCGTCGTCCGACGTACCCCTCGGCCGGGCTTTCCGAGCGGCTTCGCGACGTCGCGCGTCGAGCCGCTCGGTGGTTGCCCATAGGTTCGTGTGTCCCCGTCTCGACGTCTGGTCTCTCGCGTCATCCGGCAGCAGTCGGATCGCCCACGGGGCGTCCCGACGACAGTGGCCGTCGAGAGACGACCGGGATAAAACGAGTCCGGATGACCTTAACTGATGGAGGTCGCAGTCCGAAATCATCGACCGACCAATGGTGGAATGGCCCGATCAGGCGGTGTAACCCAGGTCACGTCCTTCTTGGGCACCCTCGTCGCGATCCAGGGGACCGGACTAGGGTGCCCGAGGACCCGCATTTGCAGCGCGGCCCGCACCCGAACAGCTGAGGACATGACCAGTGGACCTGATGGAGTTTCAGGCGAAGGAGCTCTTCGCCAAGCACGGTGTGGTGACCACCCTCGGTGTGGTCGTCGAGACCGCCGAGGAGGCGAAGGCCGCCGCCGAGGAGATGGGCGGCGTCGTCGTCGTCAAGGCGCAGGTCAAGGCCGGCGGCCGCGGCAAGGCCGGTGGCGTCAAGCTCGCCAAGACGCCGGAAGAGGCCTTCGAGCACGCGACGAACATCCTCAACCTGACGATCAAGGACCTGCCGGTCAACCGGGTGCTGATCACGCCGGCCACCCCGCCGGAGGAGGAGTACTACTTCTCGTTCCTGCTCGATCGCTCGAACCGCCAGTACCTCTGCATCGCATCGGTCGAGGGCGGCGTCGAGATCGAGGAGGTCGCCAAGACCAACCCCGACGCGGTCAAGAAGATCGCGATCGACCCCGGCGCCGGCGTCGACGCTGAGAAGGCGCGCGCGATCGCGACCGAGGCCGCGTTCCCCGAGCCCGTCTTCGAGCAGGCCGTCACCATGATCGAGCAGCTCTTCAAGGTGTTCGTCGAGGAGGACGCGACCCTCGTCGAGGTCAACCCGCTCGCTCGCCTCGCCGGCGACAAGCTGGAAGCGCTCGATGGCAAGGTCTCGCTCGACGAGAACGCGTCTGAGGTGCGGCACCCGGATCACGAGCAGTTCGAGATCCGTGAGGAGGCCGACCAGCTCGAGTCGAAGGCCAAGGACCTCGGTCTCAACTACGTCAAGCTCGACGGCCAGGTCGGCATCATCGGCAACGGCGCTGGCCTCGTGATGAGCACCCTCGACGTCGTCGCGTACGCCGGCGAGGCCCACGGCGGGGTGAAGCCCGCCAACTTCCTCGACATCGGAGGCGGCGCCAACGCGGAGGTCATGGCCAACGGCCTCGACGTCATCCTGAACGACGAGCAGGTCAAGTCGGTGTTCGTGAACGTCTTCGGCGGCATCACCGCGTGCGACGAGGTCGCGAACGGCATCGTCGGCGCGTTGAAGATCCTGGGTGACGACGCGACGAAGCCGCTCGTCGTCCGGCTGGACGGCAACAACGTAGAACTCGGTCGCCAGATCCTCGCGGACGCCAACCACCCACTGGTGACGTTGGCCGAAACGATGGACGGCGGGGCCGACAAGGCCGCCGAGCTGGCGAACAATTCGGCTGCCTGAGAAGGGACGAGACCAATGAGCATCTACCTCAACAAGGACTCCAAGATCATCGTCCAGGGCATCACCGGCGGCATGGGTGCCAAGCACACCGCGCTGATGATGGACTCCGGCGCGACCATCGTCGGTGGGGTCAACGCCCGCAAGGCCGGCACCACCGTCACGCACCAGGACCAGGACGGCAACGACGTCGAGCTCCCGGTGTTCGGCACCGTCGAGGAGGCGATGAAGGAGACCGGAGCCAACGTGTCGGTCCTCTTCGTGCCGCCGGCGTTCACCCAGGCCGCATGTGTCGAGGCGATCGACGCAGAGATGCCGCTGATCGTGGTCATCACCGAGGGCGTACCCGTCCAGGACACGGCCGAGGTCTGGTCCTACCTGCAGGGCAAGTCCACCCGGATGATCGGCCCGAACTGTCCCGGCATCATCACGCCGGGCGAGTCGCTGGCCGGCATCACGCCGCACACCATCACGGGCCCCGGCCCGGTCGGTCTCGTGTCGAAGTCCGGCACACTGACCTACCAGATGATGTACGAGCTGAAGGACTATGGCTTCTCCACCGCCATCGGCATCGGCGGCGACCCGATCGTGGGCACCACCCACATCGACGCGCTCCAGGCCTTCGAGGAGGACCCGGACACCAAGGTGATCGTCATGATCGGCGAGATCGGCGGCGACGCCGAGGAGCGGGCCGCGGCGTACATCAAGGACAACATCACCAAGCCGGTCGTCGGCTACGTCGCGGGCTTCACCGCCCCGGAGGGCAAGACCATGGGTCACGCCGGCGCCATCGTGTCCGGCTCGTCGGGCACCGCTGCGGCGAAGCAGGAGGCCCTCGAGGCCGTCGGCGTGAAGGTCGGCAAGACGCCGTCGGCGACCGCCGACCTGGCTCGGGAGATTCTGCAGAACATGTGACGAACGCGAAGGGCCGCCACCCGATCGGGTGGCGGCCCTTCGTCGTACGCAGGGTCAGCCGAGGTCGGCCTCGTGGCAGACGGCTTCGACGTTGTTGCCGTCGGGATCGCGCACGAACGCGCCGAAGTAGCGCTCGTGGTATTCCGGCCAGAGCCGCGGCGCGTGCAGCGGCTCGGCGCCGAGGCTCAACGCGGCCTCGTAGAACGCCTGGACGGCGTCGGGATCGGCCGCCTGGAACGCGATGTGCACCTCGCGGTTGGGCCCCATGTCGTCGAAGACGCTGAGCCAGAAGTCGGGCTTGTCCTTGCCGTAGCCGACGGCCACCTCGAAGTCGAGGAGCTGGCGGTAGCCGAGGGTGCTGAGGACGGTTCCGTAGAAGCGCTTCGAGGCGTCGAGGTCAGCGCAGTTGATGCCGAAGTGATCGATCATGGGCCCGATCCTGGCAGTCGGCGCCGACAGCGCTCAGCAGCCGAGGTCGGTGAACGTGCACATGGTGGAGATGACCGACTCGGCCTCGGCCGCTGGCCGCCTCACGTTCCGCTCGAGCGAGCCCGGCGGCCCGGCGCCACCCTCGCTGTAAACCGTGTCCACCAGTACGGCCGAGCCGACCCGGACGAAGTGGCTGACGTTGAGGTAGGAGGTGGGGTAGCCCTCGGCTTGCGTCTCGGTCGCAACGACCGACCACGACTCGTCGCCATACGACGTCTGGTCGAGCGTGAAGTGGGTCGTGAAGCCCCCGTCGTGGTGCGTCTCAGGGCAGGACCGATGGAGCTCGACGATTGAAAGCAACGCTGACGTCGCGATGGCTTCACTGCCGTAGACCGTCAGCTGCCGGTGGCGGAAATCCTCGACGTCGCTCCAGTCGGCGCGCAGGCGATCGGCGTACTCGGGGTCGTCGGCCTGTACGTCGCACGGCGCGAGGTCGAGGGCCGGCAGGGTCCGGTTCGGGCCGGTGAGCCCTGCATAGCCTGGTTCGCCGGTCCGGCGGGGCCAGCCGTCCGCCAGCGGGAAGTCGTCGGGGATCGCCAACCCTTGGGTGGGGGACTGGGCGCCACCACATCTCGCCGCCGCGAAGACGCAGAGGTAGGGGGCCAGCGTCTGGGTGAGCGCTATTCGCGCGACTGCGCTGTCCTCGGCGTGGCTGATGTGGCCCTCGCCGTACACGTCGGTGAGGAGGACCGCGTTCGCCACCCTCGTCACCAGGTAGGTACGCAGCCCGAGGCTGTCGTAGCTCAGGCTGAAGGTCACTGAGTCGTAGCCCGTGTCGAGATCGTGGTTGCTCCATACCAGCTTCTCGTCGGTCGGGCACGCCTCGACGGCCTGGCGGATCGCCTCGAGGGCATCGACCGCGGCGTCCACGCTCGGCAAGGTCACCACCTCCCTGCGATCGGCGTACTCCGGGCCGGTGGCCCAAGCCCACTGCTCGTCGAGGGTGCCGCCGAGCGGCCAGACCGCGGTGCCGCACGGATCGATGCTCGAACCCTGTTCGTCGGGAGCGGGGCGGTATGGCACGGCGTGATACTCCCCGCCGTCCCCGCGGGCGTCCCAGAGGTCCATGCCGAGCGGGATCTCGTCCGGGATGGTGGTGACGACGCGAGCAGGTGCGGTCCCTGTCGTCCCTGTCGTCCCTGTCGACGGCGGGGCTTCGGTCGACTCGGACTCGGCCGGCGACGTCTCCGTGTGGCTGGCGGGGTCGGCTGCCGAGGACTTGTCGGACGGCGTGTCGGCGTCACCGCAGGCGGTCAGCAAGAGGGCGCACGCCGCGGCCGTTGCGGCGAGGATCTTCATGGTCGTCGCCTCAGCAGCCTTCGACGCTGAAGACACACATTTCGCTGCCGATCAGCTGGGCGAGCTCCACCTGGTTGGGCGCGGCGTCCCTCTGGGACTGGGCGCTGCCCTCGCTTCCCCACTCGACGGCGAGGATCGCATTGCCCAGGCGGACCACGGTGTACAGCTGACCCGCGACGGGACCCTGGAACTCGGTCGCCTCGTAGGTCCAGCCGAAGGTCATCGAGTCATAGCCCGTGTCGGAGTTGAAGGTCTCCCACACCCGGTTCGAAAGACCGTCCCCCTCGTTGTCGCTGTCGCAGCCCTGGACCTGGGAGCGCAGCGCGGCCATCTGGTCGAGCGCGTCCTGGACCGTCGGGTAGGCGTGGATCGTGCGGCCGTCGTAGCCCCCGATGGTGGAGACCGAATAGCCGGACTGGTGCTCCGGGTCGACGCTTCCCGGCATCGCGAGGTCCACGCCGCACGCCGTCTGCGGAAGGACGCCCTCGACGTCGGCGGCCGGCCCCTCGATCGTCGTCTCGCTGTCTTCGACCGGGGGCTCGCCGAGGGCGAGGTCGAGCGGGAAGTCGGCGGGGACGGTGGTGACCTCGGCCGGGTCGGACAGGTCGGGCGTGGGGTCGGCGGCGCCGCCCTGGAGGTCGCTCATCGCGCCGACTACGTCCGCGAGGTTCTCCCGGGTCACGGTGGCCAGGTCGATGACGGTGTCACCGGTGCCCTCGTCGCTCGCGAGGTCGACCACGACCGCGTTGCCCACGCGGACCACGTTGATGACGGTGCGGCCGATGCCGTCCGACGCCCGGGTGATCACCACGGACTCCTCGCCGATCGAGCCCGGGTTGACCTCGGTCGTGAAGGTCGGAGGCGTGCCGTTCTGGTCGTCGGTCGGGCAGCCCTGATACAGGGCGCGCAGCTGGGCGACGTACGTCACCGCCTCCTGGTCGGTGGGGAACAGCTCCAGCTCGCGGACGTAGTTGTCCGAGCCGTAGGCGAGCCGCGTGGTCAGCCGCGCCAGGGCACCCGGGTCGACAGGAGAGAAGACGCACGCCTGCAGCTCGCCGGCCGGGATCATCGCCTGGTTGTCGCTGCTCGGTTCGTCGAGCTGGTACTCGTCGCTGCCGTCGTCCTGCGGCCAGCCCGAGTCCAGCGGGAAGTCCGCCGGGATCGTGGTGGGCCAGTCGGTCTCGACGTCGGTCGGCGGCTCGCTCGGCGCGGCGTCGTCGTTGCCGAGGGCGAGGGTTCGCGCCGCATCCGGCAGCATCTGCTCGATCGGCGTGCCGTCGACCCAGGTGTAGTCCTGGCCGTGAATGAGCTGGGTGAGAACCGCGATCCGGTCGCCGGTGAGGACGAACCCGGTCTCGAGGAACCATCCCTCGTCGCCGAACGGGTCGATCTCCTCGTCGACCGGGCCGTACATCGAGAGCTGCCGTTCCGCAGCGCCGTCGACGCCGATCGGGACTGTCGAGAACTTGCCGGCGTCGTAGGTGTCGGCGCCCGAGGGCATGCAGTCGTCGTACCAGCCCATGATCTCGGCGTTCGCCGATGCCGCCTCCGCGTTGCTTGGGAACTCCGCGACGATCTCGTTCAAGGTCAGGGTCGGCTCGACATCGCCGGTGTCCGTCGAGACGAACTCGAAGTCGCGCTGGAAGACACCGTCCGCGCCGAGGCCGTCCATGGACTGCTGGGCGCACGGGCTGAACGCCGCCTGCCCGTCGCCTTCGGACGTGCTTGTCTCGCGCCAGTCGGACCCGCCGTTGGGATAGATCGCGTCCTCATCGGTCAGCAGGTTCTGCTCGCTCAGCGCGGTGGACGGGACCGGCACTGAGTCGGAGATCGTTGGGGACGGAGCGAAGTCCGCCTTGCCGTCGGACCCACCGACGGTGAGCGCAACGACGGGGACTGCAACCGCGGCAACGACCGCGGCACTGGCGCCGGCAACGAGCGCGTGCTTGCGGCGGCGGATCCGGTCGCCCCGGGCGCGGATCTCGGAAGCGGGAAGTGGCATCGGTGCACCCTCCAACGCGTCGCCGAGATGGTTGAGCTTCTCGATCGGGTCAGACATGGCTCACTCCTCCAGCCAGACCGCCGTTGGCCTCGTCGGTCAGCAGCGCGGCGAGCGCCGTACGGCCGCGGCTCAGCCGGGCCTTGATGGTTCCTTCGGGAACGCCGATCTCGGCCGCGATCTGGTGGATCGGCAGGTCGGCGATGTGGTGCAGCACCAGCGCCTGGCGCTGCGCTTCGGGCAGCTTCTTGAGGGCGGCGACGAGCGCGACGTGCGACTCGTCGACGGCGGGCACCTGGGTGGCAGCGCCGACGGCACGGTCGACGGGCCGCTTCGCGAGCTTGGTACGACGCCAGCGGCTCACGGCCAACCGGTACGCCGTCGTACGGACCCAGGCCTCGGGGTACTGCGCCTTGTCGAGCTTCTTGCGGTTGGCCCAGCCCCGGGCGAATGCCTCCTGGACGCACTCGGTCGCCTCGTCCAGGTTGCCGATCATGGCGTAGACCTGGCTGGTGATCCGACGGAACGACGCGGCGTAGAGCTCGTCGAACTCATGTGCCTCCACGGCCGTCCCCCTCTCGAGCCCGAGTCCGGAGCCGCAGTCGATGGGGCCTCGGAACGTTTGATGTCGATAGTGGTACGCGTGAGCCCGGGATCTGGTTGCGCCGCTCCCGGCGATTCTTCCGGCGGGCTCAGCGCGGGTACGCCGGCAGCTGCGGAAGCCGCTCGAGCGCGCGCCGGGTGATGCCGACGAACTGGTCGTCGGTCATCCTCGCTCCGGGGGCGGAGACGAACACCAGCTGGGAGACCGCCGACCCGCTGCGGACGAAGGCGACGGAGTACTCCAACGTCCGCTCGTTGGGGAGCCGGGTGCTCAGGTGCCAGGCCGTGAACGAGTCGTCGCCGTCGTCGAAGGCCTTGAGCACGCGGACCTCGGTGCCGGAGCCGGCGTCGCGGTCGGGGCACCCGTTGATCGCCGAGCGGTAGGCGTCGAGCAGCGCTCCGGCCGCCTTCGTCGGCAACGCGGCGACGCCCTGGGTCAGCCCGAACTCGGGCGGCAGTTCGCTGCCGACCTTGACGAAGGTCCGGACCAGGTCGGTGCGGAACTTGTCGCCGTCGTACTCCCCGGCCAGGGCGGGGTGGACGCAGCCGAGCACGTCCATGTCGGTGCGGACGTTGGTGATCTCGCGCGGCGGGGTGCCCAACCACGGCTCGGCGGGCTCGCCCACGAACGGGAGGTCGACCGTCGCGAGCATCGCCGGCACCTCGCCCGCGGCGTACGGCGGCGCCAGCTCGAGCGCGGCCGGAGAGGCCGCGCAGCGGCCCGCGTCGGGCAGCGTGCACAGCCGGTCGACGGCTTCACCCAGCAGCTCCACGACGCCTCCGCGATCCGCGGCGAGCGGCCCGACATCGGTCCGGAGCGCGACAGCGGTCGTGAAGAGACCGGTGCGCGCGACGCCGACGACGTACGTCGCGAGCTCGGGGTGCTCCGCGTTGAGGACGAGGATCGCCGAGGCGTCGGCCAGCTCCGGGTTCGTCGCGGTGCTGATCAGCCGGACGCCGGGGGTGAAGCAGTCGGCGACCCACCCGCGGATCCGGTGGTAGGTCTTGCGCGCCCGTTCGAGGTTGCGCGACGCCTCGACGACCTCGGTGAGCTTGCGCGGTGACTCGCCGGCCGGGCCGGTGCGGAAGACACGCACCCAGGCGGCGGTGCCGCGCGGGTCGGCATAGCGCGAGTCGGCGTCCTCCGGCTGGCACGGCAGCACGACGCCGTTGCCGACCGAGTTGTCATGGGTCGGTCCCTGCGCCCAGTCGCCGATCAGCGTGCGCCGTACGACATCGCCCGGGAGCAGGCTCGTCTCGGGCAGCACGATCTCGGGGCCGGGGGCCGTCTGGTTTCCGGCGGGAGGGCCGGCGACCTGCTCCCGATCGAGCGTCGGTCGCACGCCGGTCGCGTCGGTCACGGCGGCGCCGCTGGCGACGAGCGCGGCGACGACCGCGCCCGCGCCGACGACGGTGTGCATCCGGCGGCGGGCGGCACCGGCCCGGCGGAGGATGGTGACCCGCGGCCAGGTGACGTCGGTGGTCGCGGTCGCGAGCGCCGCGAACGTCACGGGGATCGACGACGCCGGGATGTCCTTCAGGGTCGCGAACTGGGAGGCGGCGTTCTGGAGCTCCCGCTGCGCGTCGTCGCTCGGCAGCCCGATCTCACGGGCCATGTCGTCCATCGAGACGGCCGCGAGCTGGGTCAGGAGCAGCGCCCGGCGCTGCGGACCCGTGAGCGCGGCGAGAGCCTCGAGAGTCGCCAGATTGTCCCGGTCGAGACCCTTCTCCTTGTGCCAGGGACGGACCGTCGCGCGGCGCTGCGCGTGCCGCCACGCGTGCGGCCGCACCGACGACTCCGGGTCGCCGAGCCGGGAGAGCTTGCGCCAGTGGTGCCACGCGACGACGTACGCGTCCCGCACCGCGCTGCGTGCCGCCCCGAGGTCGCCGGTCAGCGCGTAGGTCTGGAGCAGCAGCCGGTCCCGCGCAGCCTTGTAGAAGGCGTCGAACTCGGCGGTGGCATCCTGCTGCATGACCGAACCAAGGTACGACGCCGCGCCCGATCTGCTGCAACCGGCCGTCCTTGCCGAGACCGGCGCGGCACCGCCGTTCCGCTGAGGTCCCGCGTGAAGATGAGTAGGTGACGTCGCTCCACTCGCCACCAGCACGGCCGGCCGCCCGACAGGAGCCTCGCCAGGAGTTCGAGCTCCGGCAGGCGCTGGTGACCCGCCGACCTCTGGTTCCGACGGCCACGTTGGGTGGTGCGCTCGCCGCGGCCGGGCCGCTTCTCGTCTGCATGGCGGTCGCGGTCATTGGTTGGTTCCTCAGCGACGCGGGCGGCCACGGCACGCCCAGCGGTGCGCTCCGCGTCGGCGCGCTCGGCTGGCTGGCCGCGCACGGCTCTGGCGTCGCCATCGAGGGCATCCGGGTCACGGCGGTGCCTCTCGGCATCACCCTGCTCAGCGTGTGGTCGGCGTGGCGGGTCGGTCACCGGGTCGGGGAGTCGATCTCTGGCCACGGACCCGACGCCGAGCGGATCGCCGACGGCGAGCGCGACTGGACCGTCGCGTTCGCGGGCGGCCTGTTCACGACGGGCTACGTCCTGGTCGGCGTCGTCGCCGCCAGCCTCGCGTCGACGATCGAGACGGCTCCCGCCACGGGCCGGGTCGTCCTCTGGTCGACCGTCATCGCCGCCGGTGCGGGCCTCCCCGCGCTCGCTCGCGGCTCGGGACGGGCGGCGATCTGGGTGCCGGCGATCCCGGTCGCGATCCGCGACACGGCGGTGCTCGTCCGCTCGATCCTGCGGGCCTGGCTCGCGGTCGCGCTGGTCGTACTGCTGGTCGCGCTGGTCCTCGACTTCTCGACCGCCGCCAACATCGTGTCTCAGCTCGACAGCGGCGCGGGCGACATCGCGATGCTCGGTGCGCTGACCCTGGTGGTGATGCCCAATGCCGTGCTGTTCAGCAGCGGCTACGTGCTCGGCCCCGGCTTCACCGTCGGCACCGGCACCCTGGTCTCACCCGGCCTGGTCGTGCTCGGCCCGCTGCCGCTGTTCCCTCTCCTCGCGGCACTTCCCGACGGCGGACCGACGCCGGCCTGGGCCGGGTGGCTGATGGTCACCCCGGTGCTCATCGCCGCCGCGGCCTCCGCCTTGGCCCACCGCGCGCGCCCCGCTGCCGCCTGGGACCAAGCAGCGATCCGCGGCTGCGCCGGCGGACTCGTCGCCGGCCTGGTCCTCGGTTTCCTCACCTCCCTGGCGGGCGGCGCCGTCGGGCCCGGCCGGATGTCCGACGTCGGGCCGTTCCCGGTCGAGGTGTTCCTCCACGCCATGACCGGTTTCGGCATCGGCGGGCTGCTGGGTGCGCTCACGATGACCTGGTGGCAGCGGCACGGTGGTGACCTCGCCCGTCGAGGTCTGAGCCGGTTCCGCCCGAGCCGCGGGAGCCTGGCGGCGCGCCAACCCGAGGATCACTAAGCACTAGACTCCGGCCCGTGCCCGCCACCCCCGCACGACTCGTCGTGCTCGTCTCCGGGGCCGGCACCAACCTCCAGGCGTTGCTCGACGCGTGCCGCGATCCGGCGTACGGCGCATCGGTGGTCGCCGTCGGCGCGGATAGGGACGACATCGAGGGGCTGGCGCGCGCGGACCGCGCGGGGATCCCGACGTTCGTGCACCGGGTCAAGGACCACGCGACCCGTGACGGCTGGGACGCCGCGCTGACCGCGACCGTGGCGTCGTACGAGCCGGACCTGGTGGTGCTCGCGGGTTTCATGAAGCTGGTAGGAGCGTCGTACCTCTCGGTCCTCGGTGGCAGGACCGTCAACACCCATCCGGCGCTCTCGCCGTCGTTCCCCGGCATGCACGGGCCGCAGGACGCGCTGGAGCACGGCGTGAAGGTCACCGGCTGCACCCTCTTCGTCGTCGACGCCGGCGTCGACAGCGGCGCGATCGTCGCGCAGAGCGCGGTGCCGGTCGAGGACGACGACTCCGTCGAGAGCCTCCACGAGCGGATCAAGGTCGCGGAGCGCGCGATGCTCGTCGAAACGGTTGGCCGGATGGCCCGCGAGGGCTGGGCCGTCGACGGGCGGCGGGTTCGGCTGGGAGGGTGACCTCTCGTTAGGATGAGGTCATACGACTGGCGAAGGTGGGACACCACCAGGGAGTGTGAGCCGGCATCGACCGCCTGGGTGCCCTCATCGTGACGCACCGACCGATGAGGAGACCCCTGTGACTGAGCAGATCGAGATCAAGCGTGCGCTGGTCTCCGTCTATGACAAGACCGGCCTCGACGAGCTGGTGCGCGGCCTCGCGGCCGTCGGCGTGGAGCTGGTCTCCACTGGCGGCTCCGCGTCGCTGATCGAGTCGCTCGGCCTGCCGGTCACGAAGGTCGAGGACCTGACCGGGTTCCCCGAGTGCCTCGACGGCCGGGTCAAGACGCTGCACCCGCGGGTGCACGCCGGCATCCTCGCCGACCGGCGGCTGCCGGAGCATGTTGCGCAGCTCGAGGAGCTGGGTGTGGCGCCGTTCGACCTGGTGGTCGTCAACCTCTACCCGTTCACCGACACGGTGATGTCCGGCGCCTCGGTGCAGGAGTGCATCGAGAAGATCGACATCGGCGGCCCGTCGATGGTCCGCGCCGCGGCCAAGAACCACGCGTCCGTCGCGATCGTCACCGACGGTGCCGACTACGCGAAGGCTCTCGAAGGCCGCACAGAGCGGCGGCTTCACGCTGTCCGAGCGCGAGGCGCTCGCGGCGAAGGCGTTCGTCCACACGGCGACCTACGACGTGCACGTGGCGTCCTGGATGGGCAACGTGCTCACCGACACCTCCGAGGGAAGCGGCTTCCCGAGCTGGGTCGGCGCGACCTGGGACAAGAGCGCGGTGCTGCGCTACGGCGAGAACCCGCACCAGCCGGCCGCGCTCTACCGCTCAGGCTTCGGGCCGGGCGGACTCGCGGCGGCGGAACAGCTGCACGGCAAGGAGATGTCCTACAACAACTACGTCGACACCGACGCCGCCCGGCGCGCGGCGTACGACCACGGCGACCAGCCGACCGTCGCGATCATCAAGCACGCCAACCCGTGCGGGATCGCCGTCGGCGCCGATGTCGCCGAGGCGCACCGGCGCGCGCACGAGTGCGACCCGGTGTCCGCGTTCGGCGGAGTGATCGCGACCAACGTGCCGGTCTCCGTCGCGATGGCCGAGCAGGTGGCCGAGATCTTCACCGAGGTGATCGTGGCGCCGGCGTACGACGACGGCGCGGTCACGGTGCTCCAGGGCAAGAAGAACATCCGGATCCTCGTCGCCGAGCCGCCGTCGCAGGGCGGCGCGGAGATCCGGCCGATCAGCGGCGGGCTGCTGATGCAGCACACCGACGCGTTCCAGGCCGAGGGCGATGACCCCACGGGCTGGACGCTCGCGACCGGAGACGCCGCCGACGAGACGATCCTCGCCGACCTCGCCTTCGCGTGGCGCGCGGTGCGGGCGGCGAAGTCCAACGCCATCCTGCTCGCGTCCGGTGGCGCCTCGGTCGGGATCGGCATGGGCCAGGTCAACCGAGTCGACTCCTGCCGGCTCGCGGTCGCCCGGGCGGGGGAGCGGGCGACCGGCTCGGTCGCCGCGTCCGACGCCTTCTTCCCGTTCGCCGACGGACCCCAGATCTTGCTCGACGCCGGGGTCAAGGCCATCGTCCAGCCGGGCGGGTCGATGCGTGACGACGAGACGATCGCGGCCTGCGAAGCCGCCGGGGTGACGATGTACTTCACCGGCACCCGGCACTTCGCTCACTGAGCTGGCCGGGATCCCCGAGACTCGCGGCAAGGGTCAGTCGCGTCGTGAGTCCAGGAAGGCGATCACCGCACGGACCCTGCGATTGGTCGTTCCGACGTCCACCAGGTCGAGCTTGGTGAAGACCGTGCGCAGGTGGGCCTCGACCGTGCGATCGGAGAGGAAGAGGGCTGAGGCCACACCGGCGTTGGAGTGACCCTGCGCCACCAGGGAGAGCACCTCGCGCTCTCGTTCGGTCAGCAGGTCGATGCCGCTGGTGGTGTCGCGCGAGCGCACCAGCGCTTGCACGACATCCGGGTCCAGCGCGGTACCTCCCGCCGCAACCCGTCGCAGTGCTTCGTCGAACTCTTCGAGGTGCAGCACGCGATCCTTGAGGAGGTATCCGAAGCGAGGGGTCCCCATCAGCTGTAAGCAGTGCCGCAGCTCGATGTGTTGCGAGAGCAGCACGACTGCGACGTGCGGGTGTTCGGAGCGGATGACCTGTGCCGCAAGGGCGCCGTCGGAGTCCTGATCGGGCGGCATCCTGACGTCGACGACGGCGAGGTCCGGGGCGTGCTCGGCGACCGCCCGGCGCAGCGCATCGGCGTCGCCGACGGCGGCGACCACCTCGTGCCTGGCTTCCTCCAGCAGTCGTACCAACCCCTCGCGGAAGAGGACGGAGTCCTCGGCGACGACGATCCGCACTCAGATCACCGCCTCCAGGGTCGTGCCGGATCCCGGAGGACTGTGGACCTGCAGCGACCCGCCGACCGACCCGACGCGGTCGCGCAAGGCAACCAGGCCACCGGCAGGGACCCCGCCGACACCGTTGTCCGAGACTCGCACGGCGAGCTTGACACCGTCGGCTGAGACCCGGACCTCGATCCGGTCGGCGCTGGCGTGCTTGAGGGCGTTGGCCACGGCCTCCGACACGACCAGGTAGGCGGTCAGTGCACGGGCGTCGTCGGTCTCCGGCAGCTCGTCGACGTCGAGGTGGACGGGGACCGGGCTGGCCGCCTGGACGGATGCGAGGGCCGGCCCGAGACCGTCGTCGAGGCGACGCGGACGCACACCATGAGCCATCCGGCGCAGCTCGCGGACCGTCTCCTCGAGCTCCTCGACGGCGATGTCGATCTCACCGACCGCCGTCCCGTCGAGACCGCGCTGCAGCGACCGCAGCCGCATGCCGGTCGCGATGATCCGTTGCTGCGCGCCGTCGTGCAGATCACGCTCGAGCCGCCGACGCTCGGCGGCGGCGGCGCCCGCCAACCGTTCCCGACTCGCGTCCACCTCGTCGAGAGCCTCCTGCAGCACCAGCCGCAGGCGGCTGACCTCGATGGGGACCCAGGCCGCCTTGGCGAGCTCCGCGATCCGCCAACGGGCCCGTGCTGACTCCCATCCCAGCGAGATGCGGGCGATGGTGTCGCCGCCGGTCTGCAGGTCGAAACCGCGCGGCTCGGTCACAGCGCGGCCGCTAAGGTCACTCCACGACCCGTCGGGGCGGGCCAGCAGCACGACCAGGGCGGCGTCGCCCTGCGCGTCCCGGAGCACCGACTCGATCTCCTCCGGCGCGCGGCGGCCCGCACGGACATCGGCTGCGAAACGCTCGACCATTCTCACCGCCACCTGCCGGTCACGGTCGATGACGCGTCCGACCAGGCGAGCGACGTACCGGTGCAGCGGGAGCAGGGCGAGCGCGGTCACGAACGCGGCAGCGGCCCCGCCCAGGTCGGATCGGGAACCCACCACCGGACTGAGGCCGAGCACGACCCCGCCGAAGATCACCGCCGACACGACGACAGTGCCGAGCCAGGTGGCGCCCTCGCCGAGGATCCGGTCGACGTCGAAGAGGTCGTGGCGGATCATCGCCACCACGACGGCCGCGGGGACGAGGATGACGATCGCAACGAGGAAGGGCGTGTAGGCGGCATCGATGGACGCGCCCCTTCCCTCGGCCACGAAGCCGCCGGCCAGCAGCAGGACCACTGCGCTGCCGGCGAGGGCCAGCCATCGGAGCTGGAGCTTGCTGCGGTCGTCGCCGCGGCGATAGCTGGCGACCGGCGACGCGACGGCCCCGACGAGGGATGCCATCAGCAGGATCACTCCGGCCGTGGCTGCAACCTCCTGCAGTGCGCTGTGATCGCCGACGACCTCACCACCGACCTGTCGGGCGTCCCACAGCGCGTAGGCCATTGCGCAGGAGGCGGTCGCGTACGTCCACGGCAGCGCCGCCCAGAAACGACCGGGCCGACGCCCGTTGGGAAAGACCAGCAGGAGAGCGAACACGCCGGCGAGGTTGATCGGCCACAGCCCGGCACCGACGTGCCGCGCGATCGAAGCGAGCGGGAGCGGGTCCTCGCCGTACCAGGACTCCGAAAGGATGTCGTTGATGAACGAGACCGCCACCGCGCCGCCGGTCCAGGCGAGGGCCGGCCCCACCGGGGAGTTCGGGCGGTTGATGACGACCACCCAGCCGGCGATCACCGCGCCGAGGCAACCGAGCGCACCGAGCGACCCGGCGGGATCGCCGGTGGCAGAGCTCAACGCTGCTCCGACCAAGGGAGCGGCCGTGGCGAGGCCCGTCAGCACGCGAGCGATCGGGGGCGCCATGGCCGCATCGTCCCACCTCTGCTCACCCGCCGTATCGGTGTTTCCGCGTAAGGGAGACCGACGTTCGGATAGGCGCCAGCGCAGATGCGGAGGGCCGGTGGCGATCGGGATCCTGACATTCCACACCCGTTCCCAGGAGACTCCGATGAACCTGATCTACACCCTGCTGCTGGCCTTTCCCCTCGGCTTCTTCGTGCGCTCGCGATCGACCGCGATCCTGAGCTACCTGCTGGCCGGCTCGTACCTGTTCAGCTTCCAGAACACCTCGGTGACCCTCGACTGGTTGGGTCACGTCAAGCCGTCGGCGTTCGGCGCCTTCCCGGAGGGATTTCCCGCCAGGGCGGAGAACGCGGAGCTCTTCGGCTACGCCGCCGTCAACGTCGTCATCACCGTGGTCGGGATCGGCCTGGTCATCCTCGGGAGCATGCTCCAGCTGCGGCGCGCAGCCAAGCGCGACGTGATCGCCGTGGGGTGACGCGAAGTGCGGTCGCGGCCGTGGAAGACTGGCCGCCGTGACCGCACGGAAGCTCGATGGGACTGCCACGCTGACTGCCATCAAGGCGGAGCTCACCGAGAGAGTGGCCAAGCTCAGAGAGCAGGGCGTCACGCCAGGGCTGGGCACCGTGCTGGTTGGTGACGATCCCGGCTCGCACTGGTACGTCGGGGCCAAGCACAAGGACTGCGCGACGATCGGCATCCCCTCGATCCGGCGGGACCTGCCGGCGACTGCGACTCAGGCTGAGGTCGAGGCCGTCATCGACGAGCTCAACGCCGACCCCGCCTGCACCGGCTTCCTCGTCCAGCAACCGACTGGCCTCGACGAGTTCGCGCTCCTGTCACGGGTCGATCCCGACAAGGACTGCGATGGGCTGCACCCGTTCAACCTCGGCCGGTTGGTGCTCAACGAGGCCGGCCCATTGCCGTGCACACCGGTCGGGATCATCGAGCTGCTCCGCCGTCATGACGTCGGGATCGCCGGTGCTGACGTGGTCGTCGTCGGTCGCGGCATCACGGTCGGTCGGCCGCTCGGGCTGCTGCTGACCCGCCGCTCGGAGAATGCCACCGTGACGCTGTGCCACACCGGCACCGCCGACCTCGCCTCGCACGTCCGCACGGCCGACATCGTGGTGGCGGCGGCCGGCGTCGCGGGCATCATCACCGGCGACATGGTCAAGCCCGGCGCCGCCGTGCTCGACGTGGGCGTCTCGCGAGTCGACGGCAAGATCGCCGGGGATGTCGCCGCCGACGTGTGGGAGGTTGCCGACTGGGTGTCGCCGAACCCCGGCGGGGTCGGTCCGATGACCCGCGCCATGCTGCTCGCGAACGTCGTCGCGATGGCCGAGAAGCAGGTGTCGCGCTGAACGACGAGACGCCACCCGAACCGAAGCCTGAGCCCGAGACCCCGGCCCGTCGGCGCTATCCGTCGACCATCGGTGGTGCGCTCTACATCCTGGTCCTGATCGCGACGGTCGCCGGGATCGCGATCACCTGGCAGTCCCACGACTGGCGGCTCGGGATCCGGGTCGTGTCCGGGGCCCTCGCTGCCGCCGCTGCGCTGCGGTTGGTGCTCCCCGAGCGCGACGCGGGCATGCTCGCCGTACGACCGCGCATGGTCGACGTGATCATGGTCGGCGCCATCGCCGTCGCCCTCTTCGTGCTCGCCGAGAACATCCCCGACCAGCCGAGTTGACACTTCGTGGGGTCAGATGAGGCCGAGCTCCGTGACCGCGTCCCGCTCCTCGGCAAGCTCGGCGGTCGACGCGTCGATCCGGGCGCGGGAGAAGTCGTCGATCTCGAGTCCCTGGACGATCTCCCAGTTGCCGCCGGAGGTCGTGACGGGGAACGACGACACGAGGCCCTCGGGCACGCCGTAGGAGCCGTCGGACAGCACGGCCATCGAGACCCAGTCGCTCTCGGCGGAGCCGTTCAGCCAGTTGCGGGCGGCGTCGCAGGTCGCCGAGGCGGCCGAGGCGGCCGACGAGGCACCGCGGGCGTCGATGATCGCCGCGCCACGCTTGGCGACGGTCGGGATGAAGTAGTCCTCGATCCAGGCCTGGTCGTCGACGGCCTCGGCGGCGTTCTTTCCACCGATCTCGGCGTGGAAGATGTCGGGGTACTGGGTCGCCGAGTGGTTGCCCCAGATCGTCATCTTCTTGATGTCGGTCACCGCGGCGCCGGTCTTGGCGGCCAGCTGCGAGATCGCCCGGTTGTGGTCGAGGCGGGTCAGCGCGGAGAAGCGCTCCGAGGGGATGTCGGGGGCGTTCTTGAGCGCGATCAGCGCGTTGGTGTTGGCCGGGTTGCCGGTCACGCCGATGCGGACGTCGTCAGCGGCGACGTTGTTGAGCGCCTTGCCCTGGGCGGTGAAGATCGCGCCGTTGGCCGACAGCAGGTCGCCGCGCTCCATGCCCGGGCCGCGCGGGCGGGCACCGACGAGCAGGGCGAGGTTCACGCCGTCGAAGATCTTCTCCGCGTCGGCACCGATCTCGATGCCGGCGAGGTTAGGGAACGCGCAGTCGTCCAGCTCCATGACAACGCCCTCGAGCGCCTTCAGCGCGGGCTCGATCTCGAGCAGGCGGAGCTCGACGGGACGGTCGCCGGCGATGGCGCCGCTGGCGATGCGGAAGAGCAGGCTGTAGCCGATCTGGCCGGCGGCGCCGGTGACGGCGACCTTCAGAGGCGTCTCGCTCACGGGTACTCCTTAGGAATCAGTGCGGCTCGGCCCTCGACTACACCGAGACTCGGTGACTCGGACGCTAGCAGCGGTCGGCCAGGTCGCCGTACCCGGCCCGAAGACGTGTCCCGCGGTGCGAGACGATGCCCCCATGTCCCTCTCCGCGCGGCTCGTCGTCGCCGCCGTGACGTCGTCGCTCGTGCTGACCGGGTGCGGCAGCGCGTCGGCGCCGAGCCCGCCGACGGGGATCGACGAGCTGGTGATCCCGACGCCGTCGCTGGATCCGTCGGACTTCGTCGAGCACGTCGACAACCCGTGGTTACCGCTGGAGCCGGGCAACGAGTGGGACTACCGGGTCACGTCCGGCGGAGAGCTCTCATCGGTCACGGTGACCGTTCTCGACGACACCCGCGAGATCCAGGGCGTGACTGTCACGACGGTCCGCACGGCCGTCGTGAACAGCCGCGGCCGGGCCGCGGAGGGCGTCACCTGGCTCGCCCAGGACGACGACGGCAACGTCTGGATCCTCGGCGAGGACGGCGTGTGGGAGGCAGGCGTCAACGGGGCCGAGGCGGGCCTGGCGATGCCGGCGCGGCCGCGGGTCGGGGACGGCTACCGGATGGAGTACGCCGAGGGCGTGGCCGAGGACAAGGCCGAGGTGCTGAGCCTCGACGGCTCCGCCTCGGTCCCGTACGGCGACCTCACCGACCTCCTGGAGACCGAGGACAGCACCCCGCTGGAGCCTGGCGTTGTCGAGCGCAAGCTCTATGCGCGGGGAATCGGGCTGGTGCGCGAGCAGACCGTCGCCGGAGGAGACGGGCTCGTCGAGCTCGTCTCCTTCAGCGAAGGCTGATCGGCCGGTTCAGGCGTCCGGCGGGCGGACCTGGGTGTGCTCGGCGGTGCCACCCGGAGGCGCCCAGCCACCCGGCTGGTCGGCCTGCGGTGCGGGCGGCTGCTGCTGGGCTGGGATCCACTGCTGCGACGTGGGATCCCACTGCCAGCCGTCCTGGATGATCGGCTGCTCGGCGGGCGCCTGTGCGGCGTACCCGATCTGGTCGGCGACCGGCGGCTGGACGCCCGGTTGGTTCCACTGCTGCTGGAACGCGTCCGGGGCACCGAGGCCGGGCACGGTCGCCGTTGCACCACCTGCGGGGAAGCCGGAGCCGACGACGGGCGCGCTTCCGCGGCCGAAGAGCATCGGGTAGAGCAGCCCGGCGATGGCGCCGCCGATGAGCGGCGCGACGATGAACAGCCACAGCTGGGCGATCGCGTCGCCGCCGGACTCGAACGCGACACCGATGGAACGGGCCGGGTTGACCGACGTGCCGGTGGCGGCGATGCCGACGAAGTGGATCGCCGCGAGCGACAGGCCGATCACGAGCGGCGCGAACGCCGCGGTGTCGTTGCGCTCGTCGGTCACGCTGAGGATGACCAGCAAGAAGATGAACGTCAGCACGATCTCGATCAGGAGCGCGCCGAAGAGCTCGACACCGCCCTGGTCGCCGAAGCCATTGCTCCCCATCGGGTCGCCGAACTCCCAGCCGACGTCACTGGCGAGCAGGATGATCGCCAGCACGATGCCGCCGAACACGGCGCCGGCGACCTGAGCGGCGGAGTACAGGCCGGTGTCCTTCCAGGACAGCCGGCCGCACAGTGCGGCGCCCACGGACACGGCCGGGTTGAAGTGGCCGCCGGAGATCCGGCCGAACGCGTAGGCCATCGCGACGATGGCGATGCCGAAGCTGAGGCCGATCGACACGATGTCGCCGCGGCCGATGACGGCCGATCCGCAGCCGATGATGACCAGCACCGCGGTGCCGATCGCCTCTGCGGCGAGTTTCTGTACGAGGGTGGTGGGCGGAGCAGCGTCCGCGGTAGTTGTCATCTGCTCGGTCATGGGTTGAGCACTCTCCTTCAGTCGGCTCCCGAAACCCGCGAGGTCGCCAGAAGACTAGCGATATTGCCGCCGCACCCGCGGGATGCGAGGCTGGCCCGGGCCGCCTGGACTGCGCAGACAGGCGTCCGATATCTTGACGTCAAGCAAAACACGCGGGTGCTCCGCCCCGCGGACCCCCGAAACGGCACTTCAGGAGTCGCCCGAATGTCGAGCATCATCTACACCCACACCGACGAGGCGCCGCTGCTGGCGACGTACTCCTTCCTGCCGATCGTCGAGGCGTACGTCGCCAAGGCCGGCGTCAACGTCGAGACCCGCGACATCTCCGTCGCGTCACGGATCCTCGCGCAGTTCGGCCTGGCCGACGACGCGCTGGCCGAGCTCGGCGCGCTGGCCAAGACGCCCGAGGCGAACATCGTCAAGCTGCCCAACGTCTCCGCGTCGGTCTCGCAGCTCAAGGCCGCGATCAAGGAGCTGCAGGAGAAGGGCTTCGACCTTCCCAACTACCCGGAGTCGCCGGACAACGACGACGAGCGGGACGCGCGGGCGAAGTACGACAAGGTGAAGGGATCGGCCGTCAACCCGGTGCTGCGCGAAGGCAACTCCGACCGTCGCGCGCCGGCCTCGGTGAAGAACTACGCGAAGAAGCACCCGCACACCAACAAGCCGTTCGCCGACGGGTCCAAGACCAGCGTCGCGACCATGAGCGGCCACGACTTCGCGAGCAACGAGAAGTCGGTCACGATGCCGGCCGACGACACCCTGTCGATCGTGCTCGAGACCGCCGACGGGACGACCACGCTCAAGGACGGTCTCCGGGTGCTCGCCGGCGAGATCGTCGACGCCACCCGGATGGACGCCGCGGCGCTCAACGCCTTCCTCGCGGAGACGATCGAGCAGGCCAAGGCCGACGACGTCCTCTACTCGCTGCACCTCAAGGCCACGATGATGAAGGTCTCCGACCCGATCATCTTCGGCCACGCGGTGAAGGTCTTCTTCGCCGACGTCTTCGAGCAGTACGGCGCCGACCTCGCCGCCGCCGAGCTCTCCCCGAACGACGGTCTGGGCGGAATCCTCTCGGGTCTCGACGCGCTCTCGAACGGGGCCGAGATCAAGGCCGCGTTCGAGGAGGCGCTGGCCAACGGGCCGCGGCTCTCCTACGTGAACTCCGACAAGGGCATCACCAACCTGCACGTCCCGTCCGACGTCATCATCGACGCCTCGATGCCGGCGATGATCCGCAACGGCGGCAAGCTCTGGGGTGTCGATGGAGGCGAGGGCGAAACCCTCGCGGTGATCCCGGACTCGTCGTACGCCGGTGTCTTCTCGGCCGTCATCGAGGACGTCAAGGTCAACGGCCCGCTCGACCCCGCGACCATCGGAAGTGTCCCCAACGTCGGCCTGATGGCGCAGGCGGCCGAGGAGTACGGCTCGCACGACAAGACCTTCGAGATCCCCGCCGCCGGGACCGTCAAGGTCGTCAGCAGCGCGGGGGACACCCTGATCGAGCACGAGGTGGGCGCCGGCGACATCTGGCGGGCCTGCCAGACCAAGGACATCCCTGTCCAGGACTGGGTCAAGCTCGCCGTCAGCCGCGCCCGCGCCTCCGGCTCGCCGGCCGTCTTCTGGCTGAACGAGGAGCGCGCGCACGACCGCCAGATCATCGAGAAGGTCAACGCCTACCTGCCCGACCACGACACCGAGGGCCTCGACATCCGGATCATGGCGCCGGCCGAGGCCGCGGCGATCTCCGTCGAGCGGATGCGCAAGGGCGAGGACACGATCTCGGTGACCGGCAACGTGCTGCGTGACTACAACACCGACCTGTTCCCGATCCTCGAGCTCGGCACCTCGGCCAAGATGCTGTCGGTCGTGCCGCTGATCGCGGGCGGCGGCCTCTTCGAGACCGGCGCCGGCGGATCCGCGCCGAAGCACGTGCAGCAGCTGGTCGAGGAGAACTACCTGCGCTGGGACAGCCTGGGTGAGTTCTTCGCGCTGGTGCCGGCGTTGGAGAAGTACGCCGAGCAGGCCGATGCGCCGGCCGCGCAGGTCCTCGCCGACGCCCTCGACCGGGCCACCGGCACGTTCCTCGACGAGAACCGGTCCCCGGGCCGCAAGCTCGGCACGACGGACAACCGCGGCTCGCACTTCTACCTCGCGCTCTACTGGGCCGAGGAGCTCGCCGCGCAGGCCGACGACACCGCGCTTGCCGAGGCGTTCGCGCCGCTGGCCAAGAAGCTGCGCGAGAACGAGTCGGTGATCGCCGAGGAGCTCCTCGCGGTCCAGGGCAAGCCGGCCGACATCGGCGGCTACTACGCGGTCGACGACGAGAAGACCGCTGCGGTGATGCGTCCGAGCGCGACCTTCAACGAGGCGCTCGCCGCTTTCTGACCAGACCCGTGGTCGGCCCGACGGCCGCGGTCTCCGATGCGTTGCGTACGTCGCCGGCCACCACCTCAGCCCGCTGAGTCGGCGCGAGGCGCTGAAGCGCTGAAGAGACTCGCGCGCTGACTCAGTACTCGCCGCGGACGCTGGTGAAGGCGCCTATCTGCCGAGGCGCGCCGGCGAGACCGGGCAGCTCTTCAGCGCCCTCCCGTCGGAAGTTCTCCCAGCCGTCGCAGAAGGGCGGTCCCCAGGCCCGGATGACGTCCTCGATCTCGTCGGCGACCGCAGTGATGTCGTCGGCCTCGGCCTGGGTGTAGCGCCCCTGCTCCACCGCCAGCACGAGCTCGTCCTCGTCCTTGCGCTCGAACGTGCGGTCGGGCTCGATCCAGACGTCGAGCACCTGGTCGCTGCTCCACGTGGTGGTGTCCGTCCGGCGGTGGATCTCCTCGATGTTGCAGTACCAGCCCCAGAACTCCCCGCTCACGCCGTCGAAGAACACCCAGGTCGACCAGCGGCGACCTGGCTCGAGGACCCGGAGCACGTCGGCGTCGGTCCAGACGGACTGGCATTGGCGGCGCGGCGCCGTGAAGAGTGTCGCCTTGTCAGCGCGCTTCTCGAGGCCGTCGACCCGCTCGAAGTCGAGGATCACCGTGCCCATCGCCAGCCACGCGACGAGCCGGTCGGGTCCGTCCTCGACGACGGTCATCGGGTGGACGACGGCGTCGCCGTACCGCCACAGGATCCGGTCACCCGGCTGCCAGAAGTCACCCACGCACACTTCCTACCAGGTGGCGTCAGCGGTCCGCGATGGACACGATCGCGTCGGTCAGCTCGTCGGGAGCGTCGAGGGCGAGCAGGGTGCGGGCGCCGGGGACCTCGATGAACTCGGCGTCGGTGAACGCGGCGTGCAGGCGCCGCCCGAGCGCGGGCTTGAAGGCGCGGTCCGCCATGCCCCAGATGACCGTGACCGGGATCTTCACGTCCCGGAGCCGGGTGGACAGGTCCAGCAGGTCCTGGGGGTGGATGTTCTTGAACAGTCGTACGGCGTCGCGTCGTACCCCTGCGTCGGTGCGTGCCGGCTCGATCCAGGCGCGGGTCAGCTCGGGCGGGAGGTTCTTCGCGAGCAGTCCGTAGCCGAGCCAGGAGTGGCGCAGCGGCCGGAGCCGCAGGTGACCGGCCAGCGTCTTCAACCGCCATTCGTTGCTGAGCAGCGGGAAGAGACCGCTGAACGGGGGTGGCGGGAACTGGTCGAACGCATCGCAGTTCGCCAGCACCAGCCGGGTGACCCGGGTTGCGTCCGCGTCGAGCTCGGGATCGACGACGAACTGGCAGATGGCGCCGCCGGTGTCGTTGCCGACGAGTGTGACGTCGGCAAGGTCGAGCGCCGCCAGGAAGTCGAGCACCAGCCGGGCGACACCTTCTGGCGACTGGTCGGCATCCTCGGGGAGGGCGATCCGGTGGGAGGCGAGCGGCCAGTCGGGGGCGTAGGACCTGATGCCGCGAGCTGCCAGCCGTTCCGCGACCGGGAGCCAGAGCGAACCGTCGGCCAGGACGGGGTGGATGAAGACGACGGGCGGCAGGGTGGAGTCGGCCGGACCGGCGACGTGGTAGTTCAAGGTGGCCTTGGCTAGCTCGATCGTGGGCATCCGGTCCTCCGTGGCGTGCAAGACTTACCGACAAAGTGTATGTAAGTTACGAACAGACTGTAGGTAAATGATGCGACGAAAGCAAGCCGACCGCACCGCGGCGACCAGGTCCGCGCTGGTCGCAGCGGGTCGACGACTGTTCGCCGAGCACGGGTTCGCGGGGGTCGGCACCGAGGCGATCGTCGCCGAGGCGGCGGTCAGCCGCGGTGCGCTCTACCACCACTTCGCGGACAAGACCGAGCTGTTCGCCGGCGTCATCGAGGCGGTCGAGGCCGACGTCACCGACGACATCGCCGCGGGTGCGCTGGCGGGCGACGACCTGACCTTCCCCGCGGTGATGATGCGCGCCATGGACGCCTGGCTCGACGCGTGCGAGGCGCCGGACGTGCAGCGGATCCTGCTCACCGACGGCCCCTCCGTCCTCGGCTGGGCGCGGTGGCGCGAGCTCCTCCAGCCGTACGCCCTCTCGCTCATCGAGGCCACCCTCGTCCAGGGCATCGCGGACGGTGTCGTCGCCGACCTGCCGCCCCGGCCGCTCGCCCACGCCCTCGTCGCCGTCGCCGAGGAGGCGGCGATGTACATCGCGGTCGCAGACGACCGGGTGGCCGCCCGGCGCGACATGACCCTCGTCATCGAGCGCATGCTGGCGGCGCTCTCGGTCTGACGCTCATGGGTGTGCGCGACGTGCAGCCGATGTTCATGACCGCGGGCCAACAGTCCGAGGCGATCACCGAGATCGCCCAGCTGGAGGCCAGGACTGCCGAGCTGAAGCTCCGCGTCCTCACCGTAGCCGGCGGTGCCGCCGAGGAGGCCGGCGCGAGGGACGTGGGTGCCTGGCTCGCGCACCTGACCCGGCTGGACAGCCCGGCCGCTCGGGGCGAGGCCCGATTGGCTGACGCGGTGGACCGCACCTGGACCCAGGTCGCGGCTGGGATGGCCGACGGCGTCGTGTCGGCCACTCAGGCCCAGGTCGTCGTACACGCCCTCGAGGCACTCCCAGACGACCTGGACCCCGTCCTGCTCTCCGACGCCGAAGCCAAGCTGGTCGAGTACTGCAAGGACTTCCGACCCAGCGAGCTGCGCCGCCTCGGCCAGCACCTCCTCGAAGTGATCGCGCCCGAGATCGCCGAAGCCGACCTGGCCAAACGACTCGAGAACGAGGAACAACGCGCCCGGGAGAAGACCACCCTGCGCTCCAAGTTCATCGGCGACGGGATGGCGCGGACCACCATCACCCACCCCGTCCTGGACCGCGACCGGCTGCTGACCTACCTCGAATCGTTCACCTCACCCCGTAAGGCAGCCGGCGCGATCATTGGCGACGAGGACCGGATCCCGTACCCCCGCCGCCTGGGCCAAGCCTTCGGCGCACTGCTCGAGCACCTTGACCCCGACAAGCTGCCCCAACACGGCGGCGACACCACGACGGTGTTGGTCACCATCGGCCTCGACTCGTTGCAGGCCGAGCTCGGCACCGGGACGATCGTCGGCGGAGAGGCCCTTTCGGTCACCGCCATCCGCCGGCTTGCCTGCAACGCCGACATCATCCCCGCCGTCCTCGGCGGCAAGGGTGAGATCCTCGACCTCGGCCGCTCCCGCCGCCTCTTCTCCGCCGCTCAGCGCAAGGCCATGATCCTGCGCCACCAGCACTGTCAGGGCGAAGGCTGCACGATCCCCGCCCGATGGTGCGAGGTCCACCACCTCAAACCCTGGTCCCAAGGTGGCAAGACCGACATCGACGACGGCGCGTTCGCCTGCAGTTGGCACCACCACCTGCTCCACGACCCAAGATTCACCCACGAGATCCTCCCCAACGGCGACATCCGCTTCCACCGGCGCTCCTAGATCGACCGAGGTCGACGGAAGCGCCCGAGAACGCCACGTCCAACGGGCCCTCCGGCTCTGCGACGACGATCTCAACGGACTCAGGAACATCGCGCCGCCGGCCGGGTCACCCTCCTCTTCCCGACGAAACGAGGCTGCCTCGGCGACGGCGACGACGTCCTCGTGATGGCGGTGTCGAGCTTCTCTGACAACGCGTCGGACTACATCGACATCGAGGACGAGGGATTGCTCGTCCGTCCGTGAGTCGACCGGTGGCGGGAATGGGCAGGAGGGCGCCTTGGTTGAGCCCTCACGTGACTCACACGCCGATGACTCCTACCCGATGACCGACGTCGAGGTCGCCACGGACGCGGACGCGAGCCCCATCGTCCCGACGGCCCGGCCGGCGCTCGCGATCCTGGCGCTCGCCGTTGGCGGATTCACGATCGGCACCACCGAGTTCATGACCATGGGCGTGCTGCCCGAGATCGCGGACGGTGTCGACGTCTCGGTGCCGACCGCCGGTCACGTGATCTCTGCCTACGCCCTCGGCGTCGTGGTCGGTGTCCCGATCCTCGCCTTCTTCGGTGCCAAGCTGCCGCGGAGAGCGGCGCTGGTCGGCCTGATGGCGGCGTACGGCGTCTTCAACCTGATCAGTGCGATCGCTCCCGACTACCGGGTGCTGACCGCCGCACGGTTCCTCGACGGGCTGCCCCACGGCGCCTTCTTCGGGGTGGCCAGCCTGGTCGCCGCGAGCCTGGTGACCCCGGCCCGCCGGGGCCGGGCGGTCGCGAGCGTGATGCTCGGCCTGTCGGTGGCCAACGTGGTCGGAGTGCCGCTCGCGACCTGGCTCGGGCAGCAGGCCGGCTGGCGCGCGACGTACCTCCTCGCGGCTGTGCTCGCCCTGGTCACGGCCGTCGGGGTGCTCGCCGCCGTGCCGTCGGTGCCGGGCGATGAGGGGACGAGCGGCCGCAAGGAGGCGCGCGAGTTCTTCGGCAGCCTGCAGGTCTGGCTCACGATGGCCGCCGGTGCGATCGGCTTCGGCGGGATGTTCGCGGTCTACTCCTACATCGCCAAGACGGTCACCGATGTCGGCGGACTCGCGCGGAGCTCGGTCCCGCTCTTCGTGCTGGCACTCGGGCTCGGCATGGTGGTCGGCACCTGGCTCGCGGGAGAGCTGGCGGCCTGGTCGGTCTACCGCAGCCTGCTGCTGTCCGCCGGCTTCGGATCGCTGGTGCTGCTGGCCTACTACGTGGCCGCGCCGGGCGGCTGGACGCTGCTGCCGATCGCGTTCCTCGTGACGGCGACCGGGTCGGTGCTGGTGGTCAACCTCCAGTTGCGGCTGATGGATGTCGCCGGCGGCGCGGTGACCCTGGGCGCCGCGATGAACCATGCCGCGCTCAACGTCGCGAACGCCCTCGGCGCCTGGCTCGGCGGTCTCGTGATCGCTGCGGGCTACAGCTACCGGGCGCCGGCGATCCTCGGGGCCGGCCTCAGCGCGCTGGGTCTGGTGATCCTGCTGTGGTCAGCACTGGTGCACCGTCGAGGACGCGCCGTACTGGCGACCTGACCGCGAGCCGGGTGCACCGCGGATCGGGGCTCCTGCGAGAATCCCTGCCATGTCCGCGACGACCGAGAAACCGCCGCTGCCGGAGGCCGCGCAGCCGGTCGTGCCCGACAGCGGCGCGCGTCCCCGCGTGCTGTCGGGCATTCAGCCGACCGCCGACTCGTTCCACTTCGGCAACTACCTCGGCGCGCTCCGCCAGTGGGTCGACCTCCAGCGCGACCACCAGCCCTTCTTCTTCATCGCCGACCTGCATGCGATCACCGTCGAGCAGGACCCGAAGGTGCTGCGCGAGCGCACGCTCCGGGCCGCGGCACAGCTGCTGGCAATGGGCATCGACCCGGCCCGCTCCGCGATCTTCGTGCAGAGCCAGATCCCCGAGCACGCACAGCTCGGGTGGGTCCTCAACTGCCTGACCGGCTTCGGCGAAGCCCGCCGGATGACCCAGTTCAAGGACAAGTCGGCCAAGCAGGGGGAGGGCGCGGCCTCGGTGGGCCTGTTCACCTACCCGATCCTCCAGGCCGCCGACATCTTGCTCTACCGCCCGCACTTCGTGCCGGTCGGCGAGGACCAGCGCCAGCACCTCGAGCTGACGCGCGACCTGGCGCAGCGCTTCAACAGCCGCTACAAGAAGACGTTCCGGCTGCCGGAGCCCTACATCCTCAAGTCGACGGCGAAGATCTATGACCTCCAGCTCGTCGACAAGCAGATGTCGAAGAGCCTCGGAGGGAGCGGGTGCCTGTGGCTCCTCGACGATCCGGCGGTGACCGTGAAGCGGATCCGCTCGGCCGTCACCGACTCGGGCTCCGATATTCGTTTCGACCTCGAGGAGAAGCCGGGCATCAGCAACCTGCTCACGATCCACTCCGCGCTGAGTGGTGAGCAGATCGCCGTGCTCGAGGAGCAGTACGCCGGCCGCGGCTACGGCGACCTCAAGGGCGATGTGGCCGAGCTCGTGCTCTCGTTCGTCACGCCGTTCCGGGACCGCACGCTCGAGCTGCTCGACGATCAGGTCTACCTGTCGGCGGTGCTCCAGCAAGGCAGCGAGACGGCCGGAGCGGTTGCCGAGGCGACCCTGCGCGACGTCTACCAGCGGGTCGGCTTCGTCGCGCCGCGCCGCGGACCGGCTCTGCCGTCAGGGGCCTGACGGCGTGCCGACGATCGGCGTCGCGATCGCCGTACCGGAACCGTGGGCGACCGAGCTCCACGACTACCGGCTCAAGATCGACGACCCCACCGCGTCCGGGGTCCCGAGCCACATCACCCTGATCCCTCCGATCGACGTGGACGGAAGCCTCGCCGACATCGAGACCCACCTCGAGCAGGCTGCCGGGCGCCACCAGGGCTTCCGGGTACATCTGAGGGGAACGGGTACCTTCCGGCCCGTGTCACCGGTCGTCTTCGTCACGCTCGCGGAGGGGATCTCCCAGTGCGAGCAGCTCGCCGGCGATGTACGGGACGGTCCGCTCGACCTCGAGCTGAGCTTCCCCTATCACCCGCACGTGACGGTGGCGCACCACCTGGGGGACGACGAGCTCGACCGGGCCTTCGACGACCTCGCTGGCTTCGAGTGCTCCTTCGACGTCGTCGACTTCCACTTGTACGTCCACGCGGGCGAGCTCGGCTGGCAGTCGAGTCGCTCGTTCCCACTCCGCGGTAGCTGACGCAGTCAGAGGTGTACTCGGTGCCTTCGATGGTCGACAAGATCAAGCAGCGCGTCGCTGACGCGCGTGAGCGACGACCGCTGCTGGACCAGGTGGTGCGCACCGTCGAGCACTACGGCGGGGTCAAGGGCAACATCCAGGCCGGCGCGGTCACCTACTTCGCGTTCATCTCCTTCTTCCCGATCCTGGCGCTGGCGTTCGCCGTCGTCGGCTTCGTCGCGCGCGTGTACGACGGCGCCGAGACCGACCTCGTCGACGCCATCAACTCGGTGCTCCCGGGTCTGGTCGGCGAGGGAGAGGGCGAGATCTCCCTCAGCGACATCCGCGACTCGGCTCCCGGCATCCTGTCGGTCGGCATCGTGTTCGTGCTCTACTCGGGCCTGGGCTGGCTGTCCAGCATGCGGGACGCGCTGATCGTCATGTTCGAGCTCCCCGAGCGCGAGCAGTCCAGCTTCGTCGTCGGCAAGCTTCGCGACCTGGTCGCGCTGGCCCTCCTCGGCGTGGTCCTGATCGTGAGCGTCGGCGTCTCCGGCCTCGTCCGCGGCCTGTCCGAGGAGATCCTCGACTGGATGGGCATCGGGTCCGGCCTCGGCTGGCTGCTCGGCCTGATCGCCGTCGTCATCGGGCTCGCCGCCAATGCGCTGCTCTTCTTCGCGCTGTTCAAGGTGCTCGCCGATCCCGACCTGCCGCGGGTGGCGCTCTGGCGCGGCGCGATCCTCGGGGCCGTCGGCTTCGAGGTGCTCAAGCAGGTCTCGGCGCTGCTTCTCCAGTCGACGGCGAACTCGCCGGCCTTCCAGGCCTTCGGCATCGCGCTGATCCTCGTGGTCTGGATCTACTACTTCTCACGCGTGGTCATGTACGCCGCGTCGTGGGCCTACGTACACCCCGCGTCGCGTGCGCTGCGGCCCGAGGTCCCGGCCCGGGTCGAGGGGCCACCGTCACCGCCGCTGGCCTGGCGTGACCGGCTCGCCGCCGACCGTGAGAACGAGTCCGCGGGGGTGCGCTGGGCCACCCCGTTCGCCGCCGGCAGTGTGGCCACGCTCGCCCTCGTCGCCGTACTGCGTCGGACCGGAAAATGAATCCAGGCAACCGATGAGGATCACCGTGCGTCGTTAGGGCAGTGCTGCATACTCAGCAGCGCCCACCGATGACCCACGGGAGGTCGCGAGATGAGTCGACGGCAGCGTTCGGCGATGGCCAAGGCGCAGCGAGCGCGCGTCGCTCTGGACAAGTCGCTCCGGCGCCGTGCCCGAACGCGACGAGCGGTAACGGCGGCTGCGGCAGCGGTCACCCTGGCCAGCACCGGAGCGGCTGCTTCGGCGTCACCGAGGACCGCCGGGCCGACGGCGGCTGCCTCGCTGCTGGCCTGCGCCGGGGCGACGACGCCGGACAGCTCCCTGAGCAACCTCACCGACGTCGATGGGACCCTGTTCTTCACCGCCTCCGACGCCAGGGGCAGCGCGCTCTGGCGCTCCAACGGGACGGCCGGCGGCACCGTCCTGCTCAAGAGGCTCGGGTCGGACGACTATGGCTACGACTACGACGACACCACCATGGTCGGCGTCGACGGGACCTTGTTCTTCACCGTCGAGGGCGACGACGGCGCCGAGCTCTGGCGGTCGGACGGCACCAGGGCCGGCACCGTGCAGGTCAAACGCATCCCCTCGGACGACGACGGGTACGGCAGCGACGGCCCCGAGAACCTGACGGCGGTCGGCGACACCTTGTTCTTCACCGCCTCCGATGACGTCCACGGCGAGGAGCTGTGGCGCTCGAACGGCACCAGGGCCGGCACGGTCCTGGTCCGGGACATCAGTCCCGGCGACAGCGACAGCGACTACGAGTACGGGTACGGCCCCTCGAACCTCACTGCGGTGGGTGACACGTTGTTCTTCACCGCCGACGACGGGATCCGTGGTCAGGAGATCTGGCGGTCGGACGGCACCACCGCCGGGACGGTCCTGGTCAAGAACGTCCGGCCGGGCGCGTACGGCAGCTACCCCGGTCAGCTCACCGCCGTCGGGGACGAGGTGTTCTTCCGGGCCAGGGACGGCGTGCACGGCCGGGAGCTGTGGCGATCGGACGGGACGAAGGAGGGAACCGGCCTGGTCGAGGACATCCGGCCGGGTAGCGCATCCGCCAGTCCGGAGGGGCTCGTCGCGGTCGGCGACACGGTCTTCTTCTCCGTCGACGACGGGGCGTCGGGTCACGACCTGTGGACCTCCGACGGCACGGAAGCTGGGACCGTTCACGTCAAGGACTTCGAGACGACGGATGACGACTACAGCTACGGACTCGGTGACATGACTGCGGTGGGCGACGGCGTCTTCTTCGCCGCCGACGACGGCACCCACGGCCTCGAGCTGTGGACGTCCGACGGCACCGGGGCCGGCACGGTGTTGGTCAAGGACATCCGTGCCGGCGACTACCCGAGCTATCCGGGTTCGCTGACCACGGTGGCCGGTGAGGTCTTCTTCGTCGCGCGGGACGGCGTGCACGGCCGGGAGCTGTGGCACTCGGACGGCACCGCGGCCGGCACCTCCCTGGTCGAGGACATCTTCCCGAACGGCAGCAGCGACCCGGAGGAGCTGACCGCCTCCGGTGGCGACCTGTTCTTCCGGGCCGACGATCGCCTCCACGGCGAAGAGCTGTGGCGCTCGGACGGCACCGCGGCCGGCACGAACCTGGTCGTCGACATCAACAAGGGTGGCGCGTTCGACGTGTCCACGAAGGCGGATGCCAACCCCGAGAACGGCACGCTGCGCGTTCGGGCCGTGTTCGAGGGTTCCGGGACGGTCGCGGTCGCCCCGGTCCGCGAGGGCGGGGTCAGGTCGTTCACGCGGGAGGTGACCGGGTCGGACACCGTCCGGCTCACCCTCACCCTGGAGCTGACCCGGGCCGCGAAGCGTGCGCTGCGACGGACCGGACACGTCGACGTGGGCGCGAAGTTCACTTTCACCTCGTGCGGTGGTGCCGTCAGGAGCGTGACCCGGCACTACACCGTGAAGAAGCGGTGACGGCTGCGGACGGGACGGTTCCGGACGAGTCGGCTGCGCCGGTCGACGGCGAGGCGACCGAGGTCCGGTTCCACCACAGCGCCGGTCTCCCCGGGCTCCTCCGCGAGGCCGGTTGCGCACTGCTCATCTCGACCTACCAGGCCGGGCAGGTGGTCGCCGTCGGGGTTGCGGACGAGCAGCTCACGTTCTCCTTCCGCAGGTTCGACCATGCGATGGGCCTCGCGCTGGGGGCCGACCGCCTCGCGGTCGCCGGAAAGGGGCAGGTGTGGATGCTCCGGGACCACTCCGAGCTGGCCCCGGCCATGGCTCCCGTCGGCGTTCACGACCGGTGCTGGCTGCCGCGCTCGTCGATGGTCACGGGAGGGATCCAGTGCCACGAGATCGCGTGGGGCACGACACCGAGCGGTGAGCCCGACCTGTGGATGGTCAACACCCGGTTCTCCTGCCTCGCCGGCCTCGACCCTGGATACAGCTTCGTGCCGCGCTGGCGGCCGCCGTTCATCTCGAGCCTGGCACCGCAGGACCGCTGCCACCTCAACGGCCTGGCCATGCGCGACGGGTCGCCGGCCTTCGTCACCGTGATGGCATCCACCGACGAGCCGGGCGGCTGGCGCAAGCAGCGCAACGACACCGGCACCGTCCTCGACGTGGCGACGGGTGAGCCGGTGACCACCGGCCTGGCGATGCCGCACTCACCGCGCTGGCACGACGGCCGGTTGTTCGTGCTGAACTCCGGGATGGGCCGGCTCGAGCGGGTCGACCTCGCCACCGGCGGGCGCGAGGTGGTCGCCGTCCTCCCGGGGTACGCCCGGGGTCTGGCGATCCACGGCGATCTCGCCTTCGTCGGGCTGTCGAAGATCCGGGAGACCGCCATCTTCGGGGGCGCCCCCATCGCGGCCTACCACGACCAGCTCAAGTGCGGAGTCGGCGTCATCGAGCTCAGCACGGGCACCACCGTCGGCACTCTCGAATTCGCCAACGGCGTGGAGGAGATCTTCGACGTCCAAGCCGTTCCGGGGTCGCTCTCGCCGACCTTCGGCGACACTGAAGCCGGCGGTGACGACATCTGGGTGCTGCCGCGCCAGGGAGCGTCGGCTTGAGTCTCTATCCCTGTCGGACGACGGCGAAGGTGGAGCACCCGGTCGCGCCGGTGATCTCGCCGGCGATGTGGAGCGGCTCCTCACCGACGACCGGGGCCTCGATGTCGACGGTGAGGTAGCCGGCCGGCTTCTTGATCCAGGTCGTCGCATGCAGGTCGAGGAGGCCGTCGGAGAGTGAGCCCTCCATCCGATAACTGCCCCGCGGGACGTCCGGGTTGTCGTCGGTCGGACCGAACGCGAACACGGCGGTGAGGTCGGACGGACCGGGCCCGCTGTCGAACATCAGCCGCAGGCTGGTGTCACCCTGGGCACACACGTAGACCCCGGTCCACGTGCCGAGGACGGCGTCGCGGGACGTCGTCGGCGCAGCCGAGGTCACGACCTCGGTCGGAACGGTCGCCGAGGAGATCTCCGTCGACGGCGCGGTCGCAAGCTCGGTGGTGATCGGCTCGGTCGGCGACGAGCTGCCGCCATCGCTGTCGCTGTCGGTGTTGCGCGGGCGGCGGGGCGCCGTACGGACTCGGAGGCGGGTACGACGGCGGAGGGGGGACCTGCCCGTAGTTGCTCAGTGTCCGTGCCGCATCGCGGTCCGGAGGTCCTTGTTGAGCTGGCTGATGACGTCCAGCGGGATCTCCTTGGGGCACGCGGCGGTGCACTCACCGATGTTGGTGCAGCCGCCGAAGCCCTCGTAGTCGTGCTGGGCGGTCATGTCGACGACCCGGCTCCACCGCTCCGGCTGACCTTGCGGCAGCTCGCCGAGGTGGGTGATCTTCGCGCCGAGGAACAGCGAGGCGGAGCCGTTGGGGCACGCGGCGACGCAGGCACCGCAGCCGATACAGGTCGCGACATTGAAGGCGCGGACGGCGTTGTCACGGGGGACCGGGACCGAGTTGGCCTCCGGCGCGGAGCCGGTGTTGGCGGAGATGTAGCCGCCGGACTGGATGATCCGGTCGAAAGCCGAGCGGTCGACGCAGAGGTCCTTGAGCACCGGGAACGCGCTGGAGCGCCACGGCTCGATGGTGATCGTGTCGCCGTCGTGGAACGAGCGCATGTGCAGCTGGCAGGTCGTGGTGACCTCGGGTCCGTGCGGCTCGCCGTTGATCATCAATGAGCACATGCCGCAGATGCCCTCGCGGCAGTCGGAGTCGAACGCGATCGGCTCCTCGCCGAGCTCGTTGAGCTGCTCGTTGAGTACGTCGAGCATCTCCAGGAAGCTCATGTCCTCGGAGATCCCGGCCACCTCGTAGGTGTGGATCCGACCCTTGTCCTGGGCGTCGGTCTGCCGCCAGATCTTGAGCGTCAGATTCACTTGTAGGACCTCTGCTTCATCTCGATGGCGGTGTAGACCAGGTCTTCCTTGTGCAGGATCGGCGTCTCGTCCTCGCCCGCCCACTCCCATGCGGCGACGTAGGCGAACTCGTCATCGTGACGCAGGGCCTCGCCGTCCTCGGTCTGCGACTCGGCGCGGAAGTGTCCTCCGCAGGACTCGCGACGGTTGAGAGCGTCGATGCACATCAGCTCGCCGAGCTCGATGAAGTCGGCCACCCGGCCGGCCTTCTCGAGGCTCTGGTTGAGGGTATCGGCGGCCCCGAGCACCTTGAGGTCGGTCCAGAACTCTCGCTTGAGCTCGCGGATCATGTCGATCGCCTTGCGGAGACCCTCGGCGTTGCGCTCCATGCCGCAGTACTCCCACATGATGTGGCCGAGCTCGCGGTGGAAGCTGTCGACGGAGCGGTTGCCGTTGATCGAGAGGAACTTGTCGATCCGCTCCTGGACGTTGGTCAGTGCCTCGACGACGGCCGGGTGATCCTCGCCGACCTCCTCGAACGGGCCCTCGCTGAGGTAGTCGCGGAGCGTGTGGGGGAGGACGAAGTAGCCGTCGGCAAGGCCCTGCATCAGCGCGGAGGCGCCGAGCCGGTTGGCGCCGTGGTCGGAGAAGTTCGCCTCGCCGGTGACGAACAGGCCGGTGATGGACGACTGCAGGTCGTAGTCGACCCACAGCCCGCCCATGACGTAGTGCACGGCGGGATAGATCCGCATCGGGACCTGATAGGGGTTCTCACCCGTGATCCGCTCGTACATGTCGAAGAGGTTGTCGTACTTCTCGCGCACCACGTCCTCGCCGAGACGCTCGATCGCGTCGGCGAAGTCGAGGTAGACGCCGCGTCGGAAGTCGCCGACCATCGGGCCGACGCCGCGGCCCTCGTCGCACATGTTCTTGGCCTGCCGGGAAGCGATGTCGCGCGGGACCAGGTTGCCGAACGAGGGGTAGATCCGCTCCAGGTAGTAGTCGCGGTCCTCCTCCGGGATCTCGCGCGGGTCCTTCGTGCAGTCCTCGGCCTTCTTGGGCACCCAGATCCGGCCGTCGTTGCGCAGCGACTCCGACATCAGCGTCAGCTTCGACTGGTGGTCGCCGGAGACCGGGATGCAGGTCGGGTGGATCTGCGTGTAGCAGGGGTTCGCCATGTAGGCGCCCTTGCGGTGCGCCCGCCACGCGGCGGTGACGTTGGAGCCCATCGCGTTGGTCGAGAGGTAGAAGACGTTGCCGTAGCCACCCGAGGCGAGTACGACGACGTCGGCGAGGTGGGTCTCGATCTCACCGCTCACCATGTTGCGGGCGACGATGCCGCGGGCCCGTGCCTGCCCGTCGGCTCCCTCCGCGACGATGACCTCGAGCATCTCGTGCCGGGTGTACTCGGTGACCGTGCCGAGCTTCACCTGGCGCTCCATCGCCTGGTAGGCCCCGATCAGCAGCTGCTGGCCGGTCTGACCACGGGCGTAGAACGTGCGGGACACCTGGACGCCACCGAAGGATCGGTTGTCGAGGAGCCCGCCGTACTCACGGGCGAACGGGACGCCCTGCGCGACGCACTGGTCGATGATGTTGGTGCTGACCTCGGCCAGCCGGTAGACGTTGGACTCCCGCGATCGGTAGTCGCCACCCTTGACCGTGTCGTAGAAGAGGCGGTGGACGGAGTCGCCGTCCTCCTTGTAGTTCTTGGCCGCGTTGATGCCGCCCTGGGCGGCGATCGAGTGCGCGCGTCGGGCGGAGTCCTGGTAGCAGAAGGACTTCACGTTGTAACCGGCCTCACCGAGGGTGGCGGCGGCTGCGCCGCCGGCCAGACCGGTCCCGACGATGATGATCGAGAGCTTGCGGCGGTTGGCCGGGTTGACCAGGCGGGCCTCGAACTTCCGGGTCTGCCAGCGTTCGTCGATCGGGCCGTCCGGCGCCTTGGCGTCGGCGATCGGCTCACCCGCGGAGTAGTAGCCCGAGGCGTCGTCGTACTGCGCCGGGGAGGGGACGTTGTGGCTGCGGCCGCCCGTGAGGGTGGTGTCCGGCATGTCGGTCATGTCAGTGATCCCTTGCTTGACGCGGTCAGTCGATGACGCCGGCGAGGACGAAGATCGGGACGAGTGAGAAGCCGCCTGCGATCAGGATCGCGATGGCGAACGAGATCGTCTTGATCCGGGCGCGGCTCTCGGCGGTGCCGGTGAGACCCAGTGTCTGCATCGAGCTCCACACTCCGTGGTGGAGGTGCGCGCCGAGCATCGCCATCGCGGCCAGGTAGATCAGCGTCATCCACCAGACGTCGAAGGTGTCGACGAGGAGGTTGTAGGGGTCGTCGGTCGGGCCGCCGGCCACGTTCACCTTGCCGAACGTGAAGTTCACCAGGTGCCACACGATGAAGAGGAAGAGCGTGAGCCCGCCCCAGCGCATCAGCCGGCTTGCCGGGATCGCGCCGGTGTGCTTCTTGACGACGTACCTCACCGGGCGTGCCCTGCGGGCGCGGCGGGTCAGCTCGACCGCGGCGGCGACATGGATGATCAGCGCGATCAGCAGCCCGCCGCGCATGATCCAGACGAAGCCCATGTGCGGGAGCAGCGGCTCGCCGAGCTCGCGCAGGTGGTGGGCGTACTCGTTGAACGCGTCGTGACCGGAGAAGGCCTTGAGGTTGCCGTACATGTGCCCGAGCACGAAGCCGACGAAGGCCAGGCCGCTGAGAGCCATCAGCAGCTTCAGGGCGATCGTGGTGCGGGACGCCCGCGCGCCCTCGACGAGGGTGGGCCTGGTCGTAACGGGATCTGCCACGGCCAGTGACGCTACCGCGCGCGTGACGTCGCCGCCCAACCAGGACCGTGTGAGGTTTGTCCGGTTAGGTCACCCTTACCCACTTTCGCGTCTTGTTGCGCGGACGTGTCGGTGTGGCCCCTTTCACAAACGCAGTCGAGTGTGCACACTCGACCCCGGTAGTGCGGACCCCTAGCTGGAGGTGCAGGTGTCGACAGGCGTGCAAGGGCCAGGTCGAGCGAAGATCGAGGAGCGAACGCTCCGCACGGACCGATGGTGGTTGACACCGCTGGCGACGTTCCTGGTCTTCAGTTCGTTCGTCGTCTACGCCACCGTCCGGGCGTTCATGGGTCGTGACTACTTCGCCGAGCCCTACCTGTCCCCGTTCTACTCACCGTGCCTCGGCGACTGCGTCGAGGGCGCCTCGGACTTCGGGCAGCCGTTCCAGTGGTGGCCGCTCTCCGCGGCACTGATCATCCTGATCTTCCCGCTGGGCTTCCGGATGACCTGCTACTACTACCGCAAGGCCTACTACCGGGCGTTCTGGCTGTCGCCGCCCGCGTGCGCCGTGGCCGAGCCGCACACCGCCTACAGCGGCGAGACCCGGTTCCCGCTGCTGATGCAGAACGTCCACCGCTACTTCTGGTACGCCGCCGTCGCGGTCGGAGTGATCCTGACGTACGACGTGTTCCTGGCCTTCCGGCCGGCGCCGGGCGAGGACGACGGCATCCACATGGGCCTCGGCACCGTGCTGATGGCGATCAACGTCGTCCTCATCTGGCTCTACACGCTGTCCTGCCACTCCTGCCGCCACATCGTCGGCGGCCGGTTGCGCCACTTCTCCAAGCACCCGGTCCGCTACCGGCTGTGGACCTGGGTGTCGAAGCTCAACGCGCACCACCCGAAGTACGCCTGGTACTCGCTGTTCTCCGTGGCGCTGGTCGACCTCTACATCTTCCTGCTCGCTGCCAACGTGTTCGACGACCCGAGGTTCTTCTAGATGACGACCGCATCGCCTCAGGGCAGCCGGCACCCCATGACCGGCAACGAGATGTCCGGCGACGCCGCCGGCGGCATCGAGCGCCACCAGTACGACGTCATCGTGATCGGGGCCGGTGGTTCCGGCCTCCGGGCCGCGATCGCTGCCCACGAGGCCGGGGCCAGGGTCGCCGTCGTCTGCAAGTCACTGCTCGGCAAGGCGCACACGGTGATGGCCGAGGGCGGGGCGGCCGCTGCGATGGGCAACCTCTACCCGGAGGACAACTGGCAGGTGCACTTCCGCGACACCATGCGTGGCGGGAAGATGCTCAACAACTGGCGGATGGCCCAGCTCCACGCCCAGGAGGCACCCGAGCGGGTGATGGAGCTCGAGGACTGGGGCGCGCTGTTCGACCGTACGGCGGACGGCCTGATCAGCCAGCGGGACTTCGGTGGCCACCGCTACGCCCGGCTCGCCCACATCGGTGACCGCACCGGCCTGGAGATGATCCGCACCCTCCAGCAGCGGCTGGTGGCCCTCGGTATCGACGTCTACATGGAGTGCACGGTCACCGACCTGCTCAAGCAGGATGGCGCGATCGCGGGCGCGTTCGCCTACTGGCGCGATTCCGGCCGGTTCATCGTGTTCGACGCACCGGCGGTCGTGCTCGCGACCGGCGGTTTCGGCAAGGCGTGGAAGGTCACCTCGAACTCCTGGGAGTACACGGGCGACGGTCACGCGCTGGCGCTGCGCGCCGGCGCGACCCTCATCAACATGGAGTTCGTCCAGTTCCACCCGACCGGGATGGTCTGGCCGCCCTCGGTGAAGGGCCTGCTCGTCACCGAGTCCGTGCGCGGTGACGGCGGCATCCTCAAGAACTCCGAGGGCACGCGGTTCATGTTCGACCACATCCCGGAGTACTTCCGGGCGGAGACGGCCGACTCCATCGAGGAGGCCGACCGGTGGTACGACGACAAGAAGAACAACCGCCGACCCCCTGAGCTGCTGCCGCGGGACGAGGTGGCCCGGGCCATCAACGCCGAGATCAAGGCCGGCAGGGGCTCACCGCACGGAGGCGTCTACCTCGACATCGCCTCCCGTCGTACCCCGGAGTTCATCCGCAAGCGGCTGCCGTCGATGTACCACCAGTTCAAGGAGCTGGCGGACGTCGACATCACCGCCGAGCCGATGGAGATCGGCCCGACCTGCCACTACGCGATGGGCGGCATCGAGGTCGACCCCGAGACCGAGCTCTCGGTCGTGCCGGGCCTGTACGCCGTGGGCGAGTGCTCGGGCGGCATGCACGGCTCCAACCGGCTGGGCGGCAACTCGCTCTCGGACCTGATCGTGTTCGGTCGCCGGGCCGGCGACGCGGCCGCGTCGTACGCCGCGGGACTGGCGTCGCGGCCCCAGATCTCGGACGGCGATGTCACGACCGCGCAGCACAGTGCGGTCGCCCCGTTCGAGGTCGAGGGACGCGAGAACCCGTACACGATCCAGCAGGACCTGCAGCAGGCGATGAACGACCTGGTCGGCATCATCCGCGAGGGCTCCGAGCTGGAGGAGGCGCTCGAGGAGGTCGAGCGGCTCAAGGGACGCGCCACGCAGATGCACGTGGAGGGCAACCGGCAGTACAACCCGGGCTGGCACCTGGCGATCGACCTGCGCAACATGCTGCTGGTCGGGGAGTGTGTGGCGAAGGCCGCGCTCGCCCGGCAGGAGTCGCGCGGCGGGCACACCCGAGACGACTTCCCGGGTCCGAACCCCGAGTGGGGGAGCAAGAACCTCGTGCTGCGGCTGAACGCCGAGGGCACGGGCGTCGACATGACCGAGCAGGCCATCCCGGCGATGCCCGACGAGTTGCAGAAGTTCTTCGAGGAGTGAGCCGAGAGTGAGCCCGGAATGAGTACTGGCTACCAGCTGAAGATGCGGGTCTGGCGCGGCGACGCCGACGGCGGCGAGCTCGGCGACTACTCCGTCGAGGTCTCCGAGGGCGAGGTCGTGCTCGACGCGCTCCACCGGCTCCAGGCCACGCAGGCCGGCGACCTCGCCATCCGGTGGAACTGCAAGGCCGGCAAGTGTGGCTCGTGCAGCGCGGAGATCAACGGGAAGCCGCGGTTGCTGTGCATGACCCGGCTCTCCGACTTCGAGCCGAGCGAGACCATCACCGTCACGCCGATGCGCGCGTTCCCGGTCATCCGCGACCTGGTCACCGACGTGTCCTACAACTACGAGAAGGCGAAGGAGCTGCCGGGCATCGAGCTCGGCCCGCGCGACGCCGACGGCAAGCGCCGGATGATGCAGGTGGACGTCGAGCGCGGGCAGGAGTTCCGCAAGTGCATCGAGTGCTTCCTCTGCCAGGACACGTGTCACGTCGTACGCGACCACGAGGACAACAAGCCCGCCTTCGCCGGGCCGCGGTTCTTCCTCCGCTACGCCGAGCTCGACATGCACCCGCTCGACATCCGCGACCGGCGCGACACGGTGCGGGAAGCGGCCGGGATCGGGCTGTGCAACATCACCAAGTGCTGCACCGAGGTGTGTCCGGAGCACATCAAGATCACCGACAACGCCATCATCCCGATGAAGGAGCGCGTCGCGGACAAGAAGTACGACCCGCTGGTGTGGCTCGGCAACAAGATCGGACTGCGCAACAAGGACAACGACGGCCGTACGGCGACCTGATCCGGGCGCGCCGCAAGCCTGATCAAGCGGCGTCCGGCGTCGATGGCGCACCATCGTGAGGTGACCGCGACCGACTCGTTCCACGACTTCGTCGACCAGCTCGCCGATGCGTTGGCCGACGGCGAGGCCGTGGACGGATCTGGCGAGGAGTGGGCGGCCCGGTTCCACTTCTCGCGCTACCACTTCGACCGGATGATCAGCAGCGTCGCGGGGGAGCCGCCGGCGACGTTCCGCCGCCGGATCCTGCTCGAGCGCGCCGCCTTCCGGATGATCACGACGTCAGCACCCCTCATCGACATCGCGGTCGAGGCCGGTTACGGGTCGCACGAAGCGTTCACGCGTGCTTTCACCCGGGCCTACGGGACGTCGCCGGCGGCATGGCGACGGAACCCGACCCAGATCCGGATCGCGGCTCCGAGCGGGGTCCATTTCCACCCACCCGGGAGCCTCCGGCTGCCCGCGCGACCAACGAAGAAGGTGACCTCGATGGAGTTGTTGACCGCGATGGTGGAGCACCACGTGTGGCTCACCGGCGAGATGGTCCGGGTCGCCGGCCGGCTCACCGACGAGCAGCTCGACCAGCCGATCGTGCTCGACGTCGACGACGACGAGCAGACCATCCGGTCGCTGCTGTCCCGGCTGGTCGGTCAGATGGGGATGTGGAACGCCGTGATGGCGGACCGTGAGTACGACTGGGCGGTCGAGGACCACGAGCCCCTCGAGTCGCTGCGGGCCAGGCTGGAGGTCGAAGGGCCGCGCTACCTCGCGCACGTGCGCGACGTGGTCGGCCGCGACGCGCTGGACGAGACGTTCGTCGACGCGGGCGGGGACCGGCCGTACGTCTTCACGTATGGCGGCAACGTCGCGCACGTCCTCACCTTCGCCGCGCATCGCCGCACCCTGGTCGTCCTCGCGCTGGCCCGGCACGGTGTCGACGAGCTCGGTTGGGGCGACCCGATGCGCTGGGTGGCGGACGCCACGTCCTGAGCCAGCCGCGACCGTCGTACCCGATCGACCTCGGTGGCTGGGTGCCACGCGGTATCGTCGCCCCGCGTATCCGACCTAGGGGGACCGTCTGCATGAAACCGAGTTCGCGTCGCCGGCTGGTCGGCGCTGCACTCGCGTCGGTTCTCCTCACCGGCTGCGACGCCGTGTTGGACCGTGACGACCTCGATGCCGAGCCGTCGGTCGCCGAGCCGGACGACGCCACCGCCCTGGAGGGCGCGCTGGCGATCGGCGACACCTATGAGGGCGACGCTTCGACGACGGTGGAGGCGATCCTCCGTGGTGAGGGTGACGGCACGTGGGTGCCGGCCGGCGACAACTTCGAGTGGCTGTCGGCCACCGTGACCACCTGCGTGTCGGCCGGTGGGTCGCGGACGGAGGCCGGCTGGTACCAATGGGCCGCCACCGGCGCTGACGGCGGCTGGTACCCGGCCGACCTCGACTACGACCTGGACCGACCCGTTGAGCAGTACCCGCGCCTGGTCGACCTGGCACCCGGCGAGTGTGCCGAGGGGCGGATCCTGATCCCTGTCCCGACCGACGCCGAGATCGTCACGTTGATCAACGCCAGCCAGTCCGGGTCGGCGCAGGGCACCTGGCTGGTCGGCGACATCGGTGTCCCGGCGTCCGATGACGAGTGAAGCCGACGCGCTGACGCTGCCCCGGGTCGCGTTCGTCATCGGGACCGGTCGCTGCGGGTCCACGCTCGTCCACGAGATCCTGGCCCGTCATCCGGGCAACGGGTTCATCACGAACCTCGACGACAAGGGCATCCGCACCAGCTCCCGGTTCCAGAACCAGGCCTGGCGTCAGCTGCCCGCTTCAGTCACCACCAAGGGTCGCTTCCGGTTCGCACCGTCGGAGGCCTACCGCGTGCTCGCCCGCGAGGTGAGCCCCGCGCTCGTCGACCCGGTGCGGGACCTGCTGGCCGCCGACGCGACACCGTGGCTGACCGAGCGGATGCAGGCGTTCGTCGCCCGCCGTACGACGCGGCTCCGGTCGGCGGTCTTCCTCCACAAGTTCACCGGCTGGCCGCGCACCGGCTTCCTCCAGGCATGCTTCCCCGAGAGCGTGGTGATCGAGATCGTCCGCGACCCGCGCGCGGTCGCGAACTCCTGGCTCCAGATGCCGTGGTGGCACGGCCACCGTGGTCCGGGGGAGTGGCACTTCGGGCCGCTGTCGCGCGAGCAGCAGGCGGCGTGGGAGCGGCACTCGCGCTCCTTCCCCGTGTTGGCCGCGATGGCGTGGCAGATGCTGACGGACGCCTCGGACCGCGCGCGATCGGAGTTTCCGGCGCAACGGTGGATGACGGTTCGCTACGAGGACGTCGTCGCGAACCCCCGCGACAGCATCTCAGCGCTGCTCGCGCACCTCGACCTCGGTTGGAGCCCTGAATTCGAGGCAGGCTTCAACCGGTACACGATCCAAGCGGCCCAGACCGACGCGTTCCGGCGGGACCTCGCGGCTACGGACCTCGCCGCGATGGAGGACGTGCTGGCGGGCTCGCGCGCGTTTACCGATCTCTACGCCTGATCCTACGAATCTTTGGTGGCTATCGTTCGGGGCGCTTATGCTCGCGCGGTGCGCATGGGGTCGCTCCGTCCCGTCGTTGCACTGGTCCTCGCGCTCGGGCTGGTCGCGACGGTTGACGGACCTGCCCCGGCGGACCAGGACGTCGTAGTGTCGCCGACGCCGGAGGCCAAGCACCCTCGGGTCCTGGACGGCCGCATCTACGCCATCGCGAACGACGGGCCCGACGTGCTGGTCGGCGGGACGTTCACCACGATCCGCAACAACGGAGTACCTCCGACGGACAACGCGACACAGCCGCGCCTCTTCCGGTTCGACTCGGACACCGGGCAGATCGACGAGTCGTTCACGCCGAAGATCAACGGTGACGTCGAGGCAGTGACCTACACGGGCGACGGGTCGTCGATCCTGATCGCCGGCGACTTCACCGTGGTCAACGGGCGGCCGGCCGAGCGGATCGCCAAGCTGCGCCTGGACGGCACGCTCGACACCAGCTTCAAGGCGAGCGCGGCGAGGAGGGTCAAGGACTTCGCGCTGGTCGGAGGACGGCTGATCGTGGGCGGTGAGTTCGGCAGGATCAACGGCAGGGAGATCCGCGGCCTGGCGGCGATCAAGCCCGGCACCGGCGCGCTGGACAGCTCCTTCAAGCTCCAGATCGCCGGCTCTCGCGACCAGTTCAAGCCCTACGTGCAGGAGCTGGACGTCTCCGCCGACGGACGCCGCCTGGTGATCGGCGGCAACTTCCAGCGGGTCGGCTCCGCCGAGCGGCACCAGGTCGCGGTGATCAACCTGACGGGCAACAGCCCGCGGGTCACCTCATGGGCGACCAGTCGCTACCGGAGCGACTGCGCGAAGTCCTACGACGACACCTACATCCGAGGCATCGACATCTCTCCGGACAACAAGTACTTCGTGGTCAACACGACCGGGGCCTACATCGGGTTCAACCGGATGTGCGACTCCGCCGCCCGCTGGGAACTGTCCGGGACCGGCGGCGGTCAGCAGCCGACCTGGGTCAACCACGCCGGCGGTGACACCTACTGGGCGGTCGAGATCACCGAGTCGGCGGTCTACGTCGGCGGCCACATGCGCTGGTCCAACAACCCGCGGCCGTCGCCCGAGCCCAACGGCGACGACGACGGGCCGGGCGCCGTCGTACGCGAGGGCATCGCAGCACTCGACCCCTACTCGGGCGTGCCGCTGTCGTGGAACCCCGGACGCGACCGCGGCCGCGGGGTCGAGGCGATGCACGCCACGGACGACTACCTGATGGTCGGCAGCGACACCACCTACTTCGCCGGGCAGCTGCGACAGCGGTTGGCGATGCTCCCGGTCAGGGGCGGCACCGTCAACCCGGAGCCGAGGGACGTCAACCTCCCCGTGCGACTGTTCTTCGCCGTCGGTGACCGGTTGCGGTCACGGCGGTTCGACGGACGGAACTTCGGCGCGGAGACCACGACGAGCGGGCCCGACGTCGGCGGCGTCGACTGGACCGGCAACAGGGACGGCTTCGTGCAGAACGGCCGGCTGAGCTACTTCGGGCCCTCCCAGGCGTTCTACTCGCGGTCGTTCACGACCAGCCACGTCGGTACGTCGGTGGACAACCTGTCCGCGTCCGTCGGCTACGTCGACGCCAACGCCAACCTGACCCCCTACGACCAGCCGTACGGCGTGGCGCAGACCCGGACGGCCGCGTTCGACAGGGGCCGGGTGCTCTACACCAAGACCGGGAGCAACAAGCTCTACTACCGCGGCTACTCGCTCGAGAGCGGGATCCTCGGCGGCTTCGAGTGGACCGCGTCGTCACGCGACTGGAGCGGTGCCCGGTCGCTCGAGCTCGTCGGCAACTGGCTCTACGCCGCCTGGCGCGACAACAAGCTCTACCGGTTCTGGGCGCCCGTCGGGCTGCCCCGGTGGACCTCCCGCGCCGTCGTCAACAACGGCAACAGGTCGGGGATCCCCTGGTCCAGGATGGACGGGATGTGGGCGGTGCCGGTCACCGGTACCGCACACCCGCCCCGCCCGCCGCGGGGGTAGTCAGCGGCCACTTGGCCCTCTTGTAACCAGATCTGCTAATTCCGTTGGTAAAGGTGATCAGATCGGAGAATTTGGGATGTCACAAGCGGTCCAACCTTCTGTTTGAATCATTTTCAGACCTTCGTGCGCAGACTCCGCGCACTCGGGACGAGGGTCTAACGGGTCGGCTCCAAACTTAACGACCCGCCAACGGTCTGAGTTGGGGAACCCAGACCTCGGGGAAAGGTTCGTGGCGTGGCTTGGGGGACGCTTGATCGTGCTGTCGGCTTTAGCCGATTCAGCACCGTGGACCTGACAGGGTCCGACGTGGTGACCGGGGGCGTCGTTGCCCCCCTCAGATTTGACACGACCATCACAGCGCCCCGAGCCAATCGGGTGAGCAGGGTGGTCAAGGCGACGCTCGACGTCGTCCTCGCGGCAGTCCTGCTGGTCCTGCTGTGCCCGCTCCTGCTGGTGCTCATGATCGCCGTCCGCCTCGACTCGGCCGGCCCGGCTGTGTTCCGCCAGGTGCGGGTCGGCAAGGACGGTCAGAACTTCCAGGTTCTCAAGCTGCGCACGATGGTCCGCGGCGCCGACGACCTCAAGCCCGGCCTGCTGGCCGCCAACGAGTACGACGGCGTGCTCTTCAAGATGAAGCAGGACCCGCGGATCACGCGGTTCGGAGCACTGCTCCGGCGCTCGTCGATGGATGAGCTGCCGCAGCTCATCAACGTGCTCCGCGGCGAGATGTCGCTCGTGGGTCCGCGGCCATCGCTGCCGGACGAGGTCGCGATGATGGACGAGGACGCCAGGCGGCGGCTCGCCGTACGGCCCGGCATGACCGGTCTGTGGCAGGTCAGTGGCCGATCGAACCTCGGGTGGTGCGAGGCGAAGGCTCTCGACACCTACTACGCCGACAACTGGACCGTGTCCGGCGACCTCCTCATCCTCCTGCGAACCGCCAAGGCCGTGGTCTCGGCCGAGGGCGCCTGCTAGGCGCCGGGCGAGCGAGGGGAACGGCCGATGCGCATCCTGCACGTCAACAAGTTCCTGTACCGCCGCGGCGGTGCGGAGGGGTACATGCTCGACCTCGCCGAGCTCCAGCGTGCCCGCGGCGACGAGGTCTTCTTCTTCGCCATGGAGCACCCTGACAACCAGGACGACCCCAACGCGGACCTGTTCCCGTCACGGATGGAGCTCAACCCGCCGCCGAGCGGCCTGGCCGCGCGGGTCTCGACCTCTGTCGACATCGTCTACCGGCGCAGCGCCCGGATCGGCATGGAGGCCGTGCTGGACCGGGTCCGGCCCGACGTCGTTCACCTGCACAACATCTACCACCAGCTGTCCCCGTCGATCCTGCGGCCGATCAAGCGGCGGGGGATCCGGACGGTGATGACGCTGCACGACTACAAGCTCGCCTGCCCGACGTACCAGTTCCTCGACAAGGGCAAGATCTGCGAAGCGTGCGTCCCGCGGAAGTTTCGCAACGCGGCGCTGAAGGCTTGCAACGGTTCGCGAGGCGCCAGTGCGCTCGCCGCCGTCGAGCTGAGCGTCCATACCGTCCTCGGCGCCTACAAGCCGGTCGACGTGTTCATCTGCCCCAGCGACTTCATGCTGCGCAAGATGCAGGAGGCCAAGGTCTTCCCCGAGCGGCTCACTCACATCCCGCACTTCTGCGACCTCACGCAGATCGACCAGGCGACGGCGCCCGGCACCGGCATCCTCTTCGCCGGTCGGCTCTCCTCGGAGAAAGGGGTGGACACCCTCGTCGACGCGGCAGCCCTGTTGCCCGAGGGCATCGCCGTCACCATCGCCGGCGACGGCCCGGAGATGGGCGAGCTCCGGGCGCGGGTCGAGCGTGCCGGAGTCTCCGACCGGGTCAGGTTCGCGGGTCGGCTGCCGTCCGGCGAGCTGCACCAGCGGATGCGAGAGGCCGCCGTGGTCGTCGCACCGTCGCGTTGGTACGAGAACCAGCCGATGGTCGTGCTCGAGGCGTTCGGCGCCGCCCGTCCGGTGATCGCCACGCACCTCGGTGGATTCCCCGAGCTGATCACCGACGGCGTGTCCGGCCGTCTCGTCACTCACGACGACCCCGCCGCACTGGCACATGCGATGACCGAGCTCGCCACCGACCCGGTGCGGGCTCACGAGATGGGAGTCGCGGCACACCGCGGCGCCATCGAGACGTTCGCCATCGACCGTCACCTGGAGCGCCTCGATCAGGCGTACGCCACGGCGGCGGACTTCACCGGAGGAGTGGTCCACCATGGGGCTTAAGATCGCGATGCTGGGCACCAGAGGTGTCCCGGCGAGCTTCGGCGGGATCGAGCATCACGTGGAAGAGGTCGGCCGTCGCCTGGTGGCCCGCGGCCACGACGTGACCGTCTACTCGCAGAGCAAGTACCTCGGCAACGACCGCGTCCGAGACCACCTGGGCATGCGCGTCGTCCGGGTCCCGACGCTCCCCACGAGAAGCCTCGAGGCCATTGCCCACTCGGCCCTTTCGACCGTCGCTGCGATGGCGGGCGGCTACGACGTCGTCCACTACCACGCCGTCGGGCCGGGGTTGGTCGCTCCGCTGCCTCGCTACTTCGGCCGCGCCCGCGTCGTACAGACCATCCACGGACTCGACGGCGAGCGCGCCAAGTGGGGGAGGGCAGCCCAGACCATCCTCAACCTCGCGACCTGGATGAGCGCCCGGGTGCCGCACGACACCGTGACGGTGTCGGCGGCGCTGGCCGCCCACTACCGGGCGCGGTACGACCGCGCGTGCGCCACGATCGTCAACGGCGTGACGCCGCGGACGGCGCGGCCCGCCGACATCATCCGGTCCAAGTACGGCCTGACCGAGGGCGGCTACGCCCTCTTCGTCGGTCGACTGGTTCCCGAGAAGCGTCCCGACCTGCTGATCAGGGCCTTTGCCGAGCTCGACACCGACGCCCGCCTGGTGATCGTGGGTGGCTCGAGCTACACCGACAGCTACGTCGACGAGCTGCGCCGGCTGGCCGGCCGGGACGACCGCGTCATCATGCCCGGCTATGTCTACGGCGCCGAGCTCGACGAGTTCTTCACCAACGCGCGGACCTTCGTCCAGCCGTCGGCGCTCGAGGGCCTCCCGCTCACGCTGCTGGAAGCGATGGGCAGCGGCACCCCGGTGATCGCCAGCGACATCGCACCGCACCAGGAGGTCGTCGGCTGCAGCCGCACCGGCGCCCGGCTGTTCCGCGACGGCGACCTCGGCGGCCTCGTCGAGGCCCTGCAGTGGGTCGACAAAGACCCGGTGGCCGAGCGCCGCGCTGCGTCGTACGACGTGGCGTACGTCGCTCGCAACTTCGACTGGAACGCCTGCGTCGACCGGCTCGAGGCCGTCTACGCCGGTGTCCCGATCGCTGCCCCCAGCCCTGTGCCCGAGGTGCGCCGGGCGCTTGCCCCCCGTGGTTATTCCCTGGTCGGCAAGGAAAGCGCGGCATGAAAGCTCTCAGGTCTCGACGTGGCCGGTCGGTCGTTGCAGTGGTGATGGCGGCAGCCGTCTCCTTCGGTCTGGTGGTGGGGTCGGGTTCGCCGGCGCCCGCGGAGCAGAACGTCGTCGTCTCGCCCACCCCTGAGGCGAAGCACCCGCGCGTCATCGACGGTCGGATCTACGCGATCGCGGACAAGGGTTCCGACGTGGTGGTCGGCGGGACCTTCACCACGATCCGCAACGGCAAGGGGGGATCGCCGAACCTGACGCAGGCCAAGCTCTTCAGGTTCGACTCCGCTACCGGGCTGATCGACACCTCGTTCAACCCGGTGCTCGACGGCAACGTCGAGGCCGTGACCTACACCGCGGACGGCCAGGGGATCCTGATCGCCGGCGCCTTCACCACGGTCGACGGGCAGAAGGCGGTCCGGATCGCGAAGCTGCACCTCGACGGCACGCTGGACACCAGCTTCAAGGCGACCGCCGGCACGACGGTCAAGGACTTCGCGCTGGTGGGCAACCGGCTGATCCTGGGCGGCGAGTTCGGACGGATCAACGGCAACCTGGTCCGCGGCCTGGCCGCGATCAACGCCACCACCGGTGCGATCGACTCGTCCTTCAACCTGCCGATCGCAGAGTCCCGTGACTCCTACTCGCCGTACGTCCAGGAGCTCGACGTCTCGGCCGACGGCAGGTGGCTGGTGATCGGTGGCAACTTCGGACGGGTCGGCTCGTTCGTGCGCCACCAGGTGGCGGTCATCGACCTGACCGGCAGCCCGACGGTCGCCAACTGGGCGACCGACCGCTATCAGGGCCAGTGCGCGTCGGCCTACAACGACACCTATGTCCGGGGCCTCGCGATCTCCCCGGACAGCACCTTCTTCGTGGTCAACACCACCGGTGCCTTCCGCGGCAACACCACGCTGTGCGACACGAGCTCCCGCTGGGAGCTGCCGCCGGCGAAGTCCGGCGGAGGACTCCAACCGACCTGGGTCGACCACTCGGGTGGTGACACGTTCTGGGCGGCCGAGATCACCGAGTCGGCTGTCTACGTCGGAGGGCATCAGCGCTGGACCAACAACCCGCATCCGTCACCCGGCGGCGACAACGACGGTCCGGGCTCCGTGGCCCGCTCGGGTATCGCTGCGCTCGACCCCTACTCGGGAGTTCCGCTCTCCTGGAACCCGGGTCGCGATCGCGGTCGCGGCGTCGAGGCGCTGCACGCCACGAACGACTACCTGATGGTCGGCAGCGACACCGCCCTCTTCGCCGGACAGCTGCGGCAGCGACTGGCGCTGCTTCCCGTGGCGGGCGGGACCGTCAACCCGGCCCCGCAGGACATCTCGCTCCCGGTGAAGCTCTTCTACGCCGTCGGTGACAGCGTGACGTCCCGGACGTTCGACGGGACGAACTTCGGATCGGCGACCACGTTCAGCGGGCCCGGCCGGGACGGGATCAACTGGTCCGGCAACCGCGACGGGTTCGTCCAGCACGCGAGGCTGAACTACTTCGGCCCGTCGCAGGCGTTCTACTCCCGGTCGTTCGACGGCGCCGCGGTCCCTGGCACGGCGACCAACCTCTCCACCTCGGTCGGGTACGTCGACACCAACGCGAACCTGACGCCCTACGACCAGCCGTACGGCGTCGCCGAGACTCGCACCGCGGCGTTCAAAGGCGGCAGGGTGTTCTACACCCGGTCGAACAGCTCCAGCCTCTACTACCGCGGACACTCACTGCAGAGCGGCATCCTCGAGGGCTTCCAGTGGACCGCGTCCACGCAGAACTGGAGCGGAGCGCGAGCGCTGGAGTTCATCGGCGACTACCTTTATGCCGCATGGAGCGACAACCGGCTCTACCGCTTCTCCGCGCCGAACGGCGTGCCCGACTGGAACTCGGCCACTGTCATCAACAGTGGCAGCTCGTCGGGCATCCCGTGGTCGTCGATGACGGGCATGTGGGTGACCAAGTAGGCGCAGGTCAGGTGCAGTTGTGACGGACAACCACGGCACCGGCAACCTCGCCTCCGACGGGCGTCGCAGCATCGTCGGCGCCGTGATCAGCAATGCCGCGACCTTCCTCGTGGCGTTGCTGATCGCACGGCTCTCGGGTGAGGCGCTGCTCGGCGCTTTCGCCATCTTGTTCGCGCTCCGGGCGATCTTCGCGCTGGTCTGCGGGCTGGGCATGCGGATCGCGATGACCAAGTTCGTGGCCGCCGGCCGAGCCCGGGCCGACTACGCGGAGCTCCGCGGAGCCGTGCGGGTCGGTCTCGGTGCGACGTTGTCCGCCGCGCTCGTCGCGGCAGCCGTGCTGGCCCTCCTGGCCCCGGTGCTCGCCGACCAGGTCTTCGACGAGCCCTCGATGACCGGCCCCCTGCGGATCGTCGCCCTGAGCCTGCCGTTCGCGGTGCTCCAGGACGTCACGCTGGCGGCCACGCAGGGCTTCCAGTCGATGCGTGCGTTCGCCCGGATCGGCATGATCCTCGAGCCGCTCTGTCGTCTCAGCTTCGCGGCGGTGTCGCTCCTCGCGGGGTGGGGTCTGATGGGGCTCGCCGGCGGCCTGCTCGTGGCCAGCATGATCGGCGGCCTCAGCGGGGCGGCGGTGCTGGCACGACGCGTACGGCGGCTGCCGCCCGCCGATCCGGTCCACCCGTGGCGCGCCCTCGCCGGCTTCGCCGGTGTCAGCTGGGTGGCGTCGATGGCGACCCAGGGCATCCTCTGGGTCGACGTGGTGCTGCTCGGCGCGATGGTGACGACCGAGGATGTCGGCGTCTACCAGGTCGCTACGCGGGCAGTCCTGGCCTGCATGATCGTGATCACCCCGTTGACCGCGTCGATGGCGCCGCGGATCGCCCACCACTGGGAGACCCAGCAGCTCGACCGGCTGACCGACAACTACAGCGACGTCGTGCGCTGGACCTGGCGCCTGTCGATCGCCCCGCTGGCGCTGGTGTTCGCAGCCCCGGCCGCCGTGCTCGCTGTCTTTGGACCCGGCTTCCACGAGGGCGTCGCGGTGGTACTGATCCTCGCCGGCGGCGCCCTGATCGAGTCCCTGGCTGCGCCGTCGGCAGTGGTGCTCAACCAGACCGGTCACAACCGGCTCAACATGGCGATCAACGTCAGCGCGCTCGTCGGCAACATTGCGCTCAACCTGGCGCTGATTCCCGCGTTCGGGATCGCCGGCGCCGCGATCGCCTGGACCGCCACCCTGCTGGTCCCGGGCCTGGTCCGGATCACCGTCGTACGGCACCTCGTGACCCACCAGTGGCCCGTCCGCCGGCCGCACGTGGTGTCCGCCGCCGCTGCGCTGATGGCCGTCCTCCTCATCCAGGGGCTGATCCTGACGACCGATCTGGCCGACCTGCTGACCCTGGCCCTCGCCGGGCTGATCCTGGTGCTGGTCTATCCGGTCATCGTCATCAGGGCGGGGCTCGAACCCGACGAGCGCAAGGCGGTGCGCTCCCTCTCGGTGCGCGCCCGGCGGGAGCTCAGCGTGCGGGTGCCGGTGCTCCGGCGTTGGGTCAACCGGTGGCGGGTACGCCGGCTCCGCCCCGGCACCGAGCCGATCCCGGTTGACCAGCTGATCAGCCCCCACCGGTCCGACATCCTCGCGCGCAAGGCAGTGTTCGACCTCGCTGCCGAGCACCGCGACATCCTCGACACCGAGGAGTTCTTCGAGCTCGCGAGCCAGAGTCTCTACGGGGTCTGGTTCCGCAAGATCGTCGTGCCCGGCCTCGGCCTGGCGGGCGCGTCCGAGCAGGAGCAGACCACCTTGCTGCGGCAGGCAGTGGCCCGCGCGACACACCTCTTCGTCAGCTTCGAGGCGAACGGCTTCAACACCCAGCACCCGATCACGGTGGCCCGGATCCCGGCGGGCACCAAGGTCTCCGGTCGTTCGCTCGCCGAGGACCGCTGGGTGCCGGCAGACGGCTGTCACCGGCTCGCGCTGCTGGTCCGGTCCGGCCTCTCGCACATCCCGGTCGACCACTACGTCATCGACCCGGAGGGCGACTGCCGGCACAACACGGCCCGGATGAGCGAGGCGCTCGGTCGCTCCGAGCGCGAGGTCGTGGAGTTCCTGGCCCGCGGCCTGTGCCTGCCCGGCAGCGTCGTCACGACGTGGGCGGAGCTCCTCGACGCACTCGAGCTCCCGGCGAACCGGTCGCACCTGGACGAGTGGCCGGAAGCGGAGCTCTACGGCGCCGCGTTCTCAGTCAGCCCATGATGGCGGCTGCTCGAGGAGGTACTCGAGCCGGGCGACGTCGTCGGCGACCGCGGCTCGGATCATGTCCGCGGCGTCGGCCGGCACGGCGCTCGCCGACTGTCCCTTGAACGTCTCGTAGGAGGACATCGGGACCGGGTCGAGCGACAGGTGCCGGAAGACCCTCTCCATCGTCGACCTCGGGTCGGCGAAGAGCTGCTCACTCTCGATCACGAGGATCTGCTCGGGATCGAAGGACGCCCGCAGTCGCACCAGCTGTTCGGCGTACCGGCTCCGGTCGGCGTAGCTGAAGTGGCGGTGGGAGTGCAGCCGGCTCCGGTCATCGTGGTCAGCCAGGCGAGCCTTCTCCGCCGCGAACGCCTCGGCGTAGTCGAGCGTCTCGAACCCGCGGGCCACCTCGTAGCGGTAGTGCGACCAGGCCCGCTCGACCGGGTCGCGGAGCACGAAGATCAGCCGGGCGTCCGGTACGTCGGCCGCGATCCGCCGGGCGGACTCGGGGTGGTAGGCGTAGTAGGGACTGGACTCACCGGAGATCGGTCGCTGCCCGAGCTCCCGCTCGATCCGGTCGACCACGGCGACCGGGAGCAGCTGCTGCCGGAACCAGTCGGGACCGCGCGAGAAGTTGACGTCGTAGTAGCGACACCCCTTCTCCACCAGGCCGCGCAGCACGAGCGGGTGGGCATTGATGTACTCGTCGAGCGAGGTGGTGCCGGCCCGCTTGGCGCCGACGATGAAGTAGCGCGGCAGCTCCCGGGGACCGGGCCGCAACCGGTAACCGGCGCGTCGTACCTGGTGGAGCGCTCGCCGGTGCCACGGTGCGAGCAGCTGGTCGCCTCCGCTCACGCGTCGGTCCATCGCTTGGACAGTCGGGTGCGCAGCGCGCCCGGGGTACGTCGGGCACGGACCAGTCCGAGTCGGGGCGCGTGGGCGACCCACGACACTGCCGCGAGGGCGGGCAGCACGACCCAGAGCGTGGTGACGTTCTCCAGCAGGTTCTCGCCGGTCGATGCCACGACGAACGCGACGGCATAGCCGAACAGCGCGACGGTGACGCCGTGGACGAGGGGCTCGACCGGTAGTCGTGGATCGATGACGCGTCGGGTCGCGCGCAGCCCGGTGAGGACGGCGGCACCGAGGAACCGAGAGATACACGGCGAACCCGGCCAGCCCCATCTCGACCAGGACGAGCAGGAAGTCGTTGTGCGGCTGCTTGCCGGTGCGGTGCTGGGTCTCGTCGAGCCCGATCCCGGTGACCGGCGACTCGTTCACCATCGGCAGCACCTCGGTCCAGTGCTCGAGCCGCCAGGTCAGGGAGCTCTCGCTGCGGGTGTCGCCGGGGTCGGGGAGGACCGTCGTCACGCGCTCGGTCACCGACGGCACGAACGCGATCAGGAGCACCGGAACGACGAGCACGCCCAGCAGCAGCCTGCGGTCGAGGACGGCGCCCACGACGACGATCCCGACGATCGCGGCGATCCAGGCGCCACGCGTCTCGGTCATCAGCAGCTCGACGCCCAGGACGACGGCCAGCGCGTAGAGGGCGATCCGGACCCTGCCGCTCGCCTGGGTGGCCATCGCGACCACGACCAGGACGAAGGGGACCAGGAAGTGGCCGAAGTTGTTGGAGAGGAAGAAGACCGACTTGAGGGCCTGGATGCCGTCCTTCTCGTGGGTCACGGTCACGCCGAGCACCCCGAGCACCGGAAAGATGACGGGGACGACCGCGCTCGCGGCGAGGGCGCCGATGAGGTGGACCACGGACATCCGACCCGTCGTGAGGAGCACCACGATGACCAGGAACACGGCCGCGCCGGCCGCGATCCCGGTCGCTATCGCGATCGAGTCGACGGGCACCGGGCTGCTGAGTGTCGACAGCACGGCGACGACCACGAGGCCGATCACGGGCAGGGTGAGCGGCTCACGAAGGCGAGGAGCGAGCTCGGCGCGGTGGATCAGCAGCCACCCGACGCAGGTGATCAGCACGCTCACACCCATGACCTCCGGGACGCCCACCCCGTTGGCGGCGGACAGGTCGGCGATCGGGCGGAGCACGAGGACCGCCGAGATGAACCACGCGAACGACCGGACGGCCACGACGATGGCCACGGCCGCGATGGTCAGGCCGACGATGGCGATCGCCGCGGGGCGCAGCTGCCCGAGACCGGACACGAGCCCCGCCACGGCGCCAACAAGGCCGAGCGTCAGCGCGGTCCACACGACGCGGGCCGTGGCCGACAGCGGCCCGGCGGTGTCAGTAGCCATGGCCCCGCCGATGCGTAGTGGTGAGAGCGGAGACCGCCCATCGGTCGCGGGTGCTGAGGTCGGACTTCCACGCGGTGTCGGCGCGCAGGGGGATCGGACCCGACCGCAACCGGTTGGGGTTGCCGGCGACGGCGTGAGAGGTGCGCAGGTCCAGCGTGCCGTCGCGCACGAAGCCGGTCTCCGGAACGATCCCGGCGAAGCCGGCGATCCGCTGGAGGGTGGCGGCCGGCTCGGCGACGAAGTCCTCGTAGCGGACGTCGATGACGTCGACGCCCTGCTTACGGAACGCGGTCCCGACGGCAAGGTTGGAGTGGAGCCACATCGCGGCCGCCTTGCCGGCGTGGAAGCGCTCCATCTCGCCGTCGTACTCCGGATCCGCCTGGGACGCGACCTCGCGCTGCCAGGAGTACGCCACTGCTCGCGGATCCCGGACCAGGTGGACCGGCTTCACGTCGAGCAGCGGACTGCGGCGGAGCAGCGCTCCGAAGGTCGCGATCTTCGACGAGTCGACCACCGTCGTGGCCCCGCTCGCCTCGGCGAGGTTGGCGACCAGCCGGCCGTGGAGGTCGATCAGGTCCTCGGCTCCGGGACTCGTGCGCCCGCTCGCCCACCAGCGGACACGGCGGCGCCGGACGAGGGAGGTCAGCGCCGCGTCGAGGCGCAGTGCCTCATCCCGGCCGGGGACGGCGCCGAAGGTCTTTTCCAGTGCCGGCTGCCAGACGGGGCACTCCGCCACCAGCTCGCGACAACCGCACCGGCCGCCGTCGGCGATCCCGCGGCGCAGGAGGAACCGGATCTCTCCCGCGCTGATCGCACCCGGCAGACTGCCGATCGCGTTGCCCAGCAGGGTCGATCCGCTCCGGCCAGTGCCGGTCAGATAGATCACCCGGACCCGCGACCGACCGAGGTCGCCGCCGCTGGCCATCGTGCCCCCTACGCTTGATCACCCGGACTCGAACACCGCCAGCCCGGCTGGCGGTACTCTAATCGGGACTTCGACTCCCGAAGTATCGTCGGTCGACGAGGCGCGCGTCAGCCAATCGCGTCATCGCTAGTGCAGGGGGAATGCATGCCGAAGGCTCAGCCTTTGACGTCCGGAGTCGGCGCGACCGTCGTACGCCTGTGGTGGGTGGTCGTGCTGGCTGCCCTCATCGGCGGAGGCGTGGCCTATGCCGCCGCTGACCAAAGCACCACCGACCGCATCTACGGGGTCGTCAACATCCGGCCCGTCGCGACGCTGGCCAACGACCGGGTCGACCTCGTCGAGGACCTCGACGCGGCGCTCACCCTGCCGTCGGTCCTGCGGGGCCCGGCCGCGGAAGCCGACGTGAGCGTGGCCGACCTGCGGCAGGACCTGAGCGTCCAACCCGTGGGGGAGACCAGCTTCGTCCGCGTCGGCGTCGTCGTGCACGACAACGACGAGACCGCCGCCGAGGACGTGCTCCGTTCGGTGGTCGAATCCGCCGCGACGTTCATGTCGGGGGAGAACGAAGGTTCCGTCTCCGACGACTCGCTCGAGGCTCAGCTCAGGTTCGTCACCCAACGCGAGGAAGCGCTCGAGCTCGCGCTGGCCTCGGCTCCGGCCCAGTCGGCCAACCGCGAGGAGCTCGAGGCGGAGCGCGAGGCCGTCAGGGAACGGATCGCGGAGGTCGAGGAGCGCGTCGCGTTCCAGGAGGAGGCCCGTGCCGAGCGTCGGGTCGTCCTGCCGCTGACCATGCAGGGCGAGGATCTGACCACGGGTGGCGCCCAGACCCAGGTCCGCCGAGCGGCTGCCGGTGGCGCGGTCGGTGGCCTGATCGCGATCCTCTTCATCGCCGCGTTCAGCGTCCGCGGCGGGCGCCGCACGTAGCACCCGGCCGTCCGGTCGAGGAGAGCTCAGTCGCTCGCGCAGTTGGCGACCAGCGCGTCGTGGACCTCGCGCCGTTCGTCCTCGGACAGCTGCTGGAACGCGGCGTACTCCAGGTAGCACGCGCCCATGTCGACACCGGCCTTCACCGCCGTGCTCATCGAGCCGTCGTTGAGAGTGAGCTGCCAGCCGTGCGGAGTGTCCGCCGCAGGTAGTCCCGCCAGGTAGCAGTGCCAGCTGCCGGCAGTCTCCGCGACCTCGCCCGGAGACGGGCACACCTCGTCGTCCGGACCCAGGCCGTGGTCCTCGAGCACCAGCCGGTACGGATACTTCGCCCGCAGCTCGTTGAGCAGTGCGCGCTCGTCCTCCCACGACCGCCCGTCGGTGAACTCCCACGCACTGTGGCCGGCAAGCGACACCCGGGTCCGGGTGAAGCTCGACATCATGGCCGCGGTCGACCCGACGATGCAGGCGCGGTGCTTCGTCGTGGTCAGGCCGGCATTCTCCAACAGCTCCAGCGACGGGTCGTCCACACCGAGGATGAACGGCTCGGCGTATGCCGTCGAGCAGGCGCTGTTGGCGACATCGACGATCTGCCAGTCCTCCTCGTAGCGGCGCGCCACCTCCTCCATCAGGACGGAGTAGTGGCTCAGGAACGACTCGTCCCAGAACTTGGCGGTGCACCCGGTGGCGCCGTTGTCGGTCGACGGCTGCACGGTGATGCAACCGCCGGTCGCCTGCTTCAGCCAGTACGGCGCGTCCCGGCCGGTGCGGATCCGGAGCCGGAACCGGATGTCCGGGTCCTCGCTGAGGATCTCGTCGATCGCCGCGAAGTCGAAACGTCCCTGGCCGGGCTCCACCTCGGACCAGGTCGTCGTGATCGTCCCGAACTCCGCGTAGGGGACGGTGGAGAGCGCGCGCGGCTCGGTCACGACCAGCCCGGCGAGGGCCGGCTTGATGGTCGGCGGTTCGTCGGTGCGCGTCGAGACGGGCAGCTCGGGGCGGTCATCGTCGGAGTCCGGACCGCAGGCGGCGCAGAGCGCCAGGGCGACGGCGAGCACGGCGAAGCAGCTGACCGTACGGCGCTTCGGCTTCCCCAAGTCGATCCTTTCCCAGGCGGTGCCTACACCGTAGACAACGCCGGGAAGTATCCGACCACCTCGTCGACGGCGTGGACCCAGGTACGACGGGCCGCCAGCTCGCGGGCGGCCCGGCCCAGCAGCCCCCGATGCTTGTCCGACGCGACGGCGGCTACCGCTCGCCGCAGGTCGCGCGCGTCGGCCGGGTCGTAGAGCAGGCCCGTCTCGAGGTGGCGCACGACGTCGGCCGCGCCACCCGAGCGGGGCGCCACCACGGGGACGCCGGAGGCCGCTGCCTCGCGCAGCGCGTGGCAATCGGTCTCGTGCTCACCGGGATGGACCAGGACGTCCAGGGTGGGCAGTGCGACGGTCAGGTCGCCGGTCTGCGAGCGGGCCGGTGAACCGGGCGGCCGGCAGCCGCCGCTCCAGCCACTCCCGCTCGGGCCCGGCCCCGATCACCACGAGCCGGATGCCCGGGACCGTCGCGAGGTCGGCGAGGCGTCGTACGCCGTTGCGCTTATGGAGGCTGCCGACGTAGCCGACCACGACCTGCGCGCCGCCCTTCGACCGGGCGCGCGACCACGCGTCGTGCAGCCAGGGGTCGCGGAGCGTGGGGGTGTAGGCAAGCGGGTCGACCCCCGGCTGCCACAGCGTGGCGTCGGCATCGAGGTCCGCGACCCGCCGGACCATCCACGGCGCGGTGACGAGCAGGGTGTCGGCGCGGTCGGCGACCTTGGCCCGCCAGTAGTCGGCGGCCAGGTCGAGGATCGGCGACTGCTCGATGACGAGAGTCGGGATGCCCGTACGGCGCGCGTGCTTGAGCGCCTTGCGGCCCACGGAGCGAGGGGAGAAGGCCTGCACGAGGTCGGGACCGAACGACTCGACCGCGGCCCGGATCTGTCCGCCGGTCGGCTCGAGCGGGCGCACCCGCACCACGTCGCAGCCGCGGTACGACGCCAGGCCCGGTCCCGGCGCGACGATCCGGACGGTGTGGCCGAGGTCGACGAGCCGGTCGGCCGTGGCCTTCAGCGTGGTCGTGGTGCTGTCGATGGCGGGGTAGAAGGTCTCCGTCACCAGTGCGATCCTCATGACGCCAGCCTGGGTGGCGGACCTTTCCTGTTGCCCCGCCGGCGGTGGATGTCGGGTGAACGTCGCCTGTCCGTGGCTCTGCATAGGTTGTGTCGCATGGACATCAAGCTCGAGTTGGTAGCCGTGCCCGTGACCGATGTGGACCGGGCGAAAGAGTTCTATGAGCGGGCGGGGTTCGTGGTCGACCACGACCAGACCGTCAGCGAGGAGATCAGGTTCGTGCAGCTGACCCCGCCCGGGTCCGCGTGCTCGATCGCGATCGGCAAGGGGCTGACGACAATGGCACCGGGTTCGCTCGACAACCTGCAGGCGGTGGTGGCCGACGCCGATGCGGTCCACGCCGACCTGACCGGGCGCGGGGTCGAGGTCAGCGCGGTCGACGACCAGCCCTGGGGCCGGTTCGTCTACTTCGCCGACCCCGACGGCAACCGGTGGTCGCTCCAGCAGCTGCCCAACTGGGGCTGACCCGCCGATTGCTCGTCGAGTAGCCCGACCCGCCCGATTGCTCGTCGAGTAGCCCGAGCCGCCGATTGCTCGTCGAGTAGCCCGAGCCGCCGATTGCTCGTCGAGTAGCCCGAGCCGCCGATTGCTCGTCGAGTAGCCCGAGCCGCCGATTGCTCGTCGAGTAGCCCGAGCCGCCGATTGCTCGTCGAGTAGCCCGAGCCGCCGATTGCTCGTCGAGTAGCCCGAGCCGCCGATTGCTCGTCGAGTAGCCCGAGCCGCCGATTGCTCGTCGAGTAGCCCGAGCCGCCGATTGCCGTCGGTAGCCCGAGCCGCCGATTGCTCGTCGGTAGTAGCCCGAGCCGCCGATTGCTCGTCGAGTAGCCCGAGCCGCCGATTGCTCGTCGAGTAGCCCGAGCCGCCGATTGCTCGTCGAGTAGCCCGAGCCGCCGATTGCTCGTCGAGTAGCCCGAGCCGCCGATTGCTCGTCGAGTAGCCCGAGCCGCCGATTGCTCGTCGAGTAGCCCGAGCCGCCGATTGCTCGTCGAGTAGCCCGAGCCGCCGATTGCTCGTCGAGTAGCCCGAGCCGCCGATTGCTCGTCGAGTAGCCCGAGCCGCCGATTGCTCGTCGAGTAGCCCGAGCCGCCGATTGCTCGTCGAGTAGCCCGAGCCGCCGATTGCTCGTCGAGTAGCCCGAGCCGCCGATTGCTCGTCGAGTAGCCCGAGCCGCCGATTGCTCGTCGAGTAGCCCGAGCCGCCGATTGCTCGTCGAGTAGCCCGAGCCGCCGATTGCTCGTCGAGTAGCCCGAGCCGCCGATTGCTCGTCGAGTAGCCCGAGCCGCCGATTGCTCGTCGAGTAGCCCGAGCCGCCGATTGCTCGTCGAGTAGCCCGAGCCGCCGATTGCTCGTCGAGTAGCCCGAGCCGCCGATTGCTCGTCGAGTAGCCCGAGCCGCCGATTGCTCGTCGAGTAGCCCGAGCCGCCGATTGCTCGTCGAGTAGCCCGAGCCGCCGATTGCTCGTCGAGTAGCCCGAGCCGCCGATTGCTCGTCGAGTAGCCCGAGCCGCCGATTGCTCGTCGAGTAGCCCGAGCCGCCGATTGCTCGTCGAGTAGCCCGAGCCGCCGATTGCTCGTCGAGTAGCCCGAGCCGCCGATTGCTCGTCGAGTAGCCCGAGCCGCCGATTGCTCGTCGAGTAGCCCGAGCCGCCGATTGCTCGTCGAGTAGCCCGAGCCGCCCATTGCTCGTCGAGTAGCCCGAGCCGCCGATTGCTCGTCGAGTAGCCCGAGCCGCCGATTGCTCGTCGAGTAGCCCGAGCCGCCGATTGCTCGTCGAGTAGCCCGAGCCGCCGATTGCTCGTCGAGTAGCCCGAGCCGCCGATTGCTCGTCGAGTAGCCCGAGCCGCCGATTGCTCGTCGAGTAGCCCGAGCCGCCGATTGCTCGTCGAGTAGCCCGAGCCGCCGATTGCTCGTCGAGTAGCCCGAGCCGCCCATTGCTCGTCGAGTAGCCCGAGCCGCCCATTGCTCGTCGAGTAGCCCGAGCCGCCCATTGCTCGTCGAGTAGCCCGAGCCGCCCATTGCTCGTCGAGTAGCCCGAGCCGCTAGGCGAGGGCGTATCGAGACGCCGTTCCTTTGCCTGCGACCGTCGGCGGGTTGCGGTCTGCTGTGGGCCGGGTCCTCTGTGATCGAGGAGCGGGGTCGGCCGCCGTCGTCGGGTACGGCGCTGTCCCCGCGTGCCAGGGAGCCCGCGGCGCTGCTGGAGGTACTCGCTGTGGTTGCGGTCGTGGCATGCCGGGCCACTTGTCGTCCACCACCAGATTCTGGAGATCCGCCTGTCCACAGGACGGTTCCGGCTGCTTGGTTCTGTCGGATGTTCCATATTGAATGGATGTCATGGATCTCGGGACCGCACCCCTCTTCGACCTCACCGCCCCCGCGGTAGAGGTCGACGAGGCCGTCGAGGCCGTCGGGCCGGCTGGGGTCACGCGGTCCCAGGAACTGCTGGCCGAGATCCGGGACCGACGCACGGTGATCGCCGAGCAGGAGATCGCGACCTTACGGGCGATCGTGGAGTGGGCCGCCGAACACACCGTGGACGACCAGGCTGCTGCCTCGACGCTCTTCGAGCGGGGTCTGGACACCGGGCTCCCGCTCGCCGGACCCGGCGCACCCCTGATCTCCGACTTCGCCGTGATGGAGCTCTCCGCGCTCCTGGGCCGGTCCCTGGACTCGGGTCGCAACTACGTCGGCCAGGTCCTCGAGCTCACCCACCGACTCCCGCGGCTGTGGACCCGGGTCCTGCACGGCGACGTACCGGTGTGGAAGGCCTTGCGGTTCGCCGACACCACCCGCATCCTCCCCTTCGAGGCCGCCGGGTTCGTGGACCGGCAGATCGCCCCCTGCGCGCACGGCTGCACCTACCAGGCACGAAGGTCGAGTAGCGCCACGGCTGAGCTTGCGAAGCCGTGACGCGCGTATCGAGACCCGGCGAGACGAGCGCCCCACGGCGAGCGGACACAACTGCGGCGTCTCGATACGCCCTCGCGCAGGCGCTCGGGCTACTCGACGAACCAGGCCAGCACTCGGAGATCGCCCGTGAGCACCTGACCCTCGACCTCGAAGTCGTCGACCCCGACACCGGGGAGATCACCCGCACCGTCCCGGGCCGCAAGACCGAACTGGTCCTCCACCTGAGCTCCGCGGACCAGACCGTGGGCCGGTTCGCGAACACCCGCACCCCGATCTCGGTCGAGCAGATCAAGGACTGGCTCAGCCTCGCCAACACGTCCGTGATCGTGCGGCCGGTCATCGACCTCAACGGTGACCAAGCCGTGGACTCCTACGAGATCCCCGACCGCATCGCCCGACAAGTGACGATGCGCGACCACCACTGCGTCTACCCGCACTGCACGGTCTCGACAAGCTCGACCACCGGGCCCTCGCGCTGCGACCTCGACCACGTCGTCCCTACGCCGCCGGCGGCACGACCAGTGCGGACAACCTCGCCCCCCGACCTGCCGCGGACACCACCGGATGAAGACCGCGAACCGCGCGACGTACCGGATGCTCAAGGCCGGCACCTACCACTGGACCCTGCCCTCCGGGTCCTACCTCGTCGACCCCACCGGCACCCACGACCTGTAGCTACCCCGCCCCACACCCCGCCCCGGCGGGGCCACAGGCATGCGTAGCGTCCGGTCAGCGCAGGCCGAGTTCCTCGAGCGTGATCGGGATCGCGGCGCGCTGGCCCGGCCCCCATGCAGTCCACTTCAGGTAGCCGCAGGGGCTCGGGTACAACCGTTCGACGTCGCTCCGATCCGTCGAAGCGAGGATGTAGGTCGAAGCATCCTCGCCCTCGACGCAGGCCTTGTTTCCGGCGTCGAGGCGCTCTACGGGCACCTGAGGGTCGCCCCATGCCGTCCGCAGGTCGGCGAGCTGGCTGCTGTCGAGCGGCGTTGCGTGGTCGTCCTCGGCTGAGCAGAAGATCGCGGCGACGAGATGCTCCCGCCCGGGTACGGCCGGAGTGGAGGCGAACTGCGAGTCGCACCTCAGCTCTCCCTGGAACGGACGGCTGTAGTCAAGTTCATCCCGCTGGCGGCTCAACGCCTCGATGAACGCCCCCGACAGCGCTGAGCCTTCGACCTTCCGCCCCGCGACCCTGATGGTCTGGCAGCTGGGCGTCCACACGAGCGTCGACGTGCCGTCCGCGCGGATGAGCATGAGCGAGCGCCGGTCGTTAATGACGCTGGCAGACAGGCAGATCTCGGGTGTCCCTGTCGGAATAGCTGCCACGGCTTCACGGAATCCATCAAGGTCGTGAACTAACGCGTCCTGGTCGTCCAGAAGGGCGACGTCAGCCGGGTGGGGCGCGGCGCGGCCGCCCCATCCGAGCAGGTCAGGGCAGCGTCGGATTGCCACGACATCCTCGAGGTCGGGAACGACGCGGTTCGCCTCCTCGGTATCCGGAAGGCGCGCGGGACACGCGGGCACGTCGTACGGTGCGGTCGTGTCCGCCGGGACGTCGTTGGCCACCTTCTCTTCGCCCCCTGAACCCCGCACCGCCAGCCCGCCCACGACGACCGAGGCGACGGCGAGCGCCGCACCTGCCGCGACCACCCGCCGGCGCCGTACCGCCGCTGCCCGCACGGGCACCCCGTCCGCCCGGACCTCCGGCCCCCGGGCGGCGACGTACTCCTCGAACGCGGGAGCCTCGCCGGTCCCTGCGTCTGACCCAGCCACCGCCCCAGCCTCCTGCATGCCATCCTCCTGATCGGCCAACGAGGTGGCTGCCGTGGATGGTTGTCGCGGAGGAACGCGTGACATTTGCCACGGCTGGGACGCCGGATGGAGGCCCCGCTGTGCGCCGTAGCATGCCCTCCATGACGGCTGGCGATACGAGCACTGGGGCGGAGTCCGGCCTTGCCCTTGCGGCCGAGCAGGACCGGCACCGCCAGGAGGAGTGGGAGGCCGCGACCGCGGCCGTGCTCCGCAAGGCACGCCGGCTCGGCGAGGACGACCCCGATACGGCGGTGTGGGACAAGCTGACCCACACGACACTCGACGGCATCGCCATCACCCCGCTCGGCGTCGCCGGCGCCCCGCAGCCGAACGTGCGGCCGGACCGCGCAGGCCCGTGGGACATCCGCTCCCTCATCTCCCATCCCGAGGCCAAGCTCGCCAACGAAGAGGCGCTGGTCGACCTCGACGGAGGCGTGACCAGCCTGTGGGTCGCCATCGACGAGACGATCGACCTCGCCACGGTTCTGGACGGAGTACTGCTCGACCTCGCGCCGGTCGTGCTCGACGCGCCCACGGCGCCGACCGAGTCCGCGCGGGCGCTGCTGGCGTACGCCGACGAGCGCGGACTCGACCTCCACCCGGACAGCAACCTCGGCGCCGACCCGCTCGGTGCAATGCTCCGCGACCTGCCGCTCGCCGTCGACGAGGCCGTCGCCGAGCTGCGTGACCTGGCCGCCCAGGCGAAGGACGCCGGCGTCCGCGCCATCGTCGTCGACGCGACCGCGGCCCACGACCTCGGCGCCAGCGACGTCCAGGAGCTCGCCTGGTCGATCGCCGTCGGCGTCGCCTACCTGCGCTGGCTCACCGACCACGGCCTGGACCTGGCCGCCGCCGCGAACCTGATCGAGTTCCGCTACGCCGCGACCGACGAGCAGTTCCCGACCATCGCCAAGCTCCGCGCCGCGCGCCAGCTGTGGGCGAGCGTGCTCCAGCACTCCGAGCTGCCGGCCGACGTCGACGTGGCGCAGCGCCAGCACGCGGTGACCAGCCGGCCGATGCTCAGCAAGTACGACCCCTACGTCAACATGCTCCGGGGCACCGTCGCCGCGTTCGCCGCCGGCGTCGGGGGCGCCGACGCGGTCACCGTGCTGCCGTTCGACGCGGCGCTCGGCCAGCCCGAGGGCTTCGGCCGCCGGATCGCCCGCAACGTCAGCCATCTGCTGATCGACGAGTCCCACGTCGCCGCGGTCGCCGACCCGGCCGGTGGCGCCTACGCCGTCGAGCAGCTCACCGCCGACCTCGCCGCTGCCGGCTGGGCCGCCTTCCAGCAGCTCGAGGACGAGTGGGAGGGCGGCCACGACCTCACCCCGTTCCGCGACCGGATCGCGGCGACGGTCGCGGAGCGCGAACGCCAGGTGGCCCGCCGCAAGCGGCCGCTGACCGGCGTCACCGAGTTCCCCAACCTCGCCGAGGATCTCCCCACCCGTGCCGCGGACCCGCTCAACGACCGGACCGCCCGGTACGGCGCCTCGTTCGAGGCGATGCGCGACGAGCCGGCCGGCACGCCCGTCTTCCTGGCCACGCTCGGCACCGTTGCCCAGCACACCGCACGCGCGACGTTCGTCTCCAACCTGTTCGCCGCCGGCGGCATCGCGGTCGAGGTCGCGGGGCCGACCTCGGGCGTCGACGAGCTGCTGGCGTCGTACCAAGCGATCACTGCGCAGCCGGCCGTTGTCTGTCTCGCCGGCACCGACGCCGCGTACGCCGAGTGGGGCGCGGCCGCGGTGGCTGCGCTGCGGGGCGCCGGAGCGCGGCACGTGATCCTCGCCGGCAAGCCCGACGCCGTGGACGCGGAGGTCGATGACGCCGCCGCGATGGGCGTCGACGCGCTGGCGTTCCTCACCGCCACCAGGGAGAAGCTGTCGTGACGATTCCCAAGAGCTTCGCCGACCTGCCGCTGGCGGGTGCGTCCGCCGCGGTCGAGCCGCCGACGGGCGAGGGCTGGCACAGCCCGGAGGGCATCGAGATCAAGCCGTCGTACGACGCCGACGACCTCGCCGGTCTCGACGCGCTCGACACCTGGCCGGGCCTCAGCCCGTTCCTGCGCGGTCCCTATCCGACGATGTACACCACCCAGCCGTGGACGATCCGGCAGTACGCCGGCTTCTCCACCGCCGAGGCGTCCAACGCGTTCTACCGCCGCAACCTGGCAGCGGGCCAGAAGGGCCTCAGCGTCGCGTTCGACCTGGCCACCCACCGCGGCTACGACTCCGACCACCCTCGGGTGCGGGGTGACGTCGGCATGGCCGGCGTGGCGATCGACTCGATCTACGACACCCGGACGCTCTTCGACGGCATCCCGCTCGACGAGATGAGTGTCTCGATGACGATGAACGGCGCGGTGCTCCCGGTGCTCGCGCTCTACATCGCCGCGGGCGAGGAACAGGGGGTGAAGCCGGAGCAGCTCTCGGGGACCATCCAGAACGACATCCTCAAGGAGTTCATGGTCCGCAACACCTACATCTACCCGCCGGCCCCGTCGATGCGGATCATCTCCGACATCTTCGCGTTCACCAGCCAGCGGATGCCGCGCTTCAACTCGATCTCGATCTCCGGCTACCACATGCAGGAGGCCGGGGCGACCGCTGACCTCGAGCTCGCCTACACCCTTGCCGACGGCGTCGAGTACATCCGCGCCGGCCTCGAGAGCGGCCTCACCATCGACCAGTTCGCGCCGCGGCTGTCCTTCTTCTGGGCGATCGGCATGAACTTCTACATGGAGGTCGCCAAGATGCGCGCGGCCCGGGCGCTGTGGAGCCGGCTGGTCCGCCAGTTCGATCCGCAGAACCCCAAGAGCCTCAGCCTCCGCACGCACAGCCAGACCTCCGGCTGGAGCCTCACCGCCCAGGACGTCTTCAACAATGTCGGCCGCACCTGCATCGAGGCGATGGCCGCGACCCAGGGCCACACCCAGTCGCTGCATACCAACGCTCTCGACGAGGCGATCGCACTGCCGACCGACTTCTCGGCACGGATCGCACGCAACACCCAGCTCCTGCTGCAGCAGGAGAGCGGTACGACGTACACGATCGACCCCTGGGCCGGCTCCTACTACGTCGAGAAGCTGACCCACGACCTCGCGAAGCGCGCGTGGGCGCACATCGAGGAGGCCGAGGCCGCCGGTGGCATGGCCGCCGCGATCGAGCAGGGCATCCCGAAGATGCGCATCGAGGAGGCCGCCGCCCGCACCCAGGCCCGGATCGACTCCGGCGCGCAGAAGGTGATCGGCGTCAACACGTTCCGGCTCGCCGCCGAGGACAAGCTCGACGTCCTCCGGGTCGACAACGACGACGTCTATCGCCAGCAGATCGCCAAGCTCGAGCGACTGCGCGCCGAGCGCGACCAGACCGACGTCGACGCCGCCCTGGAGGCGCTCACCAACTGTGCCGGATCTTCGGGGCACGCCACCGGCGACGGCAACCTGCTCGAGCTCGCCGTCGACGCCGCGCGGCACAAGGCGACCGTCGGCGAGATCTCCGACGCCCTCGAGAAGGTCTACGGACGGCACCAGGCCGTGATCCGTACCATCTCCGGCGTGTACCGCGACGAGGCCGGCCTGGCCAATGACGGCGAAGGCGACTCTCTCGTCGCCCAGGTGCGCGCGGCGACCGACGAGTTCGCCGAGGCCGAGGGCCGCCGTCCCCGCATCCTCGTCGCGAAGATGGGCCAGGACGGTCACGACCGCGGGCAGAAGGTCGTGGTGTCCGCCTTCGCGGACATGGGCTTCGACGTCGACGTGGGCCCGCTGTTCTCCACGCCCGAGGAGGTCGCGACGCAGGCGATCGACGCCGACGTGCACATCGTCGGAGTCTCCTCGCTCGCCGCCGGCCACCTCGCGCTGCTCCCCGCGCTCAAGACGGCGCTGGCTGAGCACGGCCGCGAGGACATCATGGTCGTCATCGGCGGCGTCATCCCGCCCGACGACGTACCGACGCTGAGGGAGATGGGCGCGGCCGCGGTGTTCCTGCCCGGTACGGTCATCGCCGAGTCGGCGCTCGACCTGCTCGCCAAGCTCCGCGACCAGCTCGACCACTAATGCAGCTCGAGCAGCTCGTCGAGGGGATCCGTGAGGGTCGTCGGGCCCAGGTCTCGCGGGCGATCACGCTGGTCGAGTCGACCAGCCCGAAGCACCGGAGCCAGGCGCGCGAGCTGATGACGGCGTTGCCGCACGGCGACGCAGTGCGGGTCGGGATCTCCGGCGTGCCCGGCGTCGGGAAGTCGACGTTCATCGAGGCGCTCGGCAGCCGGCTCACCGCCGATGGCCACCAGGTGGGCGTGCTCGCCGTCGACCCGTCCAGCGTCCGCACCGGCGGTTCGGTCCTCGGGGACAAGACTCGGATGGCGAGGCTGTCGACGGACCCCCACGCATTTATCCGGCCGAGTCCCTCGGCGGGCACGCTCGGTGGCGTCGCCCGCGCGACGACGCAGGCGATGGCCGTCCTCGAGGCGGCGGGGTACGACGTGATCCTGGTCGAGACCGTCGGAGTCGGTCAGTCCGAGGTGACCGTCGCCGGCATGGTCGACACGTTCTTGTTCCTCACCCTGGCCCGCACCGGCGACCAGCTCCAGGGCATCAAGAAGGGCATCCTCGAGATCGCGGACGTGATCGCGGTCAACAAGGCCGACGGCGATCGTGAGCAGGAGGCCAGGGGAGCAGCACGAGAGCTGGCGGGGGCGCTGCGCCTGGTCCGGGGGCACGACCAGTGGGCTCCGCCCGTCATCACCTGCTCCGGCCTTCACGACGTCGGCGTCGACGACGTCTGGCAGCAGGTCCTCGACCACCGCGCCCACCTCGGTGACGACGGGCTGGCCACGAAGCGGGCCGAGCAGCAGCTGGACTTCACCTGGGCACTGGTCCGCGACGAGCTCGACCAGCGGCTCCGGCACTCGGCCGGTGTGAAGGCCGTCCAGGCCGACGTGCGGGCCGCGGTGCTCGCCGGTGAGCTGACGGCGCCGCTGGCGGCGGACCGACTGCTGGCGGCGTACGACGAGAACCCGCCCACCCCATAGTTTGCGCGGCACCGCTGCCGGGAAGGGCGCGGGAGGTCTATGTGCCGGTCGCCGGCGACATCCTGAGCTCGGACGACGGCGCGGTCGCGGACGCGCTCGCAGGACTCGGCAATCGCGGCGGCGGGAGTGACAGCACCGTCACGACGTACCAGATGGAGCGCGGGTGAGACACGCCCGAGCCGTGGGCGCGCTGCTCGGCGCTGCCGCGCTCGTGTGCGGCTGCGACCCGGAGCCCGAGAAGGAGACGGAGAAGACGGTGCAGAACCAGGAGATCGTCGACGCGATCGCGGCCGACGTCCACCGTCCTGCCGGCGGCTTCACTAAGGCCGCTCCGGACCATCTCCATCTCGGTCACCGGCCCGGACGGCTACCTGGCCGACACCGTCGTGCTCGCCGACCGTGAGGCCGAGCTGACGGACAGGTACGGCGAGCGCCCCAGCAGCTAGGCTCGGTCCGATGCCCACGACACCGGATCCGAGCGCCGCCGACACCGTCGAGCGGGTGATCAACAACGTCGTCGAGAAGCACACCGACGAGCTGATCGACCTCCGCCGCGACCTGCACCGGCACCCGGAGCTCTCCTGGGAGGAGCGCCGTACGACGGACCGTGTCGTCGAGATCCTCGAGCACATCGGCTGGCGCGTGTCGCCGACCCAGCGCAGCGGCGCGATCGCGGAGATCGGCGAGGGCGAACGGGTCGTCGCCCTCCGGGCCGATCTCGACGCGCTGCCCGTCCAGGACGTGACCCGTGACCCGTGGACCAGCACGGTGCCGGGCGTCGCTCACGCGTGCGGGCACGACGTGCACACGGCAGCGCTCGTCGGTGCCGCTCACGCACTCGCCGAGGCGCACGGCCGGGGACAGCTCGGCGGCCGGGTCCGGCTCCTCTTCCAGCCAGCCGAGGAGGTCATGCCCGGCGGCGCTGTCCACCTGGTCAACAACCACGGCGCGCTCGACGAGGTCGAGCGGATCTTCGCGCTGCACTCCGAGCCGGCCGTCGACGTCGGGACGATCGGTGTCCGCACCGGACCGATCACCAGCGCGGCCGACCGGATCGAGGTCCGGCTCGAGGGGACGGGGGGCCACACCTCACGGCCCCACCTCACCGGCGACCTGACCTTCGCGCTCGCCAAGATCACCAGCGAGCTGCCCGCCGTACTCAGCCGCCGGATGGACCCGCGGGCCGGCGTCAGCGTCGTGTGGGGCGTGCTCCGCGCGGGTTCCGCGCCCAACGTGATCCCCGACCACGGCATCGCCGCCGGCACCGTCCGGATCCTCGACTCGATCGCCTGGGCCAGCGTGGAGGCCGTGGTGCGCGAGGCGGTGCTCGACATCGTCCGGCCGTACGGCGTCACCGCGGCGGTCGACTACCTCCAGGGCGTGCCGCCCGTGGTCAACGACGCGGTGAGCGCGAGGATCATCAACGAGTCCGCGGACGCGGTGCTGGGCACCCACCACCGCACCGAGGTGCCGCAGAGCCTGGGCGGTGAGGACTTCGGGTGGTACCTCTCCGGCGTACCGGGAGCCATGTTCCGTCTCGGCACGCGAACACCCGGCGGTGCGACGTACGACCTCCACCAGGGCGACCTGCGCGTCGACGAGCAAGCGGTGGGAGTCGGGGCGCGGGTGCTGGCCGCCGTCGCCACCCGCACGCTCAGCGGCTGATCCCAGCGCCAATCGTTATCACCGCTCGGTAACAACCTAAGAAATTTCCGTTGCAACGCCCCCCGGCACCGAAACTCGCCGTTAGGGTGCACGGGATGCCCCGCCGTGGGGCGCGACGACGAATAATGGAGGACGCCGTGAAGAGAACGGCTCGATTTGCTGCGGTGGCTGCCATCGCGGCTCTCGCCCTGACGGCATGTGGTGACCGCGAGGACGACGGGGACGACAACAACGACAGCAGCGCCAGCGACACGACGAGCGCCCCCACCGATGAGACCAGCGCCACTGTGGCCGCGGACCAGTTCCCCGACTTCAAGGCGTGCATGGTTTCGGACTCGGGCGGGTTCGATGACAAGTCGTTCAACCAGACCTCGCACGACGGCATGGAGGCCGCGGCGGCGGCGTACGGCGTCCAGACCGCTGAGGCCGAGTCCACCGACCCGTCGCAGTTCGCCGACAACATCCAGTCGCTGATCGACGAGGGCTGCAACCAGATCACCACCGTCGGCTTCCTGCTCGGCACGGACACCGAGAAGGCCGCGAAGAAGAACAAGGACGTCGACTTCGCGATCGTCGACTTCGCCTACGAGGCGGCTCCGGCCAACCTCAAGGGCCTGACCTTCGACACCGGCCAGCCGTCGTTCCTCGCCGGCTACCTCGCTGCCGCCAAGTCCGAGTCGGGCGTGGTCGGCACGTTCGGTGGTCTGAACATCCCGACGGTGACGATCTTCATGACCGGCTTCGTCCAGGGTGTCGACTACTACAACGAGGAGAACGACGCTGACGTGCAGGTCCTCGGTTGGGACGTCGAGAAGCAGAACGGGTCGTTCACCAACGACTTCGAGGACAAGACCGTCGGCCAGTCGCTCGCCGACGAGATGATCAGCCAGGGCGCCGACGTCATCTTCCCGGTCGCCGGTCCCGCCGGCCTCGGTGGCCTCCAGGCCGCCCAGGACGCCGACGTGTGGGGCATCTGGGTCGACACCGACGGCTGTGTCTCGGCCGCGGAGTACTGCGACTCGCTCCTGACCTCGGTCGTCAAGGGCATGGACGTCGCGGTGGAGCAGGCAATCCTGGCCTCCGCGAGTGGCGCGTTCAGCAACGAGATCTACTCCGGCACCCTGGAGGATGGTGGCGTGAGCCTCGCGCCGTACGGCCCGCAGGCCGACATCGACGACGAGCTCGCTGCCAAGATCGAGGAGCTCAAGGGAATGATCATCGACGGCACCATCACCGTCGGGTGATCACAGCACCACGTGATTGAACGGCAGGTCGGGGTGGCGTTTTCCACCCCGGCCTGTCGTCGTCTCATGACCACCGTCGGACAGGGGTTCCCATGCGACTCGAGATCAAGGGCCTGACCAAGAGGTTCGGCTCGTTCACCGCCAACGATCGCATTGACCTGGTGATCGAACCCGGCGAGATCCATTGCCTGCTCGGCGAGAACGGCGCCGGCAAGTCGACCCTGATGAACATGCTTTACGGCCTGCTCACGCCGACCGAGGGCGAGATCGTCCTCGACGGCAAGGCGGTCAGCTTCGACGGTCCGGGTGACGCCCTCGCCGCCGGCATCGGCATGGTCCACCAGCACTTCATGCTGGTCCCCGTCTTCTCCGTCGCCGAGAACGTCATGCTCGGCCACGAGCAGACGTACGGCGCAGGCGTGCTCAACCGGCGCGCCGCGCGCAAGCAGGTGCAGGAGCTGTCCGACCGCTACCGGCTCCACGTCGACCCGGACGCCCTGATCGAGAACCTCCCAGTCGGAGTGCAGCAGCGGGTCGAGATCATCAAGGCCCTCGCCAGTCACGCCAAGGTCCTCATCCTCGACGAACCGACCGCGGTGCTGACGCCGCAGGAGATCGACGAGCTGATGGGCATCATGCGCGAGCTCAAGGCGCAGGGCACCTCCATCATCTTCATCACCCACAAGCTCCGGGAGGTGAAGGCGATCGGTGACCGGATCAGCGTGATCCGGCGCGGCAAGGTCGTCGGCACCGCCCCGCCCTCCGCGAGCGAGAAGGAGCTGGCCGAGCTGATGGTCGGCCGCGACGTCCAGCTCGTCGTCGGCAAGGACGCGGCACAGGTGGGCGCGCCGGTGCTGCGCGCCGAGGGCATCAGCGTGATCGACCCCCGCGGCCACCTGGTCGTCAAGGACGTGTCGTTCGAGGCACGTGGGGGTGAGGTGCTCGGCATCGCCGGCGTCCAGGGCAACGGCCAGACCGAGCTGATCAAGTCACTGCTGGGACTGGTCAAGCCCGACGCCGGGCGGATCGAGCTCAACGGCAAGGACATCAGCAAGCACGGCCCGCGGCAGAGCCTCGAGGACGGGATCGGCTACATCCCCGAGGACCGCTCGCACGACGGCTACGTCGGCACCTTCAGCGTCCGCGAGAACCTGGTCCTCGACCTCTACCGGTCCGACGAGTTCTCCGCCGGGCCGGCCCTCAAGCTCGACAAGATCGCCGCCAACGCCCAGGCTCGGATCGAGGAGTTCGACATCCGCACCGAGTCGGCCGAGACGCCGGTCGCGTCCCTGTCCGGCGGCAACCAGCAGAAGGTCGTCGTCGCCCGCGAGTTCTCGCGGGAGCTCAAGGTGCTGATCGCCTCCCAGCCGACGCGCGGCGTCGACGTCGGGTCGATCGAGTTCATCCATAAACGGATCATCGCCGAGCGCGACCGCGGCACCGCCGTGATCATCGTGTCCACGGAGCTGGAGGAGATCTACGCGCTGTCGGACCGGATCGCCGTGATGTACGACGGCCGGATCGTGGCGACCGTGCCGCCCGACATCCCGCGTGAGCAGCTGGGTCTGCTGATGGCCGGTGCGACGCCCGAGGGTACGGAGGTGGCGTCATGACCGCGATGTCACCCGCCCCGGAGGCGATCGTTCCCGAACCTGAGGAGGAGCCGAAGGCCCGCGACCTGCGGTCCTGGCTGCCGACCGTTCGCGACACGGTGCTGGCGATCCTGCTCGCGTTGATCGTGGGCGCCTTCCTCATCGCGATCTCCGACGACGAGGTCATCGAGGCGCTCGACGGCCTGTTCAGCAACCCGAGCTCGTTCTTCGTCTATGCCGGTGACGTCCTGCGCTACTCGTTCCAGGCCGTCTGGGACGCCTACAGCGCCCTGGTCCGCGGTGCGGTCGGCTCGGGTTCCTCGCTCCAGCGGACGTTGGAGCGGTCGGCGCCGCTGATCTGCGCCGGACTCGGCGTCACGATCGCGTTCCGCGCCGGACTGTTCAACATCGGCGCCACCGGCCAGATGCTGGTCGGCGGGCTGGCCGCGGGCTACGTCGGCTTCACCTACGACCTGCCCCCGGGCGTCCACCTGGTCGCCGCTGTCGGCGCCGGGATGCTCGCGGCGGCAGTGTGGGGAGGCATCGTGGGTGTCCTCAAGGCACAGACCGGCGCCCACGAGGTGATCACCACGATCATGCTCAACCAGGTCGCGCGGTTCACGGTGCTCTACTTCCTGGCCAAGGAGGCGTTCCAGCGCCCGGGCAGCGACAACCTGCTGAGCCCGTTGCCCAACGAGAACGCGACCTACCCGACCCTGTTCGGGCTCCACCTCGGCATCCCGCTGGCCCTGGTGGCGGCGTTCGTCGTGTGGTGGGTGCTCGAACGCAGCCGGCTCGGGTTCGAGATGCGCGCCGTCGGCGCCAACCCCGACGCGTCCCGGACCGCGGGCATGAGCATCGCGAAGGTCTACATCGCGACCATGGCGATCGCCGGCCTGCTCTCCGGGCTCGCGATCTCGATGACCCTCCTCGGACTGGAGCAGGGGGTCACCGACGCGGTCGTCGGCTCGGTCGGCTTCGACGCGATCACCGTCGCGCTGCTGGGCCGGGCGACCCCGCTCGGGACGGTGCTCGCCGGCCTGCTGTTCGGCGCCCTGTCCGCCGGCGGTCTCGGCATGCAGACCGCGGCAGGGGTCCCGCCGGAGCTGATCCAGGTCGTCCAGGCGCTGATCGTGCTGTTCGTCGCCGCGCCGGCCCTGGTCCGGGGGCTGGTCCGGATCCGCAGGCGCCGGAAGCCTGCGTCCGCCGAGCCGAAGGGAGCAGCGGCATGACCGCCGTCATCGAGACCCCTTCCTCCTCAGCCTCCTCAGCCTCCGAGCCGCAGGTCCGCGACCGCGCCGACGTACGCCGTCAGGTCAAGCTCGTTGTCGTCCTCGGCCTGGCGCTCCTCGCCGAGGTCTGGTTCAAGCTCAAGATCGACGACCCGACCGTCGCCCACCTGTTCAAGGGGCCGCGCACCAAGGACAACCCGCCGGTGGAGTTCGACGGCAGCATCGTCTCGTGGGTCGCCGTCGCGGTGACGGCGGTCGCGCTGGGACTGGCGATCGTCAACCGCTTCCCGAAGGGCTGGGTCGGCGTGCTCCTCGCGCTCGCCGTCGGCATCGGGTTCTACGGTGCGTTCCTGATGTGGGCCTACGCCGACCCGAGCGGCTCGTTCGCTCCGGCCATGACGAACCCGATCCCCGGCACCATCCGGCTGTCCACCGCGTTGGTCTTCGGAGCACTCGCGGGCGTCCTGTGCGAGCGCGCGGGCGTCGTCAACATCGCGATCGAGGGTCAGTTCATCGCCGGCGCGTTCTTCGGCTCCGTCTTCTCCAGCTTCGCATTCGTGTCGCTCGGGACCATCCCGCTGTTCTGGGTCCCGGTCTTCGGCCTGGTCGGCGGCATCCTCGCCGGCATGGGCGTCGCCGCGATGCTGGCGTTCTTCTCGCTGCGCTACCACGTCGACCAGGTCGTCGTCGGTGTGGTCCTGGTCGCGTTCGGCTACGGCATCACCAGCTTCCTGCTCGGCCAGATTCCCAACGACCGCGAGGACCAGTTCAACAGCCCGAAGCTGCTCGAGGCCGTCGAGATCCCCGGCCTCCATGAGATCCCCTACATCGGGGAGGCGCTCTTCGGGCAGAACCTGCTGGTCTACATCGCGTACGTCTCGCCGCTGATCGTCTGGTTCCTGCTGTTCCAGACCCGCTGGGGCCTCCGGGTCCGGTCGGTGGGCGAGCACCCGAAGGCGGCCGACACGGTGGGCATCGACCCCAACCGGACCCGGTGGCAGGCCGTGCTGTTCGGCGGCGTGTTCGCCGGCCTGGGCGGGGCCTCGTTCACGCTGAGCACCGGGGCCTTCGACAAGGAGATGACCGCCGGGCTCGGCTTCATCGCACTCGCCGCCGTGATCATGGGCCGCTGGCACCCGATGTACGCCGCGATGGCCGCGCTGATGTTCGGCTTCCTGCGCAACCTCAAGGACCAGCTGAGCATCCTCGACGAGAAGGTGCCGGGCGACCTGCTGTCGGCATTGCCCTACCTCGCGACGATCATCGCGGTCGCGGGCTTCGTGGGCCGGGTGCGTGCGCCGGCGGCCGACGGGCAGCCTTACCAGAAGTCGGACTGAGGACGCCCGGATGAGCGTGGACTGGGCGGCCCTGCAACAGGCCGCGACGGAGGTGTCGGCGCGTGCCTACGCGCCGTACTCCCGCTTCCACGTCGGCGCCGCCGGCCTCGCGGACGACGGCCGGCTGCTGGTCGGCTGCAACGTCGAGAACGCCGGGTACGGCGTCACCCTGTGTGCCGAGTGCGGTCTGGTGTCGCAGCTGCATGCGACCGGTGGTGGCCGGCTGACCCACGTGGTGTGCGTCAACGGCTCGGGTGAGGTGATCATGCCGTGCGGGCGCTGTCGGCAGATCCTCTACGAGGCCGGCGGGCCCGTCCTCGAGCTGCTGACGCCCGAAGGTGTGCAGACGATGGACCAGGTGCTGCCCCTCGCCTTCGGGCCCGACGACCTCACCTGATGACTGCGCCTGATAGGAACACCCGATGAGCTCCCAGCCACACGACGCCGTCGAGGTCATCGCCACCAAGCGTGACGCCGGCGCCCTCAGCCAGAGCCAGATCAACTGGGTCCTGGACGCCTACACGAAGGGCGTCGTCGCCGACGAGCAGATGTCGGCGCTCGCGATGGCGATCCTGCTCAACGGCATGGATCGACGCGAGATCGCCGACTGGACGGCCGCGATGATCGCGTCGGGCGAGCGGATGGACTTCTCCACGCTCTCCCGGCCGACGGCCGACAAGCACTCGACCGGCGGCGTCGGCGACAAGATCACCCTGCCGCTGGCACCGCTGGTCGCGGCGTGCGGCGTCGCCGTGCCCCAGCTCTCGGGTCGCGGCCTCGGGCACACCGGTGGCACCCTCGACAAGCTCGAGTCGATCCCGGGGTGGCGCGCTGCGCTCAGCAACGAGGAGATGCTCGCACAGCTGGAGTCCGTGGGCGCCGTGATCTGCGCGGCAGGCGACGGCCTCGCCCCCGCGGACCGCAAGCTCTACTCGCTGCGTGACGTGACCGGCACCGTCGAGGCGATCCCGCTGATCGCATCGTCGATCATGAGCAAGAAGATCGCCGAGGGCACCGGCGCCCTGGTGCTCGACGTCAAGGTCGGCAGCGGTGCGTTCATGAAAGACGCCGACCGGGCGCGAGAGCTGGCCGAGGTGATGGTCGCGCTCGGCACGGATGCCGGCGTCCGCACGGTGGCGCTTTTGACCGACATGGACGTGCCGTTGGGGCTCACCGCGGGCAACGCCATCGAGGTCACCGAGTCGGTCGAGGTGCTGGCCGGCGGCGGTCCCGCCGACGTGGTCGAGCTGACCCTTGCCCTGGCGCGCGAGATGCTCACCGCCGCCGGCGTCACCGACGTCGATCCAGCCGACCGGCTCGCGGACGGTACGGCGATGGACGCCTGGAGGGCGATGATCCGCGCCCAGGGCGGCGACCCCGACGCCACCCTGCCGACGGCTCGCGAGTCGCACGTCGTGACCGCCGACTCCGACGGCGTGCTGACCCGGCTCGACGCACTTGCCGTCGGCATCGCCGCGTGGCGGCTCGGAGCCGGACGCGAGCGCAAGGAGGACCCGGTCCAGGCCGGCGCCGGCGTCGTGTGGCACGTCCGGCCCGGTGACACCGTGACCGCCGGGGAGCCGCTCCTCACTCTGTTGACCGACACCCCCGAACGCTTCGACCGGGCGCTGGCGGCACTCGACGGTGGCTACCGGGTCGACCCGCTCGGGACGCCGTACGACGCGCGCCCGCTGGTCATCGACCGCGTCGGCTGAGCGTTCCGGTCAGCCGAGCTGCGGACGCACCGGGCCGGCGCCGAGGACCGGTTCGTAGCGCATCAGCGCGTGGTTGTCGGCGACGTACTCGTCGTCGATCTCCCGGCCCTCGAGGTCGACGGGGCCGGGCAACCTGTCCGACGGCCGCGGCTCTTCGGCGGCCAGATCGGAGTGCAGGTCCCGCTGGTCAATTGAGGACACCTTCGATGGAACGAGTGCCGCGACCTCCTAGCGCCCGGAGTCCGACAGTCGTAGATTGCAGGAGCAAAGTTAAGACCGACCGTCTCCCGGTCGCCCCCGGACTTGTTCCCAGACTCCGTTCACGCCCGTCGGCCGTTGAAGAGCCAGTCGGATCGATCGAGCCCTGGGGTCAACAAGTGTCAGACTTCATCCGCCATCAACGACGTCGGGTCGCAGTGCGCGGTGTGGTGCAGGGTGTCGGTTTCCGTCCGCACGTCTACTCCCTGGCGACGAACCTCGACCTGGCTGGTGCAGTCTGGAACGACAGCGACGGCGTCGTCGTCGAGGTCGAGGGCGAACCGGCTGCTCTCGACGCCTTCTGCCTCCGGGTGGTCGCCGACGCGCCGCCACTGGCCGTCGTCGAGGGCTCCTCGTGGACCGTGGTGGACGCCGTCGGCGGTACGTCGTTCACGGTGCGCACCTCGGAGTCGGGACCCGGTCGGACCTTCGTCTCGCCCGACGTCACGATCTGTCCAGACTGCCTGGACGACCTCAGGAACCCCGACGACCGGCGCTACCGGCACCCCTTCGTGACGTGCACCAACTGCGGCCCGAGGTTCACCATCACGACGGGGCTTCCCTACGACCGTTCGTCGACCACGATGGCCGGGTTCCCGATGTGCGCCCGGTGCGCCGGCGAGTACGCCGATCCCGCCGACCGGCGGTTCCACGCCCAGACGATCTGCTGCCCCGACTGCGGGCCGGTGCTGTCGCTCGTCGGTCCGGACCGGCGGTCGACCGGTGGCGCGGAGGCCCTGGCCGAGGCGCGCAGGTTGCTCCTCGAGGGCGCAGTCGTCGCGGTCAAGGGACTCGGTGGCTACCACCTCGCCTGTGACGCGACCAACGACAGCGCGGTCGAGACGTTGCGCAAGCGCAAGCGGCGTGGGGACAAGCCGTTCGCCCTGATGGTGGCGGGTCAGAGCGTCGCCGACCGGCTGGTCGAGCTCGCTGCCGCCGAGGCTGACCTGCTGACGCGGCGCAGTCGTCCGGTGGTGCTCGCTCCCCGGCGGCGTGGGCCCGACGTCAGCCCCGCGGTCGCGCCGGGCAGCGCCGACCTGGGCGTGATGCTGGCCTACACCCCGTTGCACCACCTCCTGCTCGGCCTCGACGGCGAGGGCGGCGCCGACGTCCTCGTGATGACCAGCGGCAACGTGGCCGGCGAGCCGATCGTCATCGACGACGGCGAGGCGCTCCGTCGCCTCGCGGACCTCGCCGACGCGTGGTTGGCCCACGACCGTCCGATCCATGTCCCGTGTGACGACTCGGTCACCCGCGTCGTCGATGGCGTCGAGTCACCGATCCGCCGGTCGCGCGGACAGGCTCCACTGGCGCTCGACCTTCCCTTCGAGACCCGTGCCGTGCTGGGCGTCGGGGCGGACCTGAAGAACACCTTCTGCCTCGCCGAGGGCAGGCTGGCCTGGATGTCCGCCCACATAGGCGACATGGACGACCTGTCGACCGTCGTCGCCTTCGGAGCGGCTGAGCAGCACCTCGAGATGCTCGCCGGCGTCGCTCCGGTCGCCCTCGCGGCGGACCGGCACCCGGGCTACCGCTCCGGGAGATGGGCCCGGGACCACGCCTCCGGCCGGCCCGTCGTCGGCGTCCAGCATCACCACGCCCACGTCGCGTCCACGATGGCCGACAACCGGGTGTCGGACGGAGTGCAGGTGCTGGGAGTCGCCTTCGACGGCACCGGCTACGGCGACGACGGGGCCGTGTGGGGCGGCGAGTTCCTCGTCGCCGACTACCGGTCGTTCACCCGGTCCGCTCACCTCGCGTACGTCGCCCTCCCCGGCGGGGACGCCGGCGTCCGCAACCCCAACCGGATGGCGCTCTCGCACCTGCGCAGCGCCGGTGTCGAGTGGGACTCCGCGCTGCCGTGCGTCCGGGCGAGTGAGCCCGACGAGCTCGCGCTGCTCGACCGGCAGCTGGTCACCGGCTTCGGCTGCGCACCGACGTCGAGCATGGGTCGGCTCTTCGACGCCGTCGCCTCCCTAGCAGGGATCTGCCATCGCGCCGGGTACGACGCCCAAGCCGCGATGGAGCTCGAGGCGGCTGCGCGGGAGTCCGGTCCCGTCGCGGGCTATGGCTTCGCCGTGGACGCCGGCGACGAGCTGCTGCGGATCGGCTCGGCTCCTGTCATCCGCGCTGCGGCGGCCGACGTGCTCGGGGGAGCGAGTCCCGCCGTCGTCGCCGCGCGCTTCCAGCACGGGGTGGTGGACATGGTCGTCGACGTGCTGACGGTGCTGCGCGACCGGACCGGCCTCGACCGCGCCACGCTCAGCGGCGGCGTGTTCCTCAACAGCTTCCTGACCTCGGCGTGCGCCCGCGCGCTCGCCGCGGCCGGCTTCGACGTGCTCCAGCACCACCGTGTTCCGGCGAGTGACGCAGGGCTTGCCCTGGGCCAGGTCGCCGTCCTTGCCCATTCCACCGAGTAGTTGAAGGAGATGCCATGTGTCTAGCGGTTCCCGGCCAGGTTCTCTCGATCGCAGAACGCGACGGGACGCTGATGGCCCAGGTCGACTTCGGGGGGGTGACCAAAGAGGTGTGCCTGGAGTACGTCCCTGACGTGCAGGTGGGCGAGTACGCGATCGTCCACGTGGGCTTCGCCCTGCAGAAGCTCGACGAGCAGTCCGCGCTGGACACGCTCGAGGTCTTCCGTCAGATGGGCGAGCTCGACGCCGAGTTCGGCGACCACTGGGGCAGGGCGGCCGAGCAGGCCGGCATGCCCAGACCCGGACCAGAGCAGACCGGACCAGAGCAGACCGGAGAGCCCAGAGCAGAGCAGACAAGAGCAGAGCAGACAAGAAAGGGGACATGGCATGAAGTACTTGGAGGAGTTCCAGGACCCGGCTCTGGCCGAGCGGATCCTCGACGACATCCACGCCACGGCGAAGAACCCTTGGGCGATGATGGAGGTCTGCGGCGGCCAGACGCACTCGATCATCCGGCACGGTCTCGACCAGCTGCTGCCCGACGGCATCGAGCTGATCCACGGACCGGGCTGCCCCGTGTGCGTCACACCGCTCGAGATCATCGACAAGGCGTTGGAGATCGCGGCCCGACCCGACGTCATCTTCTGCTCGTTCGGTGACATGCTCCGGGTCCCCGGCAGCACGCAGGACCTCTTCCGGATCAAGAGCGAGGGAGGCGACGTACGCGTCGTCTACTCACCGCTGGACGCTCTCCAGATCGCGCAGAAGAACCCGGACAAGCAGGTGGTCTTCTTCGGGATCGGGTTCGAGACCACCGCACCGCCCAACGCGATGACCGTCTACCAGGCGAAGAAGCTGGGCATCCCGAACTTCAGCCTGCTCGTCAGCCACGTCCGGGTGCCACCGGCGATCGAGGCGATCATGACCTCGCCGGTGTGCCGGGTCCAGGCGTTCCTCGCCGCCGGCCACGTGTGCACGGTGATGGGGATGGAGGAGTATCCCGAGCTGTCGGAGCGGTTCCGGGTGCCGATCGTGATCACCGGCTTCGAGCCGCTCGACATCCTCGAGGGGATCCGCCGTACGGTCCACCAGCTCGAGGAGGGGCGCGCCGAGGTCGAGAACGCCTACCCGCGGGCCGTCAACCGCCAAGGCAACCCGGTCGCGAGGAAGATGCTCGAGGACGTCTTCGAGGTCGTCGACCGGTCGTGGCGGGGGATCGGGATGATCCCCCAGAGCGGCTGGCAGCTCTCGGAGCGCTACCGCGACTTCGACGCTGAGCACCGCTTCGAGGTCCGCGAGATCCACACCGAGGAGTCCTCGGTGTGCCGCAGCGGCGAGGTCCTCCAGGGCCTGATCAAGCCGCACGAGTGCTCGGCCTTCGGCACGTTGTGCACTCCGCGCAAGCCGCTCGGCGCGACCATGGTCTCGAGCGAGGGCGCCTGTGCGGCCTACTACCTCTACCGGCGGATGCAGACCCCGGCAGCGGCGCCGGCAGCCACCGGGGCCGAGCGCCAGCAGGAGGTGACTCCCGTTGGCTGAGCAGCTCACGCTGACGCCGCGCGAGGAGCTGCCCAGTTTCGAGGGCTGGACCTGCCCGCTGCCGTTGCGCGACAGCCCGACGATCCAGATGGGCCACGGCGGCGGCGGCGCGATGTCGGCAGAACTGGTCGACCATCTCTTCGTCCCGGCATTCGCCGACGTGGCGCTCGAGCAGCTGGGCGACTCGGCTGTCCTTCCGTTTGCGGGAGGTCGCCTGGCGTTTTCGACCGACTCGTTCGTCGTGCGGCCGCTCTTCTTCCCGGGCGGCAGCATCGGGGACCTGGCGGTCAACGGCACGGTCAACGACCTCGCCATGAGCGGGGCCTCGCCGCTCTTCCTGTCCACCGCGTTCATCCTCGAGGAGGGCACCGACGTCGCCATGATCGGCGCGATCGCCAAGCGACTCGGGCGAGGCTGCTGCGCGGGCCGGCGTCCGCATCGTCACCGGTGACACCAAGGTCGTCGAGAACGGCCACGGCGACGGGGTGTACATCAACACGGCCGGCATCGGCGTCGTACCCGAGGGCGTTGACCTGCGCCCGGACCGGGCGCGGATCGGCGACGTGGTCATCGTGAGCGGCGACATCGGCGTGCACGGGATCGCGATCATGAGCGTGCGTGAGGGTCTGCAGTTCGGCACCGAGGTCGAGTCCGACTGTCAGCCTCTCAACGGCCTGGTCGACGTGATGCTCGGCGTCACCAAGGACCTGCACGTTCTCCGTGACCCCACCCGGGGAGGGGTCGCGACCTCACTGAACGAGATCGCCAAGGCCTCCGGCGTGGGGGTCACTCTCACCGAAAGGGATCTGCCGATCCCGGAGGTCGTCGCGAACGCCTGCTCCTTCCTCGGCCTGGATCCTCTCCAGGTCGCCAACGAGGGCAAGCTGCTGGCGTTCGTGGCCAGGGAGGACGCCGATGCCGTCCTCGAGGCGATGCGGTCCCACCCGGCTGGAGTCGGTGCCGGCGGTGATCGGCGAGTGCGTCGACAAGCATCCCGGCATGGTGTCGACCACGACTGGTTTCGGAGCCTAGCGGATCGTCGACCTGCCCGATCGGCGAGCAGCTCCCGCGGATCTGTTGACGCCGTGAAGTTTCTGGTCATCTGGAGCCTCGAGCAGTCGCTGCTCTCCGACGCGATGGTGCGGGCCATCGCCCGCATGCCGGAGTACGGCGCCCGCATGGAGGCGCAGACGAAGGTGCTGATGCGCTACCACATCGTCGGGGCGCACGGAGGTGCGTGGATCTACGACGTCGAGTCGCACGAGGAGTTCGAGCGCCTGCTCGCCGTGGCGCCGGTCTTCAACTTCTCCCGCTACACGATCCACCCGCTCGCGGACATGACGAGTGCGGAGACATGACAGGACAGACATGACAGGAACAGGCCGATGACGACCGAGCGGACGCGGGAAGCCCCCACGTACGACGACACCGGTGCCCACCGCCACCTCGTGGTGAGCGAACGCCTGCGGCGACGACGCCGCGAGCTCGGGCTGACACAGAAGGAGGTGGTGGTCCGCCTGCCGCCGGTTCGGCGTCAACACCAGCAACAAGGCGGTGTCGAGCCTCGAGCACGGCGCCGGGCTCGACCTGTGCAAGCTGCCCGAGGTCGCCAGAGCACTGGACTGCACGCTGACCTACCTGGTCGGCCTGACCGACGACCCGGAGCGGTGGGAGCCGGACGACGCCATGTGGACGGCGACCGCCCCGCGGGCAGAACCGTCGCGGGCAGAGCCGCTGCGGGCGGACAACGCGCGCGGTGCCGAGCTGCCGTGGATCCTCGGTCCGCTCGACCCCACCAGGAAGTCCCGTGCATGAGCTCGCGATCGCGGAGAGTCTCGTCGCTGCGGTGGTCGACAAGACCGGCGAGCAGCGGGTGACGACCGTCCGGCTGAGCCTCGGCCGCCTCGGGGGCGTGGTCGCCGACGCGCTCACCTTCAGCTTCGAGATCGCCACGCTCGGCACCACCTTGGAGGGCGCGACCCTGGAGATCGAGGCGCAGCCGGGTCGGGCGGCGTGCCGCGACTGCGGCACGACCTTCGCCGTCGACGACTTCATCCTGCTCTGCCCGTGCGGCAGCGCCGATGTCGATGTCGTCTCCGGCCGCGAGCTGCAGATCATGTCCGTGGAGGTGAGCTAGTCGTGTGCGCCACCTGCGGGTGCGGCACCGACGAGGTGCGGCTGACCAACGTGCCGGTCGGCGGGGTCGGCCACGGGCACGGGCATGCCACGAGCAGCAGGCACGGGCATGACCACGACCACGGGCATGACCACGACCACGAGCACGTCCCGGTCGTGGCGCGCACCCACACCATCGAGCTTGAGGTCAATGTGCTGGCCCGCAACGACAGGCTCGCCCTGCTCAACCGCGACTGGCTGGCGAAGCGGGGGACCTGGGCGGTCAACCTGATGAGCTCGCCCGGGTCGGGCAAGACCTCCCTGCTCGAACGAACGATCCGGGAGTCCGGGCTGACCCTGTCGGTCGTCGAGGGCGACCAGGAGACGTTGTTCGACGCCAACCGGATCCGGGCCGCCGGTGCCAACGCGGTCCAGGTCAACACCGGTGCCGGCTGCCACCTCGACGCGTCGATGGTCCAGCGCGCCCTCGAGGAGCTCCAGCCACCGGCGGGCGGCGTCGTCGTACTGGAGAACGTCGGCAACCTGGTCTGCCCCGCGCTGTTCGCGCTGGGGGAGTCGCGCAAGGTCGTGGTCATCTCCGTGACCGAGGGCGACGACAAGCCGCTGAAGTACCCAGGGATGTTCGCCGCGGCCGATCTGGTGGTGGTCAACAAGACCGACCTGTTGCCGTACGTCGACTTCGACGTCGACCGCTGCGAGACGCTCGCCCGCAGCATCAACCCGGACGTCACCTGGCTGCCGCTCTCGGTCCGTTCCGGCGAGCACCTCGAGACTTGGTACGACTGGCTGCAGACACCACTCGGGTAGGTGTGACGGAGTCCGCGAATCCGGCCTTCGGCGACCTCTGCCGGACTGTTGACCCCTTCCCCGGGCCACTGGAATAACGGATGAAGGAGTTGCGCAAGCGGGCCTCTCATGGGACGGGCTCCAGCAACATTTCGGGCGGCAGTTCGTGCCGCCGGAGAGTGCGGCATCGATGCCCACCGCTGAGGCGATCAAGGCCGAGCAGACCCTCATCCATGTCCTCTGGATCAACGCGGGGTTGAGTTGTGATGGCGACTCGGTCGCCCTCACGGCGGCCACCCAACCGAGCATCGAGGAGATCGCGCTCGGTGCCCTGCCCGGGCTGCCCCAGATCGCGGTGCACTGGCCGCTGATCGACTTCGAGTGCGGACCCAACGGCGGCGCGGACGACTTCCTGGAGTGGTTCTTCAAGGCCGACCGGGGAGAGCTCGATCCCTTCGTCCTGGTCGTCGAGGGATCGATCCCCAACGAGCAGCTTCACGACGAGGGCTACTGGTGCGGGTTCGGCAACGACCCGATGACCGGACAGCCGATGACGACCAGTGAGTGGCTGGACCGGCTCGCGCCCAAGGCGACCGCCATCGTCGCGGTGGGCACTTGCGCGACGTACGGCGGCATCCACGCGATGGCCGGCAACCCGACCGGCGCGATGGGCGTTCCCGACTACCTCGGGTGGGAGTGGAAGTCCAAGGCGGGCATCCCGATCGTCTGCATCCCCGGCTGTCCAGCGCACCCGGACAACATGTCCGAGACGCTCACCTACCTGCTCTACATGGCGACCGGCCAGGCTCCGATGATCCCGCTGGACGAGGAGCTGCGGCCGGCCTGGCTGTTCGGCAGCACCGTGCACGAGGGCTGCGACCGGGCGGGCTACTACGAGCAGGGCGACTTCGCGACGGAGTACGGCTCGCCCAAGTGCATCGTCAAGCTCGGCTGCTGGGGGCCGGTGGTCAAGTGCAACGTCCCGAAGCGCGGTTGGATCAACGGCGTCGGAGGCTGCCCGAACGTCGGCGGGATCTGCATCGGCTGCACGATGCCCGGCTTCCCGGACAAGTTCATGCCGTTCATGGACGAGCCACCCGGCGGCAAGCTCTCCACGACCGCTGTCGGCCTCTACGGGCACACCATCAGCAAGCTTCGAGGGATGACCACCAAGACGCTCAACAAGGAACCCAAGTGGCGCAAGCCCGGCACGAGCATCGAGACCGGCGCCACCCGGACCTGGTAGCTCCCTCCACCAACAGATTGCGAGCGATGGCATGACATCGACGATTCCCAACCCGAGCACGAACCGGAACGTGGAGGGCAGCAAAGACCTGGTCGAGATGGCGTGGGACCCGATCACCCGCATCGTCGGCAGCCTGGGCATCTACACCAAGATCGACTTCGCCAACAAGGTCGTCGCCGAGTGCCACAGCACGTCGTCGATCTTCCGTGGCTACTCGATCTTCATGAAGGGCAAGGATCCGCGCGACGCCCACTTCATCACCAGCCGGATCTGCGGGATCTGCGGCGACAACCACGCGACCTGCTCGTGCTACGCCCAGAACATGGCGTACGGCGTGAAGCCGCCCGCGCTCGGTGAGTGGATCGTCAACCTCGGCGAAGCAGCCGAGTACATGTTCGACCACAACATCTTCCAGGAGAACCTGGTCGGCGTGGACTACTGCGAGCGGATGGTGTCCGAGACCAATCCCGGAGTCCTCGAGCTGGCGAACCGCACCGAGTCGCCGCAGGCCGATGCGCACGGCTACCAGACCATCGGCGACATCATGCGCTCGCTGAACCCGTTCACGGGCGAGTTCTACAGGGAGGCGCTCCAGGTCAGCCGGTGGACCCGCGAGATGTTCTGCCTGATGGAAGGTCGCCACGTCCACCCGTCGACGCTCTACCCCGGTGGGGTCGGCACCGTGGCCACCATCCAGCTGATGACCGACTACATCACCCGGCTGATGCGTTATGTGGAGTTCATGAAGAAGGTCGTGCCGATGCACGACGACCTCTTCGACTTCTTCTACCAGGCGCTGCCCGGGTACGAGGAGGTCGGCAACCGGCGGATCCTGCTCGGCTGCTGGGGCTCCTTCCAGGACCCGGACCACTGCAACTTCGAGTACAAGGACATGACCAACTGGGGACGCAAGATGTACGTCACCCCAGGCGTCGTCGTCGACGGCAAGCTGGTCACGACCGACCTGGTCGAGATCAATCTCGGCATCCGGATCCTCCTCGGATCGTCCTACTACGACGACTGGGAGGGGCAGGAGATCTTCGTCGAGAAGGATCCGCTCGGGAACCCCGTCGACCGCCGGCACCCGTGGAACCAGCACACGAACCCGCGTCCGCAGAAGCGCGATCTCGACGGCGGGAAGTACTCCTGGGTCATGTCGCCGCGGTGGTTCGACGGCAAGGACTACCTCGCGCTCGACACCGGCGGCGGTCCGTTGGCCCGGCTGTGGACCACAGCCCTGGCCGGCCTGGTCGACATCGGCTACATCCAGTCCACCGGCAACTCGGTGAAGATCAACCTTCCCAAGACCGCGTTGAAGGGGCCGGTCGAGTTCGAGTGGAAGGTCCCGCAGTGGAGCAACACCATCGAGCGGAACCGGGCCCGGACCTACTTCCAGGCGTACGCCGCCGCGTGTGCGCTGCACTTCGCCGAGAAGGCGCTGGTCGAGATCCGGGCCGGCCGCACGAAGACCTGGGAGAAGTTCACGGTGCCGGAGACCGGCGTGGGATGCGGCTTCACCGAAGCGGTACGAGGCGTGCTCAGCCACCACCTCGTCATCCGGGACGGCAAGATCGCGAACTACCACCCGTATCCGCCGACGCCGTGGAACGCCAACCCACGCGACGTCTACGGGACCCCGGGCCCTTATGAGGATGCCGTGCAGGGACAGCCGATCTTCGAGGAGAACGACCGGGAGCACTTCAAGGGCATCGACATCATGCGCACGGTCCGCAGCTTCGACCCGTGCCTGCCCTGTGGCGTCCACATGTACCTCGGTGAGGGCTACGAGCTGGAGCTGATGCACTCTCCTACCCAGTCCGTGACGGGCGGTTAGCCACGATGGGCGACCCCATCCCGCCCGATCAGCTGCGGGCAGTGGGCGAGCGCATCGACGTACTGCTCGACGCGAGCGGAGCGGGTGGCGTGGTGGCCCGCGAGCGCGCCGAGGAGCTGGTCCGCCTGGTCGCGGACCTCTACGGCGCCGGCCTCGAGCGGGTCCTGGAGATCGTGCACGACGCGGGCCGGCTCGACGACGAGGTGCTTGCCGCCCTCGCGGCCGACGACCTGGTGGCCAGCCTGCTGCTCGTCCACGGCCTGCACCCGTACGACGTGGCCACGCGGGTCGAGCAGGCGCTCGAGAGCGTCCGTCCCTACCTGGGCTCGCACGGCGGTGACGTCGAGCTCCTCGACGTCACCGGGGACGGGACCGTGCGGTTGCGGCTGCTCGGCAGCTGCGACGGTTGTCCGTCCTCGTCGGTCACGCTCAAGCTGGCCGTAGAGGGCGCGATCGAGGCCGCGGCGCCCGAGATCACCAGCATCGAGGTCGAGGACGCTCCGGCCGAACCCGCCAAGGACGGGCTGATCCCGGTCGACGCGCTGTGGTCGCGGGTGAGCCCCGCAGCTGAGGGGGAGATCGGCAGCTGGCACCCGGTTCCGGGGATCGAGTCCTTGGCGCCGGGCGATGTGGTCACGGTGGACGTCGCCGGGACCGCAGTCCTCGTCTGTCGTCTCGGGTCCGACCTGCTCGCTTACGTGGATCGGTGCGCCCGCTGCGAGGGATCGTTCGCCGGTGCCGCACTGGCGCGGAGGCTCGGCGCCGCGGTCGGCGAGGCGGTCCTGCGTTGTCCCGGCTGCCGCGCGCACTACGACGTACGCAGCGCCGGTGCCTGCCTCGACGACGAAGCCCTCCACCTCAGCCCGCTCCCGTTGCTGACCACGAACGGGACGAGCCAGGTGGCCGTGACGGCCGGGGTTCCGGCATGAGCGCGCCATGACGACCGACCGATCCGCCCTGGAAACCATCCGGCGGATCACCGCGAACCGCCCCGCCCCAGTGGTGGGCGAGCGGTGTGAGATGTGCGCCGTGGACATCGGCGACGAGCACCAGCACGTGGTGAGCCTGGAGAGCCGGGTGCTGATGTGCACCTGCCGTGGGTGCTACCTGCTGTTCACCGACGAGACGGCCCGATTGCGCTACCGGGCCGTGCCCGACCGGTTCCTCTCGTTCCCCGACCTCGATCCGTCCGGCGGCGGCTGGGCTGCCCTGGAGATCCCGGTCGGCCTCGCCTTCCTCTTCCAGAACTCGGTGCAGGAGCGGGTCGTGGCGTTCTACCCGGGTCCGGCGGGTGCGACCGAGTCCGACCTGCCGCTGGCGTCCTGGGACGACATCGTCGCGGCCAGCCCTGAGCTCGGCACGCTCCGGCCCGACGTGGAGGCGCTGCTGGTCCGCACCCCGGACCACGAGCAGGAGGGTTCGGTCCACCTGGTGCCGATCGACACCTGCTACGAGCTGGTCGGTCGGCTGCGGACGCTGTGGCGCGGGTTCGACGGTGGCCAGGACGCGCGCGCGGCCATCGACGCGTTCTTCGCGATGGTGGACGACCGGAGCAGGCCGGTGGCTCGCCCATGAGCGCCTTCAGCTTCACGATCGTCGACATCTTCGCCGAGCAGTACGCCGCCACCCCCCAGCTCACCGCGCGGCTGCGGATCGAGGAGAGCACGGGCCTGACGATCCACGCGATCGCGCTGCGCTGCCAGGTGCGGATCGAGCCCCAGAAGCGAGCGTACGACGTCTCCGACGAGACCGGGCTGCGCGCCCTCTTCGGCGACCGGGACCGGTGGACCGACACCCTCAAGCCCTTCCTCTGGATGCAGGCCGGCGCGATGGTGCAGGGCTTCACCGACATCACCGAGGTCGACCTCCCGCTGCCGTGCACCTACGACTTCGACCTCACCGGGTCGCGGTACCTGCACGCCGTCGGCGAGGGCGAGATCCCGATCGTGCTGCTGTTCAGCGGCACCATCTTCACCAAGGGGACCAACGGCTTCGGCGTCCAGCAGGTGCCGTGGGACTGCGAGGCGGCCTACCGCCTGCCCGTCAGCGTCTGGCACCAGATGATCGACTTCTACTACCCGAACTCCGGCTGGCTCCGGCTCGACCGTGATGTGCTCACGGCACTCGCCGACTACCGATCGCAGCATGGGCTGACCACGTGGGAGGAGACGGTGGGCGCGCTGCTCGCCGCCAAGGACGGTGCGCCGTCATGAGCATCGACCAGGTCAGGGCGGTCGCGGACGCGGTCCTCTACGAGGGCTACCTGCTCTACCCGTACCGGGCGAGCTCCAGCAAGAACCAGTCGCGGTGGCAGTTCGGTGTGCTCGGGCCGCCGGACGCCGCTCCCGGCGCCTTCGCCGAGGAGCACCGGATGCAGATGCAATGTCTGCTCGAGCCCGAACGGGGATCCGAGGAGCCCGCATCGGTCGTCGTACGGCTGCGCTTCCTTCACCTCCAGGTCCGTTCGGTCGAACGGCTCCACGGCGAGACCTACCGGCCGGTGGCGGAGCTCCGGGTCGACGGCACGCAGCTGTTGAGCTGGGAGGAGGCGGTCGAGGAGGAGTTCGAGCTGGATCGCTTCGCGGTGAGCGACGCGACCGCGCCGTCCGAGACCGTGATCGAGGTGCCGTCGGGCGAGGACGTCGAGCACGTCGTCGACGCCTCCGGCCGCCACGTCGCCCGGATCGTCCGCCGCCGCGAAGCACTGTGCGCGACGGTCTCCGTGCGCTCCGAGACGGACGAGGGGCTGGTGCGACTGACGATCGAGGTCGCGAACGCGCATCCGGACACGGCGCCGGGGAAGGAAGCGGCGATCCGTACGTCGCTGATCGGCGCCCACGTCCTGGTCGAGGCGTCCGGCGGCGGATTCGTGTCCCTCCTGGAGCCACCCGAGGCCATGGCCGCGGCCGCGGCACGCTGCCACCAGCACCGCTGCTACCCGGTGCTGGCCGGCGAGCAGGGCTCCCGGGACGTGGTCCTGGGCTCGCCGATCATCGTGTACGACTACCCGGAGATCGCCGAGCAGAGCGCCGGCGCGCTCTTCGACTCCACCGAGATCGATGAGATCCTCACCCTCCGGGTGATGACGATGACCGACGAGGAGAAGGCCGAGGCGCGAGCGACGGACCCGCGGGCCGCCGAGATCATCCGGCGGTGCGACGAGATGTCGCCGGAGACCCTCCAGTCGCTCCACGGGGTGCTGCGGGACCCGACCTTCGACACCGGCACGTTCGACACCGGCACGTTCGACACCGGCACGTTCGACACCGGCACGTTCGAAACCGGCGACGTGCCCTGGTGGGACCCCGCCGCGGACGAGAGCGTGCGGCCGGAGACCGACAGCGTGCTCATCAACGGTGTGCAGGTCTCGAAGGGCAGCCTGGTCCGCGTGCACCCGTCCCGGAGGGCTGACGCCCAGGACCTGTTCTTCGCCGACCAGGTCGCGCGCGTGACGGCGGTGCTCTCCGACGTCGACGGCGAGACCCACGTCGCGCTCGTCCTTGTTGACGACCCGGCATCCGACCTGCACGACTGGTACGGCCGCTACCTCTACTTCGCGCCCGAGGAGCTGGAGCCCTTGGACGCGGACCACAACCCAGACCCAGCACATCGAGAGGAGTCCCGGTCATGAGAGTCATCGGCATCGCGACCACCGTGGTGGTCCTTGTGGGCGTTCTGCTCACCGTCGTCGTCCTGGTCATTTCGATCCCGGACATCAAGCGCTACCTGGCGATTCGCAGGATGTGACGCGCCCACATGAGCGAAACAGCGAGCGACAGCCCGCGGGTCCTCGTTGCCGGGATCGGCAACCTGTTCCTCGGTGACGACGGGTTCGGACCTGAGGTCGTGCGCGGACTGGCGGCTTCGGGCGAGCTGCCGGACCACGCGCGCGCCGTCGACTACGGGATCCGTGGCTTGCACCTCGCCTACGACCTGCTCGACGGGTACGACGGCCTGGTCATCGTCGATGCCCTGCCGGGCAAGGGAAAGGCAGGCGACGTGACGGTGCTCAAGGTCGACGCGGCACACCTCGGCAAGGAGGACTTCGATCCGCACGGCATGGCGCCGGTCGCCGTACTCGCCAGCCTCGCGCAGCTCGGCGGCACCCTGCCCCCGACGTACGTCGTCGGCTGCCAGCCGGCGGACCTGGACGAGGGCATCGGGCTCTCCGCAGCAGTCGCGGCTGCCATCCCCGACGCCGTCCGTGCCGTGCACGCGATCCTGCGCGACGAGCTCGTCGTGAGCGAGGTCTGAGATGTGCCTCGGCATCCCCGGCCAGGTCGTGGCCATCCTCCCCGGCAACGCCGGGATGCTGGCCACCGTCGACGTCCTCGGCGCCCATCGGCCGATCAACCTCGGCATGCTCGAGGACCCGGTGGTGACGCCCGGGAGCTGGGTGCTGATCCATATGGGGTTCGCGCTCGAGGTGATCACCGAGGAGAAGGCGTCCGAGGCGATGGCCGGGCTCGAGATGATGGGCCAGGCACGTCAGGTTGAGTGACCGGGGAGCGTTCCTCTTCGCGCGCTACGCGTACCCGCCCAACGCGCTGGGCTACTGCGGGCCGGCCGGCGCCGACGCGATGCTCTCGCCGGACGCCGCCGAGGAGATCGAGCGACGGGCGCGTCGGTTCGAGGGCGCGTGGTCCTACCTCCAGCTGATCGCCGAGCGGTCGGGCATCGCCGACCCGCTCGACGAGCGCGTGGTCGAGGCGTACTGGCTCGGCAACGAGCTGCTCGACAACGTCGACCCCGCGTGGCTGGTCGACCGGCTCACGGAGCTCTTCCGCGGCCAGCTCGGCGGGTCGTGGCGGCAGGCGGCCGGCCGGGCGCGCCCCCACCACAGCTTCCAGGTCTTCGAGGTCTACCCCTGGGTCGAGCGGTTGAAGCCCGAGGCGGACGCTCCGAGCAACCGCGTCGCGGTCGAGATCGTGGACCGGTGCCGGATCCGCACCGGTCGCGTCCTGGAGGTGCGGGGCGAGCAGGCCCTGGTTGCGTCGCACCCTTTGGCGTGGGGCGGAGGTCAGCTGGCGCCGACCGAAGCAGTTGAGGAGGTCGCCACCTGGTCGGTCGACGGATCCACATTGTTGGACGGGCTGGCTGCTGGCGACCCGGTCGCCCTGCACTGGGACTGGATCTGCGACGTGCTGACCGACGAGCAGGTACGCCGGGTCGAGTCCGCCGAGCTCCGTCAGCTCCAGAGCCTTGGTCTCTAGTGACGCAGCACTAGTGTGGCGCGATGTTCTGGTTGTGCCGGAACAGGTTGCCCGGGTCGTAGGTGCGTTTGATCGCCGCCAGCCGGTCGTAGTTTCCCTTGTAGTTGGCCCGGATGCGCCCCTGGTCGTCGTCGGCCATGAAGTTGATGTAGCCCCCGTCCTCCGAGTGCGGAGCCGTGGCGTCGTAGTAGTTCTTGACCCAGCCGATGTTTCTCTCGTCGTCCTTCTCGTCGGGCCACATGCCGGCAATGACGGTCGCGAAGTTCGCGTCGCGGTAGGCGAACGCCGTTGAGTCGGCCGTCGCGTCGTGACAGGCGCCGTTGATGGGGTAGATGTGCATCGTCGACTCCAGTGCCGGCACCTGGGAGCCGTGCTCGACGTGGGCAGCGATCGCGTCGTCGGTGAGCTCCTTGACGAAGTTCGCCTTCCAGTAGTGACGCAGTCCTGACGGGTAGAGGTCGTCGAACGCGCTGTTGAGAGCGGGATACGGCATCGGTCCCACCGCTTCTGCCACGACGGGGGCGAGGTCGCGGAAGGGCTTGAGCGCCTTCTCGCCCTTGTCCAGGTCGCCTGCCCAGCAGACCACCAGGAGTGCCAATCGCTTGCCGTGCCGGTCCTCCGGTATGAACTCCAGAGGGGGCGCGATCTGGTACGCCGGGAAGCCGCCGAACTCCTCAGGGGCATCCGCGATGTAGTCGCGGTAGAGGCGGAACAGGTCACCCGCCCGGTCCAGCTCGAAGAACATCGGCCCGCCGTAGATGTCCTTGACCGGGCTGAGCCGGAACTCGAAGGAGGTCACGACCCCGAAGTTGCCGCCGCCTCCCCGGATCGCCCAGAACAGGTCTGGTTCCTCCTTCTCGCTGGTCACGTGGAAGGTGCCGTCACCGGTGACGACGTCCGCCGACAACAGGTTGTCGAGGGCCAGCCCGAGACTCCGGGCGAGGTAACCGATGCCGCCGCCGAGGGTCAGGCCGCCGACGCCGGTCGTCGAGATGATGCCTCCCGTGGTGGCGAGCCCGAACGGGTAGGCCGCGGCATTGAGGTCGCCCCAGGTCGCCCCACCCGCCACTCGAGCCGTGCTAGTGAGCGGGTCGACGCGAACGCCGCGCATCGCCGACAGGTCGATCACCACCCCGCCGTCGCAGGTGCCGAAGCCGGGGACGCTGTGGCCACCGCCTCGTACGGCGACGGTCAGTCCGTGGTCGACGGCGAAGCGCACCGCCGTCATCACGTCGCCGGCATTGGCGGGCTGCAGGATGAGCGCGGGCCGCTTGTCGACCATGCCGTTGCGGACCTGACGGGCGACGTCGTACTCGTCGTCGGCCGACGTGGTCAGGCTTCCCCTGACCGCTTCGCGCAGTGCCGTGACCGCAGCGTTGTCCATGACGTGCTCTTCGTCCGTGCTCCCGTCGTCAGACGGGGAGCCCCATGGCGCCGGCCTCGTTCAGCGCGAAGAACTCGTTGCTGCTGATCGCTCCTGTCGCACCATCGACGAGGCTTCGCACGGTGTCGATGGAGTCGGACTTGAAGATGCACACGCCGCGGGCGCCGTCGGCGCTCGGCGCGACGACCGGCAGCTCCGTTCCTGTCGGGAGGTCCAGCTGTCCGCTCCAGAACGCGTCCGGGTCGGTGACCGAGTGAATTGAGAGAACGTACATGGCATTTTCCCTTCGTTCTGCCCCCAGCGGTGCCGGGTGCTGTCCTCCAAGGGCACCGGCAATGGGGTTGGCGATCAACGACAGGATCTGAAGCCGCGTTCACTGCAAGATCTGCAGTGGACGGCCCCGCCGGTCGGTTCGCACATACGCTGGAGGGATGCCGGGCTACGGGCAGTTCTGTCCCATCGCACAAGCCGCAGAAGTGCTCACCGAACGCTGGACGCCGTTGGTGATTCGCGAGCTGGCGCTCTGCGGTAGCCACCGGTTCAACGACATCCAGCGCGGGGTCCCGCTGATGTCCTCGTCCCTGCTCACCAAGCGGCTGCGCGACCTCGAGCGCGCGGGGATCGTGGAGCGCCGACCGCGCGCGGAGGGCGCGGGCAGCGAGTACTACCTGACCGCGGCCGGCGAGGAGCTCGGACCCGTGATCGCTCAGATGGGCATCTGGAGCGAGCGCTGGCTGCGGCGGCCGATCCTCGAGGAGACGCCCGACACCGGGATCCTCATGTGGTGGATGCGCGGCACCGTCAAGACCGACCAGTTGCCCTCCGGGCGCACCGTGATCCACTTCCGCTTCCAGGGTGCGCCGGAGAAGTTGCGCTACTTCTGGCTGGTCTTCCCGGAGGCGGACCTGTGCCTGAGCGATCCCGGATTCGGTGTGGACGTGACTGTCCGTAGCGATTCGATGACCCTCACCGCCGTCTGGATGGGAGACCTCGACCTGGTGACCGCGCTCCGGAACGAGCGGATCGCGCTGGAAGGCCCGCGGCACCTGGTCCGCTCGTTCCCGAGATGGTTCGGCCTGCACCCCATATCGGCCGGGGTCGAGCGTCCCGCGAGCCGGCCGAGGGTCACCAGCTAAGCCGCACGAGGCCCGGTGCGTGCGCGAAACCCCGGCACCCTCGGGATGCCGGGCCGTCGCAGTCGGGGTTGTGATGCGGCGTCCTGAGCCCGCCGCCCTCGTCATCGTTGGGTCACAGCTTGATGGTGAAGGCCTGGTCGACCTCGGAGAGGGCCGACGAAGCCTTGCCGAGGTAGGTCACGAACTCGTCGATGACCGCGAAGAGGTCGCCGGATTCCTTGTTCGACCGGGAGAAGATCTCCGGAACGACGAACCGGGCAGACCCTTGAAGGCGCCGGAGCCGTAGAGGCTCTGGATCTGACCGGTGGTGGTCTGAACCGCGTTCTCCAGCTCGTTCTTCAGGTCTCCGAGGTTCCTGGCCTGGGCCTCGATGGAACCAGTCGCTGGTCAGTTAGGCAGCAGCAGCACGACGGTCTCGGCGACGCAGGCCGGCTTGTCCTGGCCCTCGATCTCGATCGTGTGCTGCACGGTCAGTTGCTTGCCCTTGGGGATGTCGGTGACGCTTGTGATCGTCAGCCGGGCCCGGATGCGGGAGCCGACCAGAAGCGGGGACGGGAAGCGGACCTTGTTGATCCCGTAGTTGAGCTTGGCACCCGGCGTCGCCAGCTTGAACACCTGGCTCCCGAGCCACGGGATGAGTGCCAGCGTCATGTAGCCGTGCGCGATGGTGCCGCCGAACGGGCCGGCCTTCGCGCGCTCGACGTCGACGTGGATCCACTGGTGGTCACCGGTTGCGTCGGCGAACAGGTTGACCCGACGCTGATCGATGGCGATCCACTCACTCGTGCCGAGCTCCTCGCCGGCCGCCGCCTCGAGCTCCTCGAACGTCGTGAAGACCCGCATCCGTCGTCTCCTTCATGCCTTGTTTGACCCGGTGGAAGAATGCTCGGCATGGAACCTACACGCGTGCCGACAGTCGATGAGTTGAGGGCCGCGCCGAAGGTGCTCCTCCACGACCACCTCGATGGCGGACTGCGGCCGGCGACCATCATCGAGCTGGCCGCGGAAATGGGCCACGCGCTGCCGGCGACCGACGCCGAGTCGCTCGGCGCCTGGTTCTCGGAGTCCGCCGACTCGGGCTCGCTGGTGCGCTACCTCGAGACGTTCGAGCACACCTTCGGCGTCATGCAGAGCACCTCGGCACTGACCCGGGTCGCCCGGGAGTGTGCCGAGGACCTGGCCGCCGACGGGGTCGTCTACGCCGAGGTCCGCTACGCGCCGGAGCTCCACGTGCAGCACGGACTGACCCTGGACGAAGTCGTCACAGCAGTCGAGGAGGGCTTCGCGCAGGGGGTCGAGGCGAGCGGCGGCAGGATCGTCGTCCGCCAGCTGCTGACGGCGATGCGCCAGGCCGCACCCTCCCTCGAGATCGCCGAGCTCGCGATCCGCTACCGCGACCAGGGCGTCGCGGGCTTCGACATCGCCGGACCCGAGGCGGGCTACCCGCCAACCCGCTTCCTCGACGCGTTCGACTACGTCCGTCAGGAGAACGGCCACGCCACCTGCCACGCCGGTGAGGCCTTCGGGCTGCCGTCGATCTGGGAGGCCGTGCAGTGGTGCGGCGCCGACCGGCTCGGCCACGGCGTCCGCATCATCGACGACATCCACATCAAGGAGGCGGCGGGGGACGGTACGCCAGCGGAGTACGGGCTGGGCCGGCTCGCGTCGTACATCCGCGACAAGCGGATCCCGCTCGAGATGTGCCCGTCGTCCAACCTCCAGACCGGCGCGGCCGACTCCATCGCCGAGCACCCGATCGGGCTCCTCGCCGATCTCCAGTTCCGGGTGACCGTCAACACCGACAACCGGCTGATGAGCAGCACCTCGATGACCAAGGAGCACCAGCTGCTCTGCGAGGCGTTCGGCTGGGGGCTGCGCAAGGTCGAGTGGCTGACCGTCAACGCGATGAAGTCGGCCTTCCTGCCCTACGACGAGCGCTACCGGCTGATCATGGACGTCATCAAGCCCTGGTACGCCGAACGCCGCTGACCGCTCACACGACTGCCCAGAAGTGGGACCAGCCCGCGACGCCGACCCGGTGCTCGCGCCACTGGTCCCCCGGGACGGTGACCAGAGCGCCGCGGGCGGGGTCGAAGAGGCGCACGGCGGCGCCGTCGCGCTCGGCGGCGATCGCGAGGACGACGTGGCGGGGGAGCCACCGGTTACCGACGTAGACGCCGACCGGACGGGTGCGGACCTGCTCGACCAGCACGTCGTACGCGAGCCCGGGCCGCGGGCGGGCGTTGACCGTGGCGATCCGCTCGCCGGTGAGCGCCGTCAGGGCGTTGGCGACCGCCCAGGGTGGCGTGCCGAGCCGACGCGGCCACGGCACCTGGAACCGGTCCCGGTGGCTGTGCGCGGAGGTGAGTCGACGGTGCTCGGCCCGGATGTCGGCCTCGGGGTCGTCCGGGCGCCAACGGGTGAGCAGCGCTCGGGCCGCGACGATGCTCGCGGCGCCGCAGCTCAGCGCGTCCGGCTGCTTCAACGCCGCCGGACGCAGGTCAGTGGGCCAGTCCACGCCGGCTGCTCCCGTTGCGGGTGTGCGCGGCCACGATCTCGTCGTACGCCCGATCCCCGGTCGCGACCCGGCAGCCCACGTCGAGAGCGCGCCGCACCACGTCCCGCTGTGCCCGGGCGAGCGCGAGGCCGCGTCGTACCAGCACCAGCGGTGGCTTGCGGTGCTCGCGCAGATCGCGGGTGAGCCGTCGCCAGAACGTGACGGCACGGTGCTGGGTGACGCAGTACGCCGCCTCGAGCACTCCTGCCTCGCGACAGGCCCGCACGACGTCCGGGGCGAAGATCCCCTCGGCGCAGTACACCTCGGCCCCGCCGAGGTCGAGCCGTTGGGCGCCGGTGCGGCGGCTCTCGGAGATCGAGTAGTCCGGTACGGCGGTCACGCCCGTGCGGCACAGCCCCAGCAGCGCGGCCACTGCGTCGTCGCAGTGCCAGGTCCCGGGGTGGTCCCAGTCGACCAGGCCGGCATTGGCACCGTTCTCGATCCGCGGCAGGTCGGGTTCGTCGCCGTCGCGGTAGAAGTCGTCGAGCCGCAGCGTCGGCCAGCCGAACCGGTCCGCGAGCCGCCGGGCCAGCCGGGACTTCCCGGAACCGGACGGCCCGGCGAGCACGATCACACGGGCGGGCACCGGCCCACTCTAGTGGCGCAGGTCAGTGCCGCTTGATGAAGACCCTGACGGGGTGCGCCCGCGACCTGAGCATCGACGAGTTCGGCAGGAAGCGCGCGATCAGACGATGGTGGCCGGCCTTCATCCGGTGCAGCCGGATCTTGACCCGTCCGTCGTCGATCCACGCCTTGCCGACGCGCCGGCCGTGGGTAGAGACCACGACCTTGCCCTTCGCCGGGCCTGCCTCCGTGGTCACGACAACCACGATCTTGGGCCGGTGCGTATGCACCCGCTTCTTCGGCAGCCGGGCCTTGGTGTGCGTGTCGAGTCTCGCCACCCGCTGCGGTTTGCTGACCGCTTCACCGTCGTCGTAGTCGGCGTGGCTGGCGGTCACCCGGACGGTGATCCGACGTCCGGCGTCGCCCGGGCGCACCCAGTACGTCGACTCGCCGGCGTCGAAGATCGGGTCGCCGTTGCGGAGCCACTGGTACTGCACCGCTTCCGGCGTGGGCGTCCACGTCCCGGCGTCGGCCGTCAGCAGCTGCTCCATGTCGGGGTCACCGGTGACCGTGGGCGCGGAATCGTTGGTCACGGCCGGGCCGGGCGGGTCGACGGGCGGGTCGACGGGCGGGTCGACGGGCGGTTCGATGTCTGCGTCCGCGCAGTTCGTGAGCAGCTCCTCGTGAACCTCGCGGCGCTTCGCGACGTCGAGGCCCTGGAAGGCGGCGAACTCCAGGAAGCATGCACCCATCCCGACTCCGGCGTCGGCCGCCGTCTCCATCGATCCGCCGTTGAGGGTGAACTGCCAGCCGTAGGCCTCGGGGGACGCGTGCAGGCCGGCCATGTAGCAGTACCAGCTGGTCGCGGCGTCGCGAGACTGACCGGGCATCGGGCACACCGCGTCGTCGGGGCCGAGGCCGTGGTCGTCGAGAACCAGACGACTGCCGTAGGCGCGAGCCAGGTCGTTGAGCAGCGCGCGCTCGTCCTCCCACGACGCCGCGTAGATCCCGTCGCCAGGACCGCCGGGGCCGGGGAGGATGAACTGCCACTTGCTGTGGCCGGCGATGGAGATCCGGGTCGTGCGGAACAGGCTCATCATCGCGCTGGTCGAGCGACGCAGGCACGTCTCGTGACCCTGCTTCGTGTAGCCCGCGCGCCACAGCCGGTCGACGGAAGCGTTGTCCCCGCCCAGGATGAACGGCTCCGAGTAGACCGTGGTGCACTCGCTGTTCGTGATCTCGACGATCTGCGGGTCGTCCTCGTACTCCGCAGCAACCGCCCGCATCAGGCTGACGTAGTCAGCGTGGAACGCGTCAGACCAGAAGCGCGCCGCGCACCCGGTGTTCCCGTTGACGGAGTTCGGCTCGATGAGCACGCAGCCGCCGGAGTCCTCCTTGACCCACTGCGGGGCGTGGATGCCGGCCATGAACCGAAGTCGGAACCGGACGCTCGGGTGCTTGTCCAACGCGTCGTCGACGGCCGCGAAGTTGTAGACGCCTGGGCGGGTCTCGACGGAGTTCCAGGGCAGCTTCATCGAGCCGAAGTCGGCGTACGGAACGGTGTTGAGCGCCTGCGGCTGGGTCACGACGAGGCCCTGCAGCGGGGGCTTGAGGCCCGCCGCCTCGCGGCCGTTGTTGTCGCCGCCATCGGCCCGAGCCGGTGCGCTGGCGATCGCCATGGTGGCGAGCACGGTCGCGGTCGCCAGAGCGGCGATCATCGTCGAGCAAAGGTCCTTGACATGCAGGCCCATTACCATGACCCCCCGTCTTTTGTCGGGGCGACACGCGGCGCCCGATCAGTATCAGTTCTGGTACTTATCAATTTCGGTACCGTCTCACATGTGACCAATTGTGACAACGCACCACCTCTGAAAGTGTTACTGACGGGTTGCGGCGCGGCACACGGCCTAACGGCCTGGGATGTGCTAGTCAGCCTGTGCGTCGCTGCCCGCCGATCGACTGCTCGCGGTCGTCGTCGCGACGAGATCCAGGAGCGCCGCGACCCGACGATCGGCGATACGCCCACCTTGGTGGCTCGCAAGAAAGAACACGCCATGACCCCCCGCCAAGGCAGGCGACAAGGCGCTGCCCAGCAAATTCGGTCCGATGCAGTACCGCGATCGGATGATTGCTGCTGCGGCCTTGCCTGAAGTCTCCCGGTCGCGAGGTGGCGAGATCTACGGCCTTACGGCCGGGGGTGCGCTAGTGCCGCGCCTCGGGCGTCGTCAGACGCCGATCGGGTGCCAGACGGTCTTGGTCTCGACGAAGTCGGTCATCGTGGCCAGCCCGGGCGCCGCGGTCCAGTCGGGCTCGGTGGCGGGCGCGCGGCGTACTCGCTTGAGGTTGTCGGCGGCCGCGACCTCGAGCTCGGTCGCGATGATGTCGTCGCCGGCGACGCCGGCCAGGTCGATCGCGTTGACGTCCATGTGCGACGCCAGCCACGGGCCGAGCGACGCGGCGTCGCCGGTCAGCAGGTTGACGACGCCGCCAGGCACGTCGGAGGTCGCGAGAACCTCGGCGAAGGTCACGGCCGGCAGCGGCCGGGAGTACGACGACACGACGATCGCGGTGTTGCCGGTGACGATGACCGGGGCGATGACGCTGATCAGCCCGAGCAGCGACGATGACTGCGGTGCGAGGACCCCGACGACGCCGGTGGGCTCCGGTGCGGAGTGGTTGAAGAACGGACCCGCGACCGGGTTGGCATTGCCCACCACCTGGCCGAGCTTGTCGGCCCAGCCGGCGTACCAGACCAGTCGGTCGATGGCCTCGTCGACCTGGCGTCCAGCGGATGGCAGCCTTCCACTGTTGGCAGAGCCGCCCTCGGACTGCTGGACCGCCTGGACGAACTGCGGCCGGCGATCCTCCATGACCTCGGCGATCCGGTAAAGGATCTGCGCCCGGTTGTAGGCCGTGCGGGCCGACCACCCGGGGAAGGCCTTGCGGGCAGCGACGACCGCGTCGCGCACGTCCTTGCGCGACGCCTTGGCGGCGTTGGCCACGAACTTCCCCTTGCTGTCCTGCACCTCGTAGGAGTGACCGGACTCCGACCGGGGGAACGCCCCGCCGATGTAGAGCTTGTAGGTCTTGCGGACGTCGATCCTCGACGCAGCCATCACGCACCAGCCTTCAGGTACCCGGCGAGGCCCTGGCGGCCGCCTTCGCGGCCGTAGCCGGACTCCTTGTAGCCACCGAACGGGCTGGCGGGGTCGAACTTGTTGAACGTGTTGGCCCAGACCACGCCGGCCCGGAGCTGGTCGGCCATGAACAGGATGCGCGAACCCTTGTCCGTCCAGACCCCGGCGGAGAGGCCGAAGGGCGTGTTGTTGGCCTTCTCGACCGCCTCGGCGGGGGTGCGGAACGTCAGGACCGACAGGACCGGACCGAAGATCTCCTCGCGGGCGATCCGGTGGGCCTGGGACACGCCGGTGAAGACGGTCGGGGGGAACCAGTAGCCGGCGGACGGCAGCTCGCACGGCGGCGACCAGCGCTCGGCCCCCTCGTCCTCACCGATCTCGGCCAGTGCCCGGATCCGGGCCAGCTGAGCCGCAGAGTTGATGGCGCCGATGTCGGTGTTCTTGTCGAGGGGGTCGCCGACGCGCAAGGTGCCCATGCGGCGCTTGAGCCTGGCCATCGCCTCCTCGGCGATCGACTCCTGCAGCAACAGGCGCGAGCCCGCGCAGCAGACGTGGCCCTGGTTGAAGAAGATGCCGCTGACGATGCCCTCGATCGCCTGGTCGATGGGGGCGTCGTCGAACACGATGTTCGCGGCCTTGCCGCCGAGCTCGAGCGTGGCCTTCTTGTTGGTGCCGGCGATGGAACGGGCGATCGCCTTGCCGACGCCGGTCGAGCCGGTGAAGGCGACCTTGTCGACGTCCGGGTGGGACACGAGGGTCTGGCCGGTGGCGCCGGCCCCGGTGACGAAGTTGACGACGCCCGGCGGGAGGTCGGCCTGCTGGCAGATCTCGGCGAAGAGCAGCGCGGTCAGCGGCGTGGTCTCCGCCGGCTTGAGCACCACGGTGTTGCCGCACGCGAGTGCCGGCGCGATCTTCCACGCGAGCATGAGGAGCGGGAAGTTCCACGGGATCACCTGGGCGGCGACGCCGAGGGGCTGGGGGGTCGGGCCCAGACCGGCGTAGTCAAGCTTGTCGGCCCACCCGGCGTGGTAGAAGAAGTGCGCCGCCATGATCGGTACGTCGACGTCGCGGCTCTCCTTGATCGGCTTGCCGTTGTCGATGGACTCGAGCACCGCGAGCTCGCGGCTGCGCTCCTGGATGATCCGAGCGATCCGGTAGAGGTACTTGGCGCGTTCCCTGCCGGGCATCCGCGACCAGCTGCGGAACGCCTTGCGGGCGGCCTTGACCGCGCGGTCGACGTCGGCCTCGTCGGCCTCGGCGATCTCGGCGAGGGTCTCCTCGGTCGCGGGGTTGATCGTCTTGAACGACGTGCCGTGGCCGTCGACGAACTCGCCGTCGATGAAGAGCCCGTAGGAGGGCTTGATGTCGACGATGGCCCGCGACTCGGGGGCCGGTGCGTACTCGAAGGTTGTCATCTTCCTCAGTCCAACGTGAAGTAGTCGGGACCGCTGTAGCGGCCGGTGGCGAGCTTGGTGCGCTGCATCAGGATGTCGTTGAGCAGCGTGGAAGCTCCGAAGCGGAACCAGTCAGGTGTCAGCCAGTCGGGACCGGCGACCTCGTTGACCATGACGAGGTACTTGATCGCGTCCTTGGCGTTGCGGATACCGCCCGCCGGCTTGACGCCGATCTGGACGCCGGTCGCCTCGCGGAAGTCGCGGACCGCCTCCAGCATCACCAGCGTGACCGGCAACGTGGCTGCCGGCTGCACCTTGCCGGTGGAGGTCTTGATGAAGTCGCCGCCGGCGAGCATGCCGAGCCACGACGCGCGACGCACGTTGTCGTAGGTCTGCAGCTCCCCGGTCTCGAAGATCACCTTGAGGTGAGCGCTCTGCCCACCTTCTCGGCGACAGGCCTCCTTGACCGCCACGATCTCGTCGAAGACCTGGAGGTAGTGACCGGCGAGGAACGCGCCCCGGTCGATCACCATGTCGATCTCGTCGGCACCGGCCGCGACGGCATCGCGGGTGTCGGCGAGCTTGATCTCCATCGACGCCCGGCCGCTCGGGAACGCGGTTGCGACAGCGGCCACGTTGACCCGGTCGCCGACGACCTCCTTCACGGACGCCACCATGTCGCCGTAGACGCAGACCGCCGCCACCGACGGGCAGGACGGGTCGGCCGGATCCGGCCGCAGCGCCTTGTTGGCGAGTGCGCGAACCTTGCCTGGGGTGTCCTGGCCCTCAAGGGTGGTGAGGTCGACCATGGTGATGGCCAGGTCGAGGGCCATCGCCTTCGAAGTGGTCTTGATCGAGCGGGTTCCCAGCGACGCGGCGCGTGCCTCGGCCCCGACCTGGTCGACACCAGGGAGGCCGTGCAAGAAGCGGCGCAGCGAAGCCTCGCTGGCCGTGACGTCTGCGTACGCTGCGAGCCCCGAGGACGACTCCGTTGAGGCGGTGGCTGGCATTGCCCCAGCATAGGCTTGCGTTAGCAGACGACAACCATCGCAGAGACATCGCGCAGACAAGGAGATGCACCCCCGTGGACCAGGAGCAGGTCGAGCGGTTCACCGTCTGGAGCACCCGGATCGTCGGAGTGGTCGGACTGGTCGCCGTGGCGGGGGTCATCCTGCTCGGCGTGACCGGCGCCGGCGGCGCCTTCCACCCGGCGGTGTACGCCGTCTGCGGACTGGTCGCTGTCGTGATCTGGGTGGCGATCCTCCGCCCGGAGGTGGCGATCGAGGGGGACCGACTGGTGCTCCGCAACCCGCTCAACATCGTGAGCATCCCGCTGGCGGCGATCGAGCAGATCGCGGTCCGGCGGTGGCTCGCCGTCCGGGTCGCTAACCGCACCGTGACCAACGCCGGCATCAGCCGCACCCGGCGGCAGGGCGTGCGCGACGACCAGCGCGGTGACGTCACCGGCTTGGAGATCGCGGCACTGTCGTACGGCGCCATCGTGGAACGCCGGATCCAGCGGCTGGCCGAGGACGCCCGCGACCGGCAGGGGATCAAGATCTACTCCGACGAGCAGCTGGCCCTCGGCGCCGACGTACGACGAACCTGGGCGTGGCCGGAGATCGCGGCCGTCGCCGGGCTCTCGGTGGCCGTCGTCATCACGGTGCTCGTTTAGTGCGGCACTAGATACCAGCGGCCGCGGCGAAGTCGGACTTCATCGCGGCCAGCGTCGTCGCTGCCGCTGCCCGGGCCACGCTGACGCTGCCCTCGGCCACCGGCACGACGACCTCGAGGTAGCACTTGAGCTTGGGCTCGGTGCCGCTCGGTCGCACGATCACCCGCGCGCCGTCGGCGAGGTAGTAGCGCAGGCCGTCGGTCGGAGGCAGCGCGTCGGAGCCGACGCTGAGGTCCTCGGTGCGTTCGACCGCGAGGCCTCCGAGCGACGCGGGGGGTGCTTCGCGCAGCCGGGCCATTGCGGCCGTGATCTCGCCGAGGTCGCTGACCCGCACGGAGACTTGATCGGTCGCGTGGAGGCCGTGCTCGACCGCGATGTCGTCGAGCAGGTCCTGCAACCCGCGGCCGGCGGCCTTGGCCTCGGCGGCGAGCTCGCACAGCAGGAGCAGCGCGGACACGCCGTCCTTGTCGGCCACGTGCTCGGGATCGACGCAGTAGCCGAGTGCCTCCTCATAGCCGAACGCCAGCTTCGGGAGCCGGCCGATCCACTTGAAGCCGGTGAGGGTCTCGACGTACTTCTGGCGCGCGGCCGCGGCCAGCTTGCCGAGCAGCGACGACGACACGATCGAGGTCGCGTAGGTGCCGCGCTTGCCGCGGTGCAGCAGGTGGGAGGCCAGCAGTGCGCCGACCTCGTCACCGCGGAGCATCCGCCAGCCGTCCGGCCCGGGGATGGCGGCCGCGCACCGGTCGGCGTCGGGGTCGTTGGCGACGACGATGTCGGCGCCGGACTGCTCGGCGAGGGCGAGCGCGAGGTCCATCGCCCCCGGCTCCTCCGGGTTGGGGAAGGCGACGGTAGGGAAATCCGCGTCGGGCTGCTCCTGGGCCTCGACCACCTGCGGCGCCGAGAAGCCGGCCGTCTCGAGCACCTGCACCACCGAGGTGCCACCGACGCCGTGCAGCGGCGTGTAGACGATCGCGAGGTCGCGCGGACCGTCGGCAGCGAGCCCGGCCACGGTGTCGAGATAGGAGTCGACGATGTCCTCGCCCAGCACCCGGCCGCCCGTCTCACCCATCGGCGCGCGCGGCACCGACGCCAGGGAGCCGATGGCCTCGATCTCGGCCGAGATCTGGGCGTCCGCCGGCGGCACGATCTGGCTGCCGTCGCCCAGGTAGACCTTGTAGCCGTTGTCCTGTGGCGGGTTGTGGCTCGCGGTGACCATCACGCCTGCGACCGCGCCGAGCTCGCGGATCCCGTAGGCCAGCAGCGGCGTCGGCAGCGGGCGGGGGAGGATCAGCGGGGTCAGTCCGGCGCCGGTCATCACCTCGGCGGTGTCCTGGGCGAAGACGTCGGAGTTGTGGCGGGCGTCGTACCCGATCACGACAGTGCTGCCGGCGCCGGCCCCGTGGTCGCGGAGGTACGCCGCCAGCCCGGCCGCCGCCCGGATCACGACGACGCGGTTCATCCGGTTGGGTCCGGCGCCGAGTGCGCCCCGGAGGCCCGCCGTACCGAACTCGAGCGTGCCGCGGAACCGGTCGGCCAGGTCGGCGACGTCGTCGGCAGCCACGTCGTCCTCGATCCGCGTGACCAGCTCGCTCAGCTCGGCCCGGGTCCGCTCGTCGGGATCCTCGGTGAGCCAGGCGCGGGCGCGGGCGAGGAGTACGTCGACATCGGGCGTGGTCATGGACGGCACCGTAGCGCCGCCACCCTCCGGGGCGGTGGTCGAGTTTCCGTGGAACGGCTGCGGGATCCCGGATCGCAACCTAGATTGCTGGTGTGGTGAGAAGAATTTCGGGACGTGGCGTTCTAGCCACGGTCGCCTGTTGGCTGCCAGTGGGCGCCATGGTCGTCGTGTTGTTCGTCGTGCCGGGCACCACTGAAGCCGCGGGACCCCCTCCGCTGACGGTGCGGCCGGGTGCGAACAGCTTCGGCGGTCAGCTGATCACGTTCTCCGGCGACATCGGCAGCGGTGTCCAGCGGATCCACCTCGAACGGCGGGACCGGCTCGGCTCGCCTTGGGGCGTTGTGACCGACCCCCGGACGGGGAAGACCTTCACCAGGCTGACCAACGCCAATGGCACGTTCGAGTTCGGCTTCCCCGCGCCCGCGATGAACGGGTGCTACTACCGCGTCGCCAGCGCGAAGACCGCGACCCAGGTCCACCAGTTCAAGACGGTGCACCAGGACGTCGACGTCTCCCTGATCGAACAGACCCCGGCCGACGTGCCGCTGCCGCGCGGCTTCGCCGTGCCGGGTGAGGGATTCCGGATCGCCGCCGACACGGCGGACCACGACCGGTTCGGCAAGCCGTCCAAGCCGATCCTGGTCGGACGAGTCGTCACGCTGCAGGCCCGCAGCGGGGACGCGTGGACCAACGTCAAGACGGCGACCGTCGGCCGCGACGGCTGGCTCGACTTCGGCACCGAGTCCCGCCGCGCGCCCGGGTCGACACCCGAGGTCTACCGCGTGCGGATGGCGGACTGGACCAAGGACGGCGACATGGTCGGCTGGATGCCGTCCCTGCCCTTCTACCTGAACGTCGTCAACCGGCCTGGCCCCGTCCTGACTCCCGGCTGGACCGCGACGTCGACCTCGGTGAAGCTCAGCTGGACCCTTTCCCCGGACCCCGAGCGGACCAAGATCGTCATCGCACGCACCGCGGGCGCGACGGCACCCCCGCCGAGTGCGGGCAGCCCGGGCCAGGTCCTTGCCACCCTCCCGGGCGGTACGACGTCCTACACCGACAACACGGTGAGGTCCTCGACCAACAGGTACGCCATCTACACGGTGAGCAGAGATGGCATCTACACCGCCGTGCCGGAGCGCCTGACGACAACGGCGTCCAAGCAGCGAGGCGAGGGCTGATGCGTACGACGGGATTCGCGCTCCGCCTCGCCGCGCTGGCGAGCGCTCTCGTCGTCGGCCCGGCCACCCTCGCGCCGGGCACCGCCGAGGCGCCGTCGGGCACCGCCCGCGCGAACCAGAGCGCCACGGCCGCCCAGCAGTACGGCTGGGGCGGCGCGCAGTGGGACTTCGCGTGGGAGTACGGCGAGTCGCTCGACAGCCGGGCCTACCGTGGCGCCGACATCAAAGGCGGCCGCTGGACGGACCACAGCGACGGCACCGGGCGCGCCGTGAAGACCGGTGGCGGCGTGGAGTTCCACAGCGGCGAGCGCTATGAAGGGGCTCACGACTTCGGCACCACCACGCTGACGCTGCACGACAAGCCGTTGCAGCGCGGCCGGTGGGAGCTCAAGGAGCGGATCCGCCTGAAGCAGTACGCCCCGTTCGACCAACCCGGCGGCAAGCACTACGAGTTCGTCGTCGAGCTCGTGCCGGACGACCCGTCGATCGACCCGTGCACCGCTCCCGTGATCACCGTGGCCCGCGCCGACGTCGGCGGCTCCAGCATTCAGATCGGCGTCGACGCCGGTCCGACGCGTTGGCGCAAGACCTACAACAACGCCCGCACCGAGAACGACGTGCGGCTCTACGCCGTCCAGGTCACGGGTACCCGGATCACCTGGTTCATCAACGGGCGGGCCGTGGCGTCGCTCGCGGCCCCGCCGGCGATCCCGAAGGTGCCGATGACGCTGCGGATGCGGATGGCCGGCCCGCGGGATACCGAGATGAAGAAGTCGTATGTCCTCATCGACTGGGTGCGCGGCTACGACCTGAAGAGGGGCAAGCGGCCCCCGATCGGGAACGCGCTCATCAAGAGTAAAAATCCCGCCTGCTGAAGCGACATCATGGGGCCGTGCGGGCGTCGTACTCCTTCTCCGCGTCGTGGGTGACCGCGGCGCCGGTCGAGGACGTCGCCGGGACGGTCCTCGACCTGGAGCGCTACCCGGAGTGGTGGCCGCAGGTGCGGGCAGTGGCCCGGCTCGGCCCGGACACCGCTCGGGTGTTGTGCCGGTCGGTCCTCCCCTACACCCTCGACCTGGTCCTTGAAGCCGTCTCGCGGGAGGCGCCGCTGCTCGAGGTGGCGGTCAGCGGCGACCTCGACGGCTGGGTGCGCTGGACGCTGGCTCCGGTTGACGGCGGGACCCGGACCGACTTCGCGCAGGAGGTCGCTGTGTCCGGCGCGCTCGCGCTGTCGTCGTACGTCGCCCGGCCGCTGCTGCACTGGAACCACCACCGGATGATGAACGGTTGCGAGGAGGGTCTCCGCCACCGGCTCGCGGTACGGGGCGCCTGATGCGCGCGGCATTGCAAGGTGGCAACGACTTCCAGCCACCCGCCTGTCGAGCGTGGCGTCTCGGCTAGGTTTCAGCGGGTGGGAGGCACCAGGGGAGCCGTTGTCGCCGCGATGCTCGTGCTCGTGGCGATGGTGACGAGCGCGCTCGCCGTCGCCGACGACCCCACTGCTTCGGAGCCGCCCGACCGGGCTCGGCCGGGGCGGCCGAACGTCGTGGTGATCCTCACCGACGACATGCGCGCCGACGAGCTTCGCTACCTGCCGAAGACGCAACGGTTGCTGGTCGATCAGGGCGTGCGGTTCAGCAACGCGATCTCACCGCACCCGATGTGCTGCCCTGCGCGGGCGGAGCTGGTCACCGGGCAGTACGGCCAGAACAACGGGGTCCAGCACAACACCGGTCGTTGGGGCGGCGCCAAGCGGCTGCGCGACCCCGACGACAACATCGGCAGGTGGCTGCAGGCGGCGGGCTACCGGACGTCGTACCACGGCAAGTTCCTCAACGGCTACGAGCGACAGCGCCCACGGCGGGAGCCGGACGGCTGGACCATCTGGGACGCCCAGATGGCCGGGATCTACTCCTACAAGTGGGCCCGCTTCTTCAACGGCGACCGGGTCCGCGACCAGTACGTCACGGAGACCATGACCGAGCGCAGCGGTGCCGCGTTCCGCCGGTTCGCCGACGGACGGGCGCCGTTCTTCACGATCATCAACCACGTAGCGCCGCACGTGACGGTCGGGCGGCCGCACCTGCCGCGGTGGCAGCACAAGTACGACGACGCCGACCGCGGGTTGCGACCGCCCTCGTTCGACGCCCCTTCGTTCAACGAGCAGCGGATCGGTGACCTGCCCCGCGGGCTGCGGATGCCGAAGGTCCGCCGGACCCGGGTGGCAGGGCTGTTCCGCGCGCGGGTGCGGTCGCTCCGGTCGGTGGACGACGCGGTGGCGGCGACGGTGGGGGAGCTGGACCGACTGGGCGAGCTCGACAACACCTACGTCGTCTTCACGTCCGACAACGGCAACGCGCTCGGAGAGCACCGCCTCTCCGCCAAGAACTACCTCTTCGACGAGATCCTCGACGTGCCGTTCGTGATCCGGGGCCCGGGCTACCCGCCGGGCACGGTCGAGGACGTCCCGGTCAGCCTGGTCGACCTGGTCGCGACCTTCGTGGACTGGGCGGGCGCGACGCCCGGGCACCGGCTCGACGGCCTCAGCATCGAGCGGCTCCGCGACGACGACCGCGGGCAGGCGCGCGACACGATCCTGGTGCAGACCGGTGACCAGGTCGCCGACGACAGCCCGGGCTGGGACTACCGCGGTGTCACCACGTCCCGCTACCTGTTCGGCCACCGGGCGGGCAAGCCCGGCATCGGCCTTCTCTTCGACCGGCAGCGCGACCCGTACGCCCTGCGCAACCGCTTCCGGGACCCCGACTACCGGGCGATCCGGCGCCAGTTGACGCACCGCACCACAGAGCTGTCACGCTGCGCCGGCAGCGGGTGCAACCGGGTGTTCGGCCAGCTTCCCCGACCGCGCTGAGGCGGGCGGATCAGCGGGCGCGGTCCGACCGGACGGTCAGATCCGGGGCACGACCCGGGTGAGCAGCTCGCCCATCCGGGTGGCGGCGGCACGGCCGGCGTCGAGCACCTCGGCGTGGTCGAGCGGCTCCCCGCTCATGCCGGCGGCGAGGTTGGTCACCAGGCTGATGCCGAGGATCTCCATGCCGGCCTCGCGGGCCGCGATCGCCTCGAGGGTGGTGCTCATGCCGGCGAGGTGACCGCCGATCGCCCGCACCATCCCGATCTCGGCCGGGGTCTCGTAGTGCGGTCCGGGGAACTGCACGTAGACGCCCTCGTCGAGCGAGGGGTCGATCTCCCGGCAGATCTCGCGCAGCCGCGTCGAGTAGAGGTCGGTCAGGTCGACGAAGTTCGCGCCGAGGATCGGCGACTGACCGGTCAGGTTGATGTGGTCGCTGATCAGCACCGGCGTCCCGGGCGTCCAGGTCTCCTTGAGCCCGCCGCACCCGTTGGTGAGCACGATCGCGCGACAGCCGGCCGCGGCCGCCGTACGCACGCCGTGGACGACAGCCGCCACGCCCTTGCCCTCGTAGTAGTGGGTGCGGCTCAGGAAGACGAGTGCCTGACGGCCATCTGCGCCGCCGACGCGAACCGAGCGGATCTTGCCGGAGTGCCCGACGACGGCGGCCGCGCCGAACCCGGGTACGTCGGTCGCGTCGATCTCGACGGTGGTCTCGCCGAGCATCTCTGCGGCCGGCAGCCACCCGGAGCCCAGCACGAGCGCGATGTCGTGCCGGGCGATGCCGGTGAGTTCGGCGATGCGGGCGGCGGCCTGCTGGGCGAGGTCGTACGGCGAGGGCGCGTCGGTCACGAACAGGAGGTTAGCCGTTGGGGAACAGGTCGTCCTTGACGTACCCGTGCCGTACGCGCTGTGGGTGGTTGCCGACCTGGAGGTAGGCGATCTCCTTCTTCGTGTCCGTCGAGATGACCGCGACCGCGTCGTTGTCGGAGATCGAGAACCAACAGGTGTTGTTGAGCCCCTCGGTCACCCAGTACGGCTTGCCGTAGCCGTGACCCGTCGTCGTCTCGTCGAAGTACCTCGCCTGGCCGGTGCCGCGCTTGACGAGGGCCGCGTAGTCGTCCATCGTGCCCGCGACGCAGAGCGTCCCGCCGTCCTCGCTGATCGCGATGCCGTGGTGGGCGGAGTCGTTGACGTACTGCTCGAGCGGCATGCCCGGGACCCGGTTCTCCAGCGGGATGAGCCGGGTGACCGCGCCCTTCGCCGGCTCGGGCACCCCGCCGCGCGTGTAGTCGGACGTACCGTTGAGGTCGGCTCTGCGGGTGTTGAACTCCACGATGCCGTGCAGGAAGGAGACCTGCAGGTAGAGACGGTGACCGTCCGGGTGGAGCGCGATCGGGCGAACGGCACTGCTCATCCCGGGGAAGCCGGCCTCGGCCAGCTCCTTCTTCATGTCCCAGCGCTGCAGGATGTCGAAGCTGTCGACATCGACGTACTGCAGCCAGCGATCAGCCTTGACCGCCTCGTCGAGCACCTCCCAGGGCAGCGTGGCGACGAGCGCGTCGAGCTTGAGCTGGGTGAGGCCCAGCCGGGCCAACGGGATGCCGAGGAGCGTGCCGTCGACGGGCTCGGTGTCGTCGATGGGGGTGTAGACCCGGCCGATCGACGCGTGCAGGATCCGGTCGCCCTCGAGGGTGTAGTTGCTCTCGTGAGGCGTCTCGCCGGACGGGAAGGTGCGGAGGCGGTCACCCATCTTCACCTTGGTGCCGTCGGGCAGGGTCTCGTCGACCATCGAGTACTCGATCACCTGCTTGGCGGTCGAGTCGGAGACCAGCAGCCGGCGGCCGTCGTTCGAGAGCTGCATGTGGTCGGTGCGGTGCCCGTCCATCTGCTGCTCGCGCACGATCGCGCCCGGTCGCCCGCGGACCGCCTTGCGCACGTCGAACCACACGACGTCGGCGAAGCTCGGGCGTGAGACGGCCAGGTAACGGCCGTCCATGGTGGTGAACATGTCGTCGACGTACTGGTTGTGACCCTGGCCGGCGGTGACGTTGACGGCGAGGAAGTAGACCAGACCGACCGGGTCGGTGAGCAGGTCGTTGGTCTCCTGGAGCTTGTCCGGGATCAGGTTGACGCCGCGCTTGAGCACCTCGAACGTGTTCGCGTCCACGATGCTCGCGGTGCCGTCCCAGTTGTTGCCGACCCACATCACGTCGCGCAGGCCGGGGCCGGCCTCGCGGACCGCGACGGGTGCCGCGACAGCCGACTTGTCCGGCTCGGGCACGCCGGCCACCGGGGCTGTGGCGCTGCCGCAGGCAGCGGCCGTGGCGGCGAGGGTGACGGTCAGCAGTACGGCGAGGGGATGGCGGAGAGAGGTCAGCACGTCGTCACAACGATGCCGCCCTGGCACGGGTTACAGGCCGGTCGACCGGCAGGGCCGGCGGCGCAGTGCGGCGACGTAGTCGTCGGGTGCGTCCGCGGCCTCGGCGGCGTCGGCCAGCACGCCGAGGTACGAGGCTGATGGGAGCCCGCCCTCGTAGGCGTCCAGCACGTAGGTCCACGCCACCACCGAGCCGGTCAGCGTCGCGACCCGGACCTTCGTCTTCCGGTAGAGGCCGGAGTCCGCCGACTCCCACTCGTCGAGCAATGGCTCGTCCTGTGGGCTCACGTCGTAGAGCGCGACGAACACCTGGTCGATCGGGTCCTGGACGATCGTGGCGAGCGCGCCGTCCCAGCCGTGCTCCTCGCCCCCGAAGGTCAGTCTCCACCCGGTGAGCCAACCGGTCGTCTGGAGCGGGGAGTGGGGGCATCGCTCGACCATCCGCCCCGGGTGGAGGTTCGTCCCGTAAGCGGCGTAGGTCGGCACGGGGTCAGGTTAGCCGCGACCCACCAGAGGATCGCGGCTTAGTAGGCTCCACTCGTGACCCACTTCGATGTCCTCGTCCTCGGCGCCGGCCCTGGTGGCTACGTCGCCGCCATCCGCGCCGCCCAGCTCGGCAAGTCCGTGGCCGTGGTGGAAGAGAAGTATTGGGGCGGTGTGTGTCTCAACGTCGGGTGCATCCCGTCGAAGGCGTTGCTCCGCAACGCCGAGATCGCGCACATCATCACCCAGGAGAAGGACACCTTCGGGATCTCCGGTGACGCGACGATGGACTTCGGGGTGACGCACAAGCGCAGCCGGAGCGTGGCCGAGGCCAGCGCCAAGGGCGTCCACTACCTGATGAAGAAGAACAAGATCACCGAGATCGACGGCTGGGGCACGCTCACCGGGCCGAAGGCGATCGACGTGGAGAAGGACGGCAAGACGTCGTCGTACGACTTCGACAACTTGATCATCGCGACCGGCGCGTCGGTGCGGCTGGTGCCCGGTGTCGAGCTGAGCGAGAACGTCGTCACCTACGAGGAGCAGATCCTCACCGACCAGCTCCCCGGGTCGATCGTCATCGGCGGCTCGGGCGCGATCGGCGTCGAGTTCGCCTACGTCCTCAAGAACTTCGGGGTCGACGTCACCATCGTCGAGTACCTCGACCGGATGGTCCCCACCGAGGACGCCGACGTGTCCAAGGAGCTCGCGCGCCAGTACAAGAAGCTCGGCGTCAAGGTGCTGACGGCGACCGCGGTGAAGAAGGTCGAGGACACCGGCTCCGGCGTGAAGGTCACCACTGCTCCCGCCGACGGCGGCGAGGAGAACGTGATCGAGGCCGACAAGTTCCTCGCGGCGTTCGGCTTCGCGCCGCGGGTCGAGGGCTTCGGCCGCGACGCTGCGGGCGTCGAGCTCACCGAGCGTGGCGCGATCGCTGTCGACGCGCGCGGCCGCACCAACGTCGACGGCGTCTATGCCATCGGCGACTGCACCGGCAAGCTGATGCTGGCGCACACCGCCGAAGCGATGGGCGTGGTCGCGGCGGAGACGATCGCCGATGCCGAGACCATGGAGATCAACTTCGACATGATCCCGCGGGCGACCTTCTGCCAGCCGCAGATCGCCTCGTTCGGCTATTCCGAGGCGCAGGCCAAGGAGAAGGGCTACGACGTGAAGACGTCGTCCTTCCCCTTCTCCGCCAACGGCAAGGCCCGCGGCATGGCCGAGGGCGTCGGCTTCGTGAAGATCGTCGCCGACGCCGAGCACAACGAGATCCTTGGCGCGCACATGATCGGGCCGGAGGTCACCGAGCTGCTGCCGGCGCTGACGCTCGCGCAGCAGTGGGACCTCACCGCCGACGAGGTCGCGCGCAACGTCTTCGCGCACCCGACGCTGTCCGAGGCGATGAAGGAAGCCATCGAGGGCATCGCCGGTCACATGATCAACCTCTGAGGACGCCATGTCTCGCGTGGTGATCATCGGCGGCGGTCCCGGCGGGTACGAATCGGCACTGGTGGCAGCCCAGCTCGGCGCCGAGGTCACTGTCGTCGACACCGACGGGCTGGGCGGCTCCGCCGTACTCACCGACTGCGTGCCGAGCAAGACCCTGATCGCGACCGCCGAGCTGATGACCGACATGGCCGAGGCTGCCGAGCTCGGCATCGAGTCCCGCGACCACCAGGGCGACCTGGTCACCTCCGTCGGGGTCGATCTGGCGAAGGTGAACGCCCGGGTGATGCGACTGGCCTCGGAGCAGTCCGCCGACATCGCGCGGCGGCTCGAGCGTGACGGCGTCCGCGTCGTCCGCGGCCGTGGGCGGTTGGACGGCCCGGGCACCGTGGTCGCCGAGCTCGTCGACGGTGGCACCGAGACGCTGACGGCCGACGCCGTCCTGGTCGCGACGGGTGCGGCGCCGCGGACGCTTCCGAGCGCCGTACCCGACGGGGAGCGAATCCTGACCTGGGAGCAGGTCTACGACCTCACCGAGGTGCCGACCGAGCTGGTCGTGGTCGGTTCCGGCGTGACGGGCGCCGAGTTCGCCAGTGCCTACCTCGCGCTCGGCATCCCGGTCACGCTCGTGTCGTCCCGCGACCGGGTCCTCCCCGGCGAGGACGCCGACGCGGCGCAGGTGCTCGAGGACGTCCTCACCCGCCGCGGCATGAAGGTGCTGGGGCAGTCGCGGATGGAGTCGGTCACCCGGGCGGGCGACGTCGTGACCGTGCGGCTCACCGACGGCCGCGAGGTCCAGGGTTCGCACTGCATCCTCGCGCTCGGGTCCGTGCCGAACACGGCCGGTGTCGGCCTGGCCGAGTCCGGGGTCGTGCTCGACGACGGCGGCTTCGTCAAGGTCGACCGGGTGTCTCGTACGGCGGCGCGCGGCGTCTACGCGGCCGGCGACTGCACCGGTGTCCTGATGCTGGCGTCGGTCGCTGCCATGCAGGGCCGGATCGCGATGTGGCACTTCCTCGGCGACGCCGTCGCACCGCTCGACCTCAAGCAGGTGTCGTCGAACGTCTTCACGGCCCCCGAGATCGCGACCGTGGGCTGGTCACAGCGCGCGATCGACGCCGGCGAGATCCAGGCCGAGTCGGTGATGCTGCCGTTGAGCGGCAACCCCCGCGCGAAGATGCAGGGCGTCCAGGACGGTTTCGTCAAGCTGTTCTGCCGGCCCGGCACCGGCATCGTCGTCGGTGGAGTCGTGGTCGGGCCCCGTGCGAGCGAGCTGATCCACCCGGTGTCGCTGGCCGTCGCGCAGTCGATCACGGCCGACCAGCTCGCCCAGGCGTTCACGGTGTATCCGTCGATGAGCGGCTCCGTCGCAGAAGCTGCTCGTCGGCTGCACCACTTCTGAAAGGATGTTCGCTATGCGCGTGCATCTCGGGTGTGATCACGCCGGCTTGGAGCTCAAGAGTCACCTGATCGGTTGGCTCACCGAGCACGGCTACGAGCCGGTCGACCACGGCCCCTTCGTCTACGACGCCGTCGACGACTACCCCGCCTTCTGCCTGCGCGCGGCCGAGGGCGTGGCGACGGACCGCGCCGCCGGGCTCGACAGCCTCGGTGTCGTGATCGGCGGTTCGGGCAACGGCGAGCAGATCGCCGCCAACAAGGTGCGGGGGATCCGGGCCGCCCTCGCCTGGTCGGAGGACACGGCCTCGCTGGCCCGCGAGCACAACGACGCGTGGGTGGTCGCCGTCGGTGGCCGGATGCACCCGCTCGACGAGATGACCCGCCTGGTGGAGGTCTTCCTCACCACGCCGTTCCCGGGCGACGAACGGCACGTACGGCGGATCGGCCAGATGGCGTCCTACGAGACGACCGGCGAGCTCCCCCCGCTGCCAGCCTCGGCCCAGTCAGCCGCTGGCGGGCCGGCCCCCGATGCTTAGGCCCCGGATCCGTGCCTGAGGGCCACACCCTGCACCGGCTGGCCCGGCAGATCACCGACGTCTTCGGTGACCAACAGGTGCGGGTCGGCAGTCCTCAGGGCCGCTTCGCGGACTCGGCCGCCCGGCTCGACGGCGCCGAGATACGCGACGCCGAGACCTGGGGCAAGCACCTCTTCATCGGGTTCGGCGACGACCGCTACGTCCACGTCCACCTCGGCCTCTACGGCACCTTCGACGTCCACGACCTGGTGGCCGACGTACCGGCACCGGTCGGCGAGGTGCGGCTGCGGCTGGTCCGCGTCGACGGCAAGGCGTACGCCGACCTGCGGGGCGCCACCACCTGCGCGCTGGTCACCACGGCCGAACGCGATGCAGTCGTCGCGCGCATCGGCCCCGACCCGCTCCGACCGGACGCCCAACCGGACCGCGCGTGGGCCCGGATCAGCCGCAGCGCGGCCCCGATCGGGACCCTGCTGATGGACCAGACCGTGGTCGCCGGCGTCGGCAACGTCTATCGGGCCGAGCTGCTGTTCCGGCACCGGATCCACCCGCTGCGACCGGGACGGACCCTTCGGTCCGGACAATGGCTGGCGATGTGGGACGACCTCCTCGTCCTGATGGCCGAGGGCGTGCGCACCGGCACGATCGACACCGTGCGGCCCGAGCACGAGCCGGACGCGATGGGCCGTCCGCCGCGGGCCGACGACCACGGGGGAGAGGTCTACGTCTACCGGCGCACCGGTCAGCCGTGCCACGTCTGCGGTCGGGCGGTCAGCGCGACCATGCTCGGGGCCCGCAACCTCTTCTGGTGCAGCCGCTGCCAACCGGCGTTCCGATCCCGGGCCGGGCGATGAGACACCGCGTCCTCCGGCGAGTGGCTGGCGAGCAGGTCCTGGCGATCGCGCTGGTGCTCCTCGCTGCCGCGATCGTGGTCGGCGTCGCGTTGATGCCCGACAGGTTCCCGTTCTCGGCTCTCAACGTCCCGCTCCTGATCGGTGCGTTGGTCCTCCGGCCGCGCACCCTGGTCTGGTTCGTCGGTTTCGTCATCGTGATGGTCGGAGTCGCGGGGTGGCTCCAACCCGAGTACACGCCGCGTACGATCGCCGCGATCCTCATCTTGATCCTGGTCTGCGTCGTCGTGCTGGTCATCAGCGTGCGTCGGAGCGTGGTCGGCATCGGCGGTCGGCGCGGTGAGTCGATGCTCGTCGACCTCCGCGACCGGATCCTGGCGCAGGGGACGATCCCCAAGCTGCCGGGGAACTGGTTGGTCGAGTCCGCGCTCTCGTCGGCGGGCGGGTCGCCGTTCGCCGGCGACTTCGTCGTCGCCACGACCCGGTCGGAGGGCACCCGGCTCGAGGTCGCAGTCGTCGACGTGTCCGGCAAGGGCGAGGCGGCCGGCACCCGGGCGCTCCAGCTCTCCGGGGCGATGGGTGGCCTGCTCGGCGCGCTCCCGCCGTACCGCTTCCTGCCGGCGGCCAACGACTACCTCCTCCAGCGCGACTGGGAGGAGGGGTTCGCCACCGCGGTGCACCTCTCGCTGGACCTGGTGACCGGCGACTACGAGCTGCGGACGGCGGGACACCCGCCGCCCGTCCAGCGGTCCGCCGGCTCCGGTCGCTGGCACGTCATCAAGACGGAGGGTCCGGTGCTCGGCCTGATTGACGGGGTCACCTACGAGCCGGCCCGTGGCCGGCTCAGCTCGGGCGACGCGCTGCTGCTCTACACCGACGGCATGGTGGAGGAGCCGCGCCGCGACATCGAGCTCGGCATCGACGAGATGTTGGGCGTCGCCGAGCACCTCTTCCGCCGCTCGTTCGACGGGCTCGCGGAACGGTTGGCCGCGAAGGTCGGCTCGCGCGACGACGACCGTGCGCTGCTGCTCGTCCACCGCCGCTGAGCCCCGTCCACGAGGGCCGCTCGTTTGGGGCGGGTGGGCCACCGTGTGGCACCATGACACCCGCGTTTGCACGTGCGCGGATGTAGCTCAATGGTAGAGCCCCAGTCTTCCAAACTGGCTACGCGGGTTCGATTCCCGTCATCCGCTCCAAGGAGCCCCGTAGGGGCATCTTGGCGGGGCGTAGCGTAGTGGCTAGCGCGCCTGCTTTGGGAGCAGGAGATCGCAGGTTCGAGTCCTGTCGCCCCGACGCAACAACTCATATCCATGAAGGAGAACAAGCCTGTGAAGAGCGCCGTCGAGACCTTGAGCCCGACCAGGGCCAAGCTGACCGTCGAGGTGCCCTTCGAGGAGCTCAAGCCGAGCCTCGACGCGGCGTACCAGAAGATCGCGCAGCAGATCAACATCCCCGGATTCCGTAAGGGGAAGGTGCCGCCCGCGATCATCGAGCGCCAGTTCCCGGGTGCCGCCCGCGAGGAGGCCCTCAACGACGTCCTCGGGACCAAGTACGTCGAGGCGCTTCAGGCCAACGACCTGGTGCCGCTCGCGCAGCCCGAGGTCGAGGTCGTCAAGTACGACGACGACGGCCCCCTCGAGTTCACCGCCGAGGTCGACATCAAGCCCGAGATCTCGCTGCCCGACACCGACGGCCTCGAGGCCTCGGTCGAGGACGTCGAGGTGTCCGACGACGACGTCACCGAGCAGGTCGACGCGCTGCGAGGCCGGTTCGGCACGCTCATCGACGTCGAGCGCCCGGCGCAGGACGGCGACTTCGTCGTCCTGGACCTCAAGGCGACCAAGGACGGCGAGACCGTCGAGGGCGCTGAGATCTCCGGCTTCTCCTACCAGGTCGGCCGCGGCGGCATGATCGACGGCCTCGACGACGCGCTCGTCGGCGTGTCCGCCGGCGAGGAGAAGGCCTTCACCTCCCAGCTCGTCAACGGCGACCTGGTCGGCGAGGACGTCGAGGTGGCCGTCGCCGTCAGCCAGGTCCAGGAGCAGGAGCTCCCCGACCTCGACGACGACTTCGCGCAGATGGCCTCCGAGTTCGACACCTTCGCCGAGCTCGAGGGCGACGTCCGCGAGCGACTGACCCGTGGCAAGCGGCTCGAGCAGGCCGCTGCCGCCCGCGACGCCGTGCTCGAGGCGCTGCTGGAGAAGGTCGAGATCCCGCTGCCCGAGACCCTCGTCACCGAGGAGCTCAACGCCCGCCGCGAGAGCGTCGAGCAGCAGCTCTCCTACGCCGGGATGACCCTGGACGCCTACCTCGAGGAGGAGGGCCAGACCCAGGAGGAGTTCGAGGCCGACCTCGACCGCCGGGTCCGGGACGCGGTCGCCGCCCAGTTCCTGCTCGACGAGATCGCCGACAAGGGCGAGATCGGCGTCGACCAGGGCGAGCTGACCCAGCACATGGTGCGGCGTGCGCAGCAGTCCGGCCAGGACCCGCAGGAGTTCGTCAACCACATGCTCGAGCACAACCACGTGCCCGAGATGGTGCAGGAGATCCGCCGCGGCAAGGCGCTCGCGCAGCTGGTCGAGGGCGCGGTCGTCAAGGACGCCTCCGGCAACGTCATCGAGCTGAAGAACCTGCTTCCCGACGGGACGATCGGTGACCCGGAGGCCGAGGCCGCGATCGAGCCCGCCGCCGTCGACTCCGACGCCGACGCCGACGCGGACGCGGACGAGGCTCCGACCGAGGACTGACACGCCCAAAACGCCCTCGGTGCACAACTGTGCACTGAGGGCGTTATGGTGTGGCGCATGGACACTGCGCCACCTCCCGTTCCTGGCGCATCGATCATTGACGCGCTCTCTCTGCTCGCCGCAGTCACCGACGAGCTGCTCGTCGGCTCCGCCCGCGACACCCACGACGCGATCTCCCGCCGGGTGCACGGGGTTGCCCGGTTGGGTCTTGGATCCGCCGCGGATCCGGTCGAGTCGGTTCACCGCGGCGTCGCCGGCGCGATCTACGGCGGGCTCGGCTTCGCTCTGCGCAAGGGCGGCGCCGGCCTCGACAAGCTGGCCGCGACCGGGGTCGGCCCGCGTCTGGAGGAAGGGGCGCGCGGCCGGTTCGTGTCGTCCGCGGTCAACGGGCTGATCGGCGACGAGCTGCTCCGCGATCGACCCCAGCTGGCCATTCCGATGGCGGTCCGGGTGGGGGGCCGCGACGTGCACCCGGGCACGCACGAGCTCGCCGCGGCGTACCCCGACGCGACCGGCCGGCTGGTCGTCTTCCTGCACGGCCTCTGTGAGAACGAGTCGTACTGGCGTCTCCACCGCGAGCGCACCGGCACGACGTACGGCGAAGCGCTCGCCGAGGAGGGATGGACCCCGGTCTACCTCCGCGCCAACACCGGCCTCCCGATCCGGGAGAACGGCGTCGGGCTCGCCGCGCTGCTGCGCGACGTGGTCGCGTCGTGGCCGGTCGAGGTCGAACGGATCGCCCTCGTCGGACACTCCATGGGCGGGCTGATCATGCGGGCCGCGCTCAACGTGCTCGCGCTCGAAGGCCCTGCCTGGGCGGACCGAGTGACGGACGTGGTCACCCTCGGGGCCCCGCACCGCGGTGCCCCGATCGCGTGGGGCATCGGCCACGGGAGCCGGCTCCTCGGCCTGCTGCCCGAGACCTCCCCGATCGGGCGGATCCTCGACAAGCGGTCCGAGGGCGTGCGCGACCTGGTCGACGGGTACGTCGATGCACTGCCGCCCCTGAAGGAAGCGCGCTACCGGCTGGTTGCCGCGACCGTCACCGGGTCCGCCCGGCACCCGGTCGGGTCGATCGTGGGCGACTACCTGGTCCGGCCCCGGTCCGCTGTTGGCCGCGACCGGCGGGGCGCCGAGCTGTTCCCGGACGCCGAGACCTTGCACGTCGGGGGCACCGACCACTTCGGCATCCTCAACCATCCCGAGGTGCTGTCCGCGCTGAAGCGATGGCTCGCCTGACCGCCGCTGGTTCTGCCACCATCAGAAGGTGACTGAAGCAACTGCCGACCGCGAGCTGCGCGCGGAAGCGACCATCGACGCAGCGCCGGAGCAGGTCTGGGAGCTCCTGACCGACTTCTCCCGGATGGCGCAGTGGAGTCCGGAGACCGTGCGGATGCTGCCCCTGAAGCGCGGCGGCCTCCGGGTGGGTCAGTGGTACCTCGGGATCAACCGCCGCAAGGCGTTCATCTGGCCGTCGCGGTCCGTCGTCGCCGCGGTGGACCACGGCCGGCGACTGGTGTGGGACACCAAGACCAGCGGGGCCCAGTGGATCTGGGAGCTCGAGCAGGTCGAGGGCGGGACCCGGGTGGTGCACCGTCGGCCGGTGCCCACCCGCCTGACGTTGCTGAGCAGGGCCTCCGGGCCGACGGTCCTCGGTGGCAGCCTCGAACACGCCGACGAGCTCGAGCAGGGCATGGCGCGCACGGTCGCCGGGCTGAAGGCGGCCGCAGAAGCCTGACGCTCCCGGTGGTCGAGTAGCCCGAGCCCTTCGGTGGTCGAGTAGCCCGAGCCCTTCGGTGGTCGAGTAGCCCGAGCCCTTCGGTGGTCGAGTAGCCCGAGCCCTTCGGTGGTCGAGTAGCCCGAGCCGCTAGGCGAGGGCGTATCGAGACCCGGTGAGGTGCCGGACCGCCGCGACCGTCCCCGGCGCCGACTTGCGCCTCGCCGGGTCTCGATACGCGCCGACGCGAGCTCGTCCCTCGCTCGCGGGCGCTACTCGACGGCTCGCCCGACGCCGTCCGCTCGTACCTCGCGGACGGCTGGGCTCGCAAATCTGCTGTCGGCGAACAGGGCCCGAGATGCCGTGGCTCCGGGGCTCCGGGCGGCTAGTGTCGCCACGTGACTCAGATTCCCAGCGGCCCCGAGATGAACGGCGCGCCCGGACTCAACCTGCTCGAAGACAACATCTACGGCCGGCTGCTCCGTGAGCGCATCGTGTTCCTCGGCTCCGAGGTCCGCGACCAGAATGCCAACGCGATCTGCGCGCAGCTGCTGCTGCTGTCGGCGGAGGATCCCGAGGCGGACATCTTCCTCCACATCAACTCGCCCGGCGGCTCGGTCGACGCGGGGATGGCCATCTACGACACGATGAACTACATCCCCAACGACGTTGCCACGGTCGGCATGGGGCTCGCAGCGTCGATGGGCCAGTTCCTGCTCTGCGCGGGCACCAAGGGCAAGCGCTACGCGCTGCCGCACGCGCGGATCATGATGCACCAGCCGTCCTCCGGCATGGGTGGCTCCGCCTCCGACATCAAGATCCAGGCGCAGCAGTCGCTGCACATCAAGAAGGTGCTGCTCGAGCTGATCTCGCAGCACACCGGCCAGACCGTCGAGCAGGTGACCACGGACGCCGACCGCGACCGCTGGTTCACCGCCAGCGAGGCGCTCGACTACGGACTGGTCGACCAGGTGGTCAAGAGCGCCCGCGAGGCTGCCGACCAGGGGCGTCCGGCCCACACGAAGAAGGACTGAGCTGATGAGTGAGCAGATGAACTACTACATCCCGCAGTGGGAAGAGCGGACGTCCTACGGCTTCCGGCGGATCGACCCCTACGCCAAGCTGTTCGAGGACCGCATCGTCTACCTCGGGACGCCGATCTCCGACGACGTCGCCAACGCGGTGATCGCGCAGCTGCTGTGCCTGCAGTCGATGAACCCCGACCAGGACATCAGCATCTACATCAACAGCCCCGGTGGATCGTTCACCGCGTTGACGGCGATCTACGACACGCTCCAGTTCATCAAGCCAGACGTGCAGACGGTGTGCATCGGCCAGGCCGCGTCCGCGGCCGCGATCCTGCTCGCCGCCGGCACCCGGGGCAAGCGGCTGGCACTGCCCAACAGTCGGATCCTGATCCACCAGCCCTACACCGAGGGCACGTTCGGCCAGACCTCCGACATCGAGATTCAGGCCAACGAGATCCTGCGGATGCGGGAGCTGCTGGAGAAGATGATCAGCGACCACAGCAACAAGTCCATGGAAGAGGTGAGCCACGACATCGAGCGCGACAAGATCCTCACCGCGGAGCAGGCCATCGAGTACGGTCTCATCGACTCGGTGCTCGCCTCGCTCAAGGGCACCCCCGCACTCACCTGACCCAAGATGATCCCTCCGACTCGCCCCACGTGTCCGCTCCCCGCGAGCGGGCGCCAGGGAGTACGGTCGGGGAGTCCGCTTTATGTGAGGAGTACCGCCCGTGGCACGCATCGGTGACGGAGGCGACCTGCTCAAGTGCTCTTTCTGCGGAAAGAGCCAGAAGCAGGTCAAGAAGCTGATCGCCGGTCCGGGCGTCTACATCTGCGACGAGTGCATCGACCTGTGCAACGAGATCATCGAGGAAGAGCTCAACGAGGGCACCGAGGTCGGCCTCGACGAGCTGCCGAAGCCGAAGGAGATCTTCGACTTCCTCAACTCCTACGTGATCGGCCAGGAGCAGGCGAAGAAGTCCCTCGCGGTCGCGGTCTACAACCACTACAAACGGGTCCAGGCGGGCGTCCAGCCGGGCATCGGTGACGGCAAGGGCAAGCACGCCAAGGACGAGGTCGTCGAGGTGTCCAAGTCCAACATCCTGGTCATCGGCCCCACCGGGTGCGGCAAGACCTACCTGGCCCAGACGTTGGCCCGGATGCTGAACGTGCCGTTCGCGATCGCCGACGCCACTGCGTTGACCGAGGCCGGCTACGTCGGCGAGGACGTTGAGAACATCCTGCTCAAGCTGATCCAGGCCGCCGACTACGACGTCAAGAAGGCCGAGACGGGGATCATCTACATCGACGAGATCGACAAGGTGGCCCGCAAGGCGGAGAACCCGTCGATCACTCGCGACGTCTCGGGCGAGGGTGTCCAGCAGGCGCTGCTGAAGATCATCGAGGGCACCACCGCCTCAGTACCGCCCCAGGGCGGCCGCAAGCACCCGCACCAGGAGTTCATCCAGATCGACACGACGAACATCCTTTTCGTCGTCGGCGGTGCGTTCGCGGGCCTTGAACACATCATCGAGCAGCGGGTCGGCAAGAAGACGCTCGGCTTCACCGCGGAGGTCCGCGGCAAGGAGGAGCGCGACGCCGAGGACCTGTTGTCGCTGGTGCGCCCGGAGGACCTGACCAAGTTCGGTCTGATCCCCGAGTTCATCGGCCGACTCCCGCTCATCGCGAGCGTCACCAAGCTCGACCAGGAGGCGCTGGTGCAGATCCTCACGGAGCCCCGCAACGCCCTGGTGAAGCAGTACCGCAAGCTCTTCGAGCTCGACGGCGTCGACCTCGAGTTCACCGACGACGCGATCGAGGGCATCGCCGACAAGGCGATGGAGCGCGGCACCGGTGCCCGCGGGCTCCGCGCGATCATCGAGGAGGTCCTCCTCCACGTGATGTACGAGGTCCCCTCCCGCGGCGACGTCGAGAAGGTCATCGTCACCCGGGAGACCGTCGACCACGGCGTGCCGCCGACCCTCGTCCTCCGCGAGAAGACCAAGAAGAAGTCTGCGTGACAGCCGCGGCGGAGCCGCGGCGTTGTCACGCGAGGTCGAGTAGCGCCCGCGACTGAGGAACGAGGTCGCGGATGGTGCGTATCGAGACCCGGCGACGTGCCCGTCGCCAGTGGGAACGAGCGGCGTACGGGTCCGGGCGTCTCGATACGCACTCGCGCCAGGGCGTTCGGGCTACTCGACGGCCGGAGCGGGAAGGTCTACGCTGACCACGCTGGTGCGTATCACGAAACGAGTTGTGTCATGCGCAACAAAGACCGGGACACCGTACGACGTCTGCTGACGAGCGCACGCTACGAGCTGCTGCCCACGCCCTCCATCGAGGCGAAGGTGCTCGCGTCAGTGCCGGCGTCGGTGACGCTGACCATCACCGCGTCGCCGTCGCTGGGTTTGCAGCGGACCGTGGAGACCGCGGAGCGGCTGGCTGCCGCCGGCTACCGGGTCGTCCCGCACCTGGCGGCGCGGATGGTGACGGGGCGTGCCGAGCTCGAGGCTCTGGTGGAGCGGCTGGGCGCCGCGGGAGTGACCGGCATCTTCGTGCCCGGCGGCGACGCCGATCCTGCCGGTGACTACAAGGACGCGCTCTCGATGCTGGAGGACCTCGCCGAGCTCGGGAGCCCGTTCGCCGAGGTCGGCGTGACGGGATATCCCGAGAGCCACCCCAAGATCCACGACGACCTGACGGTGCAGTCGATGTGGGACAAGCGCAGGTACGCGACGACGATGGTCAGCAACCTCACCTTCGACGCCGCGGTCATCAAGGACTGGCTCACCCGGGTGCGCCAGCGTGGCGTCGAGCTGCCGCTGCTGCTCGGGATGCCCGGTCCGGTCGACCGGACCAAGCTCCTCGGCATGGCGACCAAGATCGGCGTCGGTGACTCCACGCGGTTCCTCGCCAAGCAGAAGGGCCTGATGGCGCGGCTGGTGGCACCCGGCGGGTTCACGGGTGAGTCCTTCCTGGAGAAGTGCGCCCCGATCGCTGCGGAGCCGGCGATGCGGGTGACGGGCCTGCACGTCTACACGTTCAACCAGGTGGCCGAGACGGAGGCGTGGCGGCAGGACTGGCTCAGCCGGCTGGCCGACTGAACCCCCCGGCCCCCCCGGCCCGGCTGGCCCGGCCGACCAGTGCTTCGAGCGCGGACTCCAGCCCCGCGTGCCCGGTGTCGACGACGGTGAGCGGCAGTCCGATCGCTGCCGCCGCCGCCTCGGCCAGCCCGTGCAGCTCCTCGTCCGGCTCCTGGGCCAACCAGACGACGCGGGTGTAGGAGCCGAAGTAGGCGTCACGCAGCTCGGGATGCCGGTCGAGCCCGAGCTCGCGCAGCACGGTGCGCGCGAACGACCGCACCAGGAAGTCGGTGAACAGGTACGTGCCGGGCTGCTCCTCGAAGAAGGCAGCGAGTCGCTCGGGCCCGCCGTACACGTCGTAGCAGTGGAGGCCGGGGAGCCGCTCGAGCCCCAGGTCGTCGCACAGCTCGTCGAGCGCGCCGTACGTCCCGCAGTCGGCGTAGCCGACCACCACCCGGTGGCCCTCCTCCAACAGCCGCTCCGCCAGTGCCCGGACCTCGCCCGCGATGAGGTGCGGCTGGTTGTGCAGCAGCGGCGGCAGCGGGTGTACGACGACCGGCCAGGCGCGGCGCGCGGCGATCTCCGCCGCGGGCTGGCTGATCGCACCGCACGCGATCAGGGCCACGGGGTGTGGGTCAGAACCCGAGCTGGTCGACGAACCGGTCGTTGAAGTCGGCGCGGTCGGAGAGCTCGACATAGGTCACCTCCTCCAGCAGCGCCGCGGCGCCGGCGCGCTCGCGCACGGACAGCAGTGCCATCTTCGCGCCCTCGCCGGCGACGTTGCCGGCCGAGACGATACGGAGCACGGGGAGCTGCGGCACCAGGCCGATCCGGACGGCGGACGCGGGGGAGATGTAGCTGCCGAAGGAGCCCGCCATCAGCACCTGCTGGACGTCGCGGTGCTCGAGGCCGAGCTCCTCGAGCAGGAGGGTCCAGCCGGTCGATATCGCGGCCTTGGCGAACTGGAGCTCGCGCACGTCCCGCTGCGACAGCACCACGCAGTCCTCGGGCCCGGCCTCCGGGTCCGGGCGGTGGAGCACGAACACCCGCTCCTGGCCCAGCATGGTGAGCCGGTCCGCCAGCTTGGGCGCGATGTCGACCGCCTGCTCCTCGGGCACGAACCGCCCCGTCGCGTCGAGCAGGCCGACCTTGACCAGCTCGGCGACGGCGTCGACCAGCCCTGAGCCGCACAGGCCTTTCGGCTCCACGTCGCCGATGACGCCCAGCTCGACGTCGTCCCCCATCCGGATGACCTCGATCGCCCCGTCCGCGGCGCGCATCCCGCACCTGATCGCGCCGCCCTCGAACGCGGGTCCGGCAGGCGCCGCGGTGGCGACGATCCGGTCGCCGTTGCTCACGACGATCTCGCAGTTGGTGCCGACGTCGATGAAGAGCCGGGTCCGCTTGTCGCGGTCCATGCCCGTCGCGAGCATGCCGGCGACGATGTCGCCGCCGACGTAGGCGCCGAGGGCCGGGAAGAAGAACGCGCGGGCGCCCGGGTGGAGGTCGAGTCCCACCTCCGCGACCGGCACCGTGGGCGGCTGTGCGGCGGACATCACGAACGGCGCTACGCCGAGCGGTTCCGGGTCGATGCCCAGCACCAGCGCGGTCATGGTGGCGTTGCCGGCGATCGCGACCTCGTAGACCTGCCGCGGGTCCACGCCACCTTCGGCGCACACCTGCGCCGCCAGCGCGGAGAGCGTGTCGGTGGCGGCGCGCCGCAGCCGGGGCAGCGCCTCCGGATCCATCATCGTCGCGCTGATCCGGGTGATGACGTCGCCACCGAACGGCTGTTGCTTGTTGAGCATGGAAGCGACCGCGACCGGCGTCCCGAGCGCCACGTCGAGCAACGTGGCCACGACGGTGGTGGTGCCGAGGTCGTAGGCGATCGCGTAGCGCTGGTCGGTGGTGTCGCCCGGCTCGACGTCGACCAGTGCCTCATCGACGACGACGGCTGTCACCTTGAAGTCCGCGGCCCGCAGCACCGTCGGCAGCCGACGGAGCACGTGCAGGTCCGCGACCGGCTCGAGGTCGTCGATCGCGGCGAGCAGGCGGGCGATGTCAGTGCGTTGGTCGGTGAGGTCGGGCTCGACGAGCTCGACGTACCGCTTCTGCACCGCGGGCCGCAGGATCACCTGGCGCCCGACACCGACGGTCGCGGCCTTCGGCCGTGTCGTCAGCGGAGGTACGTCGACCGCGAGGTCGCGGGTCGCCTGGACCAGGCACGCCAGTCGCCACCCGTTGTCGAGCTGCTCGCGGCTGAAGGTCTTGACGTCGTGACGCGAGATCGGTGTCGACCCCTCGACCCTGACCTTGCACTTGTGGCAGGTGCCGTGGCCACCGCAGGTGGAGTCGATCGCGATGCCGTTCCAGGAGGCGGAGTCGAAGACGGTGACCCCGGGTGGCACGCGGACGGACCGCTGGGTGGGCGGCGTGCCGGCAGCATCCTCGACGGTGAAGGAGAGCTCGACGCGCCCGGTGCCGTCGTGGGACGCGGCGCCTGCGCCCGGTGTCGGGAGCAGCCCCTCGCGACGGACGTCGTCGAGCGAGAAGCCCTCGCCCGGGACGTCCGGATCCTTGGTCATCCGATCACGCCGACGCGGCCTGCCGGGCGCGGTGGGCCGCGATCCAGGCGCCGCCCCAGTCGTCGTGGCCGAGGAGGAGATCGGCCGCCTTGACCGCTTCCACGATCTGCGGTGTGCGGGTGTCCATGATGGCGGAGGTGAGACCGGCCTGCATGGCCATGGGCAGGAACGCCGCCCCGAGGGCGTGCCGCGAGGGCATGCCGAAGGAGACGTTCGAAGCCCCGCAGGTCATGTTGACGCCGAACTCGTCGCGGATCCGGCTCATCGTCTCGAGCACCGTCATCACGACCGTCTGGTCCGCGCCGATCGGCATCGCGAGCGGGTCGATCACGATGTCTGCGGCCGCGATGCCGTACTCCGTGGTGGCGACCTCGACGATCTTGCGGGTGAGCTCGATCCGCTTCTCGACCTCCATCGGGATCTCGTCCTCGTCGTTGGGCAGGGCGATCACCGCGGCGTCGTACTTCTTGACGAGCGGGAGGATCTGCGCCATCCGCTCGTCCTCGGCCGTGATCGAGTTGACCAGCGCGCGGCCCTGGTAGACCGACAGCCCCGCCTCGAGCGCCTCGACCACCGACGAGTCGATGCAGATCGGCTTGTCGGTGAGCTGCTGGATCATGGTGATCGCGCGCGCCAGCAGGTCGGCCTCGTCGGTGAGGGGCACGCCCATGTTGACGTCGAGCACGTCCGCCCCGCCCTCGATCTGGGCCTCGACGTCGCGCTGGATCGCTGACAGGTCGCCGCCGCGCAGCTGCTCCTGGAAGAGCCGCCGGCCGGTCGGGTTGATCCGCTCGCCGATCAGGCAGAACCGGCGGTCGTGCCCGATCACGACCTCCTGGGTGGCGGACCTGAGGACGGTCTCCAGACGCGGGGCGCTCACGCGGGGACCTTGGCGCGCTTCTCGTGGAGGAGCGACTTGGCCCGCTTCACCGTCTGGGAGGCGTCGGCCGCGTAGCCGTCGGCGCCGACGGCATCGGCGTACTCCTGGGTGACCGGTGCGCCGCCGACCATCACGATCACGTCGTTGCGGAGGCCGGCCTTCTCGAGCGCGTTCATGTTGGCCTTGAACATCGGCATCGTGGTGGTGAGGAACGCCGAGAACCCGACGATGTCCGGCCGGTGCTCCTCGATGGCCGCGACGAACTTCTCGGGCGCCACCTGCACCCCGAGGTCGATCACTTCGAAGCCGGCACCCTCGAGCATGATGTTCACGAGGTTCTTGCCGATGTCGTGCACGTCGCCCTTCACGGTGCCCATCAGGAACTTGCCGATCGTCTGGACGCCGGTCTCCGCGAGCAGCGGGCGCAGTCGCGCCATCGCGCCGGCCATGGCGCGGCCGGCGATCAGCATCTCGGGCACGAAGAAGTCGCCGCGCTCGAACCGGGCGCCGACCTCCTCCAGCGACGGGATGAGCGCGTCGAACAGCAGCGTCTGCGGCTCCATGTCCAGCGCGAGGCCGTTCTCGGTCAGCTCGAGCACGCGCGGGGCGTTGCCGACCAGCGTCTCGTCGTACAAGCCCTGAAGGATCTCCTCGGGAGTCATGCGACGCCCTCCTTTCGCGTCTTCCGCCGGAGCAGCCCGGACAGCTGCTCCGCGCGGCTGTTCAACAGCCGGCCGATCTCCTCGCGTCGATCCGCCAGCCGCGGACTGGGACCCGAGACGCCCAGGGCCGCGACGACCTCTCCGGTGGCGCCCCGGACACCTGCGCCGACGCCGGTGAGGCCGATCTCGAGCTCATCGACCGTGCTCGCCCAGCCACGCCGGACGACCTGGTCCAGCTCGCGCTGCAGCGCCTCGTGGTCGGTGACCGTGTGGGGGGTGAGCCGCTCGAGCGCGCTGTCGGGGACGTCGAGGGCCCCGTGGGCGAGCATCACCTTGCCGAGCGCGGAGCAGTGGGCGGGCACGTCGACGGTCGTCCAGTCCCGGGTGCCGAGGAGGTACGTCGAGTCGACCTGCGCGACCTGCACGACCCGGTCACCACGGGTCACGGACAGGTTGACCGTCTCGCCGGTGTCGGCGCCGATCCGGGCGAGGGTCGGTCGTGCGAGGCGGACCAGCTCCTCCCACGGGTCGTGCCGGGTGGCGTAGAGCCAGAAGAGGGGGCCGGCGATGTAGGACCCGGCGGGGTTGCGCTCCAGCAGCTCGGTTCGTTCGAGCGCGGTCAGCATCCGCGAGGTCGTCGACTTCGGCAGGCCGCACTCGGTCTGGAGCTCGGCGAACGTCAACGGCTCGTCGGCCCGCACCACGGTCGAGACCAGCAGCGCGGCGCGGTCGACCGCCTGCGTGCCGGTGGTGGCCTGGGTGCTCATCGGTGATCCCGTTCTTGATCGAGAAGTCCCATGATGTGGAACTCCATTTCCATGATGTGAGGCTAGGATGTCAAACGAGTCGGGTCAACCCCGACACGGGTTCCGCCCCTGTGGACCCGAACCGCACGTTCCAGATCGGCTGCCCCAGCAGGAGGCTTGATGTTCCAGAACCGGATGCCCCGTTACGAGGTCCTGTCACAGGATGCGATGGCCACGCTCGACAAGGGTTGGCGCCGGCTGATGACGGACATCGGCGTCGAGTTCATGGACGACCGCGCCCTCGACCTGTTCCGCCAGGCCGGGCAGCGGGTCGAGGACCACACCGTTTTCCTCGACCCCGACTTCGTGCTCGAGCAGGTGGCCAAGGCGCCGGCGGAGTTCGACGTCCAGGCCCGCAATCCCGAGCACAGCATCCACATCGGTGGCGACTCGATGGCGTTCGGTGCGGTGTACGGCCCGCCGTTCGTGCGCGAGGGCGAGGTGCGCCGCGACGCCACCATGGACGACTTCCGGCGATTCACGAAGCTCGCCCAGTCGTTCCCGGTGCTCGACTCCGCCGGCGGCGTGATCTGCGAGCCCAACGACACTCCGCTCGACAGTCGCCACCTCGACATGACCTACGCGCTGCAGACCCTGACCGACAAGGTCTACATGGGCAACGTGGTCTCGGGGGTCAACGCGAGCGACACGCTGGCGATGACGTCGATCCTGTTCGGATCGCGGGAGGCGATCGAGGAGACGCCCGCCACGATCTCACTCATCAACTGCAACTCGCCGCTGCGCTGGGACGACCGGATGCTCGAGGCACAGTTCGAGTACTCCACGGCCGGGCAGCCCGTCGTACTCACGCCGTTCATCCTGATGGGTGCGATGTCGCCGGTCACGATCCCCGCTGCGCTGGTGCAGCAGATCGTCGAGGCACTCTCCGGGATCGCGCTGTCGCAGCTGATCCGGCCGGGGACGCCGGTGATCTTCGGGTCGTTCCTGTCCAACATCGACATGCAGTCGGGGTCGCCGACCTTCGGCACACCGGAGTCCGGGCTGGGGCTGCTCTGCACGGGCCAGATCGCTCGTCACTTCGGCTTGCCCTTCCGCACCGGAGGAGGGCTCACCTCCTCCCAGGTCGCCGACGCCCAGGCGGGCTACGAGGCGCTGATGACGATGCTCCCGACCTTCCTGGCCGGCGCCAACTGGGTGATGCACTCCGCGGGCTGGCTCGAGGGCGGCCTGGTTGCGGGCTACGAGAAGTTCATCGTCGACATCGAGCTGCTGCAGATGCTGCGCGCGGAGTTCACGCCGCTGGAGATCGACGAGGACTCGATGGCGTTCGGTGCGCACGAGGAGGTCGGCCACGGCGGCCACTTCCTGGGTGCGGCGCACACGATGGAGCGCTTCCGCACCTGCTTCTACCGCCCGCTGCTCTCGTCGTCGGAGAACTACGAGCGCTGGATGCGCAACGGCGGCCGTGACGCGAACGTCAGGGCCGCGGAGATCTATCGCAAGAAGCTGGACGAGTACGAGCCGCCGCCGCTTGATGATGCCGTCCGGCAGGAGCTTGAGGAGTACGTCGTACGCCGGCGCGCCGAGCTGGGGGACTAACGACATGTCCTTCGCGACGACCGAGGAGACCCCGCGCGCGACCGCGCCCTCGGGCGACTTCGTCCTCGTCCTGACCTGCCCCGACCGGCCCGGTGTCGTCCATGCCGTCTCCGGGTTCCTCGTGCGGCACGGCGGCAACATCGTCGAGAGCCAGCAGTTCGGTGACCGGCTCACCGGCCGGTTCTTCATGCGCATCGACTTCGTGGTGCCGGGCACCGGCGCGGCGCAGATCGGTGTGGACGACCTGCGCAGCGACTTCGCCTCCGTGGCGACCGAGTTCGCCATGACCTTCGAGCTCTGGGACGCCCGGACGCCGTACCGCACCCTGATCATGGTGTCCAAGCACCTGCACTGCCTCAACGACCTGCTGTTCCGCTACAGCACCGGGTCCCTGCAGATCGAGATCCCGGTCGTGGTGTCCAACCACCTCGACGCCGAGCCGCTGGTCCGGAGCCACGGCCTGGACTTCGTGCACGTCCCGGTGACACCCGAGACCAAGCCGCGTGCCGAGGACCAGCTCCGCGAGCTGGTCGAGAAGCACGGCATCCACCTCGTCGTGCTCGCGCGCTACATGCAGGTGCTTTCCGACGACCTGTGTACCGAGCTGTCCGGCCGGGCGATCAACATCCACCACTCGTTCCTGCCGAGCTTCAAGGGCGCGAAGCCCTACCACCAGGCCTTCGACCGTGGTGTGAAGCTGGTCGGAGCGACGGCGCACTACGTGACGGGCGACCTCGACGAGGGCCCGATCATCGAGCAGGACGTCCTCCGCGTGGACCACAACTTCAACGAGCAGCAACTGGTGACGGCCGGGCGGGACGTGGAGGCCCAGGTGCTGTCGCGGGCGGTCCGGTGGCACGCGGAGTCGCGGGTACTACTGAACGGCCACCGCACCGTCGTCTTCCGCTAGGTCGTCGAGTAGCCCGAGCCGCCAGGCGAGGGCGTATCGAGACGTCTGCACCCGCTGGTCGAGTAGGGAGCGAGTGCAGCGAGCGACCGTATCGAGACCCGGTGAGACGACCGTCGACCGGTGAGCGGCTCGGTTGCGGGGTCTCGATACGCCCTCGCGCAGGCGCTCGGGCTACTCGACCAGCGGTTGGTAGGCGCCGTTGCGCATTTCAGTTACTGTTGCGTCATGGGCAACAGTGAGGCGGCCGGCGTCCAGTCCGTCGATCGCGCGCTGACCATCCTCGAGCGGCTGGCGCGCAGCGGCGAGGCCGGGGTGACCGAGATCGCGAACGAGATCGGCGTCCACAAGAGCACCGCGTTCCGGCTGGTGGCCACTCTCGAGGCTCACCGACTGGTCGAGCAGACCGAGGAGCGCGGGAAGTACCGGCTCGGCGTCGGGCTGCTCCGGCTGGCCGGCGCCACCACCGCGCGGCTGGACCTGGTCCAGGAGGCCCGGCCGGTGTGTCGTCAGCTGGCGTCCGACACGGGGGAGACAGTGAACATCGCGGTGCTCTCGGAGAGCTCTGCGCTCTACCTCGACCAGGTCGCCGGCTCGTCCGCCCTCCAGCCGCACAACTGGGTCGGTCAGCACATTCCGCTGCACGCCACCAGCAACGGCAAGGTGCTGCTGAGCGGCCTGAGCCGGCAGCAGTGCGACGCGGTGCTGAGCAAGCTGTCGGCGTACACGCCGGTGACGATCACGACCAAGAGCAAGCTGCGTGCCGAGCTCGAGCAAGTGCGTGAGCAGGGCTACGCCCTCGCGGTCGACGAGCTCGAGGTCGGACTGACCGCGGCGGCGGCGCCGATCCGCAACGTGCACGGCGATGTCGTGGCTTCCATGAGCGTCTCCGGCCCGACCTTCCGCATCACCGAGGACCGGATCGACGAGGTCGTGGCCAAGCTCGTGGAGGCCGCCGACGAGGTCTCCCACCGCCTAGGGTGGGGACACCGGTAGGTCACGGATCGGGCGCAGGTGCTTGACGAAGCGCCCGGACCGCAGCATTCTCAACAAACACCCAGTTGCGTTAGAGGCGTCTTGATGCGTCATACGCAACATCGCTCGAAGGGCTCCGATCGTCGGAACCCGTCCACAGGAGCGGAGGATGGCGGATGACGGACATCAAGGAGCCATCGGCTCCAGGGACGGCAGGCCCCTCGCCGACCGCGTCGCACGCCCCGGTCGACAAGATCGTCTTCGGCGTCGCGGCGGCCCTTGCGGTCGGCTTCGTCGCGGCCGGGGCGATCTGGCCCCAGCGGATGCAGAAGGAGACCACCGAGGCGCTGACCTGGGTGACCTCCAACTTCGGCTGGCTGTTCGTGCTGACCAGCGCCGGCTTCGTGATCTTCTCTGCCTACCTCGCGGTGAGCCGCTACGGCGGCATCAAGCTCGGTCCGGACAACAGCGAGCCCGAGTTCTCGACGGTGTCCTGGGTCTCCATGATGTTCGCCACCGGCATGGGGATCGGCCTGATGTTCTGGGGCGTCGCCGAGCCCCTCACGCACCTGAACACGCCGCCGTTGGGCAGCGGTGAGGGTGGCTCCGCCGAGGCCGCCGCGATGTCGATGCAGTGGTCGTACTTCCACTGGGGTTTCCACCCGTGGGCCATGTACGCCGTGATCGGCCTGTCCATCGGCTACTTCGCCTACCGTCGCGGAGCGGGCAGCACCGTGTCGGCGACGTTCGGGCCGCTCCTCGGTCGGCACGCCGCCGGGGGGCCGGGGAAGGCGATCGACGTGCTCGCGATCTTCGCAACCCTCTTCGGCTCGGCCACCTCGCTCGGCCTCGGTGCGCTCCAGATCACCGGCGGCATCGACAACGTGTTCGGCGAGGGGGGCGGCAACAAGACGCTCGCCGTCGTCGTGATCGCCGTCCTGACCGGCTGCTTCGTGCTGTCAGCGGTCTCAGGCGTCGAGCGCGGCATCAAGTACCTGTCGAACGCCAACGCGCTCGCGGCCGCGCTGCTGGCGTTCTTCCTCTTCGTCGTCGGCCCGACCGTGTTCATCCTGAGCACCTTCACCCAGACGATGGGCGACTACCTGACGCACCTGCCGAGCATGGCCTTCAACACCGGCGCGTACGACGGCGAGGCCAGCTCGTGGCTCAGTGGCTGGACGATCTTCTACTGGGCCTGGTGGATCTCGTGGACCCCCTTCGTGGGCATGTTCGTCGCCCGGATCTCGAAGGGCCGCACCATCCGGCAGTTCGTGATCTTCGTGGTCCTGGTGCCGAGCCTGGTGTCCTTCGTCTGGTTCGCCATCCTGGGCGGCACGGCGATCAACCTCCAGCTCAACGAGGGCTGGAGCGCGCCGACGACCGAGACCGGCGGCATCGCGCTCGAAGGGGCACTGTTCGACACGCTGCGCGAGTATCCGTTGGCGAGCATCACCGTCGCGCTCGCGGTGTTCCTGGTGGCGATCTTCTTCGTGACCGGCGCCGACGCGGCCTCGATCGTGATGGGGATGCTCAGCCAGAACGGCACCGAGGAACCGAACCGGACCCTGGTGATCTTCTGGGGTGTCGCCACCGGCGCCGTCGCGGGGGTGCTGCTGTGGGCCGGCGGACTGTCGGCACTGCAGACCTTGTGCATCCTGGTCGCGGGACCGTTCATGCTGATCCTGATCGGCATGTGCATCTCGCTGATGAAGGCGCTGCGTGAAGAGAGCTTCGACTCGACCCTGCACATCCGGGTGCGCAAGGCCGTCGAGCACGCACAGCAGTTCCCGGACGGGCCGTGACCGGTGGCTGAGATCTACGTCGACGGCCAGTGGCGCTCTGCCGCTGCCGGCCGTCGTCGTGAGATCCGCTGCCCGGCCGACGGTTCCCTGGTCGCCGAGGTCGACGAGGGGTCGGCCGAGGACACGGAAGCCGCGATCGAGGCCGCCCATCGCGCGTTCCATGCTGGCCCCTGGCCCGGGACGTCCGCACGCGAGCGCGGCGACCTGCTGCTCCGGCTCGCCGACCTGCTCGCGCGCGACAAGGACGTCGTGGCGCGGATGGAGTCGCTCGACACCGGCAAGCGCCTGATCGAGTCCGAGTACGACGTCGACGACATCGTCTCGGTCTTTCGCCACTACGGGCGGACCGCGGCCGAGGAGGCCGGGCGGATGGTCGACACCGGCAACGCCGACGTGGTCAGCCGGATCGTGCACGAGCCGATCGGCGTCTGCGGCCTGATCACGCCGTGGAACTACCCGTTGCTGCAGGTTTCGTGGAAGGTGGCCCCTTGTCTGGCCGCCGGGAACACGTTCGTGCTGAAGCCGAGCGAGCTCACCCCGCACACCGCCATCCACCTGATGCGGTTGCTCGAGGAGGCCGGGCTCCCGCCCGGCGTCGCCAACCTGGTCCTGGGCGCCGGCCCGGACGCGGGCGCGCCGCTGTCGACCGATCCGCGGGTCGATCTGGTGTCCTTCACCGGCGGGCTCGCCACCGGCCGCGCGATCATGGCCGCGGCCGCGCCCACGGTGAAGAAGGTGGCGCTCGAGCTCGGCGGCAAGAACCCCAACATCGTCTTCGCCGATGCTGATCTCGACGTCGCGCTGGACTACGCCCTCACGGCCGTCTTCCTGCACTCGGGACAGGTCTGCTCCGCTGGCGCCCGGCTGCTGGTCGAGGAGTCGGTGCACGACCAGTTCGTCGACGGACTGGTCGAGCGGGCCGGGCGGATCCGTCTCGGCGGTCCGTTCGACGACAAGGCCGAGACCGGACCGCTGACCAGCGCCGCCCATCGCGACAAGGTCGAGGCGTACGTCGCCGCGGGACTCGCCGAGGGAGCGGTGCTGCGCTGCGGCGGCCGCCGGCCTGACGACGCCCTCCTCGCCACCGGGTTCTACTACCTGCCGACGATCCTCGACGGCTGCACCACGGACATGTCGGTCGTGCAGAACGAGTCGTTCGGTCCGGTGCTGACGATCGAGACCTTCAGCGGCGAGGACGACGCGGTCGCGATCGCCAACGACAGCATCTACGGGCTCGCCGGCGGAGTCTGGACCCAGGACGCCGGTAAGGCCGCCCGGGTCGCCGCCCGGCTCCGGATGGGCACCGTGTGGATCAACGACTACCACCCCTACGTCCCCCAGGCCGAGTGGGGCGGCTACAAGCAGTCCGGCACCGGTCGGGAGCTCGGGATCGCAGGCCTCGATGAGTACCGCGAGACCAAGCACGTGTGGCACAACATCCGGCCGGTCGAGCAACGCTGGTTCGCCGGGTAACGGGGGCGGGCGATCATGGGTGCGGAGCGTTACGACTACGTCATCGTCGGCGGCGGTTCTGCCGGCTGCGCCCTCGCCAACCGGCTCTCGGCCGACTCGGGCACGAGCGTCCTGGTCCTCGAGGCGGGCCGGTCGGACTACCGGATCGACCCGTTCATCCACATGCCGGCCGCGCTGCCGTTCCCGATCGGCAGCCGGTTCTACGACTGGAAGTACGAGACCGACCCCGAGCCGGACCTGGGCGGCCGACGGGTCTTCCACGCCCGCGGCAAGGTGCTCGGAGGCTCGAGCAGCATCAACGGGATGATCTTCCAGCGCGGGAACCCGCTCGACTACGAGCGATGGGGCCAGGAGCCGGGCATGAAGGAGTGGGACTACCTCCATTGCTTGCCCTACTTCAAGCGGATGGAGAACTGCCTGACCGGCGCCGACGACTGGCGCGGGGGAGACGGCCCGCTCAAGCTCGAGCGCGGTCCGGCGACCAACCCGCTCTTCGACGCGTTCTTCCGAGCGACGGTCGAGGCCGGCTACCCCCTCACCGACGACGTCAACGGCTACCGGCAGGAGGGCTTCGCGAGGTTCGACCGCAACGTCTATCGCGGCCGTCGGCTCTCCGCCGCCCGCGCCTACCTCCACCCCGTCCGGCACCGGAAGAACCTCACGGTCCGCACGCTCACCCTGGTGACCCGCGTCCGGTTCGAGGGCAAGCGGGCCGTTGGAGTCGACTACGAGCGGGCGCGCCGCCGCCACTCGGTCGACGCCGGCGAGGTGATCCTGTGCGGTGGGGCGATCAACACTCCGCAGCTGCTGCAGCTCTCCGGCGTCGGGGACGAAGGCCTGCTGAAGGAGCGCGACGTACCCCTGGTGCACCACCTGCCTGGCGTCGGCGAGAACCTCCAGGACCACCTCGAGGTCTACATCCAGTACGCCTCCAAGCAGCCGGTCTCCATCGCCCCCGGGCTGGCCTGGCACCAGCGGCCCAAGATCGCCTACCAGTGGCTGTTCCAGCGCAAGGGGCTCGGGGCGACCAACCACTTCGAGGGCGGGGGCTTCGCGCGCAGCAACGACGACGTGGACTACCCGAACCTGATGTTCCACTTCCTCCCGATCGCGATCCGGTACGACGGCACCTCGCCCATCGAGGGCCACGGCTACCAGGTCCACATCGGCCCGATGTACGCCGACACGCGGGGCCACGTGCGGATCAAGTCCCGGGATCCGCGCGAGCACCCGTCGATGCTGTTCAACTACCTGTCGACGCCCACCGATCGCAAGGAGTGGGTCGAGGCGATCCGGGTGGCGCGCGACATCCTCAACCAACCGGCCTTCGCGCCGTACAACGACGGTGAGATCTCACCCGGCCCCTCGGTCGAGACCGACGAGGAGATCCTGGAGTGGGTGCGTGCTGACGCCGAGACCGCCCTGCACCCGTCCTGCACGGCCCGGATGGGCATCGACGAGATGTCGGTGACCGATCCGACCACGATGAAGGTCCACGGGACCGAGGGGCTGCGCGTCGTCGACGCCTCCGTCTTCCCGTTCGTCACGAATGGCAACATCTACGCGCCGGTGATGATGGTGGCGGAGAAGGCGGCGGACCTGATCGCCGGCAACACGCCGCTGCCACCGATCGACGTGCCCTACTACCGCCATCGCGGTGGCAGCCCTCTCTATCCACCCGGTGACAGCCGTAACGACCCGAGGGAGCGACCGTGAGTCGACACCTTCCCGACCGGATGCCGGTTTCTCCCGGCGAGCCTGCAACTGACGGCGACGGCGGCGCCAGCGCCGGCGACGACGGCGCCCGCCCACGCATCAACAAGGTGGTGTTCTTCGGCTCGGCCGGCATCGTGGTGGCGTTCACGCTCTACACGCTGCTCGCGCCGGACAGCTCAAGCACCGCGATCGGCGAAGTGGTGGCGTGGATCTCCGACTACTTCGGATGGTGGTACTTCGCGCTCAGCGCCGCACTGATCGCTTTCGTCCTGATCGTGTGCCTGTCCCGGTTCGGCCGCTACCGACTCGGCCCGGAGGAATCCCGCCCGGAGTACAGCATGTTCACCTGGACCGCGATGCTGTTCGCCGCCGGCATCGGAGCGGACGTGATGTTCTACTCCGTCGCCGAGCCGGTCTCGCAGTTCCTGTACCCGCCGACGGGTGAGGCAGAGACGGTCGAAGCTGCGGAGCAGGCCGTCACCTGGACCCTGTTCCACTACGGCGTCAGCGGATGGGCGATGTACGCCGTGATGGGCATGGCGCTCGGCTACTTCGCCTTCCGGCACGGCATGCCCTTGTCGATTCGGTCGGCCTTGTACCCGATCTTCGGCAAACGGGTGCACGGTCGGGTGGGGGACGGCATCGACATCGCGGCTGTCCTCGGCACGATCTTCGGCATCGCGACCTCGCTGGGCATCAGCATCGCGTTGCTCAACGTGGGGCTCGACGTGATGTGGGGAATCGATCAGGGGAAGGCGGCGCAGTTCGGCCTGGTCGTGGTCGCCGTGGTGCTCGCGACGATCTCCGCGGTCTCCGGTGTGGACAAGGGCATCCGGCGGATCTCGGAGCTCAACGTGCTGCTCTCGCTGGCTCTCATGCTCTTCGTGCTCTTCAGCGGCCAGACCGCGTTCCTGCTGAACTCGCTGGTCATGAACGTCGGCGACTACCTGAGCCACCTGCCCGGGATGAGCTTCGACACGATGGCCTACGAGGAGCTCGGCAACAGCGACGTGTCGGCCTGGAAGAACCTGTGGACGCTGTTCTTCTGGGCGTGGTGGGTGGCCTGGGCGCCCTTCGTCGGGCTGTTCCTCGCCCGGATCTCGCGCGGCCGCACGATTCGCCAGTTCCTGGTCGGGGTCATGGTCATCCCGTTCACGTTCATCCTGCTGTGGGTCTCGATCTTCGGCAACAGCGCGCTCGTCCGGATCCGTGACGGCGACGAGGAGTTCAAGGGCGTGGCGGGCGCGTCCTTCGAGCAGGGCTTCTATGCCTTCCTGGACAACCTCCCGGCCGGCGCGCTGATCATCTTCGTGGCCACGCTGACGGGTTTCCTCTACTACGTCACCTCGGCCGACAGCGGTGCCCTGGTCCTGGGCAACTTCACCTCGAAGCTGCCGCACCCCATGGCGGACTGCGCGATCTGGGTCCGCATCTTCTGGTCCGTCGCGATCGGCGCCCTGACCCTGGCGATGATGTTCGCCGGCGGCGATGCCTGGCTGACCACGCTGACCAGCGCCACCATCATCATGGGGCTGCCGTTCTCGGTGGTCCTGGCGCTGGTGGCGGTGGGCCTTTATCGGTCGCTTCGCCTGGAGTCCTACAAGGACGAGAGCGTCCGGTTCTCGCTTCCGGCGGCGCTGTCCGCGGCACGACACTCCGGGCGGGTGGATGGTGTCGCCAGTGTGGCGCAACGACTGCGGCACAGCGTCACCTATCCGAGTCTGGAGGAGACGACCCGTTTCATGGCGGAGGTGGCCAGGCCCGCTCTCGAGGAGGTCGCCGCCGCCCTGAACGAGCACGGCCTGCCGACGAGGGTCACCGAGACCACGCTCGCGAACGGGCTTGCGGGCATCGAGCTGCACACTGACCTGGGTCAGGACGAGCCGGCGTTCGTCTACGCCCTGGCACCGCGCCCGAGCCGGGCCCCGACGTACGCGATCGGGCGGTTGAGCAAGGAGATCTACTACCGCACGGAGGTCCACCTCCCCGAGGGCACGCAGGGCTACAGCGTCACCGGCTATTCCACCGAGCAGTTGGTGGGTGACGTCCTCGACCAGTACGAACGGCACATGTCCTACCTGCACCTGGTGCGCCACGGAGAGGACATCGTGACCGACGACGGTGCGCCATCGGCGCCCGGGTCGGAGGCCGCCCCTCGCCATTCATCCGGCGACAGCCGCAACAGCAAGGACACCCGATGACCACCGTAGAAGAGCCTGTCACCGCGCCTCGCGGAGCTGACGCAGCCGTGCGGGTCGAGGGCCTGTGGAAGATCTTCGGTCCGCGCGCCGACAAGATCATCGGGACGCCCGACGCCGACCTCCCGCGCGCCGAGCTCAAGGAGAAGACCGGCTGCGTGGCCGGCGTCAAGGACGTGTCCTTTGACGTCGCACCGGGCGAGGTCTTCGTGGTGATGGGGCTGTCCGGGTCGGGCAAGTCGACGCTGGTCCGTTGCCTCACCCGGCTGATCGAGCCGACCGCCGGCACGGTCCAGATGGACGGCGTCGATGTGACCAAGGCGTCGGACTCCCAGCTGCGCGACCTGCGCCGCAAGCAGGTCTCGATGGTGTTCCAGCACTTCGGCCTGCTGCCGCACCGGCAGGTGATCGACAACGTCGCGTACGGGCTGGAGATCCGCGGCATGGGCAAGAAGGAGCGGCGGGCGAAGGCGGCCGAGGTGGTGTCGCTGGTCGGCCTCGACGGGTTCGAGAAGTCCTACCCCGACCAGCTCTCGGGCGGCATGCAGCAGCGGGTCGGTCTGGCCCGGGCGCTGGCGAGCGAGCCCGACATCCTGCTCTTCGACGAGCCGTTCTCCGCGCTGGACCCGCTGATCCGGCGGGATATGCAGAACGAGGTGATCCGGCTCCACCACGAGCTCGGGAAGACCATGGTCTTCATCACCCACGACCTCCAGGAAGCGCTCAAGATCGGTGATCGGATCCTCATCATGCGCGACGGCGAGATGGTCCAGGTGGGGGCACCGGACGAGGTGGTCGGCGCCCCGGCCGACGCGTACGTCAGGGACTTCACCTCCGAGGTCCCGAAGTCACACGTGCTGACGCTGAAGTGGGTCATGCGGCCGGCCGATGACCGGCTCACAGAGTCGTGCCACGTCGTCCAGCAGGACCAGATCGTGCGTGATGCGGCGAAGGCGGTGCTGGCGGCACCGTGCTGTTGCCGAGTGGTGGACGGCGACCGCACCGTCGGGATGGTCGACGAGGACGACATCCTGCGGGTTGTCGTCGCGGAGGAAGAGGCGCGCGTATGACCACCCTCGCGCCCCCCGAGCCGGAGGCGAGTCAGCCGGAGTCCACCAAGGAGCGACGGTCGCTGCCGCGCTGGGTATGGGCAGTCGTTGTCGCCGGGGGCTGGCTCCTGATCCACGCCGCGACCAAGGGCAACGACACTCTCGCGCGGCCGACCCGGGAACGCACCAAGCTCACGGACCGGTTCACCGAGTTCAACAACGACGTCCTCGCCAGCCGGGACACCAACCCGATCATCAGGTTCACCTACTGGCTCGGCGAGCAGTGCGTCGAGACCGTCGACTGGCTGCAGCGAATGGTCTCCGTCGCGAATCTGCCACGACCGGTGCCCGAGATCGGCTGGCTCGGGGTCACGGTCGCCGCGGTCAGCATGGCGCTGGTCATCGCCAACTGGCGGATCGCCATCCTGGTGGCAGCGACGTTCTTCTCGTTCGGGGTCTTCGGCTACTGGTCCAGCTCGATCGATCTGCTCATCGTCACGTTCGTCGCGGTCGGGGCCGCGGTCCTGATCGGCATGCCGCTCGCGATCTGGATCGCGAGCAGCCGGCGGGCGGAACGTGCGGTCACAGCGCTGCTGGACCTGATGCAGACGATGCCGACCTTCGTCTATCTGGTGCCGATCGTGCTCTTCTTTGGCATCGGGCCCTCCGCGGCCGTGGTGTGCACACTGATCTACTCCTTGCCACCCTTGGTCCGAATCGCCGGGCACGGCATCCGCTCGGTGTCGCCGACCACCATCGAAGCCACGGATTCCGCCGGCCAGACCTTCTGGCAGCGGCTGGTCAAGGTGCAGCTGCCGATGGCGCGGGCCACGATCGTCGTCGGCCTCAACCAGACGATCATGGCGGCGCTCGCGATGGCGACCATCGCGGCGTACGTCAACGGCCCCGGGCTCGGCAAGGACGTGCTGCGTGGGCTGCGCACGGCCGACATCGGCGCCGGGTTCGTGCCTGGCGCCCTGATCGTGCTGATAGCGATCATGCTGGACCGCACCGCGACCGCGGCCAGCCAGCGCAGCGAGCGGGTCACCCGCGGCGGAGGGGAGAACCCTGGACAGCGGCTCATGCTCATCGGCGGAGGGGTGGTGGCGACGCTGGTCGCTGTCTACGTGTCCCGCTACTACGGCTGGGCCGCGGAGTTCCCTGAGAGCGAGTGGGGTCTCCGAACCGCCGACCGCGTCAACTCCTTGACGGACTGGTTCATCGACACGTTCGGAGGCATCACGAGAGGGATCAAGGACGCAGTCACCACAGGCCTGTTGAACCCGCTCGAGTCCTTGCTGTCGGAGTCGCCCTGGTACCTGGCGGCGGTCGCGATCGCGTTGTTGGCCTTCGTGCTCGGTGGCGCTCGGGCCCTGGTCGCCGCGGTGATGGGACTGACCGCTCTGCGCCTCCTCGACTATTGGCACAACTCGATGGTCACCCTGAGCATGACGCTGGTCGCGACCCTGCTCGTGATGACGCTGGCGCTGGTGTTCGGTGTGTGGATGGCGCGCAGCCGTCGGGTCGACGTGGTGCTCCGACCACTGCTCGATGCCGGGCAGACCATCCCGCCGTTCGTCTTCCTGATCCCGGTGGTCGCCCTGTTCCAGAACGGGAAGTTCTCCGCGATCGTTGCCGCCATCGTGTACGCCGCCCCTGCCGCGATCAAGCTGGTGGCAGACGGCGTGAAGGGCGTATCCGCCACCACCCTCGAGGCATCCCGGTCGTCGGGCTGCACCACGTGGCAGGAGATCACCAAGGTGCAGCTGCCGATGGCACGCAGCTCCCTGGTGCTGGCCACCAACCAAGGCTTGCTCTACGTGCTCGCGATGGTCGTCATCGGCGGCCTGGTGGGTGGCGGAGCGCTCGGCTACGACGTGGTGCTCGGCATCTCCCGGTCGGAGGAGTGGGGCCGAGGCGCGTTGGCCGGGCTCAGCATCGTGGTGCTCGGAATCATGCTCGACCGAATCGCTCGAGCGGCCGCTCGGGACGACCGCTCGGCTGCCGATCCGATGAGGAGGCGGTGGCGGATCGCCTAGCTTCAACGATCTCGGCAGAAGTGCTCACGCACACAACCAAGGAGAAGGAATGCGAACAACCAGCAAGCGCGCAGGAGTGCTCGCGGTCGCGGCGTGCGTGGCACTCACGCTCGCCGGGTGCGGCGACAGCTCCATCGACGATGAGACCGAGGCCAACGAGGAGCGGGCCGAAGAGCTCGGTGAGTGCGGCGACATCAACATGGCGGTCAACCCGTGGGTCGGCTACGAGGCGAGCGCGTACGTCGTCGGCACGGTCGCCGAGCAGGAGCTCGGCTGCACGGTCGAGTACAAGGACCTCAAGGAGGACGTCTCCTGGCAGGGCTTCGGCACCGGCGAGGTCGACGTCGTCATCGAGGACTGGGGACACCCGGACCTCGAGAAGAAGTTCTTCGCCGAGGAGGGTGATGGCAGTGCCATGGACGGCGGGCCGCAGGGCAACGTCGGCATCATCGGCTGGTACGTGCCGCCGTGGGTGGCCGAGGAGCACCCCGAGGTCCTCGACTGGGAGAACCTCAACGACTTCGCGGAGGAGTTCGCCACCTCGGAGACCGGTGACAAGGGCCAGTTCCTCGGCGCCGACCCGTCGTACGTCCAGTTCGACGAGGCGATCGTCGACAACCTGGGCCTCGACTTCGAGGTCGTCTTCTCCGGCAGCGAGGCCTCGAGCATCACGGCCTTCCAGCAGGCCGAGGAGAACAAGGAGTTCATGATCGGCTACTTCTACGAGCCGCAGTGGCTGTTCGCCGAGCTGCCGCTCGCGAAGGTCGCGCTGCCGCCGTACGAGGAGGGCTGTCAGGACGACCCGGCGCAGGTCGACTGCGACTATCCCGAGACGGTGCTGAAGAAGATCCTCTCGACCTCGTGGGTCGAGGAGGGCGGGCCCGGCGCGGAGCTGGTCCAGAACTTCGAGTGGACGAACGAGGACCAGAACGCGGTCGCGAAGTACATCTCCGAGGACGGCATGTCGCCCGAGGACGCCGCTGCGCAGTGGGTCGAGGAGAACCCCGACAAGGTCGAGGCTTGGCTGCCCACCAGCTGACCGGCTGAAAGACACCGCTCGCGCCCGGTCGGGGATTGACACCCGGCCGGGCGCGAGTGATTCTTAGGTGTCTCGCATTACGCGCACTATTGCGTAATACGCAACAACGGTCAACTAGTTCAACCACCGGAAGCAGGCGCCACCATGGCCAACGTCCCCAGCTCGGCCCGCGTCGTCGTGATCGGCGCCGGCATCGTCGGCAACAGCCTCGTGCACCACCTCGCGCGGCTCGGCTGGCGCGACATCGTGCAGATCGACCAGGGGCCGCTGCCCAACCCGGGCGGCTCGACCGGGCACGCGTCGAACTTCATCTTCCTGGTCGACCACTCCCGCGAGATCACGGACCTGACCCTCGACTCGGTGAAGCAGTACCAGGAGATGGGCGTCTTCACGAAGTCCGGTGGCTTCGAGATCGCCCGCACCGAGGAGCGGATGGAGGAGCTGCGCCGGCGGATGTCGAGCGCCAAGGCGTGGGGGATCGAGGCCGAGCTGGTATCGCCGGAGTTCGTCAAGGAGAAGGTCCCGTTCATCGAGACCGACCAGTTCATCGGCGCGTTCTGGCAGCCCGACGTGGGCGTCGTCGACTCCCTGCGCGCGGGGACCATCATGCGGGAGAGCGCGATGGAGACCGGCGCGCTGACCGTCGTACCCAACGTCGAGGTCACCGGTCTCGACGTCGAGGACGGCCGCATCCGCAAGGTGCGTACCGACGGCGGCGACATCGACACCGAGTACGTCGTGATCGCGTGTGGTGTGTGGAGCCCGAAGATCGGCGACATGGCCGGCGTGAGCATCCCGCTGACCCCCGCGGTCCACCAGATGATCAGCGTCGGCCCGTGCCCGCAGCTGGTCGACCTCCCCGGCGAGATCTCGATCCCGATCGTGCGCGACATGGACACGTTCTGCTACGAGCGCCAACATGGCGCCGACATGGAGGTCGGCTCCTACGCGCACCGCGCGATCCTCCACGAGCCGGAGGACATCCCGACCCTCGACCAGGCCAAGTTGTCGCCGACGGAGATGCCGTTCACCTCCGACGACTTCGACCCACAGCTCGAGCAGGCCTACGAGCTGATGCCCGAGCTGCTCGGCGCCGAGGGCGCGGAGATGCGCTACGCGATCAACGGCCTGCTGTCGCTCACCTGCGACGGCTGGCCGATCCTCGGCGAGAGCGAGGTCAAGGGTCTCTGGGCGGCGTCGGCGGTCTGGATCAAGGAAGGACCCGGCGTCGGGCGCGCGGTGGCGGAGTGGATGACCCATGGCCACTCCGAGATCGACATCGCGCACAGCGACATCGCCCGCTTCCACGATCACCAGAAGCGCCGCGAGCACACCCGGCTGCGCACGACGGAGTCGTTCATCAAGACCTACGGGATCATCCACCCGGCCGAGCAGTACGAGTCCGACCGCGGGCAGCGGCTCGCGGGGATGCATGAGTCGCAGAAGAAGCTCGGCGCGGTCTTCTTCGAGACCGCGGGCTGGGAGCGCCCGTTCTGGTACGAGTCCAACGCCGATCTGCTCGAGGAGTACGGCGACGCGGTGATGCCGCGCGAGCACGAGTGGGACTCCCGCTGGTGGAGCCCGATCATCAACGCCGAACACCTGCGGATGCGAGAGGCGGCCGGGGTGATCGACCTGTCCGCGTTCCAGGTCTTCGACATCACCGGTCCCGGTGCGCTCGACACCGTGCAGCGGACGTGTGTCGCCCAGTGCGACGTGGCCGTCGGCAAGGTGATCTACACGCCGGTCCTCGACGCGGCCGGCGGCTTCATCTCCGACCTCACGGTGATGCGGCTCGGCTCTGCCGAATCTGGGGGAGACCACTTCCGGGTGGTCACCGGTGGCGCGCACGGCCCCGTCGACCGGAAGACCTTCTCCGACCAGCTCCCGGATGACGCCGAAGCCACCACGCTGACCGACGTCACCGACGCGGTGTCGACGATCGGGCTGTGGGGGCCGCGGGCCAGGGACATCCTGTCCTCGCTGACCTCCGACGACGTGTCCGACGAGGGCTTCGGCTTCCTCACCTGCCGGGAGATCACTGTCGACGGGATCGACGTGCTCGCGTCGCGCATCTCCTACGTCGGCGAGCTCGGCTGGGAGCTGTACGTCTCCTACGGCGACGCCGCGGCCCTCTGGGACTCCGTGCTGGCGGCAGGGGAGGCGCACGGCGCCCGTCCGGTCGGGATCGGGGTCTACGGCACGACGGGCCGGATCGAGAAGGGCTACCGGGCCTACGGCTTCGAGCTCGACGCCGAGCGGACGATCGTCGAGGCCGGCATGCAGCGGCCCAAGGTCAAGGCCGCGGACTTCGTCGGCAAGGAGGCCTATCTGCGGCAGCGGGAGGAGGCGCCCAAGGCGGTCCTCTGCACGCTGGCCGTCGACGACCACACGTCGTCGTCCGGCACGAAGCGCTACATGCTCGGCGGCGAGCCGATCCTCACCCGCGACGGCGGCAGCCTGGTCGACGGTCACGGCCACCACCCCTACGTGACGACCGCCGGCTCGGCGCCGTCGCTCGGCCAGCACGTGCTGCTGGCCTACCTGCCGCCGGACGAGGCGGTGCTCGGCAACGAGCTGGCCGTGTCCTACATGGAGGAGCTCTACCCCGTCACCGTCGGATCGGTCGACGCGACACCGCTCCTCGACCCGGCGAACCGGCGCATCCGATGACTGCGCCCCTTGGCGTACTCGTCTGCGTGAAGCGGGTCGTCGACACCTCCGGCGAGGTGGTGTTGACCGAGGACGGCCTCGCCGTCGACGGCCGGTACGCCGGCTACACGATGAGCAACCACGAGGAGTGCGCCGTCGAGATCGCCGTCCAGACCGCGGCCGCCACGGAGGGTACGGCGACGGTGCTCACCCTCGGCGCGCCGGAGGCCGTGGAGCAGCTGCGCGCGGCGCTCGCCGTCGGCTGCACCGCCGCCGTCCACGTCGAGGCCGACGCGGGCGCGTTCGGGCCGGCGGACGTCGCCCGCGAGATCGCCGCAGCAGTGCGGGACCACGAGGCATCGGGGCGGTCGCACGACCTCGTGCTGCTGGGCAACGACGCGGCCGACAGCGGCGACTTCCAGGTCGGCATCCGGCTCGCCTACGAGCTCGCCCGGCCGGTGGTCAACGGGGCCGACACGGTGCGGGTCGAGGACGGCTACGTCGTCGCCGAGGTGAAGGGCCCCGACGGGCACGAGGTCTACCGGGTTCCGCTCCCCGCCGTTGTCACTGTGCTCGAGGGCGGTGTCGAGCCGCGCTACCCGACGGTGCCGGGCCGGATGAAGGCGAAGAAGGTCGAGGTCGAGGTGCGTCCGCCGACGGCGAAGCCGAGCGGCTCTCAGCGGGTCCGGCTGCTGCTCCCGCCGCCGCAACCGAGCAGCGTCCAGGTGCTCGGGAAGGGCGCCGAGGCCGCACCCGCTGTGGTCGACCTCTTCGAGCACCTCGGGGTGGTGACCCGATGATCCTGGTGCTGGTGGAGACCGACGCGTCCGGCGCGGTCGAGGTGTCCCGCGAGACGATCACCTTCGCGCGCGGGCTGTCAGCGGCGGGCGGCGGTGTGCCGATCGACGCGGTCGTCATCGGTGAGCTTGTCGGCCAGCCGGAGCAGCTCGCCGAGCAGCTGGCGTCGTACGGCGTCCGAGACGTGCACTGCGTCACCGGCGACGCGTTCGCGGCGTACGGCGGAGCCTGCTGGGCGAGCGCGGTTCTGTCGGTGCGGGAGACGGCCGGATCGGTCGTGGTGACCGCCGCCGGCACCCCCCGCGGACTGGAGGTGCTGGCGCATGTGGCGGCGCGGGCGGACGTCGCGATGGCGGCCAACGTCGTGGCGTTCGACGGCCTCTCGCCGTTCAAGGTGACCCGGCAGGTCCTGGGCGGCGCGGTGCTGGAGGAGATGGTGCTCTCCGAGCGGCCGGCCGTGTTCGCGGTGGCCGGCCACGCGGTCGAGGCGCAGCTTGCGGAGACGCCAGGCGCCGGTCGGCTGGTCGCCACCAGCGTGGAGGTGCCCGCGGCCGACCTGGTCGCCCGGGTGTGGTCGTCCGAACCACCCGCGGCCGACCTGACCGGTGGCCTGAAGTCGGCCCGCGTTGTCGTCGGCGCCGGTCGCGGCGCGGGGGGCGCCGAACGGTTTGACGACCTGCTCGAGCTCACCGCGCTGCTCGACGCCGAGCTCGGCGTGTCCCGCGTCGTGACCAGCCTCGGCTGGCGGCCGCACCACGAGCAGATCGGCCAGACCGGCAGCCGGATCTCGCCCGAGCTCTACGTCGCGTGCGGCATCTCCGGCGCGATCCAGCACTGGGCCGGGTGTTCGAGCGCCAAGGCCATCCTGGCCATCAACACGGACGCCGAGGCGCCGATGGTCGCGAAGGCGCACTACGCCGTGATCGGCGACCTGCACGAGGTGGTGCCCGCGATCAACGCGGAGATCCGCCGCCGCCGGGGCTGACGCCGGTCGGCGATCAGCTGCGTCGCGGGTTCACGACCGCTAACCGGGCGGCGATCAACGGGACGATGACCGCGGCGGCGACCAGGTGTCCTACGCCGAGCGCCACCTCGGTCGATGCGGCAGCGTCGGCGACGGGCGCGATCGGGAAGAGCGACGCGGCGACCATCGTCCACGCGGAACGATTCCAGGCCCGGCGCGGGTGCTGAGCCCAGCGAGTGAAGACGGTTGCCAGCACGACTCCGACCACGCCGAGCACAACGACGGCGCCGATGAACCCGCCGAACGGGATGTCCGCACGAGGCGAGCTGCCGTCGGCGATCAGGAACTCGATGCCGGCCGCGCGCGCGACCCAGGCGTAGGCCTCGGTCACGACGGCGCCGGCGACCAGGGCTCCGGCGGCGAAGAGCCAGACGGGGACGCGGGAGAAGGACGGCGTCGCAACGGTGCTGGTGGCTGGCCGGGCGGTGGTGGTGAAGGTGCTCATCTCAGTGCCTTTCGGTGGGTGCTCGAGCGGCCCGTTGACCGCCGTACACCCTCGCCACGAACGAGACCGGCTCGATTCGACAGCACCGGCACGACCGGATCCGTCATACGCCCCAAACGTCACACAAGTCACACAAGTCACACCGGTCAGGCAGAACTGGCGCTTGATGGGTGTTGCAATGGCCGACAAGCGCAGGAATCCCCGGTCGACCGGGGATTCCTGCAGCGCTCGCTACTCCGCTGCCTGCTCAGGTCTCGATGAGCGTCGCCCCGGCAGGCGGGCCTGTCTTCGTTCCTCGGTCAGTCCTGGCCGGGTGAGATCTGCGCCGCGACCGACAGCGCGGTCGCGGCCTCATCGATCGTGAAAACCAGCTCGCCGGTGATCTTGCCCGCGGACCGGAGGTCGGCCGTCGCGGTCTCGGCCTGCCGCACCAGCCGCTCGGGCCCGGTGATCTCAACCCGGTCGAGCTCGGTGCGCATCGAGACCTTGGCCTGCGACTTCGCACCGCGGATGCCCCCGAGCGCAGCGGCGATCGCGTCGACGGCCGAGCCGTCGGCGGCACCGGCGGAGCCGAGCTCGTTGACCGTCGGCCACGACGACAGGTGGACCGAGCCGTCCTGCCACCACGACCAGACCTCCTCGGTCACGTAGGGCAGGAACGGCGCGAGCAGCCGGAGCTGGACGTGCAGCGCGAAGGCCAGCGTGGCCTTGGCCGACTCGGAGGCGTGGCCGTTGCCGGCGTACGCCCGCTCCTTCACCAGCTCCAAGTAGTCGTCACAGAACTCCCAGAAGAACTTCTCGGTGACCTCGAGCGCGGTCGTGTAGTCGTAGGCGTCGAACGCCTCGGTCGCCTTCCGGACGACACCACCGAGCCGCCCGAGCAGCGCGGCGTCCACCTGCTCGCCGACGAGGGACGGGCTGAAGTGGGTCGCGCCGACGCTGCCGAGCACGAAGTTCGACGCGTTGAGCACCTTCATCGCCAGCCGGCGGCCGACCTTCATCTGGGTCTCGTCGAACGGCGAGTCCAGGCCGGGACGGGCCAACGCAGCCCGCCAACGCACGGCGTCAGTACCGAACTTCTTGAGGATCTCGTCAGGGACGACCGCGTTGCCCTTGGACTTGCTGAACTTCTTGCGGTCGGGGTCGAGGATGAAGCCGGAGATCATCGCGTGGCGCCAGGGCACGGCGTCGTTCTCGAAGTGCGCCCGCACGACACGGGAGAACAACCAGGTGCGGATGATGTCGTGCGCGTGGGTGCACAGGTCCATCGGGAAGACCCGCTGCCACAGCTCCTCGTCGTCGAGCCAGCCGCCGGCGATGTGGGGCGTGAGCGAGGACGTCGCCCAGGTGTCCATCACGTCGGGGTCGCCCACGAAACCGCCGGGCTTGCCGCGCTGGTCCTCGGTGTACCCGGTCGGCACCTGCGTCGACGGGTCGACGGGCAGCTCGGCCTCGGTCGGCAGCAGCATTCGGGTGTGATCGGGCTCGCCCTCGCTGTCGAGCGGGTACCACACGGGGAACGGGATGCCGAAGAACCGCTGCCGCGAGATCAGCCAGTCGCCGTTGAGTCCGCCTACCCAGTTGTCGTACCGGTGCCGCATGTGCTGGGGCAGCCAGTCGATCTCGGCGCCGCGGGCGATCATCTGCTCCCGGATCGCGGTGTCCCGGCCGCCGTTGCGGATGTACCACTGGCGGGTCGAGACGATCTCGAGCGGCTTGTCACCCCTCTCGTAGAAGTTCGCCATCCGCTGGGTCGGGGTCGGCTCGCCGTCGAGGTCGCCGGTCTCGCGCAGCTTGGCCACCATCGCCTCACGGGCGGAGAAGACGGTCTTGCCGGCGAGGTCGGCGTACGCCGTCGAGGCCTGCTCGCTCGCCAGCCACTCCGGGGTCTCCCGGTGCAGCCGGCCGTCGCGGCCGATCACGGTACGGACCGGGAGCTGGAACTCCCGCCACCACTGGACGTCGGTGAGGTCACCGAAGGTGCAGCACATCGCGATGCCCGCGCCCTTGTCCATCTCGGCAGCGGTGTTGGCCAGCACGGGGATCTCGACGCCGAAGACGGGAGAGCTGACGGTGGTGCCGAACAGCGGCTGGTAGCGCTCGTCATCGGGGTGGGCGATCAGCGCGACCACCGACGGGATCAGCTCCGGACGGGTGGTCTCGATGTGAACGGGTGAACCGTCGGGCTTGTGGAACGCGACCCGGTGGTAGTGGCCCGCGTAGTCGCGGGCCTCGAGCTCGGCCTGGGCGACCGCCGTCTGGAACGTGACGTCCCACAGCGTCGGCGCCTCCTGCAGGTAGGCCTCGCCCCGTGCCAGATTGCGGAGAAACGCGGTCTGGCTGACCTTCTGTGACTTGGATCCGATGGTGGTGTAGTGCTCGTTCCAGTCCACCGACAGACCCAGCGTCCGCCAGATCTGCTCGAAGACCTGCTCGTCCATCTCGACGAGCTCCTCGCAGAGTGCGATGAAGTTCGGCCGGCTGACCGGGATCTGCCGCTTGGGGTCCGGCTTCTCCGGCGGCGTGAATTCAGGGTCGTAGGGCAGCGACGGGTCGCAGCGGACGCCGTAGTAGTTCTGGACGCGACGCTCCGTGGGCAGGCCGTTGTCGTCCCAGCCCATCGGGTAGAAGACGGACTTGCCGGTCATCCGCTGGTAGCGGGCGATCAGGTCGGTGTGCGTGTAGGAGAACACGTGCCCGACGTGGAGCTTGCCGCTGACGGTCGGTGGCGGGGTGTCGATGGAGTAGACGTTCTCCCGCGGCTGGGTGCGGTCGAACGCGTACGTCGAGTCCGCCTTCCACCGCGCTGCCCACTTCTCCTCGAGGCCCTCGAGAGCAGGCCGTTCCGGTACCACGACCGCACCGGAATCGGTGCTGGTCGGGTCGGGTGCCTGCTGGATCTCGGTCATAGCGACAAATCCTAGGGTGGCTGGGCGGGATCGTTGAATTCGGTTGTTACGGTCGAGCGATGCACGCGACCCGGCTCCGTCTGGCTGTGACCGGATTCCTCGTCGTCGCCGCGGCGGTCCTGCCGGTCGCACCGGCGGTCTCCCGACCTGCGGAAGCGGCGGCCGGGCCCGCGTCCGTGTTGCTCGAGGGCCGCGGTTTCGGCCATGGCAGGGGCATGTCGCAGTACGGCGCCCAGAGCGCGGCGTCCGACCACGGCCGGACCTACCGTCAGATCCTTGCCTTCTACTACCCGGGCCTCGAGATAGGTGCGGCGCGCGGCACCATCCGGGTGTTGATCTCTTCCGACACCGGTGACGACGTCGTCGTACGGCAGGCGGCGAGCCTGACGGTGCGGCAGGTGTCGAACGGTACGACGTGGCAGCTCGGCAACGCGGTGCCGAGGGCGACGAGGTGGAGGCTGGCCGCCGCCCGAGGAAACGCCGCCACCCGGGTGTCGTACTTCACCAACCGCTGGCACTCCCACAGGGTCGTCTCCGGCCAGGCCGAGTTTCGCGGCTCACGCCCGCTCGCGCTGGTCACCCCGGCCGGCACCGGCCGCTACCAGGGCAGCCTGCGCTCGGTCACCTCGCCCGAGGGCGACCGCGACACCGTCAACGTCGTGTCGCTCGAGGACTACCTGCGCGGCGTCGTACCGCGGGAGGTGCCGGCCCTGTGGGACCCGGATGCCGTGCGCGCCCAGGCCGTCGCGGCGCGGACCTACGCCGACTACGCGCGCGACCACCCGAAGGCCTACTACGACATCTGCTCCTCCACGTCATGCCAGGTGTACGGCGGCGTGGGGGACAGCGAGTCCGAGAGCGACGCCGCGATCCGGGCGACCGCGCACCAGGTCCTGCTGAGCGGCGGCGCCTCGGCGTTCACCGAGTTCTCCTCCAGCAACGGCGGCTGGACCGTCGCCGGCTCGTTGCCTTACGTCGTGGCGAAGCAGGACGCCTGGGACCCGGTCATCGGCTGGGACTACACGCTCCCGGCAACAAGGATCGAGGCCGCCTATCCGGTCATCGGCGACTTCCAACGGCTGCGCGTCCTGAAGCGCGACGGCAATGGCGCCTGGAACGGTCGCGTGACCCGGCTTCGCGTCGTCGGCAGCAGCGGTAGCGTCACGCGCACGGGAGAGAAATTCCGGATCACGTTCGCGCTGCGGTCCACCTGGTGGCGTCAGCGCTGATCCGTCTCACAGGGTGGGAGGCCTGAAAATTGATCGGCACTGAAACGCGCTCTCGTCGTTGGGGAGGCATGCGTCGCACCCTCGCCCTTGTCCTGTCCGCACCCGTCGTCGTCTTGGTCCCGATGGTGACACCCGCGCCCGCGCTGGCGCAGGGGACCTGCCAGGGCCGGACCGCCACCATCATGGGCACATCCGATGATGACGACCTCCGCGGCACCCTGCTCGCCGACGTCGTCGTCCTCGGTCCCGGCAACGACACGTTCCGCGGACGCCAGGGCGACGACGTCGTCTGCGGAGGTGCGGGCAACGATGTCATCTTCGGCGGCGCCGGCGCTGACGCTCTCGACGGCAACGCGGGCAACGATCGGCTGTGGGGCGACGCTGGCGACGACCAGTTGCGTGGGGCGAAGGGCGCCGACATCCTCCGCGGCGGTGACGACGACGACCTGATCCGCGGCGCGGGAGGAAGCGACCTGGTGCTCGAGAATTCCGGGAACGACCAGGCGACCGGCGGTCCTGGCAAGGACGCCGTCAGCTACCGGGAGTCGGCCACCGCCGTCACCGTGGAGTGGGGCGCCGGCGTCGCGGATGGTGCCGGCCACGACGACCTCGGTCAGTTCGAGAAGTTCGAGGGCAGCCGCCAAGGCGACCTCATCAACGGCAGCAGCGGGTTCGACGACCTGGCCGGTGGGGGCGGTGACGACCGGATCTTCGGCTTCGGCAACAACGACGTCATCCGGTTGTCAGCCGGCAAAGCCCACGGTGGCGCCGGCAACGACGTGTTCGTCGTCAACCGCACCGGCCGCGCTTTCGGGCAGGCCGGCAACGATCGCTTCTTGATGCGCGGCGGCGTATCGAACGGCGGCGCCGGCAAAGACCTCTTCCAGGTGCTGACCAAGGGAGGCGGCGTCGCAAACGGAGGACGGGGCGGCGACGTGATCTCGTTTGAGAAGGTACGGCGCGGCGTCACCGCCAACCTGGCGACAGGAAAGGCCACCTGGGGCGACCGGTCCGTGACCATGGTGAGCATGGTGGGGATGGCTGGTACCAAGAAGGCCGATACCCTGGACGGCACCCGGAAGGGCGACTTCCTCAGGGGAGGGAGAGGCGACGACCGGCTCCGCGGACACGGCGGCAACGACCTCCTCATCGGCGACCGGGGCTTCGACATCGCCGAGGGTGGACCGGGTGGGGACGTGTGCGCCACCGAGGTCAAGGCCGGCTGCGAGGCGTAGCGCCCGATGCACGCACTCGCCGGAGCGCTCGGGCTACTCGACCACCGAGAGCTCTAGTACGAGGTCGCCGCCCTCGACCGGCCGCGTGCCGGTGAACCCGAGCCGGGCGACCTTCCCGGCCCGCGGCGCGGTGATCGAGGCCTCCATCTTCATCGCCTCGATGGTGGCGAGGGTGGCGCCGGCCTCGACCTGGTCACCCTCGGCGACCGCGATCGTGACGGCGCCCTGGTAGGGCGCAGCGACGTGGTCGGGGTTGCCCGGGTCGGCCTTCTCGGCGCCCGCGGCGTCGGCAGTGATGCTCAGGTCACGGACGGGGATCGGCCGCAGCTGGCCGTTCAGCCGGCACATCACCGTCCGGTAGCCCCGCTCGTCGGGCTCGCCGATCGCCTCCAGGGCGAGCAGCAGCCGCCTGCCCTCTTCGAGGTCGATGGTGTGCTCCTCGCCGACCCGGAGGCCGTAGAGGTACTCCAGCGTCGGGAGGATCGAGACGTCGCCATACGTCGCGTGCGCGGCCTCGAACTCCTTGGTCGGCCCGGGGAAGAGCAGCCGGTTGAGGGTGTGCCGGCGGACGGCTGATGACGCAGCGAGTCCGCGCCGGTCGTCGTCGGACAGGTCCTCGGCGGGCGGGGTCCAGGCCCGGCCCTGGAGCGCCTTGGTGCGGAACGGCTCGGGCCAGCCGCCGGGCGGGTCGCCGAGCTCGCCGTGCAGGAAGCCGATGACCGATGCGGGGATGTCGTAGTCGCCGGGGTTCTCGGCGAACGCGGCCGGGTCGGCGCCGAGCCCGACGAGCGCGAGCGCGAGGTCTCCGATCACCTTCGACGACGGGGTGACCTTGGGGATGTTGCCGAGGATGTCGTTGGCGGCGGCGTACATGTCCTCGACCTGCTCGAAGCGCTCGCCGAGACCGAGGGCGATGGCCTGCTGGCGCAGGTTGGAGAGCTGGCCGCCGGGGATCTCGTGGCGGTAGACCCGGCCGGTGGGGGAGGCGAGACCCGACTCGAACGGCGCGTAGACCCGGCGTACCGCCTCCCAGTAGGGCTCCAGCGCGCTGACCGCCCCGAGGTCGAGGCCGGTCTGGCGGTCCGAGTGGTCGGTCGCCGCGACGAGGGCGGTGAGCGAGGGCTGCGACGTTGTACCGGACATCGAGGCCGCGGCCGCGTCGACCGCGTCGACGCCGGCATCGATCGCAGCGAGGAGGGTGGCCAGCTGGCCGCCGGGGGTGTCGTGGGTGTGCAGGTGCACGGGCAGGTCGAACCGCTCCCGCAGCGCGGTGACCAGTCGCCGGGCCGCGGGTGCGCGCAGCAGGCCCGCCATGTCCTTGATCGCCAGCACGTGGGCGCCCGCCTCGACGATCTGCTCGGCCAGCCGGAGGTAGTAGTCGAGGGTGTAGAGCTGCTCGCCCGGGTCGGAGAGGTCGCCGGTGTAGCACAGCGCCACCTCGGCGACCGCGGTTCCGGTCGACCCGACCGCCTCGATCGCCGGGCGCATCTGCTCGACGTCGTTGAGGGCGTCGAAGATCCGGAACACGTCGATCCCGGTCGCGACCGCCTCGTCGACGAAGGCGGTCGTCACCTCGGTCGGGTACGGCGTGTAGCCGACCGTGTTGCGTCCGCGCAGCAGCATCTGCAGGCAGACGTTCGGCATCGCCTGGCGCAACGCGGCGAGCCGCTCCCAGGGATCCTCGGACAGGAAGCGGAGGGCGACGTCGTACGTCGCTCCGCCCCAGCACTCCACGGACCACAGCTGCGGCGTCATCCGGGCGACGTGGCCGGCAGCGCCGAGCAGGTCGACGGTGCGCACCCGGGTGGCGAGCAGGCTCTGGTGGGCGTCGCGGAAGGTCGTGTCGGTGACCGCGACCTGGTTCTGCTCCCGCAGCCGGCGCGCGAACTCCTCGGGACCGAGCCTGAGCAGCAGCTGGCGGGTGCCGTCGGGCGCGGGTACCTCCAGCGACAGCGCTGACAGGGGTGGCAGCTTGGTGACCGGCTCGAGGGTGACCGGTGGCTCGCCGTACGGCTTGTTGACCGTGGTCTCGGCCAGGTAGCGCAGCAGCTGCCCACCTTGGTCCACGGACTTGCGCGCGACCAGCAGCTGCGGGTGGCTCTCGATGAAGGACGTGGTCACGCCGCCGCGCGCGAAGTCCGGGTCGGTCAGAACCGCCTGGAGGAACCCCAGGTTGGTGCGGACACCGCGGATGCGGAACTCCGCGACGGCACGCCGCGCCTTCTGGACCGCCTCGTCGAAGGTGCGGCCGCGGCAGGTGAGCTTGGCGAGCATCGAGTCGAAGTGGGGGCTGACCTCGGCACCGTTGTACGTCGTACCGCCGTCGAGGCGAACGCCCGGGCCGCCGGGGGAACGGTACGTCGTGATCTTGCCCGTGTCGGGGCGGAAGTCGTTGGCAGGGTCCTCGGTGGTGATCCGGCACTGCAGCGCGGCGCCGCGGATCCGGACCGAGTCCTGGGTGAGGCCGAGGTCGGCGAGCGTCTCGCCCGCGGCGATGCGCAGCTGCGACTGGACCAGGTCGACGTCGGTGATCTCCTCGGTGACCGTGTGCTCCACCTGGATCCGCGGGTTCATCTCGATGAACACATACGGTCGGGGGGCTCCGCCCCCCGACTGCGCCCCGACAATCGCGGACGGGTCGAGCAGGAACTCGACGGTGCCGGCGTTGCGGTAGCCGATCGAGCGGGCGAACCGGACGGCGTCGGCACACATCCGGTCCCGTAGCTCCGGGTCCAGGTGCGGGGCTGGTGCGATCTCGATGACCTTCTGGTGGCGGCGCTGGACCGAGCAGTCACGCTCGAAGAGGTGGATGGTCCCGTCGTCCCCACCGGTGCCGTCAGCAAGGATCTGGACCTCGATGTGCCGTGGGTCGACGACGGCCTGCTCGATGAAGACCGTCGGGTCGCCGAACGCGGCCTCGCCCTCGCGCATGCAGGCCTCGACCGCTTCCCGCAGCTTGGCCTTGTCGTCGACGCGCCGCATGCCGCGGCCGCCGCCACCGGCGACCGCCTTGACGAAGACCGGGAACGGCAGCGCTTCGGCCGCTTCGACCAGGGCATCGACCTCGGTCGACGGCTCCACGCCCGCCAGGGTCGGCACGCCCGCCTCCTTCGCCGCCGCGATGGCCCGGGCCTTGTTGCCGGTCAGCTCCAACACGGTCGACGGCGGGCCGACGAACGTGATCCCGGCGTTGACGCACGCCTCGGCCAGCGCCGGGTTCTCCGACAGGAAGCCGTAGCCGGGGTAGACGGCATCCGCGCCGGCGCGGACCGCGACCTCGACGATCGCGTCCGGGTCGAGGTAGTTGCGGACCGGGTGGCCGCGCTCGCCGATCTCGTGGGCCTCGTCCGCGCGCAGCCGGTGCTCGGACCACCGGTCCTCGTAGGGGAAGACCGCGACCGTGCGGGCCCCCATCTCGTAGGCGGCACGAAACGCCCGGATCGCGATCTCGCCGCGGTTGGCCACCAGCACCTTCGAGAACATGGCCGCCACCCTATTGCGCGCTCGCGGGCACTCCGGCGTGGGACAACGCGTACCAGGAGCGGCCGCCGTAGTCTCGATGGCCGAGGAGGCCGGATGCGGGTGCGCGCGATGCTCGCCGCACTGGTGGCGCTGCTGGGCCTGGCGGTGCTGTCAGTGCTCTTCGGCGTCTCCGGTGATCGTGACGATCCCGGCGCCGGGCTCTCCGCAGCCGGCGCCAACTGCGAGGGTCTGCCGGCGACCATCGTCGGCACCAATCGCGCCGACACCATCGAAGGCACCTCGGGGCCCGACGTCATCGTCGCGAAGGGCGGCAACGACGTCATCCGCTCGTACGGAGGCGACGACGTGGTGTGCGGCGGTCCCGGCAGCGACCGGATCATGACCGGCGCCGGTGACGACGTCGCGCTCGGCGGCAAGGGCAACGACTGGGTGACCAGCGCGGCAGGGGCCGATCGTGTCGTCGGCGGCGCCGGCGACGAGACCGTCGACCTCACCACTGCTGCCGGTGACCCGGTCACCCTGCTCGGCGACGAGGGGCTCGACCTGCTGACGCTGACCGTCGGCGGCTCCGGGCCGGTGCTGCTCGACCAGGCCGAGCAGATCCTCATCCTCGGCCCGGAGCCCGAGCACGAACCCGGTGCCTTCGCCGGTTGGGAGCTGGTCTGGCTCAAGGGCGACCACTCCTGGACCTACGTCGGCACCGACGCGAGCGACAGCGTGATCGCGCTCGGCGGCAACCTGAGCGCCTCGACGTACGGCGGCAACGACGTGGTTTCCGCCGGCAACGGCGACGACATCGTCAACGGCGGCGACGGTCGCAAGGACGTTGCGGCCGTGATCGGCGGGACCAACAGCTGCTCCGGGACCGAGTGGGGCGACTGCGAGCCACTCGTCGTGCCACCCGGGGTCCGCCCGGTCCTGGTGTCGGCTCAGCCCAGTGCGGCGCGGGCGGCCAGGACCTCGGCGTAGATCCCGGGATCGAGGGCGGCGCCCTCGCGGCGTACGTCGGACTCGTGCAGCACGACCAGCCGGTCGAGGCGGACCTCGCTCGGCCGTTGCTCGTGGTCCCAGCCACCGGCCCCGACATCCATCCAGTGCCGACCGGCCGCTGCCTCCTGGGCTTCGTCGCGGTCGTGGTCCTTGCTGGTCATCACCAAGCACTCCACGACCTGTTCACCGTCTGTCACCGTCGTCACCGTCGTCGCCGGCGCGGGCCGAAATGACGAGCACCGGCCGGTCCTTGCCGAGACTCGGGTCGTCCTCGTAGGGCACCCAGGCCCAGCAGACCTCGCCCGGATCGGGTCGTCCGTCGGGCTCGGGGGAGTAGTCGGCCATGGCCTGCAGGTTAGCCGCCGGTCCGGGGCCGTCAGCGGAACTGAGCAACCAGCCCGGGCAGGGCGGCGTCCGCGAGCGCGGTGGCGTCGCCGACGGGGAGGTCGAGGACCGTCACCCGCCCGCGTCCGCCGGCGGTCGTGGCGTCCATCGTGGTCAGTCCCACGCGCCGCTGGAACCAGGAGTCGCGGAAGTTCCAGCCGATGACGTGCTCACACTCCAGAATGTCGCGACGCCGCAGCAGCGAGCCGGACCGCGCCACCAGGTGCTCGCCCGAAAGTGCGTGACCGAGGGTGCGCGCGCGATCGGCGGCGAGTGCGAGCGCGGCCGCGACGGCGATCGGTGTGGCGAGCAGCAGCCAGGGGCTGAGGCCGGCCAGCACCAGCAGCAGCACGGCGGCAACGAGGGCGCCCGCCGGCAGGAGCGCGCGCACGTACCGGCGGCGGATCGCGCCCGGGCCGTGGCCCACCAACACACTGTCGAGCGGCTCGGCCGTGCCCAGCACGGCCGTCGCCGCAGTGCGCGCGACCGCGGCCGGGGCGGGCGGCACCAGCACCTCCGAGCCGCGGTCCGAGCGATCGAGCCCGGTGACGATCGCGGAGAGCCGCGCTCCGCGAGCGAGGCGGAGGCCGGCGGACTCGCCGACCGCGACGCCGGCGACCCGTTCGACGTCGATGCTGGTCTCCCGCGTGGTGAGCAGGCCGCGCCGCAGGTGCCAGGAACCCGGCTGCCGCGTGAGCGTCAGCCCGCCGTTGGCGACCAGGTAGCCGAGCACCGTGATCGCGAGTGCGGCCAGCAGCAGGACGACGACCACAGCGGCGATCAGCAGGCCGGACGGGGCAGGGATGGTGTCGTCGATCCGGAGGTCGACCTCGTACTCGCCGGCGAACTGGCCGAGGGTGCCCGCGATGGCGCCGAGGACCACGAGTCCGGTGCCGCTGAACGGCGCGTACCAGAGCCAGCGCGGCGTGAAGGCGGCCAGCGGCTCCGCCGGCACTGGTACGACGTCGCCGGCGCTCTCCTCGGCGACCTCGGCGCGTGCGACGGCGCCGGCGAGCAGCCGGTCGCGCAGGGCGTTGGCGTCCTTCGTCGTCAGGGCGTCCAGCTCGAGTCGGTCGTCGGTGCCGACCGTGCCCGTGCCGACGCCGACGGTGCTCAGCCGGAGCACCCGGTGCACGACGGACGCGGTCAGGTCGACCGTGCGGACCCGGTCGAGCGGCGTCGACAGCCGCTGCCGGTTGAAGAGGCCGCGCTGCAGCTCGATCCGGCCGTCCGCGATCCGGTAGCTCGTCGTCAGGTAGCGCACGACACCGATGGCGATCGGGATCCCGATCGCGGCGATGCCCGCGACGGCACCGCCGCCTCCTTGCGTGGCGCCGAACAGGAACACCCCGAGCAGGGGGACCACGAACCGGCGCAGCTCGGTCACGGGGTGGACCAGCAGCATCCGGGCATCGAGCCGTTGCCAGCCGGTCATGTGGCGTCCCCGCCGGCTTCCTCCGCCCGTAGGGTGAGCTGGTCGACCAGGGCGAGCGCCTGCGCGCGGTCGAGCCCGTCGATCCGCAGCGCGCCCGCCGCCGACGCGGTCGTCACGGTCAGGGTCGCCAGCCCGAACAGCCGGGCCAGCGGGCCCTGTGCGTAGTCGACCGTCTGTACGCGGGACATCGGCGCGATCCGGCGCTCCCGCGCCCACCAGCCCCGTTGCGTGTAGACGGCCGTTTCGGTGATCTCCCAGCGGTGCACCAGGTAGCGCCACCGCGGCACGGTGAGGACGTACGCGACGGCGCCCGCCGTGATGACGGCGACGCACCACCAGCGTGCGGCGAACTCCGTCCAGACCGCGGCGCCGACGACGGCGGCAAGGACGAGCACGGCGGCGCTGACCCCGCACTCCACCGCCCACATCGCCCGGGCACGGGGGTCGACCCGGTAGGCCGGTTCGCGCAGGTCGGTCACGCCATCGACCGTAGAGGACGGTGCCTGACCAGCAAGGACCCGGTTGTGGGCCGAGGAGCTCCCGAAGCTCGGCGACCTGCTCCGGCAGGCCCGCGAGCAGCAGTCGGCGGCTCTTCAAGAGTCGCTCGAGGGCGGGCTCGGGTTCCTGCCGCGCCTGGTGCGGGGCTCGGGGAGTTCAGTCCTTGAGCTCGCAGACGACCTCGCCGTTGCCGACGGTCGCGCCGACCTCGGCCGTCAGCCCGGTCACGGTGCCTGCTTTGTGGGCCTTGAGCGGCTGTTCCATCTTCATCGCCTCGATGACGACCACGACGTCGCCCTCGGCGACCTCCTGACCCTCCTCGACCGCGATCTTCACGATGGTGCCCTGCATCGGGCTGGCCACGGCGTCGCCGCTCGCGGCGGCGCCGGACTTCTTGCCCGCCGTCCGCTTCGGCTTCCCCCTTGACCCCGCACCGGCCGCGCCGCCGACCGCCAGGCCGCCCGGGATCACGACCTCGAGCCGCTTGCCGCCGACTTCGACCACGACCTTCTGCCGCTCGTCGGGCTCGGGCGCTTCGCCTGCGGCGCCGTCGTACGGCGTGATCTGGTTGTCGAAGTCGGTCTCGATCCAGGTCGTATAGACCTCGAACGAGCCTTCGCCGGTCGGGTTGGACGCACCGACCCAGGCCGGATCGCGGGTGATGACCTCGTGGAAGGTGATCGCGGTCGGCATGCCGTCGACCTCGAACTCCGACAGCGCGCGCCGCGACCGCTCGATCGCCTGGGTGCGGTCCTTGCCGGTGATGATCAGCTTGGCGACGAGGGAGTCGAACGAGCCGGGGACGGTCTCGCCCTTCTCGTAGCCGCCGTCGAGCCGGACGCCGGGCCCGGAGGGCGGGTTCCACGCGGTCAGGGTGCCCGGCGCGGGCATGAAGTTGTTGCCGCCGTCCTCGGCGTTGATCCGGTACTCGATCGAGTGGCCGCGGATCTCCGGGTCGTCGTAGCCGAGCTCCTCGCCGGCCGCGATGCGGAACATCTCGCGGACCAGGTCGATGCCGGTGACCTCCTCGGACACGCAGTGCTCGACCTGGAGCCGGGTGTTGACCTCGAGGAAGGAGATGGTGCCGTCGGCGGCGACGAGGAACTCGCAGGTGCCGGCGCCGACGTAGCCGGCCTCCTTGAGGATCGCCTTGGAGGAGTCGTAGAGGCGCTGGACCTGGTCGTCGGTGAGGAACGGCGCGGGGGCCTCCTCGACCAGCTTCTGGTGGCGGCGCTGCAGCGAGCAGTCGCGGGTGGAGACGACCACCACGTTGCCGTGCTGGTCGGCGAGACACTGGGTCTCGACGTGGCGCGGCTTGTCGAGGAACTTCTCGACCAGGCACTCGCCGCGGCCGAACGCGCTGACCGCCTCGCGAACCGCGGACTCGTACAGCTCGGGGATCTCCTCGAGCGTGCGCGCGACCTTCAGGCCACGGCCGCCGCCACCGAAGACCGCCTTGATCGCGACCGGGAGGCCGTGCTCCTTGGCGAAGCCGACGATCTCGTCGGCATCCTTGACCGCATCCTTGAGGCCCGGGGCGAGCGGCGCACCGGCCGCGAGGGCGATCTGCTTGGCCTTGGCCTTGTCGCCGAGACCTTCGATCGCGTCGGGGGAGGGGCCGATCCAGATCAGGCCGGCGTCGATCACGGCCTGCGCGAATTGCGCGTTCTCAGCCAGGAAGCCGTAACCCGGGTGGACGGAGTCGGCACCTGACTGCTCGGCGGCCTTGAGGATCTTGTCGATGTCGAGGTAGGAGTCCGCGGGCGTGGCGCCGCCCAGGGCGTACGCCTCGTCGGCCATCCGGACGAACACCGCGTCCCGGTCGGGGTCGGCGTAAACCGCGACGCTGCCGATCCCGGCGTCCTTGCAGGCACGGATCACGCGGACCGCGATCTCACCACGGTTGGCGATCAGGACCTTCTGCAACGGCCTCAAGGTCTGCGTCGTCTCGGGCACTCGAAAGCCTCCTCGTATGGGAACGTGCGGCATTCTAGGGCGACCCGCCGCCGTGCCAGCACGGGGCGTTCAGATATGAGAGCGGCCGGAGGTGGCGCTGCCGGTTGTGCCGTCGGCGACGCACCACTAGACAGGTGCGCATGAAGATCGCAGTCCTCGGCACCGGCGCGGTAGGCCGAGCGCTCGCCGGCCGGTTCGCCGAGCTCGGCCACGACGTCACCGTCGGCACCCGCGAACCGGGTGCCACCGGCGCCAAGGAGGAGTACGCAGCCTGGGCGGCCGATCACCCGGCGGTGGGCCTCGCCACCTTCACCGAAGCGACTGTCGGCGCCCCCGTCGTGATCAATGCGACGAGCGGAGACGTGACGCTCGACGTCCTCGGCCGGGCCGGCGACCTCGGCGGCAAGATCGTGGTCGACGTCTCCAACGGCCTGGACTTCTCGGCGGGCTTCCCGCCGCTGATCACCTTTGCTCAGGACGACTCGATGGCCGAGCAGATCCAGCGTGCCTTCCCGGCGGCGATGGTGGTGAAGTCGCTCAACACCATGACGGCCGCAGTCATGGTGCACCCGGAGCAGCTGTCGGACCCGGGCACGGTCTTCCTCTCCGGCGACGATCCGCTTGCGAAACAAGCGGTGGCCGAACTGCTCCGCGAGCTCGGCCACACCGACATCGTCGACCTCGGCGACGTCACCACGGCTCGCGGGGTCGAGTGGCTGATGCCGGCCTGGCTGCGGGTCATGGGAGCGGTCGGGACGCCGCTCTTCAACTGGAAGGTCGTGCGCTGACGCGCGAGGTTAACAATCGTTAACCTGCCGGGTTACGATGCCGCTTATGACGTCGTTCGAGCTGTCCCGTGAGCACGAGGAGTTCCGCCGTACCGTCCGCGAGTTCGCGGCGACCGCGATCGCGCCGCACGTCGCGAAGTGGGACAAGGACCACCACTTCCCGACCGACGTCGTGCAGCAGATGGGCGACCTCGGCCTGTTCGGCCTGGTCGCGCCGGAGGAGTACGGCGGCGCCGGCCTCGCGCCGGAGGACGGCCCGTTCACCTCGCTGTGCCTGGCGATCGAGGAGCTCGGCCGCGTCGACCAGTCCATGGGCATCACGCTCGAGGCCGGCGTCGGGCTCGGCATCAACCCGATCCTCAGCTTCGGCACCGACGAGCAGAAGCAGGAATGGCTGCCGGACCTGGTGTCGGGACAGCGGCTGGCGGCGTTCGGCCTGACCGAGCCCGGCGCCGGGTCCGACGCCGGAGCGACCCGCACCAAGGCCGAGGTCGACGCCTCGTCTGGCGAGTGGGTCGTCGACGGCAGCAAGCAGTTCATCACCAACTCCGGGTCTTCCATCACGTCGCTGGTGACGGTCACCGCCCGCACCGGTGTCCGGGAGGACGGCTCGCCCGAGATCTCAGCGATCGTCGTACCTGCCGGCACGCCTGGGTTCACCGCGGAGCCCGCGTACGACAAGCTCGGCTGGCACATCTCCGACACCCACCCGCTGTCCTTCGAGGACTGCCGGGTGCCCGCCGACCACCTGCTGGGCGAGCGCGGCCGCGGTTTCGCGCAGTTCCTCGCCATCCTCGACGACGGCCGGGTCGCCATCGCGGCGCTTGCCGTCGGGCTGATCCAGGCCTGCGTCGACCTCTGCGTCGAGTACGCCGGCGAACGGCAGACCTTCGGCGGGCCGATCGGGCGCAAGCAGGGCGTCGCGTTCCAGATCGCCGACCTGGAGGTGATGCTCCACGCGTCCCGGCTGCTCACCTACAAGGCGGCCGCGATGAAGGACAAGATGCAAGGTCAGGCGGGCACCACCAATAAGGCAATGAAGGACTTCAAGCACGCCGCCTCCATCGCCAAGCTCTACTCGTCCGAGTCGGCCGTGACCGCCACCCGGATCGCCACCCAGGTCTTCGGTGGCTACGGCTTCATGGAGGAGTACGCCGTCGCCCGCTTCTACCGCGACGCCAAGATCCTCGAGATCGGCGAAGGTACCTCCGAGGTCCAGCGGATGCTCATCGCCCGCGGCCTAGGCCTGCCCGTCGATTAGCACTTCGTGTCCCAGAGGTCGGTCCAGGAGTGGCCGAGCTCGGCCACCAGGTCGCGGAGCAGGGGGAGGCTGACGCCGACCACGTTGTGGTGGTCGCCGTCGATGCCGGTCACGAACGCGCCACCGAGGCCGTCCACGGTGAAGGCGCCGGCGACGTGGAGCGGCTCGCCCGTCGCGACGTACGCGTCGATCTCGGCGTCGGTGATGTCGGCGAAGGAGACGCTGGTCGACGCGGTCGCGGCGGCCACGCGTCCGGTGGCGGTGTCGCGCAGGCAGTGCCCGGTGTAGAGCACGCCGGAGCCGCCGCGCATCGCCTGCCAGCGGCGTACGGCGTCCGCGGCGTCGGTCGGCTTCCCGAGTGCCTCACCGGCGAGCTCCAGGACGGAGTCGCACCCCAGCACCAGCGCATCGTCCGGTACCTCCTCGCGGCCGGCGACCGCGGCGCACTTGAGCTCGGCCAGCTGCAGCGCCATCTCGAACGGCGGCAGCCCGTCGGCCTGCGACTCGTCCACGCCCGACACGATCACGGTCGGGTCGAGGCCGGCGTTGCGGAGGGTGGCCAGCCGGGCGGGGGAGGCGGATGCGAGCACGAGGGTCGGCACGCTGGAACCATAACCACGGAGTGCCTGCAACCTGCAGGCGCACTCGCGAGTCGTACGGGTGAGACCACAGTGGAGGAGGTGCCATGGGCGTGGAGTCGGAGGACCCGATCCAGCGCTGCTTCGACGCGTCCTACCGGCGCCTCGTCGGCCAGCTGTACGGCGTCTGCGGCGACCTCTCGGAAGCCGAGGATGTCGTGGCCGAGGCCTTCGCGCGGGCGGTGAGCAAGCGCCGTACCTTTGAGCGGCTCGACAACCCCGAGGCGTGGTTGCGCACGGTGGCGGTCAACCAGGTCCGCTCGCGCTACCGCCGGCGCCGGGTCGGTGAGCGGCTGATCGGGCGGGCGCAGCCGGTCGAGCCCGCCCGCCGGCCGGACCTGAGCGAGGACCGGATGGCCCTCGTCGCCGCGCTTCGCGCCCTACCCGACAACCAGCGCGAGACGCTTGCGCTCCACTACTTGGCCGATCTGCCGGTCGCCGAGGTCGCGCTGACCCTCGGGGTGCCGATCGGCACCGTCAAGGCGCGACTCAGCCGTGGCCGGACCGCTCTTGCCGCAGCACTCGGGTCCGGCGACCCGGAACTGCTGGGAGGTTCCCATGCATGACATCGCCCGCGCGGCCGCTGACGCCGCACAGGTCCCCGACTTCGCCGAGGTTCTCGCTCGCGGCGAGCGGCGCCGCAACACGCGCAACGGACTGGTCGCCGCTGCGGCCGCGCTCGCCGTCGCCGCCATCATCGGCGGTGCGCAGCTGATCGGGGTCGACGACGGCAACGCGCCGCAGCCGGCGCCGCGGCCGACGCCGACGACCACCGAGGAAATCTCGGAGGCCATCGACCAGCAGGAGCCGATCATCGACGACCCGAATGCCTTCGTCGGCGACGCGGCAGTCACCGAGAACGGTGTGACCGCGGTCTTCTGGCAGGTGGCCGACCGCGAGCCGTCGGGACTGGCGGTCAGTGCCGACGGCTACGCCACCCGCTCCTTGACGCGGCTGCCCATCCCCGGCGAGGTCTTCACCGCCGGCGATCGGTTCCTCGTCCGCGACGAAGCAATGTCCAAGGTGTGGATCGCCGGCCCGGACGGTGAGTGGACCAAGGTCGCGGTCGCCGGACCAGAGGCGCCGGTCGCCGACGGAGAAGTGCCCGTCTCGATGAGCGACGGCCTGGTCGCTGTCGACCCAGGAACCGCCCGTGCGCACCCCGTCGATGCGCCGGAGGGGCTGTTCCGGATCGACTACTACGGCGGGAGACTGACCGCGACCAGCACCGTGAACGACAGCGACACCGGCCAGCAGGACGTGACCTATCACTGGTCGGACGACGGCGGCGCGACCTGGAAGACAGCGAACTTCACCATCGCGTTCCTGTGGAGCGCGCAGGTCGTGCCGACCGCCGCCGGCTCGGATCACCTGATCGCGATCGCCCGCGACGGAGCGATCGCACCGTTGGCGGCCGTCCTGACGATGCCGGCCGATGGCGGCGGCTTCACCGACACCCCGTACGACGGCGAGCTGGCCACGTTCTCCGGGGCGTGGACGGTCGACGGGGAGATCCGGTTCCTCGGTGACCTCTGGGGCAACGATTCGCCGCGGGAGTCCGGTGTCTATCGCTGGGTCGGCGGTCGCTTGGAGCTGATGCCCTCCTCCGCGCCGGACGTGACCGACGCGGACGACTCGACGCTGGTCGACGTGGTCGCCACCGACGGCGGGCCGACGCTCCTGATCGCCGTCGACGACCGCCTCTACGCGTCGACTGACGGCGGCGCGACGTGGCAGGAGATCGCCGCCCGCTGAAGGGCCGGCCTCGATTCATCGAGGACCCGGTCCTACCCACGCACGACCTCGACCCCGAGCCAGGTCGCCAGTGCCTCGATCTCGGCGTCAACGGCGTCGCCGATCTCGGGTTCCCACGGGAAGTCCTCGTGCACCGCGAACACCCGGAGCACGCCGGCCTTGCGATCGGCCTTGGCATCGAACTTCCCGACCAGTCGGTCGCCATGGAGGATCGGGAGCGCGAAGTAGCCCCAGCGCCGCTTGGCCGCCGGCTTGTACATCTCCAGGACGTACTCGAAGTCGAACAGCTCGAGCGCTCGGTCGCGGTCGTAGACCAGCCGGTCGTACGGCGACAGCAGTGCGGTCCGCGGCACGAACGGATCGTCGCTCGCGGCCAGCGCGTCGGCATCGACCCGCCACTCGCCTTCGATCCCCTCGACGACGACCGGCTCGCCCAAGACAGTCCCATGCGGGCCGGCCGCACCGATCTCCTCGCCCTGGACCTTGGACGACGGCCGGGCGATCCCGAGGGAGGCGAGCCGCCGCTCGTCGAGCATCACCCGCGCCTCGTCGTACGACGGCACGTCGAGGTCGGCCGGGTAGACCCGCTCGGGTACGTCCCAGGCCCGGAGCTTCCCGCGGCGGCCGCTGATCGCCACGTCCCCCGTGCGGCACAACAGCTCCAGCATCCGGTCGACGTTCTTGTCGTTGGTCCAGCCCGACGACTTCCACGGCACCTGCGAGGTGTCGGGCACCTCGGCTGCGGTCATCGGTCCCTCGGCGGCGAGCAGCCCGATCACGTCGGCGCGGAAGTCGGCGTTGGCATCGAGCCACGCGAGGGCGCTGTAGTGCAGCCGATCCGTCGCCGTCGCCAGCACCAGTCCGATGTCGTCCATCGGCCGGACGTAGGACGAGTGCTCGACCAGCGAGCGCTCCTCCTCGAGTGCGAACCGGAGGTCGGAGTGGTCGAAGCCCACGCCGAGCCGCGACCACGAGACGAGGTCGACGTTGGGCGCGATCGCCGCGGTCGGGTCTATCTGGAGCAGCGTGAGGTGGTCGACCGTCGCCACCAGCGACTCGGGCCGGTAGGCGTCGAGCAGCTGCGCGCGGACCGCGATCCGGCGCGCCTGCTTGCGGTCGAGCGTGATCACGAGCGATTCACAGCCGCCCGAGCGCTGCCTTCAACGGGTCCAGCCCGATCGAGCCGAGGTTGAGTGCCGCGGTGTGGAACTCCTTCAGGTCGAACCCAGAGCCATCAGTGCCCTTGCGACTTTTCACTTCGTCGCGCGCCTGCAGCCAGATCCGCTCGCCGACCTTGTACGACGGTGCCTGTCCCGGCAAGCCGAGGTAGCGGTTGACCTCGAACTTCAGTGAGCCGTCCTCCATCCGGGAGTGTCCGCGCAGGAACTCGAACACCTTCTCGCCGTCCCAGACCTCGCCCGGTCGCCAGCCGTAGGGGTTGTCGGCGGGGATGGTCAGCCCGAGGTGGACGCCGATGTCGACGATCACCCGGGCGGCGCGGAACCCCTGCATGTCGAGGAAGCCGAGCCGGTCGCCCGGGTCGTCGAAGTAGCCGAGGTCGTCCATCAGTCGCTCGGAGTAGAGCGCCCAGCCCTCGCCGTGGCCGCTGACCCAGCACAGCAACCGCTGCCAGCGGTTGAGCAGCTCGGCCTGGTGGACGACCTGGGCGCACTGCAGGTGGTGGCCGGGCACGCCTTCGTGGAAGACCGTCGTGGTCTCACGCCACGTCGAGTAGAGCTCCTGGTCGTCGGTGAAGGAGAACCACATCGTGCCCGGGCGTGAGAAGTCCTCGGAGGGCGGCGTGTACCAGGCGCCGCCGTCGTTGATCGGCGCGACCTTGCAGGCGATGGTCCGGATCGGCTCGGCGATGTCGAAGTGGACGCCGTCGAAGCTGGCCAGGATCGTGTCGGCCTTCTCCTGCATCCAGGCCTCGTAGGCTTCGCGACTTCCGCAGTTGCGGGCCGGGTCCCGGTCGAGCGCCTTGACGGCGTCGTCGACCGAACCGTCGGGGACGATCCGCCGCGCGGTCGCGTCCATGTCGTCCTCGATCCGCTTCAGCTCCTCCCACCCCCACTGGTAGGTCTCCTCGAGATCGACCTCCGCGCCGAGGAAGTAGCGGGACTCCAGCGCGTAGTGCTCACGCCCCACCGCGTCGACCTCGCGGCCGCGCGGCGCCAGGTCGGTCTCGGCGAAGCGCCCGAACTCCGCGTACGACGCCGAGGCGGCCGCCGCGACCTCCGCCAACCGGTCGCGCAGCCCGTCGGGCGCCTGCGCGACGAGGTTGCCGAAGTAGTCGCCGGAAGCGCCCTCCTGGCCGGTCCAGCCCCGGACCTGGCTGGCGATCTCGACGTACTGCCGCCGTGCGGAGAGCCGCCCGGCCGCCGCCTCGGCCGCGAGCGTCTCGCGGTAGCCGGCGACGGCCTTCGGCACGGCAGCCAGCCGATCGCCGATCGTCTGCCAGTCCTCGTCGGTGTCGGTCGGCATCAGGTCGAACACCTCGCGCACGGCGTGGACCCCGCTGCTGATCACGGAGACCGCGGAGCGCACGAGCCGGGCGTCGGCCCTCTCCACCTCGAGCCCGATCCGCTCCAGGAAGGCCTCCTTGGCGACCCGTTCGCGATCGTCGGACGGCTCGAGCGCGGTCACGTCGGCCAGCGCCCGACGGTTGAGCTCCTCGACGGCGTCGAAGCCTGCCGGGGAGAAGTCGGGCAGCTTGTCGTCGTAGCCGGCGACGCCCACGAGGGTGGCGGTGAGCGGGTCGAGCGCGACAACGTCCTCGACGTACTGATCGGTCCGGGCGTCGACGGGTCGGCTCATGCTGGCGACCCTATGCCTCGTCGTGGACAGCCGAAACCCGAGTGTTCGGTGCGGGCTGCGGATCGGCCGGCCACCCGACGCTCTCGGCGACCGCGCCTGCGTAGCGCTCGGCCAGCACCCGCAAGTGGTCGACCAGCGCGGGCGGCGACTCGACGATGAAGTCGAGGCCGAGCATCCCGATCCACACCGCCACGACCTCCAGGCTGTCGCCGCCCGTCACCAGGACGCTACGACCGTCGGGTCCCGGCTCGACGGTGCCGACGGCGGGGTTGATCCGGGCGAGGACCTCGGCCGCGGGCGCGTCGATGACGATCCGGGCGTGCACGGCCCATCCCGTCCGGGCGACCTCGCGGACGACGAACTCGGTCAGGTCGCCGGGAAATTCCACCGGGGTGAAGCCCCGGCCACCGGGCGTGCGCAGGGTCAGCCAGTCGACCCGGTACGGCGCCCAGGCCGTCGTCGCGGGATCGCGGCCCACGACGTACCACCGCCGCTGCCAGCCCACCAGGCGGTAGGGCTCGAGCTCGACCCGCTCGTCGTCCCGGTAGAACGCCCGCAGTCCGCGGTGGTCGCGGATCGCTGCCGCGATCTCGGTGAGGACGGCGGCGTCCACCTCGGGGTCCTCCACGTTGGAGTCGGTGTTGACCGGGCCGGCGCTGGTGGCGTCCCGCAGCGCGACCAGCTGGCGGCGCAGCCGGTCGGGCAGGACGTGCTCGAGCTTGGCCAGCGCGCGGCCGCCGCTCTCCTCGAATCCGGCGACGCCGGTCACGGTGCGCAGGCCGACGGCGACCGCCACCGCCTCCTCGTCGTCGAGCAGCAGCGGAGGGAGCTTGGCGCCGACCCCGAGACGGTAATGGCCGTCGCGGCCGCGGGTCGCGTCGACCGGGTAGCCGAGCTCGCGGAGCCGGGCGATGTCGTTGCGCACCGTCCGATCGGTGACGCCGAGCCGGGCAGCGAGCTCGGGTCCTGTCCAGTCGACGCGCGACTGCATCAGTCCCAGCAACTCCAGGAGCCGTCCGGACGTAGGTTTCATGACGTCGTTATAACAGGAACGAACTGTTCCTGTATAGGCCATAACGTCGTACTCACCAACCAGGGAACAAACCGAAAGGCAAGCCCCATGTCCAAGCAGTCCGAGCAGATCACCCCCTTCACCGTCGACGTCCCCCAGGCCGACCTCGACGACCTGCACGAGCGGCTCGAGCGGACCCGGTTCGCGCCGGCCGTGCCCGGCGACTCGTGGGAGTACGGCACCCCCGAGTCCTACCTGCGCGACATGGTCGAGCAGTGGAAGTCGTTCGACTGGCGCGAGGTCGAGGCGCGGATCAACACCCACCCGGGCTTCGTGACGGAGGTCGACGACCAGCGGATCCACTTCCTCCACGTCCGGTCGGAGGTCGAGGACGCCACCCCGCTGCTGCTGGCGCACACCTACCCGGGCTCGCTGCTCGACTTCATCGACATGATCGACCCGCTGGTCAACCCCGAGGCCCACGGCGGCAGCGCGGCCGACGCGTTCCACGTCGTCGTGCCGTCGATGCCGGGCTTCGGCTGGTCCGATCCCGGTCGTCGACACCGGCTGGACGATGGCGCGCGTCGCGGCGGCGTACGACGTGCTGATGCGCCGGCTCGGCTACTCGTCGTACGGCATCCACGGCAGCGACGGCGGCGCGATGGTCGGCCGCGAGCTCGCGATCCTCGACCCTGAGGGCTTCCTCGGCGCCCACGTGCTGCACCTGTTCTCGTTCCCGTCGGGTGACCCCAGCGAGTTCGAGAACTTCGGCCCGAAGGAGTACGCCGCGCTCGAGCACATGCAGTGGTTCCAGTCGGTCGGCGGCTACAACTCGATGAACGGCACCCGGCCGCAGACCGTGGCCGCCGGCCTCGCGGACTCGCCGGTCGCGGTGCTCGCGTACAGCGAGCTCTTCGAGAACTTCGGCAACGGCACCAGCCTGGTGCGGCCCGAGCAGGTGATCGCCCAGGCGACCCTCTACTGGCTGACCAACACCTACGGCTCGGCTGCGCGCTACCACTACGCGGAGGGCCACTCCGGCGCCGAGCCCGTGGTCAGCAAGGGGCGGCTCGGGGTGGCGGTCTTCAAGGACGACTTCCAGACCATCCGTTCCCTTGCCGAGCGCGACAACGCCAACATCGACCACTGGTCGGAGTTCCCCCGCGGCGGGCACTTCGCCGCGATGGAGGTCCCGGAGGACGTCGTCTCGGACCTGCGGGTCTTCTTCGGCTAGGACCTAGGAAGCCGAGACGCGGCGGGCGCCCAGCAACAGGGCGCCCGCCAGCGCCATTTCGAGGGCGATGAAGCCGGCCATCTTGGCGCTCGGCCGACCCTCGAAGACCGCGGACGCCGCCCGGCCGGCCGCCATGCCCGCCGTGGCGACGCCGATCGCGGTGCCGGAGGACGGCGCGGCCACGAGGCTCGCTGCGAACGCGAGCGGGAGGCCGCCGTACACGGCACGGATCTCGGTCCGCGAGTCGGCGTTCGGCGCCGTGCTGCCGATCACCGCGGGCACGGTGCCGGGCCTGAGGAAGGACACCACCCCGAGGCCGGCGTACGCCGCCGCCCCGGTCGCGATCAGACGGTTCATGGGAAACATCGTGCCGGTGCCGCACCTCGCCGGCATCCGGCCACAGTAGGAAATGGTGCAACGAAACCGGGTGCCGCTCCGTCGAGAGGGTGTGACCATCCTGCCTGAGGAGCTTCGGCGCGGGCGATTGCCGATGTAACACGCTGTTCGCCGATCTGGCAGGACGTACACGCCGCTTTGGCCCCGATGCAACGGTCTCCCAGCAACGTCAACGGTCGCCCAGACCGCCGAACAACGTGTTACCCCCGCCACCGGCCCACCAGATCGCCGAACAGCGTGTTACAGCCGCCACCGCCCCGCCAGGCTCGCGAACAGCGTGTTACATCAGCGACCGAGGCGCGCGCTAGCCTGCCACGCGCCGCGTTCGTGGGCGATCGGCGTACGCATCCGGCGGGCGGGGGACGCCCACTCGGAGCGCGGCTCCTTCGGCGCGGGAGCACCGCCGGCCATCGCGGCGAAGACCGCGACCACCGCCGCGATCTCCTCGAAAGTGGCGTCGGGGTTGACGACCTTGAGGAGGGGCTGCTGCGGCTCGGCCTTGGTTTCCTCGGTCATCGTCGTCCTTCGGGTGGCGGTTGGACTGTGGGGCGCCGACGCGGCGCATGTTCCGGATGGGGCTCGCTTCGCTCGCGAGGGCAGAGTATCCGCCGGGTCGGCTCTATCCCGCTCTTCGGAGACGCTGCGCGCCCCGCTCAGAGCGGGATGTTGCCGTGCTTCTTCGGCGGCAGGACCTCGCGCTTGGTCTTGAGCAACCTCAGCGCTCTCACGATCTCGACCCGGGTCTCGTGCGGCATGATCACCGCGTCGATGTAACCCCGCTCGGCGGCGATGTAGGGGTTGGCCAGCGTGGTCTCGTACTCGTCGATCAGCTCCGCCCGCCGGGCCTCGACGTCGCCGCCCTCGGCCTCGACGGCGGCGAGCGTCTTGCGGTGCACGATGTTGGCGGCGCCCTGGGCGCCCATCACCGCGATCTGGCCCGTCGGCCACGACAGGTTGAGGTCGGCGCCGAGGTGTTTGGAGCCCATGACGTCGTAGGCGCCGCCGTAGGCCTTGCGGGTGATGATCGTGACGAGTGGGACGGTGGCCTCGGCGTAGGCGTAGATCAGCTTCGCGCCGCGGCGGATGATCCCGAGGTGCTCCTGGTCCACGCCCGGCAGGAAGCCGGGTACGTCGACGAACGTCAGGACCGGCACGTTGAACGCGTCGCAGGTGCGCACGAACCGGGCGGCCTTCTCGGACGCGTCGATGTCGAGGGTGCCGGCGAACTGCATCGGCTGGTTGGCAACGATGCCGACCGAGCGGCCCTCGACCCGGCCGAAGCCGACGATGATGTTCGGCGCGAAGAGCGGCTGCACCTCGAGGAACTCGTCGTCGTCGAGCACGGTCGTGATCACGTCGTGCATGTCGTAGGGCTGGTTCGGGCTGTCCGGGATGAGTACGTCGAGGGCCATGTCCTCACCGGAAAATTCGACGGCGTCCGCGGCTGAATAGTCCGGGTCGTACGACGGCGGCTCGTCCATGTTGTTCTGCGGCAGGTAGCTCAACAGCGCCTTGACGTACTCGAGCGCGTCCTCCTCGTCGGCACCCATGTAGTGGGCGTTGCCCGACTTGGTGTTGTGCGTGCGGGCGCCCCCGAGGTCCTCCATCGACACGTCCTCGCCGGTGACCGTCTTGATGACGTCGGGACCGGTGATGAACATCGCCGAGGTCTTGTCGACCATGACCGTGAAGTCGGTGACCGCGGGGGAGTAGACGTGACCGCCGGCGCAGTTGCCCATGATCAGGCTGATCTGCGGGATGACGCCGGAAGCGTGCACGTTGCGCTTGAAGATCTCGCCGTAGAGGCCGAGCGAGACGACGCCCTCCTGGATCCGTGCGCCCGCGCCCTCGTTGATGCCGACGATCGGAGACCCGGTCTTGATCGCGAGGTCCATGACCTTGGTGATCTTCTCGCCGTAGACCTCGCCCAGCGAGCCGCCGAAGATCGTGAAGTCCTGGCTGAACACGCACACCTGGCGGCCGTCGATGGTGCCGTAGCCGGTGATCACGCCGTCGCCGTACGGCCGGTTCTTCTCCAGGCCGAAGGCGACCGAGCGGTGCCGGGCCAGCTCGTCGAGCTCGACGAAGGAGCCCTCGTCGAAGAGCATCTCGATCCGCTCGCGTGCGGTCTGACGGCCCTTCGCGTGCTGCTTCTCCACCGCTTTCTCGCCAGCGGCGTGGACCGCTTCGTCGAGGCGCAGCTCGAGGTCGGCGAGCTTGCCGGCGGTGGTGTGGATGTCCGGCAGCCCTGTGTCGTCGGCAGGGGTGTCGGTCGCTTCGGCAGTCACGGTCCTTGGCCTCCTTGGAGTTCTACGGAAGGGTAGTGGTCGTGATCGGTGACTCGGACCAGCGCCCACCCCTCGACGAGCACGTGCTGTCCCTCGAGCTCGCGCTGACACCCGATCTGATCCTGGAGCTGCTCCCCGAGAGTCCATCGACCAATCAGGTGGCAGCCGACCGTGCCCGCGAGGGTGCTCCCGACGGCCTGCTCGTGGTCGCGGACCACCAGACCGCCGGGCGTGGCCGGCTCGACCGCACCTGGGAGACCCCGGCCGGCGCGGCCATCACCTTCTCCCTGGTCCTCCGGCCGACGGTGCCGGCGTCGGCCTGGCCGTGGCTGCCGCTGCTGACCGGACACACGGTCGCCAAGGCACTCGCGTCGTTCGGCTACGAGACCCGGGTCAAGTGGCCCAACGACGTCCTCATCGACAGCCGCAAGGTCGCCGGCATCCTGGTCGAGAGGATCGACACGGAGACCGGCCCCGCTGCCATCGTCGGAGTCGGCATCAACGTGTCGACGCCGGCCGAGGAGCTGCCCGTGCCCACCGCGACCTCGCTCGCCGTCGCCCACCCCGACCTGACCCCGACCCGCGAGGGAGTGCTGCTCGGCGTGGTGGCCGCGGTGCGGGAGGGGTACGACGCCTGGCAGGTCGGCGGGTCCGAGGCCGCATCCCGGCTCGCGTCGTCGTACGTCGCCGCTTGTGCGACGGTCGGGCAGGACGTGCGCGTCGACCTCCCGGGAGGTACGGCGATCTCCGGCCGCGCCGTCGACGTCGACGTCGACGGTCGGCTGGTCGTGGAGACCGGGGACGGTGTCGAGAAGGTCGGTGCCGGCGACGTCGTGCACGTCGTTCCCGAATGACGACCCGGAATGGGATGATCCTCGCGTGGCCATCTCAGAGAAGCTGCTCAACCCCGGCGAGAAGCTGTACATCTCCTGCCGCCAGCACCCCAAAGCGCTCTTCGTGCCGATCCTGGCGCTCGTCGTCCTGCTCGCCATCGGAGTCGCCGTCCAGGTGATCCTCGGCGACGGCGACGGCGACAGCACGAAGTGGGGATCCCGGGTCGTCTGGGTGCTGTGCGCGCTCGGGATCCTCTGGTTCACGGTGGGGCCGTTCCTCAACTGGCTGACGACCGTCCACGGCGTGACCGACCGGCGGCTGATCACCCGCCGCGGCATCATCACGCGCCGTGGCCACGACATCCCGCTCGCCCGGATCAGCGACATCCAGATGGAGATCAACCTGATCGACCGGCCGTTCGGTTGCGGCACCTTGGTGATCACCGACGCCTCGACCTTCGGCGAGGTGCGGCTCAACGACATCCCGCATGTCGAGGCCACTCAACGTCAGGTCAACGAGCTGCTGCACTCGATTCACGGCGGCAGCCCTCCGCGGCGTGCCGACGAAGGTGTCTGACGACCCGCTCCCCGAAGGCGGTGACGTTGAGCGCGCCCTCCTCGGGCACGAGCCGACCCTCACCGCGGCCGAGGCGGCGGCCAAGGCCGGTCTGCCCCTCCGGCAGGCGCGGCGGCTGTGGCGCACGCTGGGCTTCCCGGAGCGTGGCGACGAACGGGCCTACAACGAGGACGACGTCGCTGCGATCTCGGCGGTCGCCAGTGCGGTCAACGAGGGCCTGATCGACTTCGACCTGGCGCAGAACGTCGTGCGCGGGGTCGGCCTGAGCATGGCCAGGCTTGCCGACTGGGAGGTCGGCGCGCTGATCCGGCGGATCGAGGCGGCGTTCGTGCAGGACGGCGGTCCCGGCTCCTCACCGACCGCCGCGACCGAATGGGCTCTCGACAGGTACGGCGACCGCTTCGAGGTGATCCTGCTCTACGCCTGGCGCCGCCACCTGGCCGCCGCCGTCGCCCGCGTCGAGTCGATGCGCGCGATCGACGCCGACCCCCACACGACCGACGTGACCGTCGGGTTCGCCGACATCGTCAGCTTCACCGCCCTCTCCAACGAGCTCAGCCGGGAGAAGATCGGCGACCTCGTCGAGGTCTTCGAGGCCCGCTGCGGTGACGTCATCGCCGCCAACGGAGGACGGCTGATCAAGAGCATGGGCGACGCCGTGCTGTTCGTGAACGAGGACGCCCTCGGTGCGTTCGAGACCGCCGAGGGCATCATCAAGGTGGTGGGTCGTGACAAGCGGATGCCCGACGTTCGCATCGGCCTCGCGACCGGGTCAGTGGTGATGCGCCTCGGTGACGTCTTCGGCCCGCCGGTCAACCTCGCCGCCCGGCTGACCGCGGTGGCCCGCCGCAACCGGGTGATCGTCGACCACGATACCGCTGAGGGGCTCCCGAACGACCTGATCGAGACTCGGCCGTTGCCGGCGCGGCCGATGCGGGGTTTCGGCGTGATGGAGCCGCTCACCGCCCGTCGCGTATGACCAGCGCCTAGACATTTGATCAAGGCCGAATGGCAAAATTTTGCGAAAGCCCCACGGGCGGGGTCCGCTGATTCCTACGTTGGGCTTGTGTTCGAGGTGCAGGACGTGCGGCTCGACCCGGCGAGCCGCCGTGCGTGGCGGGGGGATCGGGAGGTTCGCCTGTCCCGGAAAGAGTTCGACCTCGTGCACGCGCTGATCGCCCAGGCTGGTTCCGTGGTCACCCGGGACGACCTGATGCGGGACGTATGGAACGCAACGTTCTGGACCTCCTCCAAGACCATCGACGTCCACCTCGGGTGGGTGCGCCGCAAGCTCGGCGACGACACCCGGCACCCCACTCTGATCACCACGGTCCGCGGCCAGGGCTTGCGGTTCGAGACCGAAGCGGTCGTCAAGGCCTGAGCCTGGCTGGACAGGGCGCCCGACAGCGCGCTGGATAGGGTGCGGGCGTGCCCGACTCCGCTCCTCGCGTCGCCGTCATCGGGGGCGGCCAGCTGGCCCGGATGATGGCGCAGCCGGCCATCGCACTCGGCGTACCACTGCGCCTGCTGGCCGAAGCGGAGGGTGTGTCCGCTGCCCAGGTGATCGCGGACCAGCTGGTCGGTGACTACCGGGACCTCGCCACCCTGCGGCGGGTGACGGAGGGCTGTGCGGTGGTCACGTTCGACCACGAGCACGTGCCGACCGAGCACCTGCACGCCCTCGAGGACGCCGGCGTCGCCTGCCGGCCGGGGCCCGAGGCGCTCGTGCACGCCCAGGACAAGATCGTCATGCGGAGGGCCATGGCGCGACTCGGAGCGCCGCAGCCGCGATGGGACGTCGTGGCCTCCGCGGCGGAGGTCGAGGCGTTCGGGCTGCCCTGTGTGCTCAAGGTCAGCCGCGGCGGCTACGACGGCAAGGGCGTCTGGGTCGTCCGTACCCCAGACGACATCGCCGAGCCGCTCGCCATCGCCGAGCGCACCGGAGTCCGGTTGCTGGCCGAGGAGCTGGTCGACTTCCGGCGCGAGCTCGCCGCGCTGGTGGCGCGCTCGCCGAGCGGCCAGGCGGCGGCGTACCCCGTCGTCGCCAGCACCCAGCTCGACGGCATCTGCCACGAGGTGGTCGCGCCGGCGCCGGACCTCGACCCCGTCCTGGCCGGCGAGGCGCAGCAGCTCGCGCTCCGGGTCGCCGGTGAGCTCGGGGTGACCGGGATCCTCGCCGTCGAGCTTTTCGAGGCTGTCGACGGGGGCGGCCGGCCGGCCATTTTGGTGAACGAGCTCGCCATGCGCCCGCACAACACCGGTCACTGGTCCCAGGACGGCGCCGTCACGTCGCAGTTCGAGAACCACCTGCGCGCCGTGCTCGACCTTCCGCTCGGTTCACCGGCGCTGCGCGCCCGCTGGACGGTGATGGTCAACATCCTCGGGTCGCCGCGCCCCGAGGTCGGCCACCTGTACGACGGCTACCCCCATGCGTTCGCCCGCGACCCCCGGCTCCGGGTCCACCTCTACGGCAAGGAGCTACGCCCCGGCCGCAAGGTCGGCCACGTCAACGCGTACGGCGACGACCTCGACGACGTGCTCGAGCGGGCGCGGCACGCCGCAGGCTGGTTCCGCGGGGATCTCGGCAACGACAGCGACTGACCCCGGGCGTCAGGGCCTGCGTGGGTCGACCTCCTTGCCGTTGCGCAGGATCCGGCCGGTGGGCATCCGCCTGGCGCGGGATCCCTCCGGGACGTAGGCGCGGGTGCCAAGCTCCTCACCGGTCTTGGCGGCCTCGACCTCCACCGGGTGGGCGCGGGCGTAGTCGTCACGCCGTACCCCCGTGACCTGCCAGGAGACCTTCAGGCCAGCCCTGCCGCCCGCGATCCGGAACCGGTCCTTGCGGATCTCGCGGGCGATGTAGACCGGGGCATGGCCACCGATGCAGGTGAGCTGGTAGCGGAAGTCGTCGTTGAGCTTCGTGACGTACGCCGGAAGCGTGACCGTCGCCTCCCCGCTCTTGTCGAGGACGACGGTGCCGTCGTAGACGCTCTTGCGATCCGGCGACTCGACGCCGGCGTGCGTCAGCCAGCGGTTCTCCGGGTCGAGCGGGTGGTCGATCCGCGACGCCGCGGCGCTTCGTGACACCGTGCCAGTGATCTCGACGTCGCCGTTGAAGAAGCCCGCCGGGTTTCCGTCCGCGTAGATCCCGGTCGCACTGCTGAGGGCATACAGGGCGTACTGCTCGCCGATGCCATAGCCGCCGATCTCCCCAATGCCATAGACGGCGTAGTGGCCGGTGCCGTACACGCCGTACCGATCACCCTCGGCCCGGACGCCATCTGATTCGTCGCCCGTGCCCACAGCCTGAACACCGGTGGGGCCGGCGCCGCGGACGCCGATTTCGGTGCCGATGGCGCGGACACCAAGGGTGCCGGTGGCGAACACGCCCTGGGTGGAGCTCCCGAGACCCTCGGCCCAGACGCCGCCACTTCGGCCGCTGAACCGGCCGCCGAAGCCGCCGGGCTTGTTGGCGATCCCGCGGAAAGCGGCGCTCGCCCCGGCCTCCGTGCTGGTGGCTCGGACGACGCCTCCGCCGACCGCCTTGCCCTCGACGTCGAGCGGGGAGCCGGGGGCGTTGGTGCCGATGCCGATCCGGCCGTTCGCCTGCACCCGCATCCGCTCCGCCGGAGTACCGCCCGCGGTTGCCGTGGTCTTGATGATCAGCGGCGCCGCGTTCTTGGTGCCGATCCAGTTGCTGCCGTTGGTGGAGACGCCTGTGTTGCCGCCGAGGAGCCAGGGGTCCGACCCCGGCGCGGCGGCCGCCCGGGAGGAGACAGCGGCGTCCGAGAGGCCGGCGATAGCGGCGCCGCCGGGCACCGCCAGCAGGAACCGGCGGGGGAACCGGCGCTCGGTCTCCGCGGACGGGTGGTGGTCAGGACGGTTCATCGGTTGCTCCCTCGGGTCGGCATCGCGCGCCTCGCCGGCATCCGCGAGATCCGGTGGGCGATCCCAGCATGCACCGGACCGGGCGGAGACGGAGCGGTTTGGGCTCGCTGCGTCGGCCGCCGACCGGCGATGCTACGGCTTCACTACGCTTCGCCCATGACGGCACGCGTGGGCATTGTGATGGGGTCCGACTCGGACTGGCCCGTGATGCAGGCTGCTGCGGAGGCACTGGCCGAGTTCGACATCGCGTTCGAGGCCGACGTGGTGTCCGCACACCGGATGCCCGAGGAGATGCTCGACTACGGCAAGACCGCCGCCGCCCGCGGGCTCGAGGTGATCATCGCCGGCGCCGGGGGAGCGGCCCACCTGCCCGGCATGCTGGCGTCGGTGACGCCGCTCCCGGTGATCGGTGTGCCGGTGCCGCTCAAGCACCTCGACGGCATGGACTCACTGCTCTCCATCGTGCAGATGCCGGCCGGCGTCCCAGTGGCCACGGTCGCGGTGGGTGGCGCGCGCAACGCCGGCCTGCTCGCCGTACGGATCCTCGCCGCGGGGGACCCCGCGCTCCAGGAGCGGATGAGCGCGTTCCAGGCCGACCTCAAGGCTGCCGCGCAGGCCAGGGGCGCCGCGGTCCGTGGCACGGGACTGCCGCCCGTCATCGAGTAGGGCGATGCGTCCCGCTCCCGGGAAGTACACCCACCGTTACGGCGTTCTCCCTCCATGACCACCACCTGGATGGACCAAGCCGTCATCGACGGGATGCTCGACGAGGGCAAGACGTGGGCGATCGTCGGGCTGGGCAACAACCCGTGGCGGACGGCTTACTCCGTCGCTCAGGAGCTCCAGGAGCGTGGCAAGCGCATCGTGCCGATCCACCCGAGCGCCGACGGTGAGCTGAAGGTGCTCGGCGAGCTGGTCTACCCGACGCTCGCGGACGTCCCGTTCCCGATCGACGTGGTCGACGTGTTCCGCCGGTCCTCGGCTGCCGGCGAGTTCGCCGACCAGGCTGTCGCGGTCGGCGCCGGCGGGGTGTGGTTCCAGATGGGCGTGGTGGACGAGGACGCGTTCCGCCGTACGACTGAAGCCGGCGTGCCGATGGTGATGGACGTGTGTCCGTCGCAGCAGTGGTTCTACCGCGAGCGCCGCGGTGCGTGAGGTCGCTCACAGCCCAGGCTGTCGCAGCTGAGACCGAATCCCTACAGATAGTAGGACTCCCTACTATCGGGGGTTGTGAGCACCGACTTTCCGTACTACGGCCTCTCCGAGGAACACCAGGCGATCCGCGAGGCGGTGCGCGCGATCTGCGACGACAAGGTGGCGCCGTACGCCGCCGACGTCGACGAGAACGCGCGTTACCCCCACGAGGCAGCCGCGGCACTGCTCGCCGCCGACTTCCACGCACCCCACGTCCCTGAGGAGTACGGCGGTGCCGGGGCGGATGCGTTGGCGACGGTGATCGTGATCGAGGAGGTCGCCCGGGCCTGTGTGTCGTCCTCGCTGATCCCGGCGGTCAACAAGCTGGGCTCGCTGCCGGTGATGATCGGTGGGTCGGAGGAGCTCAAGGTCAAGTACCTCGGAGCGCTCGCCCGCGGTGAGGGCGGGTTCTCCTACGCGCTGTCCGAGCCGGACGCCGGTTCGGATGCGGCGGCGCAGAAGACTCGCGCGGTGCGCGACGGCGACGACTGGGTGCTGAACGGCGTCAAGCGGTGGATCTCCAACGCCGGCGTCTCGGAGTACTACACGGTGCTGGCCCAGACCGATCCCGACCTCCGCTCCAAGGGCATCACGGCTTTCGTGGTCGAGAAGTCCGATGCGGGCGTCTCCTTCGGCGCGCCGGAGAAGAAGCTCGGCATCAAGGGCTCCCCGACCCTGGAGGTCTACCTCGACAACGTGCGGATCCCCGGCGACCGGATCATCGGCGAGGTCGGCACGGGTTTCGAGCTGGCGATGAAGACCCTCGACCACACCCGGGTCACCATCGCCGCGCAGGCGGTCGGTGTCGCCCAGGGCGCATTGGACTACGCGCTGGGCTATGCCAAGGAGCGCGAGCAGTTCGGGCGGGCGATCGCGGAGAACCAGGGACTGCAGTTCCTGCTCGCCGACATGGGCATGAAGGTCGAGGCCGCCCGGCAGCTGACGTACGCCGCCGCGGGCCGCTCGGAGCGCGGCGACAAGGACCTGACGTTCTTCGGTGCGTCGGCGAAGTGCTTCGCCTCCGACGTGGCCATGGAGGTCACCACCGATGCGGTCCAGGTGCTCGGCGGCTACGGCTACACCCGCGACTACCCGGTCGAGCGGATGATGCGCGACGCCAAGATCACCCAGATCTACGAAGGCACCAACCAGGTCCAGCGGATCGTGATGGCCCGGCAGCTGCTCGCCGGCGTCCAGTCCGACATCTGACGGCTCACTCCGGCGGGCGGGGCGTCCAGACCCAGCCGTCGGCCAGGTTGCCGTCGTACGCGCGGTCGGGCCCGCCCCAGATGAAGAGTCGGCCGCCGGCCCAGATCGCGACGCTCGGCACCGAAGCATCGGAGCACGGCGGCGCGGTGATCGCATCGGGGGGATCGGCGGACACGAGTAGGGATCCCGAGGAGATCCAGGCGGGCCCGGGACTCGGCGCGCCGAGGTAGCAGCTCCGCTCGCTGGTCTGGGCGGCGGGCAGCGTGCTCCACTGACCCGTGCTCGGGTCGAAGATCCGGCTGGCGACGTCCTGACCGTACGATCCGGCCGCCACGACGAACCGGCCGTCCTTCTCGACGATCCGCTGCTCATAGGTGAGGTCCGGGGTCTCGTCGTCGACCACACTCCAGGTGCCGCCGTCGAGCACGGCGAGCCGTGACGGCGAGCCCTCGTGCGCGCCGAAGTGGTGCTCGACGTCCATCGACAGCAACCAGAGCCGTCCGTCGTGCCAGCTCATGGACCGGTCGTAGGACTCACCGAACGGGTCGTGGGGGACCGCCGACCACTCGCCGGTCGCCAGGTCGAGCCGCCAGTCGCTGACGTCGTCGGCCCGTGGCCGCTGGTCGTAGGCGAACGCGACCGGTCCCTCGTCGGTGCCGACCAGCCCGCCGTCGTGGAGCCCCCTGGGATGTAGGCCGAGACGCTGCCACTCGTCGCCGGCCGGGTCGTAGGCCATCGTCAGCCGATTGCTGACCACGATGACCCGGCCGTCCCACCACAGCGCGTGGCCCCCCGCGAACGCCGAAGGTGCCGGAGCGATCTCGCGCCACGTGTCGGTCTCCGGATCGTAGGCCGCGCCGTCGGCGCGCTCGGCGCTCTTCGGCGGCAACGCGCAGTCGGCCCCCGGTGGGCACGGCCGGCCGGTGGTGCCTCCGACGACGATCACCTCGGTGCCTGTCCAGGCAGCCACGGACTGGTCGCGCGGCGACAGCGGCGCGTCGGCGACGGGCTCCCAGGCGTTGGCCGACGCAGGCGCGTTGTCACCTCGGTCGGTGACTCCCGGCCGGTTGTCGCCAAGATCGCGGCCGCCGACGGAGACACCGACGGCAACCGCCGCCACGGCTGCGACGGTGCCGCCGACCGCGAGCAAGGTCGCGCGTCGGCGCCGGTCAGCGGCGACCGCCTCCCGGATCCGGTGCCGCTCGTCGGGGCCGACCTCGGCCGGCGCGGACGCGCGGGCCAGCGCGTCGCGGAGCTCACTATCCATGGCGCTCCTCCTCGGGAATGTGCTCGCGCAGCCGGGCGAGACCGCGGGAGAGGTGGCTCTTGACGGTGCCGGTCGAGCACTTCATGACATTGGCGATGCCGGCGAGGTCGAGGTCGTCGACGTACCGGAGGACCACGGCCGTGCGCTGCCGCGGCGTCAGCGCGAGCAACCCATCGCGGACCCAGGTGTCGAGTCCGTCGTACGGCGCGGGCCGAGCGGCTGTGTCCGGCACATCCGGGACCAGCACCTCGCGCCGGGTACGCCGGTGCCGGTCGATGTTGAGCCGCGCGATCGTGACTCGCGCGTAGGCGCCCGGGTTGCCGTCGCGGCGGATCCGCCGCCAGCGGCGGGAGGCGCGGATCAGCGCCTCCTGCGTGAGGTCCCAGGCGTCATGATCGGAGCCGCTGAGCGCGCGGGCATAGCCGAGCAGTCGCGGCAGCTCGCCGTCGACGAACTCGTCGAACTCCTGTTTGCGCAATCCGGCTCCCTGGTCTGTCGACAGTGTTACGCCGGTGGCGCCGCCAAAGGTTGAGATCGCCGATGAGAAACTGCCGCCATGTCGCCGTTCGCCGCTGCCCAGCGCCGCCTGGCCCGGCTCTCCCTGGACCCGTTGCCCGGGCCGAGCTCGCTACGGCAGGGCGTGCCGATCACCGGCAAGCGGATCCTCCTGACGGGTGCGTCCTCCGGCGTCGGCCGGGCGGCAGCCGTGCGGCTCGCGGCCGAGGGAGCGACGGTGCTGGCCGTGGCGCGCCGCGAGGACGAGCTCGCGGCACTGGAGGCGGAGATCGCCGCGAGCGGCGGTACGTCGTACTCCTTGCCGTGCGACCTCACCGACGCCGATGCGATCGACGCGCTCACCGAGGACGTGATCACCCGGTTCGGCAGGGTGGACGTCCTGGTCAACAACGCGGGTCACTCGATCCGCCGGTCTGCTGCCGACACCGCCGAGCGTCCCTACGACCACGACCGGCTGATGCGGCTGAACTACCACGCGCCGGTGCGCCTCACCCTCAACCTGCTGGAGTCGATGCGCGCGCAGGGTGGCGGCCAGATCGTCAACTCGTCCACGTGGGGCGTGCCCGGCGGGCTGATGCCGATGTTCACCGCCTACCACGCGTCGAAGGCTGCGCTGGCCGCCTTCTCCCGCAGTCTCCAGGCCGAGGAGCGGCGGCACGGCATCGCGATCACCTCGCTGCACTTCCCGCTGATGCGCACCCCGATGATCGCGCCGACCGAGAAGTACGCCGGCCTCGCGGCGCTCGAGCCCGAGGACGCTGCGCAGTGGGTGGTGCACGCCGTACGGCACCGTCCGGTCGAGATCATGCCGGCCTACGCCACCATGCTCGACGCCGTGAAGCTGGTCTCACCTCGGCTGGCGGAGCGTCTGGTTCTCTCTGCCAGCCCGTAGCGGAGCAGGGGAGTACAAAGGAAGTGCGTGACCCGCGCGCGGCGAGCCGCGTTGGGTGCACAGAGAGCCACCAGGAGGGCAGCGCCATCACCCACATCGACGAAGCATCGACGCCACCGCCCGATGTCGAGCTCGGTTTCGAGCGGCAACGTGTCCGCCGCCGTCGGCCGCAGAAGAAGAAGCCGACCCGTTGGCTCACGTACGGCGGTTACGGGATGGTCCTGGCCGGCGTCGCCGTGCTGGCGTGGGTCGCGTGGCAGTTCTGGGGCACCAACTGGGTCTCGGACCGGCGCCAGGACGAGGTCGCCTCCGCCCTGGAGGACAGCTGGGCGGACGGCAGCGACACCGCGACCACGGACTTCGGCCGGGCGAGCGCGATCCTCCACGTCCCGCGGTGGGGTGACGACTACGCCGTTCCGGTGCTGGAGGGCTCGACGGACGAGGTGCTGGCCGCCGGCATCGGGCACATGGAGGACACCGCCGATCCCGGCGAGGTCGGCAACTACGTGCTGGCGGGTCACCGGGTGACCCATGGCGAGCCGTTCGCAGACTTCCCGGAGCTCGAGGAGGGCGACCTCGTCTACGTCGAGACGCGGACCGTGACCTACACCTACGAGCTCGACTTCGGCGGCACCGAGCTGGAGGTCCCGTTCACCGACGACTGGGTCCTGCAGCCGTTCCCGAAGAACCCCGACGGCGGCGTGGAACCGCCCGGCGACGTCGGCGACAAGCTGATCACGCTGGTCAGCTGTGCCGAGATCTTCCACACCGAGCAGCGGTCGGTGGTGTTCGGGCACCTCATCGCGTCCGACCCCAGCGGCCGCTGACGCCGAGTTCGGGACTCGCATTCCACCCTGCCGCGCACGAGGGATCGGAGATCGATAGAGTCGACCCGTCCTCGTTTGCAAAGGGAGCTCAAACATGCGGATTCTCGGTCGAGTCGCGGCTGTGCTCGCTGCCTCCTTCGTCACGATGTCGGTGTCCGTCGGTGCTGCCGAGGCCGTCTCTTCGGCCCCCGACCCGTACTCGACGAAGATCAACACGAAGACCACCGTCACGACGCCGACCCCGATCCGGACCAACACCGCGGTCGACATCTCGGTCAAGGTGACGGCCAACAGTCCCGACACGCCGACGGGTGAGATCACCCTCGAGCTGAGCAGCGCTCCCGGCGGTGCGGGTCAGTCTCGGGCGGCTGCGGCCGCCCCCGAGGGCTGGACCCGCACCATCCAGTACGACGGCGGCACCGAGCACGTCACCGGCCCGTCGTTCCCCAAGACCGGCGACTGGCTGGTCACCGCGGTCTTCACCCCGGACGGCAACACCTTCCGGGGCTCGCGGGACGGGTGGATCTTCGAGGTCATCGACGGGCCGGGCGACAACCCCGGCGACGACAACGACGACGGCGGTCTGCTCCCCGACACGGGTGGTCCGGCGCTGCTCTGGCTGCTGCTCGGCGTCGGCCTGGTCGGCGGCGGCGCGGCTGCAGTGATCGTCGCGCGGCGCCGTCGTACGTCGACTCCCGCTGGCGTCTGATCGTTCTTTCGTCTCCGCCGCAGGAATTCGGCCTCCGAACCGCGATCGTTATGTCCACGGGGGCGCCTTTTCGTCGCGCCAGCACGCCCACATGATTATCATTTCCCAAATCTCGTTCATCCAAGGGTGACCTGTTCCATGCTGGAACGTTGAGCCGGGTGACTATAAGGGGCTGATATGCGCGGATCGGTTGTACTTGCTGGTGCCATTCTTGGGTCTGTGGCGCTGGTTGGTGTTCCCGCTCACGCGGGCGCGGCTGCGCCAGACCCCTACTCGCCGTCGGTCGACACCGACTGTGTGCTGATCGTCCCCAACGTCGTCCGGCCAGGTCACAGGGTGGTCTTCCGGGTCTCGGTCCACGCGAACAGCCCGACCCCGCCGGCGGGGAAGGTCGACCTGACGATCAAGACCAGCGACGGCGGCAGCATCGCCCAACGGTCGGCGCGTGCGACCGAGGTTCTGTGGACCAAGACGATCAACTACAACGGTGGCGAGCGGACCGTCGTCGGCCCGCGGGTGACCAGGGGCCACCACTACACCGCGACGCAGCACTTCCGACCGTTCGACTCGACCTTCAAGCAGTGCCGCGCTTCGCAGGCCTTCACCGTCGCAGCGACCGATGACAACGGTCCTGACGACGAGAATCCCGACGGGATTCTGCCGGACACCGGTGGCCCCGCGATGCTGTGGCTGCTGCTCGGGCTCAGCCTGGTCGGCGGCGGTTCCGCGACGGTGGTCTACGCGCGTCGCCGTACCTCGCCCGCACTCGCCTGATCGAGCGGCCGTGCCCTCGCTGCGATGCCCCTGCAACGTCACGATCCGTGGCGCCGACGACGACGAGCTGGTCGAGAAGGTGCAGGAGCACCTGGCCGCCGAGCACCCCGGGCGCGAGTACTCCCGCGACGAGATCCTGTTCATGGCGATGTGAGTTGCCGCTCACGGGTAGATCTGCGGCAGCTCCGACGCCTTCGAGGTGAACTCCGGCGCCCGCTTGTCGCGGAACGCCGCGACGCCCTCCTTGCCGTCGGCGATCGACGTGGAGAACATCGCGAGCGAGTCCGACAGGTGTGCCTCGAGCGGGTGGTCGGCGGCGCCGTTGCGGTAGAGCATCTGCTTGGCCAGGCCGAGCGCCGCGGGGGAGCGGTCGACCACGAACGAGCGGGCGAGGTCGATCGCCGTCGGCAGCAGCTCATCGGGCTCGTGCACGCTGCGGACCAGCCGGCCGGCGTGCGCCTGCTCGGCGGTGAGGATGTCGGCTGAGTACACCCACTCCAGCGCCTGCTGGATACCGACGATCCGCGGCAGGAACCAGGTCGAGCAGGCCTCGGGGACGATCCCGAGCCGCCCGAACACGAAGCCGATGCGTGCCTTGGTCGACGCCAGCCGGATGTCCATCGCCAGCGTCATGGTGGCGCCGATGCCGACGGCGGCGCCGTTGATGGCACCGATGACGGGCTTGGGCAGCGCGTGGATCGCCAGCGTCACCTTGCCGCCGGTGTCGCGGATGCCGGCGTCGAACGGCGGCTCGTCGTACTGCTTCCGGAATTCCTCAGGCGTCGGAGCGAGCGTCTCGTCGAGCCCGAAGACGTTGCCTTCGGCGGAGAGGTCCATGCCCGCGCAGAACGCGCGGCCGGCGCCGGTGACGACGACCGCCCGCACTGCGTCGTCGCGGGCGTCGGTGAGGAAGACCTGCTCGAGCTCCCGCGCCATGGTCAGGTCGAACGCGTTGAGGGCGTCCGGTCGGTTGAGGGTGAGGACGGCGACGCCGTGCTCGTCGACACCCCAGTCGAGTGTCTCGTACGTCGTCATGACCCTGCCACTCCTGCCGCTGTGCACTGCTTCTTGGTGATGTCGTCGGCGCGGTCCTCGATGATCGCGTCGAACAACGGGTCCGCCCGGTCGCGGTCGATCGTGTTGGCGGAGCCGTCGGTGACCGGCATCGTGCAGGTCAGCCCGCCGTCGCCGACCCCGCCGATCGCCAGCGCCCACCGGCCGACATCGGTCGGTCCGGTTCCCTCGCCGAACGCGAAGAAGTCGGGGATCGCGCTGTTGAGTCGCCACCACCGCACGGGGTTGACCACCGACCACGGGGAGAGCACCTTGTCGCCGATCGCGGCGACGACCTCGCGTTGCCGGCCGACCCGGTCGAGGTCACCCAGCGTGGTGGCCCGGGTGCGGGCGTAGCCGAGCGCGGCCGCGCCGTCTGCCTCCTGGCAGCCCTTCTTGACGTCGAGTCCTGCCTTCGGGTCCTTGATCGCCTCCTTGGGGCAGATCTCGATGCCGCCCACGGCGTCGACCACGCCGGCGACGCCGCCGAGGCCGATCTCGACGTACTCGTCGATCCGGATGCCGGTCTGCTGCTCCAGCGCGGCGACCAGGGCGGTGGGGTCGCCCGGGTCGTAGTAGCCGTTGATCTTGCGTCCGTCGACGATCCAGTCCCGCGGGAAGGAGAGCAGGACGTCCGGACCCGATCCGGTGTGCAGCATCAGGATCGTGTCGGCCAGGGAGCTCTCCGGGTTGCCGGTGCTGAGCTCCTCCCGCTCCTCCTTGCTGAGGCCGGCGCGGGAGTCGCTGCCGATCATGAGGTAGGTGGTGCCGGGCTGGTCGCCGGGCCGGTCGCCGTCGGGCTCGAACGCGATCTTGTCGACCTTCGTCCACGTGAAGAACGGCACCGTGACGATGTAGACGACCCACAGCAGGATCAGCGAGAGGATCAGGATGATCCACGTGCGCGGTCTCGACCAGGAGCTCCGGCCGCCGCCGCCCCGGCTCCGTTGCGCGGGCGGTTGGTACGGCGGTTGGTACGGCGGCGCGGCGGCCGCTGGTGCTGGACGGCCCGCCGGTGGTGGTGCGGGTGGCCGCGGCTGGGCGGGCAGCATCCGGGTCGGCTCGGGCCGGTTCTCGGCGAGCGGCGGCGTCGGTTGCCGAGAGGGCGACGGCCCCGGCGGTCCTGCCGGGCGGTCGCCGTACATCCAGTCGAAGTCGCGGTTGTCACCGCCGGCACCGGCCGGCGTGCCGCCTGGGCGCTCTGCCATGGTGGGTGACGCTACCGTCCTGCTGTGAGTGACACGTTCCAGGCCCGCACGCCCGGCTATTCGCGGATCGAGCTCGCCGAGGTGACGGCGCGGTCGCAGGCCAACCTCCTCGGCAACATCCACGGCGGTGAGATCGTCAAGCTGGCCGACTCGGCAGCCGGCATCGTCGCCCAGCGGCACAGCGGCGGTCCCGCCGTGACCGCGGCGCTGGACGAGATGGCGTTCCTCGAGCCGGTGCGGGTCGGCGACATCGTGCGGACGTTCGCGCAGATCAACTGGGCCGGACGCTCGTCGATGGAGATCGGGGTCCGGGTCGAGACGCAGCCGTGGGACGACGCGTCGAGCGCCAGCCTGCACGTCGCTTCGGCGTACTTCGTCTTCGTCGCCATCGACGGAGCCGGCGCGTCGCGTCCGGTGCCGCCGCTGCGACCCGAGACGCCCGACGACGAGCGACGGATGCGCGAGGCCGGCATCCGGCGCGAGCATCGGCTGGCGGGCCGGGCCGCGATCGAGGCCGGGCGGTCAGGCAGCAGCTGACACCTCGGTGAGCACTGCCGCGACGGCCGCGACGGCAGCGGGGTGCGGCGGGGCGCCGTACGTCGTGACCTGGATCCGGCGGGCCGCTCCCGGCAGGGCGCGTCGTACGACGTCGGGGTTGCGGTGGGCGCGCAGCGCGAGGCCGGGCAGCACGGTGACGCCGAGCCCGCTGGCCACCAGTGACTGCACCGCCACGTAGTCGTCGCTGGCGAACGCGATGTCGGGCGCGAACCCGGAGTCGGCGCACAGCGCGAGCAGCTCCTTGCGGCACCGTTCACATCCGGTGACCCAGCGGGTGTCGGCGAACCGCGCCAGGTCCACCGGTCCGTCGCCGAGGTCGGTGGCGCGCGGCGCGACGAGGTAGAGCGGATCCTCGTGGACCGTGGCCACGGTGACGCCGTCCGGCTCGGACTGACCGGGATAGACGAACGTCAGCGCCAGGTCGACGGTGCCGGCCCGCAGCATCGCCGCGGCCTCCGGCGGCTCGGCCTCGATCAGGTCGAGGCCGAGTCCCGGGTGCCGCCGGTGGAGCAGCGAGACCGCGGCCGGGACGAGCGTGGCGGCGGCCGAAGGGAACGCCGCCAGCCTGATCTGCCCCGCCTGGAGGCTCGTCGAAGCGGTGAGCTCGGACTCGGCTCGGGCCAGGAGGGCGAGGACTTCTTCGCCGCGGCGCGCGAGCCGCTCGCCGTCGGGCGTCAGCCGGACGCCCCGGCCGACCCGCTGGAGCAGCACGCTGCCCGTCTCGGCCTCGAGCCGGCGCAGGTGGTGGGAGATGGTCGGCTGGCCGTAGTGCAGCTGGGCCGCCGCTGCCGAGACGGTGCCGGTGTGGTGCAGCGCGACGAGCGCTTCGAGGCGGCGTACATCGATCATATCGATGATTATGCGCTAAACCATCTATTGGACCGATCTATGGTGTGCGGGGGAAAGTAGACCCATGCTGAGCTACGCCGCGATCACCGCTGCCGGAGACATCGTCGCGCGCGAGCTCGGCGCCACGCCGCTGGTCGGGCACCCGCTCCTGGACCAGGTCGCCGGCACCGAGGTTCTCGTCAAGCACGAGCACGTGCTGCCGACCGGGTCGTTCAAGGTGCGCGGCGGCGTCCACCTCGCCGCGCTGCTCACCGACGTCGAGCGGGCCAGCGGGCTGGTGACCTGCTCGACCGGCAACCACGCGCAGTCGGTGGCGTACGCCGCGCGCCTGGCCGGGTGCCACGCCACGATCGTCATGCCCGCCTGTTCGCCCCAGGTGAAGCGGGACGGAGTCACCGCGCTCGGCGCCACCGTCGTCAGCCACGGCGACACCCTTGGCGAGGCCGCCGCGCACGCGCGTTCGCTGGCTGAGTACACCGGCGGCCCCGGCGCGCCGTCGTACGTCGACACCACGGACCCGCGGATCATCCTCGGTCACGCGACGGCCTACCTCGAGCTGTTCCAGCAGGCGCCCGAGCTCGACGCCGTCTTCGTCCCGATCGGGAGCGGCACCGGCGCCGTCGGCGCCTGCCTGGTGCGCGATGCCCTCGCGCCGCGTTGCCGGGTCATCGGCGTCCAGTCCGCCGCGGCGCCGGCGGCGTGGCTGTCGTGGCGGTCGGGTGCGATCGAGACCGCGCCGGCCGCGACCCGGGCGTCCGGTCTGGCGACGTCCAACGGCTATCCCGCCACGCTCGCGCACCTGCGCGCCGGCCTCCAGGACTTCCTGCTGGTCTCCGACGACCACATCGACCACGCGGCCCGGCTGTTGGCCTCGCACGCGCACACCCTGGCTGAGGGAGCCGGTGCCGCCGCGCTCGCCGGTCTGCTCGCGACCGACGCCCCCCCGGGCCGGGTCGCGGTGATGTGCACCGGCGGCAACGCCTCCGCGGACGAGATCGCCCGCCTGGCCGCCGCCTGACCTGCCGCAGCGTGTCGCGCGCCTGTGACGCGTGTGACTGGTGATACTGAGCGGGTCAACTGCACCTTCCCCGGCAGGAGAGACACCCGCATGGCCGAGCTGACCGCGTCGACCGCCGATTTCGGCCGGGCGAGCGTTGCCGACCGAGCGGCACGGGTGCGGTTCCGCCGGGCACTCGCACTGATGGCGATGACGCTCGTCGTACCCGGCTCGGCCCAGCTGGTCGCCGGCAATCGGAAGATCGGCCGGATCGCTCTCCGCGTCTGGCTGAGCACGATCCTGGTCGGCACGGTCGTGCTCGTCGCCGTACTCCTCGACCGGCGGATCGCGTTCCGGCTGGGGACCAACGCCGACCTGCTCTTCGTGCTCTGGCTGGCGCTGCTCGCGGGCGCCATCGCGTGGGCGGCGCTCTTCGTCGACGCCTGGAGGATCGGCCGCCCGCTCAGCCTGCGGCTCCCGCACCGGCGCGCGATCGTCGGTCTCAACGGCCTGCTGTGCCTCTCGGTCGCCGGCACCATGCTCTTCAGCGCCCACCTGGTCGCCGTCCACCGCGACTGGGTGATCGCCGTCTTCGGCGACGGCGAGGTCACCGGGGCCCACCACGGGCGCTACAACGTGCTGCTGCTCGGCGGTGACTCGGGAGCGGGTAGATGGGGTCTGCGCCCTGACTCGATGACGGTCGCGTCGATCGACGCCGAGACCGGCCGGACCGTGCTCATCGGGCTGCCCCGCAACATGGCGGACTTCCCGTTCGAGGACGGCTCCGTGATGGATCAGGAGTTCCCCGACGGCTTCGACTGCGACGGCTGCTTCCTCAACGGCGTCAGCACCTGGGCCGGCGATCACACCGAGCTCTTCGACGACGCCGACACTGCGGGGATCGACGCCACCGCGATGGCGGTGGAGGGCATCACCGGCCTCCAGATCAACTACTGGGCGATGGTCAACATGGCCGGCTTCAAGCAGCTCGTCGACGCCGTCGGCGGCGTGACGGTCAACGTCCGGCAGGCGATCCCGATCGGCGGCCTCGGCGACGACGTCACCGGCTACATCGATCCCGGCAAGCAGAAGCTCAACGGCTTCGAGGCGCTGTGGTTCGCCCGCGCCCGCGAAGGCTCCGACGACTACTCGCGGATGGCCCGCCAGAAGTGCGTCATGAACGCGATGGTGCAGCAGCTCAGCCCGGAGACGGTGCTGAGCAACTTCGAGGACCTCGCCACCGCCTCGAGCGAGATGTTCTCCACCAACCTGCCCGCGTCGGAGGCCAGCAAATTCATCGACCTCGCCCTCAAGGCGCGCGGGCAGAAGATGTCGACGCTCTCCCTGGTGCCCCCGCTGATCAACACCGGCGACCCCGACATCGAACTCATCCACGACAAGGTCGGTGAGGCCATCGATCGGGCCGAGGGCGACGCCTCACCGGAGAAGAAGCGCAAGAAGAACCCGGACGCCGTCACCGGTGGGTCGATCGGTTCGCTGAGCGAGGGATACGCCGCCAACGAGGCAGACGATCTCGCCGCCGCCTGCTGATCGCCGAGTCGGCTCATCTGGGGTCAGTGATCGTGCCGAGTCGGCTCATCTGGGGTCGGAAATGGTGCCGAGTCGGCTCATCTGGGGTCGGAAATGGTGCCGAGTCGGCTCATCTGGAAACGCGCCGGGTCGGCGTCGTACGGCATCCCAGATGCGCCGGGTCGGGAATGGTGCCGAGTCGGCTCATCTGGAAACGCGCCGGGTCGGCGTCGTACGGCATCCCAGACGCGCCGGGTCGGCGTCGCGCGGGACCCCAGATGTGCCGGGTCAGCTAGAGGGCGGCGACCACGGCGTCATACGTCGCTCGGTCGGGTGCGCTGATCAGGCCGCTGCCGAGGTCCTGGGCGGCGAACGCACCGCCGTCGAGCCCGCCGATCCAGCCGCCGGCCTCCTGCACGAGGAGTGAGCCCGGGAGGTGGTCCCAAGGCTTGCTGTGGTTGTAGATCAGCGCCCGGGCATCACCGGCGATCAGATGGGGGTAGTCCACGCCGCAGCACGCCCAGGTCAGCTCCAGGATGCCGAGGCCGGGAAGCTCCCGGCCGACCCACGCCCTCCGGGCGGTCCGGTACGGCGGAGCCGACTCGTCCGCGCCCGACGGCGCCGCGATGGTGAGGCGTTCGCCGTTGAGGAACGCGCCGGCACCGCGCTCGGCGACGTACGCCGCGTCGTGCTGGGGCTGCCAGATCCATCCGCGGACCACTTGGCCGGCCCGGACCTCGCCGATCATCACGGCGTGGTCGGGGGAGCCGTTGACGAAGTTCTTGGTGCCGTCGACAGGGTCGACGGCGAACGCGTGCTCCGCCTCGATGTAGCGGTCGAGCAGCGTCGGGTCCTTCGCGTGGGCCTCCTCGCCGAGCACGACGGCGTCGGGATAGGCGGCGGTGAGGGCTGCAGTGAGCAGGACCTCGGACTCGTGATCGGCGACCGTCACCAGGTCGCCGGGGTTCTTCTCACTGACCTGGTGGTCCTGCAGCGTTCGGAAGCGGGGGTTGATCACCTGCTCGGCGACGTCCTGCATCAGCTCGAGCACGGCGTCGGTATCCACGCCGCCACGCTAGCGGTGGTGGTGGCAGAACCCGCAGTCGTCGCGGCTAGGGTTGCCGCCGTGCGGATCGTGGCGGTGGTGGTGACCTTCAACCGCCTGCCCCTGCTGCAGCGCCTGGTCGCTCGCCTGCGCGAGGTCGACCGGGTCACCGCGGTCCTCGTCGTCGACAACGCCTCGACCGACGGCACCGGGGAGTGGCTGGCGGGTGCCGACGTCGGCCACCTCACCCTCGACCACAACAGCGGCGGGGCGGGCGGCTTTCACCGCGGCCTGCGCGAGGCGATCGAGGAGCACGGCGCCGACCTGGTCTGGCTGATGGACGACGACGGTCTGCCCGAGCCCGGCTGCCTCGACCGGCTGCTGGCCGAGCCGGACCTGGACTTCTGGGGGCCGCTCGTCGTCGACGAACGCGACCCCGACCGCCTGGTGTTCCCGATCCGGCTGCCGGGCGGCACCCGGGTGGTGCACGATGTCGCGTCGGCACGAGCGGCAGCCGCGGGCGGACTGCTCGACGGCATCGTGATCCCGTTCAACGGCGTGCTGGTGACCCGGGCGCTGGTCGAGCGGATCGGCTATCCCCGTGCCGAGTTCTTCATCTGGGGCGACGACCACGAGTACCGGCTCCGCGCCGAGGCTGCCGGCGCCCGGATCGCCACCGTCGTCGATGCGGTCGTCATCCATCCGTCGGTCGGCGATCTCGGGACGCCGATGATGTTCGGGCGGACGACGTACAACCACACGCCGAGCGACCTCAAGCACTACTGCATGTCTCGCAACAACACGCTCAACCTCCGCCAGTACCGGGGCTGGCCGCACGTGCTGCTGTTCTGGCTGAAGACCGTCTGGTTCTACCTGGCCACCAAGCCGCAGCCCGGGCGGATCGCGATGAGCGCGCGGGCGGCGTACGCCGGCCTCCGCGGGGATTTCTCCGGCCACGAGAGGTACCTGTCGTGACGGAGACCGTTGCCGTCGTGGTGGTGACCTACAACCGCGCGGACCTCCTGGAGCGGATGCTGGCCGGTCTGGACGCGCTCGACCGCCGCCCCGACAGCGTCATCGTGGTCAACAACGCCAGCACCGACCACACCCGTCAGGTGCTCGAGCGCACCACCAACCCCGACCTCATGGCGATCCACACCACCGAGAACATCGGCGGGGCGGGTGGCTTCCACCTGGGCCTCAAGACGGCCTACGACAAGGGCTACGACGCCATGTGGTTGATGGACGACGACGTCGTCCCGGCCCCGGACTGCCTGACCCGGCTGCTCGAGGTCGACAACAGCTGTCTCACGGCGGTCCGCGAGGACCTGACCGGAGCGCTGGTCGAGAAGGCCGCGGTGCGGTTCGACCTGCGCAACCCGCTGTCGATCCGGCCGAAGAAGGCGAGCGTCGACTCGACCTACGCGGACCGGGCGAGCATGCCGGCAACGGTGCCGGTCGACAACGTGTCGTTCGAGGGATTCCTGGTCCGGCGGGAGGTCATCGACACGATCGGCCTGCCGGACCCGTCGTACTTCATCTTCTACGACGACGTCGACTTCGCGATCCGCGCGCGGCGGTCCGGCTACGAGATCCTCGCCGTCCGTGACGCGGTGCTCGTGCGCCAGCTCGACTTCGACCAGCAGCACGACCTAGCCGGCTGGAAGGGCTACTACATGTACCGCAACTTGTTCGCGGTGCACTTCCGGTACGGCGAGAACCCGCTGGTGCGGCTCAAGCCGTGGCTGATCACCCTCGGGGTGCTGGCGCTCAGTCCGCTGCGGGGTGGTCGGGCAGAGGCGCGGAACGTGACACGAGCGCTCCGGGATGCGCGGGGGATGAGGGCGCTTCCGGGTCCGCCGGGTTGAGCCGGACCCGCCAGCCCACTCGGTTGCCGGTGGCGATGCCGGCGATCCACACCGCCGACGCACCCAGGACCATGCCGCCGAGCACGTCGACCACGTAGTGCCAGCCCAGGTAGACCGTGGACAGCACGGTCAGGCCGAGGAAGACCCAGGACGCGACCTGGATCCAGCGCGGCAGGCCGACCAGCCTGACGACGAGGCAGATCGTCGTCATGATGCCGACGTGCAAGGACGCGAACGCGGCGATCGTCTGCAGCGTCCCAGCGGCCGCGGGGTCCGCCATGACGGCGACCCGGTCGGTCCACAGGTCCTCCTGCAGCGTGGTGTTGAACGTATGGGGGAGGTCGGCGAACTGGCTCGGCTCGGCGTAGATCGGCCCCAGCGTCGGCAGCAGCAGGTAGAACAGCGCGCCGAGGCACCAGTCGACGGCGACCGCGGTGACGTACCAGGACCCCGCGCTGGTGTGCCGGGTCCACACCAGGGCGATCGCGATCGAGGTCGGGATCAGGACGATCCACACGACATAGACCGCGGACATCACGTGTGCCATCAGGCCGGTGCCGAACCATTCGTGCAGCACCGCGGCGGGGTCGTGGCCGGCGAAGAGGAACCGGTCGATGTCGGCCATCGAGTCGTCCCAGTCGGCGCCGTTGACGAACGGGGCCATGCTCTTGATGTTGCGGAACGTCGCGTAGGTCAGGTACCACGCGATCACGCCGTTGATGGCGAACCACCAGTGCGACGCCGGCCACCGCTCCGCGACGACCTCGCGCCAGACTGCCCCGAAGGACCGCGGAGACCAGGCCGATCGGAGCCGCGCCCGGTGGACGATCCGCGGGACGATGTCGACCAGGATCGTGCCGAACACGATCAACGGCATCCGGATGTAGCCCGGGAGGAAGTCGTCGTCCGGATCGCGGATGGGCAGGTCCTCGACGGTGGCCAGGATGACCATGGCGACGGCCATGGCGCCACCGATGGCCCACGCCAGCCAGAACTGCCGTCCAGCCTGGCGGAGCCCTCCGCCGTACCCGTTGCTCACAGACACAGGATAATTCCAGATCGCCAGCGAATTCGGCAGGCCCCCTTCGGCCGGTAGGATCGCCGATCGTGTCCACCCCTGATCTGCTGCCCGATCTCGTCGTCGTCGGCTCCGGTTTCTTCGGCCTGACCATCGCTGAGCGGTGCGCCGCCGAGCTCGACCTCAAGGTCCTCGTGCTGGAGCGTCGCTACCACCTCGGCGGCAACGCCTACAGCGAGTTCGAACCCGAGACGGGCATCGAGGTCCACAAGTACGGCACCCACCTGTTCCACACCTCGAACGAGCGGGTGTGGGAGTACGTCAACCGGTTCACCGATTTCACGAACTACCAGCACCGGGTGTTCGGCAAGTACGAGGGGCAGGTCTACTCGCTCCCGATGAACCTGGCGCTCATCAACACCTTCTTCGGCAAGAGCCACACGCCCGAGGAGGCGCGCGCGCTCATCGCCGAGCAGGCGAGCGAGATCGACACGAAGGACGCCAAGAACCTCGAGGAGAAGGCGATCAGCCTCATCGGGCGCCCGCTCTACGAGGCGTTCATCAAGGGCTACACCGCCAAGCAGTGGCAGACCGACCCCAAGGAGCTCAGCGCGGACATCATCACGCGCCTCCCGGTCCGCTACAACTTCGACAACCGCTACTTCAACGACAAGTACGAGGGACTCCCGAAGGACGGCTACACCGCCTGGCTCGAGCGGATGGCCGACCACCCGAACATCGAGGTCCGGGTCGACACCGACTTCTTCGACGTCGCCGACGAGTTCAAGGGCAAGGTGCCGATCGTCTACACCGGCCCGGTGGACGAGTACTTCCACAACTCCGAGGGCCGCCTTTCCTGGCGGACCGTCGACCTCGAGGCCGAGGTCGTCGACGTCGACGACTACCAGGGCACGGGAGTCGTCAACGCCAACGACGCCGACGTCCCCTTCACCCGGGTCCTGGAGTTCAAGCACCTCCACCCCGAGCGCACCTACCTCCCCGGCAAGTCGGTCGTCGTCCACGAGTACAGCCGCTTCGCGGAGCCCGACGACGAGCCGTACTACCCGATCAACACCGCCGACGACCGCGAGAAGCTGCTGAAGTACCGCGACCTCGCAAAGAAGGAGCCGATGGTGCTGTTCGGCGGCCGGCTCGGCACCTACAAGTACCTCGACATGCACATGGCCATCGGGTCCGCGCTCTCGATGTACGACAACAAGATCAAGCCCCACTTCGCCGAGGGCGCCCCCTTCGCCAGCGGCGGCGTCGACCCCGACGACGACTGAGTACGCCGCTGCGCGCGGGGTTGGGGTTGCTGGGTTACCTGTGTCCTGCGGGCTGACTCGAGGAACCGACCCCCGCGCGGAGCGCGGTTATTCGACGAAGGGGGCTTCGCCCGACAGGGTGACGTCGCTGAAGACCATCGGGTGGTCGGAGACCCGGTTGACGAGCCCGCCGTCCATCCGGACGTAGCCGGAGAATCCGACGCCGGGCGAGGAGCCGAAGATCCAGTCGATGCCGTGGTTGGCGGGCAGCTGGCACGGCGAGCTGGTGCCGCCGTTGGCGGCCTGGGCGTTCGCTCCGGCAGTGACGCGGCAGAACGCCTCTGACTTCTCGTTGAAGTCGCCCATGAGGAACGTCGGGATGCCGAGCTGGTTGCTGCTCTGTGGCGCCTGGAGATCGTTCATCAGAGCGATCTCCTTGGCGGTCGCGACGTCACGCCAGTGCTGTGCGGGTCCGCGGGTGCTCGCCGGGTTGTGGATGTTGATGAACCAGGCGAGCCGGCCGGTCCCGAGGTGCTTGAGCAGCACGTAGGGCATCGGGATCAGGTTGCCGTGGAAGTAGGGGATCGGGATGGTGTGTGCCTCGACCAGTCCCCACACGCTGTTGTTCCAGGCGATCGAGTTGCGCACGCCCTTCTTACCGACCTGCAGGCCCGGGTAGACGCCCCAGCCGCCGCCGGTGATGTTGGTGAAGGTGCCGTGCTGGACCTGCTCGTACTCCTGGAGTCCGACAACACTGATGTTGTTGCCCCGGATCAGCTGGACCGCCCAACCCATCCGGGTGGTGCCGCCGGCGTAGCCGCGCTTGTTGCCGCCTGCCGCGGTGTGGGATGCGCCGAGGACGTTGAAGCTGGCGATTCGGAAGGTCGCGTTGTCGGCGGCGAGACCGTCGGCGGCGAGCTGGACCCGGTTGCGAAGGTCGCGCGACCGCTTCTTGTCGCCCTTCTTCTTGTCGCCCTTGTCCTTGTCGTCGCCCTTGTCCTTGTCGTCACCCTTGTCCTCGCCCTTGGTGTCCTCGGGCGGAGGGACGTCGGTGACGTCGTCGCTGCCGGCCTCGGTCTCGTCGGAGGCGCTGGCAGCGCCGGTCGGGTCGGTGTCGTCCTTGGCCGTCGCCGGGTCGTTGGCCATCCCGAAGCGCGCGACCACGAGCAGCGCCGCAACCAGCATCATGATGCCGAGGACAGGGAGGAGGCGTGCGCGACGCGGCTCTTCGTGCTTGCCCACTTCTCCCGGCTTCCCTCCCGTGACACCGACGTTGCTCGGCGCAGTGATCAACCTTACTTCACCCGTAGGGCTACGGCCGACTCCCGCGCGTTCTGCGGGTTTCCCGCGCCACGCCGGGTCCCACCCACCCCAACAGTCCCAAGGTAAAGGGTTATCCTGCTGGAGAACCGGGTTCCACGAACCTCACCTGCCGTCTAGTCCGGGAGATCAGTGCGCCGCGTATCGCTGCTGCTCGTTGCCGTTCTGTCCGTCTCGTTCGTGGTGGTCCCCGCCGCGGCGATGGGGCCACGCGGCGGGTCGGTGTTCAACGTGCCCCGGCCCTACGCCGAGGACCCGGCCAACTACCGCATCGTGAAGAAGGTCGAGCACGCGATCCGCAACACGGTGCGCACGCGGAAGCACCGGCACCCGGTCATCCACATCTCGACGTACCTCCTCGACCGCCCGACCACCGTCAAGACCCTGATCGACGCCTGCCGCCGCGGCGTCCAGGTGCGGGTGCTCCTCGACGAGGACATCGAGAGCCGCCCGTCCCGCAAGCTGATCACGGCGCTCAACGCGGACAACGTGCGCAGGCGGGGACAGGACCCGCGGGCGGGCAGGTGCAACCGCCCGCTGCGCGCCGACCACGGCGGCCTCCGGGTGCAGCCGGGCACCGACGTCGACGAGCTCGAGACCTTCACGCCCCGCCAGGCCGTGCGCAGCGTCGACGCGCCCAAGCGCGATGCGGCGACGTGGGGCAAGGACGGCAGCTACGTCAAGCGGTGCGAGGGCAGCTGTCGCGGCAAAGGCGGCAACATGCACAGCAAGTTCTTCCTGTTCAGCCGGACGAAGAAGTCGCACCACCTCGTGATGGTGAGCTCGTCCAACCTCAACCGCGGCGGTGCCCGGCTCGGCTGGAACGACATGTACGTCGTCAAGCGTCGCAAGGAGCTCTACCGCGGGTTCAAGGCCATGCACCGGCTGATGACCGACGACGTCAAGGCCGGTGGCGGCAAGGTCCAGATCAAGGACGGGCCCTTCACGGCCCGGTTCTTCCCGATGCGCAACGCCAGCAAGGCGACCGACCCGACCCTGCGCGACCTGAGCAGGATCCGCTGCCGCAGCGCGTTCGGCCGCACCAAGGTCCACATCTCGATGTTCTACTGGAAGGGCAAGCGCGGGTCCTACCTGCTCGACAAGGTCGGCGACCTGGCCCGTCACGGGTGCACGGTGCGGATCGTCTACGGGGCCCCGTCGCGGTTGCTCGCGGAGCGGATGCGCAATCTCGCGCGCAAACGCATGATCGGCTTGTGGGACAGCCGCTGGGACTACAACGAGGACGGCCTGAACGAGGTCCGCACGCACGCCAAGTACGTCCTCGTGAAGGGCACCGTCGGCAAGGACCGCCGCGCCTACCGGGTGTGGACGGGGTCCCAGAACTGGGTGGCCGGGTCGCTGTCGCGCAGCGACGAGACGACGCTCAACATCGGGCTGCGGTCGGCGTACGAGAGCTACTTGAAGAACTGGGACACGATCCGGGACCACTCGCGACGGCTGCCGTACGACGTCTACGGCCGCTGACGGGGATTCCGATCTCCGGCACGATCGCTGACCCCACTAGAGTCAGCCCCGACATGAGCATGACCGGTTCCCCTGCCACGGCCCAGCGGGTGGTGCTGCACATCGGCACACCGAAGAGCGGCACCACGTTCCTGCAGCGCGCGCTGTGGCGCCATCGCGAGGAGCTCGACGCAGTGGGGGTCACCTGCGCCGGCAACCGTCACTTCGAGATGTTCCACGCGGCGATCGAGCTGCGCAATTCGTATGCGTTCTGGGGCAAGGACGAGGAGACCCTCGCGGGCACCTGGCAGCGGCTGAGCGACGCCGCCCGCGACTACCAGGGCATCACGATCATGAGCCACGAGCTGCTCGGGGCGGCACGGCGCGAACAGGTCGACACCGGGCTCGCCGCGCTCGAGGGCCTCGACGTGCACCTGGTGGTGACCGCCCGCGACCTGGCCCGCCAAGTCGCTTCGGACTGGCAGGAGCGCGTCAAGAACGGCAACCCGGTGACCTTCGCCGACTTCTGCGTCAACGTCGGGCTCGAACGGCAGAACGGCTTCTGGCGCAACCAGCACCTGGTCGGGATCTTGGACCGCTGGGCACGCAACGTGCCGCCCGAGAACGTGCACCTCGTCGTCGGGCCACCCCCGGGCGCGGCACCCGACCTGCTGTGGCGCCGGTTCGGCGACGCCGTCGGCTTCGACGCCAGTGCCTTCGACCCGACGACCGAGGAGCCGACGGCCAACCAGACCCTGGGCGCGGCCCAGGTGGCGGTGCTGCGTCGCGTCAACGAGGTGCTGGACGGCCGGATCCAGCAGCCCGCCTACAGCAAGGTCGTCAAGCGGGTCTTCGCCCAGTCGATCCTGGCGAGCCAGGCTTCGGCGCCGGCCCAGTGCCCACCGGACCTCGTCGAGCGGCTGGGACAGATCGCTGCCCGGCAGAACGGCCGGATCACCCGGCGCGGCTACCAGGTCCACGGCGATCTCCGGGAGCTCGTGCCGGCACCCGGCGACGGACCGTGGGTGGACCCGGACTCGGTCGACCCCGCGCTGGAGGCGGCGTCGGCCGTCGCCGCGATCGCGGACCTCCTCGTCGAGAAGGCAGCGCCCGCGCCGGAGCCCGACCCCGGTCTGGTGCCGACAGCCCGTCGCGTCGGAGGCCGGGTCCGTCGTCGGTTCGCCCGGTTCCGCGGTTAGGGGCGGCGTGATGGCGAGTCGCGAGCAGCGGCCCAGGGTGTTTCTTCACGTCGGGAGCCCGAAGACCGGCACCACCTTCCTCCAGGACGTCCTCTGGTCGCAGCGCGCGACGGCCGGGGAGCAGAGGCTGCTGCTGCCGGGCGAGCGGTTCCACGACCACTTCCTGGCCACCCTCGACATCCGGGGCCTGGCCGACAACCCCAGCTATCCCGAGCAGGCCCGCGGGATGTGGGACCGACTGGTCGACGAGGCGCTCGCCTGGGACGGCACCGTGCTGATCTCCCACGAGCTCTTCGCGGGCGCCACCGCCGAGCAGGCCCGCCGTGCGCTCGCTTCCCTCGCCGACCGGGCCGAGGTGCACGTCGTCGTCACGGCTCGCGACCACGTCCGGCAGATCAGCGCCGAGTGGCAGGAGCACGTCAAGCACCGCTCGGCCGCGACCTTCGCCGACTTCATCCGCGACGTACGCGACGACGCCGCGCGCACCAGCTGGTTCTGGCAGGTGCAGGACTACGCCGGAGTTCTCGAGCGGTGGGGCGCCGACCTGCCGCCCGACCATGTGCACGTCGTGACCGTGCCTCCTTCCGGCGCCGACCCGGCCATCCTGTGGGATCGCTTCGCCGCCTTGCTCGGTGTCGACCCGGCCGCGTTCGACACCGAGCTGGAGCGCTCGAACAGCTCCCTCGGAGCGGAGCAGGCGGAGCTGCTCCGGCGAGTCAACCTCGAGCTCGGCGACCGGCTGCCGCTGCCCGGCCCGTATCCACTCGTCGTCAAGAACGTCCTCGCCCACCGGATCCTCGAGCGGCGTGCCGGCACCAGGCTGGCGCTGGATGCTGCGGACCAGGAGTTCGCGGCCGACGCGGGGCGAGGCATCACCGAGCGGCTCGCGGCCATGGGTGCCGACGTGGTCGGCGACCTCGCCGACCTGGTGCCCGCGGTCGGGGGAGCGTCCGGCGGGGACGCGTACGCCGTACCCGCCGATGACACGCTTCTCGCGGAGAGCGTGGCGACGATCGCGGACCTGCTGGTGGTGCTCAACGAGCGCCGGGCCGCCCTCGAGCGGGCCGACGACCTGACGACGACCGCCCAGGAGAAGCCGGTGCGCTTCGCGCTGGTGCAGGCGAGTGAGAACCGCCCGCTGCTGCGCAAGCTCCGGGGGGCCTATCGCGCCGCCAGGACCCGCGGCCGCGGCGAGCCCGACGCCTGAATCACGCCGCAGGACTTTCGATCGATCGACCCGCTGGGCCAGGCTCGGACGGGCTATCGGCAGGCACCAAAGGGATCACTGGGACGCCTGAGGGGTTGCGTGATCCAAGTAACTGGTGTGAAACTCGCATCCTGACACGCATCTCGTCGCAACCTTGGTAGCGACACGCCGAGCAGGAGGAAATCTCCGTGTGGAATCCCCGACCGCTGCCCGCACGATTCGGAGCCTTCGTCCTCGTCGGCGCGCTCGGCCTCGGCCTGAGTCCGTCGGCCGCTGTGGGCTCCCCCCGCGCCGCCGAGCCCAACCCGGCCACGAGCACGGTGCGGATCGCAACCTTCAACACGGCCGCGACGCAGTCGACCCGGCAGGGGTTCAACGACGTCAAGAACCTGCTCGCAGCTGAACCTGACATCGTCGCGCTCCAGGAGATGTCGAGCTGGGAGCGGCGCGAGCGGGTGCGCACGCGGCTGCTCGACTGCGCTACCTGCACGTGGGACGGCTGGATCCCGGTCCCGGCGGTCCAGGGTGGCCAGCCCATCTTGTGGCGTTCGGACAAGTTCACGTTCCTCGGCAAGGACTGGATCGAGGTCGCACCGGAGACCTTCGTCGGTGAGCGTGGCGCGGGCCCTGCGACGATGCACGCGAAGTACGTCGTCCGGCTCCGGCTGCGCGACAACGTCACCGGCCGGACGATCTGGATCCTCAACACCCACTTCGTGCCGACCGTCGAGGGTTCCAGCGGCCGTCGCAACGACAACTGGCGGCGGACCCGGCTCTATGCGCGGCACATGGCCGGTCTCCAAGCCGTGATCGACCGGATCAAGGCCGAGGAGGGCGGCGGCCTGGTGTTCGTGACCGGCGACTTCAATGTGAACTACCGCAAGGACAAGAGCGCACAGGACCCGATCTTCCCGTACGCCGCACTCGGCACCCGGGCGCTGCGGTCGAGCTACTTCGCGCTCGGGGAGCCCGCGACCGGGACCCACGTGCTCGACAACGGTTTCGACAAGCGCCTCATCGACTACATCAACTTCAAGCAGACCCGGCGGGTGACCGCCACCGGCCAACGGATCATGAGCGGTCTGAACTCAGACCACCGGCCGTTGATCGTGGACTTCTCGATCACGACCCGCCGGTGCTGGGTGGACGGCGCGCTGATCTGCTGAGGTCCGGGGCGGTTACCGGTGCGAGTGGTTCCTGACCGTCGCCCAGTACTGCACGTAGCGGCGCCACAGACGCGCGCTCTGGATGTTCACGGTGTTCTCGTCACCGCGGGCGAGCGAGCCGTCGGACCAGTTCGCGGTCCCGGTCCACACTCCGCGGTAGCGCCGGTTCGTGCCGTACGTCCCGCGGACGGCGATCGACTTCATGTGGGTGCGGGTGTTGACGTAGCCGTCCTCGTCGGTGTCGATGCGACTGTCCCAGAAGTCGACCAGGCCGGCTCGACGGGCGTCCCGTATCGTCCGTCCCAGCCGTCGGTCGACGGCGCCGATGATGATGTGGACCTTGCAGCCGGCGCGCGCCAGGTTGCGGATCTTGTCCCAGAGGTAGTTGCCGCGACGGCCGTTCCACCAGAACTGCTGGATGTGTAGCGAGGTCGGGCCGAAGGCGCTGGAGCACTTGATCTTGCCCAGGTCCTTCAGGAGGGGGTCGCGGTCCTTGCCGCCCTTCAGGGGGAAGATCCGTGTCGTGTAGGGACCATCCGTCAGCTCCAGCAGCTCGGGACCGGCGGGCCGCTGGGCGGTCATCAGCCAGTGCATCCGCACGAGGAACTCGAACGTCGCAGGTCGGTCCTTCATCACGACCAGGTCGTTCCATCCCAGCTTCGCACCGCCGCCGTTGAGGTTGGACGACGAGACCATGACCACGTTCCTCGCGGTCCCGCTGTTCGACATCGCGTAGATCTTCGAGTGCATGTTCGCGTCGGGGGCACCGCGGCACGAACCCGAGCACCGCATGACGTAGCTGCCGTCCGCGCCCCAGGTGACCTGCCGGCCGGTCGGCTCGCTCAGGCTCTGCCGGGTCTGCTTCGCCGTCAGCAGAGGGATCCCCTGGCCGCGCTGCCGTAGTCCGCCGTGGTCGGCCGGGAGCGCCCGGTTGCACCGACCGGCCCGGGGGTCGTTGTCGGCGACGCCGTTGCGGTTCCGGTCCCGGACGTTGTCGGCGTTGAGCGCGGTCACCAGTTCGCGGAGCGGTCGCGCGACGACGGACCGGTCGATGATCACCCGCACCGACACTCCGCGCCGGCAGGCGTTGATCAGTGCGGTCGCGCTCGACTTGCGGTCGAACAGGAAGCCGGTGACCAGGATGACGGGGTGGGGGTCCCGTCGGGTCTTCCGGACGTGCCGGAACGCCTCCTCGACCGTCCGGACGATCCGGGTGTTCTCCGCGCCGGAGCCCCACGGGTTCGGCACGTTGAACGTGGGAGCGCCGCTGGGCTCGTAGCCGTTCGCAGCCGGCGGCAGCCCCGGCATCAGCGTCAACGGCAGCAGGATCGCCAGCAGGGCTGCGGCTCGGCGCATGGACACGGTCCCCCAGACATCTCGTCGCGGGCGATGGGAGCCGACCCGCATGACGAGGGTAAGGGTTGGCGGTTCGGAGCCCCTGCTAGGTTGACCGACGTGTCGCAGGGGAGCGAGAACGAGAAGAAACCAACAGTCCACCTGGTCTCGACGGCAGGCCATCCGAACTTCGGCGACGAGTTCGTCGCCGCGTCGTGGTTGCGGTTCCTGGCCGAGCGCCAGCCGGACACCGACGTGGTCCTGGACTGCCCAGATCCGGGGATGGCGGCGTTCCTCTTCGAGGGCCTGCACCCCCGGGTGAAGTTCACCAACCTGCTGTGGCGGGTGAGCTGGATGACGATGGACTCCGAGCCCGACGAGGGTGACGAGATCGTCGACCGGCTGGTCACCGACCTGGGCAGTCCGGCCTTCGACTACGGCCTGATCGAGCTCCGCCGCGCCACCACGGTGCACCTGGTCGGCGGAGGCCACATCACGTCGAACTGGCTGCACCACGGGCGCCTCGTCCGCGCCGCGCGCCGGCTCTCCGAGGTGAGTGGCGCACGCTTCGTCGCGACCGGCCTCGGCCTGATGCCGCCGATCGACCCGGCGCGGATCCGCGACGACCTGGCCGCAGCCGATCACGCTACGGTGCGTGACAGCGCGAGCGCCGAGATGGCCGGCGTCGAGCTCGGCGTCAACGACGCGTTCCTCGGCCTCCCGACGATCCCGGGCTTCGGCACCCGCCCCGATGCGACCGGCCAGCCCGGAGACGTGTGGGTGAGCATCCAGTGCGACCTCGCCGAACCCGAGATCTTCGAGGCCAACGTGGCCGCGGTGCGGGCGATGCTCGAGAGCGGGCGGTTCGACGGCCGCACCATCCGCTACGTGGAGGCGATCCCGGGCACCGACCGCGATCGCCGCGCCTTCGACCTGCTCGCCGACCTGATCCCGGAGGAGAACTTCATGTCCTTCGTCCGGCTCTGGCACGAGGGCTTCCCGGGTCTTCCGCTGCAGACGTGGATCACCACGCGCTACCACTTCCACCAGCTGGCAGCCGCCGTGGGCGCCGATGGCGTCGCGATCGAGATCGACGACTCCTACTACCGCAACAAGCACCAGTCGCTCGCGGAGCTCGGCACCGGCTTCGCGATCGCACCGGTCGGCAGCGAGAAGCTTCCCGACCCGGCCAGCGACCCGGATTTCCGGCTCAAGGCAGGTCGCCTGCACCGGGCCAAGCTCGACGAGGCCGAGTCGCTCTACCCGCGTCTTCGCAAGCCCCAGGCTCAGACCAGGGAACCGGTCACGAGGACCAGGTAGCGACGATTCGGCAGACGTGCGGGTCCTCCGTGCGGAAGGGCGCCAGCCCGGTGCCGGACTCCCGGTGCACGACGCGACCACCGTGCGCCTCGATCTCGGCGACCACCGTGGCGGGTGCAAGGTAGCGGCGACCCTGCTGCTGGAAGACGTGGGAGAGCTGGCGGTCCTGGTCGGTGCGGAACTCCAGGAACAGGTAGCCGCCGCCGCGCAGCGCCATCGACGCCAAGCGCCAGAGGTGCTCACGACCCAGGTCCTCGAGCGCATGGAGGACGAACCGCGCGTAGAGGTCGGCCGGCTCGTCGAGCCGGCTGAGCCGGACGCCGAGCGCGAGCACCTCGCGTGCGTCGTACAGGTTGACGACCTCGAACGACAGCGGCAGGGAGTCGGGGACCCGGCGCTGCGCGCGGGCCATCGCGCCGATCGTGTAGTCGACCGCGGTCGTCGCCCGGCCGCTCCGCCGGGCGAACCACCGGGCGTCTCGCGCGTTGCCGGCGCCGATGTCGAAGAGCGGGCGGTCGCTCGGGTAGGTCTCGGCGACCCACCTGGCGAATGACGACGGCTTGGTCGGCAGCGACGACTTGTGCGACCCGTAGAACATGTCCCACTGCTTGCGGTGCGTCCGCAGGCCTCCGAACCAGCCGCCGATCCGGCGCGACAGCCATCGGGGAGTCTCGTAGCGGAAGGACGGGTCCGGCGTCCGCCAGCCGTCGCCGTACGTCGCTGCCAGCAGCGCCTCGTAGTCGGCCGGCGCCGGTACCTGTCGGCCGAGCAGCTCGACGGTGGTCAGCGGCAGGATCGTCTCGCGAGGCATCCGGAAGCCGGTGTCCTGCGGGATGTAGAGGACGCCCTCCACCCAGTGCGCGGTGAAGACGTCGACGAACCGGGTCGTGTCGTCCGGCAGCCGGATCCGCACGTTCATCCGCGCGCCCGAGCCGCGGCGCACGGACCAGCCCGCCGCGAGGAGCACCCGCTCGATCCGGTAGGCCTCGCGGATCACGTCGACCGGGTAGTCGTGCTGGCTCAGGTAGGCGATGTCGAGGTCGTTGTCGTGGCCGATCAGCTGGCCGCTGCGGACCGCTCCGAGGAGGGTGCCGTAGGCGACGAACGTCGGGACGCCGGCCTTGTCGCGGAGATCGGCCATCAGCGCGTCGACCTGGTCCATCAGCTCGCCGAGGGTTTCGGCGCCCTCGGACGAGAGCGGGCGGGTGAGCTTGCCGTACTTGTCGATGAAGAGCGCGTTGCCGCCCTTGTCCACGATGTCGACCCGCTCGTCCGTCGCGCCCTGGAAGACGTGGTGGGCAGTGGCGATCGTGGTGCCGCTGAGGTGGTCGCGGACCAGGATGTCGGCGTGGCCGACGAGATAGCGGCCGAGCGAGGCGGGCCACCGCGCGACCAGTCCGCCGCGGCCGGCGGTGGTGTCGATGCGCGGCTGGAGCGACCAGACGTGGTGGTCGTTGACGAGCACGTCGTACGTCGACTCCGGGTCGAGGTCCGCGGGCAGCACCAGCCGCGCGTCGTGGACCTTGAGGGTCCGCGCGTCCGCTGCGTCTTCGGCTCCGGCTCGGGTGGGTTCGGTCACTTGCGCAGCACCCGCTTGATCCGGCCGGCCATGGCTCGGGCGCCGCCGACCGACTGCTGCCGGACCTTGCGGCGGCGCAGCTCGCCACGGAGCTTGTCGCGCTCGGCGGTCAGGTCACGCACGTCGCGGATCATCTGCTCGATCGCTCGTGCGGCGACGTCGATGATCTCGTCGTCCGGGACGTCGTTGGGGTGCGCGCCTTCCGGCACGGAGGTGGACAGCAGGTCGTCGAGGTCGCCGACGACAGGGAATCCCTGCTCCTGGATCCAGGCCTTGGCGGTCGCCGATCGGGCCGCCAGCTCGGCCACGTGGTGCGGCCGGGGGCCGAAGCGCTCACCGCGCTGCGGAACCAGCACCTCGTGACCGAAGTACTTCCGCACCCAGCGGTGCCGCGCCGTACCGACGTCGAGCGGGCCGGAGAGGTGCGGCTTGACCCGCATCAGCAGCGCGGCCTGGGCCGCTCCGAGCGACTCGTTGGCATAGCTCACGTCGAGATCGAAGCTGCCGTCGTCGACGCCGATGGCTTCCTTCCACCGTTCCCACAGCAGCCCGCGGGGAGCACCGGGCGGCGGCACGGTGACGACGGTCATCCGGTCGGCCGGCACCGCCTGCCCCCAGTTGCCGAGCACGGTCGGGATGTCCTGGGACTGCCAGCTCCACCCGCCGCGCAGCTTTCCGGCGAGCGCCCGGTCCATGAACTCGTCGAACCCGTAGTCGGAGTTCATCTTGAGCGCTTCCTGCCACACCGCGGGGAACTGCAGCACGTAGGAGCGGACGGTCACGACGAGGTGGACGTCGGCCGGCGCGAGGGCAGCGACCGCCGCCTTGGCCTGCTCGGCCGTCGCCATGCTCAGGAACTCGTGGGAGATCAGGCCGTCGCCGTCCCAGCGGGCGAGCTTGCGAACCAGCCGGTCCCACACACCGGCGTTGCGCCCCATCCTCGCGGGGGATGCGCCGCGGACCTCCTGCGACGCGTGGTAGTGGTCCATCCGGTTGCTGCCGGGGTAGAGGAAGTGCTGCCGGCGCAGCGCGCCGCGGTTCTCCCACATCGTCGTCTGGAGGAACGTGGTGCCGGTCTTGGGCAGCCCGATGTGGACATAGACGGTGCGTGCCATCAGGGCATGCCTCCGCACCCGGCGTCGTCGCGAGCGGCGCTCGGCGCCGCGCTGGCAAGGCGCCGGCGCGAAGGCAGACTGGGCGCTCTTTCGAGCGGCGGCAACGCCGCCAGCGTGGATGCCGGGCGCTGCGTAGCAGGCGGTGGGTGTGGAGTCATGCCCTTAGGTGGGTCCCGTCCGAGATCACGGGGTGAGCTTGTGGGCGTCGAGGAAGGCCTGGACCTTCTCCTCGTCGCGCAGGGTCAGCGGCACGAGCAGCTCCTCGACGATGTCGAGCAGCTCGGCCACGCGCCGGTTGAGCCGGCGGGCCTCCTGCACCTCGGCCTCGAGCTCGGTCACCCGTTCACGGAGGTCGGTGACCTCCTCCCGGGTCGATCCGGGTGCCACCTTCGCCAGGCGGCGGCCGGCGCCGCGCAGTCGGTCGTTCATGCCCGGCAGGATAGCCTTGCGCGTCGTCGACTCCCGCACCCGTGGGTCGTTGCTGCGCGAAGGGGATGACTTTGATCGGGATGGTGTTGGCCGCTGGAGCGGGTCGGCGACTGCGGCCGTACACGGACACGCTGCCGAAGGCGCTGGTGCCGGTGCGCGACGGTGACGGCAACACGGGCGGGGACACGATCCTCGACATCGCCCTTGCCAACCTGGCCTCCGTCGACCTCCGCGACGTCCTGATCGTCGTCGGCTACGCCGCGGGCGCGGTCGAGGAACGGCAGGCAGCGCTCGAGAAGCGGTACGGCGTCCGGATCACCCTCGTCCACAACGACAAGGCCGAGATCTGGAACAACGCCTACTCGATGTGGCTGGCCTGCGACCACATGAGCGACGGCGTGCTGATGGTCAATGGCGACACCGTGCACCCGGTTGCGGTCGAGGAGACGTTGCTCGGCAACCGCGGTCCCGACGTACTCCTCGCCATCGACGCCGAGAAGAAGCTGGCCGACGAGGAGATGAAGATCCAGGTGTCGGACGACCGTGCCCTGACCCGGATCACGAAGCTGATGGACCCCGCGACGGCGTACGGCGAGTACATCGGCGCCACCCTGATCGAGCCGGTCGCCGTACCCCGGCTGGCCGACGCCCTGAAGACGACGTTCGAGCGCAACCCCGACCTCTACTACGAGGACGGCTACCAGGAGATGGTCGACCGCGGCGAGCGGATCGACATCGCCCCGCTGCCGTCGGGCACCTCCTGGGTGGAGGTCGACAACCACGAGGACCTGGCCAGGGCCAGGGAGATCGCATGCCGCTACTAGCGCGGATGCTGGCGAGCCCGCTCCACCTCGACATCCGGGCGGGCGCCGTCGAGAATCTCGCGGAGCTGCTCCACGAGCGGTCCATCTCCAGCACCGGCACGGTCCTGGTCGCGGTCGGCACCGGGCACGGCCAGGAGATCTGGGACCGGATCGCACCGTCGCTGCCGAACGCGACCATGTTCGACGTCTGGGAAGCCAACCTGGCCTCGGCCGGCGCGCTCCAGGAAGCGCTCGGCCAGCAGGGGTACGACGCGGTCGTCGCGATCGGCGGCGGCAAGACCATCGACGTCGCGAAGTACGCCGCCACGCGTGCCGCGCTGCCGATGGTCGCGGTCGCGACCAACCTGGCCCACGACGGCATCTGCTCTCCGGTCGCGTCGCTGGAGCACCCCCACGGCAAGGGCTCGTACGGCGTCGCACTGCCGCTCGCGGTGGTCGTCGACCTCGACTATGTCCGCAACGCGCCTCCCGCCATGGTGCGCGGCGGCATCGGCGACGCGATCAGCAACCTGTCGGCGATCGAGGACTGGCTCCTGGCGCAGCGGGAGCGGGGCGAGGCCGTCGACGGTCTGGCGCTCGCGTTCGCCCGCACCGCCGGGGAGGCGGTCCTGCACCGCACCGACTCGATCGAGTCCGACGACTTCCTCATCGCGCTCGCGGAGGCGCTGGTGCTCTCGGGGATGGCGATGTCGGTGGCCGGCACGTCACGTCCGTGCAGCGGCGCGTGCCACGAGATCATCCACGCGATCGACCAGCTCTATCCCGGCATCTCCAACCACGGCGAGCTCGCCGGACTCGGCGCCCTCTTCGCGACGTTCCTCCGCGGCGACCAGGCCCGGTTGACCCAGATCGCCGGCTGCCTCCGGCGGCACGGGCTGGCGCTGCTCCCTGAGCAGATCGGGCTGACCGAGGAGCAGTTCGTCGCCGCCGTCATGGCCGCGCCCGCCACCCGGCCCGACCGCTACACGATCCTCGAGCACCTCGACCTGAGCGAGGAACAGGCCCAGGAGCGGGCCGCCGCGTTCGTCAGTCGGATCCGGGAGCTCCCGGAGCCGACGCCCGCCCCTGAGCGACGCGAGCTCGGCACCCAGCGGCATCGCCTGCCGGACCAGGCCGATGATCTCGGTCAGCGCGAGGCCGATCTCCGGCGTCCGGTCGCGAAGCTGGCGTTCGAGCTGTGCCTTCCGGTCGAGCCCGGTGTCCTCGGGGTCGTCGTCCGGCCCGTCGTCCTCGGGGTCGTCCGGAACGTCCGACTCGCCCTCGTCGGAGTCGCCGGAGACCGGCGCGGTGTCGTCGTACCCGCGCTCCTCGCGGAGCGCTGCGACCTTGTCCTCCAGCGTGCCGATCGCCTCGACGAGGCCCTTGCGGGCCCAGCTCGCGGCGAACAGCAGCTCCTCGTCGGTCGGCTTCTCGAGTGCGGTGGGCACGTCCTTGCCGACCTTCGTCACGGGCAGGTCGTCGAGGCTGCCGACGCGGTGGACGCCGCTCGTCCCGATCGCCTCGCGCACCCGTTCGTTCCACTGGGCCGACAGGTTGCGGCCAGGTCGGTTGAGGCTGACCCTGCGCTCCTGGTCGGCCCGTTCGCCGAGGATGTCGCGGGCGAGGAGCGCCTTCATGGTCCGCAGGTACTCCGTACGGGGGACCGGTCCGAGCTCGAGGTTGAGCAGGCGCATCAGCTCGCTCGACGGCAGGCCGAGCGAGGCGTTGCTCTCGACGGCGCGCTCGCGACAGTGCGCCGGGTCGATGCCGACGACACCGGCGAACCGCTTCCACAGCAGGTCGGGGTCGTCGCTGCGGTAGGGGACCGTGACGACGTGGAAGTGGTCGGCCCCGACGAGCGGCACCCACGTGTCGATCATCCGCGGGACACCCATCGCCCGATCGATCATCCGCTCGGGGCGGCTCGCCGGAGTGCCGTCCTTCCCGACGATCTGCCGGAGGCCCCAGATCAGCCGGCGCAGGGGTACCTCGGCGCCGTTGCGGCAGTTGGTCTGCCACTGCGATCGCAGCACGGAGGCGGTGTCGCGGACGGTCAGTACGACGTGCACGTCGGCGTCGCCGAGCGACGCGACGATCCGCTCCGCAGCCGAGGGCTTGGCCCAGCACAGGAACTCCATCGACAGGACCGTCGCCTTGCCGCCGTGCGCGGTCATCTCCTCCGCGAGCCGGTCCCAGCGACCGTCGGCCGCACGGACCACGTCGTTCTGCTCCGCCTGGCGGGCGTAGCTCAGCGCGTCGTGGGTGGCGAGCACGACGTCGCGCCAGCTCCGACCCGGCAGCAGGAAGCCGTCTCGGGCGAGCACCTCGCCATTGGCGGCCATCAGCTGCTGAAGGTACGTCGTACCTGTGCTCGGTCCGCCGATGTGGAGGTAGATGGGTGCGGGCCGGTCGCGCCGATCCAGCCGTCGCGGGGCCATGCGGCGGACCCTATCAAGGCCGAACGGCTGCGATTTCTCTGCTCTCACCGACGTCCGCGGCCACGTGCCCGGCGGGCCGCGGTGAGGTCGGCACCGGTGGCCGAGCGGATCATCGTCGCCAGCTCCTCGACCGTCGCTTCCACGTCGCCGGCGCGGTCCGCCGCGGGTGCCGCGCCGAGCCCGACCAGGCTGGCGCGGACCGTTTCCGCCGCCTCGAGCAGCTCCGCAGTCGATGGTGGTGGGACCGGCGCCGGGTCCGCGGGTGGCTGGGTCGGGAGGTCCTGGTCGAGGTCGCCGATGACCCGCACTCCGGCGGTCCGGATCGCCTCGGCCGCCTTGGCGTTCCAGGCCGAGGCGACCGCAGCTCCCGGCCCGTCCGGTCGGACCCGGGACTCCGTCCCGGCCCGCGCCTCGAGGTCCGGTGCGATGACTGCCCGGATCAGCCGACCGCAGTCGTCGGGCACATCGGGGCCGAGCACCTCGTTGATCCTGCGGAGCAGCTCGCAGGACGGATACCCGAGCGACGGGTTGCTCCGGACGTCCGCCTCGACGACGACGGACGGGTCCACGCCGGCCGCCTCGGCGAAGCGGCGCCACAGCAGGAGCCGGTCTCCGGTCGAGGGCGGGACGGTCACGACCTGGAGCCGGTCCGCCCCGACGACACCGCCCCAGACGTCGAGCATCCGCGCCAGGCCCTGGGTGCGCTCGAAGACCCGCGCCGCTGGGGAGGGGCGGCCGTCCTCGAGCCACTCGCCGACGGACTCGGCGAATCGCGGCCAGCGAACCGTGTCGCCGTTGCGACACCGGGTCTGCCACTGGGCAGGCATGGTGCGTGCGGCGTCGCGCACGGTCAGGATCACATCCGTCTCGACGTCGAGGGTGTCGAGCAAACGCTGAGCTGCGGCGCGGTCGGCGAAGCTGAGGAACTCCCACGACACGAGGGAGGCCCGGCCGTCGTACTCCTGGACGGCGGTGAGCAACTGGCGCGACATCCGCGCCTGGCGACCCGTGTGACCGGGCTCGTGGGCTCCGGCAAGGATGCTCCGCAGGCCGGAGCCCTGGTCGCTCGGCACCTGGAATCCCTGCCGGCGGAGGGGCGCCCGATGGTCGGCCAACAGCTGCTGGAGGAAGGTCGTTCCGGTCTTCATCGCACCGATGTGGAGAACGATCCGGGGGGTTCCCGGGCCGGAATGTGACGCATTCGGCACCGGCGCACCCTAGCAGCGGATTCACGTTCCATGACCCCTCCGCTGATACCTTGATCCTCGTCCAATGCCGGTCAAGTCGAAGGAACGCGCCCACGTGAGCGAAGCCGCCACTACCACCTCCCCGTCGCCCGTCGACGATGGATTCCGGGTCGTGCAACGGCTGGTCCTGCCGGCTGACCAGGAGCTCGACGTCCAGTCGCTCTACGTCAGCGGGGTCACCAGCTTCTCCTCGGGCGGCGACTCGATGTCGCGCCAGTCCGGCGGCGACTACGAGAGCGTCGACGAAGAGCCCGAGAGCGCCGACGACGACAGCAGCTCCGAGGGCAGCGCCGGCATGTCCGGATTCGGCCGGATCACCGACGGCGCCGGCGTGGCGGTCGACCCCCAGCGCCGGATGACGCTCGGCACCTACTTCAACGCGTTCCCCGCCAGCTACTGGCGGCGCTGGACCGAGTTCTCGTCGGTCCGGTTGACCGCCCGGCTCCGCGGCCACGGGTCCGTCATCGTCTACCGGTCGACGGCCAAGGGCCACGTCGTCCGGGCCGACGCCTACCGGGTCGAGACCGACGAGGCCGAGACCGTCACGTTCGACCTGCCGCTCAAGCCGTTCATCGACGGCGGCTGGTACTGGTTCGACCTCGAAGGTGGCCACGGCGAGCTGGTCCTCGAGGACGCCACCTGGGGCTTCGAGACCGAGCGGGTGCGCAGCGGTCGGATCACCATCGGCATCACGACGTTCAACCGGCCCGACTTCTGCGTCGCGCAGCTGGTCAACCTCGCGACCAACGCCGCGGTGCTCGACATCATCGACGAGATCGTGGTGGTCGACCAGGGCAGCCAGAAGGTCGTCGACGACGAGGGCTACGCGTCCGCCGCGGCCAATCTCGGCAACAAGCTGCGGATCATCGAGCAGCCCAACCTGGGCGGTTCGGGCGGCTTCTCGCGGTCGATGAACGAGGCGACCTCGATGGGTGCGTCGGACTACGTCCTGCTCCTCGACGATGACGTCGTCTGCGAGCTCGAGGGCATCCTCCGCGCGGTCGCGTTCGCCGACCTGGTGAAGACGCCGTCGTTGGTCGGCGGCCAGATGTTCAGCCTCTACGACCGCTCGGTGATGCACGCCTACGGCGAGGCGATCGCGAAGTACCGCTGGTTCTGGGGACCGGTCGCGCCCAGCGTGCACGGCCACGACTTCGCCAAGAAGTCCCTGCGCAACACGTCCTGGATGCACCGGCGCATCGACGTCGACTACAACGGCTGGTGGATGTGCCTCATCCCCACCCAGGTCATCCGCGAGATCGGCCTGTCGCTCCCGATGTTCATCAAGTGGGACGACGCCGAGTTCGGCCTCCGCGCCGGCGCCGCGGGCTATCCGACGGTCACCCTCCCGGGTGTCGCGGTGTGGCACGTGCCGTGGACCGAGAAGGACGACACGCTCGACTGGCAGGCTTACTTCCACGAGCGCAACCGACTCGTGTCGGGCCTGCTGCACTCGCCGTACCCCCACGGCGGCAAGCTGGTCCGCGAGAGCCTCGAGAACCACACCAAGCGGTTGATGTCGATGCAGTACGGCACCGGCGAGACCATCCTGCTGGCGCTCCAGGACGTCCTGGACGGCCCCGACCGGATGCACCACGACATCCTGCACCGGCTGTCCGAGGTCCGCGCGCTGCGCGACGCGTACGACGACGGAAAGTCCGAGGCCGAGCTCGATGCCTTCCCGGCGCCCCGTCGCAAGAAGCTCGAGAAGCGGGGCAAGGGCATCCCGGTGCCCAGCACCACGCTCGGCAAGGCCAAGATGGCCGCGACCGGACTGGTCCGTCAGGTCACGCCCACCCGCGACCTGGCGGGGGAGCACCCCGAAGGGATCGTGCCTCACGTCGACCAGCGGTGGTACCGGCTGGCGCACTTCGACTCGGCCATCGTCTCCTCGGCCGACGGTGTCGCGGCCTCGTGGTACCGCCGTGATCCCGCCCAGTTCCGCGATCAGATGACGCGCTCGCTCAAGATGCACGCCCAGCTCTACCGCGAGTGGGACGAGCTGGCCGAGCGGTGGCGCTCGGCCCTGCCGGAGCTGACCTCGCCCGAGCGTTGGAAGCTGACCTTCGAAGGTCTCGACGACGAATGAGATTCGGCGCTCGGCGTCGAGCGGTAGGTAAGCATGCGGGTGAACGGTCCGGCCGCCGCCGGGCCTCGGTGGCACCCGACGCTCCGATCAAGGAGCCCTCCCGGCGTCAGCGACGGCAGGCGAAGCAGGCCGAGCAGCAACCCGACCAGCAACCCGCCGCGGCGATCGCGCCCGCCCCGGTCCCGGAAGCCTCGCTCGAGCCATCGCCGCCCACGCCGGTCGAGGCGTACGCCCCGCCTCCCGTCCCGGCGCCCGAGCCGGACCTGGTCCCCGCCGCGCTGGGTGCGCCGGTCGAGATCGACGCGTTCGACGACACTCGCGAGACCCCGGCTGTCCGTGAGGCGCGTGAAGAGGCTCGCAAGAAGGAGCGCCGCCAGGCACGACGACAGCGTCGTCGTCAGAATCGAGCTGAGGCGGCCGCCGAGACGACCGTCCCCGAGGTCGCGCCGCCCGAGCCGGAGGTGCGCGTCGTACGCGACGTCTCCGCCTATCCGCTCACGCCACCGACGGCGAACAACGGCCTGCTCGCGGTCTTCCAGAAGCGTTACCTGCTCAAGCTGCTGGTACGACGGGAGATCAGCGCCCGCTACGCGGGCTCGTTCCTCGGCCTGTTGTGGTCCTACATCGGGCCCATCTTCCAGTTCTTCGTCTACTGGTTCGTGCTCGGGCAGATCCTCGGCCTTCACGAGCGGGTCCCGAACTTCGGTGTGCACATCTTCTGCGGCCTGGTCGTGGTGCACTTCTTCACCGAGACCTTGACCGCTGGGACGCGATCGATCGTGCGGAACAAGACGCTCGTGGTGAAGCTGCCGCTGCCACGGGAGATGTTTCCCGTGGCGTCGATGCTGGTGTCGCTCTTCCACGTCTTCCCGCAGATGGTCGTCCTGCTCGTGGCGTGCCTCGCCTATGGCTGGACACCTGATCTCTACGGCATGGCTGCCCTGGGACTCGCGTTCCTGATCGCGATGCTCCTCGGAACCGCTCTCGCGCTGTTGTTCAGCGCCGCCAACGTGTTCTTCCGTGACTTCGCCAACATGGTGAGCCTGACGACGATGTTCATCCGTTTCGGCGTGCCGATGATCTACCCCTTCAGCATCGTCGACGAGCGGTTCGGCGAAGCTTCCAAGTACTACCTGCTCAACCCGCTCGCGGACTGCGTGCTGCTTGTCCAGCGGGCCCTCTGGCTCGGCGCGACCAGTGATCCCGAGAAGTACGAAGCCGAGCACATTCCTCCGAACCTGCTGATCTATGGACTTGTGATGACGGGGGTCGGGTTCGTCCTGCTCGGCGTCGGCCAGCTGGTGTTCAGCCGGCTCGAGTCCCGAATCCCGGAACGGCTCTGACCTGATGACCACCTCGATCGTTCTCGACGACGTCACCAAGACGTTCAAGCTGCGCTTCCACCGCACCATCAAGCAGATGTCGGTCGCCAAGATGCGCGGCCAGGAGACCAGCGCCGACTTCAGGGCCATCGACGGGGTCTCCTTCACCGTCGAGCAGGGGGAGTCGATCGGCCTGATGGGCCTCAACGGCTCGGGCAAGAGCACGCTCCTCAAGATGATCAGTGGCGTGATGACGCCCGACGGCGGATCCGTCCTCACCCGCGGCCGGATCGCGGGCCTGATCGCCACCGGTGCCGGCTTTCACGCCCAGCTCACCGGCCGCGAGAACCTCTTCCTCAACGCCGCGATCCTCGGCATGAGCGAGAAGGAGACCAATCGCAAGTTTGATGCGATCGTCGACTTCGCGGGACTCGGGGACCGCCTCGACACCCAGGTCGGCCACTACTCGACGGGCCAGAACGCCCGGCTCGGCTTCGCGATCGCGGTCCATGTCGACTCCGACATCTTCCTCGCCGACGAAGCGCTGGCCGTCGGTGACAAGCCGTTCAAACGGAAGTGCCTCGCGAAGATGCGCGAGATCCGCGACAGCGGCCGCACCATCTTCTACGTGAGCCACGCGGCCGGCCAGGTCCGCCGGATGTGCGACCGGGTCGTCGTCCTCGAGAACGGCCGGCTGGCCTTCGACGGCGACGTCGATGAAGGGCTCCGATTCCTCCACTACGACGGCGACGACGAGGAAGAGCTCGCTGACGAGGAAACCGGCGACGATATCTGAGTTGGATTGCGCGAGCGTGTCGCCCACCGTGATGCGCCGCACGGACCATCGCTTCGCTCGGCCCGCGGACGCATCACGATGCGGGCTTCGCACGCTGATCGGACTTGACAAACTCGTCATGGCTCGGCGTGTCGGCTGGTAATTACAAGTTTGTAGTTACTCAGAACCTCTTCCCAGTGCCTGTGACGCGTGTGAATGTTGCTACCTGTGTGACACCTTCCCCGCGCACAACTGGAGCAGATTCACCATGCTTGCGAGCCCGTCCTGGAGCCCAGAGCCCGCCGATGCCACCGCTGAAGCGGCTGCGTCCCGCGCGCTCTCGGCCCGTCGCAACCGATACGTCTCGGCATGCCAGCAGCTGTTGGCGCTCGGCCTGGTGCTGACCGCGCTGACCCCGGCGGCGCGAACGATCACGATGGACGTCCGTCCCGCCTCGCCGACCGGAGCCCACCACCACGGGGGTGTCGCGCTCCGCTCGGCGTCGGCGCCGGCGACGGTACCGACCACGGTGATCGACCCCGACGTGGCGGAGTACAGCCTCACTGCCCCCACGGGTGCGCGCCTGGCACCCGGAGCGCTCCGCGCCAGCAGCCGCCGTACGGCGACCGGCGGCCACGAGCTGACCAGCGACGCCGTTCCCGTGCTCGGGTACGGCGCTGTCGGCGTCACGTGGCAGCACGGCCAACAGGTCGCTGACGACACGCTCGCGGTGCAGGCCCGTACGTTCCAGGACGGCGCGTGGTCGGACTGGACCGAGGTGCCGTACCACGACGACCACGGCCCTGACCCGGACAGCGACGAGGCCCGGCACGCCCGGCCGGGCACCGAGCCGCTGCTGGTCGGCGAGGTGGACGAGGTGCAGGTCCGGGTCGCGACCGACGCCGCCGCGCCCGCCGACCTGAAGCTCGCCGTGATCGACCCGGGCCAGGCGACCACGACCGCGCGCGAGAAGCCCGCGATCGACACCGACACCCTCGACGGCGACCCGGACGGCACCTCGGACACCAGCGAGGGCGAGCTCGCGCTCCGCGCCTCGGTCACCGCTCCGAAGCCGAAGATCTTCTCCCGCGCCCAGTGGGGCGCCGACGAGAGCATGCGGGACGCACCGTCGCTGCACTACTACGAGGTGCACGCGGGCTTCGTGCATCACACGGTCAACGCCAACGACTACACGCGCGCCCAGGTGCCGTCGATCATCCGCGGCATCTACGCGTACCACACGCGCTCCCAGGGCTGGAGCGACGTCGGCTACAACTTCCTCGTCGACAAGTTCGGCCGGGTCTGGGAAGGGCGGTACGGCGGAGTCGACCGGCCGGTCGTCGGCGCCCACACGCTCGGCTACAACGACAACGCCTTCGCGGCCTCCGCCATCGGCAACTTCGAGACCGCGCGGCCGTCGCGAGCGATGATCCGGGCCTACGGGCGGCTGTTCGCGTGGAAGCTCTCGCTGCACGGCGTGAACGCCGCGGACAGCCGGCAGTACGTCACCTCCGACTACTTCAAGGCGATCAACGGCCACCGCGACGCGGGTGCCACCGCCTGTCCGGGCATCAACCTCTACAACCGGATCCCGCGGATCCGAGAGCTCGCGTCCGCGGCGCAGCAGGGTTGGGACGGGCGTGAGCTCGAGTCCAGCCTGATCAGGAGCGCCCGGCCGGACCTGGTGCTGCGGCGCGCGGTCGACGGCAAGGTCTTCATCCGGCAGATCGTGCCGACCGACACCGGCTACCGCCTCGGCAAGCGGGTGTCGACCGGGTTGCTGCTTCCCGAGGCCGACCGGATCATCAAGGCCGGCGACTGGGACCTCGACGGCTACGGCGACCTGATCGTCAGGGACGGCGATGTGCTGTGGCTCTACCGCGGCATCGGCCAGGGCAAGTTCGCGACGCCGACCCGGCTGGCCACGGGTTTCGGTGGAGTCACCAAGCTCGCGGCCGTGGGCGACTTCACCGGCGACGGCAGGCCGGACCTGATGGGTCAGCCGGGCCGCGGCTCGATGCGGATCTACCCCGGCGCCGGTGCCGCGGGCGTGCGGCCGGGCTACACGGCGTACTCGCCGGTCCAGGGCCGCAAACAGGTGCCCATCGGACGCTGGGACGCTGACGGCGCGCCCGACAGTCTGATCCGCACCAGGTCGGGGCTGGTCCTCTACTACGGCAACGGTCCGGGTGGATTCACCGGCCAGCGGTCCATGGCGCTGGCGATCAGCGGCTACGACTGGTTGCTCGGTGTCGACGACGTCGATCTGACCGGACACAGCGACCTGATCGCGCGCACCAAGACCAGCGGCCAGCTGTGGGTCATCCCCGGCAGCGTCACCGGCTTCCGCACGCCGGTGGCCCTCACGGGCGACACCCAGGGGTACGACATGGTGGGGTGACGACGAGCCTGGCGCTCAGGCGGGGAAGTGAGCGGTGGCCTGCTCGGCGACGTTGATCGCCTCGAGACGCTCCGCTCCGGCCCGGGTGACCAGGACGAGAGAGCCGCCCTTCGCGAGCGGCTCCGTGAAGGTCGCGAGCTCCGGTGGGGAAGCCGGACTCGCGGCCACCAGTAGGCGGCCGCCGTCGGTGACGAGAGTCCCGGCGGCGGCCGCTTCCCACATCCCCCGCTGGGTGAGCCGGATCCCGGCCAGGTCGACGGCGTCGTCGTCGGGGGTCGGCGGGTCCCAGGGCGTGAACGCGTCCGGCTGCGACCAGATCTCGATGCCGACGTCGTGCACGTCGGCCGGCAGCGGCGCAGCGAACCGCACCCCGAGCGGCAGCAACGAGCAGGCGAGTACGACGCGCTCTGCGGCGTCACCGGCCCATTGATCGAGTCGGTCAGGACCGCACACGACAGCGGCTGGTTCATCGGCGTCGGTCACGACGAGCCCGGCGCTCCAGGCGGCGCCGAGGAACACGGGGGTGAGCCAGTGCGGAGGCAGGTCGACCCGCATGGTGTCGCCGCGCTCGAGCCCCAGCTCGTCGACGAGGAGAGAGCCGGCCTTGGCGACCCAGTTGGCGTAGGTCGTCACCGACAGCTCGACCCGTTCGCCGGTCTCGTCGTCGTAGAAAGTCACGAGGGGTCGACCCGGTTCGCGACGCAGTCGGTCGGCGAGCACGGCAAGGAAGGTCAGCACGGAGCCGAGGATAGGCGGGCCGGGATTGTCATCTAGGGTGGGCGGGGTCTTGCGACAGTCAACAGATCGGGGGGCTTGACGTGGTGGACGGTGCGATCGACGCGTTCTGGGCGGTGGTTCCAGCCGGCGGCGCCGGCACCCGACTCTGGCCGTTGTCGCGGTCGTCGTCACCCAAGTTCCTCCACGACCTGACCGGTGACGGACGCACCCTCCTCGAGCAGACGCGCGACCGGTTGGCCCCCCTGGTCGAGGATCGGTTTCTCGTCGTGACCGGTCGCGCTCACGAGGCGGCAGTCCGCGCCCAGCTGCCCGAGCTCGGGACCGGAGCCGTGCTCGCCGAACCGTCGCCGCGCGACTCGATGGCGGCGATCGGGCTGGCCGCGGCGATCCTCGAGCATCGCGCGTCCGAGTCCGGCGAGGACATCGTCATGGGCTCGTTCGCGGCCGATCACGTGATTTCCGACCCGGCTGCGTTCCACCGCACGGTGGTGGAGGCGGTCGCCGCTGCACGCGAGGACTGGCTCGTGACGATCGGCATCGAGCCGACCTTCCCGAGCTCGGCATTCGGCTACATCCGCCAGGGCAGCGGACTGCCCGGACACGAACAGGCCTGCGTCGTCGAGGCGTTCGTCGAGAAGCCGTCGGTCAGTGTCGCAGAGGACTACCTCGCCACCGGCGAGTACCGGTGGAACGCCGGCATGTTCGTCGTCCGGCCCGGCCTGCTGCTCGACCTGCTCGCCGCGCAGAGCCCCGACTTCGCCGCGGCCCTCCGCGAGCTCGGCGCCGCACCAGACCGGCTCGACGAGCTGTGGGCCGGCCTGCCGAAGATCGCGATCGACCACGCGGTTGCCGAGCCGGCCGCGGCCGCCGGCAGGGTCGCGACGGTGCCGGGCAGTTTCGGCTGGGACGACGTCGGCGACTACGACTCGCTCGCGGGGATGCTCGGTGACGCCGAGAAGCTCAGCGTGCTCGGCGATCCGGGGCTGGTGCTGTCGCAGCAGTCGACCGGTCTCGTCGTACCCGCGTCAGGACGGGTGATCGCACTCCTCGGCCTCGACGACGTCGTGGTCGTCGACACCCCCGACGGCCTGCTGATCGCGTCGCGCGAGCATGCTCAGGGCGTGAAGGCCGTCGTCGCGGAGCTCAAGGACCAGGGGCGCGAAGAGCTCACCTGATCGAAATCTGCCGAGCGTGTCGCGGCCGAGGCGCGGCGCAACCAGCAACTACTGGCCGGCGTAGCCGCCGATCGGCTCGGGCGCGTCGTAGTAGGGGTAGTCCTTCATGAAGGTCTCGAGCGCCTCGCCGCTGGGCTCCGAGCAGTACTGCCAGACGCCCTCGGACTTGCCGCTTGCCTGGTCGGCCGACCAGTGGGTGAGGGCGATGTGCTGCCCGTCGGGGAAGTCCTTGCCGTCGTCCGATGTCCAGGGCACGGCCTTGAAGGACAGCCGGTTGTTGGTATCGCTGTCGTTGAGGCGATCGGCAATCGCCTTGATCTGTCCCATCATCTCGGCGTTGTCGGCGGCGGTCTCGTCGTACCAGAGGATGGTGAAGCCGTGCTCGAGGTTGTGCACCAACTGCTCGAGCTCGGGGCGGGAGTCGTCGTTGTAGAAACGCTCCTCGATCGGCACCGGGGCGACGCCTCCAACGTTCCAGTGTGGCCCGAACGCCGGCGGCGCGTCGTCGTAGGAGATCTGCTCGCTCTCGTCGCGGTGCTCACCGCTGCCTTCGGCGTCCTTGGTGATGACGTCGCCGCACACCGAAGGAGAGCCGCCGATTTCGGCAAGCGGCTTGCCGCTGTACTTGTTCTGATGCCAGAGCGGCTCGAACACGTAGAGGTACGCCGGGATGCCGACGATGACGACGGCGATCGCAATCGCGACCCCGACGATCGCCCGGCCCTGACGCGTCTCGGCGCTCTTCTGCTTGCGCCGGATGTCGTCGATGACCTTCTGGCGGTCCGACTTCGCGGACTTGGTGGTCTTGGCCACGGTGCGGCTTACCTCGATGTCGTGGGGCGGGTCGCGGTGAGTCTACGGACCAACGGGTCGTAACCGGTGATCGGTGCCGGGTTCGCCGGCGTCGACCTGCCAGGAATGGGCCATCGCGAGGATGCCGACCGCCTCCAACCGACGGTCCTCGCAGGTCACTTCGCGGTCGCTGACGAGTACGGCGTGGATGCCCACTCGGAGCAGCGCCTCGACCATCTCCTCGGCAGCGGCGGGTGCACCGAACGGCGGCATGTCCTCGACGAGAAGGCCGGCGGCGCGGATGACGGCCTCGCGGGCGCCGTACCCGAACAGGTCGGCTCCGTCCGCCCGGACCAGGGCGGTTGCGCCCGTTCCGTCCTCACCGGGCGGGAGCACCAGGTCGGCCCGGCCGCGGACCACCGCGAACGGCCGGCCGCCGAGCTTGCCCTGCGCCAGCTCGGCGACCGATGCGATCTCGTCGGCGACGGCGGGCGCCGTCACGGCGAGCTCGTTGCCGTGCTCGTCGACCCGGCCGACGTACGACTCCAGCACGACGACCCCGGCCGCGCCGATCGCGATGTCGGTCTGCCCCTCGCGCCACGCACGGCCGGCGGTGTCGGTGACGATCACGCCGGCGTTGCGGCCGGTCCGCTCGGCGATCGCGCGCCGCAGCCGGGCGGCCGATGCGTCCGGGTCGATCGGCAGGAGTACGACGGTGCCGCGGGCGACGTTCGACGCGTCCACTCCTGCCGCGGCCATCGTCAGGCCCAGCCGGTTGCGCACGATCCGGGTCGCACCCCGGCGCGCGACCAGCCGCACCGTCTCGGCGGTGATCCAGTCCTCGCGGTCCCCGTCCACCGTCCGGCCCTCGGCCTTGCTCACCACCTTGCTGGTCACGACGACGATGTCGCCGTCGGCGAGCTCGACCACCGGGATCAGCAGATCGGCCAGGTCGTCGCCGGAGCTGACCTCCGGCACCCCGTCCGGGGCGGTGACGGTCAGCATCAGCGCCGGACCAGACCGATCGCGGCCGCCGCCATCGCGGCGGTGGCGTGGTGGTCGGTCATCATCAGGGGTACGGCGGCGCTGCGGATCCCGGCCTGCTCCAACGCCGCGACCTGGTCGGTGTCGCGCTCGTCGACCAGCCAGCCGTCGAGCACCCCGCCGGCGCTCCGCGCCCCGTAGTGGCGACCCACCCCGGCTGCGCTGACCTCGACGCCGATCGACGCGAGCAGCTGCTCGGCCATGCCGCGCACGTGGCTGCCGCCGACGATGGGGGAGAGGCCGACGACGGGCGCTGCCGTCGCCCGCAGCGCGTCGCGGACCCCGGGGACGCCGAGGATGGTGCCGACGGAGACCACCGGGTTGGACGGGGGGAAGAGCACCAGGTCGGCACCGGCGAGCGCGTCCAGAACGCCCGGCGCGGGGGAGGAGTCGTCAATCCCGACGACGACGACCGTCTCGGCGGCCACCTCGGCCCGCAACCGCACCCAGTACTCCTGGAAGTGCACGACCCGGCGACCGCTCGGTGACTCCGGATCCGCGACGGCGACGTGGGTCTCGACCCGGTCGTCGGTCATCGGGAGCAGCCGCACCCGGTCACCCCAGACGGGCGTGAGCCAGCGCCGGCAGAGCGCCTCGGTGACCTTCGACAGCGGGTAACCGGCGTCGATCAGCTGGGTGCGCACCAGGTGGGTCGCGATGTCGCGATCGCCGAGCCCGAACCAGGTGGGCTCGACGCCGTACGCCGCCAGCTCCTCCTTCGCGCTCCACGTCTCGTCGCGGCGTCCCCACCCGCGCTCGAGGTCGATGCCGTCGCCGAGCGTGTACATCACGGTGTCGAGATCGGGGCAGACCTTGAGGCCGTGGATCCACCAGTCGTCGGCGGTGTTGGCCACGACGGTGACCTCCGCGTCCGCGTCGACACCGGGCAGCGTCCCGGCCGTGATCCCGTGCAGGAGACCCTGCAGGAACCGCGCTCCGCCCATGCCTCCGGACAGCACCGTCAGCTTCTTCATGGGGGCAACTCTGCCGCCTCCGCGTCGATCACCCCGCCGCGGGGCGGAACGCATTGCGTGATATCGGTCCGCGTATAGCAGATTCAGGGTTGACTATGGCGGTATGACATGCGTGTAATTCCACCAGTGTCGTTAACGACACATGGGGGTCGAAAGGGGCAAGACGGTGAGAGAACTATTCCTGGTCGAGGATGTGGACACCGAAGACCTGGGTTGGCAGGAGCGTGCGCTCTGCGCACAGACGGACCCGGAGGCGTTCTTCCCGGAGAAGGGCGGCTCGACGCGCGAGGCCAAGAAGGTCTGCCAGACCTGCGAGGTCCGGGTGGAGTGCCTCGAGGCCGCGCTCATGCAGGACGAGCGCTTCGGCATCTGGGGCGGTCTGTCCGAGCGTGAGCGCAGGAAGCTGAAGAAGCGCGCCGTTTGAGCGGGGCGGGCGTCGCGACAGTTTCACCGGCCGGCCGGTGAAACTGTCGCCGGCCCCGACGATGCGCAGCCGCCGCTGACCCGTCGGTAGGCTCGCTCCTCGTGTCCGACGTCTCCGTGGTGATGGTCAGCCACGACGGGGCGTCGTGGCTGCCGGCGGTGCTCGACGGCATCCGTGAGCAGACGGCACCGGTCGCCGGAGTGGTCGCGGTCGACACGGGCAGCAAGGACGGCAGCGCCGACCTGATCGAGTCCGCGCTCGGCGCCGCGCCGCCGATCCTGGCGGGTGTGTTGCGAGAGAGCGGCCGTACGTCGTACCCGGAGGCCGTCGCGCTCGCGATGTCCGCCCTGGCGGAGCACGGTCTCGCCACCGAGTGGGTGTGGCTGCTGCACGACGACAGCAGGCCGGCCCCCGACGCGCTGGAGCAGCTGTTGGCGACAGCGAAAGCGCGACCCGAGGCCGACTTCCTCGGCCCCAAGCTCCGTGAGTGGCCCTCCCTCAAGCGGCTGCTCGAGATCGGCGTCACCATCAGCGGCACCGGCCGCCGGGAGACCGGCCTCGAGCGCGGTGAGTACGACCAGGGCCAGCACGACCAGGTGCGCGAGGTGCTGGCCGTCAACAGCGCCGGCCTGCTGGTCCGGCGGACGGCGCTCGAGGAGCTCGGCGGCTTCGACCGGCACCTGCCGATGTTCGGCAACGACATCGACCTCGGCTGGCGAGCCGCGGCCGCCGGCCGTACGACGCTGGTCGTGCCCCGGGCCGTGGTCTTCCACGCCGAGGCCGCACACCGCGGCAACCGCCGGACCCCGCTGACCGGGCGCCACACGCACTACCAGGAGCGTCGGGCCGCGCTCTTCACCCTGCTCGCGAACTGTCGCGGCGGCGCGCTGCCGTTCCTGGCGGTTCGGCTGGCGTTCGGCTCGTTCCTGCGGATGCTGGGCTTCGTCCTCGTCCGCTCGGTCGGCGAGGCGCTCGACGAGCTCGCCGCCCTCGTCTCGGTCTACGGCCGCCCCGGACCGCTGCTCGAGGCGCGCCGACAGCGCCGGCAGCGGCAGGCTGCGACGACCGACCACGCCCGCGTCAAGCGGCTGCTGGCGCCCTGGTGGCTGCCCTACCGGCACGGGCTCGACTTCATCAGCGACCTGGCGGCCGCCGCCACCAACCAGGCCGCCGACGTGGCCGAGCGGCGCCGCGCCGCAGCGGCCGAGCGCGACCCCTCGCCGCCGGTCGCCCGGCACAAGACCGACGACGACGAGGACTTCGAGGACACCGGGCTGGTGGCCCGTTTCTTCACCGACCCCGTCGCGGTCGCGCTCGCCATCGCCGCGATCGCCTTCGTCGTCGGGGCGCGGGACGCGTTCGGCGCGGTCAGCGGCGGTGCGCTGTCGCCGGTCCCCGATGGCGCCCGCGACTGGTGGGGCCTCCACTACGAGACCTGGCACCCCATCGGCTTCGGCAGCGCGGTGCCGGCGCCGCCGTACGTCCTGCCGCTGGCCCTCCTCGCCTCGATCCTCGGCACCAGCACCACGATGACGGTGATCCTCGTCGCTGCGGCGCCGGTGGCGCTGTGGGGCGCGTGGCGGTTCCTGCGCGTGGTCGGCCGGCTGATCAGCCGGTACGGCGCCCCGCGGTGGCTCCTGCTCTGGGGGTCGGTCAGTTATGCCCTGGTCCCGCTGGTTGCGGGCGCGTGGGGTAGCGGCCGCTGGGGCGTCGTCGTGGCGGCGGCCGTGCTGCCGTGGCTGGCCCACGCCGCGCTCGGCTTCGCGGAGCCCGAGGCCGCGCGCCGCTGGCGGGCCGCGTGGCGGACCGGCTTCCTGCTCACCCTCCTCACCGCCGTCGCGCCCGTGATGTGGTGGCTGTGCGCGCTCCTCGGCGCGGTCGTGGTCGCCGCCTCTGCCGCGATCGTGCGCGGCGCGATCCGTGACCGGTCGGTCTGGGGCCCGCCGACGACCGCCCTCGCCGTACCGGCCGTGCTGCTCGCCCCCTGGTGGCTCCCGGCCCTCTGGGAGGACGCTGGCGCCGGGCTCTTCCTCGACATCGGCCGCTGGCCGACGCCGTCGACGGACGGCCTGGACCTGCTCGTCGGCCGCTTCGGCGAGCTCGGAGCGCCGTGGTGGCTCGGCCTGGTGCTGCCGGCGCTTGCGCTGCTCGCCCTGCTCCCACGGCCGACCCGGATCGGCGTCGTGTTGTGCTGGCTGGTCGCCGCGGTCGCCGCCGTGGTGGCGGTGCCGCTCGGCCTGACCACGATCGAGCTCACCGGTGCCGCGACCCAGCAGGCCGGCCTCGGCGCGGTGCTGCTCGTCGTCCACGGCGCCTGGATCACCGCCGCCCTGCTCGGCGGTCTCGCACTCACCGAGCGCTCGCCGTCGCCGGTCGTGCTGCCCCGCATCGCGCAGGCCGCGACCGCGGTGGTCGGCGTCGCCGCCGCGATGGTGCCCATGGCCGGGCTCGTCTGGTTCGCGGGATGGGGTGGCGACGAGCTGCAGTCGGATCCCGAGAGCGGGATCCCCGTGTACATGTCCCAGCAGGCCGAGGTCGCCTCCGAGTACGGCATCCTCGTGATCCACGGCAGCGTCGCGGACGGCCTCACCTACGAGGTCGAGCGGGGTGACGGGCCGACCATCGGCGAGGACGAGATCGCCGCCCTCACCGCCGAGGACGAGGACGCGACGACTCTCGTCGGCGACCTCGCGACAGCGCCCGCGCCGGAGGCCGTCGCAGCGCTGACCGGCCGCGGCATCCGGTTCGTCGTGCAGCCCGCACCGGCGGACGGTGAGGTCGCGACCCGCCTCGACGCCACCGGCGGACTGATGCGCGCGAGTGCCGAGGACCGGGCGACCCGGGCCTGGCAGGTAGTGGAAGAGCCGGACCCCGCCTCGGTCGAAGGGCCCCGGTCGCTCCCCCGGATCGCGCTGCTCGCGCTCCAGGCGCTCGCCCTCCCGGTGGTGGCCGTGCTCTGCCTCCCGACGATGCGCAGGAGCAGGCGATGAGCGACCACCAGACCGGCGCGGGTCGCCGGGTCGACCGGGCCGGAGCGACGGGAGCCGGCAAGCGCGGGATCGTGCAACGCCGCAAGGTCGACGGGCTCGTCGTACTCGGGATCGTGCTGCCGACCGTCGTCGCCGCCGCGCTCGTCCTCACCAACGGTGAGGACCCGACGCCGAGGGCTGACTCGCCCCCGTCTCCCGCGCGGCTCTCCGACGCGTCCTTGGTCTGCGCCGCGGCGCCGAGCGGTACGGCGGGCGGCGTGGTGCTGACGCGGGTTCCGGGGATGCGCGGCGGCGACGTCGCCGTGCGGGTCGCGGAAGGGGCCGCGACCGACCTCGCCGACGGGAACAAGGTCGACGTGGAGTCGGGGGAACTGGCGACGGTCGGGACCGACGGCGACGTGCTCGTGACCGGGGCGGATGCTGCGGCTCCCGGCCTGGTGGGTGGCCGCACCGGACCGGCCCCGGCAGCCGCGGAGTGCCGGGCGCCGACGTTCGACGAGTGGTACGTCGGGATCGGCGCCGCCGCCAAGAACTCCTCGACCATCGAGCTCGTCAACCCTGACGAGGGGCCGGCGGTCGTCGAGATCGCCGTGCACGGTCGTCCGGGCGCGATCGACGAGCAGGAGCTGCACGGCATCCGGGTGCCCGGCCACCAGATCGTGCGACTGGATCTGTCCGAGGTCATCCCGCGGCGCGGCACGCTCGCCGCCCACGTGACCGTGGTGCGCGGCCGGGTGACCACGACGGTGCGGCACACCTACGACCCGCTGGGTCGGGGCACACCGCGGATCGACTTCCTTCCCGCCCAGGCCGCGCCCGCAACCGAGAACCTGCTCCTCGGCATACCGGCCGATGCCACCGGCGAGGTCCACCTGTTCAACCCGGGAGAGGACGAGGTCCGCGCGACGGTCCGCGTCGTCTCGGACTCCGCGGTCTTCACACCGGCCGGGCTCGACGACGTCGTCGTCCCCGCCGGCACGGTCCGCCAGGTGCTGCTGTCCGAGGTTCTGACGAAAGCGGCGGCCGACGGGGCGCTCGGGCTCCAGGTCGAGTCTGCCCAGCCGCTCGTCGCGTCCGTCCGGGTGCTCGGCGACGACCTGGGACTGGTCGCTCCGTCGGCGTCGATCGCCGACGACCGACCGGTGACCTCCGTGGTGCCGGAAGGACCCAAGGCACTGGTCCTGGCCGGCGCCGAGCGGGCAGGGGTGGTGCGGGTGACCGCGACCGACGCCCGCGGCAAGGTGCTCCTGGACGAGCAGCGGGTCGAGGTCGGCGCCGATCGCGGCCATCGCCTCAAGCTGCCCGACGAGGCGGTGCTCGTAACGGTCCGGGCGCGCAACACCTCGATCGCCGGCACCATCATGCTGACCGGTGACCGGGTCGGCGTGCTCCGGCTCTGGCCGGCCGAGCTCAACGCCGACGTCCCCGTCGTCCGTCCCGAGTAGACCCCTCCCGGTCGTCGAGCAGCCGTCGCGTGGGACCAGCGGCGGTGTATCGACACGCGGTGATGTCCTGCGGTCCTGAGGTCGGCGGTGGGGTGCGTGCTTCTCGATGTGCCTCTCGCCCGGCGGCTCGGGCTACTCGACGACCCGTTCGTGGGTCAGTCGGAGTCGTCGGGATAGCGGGGGTCGACCTCCGACGGCGCGATGCCGAGCAGCTCGGCCACCTGCTCCACCACGACCGTGAGCACCATCGCCTCGAGCTCCATCCGGTCGGCGGCCCGGTGCTCCAGCGGACGGCGGAAGACCACCAGCCGGGACGGGGTCGCGCCGGACCCGCGGACGAGCGACGACAAGGGGACCGTCCCGGACTCCCAGTCGTCGGGCAGCTGAGGGGCGTCCTCGACGGCGTACTCCACGAGGCCGAGCCGGTCGGACCACCGCTCGTCGAGGTCGCTGACGATGTCGAGCACGAGGCGGTCGAACGACTCGCGGCGGCTGCGCGGGTACGGCGGCCGCCCGACCGCGGGGTGTCCCAATGCGGCGGGACCCCGGAGCCCGCGCCCACGCCGGTCGCGCCGGAAGTGCGGTGCCGACGGGGAGTCCTCCACGAGCCGCGAGCCTATCCGGCGCGCCGCCCGGCAAGGGGTACCGTCTGCCGCGTGAGTCTCGCCCGGCGCTGTTCGCGCACCGCCTGTGCCCGCGGTGCGGTCGCGACACTCACCTATGTCTACGCCGACCGGACCGCCGTCCTCGGCCCGCTGGCGACCTACGCCGAACCGCACGCCTACGACCTCTGCGGGTTCCACGGCGAGCGGCTGTCCGTGCCGCGCGGGTGGGAGGTGCTCCGCCTGGCGCTCGACCAGACCGTCCCCGGCCCCACCGAGGACGACCTGCTCGCCCTTGCCGACGCGGTGCGCGAAGCGGCCCGCCCGGTTGCGCCGATGCCCCCGCCGGTGCGCGAGACCGGCCGCGAGACCGCCCGCCGCGGTCACCTCCGCGTCCTCACCAACGACTAACGAGGCTCACTAGCCCGGCGAGCGTGCCCATCCACTACGTTTGCCGTCATGTCAACGACCTCGCCTGACAACGTCAACGCGGTCTTCAAGGCGTACGACGTCCGCGGCACCGTCCCGGACCAGCTCGACGAGGACTTCGCCCGCGCCACCGGCCAGGCCTATGTCGAGGTCCTGGGCGTGACGTCGATGGTGATCGGCTACGACATGCGGCCCAGCTCGCCGGACCTTGCCGGGGCGTTCGCCGACGGCGCGACCAGCGCCGGTGCCGACGTCACGATGATCGGCCTCGCGTCCACCGACCAGCTCTACTTCGCGTCGGGACACCTCGGGCTGCCGGGCGCGATGTTCACTGCCAGCCACAACCCGGCGCAGTACAACGGCATCAAGATGTGCCGGTCCCACGCGCAGCCGGTCGGCCTCGACACAGGCCTCGCCGAGATCCGCGACCTGGTCATCAAGGACGCGCCGGTCACGACCGGCCGCGCTGGCTCGATCTCGAGCCACGACGTGCTCCAGGCGTACGCCGCGCACCTTCTCACGCTCGCGCCGGTCGCCGGTCGCAAGCTGAAGGTCGTCGTCGATGCGGGCAACGGCATGGCCGGGCACACCGCACCTGCCGTCTTCGACCGGCTGGCCGAGCAGGTCGAGCTGATCCCGATGTACTTCGAGCTCGACGGCTCCTTCCCCAACCACGAGGCCAACCCGATCGACGAGGCCAACCTGGTCGACCTCCAGCAGCGGGTGCTGGCCGAGAAGGCCGACATCGGCCTCGCGTTCGACGGCGACGCCGACCGCTGCTTCCTGGTCGACGAGCGCGGCCGGGCCGTGCCGCCCTCCACGCTGACCGCGCTGATCGCCGCCCGCGAGCTCGCCAAGGAGCCGGGCGCCACGATCATCTACAACCTGATCACCAGCCGCGCGGTGCCGGAGATCGTCACGGAGCTCGGCGGCAAGCCGGTCCGCACCCGCGTCGGCCACTCCTTCATCAAGGCGACCATGGCCGAGACGGACGCGATCTTCGGTGGCGAGCACAGCGGGCACTTCTACTTCCGCGACTTCTGGCGGGCCGACTCCGGGATGCTCGCCGCGCTCCACGCCCTGGCCTCGCTCGCCGAGACCGACCGACCGCTGTCGGTGCTGCTCCAGGAGTACGAGCGCTACCCGATGAGCGGCGAGATCAACTCAGAGGTCGCCGACCAGCAGGCGGTGCTCGCCGAGCTGGAGACGACGTACAGCGGCCGCGACGGCGTCGAGGTCGACCACCTCGACGGTCTCAGCGTGACCGCAGCCGACTGGGCGTTCAACGTCCGCGCGTCCAACACCGAGCCGCTGCTGCGGCTCAACGCCGAGGGGAAGGACTCCACCACCATGGCCGCTATCCGCGACGAGGTGCTCACGACCATCAGGGGCGGGCGATGAGCGGCGGCAGTGCCGGGGTGGCGCCGGAGCTGCTCGCGATCATCGTCTGCCCCGCCTGCCACGGCGAGCTCGCGTTGACCGAGGGGGACTCGCCCGAGCTCACCTGCCAGGGCTGCGGCCTGGCTTACCCCGTCCGCGACGGCATCCCGGTGCTCCTCGTCGACGAGGCCCGGGCCACCCGCTGATCCGCCGACGCCGATGACCTGGTTCGACGAGTCCCGCCTCGACGACGAGATCGCGCTGGGCAGCGCGGACCTCCGGCTGCGCACGCTGGCCGAGTCCGGTGCGCGGATCCGGCGCGAGGCCCACGCCGCCGTCGACGCGCTCGCCGAGGCGGTGGGCCGGGTCGACGACGCCCGCCCGCGCGCGGTGATCGCCGCCGGCCCGGACTCGCGTCTGCTCCGGGCCGTGCTGGAGCCGTGGTGCCCGGTGCCGTTCGTGGCCTGGCCGTCGGCCGGGCTGCCGGGCTGGGCGGGAAGTCTCGACCTGGTCGTGGTGCTGGCTCCCGACGGCTCGGACACCGGCACCGCCTCCGCTGTCGCCGAAGCGGCCCGGCGTGGCTGCCAGGTGGTCGTGGCCTGCCCGACCGAGTCGAACGTCGGGATGCACGCTGCCGGGCGCTGGACGACGATCCTGCCGACCGAGACGGGCGACCAGCTCGCGACGGCCGTCGTGATGCTGTCGTTCCTGCACCAGGTCACGCTCGGCCCGTCCTCGGACCCCACCGCCGTCGCGGAGGCACTCGACGACGTCGCGATCGCCTGCTCCCCGCAGCGGGACATCTCGATCAATCCCGCCAAGATGCTGGCGATCTCGCTCGCCGACGCCGCGCCCGTCGTCTGGGGCGGGTCCGTGCTCGCGGCCCGGGCCGCCCGCCGTGTCGCCGAGCTGATCCGCCGTACCTCCGGACGCACCGCGGTCGCCGGCGACGCCGAGCACCTGCTCCCGGTGATCGAGGCGTCGCGACCGCGCAACGTCTTCGCCGACCCCTACGCCGACGGCAGCAGGGGTAGCGAGCGGCGCCCGGTCCTCATCGTGCTCGACGACGGTGCCGACGACCCGGTGGTCCGGGAGCAGCGCGGGCGGCTCGAGGAAGCCGCGCGCGCGGGTGAGGTGCGGGTCGAAGCGGTCACGACCGAAGCCGACGGAGAGGTCGCCCGCTACGCGTCCCTGCTGCTGAACGGCACGTACGCCGCGGAGTACCTCCGCCTCGGCCTCGTCGAGGATTGACGGACAGCTCGGCTGCCCGGCGCAAAAGCGGGTAGCGGACAAGGGATGTCCTCATCCCAACGGCTCACTCGGGACCCGTGGCTCGACAACGCCAAGATGGCGCTGGTCACGCTGGTCGTCATCGGGCACGCCTGCACGTTGCTACCGGACGACGGGCTGCTCGGCCACTTCTACGACTTCCTGTACGCCTGGCACATCCCGGCGTTCGTGTTCGTGGCCGGCTACCTGTCCCGCACCTTCGACTACACCCCCGAACGGCTCTGGCTGCTGATCCGGACGGTGGCCGTGCCCTACGTCGTCTTCGAGTGCCTGATGGCGTTCTTCCGTGTGTACGTCGGCGGCGACCAGCTGGCGGACCTGTTCACCGACCCGCACTGGCCGCTGTGGTTCCTCACCGCGCTGATCTTCTGGCGGCTGACGACGCCGGTGTTCCGCGCGCCGCCGGCCGTCGTGGCGCTGGCGGTCGCGGTCGGTCTCTGCGTGTGGTCGGGCACGGTCGACGGCGAGACGGCGGAGATGTTCGACCTGACCCGGGCGGTCGGACTGCTCCCGTTCTTCGTGCTCGGCGTGCACACGACACCCGAGCGGTTGGAACGTCTGCGTGGTCCCGGCGCCCGCTGGCTCGCCGGTGCGACCGTCGGCGCGCTGTGGCTGCTGGCCGCCCGCACCGACGACCTGGCCGGTACCCACTGGCTCTACTGGGCGACGCCGTACGCCGACCTCGGCTCGTCCGACGTCCGCGGTGCGATCACCCGGCTGGCCCTGCTCGTGATCGGTGTCGCCGGCACCCTCGCGTTCCTCGCGCTGGTGCCCCGGGTACCCGGCTGGTTCACCCGGATGGGCGCCGCCACCCTGGTCGTCTACCTCTGCCACGGCTTCGTCATCCGCGGGCTCGAGTACGCCGGGTATGCCGACTGGGCACCCGACCACCTCGCCATCGCCGCGCCGCTCACGCTGGTCGGGGCGGGACTGCTCGCGCTCGCGCTGGCCACGCCCGCGGTGTCGCGCCGGCTCGCGCTGCTCGTCGACCCGTTCGGTCATGCTGAACAGCAGGTGAAGCAGGCGGTCGAGTTGAGTTTCAAGACGGCTCGCGCGGGCCGTCACCGCGCTCCGAGCCGCGCCGAGCCGCCGCACCCTCCTCGCTCATCCGCCGCCGTCCTCGTCCCTCGGAGGCCGACGCGCTCGGGCGGCGCGGGACCCCGGTAACCTTCGGGCCATGCAGACCCAACTCTCTGCCCGATGAGCGCGGGGCTCTTCGGCCTCCTCGACGACATTGCCGCCATCGCGAAGCTGGCGGCGGCGTCGGTCGATGACGTGGGCGCGGCCGCCGGGCGGGCGACGACCAAGGCTGCCGGCGTTGTCGTGGACGACACGGCCGTGACGCCGCAGTACGTCCACGGACTCGCGGCCGATCGGGAGCTGCCGCTCGTCAAGAAGATCGCCTTCGGCTCGATCCGCAACAAGCTGCTCATCATCCTGCCGCTGGCGCTGCTGCTCAGCCAGTTCCTCCCGGACGCGTTGCCGATCATCCTCATGATCGGTGGCACCTACCTTGCCTTCGAGGGCGCCGAGAAGGTCTGGGAACGGATCTCACACCATGACGACCACGTCGGCGACCTGCCGACGCCGAGCGTCGAGATCGGCCCGGAGGCGGAGAAGCGGATGGTCGCCGGCGCGGTCCGCACCGACCTGATCCTGTCCGCAGAGATCATGGTCATCGCGCTCGACGAGATCGCCGACGAGGGATTCTGGGCCCGGCTGGCGATCCTGGTCGTCGTCGCGTTCGTCATCACGATCGCGGTCTACGGCGTGGTCGCGCTCATCGTGAAGATGGACGATGCCGGCTTGCTGCTCACCCAGCGACCGTCGGCCTTCGCGAAGCGGGTCGGGCACGGCTTGGTCTCCGCGATGCCGGGGCTGCTCGCGGTCATCTCGCTCGTCGGCACCGTCGCGATGCTGTGGGTCGGCGGCCACATCCTGCTGGTCAACGTCCACGAAGTCGGCTGGTGGGACGCGCCGTACGAGCTCGTCCACGACCTCGAGCACCGGGTCGAGGAAGCGACCGGGGCGCTCGGTGGGGTCCTGGCGTGGAGCACCAACACCGCCATCTCGGCGGTCATCGGCCTCGTAGTCGGTGCCGTGGTCGTCGTCATCATCCATTTGCTCCCGATCGGTGGCCACGACGATGCAGCGGGTGACGCGGCCCACTTGTAAGATGGGCCCCAGTCCTGTGCGGGAGATCCCGACGTAGCGCAGATGCGCCGCAGAGACAGCCTCCGGAAGTCATCGAGGAAGAATTATTCATGGACTACAAGGTTGCTGACCTGAGCCTGGCCGACTACGGCCGCAAGGAGCTCACCCTCGCCGAGCACGAGATGCCCGGCCTGGTCTCCCTGCGCACCACGTACGGCGACGCCCAGCCGCTGAAGGGCGCTCGCGTCGCCGGTTCGCTCCACATGACCATCCAGACCGGTGTCCTCATCGAGACCCTGGTCGCGCTCGGTGCCGAGGTGCGCTGGGCCACCTGCAACATCTTCTCCACCCAGGACCACGCCGCCGCCGCGGTCGTCGTCGGGCCTCCTTCCAAGGGCGGCACGGTCGACAACCCGCAGGGCACCCCGGTCTTCGCCTGGAAGGGCGAGTCGCTGGCGGAGTACTGGGACGAGGCCGAGAAGGTCTTCGACTTCAAGGACGAGGCCGGCAACGTGATCGGCCCGAACATGCTGCTCGACGACGGCGGCGACATCACCATGCTGCTCCACAAGGGCGTCGAGTTCGAGAAGGCCGGCGCGGTTCCCGGTCAGGACTCGACCGACAACGAGGAGTACAAGGAGGTGCTGCGCGTCCTGGCTCGTTCGCTCGACAACAACCCGACGCGCTGGACCAACATGGCCAACGGCATCAAGGGTGTCTCCGAGGAGACCACGACGGGTGTGCTGCGGCTCTACGACCGGTTCAAGGAGGGCTCGCTCCTCTTCCCGGCGATCAACGTCAACGACTCGGTCACCAAGTCGAAGTTCGACAACAAGTACGGCTGCCGCCACTCGCTGATCGACGGCATCAACCGTGGCACCGACGTGATGATCGGCGGCAAGGTCGCGGTCGTCTGCGGCTACGGCGACGTCGGCAAGGGCTCCGCCGAGTCGCTGCGCGGCCAGGGTGCGCGCGTCATCATCACGGAGATCGACCCGATCTGCGCACTGCAGGCGGCGATGGACGGCTACGAGGTCAAGCGCCTCGAGTCGGTCGTCGACTACGCCGACATCTTCATCACCACGACCGGCAACTTCAACATCATCGGGGTCGAGCACTTCGAGAAGATGAAGCACCAGGCGATCGTCGGCAACATCGGCCACTTCGACAACGAGATCGACATGGCCGGCCTCGCCAAGATCCCGGGCATCGTCAAGGACGAGATCAAGCCCCAGGTCCACCAGTGGATCTTCGAGGATGGCAAGAAGATCATCGTGCTGTCCGAGGGTCGGCTACTGAACCTCGGCAACGCGACCGGCCACCCGTCGTTCGTGATGTCGAACTCGTTCACCAACCAGGTCCTGGCGCAGATCGAGCTCTTCACCAAGGTCGAGGACTACCCGGTCGGCGTCTACGTCCTGCCGAAGCACCTCGACGAGGAGGTCGCCCGGCTGCACCTCGACGCCCTCGGCGTCGAGCTGACGACGCTCACCCAGGAGCAGGCCGACTACCTCGGTGTCCCGGTCGAGGGTCCGTTCAAGTCGGACCACTACAGGTACTGAGTTGGATTGCGCGAGCGTGTCGCGCATCGCGCCGCGCCGCACGGACCATCGCTTCGCTCGGTCCGCGGACGCGCCACGATGCGGGCTTCGCCCGCGGGCGACACGCTGCCGCGCTCGCAGTTGACGTAGGTGTGGCAACCGGTCGCTTGGCGGCCTGCGGTTGCTTGCGGACCCCCGCGCCCTCACCGGGTGCGGGGGTTCGTGCGTGGTGCCGCCTACCATTGGGACGTGAACCAGACTGCAGGTGCGTCGTCGTACGCGACGAAGGGACGCGTGCTCGTCGTCGACGACGACGCTCCGCTCGCCGAGATGCTCGGCATCGTGCTGCGGCAGGAGGGATTCGACAGCCAGGCCTGCGGGCGCGGCGACGTCGCGCTCGCGGCGTTCCGCGACTATCGCCCCGACGTCGTGCTGCTCGACGTGATGCTGCCCGGACGTGACGGCATCGACGTCTGCAAGGAGATCCGCGCCGAGTCCGGCGTACCGATCGTGATGCTGACCGCCAAGGGCGACACCGTCGACGTCGTCGTCGGGCTCGAGGCAGGCGCCGACGACTACGTCGTCAAGCCGTTCAAGCCCAAGGAGCTGATCGCCCGGATCCGGGCACGCGTACGCCGCACCGACTCGGTCGCGTCCGAGACGCTCACCCTGAAGGACCTGACCATCGACGTCGCCGGCCACAGCGTGACCCGGGAGAGCACCGAGATCCCGTTGACGCCGCTGGAGTTCGACCTGCTGCTGTGCCTCGCGCGTCGGCCGTGGCAGGTGTTCACGCGCCAGGTGCTGCTCGAGGAGGTGTGGGGCTATCACCACGCCGCCGACACCCGGCTGGTCAACGTGCACGTCCAGCGCCTGCGGTCCAAGGTCGAGCACGACCCGGAGCACCCTGAGATTGTTCTGACCGTCCGCGGAGTCGGCTACAAGGCGGGAAGCTAGCCGAGTGCGGATCGCGCTGCCCAGTCGGCTCCGGTGGGCGCTCACCTTCTGGCGGCGTTCGATCCAGGCGCGGGTGGTTGCCAGCACCCTCGTGCTGTCGGCGATCGTCATCAGCGCGGTCGGCTGGTTCCTGCTGCAGCAGACCCGGGACGGCCTGCTGCAGCACCGCGTCGACGCCGTGGTCGGCGAGGTAGAGGCCGAGGTCGCCGCCACCCGCGACCGGCTGTCGGCCGCCTCGGGCATCCAGGACGACGCCAGCGTGCAGCGGACGAACCTGATCGACCCCATCATCGAGGCGGGCGACAGCCGCGGTTACGGCGTGGTGCTCGGCGGCCCGGAGGGCACCGATGCCGACCTGACCGACGGCGGCGCGCACCGCACCAGCGGCCTCGAGCTCGCCAGCGTCCCCCAGCGGCTCGAGGCGCACTTCGACGGCGTCAACCGGTCGACGGCGTGGACCTACACCGAGATCGTCCGCACCCGCTCCGACGGCAGCACCGAGGCCGAGCCGGGGATCGTCGTCGGCTCCCAGGTCCAGCTGCCGGCCGACGGCCTGACCTACACGATCTACTTCGTCTTCCCGCTGACCGAGGAGGAGGACACCCTCAACCTGGTGACGCGGGCCCTGCTGACCGCGGCCGGTCTGCTCCTGGTGCTCGTCGCCGGCATCACCTGGCTGGTGACCCGCCAGGTGGTCACGCCGGTCCGGATGGCGCGTCGGGTGGCCGAGCGGCTCGCGGCCGGGCGGCTGCAGGAACGGCTCCGCGTCACCGGGGAGGACGACCTCGCCCGGCTCGCCCACTCCTTCAACCAGATGGCCTCCAACCTGCAACGCCAGATCCGGCAGCTCGAGGAGCTCAGCTGGGTGCAGCGGAGGTTCGTGTCGGACGTGTCCCACGAGCTGCGCACGCCGCTGACGACGGTGCGGATGGCGGGCGACGTACTCCATGACGCGCGACGCGACTTCGAGCCCGCGACCGCCCGCGCGGCCGAGCTGCTGCAGGCCGAGCTCGACCGGTTCGAGACGCTGCTGGTCGACCTGCTCGAGATCAGCCGGTTCGACGCCGGCGCAGCCCTCCTCGACATCGAGGACACCAACCTGCTCGACATCGCCCACCGGGTGGTCGATGCGGCCCGTCCGCTCGCCGACCAGCGCGGCGTGCTCGTCGTCGTCGAGCAGCCCGAACGACCGGTACGGGCGCAGGTCGACGCGCGCCGGGTCGAGCGGATCCTCCGCAACCTGGTCACCAATGCGATCGACCACGCGTTCCCCGACGACCCGGACCGCCCGATCGTGGTCCGAATGGCCGCGGACGACCAGGCCGCCGCGGTCACCGTCCGCGACCGCGGTGTGGGGCTGGCTCCCGGCGAGTCGGCGATGGTCTTCAACCGGTTCTGGCGCTCCGACCCGGCACGCGCCCGGAGCAGCGGCGGCACCGGCCTGGGGCTGGCGATCTCGCTCGAGGATGCCCACCTCCACGGCGGTTGGCTCCAGGCCTGGGGACGGCCCGGCGAGGGCGCGCAGTTCCGGCTCACCCTGCCGCGCGGCGCCGGCACTCCGCTGCGGCACAGCCCGCTCCCGCTCGCGCCGCTCGACGACGTCGACGTCGACGTCGAGGCGGAGGACGGCGCTCCGGCCATCGATCCTGGCCGCGAGACGAGCCGCGGGGTGACCACATGAGGAGACTCGTGCAAGGGGTGCTCGCGATCGCGTTCGTGGCGACGCTCAGCGGCTGTATCGGCCTCCCGGAGGACGGGCCCGTCCTCGACGCCGCGGGCGCGGGCGAGCGGAGCGAGGAGCGGGTCTCCTCGATCGACGGCCGCCCGCCGCAGCCCGGCGCCTCCCGACTCGAGGTGGTCAAGGGCTTCCTGGACGCGATGATGGCGTGGCCGATCTCGACGAGCATCGCGAAGCAGTACCTCACCGACGACGCCGCCGAGGAGTGGCGACCGACCGAGACCGTCATCTACACGAAGCTGGGGCAGGCGCGCGAGGACGGCGCCACGGTCACCATCCCGATGCGCGACGCGGCGCTGCTCGACGACTCCGGCGGCTGGCGCGGGCCGATCGCGCGGGATCGGAGCACGCTCGAGTTCCAGATGACCGTCGAGGACGGCGAGTTCCGCATCCTCGAGCCGATGGACGCGCTCGTCGTCACCACGGACTGGTTCAAGGACCGCTACCGCCAGGCATCGCTGTACTTCTTCGACCCGACCGCACAGGTGCTGGTCCCTGAGCCTGTCTTCGTGCCCGTGGGGGAGTCGTTCGCGACCAACCTGGTGGAGGCGCTGGTGGCGGGACCGCCCCCGCGGCTGCGTGAGGTCGTGCAGACCTTCATCCCGTCGGGGCTCAGTGTCGGGCTCTCGGTGCCGGTGGTCGAAGGGGTGGCGGTGCTCGACCTCCAGGGCGACGCGCCGGACACCGGGGCATCGTCGGCGGAGCTGATGCTCGCCCAGCTCGCAGCCACCCTTGCCCAGGAACCAGCGATCAGCGCGTTGCGGGTGTCGATCGGCGGCGAGGAGGTCGAACCACCCGGCTCGGCGGCGCAGTACGACGTCGAGTCCGCCGCGGAGTTCGATCCCGCGGACACCGGATCGGCCGGCGTCCTCTACGGGCTGCAGCGCGGCCGCCTCGTCTCGGGCTCCGTCGACGACCTGCGGGTTGTCGACGGACCGCTCGGCCGTGAGCAACGACGGTTCGCGGCCGTGGCCGTCGCGCCCGTCGGCGACCGGATCGCCGCGGTGACCGAGGACCTCCGCCAGGTGCTGGTCGCGCCCCTCCGGTCGCCCGACGGCGAGACCGTGGTCGACACCCTGGTCCCGGACGGCACCGGGATCACCCAGCCGTCCTGGGACGCGTCCGGCCGGTTGTGGATCCTCGATCGCGGGCCGCTCGGCGCGCGGCTGCTGGTCTCGGACCGCGGCATCGAGGTCCGGGAAGTGCGCGTGCCCGGTGTCACCAGCACCGACGCTCGACGGATCCTCGTGTCCCGCGACGGCACTCGGCTGATCGCACTCGTCAACCGTCCCGAGGGCGATCAGCTCGTCGCCGCCAGGGTCGTGCTGGACAACAGTGGTCGGGTCGCTCGCATCGTGGAGTCGACCGCGATCCGGACCCTCACCGGACAGCACGCGATCGACATCGCCTGGACCTCATCCGCCCAGATCGCCGTACTCTCGCCGGCCCGGCCGGGCGAGCTCTACGAGATCGAGACGGTTGCGGCCGACGGGGCGACGGTCGGCGTCGACACGCTCTCGACCATGGTGCCCGGCCGCGTGGTCGGGCTGGCGGGGGAGCCCTCCACGGAGACGCCGGTCTATGCCGTGACCCGCAACGCGCTCATCGACATCGGCACCTTCGACCAGGTTCCCGCGGCCCGGCTCCGCAACCTCGACTACGCCGGCTGAGTCCACAGGCACCGGCGCCGCGGTTGTCCGCCCCCCGCGCGCGGGGTACGTCTGTCAGGTGACCCTCGTCAACGCCCTGCTCGACGCCGGTGCCGACCTGTTGCTCGGCTCGGCCTGTGTCGGGTGCGGCGAGCCCGGTCGGGTCCTCTGCCCCGACTGCCGGTCCGGGCTGCCCGCCGAGGCTGTCGAGGCGTGGCCGACCCCGACCCCCGCCGGCCTGGCCCGTCCCTACGCCACCGGCGCGTACGACGACACCCTGCGCGCCATGGTCGTCGGCCACAAGGAGCGGCGGCTGCTCGGGTTGACCCGCCCGCTCGGCGAGCTGCTGGCGACGTCCGTGCTCGCCGCGGCCGGACCTACGACGCCCCTCCTCCTCGTGCCCGTGCCGTCGCGTCCCGCCGCGGTACGGGCGCGCGGGCACGACCCGACCCTCGCCATGACCCGTCGCGCCGCCCGCACTCTCCGGACCGCAGACCGGGAGGTGGTCGTCGCCCGCCTGCTTCGCACCCGGCCCGGCGTGGCCGACCAGGCCGGGCTCGACGCCGACCAGCGGCACGCCAACATCGCGGGTTCGATGGCCTGCCCGGCGCGCGCCGTACGACGGCTGACCGGGCGTCGCGCCCACGTCGTGGTCTGCGACGACGTGATCACGACCGGTGCCACCGCGCGTGAGGCGCAGCGCGCGCTCGAGGCCGCCGGCGTCGTCGTGCTCGCGGTCGCCGCCGTGGCCGCGACACCCCGGCGGCACCCCGCAAGGTTCCAAGGACCGGAATAGTCGCCCAGCCCTTTCGAGGCTCCCGATCACCGACTAACGTCTCTATATGGAGTCCGCCCGGGTCCGTGGTTGCGTCGTCGGGACGCCGCGGGTCACTCCGGGCGCCCCACGACAAGCCGATGCCAGTCGCAGGCGAAACGGTCCACGTAAGTCACCGGACCCCCTCCGGGGGTCCACGGGGGCGGTGCCCCCGTGCGTGACGATCACGGTGCGGCTTAGTCGTAAGTCCTGCCTCGCCCCGGCCACCAGATGTGGCCGGCCGCGGGAGAGGGTCGCAGTGGCACCAAGCCGCAAAGCCCCAGCAGGCGGGTGTGGGGTAGAAAACCAGGTCGGCCGGGCGGATTCCTGTTTTGGATGGCGCGAGCGTGTCGCGGACGGAGCTGGCCGCCCGGGCACTCGCTGCGCTCGGCCCGCGGGCTGCGCTTGCCGACCGGGCTGCGCACCGTGCGCGCACGCTGCCGCGCTGTTTTGGAGGCGCGACGGCGCGACGACGCTGCAGGTCGCTACTCTCGGCCCGCCTATCTGATCGTCCGCGCTTAGTCGCGCGGGACAGCTGAATAGAAGTCCTATCCCCAACTATTTGGAGGTACCTGATGGACGTCGTGGTCACCGGACGGCACTGCGAGATCTCTGACCGGTTTCGCGGTCACGCAGCCGAGAAGCTGACGAGGTTGGAGAAGCACGATCATCGGATCATCAGGGTCCACGTAGAGGTCGATAGCGAACCGAACCCGCGCCAGCACGACCACGCCGTACGAGTCGAGCTCACTGCCTTCTCCAAGGGACCGGTGATCCGCGCCGAAGCCGCCGCCGACGACAAGATGGCGGCACTGGACCTCGCCCTCGACAAGATGGCCGCGCAGATGCGGCGGGCCGCCGACCGGCGCCGCGTGCACCGCGGCCGGCGCTCTCCCGTCTCGGTCGGCCAGGCGCTCGCGGGCGTGCCCGTCGACGGACTGACCTCGGCGACGAGCGTCGTGGACGCGACCGACACCGTCGAGGAGCGGAGGGTCGGACCGATCGCGGTCACCGGCGACGGCCCGCTCGTCGTCCGCGAGAAGACCCACCCGGCGAGTCCGATGACCCTCGACCAGGCGCTCTACGAGATGGAGTTGGTCGGCCACGACTTCTACCTGTACGTCGACAAGGAGAGCGAGCGACCGGCGGTCGTCTACCGCCGTCGCGGCTACGACTACGGCGTGATCTCGCTCGACCTCGGCCTGTAGGAAATACGCTCGCCGCGACGCCCACGGCAGCAGGGTCTCGGGCTTCCTGGTGCTTGTGCGTGTCATGATGACCGGGTGGCGAGCGGGAACGAGCCGGTTCGGGTGCTGGTGGTCGACGACCACGAGCTCTTCCGGCGTGGCCTGACGATGCTGCTCGGCGTCGAGCCGGGCATCGAGGTCGTCGGGGAGGCCAGCGACGGGGCCGAGGGCACCGAGCTCGCCGTGAGCAGCGCTCCGGACGTCGTACTCCTCGACGTCCGGATGCCGAAGCAGTCGGGCATTGAGGCGTGCGTGGCGATCAAGGCGGCCTCGCCGTCGACGAAGATCGTGATGCTCACGGTCTCCGACGAGGAGGCGGATCTCTACGAGGCCGTCAAGAACGGCGCCTCGGGCTATCTTCTCAAGGACTCCTCGATCGAGGAGGTCGCCCAGGGCATCCGGGTCGTGGCCGAGGGCCAGTCGCTGATCAGCCCGTCGATGGCCGCCAAGCTGATCGACGAGTTCAAGACCATGTCGCGCCCCGACCGCTCGCAGGGCCCGGCCCTCCGGCTCACCGAGCGCGAGCTCGACGTGCTCCGGCTGGTGGCCAAGGGCCTCAGCAACCGCGACGTCGCCCACCGCCTCGCGATCAGCGAGAACACCGTCAAGAACCACGTCCGCAACATGCTGGAGAAGCTGCAGCTGCACTCGCGGATGGAAGCGGTCATGTACGCCGTCCGCGAGAAGCTCGTCGAGCTCGAATAGCGCCGGTCGTGTCGGCGGCGGCGCCTAGGGTCAGGGCGTGCAGTCGCTCAGCCTCGCGCAGGCCCGCCGGATCGCGCTCGCCGCGCAGGGCTTCGCGGACAAACGACACGAGGTGCCGACGATGCGCACGTTCCAGCGCACCCTCGGGCGCACCGGGGTGCTCCAGGTCGACTCGGTCAACGTGCTGCAGCGCGCACACTTCATGCCGCTCTACTCCCGGATGGGCCCCTACGACGTCGACCTGCTGCGGCGCGCGGCCGAGGGCCGGCCGCGCCGCGTGGTCGAGTACTGGGCGCACGTGCAGGCATTCATGCCGGTCGAGCTGTGGCCGGTGATGCGGTTCCGGATGGCGCACTACGCTGACCGCGAGTTCAAGTGGTGGCCGGGCATCGAGCCGATGCTGCGCGAGCGGGTGCTCAAGGAGATCGAGAGCCGCGGGCCGGTCACTGCCCGCGACCTCGACGACGGCACACCCCGGGCCACGGGCAACTGGGGCTGGAACTGGTCGGCGGCGCGCAAGGCGCTCGACCTGCTCTACATGACCGGCGAGCTCGCGATCGCCGGCCGCAGCGGTCAGTTCGAGGTGCGCTACGACCTGCCGGAGCGGGTGCTTCCGCCGGAAGTGCTGGCCGCACCGGCGCTCACCGAGGACGAGGCGGTGCTCGAGCTCGTCCGGCGTGCGGCCCGGTCGCACGGCGTGGCCAGCGCCAACTGCCTGGCCGACTACTACCGGATCCGGGTCGCCCCTGCCCGTGCCGCGGCCGAGGAGCTGGTGGCTGCCGGCGAGCTGGAGCAGGTGAGCGTCGAGGGGTGGCGGCGTCCGGCGTACCTCCATCGCGACGCGCGACTGCCGCGCCGGATCAACGCCCGCGCCCTGCTCAGCCCGTTCGACCCGGTGGTGTGGGAGCGGGACCGCAGCGAGGCGTTGTTCGACTTCTTCTACCGGATCGAGATCTACACGCCGGCCGACAAGCGGGTGCACGGCTACTACGTGCTGCCGTTCCTCCTCGGCGACCGCATCGTGGGCCGGGTAGACCTCAAGGCGGACCGCCCGGCGCGGGCGCTGCTGGTGCAGGGCGCGTACGCCGAACCGGGCGCGCCGCCCGAGACCGCCGCCGAGCTGGCAGCCGAGCTGTGGCAGCTCGCGGGGTGGCTCGGGCTCGACGACGTGGTCGTCGCTCCGCGGGGTGATCTCGCCGCCGAGCTCGCCGGCGCCGTTGGATAAGGTCGCGCCGTGACTCAACGCACTCTGGTCCTGATCAAGCCCGACGCGGTCCGACGTGGCCTCCTGGGCGAGGTGCTGTCGCGGTTCGAGGTCAAGGGCCTCACCATCGTGGCGCTGGAGCAGCGGCTGATCGACGCTGCCCAGGCCGACGCGCACTACGCCGAGCACGTCGAACGGGACTTCTACCCGCCGCTGCGCGAGTTCGTCACCAGCGGTCCGCTGGTCGCCCTGGTGCTCGAGGGCGACGAGGCGATCGAGGTCGTCCGCGCGATCAACGGCGCCACCGACGGCCGCAAGGCCGCCCCGGGCACCATCCGCGGTGACCTCTCGCTCTCCAACCGCGAGAACCTCGTCCACGGGTCCGACTCGCCCGAGTCCGCCGCCCGCGAGATCGCCCTCTGGTTCCCCAGCTTGTAGATCCACACGAGTCACATCCGTCACTCAAGTCTCGGCGTGCCTCCGTGGTGACGGGCTGACCCTTACCTACGCTCGCAGGCGGGGGATCCCGGATCGTGCGCTCGGGGTCCGCCCCGGCGTACCGCCTGTGCGGGGTGCACCGGCTTCCCCGTCGCGCGCGGCTGGGTCGGATCGACGAAAGGTCGGACCCGAGAGACGTCTGCGAGGGCAAACGTTGAGGGCGAACAGCATCATCGGCCGGGACCTGGCCGTTGACCTCGGCACCGCCAACACGCTGGTCTACGTCCGCCGTCGCGGGGTGATGCTCGACGAGCCCAGCGTGGTCGCGCTCAACGACTCGACCGGCGACGTGATCGCCGTCGGGCACGAGGCGAAGGCGATGATGGGCCGCACCCCCGACAACATCACGGCGCTGCGTCCGCTGCGTGACGGCGTCATCGCCGACTTCGAGGCGACCGAGCAGATGCTCCGTCACTTCATCGCGCGGGTGCACCGGCGCCGCTACTTCGCCAAGCCGCGGATGGTGATCTGCGTGCCGAGCGCGATCACCCCGGTCGAGCAGCGCGCGGTCAAGGAGGCCGGCTACCAGGCCGGCGCCCGTCGTGTGTACGTCGTCGAGGAGCCCATGGCCGCCGCCATCGGTGCCGGGCTCCCCGTCCACGAGCCCACGGGCAACATGGTCGTCGACGTCGGCGGCGGTACGACGGAGGTCGCCGTCATCTCCCTCGGCGGCATCGTCACCAGCCTCAGCATCCGCACCGCCGGAGACGAGCTCGACGCCGCGATCGTCGCGTGGATGAAGAAGGAGCACGGCCTGATGCTCGGCGAGCGCACCGCCGAGGAGGTCAAGATCTCGCTGGGCACGGCGTTCCCCTCGCCGGGTGAGCCGGAGGGCGAGGTCCGGGGTCGCGACCTGGTGTCCGGGCTGCCGCGCACCGTCACCGTGACCTCCGCCGACATCCGGAAGGCGCTCGACGAGCCGCTGCACGCGATCGTCGACGCCGTCCGCGTGACTCTCGACCAGACCCCTCCCGAGCTGGCCGGCGACATCATGGACCGCGGGATCGTCCTCACGGGCGGCGGTGCGTTGCTCCGTGGTCTCGACGACCGGATCCGCCACGAGACCGGCATGCCCGTCCATGTCGCCGAGAACCCGCTCGTCTCGGTCGCACTCGGCGCCGGGCGCTGCGTCGAGGAGTTCGAGGCCCTCCAGCAGGTGCTGATCACCAACCCGAGGCGCTTCTGATGTCACTCGACACCAGGCCGCCACGACAGCGTCCGGTCCGTCAGGTCGCAACGCCGCGGGAGCGCGACGCGGCGCGCGGGCTGCCGTCGCGGTCGCTGCTGGTCGCCCTGGTGCTGGCCTGCGTGGCGCTGATGGTGGTCGACCGCACCAGCGGCGACGAGTCCCCGGTGGCACCGGTCCGCCGGGTCGTCGGTGAGGTGATCGGACCGGCGCAGGCCGGGGTGAGCAACGCGCTCCGCCCGCTGCTCGAGCTCCCCGACGCGTTGCGCACCAACACCGACCTTCGCAGTGACCTCGCGGATGCCGAGGCACGCGCGACCGCGGCCGAGGACCTCGCCCGCACCGCCGGCTACGACGAGAACCGGTACGCCGGCGACGCAGCCCTCTGCGCGATGTTCAACAACCTCGCCTACTTCATGGCTCCGGCGCGGGTGATCGGGTACGGCTCGGCCCAGACCTTCTCCGACACCGTCACCATCGACGCAGGCACGGACGCGGGCCTGCGGCCCGACCTGACCGTGGTCAGCGCCGACGGACTGGTCGGCCGGGTCATCGAGGTCACCAGTCACACGGCGACCGTCCTGCTCATCGTCGACCCGGGCTCCACCGTGGGCGGCCGGGTCGGCGACAACATGGAGAACGGCTTCGTCGAGGGCCAGGGCGGGCTCGCCAGCGGCGACCCGCTCAATCTCGACCTGATCGACCACACCGTCGTGCCGGAGAAGGGGCAGGCAGTCGTGACCTGGGGCAGCGAGGGCGGCGCGCCGTACGTCTCGGGTGTGCCGATCGGCGAGGTCTCCAGGGTCTACGAGGACGTGCGCGCGGGCACCTACCGCGCCGTCCTCGAGCCGTACGTCGACTTCACCTCACTCGACGACGTCGGCGTGGTGGTGCCCTCGGGCGACGACACCCGCGTGATCGAGCCGGGAGCCTGCTCATGAGGGGAACCCAGCGGCTGGTCGCCGCGCTCCTGGTCGTCGCGACTGCGCTGTTGCTGCAGGTGACGGTCTTCCCGCACTTCGCCTGGAACGGCGTCGTGCCCGACCTGGTGCTGCTGGCCGTCGTCGGCGCTGCACTCGTGACCGACCCGCGGTTCGCCACCCTGCTGGGCTTCGGCGCCGGACTGCTCCTGGACCTCGCCCCGCCCGCCGACCACGCCGCCGGCCGGTGGGCGTTGGCGCTGCTCGTCGTCGGTTACGTCGTGAGCCGGTTCGCTCACGACCACTCACCCGCGCAGGCGGGGGGCGGGCGGCCGCCGTACCCCTTGATGCTCGCGGCGGGAGCCGGCGGCGCCTTCGTCGGCACGTCCGTCTTCGCGCTGACCGGAACACTGCTGCAGGACCCGGCCGTGGGCGTCGGTGACATGCTCGAGGTGGTGCTGACCGCAGTGGCGTACGACGTCCTCGTCGCGCTCGTGGTGCTGCCGGTGACGGTCTGGGTCTTCACCCGGGAGCCGGGTTCCCGCGCCGCTCAGGTCACCCCGCGGGCACCTCGGCGGACGCCTGTCTGATGCCCGCGTCGACCAGCAGCTCCTCCCACCGCAGCCGACTCCGGCTGATCGTGATCCAGGTCCTTGCGTTCTCGCTGCTCGCCACCCTCGCGTCGCGCCTCTACTACCTGCAGGTGGTGACGGGGGAGGAGTACCAGGGCAAGGCCGCCTCCCAGTCGGTCCGCGACATCGTCGTGCAACCCCAGCGCGGCCTGATCGTCGACGCGATGGGGCGGCCGCTCGTCACCAACCGGCTCACCTGGGTCGCCTCGATCGACCGCACCCTGATCGGCCGGATGGAGCCACGGGTGCGCCGCGCACTGCTGAAGCGGGTCGCCCGGGTGGTCGGCCTGGAGCCCCGCGAGATCGCGCGCCACCTGGTCCTCTGTGGCACCGAGGGCGCCAAGGAGGGCGTGTGCTGGAACGGTTCGCCGTACCAGCCGGTGCCGATCGCGCAGGACCTCGACGACGCCACCGCGCTGCGCATCAACGAGCAGCCCGAGGACTTCCCGGGTGTCGTCGTGGTGCAGCAGACCGTGCGCGACTACCCGGAGCCGTTCAACATCAACGCCGCCCACCTGCTCGGGTACCTCAGCCCGATCACCGAGGACGAGCTGACGGCGGCCGAGCTCGGCGGTGACACGTCGGTGAACGGCGCGTCCGTCGTGGGCCGGGCCGGCGTCGAGAAGGAGTACGACGCGTGGTTGCGCGGGCAGCCCGGCTACGAGCGGGTCAAGGTCAACGCCAACGGTGAGGTGATCGGTGACGAGGCGGACGTCCAGGCGCAGCCCGGCGACACGCTGGTCACCTCGATCGACGCGAAGGTGCAAGGCATCGTCGAGCGCCAGCTCCACCAGATGATCATGACCGCCCGGGGCACGGTCGACCCGGTGACCAACCGGCCGTTCAAGGCCGACTCCGGCGCCGCCGTCGTCATGGACGTGAACACCGGCCGGATCGTCGCGATGGCCAGCCAGCCGACGTACAACCCGGCGGTCTGGGCCGACGGGATCACCCAGAAGCAGCTGAAGCGGCTCTACTCCGAGGCTGCCGGCACCCCGCTCCTCGGCCGCGCGATGCAGGGCCAGTTCGCGCCGGGATCGACGTGGAAGCCGTTCATGACCGCGGGTGCGCTGACCCACGGCTACGGCACCGACACCCGGCTCAACTGCTCGTCGTCGCTGCGGGTCGGCAACCGTGACTTCAAGAACTACGAGTCCGGCGCCTACGGCTACATCTCCTTCGCCGACGCGCTCCGGGTCTCCTGCAACACCTTCTTCTACCGGATCGGCTTCGACTACTGGCAGCGCTTCGGCTCCGACGTCGCCGACGTCGACGCCAAGGACCCGCTGGTCGAGCAGGCGCTCGACTTCGGCTTCGGCAGTGCGACCGGGATCGACATCCCCGGTGAGTCCTCCGGTCGGATCGCGGACCGCAAGTGGAAGCGCGGCTACTACCGCTCGATGAAGGACTACTACTGCGAAATAGCTTCGAGGCCGCAGGACGCTCCGCAGAACAAGGGGACCAGCGACTTCGTCTACCTGTTCGCGCGGGAGTTCTGCATCGAGGGTTACGCCTACCGCGCCGGCGACGCCGTGAACTTCGCCATCGGCCAGGGCGACACCATCGTCACTCCGCTGCAGCTGGCGCGGGCGTACGCCGCCATCGCCAACGGCGGCACCCTCTGGGAGCCGCGGGTCGGCAAGGCCATCGTGTCGCCGAGCGGCGAGCTGATCCGGCGGATCGCGCCGTCGAAGGCCGGCACGGTCGGCGTCCCGACGTCCGTGCTGACCTACATCGACGAGGCGCTCAAGGAGGTCTCCCGGTCCGGCACGCTGGCGTGGAAGCTCGGCGGCTTCCCGATCGACGACGTCGTGCTCCGCGCCAAGACCGGCTCCGCGGAGGTCTACGGCAAGCAGTCGACGGGCTGGGTCGCGTCCTACACCGACGACTACGTCGTGGTGATGATGATCAGCCAGGGCGGCACCGGGTCCGGCTCGACCGGTGACGGCATCCGCAAGATCTGGGAGGCGCTCTACGGCATCGACGGCGAGAACGTCGTACCCGCCAGAGCCGCGATCCCCGGCACGGTGCCGCCCGAGGAGCTCCCCATCTTCGGTCGCGACGGCTCGATCCTGCCACCGGCCCGCGAGGAGGACTGATGACAACCGTCGGCACCCGGACCTCCGCGCGGTCCCGCCGGGTCGAGACGACCGCCCGACTGCGCTGGCGCGAGCTCGACCTGCTGTTGCTGGGGGCCGTCGTGCTGCTCTGCGTGGTCGGCTGCGTGCTCGTGTGGTCGGCCACGATCCACCGGGACGACCTCACCGGTGGCGATCCCAAGGCGTTCCTGGCCAAGCAGGTCGTCAACGTCGGCATCGGACTCGGGCTGCTGGTGGTCGTCGCTGCGACCGACCACCGTTGGGTCCGGATCCTTGCGCCGATCGGCTACGGGCTGGCGGTGCTGGGTCTGACGCTCGTGCTGGTGATGGGCACGACCATCAACGGCTCACGGTCGTGGCTGATGGTCGGCGGACTCTCCCTGCAGCCCTCCGAGCTCGCCAAGCTCGCGGTCGTCGTGGGCATGGCGCTGGTCGTCGCCGAGCGGAGCGAGGGTCGCTGGCGCGACCGCGTGGGCACGGTCGACGTACTCCTCATGCTTGCGGTCGCCGCCGTACCAGCCGTCCTGATCCTGGCCCAGCCGGACCTCGGCACCATGCTCGTTCTCGGTGCCACCGTCTTCGGCGTCGTCGCCGCCTCCGGTGCCCACCGCCGGTGGCTGGCGGTGCTCCTCGGCTCGGGGGTTTCGGTCGCGATCTTCGCGGTGGCCACCGGTTTCCTGGAGCAGTACCAGGTCGACCGCTTCCTCGCGTTCACCGACCCGGGTCGCGACCCGCGCGGCGCTGGCTACAACGTCGAGCAGGCCCGGATCGCGGTCGGCAACGGCGGCCTGTTCGGCCAGGGCCTCTTCGACGGCTCGCAGACCAGCTCCGGCTTCGTGCCGGAGCAGCACACCGACTTCGTCTTCACCGTCGCCGGCGAGGAGCTCGGCCTGATCGGCGCCGCCTTCATCATCGCGCTGCTCGGGATCATCATCTGGCGCGCCCTGACGATCGCCGCCCGCAGCGACGACGTCTTCGGCCGGATCGCCGCGGCCGGCATCGCCTGCTGGTTCGGCTTCCAGGCGTTCCAGAACATCGGGATGTGCGTCGGCATCATGCCCGTCACCGGCGTACCGCTTCCGTTCGTCTCGTACGGCGGCTCGTCGATGTTCGCCGGCATGCTCGCCATCGGGCTGCTCCAGAACATCCACCTGCGCACGATCTCGGCTCCCGCCTCGCGGATGCAGCCGGCGAAGCGGGTGCTCGTCCGCGGCTGAGCTCGGCGGAATCAGGCGTACTGTCGAAGAACGCCTGAACGGCGGGACTGCCCGCGTCGCGGTTTCTCATGGCCCCGTTGCTCGAGAGGAGCACCATGAAGGCCATCGCCCGACGGTCCGTCGTCGCAGTCACGCTCGCCGCCCTCCTCAGCACCGCAGCTCCGGCGGCGCACCCGGTCGTGCCTGACCCGGTCGTGCCTGACCCGGCAGTGGCCACTGCAGCGGCGCCGGCAGCTCCAGGTCCCGGCGTGCGCGTGCTGGGTGCCGGTTCGCGACCCAATCTCGCCGTGAACGCGGCCGGCACCGGCTTCATCGCCTGGGTCGGACCGGAGGCGTCCGAGACGTCGCTCCAGTTCTGCCGACTGCCGCGGGGAGCGGGCGCTTGCGCCAGCCGGCGCGCCATCACAGTGCCCGCCGACACCACGAGTGGCCACCGGCCGTTCGTCACCGTCTCCGGAAGCACCGTCCGCATCCTTCAGTACCGGTACCCGCTCGGCGGGCCGAACCTGGCCGGCCTCTACAAGTTCATCTCTACCAACAGCGGCGCATCGTTCGCGGCCGGGGTGAGGGTCGGTACGGTTCCGTTCGAAGATGCCGTCCAAGGTCCGGGCGACACGTTCTCTGGAGTGCCGGTCAACGGGGAGATGGCGTTCCAGAACGTCCCCCTCGCCTCGGGCACGGCCGTCGACAAGGCCGTGCTCTCCACGACGCATCAGAACCACGCCGCGGTCGGGCTGACCAATGCCGCGACGCCGCTGGCTGTCTTCACTGACAACAACGCGGCGCAATGGCGCCGGTACGACGGCAGCGGGAGCCTCAACGACATCGCCAACTGGACGCCGACAGCGAACGTCGGGGTCGCGACGTACCCGAGGCTGGCGGGTGGTCCGACCGGCCTGTTCCTCCTCGCTGGCAACGGCACCACGGGTCTGAACGTGCGCAGGTTCACCGGCAGCGGCTTCGGCGCTCCGGTCTCCATCGGTCCGGGCTTGAGCCCCTACAAGCACATCACCCAGGATGCCGCCGGGCGGCTGCATGTGGTCTTCCAGCGCGACGATGCCAACCCGCTGCGGCTCATCCACGCGGTCTCCGACGACGGCGTGCACTGGCGGTCGGGGGTGCTGGTCACGCAGAACCTCGGTACCGACGGCGGCATCCAGGATCTCCGGGTGGCAGCCGCACCCGACCACCTCGGGTTCACCGTCTGGCACGCGGGACTGGGTGCAGGGGACGTCCGCATCAAGTCGATCGGGCCCGACGCGCCGGCCGGGACCGTCCGTTTCGGTGCCTCGCCGAAGAGCCTGCGCGTCTCCCGGGACGGCAGGTTCGCCTACCACTTCGCCGTCACCGCAGCGGGCAGCGGCGCGGTCAGCCTCAAGAGCACCAAAAGGGTCAAGGTCGGCGACAGGATGCAGTTCCTCTCGGTACCTGCCAAGAGCTACTCCATCGACCGGGACGGCAGGGTGACTGTGAGGTTCGACCTCTCGGCCAAGAACCTGCGGGCTCTCAAACGCGTGGGGAGCCTGCTCTTCCGGGTGACGGTCACCTACAACGGCAAACGCTTGACGACCACGCTGAGATTAAGGGCGCCGTGACAGGCTCAGGTCCGATCCCGGCCATGCGGTGAGGTCCAGTCGGCGGCGTCCGGGCCTCGAGGAACGATCCCGTTGGGATTGATGTCCTCGTGGACGACGTAGTAGTGCCGCTTGATCTGGTCGAAGTCGATGGTCTCGCCGAAGCCGGGAGTCTGGTACAGGTCGCGCGCGTACCCCCACAGCGCGGGCATCTCGGTCAGCTTGTTGCGGTTGCACTTGAAGTGCCCGTGGTAGACCGCGTCGAAGCGGGCGAGCGTCGTGAAGAGGCGGACGTCGGCCTCGGTGATCCAGTCGCCTAGCAGGTACCGACGTGCGGACAGCCGGTCCTCGAGCCAGTCCATGGCCGACCAGAGACGGTCGTAGGCCGCGTCGTACGCCTGCTGCGAGCCGGCGAAGCCGCACTGGTAGACCCCGTCGTTGACGTCCTCGTACACCCGATCCATCACCGCCTGCATCTCGTCGCGGCGCTCGTCGGGCCACAGGTCGGGCGCATCGGGCCGGTGGTGGTCGCGCCACTCGAAGGAGAAGTCGTGGGTGATCGACGGGACGTCGTTGGTGACCGCGACCTTCGAGCGGATGTCGACCAGGGTGGGCACGGTGATCCCGGCCGAGTAGTCGGTGTAGCGGGCGAGATACGCATCCTGCAGCCGCTCGTAGCCGAGGACGGGGTCGACGCCGCCCGGGTCGAGATCGAAGGACCAGCTGCGGTCGTCGTGGGTCGGGCCGGCGAGACCCATCGAGATCACGTCCTCGAGCCCGAGCAGACCGCGCACGATGATGGCCCGGTTCGCCCACGGACAGGCGCGAGCGGCGATGAGCCGGTAGCGACCGGGCTCCGCAGGCCAGGTCCGTACGTCGAGCCGGTCACCGCCGTACGGGTCCTGGGAGCGACCTGGCTCCTTCGTGACGCGGTCCGGAATGTAGTCCAGGTCCCGCTCGAAGGCCTTGCCCCGCTGGCTGAAGATCGGCACGCGTTTCCTCTCGTCGGCTCCGTCGGGAGGTAGGTACCCCATCGAGGCGTCCGGCATAGCGCGCTCAGCCGCGTCGGTTTGCTGCCTCCTGGTGGAGCGGGACCATCAGCTCGTCGTAGGGGCTGACCGGTCCGGTGACGTGGGTGCCAGGAAGTACGACGGTCAGCGCGAGGGGAGCCACCGGAGACTGCGCCAAGCCCCACGACGCGCGCCACTCGGACAGCTGCCCGGACGACGCCGCGAAGACGATGGCACCCAGCCCGACCCAGCCGTGCGCTGCGGCGCACATGGGGCAGTGCTCGCCCGACGTATAGACCGTCGCCCTCGTGCGCTCTTCCGGACCGAGGTTCTGCCAGGCCCACCGGGCCAGCTCGAGCTCGGGGTGGGCGGTCGGGTCCGCCGCGCTGACCTCTCTGTTGCGCGCCTCAGCCAACACGGTGCCGGCGGCGTCCACGAGCAACGAGCCGAAGGGGTCGTCGCCCGCGTCGAGGGCCTCGCGCGCCAGCTCGACGCACCGCGCCAAGTGCGCATCATGGTTCGTCATGGAGTCATCCTTTCGAGCCCTACTACCGTTCTCGGTTCTCGGCATGATCGCGCACCAGTCGCACCAGTCGCGCCAGTTGCGGACGTCAGTCTTCGAAGCGAGGAGGCCTCGTGCCTCTCCTCCCGATGCGCCACATGCCGTCGTCACTCCTCCGAAACTCGATTGCTGCTCGGCAGAGTTCGTAGCCGAACGGACCGGTCGGGACTGGTGTGACTTGTGGTGCGCGAGAGGTGGACCCTGGCAGGTGTCGGTCGATCTGGGTCCGTTCGACTACGGACGCACCGGTAGTGCGCACTCCTCGACCAACGGCCGAGCTAGCTGGCCTTCTTGGCAGCGGCCTTCTTCGCCGGGGCCTTCTTCTTGGCGGGCGCCTTCTTGGCCGAGGTCTTCTTGGCAGCGGCCTTCTTGGCGGGCGCCTTCCTCGCGGGCTTCTTCTCCTCCGCCGGCTCTTCGCCGCGAGCGGTCTTGGCGGCATCGACCGAACGCTGGAGGGCGGCCAGCAGGTCGACGACCTCGCCGCCGGTCTTCGTTGAAGTGGGGGTACGGCGGACCTCGCCCCCCTCGATCTTCGCCTTGACGACCGCCTGCACCGCGGACGCGTAGTCGTCCTCGAACTCCTCGGGCTCGAAGTCGCCGGCGAGCGTCTCGACGAGCATGTTGGCCATCTTGACCTCGGCGTCCTTGACCTCGCCGGTCTCGACGGAGAAGTCGGGCGTGCGGATCTCGTCGGGCCACATCATCGTCTGCATCACGATCACGTCGTCGCGCACCCGCAGCACGGCGGTGGTCGTCCGCTGCCGGAGCGCGACCGTCACCACGGCCATCCGGTCGGCGTCGAGGAGCGCCTGCCGCAGCAGGGCATAGGGCTTGGCGCCGGTTGACTCCGGCTCGAGGTAGTAGGACTTCTCGAACAGCATCGGGTCGATCTGGTCGGTGGGGACGAACTTCTCGACGGCGATCTCGCGCGAGGAGGCCGATGGCAGCTCGGCCAGGTCGTCGTCGCTGAGGATGACCATCTCGCCGTCCTCGGTCTCGTAACCCTTCGCGATGTCCGCGTAGGCCACCTCTTCGCCGTCGATCGAGCAGACCCGCTGGTACTTGATCCGCCCGCCGTCCTTGGCGTGCACCTGTCGGAACGACACGTCGTGGCTCTCGGTGGCTGAGTAGAGCTTCACCGGCACGCTCACCAGGCCGAACGAGACGGCACCCTTCCAAATCGCACGCATGGACCAAGCGTACGGCCCGCCACCGACCTGCGACCATGATCGCGTGCCGGACCCACCCAACCTGCACACCGTGGGCGTGATCGGCGGTGGCATCGTCGGTCTCGCGGTAGCCCGCGAGCTCACCCGCCGCCGCCCCGGCATCAAGGTGCTGGTCCTCGAGAAGGAGGACCGCCTCGCCGCTCACCAGACGGGACACAACTCCGGGGTGGTGCACGCGGGCATCTACTACCGCCCCGGCAGCCTCAAGGCAGAGCTCTGCGCCCGCGGGCGGGAGCTGATCCGCGCCTACTGTCTCGAGCACGCCCTGCCTTACGTCGAGTGCGGCAAGCTGGTCGTCGCCGTCGAACCCGGCGAGATGGACCGGTTCGACGCGCTCGAGCGCACCGCCACCGAGAACGGCGTCCCCGGCCTGCGTCGGATCGGCCCGGACGAGATGAAGGAGATCGAGCCGCACGCCACCGGGCTGGCGGCGCTCCACTCGCCCCGTACGGCGATCACCGACTACATCGCGATCGCCGAGCACCTCGCGATGGAGGTCGCGGACGCCGGCGGCGTCGTACACCTCTCGACCACGGTCACCGACGTGACCCGCAGCGGGACGCGACGTGCGATCGTCACCACGACCGACACCCACACCGACACCCACACCGACACCCACACCGTCGACCACGTCGTCGTCTGCGCCGGCCTGCAGGCCGACCGGCTCGGCCGACGGATCGACGGGGAGGACGAGCCGCGGATCGTCCCGTTCCGTGGCGAGTACCTGACGGTCACCGGACCGAAGCGCGACCTCGTGCGCGGCATGGTCTATCCGGTCCCGGACCCGCGCTACCCGTTCCTCGGCGTGCACTTCACGCGCCGCGTCGACGGGAGCCTCGAGATCGGGCCCAACGCGGTGCTGGCGCTCGACCGGGAGGGGTACGGCGTCCGCCCCGGCCTGCGGATCGCCGACGCGGCCGCCACTCTCACCCATCCCGGCTTCTGGCGGATGGCGCGCACGCACTGGCGGACCGGCGCCCGCGAGGTCCGCGGCTCGCTGTCGACGCGCGCGTACCTCCGCTCCGCCCAGCGCTACGTGAGTGACATCGGGCCGGAGGACGTGGTCCGCGCCGGCGCCGGTGTCCGGGCCCAGGCCGTCGCCCGCGACGGGTCGCTCGTCGACGACTTCGTGATCGTGAGCGGCAACGGCGTGACCAGCGTCCGCAACGCTCCGTCACCCGCGGCCACGTCCAGCCTGGCGATCGCGGAGTACGTCGTGGACCGGATGGGCGTGCGCCGACCGGCATGATGGGCACCGTGCCGTTGCTCCTTCCCATGCTCGCCACCGCCGGCACCCACGTGCCGACCGGCGAGGACTGGTGCCACGAGGTGAAGTGGGACGGCGTCCGGGCGCTCGCGACCGTGGGCCCGGCCGGCGTACGTCTCACCAGCCGCAACGGCAACGTCATCACCGGCGCCTGGCCGGAGCTGACCGCGCCACCCATCGGCGGTGCCATCGGAGACCACGTCGTCGACGGCGAGATCATCGCGCTGAACGAGCGCGGCCTCCCCGACTTCCGGGTGCTCGCCGAGCGGATCCACGTGCGGAAGGCGACCACGGTCGCCCGGCTGGCCGAGCGGGTGCCGGCGACGTACATGGCCTTCGACCTGCTCCGCCACGACGGCGAGGACCTCACCGCCAAGCCGCTCACGGAGCGCCGCGCCCGGCTCGCGGCGCTCGACCTGGGGAGCTCCGGCTGGCAGGTGCCCGGCACGTACGACGACGGCGGCATGCTCTTCGACGCCACCCGGTCGCAGGGACTCGAGGGCATCGTCAGCAAGCGCCTGGACTCGCGCTACCGACCGGGGGAGCGGACCCAGCACTGGCTCAAGTTCGCGCACCGCCACCGAGCGTCGTACGTCGTCGGTGGCTGGCGGCCGCAGACCGGCGGCACCCACCTCGCCGCCCTCCTGGTCGGTCAGCCCACGGCCGACGGCCTGCTGTACCGCGGCCGGGTCGGCAGCGGGATCGGACCGAAGCAGTCGCGGGTGCTGGCCGGGCTGGTGGAGCCGCTGACCCGCGGTGCGAGCCCGTTCACCGACGAGGTGCCGAAGGTCGACGCCCAGGGCACGACCTGGATCGAGCCGGTGCTGGTGGTGGACATCGACACCCACGGCAGCGGCTACGAGCGGCTCCGGCAGCCGTCGTACCAGGGCATCCGCAGTGACCTCGCCCCCGAGGATCTGGGAGGCTCGTAGCGTGGTTCGCCTGGTCCTGATCACCCTCCTTGCCACGTTGCTGGTGGCACCGGCGGCGGCGGAGGCGGCCGCCGACCCCGCCTCGACGCGTCCGGTCGAAGCCGGTGCCGACGAGGTGTCGGCGGAGCCGGAGAAAAGGAAGGCACCCGCGACGCCGACGCTCGGCGGCGTCCGGGTGCGGCTCCGGGCGGAGAGCCGGCAGGTCGTGACGGTCGACCACCGCGCCGGCCACCACGCCCGCGTGTCCTACTGGGTGCTGCGCGGCGCCGACTGGCAGCGGCGGCTCACGGCCGTGGACGGCCGGATCGGGTACGGCGGACTGGTCGCCCCCACCCGCCGCGAGCAGGGGACCGGCACCACCCCACTGGGGACGGACTTCTACAACCGCTACCGCAACAGGCGCCAGGGCGGCTTCCGGTGGTGGCTGCCCACGAGCGACGACAACTCGTCCGAGCGACTGCCCGACTACCGCCGGCAGTACGAGTGGGCGGTGGTCATGGACTTCAACCGGGACCAGGTACGCCGCCGCGGGTCCGGGATCTTCCTGCACGTCAACGGCAGCGGGGCGACCGCGGGCTGCGTGAGCGCACCACGGAGGTTCATCCGGATGCTGATGCTCCGACTCGACGCGGACCGGGTGCCGGTGATCGCGGTGGGTCGATGACCGAGGCGGGCAGCGAGGTCCACGTCGACGTCGAGGGCCGCACCCTCAAGCTGAGCAACCTGCAGAAGGTGCTCTACCCGGCCACCGGCACGACCAAGGGCGAGGTGCTCGACTACTACGCCCGGATCGCACCGGTGCTGCTCCCGCACCTCGCCGGGCGGCCGGTCACCCGGATCCGGTGGCCGCACGGCGTGCAGACGATGAGCTTCTTCGAGAAGAACGTGCCCGCCGGCACCCCGTCGTGGGTCCGCACCGCGGAGGTGCCGACGACCGGGTCCCGGGCCCCGAGCCGGCACGGCGACACCCTGGTGTTCCCGATCGTCGAGGATCTCGCCACGCTGATGTGGATGGTCAACCTGGCCGCGCTGGAGCTGCACGTGCACCAGTGGACGGTCGACGCGTCGGGGGAGCCGCTCGGCGCGGACCGGCTGGTCGTCGACCTCGACCCGGGCGAGCCGGCGGGGCTGCACGAGTGCTGCCAGGTCGCCCTGCACGCGCGCGACGCCCTCTCCACCCGCGGCCTCGACGCCCGGCCGGTGACCAGCGGCAGCAAGGGCCTGCACCTCTACGCCGACCTGTCGTCGTACCTGCCCTCCGACGAGGTGACCGGTGTCGCGAAGGAGGTGGCCGAGGAGCTCGCCGCCGCACACCCCGCCCTGATCACGGCGACGATGACGAAGGCCCGTCGGCGCGGCAAGGTGTTCATCGACTGGTCCCAGAACGCCGGGTCCAAGACGACGATCTCGCCGTACTCCCTCCGCGGGCGGGACCGCCCCACCGTCGCCACCCCGCTCACTTGGGACGAGGTCGAGGTCGGCGCCGAGGACGAGCTGGGACTCGACCAGTTCGCGATGACCGACGTGCTGCGCCGCGTCGAGGAGTACGGCGACCTCTTCGCCGCCGACGCCACGGCGTGAGAAGCGCCTGCCGGCGCCCGATCGTGGCGCATCTGGCGCCTCAGTCGGGTTCTCGGCCGTGCCGACCCAGTTCGTCGTCGAGGTGACGACGGAACACCTCGGACCGCGCGCATTCCACGCCGACGCAGCGCACGCCCTGGACGATCCAGAGCTGGGGTGGGGAAGGCCCAGTTGCGCCTTCTCAGGGCGTCGCGTGGCGCATCCTGCGCCGCGGGGTCAGCTCAGCTGCCGGCGCATCCCGTAGACGTCGAACTCGTTGACCGCGCCCGAGTCGGCCTCGCTCAGGGAGCCGCCGTCGACCTCGTCGAGGGTGGCGTCGATGAGCAGCTGGAACTCCGGTGACGGCGCCGTCACCCGGATCGGCGTGGTGTCGATCCGCCACCCGTCGCGGCCGAACTCGTTGAGCACGCCGATCAACGTGGTGTTCTTCTCGGCGACGATCCCCTCGAACCCGTCAGCGGCCTCGATGAGGAAGACCGGTCGCGCGACCGACAGCGTGGTGGCGTCGTAGAGCGGCACCCAGAGGCGCGCGTACTCGTACGACGATGCGGTCATACCTCCAGCATAGGACCGCAGGTGGACCCTGGCGCCAGGGTTTCCCGGTCAGGCGGACCGAAGTGGGCGCACGGCGGCCGGGTCGACCACGTTGTGCCGCATGTCGATGGCCGCGCCGAGCACCGAACCGGTGCCGACGATGGGCGGCTCGTCGACCACGTCGGCGACGATCGCGGTCACGTTGTCGCGGCTGCCGGCGTCGAGCGCGGCCCGGATCAGGTGGGTCGTCGCCAGCCGCAGCGACGGCACGGAGAGGATCATCGCGAGCGCCGCTTCGCTCAGCACGTCGCTCAGCCCGTCGCTGCAGAGAAGCAGCCGGTCGCCCGGCCGGAGGTCGAGCCAGAGAAGGTCGGGCGTCGGTGTGCTCAACGCGTCGACCGCCTGGAGCACGACGTTGCGCTGCGGCGAGGCGGCGGCCTCGGCCGGGGTGATCCGGCCGGCATCGACCATCGCCTGCACCATGGTGTGGTCGTGGCTGAGCTGGGTGAACCCGCCGCTGCGCAGCAGGTAGGCGCGGGAGTCGCCGAGGTGGGCCATCGCGGTCCGGACGCCGTCGGTGAGGATCGCCGTGAGGGTGGTCGCCATACCGAGCCGGTCGGCGTCCGCTGCGACCCCGGCCACCAGCTGGTGGTGCGCCTCCTCGGCCGCGGCCGAAAGCAACCGCAGCGGGTCGTAGCCAGGACTCCCGAGCGCGCGGGCGCTGACGACGTACGACGTCGTGGCCGAGGCCACCTCGCCGGCGGCGGCGCCGCCGACCCCATCGGCGACGCACAGCAGGTAGGGACCGGCGAACCCGGCGTCCTCGTTGTTCTCCCGGACCCGGCCGGTGTCGCTCTCGGCGGCGTAGCGGAACTGCAGCATGACCCTCACCTCTTCACGGGAAGAGTGCCCGTGTTGCCTGAGGAACGCCTGGGAGACGGCGAAGAGTTCCCCTACGAGCGAAAGCCCACCTGCCCGGCGGAGCTGCGGCCGATGTGGACGTAGGCGAGCTTGTCGGCCGGCACCACGGTGCGCTGGCCTTTCGTGTCGGTGAGGACGAGCACGCCACCGCCGGCGATCGCCTCGGTGACGAGCTTCTCGATCGCGTCCGTGGTCTCGTCGGTGTCGACGGTCAGCTCGCGGGCGGCGTTCTGCACGCCGATCTTGACCTCCACTGAGGCTCCTTCAGGTTCGTGATGCGCTGTGCTGCGCCTACAACCGAGACTAGTCGGTGAGCGGATAACCCCGGATGCCGCGCCAGGCCAGCCCCGACACCAGGTCGACCGCCTGCTCCCGAGAAAGGCCGCCGGAGTCGGTGAGCCAGAACCGGGCGCTCACCTGGCTGATCCCGACGAGGGAGACGGCGAGCAGCCGCGCGGCGGCGGCGGGGAGCCCGGTGTCCTCCGAGATCACCTCGGTGATCATGCCGGCGCACTCGATGGTGACCCGGTCGACGTGGTCGCGGACCGCGGGCTCGCTGGTGAGGTCGGACTCGAAGACCAGGCGGAACGCGCCGGCGTCGTGCGCGACGTACGCGTAGAACGCATCCATGGCCGCGGCGACGCGCTGCTTGTTGTCGGTGGTCGACTCCAGTGCGACCCGGCAGTTGTCGATGATCGTGTCGCAGGCGTCGTCGAGCAGCGCGAGGTAGAGCTCGAGCTTGCCGGGGAAGTGCTGGTAGAGCACGGGCTTGGAGACGCCCGCGCGCTCGGCGATGTCGTCCATCGCTGCGGCGTGATAGCCCTGCGCGACGAACACCTCCAGGGCGGACGAGAGCAGCTGGGCGCGCCGTTCACGGCGCGGCAACCGGATCCCGCGGGGGCGGCGGGGCCCCTCGACGTCGTACGACCTACTGACCACGGGCTGAGCCTACTCCCGAGTAGGTCGGTCCAGCGGGACGGCCCGCGGGTCCGGATGACGGGACATGTCAGGCCCGCTTGAGCGCGCGAGGAACCATGGAGCGTGGGAACACCGAGGACGGGTGAGGCGTTGTGGCCTGACGTCCCCAATCCATCGAGGAGCACACTGTGAGCTTTCCGCCGCTGGTCGAGCCGGCCGCCGAGCTGACCATCGACGAGGTACGCCGCTACAGCCGCCACCTGATCATCCCCGACGTGGGCATGGCCGGGCAGAAGCGGCTCAAGAACGCCAAGGTGCTGGTCATCGGCGCCGGCGGCCTCGGTAGCCCGGCGCTGCTCTACCTGGCCGCGGCGGGTGTCGGCACCCTCGGCATCGCGGAGTTCGACACCGTCGACGAGTCCAACCTCCAGCGCCAGGTCATCCACGGCGTCAGCGACATCGACAAGCCGAAGGGCCTCTCGGCCAAGGAGTCGATCGCCGAGATCAACCCGTACGTCGACGTGATCCTCCACGAGGAGCGCCTCGACAACGACAACGTCTTCGAGGTCTTCCGCGGCTACGACCTCATCGTCGACGGCACCGACAACTTCGCGACGCGCTACATGGTCAACGACGCGGCCTACTTCCTCGGGATCCCCTACGTGTGGGGCTCGATCTACCGCTTCGACGGGCAGGCCTCGGTGTTCGCGCCGACCCTGGCCGATGACGCTCCCTGCTACCGCTGCCTCTACCCCGAGCCGCCCCCGCCGGGCATGGTCCCGAGCTGCGCCGAGGGCGGCGTGCTGGGCGTGCTCTGCGCGAGCATCGGGTCGATCCAGGTCAACGAGGCGATCAAGCTGCTGGCCGGCATCGGCGACCCGCTCGTCGGCAAGCTGATGATCTACGACGCCCTGGAGATGGAGTACCGCAAGCTGAAGGTCCGCAAGGACCCCAACTGCGCGCTCTGCGGCGACAACGCGACCGTCACCGAGCTGATCGACTACGACGTCTTCTGCGGGGCGATCTCGGACGAGGCCGCGGACGCGGCTGCCGGTTCGACGATCTCGGTCGTCCAGCTCGAGCACATGCTGAAGGAGCGCGAGGAGGGCAGCCGCGACTTCGTCCTCGTCGACGTCCGGGAGCCGGTCGAGTACGAGATCAACCTGGTTCCGGGCTCGATCCTCATCCCCAAGGGCGACTTCCTCAACGGATCCGCCCTCGAGCGGCTTCCGGCCGACAAGCAGGTCGTCATGTACTGCAAGACCGGCGTCCGCTCGGCCGAGACGCTCGCGATCGTCAAGGGTGCCGGCTACGCCGACGCCGTCCACGTGGGCGGCGGTGTCGTGGCGTGGGTCAACCAGATCGACCCGAGCCAGCCGGCGTACTGATCGTCGGCAACGCGCCGTAACCGTGTCTGGACACGGTCGTTGAGCGTGGTAGCAGTGGTTCCAGTGTGACGGAGCCGCAGCACGAGTCTTTGGAGCGTTCACCGCACCGAGGGAGCACCTGAGGGCCCCGTCGCCAGGCGACGGGGTCCTCGGCGCGTCGGGGGGGTGTCAGGCACGATGGCGTGCGTGGAACCCGCCAAGGAGGAGTACGTCGAGCAGGTGCTGTCGTGGGTCGAGCGGGTGCCGGCCGGCCGGGTCACGACGTACGGCGCGATCGCCGCTGTCGTCGGCGGCGGTCCGCGGCAGGTTGGTGCCGTGATGTCCCGCCACGGCGGGCCGGTGCCGTGGTGGCGGGTGGTGCGGGCCGACGGCTCGTTGCCGCCGAGCCACGACGGGGAGGCGCGGACGCGCTACCTCGAGGAGGGCACCCCGCGCAGCAGCACCGGCCGGGTCCAGATGCGCGAGGCGTTCTGGGACCCGGCCCGACCGGAGGAGTGAGGGAGCGAGTCGGGCTGGTCAGCTCAGGTCGGCAGCGTGTCGGGAGGTGGCGTCGACGGTCACGGACCGTACGCCGACGACGGCTGGTCAAGTCTCGTCGGCGTCACCGGAGACACGCTCGACCAGTTCAGTGCAGGGCGGCGACGGCGGCGTCGTAATCGGGCTCGGTGCCGATCGCGTCGACCACCTGGGTGTAGATGACCGAGCCGTCGGTGTCGACGACCACGATCGAGCGCGCGAGGAGACCGGCCCACTTGCCGTCGACCATGCGCATGCCGTAGTCGTCACCGAAGGGGGAGCGGAAGGCGGACGCCATCGTGACGTTCTCGATGCCCTCGGCCCCGCAGAACGCGTCGAGCGCGAACGGCAGGTCTTTGGACACGCAGAGGACCGTGGTGTTGTCGAGGCCGCTGGCCAGCTCGTTGAACTTCCGGACGCTGGCCGAGCAGACGCCCGTCGCGATGCTGGGGAAGATGTTGAGGACGGTGCGGGTCCCCTCGGGCAGCGTGACCGGCGAGAAGTCGTTGCCGACCAGCTCGAAGGTCGGTGCCTTGTCGCCGGGAGCGGGGAGCTCGCCGACGGTGGAGACGGGGTTCCCGCCGAGTGAAGTGGTAGCCATGCCCCCATTTCTAGCAGGTCGCCAAGTCGTCAGCGGAGGCGGCCGAGCATGCCGACCGCTTGCCGGATTTCCAGCAACCGGCGTTCCCAGGTGATGCCGATCGTCGTGAGCAGGGCGCCGGCCAGACCGATCCACACCCACTGCGGCACGTCCCCGGCGTATGGCCCGATCTCGCGAACGACCACGATCGCGCCGACGACGGAGCCCACCATGAGCGGCGCGCTCCAGCGGAGCGCGGCGCCGGCGATGGTGAGCGCCAGGCAGGCGCCACCGAGGATCAGCGCCCGCAGGGAGAGCGGGTCGCCGAGGACCCAGAGGAGCGAGGGGACGGTGCCGAGCAGGAGCCCGGGGAGCAGGGCGACCTCGGTGCCGGCGTCCGGGTTGCGGCGCAGGTGCACGAGGCCGAGGACGGTGAGTGCCGCCGCGATGGGAAGCGTGTAGGGCTCCGGGTCGGTGACGCCCCGATCGCCGAACCACACCCACGACGCCAGTGCGAACACCGGTACCGCTGCCCAGACCAGGTCGCGTCGCGACTCGTGGATGAGGGCCGAGGCGGAGAGCAGCGCGCCGGCCACGACCAGGTGCAGGGCGAGCGAGCCGCCCACGTCGTTCGCCTCGAAGATCGCCGGTGGCACCGCGATCACGGTCACGATGACCGCCGGGATCTCGACCTCGACCTTGGGCCGCGCGATGGCGAGCAGGCCGAGGAGGACCAGGACCGGTACGCCGAGCCGGTACGCGTCGACATCGTTGGCCAGCCCGGTGGTCCAGACGAGGACGGCGAGCGCGGGCGCGAGCGTGACCGCTGCGACCCCGCGCAGCTCGTCCGTCCGGCCGACGAAGTGGGCGATCAGCGCGATCCCGAGCACGAGGCCGGAGGCGACGGCGATGATCGGCGTGCTCGGCAGGGCCAGCACCACGCCGGACCCGCTGATCCCGAGGGCGACCAGCCCGAACGCCGTTTGCCGGGGGCCGGAGTCGGCCAGACCGAGCACCAGGCTGCCGACCGCGACCAGGCCGAGCGACGTGACCACGGCCGCGAGCGGGACGTCGTACGACGCCAGCGTCGCGACCGCCGCGACGCCGCCGATGACGGCACCGGCCCGCCACCACGTGGTGCTGGGGCGCCCGTCGCGGGCCAGGAGGAGCGCGAGGAACACCAGGGGCACCAGCGCGGACGGAACCGTGAGCAGCGGCTCGGTGACCGGGTTGGGCTGGTCGAGGACCACGGAGAACGAGCTGTCGCTGCCGACGTCGGCGACCCGGGCGAGGGCCACTATCCCGGCCACCGCGTCGAAGCCGAGCAGCACGAGGGAGCCGATCGCGGCCGGAGCGGTGGCGACCAGGCGGTACGCCTCGGGAAGCAGGCGGTGGGCGGCGACCCAGCCGGCCGTGGCGGCGAGCGTCACGGCGCCGGCGATCCGGGCCGACTCGTCAACACACGGGGCGACGAGCGCGATGCTGACCAGCAGGGCGCCGACCGAGCCACCGGCGACGGTCAGCTCACGCCGCTTCAGGACCAGGCCGGGTGCGAGCAGGGTCGCGGCCGACGCGAGCAGCGACCAGCCGGCGCCGTCGACCCACACGTCGTGGACCGTCGGGTCCGCGAACGCGAGCCCCACCCCGAGCAGGGCCGTCACGGTCCACACGACGGACGTCGCGATGCCGACGCTCCAGGCCCGGACGGGCAACGCGCTCCGCGAGAGCCAGGTGACGCCGGCGCCGAGGACGACCAGCGCATGGCCGGCGATCAGCTCGTGATCCATCGCAGCGAGCAGGCCGCCCCAGCCGATCAGGTAGCCGACGCCGACGAAGACCTGCGGCGCGACGAGTCGCGGTCCGTCGCCGAAGCGGGGGAGTGCCAGACCGGTTCCGCCGAGTGCCATCACCGCGCCGCCGGTCGCCACCGCCCAGCCCGTCGACGAGTCGCCGAACCAGCCCGCTGCGTTCGCGCCGAGCACGTCGAGCCCGAGCATTCCCAGCGCGACGACGCTCATCGACTCGCCGGCGATCCGCAGCCGGAAGCGGTTGAGCAGCAGCGCGCCGCCGGTCGCCGCGGCGGTGAGGGTGAGCAGCACGGCCGTCCGGCCGCCGACCCCGAGGATCGACCACGACACGGCGAGGAACACGATCGCGGCCACCAGCAGGCACAGCGCGCCGAGGCCGAGCAGGATCTTGGGAATCGCGGCGACGCCGAGGCTGCCGCCTGCTGGCCGCTGCGGCGCGGAGGGCGCGGAGGGCGCGGAGGTCGCGGAGGGCGGTGGGGGCGGAGCCGGCGGAGGCGGGGTGCTGACGTGCGGCGCCGCGACGGCAGCCGGGGGCGCCGGTGGCCCGGGCGGCACCAGCGCGGTCGCCGTACGGGCTGCTGCCGGCACCGTTCCGTTGGCGGCGATCGAACGGAGCTGCCCCACCAGGCTGTCGGCGCGGGTCAGTGTCGCGAAGAGCTCGACCGCGATCGCGTGCCTCACCGGCAGCGAGCAGGTGGGGCAGGTCGTCACTCCACCGGGGAGGTCCGAGCGGCAATCGGGGCAAAGGTCCGGGTCGGCATAGCGCATGTCATCCATCTCCCCACGATTCGCCCGGGTCGCACATCGCGGCGCTACTCGACCGGACTGAGTACCCCTACTCAATCGGGTCGTCGCGCGGTCGTCGTACCCGGCCCCTCATCCACAGGGAGACCCACGGGTTGTGGATGAACCACCTGTGTTCTGTGGACACGATCCGGGATGGCTGTGGACGACACGCCGGAACTAGGAAACTGCTCGATTTAGTTGGTGGGAACCCCTTGCGCCCGCCCGTCATCGCGGCATACAACTGCACTCACGTCCTCCTCCGGGAGAGCGGGATCAGCCGGAAGGCGAGGATCCACACGGCAGACAATCCCTCACGGGAACGCGCGCCGCACGGACCGGGTGACGAGGTCCGTGGGAACCTGGCAGATCGGCCGGATCGATCGAGAGCGTCACCAGTACCGATCAAATGAAGGGCCCTTGAGACTCATACTCCCAAGGGCCCTTCGCCTATTTCCCGCCCGCGGCGCCGTACCCCGAATTTGTCGACTGGCCGGTAACCCATAGCGTCACTCGCGATGCTCTACCAGGTGCTGCACACCGTCGTCCCGCCGGCCGCGAAGGTCGTGTGGCGGCCGGTCGTGCGCGGCCTCGAGCACGTGCCGGCCACCGGACCGGTGATCCTCGCCAGCAACCACCTCAGCTTCGCCGACTCGATGGTGATCCCGATCGTGGTGCCGCGGAAGGTCGTGTTCCTCGCGAAGTCCGACTACTTCACCGGCAGCGGGGTGCGCGGCACGCTGTCGAGGGCGTGGTTCGAGGGCATCGGCATGCTGCCCGTCGACCGCGAGGACACCGCCGCGGCGATGAGCTCGCTGCAGACCGCCCTCGACGTACTCGGTCGGGGGGAGGCGTTCGGGATCTATCCCGAGGGCACCCGCTCACGCGACGGACGGCTGTACCGCGGGCGGACCGGGGTCGCTCACCTCGCTCTCACGTCCGGCGCTCCCGTGGTCCCGGTCGGCCTCACCGACACCGAGAAGCTGCAGCCGATCGGTTCGCGACTGCCGCGGCTGGCGAAGGTCACGGTCACGTTCGGCGCTCCGATCACCGTCAGTGGTGAGTACGACGGCATCGCGGCCGGTCGCGCGCGCCGCGACCTCACCGACCGGATCATGACGGCGATCAGCGGCCTCACCGGACAGGTCGAGGCCGGGGTCTACAACGACCGTCCCGTGCTCGACGACTGACCGCGACGTAGCGGTCGGCGATCTGTCGGGCGTGAATGGTTGGCTGTGCAGTGACATGACCGCTGCCCCCTCGACCGTGCGCTACCGGCTCGCGCCGCCGCGCGCCGCGACCCCGCCGCCCCAGCTCGACGAGCACCAGCAACGCGTTGTCGACCACGCGGGCGGGCCGCTGCTCGTGCTCGCCGGACCCGGCACCGGCAAGACGACGACCATGGTCGAAGCGATCGTCGACCGGATCGAACGGCGGGGCGTGGACCCCGACTCGGTGCTGGCGCTGACCTTCTCCCGCAAGGCCGCCGAGCAGCTGCGCGACCGGGTGACCGGGAGGCTCGGACGCACGCTGTCGAGCAACCTGTCCTCGACGTTTCACTCCTTCGCCTACGGGCTGGTGCGGCGCTACGCGCCGGCGGAGCTCTACGCCGCCCCGTTGCAGCTGCTGTCGGCACCCGAGCAGGACGTCGTGCTGCAGGAGCTGCTCACCAACGCGCCCGAGTCGATCCGGTGGCCCGAGCCGCTGCGTGCTGCCGTCGGCACGCGGGGCTTCGCTCGCGAGGTGCAGGCGGTGATCGCCCGCGCCCGCGAGCGCGGCCTCGACCCTCATCAGCTCGTCGACCTGGGTCGCGACGAGGGCGTTCCGGAGTTCGAGGCCGCCGGTCTCTTCCTGGAGCAGTACCTCGACGTGCTCGGTGGCCAGTCCGCGATCGACTACCCCGACCTGATCACGCGCGGCGTGATCGAGGCGCGGGTCCACCAGGCGGAGCTGCGGGCGAGGTACTCGTGCGTGTTCGTGGACGAGTACCAGGACACCGACCCCAGTCAGGTGGCGCTGCTCCGGGCGATTGCGGGCGACGGCCGCGACCTGGTCGCCGTCGGCGATCCGGACCAGTCGATCTACGGCTTCCGCGGCGCCGACGTGCGCGGGATCCTCGAGTTCCCTCGCCAGTTCCCGGACCACCAGGGCGAGCCGGCCCCGGTCCTCGCGCTCGGAACGACCCGTCGGTTCGGCTCGCGGCTGCTGCGGGCGTCCCGCTCGATCGCGGCCGGGATCTCGATGCGCGGTGCCATCCCGCGGGCGACCTACGACGCGTTCCGCAATCCCGAGGCCGCGGCGTCCGAGCTCGGACCGGGCACCATCGAAGTCCTGACCTACGACACCGCCCGAGCCGAGGTCGAGCGCGTTGCCGATCTCCTGCGCCGCGCGCACCTCGAGGACGGCGTCGGGTGGAGCGAGATGGCGGTGCTGGTGCGCTCCGGGCGGGCGTCGATCCCGGGGCTGCGCCGTGCGCTGACGGCGGCGGGGGTTCCGGTCGAGGTCGCCGGCGACGAGACGCCGCTGGTACGCGAGCCGGCCGTCGCCGTACTGCTCGCCGCGCTCGACCTGCTGGTCGCCGACGACGTGCCGCGCGACCGGATCGAGGAGCTGTTGATCTCGCCGCTAGGGGGGCTGGACGCGACCGAGGTGCGAGCGCTGACGCGGGCTCTGCGTGCTGTCCATCCCGAGGTCGGACCGCGCGAGCTGGTCCGCCGGGCGGTGCTCGACCCGACGCTGCTCGACGGGGTCGACGGACAACCCGCCACCCGGACTCGGTCGTTGGCGCTGCTGTTGGAGCGGGCTCGCGTCGACCTGGCAGCGGGCGCCTCGGCGGAGCAGGTGCTCTGGACGCTCTGGAGCGGTACGTCGTGGGGCGAGCGGCTCCGCGCGGCCACCCACCGAGGCGGCCAGGCGGCCCGGTTGGCCCATCGCGACCTCGACGCGCTGTGCGCGTTGTTCGAGACCGCTGCGCGGTCGGAGGAGCAACGCGACTACACGAGTGTGGCGACGTTCCTCGCGACCCTGACCGCGCAGGAGATCCCCGCCGACACGCTCGCCGAGCGAGGCGTGCGAGGGGAGTCGGTCCGGCTGCTCACGGCTCACCGAGCCAAGGGCCAGGAGTGGCGGCTCGTCGTCGTGGCCCACGTGCAGGAGGGCAGCTGGCCCGACCTGCGCCGGCGCGACTCGCTCCTGGGCGCCGACCGGATCGGACCGGTCGGCCAGGGCGGCCTGCTCCCGCCGCTGACCCGCGCGGCGATGCTCGCCGAGGAGCGGCGGCTGTTCTACGTCGCGGTGACCCGCCCCCGGCAGCGACTGGTCGTGACGGCGGTGCAGTCACCCGACGACGACGGCGAGCAGCCGTCGCGGTTCCTCACCGAGCTCGGGCACGAGGTGCACCACCGGATCGGCCGGCCGCAGCGGCCGCTGTCGGTCCAGGGGCTGGTGGCCGAGCTCCGCCGTACCGTCGCCAACCCAGAGCAGCCCCAGCCGCTCCGCGAGGCGGCCGCTGCCCGGCTCCGGCTGCTCGCGACCACCGAGGTGCACGGACGCCCGGTCGCGCCGTCCGCGGATCCCGCGACCTGGTGGGGGCTCCGCAGCCCGTCGCGATCGCTGCGGCCGGTGCGGCCCGACGACCGGCCGGTGTCGCTCTCGGCCAGCGCCCTCGAAGGCCTGCTCACCTGTCCCGCCCGGTGGTTCCTCACCCGCGAGGCGGGCGGCAGTGTCGTGTCCACGGCCAGCCAGGGGTTCGGCAAGGTGGTCCACGCCCTGGCGGAGCGGGTCGCCAAGGGCGAGATCGACGCAACCGTGGTCGACGACCTGATGCCCTACGTCGACGAGGTGTGGGAGCGGATGGAGTTCCGGACGCCCTGGTCACGCGAGCGCGAGCGCGGGGCCGTCCAGGACGTGCTCTCGCGCTTCCTCGCGTGGCACCACCGACCCGGCGCCCGCACCGACGTCGAGACCGAGAAGGAGCTGCGCGCCGAGGTCACTCTTCCTGACGGTCAGGCCGTCGTGCTGCGCGGCTTCGCCGACCGCCTCGAGCTCGACGAGCGGGGCGACGTCGTGGTCGTCGACCTCAAGACCGGCAAGTACCCACCCTCCGACAAGTCGCTCCCCGACAACCCGCAGCTCGGCCTCTACCAGCTCGCCGTCGACCGCGGCGCCGCCGACGAGCTGTTCGGCCGGTCGGTCTCCGCGGGCGGCGCGGAGCTGATCCAGCTGCGGCACGGCGACACGCAGCCGAAGGTGCAGGCGCAGCCGCCCTCGCCGCCGCAGATCGAGGCGCAGCTGCAAGAAGCGGTCGCGGCCGTCCGCGGCGAGGCGTTCGTCGCGAGGCCGGGCGAACACTGCAAGCGCTGCGAGTTCCCAGCGATCTGTCCTGCCTTCGCATCCGGCTCGGTGCTCTCGTGACCGTCGACACTCCCGAGCAGCTCGCCGCATTGATGGGTCACGACTGGCTCTACAGCCGGGAGCAGTTCGCAGCGATCACCGCGGATCTCGAGCCTGCCGTCGTGGTGGCCGGGGCCGGCTCGGGCAAGACCGCGGTGATGGCCGCGCGGGTGGTGTGGCTGGTCGCGACCGGCCAGGTAGCACCGGGCGAGGTCCTCGGGCTCACCTTCACCACGAAGGCGACGGCCGAGCTGCAACACCGGATCCGCGAAAGCCTGCTCCACGCCGGACTGTTGCCCGAGCGCGGCCCGCGGCGGCCCGACCCGGACGAGACCGACTCCGGGGAGGACGATGCGGAGGAGCCGACGGTCGCGACCTACCACTCCTACGCGGCGGCGCTGCTCTCCGAGCACGGCCTGCGGATCGGTCACGAGCCCGACACCCGGTTGATCGCGGACGCGTCGCGCTACCAGCTGGCGGCTCGCGCGATCCAGCGGCACCGCGGGTCGATCAACCTGCTGACCGACAGCCCGACGCACGCCGTGCGCTACCTGCTCGCGCTGGACAGCGAGATGGCGGAGCACCTGGTGGCGCCCGACCGGGTGCGGGAGTACGACGCCGCCGAGCGGCCCCGCTTCGCCGCCGAGCACGACGCCCTGCTCGGCCAGCTCGCCGAGGGGAAGCGCGTCAAGGGCAAGGCCGAGGTGGTCGGCGACGCGATCGCGGCGATCGACAAGCGCGCCGAGCTGCTGGGGCTCGTCGACGACTACCGCGCGCTCAAGAGCCGGCTCGGGCTGATGGACTTCTCCGACCAGATCGCGCTCGCCGCTCGGCTGGCACGGGACTGTCCCGAGGTCGGCGAGATCGAGCGCGGCAAGTTCAAGGTGGTGCTGCTCGACGAATACCAGGACACCTCCGTCGCGCAGGCGACGATGCTGTCGCGGATCTTCGGGGACGGCCACCCGGTCACGGCGGTGGGTGACCCCAACCAGGCGATCTACGGGTGGCGCGGTGCGTCGGTGTCCAACATCCTCGAGTTCGGCCGCGACTTCCCGACGACCGATGGACGGCGTCCGTCGTACTCCCTGACGGTCAACCGGCGCTCGGACGCGCGGATCCTCGCCACCGCCAACCACCTGGCGCGCGCGCTCTACGACGGCCGCGAGCACGACCGGCTGCAGCCGAAGGAGGGCACCGCGGACGGCGAGGTGCAGGTGGTGGTCCACGAGACCTCCGACGACGAGCTGGCCTGGCTCGGCGACCAGGTGATCGCCGCGCACGAACGCGGACCGTGGAAGGAGATCGGCGTCCTCACCCGCGACAACGCGTCGGCCGCGTTGGTGTTCGACGCGCTGACGGACCGGGAGATCCCGGTCGAGATCGTCGGTCTCAAGGGCCTGCTCCGGCTGCCCGAGGTCGCCGACGTGGTGGCGACGCTCGAGCTCGTCCAGGACGTCACCGCCAACCCCGCGCTGCTCACGCTGCTCGCCGGGCCGCGCTGGGCGATCGGTCCTCGCGACCTCGCCCTGCTCGGGACCCGCAGTGGCGCCCTCGCCGGACACCAGGGTCAGCAGAGCTTCGCCGACGTCGAGGCCCAGCTCGCCGCAGCAGTCGAGGGCGCCGACCCGCTCGAGATCCCGTCGTTGTGCGATGCGCTGGAGGATCCCGGCGACCTCGACTACTCGCCCGAGGCTCGCGAGCGGTTCGCCCTGCTGGCCGACGAGCTCCGGCTGCTCCGCCGGTCCATCGGCGAGCCGATCCTCGACCTGGTCCGCCGGATCATCGACGTCAACGGCATCGATGTGGAGCTCGCGTCCTCCGTGTCGCCTGCGGCGGCCGCCCGCCGCGAGAACCTCGACCTGTTCGTCCAGGCCGTCGCCGACTTCCAGGCGATCGACGGGCAGGTCACCCTGCCAGCGCTGCTGGCCTGGCTCGATGCTGAGGACGAGTTCGGTCAGGGCCTGGACGTGGCGACGCCGTCCGAGGCCAACTCGGTCAAGCTGCTGACCGTGCACCGCGCCAAGGGCCTGGAGTGGGACGCGGTCTTCCTGGTCGGCGTCGTCAAGGACAAGTTCCCTTCCAACCGAGGTCGCTCGAGCTGGCTGAAGAGCCCGGAGGTGATGCCGGCGGCGCTGCGGGGCGATGCGCGGGACCTGCCTCAGCTCCAGGGACACGGCTACGACGACATCCTGGACCTCAAGGACCGCCGCAAGCGCCACGAGCAGGTCGAGGAGCTGCGGCTTGCCTACGTCGCGTGGACCCGCGCCCGGCACCATCACGTGGTCTCCTGCTGGTGCTGGGCGCCGCACCTGAAGCACGGGCTGGGCCCGTCGCCGTACGTCGTCGACACCCGCGACGCGATCGAGGCCTGGGGCGGTTCGCCGGAGCGGTGGTGCGACCCCGTCGAAAGGACCGATCCCAACCCTTACGACGGCCGGTCCGTAGACCTCCCGTGGCCGATGTCCCACCACACCCACGAGGTCGACCGGCGGCTCGCCGCGGCCGAGCTGTTCCGCACGGCTGAGGACCCGATGCTCGACGACGTACTGCTGCTCGAGCAGGTCCAGCAGTGGGACGACGAGATCGCCCGGCTGCTCGAGGAGGCGGCGCGGGAGCGAGCACCCGAGACCGAGGTCGCGATGCCGACGAGCATCTCCGCCACTGCGATGGCGCGACTGCGGGACGACCCCGAAGGCTTTGCTGCCGACCGGGCCCGTCCGATGCCGCGCCAGCCGTCGTCGGCGGCTCGGTTCGGCACCCGATTCCACGCCTGGGTCGAGGCGAGGTTCGGCCAGCAGGAGCTGTTCGACCCCGACGACCTCCCCGGACGCGCCGACGCCGGCATCGAGGGCGATGAGGACCTCAACGAGGTCATCGCGGCGTTCGAGTCCGGACCGTTCGCAACCCGGCCGCCCCACCACGTCGAGGCGCCGTTCGCGCTCGTGCTGGGCGGCCAGGTCGTGAGGGGCCGGATCGACGCCGTCTACGACGAGGGCGACGGCCGCTACCTCGTCGTGGACTGGAAGACCAACACCCGCCAGACCGCCGACCCACTCCAGCTCGCCCTCTACCGGCTGGCCTGGGCCGAGCTGCACGACGTACCGCTCGAGCAGGTCCGGGCCGCGTTCTACTACGTCCGCTCGGGCGACCTGGTCGAGCCGGACGGGCTCGCCGATCGGACCGGGCTCGAGCGACTCCTCACGCCGGAGGTCATCGGTCGCGAGGGCTGATCCGCAGCCGCGGATCGCCCAGTGGCAGCAGGTGGCGAGCGGGGGTCGGGTCGAGGTCGGCATCGATCTGGTGCGCTCGCCGCTCGTGGTCGGTTGCGATCTTCTGCACCGGAGGCGGCGTCGCGCTCGCGCTCTCAGGAAACTGCATCGGCCTGGTGGTCGTCGTCGCGCGCATCGCGGGCGAAGGCGTCATCGTCGACGGCCGGTCGACCCGGTACCAACGGTGGCGCGTCGACGTCCCGTCAGAGCTCGACCACGCCCGGCGAGAGGACCGTTCGGAGTCTGGCTGACCGGTCGGTCCTAGGCTCGACCCGTGGACTTCGCACACACGGCCCTCGCCCGCGACCCGCACGACCGGCTCGGTCTGCACCGCACCGACGCGGGCTGGCTCAACGAGCGCTGGAGCGTCCCCAGCGGGCGGGTGCTGGTGGTCTCCGGCACCCGGGTCCGCCCGCGTGACGGCGGGCTCGAGTGGGTGCCGACGGCGGAGGCGCCGGACGGCCTCCGGATCCTGCTCGGCGAGCGCGACGGCACCACCTGGTGGGCGGTGATCGTCGACTCCGGCCTCGCCAAGGCCGAGCCGGACCAGTGGGTCCCCTTGCGGGGGCTGTTTGCCCTCCTCCAAGTGCGGAGCCTGACCGGGGAAGCGATGAGTACGGCGCCGCTGGTCTTCCACGCGCTCGGACTCGCGGAGTGGCACTGGGCGACGCGCCACTGCCCCCGCTGCGGTGGCTCGCTCGCCCCGCGCGCGGCCGGGCACGAGCTGGTCTGCGAGCAGTGCGGCAAGTCGCAGTTCCCCCGGACCGACCCGGCGGTGATCATGCTGGTCGCGGCGGGGGACCCTGGCAGCGACGACGAGCGTTGCCTGCTCGGCCGCGGGCCGCAGTGGCCGGAGGGCCGGTTCTCGACCCTGGCCGGGTTCTGCGAGCCGGGCGAGACGCTCGAGGACGCGGTCCGGCGGGAGGTCGCGGAGGAGACCGGGGTGGTCGTCGGTGAGGTGACCTACTTCGGCAATCAGGCGTGGCCGCTGCCAAGCAGCCTGATGCTCGGCTTCATCGGCCGCGCGGTGTCCGACAAGATCCGGCTCGACGACGCGGAGATCGAGGAGGCGCGCTGGTTCACCCGCGGCGACATGCGCGAGCAGGCGGAGGCGGGCACGCTGGTGCTGCCCGGCGGGGTCTCGATCAGCCGGTCACTCGTCGAGCACTGGTACGGCGGCCCGTTGCCGGGCAGCTGGTGAAGGGGCGTCAGCCCACCAGAGCGGCGAGCCTGTCCTTGACCTGGGCGACCGAGGGGTTGGTCAGCGCCGTGCCGTCGGGGAAGACCAGGGTCGGCACGGTCTGCAACCCGTGGTTGGCGGACTCGACGATCTCGGCGGCCTCGGGGCGCCGCTCGATGTCGACGACCTCGTAGGCGATGCCCTCGCGGTCGAGCTGGCCCTTCAGGCGGCGGCAGTAGCCGCACCAGGGGGTCGTGTACATCGTGAACGAGCTCATCGAGAAGTGTCGCCTCCGCGGTCTAGGGTCTCGGAACGTCGGGAGCCTTCCCGGCCGTACCGTTCGTAACCGCCAACCTGCAGCCGTGAGGAGATGTTCCCGATCGTGACGAGTCACGGGTCACAGGCCGACGGACTGCTGGACGCGCTCGATCCCGAGCAGCGGCAGGTGGCCGAGGCGCTGCGCGGACCCGTCCGGGTGCTCGCCGGCGCCGGCACCGGCAAGACCCGGGCGATCACCCACCGGATCGCCCACGGCGTGCACACGGGTGTCTACGCGCCGTCCGAGGTGCTCGCGGTGACGTTCACTACCCGCGCCGCGGGCGAGCTGCGCCAGCGGCTGCGTCAGCTCGACGCCCCGGGTGTCCAGGCCCGCACCTTCCACAGCGCGGCGCTGCGGCAGCTGCGCTACTTCTGGCCCCATGTCCACGGCACCGAGCTGCCGACGCTGACCGAGTCGAAGCTCGGGATGCTCGCCGCCGCCAGCCGCCGCCTCGGGCTGCGCGCCGACCAGGCGCTGCTGCGCGACCTCGCGTCCGAGATCGAGTGGGCCAAGGTGAGCAACGTCGGGCCCGACGACTACCCGCGGATCGCGGCCCAGCACGGCCGCACCGTCTCCGACCAGCCGCCCGAGACGGTCAGCAAGGTCTTCAGCGGCTACGAGGAGGTCAAGCGCGAGCAGGGCCGGATGGACATGGAGGACGTGCTGCTGTTCGCCGCCGGCGTGCTCGCGTCGGACGAGCGGGTGGCCGCCCAGGTCAGGCGGCAGTACAAGTGGTTCGTCGTCGACGAGTTCCAGGACGTGTCCCCGCTTCAGTCGGCCTTGCTCGACCTGTGGCTGGGCGGGCGCGACGAGCTCTGCGTGGTGGGCGACCCCGCACAGACGATCTACTCGTTCGCCGGCGCCGACGCGACGTACCTCCTCGACTTCCCGAAGCGCTACCCCGGCACCACGTCGATCGAGCTGGTGCGCAACTACCGCTCGACCCCCCAGGTCGTCGCGTCCGCCAACACCCTCCTCAAGGCCAGCCCGAGTGCCGGTGTGGAGCTGCGCTCCCAGCAGCCGGCCGGCTCTGCGGTGCGGTTCGTCGGCCATCCCGACGAGGTCGCCGAGGCGACCTACGTCGCCGACCAGATCGCCGCCCTCCAGCGCAAGGGCACCACGCCCGGGCAGTTCGCCGTGCTGTTCCGGATCAACGCACAGTCGGAGCACTTCGAGGACGCGCTCAGCGACCGTGGCATCCCGTACGTCGTCCGCGGCGCCGCGCGCTTCTTCGAGCGAGCCGAGGTGCGGGAGGCCGTCGTCCGCCTGCGGGGCGCGGCGCGCTCGGGCGAGACCGCCGACCTGCCGTGGGGCGAGGCCGTGCACGGAGTACTCGGCGGGATGGGCTGGTCCGCCGATCCTCCGACCGGACGCGGCCAGGTGCGCGACCGCTGGGAGTCGTGGCAGGCGCTGGCCACCCAGGCCGAGGAGTTCGCGACCGAGCACCCCGATGCCGACCTGGCGGCGTTCGTCGCCGACCTCGACCGGCGCGCCGCCGAACAGCACGCCCCGGCGGCCGACGGCGTCACTCTCGCCACGTTCCACGCCGCCAAGGGCCTCGAGTGGGACGCCGTCTTCTGCGCCGGCGTCCAGGACGGCACCCTGCCGATCACCTACGCCGACCGCGACGCGACCGTCGAGGAGGAGCGACGGCTGCTCTACGTCGGCATGACTCGCGCCCGGCGCGAGCTGACCGTCACCTGGGCCGCCGCCCGCAACCCGGGCCAGGCCGCCCGCCGGCACCCGTCCCGGTTCCTCACCCCGCTGCTTCCCGAGGGCGAGCAGCCCAAGGCGGGCGGCCGGTCCCGCAGCAAGGTCGCCCGCTGCCGGGAGTGCAGTCAGCCGCTCGGCACCGCCGCCGAGAAGAAGCGGGGGAGGTGCGGCCACCACCCGGTGCGCTACGACGAGCGGCTCTTCGAGCGGCTGAAGGCTTGGCGACTCGAGCGGGCACGCGACGACGAGGTTCCGGCGTACGTCGTGTTCACCGATGCCACCCTCGAGCTGATCGCGGAGCACAAGCCGGTCAACGAGGGCGCGCTGCGGGCCATCAACGGGGTGGGCCCGAACAAGATCGAGAAGTACGGCGACGAGGTCCTGGCACTCGTCAGCGACGTGTCATAACCACCGAACCGGGGGTCATACCGGCCGTTCCGAAGAAACTTCAGAAATAGTTCATAAAATGGTTTGCTCATTACATCGGAGCCCCGCTAGCGTATCCCTCACGTACTGACCGACCTGCGCATCCAGGCTCTGACAAAGCCCGCGCCCAATGCACCTGAGGAGGTGGCCACCGTGGAGAACATCAAGCGCAACACCGGCGTAACGCCGGTCATGCCGATTTTTGGGCAGTTCCCGTGCGCCACCCCGGCCACCGATCTTCGGACGTCCCGCGTCCGGGGTGACGTGCGTGTCGACCTCGCTTGGAGCGAGGCGACGGCCATTCAGGGCAACCGCGTGCGCGTGACCGCAACCACCACCGGCATGGGACACGTCGGCTTCGCTGCCGGCTACGTCCCGGGTTCACTGACCTGGAGCCCCCCGATCTGATCTCACCAGACTCAGCTCGGCAGCCTCCAGGCCGCGGAACCCGAAACCGGGATCCGCGGCCTTTGTGTTTCTCAGACGACATCTGAGGCCCACGAAAGCCGCAGACCCGGATCCGATGAAACGACCAACGCGATCAGGTCAGAAACGAGGAGGTGAAAGATGACGACCAGTGTTCTCGAGCCCACGCTGAGCAACCTGCACGACGAGGCAGGTCTCGTTGCTGAGATGGACGCCGACCGGCTGCCGTGCCGGGTCAACGACCCGGAACTGTGGTTCGCAGAGCTTCCTAGCGACGTGGAGTTCGCCAAGGCCATGTGCCAGGACTGCCCTGTCCAGCAGATGTGCCTGACCGGTGCGCTCGAGCGGCGTGAGCCCTGGGGTGTCTGGGGCGGGGAGATCTTCCTGCAGGGAGTAGTGATTCCCCGCAAGCGGCCCCGTGGCCGGCCCCGTAAGGACGCCGCGGCGTAGCTCGACACCCCTCATCCGAACCGAGACCCACTCACCAACACCCATGACTCAAATCCTGAATTGGAGCAATCGAATGAACACGATGTACGAAGACCTGGCACGCGCGCGCATGTCCGCGCGCCTGGGAGAGGCGCAGCAGCTGCGTGAGGCCAAGATGGCCCGCGCCCGTCGCGTCAGCCGCAAGGCTGAGCGCGCAGCGCAGCAGGCTCGCCTCGCCCTCGCTCGCGCTCTCTGACAAGAGGCAGACACCTCGGAGGACCTCCTCCGAGCACCTGATCGCGGGTGACAAGCAAGAGGGCCGGAGTACGACGAAACCCGTCGTACCCCGGCCCTCGTCGTTTGCGCGAATCCGGGAAGATCCCCGCCGAGACCGGCGGTTTCGGCGGGGATCTTCCCCGATTCGCGGAAGGATGGGTGCGTGCAGGTGACCTGCGACTTCTGCGGCCGTGTCGCTCCGGGCGATGACCCGCCGCTGACCTGGACCACCGCGGTCGAGCGCGGCCGGACCCGCCGCTACTGCGACACCTGCTCGCGCGAGCACCTCCGGGCCATGGAGAGCAAGCTCGAGAGCGAGTGGTGGTGACCGCGTCTCTACGGCAGGTCGAACAGCAGGTCCCACGCGCAGCCGCAGTGCGGATGCCGCAGCCAGCGCACCAGGCGCGGAGCGTCCGTCGGGCCGAGGTCGACGGTGGCCGACCACGTGCTCGGCTCGTCGCCCTCGAGGTAGCGGCAGAGATCGCGGACCGCCCAGGCCAGGGCGAGGCGGTCGAGCACCGGGTCGACCGGCTCGTCGCCGACGGACCGGAGCGCCGCCTGCTCTACCAGGAACGGCCGCCGGGGGTCGGCCTCCGCCTCGTGCGCGTCGACGCAACGCAGGCAGGCGGTGCGACCCGGCTCGACGAACGGGCCGATCCGGCGGCCGCCGGTGTCGCCGCTGACCAGCAGGTGGGGTGCGCCTGCGCGCACCAGCGGGTCGATGGCCTCCCGGGCGATCGGTCCGGACGCGACCACCAGCCACACCGACGGTGAGGCGTCATCGACCTCGAGACCGGCGATCTCCAGCAGGTCGGTGACGATCGCGTGCGACGACCCGTCGGCCCGAAGGCCGATCCGATGGCCGGCGCGGTCCGCGAGTCGTCGTACGCCGTCAGCGCCGAACTGAGCCTGGGCGACCCGCGCCTCCGCCGTCGCAACCGGGGTCACCGGAAGAGCCAGCCCAGCCGCCAGCAAGCCCTCGAGCGCCCGCGCGGCCACCGGCGCCAGGTCGCCCAGGGCGCCACCGTCTCGCAGCGCGTCGAGCAGCGCCCGCACCTCGGGCGCGTCCCGCACCTGGGCGACGTGGGGCGGATGGAGACCGACCTGGAGGGTGTCCGCGTCCCGTCGTACGACCGCGACGCCGGGTCGGAGCCGGAGCTCGGCAGTCGTCGCGACAGTGGACATGGCAGCAGGCTGGCATGCGGACAGCCAGTGCCGTGCGGGTCATCCACAGGCAGGGTCTCGAGACGGCGCCTGCTCGACCTCCCGCCCGGATCTCCGACCTCGCAAGCTCGGTCGGAGGGCGTGGAAAATGACTGCGGGCGGCGCCACCGTGAGGTGGGCCGCCCGCTGCGGTTGTCTGAGAGTGCTCAGGCCTTGCCGAGGATGCGGTTCAAGTTGGTCGAACAGACAGGGCAAACAGCCTTCGCCATGCGGGTGCCCTTGTCGTTGACGCGGACCTCACCCGATGCCTCGCGCTTCTCCTTGCACTTCACGCAGTAGAACTCACCGCTCCAGGTCTCCGCCATGACGGCCTCCTTGCTCATGTTCACTTCGGTCGTCGCGACGGGGGGTGTGGGGAAGCCCGCCGGGGTTCTCGGTACGTGACCTCGAACCAGTCTGAGGCTACGGCACGCTCGCGCGCAGGCGCAGTAGCGTGCCCGGTATGTCTGAAATCAGTCCGATGACCCATTTGCGGCTCGAACGGCCCTCTCCGGGGGTCGCGATGCTTGTCCTGGACCTCCCGGACATGCGCAACGCGATGAGCGACGAGATGACCGGGTCCTGGGTCCGAGCGGTCGATCACCTCGCCGCCGACCGTGATCTGCGGGCGGTCGTGGTGACGGGGGAGGGCAGCGCGTTCTGCGCGGGGGGCGACACGTCGTGGATCGCTGGTGAGCCGGACGCGTCCGTCGACCGGCTGCGGTCGCGGATGCTGCCGTTCTACCGCGCCTGGCTGTCCATCCGCCGACTCGAGGTGCCGACCATCGCCGCCATCAACGGTCCGGCCATCGGCGCCGGGTTGGCAGTGGCCCTCGCGTGCGACATCCGGTACGCCGCCCGCGGGGCCCGGATGGGCGTGCCGTTCGTCCGGCTGGGGATGCACCCGGGGATGGCGACGACTTACCTCCTGCCGGACGTGGTCGGGCCGGCTGCCGCGCGCGACCTGCTGCTGACCGGTCGCCTGGTCGACGCCGACGAGGCGCTCGGCCTCGGCCTGGTGTCGCGGGTGCTCGCCCCCGAGGGCTTCCGCGAACAGGTGCTCGTGACCGCCGCGGAGATCGCCGCCACCGCGCCGATCGCGACCAAGCTGACCAAGCTGGCGCTGGCGCGCGGGCACGCCAGCATCGACGCGTGCCTGGACTGGGAGGCGCTCGCGCAGCCGGTCACGCTGGCGACGGCCGACCTGCAGGAGGGCATCCGGGCAGCCAAGGAGAAGCGGGCACCGACCTTCGAAGGTCGATGACCAGCAACGAAGCGGATGAAAATGACCGGACCCCCGGTGCGCTTCCCGCCGTTTGCCTTCCCCTTGCGAACGGCGGTGGCGACCCGGGGGCCCCATCTGCGGGCAACGCTAGGGAGCGCGGGTACGCCGGTCAATCCAGCGGCACCCTCACCTGTGGATGACCCTGTGGATGAGGCTGTGGACGACTCGGATCCGCCGTGGAGAGCCGTGGGAAATGGCTGATCCGCCTGTGGACGAGGTGGGGAGATCGAAGGCGCGGGAGACGCCGTACCTCCGGGTGACCAGCAACGACGTCGTCCACCGCTCCTCCACTGCCTGTGGACAAAAAGATTCTGCGTCTGATTTCCCGAATCGGTGCCGGCTGCAAGGCTAAGTGGGTGACCTCCGCAGGCGATCCCTACGACGGCAGCCCGGTCGCGGCGCTGCGCCGGATCGCGTTCCTGCTCGAGCGGGGGCGTGCCGACACGTTCAAGGTGCAGGCCTACCGCAAGGCGGCCGCGGCCATTCTCGCGCTGCCGGAGGCCGAGGTCTCCCAACGCGCCGCTGAGGGCACCCTGACCGACCTGGCGGGCGTCGGCACCAGCACGGCCCGGGTGATCAGCGACGCCGTCGCCGGACGGACGCCCGAGCGGCTGGCCGAGGCCGAGGAGCAGTACGGCGTGCTGCCGGTCGCGGGTGGCAACGGACTCCGAGCGGCCCTGCGCGGCGACCTCCACTCCCACTCCGACTGGTCCGACGGCGGGTCGCCCATCGAGGAGATGGCGATGACCGCGATGGAGCTCGGCCACGACTACCTGGTGCTCACCGACCACTCGCCCCGCCTCACCATCGCGCGGGGCCTCAGCGTCGAGCGGCTGACCCGCCAGCTCGACGTGGTCGACGCGGTCAACGAGCACCTGTCCGTCCTGCCGGGCGAGTTCCGCCTGCTCAAGGGCATCGAGGTCGACATCAACGAGGACGGAAGCCTCGACCAGACCGAGGAGATGTTGAGCCGGCTCGACGTGCGGGTAGCCAGCGTCCACTCCAAGCTCCGCGCCGATCGGGCGCCGATGACCAAGCGGATGCTCACGGCAATCCGCAACCCGTGGACGAACGTGCTCGGCCATTGCACCGGCCGCCTCGTGACCGGCAATCGCGGCACCCGGCCGCCGTCACAGTTCGACGCCCGCGCGGTCTTCGAGGCGTGCAGGGAGCACGACGTTGCGGTCGAGATCAACTCGCGCCCCGAGCGCCGCGACCCACCGATGGAGCTGTTGGAACTGGCGCGCGACCTCGGGTGCCTGTTCTCGATCGACAGCGACGCGCACGCGCCGGGCCAGCTCGACTTCCTTCTCTACGGCTGCGATCGGGCCGAGGCGGCCGGGATCGGTCCGGACCGGATCGTCAACACCTGGCCTGTTGAGCGGTTGCTCGAGTGGGCGGCCCCTGAGATCTGACGCCGAGTCGGCGCGTCTGGGGTGTCGTAGCGCGCCGAGTCGGCGCGTCTGGGGTTGTCGTAGCGCGCCGAGTCGGCGCGTCTCGACTTGCGCCGACTCGCGGTGCTCAGAGACCCCAGTTGCGCCGACTCGCGGTGCTCAGAGACCCCAGTTGCGCCGACTCGCGGTGCTCAGAGACCCCAGTTGCGCCGACTCGCGGTGCTCAGAGACCCCAGTTGCGCCGACTCGCGGTGCTCAGAGACCCCAGTTGCGCCGAGTCGGCTGCGCTTCGCTTCGCTCACGCTCCGGGGTACAGGTAGCGTCGAACGCATGCCGGAGCCGACTGACCCGCAGGTCGAGGTACGCCGCTCGCGGCGGCGACGGCGGACCGTGTCGGCGTACGTCGAGGACGACCGGATCGTCGTCCTGGTGCCCGACAACCTGTCGAAGGCCGAGGAGCGTGACTGGGTCCGCACGATGGTGGCCCGGTTGCAGCGGCGCGAGCAGCGCGCCCGGCGTACCGACGACGGCCTGCATCGACGCGCGACCGAGCTCAACGACCGCTACCTCGGCGGGCTGGCGACGCCGTTGTCCGTGAGGTGGGTGGCCAACCAGCGTTCGCGGTGGGGGTCGTGCACCCCGGGCGACCGCACCATCCGGCTCAGCGAGCGGTTGCAGAAGATGCCCGACTGGGTCGTCGACTACGTGCTGATGCATGAGCTCGCCCACCTCCTCGAGCCCGGCCACAACGACGCCTTCTGGGGCTGGGTGGGGCACTACCCGCACACCGAGAAGGCGAAGGGCTACCTCCTCGGGTGGTCCGAGGCGGCGCGGCTCGAGCCGCCGCCGGGCACCGAGGTGACCGCCGACGCGGACTGAGCGCGGCTCAGACCAGCGAGCGAGCGATCCCCACCAGGTCGACCATTCCCGGCTCGAGCTCCGGGAGGGCGTCGACCGGCCACCAGCGCACGTCGAGCGACTCCGCACTCGCGACCTCCCGCGCGGCCGGCGGCGCGATCGCGACGTAGCGGACGTCGAGGTGGTGGACGGTGAACTCGGGGCCGCGCGGGTCGCAGAAGGGTACGGCGTGGTCGTCGAGCTGGGCCGGCACCGGCACCAGTCGCAGGTCCGGGATCCCGGACTCCTCGCGTGCCTCCCGCGCGGCCACCTCCGCCAGCGTCGGGTCGCCCGGCTCGGCATGCCCGCCGAACGCGAACCATCGCCGCGCCTTGCGGTGGAGGTTGAGCAGCACCCGCTCCCCGGCGGCGTCGATCACCAGCGCTCCCGCCGTGATGTGGTCGGGGTACGACGAGCGCCACATGCCGTCGCCCGCGCCCTCGAGATGGGCGACGAACCGGGCGCGCAGCAGATCCTGCGCAGCGTCGGGCGCGCCCCAGCCGCGCAATGCCGCCAGCGCGTCTTCGTGAAGAGTCACTCGCCGTCGGGGGAGTCGGGGGAGCCGGGGGAGTCGGCGCCTCAGGCGCCTCAGGCGACTCGGGCGTCTCGCTCTCGAGCAGCTTGCGCAGCTCCTCGTCGAACGCGTCCTCGCTGAGCCCCTGGGGCTGGGTGGCCTCGGCGCGGAAGGACAGCGGGTCGTCGAGGTCGGCCGCGGTCGGCAGCAGGTCGGGGTGCATCCACACGCCGTCGCGCGCCTCCGCACCCGAGCGGGTCCGTAGCCCGCCCCACAGGGTCGAGGCGTCCCGCAACCGACGCGGCCGCAGCTCCAGGCCCACGAGCGCCGCGAACGTCTGCTCGGCCGGACCGCCGGCGGCGCGGCGACGTCGTACGGCCTCACGGAGCTTGGTCGCCGCGGGCATCCGGTCGACCGTGGCCTGCCCGACCACCTCGTCGACCCAGCCCTCGACCAGCGCCAGTGCGATCTCGAGCCGCGACAGTGCGGACTCCTGCTGCGGCGACACGGGCGGCTCGAACAGCCCGCCCTCGAGCAGCCCCTGCATCGAGGCCGGGTCCATCGGGTTGATGCTGCCCATCTGCTCCTGGATGCGCTCCTGCATCTGCTGCACGTTGAGCTCGAGGCCCTGCGCATAGTCGGTGACCGCGCCGACCAGGTGCTCCCGCAGCCACGGCACGTGGGCGAACAGGCGCTGGTGGGCTGCCTCGCGCAGCGCGAGATAGAGGAGTACGTCGTCCACGGACACGTCGAGGCCCTCGGCGAAATCCTGGACGTTGCTGATCACCAGGGCCGCCTTGCCGGGCGCGCCCAGCGGCAGGCCGATGTCGGACGCGGTCAGCACCTCGCCGGCGAGACCGCCGAGGCCCTGACCGATCTGCGAGGCGAGCATGCCGCCGACCGCCTGGCCGATGATGCCGAGCAGCGGCCCGGCCGCCCCCTGCATCTCCTGCGGGAGGGCGTTGCCGATGCCGCTGACCGACTTCGCGGCAACCGGCTCGACGAGCACCTTCCAGACGGGACGGGTCTCGACGACCCACTCGGCGCGGCTCCAGGCGGCGGTCGAGATGACACCCGACGGGAACTCGGTCGCGACGTCGAGCCAGTGGTCGGCGAGCTGTACGGCGTCGGCGACCCGGTCGTGGTCGCGTCGACCGGGGGAGGGGTCCGGAGACTGAGAGACCGACGACCGGGCCAGGTCGTCGACGACCTTCCAGTTCAGCGGGCCGTCATGCGGCTCCATCATCGCCTTGAACTGGCTGATGATCTGGTTGAAGTCCATCCCGCCGGCGGGGCCGGCGCCGCCGGCCAGACCGCCCAGGCCGGCCATCCCGCTGAGCGGTCCGCCGGGTGCGAAGAGGTGCTCGAGCGGCGTGCCCTTGAACGGGTTGGGCTCCTCGGGCTCGGGGTCGTTGGCCATGCCTCCAAAGTACTCTGCGCCTGTAAGCGAGTTGCGCGGCCGGATCCCACCGTCAGCCGACGGCGCCCTGCCAACCCAAGGCTCTCGCCCGCGAGCGAACGGAAGAAGGTCAGGTTGTGAGCAGCTCCGCCGTACGTCTCGTGGGCATCCAGGACACGCCGCTCTCGATCGACGACGTGGTGAAGAGCCTCGACGACGAGGCGTCGGGTGGCCTGGTTGTCTTCGTCGGGCGCGTGCGCAACCACGACCACGGCAAGGGAGTGACCGGGCTGTCCTACTCGGCGCACCCGAGCGCGCTCGACCGGCTGCAGGAGGTGTGCGCCCGCGTCGCCGAGGAGTACGACGTCACCGCGCTCGCCGCCGTCCACCGGGTCGGGGACCTCGCGATCGGCGACCTCGCCGTCGTCGCAGCGACCACGTCCGGCCACCGCGGCAGCTCGTTCGAGGCGAGTCGGGCGCTCATCGACACCCTCAAGGCCGAGGTCCCGATCTGGAAGCACCAGCTGTTCTCCGACGGCACCGAGGAATGGGTCGGCGCGCCGTAGGCGCACCGCACCGCGGCGCGCCGTGGCCGACCGGCCCGCGAGCCGCCGTACCTTTGCCGGGTGGAGATCCTCTTCTGGCTGGTGCCCGCCGGCGTCGTCACGATGGCGACGATGCTGTGGGTCGGCTGGTGGGGTCGTGAGGGGCGCGGTGAGGTCGACCGCGAGACCGCCGCCCGGCGGCTGGGGGAGGCCCTGAGCAAGGAGCAGGAGCGGCGCCCCGGCTACGCCGTGTCCCGTCGTACGCCGGACCGCAGCACCGGTGTCGCGCTCCGGCCCTCCAAGATGCGCCCGACCGTGCTGCCCCCGTTGAGCGAGCCGTCACCTCCTCCGACGCCCCCCGCTGCCGACGACCGCCCGCCCGGCGACCGTCGCGCCTCTTGAGGTTTCTTCTGCGATCCGGTCCCGGGCGCCTTGGCGGCGGGTGAGAAGGTATCGCCATGAGCCAGCGGTGGTTTGCCTTCGCCATTGCGGCGCCGCTGACCGTCTGCCTCCTGGTGTTGGCGGCGTTCGCGCCGCTGCCGTACTCCGTCTACCGTCCGGGCCCGACCTTCGACGTCCTGGCGAAGGACTCCAACGAGTCGGAGATCATCCAGGTCGACGGCCACGAGACCTACCGCGACGACGGTGAGATCCGGTTCACGACCGTCCAGTCCGACAGTCGCGGTGACAAGCCGGGGCTGTTCGAGGCGCTCACAGCGTGGTTGGACGGCGACCAGGCCGTCGTCCCCTACGACATAGCGCACCCGCCGAACCAGACTGCCGAGGACGAGCGACGCGAGGGCGCGGCGTCGATGATCACGTCGCAGGACACGGCCATCGCGGTCGCGATGCGGGAGCTCGGCTACGAGGTGCCATCCGACACACTTCAGGTCGCCGCTGTCGACGAGGACGGCCCCGCGTTCAAGAAGCTGCGAGTGCGGGACCAGTTCGTGTCGATCGACGGTGTCCCGATCACGACCGGCGACGAGATCGTCGAAGCAGTCGAGTCGCACGGTCCGGGCGACCCCGTCGAGCTGGTCATCGAGCGCGATGACGAGCGACTCACGGTGGAGATCGAGCCAGAACTGACCGCAGTAGAGGGCGAGGACGAGAAGAAGCCGCGGCTCGGCATCAGCCTCGGCACCGGCTACGACTTCCCGTTCGAGGTCAAGCTCCAGGTCGACCCTGCGATCGGCGGCCCGAGCGCGGGACTGATGTTCGCCCTCGCGATCTACGACACGCTCACGCCGGGCTCGCTCACCGGCGGCGCGACCATCGCCGGGACCGGCGAGCTCGCCGACGACGGCAGCGTCGGACCGATCGGAGGAATCGAGCAGAAGATCGCCGGCGCCGAGGACGCCGGCGCCGACCTGTTCCTCGTGCCCGAGGACAACTGCGGCGACGTCGAGGGTCTCGACCCCGACCTGACCCTGGTCAAGGCGACGACCATGCCCCAGGTGCTCGACTCGCTCGAGAAGTGGGCCAATGACCGCGACGCCGACCTACCGGGCTGCTGAGGGAATCCATGGACTTCGAGCTCGAGATCGATCCCGCGCTGGCGGCCGCCGTACTGGAGGTCGAGAAGCACCACGCCGACGCCGGGTGGGACCAGCCGGCGCGGCTCTACGCGCTCGTCGACACTGCGGCGCTGGTCGCGCACGAGCCGGCCCTGGCCTCCGCGCTCGGCCTCGACGAGTCCCGCGAGCGCGGCTCGATGACCCCGGTCGAGCAGGAGGCGGTGAGCGCCGACCAGGAGCTCGAGGAGTTCCTCCCGTCGGTCAGTTGGCCGGCCGGAGTGGTCGGGTGCGCCGCCGTCGTCGAACGGCTGGTGCTGCCGCCGGCCGCCGACGGTCAGATCCCGGACGACCCGGCGGAGGCAGCGGAGTTCGCCCGCGAGCACCCCGACCGGCAGGAGGTCCGGATCGTGGCCGGGGTGACCCGGCACGGGGCCTCGTACTGCGCCGTCCGGCTGCGGGCCCACGACGAAGATGCGTCGGTGATGGGCGGGCCGGACCTGGTTCCGAGCCTGCTTGCCCTGCTGCGCGCAACACTTGAGGACGAGACCGATGATTCAGGAGAGACACCGTGAGCGACCTGTTCGATGACGAGCCTGGCGACGTCGAGACCAGGCAGCCCGGGAGCCGCGCCCGCGCTCTGGTCATCACCGGCGTCGTGCTGGTGGTGGCGTTCTTCGCGCTGACGACGTTCGCGTCGATCTACACCGATCGGCTCTGGTACAACGAGGTCGGCTTCGGCCAGGTCTTCAGCACCATGTTGTGGACCCGGATCGGCCTGTTCCTCGTGTTCGGCCTCTTCATGGCCGCGGCCGTCGCGGTCAACATGTACCTCGCCTACCGCTTCCGGCCGCTGTTCCGGATCCCCGGCGGCGACGGCAGCGTCGACCGCTACCGCGACGCCGTCACCCCGATCCGCACCTGGCTCCTGGTCGGCGTGGCGGTCGTGGTCGGCGTCTTCGCCGGCACGTCCGCTCTCGGCAACTGGCGCTCCTACCTGCTGTGGCGGCACGCCCAGCCGTTCGGCCAGGACGACGCCTACTTCAACAAGGACATCAGCTTCTACGTCTTCAAGCTGCCGTGGTGGCACTACGTCGTGGACTTCACGATGGCTGTCGCCGTCGTCGCGATCATCGCCGCGGCCATCGTCCACTACCTGTACGGCGGCATCCGGCTCCAGGTGCAGCACGACCGCCTGTCCGGCGCGGCCCAGGTGCAGTTCTCCGTGCTGCTCGGAATCTTCGTGCTGGCCAAGGGCGTGGACTACTACCTCGACCGGTTCGACCTGGTGACCAACGACAACAACCTCTTCACCGGCATGAACTACACCGGCGAGAACGCGCTTCTGCCTGCCCGGAACATCTTGATGGGCGTCGCGCTGATCTGTGCCGTGCTGTTCTTCCTCAACATCTGGCGCCGCACCTGGCAGCTGCCGTCGGTCGGGCTCGCGCTGCTCGTGCTCTCCGCGATCCTGCTGGGCATGATCTGGCCGGCGATCGTCCAGAACTTCCAGGTCAAGCCGACCGAGGCGGACAAGGAAGAGAGCTACATCCAGCAGAACATCAACGCGACGCGTGACGCCTACGGCATCGACGGCGTGGAGCCGAGGAACATCGCGGGCGTCCCACCGGAGGACCCCGATGCCCGTGCGCTGCGCAGCCAGCTCGGCGCGATCCCGGTGGTGGACCCGAAGCAGGTCTTCGAGACGTTCGAGCAGCGTCAGCAGCCCCGCCTCTACTACTCGGTCTCCTCGGTGCTGGACGTCGACCGGTACCAGATCGAGAACCCCGCGACGGGTGAGGTGGCAGAGACGCCGCTCGTACTCGGCGTGCGCGAGCTCGACCAGACCGGCATCGACGACTCCGACCAGAACTGGTCGAACCTGCACACGGTCTACACCCACGGCGAGGGCATCGTGGCGGCGTTCGGCAACGACGTCTCGACCGACGAGAACAACGGCCGGATCGTCTGGGCGGAGGGCATCCAGGACTCCGCGAACGTGTTGTCCGAGACCGAGTTCGAGGACCGGATCTACTACGGCGAGCAGAGCCCCGACTACTCGGTGGTCGGCAAGTCGTCGGAGGATTCCGACGACGTCGAGCTCAGCCTGGAGCTCGACAACGCGGACGCTGCCGACGAGGCTTCGGACGTCACCGAGTCGGAGACGACGTACGACGGCGAGGGCGGTGTCGACGTCGGCAGCACATTCCGCCAGCTGATGTACGCAGTGCACTTCGGCGAGACCAACTTCGTGCTGTCCGGCCGGGTCAACGACAACTCCCGCGTTCTCTACAACCGTGACCCGGTGACGCGCGTCGAGATGGTCGCACCATGGCTGACCCTGGACTCCGACCCGTACCCGGCGATCGTGGACGGCCGGATCCAGTGGATCATCGACGGCTACACGACGACCGACCGCTATCCGAACGCCCAGCGCGAGTCGTTCGAGTCGATGATCGAGGACTCATTGCAGACCGACACCGGACTGCAGACGATCCCGACGGACGAGATCAACTATCTCCGGTCCGCCGTGAAGGCGACCGTCGATGCCTACGACGGCACCGTCAACCTCTACGCGTGGGACGAGGACGACCCGATCCTCAAGACGTGGATGAGCGCCTTCCCCGACACCGTGCAGCCGAAGTCAGAGATCCCGGAGTCGTTGCTCGAGCACCTGCGCTACCCCGAGGACCTGTTCAAGGTGCAGCGCTACCAGCTCGCCCGGTATCACGTGGTCCAGGCCGACGACTTCTACCAGGGCGACGAGCGCTGGGAGGTCCCGACCGACCCGGAGGTCAGCAACAGCCAGCAGCCGCCGTACCGGCTCTTCACGCGCAACGACGAGGGCGGCAGCGACTGGTCGCTGACCTCGGTCTTCGTGCCCCGTGGCCGCGGCAACCTGGCGTCGTACATCTCGGTCAACTCCGACGCGACCGACGAGGAGGAATTCGGGCAGATCGACCTGCTCGAGATGACCGACGAGGGCGCCCCCGGCCCAGGCATCGCGGCCAACGAGATGCAGAACGACGACGGCGTGCGGGCCGCGTTGCAGCCGTTCGTCGTCGCCGACACCCCGCCGGTGTTCGGCAACCTGCTGACCGTGCCCGTCGACGATGGTCTCATCTACATCCAGCCGGTCTACGCCCTACGGTTGAACTCCGACTCGAGCTTCCCCATCCTGCAGTTCGTGATCGTGCGCTACGGCTCCGACGTCGGGATCGCTCGGGACATCCCGCTCGCCCTGGCCGACGCGCTCGGTGTCGACATCGGCGAGGAGCCGCCGGGCGAAGGACCCGGCGGTGAGGACCCACCCGGCGGTGGCGAGGGCAACCTCAACCAGCAGATCGCCGACGCCCTGCGGGACGCGCAGGCCGCGTTCGACGCCGCCGACGAGGCGTACGCGAACGGCGACTTCGAGGAGTGGGGCCGCCTCCAGGACGAGGCCCGTGACGCCCTCAGCCTGGCGGTCGAACTCGCCAATGACCGCGACGGCGACGCCCAGCCGGAGGACGACGCCACCGATGATCCGACGGACAATCCGACCGACGACTCGTCGCCGGAGGGGTGACCCGGATCGCGCGGTATCGATTTGGAGCCGTCTCGCCTCATCCAGTAACGTTGGGTTCACCGACGCGGGGTGGAGCAGTTCGGTAGCTCGCTGGGCTCATAACCCAGAGGTCGCAGGTTCAAATCCTGCCCCCGCTACGAAAAGTACCTCTGACCAGCAGAAATGCTGGTCAGAGGTACTTTCAGTTTTGACCGAAAACCCGATAAGTGGGCGATTTGCACCATGTCGGTGGGCGCATTTCGACGACAACGCACAGTCGCGAACCCGAGGCCTTCGCGGATTGTGGTGCCGACGGCATCGGAGCCGTATCCGCGAGCGCCGCCCTTCAGGGCCGGCCGCGGGGGGATCTCGTCCGTCGTCGACCGCGCCCCTAATGCGTGTGCGGAGCAACTCTGTATCCGCCATCGACCATTGCTACGCACGACATCGGACCCGATGCACGTCCAGGCTTCAGCACGGGTGAGGATCAGAGTGCCTGCCTGGCAGCGTTCAGTAGTCCTGTCAAGGCGGGTCAGTTTCGACCGCGGACGGTCTTCCGCTTGCCCGAGGGCAACCTCCTGGGCGTCGATCGCACGCCATCCCTTCAGATCGACGATGTCCTGGCCAGTGTGAGCGAGGTGGGCATCGATCTCGTCCTGTGGCGCGAGTGAATGGGATCGGGGGCCGCCAGAAGCCATGTCCTCGATGAAGCTCTCCACAGTCTCCCTCGCGTCACGCTTGTTGGTACCGAGAATCCCGTTGGGTCCTCGTTTGGCCCAGCCCACGACGTAGACACCTGGAAGGCGGATCCCGTCGGGGGTAAGCACGCGGCCGTGATCGTTCGGGATCACATGGCGCTGGTCGTCGAACGGAACCTCCGGCACGGGAACCGTTCGAAAGCCGACTGCGCGCAGCACGAGCCCGCACTCGACTCTCTCGTGAGTCTGGATCGGTGACGGATCAAGCGGCGCGTCGGCCTTTGCACCGGACGTGTCGTTTCGGATCAGCTCGATCGATTCGACGCTGGGGTCGCCATGGACCTGGACCGCCGACCGCCAGAACTTGAACACTATTCGGCTCCGAATGCCTGCTCGGGGCTTTCGACCGGCGATCGCTCGCAACAGTTCGGCGTTCTTGCGGGCGCTGAAGTTCAGGTCTTGCGACGTCACCAGATCTGACTCCACGTCGTCCGGCGCAACGATGACGTCCACATCGGGCAGCTGCAAGAGCTCGCGGAGAGCAGCGTGGGAGAACGATGCCTGCGCGGGACCTCGCCGGCCGACGACTAGGACCTCCGAGACCGTGCTGGCCTGCAGTGCCGCAAGAGCCGTGTTGGAGATATCGGTGTGGCGGAGGCCATCCGGACTCATGGCAAGCAGGCGAGCCACATCGATGGCGACGTTGCCGTTGCCGATCACTACGGCACGCTCGGTCGACAGGTCGATGTCCAAGTCCTGGTAGTCGGGATGGCCGTTGTACCAACCGACGAACTCGCGTGCCGTTCGGCTGCCGGCGAGGTCCTCGCCGGGGATGTCTAAGGACCGGTCGGCTTGGGCGCCGGTCGCGTAGAAGACTGCGTCGTAGCAGCGGACGAGGTCGTGGTGGCTGATGTCGACGCCGACCTCGACGTTGCCGTGGAAGCGGACACCTCGGTTGAAGGTGATCTTGTCGAGTCGATCCTGCAGGGCCTTGATCTCCTGGTGATCGGGTGCGACGCCAGTGCGCAGCAGACCCCACGGCGTCGGGAGCCGGTCGAAGAAGTCGACGTCGGCATCGCATCGGTCGCGGAGATGTGCTGCGGCAAAGCCGCCTGCGGGGCCGGCGCCGACGACCGCAACTCGAGGTCGGGCGCTCACTGCGCCTGTCCTCGTTCGGCGAAGAAGTCGGCGTTGAGGGAGGCGGTGTAGGCGTGACGCGGGGGCACCTCGAAGTCCGCGACGATGGCTCCGATCGGGCAAACCGTCACGCACGAACCGCAGTCGATGCATGCGTCCGGATCGATGTACAGCTGCTCGGCTGTGTCGAAGTCAGGATCGCTTGGTTGCGGATGGATGCAGTCCACCGGGCACACCGCGACGCATGACTCGTCCTTGATGCAGTTTCCAACGATGACGTGGGTCATGCGCGTTGGCTCGCGAGTCGGGTAGGAGGCGCGAGCGCCCGCTGATCCGTTTCTAAGAGATGAACGCTCATTCACATTACATTGGTAGGCCGCCATCGACGCTGTCAAGACCAATGGCGACAGTACGCTACTTGAGAGGAGAGTTGCCTAGGGTGTCAGAGGTGATCTAGGCTGGTGAACGATCGTTCATATAACTAGGAGCCACACTGTGTCGACCGTTCGAACTGCCGATCTCGCTGAGCTAGAGCCGTGTGAGCTCGGTGTGAGTCGACCGGTGAGGGTCGATCAGGCATGCATCGACGCCTTCGGGCATGCGACCGGGGATGTCCAGTGGATCCACACAGATCCCGACCGCGCAGCCACCGGTCCCTTCGGTGCGACGGTGGCGCACGGTTTCCTGACACTGGCTCTCACGGCGTCGATGGTTGAGGACGTGGTCCCGTCGACGAGCGGCTCGATGACCATCAACTACGGAGTGGATCGAGTCCGTTTCCCCGCTCCTGTGCGTTCGGGTTCCGTCATACGGGGGCGGGTGAGCTGCTGGGTTCAGTCCGTCATCCGCGCGGCGTTCTTTCCACGCTGCGTGTGACCGTCACGGCTGACGGCATGGACAAGCCGGCATGTGTTGCTGATCTCCTGGTGCTGCACGCCGAGGTTGAACAGTCGTGACTGGGCTGAGCGTCCTCGAGAGCTGCGCGTGGCACCCGGATCGATCAGCGCTAGTCGCCGAGAGTCGAACGATCACCGACGCAGACCTCGCTGCGGCCGTCACAGACGCAATCGGGTCGCTCAGAGCTTTCCGAGTGGAGCGAGGGCAGCGAGTGGCTGTTTGGCCACGGTTCGTCGTTTGTGCTGGACGCAACATCGACTACGGGGACCTCGGCATGCAGATGACACAAGAACAAATCGCCTTTCGCGACGCTGTCCGCAGCTTCGTCGACCGCGACCTCGCACCCCGCTACGCGAGCTTCGTCGAGGAGCGCGCCTTCGGCCGGGAGATCTGGCACGTCGCAGGCAAGGAAGGACTCCTGGGCCTCGGCGTGCCCGAACACCTCGGGGGGAGCGGCGCGCCGAGCTGGGCCTACCAGGCGATCCTCGGCGAGGAGCTGGCTCGCTTCTCTCTCGCAGCGAACTCCTGCTTCGCGATCCACATCGATGTCGTGGCCCCCTATCTGGTGGAGCTGGGGACGGCCGAACAACATCGACGGTGGCTACCCGGATTCTGCTCGGGCGACAAGGTGACCGCGATGGGGATGACCGAGAGCTCCGGCGGTACTGACCTCGCGGGCATCAAGACGACCGCACGCCGTAGCGAGGACGGCTGGGTGCTGAACGGCTCGAAGACGTTCATCACCAATGGTGCTTCCGCCGATCTGGTGATCGTCGCAGCCCGAACCGCTCCGGACCGGTCGAGGGGGCTGTCCCTGTTCGTGGTCGAGAAGGGCATGGCTGGTTTCATGGTCGGACGAAAGCTCGACAAGATCGGTCAGCCCGAGAGCGACACCGCCGAGCTCTTCTTCGACGAGGTTCACGTCCCGGACGAGAACCTGCTCGGCGAGGAGAACCAAGGTTTCGCCCACATGATGACGCGCCTCCCACAGGAGCGCATCAGCGCAGCGGTCGCAAACCTCGCCCACGCCGCTGCGATCCTTGAGGAGACCCTCGACTACGCCAAGGAGCGGCAGGCCTTCGGCCGAAGCATCGGCTCGTTCCAAGCCATGAAGTTCCAGCTCGCCGAGATGGTGACGTCCGTCGAGGTTGCGCGGGCCTACGTCGATCAGTGTGTCGGCAAGCACGTCGAGGGCGTGCTGAGTGCTGTCGATGCGGCCAAGGCGAAGTGGTGGACGTCCGACGTCCAGAGCCGTGTGCTCGACGGCTGTGTGCAGATCTACGGGGGATATGGCTACATGACTGAGTATCGGGTCGCACGTGCGTGGCGTGACGCTCGCGTCACCAGGATCTGGGCAGGGACCAACGAGATCATGAAGGAGCTGGTCGGGCGGGACCTGGGTTTTCGTGACCCGCCCAACTTCCCGCGCCAGTTGACCCAGCAGCCAGGAAGAGGAGTCGACCGTGCCTGAACCAGTGATCGTCGCCGTCGCGCGGACGCCGATCGGGAGAGCATTCAAGGGGTCGCTCAAGGAGATTCGCGCCGACGACCTCGCAGCTGCTGCCGTCCACGACGTCCTCGCGCGCGTACCGCAGCTCGACCCGGCCGAGATCGATGATCTGTATCTCGGCGCCTGGGACCACACGGGCGAGCAGGGTGAGAATCTCGCTCGCCGCGTTGCCGTCCTGGCAGGCTTCGACGAGATTCCGGGCGCGTCGGTGAACCGTGCGTGCGCGTCGTCGGTCCAGACCACTCGGATGGCAGCGAACGCGATCCGCAGCGGCGATGGACAGGTCTTCCTCAGCGTGGGCGCCGAGGTCGTCTCCAGGTATCCGGCCACCGGCGACCGGTCAGGGCTGGCCTCGATGCCGAACCCGATGTTCGAGCAAGCCCGGCGACGAACAGCCGCCCGAGCCAGCACGGGCGCGCCGTGGGCAGACCCACGGGATCTCGCCCAGCTGCCCGATGTGTACATCGCCATGGGGCAGACCGCCGAAAACGTAGCCGAACGCTGCGACATCAGCCGCCAGGACCAGGACGAATTCGCCGCCCGTAGCCAGAAGTTGGCGGCCGAGGCGATCGCCAACGGCTTCTACGCCCGGGAGATCCTGCCCGTCACCGCCCCGGACGGCACGGTCGTGAGCACGGACGACGGCCCTCGGCCCGGTACGACGATCGAATCGCTCTCGAACCTGCAGCCTGTCTTTCGCGACGGCGGAACAGTCACAGCCGGGAACTGCTGCGCACTGAACGACGGTGCCGCCGCGGTTCTCCTGATGAGCGACGTCCGCGCCCGCGACCTGGGCCTGACTCCGCTCGCCCGCGTCGTCGCCTTCGGGACCTCCGGCTTGTCGCCCGAGATCATGGGCCTCGGTCCGGTGGACGCAGTACGACGCGCTCTGACGAATGCCGATATGGCGCTGAGTGATGTCGACCTGGTCGAGCTGAACGAGGCCTTCGCCGCGCAGGTCGTCGCCTCCGCTCGCGAGCTCGGCCTCGACTATGACCGCCTCAACGTCCACGGAGGCGCCATTGCCCTAGGACACCCGTTCGGCATGACGGGCGCCCGGCTGACGGCAACGCTCCTCAACGGACTGAAGACGACCGACAAGTCCGTCGGAGTCGTGACGATGTGCGTAGGCGGGGGACAGGGAATGGCGATGATCCTGGAGCGACTGGCATGAACGAACAAGAGAACGACGACGCGGTGGCCAACCTGCACTTCCGCTTCGCCGGTCGAACAGTCATCGTCACCGGCGCCGGCCGTGGCGATCGGCCTGGCGCTGGCGAGGTTCTTCAAAGACGCCGGCGCCGAAGTCTTCGGACTCGACCGGGACGAGTCCGCCCTGAAAGAGGCGGCCGAGAACGGAATCCGAACTCGTGTCGTCGATGTCGCCGACACCGGCTCAGTCGAAGCCGCGGTGGCGGAGGTCATGACTGCGACGGGTCGGATCGACGTGTTGGTCAACAACGCCGGGATGTTGCGCGACGCCATGAGCTGGAAGCTCTCTGACGAGGACTGGGACAGCGTCCTGGCCGTCCACGCGGGCGGCGCGTTTCGGCTCACTCGTGCGTGCACACCACACTTCCGGTCTCAGCGATTCGGTCGGATCGTCAACGTCACCTCCTACAGCGGCCTGCACGGCAATCTGGGCCAGGCCAACTATGCGACCGCGAAAGCAGGCATCGTTGGGTTGACCAAGACGCTGGCAAAGGAGCTTGCTGCCTTCGGGGTCACCGTCAATGCAATCAGTCCCAACGCCGCCACGCGCATGATCGACTCCATGCCCGAGGACCGACGGGCTGAGGTCGCTGCGCAGATCCCGCTCGGCAGGTTCGCTGATCCCTCAGAGATCGCCGCGGCAGTCGGCTTCCTGGCCAGCGAGGAGGCCGCCTACATCACGGGAGTGGTGCTTCCGGTCGACGGCGGACTGGCGATGTGATGACGAACCCGCCATCAAGCCCCGCCGCACTCGTCGGCGTACACGACCCGCTGTTCGACCTGCAGGCGCGGACCGCCATCGTCACCGGTGCGAGCTCGGGCCTGGGTCGGCGTTTCGTCTCGGTGCTGGCCGAGCGCGGCGCACACGTGGTGGCGGTTGCGCGTCGGGGCGATGCACTCGCCTCGCTGGCGGACACGCATCCTGGCAAGGTCCTCCCGGTGTGCGCGGACGTGACCGATGAGTCGCAGGTCGACCGGCTTCTCGATCGGGCGCTCAGCTGGCGCAAGAGCATCGACGTCCTGGTCAACAACGCAGGCATCACCTCGGTCCGTCCGGCCGAGATCGAGAGCGCAGAAGCCTTCGGCGCGGTCATCGACGTCAACCTCATCGCCCTGTATCGGATGTGCCACCATGTCGGCCGCACGATGCTCGGACAAGGTGGCGGCAGCATTGTCAACATCGCCTCGATCAACGGTCTGGTGGCGAGTTGGACCATCCCCGAGGCCGCATACTGCGCAAGCAAGGGTGCCGTGATCAGCCTGACCCGAGAATTGGCAGCTCAATGGGCCGATCGTGGGGTGCGCGTCAACGCCCTCGCTCCCGGCTACTTTCGAACCGAGCTCACCGAGGAGCTCTTCTCGGGCGAAGCCGGGCAACGACGGTTCCGACGAATGCCGATGCGGCGAGCAGGGCGTGAAGATGAGCTCGACGGTGCACTCGTCTTTCTCGCGACCGGCGCGTCGTCTTACATGACGGGTCAGACACTCGTTGTCGACGGGGGATGGACCGCGGTCTGACCGTCCGAACGAAAGGTGGTGCCAACGTGGACGAAGCGTCCATGGATCGACCGAGAGGCGAGGCCGGGGGTCTTTTGCTGGACCGGATCGACCTCGAAGGGTGCCGTCTACCTGGTTCGCTCGAACCACAGGAAGGCACCCGTGGACGGCTTCTCATCTCCGCAGTCGAGATGTTCGCCACTCGCGGGTACGACGCCTGCTCGATGCGAGCCCTGGCTCAGTCAGTCGGCCTGGGCGCTGGAGCCATCTACAACCACTACTCGTCCAAGTCCGACCTGCTGGTCGCTGCCGTCGACTACGTGCTGAGCGACTTCATGTGCACTGTCCTCGAGGGACTCGATGGATCAGCGCCGGCACCCCGCGTGCTGGGCTCGATCTTGCGCAGACACGTGGCATACCGAGTCACTCACCGCAGTATCGCGAAGGCCAACGATCGACTGCTTGACCGCGACTTCATGGTGCGCACGATGTCCCGGCACGATCGAACACGCTTGGCGGGTGCGCTCCGCGAGTACACGCACATCGTGCGCGAACTCGTGCAGGCGGTGGTCGGTGACGATCCCGACGTGGATCCGGTCCTTCGCATGTTCGCCGTGCTGAACCTGATCAACGAGTCAGCCAACTGGTACCGGACCGGCGGTCGACTCAGCGAGGAGATCCTCGTCGATCAGTTCCAAACCCTCGCCGAGCGCCTGCTCGGCCTTGATCCAGGAGCATTGGAGTGACCCCGATGAACTTCGATGAAGGCAGTGTGCCGGACGACGTCAGCGATGCATGGTCGTTCTCGCAACCGTTCGGGCCGGCAGCCTTGTACGGTCCGCCGCCGTACGCGTACCGCAAGGCACGGACGATCAGTACGGCGGTCCGTTTCGATGCTCCAGGAATCGCGCCGTACCTGCCGCCGGGCGTTGAGGTCGATGCGGAACACCGCGTTGGGTGTGATCGCAGCCAGCGACTACCCGGAGTCAGGCTTCGGACCGTACCGGGAGCTGTCGTTCTTCGTCCGTGTCACGGCGTTCGGGAGCACCTTCATGTACAGCCCGCTGATGTACGCCGACGGCGAAGCCGCCATCGCGGCGGGACGTGAGCTCTGGGGATTCGCTAAGAAGACAGCTCAGATGGAGCTGACAGATCACGGCGGTGAATGGCGCTTCAGCGCCGAACGTCACACGGAGCGGATCGCGCACCTGAGGTTCGAGCCACAGGAGCGACGAACACCGGACGAGATGGCGCTGGTGGATTATCCGACTCTGACCCTGCGGCTGATCCCACCACTCAGCGGGCAAGGGGCACCCGACGTCGCGCAGCTGATTTCGACCGTGAACGTGAAGACGCCTCACGTGCAGAACGGGCGGTTGTGCCGCTGGACCGGTGCGACCGAGTGGGTTCTCGGCGACACGCCGCTCGATCCCTTGGGTGCATTTCGGCCGATCGAGTACCTGGCTGCCTGGATGACCGAGTACGACTGCGACCTCCCTGCAGGTCAGCTGGTGCACGACTACGCCACGTCCTGACCGTAGAGGGATGCCGTCGCCTCGGCGCCCTTGCTCCGGTCCAGGAGTCCAACGTCTCCGGGGCCGCGCTGCTATCGGAAGCCGTTCGCTTCGAATCCGCGGGGGCCGGACAGGACTCCATCGAGAGCGGCGAGATCTCGACGGATCTCGTGAGCTGCGTTGTGGCCGGCGAGACCTGAGACGTAGAGCGCTGGCCAGGTGCCGTTGCTGCAGAAGTAGAGACCGTTGACCGGACCTCGGTAGTCGCTGAACCCAGCGACGGGCCGCCAGTCGAACGCTCGGGATGCAGTCAGGTTGCCGTGTAGTGCATGGCCTTCGAGAAGGCCGAACTCGTCTTCGAGGTCCTGAGGCGTTAGGTAGGAGTAGTCGTCGACGATGTGGTCGAGATTCGTGATGTGCGGCCGAAGAGCATCCAGCACGTGCTCGGCCCAGTCGCGTCCTGCGGTCTTCCAGTCACCTTCGGCGAGATGGTAAGGAGCATACGAGACGGACAGGCTCATCACGTGGCGGCCCTCCGGAGCGAGGGTCGGGTCAGCGGCCGTCTGTACCAAGCCGTAGATGATCGGGTCGCCGGTCCAATCGCCACGCTGGGCAGTCTCGAATCCTCGCTGCATCGCGTCTTGCGTCATGCCGATCCGGAATCCGCAGCGGGTGAGGAGTTCGTTCTCGGCAGCATCGATCGCGCAGGCGAACTGGGGCAGGTCGTTCAGGGCGACGTGCACCTTCGCCATGCACCCGGCCATTCCGAGACTCTTGAAGGCGGAGCGCACGTCAGGATCGACCATCTCGTCGGCGAGGAGATCGACGACTGTGGTCTTGGGGTTGATCGCGGAGGCGACCACCCGTGCGTCGATCTCCTCACCGCCCGCGAGAACAACGCCGTTCACACCGTTCGGGCCGACCTTGATGTGATCGACGGAGGATCCAAGTCGAATCTCGCCCCCGCGGCTGATGAAGGCATCGGCCAGCGCCTGGGTGATAGCGCCCATGCCACCGATCGGCGCCCTCGAGGCGAATTCCGCCGACGCGGCGATCTTGGGGCGGTTTCGCACGGCGCTGCTGCCGCGGTAGAGCGAGCGGTGCATGAGCTGGAAGGCCGATCCCGGAGTTGCGGGACCGATGAAGTTTCCCGAGGCAGCCAGCATGGCCAGCGATGCCTGCAGTTCCTCAGACGCGAGTCGGTCTCGGACCAGGTCGGTGGCACTCCCGAACATGACCTTCGTGAACAACTCCTCCTGGGCGCGCGTCTTGGGCCGGGCAGCAACCTCCGCGAAGGCCGGTGGGGGACCGAAGAAGCCAACGTCGAGAGCTGAGGCCAGGTCCATCATCTCGTCCTGCAGTCGACGCTGTGCCGCGTAGTCCCCGGGAGCGAATCTGTCGAATTCCTCCTGCACGTCCGTCTCTCGCGGCCAGGAGACGACCCTGCGGCCCTCGGGGAACGAGATGAACGAGCTGGGGCGGAGGGGGTCAGTCCAGGTCAGACCGTGCTGAGCGAGCTTGAGGTCCGCCAGCACTTTCGGCTCGAAGTTGTGGGCAGAGTTGGCCACGAGGTTTCCGCGCATGCCCGGGAATAGCTCCGCCGTGGCGCAGAGTCCGCCGATCGTCTCGCGCCTTTCGACCAGCAGCACACGGAGGCCCCAGCCCGCGAGATACGCCCCGGCGACGAGTCCGTTGTGGCCACCTCCGACGATGACGACATCATGGTCACGATTCTCGCCACTCACTGGGGAGACCACGTGACGTAGATGTCGGTGATCGTCTCTCGGACGTCGATGACCATGCGCTGGTGGGCGGGGAGGATGAACGTGTCGCCGGCTCGCGCATCGATGATCTCGCCGCCTTCGGGGTGGATGACGATCCGCCCCGACAAGAGGTGAGTCACCTCCTCGGCGTCGAGCTGGTAATGGAATCGGCCGGGCGTGCAGGTGAAGAGTCCTACCGTCGTGCGGCCGTCGGGCGAGGTGTAGAGGGTGGCGCCGGAGGCGGTCGGATTCCCGTGCTCGATCGCCGAGTCGTCGATCGGCACCGCCTCCATGGTCGGTCCGGAGATGAAGGTCATTCAGGTTCTCCTCAAGATTGATAGATCGGTCTACCGCGGGCCGAGCGTCAGGCCACCGTCGATGACCAAGGTGTGCCCGGTCATGTACGACGCCTCGTCCGAGCACACGAACGAGATCGCGGCGGCGACCTCGTCTGGTGTTCCCTCGCGACCCATGGGCACCTGACGGCGCACCGTGTCGTCCCGTTCCTGGTCGTCGTCGAAGGCCGGGTCGTTGAAGGGGGTGTCGATCCAGCCCGGACATACACAGTTGCAACGGATGCCGTATTCGGCGTTCTCGACGGCGACCTGCTTGGCGAAGTTGACCAGCGCAGCCTTGGACGGAGCGTAGGGCGCGGAGCCCGCCTCGCCGACGAGCGCAGCGGTGGAGGCGGTGATGGAGATGGCGCCTCGCCGTCGTTCTCGCATGCCGCGTAGAACCGACTGCACCACGACGAACGTCGATCGGGTGTTGACGGCGAACGCCCGGTCCCAGGCGGCCAGGTCGACGTCCATGATGTCGCCGACGACCGGCACCCCGGCGTTCGACACCAACACGTCGATCGGGCCGAGTGTCGCTTCGACCTCGGCCACTGCTTGTCGCACTGCGTCGACACTCGTGACATCCACGACTGTTGCGAGGGCCCTCCGGTCTCTCGCCTCGGCCCCAGCTCGCGTCACCTCGAGCTCGCTCTTGTTGATGTCGAGCAACGCCAGGTCACCGCCCTCCTCGGCGAGCCTCCAGGCCACAGCCCGGCCGATGCCTGTGGCGGCTCCTGTCACCAGGCAGGTACGGCCAGCGAATCGCGAACGGTCAGGTCGCATCGGCGCCGTCACTGGCGTCTGCCCGCTCTCGGACCTCGGCAGACGCTCGCATGCCCGCGCGCACGGCAGCGTTGAGACCGGCGGTCACTCCATAGCCGCCCCAATCACCCTGGACACCGACGCCGCCGGGATTCTCGACGTCGACGAAGCCACACCAGTCACCGGCGAAGTGGATATTGCCCACCGGCTTGACCAGTTCGGGGATGTGCTTGTCGAAACCGAGGAGAGGGAGGGGAACCCCGTGCATCCACCGTTTGACCGTGTGCGCACGAACCTTGTCACCGGCCTCTGGGAACATGTCGATGAAGTCATTGACGAAGGCGTCGGCAACGCAGTCGTCGGTCCGGTCGGCGACCGGTGCCGCTGACGGTCCGACCGCGATCATCTTGATGACCGAATGCTTACCTGCCTCACCGTCCCCGACCCGGTTGGTGTGGTCGGTCTTCGACAGGAGGCAGACGCTGAATGCCTTGTCGATGGTCCACATCGCGGAGAAGTCGTCCCACGGGGCAGGCCCACCGTCTGCGAGGAGCAGGCTCACCTCGACGATGGGCTGGACACGCACGGTTGCCATGCCGGCGAGCTTCTTGGAGGGGAGATCGCGGACGATCTCGGTGGTCACGGGGTGCGGCGTCGCCACGATGACATACCGGGCGTGAAGGCTCTTGTCCTTCCCGTCGTGGCGGTACTTCACGATCGCTCCCGACTCGTCGTTCTCGACGGAGCTCACGTAGGCGCCGGTCACCGGTGCACGCTGCAACTGCTCGGCCAACGCCCACGAGATCATCGGCGCGCCGCCGTCCGGCACCAAGAACTGCATCCACACGTCGGATGCGCCGCCGAACGCCGGCATGCCGGCGAGGAGCGAGAAGGCCGAGTCGGTCTCCAGCGACGTCCCCATCTCGGTGGTGGCGACCCGTCGGTAGTAGCGCAATACCTCGTCGTGGACCGGACCGATCCAGTCGGCGCCGCTGGTGTCGAGGAGCTCCCGAAGGAGGCCCTCCACCGGAGGACGCGTCAGGGCGGCGCAGGTGTCTCTCACCCGGCCGAAGGTCTTCGCGAAATCGGGCCGCGCCTCTTCGGACAGTCCGATCGCCTCGGCCAGCTCATCGATCTCGGCCAGCCCGATGACGCTGCGCCCGGTATGCAGCTTCCCCATCCCGCCGACCGGCGACAGCTTGATTCCAGCTTCGGTCAGGAACCTGGTCTCGGGTGAGTCAGGGTTGGGGTCGTACCAGCCCTCGGCGCCGGATGTGGCGGGCCAGCCGCCGATCTCGGTGCGCTGCGAGCGCCCGCCGATCTGGTCTTCGGCCTCGAGGAGCGACCACGTCGAGGTCGCGGAGCTGATATGCAGCGGTGACGCCGGAAAGGCCGGCGCCGATGATCGCAACGTCGCACGAATCTGCCATCTTCTTGCCTTCTTCTGTGTTTGCTGATGGGTTCTGGGAAGTGGGCGTCGGGGTCACCCGACGGTCTCCGCGAGCAGACGCGTCCAGTTGCCGCCCAGGAACGCGCTGACCTCGTCCGGCGACCATCCACGGGCGATCAGCGCCTCGGCGACCGACCGCATGCCGCCGGGACCCGCCCAGGTCGGATGGTCGATCTGAAGCGGCTCCCACTTGATGAACGCGTCTCGACTCGACTTGCCTTGTCGGACCCAGGCCCGATCGATGTCGTTGTAGCCGTAGCCGTAGTCGCTGCCGAAAGCGAGGTGCTCGATCCCGACCAGTTCGGCGGTCCACTCGGCCATCTCACAGAAGCGCGCCAGGGTGGTCGCCTCGCGATCCGGTAGCAGCCGGGTGTAGGTCGTCAGACCGACGACACCTCCCGCGTCGGCAAGCTCCTTGAGTACTGCTCTGGACTTGTTGCGCGTGTTTCGATACGAGGCCCAGTCGTCGGGATCGACGAACTCGCTCGGGTTGGCGTGAGTGATCGCGACCGGTTTCTCCGAGTGCTCGATCGTGTCGAGGCAGGTCTTCTCGCCGCAGTGGGAGAGATCGATCAGCATCCCGACCTCGTTCATCTCGCGGATCATGCGTCTACCGATGCTGGTGACCCCGCCATCGGGTGAGTCCCAGCCGCCACCTGCGATCGCGTTCTGCTGGTTGTAGGTCAGCTGAGCTACCAGCACTCCGAGCTCGCGGAAAGCGCCGACCAAGTTCAGGTCGTTCTCGAAGGGGTCGGTGTTCTGGAAGCCGAGAAGGATCCCGGTCCGGTCGGACGTCCGGGCCTTCTCGATGTCGGCGGTGCACTCGATCTGCACGACGATGTCGGAGCTGTCATGGATCTGGTGGCGCCAGTTTGCGACGATGCTCAGCGCATCCCTGGCGTTGTGAAAGATCGCTACCGAGGCGTGAGCGGCGGTGAGTCGTCCCCGCCGGAGGTCCACGAACATCTCGCGAGCTGAGCGCGCTCCGTACGGCGTGCCAATCCGCAGGATCTGCGGTGGTCGCCGGCATATGTCCGCGGTAGCCGACGATGTCCCAATGCATCAGCATGTCGATGGCGATCATCTCCTCGACTGCCGTGCTGACCAATGGTGTCGACGTGTCGGTAGTCATCGCGTCGCCTCGTTCTGGAACGCGAGCTCGAGCGGGTGCTGAATCACCGGAGTGATGTCGACATCGCAGAACTTCCACGCCGGCAGTGACGACAGCGATGCATGGAGGTCCTCGGGCGACTCGACGTCCCAGAGCGAGATGCCGGCGCTCGTGCCCATGATTCGCCACATCTGCGCGATCTTGCCCTCAGCCATGAGCTCCAGGGCTCGCTCGCGTTCGGCTGCGAACAGAGCACCGAGGTCGTCTTCGGTCAACGATTCGGGAAGTTGGGCGGTGAGCTTGACGAGTACTTGCATGACTGACGGACTCCGTTCAGAGGTGTTCGTGGAGGCTGGGGATGACGTATCAGGGCGCATACGGATCCGGGACGGGCGACCCGTAGTCGACGACCTGGGTCTGGACCTGCGTGAACTCGAGGAGGACGTCGAGGCCGTTCTCGCGACCCAGCGCCGGATTGCTTGAACCCGCCGAACGGGAGAGACCAGTGCTGCGCCCGGTAGGTGTTGATCCACACGCTCCCGGCCATGCAGCTGGCGCGCGACGCGGTGAGCGCGCTGCGCATCCTTCGTGTAGACCCCGGCTGCCAGCCCGTACGACGTGTCATTGGCGATGTTCACCGCCTCCTGCTCCTCGTCGAACAGCGAGCGTGAGACCGACCGGACCGAAGATCTCCTCCTGGGCGATGCGCATGGAGTTGTGCGCGCCGAGGACCAGGGTCGGCGCGTGGTAGTAGCCGCCGCTCTCGGCGCAGACCTGTCGGCAGCGGCGCAGAGGCGATCTCCAGTCCATCCGCCTGAGCGAGGTGCGACGTAGCTCGCGGACCTTCGTCGCGTTGTCGGCTCAGTCGACAGCGGACCGATCTGCGTCGCATCGTCGAACGGATCTCCGACTCGCAGCGTCGCGAGTCGCTTCTTCATGCGACGGACGAACTCGTCATGGACGTCGCGATGGACGACGAACCGTGACGGTGCGACGCAGCTCTGACCGGTCGCGCCCCAGATTCCGGCAACGGCAGCAGGGATGACGTCATCGAGGTCGGCGTCGTCGAAGACGATCAGCGGCGACTTGCCGCCGGCCTCGATCACGACACGCTTGAGCATGGAGCCCGCCGTGGCGGCGATCTGCCGGCCCACCTCGGAGCTCCCCGTGAAGGCCACCGCCCTCCACGTCCGGGTGCTGGATCAGTGCCGTCGCCGATCGCCGCGCCGCCGTTGACGACATTGACGACGCCCGCAGGGATTCCAGCCTCCGCGGCCAGCCGCGCGAGCTCCAGCGCAGTGACCGGAGTATGAGGGGAGGGCTTGATCACCACGGTGTTGCCTGCGGCCAGGGCAGGCGCCACCTTCCAGCTGACCAGCGAGAAGGGTCCGTTGAACGGCGCCAGGATGGCAATCACGCCAAGGGGGCGGCGGATCGTCCGCGCATGCCGAGTCGTGGCCGAGAGCTCGACGCTCGCGCCCTGGATCTTGTCGGCCGCGCCCGCGTAGAGGTGGTACCAGCGCGCCGTCGCAGCGATCTCGGCCTCGTGCGAGCCAAAGCGGTTTGCCGGTGTCACGCGCCTCCAGAACGCCGATCTCGCTTGCGCGCGACTCGATGAGTGCCGCCAGCCGCGAGCAGGCAGTCACCCCGATCGGTCGAGGTCATCGCCTGCCACGGCACCAAGGCCGCTCGAGCCGATTCCACGGCCGCGGCGACGTCGGCCGCGCGTGCGCTTGGGCGGCGTCGACCCACGGTCGACCGGTGGCCGGCTCCAAGCTCGCCAGCGAGCTCCCGATCTTCGGCGACCTCCACTCCGCCGATCCACAAACCCCGTGCGAGCAAGCCCAGTTTGCTGATCGGCCATTAGCAAGGCCTCGTTGCTCATCTCATGCATCCGTTCGTCAGAGGTTCTTGGTCGGGTCGGGATGGTCGACCTCGAAACCCGTCTACTAGCCACTTTACCTTCCGGATGGTAAAGTTGCTAGTGTGAGGAACGATACGCAGACGCGGATCATGCTGGCCGCCAAGGATCTGGCTGAGGAGCACCGCACTGTCCAGGGCGTGACGATCTCCTTGGAGTCGGTGGCCAAGCGCGCCGGCCTGACCAAGCCCGGGCTCGATGTACCACTTCCAGACCAAGGAAGCGCTCATGATCGGGTTGGTCGAGTACGTCGCCAGCGAGTGGGTCCAGAGACTGCGGGCAGCGCGTCGATCACGACCCCGCCGACATGACCGCCTTCGACCGCCACCGCACCTATGTCACGGCGGTCTGACTTCTGGAGATGTCCCGGGCGGACTACTGGATCTTCTCCGCGGCCGCCTACCAGCCGGCGCTCTCGGAGACGTGGACCGTGCAGTTCCGTGCCATGGTTCGCCATCGACGGTCTCAGCTCCGAGGTCCACGTCGTTGCTCGACATGGCGCGGTTCGCTGCCGATGGCGCGTGGACGGCGCAGGCGACCGGAGTCTTCCCTGCGGAGGACCTCGGCGCGTCCGTGCGCTCGCGCTCGGGCTCATCGACCAAGCGGAGGCGCTCGGATGAGCGCCGTGGTCGGCTGTCGATACAGGCCCCTGCGGCGAGCGGTCGGGGAGAAGCGGCGCACCAAGGAACTCAGAGGAGAAGGATGATGAGAGACCACGCGGTCGTCATCGGAGGCAGTGTCGCCGGTCTGCTGGCGGCGTTCGGAGCTGCCGACCGGCTTCGAGCGGGTGACGATCGTTGAGCGCGACGAGCTCCCCGAGGGCGCGCAGCCGCGCAAAGGCGTTCCGCAGGGCAGGCAGCCGCATGCATGCCTGCCGATCGGCCTCGCGATGGTCAGCGAGTTCATTCCAGATCTGCGGGAACAGCTGGTCGCGGCGGGGTGCCCGATGCTCGACGAGATCCGTGACATTCCGTACGTGTCCAGCGAGGGCTGGCGCCTGCGGATCGATGGTCCGGTGGAGTCCGTCGGGTTTCGCCGTCCGCTGTTCGAATGGGTGATCCGGCGGAATCTGCTGGCTCTGCCCAACGTCGAGGTCCGCACCGGCTCGGTGGTCGGCCTGGAGGCCGAACGACGACACGGTGACCGGAGTCCGCCTGCAGAGCGGAGAGGTCATCGCGGGCGACCTCGTCATCGACGCCAGCGGCCGCGGTTCCAAGGCGCCGAGGTGGATGGAGGAGCTGGGGTACGACGCGCCCGAGGAATGGCACGTCCGTGCCTACATGGGCTATGCGGCGCCAGCTCGTGCGGCTGCCGGAGGGTGCTCTTCCCGACGGAGCGAGGGGCTTGGCCGCGATGCCCTTCCCCGGCCACCACACCGGCGGCATCCTGTTCCCCCAGGACAACGGGCTCCACATGATGCTCGGCGTAGGCATGATGAAGAACTATCCGCCCGGGGAGCGCGAGGCTCTGCTCGACTACCTCGAGCAGGCGCCTACGCCCGTGCTCGGACAGATCGCGCGCCTCAGCGAACCGGTCAGTGACGTCGCGACCTACCGGGTGAACGGCAACCAGCTCCGGCGGTGGCACCAGCTGGACCGCAGACCGGACGGCTTCGTCGTCACCGGTGACGCAGTCGCCTCCTTCAACCCGATCTACGCGCAAGGGATGTCGCAGGCGGCCCAGGGCGGCATCTCACTGCGGGATGCGCTTCGCAACGAGGCCGAGGATCCCCGTCCTCTCGCCGTTCGCTTCCAGGAGTCGCTGGCCCAGTTCACCGATGTGGCGTTCGCCATGTCGGGCATGGCTGACGCCTTCTACGACGGTGCCGAGATCGAGGGGATGGATCCGCCGGATCCGGCGGAGATGGAGTTCTTCACGCATCTCGAGCAGTTCGCGACCGAGGATCCGGAGGTGCTCGTCGCCCTGGTCCAAGCGACGTACTCGATGGAGCTCGAGCTGCTCGAGACGGACTCCATCAAGAGCGCGGTAGCCGCTGGGTCGAGTCCGGACGAACAGTCACCAACAACGATCTCGCCCGGATCCCGGGCGTCGCTGCAACAGTCGGAGGCTAGTCATGCACACGTCAGCCCTGAAGTTCGACCACTTCGACGTGGAGGTCGACGGCGCCCCCAGCACGGTGCCGGACCTGTTCCCGCCTTGGCACAAGCACCAGCGGTTCGGCGTCGTGATCCAGGAACCGCTCGGCCACGTCGGTGCCAGCCTCTTGGCACAGGCAGCCACTGCGGCCTTCTTCGACCACCTGTTCGCGAGCAGCGGGGCCGAGATGCCGTGCCCGACGAGGAGCTGCCCGGCCGTCGTTCCCGGGCACTTATCCCGAGATCTACGCGTTCCACGTCGGACGCCGACACGGCACGCTCAGCCCCGCCGACTTCTGGCCTGGCTACAAAGAGGTCCTCGTGGAGGCGGAGCCCGCACAGGTGCTCCACGAGGTCAATGCCCGCGGGATAACGATCCTTGCCGTGCCGGAGGGCGAGGAGCGGCCCAAC
>CAWCGH010000007.1:0-524188 GCA_963795115.1 uncultured Actinomycetota bacterium
TCGGAGGCTAGTCATTCGCACGTAGCCCTGAAGTTCGACCACTTCGAGGTGGAGGTCGACGGCGCTTCCAGCACGGTGCCGGACCTGTTCCCGCCTTGGCACAAGCACCAGCGGTTCGGCGTGGTGATCCAGGAACCCCTGGGCCACGTCGGTGCCAGCCTCTTGGCACAGGCAGCCACTGCGGCCTTCTTCGACCACCTGTTCGCGAGCAGCTGGGCCGATATGCCGCTGCCCGACGACGAGCTGCCAGGCCCCTCTTTCCCAGGCACTTATCCCGAGATCTACGCGTTCCACGTGGGACGCCGACACGGCACCTCGAGCCCCGTCGACTTCTGGCCTGGCTACAAAGAGGTCCTCGTGGAGGCCGATCCCGCACGCGTGCTACACGAGATCAATGGCCGCGGGATCACCATCCTTGCTGTCCCAGAGGGCGAGGAACGCCGAGCCGATTCATCTGGCCCGAGCATCGGACCTTTCTTTGGCGCACCGAGACCGTCTTCTCCTACGCCGCCAGCGGCTGTGTCGCGGAACCCGACATCTCGATCGCGTCCCGGGACCAGGAACCGGAGACGAACGTGGACGGCATGCTCGATCCGTTGACGCGAGTGGTGCCGTTCCGCGACTTCAACGACGACCGCACGCGGGTCGTTGCCGAAGGGATGGTCATGGAAGGCAACACCCTCGATGACCTCAAGCGATTCCTCGCGGATGTCGACGCCCGGCACTACGAGATCACCGACGAGGACCGTGCCAGGGCCGCGGCGGCGCGACGAGCCGTGCGGAGCAACGGACTGTCGCGCGAGACGTATCGCCGTCGTGATACCGCCTATGCCCTGCGTCGCCTCGTTCCCTGACCGCATCCTCGCCACTGAATGACTTGGAGAGACCCTTGGCAACCACGCAGAACCACCGGCAGTCTCGCATTCGACCCGCGGGTGACGACACAGAGAACTACCGATCGTCGCGGAAATGGATTCGTAAGCGCATCGAGCAGCTCGACCCGTACGTCGACTATCAGGAGATCTGGGCGCTCAGCTACATCTACAACGTCAGCGACCTCGACCTGCACTGGGCCTACACGGTGGACAACTCCCACCTGGGCCTCACGACCTGGGGTGCCGATGCGGCGTACCGCGACGGCACCGGCGCAATGATCGTCCAAGCAGAGCAACGCACCGCCAACACCAACGACCACATGCTGCTGTGGGCCGAGCACGGTCCTGACTCGGTGGTGACGAAGCAGGCGATCGATGTGGTCAACAAGCACCACCGGCGGTGGGCCAAGGACTATCCAGGGTCGTTCTCCCACTCTGAGGACTACATCTATCTTTTCTCCGCAGCAGCGACTGGCGGGCACCTGCTCAAGCGAGATCTCGGCCTGCCCGGGTGGTCGGAGAAGCAGAAGATCGCCGCGCACAGGTTCTGGTGCGGGATAGCGGACCTCTTCACCGTAGAGAGCGGCGAGGTCCTCACCGATGTCGAGCCGATGCCGAAGGACTTCGACGCGTGTGCCGCCTACGCCCAGGCGTACACGGAACGGGATTGGCCTGAGAACCTCGCGATCGGGCTGCCCTTCACCGAGGCACTCATCGAGCAGTTCACCGATCGGTGGCTCCCGAATCGGCTCCTGCGACCCTTCGCGAGAGCCCTCATCACCACCTACTTCTCGCCTTCGCTCTTCCGCATCTACCAGATGGAGCAACCGAGCTGGGCATTGAAGAGGCTGGCGCGGGGTTTCGTGCGCGCCAGGCTCGTCTACCGCGACTACATCCGTGCCGACGAGAAGGCCCCGATCACCGAGCGCCGTCGCCAAGCCTCCGACAAGGAAGGCACGAACCCCAGCCGAATCGACGTGTCCGTGCATCGAGCCGCGCAGAGGCAACAACCTCAAAGCGCGTGCCCACACGCTCCGGTCAACTGACAACGCCGCCCATGACGTCACACATGCCAGTCGTCGGAATGAAAGGACGCGTCAGGTGAGCCAGGCCAGCACCGCATTGCGGGTCGCGGAAGTCTACAAGAGCTTCGGCCCTACCCAGGCACTCCGTGGGGCGTCACTCGAACTCCACACGGGCACCATCCACGCTCTGCTCGGAGGTAACGGGTCCGGCAAGTCCACCCTCATCAAGGCACTCGCCGGCGTACAACCGGCCGACAGCGGCGTCCTCGAGATCGGCTCGACGAAGGTGGAACTCCGCGACATGACGCCGGCGAGGGCGCGCGAACTGGGCCTGCGGTTCGTCCACCAGCAGCCCTCGACGCTCGACGCGCTCACGGTCGCCGAGAACCTCGCCATCGGCGGACCCGGCTTCGACGTCGATCGCGTCGGCCGGATCCGTTGGCGCCGTACACGGCGGCGGGCTGCGGAAGTACTCGAACGCTTTGAGATCGACGCTCATCCCGACGACGAGATCGGAAGCCTCGGTCCTGCCAAGAAGACGATGGTGGCCATCGCGCGAGCGCTCCAGGATCAGGAGCACGCCAGCGACGGCGTTCTCCTCCTCGACGAGCCGACCGCCGCGCTGCCCGCCCACGAGGTCGACATCCTTCTGAACGCCCTCTCTAGCTACGCACGGACCGGCCAGACGATCGTCTACGTCACGCATCGGCTCGAGGAGGTCTTCGTCGCCGCAGACCGAGCCACGCTCCTGTCCGACGGCCGGGTGCTCGACACGGTCCTTCCGCGAGAGCTCACCCATGACGCGCTCGTGGAGCTCATGGTCGGCCGGCCGGTGGATCAGATCGAGCGGGGCCGTGAGTCGTCGCAGGGCTCCGTGATTCTGGAGGTCGACGGTCTCGCAGCAGGTCGCCTCGACGGCATTTCGTTCAGTGCTCGTGCCGGGGAGATAGTCGGTGTCGCGGGACTCATTGGCTCGGGCCGCTCCACCTTGCTGGAGGCACTCTTCGGTGTGTCCGTTGCTCGAGCCGGCACCGTTCGCCTGCATGGTCACGCGGTGAAGCTGACGAGCCCTCGAGAAGCGATGGCCGCCGGCTTCAGCTTCGTTCCCGAGGACCGCGCGTCCGACGCTGCTTTCATCGACCTGACGCTAAAGGAGAACCTGAGCGTGGCCTCGGCCGGGCGCTATTGGCGGCGAGGGCTGCCGCGCCACCGGACAGAAGCCAGGGACGCCCAGGCTCTTCGGGACGAGTTCGGCATCAAGGCCCCTTCGATCGACACTCCGATGAGCTCACTGTCGGGAGGCAACCAGCAGAAGGCCATCTTGGCCCGCTGGCTGCACAGGAACCCGAAGGTGCTGCTGCTCGACGAGCCGACCCAGGGAGTGGACGTGGGCGCGCGGGCAGAGATCTACAGCCAGATCCGCCGAGCCGTTGATGCCGGGAGTGTCGCCATCGTGGCCACGTCCGACACCGAGGAGTTGGCGGCGATCTGTGACCGGGTCCTCGTTCTGCGGCACGGCCGACAAGTAGCCGAGATTGCCGGCACCGCGGTCAGCAGCGAAGCACTTCAAAGACTCATCCACGCCGATGGTGCGGCGAAGGGAGCAGCATGAGAACCACGAGGATCAGTTCATCAACCGCAGAAGCCCCGATGGTCGCGGCGACTTCCAGCCAGCCTCCTGGCAGTGGTAGCCGTCTGACTAGACGTCGGAAGCCGCTGACCTACTACCTCGAGGCTTACGCGTTCCTAGGCCTGTTGGTCGCGGCGGTGCTCTTCTTCAGCGTCTGGTCGAAGACCTCCGACACGTTCCTCAGCACCGCGAACATGCAGGTGCTGGTCGGCGGAAGCACCGCGATAGCGATCGTGGCCCTCGGCTCGCTCGTGCCCCTGGTGTGCAACGAATGGGACCTGTCGATCGGCGCGAACGCTGGCTTGTCGTCCATCTTCATAGCGACAGCTCTCACGAACGGCGCCACGATCGGGATGGCGATTCTCATCGGGCTTGCGGTGGGGGTGTCGATCGGACTGGCCAACGCCCTCCTCGTCACGCGTCTCCACGTGAATGCCGTCATCACGACCCTGGGCGTCTCGATCATCTTGGGCGGGATCGTCTCGCTCAAGACCCACGGGCAAGGCGTGAGTGGCAGTATGCCGCTCCAGTTCATCGAGTTCGGAACTCAGAACTGGCTCGGCGTTCCTCGGACCGCCTACGCCCTTGCGCTGGTCGCCGCCGTGGTCTATTACCTGCTCTGTCACACCCCGTACGGCCGTTACCTGTACGCGATGGGTTCGAGCCCGTCGGCGGCGAAGCTCGTCGGCATCCGAACGAAGCTGGTCCTCGCCACGAGCTTCGTGATCGGCGGCGCGTTGTGCGCACTCGGAGGGGTGCTGCTCGTCGCTCGTTCGGGCGGGGCTGACCCGCGCGTCGGCGACCTGCTTACGTTGCCGGCGCTCGCAGCCGCGTTCCTGAGCGCCGCGGCGATCAAGCCCGGCCACTACAACGTTTTCGGCACCCTCGTCGCCGTCTACTTCATCGCCGTGCTCAACAGCGGGCTGAGTCTCGCCGGAGCACCGGACTACGTCAGCAGCTTTGTAAACGGCGGCGCGCTCATCGTTGGCGTCGCACTTGCGGTCCGGCTCGGATCCGGTCGCCGTACCCCATGAATCTCGGCTTCAAAATGACAAGGAAAATCCTATGAAAATCACCAACGTTGCTGTGAGCCGCCGGCGTCGGGCCGGAGTCCTCGGGGCGGTGTTCGCGGTCGCGACATCGATGGCTGCGTGCAGCACCAATGAGTCTTCCCCGAGCGAAGGCACCGACCTCGCCGACGTCGATGCCGAGTACCAGGAAACCCTGGATCAGCTCTATGAGGGCACCTACCAGGAGCCGAACAGTCCAGTCACTGCCGAGCCGGCCACTGGCAAGAGCATCTGGGTCATTCCGCCCGGACTCAACGGCGAGGTCTACGCGGAGGTCGCTGACGGTGTGGAGGAGGCCGGCGAGAAGCTCGGCTGGGACGTGACAGTGTTCGACGCCAAGTTCAGCCCGACGACGATGCTCTCCGGCGTCCAGCAAGCCCTCGCGGCCGGCGCCGACGGGATCATCACCTACGCGGTCGACTGCCCGACCATCGAGAACGGGTTGAAGCAAGCCGAGGAAGCTGGCGTGCCGACGATCAACATCGCAGGCGGTGAGTGTGAAACGCCGGGCTTCGCTTACACCGTTGCCTACCCTGGATATGAGAACTATGAGGACTACATCAGGGCGTTCGGAGAAGCGCAGGCTACGTATGCGATTGCGATGTCGAACGGCGAGGCGAACGTCATCATGGCGTCCCAGACGGACCTCGAGGCCACTCGGCTGCAGACGGAGGGCATGAAGGACGCTCTCGCGGAGTGCTCCGGATGCGAACTCGCCGGAGAGGTGGAGTTCGTGGGCGCAGACTTCGGGCCGGCGCTCCAGTCCAAGATCTCGCAGGCGCTCCTGAAGTACCCGGACGCTGATGTCTTCCTCGCCCCGTATGACGCCATCCTCACCACCGGTGGTGCGCAAGCGCTCAGGTCCTCGGGCCGACTGACGACGACCCTGGTGGTGGGCGGCGAAGGGTCGGTTGATGGGACCGAGATGATCCGCACGGACTCCGGGATGGACGCTTGCCTTGGATACGACGCTGCGATGGAGGCGTACGGCGGGGTGAACTACCTGGTGATCCTCTTCGACGGCGGCGACCCGTCCGAGGTCGACAACGGCGTGGGCTGGCAAGCCTGCGACCAGGAGCACAACCTCCCCGCGGAAGGCGACAACTACGAATCACCCATCGAGTTCCGGGCCGCGTACGACCGCTTGTGGAGCCTTGGCTAGGCACCACGGGCCGGAGGTTGTGACATCGCAGAGGGTGACGTGACTCCTCGGTCGCCCGAAGATCTGTTCAGGAGCCAGGTCGAGACGATCGCGGTCACTCGCGATCTCGACGCCTTTCTCTCGCACTTCGCCGCGGACTGTGTGTTTCGCGACATGAGCGAGTCAGAGTCGAGGGTCGGTCATCTCGAGCTTCGTCGCTACATGACCGGCTACCTCGAGGTCATGACGCAGATGGAGGTCGAGTACCTGAGTGTCCACGGCGGCGTCGACTTTGTCGTCGGTGAGTTCGTGTTGCACGGGCTCTACCGAGGACAGGGCGCGCAACCGGGAGGGACGTGGGTCTCGTTGCGCTACTGCGTCATCGACGAGCTCCGCGACGGACTCGTTGCCCGTGAAACGGCCTATCCGGTCCCGAACGAGCTCGAACGACAACTCGAATCCTCGTCCAGCGCGAAAGGAGCGCAGTGAACAGCGACAGTACGAGGGACCTGAGCCACGACGTGACCGTCATCGGCCTAGGCGCGATGGGAAGCGCATTGGCGCGAGCCTTAGCAAACGCCGGCAAGAGAGTGATGGTGTGGAATCGATCGCCGGACAAAGCGCAGGCCATGACCGCAGTCGGAGCGGACGTCGCTCGTCACTGTGTCTGACGCTATTGCCGCGAGCCCGGTGACCCTGATCTGCCTGTGGGACTTCGCTGCCGCGGATCAGGTGCTGGCCGCCCCCGATGTGCAGAGGACTCTCGCCGGCCGCGCACTCGTGCAGGTCAGCACCGGCAGCGCCGACGAGGCCACGCGTCAGGCCGGATGGCTGCACGACCGTGGCGCGTCTTTCCTCGCCGGAGGCATCATGTGCTACCCCCGCGCGGTCGGTGCCCCCGACACGATCGTCCTCTACTCGGGTGACGGTGCGGTCTTCGATGAATACCAGGACCTGCTCGCGATTATTGCGCCCGCGCAGCGGTACGTCGGAGACCGGCCGGGCGATGTCGCAACCCTCTACACCGCTGTATGGGGCTTTCTACTTCGCCGCGATGGGTGGGCTATTCGAGGGTCTCGCCCTGACCGACACGTGTGGCCTCTCGCGGCGCGGCATCAAGGACATGGTCGCCCCAATGGCGGCAAAGCTGGTTGAAGGCGCACTCGACGCGATCGACCGACTTGAAACGTCCGACTTCACCGGCGACCAAGCGACGGTGGCTGGCCATGTGAGACGGACTCGAGGCGACGTGCGCCCAGATCCGGGAGCGAGGCCTCGACCCTCGAATGCTCGATGCGTTCGTCGAGCAACTGAAGGTCGCTGCGGAGCAGGGTCGCGGAGACGAGGACATCGCGGCCGTACCGGTGTGCTTGCTGTCATCGGAACCTCGCGTCGACGCTCGCTCAGCTCGATGACCACTTGGTGCCGGCGGGCCGCGCATACATCCAGCGAAGTCGAGAAGACCGGAGAGGCCCCATGCGTTTCGGCGTTGTACTAGGAAATGACCCCACGACGGTGATGCAGGAAGCGCGTCTGATGGAGACGCGCGGACTCGACACCGTCTGGTTCCCGGACGTGCCCCTCGTCGGGTACGGCGACCCGTTCGCCTGCATGGCATTCGCGGCCAGCGCCACTGAGCGGATCCGCATGGGTACCTTCATCACGCCAGGGGGAACCAGGCCCCCCGCCATGTTGGTCACGCACTTCGCCACCATCAACCGGATCGCTCCGGGACGAGTTCGCATTGGCTATGCAAGCGGTTCGTTCTCCCGAGGTCTGATGACGATGGGCCCACTGAAGATGAGTCAGATGCGCGATGAGCTGACCATCGTGCGCGCGCTCCTCGACCACAGGACCGCAGAGGTCGAGGGCCGCAGCATGCGGTTCTACGAATGGCAACGCGCCAGCCTGGACCTGGACAACGCGATGCCACTCGAGATCGCAGCGCACGGGCCCCGCGGCGCCGAGATTGCTGGACGACTTGGTGACGCCCTGATCACGGCGGGTGAGGTTGCACGCCCCACGTCTCGGAGCCTGCACAGCGCCGCGCGTGAGGCCGCCGGGCGGCAGGTCGCCCCACCGACTTCCCGTTCACCGCAGAAGTGGGACCACTCTGCGTCTTTCGGCCGGGGGAGACCCTCGAGAGCCCACGTGTGGTTGCGACCGTGCAGCCGATCATCAGCGGACACTTCGCCTTCTTCCTGATGGCACGGATGGAGCCAGATCAGGTTGACCGCAGGTACCCGCGACGCTTACGCCACGTTTCTCCGTTGGGCGCGCGAGTCGTACGGACCCGACCTCGACGTTCAGTTTCGTGCGATCTGCGATCGCTACCTCGGACGGATCCCCGAACACGATCGATTCATCACCCCAGCGACCGTGGCGTCGCACACACTGACCGGCCCGGTGGAAGAGGTCGCCGAGCGACTCCGGGATATCGGACGCGCCGGTGTCACCGACATCGCGGTGCTGCGGGGACTTGACCGTCCATTCTGCGCAAACGACGAATTGGACCAGTTGACGGACCTGTTCGAACGCGTCGGATGAGCCGGCCCCGTGGAACAGTCGGACCCGAGCTCGCCGACGTCATCGATGACATCTGGGAACGAAGCCCCGCGGTCCTCGACGCAGGCGACCGGCAGGCTGTCGATGACGCCATTGCCCTGATCGACAAGGGCGCGCTTCGAGCGGCAGAGCCGGGGCACGGAGGTTGGGCGGTGGTGCCCTGGGTGAAAAGGGCTCTCGACCTCTACTACCGAAACGCTGGCCCCGCCGTGATGAGCGAAGCCGGACCGCTGATCTTCCGCGACAGATTCCCTCTCAAGGGAAACCTCGAGCAGGCTCAGATTCGCGTAGCACCTCCGGCCGCCGCGAGGTACGGATCCTTCTTCAGCCCGGGCGTGACGCTCATGTCCTGCTACGTGCACCTCGGCGCATGGATCGGGTGCGACTCGCTGATCGACTCGTGGGTTGCGATCGGGACATGCACGCAGATCGGCGATCGCGTGAAGATCCTGCCGTGCACGAGCATCGTCGGATCGCTCTATCCGCTGGAGTCTCCGGCAACTGTCATCGAGGACGACTGCCACATCGGGAGCGGATGCGTTGTCGGACCCGGTGCTCGCGTTGGACGCGGATCAATTCTGGGATCTGGTGTCACGATCAGCCCCTCGTCTCCCGTTGTAGATGTCCGAGGCGCGTCACATGAGGTGCTCGGGTTTGACGTGCCGGAGAACGTCATCGTCATTCCTGGTTCGGTCGGTGCACCGACGGCGACCTCCTGGCAGGCAAGTGTGGGGGCTGCGTTGGTGATCGGTGAACGCGACCCAGATCTGACACCCCATCAAAACCTCGAGCATGCGGTTCTGCAGCTCGGGGTGGGCTGACATGCCGTGCCGCCGAGGTGTCTTTCCCTCGCAGATGATCAACGCGCTTTGTCGGGTCTCATCGGCCGCCGGGACTTGAAGGTGGAATGAGGTTTCGGCTCACCCGCCGGGGCCGTTCTGCGCATGCTCGAAGAACTTGAAGGTGGGCGGAAAGTGGGCGGATTTGGTTGTAAGCCGAGTCAGCCAGTGTCAATCGGGGAAGTCCCGCGTGAGGCGTTTGTGCAGGTCAGACGCGAGAGCGTCAAGCAGAGTCAAGCGATCGCCGACGCTTAAGGCATTGCGGGTGTATTCCAGAGGTCGCAGGTTCAAATCCTGCCCCCGCTACAAAATTCAGGCTCGGTTCCCTCTGGGGAACCGAGCCTGAAAGCTTTCTAACTTGACTCGGTCATCACAAGATCATCGGAAACGACGGGCAAACGCTCCAAGACGTTCCGATAGAGTTGGAGGCGTCCGATGGGGAATCTCCTCAAGAACCCGAGGTTTTCCAGGGGAACCCGAGAATTGAAGTAGTCCGGGACAGGCCTCCGATCACGTCCAGAGGTCGCAGGTTCAAATCCTGCCCCCGCTACTGAAAAAGTACCTCTGACCAGCAGAAATGCTGGTCAGAGGTACTTTCAGTTTTGACCGAAAACCCGATAAGTGGGCGATTTGCACCATGTCGGTGGGCGCATTTCGACGACAACGCACAGTCGCGAACCCGAGGCCTTCGCGGATTGTGGTGCCGACGGCATCGGAGCCGTATCCGCGAGCGCCGCCCTTCAGGGCCGGCCGCGGGGGGATCTCGTCCGTCGTCGACCGCGCCCCTATGTCAACGGCGGCTGAAAACTGACCCCCTCGCGGCAATCGAAAACTGACCCCCTCGGTTACTGGTTCTCTTCTGTGACGGCCGCGGGGACGCGGCCGAGTTCTCGGTTCTTCAGCCTGTAGGAGTCGCCCTTCAAGGCGATGACCTCGGCGTGGTGGACGAGCCGGTCGATCATCGCCGCGGCGACGGTGTCGTCGCCGAAGACCTCGCCCCAGCGTGCGAAGTTCTTGTTGGACGTGACGATCAGACTTGCTCGTTCGTAGCGGGAGGAGACGAGTTGGAAGAACAGGTTGGCGGCCTCGGGTTCGAAGGGGATGTAGCCGACCTCGTCGATGATCAGGACGGGGTAGCGGACCAGCCGGCGGAGTTCGTCTTGCAGCTTGCCGGTGTGGTGGGCTTCAGCGAGCCGGTCGACCCACTGGCTGGCGGTGGCGAACTGGACCCGGTGGCCGGCTTGGCAGGCGCGGATCGCGAGCCCGGTCGCCAGGTGGGTCTTCCCCGTTCCCGGCGGTCCGAGGAGCACCACGTTCTCCTTGCCGGCGACGAAGTCCAGGGTGCCCAGGTGCGCGATGGTCTCCCGCTTCAGACCGCGGGCGTGGTCGTAGTCGAAGTCCTCCAACGACTTCCTGGCGGGGAACCGGGCGGCTCGAATCCGTCTCTCGCCGCCGTGGGACTCCCGCGCTGACACCTCGCGTTGCAGGCAGGCCGCGAGGAACTCCTCGTGGGTCCAGGACTCCTCACGAGCTCGCTCGGCCAGCCGCTCGACGGACTCCCGCAGGGTGGGTGCCTTCAACGCTCGAGTGAGGTACTCAAGTTCGCTGGTGACATCCCGTCCGGTCTTCGGGGCCGTCTTCGTGGTGGTCCTGGTGGCCATCAGCTGACCTCCTCGTCAACGAGGCCGAGTGCTTGGTCGTAGACCCCGAGTGAGCGGATCTCGACCTCCTCGCCAGTGACCGCGTCCGCGACCGGCCGCAGCAGATCACCCCGCCCTTGGCGCAGCAGCTTGGCGGCGACGGTGTGCTCGAAGTCAGTGATCGTCTGATGCTGTGCCCACACCCGGGCGTGGTCGGCGACGATCGCGCCTTCGCAGGTCACCCACACCCGGTCCAGGTCGGCGTGGATCTCGATCCGACGCCCGACGACAGCTGGGTGGACGGAGTAGTCGTTGGAATCGAGCCGGACGTAGTGGTCACGCGGCAGCCGCATGGTCTTGCGCCAGCCAACCTCAGGGGGCACCGGCGGCAGCGGCATCATCGCGGCCCGGTCGGCGGCGACACGCTCACCTGGACCGCAGCCCAGGACCCGCATCCGCCGGGCATTCGCCTTCACGAAGAACTCCGCGAGCTGGGTGTTGAAGTTTGCCGGCGACTCGAACCGTCGCCCGGGGAGGAATGACCTCTCGAGGTAGTCGTGGAGCCGCTCCAACATGCCCTTGGCTTCGGGATCGGCGGGCTTGCAGATGTACACCTTGGTGCCGAGCACACCGCGGAACGCCTGACAGTCACCGGTCAACTCGGGTTGTCGGGCACGCCACCGGCCGACCGCTCCTTCGCCGTCCCACACCAGTGTCTTCGGCACACCCTGCAGCCGGGACGACAGCAGATGCCACCAGCCAGCGTAGAGGTCTGCGGCTTCGCGCGAGGGGATCAAGATCCCGCCCGACCACCGCGAGTAGCCGCTCACCGTCGTCATCACCGGCAACCGCTTCGCCGTCCGGGTCTGGCCGTACCCGACCGGGAGCTCGATGTCGGGGAACCAGAAGTCGAACTGTGCCAACTCGCCCGGCTCATAGGTCGTGCGCGATGCCGGGTCCGGCGGGAGATAGACCGGCCTCAGATCGCTGACCCGAGTCCGCAGGATCCGGATCGAGTGCTCCCACCCGATCCGCTCAGCCACGACCGTCGCCGGCATCGTCGGCGTGACCCGAAGTAGCTCGCGGATCTGCGGCTCTACAACGTCAACAAGCGACCCACGCTCGACCCGCTCGTAGCGGGGCGGACCGTCATCACGCAGCGCCTTGCGCACGGTGTTCTTCGAGATCCCCATCGACCTGGCGATCACCTTGATCGGCACTCCATCCGCGCGGTGCAACCGACGGATCTCAGCCCAGTCCTCCACTGCCAACACTCCGCATCTCCTGCCTCGAGCTTGAGGACAGGTTCTCGGAGGGGGTCAGTTTTCAGTTGCCGTTTGGGGGTCAGTTTTCACGCGCTGCCGACACCAATCGGGGAAGTCCCGCGTGAGGCGTTTGTGCAGGTCAGACGCGAGAAGCGTCAAGCAGAGTCAAGCGATCGCCGACGCTTAAGGCATTGCGGGTGTATTCCAGAGGTATCAGCCTCAAATTCGCGGACCGCTGCACACTCCCTTTTGAACTTTGGCGGGCAAGTTCTACCCCCAGGGTTTGAGCGCGAAAGAACACATTGCCGCTGTTGCGGAATTTGTCAAGGTGAGTGAGGCCAGTGGGTGTTAGGCGGCGGCTGATCGGCCGGTTCGGTTGGTCGGCGGGTTGGTTGATCCAGGCGTCTGTCGGGCAGGGCGAGGATCTTGGGGTCGGTGGTGGTGGCGAACCGTTCGGGGTGCGCTGCTCGGGCTGCGGCGAGGGCTGCGGACGCGCTGCGGCGGCGACGGTCGTCGGCGAGGCCGTAGTGGACGTCGGCGGGGGTGTGCAGGCCGATCCCGGTGTGGTGGTGGTCGTGGTTGTAGCCGGTGACGAAGTCGTCCATGAACGCGCGGGCGTCGGCCGAGCGAGCCGAACCGTTCGGGGAACGTCGGGGCGTACTTCAACGTCTTGAACCAGCGACTCGGAGTACGGGTTGTCGTTCGACACCCGGGGCCGGGAGTGGGACCGGGTGACGTCCGAGGTCGGCCAGCAGGGTCGCGACGGTCTTGGACGTCATCGAGGTGCCGCGGTCGGCGTGCACGACCTGCGGGATGCCGTGGACGCCGAACACCTCGGCCATCATCTCCTCGGCCAGGACGCCGGACTCGTGCGGCGTGGACGTGGGCGCCGACGATGTAGCGGGAGTAGATGTCGATCATCACGTAGGCGTCGTAGTAGACGCCCTTGGCCGGGCCGGCGCAGCTTGGTGATGTCCCAGGTGTAGACCTGCCCGGGGCCGGTGGCGACCAGCTCGGGCACGCGCCCGGGCCGGGTGGCGGGCCAGCCGGCGGCGTTCCTTGACCTGGGCGTGTCTCGGCCAGGATCCGGTACATCGTGGAGATCGAGCACAGGTAGGTGCCCTCGCTCGAGCAGGGTGGCGTAGATCTGCATCGGCGGCTGGTCGACGAACTCGGCGCTGTTCAGCACCGCCAGGACCCGGGCCCGTTCGGCCGGGCTGAGCTGGTTCGCCGGCGCCGCGCGGCGGCGCAGGATCGGCTGCGGGCGCCGGGCTGGCCGTGGCGCGGGTCGCGGTCGCCCGCGGACACCCGGTCAACGCCGCCGCCGCCCGGGTCGTGACCCCCGCCGCGGTGAGCTCGCGGTAGGTGGCCATCAGCGCTTCCTGCGCGCGGTCGTCGGGCTCCGCGCTCTCGGAGATCTGCTCCAAGAGCGCGTGTGCTTTTCCCATGATCGTCCAACGCCGTCTCGGTGGTCGCCAGCCGCCGCTCGGCCTCGGTCGAGCTCGCGGCGCAGCCGGGCGATCTCGGCCTGCTCGGCCGACGGGCCGCCCGACCCGCGCACCCGGGCTCCTTGCCCTCCAGCAGACCGGCGTCGCGGAGCCGGCGCCACTCGGTGATCAGCGAGGAGTACAGGCCCTCGCGGCGCAGGTACGCACCGCCCTGGCCCGGTCTCGCACGCCGCCTCGTAGGCCGCGCCAGGTGCGTCGAGCTTCTGGGCCGGGGTGAACGACCGACGCCGCGACGGACCACCCGGCCCGTGGGACGAACTCATCCCCCCATCGTCGGCGATCTGCCAGAGGTCGAAACGAACGTGCTGGTCATTGGTGAATCGATCCTGATCTCGCCCTGCGTCAGGCGGACTTGCTGTGAACCACTGGCCTCAACTCACCCTGACACGCAGGGTTGGGCGCGGCGCTCTCAGGGCGAGGTGGGTAGTTTCGGCTCCTTCCCGGCGAGGCGAGCATCCGCGCGATCGGTTGTGCACGCCGGATGACGACTGGCGGTTGCGGCGAAGGCGCCCGCCGCGTCGTGCGCCGGGTGCGCGTGTACCGGGCGACACCCGCTCACCATCGGGCGGTTGAGCAGCCGTACGGGGCGAAGACACCTACCGCCCGGCGGATGAGCTTGGGGTCGGCGGCGGCGGGGGCACACCCACATAGCCGGTGGGCGCTTCCGGGCAGTAAATGTGGCTGCCGTAGACGAGAATCAGGTTCTCATCGAGCCGGACCTGTCCGGAGCCGTAGAACTCTCCTCCGTCGCGGTTCCGCCAGCCGAAGGAGAACTCATTTGCGGGCAGGTCGTCGATCTTGAGCCGAGGCTTGAAGGACTTGTCGATGTACTCACAGCCGGTGCGTTGGCGATCGACCTCGATGAAGTCGCCGTCCTGGTCGACCAACATCACGAGTTCGGCGTCGGTTTCTCTGCCGGTGTCGACGAGCTGGACGCGGACGATCTTGCCGGCATCCTCGAGCTCGATCTGCTTGAGGACATGGTCGACGCTGCCGACCGTGGTGCCCTCTGTCGCAGCCGACTGATCGTCCGGCGTGTCGTCGGGGGAGTCGCTGTCGCGCAGGAACAGGAACAGGAGCACGAGTGCGGTCGCCGAGACGATGGCGAGCACGGCGACCAGGACGATGAGCAGTGGGAACATCACGCGCCCTGCGCGTTTGGCGCGTCCAGCACCTCCGGCGAGCTCGCTGCTCGTGCTGGGTGGGGCCACTCCCGTTTGCTCGCTGACGAAAGCGGTTTCGTCGGCGACGGCGGTCAGCGGCCGAGGCATCAACGGCGGGTCGAACGCCATCTCGGTCGCATCGACATCGGAGCCAGCGAGCGGCACCGGCTCATCGGTCGTCTGGCCGGCGGTGGCGATCGAGTCCGGTGGTGTGGGCCGGGTCGCGACCTCCTCGGCCGGCACCGCGCCGAGCGCATGCGCGAGGACGGACAGCGCCCAGTAGGCCCCGCTGGACTCGCTGGTGCCACGGTCGCGAGCCAGCAGTTCCGCCTGAGCGGCTATAGACGTCGATGGGTCCGCGCCGATCGTGAGCTGCTCCCTCAGCCTTTGGAGGGTGCCGGTCGAGATCGCCCCGACGAGCAGACTGACCTCGCCCGTCGTCGCCGAACCCTCGGGGATGAAGTCGTCGAACGCGGCACGGAACGTCACCGGGTCGTCGAACACGTGGGGTCCGACCTCCGCCCGGAGCTCGGCGAGCTCGTCGTGCAGTGCCACGCCTCACAGCATCGCACCAGCGGGTCAGCGACGGGTACGTACGGGACTACTGACCGACTCGGCAGGGGCCTCCCGCGTCCCGAAGCCCAACGCGTCGCGGTCGTCCTACAAGGCAGCCGCGCCACTTCTCCTTCATCTGGGCTTCAGCCAAGCCCGTGCACATATCGGCCCGGCGTGCCTCAGCGCCGACAGCAGGAAGCGCCTGGCGCGCCGTCCTCGCACCTTGAGGTTCCGCGCTCGCGGAAGGGTCTGCTGCACGAAATGGTTACAGGATGACCTGAGGTCAGACTTTGGCGCTGGCGATTCGCCGCCTGGGTTTGCACTCTCCCTTTTGAACTTTGGCGGGCGAGTTTTACCCACACGGTTTGAGCGTGAAAGTGCACATTGCCACTGTTGGACGACATGGCGTCCTTATCGGCCGGCGCCAGCTGTCACCGATCAGCGCAGCAGACGCAAAGCCCCTAGAACGGACCGAAGAACGGATCCGTCAGTGTCAGCGGAGCCGCATTTCCGACCTGGTTGAAGACCCAGAACAGGACGAGAAGTCCGGCACAGATGGTCAGGTCCTTGAGGAAGTGTTGCGTCTCTTCCTCCTGAACTTCCACGTCCACCCTCCAGAAGGGGTGCATGAAGCTCGCGAACAGCAACACGTTGAGCGCCAGGATCAGCGCACCGACGTCGGCCCAGATACCAACGACCACCATGAGGCCACCCACGACGTTCGCGATACCAGTGAGCGGAACGCCGATCGTCGCGAGCGGCACGCCCATGCCCTTGGCCGCCTCGGTGGCCGCTTGGCGCTGGCCGAGATGGAACAGCAGGCCTCCCACGATGAACATCTGAACGAGCATCACTCGCGCGATAAGGAAGGCCACATCCATTGTTCACATTTTTCAGCGAGTGCGAGCGACCGGGTGCGTGAGGAGCGCGCATCCGAGCGCGACGAACAGCGCATCGATCCCGAAGGAGCCGACCGGCGCAAGCGGAGTGGCCGGAAGCCAAAGCAGCATGAGCCCCCACCCCGCCATCGCCAGCGGTACCTTGCGGCGCCAGCCCTCCCAGGACCGGGTGCGCAGGGCCTGGCGCCCGAACACGCCCAGCCCGACAACAGCGACCAACGTCGCCACGCCGTAGATGGACACGACGATCACGGCGGAGTTCGAGTCCTCCGCCCGGTCGCCGATCCTGAGACCGGCGAGCTCGCCGACAAGGATCAGAAAGGTCCCCGTGATCGCGAGCACCGCACCGGTCGCAGCCGCCCGGCCGGGTCCGCCGTGCCCGCTACGCCTCATTCCGACGAGGCCGGCCAGACAGAGGACGTGCGAGAGGCACCACAGCAGCCCGACGACGATGTAGACGTCGCTCGACCACGGGAATCGCCAGAGGTGATCGGGCTCCGTAGACGAGGACGAGTACACCACCTGGGCAGTGGTGATGAGCAAGCCGAGAGCTCCGCCCACCACACAGGCTGCCCCGAGTGATCGCACCACGCCATGGGCAGCAGGGAGGCCGGGCAGTGCTTCGCCGGGCGATGACGTGGACCGTGACTGATCGTGGATGGCCATGTCCTCGAGTCTTCTCGTGCACTCCGATGCTGGTAAATCCCCAAGCGCCGGGTCAACTGACCCCCCAGAAGACTGGGGTGTACGGCCACGCATCCCTCTGCGAGGCTTGGCCCGTGGGCCGCGAGTTGACCGCTGAGCGCGTGCGCCGCGACGTCGAAGTGTTGGCCCGCGGTGGGATGGACCTTGAGACCTTCTGCAGTGAGTTCGAGGAGTCGCTGCGGCGGTCGGTGAACTCACTTGCCAGCTGCGTGGCCACCTTGGATCCGGCGACGAACCTGCTGACCGGGGGCTTCAAGTACGGCACGATCGCCGGCCGCGACGAGTTCGACGAGCAGTGGGGGCTCCTGGAGTACGGGCAGGTCGAATCAACGAGCTTCACGGAGCTGGCCCGCGCCGACGTGCCCGCCGCGGGTACCCACCAGGCGACCGATGGCGATGTGCAACGGTCGCCGCGCATGCGCGAGCTGGTACTGCCCCAGGTGGGTTGTACCGATGAGTTGCGACTCGTCGCCAGGGTCGGCGGCCGCGTGTGGGGTGGCATGGCCTGGTTCGGTGAGCAGCCGTTCAGCCCCGAGGACGTAGCGTTCGTCGCTTCGCTGACGGAGGCTTTCGCGACTGGGTTGCGGGTGGGCATCCTCGCGCGGCTAGCGCTCGCCCCCACCGTTCCCCCGGCCGGTCCCGCCGTCATCATCGTCGGCGCCGATGACGCGATCCGCGAGGTCAGCCCCGGTGCTCAGATCCGCCTGGATGAGCTCGGTACTCGCGGCCACGGCGTGACGCCCAACGCCGTCGTGGGGGCTTTGGTCGCCGCGGCCCGCCGCTACGGGGCGGGCTTCACCGACGTCCTGCCTCGCAGCCGGGTGCAGCTCCCCAGCGGTCAGTGGCTCATCCTCCACGCCTCTCCGCTGTCGGACTCAGAAGGGATGACCGACAACGTCGTGGTCACCATCGAGGAGGCCCGACCGGCCGAGATCGTCCCGTTGGTGGTTGCGGCATTCAACCTCACGGTACGGGAACGCGATGTCATCGAGCTCGTCCTCAGAGGTACCGACACCAAGCAGATCGCCGCATCGCTGAACCTCTCCGCCTACACCGTCCAGGATCACCTCAAGTCGGTGTTCGACAAGGCGGGTGTGAGCAGTCGCCGGGAGCTCGTCAACAGCGTCTTCCTGGGGCAGTACGCACCGCGCCTCGGCGACGAGCTGGCCCCCTCCGGGTGGTTCCTCGACGAGACGATTACGCACGACCGCCCGTGACCCAGCGGGCCACGGGCGGTCACAAGACGCTCTGAGGGATCAGATGTCGTAATAGTGATTGAACTCGCTACGTATAGCAGCCGATGATCGACCGCGAACCGCCCCGACGTGTGCGCCAAGACGCTGAGCCCACCCGATCCGTTGGACGCCTGCCGACGCCTGCGGGCACGACGGCTGCGACGTGGCGTGCCTCGGCTTCTCGGAGCGCGCATTAGACCCCGTCCGACTCAACGTGGGCCTCGTCCCGAGGACTCGATTGCGATTTGAGTCGTGACGCGTTCATGCCCCGAAAACGTCAGCGCAAGCCGTCTAATCGAAGCAGACGGCATCAAGGCTCACGGGGACTGGGCCCGTCGTATTGCCCGGGTCTGCGCAGGTCAGGGCACACATCGTCAAGACGGGGCAAAGAATCCAGAGCGGGAAGGCACACGCGCCGGAGGTTCAGAGGTCGCAGGTTCAAATTCTGCCCCCGCTACGAATTTCAGGCTCGGAATCTACGGATTCCGAGCCTGAAAGCATTTAGAGACTTGATCGAGTGTCCACTTAGGGCCGGGATACCTGGACTCTGCATATTTGGACCCTGGCCCGATCGACACGACCACTGCCCGCGGGCTGACGCGTCCGGGCATCGCTGGTCGCGTTCAGCCATGTCCACATCTCCCATGCAGCAGGCGCGTATCCAGTTCACCGGCTCGACCGCAGGTCCGCCAGCACGCTCGTTCGACGACCACCTGTCGGATCTGACCGCCGAGCTGACCGCTGCCGCGCTGTCCGAGCTGATCCCCGAGTGGCAGCTCGCCATGCGTGCCGAGGGCAAGGCCCCAGGCACGATCGGCGTCTACACCGACGGCTCCCGACGCTACCTGGGCTGGTGTCAGACCACTGACCCCGCGCCCATCCTCAGGACGTCGCTGCAGACCTGGATGGCGCACCTCCTCGATACAGGCAGCGCCCCCGGAACGGTGCGGACCCGACACCTGGCGGTGCGACGTCTCGCAGCCTGGCTCATCGCCACGAGCAGGCTCCCCGAAGACCCGTTCGTCGGAGTCAAGGGACCCGTGCAGCGCCAAGCCGTGGTCACGCCGCTGACCGACGACGAGCTCCGCGCCCTGATCGGGACCTGCACGAACCCCACCTTCCGGATCGACGAGCCGTTCCATCACCGACGAGACGAAGCCATCATCCGGCTGATGATGGAGACCGGCATCCGCGCCGGCGAGCTCATCGCACTACGAACCGACGACCTCGACCTGACCCGCGGCAGGATCACCGTCCGGTTCGGCAAAGGCGGCCGAAGCAGGATCATCCCCGTCGGCCCCGCCACGACCGCGGCGATCCGCGACTACCTCGACCTGCGACAGCAGCACCCAGCCGCTGACGATCCGAACCCTGTGGCTGGGTACCCGTGGCACCCGGTTCGGGTACGACGGCCTCGGCAAGGCGCTGCGCCGACGCGCCACCCTCGCCGGCATCCACGGCTTCCACCCGCACAAGCTCCGCCACACCGCAGCCCACCGCTGGCTCGCCGCCGGCGGATCCGAGTCCGGACTGATGGCCATGGCCGGCTGGACCCGTACCGACATGCTCATCCGCTACACCCGCGCCACCGCCGCCGAACGAGCCGCAGCAGAAGCGTCAGGCTCGACCTGGGAAACCTCTGACTGCGGACCTGTGGTGTTTCAGCCACCGAGCTGCCGCAGGCGCTCCTGGTCGAGCACGATGATCCGGCCGCGGCCCAGGGTGATCAGCCCCTGGTCGGCGAGCTCGCCGAGGATCTTGGTGGTCGTCTCGCGCGAGGTTGCGGCCAGGGCGGCGAGCTGCTCGTGGGTGAGCTTGACCTGGACCCCCCGACCGATGGGCCTCCCGGAGGAGGCGGCGGCGAGGGTGACCAGGGCGCCGGCGATCCGCTCGGGCACGGACTTGAAGACGGCGTCGGAGAACTTCTGCTCGAGCTCGCCGATGCGACGGCCCAGGGTCTCGGAGATCCGTGCCGAGATCCGGGGGTCGCCGAGGAGGAGTCGGCGTACGTCGCCCTTGGTCATCACGCAGACGACGACGTCGTCGAGGGCCTCGGCGAAGCTGTCGTGCATCTGTTGGCCGACGATGACCATCTCACCGAAGATCGTGCCGGGCTCGATGATCGCGGTGGTCAGGGCGCGTCCGTCGGGGGAGACGCGGAAGATCCGGATCCGGCCCTTCTTGAGGATGAAGAGGGTCTCCAGCGGCTGGTGTGGGGTGTAGACGAGGTCCCCGGAGGCGTAGGTCTTCATCGGCGCTGCTTGCGCCATCGCGTCCATCTCGGCGTCGTCGAGGTCGCAGAAGATGTCGACCTCGGACATGCACCAGAGCTTGTCCGGGGCAGATCGGGCGCGCTCGATGTCCACGTCTTCCTCTCTGCGTCCCGGCGACCAGGGACGGGCGCCACCGGCGAGATCCTCGGGGTCGGTGATGGTCAGGCAGCTGTGCGGTTCGGGTCCCATCGTCTCAGCCTTCTCGAAATGCGGCGCTGGTGGCGGTGTTGGCGGGTCGGACGGCTGGGGATTGCCACCCGACCCGCCCGCAGAGGTGGGCTCAGTGCTGGGCAGCGACGGCCCCGGCAGGCAGGCGGGTCGAGCGACCGGGCGAGTCCGACGGCCGGTGAGTGCGCCGAGCGCGACGCCGTACATCAGGTGCTCGATGATGAAGGTGCCCCAGCCGGCCATCTCGGCCATGTTCTTGATCGGGTCGCCGCTGTTGAAGATCGCGGCTGCCAGCGGCAGGCCGATGTAGGCGCTCATCGCGAAGACGAGGAAGCCGTAGACCATCCCGACGCCGGCGAGCGCGGCCAGACCCAGACGCAGCCGGGAGGCGATCACGCCGAACACTGCGCCGTACATCGCGCCGGTCATCATGTGGATCATCGCGCCGAGGATGGCCGGACCGAACAGGAAGGTGAACGCGTCGCCGTTCATCTGGTCGGCCTTCATCGACTTCATCATGTTCGCGTCGTTCGTGACCAGGGAGGCGATGTGGTACAGCGGGGTGAAGAAGCCCGTGTCCTTGGCGTAGGCGGCCATCATCGCGTACATCGCCATCACCAGCGAGGCGATCACCCCGGCGACGGCTCCGATGAGGACAGCCCGACCAAGACTGCTGTGCCCAACACTGCTGGGCGTGGTCGTGCGGGTCATGAGGATCTCCTTGTTCGTACTGGACGAGGTCGGATCCGTTGATCGATCTCGTGACTGACACGCTGAATGCTTCCGCGGTGCCGCGTCGCAGTCGGTGAGCGCGCTTACACAACCCGCGGTATGTCAGACAACGCGCCGCTGTGCTCGCCACAGCGCGCGGACGGCGACAAGCACCTGCAGGGTGGCAGCGGGCCGGACCCAGCGAGGACGAGGAGCATCGACCATTCGGCCCCTTCCGATGCTGACTGCCGTGACCGCACCGACGGGCAGAAGCCAGGTCAGGACGGCTGCGGCTCTGAGGTCGCGGCGGTTCTTTGGGTCGGTGGTGAACCAGATCCAGAAGGCGGCGTCAGCGAAGACGTCGGCGTAGGCGCCGAACGGCGTGGTCGTGTCGGTGCGCCTGGCGAGCCTCCCGTCGACGAAGTCGGTGGCCATGGCGAGGCTTGCCAGCCACGGGTGCCGTGCGCTGACGACGGCGGGGAGGTTGCCGCGGGCCAGGGTGAGGAGGTCGGCGGGGCCGAGGTGGGAGCGATCTTCGAGCAGGCCGAGGTGCGTGCTCGCCAGCAACCAGCTGCTCGAGATCCAGCGCCGACCCGACGGCGGGGCCATGGCCAGGAGCAGGCCGTGAAGCGCGGTCACCTCCGCCAGGGCGCGTGGATGCAGGCGGGCCTGGTCGACTGAGCGTTCGGCCGCCGCGAGGAGGAAGTGTCGCCCACGCGGCCGGGCGCCAGCCTCCGGCGGCAAGGTCGTGAAGCAGGTCGTCGGTGGCCTCGCGGCTCGAACCGACGCCGCCGCGGCGGCCGCGCCTCAGCACGAGGCGCAACTCATCGGCGCGGCGTCGGCTTGCCTGCGGATCGGCGTTCGCTCTCGACGCGGATGGTCTCCAGGGACTGGCGCACGGTGGCGACCCAGCTGCGTGCGACGACATCGCCCCACCGCTGACCGAGCGCGCCGAGGTCGGTGCCGAGCTCGCCGGTGTAGGTCAGCCTGGTCCCGCTCGCGGGCTCTCCTCGAGCTCGAATGTCTCCGCGACGTACGGCACGGGGCCGCGCACCAGCCGGAAGCCGATGCGTTCGGGCGGGTTGAAGGTGACCGTCTCGACGGTGACCGCGACCAGCCCGCCGCCGACGGGGGTGCGGTGCGCGGCCAGGACCATCCCGTCGCCGCGCTCCAGGATCTGCACCTTCTCGGCCATGGCCCGGGGCCGACGTCGGCGTACGGCGCGGTCGCAGCCGCGTAGACGACGTCGCGGGGTGCGGCGATGTCGACCACCAGCGGACCCAGGGGGCGGGTTCGCCGACCCACCCCGAGGTCGAGGCTGAGGCGACCGGTCACCAGGCCGACGTAGCCGGCAGCGCCGGCCGGCCGGCCCCGACGAGCAGGCCTGCTGCCGGTGAGGAGGCGGCTCACTCGCATGGCTTCTCCGCGACGAGCAGCACGTAGTCGAGCGCGCCGTCCCGTACGGCGTCGCGAGCGGCACCGAGCACCGGGGCTGGCCTTCGCGAAGTCCACGCCGAGTGCCTCCAGGCGAGGTCTGGCGGTCATCCGGAGCAGCTCGAGTCTGGCCTCGATCTGGTCGATCATCCGACTCAGCGCGTCGGTGTGCGGTTCCGTGGTCAGCACCCGCAGCCCGGCGGCGGCGGCCAGGTCGGCGTACTCGGTCAGCGGTCGGGCGTCGGCGACGCAGGCGATCCAGGCGGTGAGCCCGGTCAGTTCGACGGGGAGCCGGTCGCGGTCGGCGGCGACGTCGGTGATCCCGAGCCTGCCCCCGGGGACCAGGAGCCGGGCCATCTCCGCCATCGCGGTCGGCTTGTCCGGGAAGGTGCACAACGCGCACTCGCAGAGCACCACGTCCGCGCAGCGGTCGGGGAGCGGCACGTCCTCGGCGTCGCCGAGGTGGAAGTCGACCCGGTCGGTGAGGCCGGCGGATGCCGCGGCCCCGGTGGCGAGAGCGACGTTGGCCGCGGAGAGGTCGACGCCGTCGACGCGGGCGCCGTACTCACGGGCCGCGAGCAGGGCGCTGGTGCCTCTCCCCGAGGCCACGTCGACCACGCGCTGCCCGGCGGTGAGCCCAACGCGGTCGAACAGCTGCCGAGTCAGAGCGAGCCCGCCCGGGTGGTAGCTGTCACCGAGCAGCAGGGAGACCAGGTCGGAGGAGTAGCCGGCGGCACAGCACGCCTTGAGAGTCTGGGCGTCCATGTGCGCACTCATTGGGGAGCCTGCTTGCTGCCGTAGGGGGTCGTGGTCAGCTGGGGTTGCAGCGGGAGTGCGTTGGGCACCACATCGGCGACCGGTACTCCGGACTGCTCGGCGCGGACCTGCTCGCGGTAGCCGACGGAGTTGTAGGCGCAGAACGGGATCAGCCGGCCGTCGGGGGTGATCTCCTCCACGCAGCACTTCATCAGCTGGCGCACGTTGAGGGTGTAGGGGTCGAGGAAGTCCTGGACCACGATCATGAACGCATTGTCGGTGATCCCGGCCAGTGCTTCGGGCAGGTTGACGCCGCACGCGTCGGCGCAGTCGAGCGCCTCGGCGACCTCCGTGGAGAGCTTGGTGAGCTGCTCGTCGTTGGTCTCGGTTCCTACGAACGCCGAGGCGCTCCACAGCTTCTCCAGCGCCTCACGGATGCCGGGGTCTGGGATCACCCGGTTGGCGACGTAGTCGAGGTAGTCCTCGACCTGGAGCAGCCGGGGGATCGGCACCAGCCCGAAGTCCGGGTCGTCGGGGTGGCCCTGGGTCAGCAGGTAGGTGATGGACCGGCAGGTCGGGGCACAGCACGGCACCGGGAAGAAGTCCTTGGTCGTGAACCACTGGGGGAGCTGGTCGGCGATGGCGTGCAGCACGTCGGAGTTGGTCAACCGGGTCAGCGGGTCGAACGCGACGTGGCGTCCCGAGTGGGTGACCGGCTGGAAGGCGATCGAGCGCACCGCGGGATGGGCCAGCCCGTATCGGACGATGGGTCCGATCTCGTGCTCGTTGAGGTCCTTCTCGATGGCCGCCACCAGGGTGACCGTCAGGCCGGCCTCGGCACAGTTGTCCAGCGCCTTCTGCTTGGTCTCGCGCAAGTCGCGGCCACGGACGGCCAGATGCGTCTCGGCTTCCAGGCCGTCGAACTGCAGGTAGATGTTGACCGGCCGGCCGGGCCGGTTGCGGCGGCCCAGCTCGCTCACGAACCGCTTGTCGGAGGCCAGCCGGATGCCGTTGGTGTTCAGGTTGACGGCGTTGATCGGTCGCTGCTGGGCCAGGTCGATCATCGCCAAGATGTCGGGATGGATGGTGGGCTCGCCACCCGAGAGCATCACCACCTCCGGCTCACCCTCGGCAGCGACGAACACATCCAGCATGGCGGCGCACTGCTCGAGGGTGATCGAGTACCCGTCGGGGCCATTGGCGCGCGGGCTTCCGGAGTCGGCGAAGCAGATCGGGCAGTCCAGGTTGCAGCCCGTGTTCACCTCGATGATCCCCAGGCACGCGTGTTGCTTGTGCTCCCGGGCACAGACCGCAGTCCGAAGGGCACCCGTCCTTGACCTCGGTCTGGGTGCGCAGCGGCCGGGTGCCCGGCTTGTTGAAACGTTGGATGTCGACATACATCTCGGCGTCGCCGTACACACGGGCCTCGAACTCGCCGTGCTCAGGGCAACGTTTGCGCAGGAACACCTGGTTCTCCCTGGCGTTGACCTCAGCGTCCACGGTGCGTTTGCAGACCGGGCAGATCGACCGCGTGAGCTCGAGGAACACCTCGTCGCGTTCGCGGGGCTGCTGGCCGGTCTCGGAGATCGTCATGGCGTCCACGCTAGGTCGGGACCGGTCCGGGGTTCGGTGTGCGCGCTTACAGTTCGCCGGCCGACTCACCTGCAGTCTTCAGACCGTGACCATCGGCATCGGCGCGAGCGAACCCTTCTGGTGGCTGCAGGCCGACCGGGTGCCCGCGATCAGTGTCACGCAGATGCGCCGCGTCGATGAGCTGATGATCGGCAGGTTCGGCATCGGTCTGGCGCAGATGATGGAGAACGCCGGCCGGAGTCTGGCCGAGCTCGCCCAGGCTCGCTTCGCGCCCGGCTCGGTGACGGTCCTGGTCGGGGCCGGCAACAACGGCGGCGGGGGCCTTGTCGCGGCCCGCCATCTGGCGAATTGGGGCGTGCGGGTCGAGGTCGTCGTGGCCGGGTCGGTCGCGCCGGGGTCGTTGCTGCTGGCCCAGCTGCAGGCGGCGACCGCGTGCGGCGTCACCCGCACCGAGGCCCCCGGATCCAGTGACCTAGTCGTCGACGCCCTCGTCGGCTACGGACTCACCGGCCCGCTCCGGGGCCGGGTCGCGGAGCTCGCCGCCTGGGCGAACGGGCTCGCCGTACCCGTGCTGGCCCTCGACGCACCTTCCGGGCTGGACCTGGACACTGGCCGTGCCGACCCCGGTGCGGTTCACGCGACGGCGACGATGACGCTCGCGCTGCCCAAGCACGGGCTCCTCGCCGCGCCCGAGACCGGTGAGCTGTACCTGGCGGACATCTCGGTTCCGAGGCGCCTGTACGCCGAGCTCGGCCTGGAGGTCCCCGTCCTGTTCGCCCATGGTCCGGTGGTGAGGCTTCGACGAGCCGATGAGCCTGCGGTCGGCGCGTCCCCGTCGGCGTCGGACCTTGCCTGGCGCACCTGGTGGCAGGCCGGTCGACTGATCGCGACCGGCGCCACCTTCGCCACCGCTGCCCGGATCGCCCTGGTCGTGGGCACGTTGTTGACCGCGGTCAACCTCGGCGGGCGCATTCTCGGTGGCGAGCTCGACACCGGCACGGGGGTCCGGATCGCCGCGAACTACCTGATCCCCTTCGTCGTCTCCAGCCTCGGTGTGCTCTCGCGCAGCCGGGTGCGCCGGTGAACGCGGTCTGGAGGCAGCCGCCCGGTTCAGGTCATCGTGCCGAGGCGGTTGCGGTCGAGGACCCGGATGCTGCGGTAGGACACCTCGATCAGGCCGGCGTGCGCGAGTTCCCCGAGCACCTTGTTCACACTCGGTCGCCGTGCCCCGAGCATGGCCGCGATCGTGGCCTGCGACAGCGCGATGCGGCCGTCCCGGTCGGCCTCGTCGAGCAGCAGCCGGGCGGTCTGGGCCGTCAAGGTGGCACCCAGGAGTCCGACCAGGCGACTTTGACTGGACGCCAGGCGTGCCGCGACGCTGGTCAGCCAGCGCCGGGCGAGCTGGCCGCGAGCAGTGATCAGCCGGTCGAACTCCTCGGAGGACAGGTAGAGGCACTCGACTCGCTCGACGGCCCGTGCGGTGTAGGGCGGAGGCATCCGCAGCAGAAGTGGGATGTCGCCGTCGACATCACCCTCGCCGAGCACTGCCAGCACCGCGCGTCGCCGACCGGACCCGACCGAGAGCTCCACTCGCCCGGACCTCACCAGCCAGACGCCCGCTGGTCCGGTTCCGGCCGCGAACAACACCTGGCCCGCCTGCAGCGACCGTGCCTGCAGCGACCCCGCCAGCGCGGCGACGTCCTCCGGCCCCAGCGGAACGGTGTCACCGCGGCCCACGCAGCGAGCAACCCACGCGGCGCCGCGGACCGCGGCGGGGTCGGGACCTCGCCCCGGCAGGAACTGTGTCACCACGCTGACACTCTACGGACGCGCCGGTCCATCACGACGGTTTCCTCCAGCACCCCACCCGACCCGGGTGCGGAACCAAGAGCCCGACGCGGGCGACACGGACGAGAAGGAGCAGGGACATGGCCGAGCAGGTCGACGTGGTGGTCATCGGACTCGGGGTGGGCGGTGAGGAGGTGGCCGGCCGGCTCGCCGAGGCAGGCCTGAGTGTGGTGGGTGTGGAGGCCGGGCTCGTCGGCGGCGAATGCCCCTACTGGGGATGCGTGCCGACCAAGATGATGGTGCGCGCGGCCGGGCTGGTCGCCGACGTACGCCGCGCCGAGACGCTCGCGGGACGGGCGAACATAGATGCCGACTGGAGCCTGGTCGCCACCCGGATCCGCGCGGAGGCGACCGACACCTGGGACGACCAGGTCGCGGTGGACCGGTTCGTCGGCAAGGGCGGAACGTTCCTCCGCGGTCGGGCGAGGGTCACCGGTCGCGGCGAGGTCACGGTGGGGGACCGGGTGTTCACCGCGCGGCGTGGCATCGTCCTGGCCACCGGGACCGTGCCATCCGTCCCGCCGATCCCCGGCCTCCCCGACGTGCCCTACTGGACCAACCGCGACGCTGTTCAGGTCGAGCAGCCGCCGGCGTCACTGGTGGTGATCGGCGGCGGGGCGATCGGCGTGGAGTTCGCCCAGGTGTTCTCCCGCTTCGGCACGGCCGTGACGATCGTCGAGGCAGCCGATCGGTTGCTGCCCGGCGAGGAGCCGGAGGCAGGCCGGCTGCTGGCTGAGGTGCTCGGCGGGGAGGGGATTGACGTCCGCACCGGAACCTCGGTCGAGCGGGTGGACCACGACGGCACGGGGTTCACCGTCGCTGTCGGTGCCGGCGGCACGGTGGTCGCCGAGCACGTCCTGGTGGCGACCGGTCGGCGGGCGATGCTGGCCGATCTGGGGGTGGACGCCTACAGCGTGCCGACCGCCGCGAGTGCGGTGGAGACCGACGACCGCCTTCGGGTCGCGGAGGGCCTGTGGGCCGTCGGTGACCTCACCGGGCATGGCGCGTTCACCCATGTCGCGATGTACCAGGCCGACATCGTGGTGCGCGACATCCTCGGCCAGGGAGGGCCCGCTGCCAGCTACCACGCGGTTCCGCGGGTCACCTTCGCCGACCCCGAGGTCGGGTCCGTCGGACTGACCGAGGACCAGGCCCGTGCCGCCGGCCTCGCCGTCAGGGCCGGGTCCAGCCAGGTGCCATCCTCGGCCCGCGGCTGGATCCACAAGGTCGGAAACGAAGGACTCATCAAGCTCGTCGAGGACGCCGACCGAGGAGTCCTCGTCGGCGCCACCTCCGTCGGTCCGCACGGCGGTGACGTGCTCGGCGCCCTGGCGGTCGCCGTTCACGCACAGGTGCCCGTCGCACAGCTGCGCTCGATGATCTACGCCTACCCGACCTTCCACCGCGGCATCGAGGACGCCTTGCGCGACCTCGACCGGGACTGAGCAATGACCACCGCGTTCGTGCTCTCCGGCGGCGCCAACCTCGGAGCGACCCAGGTCGGCATGCTGACCGCTCTGGCGGGAGCCGGGGAACGACCCAACCTGGTCATCGGCGCCTCGGTGGGAGCCCTCAACGGCGCCTGGGTCGCTGCAGACGCACCCCTGCACGAGCTGGCGACAGTCTGGCGGACACTGCGCCGATCCGACGTGTTCCCCGCCCACCCGCTACGCGGGCTGCTCGGCTTCGCCGGCCGCAGCGACCATCTGGTCGCCAACAGCGGGCTGCGCCGACTGCTGGCCCAACACCTGCGCTTCGAGAACCTGCAGGACGCCCCCGTGCCGTTCCACGTCGTGGCCACCGACCTGCTCACCGGCTCGGGGGTACTGCTCTCCCATGGCGCCGCGGCAGAGGCGATCCTCGCCTCCGCCGCCATCCCCGGGGTGCTGCCGCCGGTCACCATCGACGGACGCGCCCACATCGACGGCGGGGTCGTCAACAACACCCCGATCTCGCACGCCGTCGACCTCGGCGCCGACATCGTGTGGGTCCTTGCCACCGGCTACTCCTGCGCGCTGGAGACGCCACCGGGCTCGGCACTGGGGCTCGCCCTGCACGCGGCGACGCTCGTGATCCACCAACGCCTCAGCCTGGACGTCGAGCACTACGCCAACAGGGTCGACCTGCGAGTGGTGCCGCCGTTGTGCCCGATCGCCATCGCCCCGACCGACTTCAGCCAGGCGGAAGACCTGATCAACCGCGCCTACGAGCACACCCGTGCCTGGCTCTCGCAGCCGGGGACGCCGTCGTCGGCCCCGCTCTTCGGCGACCATCCGCACCACCGGGATGTGTCAGCACGCAGACAGTCCGGGCCGCCGCGCGCAGTGCCAGACGTTCTCCAGGAGAACACCAAGAGCCACCAACCCGCGACCGCATCGACATCAAGGAGAACCCAGCCATGACCTACGCCACCTGGAACGGCACGGTGATCGCCCAGAGCGAGGACACCGTGGTCGTCGAGGGCAACCACTACTTCCCGCCCGACTCGATCGACTGGGACCTGCTGTCACCCAACAATCGGCAGACCACCTGCCCCTGGAAGGGCGCGGCCAGCTACTACGACATCACCGTCGACGGCAAGACCAACCGCGCCGCGGCCTGGCAGTACCAGAGCCCCAAGCCGGCCGCCCGCGACATCAAGGGACACCTCGCCTTCTGGGGCGGCGTCCGCGTCACCGACACGGACCCTGCCGACCCGGGCGAGCAGGCAACCGGCGGCACCCTGCGCCGGCTGTTCGCGCGAGGACGGTGACCCGATGTCCGCCCACCGCGACATCACCATCATGGTGCTGGATGACTGTCCCAACCGTGACCTCGCCCTCGACCGGGTCACCCACGCAGCCCGCAACCTCGGCGCCGGCGTGATCATCGACGGCCCCCAGGTCCGGGTCCTGTCCAGTCACGCCGCCACGGTCGAGGGCTTTCACGGGTCGCCGACGATCCTCATCGACGGGACGGACCCGTTCCCCGTCGCCGACGGCACCACCGTGGCCTGCCGGCTCTACGCCACCGAACAAGGCCTGGAGGGTGCGCCGTCGGTCCGCCAGCTCGAGGAGGTACTGCGGCGGTGAGCAGGACCGAGCGGTTCACCTTCACCGGTTCCTGCGGCGACCAGCTGGTCGGCCGGCTGGACCTCCCCGAGGACCGGCCCCGTGCCTACGCGCTTTCGCCCACTGCTTCACCTGCTCCAAGGACGTCGTGGCGGCCTCGCGGATCAGCCGACGCCTCGTCGAAAGAGGCTTCGGGGTCCTCCGTTTCGACTTCACCGGCCTGGGCTCCAGCGACGGCGACTTCGCCAACACCAGCTTCACCTCCAACGTCGAGGACCTGGTGGCGGCCGCCGCCGCGCTGGGCTCGACCCATCAACCCCCGCGACTGTTGATCGGACACAGCCTCGGTGGCGCGGCGGTGCTCGCCGCGGCCACCCGGCTGCCCAGCGTGACCGCGGTCGCCACCATCGGTGCCCCCTTCGACCCTGGCCACATCCGGCATCTGTTCCCCGAGGAGGCCCAGGACCGCCTGCGCCAGAACGGCCGCGCCGAGGTGACCCTCGCCGGGCGCACCTTCACCGTCGGGGCCCAACTGCTCCGGGACGCCGACACCCACCACCTCGACGCGACCCTGAAGAACCTGGACCGGGCGCTGCTGGTGCTGCACTCACCCACCGACGAACAGGTCGGCATCGACAACGCCCGCCGCATCTACGACGCCGCCCGTCACCCCAAGAGCTTCGTCACCCTCGACGGCGCCGACCACCTCCTGACCCGCCGCGCCGACGCCGAGTACGCCGCCGACGTCCTCGCCGCCTGGTCGGCGCGCTACCTCCCCGACCTCCTCACGCCGACAGCTCCGCCCGCGCCCGGGGGCACCGTCGTGGTCGAGGAGTCCGGCCGCGGCCGGCTCGCCCAGAGCATCCAGGCCGGGCGACACGTCTGGACCCCCGACGAGCCCGCGGGGGTGGGCGACGACACCGGGCCGACCCCCTACGACCTGCTGCTCTCGGCCCTCGGAGCCTGCACCGCCATGACCATCCGGATGTACGCCGACCGCAAGGGATATCCGCTGGAGCACGTGTCCGTGCGGCTGAGCCACCGGCGCAGCCACTCGGAGGACTGCTCCGACCCGAACGGCCAGCCCTGCGCCATGGAGCACATCGACCGGGAGGTTCGGCTCAGCGGCGCCCTCGACGAGGAGCAGCGCGATCGGTTGACCCAGATCGCCGACCGGTGCCCGGTGCACCGCACCCTGACCGGACAGCTCCGTGTCGCGACCACCGTGCTTGAGGTGGACGGGGCATGAGAGCCGCACCACGACGACGTGCTCCCTACGTGTCCGTGCTTACACAACCGCGCCGCGATCCCGCAGAGACTGTCACCATGAGCACCTCCACCAGCTCCTCGCAGGCTGGCGAGCGCGACAGCCTCGACTCCTCATCGGAGCCCGCCTCGCAGCTCCCGTCGGTGCGCATCGGCATGCTGGCCGGTCTGACCGGCATCCTGTGCTGCGTCGGACCCACCGTGCTCGCCATGGTTGGTGTGGTCGGTGCCGGTACGGCGTACGCGTGGGCCAACGCCCTCTACGACGGCTATGCCTGGTTCTTCCGGCTCGCCGGTCTGCTCGTCCTGGGTGGCCTGATCGCGTGGTCGCTCAAACGGCGCAACCAATGCTCGCTCGCCGGTGCGCGCCGGGTGTGGCCGAAGCTGACGATGAGTCTCGGCGTCGCCGTCCTCACCTACGCCGCCCTCTACGCCCTGACCACCTGGCTCGGCACGTTCGCCTGAGTATCCTGACCAACCGCTCCGAGGACTGTGCCGACCGCCGAACGTAAGCGCGCTCACGGTTCTGCTCCGACCGAAGCCATACGGTCGATGAAGATCGCAACCGAGGAGATTCCATGGAATACCAGGCCGTCTGGCAAGGCGTCGTACTGGCGCAGAGCGCCGACACCGTCGTCGTGGAAGGCAACCGCTACTTCCCCGCCGACTCGCTACGGATGAAGTACGTCGAGCCGACCCGGATGCACACCCTCTGCCCCTGGAAGGGCCTCGCGTCCTACTACTCGATCACGGTCGACGGCGTTACCAACCGCAATGCCGCCTGGTACTACCCACACCCGACCTTCCTCGCCCGCCGGATCAAGGGCCGGGTTGCGTTCTGGCAGGGCATCCAGGTCGAGCCGGTCTCTGGAACCTCGACCGCCACCGGGCCCGAAGCCGCCGACAGCCGGCTCTGACCCACCAGCTCACGACCGGGAGACCACCACTGTGCCGACCGACATCAAGACCGTCCCGACGGACCTCGCGCTGCTCACCCCGGACGGCGAACCGACGACGCTGTCCGCCGTCCTCGACCACCGCCTCACCGTCGTCCAGCTGGTGCGCTACTTCGGATGCCTCCCGTGCCAGGAGTGGCTCACCGGCCTCAGCGACGCCGCACCACATCTGGGTGAGCACGACATCGCGGTGACCGCAATCGGCGGTTCGGCCGACTACCAGGCACAGTGGCTGCGCGACGAGCGCGGCATCACGATGCCGCTCTACCTCGACCCCGGGCAGGGATTCCGTGATGCGGTCGGCGCCGCCAAGCCCCTGGGCATGCGGATGCTGAACCCGAAGGGCGCTGCCGCATACGCACGGTCCTTACGCCACGGCTTCCGGCCGCAGAAGATCACCCGGGACACGGTCCAGGCGCCCGGCGTGGTCATCCTGGACCGCTACGGCAACGTCTGCTGGCAGCACATCGGCACACGGATCGGCGACTACCCCGACCTCGACGTCGTCGAGAAGGCTGCGCTCCAGCTCTCGATGATGACGTGAGCGACATCGACGAGGGCCAGAGGTTCGTGCTGGCACTCAGCGGCTTCTCGACGCTCTTCCTCGCCCTCGGCCGCCTTGACGAGACAATGACGCCGTGACGGGCCCGATCAGTGACTATGCGCTGCTGTCGGACTGCCAGGGCTCGGCACTGGTTGGTCGCGACGGGTCGATCGACTGGGCCTGCCTGCCGCGGTTCGACGCTCCGGCGCTGTTCGCCCGGATCCTCGACCCAGACGCCGGCCACTGGCGGATCGGACCGGACGCGCCCGCGCAGGTCCAGCGCTGGTACCTGCCGGAGAGCATGGTGCTGCGCACCGAGTTCCACACCGATGCCGGGACGGTGGCCCTGACCGACGCGTTGGCGTTCGGCCCGAACGAGGGCGAACATCGCATCGGGCACAGCTCACCGCACGTCATCGTGCGCCGCATCGAGGGCCTCACCGGTGCCGTCGAGGTGAGCGTGGACCTCGCACCGCGCGCGGGATACGGCCTGACCGCACCGGTGCTGGTGGCCGAACCCGGCGGTGTGCGCACCCGCGGCGGGCCCTACACCTACGCAGTCTCCAGCGAGATCCCGCTGTCCGTGTTCGGCAGTGACGCTCGCGCCACGGTCCGCGTCGAAGCCGGACAGGTGCTGCACCTTGCCCTGCGGGTCGCCGCACCGTGGGGCGCACAGCCTGCCCTGCTGACCGGACCGCAGATGGCCACCATGCTGGATGCCACGATCTCCGCCTGGCGGTCCTGGTCTGCCCTGCACCAGACCTATGACGGTCCGTACGCCGAACTGATCCGGCACAGCGGCCGGGTCCTCCAAGCCCTTACCTACGCCCCCTCGGGTGCAGTGGTTGCCGCGCCGACCACCTCACTGCCGGAGCGCATCGGCGGCGAACGCAACTGGGACTACCGGTTCTGCTGGGTACGCGACGCCAGCCTGACCCTCGAGGCGTTGTGGGTCGCCGCCTGTCCGCACGAAGCCGCCGAGTTCTTCACCTTCATCGCGACAGCGGCCGGCGGCCGAGTCCTGGCAGGCAAGGACCTGCAGATCCTCTACGGCGTCGGTGGTGAACGACTGGTCCCCGAACACGAACTGGCACACCTCGCCGGTCACCGAGGCAGCACGCCGGTGCGCATCGGCAACGGAGCCTGGGACCAGATCCAGATCGACGTCTACGGAGAACTGCTCAGCGCCGCCGCGCTACTGGCCGATCAGGTCGGCCGCTTCGACCCCGTCACCGCGCAGTTCCTGGTCGACGTCGCCGACACCGCCGCCACAAGGTGGACCGACCCGGACCAGGGGATCTGGGAGATCCGCGGCGCACCACGCCACTTCGTCTACTCCAAGCTGATGTGCTGGGTAGCGCTCGACCGAGCCATCGCCCTGGCTGACATGCTCAACGCCGCGGACCGAGTCCCAGCCTGGGTCGCCACCCGCGACCAGATCCGAGACGCCATCGAAGCCGAGGCCTGGAGCGAGCGAGCCGGCGCATTCACCCAGTCATTCGGCTCCGACGAGCTCGACGCATCAAACCTGATGCTCCAGCTGACCGGGTTCCTGCCCGCCACCGACCCGCGCATGCGCGCGACCGTCGAGGCCATCGCCACCCGATTGAGCGACGCCCGAGGCTTCGTCTACCGCTACCTCGCCCCCGACGGCCTCGAAGGCGGCGAAGGAACCTTCGCCATCTGCTCGTTCTGGCTCGTCCAATGCCTGGCCGAGATCGGCGAACTGGACCGGGCACGCACGCTCTTCGAACGCCTCATCGGCTTCGCCAACGACGTCGGCCTGCTCGCCGAAGAGATCGACACCACCACCGGTGAGCTGCTCGGCAACTTCCCACAGGCATTCACCCACATCGGGCTCGTCAACGCCGCCTACGCCCTCGCCCGAGCAACGGGCCCAACCACTGGGTGAACTGATCCGATCGGTCACGGTGCACTTGGTCCGGTTGGAAACGATCCTCGAGGCGGGTCCAGCCGACACGTGATCGGCAGCGAGTCCGTGGCTACGGTGAAATGATGACGAACCAAAGCGCCGACCATCCCATTGCCAGCACAGACCATCCGGTGAGTCCCGACGGCCCCCGCCGCCCGACTCTCCTGGTCTTCGACGTCAACGAGACGCTCTCGGACATGTCGCCCATGGGTCAGCGATTCGAGGACGTCGGGGCACCCGCACATCTGGCCAAGACGTGGTTCGCTGGGCTTCTGCGAGACGGCTTCGCCCTGACCGCCGTGAACGCCAGCGAGCCGTTCGCGCCGCTCGCGGCCGAGGCCCTCCGAACAAGCCTGCACGGGCTCTCGCTGAATCGCGGCAGCCGAAGAAGCGGTCGAACACATCATGGCCGGTTTCGCCGGCCTCGGCGTGCATGCCGATGTCCCGGACGGAATCCGCGCCCTGAGCGCCCTGGGAATCCGGCTGGTCACACTGAGCAACGGTGCTGCGTCAGTGGCCGACGAACTGTTTGATCGGGCCGGCATCCGCGACCACTTCGAGGCCCTCCTCTCGGTCGAGCAAGCCGGCACGTGGAAGCCCGCTGCGGGCGCGTACGCCTATGCGCTCGAGCAATGCGGAGTGGATCCCATGGATGCCATGCTGGTCGCCGTCCACCCCTGGGACATCGACGGCGCCGCACGCGCGGGACTCGCCACCGCGTGGATCAACCGAACCGTTGGTCCCTACCCGGACTACTTCAGGGCTCCCGACCTTCAGGTCGGGTCGCTGACGGAACTGGCCGACGAGCTCGTCGGCTGATCGCCTGATCTGGTGGAAACAAGGCCGGGCCTGCCGCGCTCAGACGGCGCGCGGCAGGCCCGAGAATGACCTCAGATCTCCGGTGCAGCCGGGATGTCGAGCTCGGTCTGCACGAAGTGGTTGAAGTAGTTCGTCAACAGGTTCAGCGTGATGTGCACGGACAGCTCGGTGAGCTGCTCGTCGGTCCAGCCGGCGTCGAGCGCTGCCTCCCAGGTTGCGTCAGAGACGTTGCCGACGTCTCGGGTGTACTCGCGAGCGAGCGAGAGCAGCGCGGTGAGCTTGACGTCGAACTCCACGGCGTCGCGACGGATCGCCACCATCTCGTCGTCGGACAGCCCGGCTGCTTTGCCGCCGCCGGTGTGGGCCGCCTGGCAGTAGGAGCAGTCATCGACGTTAGCGACCGCCAGCGCGATCGCCTCTTGGGTCTGGGCGTCGAAAGACCCGTAGTCAGCGATGACCGACTGCAGCGCGACGTAGGACTGAAGCAGCACCGGCGAGTGCGCCATCTCGCCGTGAATGTTCAGCAGCTTCCCGAACTTCGCCTCCAGCGCCTTCAGCTGGTCCCGGCTGTTCTCGGGCGCGCTGTCGATCGTGTGGACGGGGATGCGGGGCATAGGGGTCCTCCTGCAGGCTCGGGTCTTGTGCGGACGAATCGCTCAACGACGCGACGACCCCGCCTGCATTCGCAACTGTCACCTGAGTGACACTCTGAACAAAGGCTCCACGCTCGCCAAGCGCCCTCTGCGCTCCGGAGCTCGTCTCGGGTTGTGATGTCCCACTCGAGCGAGTCGTTTCGGTCCGATGTCGTGAGGGCCACTGGACGGATCTCGGTCGGAGCAACCGCCTTGCGATCCGAGCGTGAGTCCGCCGAAGCGTGGATCCTCGGTGGTGAACGCCACACCGTGCGACCTTCGGGCGGTTCAGCAATGCGGATAGAGCTCGAGGCAGCGGAGCGGAGTGGGGGGTCAACACGCTGGCTGCGTCGGCGGTGACACGGCGCGGCGCAGCGCCGGTTCGGTGGCGTCAGAACGTCGGCACATGGTGCCTTGGCGTCACATCGGCACCCGGATCGGCCACTACCCGCCGCTGGACGAGGTACTCGGCCAGGTTGCGCGGCTGGCCTGAGCCAGCCGCAGCCGGGTTGCTGTCATCGGTTCGGCGATGGGGGTGTCCAGACACACTGGTCACCCTCGCCGCCGGCGGATCCGGTGGTGCAACCCCCGCCCGAACCGATCACCGTGACCTCACGGCCGTCGTCGACCTGGCCCGGAGCACGTGCGGCTGAGTGGGCGGTGCGGCTGCCGGGCCGGGCCAGGGCGACGGCGATGACCGCGGCCGCCATCGTCAGCACGGCCGTCTCGGCGCCGGCGTTGGGTCCGATGAGGCCAGGGCCGGCAAGCGCGTCGCGGCTGAGCAGCAGGCCCGTCGTCACCGCCACCAGCGCGGTTGCGCCCGAGGCGGACAGAAGGCCCGGACGCCAGCTCGCTCGGTGGCTGCCGGTGCGGGCGAAAAGCGGCCATGCCAGCAGCGCGATGATCGGGGCCAGGTGGTACGTGGTGGTGGGGTTCGCTAGGGCGAGGCCAGCCCAGGCCGCGCATAGCGCGACCGACCACAGCACTCCCAACCACGGCGATGCGTCCGCGTCTCCCCGGCCATGTCGGCGGGCGTCGACGGCGGGGTCTCGCCGCGACTCGAGCGCGGTGATGACCTCTGTGGCGGTGGGGTTGACCATCGCCAGGTTCCCGACGGTCACGGTCGGCACGGTCTCGTTCCCGCGCGCGTGACCGCGGACCACCGCAGCGGCGGCCGGGTCCTGCCAGATATTGATCTCGGTACGTTCGATGCCCGCACGGTCCAGCTCGCGGCGCAGGATGTGGCAGAACCCGCAGCCGGGTCGCCAGTACATGGTCACCGGACGCTGGCCGGTTGTCGCTTCGACTTCGGTGTCCTGGGCGGCGGTCATCGGCTGATCTGTCGTTCGGACTCCACGGGGGAGTAGTGGTTGCCGTCCACGACGATGGTGTCGTCGCTCCCCGCAATCACCACGCCATTGAGGATGGCCTGCATTCTCATTGCTGCTCCTTGTGCGCAGGTGCGGTTGACAGGGGTCGGGGTCCGGACTCATTGGGCACAGGGTCGTCGGGGACAGATGACGCGGCGGCACCGGGTTGGTTGAGGCGCCGGCGACGTGGAACGAGAGCCACCGCTACGAGGACGGCCAAGACGAGGGCCAGGCCGGTCAGGCCGATCGCCTCGGTGCGAGTGGCCAGCCACTCCTGGACACGGGCGGCGGCCGAGACCACAGGATCCCTGCCGGCGCCGCCGTGCAGGACTCGCAGCTCCCAGGCGCCGTACCAGGCCACGTAGGCGCCGGCGACGGCGAGCACGAGTCCGCCCAGCCGGGGCACCACGCTCCCGGCGCGACGCATTGAGGTCAGAAGACCCCGACGCGCCAGCGCGACGGCGACCGCGGCCACCCCGACGGTCAGCCCCATCCCGGCGGCGTACGCCGCGAACAGGACGACTCCGGCGGCCGGGGACCCGGACCGGAAGCTGGTGACTACGACGGCCAGGAACGGGCCGATTGTGCAGCCCAGCGAGGCCACCGCATAGGAGGCGCCGAATCCCGTCATCGCTGGCCAGCTGGCCACCACCGGTGACCCGGCCGCGGCCTTGCGGCGGCGCGGAGCCGGGAGGCTGGGCAGTCGTCGACCCCCCAGTAGCCACAGGCCCGCCAGGGCCAGCAGCAACCCGAGGATGACGGTGAACGCGGGCAGGTAGGACTGGACCGACGCGGCCACGGGGGCGATTGCCAGCCCGAAGGCTACGAACACGCCGGCGAAGCCGAGGGTCAGCGCGGTCGTGGCGCGCAGCGCCCGGCCCACGGAAGCCACCGGCGACCGGGGAGTCTCTCCAAGTACGAACAGGGACAGGTAGGCCGGGAGCAGTGCGAACCCGCACGGGTTCACCGCGGCGACCAGGCCCGCTCCCAGGGCCAGGGTGAGGGATCCTGCGTCGAGCCCGGGCACCAGCGTCATGAGTCCTCGCCGGCGAGTTGGGCGACCAGGTCGTTGAGTTCGGTGTCGTCGAGGTAGCCCTCGGCGATGATCTCGCCATCGGCGTCGATCACGGTGTAGGTGGATTGGGCGGTCACCCGGAAGTGCTGCCACACCTCACCCTGATCGTCGACAAGGTGGGTCACGTGCGGAATCTGCCCGGCCAGTTCCTCGATGGCCTCGGCGCTGTCCAGTCCACCGACGCCGACCACGGCGACCTCGCCGTCGTACCTCTCCGCCAGATCGGACACGTTGGTGCTCTGGGCGCGGCAGGTCGGGCACCAGGGCGCCCACCACCACAGCACCGCCGGCTTGCCCGCCAGGCTGTGGCCATCGAACGCCGAGCCATCGACCGTGGTCCCGCTGAAGTCGAGGTCGGCGACCTTCCCGGTGCCGATGACCTCCGACCCCGACGCAGGAGGGGACGCCTGGTTTCCGCACCCGCTGACCAACAGGACGAGGGCAGCAACCAGGGCCAAGATCCAACGCATGCTCCGAGTCTCGCCCGCAACTCAAGCCGCGCACTGTGAGCGCCCTTACCGAACAAGCAGAGATTCCGGGCGAGCCTTGTCACATGATCAGGCGATCCGGCAGCCGGGGGTGAGCGGGAATGGCGATCTATGTCTGCCCGCCGCAAGCCGTGCGCATCGGTCCCGCCTCAACATCGCGGTTGTGGGGCTCGACGCGACGCGCCATCGAGGACGTGGCGAAACGCGCGCAGAAACCGGCCGCCGTCCGACGTCTGACCCAGCTGGCCCCCGGCGAGCGGACGCTGGTGGCAACCTGCGACCTCTCCGACGCCGCCGTCATCGCCAGCAACGCCGCGCTGCACCAGCTGGGACCACCCGACGGAGCAGGGGACTGGTCACGGTGGGGATGGGAGCAGGTGTCCCGGATCGAGTGGCACGCCTCGACGTCGACCATGACCCTGATCGGTCAGGCACCCCTTCTCCCCGACCGGGTGGTGCTCACCCTGGCCGAGGCCGGCCCGCTCGTGGAGGTGGCCCGAGAACGGGTCGCCTGGACCACGTTGCTGGCCACCCGGGTCCCGCTTCCCGGTGGGGGGACGGCGCGCGTGGTCGTGCGCCGTCACCCGGTCACCGATCGGCGGGACTGGTTCCTCTACCCGGACGCGACCGTCGCCAGTCACAGCGCCCGCGTCGATGCGGAGCTGGCACACCTCGTCGCGGCAATGCGCGCCGACACGGGACTCTGAGGCGGCGAACATGCGCCCGCCCGGGAGGTTGTGGACCCTCGCTCCGATCACCATAGCGACCCTGACGCTGGTCCTGGCGGCCTGTAGTCCCGGCCGAAACCGCTCAGATCAGCCGCAGTCGGCGGAGCGCGAAGATGTGCCCTCGGCACTCGACAGCCCCACCAACCCCGCCTTCCCGGAGCCGCTGATCGACCTCGACCACCTCGTCTCCGGTGGGCCACCCCCGGATGGGATCCCGCCGATCGATCACCCGAAGTTCCAGGACGCCGAAGATGTGGACTGGCTTGCCGCCACCGACCCCGTGCTCTCCTTGACGGTCGGTGAGGAGACGCGGGCCTACCCGCTGCAGGTGATGACCTGGCACGAGATCGTCAACGACACCGTCGACGGCAGACCGGTGGCGGTGACCTACTGCCCGCTGTGCAACTCCGGTGTCGCGTTCGAACGCGAGGTCGATGGCCGGCTGCTGGACTTCGGCACCTCCGGCATGCTGTACGCGGACAACCTGGTGATGTATGACCGGCAGACCGAGTCACTGTGGCCGCAGCTGACCGGGCAGGCGTCCGTCGGTGCACTGACCGGCACCCTGCTCGAGGCGATCCCGATGGGCATCGTCGGCTGGGACCAGTTCCGCACCGCCCACCCCGACGCCCAGGTGCTCACCCGTGAGACCGGGTTCGACCGCGACTACGGCCGCAACCCCTACGCCGGGTATGACGAACCGGGGGGCGCCCTGCTCGTCGAACCACCCGGCGGCGCCGACGGGCGCCTCCAGGTCAAGGAGCGCATCATCGGGATCCGAGTGGGTGACGACGCCCTGGCCGTGCCCCGGGCCCAGGTTTCCGGCGCAGGAGCGGTGGAAGTGCGGGTGGGCGGCCGCGATCTCGTCATCCTGCATGCCCCAGGCCAAGCCTCGGCCCTGGACACCGAGAAGATCCCGGAAGGCCAGGAGATCGGCAGTATCGGCGTCTTCGAACCCCGGGCTGACGGGGGACGGCAGCTCACCTTCCAACGGCACGGGCAGGTGTTCGTCGACGACCAGACAGGGTCGCGCTGGAATGTCCTGGGCGAGGCATTCGCAGGCCCACTCGAAGGCACCCTGCTCCCGCCGCAACAACACCTCGACACCTTCTGGTTCGCCTGGGTCGCCTTCCAACCGGACACGCGGCTCGACTGAATCAGTCGGCCTCGGTCCCTGGCCGTACCGCAGCGAGAACTATGATCGAGCGGGTCCATCCGGCCGACGGCGAGGCCGAGGCGTTCATCCGCTCGAATCTCTGATCGCGAGACTCTCTGGCGCGTTCTTGATACCGCTGTGCGTCACCCACGACGAACTGCGGATCGAGCCGGTCTGCCCGGCCGACGAGATTGCCCGCGGGCCCTTACGCCGAATCGCGGGGGTCCGTGACCAACTCATGCCGCCGCTGGGTGAGGAAAGAGAGGTCGGCGTCGGTGCGGGCCAGTGTCTGCGGCGCGGGCGTAGGCGTCCGCGGCCTCGCCGGGACGTCCGAGCCGCTCGAGCATGGCTGCGCGGGAGGCATGGAGCAGGTGGTAGTCGTCCAGGTCATGCAGGCGTTCGTCGAGCAGCGCCAGACTTGCTTCCGGTCCGTCGGTCTCCGCGACCGCGATCGCCCGGTTCATCATCACCACCGGGGTGGGCATCACTGCGATCAGCCGGTCGTAGAACCGGACGATGGCTGCCCAGTCGGTTTCCTCGTAGCGGGGGGCGGCGCAGTGCAGCGCCTGGATCGCGGCTTGAAGCTGGAACGGACCCAGGCTGCGGCGTCGCATGCAGGCCAGCACCAGCTCCTGGCCCTCGGCGATCATGGAGCTGTCCCACAGGGACCGGTCCTGGTCCTGCAGCAGCACGACCTGGGCTGCGTCGCTGCGGGCCGGCATCCGGGCGTCGCTGAGCAGCATGAGGGCCAGCAGGCCCGCGGCCTCCGGCTCGTCAGGCATCAGCGCCACCAGCACGCGGGTCAGCCAGATCGCCTCGGCTCGCAGGTCCCGACGGCTGGTGTCGTCGGCGCCGGCGTTGTAGATCAGGTAGAGCACCGTGAGCACGGCACGCAGGCGGCGCTGGAGGTCGCTGGCGTCGGGCACCCGGTAGGGGATGTTTGCGGCCTTGATCTTGTACTTGGCCCGCACCAGGCGCTTGGCCATGGTTTCCTCGCTGACCAGGAACGCCGAAGCGACCTCGGCGGGGCTGAGCCCCGCGACAAGTCGCAGGGTGAGCGCCACCTGGTGCTCGACCCGCAGCGCCGGGTGGCAGCAGGTGAAGATGAGTCGCAGCTGATCGTCGGGGAGCAGAATCGAGTCCTCGTCACCGGCGGTGGCCTCGACGCGGAGCCGATCGGTCGCGACCTGCTCGGTGAGCTCACGGCCGCGTCGGCCACGCCGGACGACGTCGACGGCCCGGTTCCGCGCGGTCGTGACGATCCACCCGGCCGGGTTGTCCGGGACGCCTTCGTTGGGCCACCTGGCCACGGCGGTCACGAAGGCGTCCTGGACTGCGTCCTCGGCGAGGGTGAGGTCACCGAAGATCCGGGTCAGGGTCGCCACGGCCTGGCCGTGCGCCTCCCGGAAGGCACGCTCGACGTCGTCCATACGATCGGCTCCGTCAGTGGCCCGGGCCAGCCTCCAACCGCCCGGTCGCCCGGAACGGCCGGACCTCGATGTCATGGTTGATCGCCTCGACGACCTTGGCCGCCCACGCCAACGCCTCGTCGAGGTCCTCGGCGTTGACGATGTAGAACCCACCGATCTGCTCCTTGGCCTCCACGAAGGGTCCGTCGGTGGTCACCTTGTCCAGCCCGGTGCCACCGCGCACCACGGTGGTCGCGTCGGGACCGTGCAGCGCGCCGCCGAACGCGAACGCCCCGGCGCGGTCCATCTCCTCCTCCAGGGCGATCACCCGACCCATGAAGGCGCGCATCTCCTCGGGCGTGGGAGGCGTGTCCTCGCCCTGCCCCTCGACCTCGAACACCGACAACAGGTACTGGTTCATCCGTAGCTCCTCGTTCTCCGCGGGCGATTCCCGCTCCGACCTACTGACGAACGGCACCGGCCCGATCAGGACACGCTCGTGGCAAGAAGGCTCTCGGGATCTGTCCCCACCTGCGCTCTACTCTCCGAGTATGAACCGGATCGACCGCCTGTACGCGCTGGTCGAGGAGCTGCGTGCGGCGGGACCCCGGGGCCGTACGGCGCGGCGGCTGGCCGAGCACTTCGAGGTGAGCGTCCGGACCATCGAGCGCGACCTGAGCGCGCTGGGGCAGGCCGGGGTGCCGTTGGCGACGAAGACCGGTCGCGCCGGCGGCTACACACTCGACCGATCGATGAGCCTGCCGCCGCTCAACTTCACGCCACGCGAGGCGGCCGCGGTCGCCGTGGCGCTGAGCCGCAGCGAGCACGTGCTCTTCGCCCGCGACGCCCGCAGCGCGCTGCAGAAGATCGTGGCCGCCATGCCCGAGCGGGCCCTCGCGGAGGCACGCTCGACCGCAGACAAGGTCAGGCTCCTGGTTCAACCGGCACCCGACCCGGACGCCGAGATCGCCGAGATCATCTGGCGTGCGGTCCGCGACAACCAGACCCTGCGCATCCGCTACACCGATGTCGGCGGCCTGGAGACCGAGCGCCAGATCGAGCCGCAGTACGTCGTGGTCGGACCCAACGGCTCCTACCTCACCGCCTGGTGCCACCTGCGAGGAGACGACCGGGTCTTCCGCATGGATCGCATCACCCACGCCGAGGTGACACCTGCGCTGCCACACCCCGATCGCGTCGTCCGGGAGCCGGTCGTCGACGGCCACCAGACCAGACTGCCGGCGCTCGGCGTTGCGTCCCGAAGATCCTGTCGCAAACACCGACACAGGGTTGTCGCGTCCCCTCGAGACAGTCGAAGCAGCCCGCCGACCCGGCGGGTGACCCGACCGCAGAAGGAGACCGACATGACCAACCCCGCTCCCGGCGCCCTGGCCTGGTTCGAGGTCGCCACCAGCGACCCCGACGCCGCCGAGAAGTTCTACGGCAGCCTGTTCGACTGGACCTTCAACGCCGACGGCCCGGCCGCGTCCGGCGGCATGGACTACCGCAACATCACCGCCTCCGGCGCCGAGCAGCCGATGGGCGGCATCTTCGGCACCGGCGGCCAGGTGCCCAACCACGCCGTGTTCTACATCCTGGTCGCCGACGTCGAGGCCACCTGCGCCGACGCCGAGCAGCTCGGCGGCACGGTGCTGAGCAAGCACCTCGACCCCGGCCCGGGCGCCCCGACGTTCGCCTACCTGCGCGACCCGTCCGGCAACCAGTTCGGCGTCTTCACCCCGCCGGCGGCCTGATGACGCGAGACGTGTCGAGCCCGTCCCCGCCGGAGTCATCCGGCGGGGACGACGCTCGGGACCTGTACGACGAGCTCACCGACGACCTGCTCTACGACCCCGCCATCGGCCGAGCCACGATGATGGGCTACCCCTGCGTGCGACTGGCCGGGAAGTTCCTGGCGTCCTTCGACGACAAGGCCCAGCGCCTGGTCGTGAAGCTGCCGCGCGAGCGGGTCACCGAGCTCGTCGACAACGGCGACGGCGACCCGTTCGCCCCGGCCGGGAAGGTCTTCCGCGAGTGGGTCTCGATCCCGACCGTGGACCGCGACCTGTGGGCGACCCTGCTCGCTGAGGCGGTTGAGTTCGCACGTCGAGGACTCACGACTTAGCGCCTCACCCGTCTCCCTTCACGGGGGCTCGCGTTCGCGATCAGAGCGTCATGTCCGCGTTCGGGTCGGGGCCGGGGTCCCCTCCCGTCGCCGCGATCGCGAGCCTGGGGAGGTAGCTCTCCCAGCCCTGGCGGTGGTGGGCCACGGACTCGGGGTCGGGGAGCCCGCGGTGGGTGAGCCGTACGAGGGTGCCATCGTCGGTGGCCTCGAGGGTGACTTCGACGGTGGTCGAGCCGGGCGGGACGACGGGGTGGTCCTGCCATCCCCAGGTGAAGACCAGGCGATGTGGCGGGTCGAGCTCGACGAACTCGCCCCGTGCCTCGATGCCCTCGCGCATGTGCACCTGGTAGAGGCCGCCCGGGGTGGGGGAGAGGGTGACCTCGGTGCCCATCCACAGCGCGTAGCGGGCGGGGTCGGTGAGGTAGGGCCACACCACCTCCGGGGGCGCTGCGATGTGGGTGGTCACCTCGAGCGGGGCTGTGTTCACTGGTCCTCCTGATTGCGCGGCTCTGCCTCGACGACGGTCTTCAGGTCGTCGAGCCGGCTCTGCCACATGGATTCGATGACGACACGCAGGTGACCCATCGCCTCCGGGTTCGCACGGTACAGACGCGATCGTCCATCGCGCCGTTCGGTCACGAACCCGGCCGCCTTGAGTACCCCGAGGTGCTGGGAGATCGCCGGCCACGACACGTCGAAGCGGGCCGCGATGTCGCCTGCGGACAGCTCGTCGCGCCAGATCAGTCTCGAGGATCTGGCGGCGCCGTTCCACGGCGATGACCTTGAGCGGGTCCATTGCTGCCTTCGTCGGTGGGTTGCGTCGTCGTCGTACCTCAGCCTATATTTAAGTCACCACTTAAACAACGATCTGCAACGGCGGGTCGCACAAGAAGAGGAGACACCCATGGACACCACGATCCTGGCGCTGGACGTCGAGGCCGAGGCTGACAAGCTCGTCGAGATCCTGAGCACGACCGAGGGCATGCGCTCGGTCTGGACGTCGGACTGCGACGTCGCCGATGGCAAGGCGCGGTTCGGGTTCGCGATGGCCCCGGTCGACCTGGACTGCACCGTGGAGGTCGTCGACGGCAAGAGCATCCGCTACACCATCGAGTCCGGCTTCCCGTTCTGGAACGGCTCGGTCTTCGAGTGGGAGCTCGGCCCCGCGCTCCGTGCCGAGAGCGGCACCAACCTGCTCTTCCGCCACCATGGCTTCGAGGACGGCTACCCCGAGACCGACCTGGCCTTCACCAGCCAGACCTGGGCTCTGATCCAGCAGACCATCAAGGCCCACGCCGAGGGCGGAACTCCGGGCCCGGCCCTCGGCTGACGGTCACCGACGAAGGAGCAGCATCGTGAAGGTCGACGTGACCACCGAGATCGTCATCGACCGGCCCGTCAGCGAGGTGTCGGCCTACGCTGCCGACCCCGACAACGCGCCCAGGTGGTACGCCAACATCAGGTCTGTCGAGTGGAAGACCGCACCGCCGGTCCAGCAGGGGAGCCTGGTCGCGTTCGTCGCCCAGTTCCTCGGCAAGCGGCTCGCCTACACCTACGAGATCGCCGAGTACACGCCCCGGCCAGCGGCTGGTGATGCGCACCCAGGAAGGCCCGTTCCCGATGGAGACGACGTACACCTGGGCCGAGGAGTCACCAACCACCACCCGGATGACGCTGCGCAACGCCGGCGAACCTGCCGGGTTCTCCACTGTTGCCGCGCCCGTCATGTCGATGGCGATGCGGCGTGCGAACCGCAAGGACCTGGCCAACCTCAAGGCAATCCTCGAGCAGGCCCAACCCTCGCCCTGACGTCGTCCGTCACCGCTCACACTCGTGCCCCCGGTGAAGGAACCGCTGGGCAGGGGCATGCCTCTCAAGGTCGCCCGGGTCTTCCGTCCCCGCGAGCGCGTATTGGCGGCAGGCCTGTGTGCGGTCGGTGTTGCTCGTCAGGCGGATCGTTGTTCGATCCAGGCTCGGACCAGTCCGTGGATCGCGGGGGTCTTCGCGGTGAGGTCATCGTGGTCGAGCACTTTGAGCGATCGTGAGGTGGCCCCGTCACCGTCGAGGATCCCCGATGGGTCGGGCAGCGACGCCCCTGTGTGGAACATGAGCGACACGTGCTTCTTGGCCTTGGGGAAGAACGACGCAATATTGCCCTTGTAGGTGAAGGTGGGTGCCTGCCACTTGATGCACTCACCCACGGAAGGGTCCGCCGACAGCATGACGTCGCGGACGGCCAGAACCAGCTCCTTCTGGGGGTTGTCGTAGCGGTCGAACCACGCATCGACGTCTGGGTCGTGCTGCACCATACGGTCAGCCTCATGCTGTGCCAGGCTCTGCACAAGAGCGGGTCGGCCGCCCAGCCGGATCTCGTCGGTGCTCGAGCCTGGGGGCAACTCCGGAGTCGTGGCGCCCCAGGCGATCACGAGCCGTTTGGGCAGACGGCACTCGACGATGTGGCCGCGCACGAGCATCTCCGTTGATGTCGAGCACGCAGGTGCCACCGTCGACGGCCTCCACCCGCGCCCGATCCCTCATCAGCATCGGCGAGCTCTCCGAGTACCTCGGCGTACCGGTCTTCCTGAACGGTAACCGCGGTGTTACGGTAACGTGCAAGTTACCGAGAGGGTAGGTCGTGGAGTACCGCGTACGCCGCCGCGTCGAGGCGCCACCCGAGCGCCTGTGGTCGGCGCTGCTTCAGGTGGGTTCTTGGCCCGAGTGGGAGATGGGAGTCACCAAGGTCGAGGGAGTGGCGGTCGATGGCAGCAGGATCAAGGTCTACGGCGAGGTCAGTCCCGGACGTGCCTTCCCGGTCCGCGTCCGCGTTGATGACCGGCGCCGGGTCATGACGTGGACAGGCGGGATGCCCATGGGGTTGTTCAAGGGGGTCAGGACCTTTGAAGTGATCGCCGACGGGGAGGGCTCCGAGCTCGCGGTTCACGAGCAGTTCTCCGGTCCACTGGTCGGTCCGATGGCCGGGCGAATGCCGGACCTGCAGCCGTCGTTCGAGAGGTTCGCCGATGGGCTCAAGGCCCACTGCGAGCAGAGATGATCGTGGCCGTTTCGGCGAGCGACCCGTTCGAGGCGTTGGGCGATCCGACGAGGCGACGCATCCTGCAGTTGTTGGGGGGTGAGCCGCAGTCGGTGGCGGTGCTGGCCGAACAGCTTCCGGTCAGCCGGCCGGCGGTCTCGCGACATCTGCGTGTGCTCAAGGACGCAGGGTTCGTGGAGGAGGTCCCCGAGGGCACTCGGCGGGTCTACCACGTCCGTGACGAGGGCCTCGCGGCTGTACAGGCGTACCTGGAGCAGGTCTGGGGGGAAGCGGCGGCACGGCTGCGCTTGGTGGCGGAGAACACCGAACGACGAGGACGCCGATGACCGGGGGAGCGGTTCAGCCGCTGGTGGTCGAGCTCGAGCTGCGGTGCTCGGCCGACCACGCGTTCCGCATCTGGACCGACCGGCTAAACGCCTGGTGGCCGCCCGGGCACAAGACACTGGGTGACCCGAGCGCGACGGTCCATCTGGAGCCTGGCGTCGGCGGCCGCATCTTCGAGCGGGCCAGCGACGGCCGGGAGGCCGACTGGGGTGAGGTGACCGTGTGGGAACCACCGCGCCGGCTCGGCTACCTATGGCACATCCGCCGTACCCGCGAGGTCGCGACCGACGTGCTCGTCGACTTCGAGGACACCAAGGACGGCAGCCGGGTCAGAATCGAGCACACCGGGTGGGAACGGCTCGGCGGCGAGGGATCGTCCTGGCGCGACGCCAACCGAGGCGGCTGGGCGGGCCTGCTCCCGCACTACCAGGCAGCAGCGGAACAGGAAGGATGAACGAGATGGACACAGGCCAGGGGACCGCCGAGGACCCATGGGTCCTCAAGACAGCGCCTGGAACCTCGGAGTACCAGCTCTATCGGGACCCGGACGCCGACCCATCCGCCTTGGTGTGCGTGGTGGGCACCACCACGCTGAGGTACCACTTCCGGGCGGTCGAGGACCTGCACGCGATGCTGGTGGAGCGGGGTGAATGGGTGGAGCTGGGTGCGGCCGATGAGCAGAGGCCGGCGAAGGACGGCACGGTCGAGGCGTGGGCGCGCGAGGAGAGCAACCCGGTCGGCGGATGGTACGGACTGCGCAAGGGCTACCGCGGTCGGTTCGGGATGTACCTCCCACCGCTGCTGGAGCACCTGGGGCTGGTCGAGCTGGAGCACCATCCCCGCAACAATCGCGTCCGCGCCAAGTAGCCCCCACGCCAGGAAGGACTGGGACTGTGTGTCGAGTTGGTCACGGGCAATTCGATCGAGGTCCGTTTACTGTCCACATTGGGTCCGCGGCACTCGGTACTCGACGGGTACTCTGAGACAGGAAGCGAGGGCGAATCCCTCACCACACCGAGCGAATCGGTAGCTTCCGGCCCGACTCCGTAGCTGACGCGATGCCACCGATGGCGTCCAGAGGTGGTCTCAGGTTCAAATCCAGGGCACCGGTTCACGGGGCACCGGTCCTCGAGTCCAGCACAGCGTCTCGCCTGCCTGCTCCCTATCGCGTGTTGGCGGGCGACCTCTACAGGGGCGGTTTGAGCCTAAAAGTGCACATTGCCCATGTTGGTGCGGTTGCGTCTCCTGTGCGGTGACCCGTGACCCGTCAACCTCGTACGACCAGCGCTGAAGTGATTGCTGGGCCCGCCGGGCCGGGCGATTCTCGCTGCCCGCGCTACCGGGATCCCGATTGCGAAAGCTGCATCTTGCCGTTCGCGACGACGGTGGTGCCTCTGTCGTTGTGCACCTCGAAGGCGATCGCGCCCTTCTCCGCGAGGGAGGCCATCACGACCATGTGATCGCAGGCTATGACAGGGGCCGTGAACCGGCACGAGTACGAAGTGACCGCTCCCACCGCCAATCCGTAGTAGAAGGTCACCTCTGAGATCGCCCGGGCAAGCGTCTCGGTGCCGTGCAGGACCGGACCGGATAACCCAGCGGTTTTGGCCACCCGCGGGTCGGTGTGAATCGGGTTCCAGATCCGCGAGCACTCCGTGTAGATGACCGCATTAGTGCTTGAAACCTCGAACTTCCCCACCGGAGACAGGTGCGAAGGACTGCTGATCGCTTCCGGCCGGATGGCGTGCGGCCTACTTCCGCGAAGCACTGCGCCGGGGTAGAGCATGTGGGTCCGCGTGACAGCGACGGACGCCCCCAGGTCATCGACACTGGTGAACTCAGTCGCGATGTGCACCGCATTGGAGCGTTGCTCGGCAACGAGAAGCTCGGCCACCGTGGTCACGGTTGAGCCGGGCACGACCGGAGCATGGAGAACCGAGGACTGTGCAACGTGCATACCCAGGTTCAGCGTCGCATTGGTGAGCTCGATCCCAGGTGCGCCCTCGGACACCAACGGCCATTCGAGGCATGCGGGAAAGACCGGATGCGCGATGATTCCGCCCTGCCGCTCGACATCGAAGAGCTCGGGCCGCGTGTCGCCCACTGCCGCGGCATAGGCCACCAACCAGCGGTCGCTCACGTGATGGGCAGTCTCTCGCCGGCGCTGCCGTGCCGATAGGACTCGGATGGTTCCGTCCTGAAGTTCTTCCCGCACTGCCCTCTCCTCCGCGGTTGACCGACTCACCTGCGCCTGGCGGTCGAACCCTTGGGACGGAAACAAGTGAGAGGCTTTCCTTTGAACTGACCGGTCGGTACAGTAACATTGGAATTGATGATGACGCAACCAATATTCGCTCAGATAGTACCGGACGATCGGTACGGAAAAGGATCAGTATGAAGGCGATGCAGGTCGCAGCACTGAACGGCCCGGAGGCCCTTGTCCTACTCGATCTCCCGGAGCCTGTCGCGGGACCGGGCGAGATCCTGATCGACGTCAAGGCCGCAGGGGTCAGCTTTGTCGACCTCTTGATGACCGAGGGCAAGTACCAGGACCGCCCCGATCTTCCCTTCGTGCCCGGCATCGAGGTAGCAGGAACCGTGCGGACCGCACCCGGAGGCTCGCCCTTTGCTGTCGGCGACCGCGTCGCGGCCTACGTCAAGATCGGCGGGTACGCCGAGGTCGTCGCCGCTGCTTCGGCCACCACGATGCTGCTGCCCGAAGAGCTCGACTTTAACCAGGGCGCCGCGGTCGCGATGAACTTCCAGACGGTCCACTTTGCCCTGGCGCGACGGGGCCGAGTACGCGCTGGCGAGCACGTCCTGGTGCATGGGGCAGCAGGTGGCATTGGCACGGCAGCGATTCAGGTGGCAAAGGGGCTCGGCGCGACAGTGACGGCAGTCGTGGACACGGCCGCGAACCTGCAGACCGCGGAAATGGCTGGAGCCGACAACGTGGTGGCCTCGGACGAAGAATGGGCCAAGGCCGTCGCCGACATCGGTCCCGTGGACGTCACAGTGGACCCTCTGGGCGGCGACTACTTCATGCCATCGATCCGGCTCCTAGCGCCAGAGGGTCGCCACCTGGTGATCGGCTTTGCCGCTGGCAGCATCCCGGAGGTGAAGGTCAACCGACTGCTGCTGAAGAACATCGAGGTCGTCGGTGTCGGCTGGGGTGCGTTCTTGGCGGTCGATGATTCGATCGCGGCCAGTTCCGCAGTAGAGCTCGCGCGGATGACGCGCGAGGGTTTCATACGGCCAGTGGTCGGTGCGGCCTTCCCGCTCGACCGGGCTGCCGACTCCCTTTGCGCACTGCGTGACCGCTCCGCCGCGGGCAAGGTCGTCATCGAGATGCCCTGAGTAGTCTGTCGGCCACGCAACCGGTGTGGCCGTGGTTGCGGCAGATTTCGATGAGTGAGAGGCAGGTCGCGGTGGTCACCGCCAAGTCGGGGCAACCCGGTCGACGTACCAACCGGAGCGGAGTGGCTTCTCGAGAACGCATCCTCACGGCGGCTGCGCGGCTGTTCGCCTCGAACGGCTACCACGGGACCGGCATCGAGCAGATCTCGACCGAGGCGCAGCTGGGGCGCGGAGCGCTCTACCACCACATCGGCAACAAGGAAGCGCTGCTCTTCGAGATCTGCCATTCCACGATCACGGACCTGCTCCGCGACTCGGAGGCGGTCCTTGCTCGCGGAGGCACGGCGCACGAACGATTCCGTGCGCTCATGAGGGTCTCGGTGAGCAGCATCGCCAACCGCATCCTGGAGTGGACGGTGGCGTTGCACGACTTCCGTGCGCTCACCGGCCAGCGCCGGGACATCATCCTCGAGGCCCGCGATCGCTGGGAGAAGATGGTCGCCGACGTCATCATGGAGGGCGCGACGAGCGGCGAGTTCCGCGAGGTCGATCCGATCGTCATCAAGGGCGTGATCGGCATGTTCAACTACACCTACGTGTGGATCACGCCTGACGGACCGATCAGTCCCGAGCGGATCGCAGACCAATTCTGCGACGCGATCATGGAAGGCCTGCTGCCTTCCTCTCGCTGACCCCCAGACGAAACAAGGCCGGCGCTGCTGTGAGCAGCGCCGGCCTTGTCGTTTGTGGGCCTGGTCGTTCGGCTGGGTCTACCAGACCTTCTCGAGAAGCTCGTAGACGATCGATTCGTCGACCGGCCGTGGGGACTCCCGAACGACGATGTCACCCAGCGTCGCCTTCGCGACTCCGGCCATCTTGTCCCGGTCGACGCCGAACTCCGAGACCCGGCGAGGAACGCCGAGCTCGTCGAGGATGCGCTCCAGCCGGTCGGCAGCCGAGAGGTCCTCGGAGTCGCCCTGGACGCGGGCCATCGACTCCGCCATGGCGCGCTGCTCGTCGCGGGTCACCGGCTCGAGGAACCGGACGACGTGCGGGAGCATGATGCACGAGGTGACCCCGTGCGGGATCCCGACGGCACCGAGCTGGTGCCCGATGGCATGGGAGAGCCCCAGCGACACGTTGTGGACGCCGATGATCGACATCCACGCGGCCTCCTGGCAGCGGAGCGCTGCTTCGTAGTCCATCGGGTCCTTCACCGAGCGGGGGAGTGCCTCGGCCAGGATCGCGAGTGCCCCGTTGGCCAGCGCAGTCGTGAACGAGTGCGCGTTCTTCGCGTACGCCGTCTCGACTGCGTGGTCGAGTGCCCGTACACCAGTGGTCGCCCACAGGTCCCGAGGAGTGTGCGCACAGAACTCGGGGTCGAGGAAGACCACCTTCGGTGTGAGCTCGAGGTAGCAGGTGATGTCCTTGGTGTCTCGCTCGTGGTCGACCGTGCCGGCGAAACCATCCCACTCGGCTGCTGACAGCGTGGTGGGTACGGCGAGCACCGGCATCGGGACGCCCGTGAGCGGGCGCACCCGCACCGTGCTCGGGTACTCGAACTGCAGGTAGTTCCTCGAGATCTCCTCGACGGTGTCGTTGCCCTCGGAGATGGCCGTCGAGGCCACCTTGGCGGCATCGATCGGCGAACCTCCACCGACTCCCACGAACGAGTCGACCTCGGCCTTCTTGGCGAACTCGATCAGGTCGACGATCGTCTCCACCGGGTTGTGTGCCTGCACCTCGGTGTAGACGCCGGCCACCCGGTCGCCCAGTTCTCGTACCAATGCCTGGAAGTGGTCGCTGGTCCCGACGGACTTCCCCGTGACCAGCACCACGCGTTTCAGACCACGTCGATCGAGCTCAGCTCCGATCTGGTGAACCGCGCCCGGTCCTTGGACCACGGTCTCGACCCGCGGCATCTCGAAAGATCGAACTTCGCTCATGCCCTCTCATTCTCCTCTGTCTGGCGTCCAGGACGCTATGGGTTCCTAAAAACCGTACCGTTCGGTCAGTACATAGTCTAGGGCTGACAGCGATGTTTTGTGATCGTTGACACAGCAGGGAGCACGTGTAAGAGTACTGACCGATCGGTACAGAACAGGAGTGCCGCAGCGATCGGAGACACGATGAAGATGAAGAACCTGCCGGCTGCACTCAGCGCAGTCCTTGTGATGGTCGGCCTCGCTGCGTGCGACGCCGGCGCGGAAGGAAGCTCGGGGCCCGGCACCAGCAGTGAGGCCAAGGAGTTCGCGGCAATGGCACAGGAGCTGGTCGACGAGGCCTCGAGCGAGATCCCGGTGACCGCCCCCGCGGACAGCCCGTCGATCAAGAGCGACAAGGAGATCGTCACGATCCCCTGCTCGGCCGCTGCCCAGGGCTGCAAGTTCGCTGTAGACCAGTTCGCCGCTGCTGCCGAGTCGGTCGGATGGTCTACCACGATGATCGACCCCGCGGGCGACCCGGCGAAGATGGCGGATGCCGTCAACCAAGCCGTTTCCCAGGGTGCCGACGGCATCTTCACGGTAGCCATTGACTCGGCCAACCTTGAGGCGCCTCTCGAGGCGGCCAAAGCTGCCGGAGTGGAGACGGTCTGCTTCTCCTGTGTCGACGATCCCGGTCTGCTGCTCGCCACCCTCCCCGCCGAGGACCAGCACCAACGAGACGGCTACGTGCTCGCGGCTCAGGCATTCCTGGACTCGGGCGAGGACCTCAAGGTGGTCCTCCTGCGGGACAGCGAGTTCGGCAACACGGTCCGCCGCGAGCAGGGCGTGCTCGACTTCATCGAGGACTGCCAAGATGCCGGCGCAAGCTGCGAGCTGGTCGCCGAGCAGAACTTCCTCGTCGGCAACATCAGCACCAGCCTCCCGCAGCAGGTCGCCGGTCTGGTGCGGAACAAGCCCGACTGGAACGCGCTTATCGCCCCCTACGACGCGAGCCTGCTCTTCGTGCTCCCCGAGCTGCGGAACAACGGGCTGGTGCAGGACGAACAGCGCGCCTACGGCTTCGACCCGCTGGACCAGAACATCTCGTGGATCCGTGACGAGGACGTCGAGGCCGCGACTCTCGCATCGCCCTACGACTGGATCGCGTATGCAGCCATCGACCAGCTGAACCGCGCCTTCGCCGGCGAGGAGCCGGTCGACCAGGGTGTGGTGGACAAGCTGGTCGTGCCGTCGAACGCACCCGACGAGGGCGACACCTACGTCGGCGACGGCGACCCGGCGGAGGTCTACAAGACGCTGTGGGGCTTGGAATGAGCCGTCCGCTTCCGAGCTCCGCGCCCCCGATCGAGATCCGAGGGCTGTCCAAGGTGTTCGGGGGACACCGGGCACTGAGCGACTTCAACCTCGACCTCCAGCCAGGGGATATCCATGCCCTGGTCGGCGAGAACGGCTGCGGCAAGTCGACCCTGATCAAGTGCCTGTCCGGTTACCACTCTCCGGAGGCGGGCGCGACGCTCACCGTCGGCGGCGCCGTGCTCTCGCTGCCGTACACCGCGGCGCACGCCTCGGACCACGGACTTGTGTTCGTCCATCAGGACTTCGGGATCGTGCCGAGCCTGAGCGTCATGGAGAACATCGCACTGGGCAGCGGCTTCGTCACACGGCACGGCCGGATCCGGTGGAAGGAGCAGGCCAGGCACGCGACGACGGCGTTGCGGGTGCTCGGGCGCGAGGACATCGCGCCCGACGCGATGGCGAAGGACCTGCCGGCCAGCGCGCATGCGATCATCGCGATCGCGCGGGCACTGGCGAGTGCGGGTGGCGGCGCCAACCTGGTCGTCCTCGACGAGCCGACCGCGGCGTTGCCGCTCTCCGAGACGGATGCGTTGTTCGATGCCGTGCGTCGGCTCGCGGACGCGGGCACCGCGGTGCTGTTCGTGTCCCACCGGCTGCAGGAGGTCTTCGAGGTCGCCGACCGCGTGACCGTGCTCCGCGACTCGATCAAGGTGGGAACCTACGCCACCGCAGAGATCGATCACCGCACGCTCATCAACATGATCGTCGGTCGCGAGCTCAGCGCGCTCTATCCCGAGTCTGTTGCCCCGGCGCGCAAAGCCGTGGCGCTCGAGGTGTCGGGTCTCAGCGGTTCGGCCGTGCGTGACGTCTCGTTCGCTGCCCATCGCGGCGAGATCCTGGGCATTGCGGGGCTCCAGGGCTCCGGCCGCAGCGAGCTGATGCGGCTCCTCTTCGGGGCGCAGCGCCGGACGGCCGGCGAGGTCTGCCTCGGAGGTACGTCGGTACGGTTCGGGTCGCCGTCGGCGGGCATCGCGGCCGGAGTGGCACTCGTACCGGAGGACCGGATCCGCCAGGGCATCTTCGGCGGCATGTCGGTGGCCGAGAACGTCACCGTCCCCACCCTCGGGCGGTACTGGAAGTGGGGAAGGCTGCGCGCCCGCCGGGAACGGGCCCGCGTCGAGGAGCTCATCGGGCTCTTCGACATACGACCGGCAGACGCAGCCCAGCTGATGGCACGGCTCTCGGGCGGCAACCAGCAGAAGGGCGTGCTGGCGAAGTGGCTCGAGACCGAGCCGAGGCTGCTACTGCTCGACGAGCCGGTACAGGGCGTCGACGTGGGAGCGAAGGCCGAGATCTACCACCTGATCGAACGGTGGGTCGAGCGCACCTCGGCAACCGTGGTGATCGTCAGCGCCGACTTCGAGGACCTGCGAGCGATCTGCCACCGGGTCCTGGTGATGAGGGAGGGGCAGGTAGTCGCCGACCTCGAGGGCGCTCACAAGACCGTCGACCGGATGACCGAGCTCGCCTACCTCTCCGAGGCGGCCTGAGCCGCACGGCCCAGGAACACCCGCACGTGAACACGAGATCGAGGGACACCATGTTGAACGAAACAGTCGCCGACCCGGGCCAGGCGTCGGCACACCCACCGAAGGCAGCGCCGGAGGCGCCGGCTCGGACAGCGGCGGGACTCGCCCGCTACGGTCACCGCGCGGCGCAAGGAGCGCTCCCGGTCATCCTGCTCGCGCTGGTCCTGCTCTTCTCCGTGCTCCGGCCGGAGTCGTTCGCGACCTCGGGCAACATGAGCACGATCCTGGGATCGCAGGCGGTCCTCATCCTGGTCGCTCTCGGCGCGATGCTGCCCCTCATCGTGGGGCAGTTCGACCTCTCGGTCGGCGCCAACATGGGGATGGCATCGCTGGCGGTCGCGAAGGGCGTCGGTGACTACGGCTGGTCGCCTGCGACTGCCATCACGGTCGCGATCCTCCTGTCGACGGCGCTGGGCGTGTTCAACGGCTTCCTGGTCGCCTGGGTCGGAGTCGACTCCTTCGTCGCGACCTTGGCGGTGTCCTCGTTGCTGTCCGGAGGGCTTGTCTGGAGCACCGACGGGACGATCATCTCGGGTGTGATTCCGGACGGTCTCACCAGCTTCGGCCGGGACACGATCCTGACGATCCCTACGCCGTTCATTGCCGTGATCGCGCTCGCCGCGCTCACTACATATGTCCTGCGGATGACCCCGACCGGGCGCTACCTCTATGCCATCGGCGGGTCCGCGGAGGCGGCGCGCCTGTCGGGGATCAACGTCCGGCGGCTCACCATGGCGTCGTTCGCAGCGGGCGGTCTGCTCTGTGGCCTCGGCGGGGTGTTCCTGGTCTCGAAGCTGGGTTCCGCCAGCCCGACTACGGGTCCCGAGTTCCTGCTCCCGGCGTTCGCGGCGTGCTTCCTCGGAGCAACGTCGATCCGGCCCGGGTCGTTCAACGTATTAGGCACCGTCCTGGCGGTGCTCGTCCTGGCCGTGGGAACGACCGGTCTCCAGATGCTCGGCGCGCCCTTCTACATCCAACCCATGTTCGCGGGCCTCGTGTTGCTGGCAGCATCACTTGCCACGAGATACCTCAGGAAGCAGCAGTCATGACGGAGCAGTCGACGTTCCCCACGCGGGAAGAAGCGGTCCTCCGCTACGTCCTCGACCGGCGGGCGGCCGAGGACCCCGACAAGGTGTTCGTGGTGTTCGATGAGGGCCCGACCTGGACCCGTGCGGAGTTGCGTGACCGGGTACGACGTACGGCCGCATCACTCGAGCAGCTCGGCGTGCAGCAGGACGACCACGTGGTCGTCTGGCTGCCCAACGGTCCCGACGTGCTCACCTACTTCTTCGCGATCAATTACCTCGGGGCGGTGTTCGTCCCAATGAACACCGCCTACCGCGGCGGCGTGCTCGGTCATGCGCTGCGGACGTCGGACGCGCGACTCGCGGTCATCGATGCCAGCCTCGCCCCGCGGCTGGAAGACGTCGAGAACCGTGGCCGGCTCGCCCAGGTCGTCACGATCGGCCCGGCGCCCCAGCCCGTCGCCGGCCTGTCCTTCCTGGATGCCGAGGCCCTGCCCGATGGTGGCGAGGGTCCGAGCGAGCCGGCGCGACCGATCGAGCCCTCGGACACCCAGGCGATCATGTACACCTCGGGGACGACCGGGCCGTCCAAGGGCGTCCTCTGCTCCTACATGCAGGCGTGGGTCAGTTTCAACGAGGCGACGATGCCGTTCCTGGGAGCGGCCGATCGGTTCCTGATCAACATGCCGTTCTTCCACGTCGGCGGCACCACGCTGACCTACACGATGCTGGTCAACGGTGGATCGGTCGCACTGGTCGACCGCTTCAGCGGAGAACGGTTCTGGGACCAGATCCTGCGGACGCAGAGCACGACCGTGTTCCTGCTCGGGGTGATGGCGAGCTTCGTCGAGCAGCGCGACCCCTCACCCACCGACGCGGACAACCCCCTGACCACCGTGTTCATGGTCCCGCTCGTCGAGGACGTGCCGGCGTTCTCCAAGCGCTTCGGCGTCGACATCTACACGATCTACAACATGACGGAGCTCTCCGCTCCTCTGCTGTCCGGCCCCAACCCCACGGACCGTGGGACTTGCGGCCGGGTGCGACCCGGAGTCGAAGTGCGGCTCGTCGACGACGTGGACCGCGAGGTGCCCGTGGGCCAGATCGGCGAGATCGTCGTCCGGACCGAGCAGCCGTGGGCGCTCAACCACGGCTATTACGGCATGCCCGAGGCCACGGCTGCCGCCTGGCGCAACGGTTGGTTCCACACCGGCGACAGCGCGCGGCGGGACGCCGAAGGCAACTTCTTCTTCGCGGACCGCCTCAAGGATGCGATCAGGCGCCGCGGCGAGAACATCTCGTCGATGGAGGTCGAGGTCGAGATCCTCGCCCATCCGGACATTCGCGAGGCAGCCGTGGTCGCGGTACCGAGCGAGGTGGCCGAAGACGAGGTGCTGGCGGTCGTGTCCCCCCGCGATGGCAAGAAGGTTGATCCAGAAGCGCTGATCCGCTTCCTCGAGCCGCGGATGGCCTACTACATGGTGCCGCGCTACGTCCGAGTCGTGGACGAGCTGCCCAAGACGGAGACGGCCAAGATCCAAAAGGCGTCGCTCCGGGACCTCGGGCTCACACCCGACACCTGGGACCGCGAGGTCGCGGGCGTCAAGGTGACGCGATGAGTGCGGGGACCGCCGAGATGCGGGCGGCGTACGTGAAGGAACCGAACCCGAGCGACCCGCTCGCCGCGCTCGTCGTGGGCACCCGCCCGCGACCTCGGCTCCGACCTGGCTGGACCCGCGTGCAGGTGAAGGCGGTTTCCCTCAACCACCACGACGTCTTCTCGCTCCGCGGCGTCGGGCTGCCGCCCGCCAGCCTCCCAATGATCCTCGGCTGCGACGCGGCCGGGGTCGACGACCGTGGCCGCGACGTGGTGGTGCACTCCGTCGTCACCAGCGACGGATGGCACGGGCCGCCACTGCTCGACCCACGGCTCTCGATCCTGTCCGAGGTCGCTCAGGGGACGCTCGCCGACTACGTCGACGTGCCCAGTGGCAACTTGGTGCAGAAGCCGGCTGAGCTCACCTTCGAAGAGGCCTCATGCCTGCCGACTGCCTGGGTCACGGCCTATCACATGCTGTTCTGCCAGGCGGGACTGTCGTCGGGTGACCGGCTGCTGGTCCAAGGGGCTGGCGGTGGTCTGGCTGCGGCAGTCGTCACACTCGCGACGAGTGCCGGCGTTGAGGTATGGCTGACGTCTCGCTCTCCCGGTGCCGTCGAGCATCTGCGCAGCCTCGGTGCGGACCGCGTCCTCGCTCACGGCGAGCGGGTCCCCGAGCGGGTCGACGCCGTGCTCGACGGCGTCGGAGCCGCCACCTGGTCGCACTCCCTCCGGTCACTCCGACCGGGAGGGATCCTTGTCGCCGTCGGTGGCACGAGCGGTTTCTCGGCCGAGGTCGACATCGGTCGGGTCGTCAGGCACCGGCTGCGCGTCGTCGGATCGATGATGGGCACCAAGGACGACCTGCAGGCGGTCGTCGACCTCTGCCGCGACACCGGCATCAGACCCACCATCGACGCGGTCGTGCCATTGGCCGATGTGTCTACCGCATTCGACCGGATGCTCGCGGGCGGGCTCACCGGAAAGGTCGTGGTCACCCTCTGAGGTGACCACCTCCCCGCGGGCGGCGTCTCGTCGCCCGACCAGCGATCCTCAGCAAGCACTCACCAAGGAGGAACCACGTGCTCGATCACGCTCACTCGAAGCGAGCCACGACGGCTCGAGCGACCTGGCAGCAAGCGGTCGACCAGAGGTACGACGGGCAGCGGTTTGAGCACGAGAACCGGTCCGGCGTCGTCGTACGACCTGTGTATGACTCCACGGATCTGGAAGCCTCGAGCGTGCCGCTGGCGGAGCCGGGACAGTTCCCGTTTGACCGCGGGATCTACCCGATCCACTACCAGCACCAGCCGTGGATGGACCTGCAGATCATCGGTTACGGAGTGGCCTCGCAGCTGCGCGAGCGGATGGACCTCCTGAAGGCTGCGGACGGCGCGAAGGGCTACTTCGGCGGTGAGGCTTACAACCTGATCTTCGACATGCCGACGTCGATGGGCTACGACCCCGACACGCCGGGGGTGGGCGGCGCGATCGGGGACTGCGGTGTATCGATTGTGAAGGCCTCGGACTTCGAGACGTTGTTCGCGGGCAAGGACCTGAGTCGGACCCACGTGTCGATGGTGTGCAACGCCGGCTCGCCGGCGATGTTGGCGCTCTACCTTGCGGCGGCCGGTCGGATGGGGGTGCCGGCCGATCGGTTGGCGGGAAACATCACCAACTACATCTGGGACTTCTTCGGCCATTGCGGTGGCGTCAACTTCTCCCCACGGGGGAGTTACCGGCTGTGCGTAGACGTAGCGGCTTACTGCGCCGAGCACGCGCCCCGGTTCAACACGGTGACCGTGAGCGAGCACAACATCTGCGAGGCAGGCGCCAACCACGTGCAGGCGCTGGCCTACAGCATGGCGACCATCATCGCGCTCAATGAAGAGGCGGTGTCGCTGGGCATCGACCCGGACACGCTGCTTCCTCGATACGGCTTCCACGTGCGTTACGGCGAGGACTTCTTCGAGGACGTGGCGAAGACCAGGGCGCTGCGGCGGATGTATGCGCGGATCAACGCGGAGCGGTTCGGCGCGAAGCGGACCGGCTCAATGACCGCTCGGATCCATGCCCAGACCGCGGGGTCACTGCTCACGGTCCAGCAGCCGCTGAACAACTTGGTGCGCAACGCCTACGGAGCGATGTCAGCTGTGCTCGCCGGCGTCAACGGGATGACCATCAACGCCTACGACGAGGCGCTCGGCATCCCAACGGAGGAGGCGGTGACGCTCTCGCTGCGAACCAGCCAGATCCTGGCCGAGGAGACCGGCGCGGCGAAGGTGACCGACCCGTTGGCGGGCTCGTACTACGTCGAGTCACTCACCAGCGAGCTAGAGGCGGCGGCCCAGCGGCTGATCGACGAGATCGACGCGCGCGGTGGTCTGGTGGCGTGCATCGAGGACGGCTGGATCCAGGCGCAGGTCTCGAACTCCGCCTACGAGTGGCGCCGCGAGGTAGAGAGCGGCGAGCGGGTTCTGGTCGGGGTCAACAAGTACACCGCGCAGGAGGAGGACCAGACCCGGGTGTTCCAGCCGGACCCCGCCACTGCACGGCTGGCGCTGGAGGACCTGCGGCGTCATCGAGCGGAGCGTGACGAGGCCGCGACCACCGCCGCGCTCGAGCGGCTCCGCGTCGCCTCGGAGACCGTGCTCGCCGGTCGCGAGATCGGGTCGTGCACGGCTGCGCTCGTCGCCGCCGCCGACGCCGACGCGACGCTCGGTGAGATGCAGGCCGTGCTCTTCAGGGTCTTCGGACGGAACAAGTGAACCGACAGTGAGGACCGCTATGAACGTCAAGCAGCCGCGGGTGCTACTGACCAAGAGCTTCATCGACAGCCACGACCGCGCGATCAAGACCATCGCCACCGCGCTGCGCGACGACGGCATGGAGGTGGTGCTGGTCGACTACGAGACACCCACCGACATCGTCACGATGGCGGTCGACGAGGACGTCGACGTGATCGGGATCAGCTTCATGTCCGGTGGTCAGGTCGACGTGACCGGCGAGGTCGTACGACGTTTGGCCGACGCGGGCGCGATCGATGTGCCGGTCGTCGTCGGTGGCACCATCCGACCTTTCGACGTGCCCGCCCTCACCGAGGCGGGCGTCGCCGACATCTTCCGCGGCGGTGAGCCGCTCGCGAAGGTCTCGGCCCGGTTCGCCGAGCTTGCAGCGAAGCGCACCGACTCCGATCGGAACGTCGATGGGTGACTCTGCGGGGTTGATGGCGAGTGAGACGTCCTCGGTGTCGGCACTCCTCGATGGACTGCGTGCCGGGGACCGTCGCTGCCTCGCTCGTGCAATCTCCGCTCTCGAGGACCGGAGCGAGGTCGGGCACGACATCGCCGAGCGCCTCCGCGCGGCTCCGGATACGGCACTGGTCGTCGGCCTGACTGGTCCGCCGGGTGCGGGCAAGTCCACGCTGATGAGCGCATTGACCGCTGAGCTTGTTGCCCGCGGCCGCCGCGTCGCGGCGCTCATGGTCGACCCCGCCAGCCCGCTGACGAGCGGGGCCGTGCTCGGCGACCGGATCCGTTTCCAGCAGCAACAGCTCTCCACGGCCGTCTACGTGCGCTCGCTGAGCAACCGCGGACACACCGGCGGGCTGACCGCGGCCACGGCGGACGTCGTACGAGCCGTCGAGGCAGCCGGCTTCGACACGGTGCTGATCGAGACTGTCGGCGCCGGGCAGTCCGAGGTCGCGGTCACCGCGCTGGCCGACCTCACTATCTGCGCCACCCCGCCGGGCTTGGGTGACTCGGTTCAGGCGATCAAGGCGGGCATCATCGAGGTCGCAGACCTGTTCGTCGTCACCAAGAGCGACCTCCCCGGCGCCGAGCAGGTATCCGCCCAGCTCCGCCGTGTCGCCCGCCGCCGCGAGGACGCCACGCCCCGTCCGATCATCCACGTCTCGAACCGTGACCGAGAGGGCGTGACCGCACTCGCCGACGAGGTCGATACTCGGCGAGCGGCGCCCAAGGCGCGATCTCTCGTAATGTCCTCAGCCGCCCCGGTGCCCACGGCACCTCAGCCGCTCGCGGGTCGGGTCGCGCTGGTCACCGGGGCCTCCAGCGGCCTCGGTCGCCGGTTCGCGCAGGTCCTCCACGGAGCAGGGGCCATCGTCGTCGTAGCCGCCCGCCGCGCGGAACCACTGGAGGAACTGGCCGCCGACCTGGGCGAGCGGATTCTCCCCGTCACCTGCGACGTCACCAGCACCGAGGACCTCGAACGGCTCATGAACGCCGTCGGGGGCCAGCTCGACATCCTCGTCAACAACGCCGGTCTCGGTGACGTCATCGCCGCCGAAGCAGAACCCGTCCAGCAGTTTCGCGCGGTCGTGGAGACCAACCTCGTCTCGGTCTTCGCGCTCAGCCAACGCGCGGCCCAGCTCATGCTCGAGCAAGGATCGGGATCGATCATCAACATCGCCTCCGCTCTCGGACTCGGCGCGTCGTGGCCGATTCCTCAGGCCGGCTACAGCGCCTCAAAAGCCGGCGTGGTCAACCTGACGCGGGAGCTGGGCGCGCAGTGGGCCAGTCGCGGAGTGCGCGTCAATGCGATCGCCCCTGGGTGGTTCCGCTCCGAGATGACCTCGGAGATGTTCGACGACGACCGGGGACCCGCCTACATCCAACGCAACACACCGATCGGTCGGCCCGGCGAACGCAGCGAACTCGACGGAGCCTTGCTCTTCCTAGCCGGAGACGCCTCCACGTACGTCATCGGGCAAACCATCGTGGTCGACGGCGGGTGGACCATCCACTGAGCCGCCGCAGCGCTAGGCGCGATTCTTCTTAACCCGCGACGGGCCATCGCGGCGCAATGGGCTCCGTCGAATGTGCTTACCTGGGCCATCTGAGCCGAGCCGGCAGGGTGAGCCAGGCATCTGACTGTCGTCCGCTCCGGACCCGAGTTCTTGCACACTCCCTTTGAGACTTTGGCGGGCGAGTTCTACCCACACGGTTTGAGCGTCAAAGAGCACACTGCCCCTGTTGGGCGACGTGGCGCCCTTATTGGCCCGCGCCAGTGTCGACGACCGTGCAGCGGACCCGATCCCGCACCGGGTCGCTCCGCGAACCCATCCCGTTTGGGGTCCCGGCATCGCTATCACTTCGGCAACGGTTGTGGTCCTCGTGCTGCTTTCCTGCTTGAAGGTGGTGAGACTGGGGCAGTGCTGCGAGTTGCGGTGGTGGTACTGCTGGGTCTGGCCCTGGGCGGGTGCTCTGCTGCGACTGAGGGGAAAGTCGGTCAACAGGTTCCGTCAACGGCATCTGACAGCGCGGGCGATACGGAACTCGCTGGCCGCGCCGCCCACACCATGACCGCCTTGGTCAACGGTGACCTTCTGGTGGCAGGCGGCTGTGACGTCGATGGCTGCTCTTCAGCAACGACGTCGACCTTCGTCGTGTCCGGTACGTCGGCCACCCGAGTCGCGGACCTGGCACAGGCGCGTGACGCGCATACTGCAGTCACCTTGGCCGATGGCCGGGTGCTGGTCGTGGGCGGTTTCGCCGAGGAGGGCCAGCCACCACTGAAGAGCGCGGAGCTGTTCGACCCGGTACGGGAACGGTGGACGACTACCGGATCACTGAGACTTGGCCGTGGTGGCCATACCGCCGCACTGCTCGGCGACGGCCGGGTTCTGGTTGCAGGCGGCTGGGTTGGACCCTCGACCTACACCGACACCACTGAAATCTACGACCCGCGGACCGGCAAGTTCACTCCTGGTCCACGACTCCCCGTGGCTGCGGACGGTCTCGCGGCAGCGCCGCTCCCTGATGGCTGCGTGCTGGTCGTCGGCGGCCAAACCCGCTCACAGGTCGCGACCAATCGAGCGGTCACCATTTGTCCTGATGGGCGATCTCGCGAGGTTGGGAGCCTCGCCACTGCGCGCTTCAAGCACGGCATCGCATCGCTTGAGTCCGGGCAGGTCCTGGTGCTTGGGGGCACACCGGATGATGGGACGCTGCTCACCAGCACGGAGCTCTACAATCCCGCGACCGGTCGCTTCAGTCGCGGGCCCGACATGGTGTCGGGTCGCTACAAGCTGACCGACTCGGTTGTTGCACTGCCCGGCGATCGTGTCGTCGTCGCTGGCGGCGGCGATGGGGTCGAGCTGGTCGACGTCATAGAGGGCCGTTCGGCAGCTATCCCACAGCTCAGGAGCGGGCGGCAGTCCTTCTCCACGGTCGGAGTCACCGGGGGCCAGCTCGTCATCGTCGGCGGGTACGACGAGTCGATTCGGCTCACCAGGACGTACAGCACGTTTCCTGTGGACGATCTCTGACAGCTCGCCGAGTTCGACTGTCGAGCACGAGAGGCGATCCGGTCTGGCACTCGCTTCCGTTCGTCTTCGTTGAGACCGCGGAGCAGCACTTCAACGTGCTTGACCCATACGCGCCTGGTGCCAGGCTCGGGCCGTACCCGTTGGTCGCCATGCCATCGCGCTCGAATCCATCCAGCTCGCTGGCGATCAAGAGCAGCGCCGCGCCAGTCATGAGAGTCCTTGTGGAGGCGTAGATGCCGGCTAGGAAGAGGCAAATGATCGAGCAGATGTGGCGAAGTTGCGTGAGGCGGAGAAGGTTGCAGGGCCAGGGGTCGACGATCCCGCAGGTGTGCAAGCGGCTGGGATCGGCGAGCAGAAGTTCGACCGATGGCGCATCAAGTACGGCGCGCTGAAGGAGGACGAGGCTCAACCGGTTGAAGGCGCTGGAGTCAGAGAACGCGCGGTTGAAACGGATCGTGGCCGAGCAGGCCCTAGACGCCACGACAGAGGCCAGCGCGTCCTCTGCGCTGCGTGCTGTCGTCCGATGTCGTTTGTTCGGTCAGCGCGTCGGCGGGCGCGCTCGCCCTGCCAGCGTCGGCGTGGCTGTGGCGGGAGATTGAACTGGCGCCGATCGCAAAGGCCGCATGTGAATCCGGGGAACTGGTCCAGTATGGGGGGTGTGAGCATCAGGCCGGGGCTTGGCAACCTGAGCGCCGTGGTCCGCCCTCTTGCGCGCGTCGGGCTGGTGGGGCTCGGATTCTTGTCCGGATTCGTCGTGACCTATTACGTGACGGTTCGGACGGTTCAAGGGCGCCTGTTCGGGGATGCGTCGCTGCGTGGAGCACTGCTGACCCGGTCGGCGCTGGCCGACGGCACAGATACGGTCTTGAATGTGGTGTCCGGGGCGGCGCTGCTGGGAGCTGTTGCGGTGGTCGCGATGGTCGCCTTGATCCGGCTTGAGCGCGTGCTGGGGCTGGCCGCGATCGGCCTTCTCGTCGGGGCGAACGTCTCCACGCTGGTGTTGAAGAGCTATCTGTTGGACAGGCCAGATCTCGGGCTCCGGGAGGTATCTCCGGCGACGCTGAACAGCCTTCCGAGTGGTCACGCCACGGCGGTGTTCTCGGCGGTGGCCGCGCTCTTGCTCGTCGTTCCCACCCGGTGGCGGTACCCGGCCGTGCTGGTGGGACTGGTGGCGGCGACGGTGACGGCGCTGGCCACCATGTCTGCGGGCTGGCACCGTGCCGGCGACTCGATGGCCGCCTTCTTGCTGGTGGGGGTGTGGTTTGTCGTCGCGGCTGCTGCGGTCTTGATCGCGGACGCCGGTCGCGACGATCGTCGCGCCAGCTTTGTCTGGCCATCTTCGACGCGCTGGCTGGCCGCGACCTGTGTCGGCTCCGTCGTGCTCGGACTCGCGTTGGGTACCGCGCTGAACTCCGCGGGACCTGTCCGGGATGCGACGTTCGGTTCGGGGGTCGCCTTCCTTGTCGGCGCTCTTCTCATCACCGGTACGGGCATCGCTGTTCTCCTGGGCATGATGCACGTACTGGACCTCGCCGACAGTCCACGGCCGTCCCGAGCGTCCCCGCCACCATCATGATCGGGCGCAATCCGCAGGAGGGTGGTCATTGTCGACGTTGGCGGGGAGTGAGGCTGCTGCACGAGCACGGTGGCGCAAGCACCTGTTAGGAGCTGGGCTCGAGGACTACCCGGGAGTCGTCGGTCGGCTGACCGAACATTCACGAAGGTCTTCTCGACCGCCCTTGATCTCGGGCCACCCAGCGTCAGGAAGTGGTGCCCATGAGCTGGTGGGTGTGGTTGATCGTGATCGCCGCGGTGGCCGCGGTGCTCCTGGCAGGTTTGCTGACGGTTCAGGCCCGCCGCCGCCGTGGCGGGGTCATCATCGACCCTACCCAGTTCCCGCGCACCCGTCGCCGGGGGTTGAAGCGATGAGTCGCCTGATGCGCACCTCCGAGCTGATGAAGCATCCGGTGGTCACACTGGGCGGGGAGGACGTCGCTCAGGTCAAGGACATCGTCTACTCCGCCAGTGGTGGTGCGGTGGGTGGGTTCACCCTGGCCGGTCGCGGCCGGCTGTCGGGGCCGCTGAAGCAGGCCCTGGCCTGGTCCTCGGTCATGGCACTAGGCCCCGATGCGGTCATGATCCGCGACGAGGACGTGTTTGAACCGGCGGCGAACATCTTGGACCGCTCGGCCGCAACGAGCGGCTCGGGGGGCGATGTGCTCGGCTCCCACGTGCTCACCGACACCGGGACCGGACTGGGCACCCGTTGTCGACGTGATCGTGGAGATCGCGGAAGGCGCCGGCGGGCAGTGCGACGTGGTGGGCTACGAGGTGGAAGCTTCCGCGGCGCTGGGGACGAAGGAAGCCAGGGTGTTCATCCCGCTGCCCGACACCATCGCCGCATCGGGCGATCACCTGCTGGTGCCGGCCAGCGCGTCGGACTTCATCGCCCCACGACCTCGCGGGGTTTGGCGCCGCAGTGTCGGCGTTTCGCAAGCAACTGCAGGGAATGGGCTGATGTGGCTCTCAGAAGCGCTCGGGCGCGCGCTGGTGGATAGCAGTACTGCGCAGACAGTGGGGCAGGTCGCTGAATTTGTGATCGACCCCAAGTCGCACAGCATCGTCGCAGTCACACTGAGACGCACCCAGCTCGGCGACACGGTGCTGTGGACCGCGCTGAGCGCCTTCGGTGAGGACGCTTTGACCGTTCCTGGCGCCGAGGTGATTCTTGACGCCAACGACGCGGTCGCGGCATTGGCGGGCAAAGACCACCGGGTGTTCGGCAAGCGAGTACTCAACACCGACGGAGAGGACCTAGGGACGCTGACGGACGCGGACTTCGACCCCGCCACCGGCCGACTCACCGAACTGCTACTCACGAGCGGCACGGTTCGCGGTGATCGCCTGATCGGGATCGGGTCATACGCAGCCATCGTGCACGCCGACACCAACTCGACAGCACGATCGACGGCCGCCGGAGCCTGACACGTCGCTCCAGCCACGAGCAGAGCGCTTCAACGACGGAAGGGACTGCTGCATGATCGGGTGACAGCGCCGTCCGGGGAGGACATGCTCGCGTCGGTCATCTTCGGCCCGTGCCGTGCACATCCCGTATGTCACTTTGGCGGGGGCCAACATCGGTAGGGAGTGGATTCCTGCACGTGGGTTGCCACCAGTCTCCGTGGCGCGGTGCCGCGGTGTCCGATCTGCCGAGGTCGCGGTTGCTTGTCCTTCGCAGGCCCGGGCGCGCGTCCGGGATCGGGATTGCACGTGAGAGGAGCGGAGCCGTGGAGCACAGCAGGGATGTCGAGGAGTGGGCGGTTGAGGCGGCTGGAGAGGTGATCGCTCATGTTGAGCGTCACGGGCTGCCGATCTCGTGGAGCGAGGCGCACGAGCGCCTCCTGATCGAGGCAGGTCGCGGACCGATGGTTGTCGCCGCCGCGGGCGATGACGGTGAGGAGCGCCCGCTTGTAACCCGTTGGGCTGGAAGCATCCCGACTTCAATGAGTCTGTCGCTGCAACCCATGTCCACTGGCTTGGACATGCTTTTCATCCACTGCGCGCGGATTCAGAGGTTCCGGTCGGCGTCCCGGTCGGCACCGTGGTGGAAGCGGTGAGCAGGCTCACCTTCCTGGTACAGCTGTGCGCGGAGACGTCGCGGGATGGGATCGAGACTCGAGAGGTCGCGGGCTTGGTGACCGCGCTCAGCTGGCACCTGGGCGACAACTACCTGGGCGATCTCCAAGAGGGCGTCGCGAAAGACAAGATCGACGGCAGTGACTACCTGATCGTGGTGGCCCGTGAGATCGCGGCTGCGATCAGGTTCCTTGAGTCCGGAGAAGGAATGCTGGCCAGCGTCCGGATGCACGACCTCCCGCGGTCGGCACGGCCGACGGCGAGCAGCTCATGGATCCGGATGCCCAGATGGCGATCAGCGCCAGGTCCCGGCGAAGCCGAACGACGTCGGGCGGCTCGACGCCGCGCGTCTGGTCGACCGCAAGGATGGCGTCGAGCCCGTCAGCGTCAAGCTCGGCCAGCAGGAGAAGCCCGGCCGTCGTTTGGTGTGCGGGAAATACCATGCCCTCGCGCGTGCCGACCCGAAGTGCCTGTCGGGATTCTGCAGAGACGATGAATCGCGTTGTGGCGCCGATCCGGATTGCGACGTTCGCCGACTCATGGAGCGTCTCGACTAGTCGTTCGAGCACCGGCAGCGCCGCAGCGCGGGGGGGGGGACGGGAGTGCGCAGCCAGCTCCAGGACCGGGCCGGCGCGGTAGGAGCGGTCTGCGTCCTGTGCGGCGAAGTCGCGGTAGACGAGCATCTGGAGCAGCCGGTGCGCGGTCGAGCGCGCGACACCAAGCCGCGCCGCGGCCTCCGCGACTGTAAGGGACCCCTCGAGCTGTAGGACGGTCGCCAGCCGTAGGGCGTGGTCGACGCTCGCGACGGGCGTACGTCGGCGGGTTCTTCAGCGGCTTGTCCACGGGTGCCTCCCGTTCTGCTCAACAGAATCACGTGTTCTGCTCAGCAGGCAAGGTGCCACGGTGCTCCTATGACTTCCACCGACGCCCCCGTCCGGTTGCAGGCGGTTTCGGCCCCGGACAGCCCGACGTCACCCCCGCGCTCGAGCAGCTCTACCGCGGCTTCGAGCGCGAGCTGCTGGTGCCGCTGTGGACCGAGATCGGCGACCTGATGCCGCGCGCACCCGCGTCGCAGGCCAGCCCGCACCTGTGGCGCTGGGACGGCTGCGTCGAGCTGGCCGGCGAGGCCGGCGACATCGTGCCGGTCGGCCGCGGCGGCGAGCGCCGCGCGATCGCGCTGGCCAACCCGTCGCTCGGCGGCCGGCCCTTCGCCACGCCGACGCTGTGGGCGGCGATCCAGTACCTGATGCCGGGCGAGGACGCGCCGGAGCATCGCCACACCCAGCATGCGTTCCGCTTCGTCGTCGAGGGCGAGGGCGTCTGGACGGTCGTCAACGGCGACCCGGTGCGCGATGTCGCGCGGCGACTTCCTGCCGCAGGCCGGCTGGAACTGGCACGCCCACCACAACGCGACCGACCGAGCCGATGGCCTGGATCGACGGCCTCGACATCCCGTTCCAGTACTACACCGAGAGCCAGTTCTTCGAGTTCGGCCGCGACGAGATCGACGACGCCGAGCGGATCACGCCGGAGCGCTCGCGCTCCGAGCGGCTGTGGGGCCACCCGGGCCTGCGCCCGGTGGCGTCGCGCCACAGCGCGCTGCCGGCCTCGCCGCTGCTCGCCTACCGCTGGGAGGACACCGACCGCGCGCTCGCCGACCAGCTCGCGCTCGAGGACGAGGGGTATCGGCGGCACGCGTCGAGCCCGGGCCACGCCGCGGTCCGCTACACCAACCCGACCACCGGCGGCGACGTGCTGCCGACGATCCGCAGCCGAGATGCACCGCATCGCGCCGCGGCGTCGAGACCGACGCCGGCCGCGAGACCGGCTCGTCGGTGTTACCAGGTCTTCGACGGCGCCGGCACCGTCGACCGTCGGCGAGCGCCGCTGGACGGTCGACCCGCGGCGACCTGTTCGTCGTGCCGTCGTGGCAGCCGTTCTCAGTCCGTCCGAGGCCGGCGCGACGGACTCCGACTCCGGCGCGCTCGACCTCTTCCGCTTCAGCGACGCGCCCGATCTTCGAGGCGCTCCGACTCGACCGCCAGGAGGACCTCCGATGAGGCTCGCCACCATCCGTACGCCCCAGGGCACCCGCGCCGTCCGGCTCGACGGACGACGTCCACGTCGATCTCGGCGCCGCCGACGTCGGCGAGCTCCTGGCGCGCCCCGACTGGCGTGACGCCGCCGGCACCGGCGCCGCCTACCCGGTCGCGGGCGCGGACTTCGCTCCCGTCGTGCCGAAGCCGTCCAAGGTGATCTGCGTCGGGCACAACTACACCAACCACATCCAGGAGATGGGTCGCGACCTGCCGACGTACCCGACGCTGTTCGCGAAGTTCGCCGACACGCTGATCGGCGCCAATGACGACATCGTCAAGCCCGCCGAGACCGACGCGCTCGACTGGGAGGTCGAGCTCGTCGTCGTCATCGGCACGCCGGTCCGCCGCGCGGACGAGGCCGAGGCCGAGGCGGCGATCGCCGGCTTCACGGTGATGAACGACGTCTCCGTGCGCGACTGGCAGTTCCGCACGATCGAGTGGACCCAGGGCAAGATCTGGGACTCCTCCACGCCGGTCGGGCCCTACCTGGTGACTCCCGACGAGCTCGACGGCGGCGTCCGCCCCGCGCTCGAGGTCAGTACGACGGTCGACGGGCGGGTGATGCAGCTCGACAACACCGCGACGCTGCTCTTCGACCCGGTGACCCTGGTCCAGTACGTCTCCACCATCATCCGGCTCAACCCGGGCGACCTGATCGCGACCGGCACGCCGGCCGGGGTCGGCCACGCCCACGACCCGAAGATCTACCTCGTCGGCGGCGAGACCGTCGTGACCGCGATCGAGGGCCTCGGCGCGTGCACCAACAGCATCGTGAAGGAGGGGTGATGGCGCGCACGCTGGCCGATGCCCTCCGGTGGGTCGATGCCGGGAGCAAGCTCCTCCTCGACGCCGTCGCGGACCTGGATGACGACGACTTCGTCCGGCCGACCCTGCTGCCCGGCTGGACCCGGCAGCACCTGGTGGCCCACGTGGCGGCGAACGCGGACGCGCTGGGCAACCTCGTGCGCTGGGCGGCCGCCGGACAACGCACGCCGATGTACGCGAGCCCCGAGGAGCGGGCCGCCGGAATCGAGCAGGGCACGCGGATGAGTGCCGACGAGCTCCGCTCGTGGGTGAGCGCGTCCGACCAGCGACTCACCCTCGCGATGGACGTCCTCACCGAGGCGCAGTGGTCCCGTCAGGTGGAGACCGCCCAGGGACGCACCGTGCCGGCCACCGAGATCCCGTGGCTGCGAGCACGCGAGGTCTTCGTGCACGTCGGTCGATCTCGACCGCAGCGACGGCTTCGCTGATCTGCCGACCGACTTCCTCGAGGCGCTCGTGCGCCGACATCGTCCTCAAGCGAGGTGGTGTCGCCGCCGTCGACGGGCCGCTCCCCGAGGTCGCCGCGTGGCTGACCGGCCGGCCGCACACCCTGACCGCCCCGGACCTCGGTCCGTGGCTGTGACCTGCGAGGAGTCCGTGATGAGCAGTACCCGCACCCCGGACGTCATCATCGTCGGCGGCGGGATCGGCGGCCTCAGCGCCGCCTACGCGCTGACCCGCGCCGGCCTCGCCGTACGCGTGCTCGAGCAGGCGCCCGCCTTCGGCGAGGTCGGCGCCGGCATCCAGCTCGCGCCCAACTGCACCCGCATCCTCGACGACTACGGCCTGCTCGAGGAGGCCAAGCAGCTCGGGGTCGTCCCGAGCTCCATGGTCATGCGCGACGCTGTCGACGGTGAAGAGCTCACCCGGCTCGACCTCCGCGACCTCGAGCGGCGCTACGGCTTCCCCTACCTCGTCATCCACCGCAGCGACCTGCACGGCCTGCTGCTGCGGGCCTGCCAACGGGCAGGCGTCGAGCTGGTCACCGACGCGCAGGTGACGTCCTATGACACCGGCGCCACGGACGCCCGCGTGTGGCTGGCCAGCGGCGAGGTCCACGGCGCCGCCCTCGTCATCGCCGCCGACGGGCTGCACTCGGTGGCGCGCTCGCTGCTCGTCGACGACGAGCCGGTGTCCTCGGCCTACGTGGCGTACCGCGGCACGATGCCGGTCGCACAGCTCGACGACCAGGCGGCCGACCGGCGGGTCGACGTCTCCGAGGTCGTCGTCTACGTCGGACCGGGCTGCCACTTCGTCCACTACGGCCTGCGGGGCGGGGAGCTGCTCAACCAGGTCGCGGTGTTCGAGTCGCCGAAGGCGCTGGCTGGCGAGGAGGATTGGGGCACACCCGACGAGCTCGATGCCGCCTTCGCCGACACATGCGGGGCCGTCCGCGCCGGCATTCCGCACCTGTGGCGCGACAAGTGGTGGCGGATGTACGACCGCGACCCGGTCGCGACCTGGGTCAAGGGCAGGATCGCCCTTCTCGGCGACGCCGCGCACCCTCCGCTCCAGTACATGGCGCAGGGCGCGATCATGGCGATCGAGGACGGCTGGGTCCTCGCCGAGCACGCGCGCCGACAGCTGGAGGCCGCCGGACCCGGCGCAGCAGTCGACTGGACCGCCGTGCTGGACGCTTATGAAGCGGTCCGCCCCGAGCACTGCCGCCGGGTGGTCACGACTGCTCGCGCCTGGGGCGCCCTGTGGCACCTGGACGGGACGCCGCGCGACCTGCGCAACGCCCTGCTGAGGGCGCGGGCGACCGACGACTATGCCTACATCGACTGGATCTACGGTCCCACCGCCATCGTGCCGGCGGACGAGCCACCGATGTACCCGGTCGTCCCGCTGGCGGCTGCGGCCGACCCGGCGGCAGCGCGCTAGCACGGACCGGGCGACTTCTGCGGTGGGGAAACTTGTGCCGTGGACATTCTGTTCTGCGCGATGGTTGTCCTGACGCCCGGGTATCCGGCCCGGCGTTCGTGCCTGTGGAGGAAGTCATGAACCGAGCAATGTCCGTCGCCGACATCCGCGGAGCCCGCTCTGCTCGCGCGGCCGAGATCGCCGCGCTGGCCGACCGCGACTGGCGACTGCTCATCGGAGGCGCGCTGGTGCGCGCTTCAGGCGGCGCGACGTTCGAGGTCAGCGACCCCTTCACCCAGGAGGTAGTCGCCGACGTACCGGACGCCTCGCTCGCTGACGTCGACCGCGCCGTCGAGGCCGCTGCCGCGGCTCTGCCGGCTTGGCGAGCCACGCCCGCGCTCCGGCGCGCCGAGCTGGTGCGACAGTTCGCTGACCTGGTCGAGCAGCACGGCGAGGAGCTGGCACTGCTCGACACCGTCGACGCGGGGTCACCGATCTCCAACGCGCGCTTCGACGTCGAGATCGCCCTGGGGCAGATGCGCATGTACGCCGGCTTCGCGCTGGAGATGAAGGGCGCGACGATCCCGGCCAGCGAGAACCTGCACCTGACCGTCCGGGAGCCGGTCGGCGTCGTCGCGAAGATCTTCCCCTACAACCACCCGCTGATGTTCGCCTGCCGGATGGCAGCTCCGCTCGTTGCAGGCAACCCGGTCGTGGCCAAGCCCCCGGAGGCGGCGCCGCTCTCGACGCTGCGGCTGGCAGAGCTCGCCAACCTGGTCTTCCCTCCCGGTGTGGTCAACGTCGTCGTCGGCGACGGTCCCGCGGTCCCGGACCGGCTGGTGCGCCACCCCTCCGTACGCCGGATCGGGTTCATCGGATCAGAACCGACAGGGCGCGCCATTCAGCGGGCCGCGGCCGAGAGCGGCGTCAAGCAGGTGACCCTCGAGCTCGGCGGCAAGAACGCGATGGTCGTCTTCGACGACGCCGACCTCGAGAAGGCGGCGGCAGGAGCGGTCGCAGGCATGAACTTCACCTGGTCCGGCCAGTCCTGCGGGTCCAACTCGCGCCTGCTCGTGCACCGCTCGGTGCACGACGACCTCGTCGACCGCGTCGTGCAGTTGGTCGAGGCGCGCATCGTCGGCGATCCGCTGGAGGAGACCTCGGAGCAGGGCACGATGATCAACCGCGCCCAGTTCGACAAGTCGATGTCCTACATCGATATCGCGCGCGACGGCGGAGCCGTGGTCCGGACCGGCGGTGGGCGACCGTCGGGCGAGAGGTTCTCGGACTCGCTGTTCGTGGCGCCGACAGTGCTCGTCGACGTTGCGCCGGACTCGCGCATCGCGCAGGAGGAGGTCTTCGGCCCGCTCCTCTCGGTCATCCCGTTCGACACCGAGGACGAGGCCGTCACGATCGCCAACGACGTCGACTACGGCCTCACCGGGAGTGTGTGGACCCGCGACCTCGACCGGGCCGTGCGCGTCGCGCGTGCGCTGGAGGCAGGCTTCGTCTGGATCAACGGCTCCACCCAGCACTTCCTCAACGTCCCCTACGGAGGGATCAAGGCGTCCGGCGTCGGCGGCAAGGAGGAGTGCCTCGAGGAGCTGATCTCCTACACCGAGGAGAAGGTCATCAACATCATGGTGTGACCGATCCGCGGGGCCCGCGCTGGGATCAGAGCCCGAGCGCGTCGATGTCGTTCTGCAAGTCGTGCCGACTGGCCATAATCAACTGGATCGACTCGGGCACAAGCAGCTCGGCGAATCGCGCCGACGGTGCCGAGAGCGACATCGCCGCGATCGCTCGTCCCGAAGCGTCCCGGAGGGGTGCGGCGACCGCACTGACGCCTTTTTCGGTCTGCTGGTTCGTCGTCGCGAACCCGTTGCGCCGGCAGGCCTTCAGTTCCCGTAGGAGCGTGGCGAGGTCGCGGTCGCCGAGAGCGTCTCCCATGGCGTCGGCTCCCTTGCCCTGGTAGAGCCGGTAGAGCACCTCGTCCGGCAGGTCGGCGAGCAGCGCCTTGCCGCCTGCAGATGTGCTGGCCGGCAGCACCGCGCCCATCCGCGACACGATGCGTAGCGTGCGGTTGCCCTCCTGGCTCCACAGGAAGTGGATCTTCGTCCCAACCCGCACCACGAGGTTGGCCGTCTCGCCCGTGCGGTTCGAGAGCAGCTCGAGGTGCGGTACGGCCGCGTCGCGCAGCTGACGCGTCCACGAGAGCCCCACCGGTCTGACTCCCAGCGCGAGACCTGGCCGGTAGGCCTTGGACTCGTCCTGGACGGCGAAGCCGTGGAACACCAGCATCGACATCAGCCGGTGCACCGTCGACTCCGCGACGCCGAGATCGCGCGCCGCGGTGCGCAGCCGGAGCTCGCCCTCGTCGCGCAGCATCTGGATCAAACGCAGCGCCCGGTCGACCGAGGACACCATGTAGGAGGGCACTTCCCGCGACTTCTCGGGCTTCTGCATCCCAGAAGTATCTGGCTTCGGTTTCTGCAAGGCAACACAGTGGAGTCACAAGCGTGACAGGCGTCACCCGCCGGACCGGCCCTCATTCCCGCCGTCCACCACGGGTCTGACCGCTCGCTCTCGGGACGCCCAAATCGCGGGAAACATCGCTGTCCCGCGCCCACAGGAACGAGGTCTGAGGATGGACAACAGCACTCCGTTGGCGGGGTCCGCCACGCTGCCCGCGCGGCCCGTGCCGATCGCCGGGCCCCAGCGCCGACGACCTGCCCCGTGGCGGTCGCTCGGCTACCGCTACGGCATCGTCGCCGTCTGGGCGGTCGAGATCGTGGTGTTCGTCGGTCTTGCTCCCGAAACGTTCGCGACAACCGCCAACATCACCTCGCTGCTCAGCTCGCAGGCAGTCCTGCTGCTGCTCGCCCTCGCGCTCGTTCCCACCCTGGTCACCGCCGAGATCGACCTGTCCATCGCCGGCACCATGACCGTCGCGGCGACGGTGACCGCGCAGCTCAACGCCGTCGAGGGCGTCAACGTATGGCTCTCGGTCGCAGCGGGGCTGGGCACGGCGGTCGCGGTCGGTCTCGTCAACGCCTTCCTCGCGGTCAAGGTCGGCGTCGAGAGCATCATCGTCACTCTCGGGATGGGGACGCTCTTGGTCGGCATCTCAGTCTGGGCGAGCGACTCGCTCACCATCAGCGGCGTTTCCCCCGACCTCGGCAACCTGCTCAACACCCAGCTGCTGCGGGTCAACACCGCGTTCTACCTCGCGATCGGTGTTGGCGTGGTGATGTGGTTCGTCTACCGCCACACCGTCTTCGGCCGCGGCGCCGTCTTTCTCGGCAAGAACGCCGAGGTCGCCCGTCTGTCCGGCCTTCCCGTCGCCCGCATCAAGGCCTTGAGCTTCGTTGCGACCGCCTTCCTCGCCGGCGCCGCGGGCATCGTCGTGGTCGGGATCGCGGGTGGTCTCCAGCCGACCTCTCTGCAGACACTGCTGCTCCCTGCGTTCGCCGCCGCCTTCCTCGGCTCCGCCATCGTCGAGCCCGGCACGTCGAACCCGATCGGCACGATGATCGCCGTCCTCTTCCTCGCGACCGGCATCAGCGGCCTCGTCCTAGTGGGGCTGGACCCCTGGATCCGCGACGTCTTCTACGGCTCGGCCGTCGTCGTCGCCGTCACCGTCTCCCGTTTCGCGGCGATCGCCGCTCCGTCGGCGGGCCGCCCGTGAGCTCGGGCCGCACCTCACCTCACCACCTCAAGGAGAACGCAATGTCCGCACCCTGGCACGCCGCACGACCCGGCGCCCGTCCTTCACGACTCGTCGCCGCAGTGACCGCACTCGGCGTCGCGACCGCCCTCGCGGCCTGCACCTCGCCCGGCGACGCGACCGGTGGCGATGGCGGCGAGGTCCCTGCCGAGGTCACCGACAACGTCGCCGCCCACAGTGGCGCGGTGGAGGCGACCTACGACGGACCCGCCTTCGACGTCAGCGGCCTGCGCGGGAAGTCCGTGTGGTGGGTGACCCAGTACGCCGGCAACCCGTTCCTGGCGAGCATCGGCCGCAACCTCACCGAGGCACTCGACTCGGTGGGCGTCGAGGTCACCACCTGCGACGGCAAGGGCAACCCGGTCGACGTCAACGCCTGCATCCAGCAGGGCATCGCCCAGGGCGTCGACGCCATCCAGGTCGACGGGCCGGAGCCCGCGACGTACGCCGAGTCGCTGAGCGCGGCCGCCGACGCCGGGATCCCCGTCCTCTCGGGAGCGGCAGTCGACGTGACCACCACCGAGCTGGTCGACGGCCTGGCCGGCCAGACCAGCCAGCCGTTCGGCCTCACCGGTGAGCTCGCCGCGGACTGGATCGTCCAGGACTCCGGCGGCAACGCCGACGTCCTCTTTCTCACCACGCCCGACGTCGTCGGGTCGGTGTCTGAGCAGGAGGCGTTCGAGTCGCGGATCGAGGAGACCTGCCCCGAGTGCTCGCTGACCGTCAAGGGCGTCACGCTGGCCAACTGGGCCAATGACCTCGGCACGACGACCAGCACCGAGCTGGTGAAGAACCCTCAGATCACCTACGTCGTGCCTGCCTTCGACCCGATGACCCAGTTCACCAACCCTGCGATCCTGCAGACGGGTCGCAGCGACGTGAAGGTCGTGACGGTCAACGGCAACCTGCCGTTCCTCGAGGAGATGGAGAACGGCTCCCCGATCAAGGCGATGGTCGGCATCGACCTCGATGCACTCGCCTACCTCGAGGCCGACCTGCTGCTGCGGGCGATGGCGGGGGAGCAGGCGCTGCCGGACGTCGTCGCGCCCGTTCGGATCTTCGACGACGCCAACGTCGGCGACCTCGATCTCGACGAAGACGCGGCCGACGACGGCTCCTGGTACGCCGGTTCCGGCGCCTACGCCGACCTCTTCGCCTCGCTCTGGGAGCAGTGAGCCCGATGGCGACCCACGACGGGCGGGCAGCGGTCATCACGCTGCGGGACGTGCGGAAGTCGTACGTCCCGGGCGTGCCGGTGCTGCAAGGGGTGGACCTGGCGGTCCACGCCGGCGAGGTCACGGCCCTCGTGGGCGCCAACGGCAGCGGCAAATCCACGCTGGTGAAGATCCTCAGCGGCTACCACGAGCCCGACAGGGGATCACGGATCCAGTTCGGCGACCGGGACCTGGACGGCCACGTCCACCCGGCGCAGGCCCGCGCCGCGGGCGTCCGGTTCGTGCACCAGGACTCGCGGATGGTGCCGGGCCTCACCGTGCTGGAGAACCTGCTGGTCGACCGGCTCGGCACCGGTTCGCTCGTCCGTCTGGACTGGCCGACCGAGCGCCGTCGGGCGCAGGCCTTCCTCGACGAGCACGGGATCGACGTCGACGTGCGCGGCGACGCCGGGGCGCTCTCGCTGGCGGATGCCGCCAAGATCGCGATCGCGCGGGCCGCAGGGCAGGACGGCGACTCCCCGCTCCGCGCGCTGATTCTCGACGAGCCGACGGCGGCGCTGGGACGCGAGGACGCCGCTGAGATGCTGGCGTGGGTCCGCGGCCTCGCCCGTACCCGGGACGTCGGCGTCCTCCTGATCGGCCACCGACTGGAGGAGGTCCTAGCGACCTCTGACCACGTGGCGGTGCTGCGCGGTGGCCGGATCGTCGCCAGCACGCCGTCCTCCGAGCTGGACCACGATCGGCTGGTCGAGCAGGTCGTCGGGCGAGCCATCGAGTTCTACTACCCGGACCGTGCCTCCGAGGCCTCGTCCGGGCCGCCGTTGCTCCAAGTGGCGAGCCTTCGCGGGCGTGCGGTCCACGAGATCTCGTTCTCTGTCTCCGCGGGGGAGATTGTCGGGATCACGGGGCTGCCCGGCTCCGGCTTCGACGACGTCCCCTACCTGCTGATGGACCCTGCGACCGGAGCCCGTGGAGCGCTCACGGTGGACGGCCGGTCGCTCAACGTGTCGTCAGCGTCCGTCGGAGCCCGGATGCGCGCTGGGCTGGCGCTCGTCCCCGCCGACCGGAAGCGGCGCGCCCTCGCGACGTCGGTCTCGGTGACCGGCAACATCGGCCTGCCCCACTTGCGGAGGTTCCGGTCCGGCCCCGGGCTCAGCGCCCGCGCCGAGCACCGGTTCGCGGGCGGCGTCGTGCGCGACTTCGCAGTGTCTCCCCTCGACCCGGACATCGCCAGCGGCAACCTCAGCGGCGGCAACCAGCAGAAGGTCGTCATCGGCAAGTGGATGTCGACCCGCCCCCGGGTGCTCGTCGTGCACGAGCCGACCCAGGCGGTCGACGTCGGCGCCAAGGCCGAGATATTCCGGCTCCTCGCCGACGCCGCCGCCGACGGCATGGCCGCCATCGTCGTCAGCGTCGAGTACGACGACCTCGCCCATCTGTGCGACCGCGTGCTCGTCATCGGAGACGGCCGGGTGGTCGACGAGCTCACCGGTGACCGGCTCGAACCCGAGTCGCTCACCGCCGCTGCCTACCGCTCGGGCGCCGGATCGCCCGCCGAACCCGCGCAGATGCGCTGAACTAGGAACCAAAGGAACTCGAGGATGACCATGACCAGCACGACAAGCCACCGTGACACCGGCGCCGACAGCGGCCACAGCCTCTACATCGGCGTCGACACCGGGGGGACGTTCACCGACATCGTCGTTATGGACGCCGACGGCGACGTGTTCGCCACGAAGGCGCCCACCACGCCGGACTCCCTCGACGTCGGTGTCTTCGATGCTCTTGCCCTGGTCGCCGAGCACCGTGACGAGTCCGTGCAGGAACTGCTCTCGAAGGTCGTGACCTTTGGTCACGGCACCACCCAGGCCACCAACGCGCTCATCGAGCGGCGTGGGCGACCCACCGCCCTGGTGACGACTCGTGGCTTTGGCGACACCCTCATCATCCAGCGGCTGATGGGCTTCACCGCGGGCGTGCCGGTGGAGCGGCTCGGCGACTTCAGCGCGCGCTCCTACCCCGACCCGATCGTGCCGCGCGATCTGATCGCCGAGGTCCCGGAGCGGGTCGACCACGCGGGCCGAGTCATCGTGCCGCTCGACGAGGAGGCCGTGCGCCTCGAGGTCCGGCGACTGGTCGACGCGGGCATCACGTCGTTCGCGGTCTGTCTGCTCTGGTCGTTCCGCAACCCGGCGCATGAGCAGCGCATCGGCGCCATCATCCGCGAGATCGCCGGCGAAGCGGCGTACGTCAGCCTCTCCAGCGAGGTGAACCCGGTGCTCGGCGAGTACGAGCGGACCGCGACGACCGTCCTCAACAGCTACCTCGGACCGGTCGTCGAGCGGTACCTCGAGAGCCTGGAGACGCGACTGCGCACCGAGGGCCTGGCCGGCCGCTTCAGCGTGCTCAACAGCATCGGCGGTGTCATGAACGCCCGCGATGCGGCGCAGCGCGGCGTCCTCCTGCTCGGCAGCGGGCCCACCGGCGGCGTCCTGGGCTCCCACCACCTCGCCGCCCAGCTCGGGCACCGCAACATCATCACCTCCGACATGGGCGGCACCAGCTTCGACGTGGGCCTCGTCGTCGACGGCAAGCCGGTGGTGAAGGCCGTCACCGAGGTGGCGAAATACCACGTCGCCACCCCCATGGTCGACATCACCGCGATCGGCGCCGGAGGGGGCTCGATCGCCACGGTGGTCAACGGCAAGCTCCGGGTCGGTCCGGCGAGTGCCGGCTCCTACCCGGGCCCCGTCTGCTACCTGCGCGGCGGCACCCAGGTCACCGTCACCGATGCCGACGTCGCCCTCGGCGTGATCGACCCCGCCAACTTCCTCGGCGGCCGGATGAAGATCGACAAGCCGGCCGCCGAGGACGCCATCCGCACCCAGATCGCCGAGCCGCTCGGCATCAGCGTGGTCGAGGCGGCCGCCGGCATCCGCGAGATCGTCGACGCCCGGATGGCCGACACCCTGCGCGAGCTGACGGTCGGTCGCGGGCACGACCCGCGGGACTTCGTCCTCTACGCGTACGGCGGCGCCGGGCCGATGCACTGCGCAGGCTTCGGCGCCGAGCTCGGCGTGGAGTCGATCGTCGTGCCGGCGACGTCGATGGCACACAGCGCCTACGGCGCGCTGAGCGCCGACATCCACCACGGCGCCGAGCGCTCGGAGTCGCTGCGCAGCTCCCGGGCCAGCGCGGCACCGTGGGAGGAGTTCGACCAGTCACACGTCGAGGCGATCTTCAAGGAGCTCGAGGAGGAGGTGCTGGCCAAGCTCGTCGGGGACGACGTCGCCGAGGCCGACACCGTCATCGACCGCTCGGTCGACATGCGCTACCGCAGCCAGACCCACGAACTGATCATCCCGGTCACCGGTGACCTCGCCGACCGGGACTGCCTTCAGGAGTTGGTGCTGCTCTTCGAGCGGACCTACGAGGAGACCTACGGCAAGGGCTCCGGCTACCGCGAGGCGGGGATCGAGCTGACCACCTTCCGGGTGGCGGGCATCGGTCGCACCGTCAAGCCGACCTTCCGAACGTTCGACCCCAGGACCGGTGCCGAGCCGAGGAGCCGGCCGGTCTTCGACGTACGGGCCCGCGACTGGCTCGACGCCGCCGTCGTCGACTGGGACGCGATGGTGCCTGACCGCCGCCTCGTCGGTCCCGTCGTCGTCGAGCACCCGACCACCACGGTCTACGTGGCCAGCGGCCAGCAGGTCCACGTCGACACGATCGGCAACCTGCTGATCACCCCAGAGACCGCCAGCACGGCAGGAGCAGACGCATGAGCACCACCGCACTCGACCCGATCACATTCGAGGTGATCCGCAACAAGCTGTCCGCCATCACCGAGGAGCAGGCGACCACGCTCAAGAACGTTTCCGGCTCACCGGTGGTGACCGAGGCGACCGACTTCAACGTCGGGATCTACCTCGGCGACGGTTCGGTGGTCACGATGGGGCCACAGGTGCTCTTCCACTCCGGCTCGATGGCGAGCGTGGTGCGCAACATCATCACCGACTGCGAGGACAACCCGGGGATCGCCGAGGGCGACATGTTCGTCCTCAACGACCCCTACAAGGGTGCCCTGCACCAGATGGACGTCACCTTCGTCGCTCCCGTCTTCGCCGAGGGCCGCCGGGTCGCGTGGGTCGGTGCCTGTGCCCACCAGATCGACGTCGGCGGCATGAACTTCGGCAGCTGGAGCCTCGCCGCGAGGGGCATCCAGGAGGAGGCGATGCTGCTGCCCGGGATCAAGCTGGTCGAGGGGGGCGAGATCCGCTCCGACCTCTGGTCGATGCTGATGGGGATGACCCGGATGCCCACGACCGTTGGCCTGGACTTCAAGGCGATGATCGCGGCCAACAACGTCGCGGCGGGCCGGCTCACCGAGCTGTTCGAGCGCTACGGCCTGCAGACCGTGCTCGAGGTCATGACGCACGAGCTCGACCACTCCGAGCGTGAGCTGCGGCAGGTGCTAAGCACCCTCCCCGACGGCGTCTTCCGCGCTGTCGACTGGATAGAGCACGACGGGCACGACAACGTGCTCTACGAGTTCCGGCTCACCCTCACCAAGAGGGGGGACGAGCTGGACTTCGACTTCACCGGCACCTCCGAGCAGGCACCCGGTTTCATCAACTGCACCTGGTCGGGTCTGGTCGCGGGCGTCTTCACCGCCCTGCTGCCCACGCTCGCGCCGAACCTGAGGTGGAACGAGGGGCTGCTGCGGCCGGTGTCGATCACCGCACCGAAGGGCACGATCGCCAACGCCAACTGGCCGGCTCCGGTCTCCAGCGCCACTGTGTCCGCAGTCTGGGTGGTCACCAACGTCTCCTTCAGTGCGCTCTCCCGACTGGTGACGACGTCGCCCGACTTCTCGCGGCACGGGGCGGGTGTCACCAAGGGGTCGATGAGCGTCATGGTGCTCAACGGCCTCTACCCGGACGGCGACCCCTACGGCACCTTCCTCCTCGACTCCACCGCCGGCGGCGGCGGCGCCTACGCCGACCACGATGGGCTCACCGCCTCCGGTGACTTCTGCGTGCCGCGCCCGGCTATCGCCAACGTCGAGTCGCACGAGGCCGACGGCCAGATCCTCTTCCTCTACCGCGGGATCCTGCCCGACTCCGCCGGTCCGGGCCGGCAACGCGGCGGGTCGACCGTCGGTCTGGCCCTCACCCCGCACGGCACCGACCAGCTGCAGGCGATGCTCGTCGGCCACGGTGTCGAGGTGCCCAACAGTGCCGGCATTTTCGGCGGCATGGAGGGCTCCTGCAACCGCAACGAGCTGCTCCACCGCGTCGAGGGCGTCTCGCCCGTCGGCCTGGTCACCTCCGCCGCGGACCACGAGTCGTGGGTCGGCGAGCGGGAGATCATGAACGCCAAGCCCGGCTTCTTCACGCTGCGCCGTGGCGACGCGGTGTCCTATAGCTTCCAGGGTGGGGGAGGGTACGGCGACCCGGTCGACCGCGATCCCGAGCTGGTCGCGCACGACGTCGCCACCCGCCAAGTGAGTCGCGACTCGGCCGCGGCGATCTACGGCGTCGTCCTCGACGACGCGCTCGCGGTCGCCGCCGCCGCCACCGAGGCCCGTCGCAGCGAGATCCGGTTGACGCGGCTGGGTGGGTCGTCGACGGCGACGGCCGTGCCGACAGGCAAGGCCGACAATGCCGACGGGCGGCAGCTCACCCCGGACCTCGCCGTGGCTGAGGACGGCCACGTGCGCTGCTCCTGCGGGCACGACTTCGGCGCGGGGCCGGACTGGAAGGGCGCAACCACGCGCCGTACGGTGCTGCCTGAGGACCACGGCCCCCTGCTGCGGCTGCACGAGGAGCTCGAGCTGCGCGAGTACGTCTGCCCGTCGTGCGGGCGACTGCTCGAGTCCAACGTGAGCCGGATCGGCTCCGCCGACCTGACCACCTCGGAGCTGATGTGACCACCCCATTCCCGCGGTACGCGGTCCGCACCGAGGTCGTCACCGGGCTCGGCAGCCTGGCCCGCCTGGACGAGCTCATCGCCGGCTTCGGTCACCGCGAGGTGGCAGTGGTTGCCGACACGGCGCTCGAACGGGCCGGGGTGCTCGACCGGGTGCTGGGCCACGCGCCCGAGGCCATCGTGGTCAACGTGACCCTGGTCGACCCCGATCCGGACATCGAGGTCGTCGAGCAGGCCGTCGCGGCCGCCCGTGCGGCCGGCGCGCACTGCGTCCTGGCGATCGGAGGCGGGAGCGCGCTCGGCGTGGGCAAGGCCGTCGGGATCCGGCTCACCAACGACCAGCGGATCGACGCCTATGAGGGCCGTGACAAGGTCGGCGAGCAGCCGGCTCCGACGATCGCGGTGCCGACGACTGCCGGCAGCGGCAGCGAGGTCTCCAACGCCCTCGTGCTCCACGAGGCCGGCCGCGACAACGAGATCGTGGTCCGCGGTGAGCTGTGCGCCCCGCGGGCGGCGGTCCTCGACGCCACCGTGTTGCGGTCGCTTCCCCGTGACGCGCTCGTCCACTCCGCGCTGGATGCGCTGTCCCACGCGTTCGAGGCGCTCTGGGCGCGCGGAGCGAGCTACTTCACCGACGCCGCGGCGATCCCGGCGGCCCGGTCGATCATGGCCCACCTCCCGGGTGCCGCGACCGGAGCGGTCGACGGCCGCAACGCCGCGGGCGCCAACGACGACGCGCTGCAGGTCCTGCTCGAAGCCAGCTGCGCGGCCAACATGGCCTGCGGCAACAGCGGGCTCGCGTTGGTCCACGCGTTGTCCTCCTCGCCGGCGGTCCGCGTCCCGCACGGCCTGCAGAACGCGGTCCTGCTGCCCCACGTGGCGCGGTTCAACACACCTCTGCTCGGCGACGAGGTGCTCGCCCTGCTGCCGCTCGTCGATGACCTCTACCAGGAGCTCGGGCTGGTCGCCTCCTTCGCGGCGGTCGGCCACGGGCAAGTCGACGGGGCACGCATGGTCGAGGCGAGCGCCCGCAATCCTTTCCGGACCAACAACCTGCGGTCGGCGTCCGACGACGACCTCGTGCAGCTGCTCCGCGCGGCCGGCGGCACCTTCGAGGAGAACCAGCCATGACGAGGGCCCAGGACCTTCGCGCGCTGCTCGCGCAGGCCAACCACATCCTGTACGACCAGGGCGTCCTCGACGCGTTCGGGCACGTGAGCGTGCGCAGCGACGAGCGGCCCGACCGGTTCCTGCTGGCGCGCAACATGGCGCCGGTGCTGGTGACGCCGGACGACGTGCAGGAGTACGACTTCGAGGGGGAGACCGACGAGCCCGCGCCGTCGTACCTCGAACGCTTCATCCACGCGGAGATCTACCGGGCGCGCCCCGACGTGCAGGCCGTGGTCCACAGCCACTCGGCGTCGGTCATCCCGTTCGGCCTGTCCGCGACTCCGCTGCAGGCGGTCTTCCACATGGCGGGCTTCCTCGTCGACGGCGTCGCCCTTTTCGAGATCCGGGACGTCGCCGGTGACGCGACGGACCTGCTGGTGCGCGACTCCGCGCTTGGGGCGGCACTGGCCCGGTCGTTGGGCGACGCGCCGTTCGCGCTGATGCGCGGTCACGGATCCGTCGCAGTCGGACCGTCGCTGCCGCTGGCCGTCTACCGCGCGGTCTACGCCGAGCAGAACGCCGCCCTGCAGCTGCGGAGCCTCCCGCTGGACGGCATGAACGCGCTCACGGTCGGCGAGGGTCGAGCCGCGGCTGAGACCAATGCCGGCCAGCTCGCCCGGGCGTGGGACATGTGGCTGCGGCGCGCCGCGCAACACGAGGCCCTCCGCGTCGGCTGAGCGTGTCCTAGCGATCCGGGGCGGCGAGCATCCCGAGCCACTTGCGGAAGAGCGCCAGCTCGGGCTCCCCCAGCTCGTCCTGGGCGCCGGTCAGGTTGTGCAACAGCTGGCGGGCGACGTCGCGGCGGCCGGCCGGCTCGGCCGGCTGCGGGCCGGTCAGGCCGGTGATCGCGGCGAGCGTGGCCTCCCGCACCTGCGCCGACAGTGACAGGTCCGGCGACTCGGCCGTGATGAGGAACAGGGTGACGCCGACATTGGCGGCGAGGACGTGGTCGGCGGCCTGCTCGGCCGGCACCGAGAGCCGCTCGTGCGCCTCGGCCTCGCGGCACAGCTCGAGCAGCACGTCGTACGGTGCCTCCGCCGCGGCCGGCCGGCGGTGCGGCGTGACCTGGCCGTACATCAGCGCGTAGAAGCCGGCGTTGTCGAGGCCGAACCGCACGTGGGCGTCCCACCCCTGGCGGATGTCTTCGACGGGGTCGCCGGTCGGCTCCGCGGCGTGCTTGAGCCTCAGGTAGCTCTCGAAGCCGTGCTCGATCACCGCCTCGAGCAGGCCGTCCTTGCTCCCGAAGAAGTGGTAGAGCGTCGGCAGCTTCACGCCGACGCGTTCGCAGATCGCGCGCAGCGGCACGTCCTGGCCGGGGGCGTCGCTGATCAGCGCCGCCGCGGCCTCCAACAGCTGCTGTCGTGTATCGCTCTTGCGTATTTGTGTCACATCGATATAGTAGCTACTGACAAGCGATACACAAAGTGTGTATCTTCGAAATACGGAAAGGGACTCACCATGTCCACCCACACTCTCGAGGGCAAGAACGTCCTCGTCGCGGCCGGCGCCAAGAACCTCGGCGGACTGATCAGCCGACAGCTCGCGGAGGCGGGCGCCAACGTCGCCATCCACTACAACTCCGAGTCGACCCGGTCGGCGGCCGAGGAGACCCTTGCTGCCGTCGAGGGCGCCGGCGGCAAGGGTGTCGTCCTCACGGGCGACCTCACCAGCGCCGCCAACGTCGAGCGCCTGTTCGCCGACGCGGCCGCCGCGCTCGGGCCGATCGATGTCGCGGTCAACACGGTCGGCAGGGTGCTGCGTAAGCCCATCGCCGAGACCACCGAGGAGGAGTACGACTCGATGGCCGACGTCAACGCGAAGTCGGCCTACTTCTTCATCAAGGAGGCCGGGCGCAATCTCAACGAGGGCGGCAAAGTGGTCACCATCCTGACCTCGCTGCTGGCCGCGTTCACCGACGGCTACTCGACGTACGCCGGCGGCAAGGCCCCGGTGGAGCATTTCACGCGGGCGGCCGCGAAGGAGTTCGCAGCGCGCGGGATTTCGGTCACCGCGGTGGCTCCCGGTCCGATGGACACGCCGTTCTTCTACGGCCAGGAGACCCCGGAGCGCGTGGAGTACCACAAGTCGCAGGCCCTCGGCGGTCAGCTGACGAAGATCGAGGACATCGCGCCGATCGTGCAGTTCCTCGTCACTGACGGCTGGTGGATCACCGGCCAGACCATCTTCGCCAACGGCGGCTACACCACCCGCTGACCGACGACCGACGACCAAAAGCGGGCCGGCGTGCTCCGAGCGCCGGCCTGCCCTCCTCAGGAGAGGATGAAGAGATGACCAACGAGATTCCCGAACCCGTCGCGTCGGTGATCGCGGCCATCAACGGCCACGACGAGGAAGGCTTCCTGGCCACGTTCCCCGACGAGGGATTCGTCGACGACTGGGGCCGCATCTTCCGCGGGAGGGACGCGATCCGCGGCTGGAGCAGCAAGGAGCTGATCGGCGCTGAGGGCACCCTGACGGTCGAGTCGGTCACGACGACGCCGTCCGGCAGCGTGGTGGTTGTGGGGGACTGGCGCAGCAATCACGCCAACGGCCCGAGCAGGTTCGAGTTCGAGCCGGTGGGTCAGCAGGTCGCGTCGCTGACCATCCGCGAGGGCTAGCTCGAGCTCGACCAGTAGCCCCACGCGCGGCGTACCTGACCGGCATTGGTCTCCGCCGCCGCCCGGCCCTCGGCCTCGGTGAGGTACTCGACGTCGTCGAGGTGCCGGCGCGCTGCGCGCGCCCAGTGCCTCGGCAAGGGCACGACTGAGGGCGGCGTCGGCGGCCATGTCGCGGATCTCGAAGCGGGTCACGCCGTCGGCGAGGAAACCGGCCATGTGGAAGCGCCACCGCGTCGGCGCGGTCGACACGCTGAACGGGATCTCGGCAGGCGAGTGGCTGTGCACGACCGCCCGCACGTCGGGTCGTTCGCGGTAGATCTCGGCATGGATGAACCGCTCGAGGTACGACGGACGGTCGTCCTCCGCGCGCCCGTCGACGTTCAAGACCTGGACGTCCTCCGGCCCGACGTTGCCCGGCGCCAGGTTGCGGGCGAGCAGGAACCGCACGGGGTACTCGTCACTGCGCACGCTGACATGGCCGAAGGCGTCGAGGACGCCCTGGGCGACCAGGATCCGGTTCGCGACGGCGAGCTTGGCGGCCAGGTCGGTCATCCGGGCCCCCGGTACGGCGTAGCGGGGGTTGATCCCTTCCGGACGGTAATCAGCCTGGAAGGACGCATTGCCATTAGATGGTAGCGCATGTAATCATGGAACCCGTGAGTCTGATGGCATGAGCAAAGCCGGCACTCAACGGGAGACCTCCGTGATCGAAGCGTTCAGCAAGAGCTATGCCGAGGCGCGACGCCGTTTCCTTGAATTGGCGGCCGACCGGGGGGCTCGGCTCGAGTCGGTGCCCCATCCGACCGAGCGCGGCGCTGAAGGCGAAGAGCTGGCTATCGACGTCGCCACGTTCGGTGACCCGATGGCCAGCAAGACGTTTCTCGTCGTCTCGGGCACCCACGGCCAGGAGGGTTTCCTCGGCTCCGCCCTCCAGCTTGAGTTTCTTCGCGACCTCGAAATTCCGGACGGGGTCAACGTCGTGGCATTGCATGCGCTGAACCCGTGGGGCTTCTCGCACCACTCGCGCACAGACGAGGACAACATCGACCTCAATCGCAACTTCCTCGACCATGACACCCCGTTCCCGCGCAACGACCTCTACCGTGACCTGTTCCCGACGCTCTGCCCTAACGACTGGACCGAGGAGACGAGCGACTGGAGCGGGGTCCTGGAGGAGATGGTGCGCGCCCACGGGCCGCAGCAGATGATCACGGCCCTGTCGGGCGGCCAAGCGGTCGAGCCGACTGGCATCACCTATGTAGGGGACCGGCCAGCCTGGTCGCACGAGGTCGTCGCTGACCTCTTGCCGCGGGTACTGGCCAACGCCGAGAAGGTCGCCTTCATCGAGTGGCACACCGGCATCGGTGAGTGGGGGGAGCTAGCGCACATCTGCAGCCTGCCGCCCGGGTCGCCGGGTCACGACCGGGTGATTGATTGGCTGGGGGAGTCGGCCCGCACCAGCTTCTCTTCCTCGGCAAGGATGTCGGAGGGGCACACGCCGTCCTATACCGGCTTCTTCTCTGCCTGGCTTCCAAGTACGGCGCCGCGGGCAGAGTGGTCCGGCCTCCTGATCGAGGTCGGCACCTACGACAACCTGACAGTGCTCAACACCGTGCGCATCGACCGTTGGCTGAAATATGCCATGGGCCGGACCTATACCTCGCGTGAGGAGATGCTGGATCTGATGATGGAGGGACTGAATCCCGCCGCGCCGGCGTGGCGCGAGGCCGCCATGACCAATGGGCTCGACGCCCAGATGCGCATGCTCGAAGGGCTGACGCGATGGTGATCGACCGAGCCTTCGAGCACCTCAACGATCTTCTGGTCCGGTCGCTGCGCGCCCACTCAACCGCAACGCTGGTCGTCGAGGCCGACGGGACGAGCTGGACGGGGGTGCAGCTCGAGATCGCGATCGCACGCTGCGCCGCCGTGCTGGACGGTCTCGGCTTGCGGTCCGGTGACCGGGTCACGCTGCTCTCGGGCAACCGCATCGAGGTCCTGTTCGTCCAGCAGGCCGTGGCGGCCTTGGGCGGTGTCTTCGTGCCGCTTCATCCCCTCGGCAGCCCGGCTGACTTCGCGCACATCCTCGACGACGCGGCGGCCACCCATGTGGTCGTGGACTGCGCGCGGATTGACGAAATCACCGAAGCTGTGCGGATTGCCGGAAGCAGCGCGCGCGTCCTGAACATCGGCGACGGAGGACCCGACGACCTTCGGGTACTCATGGCCGCCGAGACCGCCACGGCGCTTGAACCGCGTCCCACAGACCCCGAGGCGATCTGCCGGATTGTCTACACGGGCGGTACCACAGGCGTCCCCAAGGCTAGCCAGGTGAGCTTTCGCAGCATGTCGACGATGTACGGCATCCAGCTCGCGGACTGGCAGTGGCCCGAGGAGATCCGCAACCTGCTCGTCGCTCCACTCAGCCATGCAGGTGGGGTGTGCTTCGTCCCAACGGTGGCACAAGGAGGCACGCTCTACACCCAGCAGTCGTTCGATGCTGGAGAGTTCCTGGCAGCGGTCGAACGGCATCGCATCACGTGTGCTCTGCTCGTACCAACGATGATCAGCGCGATCCTCGACCACCCGCGGCTGCGCGAACACGACACCTCAAGCCTCGCCACGGTGTTCTACGGCGCATCTCCGATCTCGCCCCAGCGCCTGAGGGACGCCATCGCCTGGTTCGGACCGATCTTCTTCCAGTTCTACGGCCAAGCCGAGGCGCCTACCACCGTCTGCGTGATGCGGCGCGAGGAACACGACGTCACGTCCGAGCAGCGCATGGCCTCCTGCGGACGCCCGGTCGTTGAGGCCGACGTTCGACTGATTGACCACGACGACGTCGAGGTGCCCGACGGGCAGCCGGGGGAGCTGTGCGTGCGCGGCCCACTCTTGATGAGCGGCTACCTCAACAGGCCGGAGGACACGGCCCTAGCAATGCGCGGCGGTTGGCTCCACACCGGTGACGTGGCAGTTCGCGATGCTGACGGCTTCCTGCGCATCGTCGACCGTGCTAAGGACCTCGTCATCACCGGGGGGTTCAACGTGTATCCCCGCAACGTCGAGGACGCCCTCGAGGAGCATCCTGCGGTGGCCGCAGCGTCGGTCTTCGGCGTCCCGGATGACTATTGGGGCGAGGTTCTCGTGGCCGCGGTCGAGCTGCGCGACCCCAGCGTCACGGTCGAGGACCTCAAGGTGCACGTGCGCGAGCGCAAGGGCCCCGTGCAGACGCCCAAACGCATCGAGATCGTCGAGCGGATCCCGCTGACCCAGGTTGGCAAGAGGGACAAGAAGGCGCTCCGACGCACCTTCGTCGAGCAGGAAAGACCCGAGACGAGCGGAGACAAACGATGAGCACGACGACGCACGGGCTGCGCGAACAACTCACCCGACTGATGGAGGAGCGCCACGTCCCTGGGTTACACGCCGTGGTGCTGCGCGACGGCGCGGCTGTCGCCTCGGAGACGCTCGGCCTGGCCAACCTCGAGCACGACGTCCCGGTGACCCGGGAGTCGGTGTTCTCCATCAACTCCATGGCCAAGGCGTTCACCGGCGTCGCCCTGATGCAGCTGGTCGAGGCCGGCGATCTTGACCTCGACGCCCCAGTCTCGCGCTACCTCGACGCACTGCCTGAGGCCTGGCAGCCGATCACGATCCGACAGCTTGCGACTCTCACCTCGGGGCTGCCCGAGATCATGGCCTACGGTGCGGACAGCTCCGTCGGGCTCGTCGCGGCCGACGAGGAGGGGGCCTGGGCCGTCGTGTACGGCGCGCCCATGGAGTTCGAGCCGGGCCGCGGCTACAACTACGTCCAGACCAACTACGCCCTGCTCGGCAAGGTCCTCGACCGGTTGAGTGGGAAGCCGTTCGTCGACTTCATCGCCGAGCGCCAGTTCAAAGTCGCCGGCATGACCCACACCCGCTACGCCAACGACCACGACCTCATCCCCCACCGGGCCGACACCTACATGAGCATCAACGCCGAGGGCGAGCCCACCGGCAGCATCGACAAGAGCCGCCTGGACTGGCCGCACCTGCTCCGCACTGCAGCGGGACTGCACAGCACCGCCGACGACCTGGCGGCGTGGATGTCCGCGCTCGAGAGGGGCGAGCTGCTCTCCCCGTCGAGCCGAGACACGCTGTGGACCCCGGTTCCTGCCCACGACGGCAGCCCTGGCCTGTGGGGCATCGGGTGGCTCGTCTTCGAGCGACCCCAGGGCCTGGTGCCGGCGCCGGGCGGTGGCGGGAAAGCCCAGATCGTCTGCTATCCAGACGGGCTGACGCTGATCGTGCTCACCAACCTGCTTGGCGCGTTCCCCGAGCACGTGGCGGTCGCGCACGGCAAGCCGATCGACCTCGCCTTCATGGACGACCTCGTCCCGTACTGCCCGCGCTGAACCCCCCGACGGATAGGCTGCCGAAGTGAACTTCGAGTTGGATCGTGACCTCATCGAGGCCACGCAACAGGAGTTCGAGCGCCGTGGTGTCCATGCCCACCGCCAGCTCGCCGTCTCCCTCGAGGTGGAACGGATCAACCGTCTAGTTCAGATGGCCGCACAGCCCGCGCTCGCAGCGGAAAATCTTACCTTCGCCGGCTGGCAGGCGCTGACCGCGCTCAGCTTCCATCCGGCCAAGCAGCTGCCGACCGCCAAACTGGCACTGCGCGTTGGGACGCACCCGACCACCATCACCCGCACCGTCGACCGGCTCGAGCGCAGCAAACTCGTCCGGCGGTCTCAGGGCAGCGACCGTCGCGTCACAGTCGTCACCCTCCTCCCAGCCGGCGAATCCGCCCAGGAGGCGGTCGCCACCTCGCTGGACAGCAGCCAGTTCGGACTCGGGGGCGTCTCGGCGGAAACGCTAGACGAGCTCGCAGCCATGCTCCGCCAGGTCAGGCTGCTGGTCGAAGGTCGGACGGACACCTCCGACTGAGGCGGCTACGCGGCACGAGGCGATCTTGATGCCGTCGTATTTCAGTACTCGGCAGATCGGCGCGACTCCGAACATTTCTCGGTGCCTGGCGATGAACCGGCAGACGACAGGTGTAGCGCGTCACACTCCCGCGCGAAGAAGTTGCCGCTGCCTTCAAGGCCTCCACCGTCTGCCCAACGGTCGTGCGGCGCAACTCGGCAATCTCCTCGGCGGTGGCCGAGCAGAACTCCTTCCCGCTTGCCGAGGTCAAGTGAAATTTCCAACCAATGGCTTGCCGATAGTTGGTAGTGCATGTAACTTACAAGACACCCCGCACCGATCCATCGAGTAAGGCGGCAAGCACATGAGTGGAACTGATGCGTTCGTCTTCGAGGACGCAGTCGTCATCGACTCGGCCTGCGAGTTCGACTACTGGCGCACCCACCTGGACCAGTGGCAGAAGGGCGGCACGACCGTGTGCGTGCTCACGGTCTCGGCGCTCGGCGCTGCCCGGGAGGCGCTGTTCGCCTTCGGCAGGTGCTTCGAGTTCATCCGCAACACCCAGGGCCTGCGAGTGGCGACCACGGTGGAGGAGATCCGGGCAGCCAAGGCCGCCGGTGAGATGGCCGTCGTGTTCCACTTCCAGGGCACCCGCCCGCTGGAGTACGAGCCCTCCCTGATCGAGGCCTACTGGCGGATGGGGCTGCGGATCGTCCAGGTCGCCTACAACCGTCGCGGGGTCATGTGCGACGGCTGCGAGGAGCCGCAGGACGCCGGGCTCAGCAAGCTCGGCGAGCAGATGCTCGCCGAACTGAACCGCCTCGGCATCCTGGTCGATGTCAGCCACACCGGCTGGCGCTCGGCGCTGGAGGTCATCGAGGCGTCAAGCGCTCCGGTTATCGCCTCGCACTCGAACGCCCACGCCGTGCATGCGAGCACGCGCAACATCCCCGACGAGGTCATCAAGGCGCTCGCCGCCAGCGGGGGAGTCATCGGAATGAACGGCCTGCCGTTCTTCGTCGCGGCGGACACCGCTCCCACGCTCGACCAGTTCATCGACCACATGGTCCACGTGGACAGCCTGGTCGGCACCGGTCACGTGGGCCTCGGCATCGACTACTGCCGCGGCACCCAGGTCGACGACGACGCGATGCTGACCATGGAGCAGTACGAGGGCCTCATCAAGGCCCAGGTCTGGCGTCGGGAGACCTACCCGCCACCACCGTTCAACTTCCCCGACGGCCTCGGCCAGGGCGGCCCGGCCGGATTCCCCAAGCTCGCGGAGCGGATGCTCGAGCGCGGCTACACCGCCGACGAGGTCCGCGGCGTCCTTGGCGAGAACTGGCTGCGGGTCTACGGCCAGGTCTGGTCCTGAGCTGACCGCGCGCACCGTGCCAGGTGCGCGGGCTCACGCAAGCAACGGCGGCACCGCCGACCGGTGTGCGTCCGGACGTCGTGCTGCCTCCACGCAGCCATCCCAACAGATTGGAACCCCATGACCCGCGTTGCCATCGTCGCCGGTGTCCGTACTCCCGTTGCGAAGAAGGACAAGTCCTACCGCGACGTCCATCCCGTCGACCTGCTCGCCACGTCGTTCGTGGGCGCCATCGCTGCCGCCGGTCTCGACCCGGCGGACGTCGACATGGGCCTCGCCGGTGCCACTGGCCAGGCCGGGGGACAGGCGCAGAACATCGGCCGCAACGCCTGGCTCTCGGCCGGCTTCCCGATGGCGGTGCCCATCTCCACCCTCGACGCGCAGTGCCCCTCCAGCCAGCTGGCCACGCACCTCGGCGCCGCCTCGATCGCGGCCGGGGACGCGTCGGTCGTCATCACCGGAGGCGTGGAGTCGCTGACTCGGGTGCCCATGGGCGTCGCGACCAAGGTCGGCGATGACGGCCCGTTCTCACCAAGCTTGTCCGCCCACTGGGACATGCCGCACCAGGGTGAGGCCGCCGAGCGCGCCGCGGACAAGTACGGCATCACGCGCGAAGCGTGCGACGAGTACGGCGTCCGCTCGCACCTCGCCGCGCACGCGGCCTGGGAACGGGGCGCGTTCGACGACGAGATCGTGCCCGTCACGGTCAACGGCACCGTGCTGCTGGACCGCGACGAAGGCATCAGGCCGGACTCCAGCGTCGACAAGGCCCGGACCCTGCCGTCCGTCTACCGGTCCGACGGTGTGAACAACGCCGCCAACTCCAGCCAGCTCTCCGACGGCAGCGCGGCGATCGTCCTCGCCTCCGAGGAGGCCTGCGCCCGCCTCGGCCTGAGCCCGCTCGCCTGGATCCGGTCGACGACATGGGTGGGCAACGACCCCGACATCATCTTCGACGGCCCCAACGACGCGACCGCCAAGATCCTCGACCGCACCGGGCTCACCCTCGACGAGATGAGGCTCATCGACGTCCACGAGGCATACGCGGTCCCAGTCCTGATCTGGCAGGAGCACTTCGGCATGAGCCTCGACCGCGTCAATCTCGACGGGGGCGCCATCAGCATCGGCCATCCCTTCGGCGCCACGGGAGCCCGGCAGCTGCTCCACCTCGCCCACGCGCTGCGTGCCGCCGGTGGAGGCATCGGCCTGTCAACGATGTGCGGCGGCGGAGGAATCGCAACCGCCACCGTGATCGAGTCGGCTGGATGACCTGACCAACCAAGCAGGAGCCGAGAAAGGAGGAGCGGTTGTCATGATGCGAGGACTGGCTGAGTTCGCGTTCAGCAGGGTGATCATCGGCGTCTCAGCGCTGCTTGTGTCGTCCTTTGTGGTGTTCGGAGGTCTCTACCTCGCGCCGGGCACCCCTACTGACTTTCTCCTCGGAAACCGTCCGGCGTCGCCCGAACTGGTCGCTCAGGTTCGCGAGCAGTATCGACTGGACGAACCGTTCCTGACCCAGTACGGCCTCTGGCTCCGCGACGCTCTCCACGGAGACTTTGGAGCATCCGCCATTCAGCATCGCTCGGTCGGATCAATGTTGGCCGACGGTATCCCCATCACTCTTCAGATCGTCGCCATGAGCCTCGTCTTGGTTGTCGTGGTGGGAATGATCCTCGGAGCCGTCGCCGCCTACCGAGGGGGCCTGGCCGACGACCTCGTGGTGGCCTCGACGAGCGTGCTCAGTGCGACCCCGGCATTCGTGGCGGCACTGATGCTGGTCTTCTTCTTCGGCGTCGAACTCGGCTGGCTCCCAGTGTTCGGACCAGGTGAGCCAGGGGCTGACCGCGTCGTCCACCTTCTCCTTCCCAGCATCGCTTTGGCACTGGCATGGATTCCGCTTGTGACGCAAACCGTCCGCTCAGCTCTAGCGAAGCAGTTGGGCAGCGAGTACGTCGAGACCGCCAAGGCTCGAGGGCTCGGCTCTGGACGCATCTTCTGGCGACACGTCCTTCCCAACGCGCAGCGTCCGATCCTCACCGCGCTCGGCCTGGCGATCACGGGACTGCTGGCGTCGTCCGCATTGGTAGAAGTGGTCTTTCAACTACCCGGTGTCGGCGCGATGTTGATCTCGTCCGTGACATCGCGCGACTTCCCCGTGGTCCAAGGGGCATGTCTGTTCTTGGTCAGTGCTTTCGTCGTGGTGAACATCGCTGTCGAGTTCGCCACCCGGTTGCTCGATTCACCCGACGTCGTGTCAGGAGTTAAGGCATGAGCGCGGGCGTGGCACTGCTGCAGGCGGAGCCTGCAACCCGTGCCGGTTCGCGGCGGTTCGACGTCGTCGGAGTTCTTGCAATGTGTGGCGTAATCGTCTTCGTCGTCCTTGCGATCGCCGGGCCGTGGATGGCGCCGCACGACCCGAGTGCCGGCAACCTGATCGACGCCAATCTGGGCAGTGATGCAAGCCACTTCCTCGGCTACGACGGGTTGGGTCGAGACATCTTCTCGAGGCTGTTGGCCGGGGCGCGGACAAGCTTTCTCGGTCCCCTTGTGGTCGCCGTAGTGGTCACGGTGCTTGGGACCTCCCTGGCATTCCTGGCCACGTGGTTCCACACTCTTGGGCTTGCGATCTCGGGAGTCACCTCCGTGATGTTCGCCTTCCCCGGCTTGCTGATCGCCGCACTCGCGGCCAGCGTGTTCTCCCCCGGACTGACCGCAGCAGTCGTTGCACTGAGCTTGGCTTACACGCCGCACATGATTCGGATCGTGCGAAGCGTGGCCGAAGAACAGGTCGCGAAGGACTACGTGCTCGCACTGCGAATCCAGGGAGTGCCGGCGCTGAGGATCACGTTGCGTCATGTCCTCCCGAACCTGCGGACGTTCGTGTTGGGCCAGGCATCCGTGACTCTCGCGTGGGCGACCGTCGACATGGCAGCTCTTTCCTTCCTCGGCTTGGGCGTCCAGCAACCGGCGGTGGACTGGGGAGTGATGGTGGCTGAAGGGAAGACTGGCGTTCTGCAGGGCTATCCCACAGCGTCGATCGCGGCCGGATTGTGCTTAGTCGTTGCCGTAGTGAGCTTCATCGTCGTCGGGCAGCGCCTTACCCGACGCGCCGAGGACGTCGTGCGATGAGCCTGCTGACGATCGACGGATTGAGGATCACGGTCCCGCAAGGCCGCGGACGCCGCGACCTTCTGCGAGGCATCGACCTGACCATCGACGAAGGCGAGACCCTTGGACTTGTCGGCGAGTCGGGATCCGGGAAGTCGCTGACCGCTCGCGCGGCCATAGGCCTCCTGCCCCGTGGAGCGGCGGCGACGGGATCTGTCCGGTTCGACGGTCGCGAGGTGCTGGCGATGCCTCGTGACGCGCTTCGCGCGTACCGCGGACGCGACGCGGCAATGATCTTCCAGGATCCACGGGCTCACATGAACCCAAGGCAACGCATCGGCGACTTCCTCTGTGAAGGCATGACCGTTACGGCCAACGTCCCCCGCGCGGATGCACTCAAACGGGCCACCGCTTTGCTCGAACGCGTCGGCATTCTCAACCCGGAACGCCGACTGCGCCAACGGCCACGCGAGCTTTCCGGCGGCCTCCTCCAGAGGGTGATGATCGCTAGCGCGCTCGCAATGCGTCCACGCCTTCTCATCGCGGACGAGGCCACCACTGCACTGGACGTTTCCACCCAGAACGACGTTCTGCATCTCATCAAAGAACTGCAGGCAGAGGCGGGAATCTCACTGATTCTGATCACCCACAATCTCGACGTCGCCGCGGCAGTGTGCGATCGGACCGCCGTCATGTATGCCGGCGAGATCGTGGAGAGTGCGCCGAGTATCGCCCTTCACCGGGGGCCGCGCCATCCCTACACCGCGGGTCTTCTGGGAGCCCGAGCCGATGCCGCGCAGCGCCACGACCGGCTGGCAGTGATCCCGGGACGTCCCATCGGCGCGTTCGAGGCGCCTGAAGGTACGTGTGCCTTCGCGGGGCGGTGTCCTCACGTCGCTGACGTGTGTACCAGCACGCATCCGCGCCCTGATCGATACCCAGGGGGCTGGGCACGTTGCCTGCGAGTGGCCGAAATCGCCGCGTCGATCGGGGCGAGTGATGAACGCTGATCTGCGACTGAAAGTTGATGGCGCGACGAAACGGTTCGGTGACCTCCTGGCTGTCGACAATGTCTCCTTCACCCTCGGGGAGAGGGAGTCATTGGGCCTGATCGGCGAGTCGGGATCCGGCAAGACCACTTTGGCGCGAATGGTCTTGGGGATTGAGACGCCGACGTCTGGGCGCATCAGCATCTGCGCGTACGAGCGGCCGACCCGGATGCGCTCTGCCGACTGGCGCCGGCAGGCGAGGCTGATCCAGGTCGTGTTCCAGGATCCCTACGCGAGTCTTGACCCGTTGCAATCGGGGCGCGGCGCGGTGGAGGAGATCTTGCGTCTTCACGAGCCGTCCATGAGTTCGGGGGAACGCGCCACCCGGGCAGCAGAACTGGCAGAAACGGTTGGCCTTACGGAGCGCCAGTTCGAGGCGCGTCCTCGGGACCTTTCCGGTGGGCAGCGCCAGCGAGTCGCCATAGCCAAGGCGCTCGCGCCCGCCCCTGCCGTCGTGATCTTGGACGAGGCGGTCTCGGCGCTCGACGTGTCGATCCAAGCGCAGGTCCTGAACCTGCTCAATGACATCCGCGAGCGGGCATCGACGAGCTTCCTTTTCATCACCCACGACCTCGCGGTGGCCCGCCAGGTAACCGACCGCTGTCTGGTGATGAGGCGGGGTCGGGTCGTCGAGGAAGGCAATACGCCCGACCTGCTCGACCGGCCGCAGCACGCATACAGCCGTCGACTTGTCGCCAGCGTGCCTCGAGAGGGCTGGCGCCCAGTACCCCCGGACCCAGGCGAACGCAGCGTGGGATCGACCATCCATAAAGGAGAGAACGATGAGTAGTCGCCCATCTAGGTCCAGGCGGCTCGCCGTCTGGTTCACGGCAGTTACGGCTGCCCTTACCTTCGCGGGGTGTAGTGGCCGATCCGAGACCTCGAACTCGAATGAACCCCCCACCTTCAATGAGCCCCCCACTGCGACCAACCAGGTGGAATCCCTCACCTGGGCGACCCGCGGCGAGCCTGGGACGCTCGATTCCGGCCGCGCCTTCGGTGGCAACAGCTTGGTGATCCTCGGGAACGTCTGCGAGAGCCTGGTCACGATGGCGGAGGACAACACCATCGAGCCCCTGCTCGCCTCGACGGTCGAGCACCCCGACCCGAAGACCTACGTGTTCACCCTGCGCACCGACGTCACGTTCTTCGACGGTTCGACCATGACAGCGGACGACGTGATCTTCAGCTTGACACGCACCCTAGACCCCGCGACCGGCTCGTTCTTCGGTAGCTACGGGAAGAACGTCGAGTCTGTGGAGGCCACCGGCACTGACCAAGTCACGATCAAGCTCACTCAGGCCGATCCTGTCTTCTATCAGATGCTTGCCAGCCCGATGGGCCAGGTCGTCAAGAAGAGCTATGTCGAAGACGCCGGAGACGCCTACGGCACGTCGGAGTCGTTGCCCATGTGCACGGGCCCATACGAAGTCACGTCCTGGAAGCCCGGAGAGTCCATCTCGGTGGAAGCCAACGCGGACTGGTGGAAGGGGGACGAGCAGTTGACACAGACCGCAGCGTTCGTCTTCGCCACGGACGACGCGACCCTGAGCGCCGGACTCAAGACCGGGGAGATCGACGGGACGTTCTACCCGCCGGCCTCGTCGCTGGGGGCACTCGCAGAGTCCGACAAACTGAACGTCTACACAGGGCCGTCCACGACGATCGACGCGCTCGTCGTCACCCACCCCGGAGGCGTGATCGGCAATCCGAAGATCCGCGAGGCGATTCGCCTGATCGTCGACTACAACGGCGCTGCTCAAGCGTTGTTCAGCGGCAATGCCGAGCCGTTGAAGACCTTGGCTCCGAGAGGCTCGTGGGGCCCCGAAGACTCGGAGGTGTTCGACATCTACAGCAAGGCCTACGAAGAACTTCCGGGCGGCGAGCAGGACCTCGAAGCCGCGAAGGAGGCCGTGAAGGCTTCTGGAGAGGATGATCCGACCGTCGTTCTCGCGGTTCCTAGCTTCTTGCCGGACTATGCGGCGTTCTCACATTCGTTCGCAGCCACCGCCAAGGAGGTGGGCTTGAACGTCGAGGAGAAGTCGCTGCCGCAGGCCGACTTCTACGCCCTCTACTCCGATGCGGAAGTCCGCGCAAAGTACGACCTCTTCTCCACCCAGTGGCTCGGTTTCGCCGCAGACCCGACTGAGATCTACTCGGCTGTCGGTCTCCCTGACGGGTCCGCCAACTTTGGCGGCTACGAGAATCCGGACGTGACAAAACTGCTGGAGCAAGCAGCCGCTACTGATGATGCAGTCGAGCGTGCCGAGATCGTGGTTGAGGCACAAGCGCTCATCACAGCTGATCTTCCGTGGATTCCGTACGTCTACGAATACCAGGCGCTGACACTCAACAAGCGACTTGCGGGTACACCTATCGCTTCGCCGCGGTGGGAGTACACACCGTGGCTCGCCCGTACCGGATCAGCCGAGTGAAGGCCGGGCGCTAGACGATCCGGAGTTCGATGACCCGGCGGCTATGCCTTCTCACCTTGTGTAGGCGGAAAGCCGCCGGGTCTCAGCTCAGCACCAACTGCTCAGGAGACCAATGAACATCAAGAACACCGCTGCGATCGTCACCGGTGCTGCTTCAGGACTGGGCGCGGCCACTGCCGAGGCGTTAGCAGCCGAGGGAGCACACGTCTTTGCGCTCGACGTGAATATCGACAACGCACCCTCGATCGATGGGGTGACCTACGTAACCGCCGACGTGGGCGAAGCGGACGATGTCCGCAAGGCGGTTTCCCGAGCTGCAGCCGAGGCCCCACTACGAACGGTCGTCAACTGCGCAGGGATCGGCCCTTCAGCCCGAATCGTGGGCAGCAAGGGCACCCACGATCTCGATCTATACGCCAAGGTCGTCCGAGTGAACCTCGTCGGGACCTTCAACGTTCTCGCCACCGCAGCAGAAGCCATGGTGGCAACAGAGCCTGACAGCGATGGTCAACGTGGTGTCGTCATCAACACGGCTTCCATCGCTGCGTACGACGGCCAGGTCGGCCAGGCGGCTTACGCGTCGTCGAAAGGCGGAGTTGTCGGGCTGACGCTTCCGGCGGCACGTGACCTTGCACAGCACGGTATCCGGGTCATGACGATTGCCCCGGGGACCATGCTCACTCCGCTGCTGATGACCGTGTCGGAAGACATCCGCGCCGGCCTCGCTGCCGGCGTGCCCTTTCCGAATCGGCTCGGCGACCCGGCGGAGTTCGCGAAGCTCGCCCTGGCTATTGTCGAGAACGACTATCTCAATGGTGAAGTCATCAGGCTCGATGGAGCCTTGCGAATGGCACCGCGCTGAGGGATCTCGACTTCGACACGGCGCCGTCGTTCCTGACGTACATCGCGCCATCGCCGCCGGTCGTCGTCGGGATCCTGTTCAAGAACAAGCGCCTGCATCTCCGGAGCGGAGGTCCGCTGCCGGGACGAGATCGGCCCGGCCCGCTCAATAGAGGCCGGCGGCCCGGCCGAGGCGCTCGGCGGCGACCCATGCCAGATCGAGATCAGCTCGTAACCAGACGTTGATCAGACCCCTCAAGGAGAGAACATGCGCATCGGCGTACCGAAGGAAGTCAAGAACCACGAGTACCGCGTCGCGATCACCCCGATCGGGGTGCATGAGCTGGTCGCGCACGGTCATGAGGTGGTGATCCAGCGCGATGCCGGTGTCGGTTCGCAGATCAGCGACGAGGAGTTCGTCGGTGCCGGCGCGACGATCGTCGACACGGCCGAGGAGGCTTGGGGCACCGACGGCGGTGTCGACATGGTGCTCAAGGTCAAGGAGCCGGTGGCCGAGGAGTACGACCGGATGCGCGAGGGGTTGACCCTCTTCACCTACCTCCACCTGGCCGCGGACAAGCCGCTGACCGAGGAGCTGTTGAGCCGCAAGGTCACCGGGATCGCCTACGAGACCGTCCAGCTGCCCTCGGGTGGGTTGCCGCTTCTCTACCCGATGTCGGAGGTGGCCGGCTGCCTGGCACCGCAGGTCGGTGCCTACTCGCTGATGAAGGCACAGGGCGGCCGCGGTGTGCTCATGGGTGGCGTCGGCGGCGTGGCGAACGCGAAGGTCGTCATCATCGGCGCCGGCGTCTCGGGCCAGAACGCCGCCAACATCGCGCTCGGCATGGGTGCCGACGTGACCCTGCTCGACACCGATCTCGACAAGCTGCGGATGTCGTTCTGGCGCTACAACAACCGCGTGCACGGCCTCGCGTCGTCGAAGCTCGCCATCGAGCAGCAGGTCATGGAGGCCGACCTGGTGATCGGCGCGGTGCTGATCCCGGGCGCGGCCGCGCCCAAGCTGGTCACCAACGACCTGGTGTCGCGGATGAAGCCGGGCTCGGTGCTCGTCGACATCGCGATCGACCAGGGTGGCTGCTTCGAGGACAGCCACGCGACCACGCACGCGGACCCGACCTACGAGGTGCACGGCTCGATCTTCTACTGCGTGGCGAACATGCCGGGCGCCGTGCCGAACACGTCGACTTATGCGCTGACGAACGCGACCATGCCCTACGCCGTCGCACTGGCCGACAAGGGCTGGCAGCAGGCCTGCCGCGACGACCACAGTCTCGCGCTCGGGCTCAACACCCACGCCGGAAGGCTCACCAAGGCCCTTGTCGGCCAAGCCGTTGACCTGCCGGCCTCGGCTGTGGAAGAGGCGTTCGCCTGATCCCGAATCGGTGGGTCACCTGGAGGCTGGCCATATCGGAAAGCGTGCTGTCACGACCACGACCCAAGGAGCAACGGCCATGGTGGCCATTACCGCGGACGGACCGATCTGGACGCTCAATCTCGGAGACAACGAAAACCGCTTTACGCCCGACTGGCGTACCGCTGCTGCCTTCTCATCCGGGGTGTAACGCCGCGTCTGCGGCCTCCCGGGCACCTGCTCCCGTGGCGTAACTCCATCCTCGTTTCAAAGGGATGGCGCCTCCATCATTTCCAGCGCGGTTCAATCGGACAGTCGCTCTCGACGATGCGTCAGCGAGGTCGGTCCGGGTGGCCGCGCCGTCGAGTTGCAGGTCCAGCTGTTGCAGCAGGGCGGCGAGGCCGTGGTGTGCTCGGCCGACTGTTCGGCCGCTGGTGGTGACGACCCAAGTGCGGCTCCTGGCAACCGGGTGGCCGTGTTCGATCAGAGCGGCTGCGAGCTGGTGGTCCTCCGCGGTGCCTCGAGGCGGGAACCCGCCGACCGAGAGATAGGCGTCGGCTCTGACCAGCATGTTGGCGCCGTAGACGTGCGAATGGCTGACTGTGCCGTCATCATCGATGATCAGTCCGTCCTCGATGATGGCCTGGTACGCCGCGTGCGCGGCCTCGCTGCCGTGCCAGTGGTCCAGGGTCGTCATGCCGAGGGTTGCCACCGCGTCAGCGCACTCAGCCTCGTAGATCCCCAAGCTCACCCAGTCGGATCCGACGACCGTGTCGGCGTCCGTGGAGAACAGCCAGGTCCGTTCGGGGTCGGTGCCGAGTCGGCGCAGTCCGTGATCGATGGCGAGGCGGCGTACGGCGCCGACATCGGCACGGTGGCTGAGGGTGAGGACGTCGGACCCGACAAGGATCCCGGTACCCGCTGCCAGCGCCTGGGCAGCATTTGTCGCTGTGTCGTCCTCACAGCGGTGGGCGACGACGACGACGTGAACGCGGTCTACGACGTCGGCTTCGATCGCCCGTTCGACCGAACGAAGCACAGAGGTGAGGCAGGCGGTGACGCGGTCCGCCTCGTTGCGGGCTGGTATGGCGACCACGGCCGCTCGGTGGCTGGTCACGAGTCGAGGCGATCGAGGGCCGCGGTGCCGATGGCGGTGTAGGTCCGGTCCAGGTGGTGCTGGCGGACGAAGAGCGCGAGGTCCTGGTGAGCCCTGATCAGCCGGCCGTTACGGCTCATCCCGCCAGGCCCGACGATCAGGGCGGTCTCGGCGATGACCGTGTCGCAGGCCTCCACGACGGCCGACCTCAGCCGGACCACCTGCGCAGCAGCGGCCGACGGTTCGGCAGCGCAAACGTCGGCGGCGACATGGTCCAAGAGCGAGCGTGCCGACCACGCGGCCAGGTCGGCAGCGCCGAGCCGACGCGACTGGTGGACATCGGCACCCATGGTCTTGAGGCCGGTGCTGGCGAGGTCGACGAGGAGCTGGGCTCCGCCAGCCCATACTGCAGCCGGTCCGATGCCACCGATCGCGAACCCCGGTCGGTCGAGGTAGAAGTTCTCCGGACCGATCGGCGCGCCCGCCGATAGCTCGTCGACCGTGCAGTTGAAGGACCGAGAAGCGTCCATGGCGCTGGTCCGCCAGCTGTCGCGGTCCGGGGTGAAGTCGCGGATCGAGAGGTCGAAGAGGAGGTGCTGGTAGTCATCGACCCAGCCGGGAATCAGGGCGCGGTCGATCAGGTCGATGCCCGAGGTGAAGCGCAGTTCGCCCGAGAGCACCCAGCCGCCCTCGGCCGGCGTCGCCCTGAGCCCCGTGCCCGCGGAGCGGGACGCCCACACGCCGTAGACGCCGGGCCGCGGCGTGTGATGCGCCTGGTCGAGGATCCGGAGGGCGTCGGCGTGGCCCTCGACGAGTCGACCAAGACACTGGTCGAAGCGGCCCACGTCGTACAACGCCGACACCAACTGGGGCCAGGGGGCGGTCCATGTCGCGGGCTGTGCTGCGACGACACGCGTCAAAGCGTCCTGCATCGGGGCCACCCCCGACCGGATCTCGTCGGCATCGATGCCCAGTGCCGTCAGGTCGAAGGAGGTCGTCACGGTGCCTCGTAGATGTCGAGGCCGAACTCGTCGTCGCGATGGCTCACCAGCGCCCGCGCTCCTCGTACGGCAGCATCGGCGGCCACCAGTTCGTGCAGCGCAGCGCCGGACAGGTAGGCGTCGTGCGGGTGTCGGCGCCAGTGCACGACCGCCAGGTGCGCCTCGCTCGCCAGCGTCCGCCACAAGCTGTCGAGGGCGACCTTCAGGTCGGGCAGATAGTAGAGGAACTCGGCGGCCACCACGAGATCGACAGGTCCGTCGGCGCCCTCCGTCAGCGAGCCGTGCCTCACTTCGACATGGGTGAGGTCTTCACACCGGCGCTGGGCGATCCTGGCCGCGACCGCTGAGGAGTCGGAGGCCACCAGGTGATCGGTTCGTTCGGCGAGGGCACGGGTGGTGACCCCGATACCGCATCCCGGTTCCCACGCTCGGGCATACCGCTCTCGAGGCAGGCAGGCAAGCAGGACGGCGAGCTTGCGACGCTCGTACCAGGAGGTCTGCAAGCTCCACGGGTCCGGGTCGCGACTGTAGAGCTCGTCGAAGTCCGGCACCTGGACCCCAGCGCCGGCCCCAGCCTGGCTCGTCATCGAGGTCTCACGGCGTACTCGATGTCCCAGCGGAGGAACCAGTCCGGGAGGACCGGCCCGAGGTCCGGAGCCTGAGACTGGGTCTGGCTGGTGTACTCGGCTTCCGCGCGGCGGCGCTGAGCCTGGTCGAGCGGACTGTTGTCCATGACAGTGACGTGGCGTGGGGCGTCGCCCACGTCCAGCCAGTGATGAGCCCAGACCGGGAACCCCGCCACCGGGACATCGAGCTCGCTGCCGACCTGCCGCACCGCCAGCCCGACCGCCTCGTGATCTGGGTGCGGATCGCGCCACCACGTGGCCAGGACCATGGAAGCGTCCACCTCGACCACTCGGTCGTGGACGGAGGCCACGAGCTCCTCGCGGTGGTCGCTGAGCGCGCCGTCCGGCCACGGCCCCACCAAAGCGGAGGAGGCTCCGAGATGACGGCATGCCGCGGCGAACTCCGCACCTCGTCTCTGACCGAGGCCAGGGTCGTTGCGTCCCACGCCGTCGAGCGCCGCGTCGCCGGCGCTCATCGTCATCACGTGGACCACCACACCGTGGCGGGCCAGGGCCGCGAGGGTGGCACCTGCCGCGAAGGTCTCGTCGTCGGGGTGCGCGCCCACGAACACCGCGCGGTCGCCGCGACAGAGACCGAGGCCCGGCAACGGCGGCACATGGTCGCTGCCCGAGAGCACGCGCTGCCAATCGGCGGCACCCAGCGGTCCGGGTGTCACGTCCAGCGGGGGCGTCCCGCTCGATGGTGGCGCCTGGGCTTGGGTCACGCGTTCGAGCCGCGCATGATCCGCTCGGCGCGATCCCAGGCGCGGTGGAGCCCGATCGCCTTGAGCAGTGCCTTGCGATGGGCCACGGTTGCGCCGGCGCTGACGAGCACGCCGGGAGCCTCCACGTCGATGCCGGCCGCTGTCAGGAGGTCCTGACCGTCGCCCCAGGCGGCGATCGCCTTGCAGTGGCGGTAGGTCTCCTGCAGGAGGACGTCCACCCTGACGTCACGGATGTCACCGGAGCCGTCAGCGACGACGACGGCGTCGAACTCGATCGATCGGGTGGTCAGGAACGTCCGCTCGATGATCTCGGTGCGGTTCCCCTTCGAGAGGTCGCCGCCGCGGGCGCTGATGACGTGCAGCACGGCGCCGGCCTTCTCCACCGCCTCGCGAAGCTTGGCGACGCCCGCCAGGTCGCCTCCCTCGGCAAGAATGACCCCGACCTTGCGTCCATCGATCGGGCCGGGAGCGTCGATGACCAGGGACAGCGCCGGGGACAGCGTCGTCGGCTCCGTCGGGTCGCCGTCGGGGGCCGGGAGGCCGAGGCCGGCAGCCACCTCGGCGCAGAGGCGCTCGCTGACCTGAGCAAGGCTGGCCAGGGTGCGTTCCCGGATTGACTGCTCGAAGCACTTGCCGAGCTCGAAGGTGAACGCCTCGACGATGTGCGCCTGCTCGATCTCGGTCATGCTCTCCCAGAACAGCGTGGCCTGGCTGTAGTGGTCCTCGAACGACGCGGGGCTGGTGCGCACCTTGTCGCCCTCGACGTGGTGGCCCTTGGTGATGTAGGCGCCCTCGCGTTCGGTCGCGGGCTTCGGTTGCCCGCCGTCGAGGGTGTTGCGGTGGTAGGGGGCGACGCCGCGGTGGATCGCGGTCTGGTGCATGCCGTCGCGCAGCATGTCGTTGACCGGGGCCTGGGGGCGGTTGATCGGCAGCTGGTTGAAGTTCGCGCCGCCCAGCCTGCTGAGCTGCGTGTCGAGGTAGGAGAACATCCGGCCCTGGAGCAGCGGGTCGTCGGTGACCTCGATGCCCGGCACGAGGTGGCCGGTGTGGAATGCCACCTGCTCGGTCTCGGCGAAGTAGTTGGTCGGGTTGGCGTTGAGAGTCATCGTGCCGATGACCTGGACCGGGGCCAGCTCCTCCGGCACGAGCTTGGTCGGATCCAACAGGTCGATGTCCTCGAAGAACTGGTCCTCGGTGTCCTCGAAGACCTGCACGCCCAGGTCCCAGGACGGGAAAGCGCCGGCCTCAATGGCGTCGGCCAGATCTCTTCGGTGCAGGTCGGGGTCCGCACCGGCCGCGATCTGAGCCTCCTCCCAGACCAGGGAGTGGACGCCGGCGGCCGGCTTCCAGTGGAACTTGACCAGCACGGACCCGCCTTCGGCGTCCACGAGCCGAAAGGTGTGGACCCCGAAGCCCTCCATCGTCCGGTATGACCGCGGAATGCCGCGGTCCGACATCACCCACATCAGCATGTGGGTCGTCTCGGTGTGCAGGGAGGCGAAGTCCCAGAAGGAGTCGTGGGCGGACTGGGCTTGGGGGATCTCCCGGCCCGGGTGCGGTTTGACCGCGTGCACTAGGTCAGGGAACTTGATGGCGTCCTGGATGAAAAAGACCGGGATGTTGTTTCCGACCAGGTCGAAGTTGCCCTCGGAGGTGTAGAACTTCACGGCGAACCCGCGGACGTCCCGAGCCGTGTCGGCCGACCCGCGGGAACCGACCACCGTCGAGAAGCGCGTGAACACCTCGGTCTCGGTGCCCTTCTGCAGGAAGGCTGCCCGACTCAGGCCCGCTCCGGCGCCGTTGGCGGTGAAGACGCCGTGCGCGGCGGCACCGCGGGCGTGGACGACCCGCTCCGGGATGCGTTCGTGATCGAAGTGGGTGATCTTCTCGCGGAAGTGGAAGTCCTCCATCAGCGTCGGTCCACGCTCGCCGGCCTTCAGCGAGTGATTCGTGTCCGGGAGCCGCACACCACCCGCGGTGGTCAGCTTCGTGCCGGACTGCTCGCGGTCGGCACTGCCGCGGCGTCCCTGGCCGCTCGGACCGGCCGGTCTAGGCTCGCCTTGGTCGGGCTTGCGGGGCGTCGCCATCAGGTACCTCGTTCCTAGGGTGGAACGTTCCAGTGCCCAGCCCGACCAAATGCAGACTGCAGCGCTGGCAAGAGGTAGGACACGTTCGACCACTCACTAGCGTTCGTGATGGATCCGCTCATACCCGTGGTCGCTCGCACCGCTAAGACGGTCCCGGCCAACCGGGACCCTGAGCCCATGCGCCGGGACGCGGTCGCACACAAGAGTCGAACGCATGAAACGAAACCGCACCCTCATCATCTCCGCGCTCCTCGCCAGTCTGGGCCCCCTCGTGGGCAACGGGCTGTACGCCGTCCCGGGCAGCAACGGCGAGGAGATCCTCGCCGAGGCCCGTGATGGGCTCCCCGCGATCGCCTATGTCGCGTTCCCACTCGAGCTGATCGGCTTCGCTGCCCTCGCCGTACTCCTCGCCTGGCTCGTGGCCCACCTGTTTGAGCGTGCGCCGGTCGCCGCGGTCACCACGGGTATCGCCGGCTCGGCCATGATCGCGGTCAAGGTCGGCTCCGTCGGGCCATGGATGGTCGTCAACTCCATGCCCGACAAGCTCGATCCCATGACGGCGGAGACGCTGATCGCGTTGAACGACCAGTCGTTCGTCATCTCGGGCTTCCTGATCTGCCTCGCGTTCCTGGCCGCCGGGGTCGGGCTGCTCGCGACCGAGTTCCCCCGCTGGCTCTCCTGGTGGGCGGCGGTGGCGGGCGGGCTGGGGGTCGTCGCCGGCATGGTCGGGATCGTGCGCCCGGACGCCTACTTGCCGATCCCGTACCTGCTGCTCCTCGTCTGGATGATCGCTGTCGCCATCGCGACGATCACTCGCCCCGACAACGCCGCGCGGGCTCCCGAAAAACTGCTTCAAGAGCAGGTTGCTGCCACAGAATGAGCCAATGAGCACGACGCGTGGAGCCACGGTCGCCGCATGGTGGCCGTGGCTCGCGCTGCCCGCCGTTGCGACGGGCCTCGTCTCCGCGGGTCTGGCGCTCGGCCTCACCGACCCGGAGGACAACTGGATCAAGGGCGAGGCATGGGTCAACGTTCCGCTTGCCATCGGGTTCAGCACGGTCGCGGCCGGGATCTGGTCCACTCGCCCGCACCCGGTCGGACTGCGCCGCCTCGCGGTGCTCTACACAGTCGTGGGTCTGGGCGCCGCACTCGTGCTCCCGACCCACGGCTGGGCCCTCAGCGACGTGGCTGGCGCGGGGTTCGCGGCCTGGGTCTCGAACTGGGTGTGGTCGCTCGGTGCCGCGCCGCTGCTCGGGATCGGGCTGCTCCTCTATCCCGATGGTCAGCTGCCCGGGCGCCGATGGTGGCCGGCCACCGCGATTGGCCTGACCGGCATGGCGGCAATTACCGCGTCTGCGGCACTGAGACCGGGTCAACTCGAGGATCATCCCGAGTTCGACAACCCGGTGGGGGTGGGCAGCCGGGACTTCTGGGAGGTCGCCGGAACGGTCGGCTTCGCCCTCCTGATGCTCGGCGCGGCCCTCGGGGCGGCCTCGCTGATCGTGAAGTTCCGGCGGGCTACCGCTGGCAGCGATGTGCGCGGCCAGATCGGCGGCTTCTCCCTCGCGGGCGCCCTGGTCGTCGTCGCCGCCTCGCTCCCGGAGACCAACGACGTGACCACCACCCTGTTCGGACTCGCGGCGGTGACTGCGTTGCCGATCACGGTCGGCGCCGCCGTCGTACGCCATCACCTGCTCGACCAGCGCGCCGATGTCGCGGGCCTGAACCGGCGAGTCAAGGACCTGTCGACCTCGCGCCAGCACATCGTCAACGAGCGAGAGGAGGAGCGGGTCCGGCTGCGGCGCGACCTGCACGACGGGCTCGGCCCCGCACTCGCGGCGATCGGCCTCGGCCTGCGGCAGCTGGAGAAGCAGACCGGCGGTGACGGAGGCGTCGTACGCGAGCTGGCCGACGAGGTGCAGCGTGCCGTTTCCGAGGTACGCCGCATCTGCGACGGCCTTCGCCCGGCAGCCCTCAACGAGCTCGGCCTCGTGGGTGCACTCACCGAGTCGATCGAACCCCTCCAGCGCTTCGGCCCGCGGATCACTCTCACCGTCGGTGACCTTCCGACGCTGGCTCCGGCGGTCGAGGTGGCTGCGTTCCGGATCGTGATGGAGGCCGTCACGAACGCCGTACGCCACGCTGACGCCCAGCACGTGCAGGTCCGTGTCGGGTACGACGACGGGGTCACCTTGCGCGTGGCCGACGACGGCCGCGGTCTTGCCAAGGACCGAGCGACGGGCGTGGGGCTCCGCGGCATGTCCGATCGCGCGGATGAGGTCGGAGGCCGGCTCACGATCAGATCTGGTCCCCCTGCCGGGACTGCCGTCCACGCCTGGCTCCCGGTGGCCAACCATGGCTGAGGCCGTACGCGTGCTGGTGGTCGAGGACCATCCGCTCTACCGGCAGGCGGTCACCGCCCTCGTCGACGAGATGAACGGGTGGCACGTGATCGGGGCGTACGCCGACGCGGAGTCAGCCGTGCCGCACGCCCTGGATGCGGACCTGATCGTGCTCGATCTCGGACTGCCCGGCGTCGACGGCATCGAGGCGACTCGGTTGTTCAAGGCGGCGAACCCGGAGGTGGCGATCCTGGTGCTGACCATGTCGCACGAGACACCTCTGCTCACCGCGGCTGTGCGTGCCGGTGCGCAGGGCTATCTGGTCAAGGGCTCGGAGCCGGAGGACATCGAACGTGCCCTCCGTGCGGTCGCGCGGGGTCAGGTGGTCTTCGGTGAGCAGGTGGCTGCCGCCGCACTCGCCCAGGCTGGTCGGCGGACGACCGTGGCCGCTGACTCGCTGTTCCCGATGCTCTCGGGCCGCGAGGTGGAGGTGCTCGACCTCATCGCCGCAGGCAAGTCGAACGCCGAGATCGCCTCGTCACTTTTCGTGTCACCCAAGACCGCCAAGAACCACGTCTCCAGCATCCTCGCCAAACTCGGTTGCACCCGGCTAGTGGCCGTGGCCCGCGCCCGCGATGCCGGCCTCGGCCGATCCTGAGCCGCCTACGGATCGATGCCACTGTCCGAATCCCTTTGGACCTTTGGCGGGCGAGAGCATCCCCTCGCTGAGGTGCATTTCAGGCGTGGCGCGGGCGGACGGGAGGGGCTCCAAGCTCCAACACGACCAGAGTGCCGCCGACGGTGAAATGGGTGTTAGTGCGTACCGGCATTGCTAGCTCTCGTTCGACACTCGGCGCGAGCCCACGGTTGCGGCTAGACACGGGCGCCTCCCTTGGCCAGAACACAGGGCGCTTCGCGAGCCTCAGAGGTGCGACGATGGGGCATGGTTCCGCAGCGCGCTGTCGTACGTCTTGTGGGCCGCGGCGGCGAGTTGTCGACCTTGGACGAACAGCTCGACTGGGCGGTGGCCACCGGCCGCCGCTTCGTTCTGCTCGGGGGTGAGGCGGGACTGGGGAAGACCACGCTCGTCGAGGCGTTCGCGTCGTCGGTGGCCGGACGCCGGACGAGGGTGGACGTGGTCCGGGGGTTTTGCGTCCCGATGGGGGAGGCCGGACTGCCGTTCACCCCGGTGCTGGGCCTGTTGCGCGACATCGAGAAGCTGCACGGAACCGATCGCCTGGTCGAGTGGGCCGGTGGTGGGCGGCGGGCGCTTGGAGCGTTGCTGCCCGACCTGTTGCAACCCGCCGAGCCCGCCGAGGACCTGCAGTTGCAGCTCTTCGAGGCGGTCACCCGCGTCGTCCGGGGTGCCGCTGCCGTGGCGCCGTTGGTTGTGCTCGTCGAGGACGTGCACTGGGCCGACGAGTCGAGCCGTGCGTTGCTCCAGTTCCTCGCGCGCCGGCTCGGCGAGGCGCCGGTGCTGCTCGTGTGCACGTTCCGGCCCGACGAGGTCACCGGTCCCGTCCTGCTGCGTCCGTTCCTCGCCGACTTGGCCCGGCTCCCGTGGACCGAGCGCATCGACCTTCCACGGCTGGGTCGTGCCGACGTGGCCGCCATGGTCGCCGCTCTGCGCGGTCCTCGGCCCACGGCCGAGCTGGTGGACCAGATCCATCGCCGCAGCGAGGGTGTTCCCTTCTACGTCGAGGAGCTGGCAGTGTCGGACCGCCTCGGGACCGGCGTCCCGGAGTCCTTGCGCGGTGCTCTGGAGGCTCGCACCAGCCGCCTCGACGGACCGGCGCGGGAACTCCTGGGCCTGATGGCGGTCGGAGGGATCCGCATGCACCACGAGCTGCTCATCGAGGCCTCCGGTGCGGGCTCCGCGGAGGTCGACGAGATGCTGAGAGAGGCCGTCGACGCCGGGGTGGTGCGAGTGGACGGCGACGAGCTGGCGTTCCGGCACGCCCTGTTCGGAGAGGCGCTCTACGCCGACCTGCTGCCGGGGGAGCGCATCCGACACCACGCCCAGTCGCCCAGACCCTCGAGCGGCGCCCGGCGCTGGCTCCGGGACCGCCCGACCACGTCATCGCGCTGCACTGGTCGCGCACGAGCGAGCACGAGACGAACCTTCGCGGCGGCGGCGCGTGCCGTGCGCAGCGGGTCGGTCGCGCACGCCGAGACCCTGGCGATGTGCGAGCGGTTGCTCGCGCTCTGGGACGAGGTCGCGGACCCCGAGACCGTGGCCGGGCCGCGCGTCGAGCTCCTGACCGACGCCGCGCGGGCGGGCCGCGACGCCGGCGAGTTCGACCGGGCGATCGAGCTGGTCAGCTGCGGCGCTCGAGGAGTCGGACGCGACGGACCTCACCGGCCGGGTGGAGCGACTGATGCTGCGCAGCATCCTGGTCACCGACGACCTCCGACTCGGCGCCCATGCCGACGTGCAGCTCGCCGAGAGCCTGCTCGCCGACGTCGAGGACGCGGCGTTCCGGGCGAGGATGCTCGGCCTGGTGGCGATCTTCCGGCTCAACGCAGGGCTCGACGCGCTGCCGCAGGCCGAGGAGGCCCTGGCCACCAGCCTCGAGGCGGGCGACGAGGACGCCGTGGCGTCGGCGCGCACGACGTACGGCACCGTTCTGGTGTCGAAGGGCCGCGACGAGGAGGGGCTCGAGGAGCTCCGTCGGGCCGGAGACGCTCGGGGAATCCGTCCCCGGACCCTGCTGCGGCACCGGTTGAACCACTCCGATGCGCTCCATCTGATGGGCCGCTACGCGGCCGCCGTGGAGGTGGCGCTCGACGGTCTGCGTGCCTCGGCGACCTTCGGGATGGAACGCTCCTTCGGCACCTACCTGGAGGGCAACGCGGCCGAGTCGATGCTGGCGACGGGTCAGTGGTCGGCGGCGGCCGACCTGATCGCGGACGCGGTCATGCTGGACCCGCCATCGAGCCACCGCACCCATGTCGACCTGCTCCTGGCGTGGCTGCACCTGTGGCGCGACGAACTCGAGCTCGCCGACGCCGTGCTGCGCGAGCACCGTGCGCTGGCGCTGAGCGGCGCGGACCAGCCGATGCCGCAGTTCGTGGCCCAGCTGATGCGGATCGACGGTGAGTACGCCGTGCTGACGGGCGAGCCCGAGCATGGGTGGGCCCACTTCCAGTCCTTCCTGGAGCACCAGGGTCTGGTCGACCGGCAGCGCGCCTGGCCGCTGGTCGCTCATGGGGGCGGCGGCTGCAGCGCCGCTGGACGCTGTCTGCCCCGAAGGACGGGTCCGACCGGGTCCGGGAGGTGATGTCAGAGCTGGGTCCGACCACGATGTCGCCGGTCTGGGACGGCGTGGCCGAGGCCGAGCTCACGGACACGCGGGAGGCCTGGGAGGCGGTCCTGGGCATGCTCCAGCGGTCGCCCTGCCCGGTGCACCTCGCTCCGTACGCCCAGCTCCGGCTGGCCGGGCACCTCTCGGAGGCTCGCGACCGGCTCGGACTGAAGGCGCTGCTCGACGAGGCCCTGCCGGCCAGCCGCCGGGCCGGCACACGACTGGTCACCAACCGGCTTTCCGTCCTGGCCCAGCGGGTGGGGGTCGCGCAGGTCCAGTCCGGCGGGACCGCCACGCCGCTCGTCGCCCTCACCGCCCGCGAGCTCGAGGTGCTGCGGCTCGTGGGCGCGGGGCGGAGCAACAAGGAGATCGGGACCGAGCTCTTCATCAGCGCCAAGACGGCGAGCGTGCACGTCTCCAACATCCTGGCGAAGCTCGGTGTCTCCGGACGCGGCGAGGCCGCAGCGCTGGCCCATCGCCACGGCGTCGCTGAGTAGGCGACGGCGCAGATCTCGGTCACCTTCCCCATGCCAGTGACCCCGTCTTAGGCCGACGGTGGCTCCCAGCGACCCGGATCCGCCGGGTCGCCACGGATGAGGAGATCACCATGAACGTCCCCCTGGACGAACGCCTCGTGGAGAGCGTCACCGCTGCGCTCGAGCTGTACGGCGTGCACCTGGGCCGCGCACTCGGCCTCTACGCAGCGCTGGCCGACCGAGGCCCGCTCACCCCCGGCGAGCTCGCCGACGCGACCGGGATCGACGACCGCTACGCCCGCGAGTGGCTGGAGCAGCAGGCGGTGTCGGCCTACCTCGTCGTCGACGAGCCGAGCCCGTCCGCAGAGCAGCGCCGCTACGCGTTGCCCGAGGACCACGTCGGCGCGCTGGTCGAGGTGGACGATCCCGCCCACGTCGCCCCGCTGGCGGACATGGTGGCCGGGATCGGCCACGTGCTCCCGAGGTCGTCGCGGCCTACCGCACGGGCGACCGGCGTGCCCTACCGCCGGTACGGCGAGGACTTCCGGCGCGGCCAGGGCGGCGTCAACCGACCGGCCTTCACCCACGACCTCACCCGGTCCTGGCTGCCTGCCCTGCCTGACCTGCACGCGAGCCTGGCCCGACCCGGCGCCCGGATCGCCGACCTCGGGTGCGGCCTCGGCTTCTCCAGCATCGCGCTGGCCAGGGCCTACCCGAACGCCGAGGTGGTGGGGATCGACTCGGACCCGCCGTCGGTCGATGACGCCCGCGACCTGGCCAGGCGAGGCCGGGGTGCGAGTGCAGTACGTCGCCGCCGACGCCACCGAGGTCGGGACGCACGGTCCGTTCGACGCCGTCGTGATCCTCGAGGCGCTGCACGACATGGCGCGCCCGGTCGAGGCGCTCCGCGCGGCGCACAAGTCGCTCGCCGAGGGTGGCTGCGTCGTGGTCGTGGACGAGAACGTCGAGGCGGAGTTCACGGCGCCGGGCAGCCTCGTCGAACGGATGATGTACGGCTGGAGCATCACCCACTGCCTCCCCACGCAGCGCGCGGAGGAGCCGTCCGCCGCCATCGGCACGGTGCTGCGTCCGTCCCACGTCGCTGCCCTCGCCGAGGAAGCCGGCTTCACGCGTGTCGACGAGGCCGACGTCGACGCGGGCTTCTTCCGGGTCTACCGACTCCTGCCGTGACGACGGCACCCCTCACCGACAGACAACCCATAGAAACGAGTACCGAGATGCACCACATTGAGCACCACCACCGAATCCGAACAGGCGCACGACCTCTGGGTCGTCCAGCACGGGTCCGGACCCGACGTCCTGCTGATCGGCGGGCTCGGCGATCCTGTCGAGTCCTGGCAGTCCCAGCTCGACGGCCTTGCCGACAGCTTCCGGATGACCGCGTTCGACAACCGGGGCGTGGGGCGGTCGCCGCTCCCCGACGGACCCTTCACGGTCGAGTCGATGGCGGACGACGCCGCGAGCGTGCTGCGTGCCGCCGGGATCGGCTCCGCCCACGTGGGCGGCTTCTCCGGAGGGAGCGTGATCGCCCAAGAGCTTGCGATCCGCCACCCTGACCTGGTGCGCAGCCTCGTGCTGGTCAGCACCTGGGCGAGGGTCGACCCGTACTTCGAGGCGATGGGCCGCGCGTGGCGGTGGATGGTCGCCAACGCGCCGGGCGATCGCGAGTTCCTCGAGGCGTTCTTCGTCTGGATCTACACCCGTCGCGCCCACCTGGACGGCACCGTGGGCCAGATCGTCGAGGAGAGCCTGGCGTTCCCGCACGCCGCCAGCGTTGAAGCGATGCAACGAACCCTCGACGCCTTCCTCGTGCACGAAACGGCCGACCGGCTCCCGGAGATCAGCCTGCCGACGGTCGTGATCGCAGGTGCCGAGGACGCTGGCCACGCCTCCCCACTATGGCCGAGCGGTGGCCGACCTGATCCCTGGAGCCCGGTTCGAGGTGTGGGAGGGCGAAGCCCACCAGCCAATGCAGGAAGCGGCCGATCGTTTCAACCGGCGGGTGACGGAGTTCTGGCGGGAGGTCGACTCCATCAGTCGCCCGACCGCCACCGGCTCGAGCGGGGTGCGGTAGGTGCGCCGGTGGCCGAGCCGGTTCAGTGACTGGGTCGTGTCCCACCCGGTCCTGTGGGGCGCGGGCCTGGGAGCGGTGCTCGTGATCCTCGGTGTTGCGTTCGACCTGGCCCCCATCGTGGTCGTTGCTGCCGGCACGGTCATCGGCCTGCTGAACATCGTTCATGCGAGGCGGCGGGGCTACTGCCCGCTTCCGGCACTGTCGCGTCCCGAACGAGACGAGCGGAGGCTTAGACGGTATGGCGTGACCCCGTCGGTTTGAGGGGTTGCGGGCCGGGGCCTCACTCACAAGATTCGTGGGTTACCGAGCAGGGGCCGCCTGCTCGGCCTATCCGACAATTGTGGGAGGCCCCGGTGTTTACCGAGCGTACGAGTGTTGGGCTCGACGTGCACGCACGATCGGTCGCTGCAGCTGCGATCGACGGCGACACGGGCGAGTTGTTCCAAACCAAGCTGACCCCGTCCTTTGAGCACATCAGGTCCTGGATCACCGATCTGCCGGGACCTGTTGCGGTGGTGTACGAGGCGGGCCCGACCGGCTTCGACTTGTATCGGTCACTGACCGCGGCCGGGCTCCGATGCGAGGTCGTCGCCCCGTCGAAGTTGCAGAAGCCGGCCGGTGATCGGGTCAAGACTGACGCCAAGGACGCGATCCACCTGGCTCGGTTGCTGCGTATCGATGAGTACACCTCGGTCGCGATCCCGACCGTCGATCAGGAAGCTGCCCGCGATCTGGTCAGGGCACGGGAAGACTGCCGCAGCGACCTGATGGCCGCTCGGCATCGACTCTCAAAACTGCTGTTGCGGCACGGGATCGTCTACTACGGCGGGAAGGCGTGGACCGGCAAGCACGACCAGTGGCTGCGTACCGATGCGCTGCCGCAGTTGACCACGCGAGCGACCAGACTGGCCTTCGACTCCGGCTATGAGACGGTCCTCGCGATCACTGCTCGCCGTGGCCGGCTCGACGTCGTCATCGAGGAAATGGCCACCGACTCGGAGTTCACCCCGGTCGTGCGGCGCCTGGGCTGCCTACGCGGCATCGCCACGCTGACCGGGTTCGCGTTGGCCGTCGAGATCGGCGACTGGCACCGGTTCACCGGCAACACCATCGGCTCGTTCGTCGGCCTGGTCCCCTCCGAACACTCCTCTGGCAGCACCAAGAGTCAGGGGTCGATCACCAAGACCGGCAACGGCCACGCCCGCCGGCTCCTCGTCGAGGCCGCCTGGCACCACCGAACCCGCTACACCGTCGGCGTCACCCTGCGTCGTCGCTGGGACCTTGCTCCTGCCGCTGCCCGGGTCCGGGGTGATGAGGGAAACCGGCGACTCCACCAACGCTGGGTCCGCTTCATCGACCGCAAGAAGCGCAACACCATCGCCGACGTCGCGGTCGCCCGCGAGCTCGCGGGATGGTGCTGGTCACTGGCCGTCATAGACGACTGACCCACTGACTGCTCCGCCGCCACTGGATTGGTGACAGCGCGTGGAGCGACCCGCGACCGGGCTATGAGCAGCCGCCGCCCCAAGGCGGTGACGCTCGACCTTAGACAAGCGGAAGCGCTCCAGCCGAAACACCCGTCATGCGGTAACCAACCCGCGCATATCAGCCAGACCGCGCGTCGCCAACGACACGCTCACCAACCCGCAGCAGCGAAGCAACGAGGCGCCCGCCGAGGAGGCATCCACGACGGGCGCCTCACCCTGCCCTTGACAACCTGGGCCTACATATCAGCCCATACCGAGTCCTGCGCGTCGCCGCCCGGAACACCCACAGCGCCAGCCGGATCGTCAGCGACCGCGTCCACACCCCCCGGGGCCCCTCGCCACAGCCAGCAGGCCCCGAAATCACCGCGACTCGTCGGCCGCGTGAAGACGTCGAGGCTAGGCAGCATGAGTAGATCTGCAGGGCCGTTCAATGCCGTCCCCTTGCGGAGGGACTGCCTCAGTTGATGGTGACCAGTTGGTCGAGATCGTCGTCGGGCAGGCCGTGGTCGGCGACGGAGGTCACCAGGGACCAGTTGAGGTCGGCGCCGCCGACGATGGTGGTCATGAACGCGGTGTCTGCGGCGTCGCGCCCGGTCGCGATCCGGACGAGCGATGAGCGTGGCGCGAGCGCGGTTGCGTCTACGACGTACCAGCCGTCGGCGACGAAGGCCTCGACGACCGCGTGGAAGTCCATGGGGTCGCAGCCCGGGGCGTAGACGGCGGTGAGTCGGGCCGGGACCCCGAGTGCGCGCAACAGTGCGATCACCAGGTGGGCGTAGTCGCGACAGACTCCCGCACCGCCCAGCAGGGTTTGCGTTGCTCCGTCCGTAGGCCCGCTGCTACCCGGCATGTAGATGAGGCGGGTGCCCACCCAGGAGGAGACGGCCTCAAGGAGATCGCCGTCGTGCACCCCGGCGAACTCGGATGAGGCGAAGCCGCCGAAGGTGTCGGACTCGATGTAGCGGCTTGGCCGGCGATAGAGGGACAGGTCGGCCAGGGAAGGCTGGGGGATCTCAGCGGTCCCGCGCACCTGGGCCTGGTAGAAGACCTGCGAATAGCCGGCCGGCAACGACACGAGGTGAAGACGGCCCTCGTGAGGGGTGGCGACCTCGATAGTGGTGAGCTCGACGTCCCCATGAACTATCGAAAGCCTCTCGGTGACTTGCAGGCCCGGCGTGCGAGCGACGGCAATCTGCAGTTCTACCTGGCACTCGCCGTGCGCGGTTATCCCCAGTTCGGCGCCCACAGTTCGGTCCATGGACGGATCCTCACATGCGACGCCAGGGCTGTTGTCATCAGAACCTGCACCAATGCCACGGTCGTTGACGGCCGGCCAGCGAGGAGGGTGGCATCGGCGCTCCGACGCGGCGCAGTCGCGAGGTCAGTCAGTGACCGGTTGAAGCCAACCTGCACGTGGTCGCTGTCAGCCGCCCGGCGGCTCAGTGCAGCAAGGCGAGTGCGTTCTGGACGCCTGCTTCCAGCATCTCGTCGGCGGGCCGGCGTGACAGAACGATGGACGCGGTCACCGCACCGTCGGGCGCGAGGGCGTGGCAGGTGCCCCCGCTAGCGGACGGTGCGGATCAGCTTCTTGTTCACGAACTCCTCGAGCCCGTAGCGACCGAGCTCGCGCCCGAAGCCGGAGGACTTGATGCCTCCGAACGGGAGCTCCGGGCTGTCGAGCATGACTCCGTTCACGAACACCATGCCGGCCTCGATGCGGTCGGCCACCCGGGCCGCCTGCTTCGGGTCGGTGGCGAACACGTAGGAGCCGAGCCCGTACCGCGTGTCGTTCGCGATCGCCACTGCTTCGTCCTCCGAGGCGACGCGGAAGACCACGGCCACCGGGCCGAACAGCTCCTCGCGATAGGCGTCGTTAGCGGGCGTGACGCCGGTCAGTACGCCGGGCGGGTACGACGCGCCGTCCCGCCGGCCCGCTGTCACGAGGGTGGCGCCCTGGAGCACCGCCCGGTCGACCTGCTCCTCGAGCCGCTCGGCTGCCGCCGTCGAGGACAGGGGCGCGACCTGGCTCGAGAGCACCGCCTCTGTGAACTTGTCGAGGAACGGCTCGATAGAGGTCGTCGACGACGATGAACCGCTTGGCGGCGTTGCAGGTCTGGCCGGCGTTGTCCAGGCGGGCGCTTGCCGCGGCCCCGACGGTCGCGTCCAGGTCGTCGGTACCGAGCAGGAGGAACGGGTCCGACCCACCGAGCTCCAGCACGACCTTCTTCAGGTGGCGACCGGCCAGCTCGGCCACGGCGGAGCCGGCCCGCTCCGAGCCGGTCAGTGAGACGCCGGCGACGCGTGGGTCGCCGATCATCGTGGCCACCTGCTCGTTGGTCGCGTAGACGTTGACGTAGGCACCCTCGGGGAAGCCGGCGTCGCGGAACAGCTGCTCCAGCGCGGCGGCCGACTCCGGGCACTGCGGCGCGTGCTTGAGCACGATGGTGTTGCCGACCGCCAGGTTCGGGCCGGCGAACCTGGCCACCTGGTAGGAGGGAAAGTTCCACGGCATGATCCCGAGCAGCACGCCGAAAGGGCTGCGCCGGATCAGTGCCGAGCCGTCGCCGTCGAGGAGTGGCACCGGCTCGTCGGCCAGCAGGGTCTCGGCGCGCTCGGCGTAGAACCCGTAGATCGCGGCGGAGAAGTCGACCTCGCCGAGGGCGTCGTCGAGCTTCTTGCCCATCTCCCGCACGATGATGCGCGGCGAGCTCGTCGCGACGCTCCGAGTGCAGCCGGCTCACCTCGCGCAGCAGGGCGCAGCGTTCGGCGACCGTCGTACCCGGCGTCCAGGACCGGTACGCCGCGCTCGCGGCTGCGAGCGCTGCCTCGATGTCGGCGTCCGTGGCTGTCGGATAGGTGCGGACGACCTCACCGGTGGCCGGGTCGGTGACGGCGTACTCCGTGGCCGCCGTCATGACAGGCACCTTGGACAGGAACGCCTTGGTGCGCGACGTGCTGGGGGTTGCCCAGGACGTCGGCCGGCTTGCCGGCCTCGACGATCACGCCGCCGTCCATGAACACCACCGTGTCGGCGACCTCGCGGGCGAAGCCGATCTCGTGGGTCACCACGATCATCGTCATCCCCTCGGCGGGCCAGGTCCTTCATGACGTCGAGGACCTCACCGACCAGCTCCGGGTCGAGCGCGGAGGTCGGCTCGTCGAAGAGCATCAGCTTCGGCTTCATCGCCAGCGCGCGGGCGATGGCGACGCGCTGCTGCTGGCCGCCGGACAGCTGCGGCGGGGTAGTTGCCGGCGCGCTCGGCGAGACCGACCCGCTCGAGCAGCTCCAGGCCCTGCTGCCGCGCGCCGTCGCCTTCGACTCGCCGCGCACCTGGACCGGCGCCTCCATGACGTTCTCCAGCGCGGTCATGTGCGGGAAGAGGTTGAAGCGCTGGAAGACCATGCCGATGTCGCGGCGCTGGGCGGCGACCTCGCGCTCGTGCATCTCGTAGAGCTTGTCGCCCTCCTCCCGGTAGCCGATCAGCTTGCCGTCGACCGACAGCCGGCCGCCGTCGATGCGCTCGAGGTGGTTGATGCAGCGCAGGAAGGTCGACTTGCCCGAGCCGGACGGGCCGAGCAGGCAGAAGACCTCGCCGTTGGTCACCTCGAGGTCGATGCCCTTGAGCACCTCGACGTGGCCGAAGGACTTGTGGACGTTCTCGGCCTTGACCATCGTGGCGGTCATCGGTTGGCTCCTTCGGTGGTCGAGCGTCCCGGGCGCAGGTTGGCGGACAGCCGCGCTGCCCAGCCCGGGCCTGCCTGTGGTTCCCTGAGAGGTTGCCCCGGGCGAAGCGGTGCTCGAGCCGCGACTGGACGGACGGTGAGCACGCAGGTCAGCACGAGGTACCAGAAGCAGGCGACCAGGAGCATCTCGAAGGTGGTGAAGTTCTTGCGCCGATGGCCTGGGCCTCGGTGAACAGGTCTCGGGCGCCGATGACCGCGACCAGCGAGGTGGTCTTCAGCATCGTGACGACCTCGTTGCCCGTCGGCGGGACGATCACCCGCATCGCCTGGGGCAGCACGATCCGGCGCATCGTCTGGCGGCCGGTCAGACCGAGCGCGTGCGCCGCCTCGGTCTGCCCGTGGTCGACCGAGAGGATGCCGCCCCGGACGATCTCGGCCATGTACGCCGCCTCGTTGAGCGCCAGGGCGAGCAGCGCGGCCCGAAGGCGCTGATGAGCGGAGTTCGTGTCGACGCTGAACGGCCCGAAGCCGAGGCGCGGGAAGATCAGGGCCGAGGTTGAACCAGAGCACGATCTGCACCAGCACCGGGGTGCCGCGGAAGAGCCAGAGGTAGGCCCCGCTGACGACGCTCGGAGCACCGGGTTGGCGCGACAGCCGCATCACCGCCAGCACGACACCGAGCACGACGCCGATCACCATCGACAGCACGGTGAGCTGGATCGTCGTGATCGCGCCGCTGCAGGATGTTCTCGTTGAAGAGGAACTCGCCGACCACCGACCACTGGATGGTTCTCGTTGGACGGCGACCGACCAGACCAGCGCCGCCACGACGGCGACGACGATCGCGGCGGAGATCCACTGACCGGTACGGCGTACCGGGATCGCCTTGATCGGGGCGGGACGCACCCGCTCCGGGGACTCGGCGGTCGCAGTCATCGCGCTTACTCCGTCGCTCCGTTGATGGTGACGCTCGTCGACTGCGCCGCTGCTCGAGGTCGTAGTTGGCCAGGATCTCGTCGTAGGTGCCGTCGGCGATGAGCTTCTCCAGCGCTGCCTTGAAGGCGTCGCGCAGCTGGGTGTCCTCCTTGGTGAAGACGATGCCGACCGGGGTCGGGAGCAGGGCCTCGGAGTTGGCGATCTCGAACTGGTTGCCACCACCGATGTTCCCGCGTTGTAGGCGCCGACGGCGTCCTGGGTGAACGACGCGACGTCGGACGGCCGCTCTGCACCTGCATCAGCGCGTCCTTGTCGCTCGGGAAGGAGTCGATCTCGATGGGGTCGCTCGGCGCACTCGTCCTCGTTGAACTGGCCGAGCATCTTCTCCTGGGTGGAGGCCTTGAGGACGGCGACCGGCTGGCCGCACAGGTCGCTGATGCCGTCGATGCCCTCGACGGGTTGCCCTTCTTCACCACGATCGACTGACCGGTCAGGAAGTAGTCGACGAAGTCGTAGACCTGGCCTCGCGGTCCTTGGTGTCGGTGATGCGCGGCCATGACGAGGTCGAACCGGCCACCGTCGAGCGCGGTGAGCAGGCCGTCGAAGGCGGTGTGGGTGAACTCGACCTCGATGCCGAGGACCTCGCCGAGCGCCTTGCGCGAGGTCGGGGTCGAGCCCGACGATCGTCTTGTTGTCGTCGGCGAAGGACTCGAACGGCGGGTAGAGCGCCTCGGTCCCGATCGACACCTTGCCGGCGTCCTGGATGTCGTCGGGGAGCTGTCGTGCAGCTCCTGGTCGACGTCCTGTGCGAGGCGACCGGCTCGCGGCCGCGGGGTCATCGGCGTCGTCGCTGCTGCCGCAGGCGGTCAGCAGCGCACCGGCGGCAACGGTCGCGAGGCGAGCCAGGCCAGCCGGCGGGGGGGAGGTGGCGGGTCATCGGGCACTCCTCGGGATGGGTGTGGCCACGGTCGATGTGGTCTGCGTCACCCGAGGATGAACCCAAAGTTGCCTTATTGTCAACCCTTGTTTCCTATAGGGCTGATGGTGTTTCATATGGGCAGCGGACGTGGCGACCGTCACGTTCTCGACAGGGATTCAGGATCGGAGGCCGAGGCACATGACCGCAGCAGGCCCAGTCCGGACGCGGACGGCGTCCGCATCGGCGAGCAGCTCAAGGCAGCCCGCTGGCGCGGCGCAAGACGCTGGCCGAGGTGGCCGAGGCTGCCGGCCTCACCAAGGGATTCCTGTCCAAGATCGAGCGCGACCAGGCCAGCGCCTCGGTCGCCTCGCTGATGCGGATCTGCGAGACGCTCGGGCTGTCGGTCGGCGAGCTGTTCAGCGCCACCGCCGGGCAACGTCGTACGCCGGGCGGCGTACCCGCCGATCAACTTCGGCGGCATCCGGGATGACGGAGTACCTCCTCACCCCGAGCGGCGAGCGGCGGCTGCAGGCCATCCTCAGCGAGATCGAGCCGGGCGGCGGCAGCGGCGACGAGCCCTACAGCCTGCCCGCCGACGTGGAGTTCGTCTTCGTCGTCGTCCGGCCGGCTCGCGGTGACCCTGCGCGACGAGGAGATCGTGCTCGAAGCCGGGGACACCCTCACCTTCGCCCCCCACGTGCCGCACACCTTCCGCAGGCGCCCTCGAGGACGCGAACGACCCAGGTCCTCTGGGTGTTCTCGCCCGCCCTGACCGACCGACCCCAAGCGACCCCTGGAGACCCCAGTGAGCGACCTATCGACCCGACGCCAGACGGCCCGTCGCCGCCCGTCGGCCCCGTCGACGCCTCCCAGGTGCCGCGCTTCGCCGGCATCGCGACCTTCGGCCGGCTGCCCGCGGCTCGAGGACGTCGGCCGTGCCGACATCGCGGTGATGGGCGTGCCGTGCGACAGCGGCGTCTCCTACCGGCCCGGTGCGCGGTTCGCGCCGGCCGCGGTCCGCGAGGCCAGCCGGCTGCTGCGGCCCTACCACCCGGGTCTGGACGTCTCCCCGTTCGCGGCAGGTGCAGGTGGCCGACGCGGGCGACGTGGCCTGCAACCCCTACAACATCGAGGAGGCACTCGAGTCCGTGCAGGCAGGCGCGGCCTCCCTGCTGGACGCGGGCACGAAGATCGTGACCATCGGCGGCGACCACACGATCGCCCTGCCGCTGCTGCGCGAGATGCAGCCGCAAGCACGGTCCGGTCTCGCTGCTGCACTTCGACGCCCACCTCGACACCTGGGACACCTACTTCGGCGCCGACTACACCCACGGCACGCCGTTCCGCCGTGCGTTCGAGGAGGGCTGCTCGACACGTCGGCGCTCAGCCACGTCGGCATCCGCGGTCCGCTCTACTCCAAGGAGGACCTGAGCGACGACGCCCGGATGGGCTTCGGCATCATCACCTCGATGGACGTCATGAACCAGGGTGTCCCGGCCGTGGTGCAGGCCCTGCGCGAGCGCGTCGGCGACCGCCCGCTCTACATCTCGATCGACATCGACTGCCTCGACCCGGCGCACGCACCCGGCACCGGTACGCCGGAGGCCGGCGGCATGACCAGCCGCGAGCTGCTGGCGATCCTGCGCGGCCTGGACGGCTGCAACCTCGTCTCCGCCGACGTGGTCGAGGTCGCACCGGCCTACGACCACGCCGACATCACCGCCGTCGCCGCCTCGAACGTGGCCTACGAGCTGGTCTCGCTGATGGCACGCCAGGGCGCACCCGAGCCGATCCCCGCCGGCGCTGGTCCGACAGGGGGCCCACGGATGAGCACCGTCCGTGCGCCGAGGCGGCGACCTGGTCGCCGAGACCCTCGCCGCCCTGGGTGCGACGACCGTCTTCGGCGAGCCCGGCCAGCACGCCCTGGGCCTGTTCGACGCGCTGTCCCGCAGCGGCCTGCAGTACGCCGGCTTCCGCAACGAGCTGGACGCCGCCTTCGCCGCCGACGGCTACGCCCGGGTCACCGGCCGGCCGGCGCCGCTGATGCTGTCGACCGGTCCCGGCGCGCTGCAGAGCCTGGCCGCGCTCCAGGAAGCGGCCGCGGCCTCGGTGCCGGTCGTCGTGATCGCGAGCCAGATCCCGTCGGCCGGGACTCGGCGCGCGGCGCACGCGGCTTCCTGCACGAGCTGCGCGACCAGCGGGCCCTGGCGGCCCAGGTGGTCAAGCACGCCGTCCAGGTGCAGACGCCAGTCGCAGATCAGCGAGCGCGCTCCAGGAGGCGTGGGAGGTCGCGCTCAGCGCGCCCCACGGGCCGGTCTGGGTGGAGATGCCGCAAGACGTCCTGCTCGCCGACGACCGACCTGCCGCCGGTCGAGCCGGTGCCGAGCGTCAGCCGCGCATCCTCGCGCCCCGACCCGAGCTGGTCGCGGAGGCGGTCGCGCCTGCTCGACGGCGCCGAGCGGCCCGGCGATCATCGCCGGTGGCGGCGTGGTCCGCTCCGGCGCCGAGGCGGCGCTGCTCGAGCTCGCCGAGACGCTGCGGGCGCCGGTGGTCACCACCTTCGGCGCCAAGGGCGCCTTCCCGTGGGCCCACCCGCTCTCGCTCCAGTCGTGGCTGGAGGACTGGCACACGACGGAGCTGCTCCAGGACGCCGACGTGCTGCTCGTCGTCGGCAGTGGCCTGGGCGAGCTGTCGAGCAACTACCACTCCTTCCAGCCGCGCGGCCGGGTCATCCAGGTCGAGGCCGACCTCGGCAAGCTCGAGGCCAACCACCCGGCGCTCGGGCGTCCACGCCGACGCCCGGCTCGCGCTCGAGGCGCTGGCTCGGCGCCGGCGTCACGGCGCGCGCGGCCGACGGCGTCGCGGAGAACGCGGGTCGCCGAGGTGCTCGCGGCCGTGGCCGACCGGCTCGCCGGCCAGGACCTGAGCCCTGGAGCAGCAGCGTCCTCGACGCGGTCCGCGGCCGCGCTGCCCGACGACGCCCCGAGCTTCTGGGACATGACGATCCTGGCCTACTGGGCCTGGTCGGCCTGGGACGCCCGAGTCTCCGGCGCCGATGCAGTCGGCGCAGGGCGCCGGCGGCCTCGGCTACGGCTTCCCGGCCGCGCTCGGCGCCGCGGTCGCCCGTGCCGGCGACGGTCCGGTGCTGGCGGTCTCCGGTGACGGGGGCGCGATGTACGGCATCGCCGACCTGGCCACCGCCCGCCAGCTCGACCTCGACGTGACCTGGCTGATCGTCGACGACGGCGGCTACGGGATCCTGCGCGAGTACATGACCGGCGCGTTCGGGTCCGCGTACGCCACCGAGCTGACCAGGCCCGACTTCGTCGCGCTCGCGCAGGCCTTCGGCGTACCCGCGACGCAGCACCACCCCCGAGACGCTGCAGCGCGACCTGGCCGAGGCGCTGGCCACACCGGGCCCGAGCGTCGTCGTGCTCCCGGCGCTGCTGCGGATGTTCGAGCCGACCCATCCGGGCGCGTAGGCCCGTGAAGGATCGACGTGGTCGGTCCGCTGAGGATCGCGATCTGGCAGACCGGCACTGCCGACCTCGCCCGGCTGCGAGACGGCGCGCTCGGCGGCGGCCGACCGCTGGTGCCCGGCTGCTCGATCACGCCCGAGATGTTCACGACCGGCTACACCGTGCCCGGGCGTGCGCGGAGAAGGCCCAGCCGGCGGACGGGCCGTGGGTCGAGCGAGGTGGCCGCGATCGCCGCGGAGCAGCTGGCGTCGCGATCCTGTACGGCTATCCGGAGCGGATCGGCGACCAGGTCTTCAACTCGGCCCAGCTGGTCGACCGCGACGGCCGCCGTGCTGGCGAGCTACCGCAAGTCGCACCTCTACGGCGAGCTCGACACCAGCGACCTTCGCAGCCCGGCGACGGCGACTTCGCGGTCGTCGACCTCGACGGCATCCAGGTCGGGATCCTGATCTGCTACGACGTCGAGTTCCCCGAGTCGGTGCGCGCCCTGGCGCTCGCCGGTGCCGACCTGGTCGCGGTCCCCACGGCGCTGATGCGGCCCTACGAGGTCGTCGCGCGCACGGTCGTGCCGGCGCGCGCCTACGAGAACCAGGTGTACGTCGCCTACGCCAACCGCTCCGGCCGGGAGGCCGAGCTGGCGTACTGCGGCGAGAGCTGTGTGGTCGGTCCCGACGGGGTCGACCTCGCCCGTGCAGGCTCCGGTGACGAGCTGTTGCTGGCCGAGATCGACCCGGCCCGGCTCGCGTCCTCGCGCGCCGACAACACCCACCTCGGCGACCGTCGTCCCGAGCTGTACGGCGCCCTCACGCACCGAGCAGGACATCCCGCGATGACATCCGCCGTGCCCACACACGCCTCACCACGAGGACGCTGACGTTCGGCCGATCACGATGTTCGGCCCCGACTTCCCCTTCGCGTACGACGACTTCGTGAAGAGTCCGCACGGGATCGGCTCGGTCCCCGAGTCGGTGCACGGCACCAAGGTGGCGATCGTCGGCGGCGGCCTGTCGGGGATGCTGGCCGCCCGCGAGCTGCTGCGGATGGGCTTCGCAGCCGGTGGTCTACGAGGCCGACCAGATCGGCGGCCGGATGCGTTCGGTGCCCGTTCGAGGGGCACGACGGGATCGTGGCCGAGATGGGCTCGATGCGCTTCCCGCCCTCGTCGACGACGCTGTTCCACTACCTCGACGAGATGGGCCTGGAGACCGAGGAGTTCCCGAACCCGCTGTCCGACGCCACGGCCGAGCACGGTGGTCGACCTCAAGGGCGAGACGCACTACGCGCGCACCCTCGACGACCTGCCGACGTCTACACCAGGTCGCCGACCGCCTGGCTGAAGACGCTCGAGGAGCTGGCCGCACCTGGTGCCCGCTGCAGGAGGCGATCCGGCAGCGCGACGTCACGCGGCTCAAGGAGATCTGGAACGACCTGGTCCGCGCGCTACGACGACGAGACGTTCTACGGGTTCCTGGCGCGCAGCGATGCCGTTCCAGAGCTTCCGGCTGCGCGAGATCTTCGGCCAGGTCGGCTTCGGCACCGGCGGCTGGGACACCGACTACCCCAACTCCATCCTCGAGATCCTGCGGGTCGTGGCGACCGCCGCCGACGACCACCACCGCGGGATCGTCGGCGGCTCGCAGCAGCTCCCGCGTGCGCCTCTGGGCGCGGCCGGTCGAGCGGCGCGGCGTACTGGCCCGAGGGCACCTCGGTCCTGAGCCTGCACGCCGGCGGTCGGCCGCGCGGCGCGGTGACCGAGCATCCGGCGTACCGAACCGCACCGGTTCACGATCACCGACGCCGACGGGCAACATCGACACCTACCCGGCGGTGGTCTACACCGCGCAGTCGTGGATGCTGCTCAACAACATCACGCAGCGACGAGCGGCTGCTCCCGATCGACTACTGGACCGCCATCGAGCGCACCCACTACATGGGCTCGAGCAAGGTCTTCGTGCTGGTCGACCGGCCGTTCTGGAAGGACATCGACCCGGCCACCGGCCGCGAGGTGATGAGCATGACGCTCACCGACCGGATGAGCCGCGGCACCTACCTGCTCGACCAGGGCGACGGACAGGCCGGGGCTGATCTGCCTCAGCTACACCTGGGCCGACGACTCGCTCAAGCTGCTGCCGCTCAACGCGACCGGCGCGCATGGAGATCATGCTCGACTTCGCTGCAGCAGATCTATCCCGACGTCGACATCCGCTCACACATCGTCTCGACCCCGGCAACCGTCACCTGGGAGGCCGAGCCCGCGTTCATGGGCGCCTTCAAGGCCAACCTTCCCGGGCACTACCGCTACCAGGAGCGGCTGTACACCCACTTCATGCAGGACCGACCTGCCGGCGCAGCACCGCGGCCTGTTCCTCGCCGGCGACGACGTGTCGTGGACGGCGGGCTGGGCCGAAGGCGCGGTGACCACCGCCCTCAACGCCGTCTGGGGCGTGATGCACCACTTCGGCGGCGGCACCGCGCCGGAGAACCCGGGTCCCGGCGACGTGTTCGACGAGATTGCCCCGTTGCGCCTCGATGACCTCGGGGGCTGAGCCTCAGCGTCGTCGCGGCGGCCGGTGATCAGGCCGGCCAGTCGATGCTGAGGTACTGGGTCTCCTGAAACGCGCGCAGCCCGTCTCGGGCACCTTCTCGCCCGAGACCGCTCTGCTTGACGCCGCCGAACGGCGCCGACGGATCGGAGACGAGTCCGCGGTTGATGCCGACCATGCCGGCCTCGATCGCCTCGCCGAGGCGGAGCGCGCGGCCGAGGTCGCCGGAGAATACGTACGCCGCCAGCCCGTACTCGGTGTCGTTGACCCGGTCGATCAGCTCTGCCTCGTCGGTCCACGTCACGACGGGTGCGACCGGTCCGAAGATCTCCTCGCGGAGGATGGTGGCGTGGACCGGGACGTCGACGAGGACGGTGGGCGGGTAGAAGTGACCGGGCGCGTCCGGGAGCAGAGCGCGGTGGCTGATCCGGGCGCCTTCGACGAGCGCGGCCTCGACGGACCTGTCGACGCGTTCGCGCGCTGCGGCGCTGATGAGCGGGCCGATCGCGGCTCCGTCGTCCGCCGGTCCGACACTCAGCTTCTCTACCTCGGCGCCGAAGCGTGCGACGAACTCGTCCGCGACGTGGGCGTGCACGTAGAAGCGGTTGGCCGCGGTGCAGGCCTGGCCGCCGTTGCGGAACTTCGCGATCATCGCCCCGGCAACCGCGGCTTCGAGGTCGGCATCGGCTGCGACGATGAACGGAGCGTTGCCACCGAGCTCCATGGAGGCGTTGACCACCCGCTCGGCGGCCTGGCCGAGCAACAGCCGACCCACGCCGGTCGAGCCGGTGAAGGAGACCTTTCGGACCCGGTCGTCGGCCAGCCAGGCACCCACGACGCCGACGGCGTCCGTGGTCGTGACCACGTTGACGACGCCCTCGGGCACGCCGGCCTCGGCCAGCAGCTCGGCCACGGCCAGCGCGGTGAGCGGGGTCTCGGCCGCAGGCTTGAGGACGACGGTGCAGCCCGCCGCGAGCGCGGGAGCGATCTTCCGGGTGGCCATCGCCGCCGGGAAGTTCCACGGCGTGACCAGCGCGGCCACGCCGACCGGCCGGTGCGACACGAGGGTGCGGGACCCGCCTGCGGGCGCTTCGCCGTACTCGCCGCCCGGCCGGACGGCCTCCTCGGCGAACCACCGGAAGAACTCCGCGGCGTAGGTGACCTCGCCGGCGGCGTCGGCGAGCGACTTGCCGTTCTCGCGGGCGATCAGGTTCGCGAGCTCGTCACGGTCGCGCAGCATCAGCGCATGCGCGCGGGCCAGGACCTCGGAGCGGGCCCGCGGCGCGGTGCGGGCCCAGGCCGGGAACGCGCCCGCGGCGGCGTCGACCGCCCGGACCGCGTCCTCGGGCCCGTGGTCGGCCACCTCGGCGACGGGCTCGAGCGTCGCCGGGTCCTCGATGACGAAGGTGCCTGGGCTCATCGGGTGCCCTCGAGAGCAGCGGCGACGACGTCGAGACCCTCGGCGAGCAGTGCGTCGCTGATGGTCAGCGGCGGGAGGAACCGCAGCACGTTGCCGTAGGTGCCGCAGGTCAGCACGATCACGCCCTGCTGATGCGCCGCTGCGGCCACCGCGCGAGCCAAGTCCGGGTCGGGGTCCACGGTTCCGGAGCGGACCAGCTCGACGGCGATCATCGCGCCCCGGCCGCGGACGTCGCCCACCCGGTCGTCGTCGGCCTGGATGCGATGCAGCCGGTCCTTCATCAGCCGCTCGATCGCCCGGGCGCGCTCGACCAGTCCGTCTGCCTCGATGGTCTCGATCGCCGCGAGCGCGGCCGCGCAGGCGAGCGGGTTGCCGCCGTACGTGCCGCCCAGACCGCCGACGTGCGGGGCGTCCATGATCTCGGCGCGTCCGGTCACCGCCGACAGCGGGAGACCGCCGGCGATCCCCTTGGCGGTCACGATCAGGTCGGGTACGACGCCCTCCTGCTCGGACGCGAACAGGTCGCCCGGTGCGGGCGAAGCCGGTCTGCACCTCGTCGGCGACGAAGACGACGCCGTTGGCGCGGCACCACTCGGCCAGCGCGGGCAGGAAGCCGGGCGCCGGCTCGATGAAGCCGCCCTCGCCCTGGATCGGCTCGATGACCATCGCGGCCAGGTTCTCCGCGCCGACCTGCTTCTCGACCAGGTCGAGCGCACCGGCGCGCCGCTGCCTGCCCGTCGACGGACTTGTCGTCGCGGAACGGGTAGGACAGAGGAGCGCGGTAGACCTCGCCGGCGAACGGCCCGAAGCCGTGCTTGTAGGGCATGTTCTTCGCGGTCATCGCCATCGTCAGGTTGGTGCGCCCGTGGTAGGCGTGGTCGAAGACGACCACCGCCTGCCTGCCGGTGTACGAGCGGGCGATCTTGACCGCGTTCTCGACCGCCTCGGCGCCGGAGTTGAACAGCGCCGTGCGCTTCTCGTGGTCGCCGGGCGTCAGGCGGTTCAGCGCCTCGGCCACGGCGACGTAGCCGTCGTACGGCGTCACCATGAAGCAGGTGTGGGTGAACGCCGCCACCTGCTCGGTCACGGCCCGGACCACCCGAGGAGCGCTGTTGCCGACCGTGGTGACGGCGATGCCGGACCCGAGGTCGATCAGGTGGTTGCCGTCGACGTCGACGACGACACCGCCGGCGGCGCGCTCGGCGAAGACCGGCATCGTCGTGCCGACGCCTGCGGCGACGGCTGCGAGCTTGCGCTCCATGAGGTCGCGCGAGCGCGGGCCGGGCAGCTCGGTGACGAGCCGTCGCTCCTGTGCGACCGGAACGGTGGCGGTTTCGTCGGGGGCGGACGTGGGGTCGGACATGGGTGCTCCTCGAAAGTCAGGTGTCACCGAGTCTGCGAGCCTGGACCTATGCTGTCCAATACTTGTTTGTCACTAAAGCGATGCTTGTGAGGCATAATGGAACTCCGGCACCTGCGCTACTTCGTCGCGACCGCGGAGGACGGCACGGTCAGCGGGGCGGCCACCCGCCTGCACCTCACCCAGCCCGGGCTCTCCCGGCAGCTGCGCCAGTTCGAGCAGGAGCTCGGCGTCGACCTGTTCGACCGGACCGGCGGCCGGCTCGCTCTCTCGCGCACCGGCCGGGCGCTGCTCCCGACTCGCCCGCGACCTGCTCGAACGTGCGGACGCGTTCCGGGTGGCCGCGACCTTCCACGCCCACGGCCGCCTCGACCAGATCACGATCGGCGCTCCGACCGTCACCCTCACCGAGGTGGTGGCGCCGTTCATCGTCACGCTGGAGTCGGACGACCCGGTGGCCGCGGTCTTCGAGGCCGACGCCCGGGACCCGGTCGCGGCGCTGCAGCGTGGAGCCGACCTCGCGATCGGCACCGTCCGCGCGGGGGCGCCGTACCGCTCGAGTGTGCTGGCGCTGCTCCCGGTGTGGGCATACGTCACCGCCGGAGCACGCCTGGGCAGAACGGGGGAGCGTACCGCTCGGCGAGGTGCTGGCAGAGCCCGTGATCGTGCTGCCGCCGTCGGTCACGTCGCGGCAGGCCCTCGAGACCGCGCTGGCCGCCACGGGAGCGACGTACGCATCCGTGGTCGAGGCGGCCAACGGCACGGTCGCGCAGGCGCTCGCCGCGGCCGGCCGCGGGATCGCGGTCGTTTCCGACGATCCCCGGTTCGGGCTGGTGCCCCTCGCCGTCGACGCTGGAGGCCGCCCGCTCAGCGTCAGGTTGATCGCCGTCTGGGACACGCGGCATGCGGCCGAGGCCACGATCGAGGTCTTCGCGCTCCGTCTGGGGACGTCCGTGCGCAAGAGGTACGGCGTGCCGGCGGAATGAACGGCTCGATTGCAACCGAGAAGCGGCGGCCTATTGCCCGGGTCGTCGCGGTGGCCACGAAGCCGCCCCGAGTTCGCGGGAGACCGCCCGAGCAGTCTCGCGGACCAGGTCGCTGACGTCGTGGCCGTCAAGGTCGCCGCCGGACGGGACGACGACGCCGATCGCGCCGACGGCCTCTCCGTAGGAGTCGAAGACCGGGCTGGCCAGGGAGCTCTCGCCGATCACGGCCTCGTCCTGTTCGGCCGCGACGCCGGTTGCCCGGATCTGGTCGAGCTGGTCGCGCAGAGTCTCGGGCGAGGTGATGGTCTCGCCGGTCATGCTGCGTAGGTCTCCGGACGTGAGCACCCGCTTCTCGTCCTCCGGCAGGAACGCGAGCATCGCCTTGCCGAGGGCGCTCGCGTGGACAGGGATGACGATGCCGACCTCGGGCATCTGCCGGCTGCCGTCGGGGCGGGGCTCGTGGTGGATGATCACGACGTCGTCGATGAGGAGTACGCCGGTGCGCACGGCCAGCCCGGTGCGGCGGGCGAGGTCCTCGGCCCACGGAATCGCCCTCGACCTCAGCTCGAGAGTGTCGAGGTAGACGTTGCCGAGCCGGAGGACGGCGGGCCCGAGCTGGTAGCGGCTCGAGCCGCGTTCCTGCACGACCATCCCGTGCTCGACCAGGCTGCGAACGATGCCGTGCGTGGTCGATGGCGCGAGGTCGAGGCGGTCGGCCAGCTCCGACAGGCTCATCCGGCGGGTGCCCTGGAGTGCGGTCAGGACCCGAATCGCGCGGTCAATCGACTGGATCACTGGCGCTGCCTCTCCGAAGTGTGACCGATTTCACGAAAACTCTTGCGTACTAGTGAACCACAGGCGTACGGTCCCAATCACATTCGACAATATCGAATCACGTTCGGATCATTGAGAAGAGGAGGCACGGGCATGCTTGACGAGACCAATCTGTTCCAGCGCTTGGGTGCTGAGGCCATTGGAACTGCATTTCTGGTGTTCATCGGGGTGGGGTCGGTCCCCGCCACGCTGATCGTCAACGGCGATGCGCCGTTCACGATGGCCGACCTGGGGATGATCTCCCTGGCCTTCGGCACGATCGTGATCGCCACCGTCTACGCCCTCGGGCACATTGGTGGCAACCACATCAACCCGGCGGTGACCTTGGGACTGGCTGTCACCGGCAAGTTCCCCTGGAGACAGGTCCCGGCGTACATCGGAGCCCAGGTGGTCGGCGCGATCGTCGGCGCCGCCGCGATCATCGGCGTCCTCGGTCAGCAGGCCAGTGACGTAGGGCTGGGTGTGGCGTCGTACAACCCCGACACTGTGAGCGTGGCGCAGGCCTTCACCGCCGAGTTCGTGGGCACTTTCATCCTGGTGTTCACCATCTTCGGTGTGATCCACCGCAAGGCCGCCGCCGGCTTCGCCGGCGTCGCGATCGGCCTGGTCGTCTTCGCGGCCATCATTCCGGTCGCCCCGACGACGGGCGCGTCCATCAACCCCGCCCGCACCTTCGGCCCGATGCTCGTCCAGCAGATCGCCGGCGGCGACGTGAAGTGGGACCAACTGCCGGTCTACCTGGCTGCCGAACTCCTCGCCGGGGTCGCCGCTGCTCTGCTGTTCGGCCTCCTCTCGCGGACCCCGGCCGACCGCCTCCCCGCCGGTGGGGTGGACCTCGGAGCGCCCGACGCCCGGCCGCATCCGCACGCGAGTCCACGAACGCCTGACAGCCCCAGCAACCAAAAGGAACTCTCATGAAGAAGCTGATCAACGACCCGAACGACGTCGTGGTCGAGGCACTGCGTGGAATCGAGGCTGCTCACCCTGCGCTGCAGGTCGACCACCAGCACAAGATCATCTACCGCGGTGATGCCCCGAAACAGGGCAAGGTGGGCATCATCTCGGGCGGTGGTTCGGGGCACGAGCCGCTGCACGGCGGATTCGTCGGCCTCGGCATGCTCGACGCCGCCTGTGCCGGAGAGATGTTCACCTCGCCTGTGCCCGAGCAGATGCTGGCGGCCACCAAGCTGGTCGACGGCGGGGCCGGCGTCCTCCACGTCGTGAAGAACTACACCGGCGACGTGATGAACTTCGAGATGGCCGGCGAGCTGGCAGCCGCGGAGACCGGAGCCCGCGTCGTCTCGGTGGTCACCGACGACGACGTCGCAGTCCAGGACAGCACGTGGACAGCAGGTCGCCGTGGGGTCGGCGTCACGGTGCTGCTCGAGAAGATCGCCGGCGCGGCAGCCGAGCAGGGACGAGACCTCGACCAGGTCGCCGAGGTCGCTCGCAAGGTCAACGCCAACGGACGCAGTATGGGCGTGGCACTCACGTCGTGCACCGTGCCTGCTGTCGGCAAGCCCACCTTCGAGCTCGGCGAGGGCGAGATGGAGCTCGGTGTCGGCATCCACGGGGAGCCCGGCCGGGAGCGTTTGCCGCTCGCGCCCGCGAGCGACATCGCCGCGATGTTGGTCGAGCCGATCCTCGGGGACCTGCCGTTCACCAAGGGCGACCCTGTCATCGCGTTCGTCAACGGACTCGGCGGCACCCCGCTGATCGAGCTCTACGTGATGTTCAACGAGGTCAACAAGATCCTCGGCGGGCACGGCGTACCCATCGCCCGTTCACTCGTCGGCTCCTACATCACTTCGCTCGACATGGCCGGCGCGTCGGTCACACTGCTCAAGGCCGATGACGAGCTGCTCTCCCTCTGGGACGCTCCAGTGAACACTTCCGCGTTGAGATGGGGCATCTGAGACATGGACGAGAACGTGACCACGGCGTCCCTCAACGAGTGGGTGCGCAGATTCGCCCACCATGTCGCTGAGAACCGCGACTACCTGACCGAGCTCGACGCAGCGATCGGCGACGCCGACCACGGGTCGAACATGGACCGGGGAATGAAGGCCGCCGTGGCCGCGCTCGACGAAAGCCCGCCGGCGACGACCGGGGCACTGTTCTCCAAGGTCGGCATGACGCTGGTCTCCTCGGTCGGGGGAGCGAGCGGTCCGCTGTTCGGCACCCTGTTCCTGCGTATCGGCAGCACGCTCGGCGACGCTGAGACCACCTCGGCGCCCCAGTTCGCTGCGGCCCTGCGTGCTGGACTCGGGGGTGTCGTGGACCGGGGCAAGGCCGGGCCCGATGACAAGACCATGTACGACGCACTGGCGCCGGCTGTCGACGCGCTCGACAGGGCACTCGCCGACGGGGCGGACTTGGCCACCGGTCTGAAACACGCCAGGGACGCCGCCGCGGCAGGGCGGGACGCGACCACGCCGATGCTGGCGCGCAAGGGCAGGGCCAGCTACCTCGGCGAGCGCAGCGTGGGACACCAGGACCCTGGCGCCACGACCGTGGCCCTCCTGCTCGAAGCGGCGACCGAAGCGGCCTTCTGAGCCTTCTGACAGCGTTCAAGTGACGAGTGAGTGGAGTGCAGTGGACATGACAGAGAGCCTTTCGGGAGACTCGTCGGCGTCGAACGCCGGGCACAGCGTCGGATTGGTCGTCGTCTCCCACAGCCGCACGCTCGCTCGTTCCGCGGTGGCCCTCGCCGCCGAGATGCTGCACGGCCGGCCGCTTCGGATCGAGGTGGCCGCCGGGCTCGACGAGACGACGTTCGGCACCGACGCGGTCGCGATCATGGAGGCCATCGAGCGTGCGGACGGCGCGGCAGGCGTCGTCGTGCTCATGGATCTCGGTAGCGCGGTGCTCAGCACCGAACTGGCGCTCGACCTGCTCCAGGACCCTTCGATCCGCGACCGCGTGACGCTCTCGCCGGCACCCCTTGTCGAGGGCCTCATCGTTGCTGCCGTTGCCGCCGCCGGAGGAGCCAGTCGGGCTGAGGTCGCGGCCGAGGCGCGCGACGCACTCATGGGCAAGTCGGGGCACCTGTCGCCATCGCAGGACGGCACTACGTCCGACGTGCACGAGGTCGGCACGGAGGAGATCGTCGGGGTCTTCTCGGTCGAGAACCCGCACGGCCTGCACGCCCGGCCGGCTGCCCGGCTGGTCAGCGAGGTCCGTGCGCTCGACGCGTCGGTCCGGCTGCGAAACCTCACCACCGGCGGCTCTTCGGTCCCCGCCGGAAGTCTGAGCCGGGTTGCGACACTGGCCGCCCTACGAGGGCACGAGGTCGAGGTCCGCGCCTCCGGTCCGCAGGCCCAGGAGGCGGTCGAGCACCTGCTCACCCTTGCCGCACGTAGGTTCGACGAGACCGTCGAGGAGGCGGCCGAGGCGCCAGTCCCGGCAGGGCCCGCGTCGGTCAGCGGCCCCCTGCCTGGCTCGCCCGGGATCGCGATCGGCCCGCTTCGCCTGCTCACCGCCGTGCCCGTCGACCTCGACCAGCAACCAGTGGGGGAACCGGCCGCCGAGTGGCGACGCATCGTCGAGTCCGTTGCCGCCGTACGTCGCGACATCGAGCACGTCCGGGTCGTCACCGCTCGGGAGGTGGGCGCGGAGCAGGCGAGCATCTTCGACGCGCACCTTTCACTGCTCACCGACGCCGAGATGCTTGCCGACGTCAAGACTCGCACCAGCACAGGTGTCGGGGCCGTCTCCGCTTGGGCGGGTTGCCTGGCCGACGTCGAGCGAGAGTGGGCGAGCCTGCCCGATCCCTATCTGAGGGAACGGGCCGCCGACGTCAACGCGGTCGGTGACCAGGTGCTCCGAGCGCTGACGGGCGAGCCCGCCCGGCGGATGACATCGAAGGGTGTCCTGGTCGCGAGCGACCTGACGCCCGCCGAGACCGCCAGCCTGGACCTCGCCCTCGTGACCGGAGTCGTCCTCGCTCATGGGAGCCCGTCGTCGCACGCGGCGATCCTGGCTCGGGCGCGCGACATCCCCGTCGTCGTGGCGGCTGGCCCCGAGGTGCTGAGCGTCCCGGAAGGCACGACGATCCTCGTCGACGGCAGCAGGGGCGAGTTGCATATCGACCCCTCGCCGGAGCTCTTGCAGGAGTACCAGACGCGCGCCGCGGACGCTGCCGAGCAACGCGCTCGGCAGTTCGCGCTCGCCGAGCAGCCCGCAGTCTCCCGCGACGGCACGTCCGTCGAGGTGGCCGCCAATCTCGGATCCGTAGCCGACGCGCGCACCGCACTCGCAGCGGGGGCGGACGGCGCCGGACTGGTGCGCACCGAGTTCTTGTTCCTCGACCGGAGTGCCGCGCCGGACGTGGACGAGCAGCAGGCCGAGTACGACGCCATCGCCGAGGCCATGGACGGCAGGCGGATCACCCTGCGCACCCTCGACGTCGGGGGAGACAAGCCCTTGTCGTACCTCCCGATGCCCCAGGAGGCGAATCCGTTCCTCGGTCAGCGGGGCATTCGGCTCAGCCTCGCCCATCGTGATCTCCTGCGCGACCAGATGGCGGCGATCTGTCGCACCGCGCGGCACTTCCCGACCAGCATCATGATCCCGATGGTGTCGACCCCGGCCGAGCTGATCGAGGCCCGCCAGGTGCTCACCGAGGCGGCTGGGTCGGACGGCCTCCCTGACGGTCTGCACATCGGCACGATGATCGAGGTTCCGTCGGCGGCCCTGAAGATCGAGGCGTTCCTGCCTTACGTCGACTTCGTCAGCATCGGCACCAACGACCTGACGCAGTACGCCCTCGCGGCCGAGCGCGGGAACGGTGCGGTCGCCGCACTCTCCGACGCCCTCGACCCCGGCGTGCTCCAGCTCATCGACCACGTGTGCCGATCCGCAGCCGGCAGGATCGACGTCGCCGTCTGTGGCGAAGCCGCCTCTGACGAGCTGGCCATCCCGGTCCTGGTCGGACTAGGCGTGCGAGAGCTGAGCGTCTCGCCCCCCGCCGTCCCCAGGGTCAAGGCAGCGGTCCGGGAGCTCGAGGTGGCGCGTTGCGAAACGCTGGCCCAGGAGGCATTGACCCTCGCTGAGGCTGACGACGTACGAAAGCTCGTGCTTACGATGCTGTCGGAGGACGCCCACTGATCGTCTACTGATCGGAATGATGGAACCCCAGATGAAGCCATCGACGAAGAAGCTGGTCTACCACTTCAGCGAGGGTGACAAGGATCAGAAGGACCTACTCGGCGGCAAGGGTGCGAACCTCGCCGAGATGACGAGGCTCGGCCTACCGGTGCCGCCCGGATTCATCATCACCACGGAGGCCTGTCGGTTCTACCTCGAGCAGGGCCGTCAACCTGACCAGCTGCGGGTCCAGGTCACGATGGCGCTGCGCCGGCTCGAGGACGAGGTCGGTCGCCGCTTGGGCGACGCGACTGACCCGCTGCTGGTCAGCGTGCGCTCGGGTGCGAGGTTCTCCATGCCCGGGATGATGGAGACGGTCCTCAACGTGGGGCTCAACGACCGCTCGGTGCTCGGGCTTGCGGACGCTTCTGGCGACGCGCGCTTCGCGTGGGACTCATACCGCCGGCTGGTCCAGATGTTCGGCAAGACCGTCCTCGGTGTCGACGGCGAGGCGTTCGGGGCGGCCCTCGACGCCGCGAAGGCGCACAAGGGCGTGCGGACCGACGTGGAGCTCGAGGCGAAGGATCTGCAAGAGCTCGTCGAGGTGTTCCAGCAGATCATCGTGGACCATACCGGCGAGGATTTCCCCCAGGAGCCGCGCCGCCAACTGGATCTGGCCACGCGCGCCGTCTTCGCCTCGTGGAACACCGACCGAGCGAAGCTCTACCGCCGGCGCGAACGCATCCCGCACGACCTCGGCACCGCGGTGAGCGTCTGCACGATGGTGTTCGGCAACCTTGGCCCCACCTCCGGCACGGGTGTCTGCTTCACGCGGGACCCCGCGACGGGGAAGCCCGGCGTCTACGGGGACTACCTCGCCAACGCGCAGGGTGAGGACGTCGTCTCGGGTATTCGCAACACGCTGTCGCTGGACGACTTCGCCAACCTCGACCCGGGCTCCTACCAGCAGCTAACCCGGATCATGCGACGCCTGGAGACGCATTACCGCGACCTCTGCGACATCGAGTTCACGGTCGAGCGCGGCAAACTGTGGATGCTGCAGACCCGCGTCGGCAAGCGCACCGCAGCCGCGGCGTTCCGGATCGCCACCCAGCTCGTCGACGAACAGCTGATCACCATGGATGAGGCGCTCGAGCGGGTCACCGGTGCGCAACTTGCTCAGCTGATGTTCCCGCAATTCGATACTGCGGCCGAGAGGAACCTGCTGACCAAGGGAATGGCTGCGTCGCCGGGTGCTGCCGTCGGCAGGGTGGTCTTCGACTCAGCCACCGCCGTGGCGTGGCGGGCGCGTGGCGAGCGGGTGCTCCTGGTGCGCAAGGAGACCAACCCCGAAGACCTCGAGGGGATGATCGCCGCGACCGGCATCCTGACGAGCCGGGGTGGCAAGACCTCACACGCGGCCGTGGTGGCGCGCGGCATGGGTACGACGGCGGTCTGTGGTGCCGAGTCCCTGGAGGTTGATGCGGCCGCACTGGTCGCCACGGCCGGCGGGGTGACGGTGCGGGAGGGCGACGTGCTCTCCATCGACGGGTCGACGGGCGAGGTCTACGTCGGCGAGCTCGCGGTCACGCCCTCACCGGTGGTGCGCTATCTGGAAGAGGGACTCGACGCCGCCCTGGCCCTGGTCGACGAGGGCACCGCTGATGTTGTCCGGGCGGTCGACCAGCTGCTCACCCATGCCGACGGAGTGCGACGACTGCGGGTGCGGGCCAACGCCGACACCGCCGAGGACGCCGACCGCGCGCGCAGGATGGGTGCCGAGGGTGTCGGCCTGTGCCGCACCGAGCACATGTTCCTCGGCGATCGCCGCCCTCTCATCGAACGGGTGATCCTCGCCGACAACGTCAACGAACGCGAGGCTGCGCTGGCTGGACTGGTTGAGCCTCAGACGCAGGACTTCGTGGAGCTGCTGACCGCCATGGACGGACTGCCCACCACCATCCGGCTTCTCGATCCGCCGCTCCACGAGTTCCTCCCAGACCGCGCCGACCTGATGGTCAAGGTAGCGATGGCCGAGGAGCGTGGTGAGGTGGACCAGAACGACGTGCGCCTGCTCGCGGCGGTCGAGCGTCTGCACGAGTCGAACCCCATGCTCGGTCTGCGCGGGGTGCGGCTCGGCCTGACCGTGCCCGGGTCTGTTCGCCCTCCAGGTGCGCGCCGTTGCCATGGCTGCGGCCCAGCGCGTGAAAGCCGGCGGAGACCCCCGTCCAGAGGTCATGGTTCCCCTGGTCGGTTCTGTCATGGAGCTGCACCTGATCCGCGACGAGGCCGACGCGATCCTGGCCGAGGTCCGCGACAGCGAGGGTGTCGACCTCGAGATCCCGATCGGCACGATGGTCGAGCTGCCCCGCGCCGCGCTCACGGCGTTCCGAGTGGCCGAGGCTGCCGACTTTTTCTCGTTCGGCACCAACGACCTCACCCAGACAACGTGGGGCTTCTCTCGCGATGACGTGGAGGCGGCGTTCTTCGCCGCTTACCTCGACAAGGGCGTCTTCACGGTCTCCCCGTTCGAAAGCCTCGACGTCGACGGCGTCGGCCGGCTGGTGGACATCGCTACCCGGGAGGGACGCAAGACCCGCCCGAGCCTGAAGGTCGGCGTCTGCGGCGAGCACGGCGGCGACCCGGACTCGATCCACTTCTTCCACCGCACCCATCTGGACTACGTGTCCTGCTCGCCGTTCCGGGTCCCGGTCGCGCGGCTTGAAGCCGGCCGCGCCGTACTCGGCCAACCCGATTCATGACCAAGGCCCCCAACTTCAGGGCGCCATGGGGCACCCGCCCCGCTCGCGGACGCTTCGAACCAGCGAGACGGACCCGTGGACCCGAGGAGGCGCGCCGGGCGGCGTCGTCGTCGAGGACGACTCGGGCGCCGTCGGCCGGGTACTGCCGCCCGCCACCACACGCAACGAGCAGCAGCAAGATCAGGGGCAGGCTTCCCCTCCTTGCCGCGATCAGCGGTGTCACCGGAGGATGCCGTGATGGTGGCAGATGTCATGGCATCCTCCTCGGATCACCGATCTCGCCGAAGATCGTGCCAGGTTCGATGATCGCGGTAGTCAGTGCGCGGCCATCGGGAGACCCGGAAGATGCGGATGCGGACGTTACGTCGCCGACGTCCGCTCGGCCTCGGCCTTGATCTGGTCCAGCGACGCTCGAACGGTGTTCTCCCAGGTGCGCGCGACCAGGTCGCCCCACCACTGTCCCAGCCCCCACAGGTCGGTGCCCAAGAGCCCGGTATAGGTCAGCGTCGTGGTGCCGGTGGCCTCTTCGAAGGCGAAGGTCTCCTCGACGTGGGGGACCGGGCCACGCAGCAGCCGGAACCGGATCTGCTCCGGTGGGTTCAGCACCACCGTCTCGACGGTGACGGCGGTGAGCCGGCCGCCGATGGGGGTGCGGTGAGCAGCCAGCACCATGCCGCCTGTCCGTTCGAGGATCTGCACCTTCTCGCGCATCGCCCTGGCCTGTCGGTCGGCGTACGGCGATGCGGCCGCGTCGAACACCCGCTCGCGGGGCGCATCGATGGTCAGGGTGATCGGGCCGAGCGGCCGGGTCCGGCGACCGACGCCGAGGTCGACGGTGAGAGCGCCGGTCACGGCGCCGAGGTAGAGCCCCGCTGCGCCACCCGCGCCGGCCAGGCCGACGCCCAACGCGCGAGGAAGTGCGCGGGCCACCCTCATGCCTGCCCACCGGACGGCGCGGTTGCGGCCGCCTTCTCGGCGACGATGAGCACGTACCCGAGGATCGCCATCGCGGACGGCGGTGCGCGCGGCGCCGAGCACCGGCCGCACCCGCGCGAAGTCGATCCCGGCCGCCTCCAGCCGAGGACGGGCGGTCATGCGCAGCACCTCGAGTCGGGCCTCGATCTGACGGACCATGCGCTCGAGTGCGACCTGGTGCTGCTCGATCCGGAGCACCTCGCAGCCCAGCGTCGGCGAGCAGGTCCCGGTAGTCGTCGGCGGTGCGAGCATCGGCCACACAGGCGATCCATGCCTGGAGGGTGGTCAGCTCAGGGGGAAGCCGGTCGCGATCGGCGGTCATGTCGGTGATCCCGATCCGCCCACCGGGCTTCAGCACCCGCGCCATCTCGGCCACGGCGGTCTGCTTGTCGGGGAAGGTGCACAGCGCGCACTCGCAGACCACGGCATCCCACCCGCCGTCGGCGAGCGGCAGCGACTCGGCATCCCCGAGGTGGAAGGACGCCACGTCGGTGAGTCCACGGGCCGCGGCAGCGCCGGTGGCCAGGGCGACATTGGCCGGCGACAGATCGACACCGTCCGCCAGGGCGCCGTACTCGGTGGCCGCGAGCAGCGCGGTGGTGCCGATGCCGGAGGCGACGTCGACCAGCCGACTGCCGGGTGCGAGCCCGAGCTGGTCGAGCAGCCGCCGGGTCAGGTCCAGACCGCCGGGGTGGTAGGAGTCGCCGAGCAGCAGGGAGACCAGGTCGGAGGAGTAGCCGACCGCACAGCACGCCTTGATCGTCTCGCCGCCCCCGTGCACGGCGGCGGCGTGGTTCTGGTCGGTGGTCATGGCCGGGCTCGCTTCGAGCCGTGGGGTCCGTCGACGAGGACCGGTTGCAGCGGCAGCGCGTTGGGTACGACCGGGCGCCACCTCGACCCCGCTCATCTGGGCCCGGATCTGCTTCGCGGTAGCCCACGGAGTTGTAGGCGCAGAACGGGATGAGGCGGCCGTCGGGGGTGATCTCCTCCACGCAGCACTTCATCAGCTGCCGGACGTTGAGGGTGTACGGATCCTGGAAGTCCTGGACCACGATCATGAAGGCGTTCTCGGTGATCCCGGCCAGCGCCTCGGGGAGGTTGACCCCGCAGGCATCGGCGCAGTCCAACGCTTCGGCGACCTTGGTGAGCCGGTCGTCATTGGTCTCGGTCCCGACGAACGCCGACGCGCTCCACAGCTTCTCCAGGGCCTCACGGATGTCGTAGTCGGGCACCACCCGGTTGGAGACGTAGTCGAGGTAGTCCTCGACCTGCAGCAGCCGCGGCACCGGGACCAACCCGAAGTCCTCGTCGTCGGGATGACCTTGGGTGATCAGGTAGGTGATCGATCGGCAGGAGGGAGCGCAGCAGGGGACCGGGAAGAAGTCGTCGGTGGTGAACCACTGCGGCAACTGGTCGGCGATCGAGTGCAGGACGTCGGAGTTCGTCAGTCGGGTGAGAGGGTCGAACTCGACGTGACGGCCCGAATGGGTGACCGGCTGGAAAGCCACCGAACGGACGGCGGGGTGGCCCAGGCCATGCCGGATGATGGGACCGATCTCGTGCTCGTTGAGGTCCTTCTCGATCGCCGCGACCAAGGTGACCGTCAGCCCGGCCTCGGCGCAGTTGTCCAGTGCCCGCTGCTTGGACTCGCGCAGGTCGCGCCCCCGGATCGCGGTGTGCGTGGCGGCTTCGAGGCCATCGAACTGCAGGTAGATGTTGACCCGTCGCCCAGGCCGGTTGCGCCGGCCGAGCTCGGCCACGAAGCCCTTGTCGGAGGCCAGCCGGATGCCGTTGGTGTTGAGGTTCACCGCGTTGATCGGGCGCTCCTGGGCCAGGTCGATCATCGCCAGGATGTCCTTGTGGATGGTCGGCTCTCCGCCGGAGAACATCACCACCTCCGGTTCCCCCTCGGCCGCGACGAACACATCGAGCATGGTCGCGCACTGCTCCAGGGTGATCGAGTAACCGTCGGGCCCCTTGTCCCGCGGAGTCCCCGAGTCGGCGAAGCAGATCGGGCAGTCCAGGTTGCAGCCGGTGTTGACCTCGATGATGCCCAGACAGGCGTGCTGCTTGTGCTCCGGACAGAGCCCGCAGTCCGACGGGCACCCGTCCTTCACCTCGGTCTGGGTCTGCAGTGGCCGCGAGCCGGGCTTGTTGAACCGCTGGATGTCGACGTACATCTGCGCGTCGCCGTAGACACGGGCCTCGAACTCGCCGTGCTCGGCGCACCGCTTGCGCAGGAACACCTGGCCGTCCCTGGCGTTCACCTCGGCGTCGATCGTGACCTTGCAGACGGGGCAGATGGATCGGGTCAGCTCGAGGAACACCTCATCGCGCTCACGGTCCCGGCCGCTGTCGGGGGTGTGGTTGGCAGCGACGTCAAGGTGGGTCATGACGTCGACGCTACGTCGCCCTCCGCAGGCCGGACCGTGTGCGGGCTTACGTTCCCCCCACCAGTCGACGACCATGATGGGTGTCATGAACCAACCCCCGACGACAACGGCGCCCGCGGATCGCACGCCTCGCGACTCGGCCGCGGGTCGTCCGGGCCCACTCGCCGTGTGGCGGATCGGGATCGCGGGCGGACTGACCGCGATCCTGTGCTGCGTCGGGCCCACCGTGCTGGCCCTGTTCGGCGTGGTGAGCGCCGGCACCGCCTTCGTCTGGGCCACCGACCTCTACGACGGATACGCCTGGTGGTTCCGCCTCGCCGGGCTGGTAGTGCTGGCCAGCTTGGTGTACTGGTCGCTGCGCCGCCGCAACCAGTGCACGCTGGCCGGGGTCCGCAGCCTCCGCAACCGCCTGCTCGCGGTGCTGGGTATAGCGGTCGGCACCTACGTCGTGCTGTACGCGGTCACCACGTGGCTAGGCACGCTTGCCTGACGTGATGGCCGATGCTCGCGGCGCCGGGTCGCTCCAGACCCGGTAACAGGTATTCGCGGGCCGGTCTTTTCCCGGCTACCTCGCCTCGCGTTCTCTGTCGTGGAGTGGCCCGGTGCTCTCGGCACCATCGACGGATTTCGTCCGCCGCGGCAGGACGGCGAGCAGCAACAGGACCGCGAGGACGGCCACGAACCCGAGGGCTCCGAGTGCCTGGGCATGTACCGCCATCCATTGCTGCAGCCGGCTCGCGGCGTCGACGACCGGATCGGTTCCGGCACCGCCGTGCAGCACCCGGAGCTCCCAGGCGCCGTACCAGGCGACGTACCCACCGGCGAGCAGAAGCAGGGCACCGCCCAGCCGGGGCAAGGCGCCACCGGTCCTGCGGATCCGGCCGACGAGGCTGGTGCGGGCCAGCGCGACACCGACGGCAGCGGTGCCGACGACCACGCCCATACCGGCGGCGTAGACGAGGAAGAGGACCAGACCCTCCGTGGTGGATCCGGCCCGGAAGGCGGTGACCACGATGGCGAGGAACGGAGCGATCGTGCAGCCCAATGAGGCAACGGCATAGGAGGCACCGAACCCGGCCATCGACCCGAGGCCGGCTGTCAGCGGGCGCCCGCCGCGACCGCGTCGGGGCTGCAGAGCGAGCAGCCGGCGACCGGCCAACAGCCATCCGCCGGCCCCCGCAATCGCAATGCCGAGGACCACGGTGAGTCCGGGCAGGTACTGCTGGACGGTGGAGGCGACGGGAGCGACGGCGAGCCCGAACAAGGCGAACACCCCGGCGAACCCGGCGGTCATGGCCGCTGTCGCGCGCAGCGCCCTGGCGACCGCCCTCGGGCGTGACTGCTGGTCCTCGAGCACGAACAGCGAAAGGTAAGCCGGAAGTAGGGCGAACCCGCAGGGGTTGAGCGCTGCCACGACGCCGGCCGCGAGGGCCAGCGCGAGGGCGCCGTCGCTGAACACGTCGTCTCAGCCCAGGAGCTGCTTGACCAGGGCATTCAGCTCGGCGTCCTCGAGGTAGCCCTCAGCCATGATCTCTCCGTCCGCGCCGATCACCGCGTAGGTGCTCTGGGCAGTGACCCGGAAGTGCTTCCAGATCTCGCCCTCCTCATCGACCAGGTGCGTCACGTGCGGAATGTCGGCTGCCATCTGTCCGATGGTGTCTTGGCTGTCGAGCCCACCGACCCCGACGACGGCGACCTCGCCGCCGTACTCGTCGGCCAACTGCGAGACGTTGGCGCTCTGGGCGCGGCAGGTCGGGCACCACGGTGCCCAGAACCAGAGGACCGCCGGCTTCCCCTCCAGCGCGGTGCCCTCGAACGGGTCTCCGTCCAACGTGGTCCCCGTGAACTCGAAGTCCGCGGTCTTCCCGGTGCCGATCACCTGGCCACCGGCATCCACGGCGCCCGTGCTCGTCTCCGCCCCGCAGCTGGACAACACGAGCACGGTCGTGGCAAGCAGCAGGGCGATACGCATGAGGCCAGTCTCTCCCGCAGCGCCAAGGCACATTGTGAGCCTGGTTACCGAGCAGTGAATCTCCCCGGGGCTGATGGGCGTTCCCTTCTTCGGTTACGAACGCGGCGTGTTGGGTCTGGCGTGTCGGGGTCGATCGGGATTGAGATGGGTCCGAACAGATGTGCGAAGGGACCTTGGGGTGTCGGGGGAGGACGAGATGGAGATCGGGCCGATGCCGGACGGCTCGGACCTGGTCTTCGAGGTCGAGTGCCGTCCGTCGCGGACGGCGCTGTCAGGGCCGCGGCACGAGGTGATGGTGAGGGCCGACTGGTCCGTCGAGACGCCGCACGACCTGGATGCTGAGCGGATCGCCGCGGCGTTCGGTGGCTACACGTCGTGCCTCGAGATTCCTGACCGCACGGCGCCTGCGTGCCGCCAGGCGGTGCCACACCTGGCGCGCCGGTGCGCAACCGGCGATGGACTACCTGGCGGGTCGCGGCTGGCGGATAACCCACCGACCGCCGAGGTGCCGGTGCGAGGACAGGTTCTTCGCCGAGGCCCGCCATGCGGCGATGCACCTGCGGAGTCCTGAGCACGTTGCGGCGGCCACAGGGGCTCCGTTGTTCCAGGTCGAGACGATGTTGGGCGCGATTCGAAAGGCCCACCGCGAGTTCCGACCGCCCGAGAAGGAGTGGGTGACGGCCGCACAGTGGGTGCGCGGTCCCAAGGGTCTCGGCGAGCTCTGGGCATGCGGGCTCGGGCTGAGCTTTGTGACCGACGCGGTGGCCGAGTTCCCGGTGGAGGAGGCGTTTCCGGTGCGCTTCTTCCTCGGCCTGGCGTTCCGCGACGTGGACCGGCCTTGGCTCGCCGAGGTGCTGAGGCGGGTGCCCGACCCTGACGTCGCGTGCTGGCTGGCGTGGACCAGGGCAGGTCGCGATCCCAGGGATCCGGAGCTGCTGGGTCGTTGGCTGGCGACCGGAGTCTCGCGCGAGGACGTCGAGGTGCTGGCCCAGTCGGGGTCGACCTGGCGTCAGGTCGCTGACGTGGGTTACCAGCTGGACCGTCCCGTGCGGGTCGCGGCCGGAGTGCTCGCCCAATGGCACCGGGTGGGCTGCCGCCCCACCGGCGCGCACCTCAAGTTGCTGGACCGGCTCGGCATCGTCGAGATCTACCGACCCAGCGGCAGGGCGATCGACGACATCGAGGCAGCGGTCAACGTGCTGGCCGAGCCGCCCAACCGGACCGAGCTCGGCGTCATGCTCGCGCTTGCCGGCACCTGCGCCGCCGTCATCGAGGCCGTGTTCGACGGGCGCTTGACAGCGCTCGCAGTGGCAGCCCATCAGGATGCTGCCCCGCCGACCAGGACCGAGCCAAGAGTGAGCCGAGAGTGAGCCGAGAGTGAGCCAGGAGTGAGCACGTGACCATGCGCACGCGGGACGACTACGAGGACGCGCTGCAAGCCACAGGGATCTGTATCAGTGCGCGGATCCCGGTGCTGCTGTGGGGCAACCCCGGCGAGGGCAAGACCGCGGTGATCGAGTCGGCCGCTCAGTCGGGCTGGCACGTCGAGACCCTGATCGTGAGCCACTACGAGCCCAGCGACTTCGCCGGCCTGCCGGTCGTGAGCCCCGACGGGTCGGTGAATCTCGCACCACCGGGGTGGGCGAGCCGCCTGAGCCTGGTGGAGGGGCCATCGATCGCGTTCTTCGACGAGTTCAGTACGGCGAGTCCGGCGCTTCAGGCAGCCGCGCTGCGACCGCTGACCCACTACGAGGTCGGTTCGCTGAAGTTGCCGGACACGGTGTCGTTCGTCGCCGCGGCGAACCCGACGGACGTGGCAGCTGCTGGGTGGGAGCTGGCCGCGCCCACGGCGAGTCGATTCGTGCACCTCGACTGGTCGCTCCCGCTCGAGGTCTACGCGGAGTGCTTGGTCACCGGTGACTGGCCAGCGCTCCCGGTCTACGCCGACGTACCCGACCTAGCGGTCCGCACCGCCGAGCAGCTCGTGCTCGTGTCGGGCTTCCTCCGGGCCCGCCAGTCGCAGCTGAGCTCGATCCCGCGCGAGTCCGCAGCCCGGGGGCGGGCCTTCCCGACGCCGCGCACGTGGGACTACGCAGCGCGGCTGTCGGCGTTCGCGCTCGCAGTCGGCGCCAACAAGGCTGTCCGCCGGCTGCTGGTCGCCGGGTGTGTGGGTGAGTCGGTGGCGCACGAGTTCCTGGCGTGGGACGAGGCGCAGGACCTGCCGGATCCCGAGAGCGTGCTGGCTGCGGGGTCGTCGTTCGACTTCAGCATGCTGCGCGCCGACCGTGTCTATGTCGTGCTCCAGGGAGTGCTCGGGGCGGTCGCCCGCAACAACGACCCGGACCGGTGGGCTGCGGCCATCCGCGCCTGCGCGGCAGCGAGCCGCGCGGTGGGCATCGACCCCGCGGTCCCGGTGGTCCGAGCCCTGGTCCGTGACGGGATGCGGCCGGACGGCGCCATGGTTCCCAGCGAGATCAGGGTCTTCGCGCCAGCGCTCGCGCTGGCCGGGCTGTTGCCGGGCGCAGCATGACACCCTTGGACCTCGACCAGCTCGCGGCCGCGAAGCTGTGGCTGGTCAGCGACCGGCCGGCTCGTGGTCCGGCCAAGCCGGGGGAGCCGCGCGGGATGCCGTACCTTGCGCACGCCCTTTACGCGCTCGTGCCGGTCGCCGCTCCCGAGGTGGACACGATGACCTGCGACGAGCACTGGCGCATCTACGTCAACCCCGACTGGCTGGTCGCCGCCACCACGCCGGAAGTGGGTGGCTTGTTGGCGCACCTGGTCTGGCACCTCCTGCTCGACCACGCGAACCGGGCACGCGACCTCGACGTCGACCGCGCCACCGCCGAAGCATGGGGCAAGGCCGCCGACGCCACCGTCGTCGACACGCTCCTCCCTGACCGGGTGCCGTACGCCCCGGCGAAGTCGTCGGCTGAGCTCAGCCTCCGCTACGGACATTCGGCCGAGGAGCACTTCGCCGCCCTGTCCGCGCTGCCAGTCGGACCTTCGGCCGAGGACCCCGATAATCATCCCGAGGAGTTCGTGCCCGACGACGCCGGCTGCGGCAGCGGCTGCGACGGCGTACGCCGCGGGCACGAACTGCCCCCCGACGCCGACGTCGGCGAGATCCTTCCCGAGGACGCCCGCGAGATCCGGCGCCGGGTCGCGATCGACTACACGGGCCGCCATGGGCGAGGAGATCGTCCCGGCGACGCGATGCGCTGGGCCCGGCAGATCCTCGAACCCCGGATCGCCTGGGAGCCACTCCTGGCCGCCGCCGTACGTCGGGCCGTCGGCTGGGCCAACGGTCGCACCGACTACACCCACACCCGACCGAGCCGTCGGCAGTCGAGCATGCCGAGGATCGTCGTACCCGGGATGCGGCGGCCGGTCCCCAACATCGCCATGGTCGTCGACACCTCCGCCAGCGTCGACGACCAACTCCTGGGTCGCGCGTTGGGTGAGGTCGACGGCGCCCTCCGCGCTCTGGGTGTCGGTTCGGCCTCGGTCACCGTGCTCTCCTGCGACGCCACCGTCCACACCGTCGACCGGCTACGTCGCGCCCGCGATGCCCGCCTCGGCGGAGGCGGCGGCACCGACCTCCGGGTCGGCATCGCCACCGCGACACAGCAGCGGCCGCGGCCCGACCTGATCGTGGTCTTCACCGACGGAGACACGCCGTGGCCCCACGATGCACCGGCCGGCAGCGTCGTCATCGCCGCACTCCTGGGCAGACGAGGCAGTGACCTCCCGCCGACCCCGGCCTGGGCTATTCGGATCGAATGCCTTTTGGACTGAAGCTGAGTGGCGATTGAGCGAGGGTGCGGAAACCAGTTCGTGCCTTGGCGTTCCTCGTGCCCTCGACCTCCGGACACGGCGCACTGGCAATGCCGATTCTTGCGCCGCTGGCCGACTACGCCGGTGTGTCACGGGCCATTCAGAAACTCGGTGGTGGGCACGGTCAGTCCTGCCGGGTGAACGCCGCGGTCATGTAGAGCGCACGCTGGAACACCTCGTCGGGGATCCCCCGGTAGCCGGGCAGCGTCGACCGGACGAAGTGGAGTGTCAGGGTGTCTTCGTCGACCTGCCAGCGGTAGAAGTTCGAGCCGTCGGAGTGATGGAAGACCACGGAGTCGCCGTCGATCTCATAATCCGCGTGGTAGTCGATCGGTACCGGCTCCCCGCCCCCCGGGATCCCGTACAGGTTCCACTCACCGTTCTCGATGGTGAGCGTCAGCACGGTGTCGTCACCGAAGAACGGCGAGTTCTCCCGGTAGGCCTTGACGTACCGGCCCAGCCCGTAGCGGCGGATGGTGGCCTCGGTGTCCTTGAGTGAGAGCGGGCCGGCCTGCCATGCGCCCTCCAACGGGGACGCTGCCGGCGCATCCGACGTGGGCGGAGCCTCCGAGGTCGCGGAGGTGCTCGCCCGCTCGTCGGACGAGTCGGTCGCCGGCGTGGAGTTGTCGGAGCCGCAGCCGACCAACAGCATCGAGATGGCGGCCGCGGCGACTGCGGCCGACCGCCAGCCGAGGTGGGTCGCGGTCCTAGAGTAGGTGTTCTTGGTCATGACGCCATCGTGCGAGGCGGGCGCGCTCCATCCCATGGGCCTGCGGTGGTCAATGTCCGCACCAAAGGGAAGGCGAACCTTGCCGTCGGGCTATTGCCCCACGCGCCGGTGGCGCAGGACCATCACGGCATGACCGGCCTACTCGCTCTCGCGGAGATCCGCCAACGAGACAGCGCCGCGGCGCAGCGCCTCGTTGGCGAGCCGCGACCGGCGGTTGGTCTCTTCGGGCGTGACCCCGAACTTGCCGTACAGGTTCCCAAGATGCTGCTTGACTGCCGCCTGGGTGATCACCAGCTCGTCGGAGATGGCTCTGGTCGAGGCCGGCTCGGTGAACATGTCCCGGTCCATCAAGGGCCGGCAGAGCGCGACGAGTACGTCGTGCTCGCGCCCGGTCAGCGACGGCGGGCCCTGCTGTGCTTCCGTCGCCGGGCCGCGCATCTCGGAGTCGTCCTTGAAGATCAACCGGGTCTGGCCGATCCGGATCTCGTCGCTGTGACGGAGTCGGTGCGAACCCCAGATCCGTTCGCCGTTCACCCAGGTGCCGTTCGAGGACCCGAGATCGGTGACGCACCACCCGGCCGCGAACGGCTCGAGGACGGCGTGCAGGTGGCTGGCGGTCGGGTCGTCGGTCAGCGCGATGTCGTTCTCGTCCGCCTTCCCGACGGACGTGCGGGCAGCGCTCAGATCGACCCGCCCGTTGCGCGGGCCGGACATCAGCTCCACGTACGCGGCCACACCCCGATCGTAGGGACTGCGCCGTGTCTCGGCACCTGATCCGGGAGCGCTACGAGCTGCTCGAGACCCTCGGCGTCGGTGGGGAGGGCCGCGTCGTCAAGGCGCTGGACCACCAGCATCAGCGCTTCGTCGCGTTGAAGATCCGTCCGGTGCACGACGACGCCGCGCGGGAGGACCTGCTCGGGGAGGCCCGCACTCTGCTTGCCATCCCGCCCCACAACGGACTGCCGCTCGTCCGTGAGGACTTCTTCGACGGTGGTAGCTACTTCCTGGCAATGGACTGGGTGGACGGCACGGACCTGGGCACCCTGCTCCTCGAACGCGGCCGGCCGGGCCTCGCCCCGTCGAGCGTGCTCGCCTACCTCGCCCAAGTGGCCGAAGCGCTCACCCATCTCCACTCGCTCGAGCCACCGGTGATCCACGGGGACATCAAGCCCGCCAACCTGATCCTCACCAAGGGCGGGCGTGTGCAGCTCGTGGACTTCGGGCTGTCGTCCGCACCGAACGCGATCCGGCGGCTCAGTGGGACAGTGGGGTACCGCGCACCCGAGCTCGCCACGGGCGGGATGCCTTCCTCCGCAAGCGATGTCTACTCGCTGGCCGCCACGGCCTTCGCCCTTCTGACTGGCGCTGCTCCGGCCGGTGTTCTTCCGTCGTGGGATGGCATCGACCCGGCCCAGGCGGCCCAGCTCGAGAGTGCGATCCGCAGCGGTTTGGCGACCGATCCGCAGCGCAGGCCAGCCACCTCAGGCGAGCTCGTCGAGCTGCTTCGGTCCGGGTGGGGTGAAGCGCTACCCACGGGAGTCGTGACGTTCCTGCTGTCCGACATCGAACGCTCCACCGCGCTGTGGGACGGCAACCCTGCGGCCATGGCAGAGGCCCTGGTCCGGCACGACGAGCTGATCGCCGACCACGCCGAGGCGCACGGCGGTCGGTTCCTCAAGTCGAAGGGCGAGGGGGACTCCACGTTCTCCGTCTTCGACTCGGCACCGGCCGCGCTGGAGGCGGCGGTCGCCGTGAACCACGCCCTCGCCGTGGAGCAGTGGCCCGCGGGCCTGCACATCGCGGTGCGCTTCGGACTCCACACGGGAGACGCACAGCGCCGCTCCGCCGACTACTTCGGCCCCACCGTCAACCTGGCGGCGCGGGTCCGCGGGCAGGCCGATGGACAACAGATCTTCCTGTCCTCGGCAACGGCGGCGCTCGTCGCCGGGCAACTGCCGAAGGGCTGCGAACTCGTCGACCTCGGCCCCTATCGGCTGCGAGGGGTCGGCGCGCCCGAGCGGATCCACGCCGTACGAGGGCCGGACCTGAGCACTCCGCTACCGGTCGGCGAATGTCCCTACCGCGGACTCCTGGCGTTCGAGCCCGGCGACAGCGCCTTCTTCTTCGGGCGTGAGGAGGTCGCCGCCGACATCATCGGGCGGCTCGGATCTCGACGGCTGCTCGCGGTGGTGGGCGCATCGGGGAGCGGCAAGTCGTCCGTCTTGCGTGCGGGCGTCGTCGCTGCGGTGCTGGCGGGTGAGGTGACTGGCATCGCCGGCGCGACCATCGTCACCCCGGGTGCGGACGCCCGGCCGGTCGTCCCTGATGCCTCCGACCAGCTGGTCGTGGTCGACCAGTTCGAGGAGCTCTACACGCTGTGCGACGACCGCGCGCGCCGCGACGCGTTCATCGACGGTCTGCTCTCGCTCGGCTCGCCCGTCGTGATCGCCGTGCGCGCTGACATGTACGGCCAGCTGAGCGGCCACGCAGAGCTCGCACGGGCAGTCGCTGGCAACCAGGTTCTCCTGGGCGCGATGAGTGGCTCCGAGCTCGAGCGGGCTGTCATCGAGCCGGCGCGCCTCGCCGGGCTGCGACTCGAGACCGGCCTGGTCGAGCTGATCCTGCGCGACGTCGCCGGTGAGCCTGGTGCGCTGCCACTGCTGTCCCACGCCCTGCGAGTGACATGGGAGCACCGCGACGGACGCACGATGACGATCGAGGCGTATCGGGAGAGCGGTGGTGTGGCGTCGGCCATCGCCCAGACTGCCGACGCGGTGGTCGAGTCCGTTCCAGCCGATCAGCACGGGCTGATGCGCAACCTCTTCCTGCGCCTCACCGAGCTCGGCGACGGGATCGAGGATTCCCGGCGCCGAGTCCGCATCGACGAGCTCGTGCCCGAGGACAGCACCCGCGAGAAGGTCGAAGCGCTGCTCGATCGCCTCGCGGAGACCCGGTTGATCACGCTTGGCGAGGGCACCGCGGAGGTCGCTCACGAGGTCCTCATCCGCGAGTGGCCGACCCTGCGTCACTGGCTGGAGGAGGATCGAGAAGGCATCCGGCTGCATCGGTCGATCGGCAACGCCGCGCAGCTCTGGGACGCGGGTGACCGGGACGCGGGCGACCTCTACCGCGGCACCAGGCTGGCCGCTGCCACGGAGTGGGCGGAGCGGCATCCTGACTCGCTTAACGCGGGTGAGCGCGACTTCCTGGATGCGAGCGTCGCCAGCTCGCGTGGTGAGGCCGAGCGGCAGACTCGGGTGAACCGGCGGCTCAAGGTGCTCCTCGCAGGGGTTCTAGCCATGCTCGTCCTTGCTGTGGTCGCCGGGCTGTTTGCCGTTTCCCAGCGATCGACGGCGCGCGACGCGGCCCGGAAGGAGGCGGCGCAGCGGCTCGGTGCAGAGGCGCTGACAGTCGATCGGCTCGACGAGGCGCTGAAGCGCGCCAACGCCGGCAACGCGCTCGACGACTCGCCGGCCACTCGCTCCAACCTGCTCCGCGTCCTGCTCCGCGGCCCCGGAGCGATCGGCGTGCTCAACGGAGACGGTGACGAGATCGCCGGCATTGCGACGAGCCCCGACGAGTCGATGGTGGCCATTGAGGACGTCGGGGGCGACGTGACCGTCTTCGACGTAGCGACCCGCACCCGGTTGGCGCGGTACAAAGCTCAGGTGGAGATCGGCGGGCTTCAGTTCTCGCCCGCCAGCGACCGGCTCGCCATCATCGGCGCCGACCTGCGCGGCAGTCGGCGCGAAGGGCGCTTGCAGGTCATCGATCCTCGGTCAGGAGAGCTGGTGGCCTCCGCACCCATCCCTCTGCCCGCGCCCGACTACCTGGTCGGCGGGTCCTTCGCGGCGGACGGAAAGACCATTGCCGTCATCGAATTCTCCTACGAGTCCGACACGCCGGTCAATCTGCGGAGGTTCGATGCGATCAGCGGCTCTGCCATCGGCAGAGGCCGCCGCGTCCCAGGAATGGTGGGCGCTTTCACGAGCCTCCCTGCGACTCCCGATGGGCGGTTGCTGTACGTCGGAGATCACGCGACCATCGCGGTCGACGACACCACGCTGCGAGTGGTACGCCGCTACGAGTCCGGTGCCCGGGACGGGATCGCGGCCGTCGGTGGTATGACCCTCGCGCTCCTCGGGGAGCGGGGCGAGATCCGACTGCTGGATCTCCAGTCGGGACAGTCCCGAACGATGCGAGGTCGGCAGAGCGACCGCGCCTTCAGCCTCGCGATCAGCCCCGACGGAAAGACCCTCGCCACGAGCGACGAGAGCGCCGGCGTCACGATCTGGGATGTGGCGAGCGGTCGGCAACTCGAGATCCTGGAGGGCCAGGAAGGTGAGGTCTACACCCTCCATCTCGGAGAGGGCGGGCGGACGTTGTACGGCGCAGGCCGCGGGACCGGCGCCATCGTTTGGGACGTGACGGGCGCCCGGCGACTGGGAGCGATCTTCCCGACCGGCCTCGTCGCCATACCGGAGGACTACTTTCCACCCGCGTTCTCCGTCAGTCCGTCAGGCAACGAGCTTGCCGTGGCCCGCCTCGACGGAAAGATCGATCTCATTGACGCGGAGACACTGCGGACGCGCCGGACGATCGAGGCTTTCGACCGTACGCCGGCGACGGCGATCGAGTACTCGCCCAGCGGCAGGCTGCTGGCAGTCGCAGGAATGCGAGGAATGCTCGGTCTCTTCGACGCGACCACGGGCGAGCGCGTGGGCGACTACGTGAGCTCCCCGAACGGACCGTGCGCCGATCCGGCGTCGAACTTCGGCATCCGTCGATGCCTCGAACGGACCATCCAGGTCCTCACGTTCGTCGCCGAGGATCGACTGGTCGCAGCAAGCATCGGTGGAGTGCTTCGCAACTGGGATCTGGAGGGACGCGAGGTGGTCGGTCCGCCCGTACGGCTGCCGAAGTTCGTGACCGGACTCGCCTCAAGCCCTGATGGCTCGACGATTGCCGTCACCTATGGGTACGTCAACGCCGCCACCGGCGTGGCGATCATCGACGCGGGCAACGGCGAACGCGTAGCCGACCTGACGACCCCCGGCCAGCCTCGATCGGTAGCCTTCTCTCCCGACGGCCGCACGCTTGCTGTCGGCCAGACCACCGGCGATGTCTTGTTCTGGGAGACCGAGAGCTGGCAGGGCACAGATCTCGCCGTCACCCACGGTGGCCTGATCCTCGGCGTCCAGTTCTCGCCGGACGGCCGAACGCTCGCCACCTCCAACGACGAGGGGACGATCGCGCTCTGGGACGCCACCTCGGGCACCCAGATCGGGTCCGTGCTCCCGCCGGTGCCGAATCGCGTCGGCCCTCCCGGGCCTCCCTGGAACACCTCACGCTTCACTCCGGACGGCTCTCGGCTGTTCGCCGTCTACGACACCGGCAACGCGGTCCGCTGGGAGCTCGATCCGGAGGCTTGGCGCCGGCACGCTTGCTCGGTCGCCGGCGGAGGTCTCACCCGGGAGGAGTGGGAAGAGATCGTGCCGGACCAGGAGTACCGCGCGACCTGCGACTGAAGGGTTTCGTCCGAGGCGTGCAGCGACGTACCCGCGGCAAGCTGTCGCCCGGGCGGCGTGCCTCGCGGTTCGATGGTCGCTTCGGTGGTCAGAGGTGTCCGGTCAGGCGTCCGTGGCGTTCAGCGCTGGCGTCGTTCAGGCCGACGATCTCCACGGTCTTGCCCTTGCGCTCGTACTTGGTGGTGATGGCGTCGAGTGAGGCGACGGTAGACGCATCCCAGATGTGGGAGGCCGTGAGGTCGATGATCACGGTGTCGGGATCCTCGACGTACTCGAACTGGGTGTAGAGGTCGTTGCTGGAGGCGAAGAACAGCTCCCCGGTCACGCGGTAAAGGGCGGTGGTGTTGCCGCTGCGGTCCTCGACGAGCTCACGGTGCGTCTCGGTCAGGTGGGCCACGCGGCGAGCGAAGAGGGTCATCGCGACCAGGACGCCGACGGCGACGCCGATCGCCAGGTTGTGGGTCGCGACCACGACGACGACCGTGGAGACCATCACGGTGGTCTCGGACTTCGGCATCCGGCGAAGGGTGGCGGGCTGGACTGAGTGCCAATCGAACGTGCCGATGGCGACCACGATCATGACCGCGACCAGTGCGGCCATCGGGATGACGGCGACGACATCGCCGAACCCGACGACGAGGATCAGCAAGAACACGCCGGCGAGGAACGTGGAGATGCGGGTGCGGGCGCCGGAGGCCTTCACGTTGATCATCGTCTGGCCGATCATCGCGCAGCCACCCATGCCGCCGAAGAAGCCGGTGATGATGTTCGAGGCACCCTGTCCCCACGCTTCGCGGGTCTTCTCCGAGTGGGTGTCGGTGACGTCGTCGACGAGCTTGGCGGTCAGCAGGGACTCCAGCAGGCCGACCACAGCCATCGCCAGTGCGTACGGGGCGATGATCTGCAGGGTGTCGAGGTTCAGTGGGACGTTGGGCACGATCAGCGATGGCAGGGAGTCGGGCAGTTCGCCCTCGTCGCCGACGTTGGGCACCGCCAGGGCGGCCAGCACGGTGAATCCGGTCAGCGCCACGATCGCGACCAGGGGCGCAGGGATCACCCTGGTCAGCCGCGGAAGGCCGAACATGATGGCGAGGCCGACCGCGATCATCGGGTAGACCAGGAAGGGCACGTCGACCATGTAGGGGACCTGGGCCAGGAAGATGAGGATGGCCAGGGCGTTCACGAAGCCGACCATCACCGATCGCGGGATGAAGCGCATCAGCCTGGCGACCCCGCCGAGGCCGAGCGCGACCTGGAGGACGCCGCCCAGCAGGACGGTGGCGATGAGGTAGTCGTAGCCGTAGTCGCGCATCACCGGCGCGACGACCAGGGCGATGGCGCCGGTGGCCGCAGAGATCATCGCGGGTCGTCCACCGAGGAACGCGATGGACACGGCCATGGTGAACGACGCGAACAGCCCGATCCGCGGGTCGACGCCGGCGATGATCGAGAACGAGATCGCCTCAGGGATCAGGGCGAGGGCGACCACGAGGCCGGCCAGGACCTCGGTGCGCAGCATCCTCGGGGACCGCAGCGCATTCCGCACCGAGGGCTGCAGCGGCGGGGTCTCGGGCTTTCGTCCCTGAGGGCGAGAAGGCGTGGCGGTGCTCAAGGCAGAGGGCTCCGTTCAGGGGCAGTGCGCCGGCTCCGGCGCTGCGTGTGGGCGGAGCCGACAAGCACGGGCAGTTGGATGGGTGCATGCCACGATGCACGCGTGCCGACACTCGCCGGCGAAGTCTGCCCTGACTCTACCCTTACGTGAGGGTAGAGTTGAAATCAGACAGCTTGAAATCAGACAACGCGAGAGGTAGCACCTTTGGTACGCGACCCGTCATCGACGAGGGCGATGCAGATCGGCGAGATCGCGCAGCGCACCGATTTGTCGTTGCGCACCCTGCGCCACTACGACGAGGTCGGGCTGCTGAGGCCGTCTGGTCGTAGCGACGGTGGCTTTCGCTTGTACACCGAGGACGACCTCGGCAAGCTCCTGATCATCCGGCGCATGAAGCCGCTCGGGTTCACGCTCGAGGAGATGGTCGAGGTGATGCGCCACATCGAGGTACTCCGCAGCGCCTCCGGTGGCTCCGTCGCCGCGGACACTTCGAGTGACGTTGCGGAGTCCCGCAAGCGTCTGGCCGCCACCCTGGATGACGCCTGTGCTCGGCGCGACAGACTACGCCTACAGCTCGGGATGGCCGACGAGTTCATCGGCCTGCTCACCCATCAGATCGGGACCGCCCGAAGAGGCGACTGAAGAACCCCGAGCCGGACTCGCGGGGGTGGCCGTCGCACCGGTCAGCGCGCGGGACCTGAGCCAGAACCTGGTCGACATGCTGGCCGCAGCCGGCCCAGGTCGTCTTGCCGCACTTCTTGCAGGGGACTGCTCGGCACACGGTGGTGTCCTTTCGTGGGGATGGCTCCGGGACGTGGGTCAGCCATGGGAGAACGTGATCGTGGGCAGCACCCGGCGTAGCCACGCAGGCGACCACCAGGCGGCATTGCCGGTCAGGCGCAGCATGACGGGAAGGAGGACCAGTCGAACCAGGAAAGCGTCGAGGAGCACGGCGACACCGAGCACGATGCCCATCTCCTTAGGCGGGAGGGGGCCGGAGAGGGCGAAGGTGAAGAACACCGCGACCATGACGGCGCCGGCGGCGAAGATGACGCGGCCCGAGTGCGCCAGGGAACCGACCATGGCGTCCTTGGGGTCTCCGGTGCGCTCGTAGTGTTCCTTCGCGGACGCGAGCAGGAACACCGTGTAGTCCATCGCGATCGCGAAGATCATGGCAAAGAAGAACACCGGGGCCCACGCGTCCAGGAAGCCCTGGCTCTCGAAGCCGAGGAGGTCCGAGCCGTAGCCCTCCTGGAACACGAGGCGGGCCACGCCGAACGCCGCCGCGGTGGACAGGAGGCTCGCGAGGGTGCCCAGGAGCGAGATCAATGGTGCCTGGAGCGCGACGAGCAGTAGGAGGAAGCCGAGCACCAGGACGACAGCGATGACCAACGGGGTGGAATCGTCGAGCTGGGTCTTGAGGTCGAGGTTCTCGACCGCTGCTCCGCCCACGAGCGCGCTGGCGGGCAGGTCGGCGCGGAGCCGGTCGACGGTATCGCCGAGCGTCGGGTCGGACGGGTCGACCGTCGGGACGGCCTGGATCAGCACGAGGTCGCTGTCGTCGGTGGCGGCCATGGCCGGCGTGGCGCCAGCAATGCCCGGGTCGGACGTGAGTACGGCGGACGCGGCGTCGGCGTCGGTGGCCTTCGCCACGACCTGGAGCGAGCCGGGAGCGCCGTCGCCGAAGGAGTCCTGCACGAGGTCATAGCCGATGCGGGCGCTGGCGTCCTCTGGCAGGACCTTGATCGAGGGCATCGCGGTCTTGAGGCCGATGATCGGTGCGGCGAGCGCGAGCAGCACGATGAGCGAGCCCAGGCCCCAGACGACGGGGCGCTTCCAGAGCCGCTCTCCCCACGCGGCGAACCTCGGCGAGCGATGCCCGCCGGCCTTGACCCAAGGCAGCGACAGCTTGTTGATCCTGTGGTCGAGCTTGAACAGCACGAGCGGGAGCAAGGTAAGGGTGGCCGCAAGTACGAAGACCACCGAGAGCATGATCCCGCCGGCCATCGAGCGGAAGGACGGCGACGGCACGAGCATGACGGCTGAGAGCGAGATCAACACGGTGGCGCCCGAGAGGAGGACCGCCTTGCCCGCCGTGTCCATGGTCTCGGCGATCGCCTGCCGGGCTGGTTTTCCGGCGCCCATGCGGGAGGCTCGGTAGCGCACGACGAGGAAGAGCGCGTAATCGATGCCGAGGGCAAGGGCGAACATCATCGCGAAGTTCATCGCCCAGATCGATACGGGCACCAGCTCGTTGATCAGCACCAGTGACCCGGCGGAGGCGACCAGGCCGGCGACGGTCAGGAGCAGCGGCAGGCCGGCGGCGACGAGCGCGCCGAAGGCGAGCACGAGGATCGCCATGGTGACGGGCCAGGAGACCATCTCGGACTTGAGCATGGCCTCGAGGTTGGCTTCGTTGAAGTCTGACCACAGCAGTGAGGAACCGGTCGGGTTGACCTGCACGCCGTCGACCGAGAGGTCCTGCAGGTCGCCCTTGAGGTCGGTCGCGACACGCACCATTTCGTTGGTGTCGGCGCCGGCGCCGGCGAGGACGATGGCGGTGCTGCCGTCCTGGCTCACGGTCGCGCCGGGCGACGGCGAAATGACGTCGGCGATGCGGGGCTCGGCCTCGAGCATCCGGGTGACGTCGGCGATGACGGCTGCGCCGGCGCCGTCGGTGACGGGGCCGTCGGTGGAGTGGACCACGACCTGGATCGCCGAGGACGCGTTGCCTCCGAAGTGCTCCTGGGCCAGGTCGCGGGCGGCGACGGACTCCGAGCTGTCGGCCTGCCAGCCGGCACCGGAGAGGTTGTGCTCGACCTGCGGGGCGAAAGCCCCCAGCCCGACGATCAACAGCAGCCAGACCCCGGTGACGAGCTTGGCGTGGTCGGTGACCCACACGCCGAGGCGTCCGAGCGGGCCGGGTCGAAAGTCGGGGGATAGGCCCGCACGGGAACCTGAGGAGTCGGATTCGCTGGTACGGCTCGGGGTGGAGCTCATGGAATGGTCCGTTCTGGGAAGAGCGAAGGGGACGCGAGGTCAGAAGACGGCGGGCAGGGCCCGGACGGCCGTGTAGGCGGCGACGGAGAGCACCAGCACGGTGAACGCCGCCGAGAGTCGGTGGGTCTGGACGCGGTCGGCGAGCCGAGCGCCGGCGACGGCGGCGAGCGCCGAGGCGATAGTGAGGATCAGGACGACGCCCCAGTCGGGGGCCGAGCCGAAGCCGGCCCGCGTAGCGAGAGCGGCCGCGCTGGTGATCGCGATGACAACGAGCGAGGTGCCGGCTGCATATGGCAGGGGCAGCGCGAGAGCCAACAGCAGCGCGGGCACGACGAGGAAGCCGCCACCCACGCCGAGGAAGCCGGTGAGCAGCCCCACGAGCGTCGCGGTGACCAGCACCTTCAGTGCGCGCGGGCACGCGCAGGCGAACGTCGGGCTGAAGGTGATGATCGGGTCGTCCAACGCGGGTCGCGCGACGTGTGCCCCGGCCGTGCGGTGGTGCAGCAGCCGCCAAGCCATCAGTGAGCCGACGAGCAGCATCAACGCGGCGAAGGTGGCGAGCAGGACGTCCTCGTCGATGTGGGTCGAGGCCCTGGCGCCGAGGATCGCACCCCCGATGGCGACGACTCCGAACGTCGCGCCCCGGGCGAGCAGGACGTTGCCTGCCCGCCGGGCCGTGATCGCGCCGATCAGCGACGTCACCCCGACGACCACCAGCGAGCCCGTGGTCGCCTGGGCGGGTGACTGATGGAGCAGATAGACCAGCGCCGGCACGGCGAGGATTGATCCCCCGCCGCCGAGAGCGCCCAGGCTGAGCCCGATCAGCCCGCCGGCAAGGACCGCGAGGACGAGGGTCACGCGTCGGGCCCGACGAGGTGGAGCCCGACGCTCTCTGCGTTGTCGAAGGTGTCGTCGATGGCGACCAGCGCACGCCCGCTGGCATCAAGCATCGAGGCGGCGACCGAGGCGCGGTAGCCCCCGGCGCAGTGCACCCAGACCTCGCCGGCCGGGACTTCCTCGATGCGTCTCCACAGCTCGTGGAGGGGGATGTTGACGGCGCCGGCGATGGCGGCGGCGTCGTGCTCGTCGGAGCGGCGCACGTCGAGGATCACGACGCCGCGGTGGCGCCGGACCTGGGCGAGGTCGGCGAAGGTCGCGGTGGCGAAGGTCGCAAGCTCGCCGGTGGTCCAGCTGCTCGGGGTCCCGGTCGCGTGGGCGGCCGGGCGGTCGATGCCGATGCGGACCAGCTCGCGCTGTGCCTCGGCGACGTCGTCGGTGCTCGCGCCGAGCAGGGTGATGGGAGTGCCCCAGGGGATCAGCCAGCCGACGTACGTCGCGAAGCCGCCGTCCAGCCCGAAGTTGAGGGTGCCGGGGGCGTGGCCGGCGGCGAAGGCGGTGCGTTTGCGCAGGTCGACGACCCATTCGCCGGCCTCGATCCGTCGGCGCAGCTCGTCGGCGTCGGCCCGGACCGGGGCGCTCAGGTCGGGTGCGGCCGGCCCGGCAGCGTTGGCGGGCGCAATGTGGACGTAGTACGCGGGCCACGCGCCGAGCCCGGCGAGCATCTCGCGCACGTAGGTCTCCTCGTCCTGAGTCAGGACGGCGTTCGCCTCCCGCTCGCGACCGATCGTCGACGACGTGGCGTCGGACTGGGTGGCGGAGCAGAACGAGCCGAAGCCATGGGTGGGGAAGACCTCGGCGTCATCGGGCAGCAGATCGGCCAGCCGGTGCGCCGAGGCGTGCTGGTGGCGGGCGAGTGTGTCGGTGTGGTCGTCACCGAGCAGATCGGGCCGGCCAGTGGAGCCGAAGAGGAGAGAGCCGCCGGAGAAGACGCCGATTTCGGTGCCGGTCGCGGTGTCGCGCAGCGCGTAGGAGAGGTGCGTGAACGTGTGGCCGGGGGTTGCGAGCGCGGTGACTTGCATACGCTCTCCGACCAGGAGCAGTTCGCCGTCGTCGACGGGCCTGCGGTCGAAGGAGACGTCGTCGGCGCCGTTGACGACGTAAGCCGCCCCGGTGGCCGTCGCCAGGGCGAAGCCGCCGGTCACGTAGTCGTTGTGGATGTGCGTCTCGAAGACATGGGTGAGCCGCACATCATGCTCGTCGAGGAGCGCGAGCACGCGATCGATGTCGCGCTGCGGGTCGACGACGAACGCGACCTCGCCGTCGTGCACGAGATAGCTCCGGTCACCCAGGGTCGGGGTCTCGATCGTGAGCACGGTCAGGTCGGTGGGCTTCGTCATCGGGCTGCTCCCGTCTCGGCCCCGCTGTCGACCGGGCGACCGGAGCGGATCCAAGCGTTGGTTCCGCCCAGCACGTTGACGGCATCGAAGCGCTGGGCGAGGAGTACGTCGGCCATCGCTGAGCTGCGGTTGCCCGACGCGCAGACCACGTACACGGGGCAGGTGCGGTCTAGCTCGTCGAGCCGGTCGGTTAGCTGTCCCATGGGAATACTTCGAGAACCCGGGACGTGGGCGTCGACGTACTCGCTCGTCTCGCGGACGTCGATGACCGTGGCTCCCTCGGCGAGGGCAGCGGCGAGATGGTCGATGTCGATCTCACGCATGGGCGGGAGTCCTTCCGAGGTTTGGGGCCGGTCCGATCAACCCCCAGGGGGGTTATCTATCGAAGTTAACACAACCCCCCGGGGGTTGTACAGTTGACGGGACGGAAGGCTCGGCGGCCTTCACCGGCTGACACTGATCGATACGGAAGGCATGACCCATGGCTGACTACACGCTCTCGATTGCTACGGAGCGCCCCTACCAGGAGAGGGTGACGGCGTCGTACGTCGGCGAGGCGAGCGAAGCGTTGCGCGCGATCTCCGCGGACGCGCGAGCGCGGCTCGTCACGGCTCTCTCGGCCGTCGCCGCTGACGGAGGACGAGCCTGATGGACCTCGAACCCACCGACATCAAGCCGATCATCACCCGCATGAAGCGCGCCAACGGCCACCTCGCCAGCGTGATCCGGATGATGGAGGAAGGGTCGTCCTGCGAAGACGTCCTCACTCAGCTGGCCGCGGTCAACAAGGCGCTCTCACGCGCCGGCTACGCGATCGTCGCCACGGGGCTCCAGCAGTGCTTGACGGAGGCCGACGGGGAGGGTCTCGACGGGGTTGATGTCAAGAAGATGGAGAAGCTTTTCCTGGCGCTGGCCTGATCGCCGTACCAAAGCGGGAGTGTCCACGATCGTCGCGGTCATCGCCGATGGCGAGGCAGTGCCTACGCTTCGGGAGTTCGCGCGCCAGAATGTCGCGCGCACCTGAACAATCGAACGAAGGAGCACCTCATGCCTGCTGGGCCCATCAGTGACCTGTTCCGTCTCGATGGCAAGGTCGCGGTCGTCACCGGCGCGTCCAGTGGTCTCGGCGTCGCATTCGCGCAGGCACTTGCCGAAGCAGGTGCCGACGTGGTGCTCGGTGCTCGGCGCACCGACCGGCTCGCCGACACCGCGGGTCTCGTCGAGCAGGCCGGACGACGCGCGCTGGCCGTCGCGACCGACGTCGCCGACCCTGACTCGTGCGACCACCTCGTGGCACAGGCACTGGAGGCGTTCGGACGGGTCGATGTACTGGTCAACAACGCCGGCATCGGCACCGCGGTGCCGGCGACCCGGGAGACCCCTGAGCAGTTCCGTCAGGTCATCGACGTCAACCTCAACGGCTGCTACTGGATGGCCCAGGCCTGCGGCCGCGTCATGCAGCCAGGGTCAAGCATCATCAACATCTCCTCGGTCCTCGGCCTGACGACTGCCGGCCTCCCGCAAGCCGCCTACGCCTCGTCCAAGGCCGGCCTGATCGGCATGACCCGCGACCTCGCCCAGCAGTGGACCGGCCGCAAGGGCATCCGGGTCAACGCGATCGCGCCCGGCTTCTTCGAGTCCGAGATGACCGACACCTACCCGCCGGGCTACCTCGACTCCCAGATGGCGCGCATCCCGTGCGGCCGCAAGGGCGACCCGCGTGAACTCGCGGCGACGGTGGTCTTCCTGGCCAGCCCCGCCTCCGGCTACGTCACCGGTCAGACCCTCCCTGTCGACGGCGGGATGACCATCACCTGAGTCGATGGCGGACCGGTTGCAGGTGGGTCAGTGCTTGGACCTGGGCAGGATGTACGCCTTGCCGTCCATGTCCCACTCCGGCGTGATGCCCATCGCCTCGAGAATCGTCGGCATGATGTCGACCGACCTCACCTCGGCGTGCAGGTCCTTCGCCGACAGGTCCGCACCGGCGAAGACGATCGGGATCTGCTGAGAGCTCCGCTGGATTCCGCCGTGGTCTCCCAGCACCGAGTACGTCGTGTCGTCCGGCAGCGTCGCGATCAGGTCCGGTCCATAGTCGGCCGCCTGGGTGTCGACGAGCTCTTGGGCCTTGCGCTTGAACCATGACTTCTCACCTCCGGAATGCATCCGGTCCCAGCGAACCGGCGACACGCGGTCGAAGTGGTCGCCGTTGCGGCGCCAGACGGCCGTGACGTCAGGGAGGTTCCTCATGATCGCCGCAGCGTCAGCGACGGCTGCGGGGGACTGATCCTCCAGCCAGACGTTGAGCGATGAGTCGCTGTAGGAGAGACCGACGTTGTCGGTGTCGATGAGCGGCTGGAGCGCCTCTTGCGGCTGGTCGTAGAACACGTCGTTCTCGGGGTCGCCGTAGTACCAGTTGTAGTACCCGTAGTCGTTGACCGGCTCGAAGTCCCCGTGCCAGTGCCCTTCCGCGGCGGCCACCGATCCGTGGTCGGCGGTGAGGACGACCAACGTGCTGTCGAGCTCGCCGCTGTCCTCCAGTGTGTCCATGATCCTGCCCACCTGGGCGTCGGCGGTCGCCGTCGCGAACTCCATGTGGGTCATCGGGTCGTAGCCCGGCGTGGCGCCCTCGGGGTCGTCCACGCCCCCCCACATGTGGGCAGCCTTGTCGACGCCGGGCAGGCTGACGAAGATGCCGCTCCAAGCGTCCGCCTCGTTGGCCATGATGTCGAGCACGGCGTCGGTCGCCCAGACGTCACCGCCCTCGTTGTCCGGCTCATCGCCCACGACGTACCGGTCGTCGGTCGCCGGGTAGAGCTGGGCAGGGAACTGCAGGGTGTCGTAGCCCTTGTCGCGCTCCACCCAGTAGCGCGAGCCACACGGTCCGAGCAGGTACGGCGGCGGCGCGGGCACGCCCGTCGGCATCCGGTAGCGCACGCCTTCGCAGGTGGGGCCGCTCGTGAACGTGGTCACCGAGGTGTTGATCGACCCAGGGCCGGCGAGGCCGTAGGCGGCGTACCCCTTCGGGCTGACAGTGAAGACCTTGCCGGTGTCGTCGAGGTAGTCCGACAGCTGCGGGTAGCCCGCGTGCTGCTGCAGCGGGGCCATCTGGTCATAGCCGAAGTTGCTCGTGATGTAGAGCCCGCCCTCGGGGCCGAGGACCCCGTCGACGTCGCGGTAGCCCTCGTTGGTCCACCCCATGTGCTTGGGGAGCATGCCCGAGGTGATCACGTTGTGGGTCACGACAGTGACCGAGCCGGTGTGGCCGAGGTAGCCGCGCGGGGTGTCGACGCCGTCGGCCATCAGAGCCTCGACGTTCTGCATGTCGTACTTCTCGACGATCTCCTTGCTGAGTGCGTCGACCACGATGATCACGACCTTGTCCGGCTTCGCCGGCGGCAGTTTTGGCTTGGCGGCTGCTCCGGTCTGTGCTCCGGCGACGGCGCCGGAACACAACAGCGCGCCCGCGGCGAGGACGACGAGAAGACGACGACGAGCCATGACCCACCCCTTTGGTTCGTGCGATGCCCACAACACCGCGTGCGATCTCAGCACGCTAGCCCCCGGATGTGATCTGCGCCACATGCCGCTCGGTCGCACGCTGGTGACCAAATGCCCCTCCCGGGAGTTGGAGGGGGTACGGCGGATGCCGGGACTGTTACCGAAGGCTGGGCAGCGGTGCCATCGTGCGAGCCGAGGATCACCATTTCTCGGGACGCGGATGACCCAGGTCGATCGGCAGTCTCGTGTCGATCCGATGAGAGGAGGGCCGAGATGCACACCGAGATCATCGATCAGGATGCGAGCAGCGAACCGTCTCCGGCGCTCCGTGAGGCGTTCACCGGCGTCGACTGGTCGACGCTGGGCCAGATCGCCGGGCTGACGGAAACGGTGACCCTGGCCGGCGGCGACTGCCTCTTCTACGAAGGCGATCCGAGCGATGCGCTCTACGCCGTCGAGGAGGGGCGGCTGCGCGTCTTCAGATCCCCGCAGGACGGCGTCGGCGGTGAGACGCTGGTGAGCGAGATCGGCCGGGGGGAGCTCGTGGGCGAGGCCGCGCTCCTGGACGGCGGGACCCGCGGCGCCAGCGTGTACGCCGTCCGCGACACCCGGCTGATCCGGCTGGCTCGCGATCACTACGAAGACCTGCTGCAGCGCGACCCCCACCTCGGCCTGCACCTCGCCCGGGTGGCGCTCGGGCGCACGCGCACCAGCGCGCCGCACCGGGTCCGCCAGGCCTGCTTCGCACTCGTTGCCGCGTCCGCTGACATCGACCTCGACGAGTTCGCGCGGCAGGTCACCGAGGTCTGGGGACCCGGTGCGATCGCGCTGCGGTCCACCGACGTCCCACTGGGCCCTGGGCTCGCCGCCCACCTGAGCGACCTCGAGCGTCGACACACGCACCTCGTCTACATCGTCGACCCGACCTGGACGGACTGGAGCCGGCAGGCGATCCGTTCCGCGGACCGGATCGTCCTGGTCGCCGACGCATCGGCGCCGGCGGCGCCGACCACGACGGAGCAGGAGATGTGGCGACTGATCTCCGGCCACCACGAGCCGGCGGTCAGCCTGGTGCTGCGGCACTGGCCCGACACGGTGACGCCCGCCGGCACCCGGGCGTGGGTCGACTCCCGGGATCTCTACTCGCACCACCACGTCCGGAGCGGCGACCCCGTCACCTGGGGTCGTCTCGCCCGCCTGCTCGAAGGCAGCGGCACCTCCCTGGTCCTCGGCGGTGGTGGGGCCCGCGGGTTCGCCCACATCGGGGTCGCGGAAGGCCTCGAGGACCTTGGCCGGCCGATCGACCAGATCGGCGGTGCCAGCATCGGCGCGGTCATGGGCGCCGGGCTGGCGATGGGCATTCCCGCGCACGGCGGCCGCGAATTCGCCGAGCGCGCGTTCCACAAGGTGATCGACTACACGCTGCCCGTCAGCGCCGTACTCCGGGGCCACCGAATCACGCGAGCCATGAACGAGGTGTTCGGCACGCTCGACATCACCGACCTCTGGATCCCGTTCTACTGCGTGTCCACGAACCTGACCCAGTGCCGGGCGCAGGTGCACGACCGCGGCTCGCTCGTGCAGGCGCTGCGCGCGACGGCGTCGATCCCCGGTGTGCTGCCACCCGTCTCGTACGAGGGCGATCTCCTGGTCGACGGTGGGGTCTTGGACAACGTGCCCGTCGCGGAGATGCGACGCCGCAACCCGGGCGGCACCGTGGTGGCGGTGGACGTCGCCCCGTCGAGCGGGCCCGGTGCCCGGTCCGACTTCGGGCTCTCGGTCTCGGGTTCCCGGGCGTTCCTGGCGCGGCGTCGCGGTGCCGGCCCGCCTCGTCTCCTGACCACGATGACCCGGTCGACCCTCGTCGCCTCAGCGCGGGAACGCAACCGGGTGGTTGAGGAGGGCTTGGCCGACGTCTACCTCGACGTCGACGCCGGGAGCGTGGGAATGCTCGACTTCGGCAAGGGTGCCGGCGTTGCGATCGACGCGGCTGAAAGGGTGCGCCCGGTGCTTGCTGAATGGCTGGACAACGAGGCGTCAGGGGGCTCGCCGCCCGGTTACATCCGCGTTCCCCGGACCCCGCGACGCGGAGGTCCCGCACCGTCCGGGCGGTTGGGGCTCCGTGGAGTCCTGTTGCTGACCGCAAGGGACCTGCAGATGCGCGCCAGCCGCTTCGCGTCGGCCATCCTGGGCACGTCCGTCGTGTTCACCATGCTGTTCCTGATGACCGGTCTGACCGAGCAGTTCCACCGGGAACCCCGGCAGCTCGTCGAGGCGCTCGGCGCGGAGGCCTGGATGGTGCACGCCGGCGCTTCCGGGGCGTTCACGTCATCTGCCACGCTGCCGGCGAGCCTCGCCAACCGCGTCACGGGCGCGAAGGCCTCGCCGGTGGTCACTGCTCGGCAGGCACTCGCCGACGGCGACGCCCGCATCGACATCGTGGTCGTCGGGTACACCCCCGAGGCGCTGGGCACTCCCGACCCGGCGTCCGGCCGGCTGCCGAGGGAGCCCGGCGAGGTGGTGCTCGACCAGACTGCCGACCTCGAAGTCGGGGCCACCGCGACGATCGGCGGGTCGGACTACCGGGTGGTCGGGCTGACCGAGCACACCACGCTGCTGGCCGGGATGCCCGTGGTCTTCATGGCGATCAGCGACGCGCAGGACCTGCTCTACGACGGTCGCCCGCTGGCCTCGGCGCTGCTGCTCGACGGGACCCCGAAGTCCGTGCCGCGCGGCTTCAAGGCGCTCGACGCGGAGGAGATCGCGACGGACGCCGAACGCCCGCTCGACGGCGCGGTCTCGTCGGTCAACCTGATCCGGATCCTGCTGTGGTTCGTGGCGGCCATGATCATCGGCACGCTGACCTACCTCGCCGCGCTCGACCGGCGCCGCGACGTCGCGGTGCTCAAGGCGGTCGGAGGCCGTACGACGCAGCTCGGCGCATCGATCGCGCTGCAAGGCGTGCTCGTGGCCGGTGTCGCAGTGGCCCTCGCCGCGGTGTTCCAGGCGTTCCTGGTGCCGGTGTTCCCGCTCGAGGTGGCGGTGCCCGGGCGGGCGTTCGTCCAACTCCCGGTGATCGCGCTTCTGGTCACCCTCGCGGCGGGTGCCGTCGGACTGCGGAAGGCCGTGAAGACGGATCCCGCCCTCGCGTTCGCGGGGCCGGGCCAGTGACCGCGCTGCTGGAGATCCGCGATCTCGTCGTCGAGTACGACAGTGGCGGCTACGCAGTCCGACCGCTCGACGGGTTCAGTCTCGAGGCCGACGCGGGGGAGGTCGTCGTACTCCTCGGGCCGTCGGGTTGTGGCAAGACGTCGCTGCTCTCGGTGATCGGCGGCATCCTCGCCCCGACCTCGGGCACGGTGAGCGTCGGAGGCCAGTCGGTCGGTGAGCTCGACGGTCACCGGCTCGCGGCCTTCCGCCGGCGCCAGGTCGGCTTCGTCTTCCAGGCGTTCAACCTGGTGCCGTCGCTGACCGCCCGCGAGAACGTGGCGGTCCCGCTGATGCTGTCCGGCGTGAGCCGACGCGCCGCGATGGCCCGGGCCGACGAGCTCCTGGAGCGGGTCGGTCTCGCCGACCAGTCGCACCGACGTCCCGCCAAGCTGTCGGGCGGCCAGCAGCAGCGGGTGGCGGTCGCCCGGGCGCTGGGCGCCGACCCGCCGGTGCTCCTCGCCGACGAGCCCACCGCCAACCTCGACTACGTGCACGCCGAAGGGATCATCGGGCTGATTCGCAGCCTGCGCGCCGACGGACGGTTGATCGTGGTCTCCACCCACGACGACCGGCTCGCGCCGGTGGCGGACCGGGTCGTCCACCTCGTCCCGGACCGCGGCACGGTGGACGAAGGGCCCGCGCGGGTGCTGGAGTTCTCCGAGGGAGAGATCATCTTCGAGCAGGGCGCGCGGAGCGACTTCGTCTACACGGTCGAGGCCGGGCACGTCCGGCTCACCCGAACCCGGGCGGACGGCGAGCAGGAGCTGCTCACGACGGTCGGCCCGGACATGTACTTCGGCGAGCTGGGTCCGATGCTGGGGTTTCCGCGGTCAGCGCGGGCGACCGCTGGGTCCGCGGTCCGGCTGCGCGCGGTGCCGCTGGCCGAGTTCCGCGCGACGCTCGTCGAGGCGACGGCAGGCGCCGAGGACGCCGTCGGTGCTCAGGGCTGAAACGACCTGGTCCGGAGTACGGCGGCGGCGAGCTCGACGCGGGACGACAGGTCGAGCTTGACGTAGATGTGCTTGAGGTGGCTGGCGACGGTGTGCTCCGAGACGACGAGCTCGGCAGCCATCGCCGCGTTCGAGAGCCCGCGCGCCACGAGCTCGGAGACCTTCCGCTCGGCCGGGGTCAGCGCGTCCAGGGGAGTGACGGCCGATGACGACTCGGCGGCCAGCCGACGGAGGAGGTCGCCGGCGGCCTGGACCGAGGTCCGCCGGTCGCCCTGATCCGCGGAGCCCTGGAGCGCGAAGTACGACTCGAGGAGCACGTCGATGTCCACGGCCAGCTGCGCCCAACCCATGCTCACCTGGCGCAGGCGTGTGGTGAGGGCGCGCCTGATGGTCAGCCGGAGCCCCGGGAAGGTCTCCAGCACGTGCGCGAACGCGTCCGCGGCGAACTCCAGGAGGGTGAGGGGCGTCAGTGCGATGACCGTGGCGGCTCGCGGTGCGCCGTCGAGAACGGCCAGCTCGCCGAGGCACTCGCCCTCGCGGATCGGCGGGTCGACCTCGGCTCCGTCGAGCTCGACCCTCGCCTCACCGGACAGCACGACGTAGACGCTGCCGGCGTTTTCCCCCTGCTTCACGACGACCTCGCCGGGGAGCCGTGTCGTGACGCGGGCATGGCTCAGCAGGTCCGTGAGGTCCTGAGACGAGAGCGAGGCAAACAGGCTCAACCGCTCCACCAGCTCGATCCCCGGAGGTCCACTCACGACCGTCAGTGTGCCTTGCCGGTGGGCTGCGGGGCACTCGATTGGCTAGACCGGCTGTAACCCGCGATCACATCTCGGCGTTGAAACCGATAACCGGTGGTGTGGTTGGCACAGGCGCGCCTGCTCCAGCATCGCGGAAATCACCAGATCTCGGGATGCCCGGAACTCCCCGATTCGCGAGGGTGGCCCTATGGCTGTGAGTCAGGGGAACGGTATGACCATCGATGTCGTAGGTGGCGGTTCGGTCCCTGTCCCGTGGGAACCTCCTCGGTGGCAACGCCTGTCGACGCGGGCCCGCCTCGCGACCGCCGCGACAGTCGCGTTGGCGCTGCTGACACCGATCACCGGCCTTCAGCCGTTGTCGCTGCTCCAAGGAGCCGGTGACGATGCGGCGATCAGTTCCGCGACCCCGCTCACGACGGAGGAGGAAGCCTCGATCGCCCAGCAGATCGAGGCGGCGGAGCTGTACTTCCACCCGCGCCCCGACGGGTCGTTCGCCGTCGTCAACCCGGACGCGGGCATCTCCGCGACCCTTTCCGAAGGCGAGCTGACGGTCCGCGGCCTCGAGGCTGCACGCGACGTCACCCTCCGGACAACGGGGTTCGGTCGTCCTGGTCACCTGACCCCGCTCGACGCCGCTGCCCCAGCGGCCACCGACGTCACCGCCACCGTCGCCCACGGGCCGGTGGTCGAGTGGTTCCGCAACCGCGAAGGCGGCCTGGAGCAGGGCTGGACGATCCCGGAGCGCCCGGCAGGGCACGGACGGCTGGCTCTCGACCTCGGAGTCGGCGGCGCCGCCGTCGAGGTCCTCGGGACGAGGTCGGCCCAGTTCGTCCACGGCGCCTCGGTGCTCGCCTACGACGGGCTCGCGGTGCACGACGCCGCCGGCACGTCAGCCTCCAGGCCCGTTTCCGGGAGACCCGCGACGGGCTCAGGGTGCTCGTTGACGACGCAGGTGCGTCGTACCCCGTCGTCATCGACCCGGTGCTGAGCGCAGTCGAGACCGTGGAGGCCCGCCCGAACGAGACCCTGGACCAGTTCGGCCGCGACGTCGACGTCGCCGGCCGGTGGCTCGTCGTCGGCGCGGTGGAGCGACCGCCTCACGGCAACACAGAACGGGCACGGCTCGGTGACGCTCTTCTTCGACGAGACCGGCACCGGCGGCTGGAAGCGGATCGGGTTGCTGCCCGATCCCCCTTCGCTGCCCGGAATCAGCTGCCATCGGTGCGACCGTCGCGATCGACACCGAACCGGGCGGAGTGACCATCCTCTCCGGCGCGCCCAACGCCAACCGGACGGTGCTGTGGACGATCCCCGGCGACCCCGAGGTCGAGAAGACCCTCGGTCAGGTCAGCGCGCCGCAGATCATCACGTCCCAGTCCCCTGGGTGAACCGTCCGGCCAGCGGGTACGGCGCGGCGATCGACTACGACGACGGCCTGCTGGTCATCGGCGCCAACCGGGCCGGCTTCGACGGCATGTTCGCACCGGACGGGCCGGACGTCGGCACCGCTCCCGACCCGTACGGCGAGCTGATCGGGTACGCCGAGGTGCTGCGACGCAGCGGCGGTTTCGGGACCCCGTTCGTCTTCGAGACCCGGCTCAATCCTCCGGGCGGACTGCAGGAGACCGACCGCGCCTTGCGCGACACCCGCCAGGAGTTCGGCACTCGGTCGCCATCGAGGGCGATGTGGTGGCGGTCGGTGCGATCGGCGACGACGGCGTGCTCACCCCGACCGCGGGCACCTTCGCGGACCCGCAGACTGCCGGGACGACTCGACCCGCAGGGGCGCCGTCCACGTGTTCCACCGGGACGGCGGCACCTGGTCGCTCACCAACACCATCGTGGGAACTCCGCCCGCCGACGGCGGTCTGTACGGACAGTCGGTCGACCTCGCGCAGGGTGACCTGCTCGTCGGTGAGCCCGCGGTCGATGGAGCCGACTGGGCGCCGCCTATCTGTACGACCAGGGCGTCGACGGGGGAGCCGGGGAGCTCGACGTGGACCCTCGTTGATCGGATGGACGGTGACGACCCGCGGACGACGTTCAACGAAGCCACCGACTGGCCACTTCGGTCAGGCGGTCGACTTCGATCCCGCCGGACTGACCTTCGTGGTCGGCGCGTCGACGTCTCGATCCGGCTATCCCGGCTCCGGCAACGGGGCGATGCACACCTTCAGCCGCGCGGGACCCGGCCCCGGCGACATACCGGTCTTCTCGAAGCGGATGCACGGCGACACCCTCACGGTTTCCTTCGGTGGTGGTGTGGCCATCGACGGCACGACGATCGTCGCAGGAGCCCAGGCCACCGGGGGCGAGGGCGGCAACTACCCGGGCGCGGCCTTCGTCTTCGAAGGTGCGGGGAAGGCTTCAACTGGGCGAAGAAGTTCTCCCCGATCGGCGATCGCTTCAACCAGGCCTTCGGACAGCTGATCGATCAGGACGGCGACGTGCTGGCCGTCCTCGCGGCGACCGACCGGCGACTCCGCTCGGACCCGCTCGCCGACGGCTCGGTCCATCTTTTCCGCCGGGTCGCCGGAGCCTGGAAGTACGACCGGATGGTCTGGCCCGACGCCGGGGCCCAGATCAACGCCGCTCGACGCCGATTGGGGCGCGTCGCTCGCGCTGCACGTGCGCCGGGACGCGAGCGGGAACGAGACCGGCGTCTGGATCGCGGTCGGGGCACCGGGCGACAGCACGATCGATCGCGATGGCCGGGGCGACATCCAGCTCAACCAGACCGTCGCGACCCACGCGGGAACGGTGGCGGTCTACGGCAAGGTCGGCGGGCCCACCGCACTCTGGAGCCAGTGGTCCACTGAGCTCTGGGCGGGCGGCCATGCAGGCATCCACCTCGGTCGCCCCGGCCAGTTCGACGAGGCGGACCTGACTGCCGAGGGGCGCTTCGGCTCCACCGTCGCCTTCACCGCGGACGGCACGCTGATCGTCGGCGAGCCCGGCGCGGACCAGATCCACCGCTACGACTTCTCCGGACAGAGCGACGCGTTCTCGCCGAGCTACACCCACCGCGAGACCATCGCCGGGGATGCGACCGGGAGTGCGTTCGGCAAGGCGCTGACGGCCGAAGGCACCCGCGTCGTCGTCGGCGCCGGCGCGGACAACGGCTTCACCCGGCTCACCTCCTTCACCGACGGCACCGCGGGCACGAACCTGGCGCCCGAGACGGCGTACAACGTCGGCCTGCCGGGCGCGGGACCCGCTCGCCCTCGACCTGGTCGACCGCCGTCTGGCCATCGGCGCCCCAGCAGCCGACGCCGCCCGGGTCTACCGGCTCACCGCCGACGGCAACGCGGCACTGGAAGCCCATCTCGACGGAGCTGCCGACACGCAGTACGGCGCTGCGATCGCGCTCAACCACGGCGGAGAGCACCTCAGCCTGGTCGTGGGTGCGACGGACGTCGAGCCGGGGCCGGACCTCGGAGCCCACGAGGGTTCGGCGACCGTCTACGTCGCCTCGGTCACCCCGGACGGCAGGGCGACCTGGAGCGAGGCCGCCCATCTTGCCGCCCCGCTCGAGGAAGAGTCCGGTGGCGGACCACGTCGTGCCACGAGGATCGCGCGTTCGGCAGCGCGATCGCCAACTGGCCGGACCGGGGCGGCGTCCTCGTCGGCGCACCCGGGAACGACTGCCCGGACGTCAACACGGGTCGCGCCTATGCGTTCGCCACCGCGGCGCTGACCCCTCCGCCGGGCCCGACCGCGTTCGTCGACGTCACGACGCCGGACGAGCGTGCCGGTCGGCGCGACGTACATCCCGACCGACGGGCTGGCCCCGTCGCTGCTGTCCAACAACACCCAACGATCCGGCTCGATCGCCGCGGCGTCGATCGGCGGCATCGACCTGACGCTGCCGCCGGAGGGCACCGACGTCGAAGCCTCGCCGATCCACAGCATTCCGATCCACAGCATCGACCTCGATGCCCTTCCCGACGCAGCCAAGCGCAGTCCTGGCCGTCCCGATCCACTCGATCCCGCTCCACTCGATCGAGGGCGGCTGGGCGACCCTGCTCGAGGGCACGCCGTTCGAGAACCAACCGCTCCAGAGCGTCACCCTGCTCGACCTGCTCGGCGAGCCGAGACGTCATGAGCCAGCTCAACCTCGGCCACCTGGCGGCGAGCCCGCTGCACTCGATCGGGCTGGCAGCGGTCGCGCTCGCCGGCGTGCCGATCCACTCGATCCCGCTGGACGCCGAGCACCCGGACGCCGCGATCGAGCAGTGGTGCGACGCACTCGCCGACGCCGGAGCCGATCCAGCCGTCTACGGACTCGACTGTGCGAACCCGAGCGCCACGTCGAACGACGCCGCCACCCTGATGTCGCTGTCGCTGCTGGGTGCGCCGATCCACTCGATCCCGATCCACAGCATCCCGATCCACTCGATCGACCTCACCGGGACGCCGATCCACTCGATCCCGATCCACAGCATCGACGTCGCCGGGTCGCCGATCCACTCGATCCCGATCCACTCGATCCCGATCGCACAGCATTCCGATCCACTCGATCCCGATCGACAGCATTCCGATCCACTCGATCCCGATCCACTCGATCCCGATCCATGTCGATCGAGCTCGGCGGGACGCCGATCCACAGCATCCCGATCCATTCGATCGACGTTGCAGCTCGCCCGATCCACAGCATCCCGATCCACTCGATCGACCTGACCGGCATGCCGATCCACTCGATCCCGATCCACTCCATCCCCCTCAGCTCGATCCCGATCCACTCGATCCCGATCCATTCGATCGAGCTCGGCGGGACGCCGATCCACGCGATCCCGATCCATTCGATCGACATTGCGGGCTCGCCGATCCACGCATCCCGATCCACTCGATCGACCTGACCGGCGTGCCGATCCACTCGATCCCGATCCACTCCATCGCGCTGAACTCGATCCCGATCCACAGCATCCCGATCCACTCCATCGACCTCGCCGGGACGCCGATCCACTCGATCCCGATCCACTCCATCGACCTGACCGGCGGCGCACTCGGTGCGTTGGCGCTCGCGGACATCCCGGCCGAGCAGCGTGACGCCGTCGTGGACTGCGACGAGATCGACTGCTCCGACCCGCGGATCACGCTCGGCGACGCGGCCAGGCTCGGTGCGATCCGCGACACCGCGACGTTCGACGACATCGACGAAGCACTTGCCGGCATCAGCTTCGGCGACCTGGTCGGCGCCATCCCGGACAAGAGCGCGCAGGACTTCCGAGACGCGTTGAGCGGATTCACGCTGGCCGATGTCACCGACTTCGACAACCTGACGCTGGGCGAGATCCCGGCGCTGTGGGACTACCTCACGCTCGGCGGTCTGGGCGACGCGCTCGCCGGCTACCGGCTCGGCGACATCGCCGGACACATCGACGGGTTCACCGCTGACGACGTGCGGGACGCCCTCGGCAACCTCACCCTGGCGGACCTGACCGGCTTCGACGACCTGACGCTCGGCGAGCTCACGGCGATCCACGAGTACCTGACCTTCGGTGACCTGGAGGGCCTCCTCACGGGGGTCCGCCTCGGTGACCTCGTCGGCATCATCAGCGACGGGTCCGGCGGCACCTACGACGAGGCGGACCTCCGGGCCGCGCTCGAGCAGGCGGTGGGTGCTGACGCAGAGCTCGGCGACCTCGGCCCGGACTTCGACGACCTCACCCTCGGCGAGCTGACCGAGTACGGCGACACAACCATCGGACAGCTGCTCGACGTCCTGGATGAAGCAGCACTGGACGGGATCACGCTCGGCGACCTGCTGCTCACCCTGATCGCCCGATCGCAGTACCCGTGGGAGGACCTGAACCTCGAGAACGCCCTCTCCCAGTCGCTCGACGAGAACGAGCAGTCGGTGCCGGTGTCGGTCGCGATCGAGGCGGAGGCGCCCGATGGCCGCGCCCGCGATGTCCAGGTGACCGTGCGGCCGCCCGACGGGTCGGTGATGGTGCCGGGTTCGGCCACGCTGACGGTCCCCGGCCATGCCGACGAGCTGACGCCGACCGTCGTCGACGGCGCTCTGGTGTGGACCTTCACGGCCCTGCCGGCCGGTGCGGTGCACACGCTGGCATTCGCCCTCGAGCCGACGGTGCGCATCGGGGTCGAACGAGCTGCGCGCGACGGCGACGCTGCTCGCAGACGACGTCTCTGCGTCCGACACTGCCGGCCTGACGGTGACCGAGGCGCTCGAGCCCAACGACACGCCTGCGTCGGCGGCGCTCCTGCCGGCCGACACGATCGTGCTGTCGCACATCGCGACCGGGACCGACATCGACCTGTTCAAGTTCTCGGTCAACCAGCCCGGCACCAAGGTCTCGCTGATCCTGTCCAACCTCGATGCCGACCTGGACCTGGTCCTCTACGGCGCGAAGTCGTCGTCCGCCGAGATCCAGACGGAGTCCGACCGGTCGATCGTGCCGATCGAGGACGAGGACGCCGGGGCCGTGGCCGTCGAGGACGAAACCGCGCCGGTTCCGGACAACGACATCGCGGCGCCGTCCGGCCTCGGTGACCTGGCCGTGCATGCCCGCTCGATCCATCGGCGAACCCACGACGAGCAGATCGACGTCACCTTGGCGACGACCGGGACCTACTACCTGGCCGTGTCCGGCTACAACGGCGCGACGAACCGGGAGCCTTACGCGCTTCGACTCAAGAAGCTCGGCCAGTGCGCCGCTCGGCAGCTGCACCGCCCCGCAGCGTCACTCCGGACGCGGTTTCCGGATCGCTCCCTGCCCAGCTCGCGGCCGGCACCAACACCGTGTTCGTGCTCAACCAGTCGCGGCTCGGTGGTCTCTACGGCACCGCCGAAGGTGCCGAGGTGCGCAGCGCCCTCGACCAGTTCGTGACCTACCTCAACAGTCACGCGGGACTGGGCGTCGAGGCGGCCGTCCTGCCGGTCGACGCCGACGCCGGCGTGCGCGCGGCGTACGCCGCCTGGGACGCCGCGCCGTGCGACCCCGACCAGGCCAACGGTGTCGCCGCCGAGATCGTGCGCGTGCTCGACACCTACCGCGACGCCGGGGCAGACCTCGAGCACATCGTGGTGGTCGGCGGCGACGACGCAGTGCCGTTCGCCCGGGTGCCGGACAAGACCGAGATCGCCAACGAGCGCGGCTACGCGAGCACCTTCAGCGATGCCCGCAACGCGCTGACGTCGAGCCTCTCCGGCGGCTTCGTGCAGACCGACGACGCGTACGGCGACGTCGATCCCTACGGGTTCGGGGACCGGGTGCTCTTCGTGACCGACGCCGCCGTCGGACGCCTCGTCGAGACGCCCGCCGAGATCACCGACCAGCTCGACGACTTCGTCACGGCCGACGGCAAGCTGAGCGTCGACACCGGCGCTGGTCACGGGCTACGACTTCCTCACCGACGGCGCGAACGCCGTCGCGGACGCCGCCGACCCGACGTACGGCGAGATCGACCGGTCGCTGATCTCCGACGAGTGGACCCGGTCCGACCTCGAGGCGGCGATCCAGGACATCCAACCGGACCTGGCGGGAATCAACGCGCCACTTCGACCACTTCCGGGCTCTGCCCGGCCCTGGGGAACAGCACCGGCGACGAGTCCGACCTGTTCACGGCGGCCGCAGTGCGCGGCGCACTCGAGGGCGACCTCGCCGGGTCGGTCGTCTTCTCGATGGGCTGCCACAGCGGGCTGTCGGCCAGCGACCTGCTCCTCAGCGGCGACCGCGCGCTGGACTTCGCGCAGGCGGTGTCCGCCGAGGGCGGCGTCTTCGTCGGCAACACCGGCTACGGGTACGGCGACACCGAGCTGGTCGAGCTCTCGGAACGACTGATGGCCGGCTTCGCGAAGCGGCTCGACGGTTCGCTCTCGGTCGGCGAGGCTCTGCAGTACGCCAAGTCGGAGTACGCCGCGGACCTGACGGCCTACGGCGTCTACGACGAGAAGGCGATGATGGAGGCCACCTTCTACGGCCTGCCGTTCTACCGCCTGGACGTCGCAGACCCGCCGCCGGCTCCGCCGCTGCCGCTGGCGCCGGTGATCAGCACCGACCCGATCTCCGGGATCGACACCTCGACCATCGAGGTCACCCCGGTCATCGAGGAGCGCGAGGGCGACGACGGATCGACGTACTTCGTCGGGATCGGCGAGGACGACGAGGAGCAGACGACCGCCGTCCACGACCGTCCGGTGCAGCCGCGTGACGAGGACGAGCTTCACTGCGCCTGCGGGCACCGAGGCGCACGACGCACTCGTGCTGGGCCTGTCGACCACCGACCTGCACGGAATCGAGCCGCACGTCCTCGAGCCGGTCGATCGACGACGGCGACGAGCGCACGGACGCCCCGGCCGACGTGGCCTTCCCGTCCAGCCCGGTGCGGGTGAACCCGGAGCTCACACCCGCCGGCGAGACGTTCTCGATGACGGCGACGACCGGCTACTTCCGGACCACCGCGGCCGACGGCACCGGCATCCAGCGCCTGGTCGACGACGATGACCGTGACGCCGTACTTCGTCGAAGAGGCGAACGACGACTTCACTCGCCCCACGTTCCGACGAGTGGACGCGACCGTCGCCGCGGGCACCCTCACGCTGGCCGTCGACGTGGTCGACGACCGCGGCGGACCCGACCGGATCAAGCGGGTCCACGTGCTGGTCCTCGTCGACCCGTCGCACGGCTCGTCCAGCACCTGGCAGGCGGTCGATCTGGTCCGGAACGCCGACAGCCGCTGGACCGGGTCGATCCCGGTCTCCGGCGAGGAGATCGAGTACGTCGTCCAGGCCGTCGACGCCGCCGGGAACGTTGCGGTGACCGCCAACAAGGCGCTGAACTTCCGCGACGAGGCCCTGCCGACGTCCCCGCCTGCTCCCACGCTCCGGCTCAAGCTGTCCGGCGAAGAGGGCGACGCGGGTTGGTACACCGGTCCGGTGACGTTCACGGCCACGGGCGGCACGAACCTGACCTACGAGGTCGTCGGGGAGTCCGACGAGAGCCCGTACTCAGGACCTGTCACCGTCTCCTCCGACGGACCGCACACGGTCATCGTGCGCAGTGGCGACGGCCAGGAGGTCGCGCGAACCGTCAAGATCGACAGCACCGGTCCGATCGCCGTTGCGGTCGCGCCCGTCGACGGCGCGGTCATCGCCCGCGACGGCGGCGCAACGGCGCAGTTCGCCTGCCTCGACGCGGGATCCGGCGCGACGTCGTGCAGCGCCACGCTGACCGTCCGTCCCGACTACGGCAACACGGGCGGCACGACCGCGCCGATCGAGTACGGCGCCGACGTCTCCGACAAGATCGGCCGGCACACGCTGACCGTCACTGCCGGCCCCGACCTCGCGGGCAACCCCCCGCAGACGGCAGCCGGCTCCAGCACCTTCGCCGTGGTGCCTCCGCCGCGCGTCGACTCGCTGAGCCTGCCCGGCAGCCACACCGGCACCACCCGGTCCGTCGGCGCAGCCTGGACCGGCGTCGGGCTTGCCGGGCCTTACACCACGAAGTGGGAGTGGGGCGACGGGACAACCACGACCTGCACGACCGGCCAGAGCAACTCGTCGTGCAGCTCGAGCATCTCGTCCGAGGGTGCCGGCACGTCCCTGGCGACGCACACCTATCCCGCCATCGTCGAACGCGACGTCCTCGTCACCGTGACCGATGCCATCGGTCAACAGGCCTTCGCGTCGATCTCGTTCAACAAGACGACAGTGATGGTCGCGAAGCCGGCCCTGGTCTCGATCGGACTGGGAAGCATCGTCATCGCACCGGGAGGTGTCGGCGCTACCTTGACGACCCCGTCGGGGACTCCGATCGCGGGACGCACGATCTCCTTCGTCGCCGGCAACGGAACGGCGCTCTGCACCGCCACGACCGGCTCCGACGGCAAGGCGTCGTGCGGGAAGGTCACCATCTCCCTATCCGCGTTCCTCAGTGGCTCCTTCACGGCGACGTTCGCCGGAGACTCGGTCTACAAGGGCGTCAACACGACCGCGCAGATGCTCAGGCTGTTCTGAGCCGGCTGATCCAGGTCACTCAGGCGAGGACCGGGACCCGGGGCGAGCCGACGATGCCCAAGCGCTCCGCGAGGTCGTCAGCGGCGGACCGGTGCCGGACGACGTCGGGACCGCCGATGAGCTCGAGTCCGCGGAGGCTGAGCACCGCCTCGAACGGGATCCCGGCGGCGTGCGCGTCGTCGACGGCGCGGAGCAGCAACGTGCTGGCCTCCTCGACCCGACCCAGCGAGATCATCGCCCAGCCACGGACCCGCAGGCGGGCCACGGCGACGGCGGGGAACGAGGAGCCGGGGTCGGCGTCGAGCTCGTCGAGCAGGTCGAGGGCGTGCTCCGGGTCACCGGCGAGAACCCTTGCTTCCGCGAGGCGCGCCGACGTCTCGAGCGCGAAGGTGCCGGCGCCGAGCTGGTGGAACTGCGTCCGGGCCGTCTCGAGCAACGCCAGACCTTCGGTGAACGCTCCGGACCTCACCCGGCCCGCCCGAGGTTGCTGGTCGCGGCAGCAACACCGAGCGCGTACCCGGCGTTGGTCCACAGCTGCAGGGAGTCGGCGAACAGGCCGCTCGCGTCATCGAGGTGCCCCTGGTCGGAGAGGACCTCTGCCAGGTTGTTGCGTGCGATTGACTCCTCGACGACGTCGCCGGATGCGGCGAACGCCTCGGTCGCCGCCCGGTAGGAGTCCGCGGCCGCTCCCCAACCCCCACCGAAGTACTGGACGATGCCGAGGTTGTTGAGCACCTTGCCCTCGAGGTGTCGCTCGCCCATCGCCCGGAATTCCTTCAGCGCGGTCGCGGCGTGCTCGGCGTGCGTCGAGAGCGACGTCGAACGACGCAGCCGCGACCAGCAGGAGGTGCCCGTGTGCCACCGTCCCGCGGCTCGTCGGCTGCGCGAGCGTGCTCGATCGCTCGCTCCGCCCAGCTGGCCAGGTCCTCGGGCTTCCCCAGGCGCAGCGACAGACCCGCCAGGCCGAGCTCGACCTGCGCCCGCTCGGCAGAATCGTCCGCGTCGACGCAGATCCCGAGAGCCGTTCGGTACTGGCGGTACGACCGGGGGTAGTTCCCCTGGCGCTCGGAGAGGGTGGCCCGCTTGCGGAGCAGCCGGGCACTGCCGGTTGCCCGTTGGGTCTCGCGAGCGGCGCGGCGAGCGAGTGTGAAGGCCGCGTCGGCCTCGTCGTACCGGGCTGCCCGCTCCAGCACGTCGCCCAGAGACTCTGCGGCACCGGCGACCTCCGCCGGCGGCAGCCCGCGGACCCGCCGCCGCGCCCCGAGGGCCCGTTTGTACGCCGCGATCGACTCGGACACGGCGTACGCCCGCCACGCCTGGTCGCCGGCAGCGAGGGAGTATCGCCAGGTGCGCTCGGCGTCGCCCGCGAGCCAGAAGTGCTCGGACAGGAGGGCGATGTCCGGCTCGCCGGCGACGCCCGCTTCCAGCAGCTCGCCGACGTCCCTGTGCATCCGGCGCCGCCTCGCAAAGGGGAGGCCCTCGTAGGCGACGTCGCGGAACAGCGCGTGGCGAAAGCGCCACCGCCCGGCAGTGGCGGGCTCGACCAGGTCGGACAGGGCGTCCCAGTGGTGGGCGTCGAGGGCGGCGGCACCTTCGTCGGCGCGGAGCGCGTCGAGGAGGCCCGCGTGGAAGACGCGCCCGAGTACTGCCGCCTGTCGGAGGACGGCGCGGTCCGCCGGGTCGAGCCGGTCGATCCGGGTGGCCACCACGCGTTCGATCGACTCCGGCAGCTCGTCGGCGCTCTCCCCGGCCTGGGCAGACGCGACCAGCTGCAGCAGGAACAGCGGGTTGCCGCCGGCTCGCCGCGCGACCGCCCGCTGCTCCAGCGGGTGGAAACCAGCACCGCCGGACGCGATCTCGGTGAGTCGGGCCGCGTCCTCGTCGGCGAGGGCGGTCAGCTCGAGGAGGACTCCCGGTCCGTCGCCGACGAACCCGACACCGTCGGGGCGCCGGGTCACGACGAGCACCCAGGGGCGCCCGCCGATCCCGACCGAGAGCGCACGGAACAACTGGAGCGAAGCGTCGTCGGCGTAGTAGATGTCCTCGACGACCAGCAGCGTCGTCTGGGGCAGGGCCGCGGTCAGCAACATGGCGGCGGTCTCGTGCATCCGTGCGGTGCGGAACTGCTCGGCGACCCCGTCCGCCTCCGGTGTCGAGGTGGGCTCGGCACCGAGCGCCGCGGCCAGCAGCGGAAGCAGGGGGACGGTCGCCGGGGCCAGGCGGGCTGCCGTTGCGCGCAGCTGGCGACCGGCGTCGGCGGCGCTCGCCGCGATCGGGATGCCCAGCGCGCGACGCAGCAGAGTGCGCGCGCTCGCGTAGGGGGACAGCCCGTCGTACGGCTGGCACTCGGTGGCGATCCGCACCACCAGCCGTGGATCCTCGGCCACGGCCTCCACCAGCCGGCTCTTGCCGATGCCGGCGTCGCCCGCGATCTCGACCACGTCGCCGTCCCCGACCCCGGCCGAGGTGATCACGTCGTGAAGGACGGCCAGCTCCGAACGACGTCCGACGATGGGGAGCGCGGAGTTCGCCTGGATCTGGCGGTCGCCGGTGAGCGCGCCGACGACATGGGCCCGGATCGGGTGTTGCTTGCCCTTGACCAGGAACGGGGACAGCGGGGTGAGCCGGAACGTCGCCCGCGACCGCCGGACGACCTCGTCCGCGGCCACCACCTGTCCGGGCTCGGCCTTGACCATCAACCGTGCCGCTAGGTTCACCGGGTCGCCCATGACGGTGTAGGTGTGGCGGCTCTGCCCGCCGAGGAAGCCGGCGAAGACGCGGCCGCGGTTCACGCCGACATGCAGGCGCTGCAGTGCGTCGCCCGCGACGAGGTCGGTGGCGAACCGGAGCCCTGCCTCTTCGTCCTCGCCGGTCGAGATGGGGGCACCGGCGGTGCAGATCAGCTTGACGCCGTCGGCGATGACATCGGTGTAGAGGAAACGCAGCCGGTAGCGGTCGGCCTTCTCGTGGGTGGCGAGCAACAGGCTGTCGAGGCGCTCGGCCATCGCGTCGGGGTCGGCCGTCACGCGGGCGTCGGTGGCGTCGAGCTCGACGAAGACCACGGTGGCGAGTCGGTGCTCACCGCCGACGCCGGCCAGTGCCTCGACGTCGGCGCGGATCCGGTCCGGCACGGGTGCCGACTCGGACGTGGGCGGAGTGGTGGCGCTCGGCCTGCGCGGCAGCGTCACCTTGCTCAGGGCGAGCGGGATCCCGGTGTCGCGCCGCGCGTCGAGCATGCCCTGAGGCAGCCCGGCCGCGAGCTCGGGGCTGACCAGGACCTCGCCGCGACCGGCCGCGGCCTCCAGATCGACGGTGATCGTGACCGGACGCCCGGCGAGGACGAGCTCGCGCCAGCCGGTCGGCCCGACGAGGAACAGGTCGAAGTCGCCGGTGTGCGCGCCCACGGACATACCGAGCCCTGCACGGGTGAAGCGGGCGGCGCCGATCGCGCGTTGCATCCGGGCGCCGGCCCTCGCCGCTCGCACCTGGTGCCCCTCGCCCTCTAACCACACGAGCAGGGCGTCGCCGCCGAACTTGAGGACGTCCCCGCCCTCGTGCCCGGCCGCCCGGATCAGCGCGTCGAAACAGCCGTTGACCATCACGGTCAGTCGTTCGGACCCCTCCCTGCCGCGACTGGCGAGCCGCTCGGAGAGCGCGGTGAATCCGGAGAGGTCGGCCGACAGCAGGGAGCCGGTCAACCGGCGGTACCGGAGCGTCGGATGCTCCGCGATCCACCGGGTCTCGAGCAGCGAGAAGTGCGGCGATGCCGTCACCGTCGCGGCACGATGATCCATGTGCGTCAGTGTGGCAGGGATCACGCCGGACAGGGCGGGTCCCGGGCGGCACCACTAGCGAGTTGATCGCCCGGTGCATCGCATCAGAATTACCGTGGCTGTGCAGCGAGCGGCTCCAGGTACGGGCGGAGGACGTCCGCCCAGGCCAGGTATCCGGCAGGGGTGAGGTGGACGTTGTCCCATCCCAGCCCCTGCTTCAAGGCGCCGGTGTTGTCGGCGAGGGCCGGCCAGGCGTCGACGTACTCCGCACCGTGGCGGGCGGCGGACTGTCGGTAGCCCACGTTGATCGCCCGGATCTTCGCGGCGAAGTACTCGGTCCGGGGGAGCAGGCTGTTGACGAGGATCAGCGCTTCGGGCGCCTTGGCGCGGAAGCGGCGGACGATCTCGTCGGTCCGTTCGATGATCTGTGCGGTGTCGCGGTCCTCGCGCGGCCCGTGGAGATCGTTGGTCCCGATCAGGAGGGACACGGCGATCGGGTCGTTGATCGTGCTCTCGACCCGTTCGAGCAGGTCGATCGTCCCCTCGCCACCGATGCCGCGGTTCGTCGTCGGGAGCTCAGGGAAGAGGTCGCTCCACAAGCCGCCCTCGGTGATGCTGTCGCCGACGAAGAGCACCCGGCGCGCCGGCACCGGCACCGCGTCGTAGTACCGACGTCGGGACGCACCCATCCGGCCCTTCACCAGCGGGCGGAGCATCGGGATGATCACGCTGTAGAAGCGGTCACTGTTCATCCAGGTCCCGTCTGTCTGCGAGCAGGTGGGTGGTGCTGTGCTCCAACGGAGGGTAGCGGGCATCAGCCTGTCGTCGGGGTCGCGGTAGCGCCGTGGACCGCGGTTCGGCGCGGGCTCCGACCTCTTCAACGGATGTTCTAGCCCTGGGGGAGCCCCGTGCCGGTGCGCTGGAAGTCGAGCAGGCGCTCGTTCTCGTAGGCGATCCGCGCCGCGGATCCCTCGAGCTCACGGAACATCACCTTCAGCGTGCGGACCCCGTCGGCCGACTGCCGGACGATGTCGCCGGCGACCTCGATCGCGGCGGCCTCGGCATCGGCCGCGGGCGCCGTGCGCTGGAAGAGGCCGTACGACGCCGCCTCGTCCATGCCGATCGGCCGGCCGGTGAAGATCAGGTCCTTCGCCCGGGCGAGCCCGACCAGGCCGGTCAGTCGGGCCGGTCCCACCGGCACGCCGAGCCGGGCGCCGGCCCAGGCGAGCTTGAGGTTGTCGCCGCCGACCCGGAGGTCACACCCGGCGACGATCTCAGCGCCGGCGCCCACGCAGTTGCCGACGCAGACCGCGATCGTGGGGACCGGCAGCTGCTCGATGAGGCGGTACAGCTCGGCGAACGCCTCCATCCGGGCCACCCCGCCGGCTGCGTCGAGAGGCTCACTCACGTCGGCCCCTGCGCACAGCGCGGTGGTCGACGTCGTCGAGATGACGATCACCCGCAGGTCGGGGTCGGCGGCCAGCTCGGTCAGCGCCGCGTTGATGAGGTCGAGGGTCGCGATGTCGAGTGCGTTGCGCTTGTCGGGGCGGTTGATCCGGAGGACCTCGATGCCGTCCGCACGCCGCTCGCGCTGGAGAGATGTCACGGACGGCGATCGTAGTGCCCGCAAGGGTGGGCCTTCGGCGCCGCGTTACGTTCGGGCGATGACCTCCGTCCTCTGGTTGCGTCGCGACCTTCGCCTCGACGACCATCCCGCGCTCCAGGCCGCGGCGGACGACGGGCCGGTGCTTCCGCTCTTCGTGCGCGATCCGCAGCTGGCGCGGGCCGGCGACGCGCGGCGTAGCCGGCTCGAGGCTTCGCTGGCGGCGTTCGACGCGGCGGCCCACGGCGCGCTCGTGGTCCGGTCCGGCGATCCTGCCGAGGTCGTGGCCGCGGTCGCGGCCGAGGCGGGGGCGAGCAGTGTGCACGTCACGGGCGAGTTCACCCCGTATGCCCGACGACGGGACCGCAGGGTCGCCGACCGGCTGCACGAGGCCGACGTCGCGATGGCATCGAGCGGGACGCCGTACGCCGTTCGCCCGGGCACGGTGCTCAACGTTCAGGGGTCGCCCTACCAGGTATTCACGCCGTTCGCCCGGGCCTGGCGCGAGTACGAGGTCGAGCGACCGGCGGAGCGTCCCCGGGGTTTGCGCTGGCGGCGCCCGGTCGACAGCGAGGGCCTCGACGGCGACCTGCTCGAGCAGGGCCGATCATTCGGAACCGCGGGGGAGGCGGCGGCGCTCGATCGTTGGCACGCGTTCCTCGACGACGGCATTGCCGACTACGGCGACCGCCGGGACCGGCCCGACCTCGACGGCACCAGTCGCCTGTCAGTGGCCCTCAAGCTCGGCGAGATCCACCCCCGAACCTTGGTGACCGACATCCGCGACCGGGGTCTCCGGTCGGAGGGCGCGCGCACCTTCGTCACCGAGCTCGCGTGGCGGGAGTTCTACGCCGACGTGCTGTGGCACCGGCCCGACTCGGCCTGGAAGGACCTGCGCCCGGAGCTGACGGCGATGCGCTACGACCGCGGCGCTCATGCCGAGGAGCTGGTCGATGCGTGGCGGCGCGGCCGGACCGGCTTCCCGTTCGTCGACGCCGGGATGCGGCAGCTGCTGGAGACCGGCTGGATGCACAACCGGGTCCGGATGATCACGGGCAGCTTCCTGGTCAAGGACCTGCACGTGTGGTGGCCGGCGGGCGCCCGCCACTTCCTCGACCACCTCATCGACGGCGACCTGGCGTCCAACAACCACGGGTGGCAGTGGGTCGCCGGGACGGGCACCGACGCGGCGCCGTACTTCCGCGTCTTCAACCCGGTGACCCAGGGCAAGAAGTTCGACCCGGACGGCGCCTACGTCCGCCGCTGGGTGCCGGAGCTGGCGCACCTGGCCGGCAGCGCCGCGCACGAGCCGTGGCGGCATCCGGAGGGGTATGACGACGACTATCCCGAGCGGATCGTCGACCACGACGAGGAGCGGAAGGATGCCCTCGATCGCTACCGGCAGGCGCGGGGTCAGGCCAGTCGGTCGACGTAGGCGACCACCCGGTTGAACAGCGCCGTCACGGCGACCGGTGTCGTCTCGCGGACGGCGACCGGGCCGGCAAGCTCGTCCTGGACGGCCTGGGGGAGGGTGATCCCCGCCCGGGTGGCGATGCCCGCCGCGATGACGGCGGCGTCGCGGACCGCGACCGGGTCGATCGTCCACACGGCCTCGAAGATCCGCTGGCGGTCGGGTACTTGCGTCTGGCCCGGGAGCTCCCAGGCCGCCAGGCAGGCGGTGCTGTCCAGCGCGTCGCAGACGACGGCCCACTCGCGGCGCATCGGGGCGTCGGCTCCGAGGGTGACCTGCACCGGACCGCGAGCGTCGAGCGTCGCGTCCGGCCAGTGGTTGGCGAAGACGACCGCGCAGCGCGCAACCCGGTTGAGCTCCCGCCACCGGGCCGCGGCCGGGAGGTAGAACTCGCTGCGCTGGAACCCGCCGAACAGGATCGGGCTGTCGGCGAGGGCACAGCACTCGTCCTCGATGGCCCACGACAACGCGATCAGGGTCGACTTGCGCAGCCGGTGCGGCGCCAGTCCCGGGTGCCGGCGGCGCAGCCCCGCGAAGATCGACGGGCTCTCGGGAGGCCGCGACGCCAGCGCCTCGGCGATCGCGATCTCGAGCCGGATCCCGGCGCTCTTGCGCCGCAGGATCTGGCTGATGAGCGCGACATCCGCATCGGCGTAGCGGCGGTGCCCGGACGGCAGCCGGTGCGGTTCGGGGAAGCCGTGGCGTGACTCCCACATGCGGAGCACGGCCGGACTCACTCCTGTGCGGCGCGCCAACTCACCAGGGGTGAGCCCCGGTTCGGGGACTTGCGCGACCGGGCTGTTGTGCTCCATGCTCGTAGCCTAATTCTAAACAACTTGATTAGATGCTTGTTTGAATAACGGGAGTTTCGATGAAGCATCCCGCCCTGCGCCACGTCGGCAAGCGACCGTGCGCGACCGACGCCGACCTCGCGCAACTGTTGTGCTGCGCCGTCGACGGTGATCGCGAAGCATTCATGAGTTTCTACGACGCGACGATCCAGATGGTCTACGGCTACGCGCGACTCCAGAACGACGACGCGGCCGCCGTCGACGAGGCGGTCCGCGCCCACTACGCGCGGGCCTGGCGATCGGCCGCCGGCCATCCCGGGTCGGGTCTCTCGGCGCGGGCCTGGCTGCTGGTCCACGAGGAGCCTCGCTAATGCTCAGCAACTTGTTGAGACCCTGGTCGAACAGGTGCGCAAGATGAGCGGCCGCCGAGCCGCCGACACCGTCCTCGTCGCGGGCGGCACCGGCTTCGTCGGCCGGCGGCTCGTGGCCGCGCTCGCCGGCGACGGCCGCTCCGTCCGGGTGATGACCCGGCGACCCGATGAGTACGACGGCCCCGGCACAGGGGTGCAGGGCGACGTGGCCGACCCGGACTCGCTCGCCGACGCCCTCGACGGCTGCGCCGCCGCCTACTACCTGGTCCACTCGCTCGACACCGCCGACTTCGAGTCCCGCGACGCGGAGGCAGCGACCGCCTTCGGCAAGGCGGCCGCCGACGCAGGCGTCGCTCAGGTCATCTACCTGGGCGGACTCGGCGACGACAGTGACGACCTGTCGCCGCACCTGCGCAGCCGCCGGGAGGTGGAGGCGCTGCTGGGGGAGGCCGGCGTACCGGTCACCGTGCTCCGCGCGGGAATCGTCATCGGCCACGGCGGCATCTCCTGGGAGATCACCCGGCAGCTGGTCAAGCACCTTCCGGCCATGGTCGCCCCGCGCTGGGTGCGCACCCGCACCCAGCCGATCGCGATCGACGACGTCGTCCGCTACCTGGTCGGCGTGCTCGATCACCCCGACGCGATGGGCCGGACCTTCGAGGTCGGTGGGTCCGAGGTCCTCGCCTACGTGGACATGATGAAGCGGGTCGCGGCCATCCAGGGGCGCCCGCTGCCGATCCTGCAGGTCCCGCTGCTGACGCCCGGACTGTCCTCCCTGTGGCTCTCGTTCGTCACCGACGTCGACACCCAGGCCGGTCGCAACCTGATCGACTCGATGGTCAACGAGGTGGTCGTGCACGACACCTCCATCCAGCAGGTTGTTCCCTTCACTCCGATGACGTACGACGAAGCGGTCAGGGCGGCACTCGCGGAGCGCCAGGGGCTGCGGTGAGCCGAGCGGGGTGGCGGGCGCGTCTCGACCGAGTGCTGCCGAAGCCGTTGACGCACGTCGTCAGGCTCGAGCGCGACGAGCCGGACGCCGTACGTCGTCGCCGGCGGCGGGTCGTGGTCGCGACCTCGGTCGCTGGTGCGGGGCTGCTCGGGGCCTCGCTCTCCACCCGGCCGGGGTCGCGCGGGTTCTACCTCTCGACGGCCGCCGTCGCTGGCGTGTGGACGGTCGGCGGGGTGGCGTCGGGGCCGTTGCACCTGGGCTGGATCGAGTCGCGCGACGAGACCGTACGTCGGCCGGTCCTGGCGCCGGTCGCCACCGGCGTCGGCGTCTTCGGCCTGTTCTACGGCGCCGCCCTCGTGTCTCGCCGGATCCCCGTGCTCGACGCCGCCATCTCCGACGTACTCTCCTTTGCCGATGAGGGTGACGACCGCCTGGTGCTGCTGACCACGCTGGCCAACGGGCTGGGCGAGGAGGTGTTCTTCCGCGGCGCGCTCTATGCCGCGCTGCGCAACCACCGACCGGTGGTCTCGTCGACCGCCGTCTACACGCTGTCCACCACGACCACCCGCAACCCGGCTTTGGTGCTCGCCGCCGCCGCCATGGGGAGTCTCTTCGGTCTCCAGCGGCGGGCGTCGGGAGGACTGCAGGCGCCGACCATCACCCACCTCGTCTGGTCGGCCCTGATGCTGCGCTTCATGCCGCCGCTCTTCCGCCGCCCCGGTGCGGCCGCACGTCAGCAGAGCAGGACTAGTCTCTGGCGGTGACCACCGCTCGAGGCGTTGCCGAGACCGCTCGTCAGATCGCAGCCGGAGAGCGCACGGCCGGGCAGGCGGTCGACGAGTGCCTCGCCGCGATCGACAGCCGCGACCCGGAGCTCAACGCCTTCTCGGTGGTCCTCGCCGATCGGGCCCGCGCCGAGGCCGCCGAGCGCGATGCCGCCGCCGCGGTGCCGATCGGGCCGCTGCACGGCGTACCCATTGCCATCAAGGAGGAGAACGACGTCGAAGGATGCGTCACCACCTTCGGCGGGACGTCCAACAGCACACCGGCGACCGCGGACTCCGAGGTCGTCCGGCGGCTGCGCGCCGCCGGCGCGGTCGTCGTGGGCAAGACCTCGATGCCGGAGTTCGGCGCCTGGCCCTACACCGAGCCGAAGAGCCTGGGGCCGACTCGGAACCCGTGGAACCCGGCGTACACGCCCGGCGGTTCCAGCGGCGGTACGGCGGCAGCCGTCGCCGCCGGCATGGTCCCGGTCGGGATCGGCGGAGACGGAGGTGGATCGATCCGGATCCCGGCGTCGTTCTGCGGCCTGTTCGGGCTCAAGCCGCAGGTCGGTCGGGTGTCGACCGCGCCGAACCCTCATCTGTGGTGGTCGCTCGGCACCATCGGGCCCTTGACCAGGACTGTGCTGGACGCCGCTCTCGTCTACGACGCGATCCGCGGCGATCTCCCGTCCGACAAGTACCGCGCCACGGACACCGGCAGCTTCGTCGAGGCGGCCATCCGCGAGCCCGGGACGCTGCGGATCGGCTGGACGGTGCGGCCCGCCAGCAAGGGGGTCCGCCCGCACGCCCTGCACGTCCGGGCGGTCGAGGACACCGCCAGCCTGCTGGCCGATCTCGGCCACGACGTGCAGAAGGTCGACACCCACCTGCCCGATCCGACGGCCGCGTTCGTCCCGCAGTTCTTCGCCGGGATCCGCACCGAGGCCGACGCCGTCGAGGAGTACCGGCGGCTCGAGTCGTCGATCCGGCAGGCCTATCGCCTCGGCTTCTGGGTCCGGCCCGGCGTCCTCGAGTGGGCGTTGCGGCAGGGGACCAAGGTGCGCGACAGGGCCAACCGCCTCTTCGACCAGTACGACGTCCTGCTGACCCCCGTGACCGCCAACCGCCCTCCGAAGGTCGGCGTGCTCAAGGGCGCCAACGTGCTGACGGCCGCGCTGAGGTCGACGCCCGCCATCGCCTACACCGCGCTGTGGAACGTGACCGGCAACCCCGCGGCCGCCGTACCGTGCGGACTCGGGCCCGACGGCCTGCCGCTGTCCGTGCAGCTGGTCGGCCGCCTCGACGACGAGCCGACCTTGTTGAGCCTCAGTGCCCAGCTCGAGATGGCGCGGCCGTGGCCGCTGGTCGCTCCGCCGACCTAGCTTCGCCAGGCAACGGTGCGGTCACCGCCTGCGGTACCGGGCGACGTACTCGGTCGGTGTCGCCGGGGTGGTGATGTCGTGCTGACGCGCCCGGCCGTCGGACCAGCGGGCGAAGACGGAGGGCACGCCGCCGATCTCTTGATCAGGCGCGCGGACCCCGAAGACGTAGCCCACCCAGGACGGCACGGTGAGAGGAGTCGTGCGCCGTTCTCCCTGGATCGCGAGCCGCCCACCCGGGGGCACCGTACGGAACGTGAGCTCGACGACTCGCGGAAGCAAGGCGCGGGTGATGGTGGTGGACAGCCCGCGGGAGTCGACCGCCGTCGCGGTGGCCACCAGCCGACTCGTGCGTGCAGCGACCAGGTCCTCGGGCGCTGGGTAGGTGGTCGTGACCGATCCGCCGGCGACCGGGCCGAGGTAGGGGTGGAAGTGGTTCCCGTGGCGGAGCCGGACCGTCCACGTGATCGCGGTGCCGGGCAACGGCCCGTCCTCGGCGTCGGATGCGTGCGCGGTCAGGTGGACCTGCTGACCGACCGAGAACCGGGTGTCCGGGTCGGGCGCGGTGATCTCGAGGTGCGGTGGGTGCTCGCCCGGGTGGACCGTCAGGCTGGCCTCGGCCGACGCGAGGCCGTGGGAGTCGACCGCCGTCAGCGTGACCTGGACCGGCCCCTCGGTGGCGTAGGTGTGGGTCGCAGTGGGCGCGGTGGTGTCCGCGGTGGTGCCGTCACCGAAGTCCCAGTCCCAGCGGGTGACGCGGTCTCCCGCGTCGGGATCGTAGCTGGCGGCGCCGTCGAAGGAGACGGTGAGTCCGTCGGGCCGGTAGTTGAAGTCGGCCACGGGCGCGTTGTTGATCGCCGAGCGGGTGATCCGGTGCACGGTGTCGGTGAAGAAGCTCAAGTAGTAGAGCGCGGTCCGGTCGCCGTGCGGGCCGAACCGCAGGTGGACGGGACCTTGGGCACCGGACACGAAAGTGGTCCGACGGAGGTTGCCGCTCTGGGTCCGCTGCAGCCGGAAGATCTTGCCGCAGCTGAAGTCGGAGTAGAGGTAGGAGCCCTTCCAGCTCGGCCAGGCGCTCCCGGGGACGAATGCCCCGCCGGTGACGGATCGGCAGTCGCCGTGCCGGTAGTCGTGGATCGGGTTGGTGAAGCCGCGGACGCGTCCGCAGTCGGTGGTGGAGTCGCGGCGGCAGTGTCCCTCCCGGTCGTTCCACCCGTAGTTGCCCCCCTTGCGGAGCAGGTCCACCTCTTCCCACGTGTGCAGGCCGACGTCGTTGACGTAGAACTGGCTGGTCCCCGGCTTCCGGGCGAACCGGAACGGGTTGCGGAACCCGGAGGCGAAGATCTCCTTGCACGGGCCGCGCCCGGGAGGCACGCCGGAGGGTCGGGTGCACCGGCGGGCTCCGCGGACGTCGGCGTACGGGTTCGATGCCGGTGGTTCGCCGGTGCGGGTGATCCGGAGGATCTTGCCGTGGGGCAGGCGGAGCCGTTGCGAGTTGTCGTTGGTCGGCCCGCAGCCGGCGTCGCCTAGCAACGAGCAGACCCCGTCCCCGACGGAGATGTAGAGGAACCCGTCCGTGCCGAACTCCAGGTCCCCGGCGATGTGATGGCCTTCCGGGGAGACGATGTGGTCGACGAGGACCCTCTCGCTGTTGCCGGCGATCGTGTCGTCGTCGGCGAGCACGAACCGGCTCACCCTGTTGGCCGGGTACGGGCGGTCCTCACCGCAGGACCCGCGGACCTTGTGGGTGTAGTACAGGTAGACGAACTGGTTGGTAGCGAAGTCGGGATCGACCGCCACACCGACCAGCCCGCGCTCGCTGTCGGCACAGGTCCGGCCGGAGATGTCGAGAGCGACGGTCCTGGTGCCGTCCTCGTGGCGAACGATCACCCGGCCGGGCTTGCTGGTGATCACCATCCGACCGTCGGGGGTCCAGGTCAGTGCTGTCGGTGCCGCGACGTTGGCCACCACTGAGTCCGTGAAACCGGTGGGCAGCTGCAGCCCGACGGTCCGGGCGGTCTTCTGGACGGACGGCTTGGCAGTGGTGGCGGCCAGGTTCGGCACGCTGAGCGCCGCCGCGATGAGGACGATGAAGAGCAGCCGCAGGCTTCCGATGACAACCCCCAAGGTCGGGCAGGCCTGGAGGCTACACCGCGATTCGCGAAGCGCGGGTCGGTTTCCCTCAGCCCGGGTGTCCCGTGCGGTAGGCACCGGGCGGGTTCCCCGTCCAGCGGCGGAACGCGCGCGTGAAGGCGCTCGGCTCGGAGAAGCCCAGCCGGACGGCCAGGTCGCCGATCGATTCGTCGCCGTCGACCAGCGCGGTGATCGCCGCATCCCTCAGCACGTGATCGCGGACCTCGCGCAACGACGTGCCGCCGGCCGCGAGCCGACGCCGAAGTGTCTGCTGGCTGATCGACAGTCGGGTGGCAACTTCGTCGCCCGTCGGGACCGGTGACGGGTGGCTGGTCCGGATGGCGAGCTCGACCATCCGGCGCACCTGGTCGGAGGTGGTCGTGTCGGCGAGGGGCCTGGCGAGCAGGCCGGCGGGGGAGCGCGCGATGAACTCCTCGAGCTCGGCTTCGGTCCGCATCACGGGTGCCTGCAGTCGGGTGGCTTCGAACACGAGCGCCGGCTGCGACGCGTCGAACACCACGGGCGTCGCGAAGACCAGGTCGTGCGCCTCCTCCAACATGAGGGGGTAGGGCACCTCGACAGCAACGAGCGGGAACCGGCCGCCGATCGCCCAGGCGATCAGCCGGTGCATCACGGCCAGCGCGACGCACACCGGGAGCGGACCGTCGAGCGCGAGCTCACGATCGGCCGCGACGGGCGGGGCCAGCGTGAGCCGGACCAGGTCGCCGTCGTGCTCGACGCTGAGCGGAGGGATGGCGGGCATCGCCCGCACCAGCCCCTGGAACCGGTCGAGGAGACCGGCCAGGTCCTTGGCACCGATCAGGCCGTAGGAGAGGAGTCGGAACGAACCGCGGGGCAGGGGATGTGCGCCCAGCCCGAACATTTCGTCGTCGGTCTGCCTCCAGAGCTGCTGCACGAAGTCGGTGAGCTGCTCCTCGGTGACCCGGGAGCGGCCCTCGCTCAGCAGGGCCGGCGAGACCCCAGCCAGGCGGAGCATGTCCTCGACTTCCCAGCCGCGGCGCTGGGCGAACCAGATCGACGCCTGGAGGAGGTCGATCGGCACGGTGCGGGCGGACACAGCAGCGAGCGTACGGCGTGGCGTGAGCGGTTCGGTCAAGCAGGTCGGCCGTTGCCGTCATCGGCAACGGGCCCCCTCCGGACGTAGCGTCGAGCCATGACCAGACGAGTGTTCGTGATCGGCGTCGGCATGACGAAGTTCGAGAAGCCCGGTCGTCGCGAGGACTGGGACTACCCCCAGATGGCGAAGGAGGCCGGCACCAAGGCCCTCGAGGACGCCGGCATCGAGTACGCCGCGATCGAGCAGGCGTACGTCGGCTACGTGTACGGCGAGTCGTGCAGCGGTCACCGTGCGGTCTACGAGCTGGGCCTGACCGGCATCCCGATCTTCAACGTCAACAGCAACTGCTCGACGGGGTCGACCGCGCTCTACCTCGCGGCGCAGGCGATCCGTTCCGGCCGAGCGACGTCGCGCTGGCGCTGGGCTTCGAGAAGATGCAGCCCGGCTCGCTCGGCACGACGTACGACGACCGCGAGCAGCCGATGGGCAACCACATGCAGCTGCTCGCCGAGATCTCCGAGGTCCCGTTCCCGCCGGCGCCGTGGATGTTCGGCGCTGCCGGCCGCGAGCACATGGAGCAGTACGGCACCACGCCCGAGCACTTCGCCAAGATCGGGTACAAGAACCACCGGCACTCGGTCAACAACCCCTACGCCCAGTTCCAGGAGGAGTACACGCTCGAGGAGATCCTCGGCTCGACCGAGATCTACTCGCCGCTGACCAAGCTGCAGTGCTCGCCGACGTCGGACGGGTCGGGTGCCGCCGTGCTCGCCAGCGAGGAGTACGTCGACCGGCACGGCCTCGCCGGTCAGGCCGTCGAGATCGTCGGCCAGGCCATGGCCACCGACTTCCCGTCGACCTTCGAGACCCGCACCGCGCGCGACATCATCGGCTACGACATGAACGTCCACGCCGCGCGGGCGGTGTACGAGCAGGCTGGACTCGGTCCGGAGGACGTCCAGGTCATCGAGCTGCACGACTGCTTCTCCGCCAACGAGCTGTGGCTCTACGAGGCGCTCGGACTGTGCGGCGAGGGCGAGGCCGGCAAGCTGATCGACAACGACGACACGACGTACGGCGGTCGCTGGGTGGTCAACCCGTCGGGCGGGCTGATCTCCAAGGGCCACCCGCTCGGCGCCACCGGCCTGGCCCAGTGCGCCGAGCTCACCTGGCAGCTGCGCGGCACCGCCGACGCCCGCCAGGTCGGCAGTGCCGACAATCCGGTGACCGCCGCCCTCCAGCACAACATCGGCCTCGGCGGCGCCGCCGTCGTCTCCCTCTACCAGCGCGCAGAGCGCTGACCCTCCGAAGGACAAGGACACCGTCATGGGACAGCTGACCGCCACCCGCGAGTTCACCGCCTCCGCCGAGGAGGTCTGGGCGCTCGCGTCCGACCCCAACAACTTCGAGAAGTGGCTCACCCTCCACCAGAAGTGGAAGAGCGACATTCCGGCCGAGCTCGCGAAGGGCGCTCAGATCACCGAGGTGATCTCGATGATGGGGATGCCCAACACGATCACCTGGACCGTCGACGAGTACGACGCGCCCAGCAAGCTGGCGATCTCCGGCATCGGCATGGCCGGCGTCAAGGTCGCCATCGAGCTCGAGGCGACGCCCACGGACAGCGGGTCGCGTTTCGACCTCTCGGCCAGCTTCGAGGGCCAGATGATCGTCGGCGCGCTCGGTAAGGCGATCGAGAAGCAGGGCGCCGCCGAGCTCGAGAGCTCGCTCGACAACTTCGCCGGGCTGCTGGGCTGACCATGTCGACCCACCAGACGGACCTGGCGTTCAATGCCGACGGCCTGGGGGAGTGGACGGATCCCTCCCGGTTCGAGGTGGCCCGCGAGCGGCTGCAGGAGTACGCCGCCGCCACCAACGACCCGATACCCGCCCACGTGGCGGGTGACGTGGCGAGCCCGGTCTTCGCGATCGTGCCGGTGTTCGAGTCGTTGATGGAGCCCGCGCTGGAGGTGGTGCCGATCCAGCTGATCGGCAAGATCCTCCACGGCGAGCAGGACTTCCGGTTCCACCGGCCGATCCGGCCCGGCGACAAGCTGACGTCGCGGAGCCGAATGACCGGCTGGGAGGGATTGCCCAACGGCACCGCGGCCTGCGTCCACATCGAGTGCCGGGCCGACGACGGGTCCGAGGCGGGCGAGCTGGTCAACGAGCAGTTCGTGACGTTCTTCGTCCGCGGCTTCGACACCGGCGACACGGTCGGCGAGCTGGCGCCGGCGCACCAGTTCGACGAGGCTCTGCGCGCCGCCGGGCCGGTCGCCGAGGTCAAGCAGCACGTCGACGACGACCAGACCTACCGCTACTCCCCGGCCTCCGGCGACCCGATGCCCATCCACCTCGACGACGAGTTCGCCAAGGAGGTGGGGCTGCCCGGAATCATCGCGCACGGCCTCTGCACGATGGCGTTCACGTCGTGGGCGCTGCTGACCGAGGTCGGCGAGTCCGACGTCACCCGGCTCAAGCGGCTCGCCGTCCGGTTCGCCAAGCCGGTCCTGCCCGGTCACGACGTCATCACCACCATCTACCGGTCAGCCGCCGCGGGAACGACGGCGAGGTCACGACGTACGCCTTCGAGACCACGGTCGACGGCGACCTCGTCATCAAGGACGGTCTCGCCGAGCTTGAAGGAGCGAACTGACATGGGAGCACTCGACGGACGCGTCGCGATCATCACCGGCGCGGGACGCGGGATCGGCCGTGAGCACGCGCTGCTCTTCGCCCGTGAGGGCGCGCACGTCGTCGTCAACGACCTCGGCGGCGGCAACGACGGCAGCGGCGCGGACGCCGGCCCGGCCCAGGAGGTGGTGGACGAGATCCGCGCGCCGGCGGCGAAGCCGTGGCCAACACCGACAACGTCGCCACCTGGGCCGGCGCGAAGGCGCTGGTCGACCAGGCGGTCGACGAGTTCGGGCGGCTCGACGTCCTGGTCAACAACGCCGGCATCCTGCGCGACGCGTTCATCGCCGGCCTCGAGGAGTCCCAGTGGGACAGCGTCATCGACGTCCACCTCAAGGGTCACTTCGCGCCGCTGCACTTCGCCGCGGCGTACTGGAAAGAGCGATCCAAGGCCGGCGAGCAGGTCGCCGGCGCGGTCATCAACACGGCCTCGGCGTCCGGCACCACGCTGCCCAACGCCGGGCAGGCGAACTACGGCGCTGCGAAGGCGGGCATCGCCGCGCTGACCCTGGTGGCGGCCGACGAGCTGGAGCGGTACGGCGTGCGCGTCAACGCGATCGCTCCGATCGCCCGCACCCGGCTCACCCTGGCGACACCCGGCATGGGCGCGCTCTTCGCGGTCGAGCCGGAGGAGGGCGAGTTCGACCTGTTCTCGCCGGCCAACATCTCGCCGCTCGTCGCCTGGCTGGCCTCGGAGAAGTGCCCCGTCACCGGCCAGGTGTTCGCCGTCAGGGCGGCTCGATCCAGCAGCTGAAGGGTTGGACGGTCGAGCACACGACCGAGACCGACGACGACTGGACGCTCGACACGGTCGCCGAGACCGTGGAGGCGTGGTCGTGATCGAGTGGTCCGACGCGGACCTGGCGATCCGGGACGCCGTACGCGACTTCATCGACAAGGAGATCCGGCCGCACCTCGACGAGCTCGAGACGGGTGCGCTGCCGCCGTACGACATCATCCGCAAGCTGTTCGCCGACTTCGGGATCGACGCGATGGCGACCGACGCGGTCAAGAAGCTGCTGGCCGCGAGCGGCGGCGGTCCGAGGCGCCCGACGCGTCGGGCGCCGCCGACGAGAAGGCGGCGACGGACACGAGCGGTCTCAACGGCGTGGAGTCGATGGCAGCGATCGTGGTCAGCGAGCTGGCCGGGGTCAGCCTCGGTGTCGTCGCCTCGGTCGGGGTCTCCCTCGGGCTCGGTGCCGGGACCATCGCGAGCAAGGGCACGCTGGCGCAGAAGGAACGCTGGCTGCCGAAGCTGGTCACCTTCGAGCAGGTTGCGGCCTGGGCGATCACCGAGCCGGACGCCGGCTCGGACGCCTTCGGCGGCATGAAGACCACCGTTCGTCGCGACGGTGACGACTACATCCTCAAGGGCCAGAAGACGTTCATCACCAACGGTCCTGATGCCGACGTGATCGTGGTCTACGCCAAGCTTGACGACGGAGACGGCACGCCCATCCGGGATCGCAAGGTGCTGACGTTCGTGCTCGACAAGGGCATGGAGGGGCTGACCCAGGGCAAGGCGTTCAAGAAGATGGGGATGATGTCCTCCCCGACCGGCGAGCTCTTCTTCGACGACGTACGACTCGGCCGGGACCGGCTGCTCGGCGAGACCGAGGACCACAGCCAGGGTGACGGCCGGGAGACTGCCCGCAGCAACTTCGTCGCCGAGCGGGTCGGCGTCGCGATGCTCTCGCTCGGCATCATCAACGAGTGCCAGCGGATCTGCCTCGACTACGCGAAGCAGCGCGAGCTGTGGGGCAAGCCGATCGGGGACTTCCAGCTGATCCAGCTCAAGCTGGCGAAGATGGAGGTGGCCCGGATCAACGTGCAGAACATGGTGTTCTCCTCGATCGAGCACGGCCGCGCCGGCAAGACGCCCTCACTGTCGGAGGCGTCGGCGATCAAGTGGTACTCCTCGGAGGCGGCGACCGACGTCGCGATGGACGCGGTGCAGCTCTTCGGCGGCAACGGCTACATGGCGGAGTACCGCGTCGAGCAGCTGGCCCGCGACGCCAAGTCGCTGATGATCTACGCCGGCAGCAACGAGGTCCAGATCACCCACGTCGCCAAGGGGTTGCTCGGGCGCTGACCCACGCTGACCCAGCAGCCGCCTACCGTGGGGGCATGTCGCTCCTCATGTCGCGCCGCGATCTCGAGTTCCTCCTCTACGAGTGGCTCGACGTCGAGCAGCTGACCAAGCGCGATCGCTACGCCGACCACTCCCGCGAGACCTTCGACGCCGCGATCGAGCTGGCGGCGATGATCGCGACCGACCACTTCGCGCCGCACAACAAGCTCGCGGACGCCCACGAGCCCACGTTCGACGGCGAGCGCGTGCACCTGATCCCCGAGGTCGCCGAGGCGCTAGAGGTCTTCTTCGGCTCCGGTCTGATCGCCGCCTCGATGGACGCGGAGGTCGGGGGCGGGCAGCTCCCGCACGTCGTCTCCAGTGCGCTGATGACCTGGTTCCAGGCGGCCAACGTCGGTACGTCGGGCTACCCCTTCCTCACCATGGCCAACGCCAACCTGCTGCTCACGCACGGGTCGCCCGAGCAGATCGAGACCTGGGTCGGACCGATGCTCGAGGGCAGGTACTTCGGGACCATGTGCCTCTCCGAGCCCGGCGCCGGCTCGTCCCTCGCCGACGTCACGACGCGCGCGGAACCCCAGCCGGACGGGACCTATCGGCTGTTCGGCAACAAGATGTGGATCTCGGCGGGCGAGCACGAGCTCTCCGAGAACATCGTGCACCTGGTGCTGGCGCGCGTCGTCGGCGCGCAGGACGGGGTGAAGGGGCTCAGCCTGTTCATCGTGCCGAAGGTGCTGCCCGACGGCACCCGCAACGACGTCACCCTGGCCGGCCTCAACCACAAGATGGGCTTTCGTGGCACCACCAACACGTTGCTCAACTTCGGCGAGAAGGGCGGAGCGGTCGGCGACCTCGTGGGGGAGGAGGGGAGTGGCCTCGCCGCGATGTTCCACATGATGAACGAGGCGCGCATCGGCGTCGGCCTCGGCGCGATGGCGCTGGGTTACACGGGATACCTGAAGTCGCTTCAGTACGCCAAGGAACGCCTCCAGGGCCGGCCGCCGGGTGCAGCGGGGACGCCCGTCCCGATCGCCGGGCACGCCGATGTCAAGCGGATGCTGCTCGCGCAGAAGTCGTACGTCGAGGGCGCGCTCGGGCTCTTGCTCTACTGCAGCCGCCTGGTCGACGAGGAGAAGACGGCCGAGACCGCCGATGAGCGGGATGCAGCGCACCTGCTGCTCGACGTGCTCACACCCATCGCGAAGAGCTGGCCGTCACAGTGGTGCCTGGCCGCGAACGACCTGGCGATCCAGGTGCTCGGCGGCTACGGCTACACCCGCGACTACGACGTCGAGCAGCACTACCGCGACAACCGGCTCAACCCGATCCACGAGGGCACCCACGGGATCCAGGGTCAGGACCTGCTGGGTCGCAAGGTGGTCATGCAGGACGGCGCCGGGCTGCTCGCCCTCGTTGGTGCGATCAACGTGACCGTCGACCGCGCGGGCGACCACGAGTACGCAGCGCCGCTCAAGACCAACGTCGACCGGATCGTGGAGGTCACCCAGGCGATCTGGACCCCTGGCGACCCGGTGCTCGGTCTTGCCAACGCCTCGCTCTATCTCGAGGCGGTCGGTCACACGGTCATCGCCTGGATGTGGCTGGAGCAGCTGCTCGCGGTCGGCGACCAGCAGGGCGACTTCTACGACGGCAAGCGCGCCGCCGCGGCGTACTTCTTCCGCTACGAGCTGCCGAGGACCGGACCCCAGCTCGACCTGCTGGCCGCCCTCGACCGGACCACCCTCGACACGAGGACGGAGTGGCTGTGACCGTCAGCCCAGGAGAGCCGCGACCTCGGGTGAGGTGAAGAACGGCTCGAGCCGGGTGCGCAGCATCCGCTCCAGGTCGCCGGTCTCGGCCAAGCTGTCAACGATCGCTGGCGCGAGCCGGACGACGTCGTCGCGCACGTCTGCCCGGTCGAGGTCGAACTGCTCGAGCAGCTCGGTCGGGGTGTAACCGCCGAACCGGTCGAAGAAGCCATCGACGAGGACGCCGACCAGATCGGCCACGTGCTCGTTCGCTGCGGTGGTGACGGCAAGGTCGTGGACCGCGCCGACCATGTCGGCGACCTGGTCGCGGCTCAGCAGCCGGCTGAGGCCGGCGACCTTCTCGGCGGCCGCGAGGTCCCAGGCCTGGAGGACGGCCTCGCGGGTGGTCGGATCTTGCATCGTGTCGACGATGATCCGGCCGAGTCGTCGGACGGCGAAGGCGCCGCTCTTGCCCACGGTGTCGCCGACGAGGCCCTCCAGCGGCTTTCCCGCCGCCCCGACCACGTTGGCCGCCGTGCTGGTGCCGAACGACACCAGCGCGCCGAGCCCGGGAACCTTGTCGGCAACCGCCTTGTTGGCACTCACCACTTCGCCGACGATCCGGCCCATGAACCGGGACGCCACGGTGCCGATCACCGGGCTGTCGGCCACCTCGGCGATGATCCGGTCGATCAGCGGGTGCAGCTCGAGCAGTGCGTCGACCAGCACCTCGACCCGCTCCCGCTCGACGAGCTCGCCGAGCGGATAAGGGTCCGCCGGACCTTCGAGGACGACGTCGATCACCAGGTCGATCAGCCCGGTCGCGGCCGCGCTGCCCGGAGTCGTGGCGAGCACCCGGGCGATCACCGTCTTTACTACGTCGCTGTCGACCAGGTCGGCGATCTGGTGCTGGCCGGTCGCGTCGAGCAGCTCGTCGACGAAGGTCGCAGCGGTGTCCGCCAGGCATTCACCGCGCAGCTGCTCGAGGTGGTGGGCGACCTGGGCGTCGAGGAGACGTTGGGCGAGTTGGTTCGCTGGCACCCGGCGAGCGTAGTCAGAAACGGACGACCGACTTGCCGAGGGTCCGCCGCTGGTCCATCTCCACGAGCGCGTCGCTCACCTGGTCGAGCGAGTAGACGGTGCCGATCGGCGGATCGATCGCGCCCGACTCCATCATCGGCAGCAGCCGCTGCCACTGGGCCCGCATGTAGCCGGGCCGCATCATCGCGAACGCGCCCCAGCCGACCCCGCGGACGTCGATGTTGTTGAGCAGCAGCCGGTTGACCTTGACCGCCGGGATGGCGCCGCCGGTGAACCCGACCACCAGCAGGCGGCCCTGGGCGCCGAGGCTGCGCAGTGCGTCCGTCATCAACGGCTCGCCGACCACGTCGAGCACCACGTCGACACCGGCCGGCCCGGTGAGCTCCTTGACTGCCGGGAGGAAGGCCGGTGCCAGCACCGCCTCGTCGGCGCCCGACTCCTTGGCGAAGGCCGCCTTCTCGGGCGTGGACACCACGGCGATGACGCGGGCGCCGAGACCCCTGCCCACCTGGATCGACGCGGTGCCGACGCCGCCGGCTGCACCGGTGACCAGCAGCGTGTCGCCCTCGGTCAGCCCGCCACGGGTCGCGAGCGCGAACTCGGCGGTCAGGTAGTTCATGGGGATCGCCGCACCCTGCTCGAAGCTGTAGCGGTCGGGCAGCGGGAACACCGACTCGGGATGGATCGACACCAGGTCGGCACCGCCGCCGTACGGCAGGCAGCAGGCGACCCGCTGTCCTTCCTCGAGGCCGCTGCCTGCGGGCGCACTGCGGACGATGCCGGCGAAGTCGACTCCCAGCTGGAACGGAAGCTCGGGCTTGATCTGGTACTCGCCCTTGGTCTGCAGGAGGTCCGGCCACGAGATGCCCAGCGCCTTCACCTCGACCAGGACCTGGCCGTCCTGCGCCGCGACGTCGGGGACGTCCTGGACCGAGACGCCGGCGGGGCCGTCGAGGGTGGTGACCTGGAGTGAGCGCATGACCCGACCCTAGAGCCCGGCGCGGCGGTTGCGAGCGCACGCTACTTGAGCACCTCCTGCGTGGCGGGGCACCTGGCTCTACGGTGGGATCCGTGATCACGCTGCCCCTCCAGCTCGCCCGCCGCGCCTCGCAGGAGGCCGTCTACGCGTCGTACGCCTTCAAGCGCGGAGCGCTCGGCATCGACCCGCCGTGGAAGGTCGCCCAGATCGGCCACGCGGCGTGGCGCTACGGCATGCTCGGCGGAATACCGGCCATCGCGGCGCTCCGCCACGGCCGTGACCAGGCAGCGGTCATCGACGAGCTCGGCACGATGACGTACGGCGAGCTGGACGACGCCGCCAACGCGCTGGCCAACCACTGGCGGAGGGCCGGGCTAGCCCCCGGTGACGGCGTCTCGATCCTGGCCCGCAACCACCGGTGGTTCCTCGTCGCCACCTACGCCGCGGCCCGCTGCGGCACCCGGATCGTGCTGCTCAACACCGACTTCGCCGGCCCGCAGATCCGCGACGTCGCGGCCCGCGAGGGCACTGACTTCCTCGTCCACGACGACGAGTACGGCGGGTTCCTGGCCGAGGTCGAGACCCGGCTCGGCCGGATGCGGGCGTGGACCGACGATCCCGACGCCGACGGCGACGACACGATCGCCGGCGTGGTTGCCCGCGGCGACACCTCGCCGGCGCCGCGGTCCGGGCAGGACCCGAAGGTCGTGCTGCTCACCAGCGGCACGACCGGCACGCCGAAGGGCGCCCCCCGCGCCGAGCCCCGGTCGCTCGCGCCCATCGGGGCACTCCTGTCGCGGGTGCCGTTCAACGCCAAGGGCGTGCTGGTGCTGCCCGCGCCGATGTTCCACACCCTCGGCTTCGCGCAGGCGCTCCTCAACGGGTTCCTCGGCTCCACCCTCGTCGTCCGCCGCCGCTTCGATCCCGCGCTCGTGCTGCAGGACCTGTCCGCCCACCGCGCCACCGGCATGGTGGCGGTGCCCGTGATGTTGCAGAAGATGGTCGAGCTCGGCGACGAGGCGTTCGCGGAGGCGGACCTGTCCCAGCTGACAGCCGTCTTCGTGGCCGGGTCCCAGCTCGGTGCGGAGCTCGCGACCCGGTCGACCGAGCTGTTCGGCCCGGTCATCCACAACATGTACGGCTCCACCGAGGTCGCCTACGCGACCATCGCCACGCCGGAGGACCTGGCCGCGGAGCCCGGCTGCGTCGGCCAGCCGGTGATGGGCGCTGTGGTCAAGCTGTTCGACGAGAACGGCCAGGAGGTCACGAACGTCGGCGCGACCGGGCGGATCTTCGTCGGCAACGACTTCCAGTTCGAGGGCTACACCGGTGGCGGCGACAAGGATCGGATCGACGGGCTGATGTCGACCGGCGACGTCGGACACTTCGACGCAGCCGGCCGGCTGTTCATCGACGGCCGCGACGACGACATGATCGTGTCCGGCGGCGAGAACGTCTTCCCCGGCGAGATCGAGGAGCTGCTCGTTCGCGCACGACGCGGTCCGCGAAGCAGCCGCGATCGGCGTGCCCGACGATCGCTTCGGGCAGCGGATGCGCGCGTACGTCGTACTCAATGACGGAGCGGAGCTGACCGCCGATGAGGTGAAGTCGTACGTCGCGCAGAACCTGGCTCGCTACAAGACGCCGCGCGACGTCGTCTTCCTCGACGAGCTGCCGCGCAACCCCACCGGCAAGGTGCTCAAGCGCAAGCTGGCCGAGACCGAGGCCTGACCGCCCGGCACCCGGTGGTCGAGTAGTCCGAGCGCTCTGCGGGAGGACGTATCGAGACCCCCGCAACTCGGGCAAACTCCTCGACCCGAACTGCTTCAATTCGAACTGTTGTTCGATCCAGTGGTGGCATGTCCGCCACCACCGAGCTTGACACCGCCACAGCGGCTCTCGCCGGTGTGGAGTGGGCCACGGTTGGCGGTGGGAACCTCAGATCGACCCAGCCACCCGACGACCCGCCTGGATCCCACCACCACCCATCGACGACCACGGCAGACTCACCTACACCCCAGCCCGACCACGACCACCACTGGTCGCCTGAGCAGACCTCGGCGAGCTGGCTGCACGCCTCCGCTCCGCGACCCTCTGGGAGGCGTCGAACGGGGTACCTGGAACGTGAAGGACTGTGTGGCGCAGCAGCCGTGGCTGCCCAACGGTGCGGGCCCGCTGTACGTCTGGTGGACTGCGGCCGGGTACGTCCGCAAGCAGACGCTCAAGACGGGAAGAGGTGAGATCGCGTGACGACGGCAGCCGTGGTGGGCAGCGGCCCGAACGGGCTCGCCGCGGCCATCCGGCTCGCGCAGGCCGGTGTCGACGTCACCGTGGTCGAGGCGCACGAGCGCCCGGGTGGCGGCGCCCGGACCAGCGAGTCGACTCTGCCGGGCCTCCTGCACGACGACTGCGCGGCCTTCCACCCGACGGGGGTGGCGTCGCCGTACTTCGTCTCGCTCGGCCTCGAGCGGCACGGCCTGCGCTGGTTGTGGCCGGAGGTCGACCTCGCGCATCCGCTCGACGACGGCCGGGCCGGGCTGGCGGCGCGCGACGCCAGCATCACCAGCGCCTCGCTGGGGGAGGACGCTGGTCGGTGGCGACGCCTGTTCGCCGCGCCGGTGCGCAACTTCGACGCCCTCATCCGGGAGGTGTTGCAACCCGTCCTGCACGTGCCACGGCACCCGGTCACGCTGGGTCGCTTCGGCCTGACAGCGCTGCAGCCCGCGACGCTGGTCGCGCGTCGCTTCGACGACGAGCCGGCGCGCGCCCTCTTCGTCGGCGTGGCTGCTCACGCGTTCAACCGGCTGGACCGGCCGCTGAGCGCTTCGGTCGGCCTGATGCTCGCGGCCGCGGCCCAGGCCGTGGGCTGGCCGGTGGCCGAGGGCGGCACCGAGGCGATCACGCGGGCGCTGCTCGCCGAGCTCGCAGCGCATGGTGGCCGGGTCGTGACCGGGACCCGGGTGACGTCGCTCGACCAGCTGGCGGAGCTGACCGGCTCCGCTCCCGACGTCGTGATGATGGACACCGCTCCGGCCGGCGTGCTCGACATCGTCGGCGACCGACTGCCCGGGCGGGTACGTCGGGCGCTGACCCGCTACTCCTACGGGCCGGCGGCCTACAAGGTCGACATCGCCATCGAAGGCGACATCCCGTGGACCAACGGCGGCTGCCGCCGCGCCGGCACCCTGCACCTCGGGGGTCCGGCCGAGGAGATGGTCCGGACCGAGGCGGCAACGGTCCGTGGCGAGATGGCGGACCGGCCCTTCGTCCTGCTCGGCCAGCAGTACGTCTTCGACCCGAGCCGCTCGGCGGGAGGCGCCAACCCGATCTATGCCTACGCGCACGTGCCGCACGGGTACGACGGCGACGCCACGGACGCCGTGCTCGACCAGATCGAGCGCTTCGCCCCCGGTTTCCGCGAGCAGGTCCTGGCCGTCTCGGTGAGGGGGCCGGCCGACCTCGAGGCCTACAACGCGAACTATGTCGGCGGCGACATCGCGGCCGGGGCGAACACCGCGCGCCAGATCGCGTTTCGGCCGCGCCCCGCGGTCAATCCCTACTCATTGGGGATCGACGGCGTCTACCTGTGCTCCTCCGCGACCCCGCCCGGCGGGGGAGTGCACGGCATGGGCGGCTTCAATGCCGCCGAGACGGCGCTCCGCCGGCTCTGACGGCCCCGACGGCGGCCACCACCACCACGACCACGACCACGACTAGCTCTCGACTAGCTGGCTGCGTCCAGGGCCGGCTTCAGATCGACGATCAGTGTGCCGGGGACGGCCTCCAGGTAGGTCATGGTTGGCGTCCGGTGATCAAGCTTCCGGGTCGCAGAGCGGCCGGAGGTGTGAGCTAAAGGTGAGCAGCCGGACAGGGGGTGCGAAGAGTGGTGCGCAGGTCGGGCAGGGTCGACTGCCGGCGATGGCGCCCCGCCGGTGCGGGAGCTGTGCTCGGCCGAGCTGGCACCGTGGATGAGGTCGCCGATGCGATCTATGACCAGCTACCGGAGTGCGAGCGGGATCAGGTCACCCGCGGCGAGCTGGAGGTCAAGGCGGTGGAGCTGCTCAGCAACCCACCTGCTGCGGCCGCGTTTCTCGAGGACGTGAACATCGCCTCCCGAGTGGGCGGCATCAGCGCCGTACAGTCTCACCATGCTGCTCGACCGGGATCCGCAGCTCGACTCGTTCGCAGCGTCGGTGGCGGACGCGGTTGCAGGGCGGGGATCGGTCGTCCTGGTCGAAGGCGAGGCTGGGTGCGGCAAGACAAGCCTGGTCCGCGAGGCTACGGACGGCGTGGAGTCATGGTGGGGGTGGTGCGACCCGCTGTCGACCCCGCGTCCCCTAGGGCCACTGATGGACCTGGCTCCGGCCGCGGGAATCGAGGTCGAGGGCGATCCGTTCGTCGCCTTCGACGCACTGCTCGTCACGCTGCGACGTCGGCCCGCACCGGTCGTTGTCGTGCTGGAGGACATCCATTGGGCGGATGACCTGACACTTGCCATGCTGCAGTTCCTCGGACGTCGGATCGGCGAGTGCCGGGCTGTGGTCGTCGCGACGTACCGGGGCGACGAGGTGTCTCCAGCCCTGCGCCGTGTCCTCGGGGACCTGGCTCGGCAGCCTGGCCACGTCCGTCGGATCGGCGGTGGGTGCACTGTCGCCGTCGGCCGTGTCCGCGTTGACGCAGGACTCCGGCCTCGACCCGGTCGAGGTGTTGCGTGCCACCAACGGAAATGCGTTCTTCGTGACCGAGCTCGTGGCTGCGGGTGGTGCGCTGTCACCTCATGTGACGGACGCGGTCCTCGCCAGGGTGGACGCGCTTCCCGCAGCGGCCCGCCAGATTGTCGAGCTCGTCGCGGTCGAACCGGGCGGCCTGGAGACGAGCCGGGTGCCAGAGTCCGGGCTCGCTGACGGGTTGCTGGTCGAGACCGGAACCCGGGTGACCTTTCGTCACGAGCTCGCCCGCCGAGCGGTGTACGACGCGTTGCCGCACGGACGACGGCGCACCCTGCACCGTCGGCTGCTCACCGAGCTGACGGAGCTGTCCGACGTGCCAGACCCGGCAAGATTGGCGCACCACGCGCTCGGTACGGACGATCCCGACCTGGTGGTGGCGCATGCGAGGCCGGCCGCTGACGACGCATTGCGACGCGGCTCGAACCGACAGGCGGTGGGCTTCCTCGAGGGCTTGCTGAGGAACCAAGCCGTTCTGAGCGGTCCGGCGTTGGTCGAGGCCCTGGCGCAGCTCGGGGTGGCGCTCGGCGCGCTGGACCACCACGTGGATGCGGTCGCCCGGCTGAACCGCGCCGAGGAAGAGGCCCAGCTCCTCGGTGATGGCCGGCTTCACGGGCTGGTCCTGATGCACCTCGCCGACGCCCTGTGGAGGGCGGGAGACGTGGCCCTGTCCCGGCCCACCCGGGACAGAGCGGTGGAGGTACTGCGTCAGTTGGGGCCGAGTCCGGAGCTCGCAGCGGCCCTGACCCTCCAGGCTCGCGGCCGGATGCTGGCGAGACACCACGAGCCAGCCCTGACGAGCGTCGCCGAGGCGATCGCGGTGGCCGACGAGATCGATGACGAGACCGCCCGCGTCGGCGCTGAGCTGATTCGCGGCACGGTCGAGATCGTGACCGGTGATCCCGAGCTGGGATCAGAGCTCCTCACCGACGTGCTCGCGTGGGCTCGCCAGCAGCGCCAACCGAGCCTGGAGATCGATGCGCTCCGGATGCTCAGCAGCGGCTCCGGCGAGGCGCGCCGCTATGCCGCCGCCTACGACTGGGCGACGCAGCTGGTCGACAGCTCGCTGAGCCGCGACAACGACTTCGCCGTGGGCTACGCCCGAGCCTGGCAAGCGCGGATCCGGTTCGAGCAGGGCCAGTGGGACGAGGCCGTACGGCTGATCGCGTTGGCCGACCTCGACAACAGCTCCCCGGTCAACCGCGCCACCGCCCTCGGCGTGCTCGGCCGGATCCGGGTCCGCCGCGGAGATCCGCGTGCGCTGGAACCACTCCTCCAGGTGCAGGGCCTGGAGGGTCTCGAGCTCCAGCACCGGTGGGCCGGCCTGTGCGGGCTGGCCGAGCACTTCTGGCTGGCCGGGGATCAGGCCGCCGGCCGCGAGGTCCTCCAGGCCTCGTACCTCCGCGCCCTGGAGACGGACAGCCGATGGGCGCAGGGCGAGATCGGTTTCTGGCTGTGGCGTCTCGGCGCCATCGACCGGCCACCGCCGAAGGCGGCAGAGCCGTTCGCCGCGCAGATCAGCGGCGACTGGGCGGCCGCGGCGTCCGCGTGGGAGGCGATCGGCTGCCCCTACGAGCGCGCCCTCGCTCTCATCGACGGCGACGCGGACGCGGCAGCGGAAGGCTTGTTCCTCCTGGACCGCCTGGGCGCCCGCCCAGCGGCTGCCTGGGCGCGCCGCCGGCTCGCCGGCAGCGGCGTACGCGTTCCCCGTGCCGCGCGATCGCAGACGTTGGAGAACCCGTGGGGACTCACGGAACGCGAGGCCGAGGTCCACCAGCTCTTGCTGGAGGGACTCGACAATCCGGCGATCGCGGCACGCCTGTACATCTCCCGACGCACGGTCGAGCACCATGTGTCCGCAGTTCTCCGCAAGCGTGGTGTGGTGCGGCGCGACCGCCTCACCTAGGTGAAGCTGCCCGCCAATCTGGGCGAGGCTCACGGAGGCCGCGAGGCTCTCAGCTCCCTAGCGTCTACGCATCGGCACACACACACTGATGAAGGAGATCCCGATGCCTCGTTACCTCGTCGAGCGGACGTTCCCCGACGGACTCACCATCCCCCAGGACGACAGCGGTGCGAAGGCGTGCCTCAACGTCGTGGACGGCAACGCCGGCCACGGCGTCTCGTGGGTGCACTCCTACGTCTCGCCGGACCGGACCAAGACGTTCTGCATCTACGACGGCCCGTCGCCCGAGTCGATCCGGTCCGCCGCGACCACCAACGGGCTGCCGGTCGACACCATCACCGAGGTCTCCGTCCTCGACCCCTACTTCTACCGGGTCTGAGCGGAGGTCACGCTCACCCACGCGGGGGTGCCGAACGCGAGGTCACCCGATACGCGATGATCACGAGGTGGCTGACGAGCTGGTCCCGCCCCTGTTCACGCGCGGGTTCGTCGCGCTCGGGGTGGCGGACCTGGCGTACTTCGTGTCGGTCGGCGTCGCGATCCACACGCTGCCGCTCTACGCCACCGGACCGGTCGGATCGGACGAGGCTGGCGCGGGCCTCGCGTTCGGCGCGTTCGGGGTGACGGCGCTCCTGTGCCGGCCGATCGCCGGGCGGCTGTCCGACGTACACGGCCGGAAGCCGTTGCTCGTCTTCGGCGCGCTGCTGGCGGCGGTCGGCATGCTGATGCTGCCGTACGTCGACAGCCTCGCCGGTGTTGTCGCCATCCGGCTCCTGCAGGGCGTGGCCGAGGCGTCGTTCTTCGTCGCCGGCTTCGCGCTGCTGGCCGACCTCGCGCCGCCGGCGCGGCTCGGCGAGGCCCTGAGCTACAACTCACTCGGGCTCTACCTGGGCATCGCGTTCGGGCCGCCGCTGGGAGAGGTCGTCGTCGAGCACTGGGGGTTCACGGAGGCGTGGTGGGTCGCCGGCACGTTGGCGGTGGCGGCCGCGATCATCGTCCGGTGGGTGCCCGACGTGTCGGGGGAGGGCGGCGACGGCCACGGCAAGCTGATCCACCGCCCCGGCATCCCCGCCTCGCTCGGGTTCTTCGCCTCGCTCGCGGCGATCAGCGGGTTCCTCGCTTTCGCCGCGCTGTGGTCCGAGGACGTCGGTCTCGACAACACGTCGCTGGCCCTGGTCGTCTACGGCAGCGTCGTCGTGGTGTGCCGCGTCGCCTTTGCCCGCGTCCCCGACCGACTGCCCTCGCTGCCGCTGGCCACCGGCTCTCTCGTCGCAATCGCTGCTGGACTGGCCGTGCTCGTCGCGTGGCAGACAGGCGCGGGGCTGCTGACCGGAGTCGTCGTGATGGCGGTAGGCGTGTCGTTCTCGACCCCCGCGTTCTTCGCCGCGATCTTCGCGACAGCGATGCCCGCCGAGCGCGGCGCTGCTGCCGGCACGGCTTCGGCGTTCATCGACCTCGGCCTCGGGTTCGGTCCGATCGCGCTCGGCCTGGTCGCCCGCCAGCAGGACCTGTCGTGGGCGTTCGGGGCGGGTTGCGCCATCGCCCTGGTCGGCGCCGCATGGATGGCTCTGCTCACGAGCCGGACCAGGGTTGCGGATAGGGAACGGTAGTAGATGTCCGCATGACCGACTTCGATCCACAGCCAGGTGATGCGCACCGACCGCGCGCCGTTCCCCGGGCTCTGCGAGGGAGCGCATGAGTACGGTGGTTCCAACCCGCTGAAGGAGTCGTCCATGGGCCTGTACGGCGACCAGGTGTTGCCCCGGATCATCAACGCTGCCTGCGGCATGAAGGCCACCAATCCGCATCGCAAACGGGTGTGCGCGGGCCTCAAGGGCGAGGTCGTCGAGATCGGCTTCGGCTCGGGCCACAACGTCCCGTTCTACCCGACCACGGTCGACAGGGTCGCCGCCATCGAGCCTGCAGACCTGGGCTGGCAGCTCGCGGCGAAGCGCGTAGCGGCGAGCTCGGTCCCGATCGAGCGCGCCGGTCTCGACGGTCAGAAGCTGCCGTTCGACGACGGCACGCTCGACGCCGCGCTCTCGACCTGGACGATGTGCACCATCCCCGACGTCGCGGCCGCGCTGGCAGAGGTACGACGCGTGCTCCGGCCCGGCGGCGCCCTCCACTTCGTCGAGCACGGGCTGGCCCCGGACGCCGGCGTTGCGCGCTGGCAGCACCGGCTCGAACCCCTGCAGAAGCGGATCGCCGGCGGCTGTCACCTCACTCGTGAGATCGCAGACCTGGTGACCGATGCCGGCTTCACCTTCGTCGAGGTCGACGTCTTCTATGAGGACGGTGCGCCCAGGTTCCTGGCGGCCGACACCCTCGGGTTAGCGGTCGCCGCGTGAGACCTATGGGGCGGACCCGGTTGCCGTCTACTCTCGACCGCACGGACCACTTGCTGATCCTCGGCGCCAACCCGTTGGTCTCTCCGACGGCAGCCTGATGACCGCGCCGGACATGCGCGGCAAGATGGCGGCGATCCGCAAGCGGGGCGGCAAGATCGTCGTGATCGACCCGGCCCGCCTGAGCGCGATCAGTCGCGCAGGAGCCGGCTGGCGATCGCGTGCTGGTGCACCTCGGTCGGCCCGTCGTACAGCCGGAACGCCCGGACGTCGCGGAAGAACCCGGCGACCATCGTCTCGTCGCTGATACCCATGCCGCCGAGCACCTGCACGCAGCGGTCGGCGACCTTGAACAGCTCCTCCGACACCATGGCCTTGACCATCGAGCTCTCGTGGCGACCCTGCTCGCCCTGGTCGAGGACCCAGCACGCCCACCAGATCATCAGCCGGCACTTCTGGATCGCGATCTCGTTGTCGGCGAGCATGAAGCCGACGCCCTGGTGCTGACCGATCGGCTTGCCGAACGCCGTCCGGCTCTTGGCGTAATCGACAGCGATCGACTGCGCCCGGACCGCGCCGCCGAGCCAGCGCATGCAGTGGGTGAGCCGGGCCGGCGCGAGCCGTAGCTGCGCGTAGCGGAAGGCCTCGCCCTCCTCGCCGAGCAGCGCGGTGGCGGGCAGGTGCAGGTCGTCGAACCGTACGACGCAGTGCCCCTCGACGTAGTTGCGGTCCATCGTGTCCATCGTCCGGTCGATGACGATGCCGGGGGAGTCGCCGCGGCACAGGAAGAGGGTCGCGCCGACACCCTCGAGGTCGGCCATGATGATCCAGGTGACGGCGCCGTTGGCACCGGTGATCAGCCACTTCACGCCGTTGATGACGTAGCCGTCGCCGTCGTGCACGGCCGTCGTCGCGAGCTGGCGCGGGTCCGACCCCGCGCCGCCGGGCTCGGTCATCGCGAACGCCGAGCGCTGGAAACCTTCGATCATCGGCCAGAGGAACTCCTCGGCCTGCGCCGGCGTCGCGATCTTGTCGAGCAGGAACATGTTGCCCTCATCGGGTGCCGCGCAGTTCAACGCAACCGGCCCGAGCGACGACCAGCCGGCCGCCTCGAACAGGATGGCCTGCTCGAGATGGGTGATCCCCGAGCCGTCCTTGCCCTCCGCCTGGAAGGTCAGCAGCCCTGCCTTGCGCGCCAGGTCGACGAGCTCGTTGCGCAGGTCCTCGGTCGGTCCGTGCGGCGTCAACCGCGGGTCCGTCTCGAACGGCACGACCTGCTCGGCGACGAACGTGAACACGTCGTCGCGACGCGCAGCGAGGTCGTCGGGGATGTCAAAGTCGATCATGGTTTTTCTCCCGTGGTCGCAGAGGTTCAGCTCTGCTGGATCAGCGCGTGGGCGCGGTCGAAGAGGCGCTGCGTGGTGAGGTGGAGCCGGTCGCCGATGTCCTGGGGCGCGAGGCCGGCCAGGGCCCGCGCGTGCGTGCCCTCGAGGATGATGCCGAGCTTGAAGCAGGCGAGGACGACGTACCAGTCGATCGCCGCGAGGTCGCGGGTGCTGCGCTCGGCGTAGCGCCGGACGAGCTCGTCGTCGGTCGCGAGGCCGCCGGCACGGGTCAGTGGGCCGGCGAACTCCTCCGGCGCCCCGGGCAGCTCCCACGTCGCGAGCAGCCAGCCCAGGTCGAGCAACGGGTCGCCGATCGTGCACATCTCCCAGTCGACCACCGCGGCCACGTCCGGTCCGCCAGGGGAGAACATCACGTTGGCGGCGTGGTAGTCGCCGTGCAGGATCCCCGGACGCCACGAGGCCGGCCGATGGGCGTCGAGCCAGGTCGCCACCTCGTCGACCGGCCCGATGTCCGCGCCGGGGTACTCCGCGAAGTCGTCGTACGACGCCAGCTCGGCCAGCCACCGCGGCACCTGCCGTTCGAGGAACCCGTCGGGCTTGCCGAAGTCACCGAGCCCGACCGCTTCGTGGTCGACCTCGGCCAGCGTCGCCAGCGCGTCGACCAGGCGGAGGCCCATCTCGTGCCGGACGGCTGCGTCCGATGCGTGCAGCGGCGGGAGCGCCAGGCTGGCGTTGAACCCGTCGACCGGCTCCATCAGGTAGAAGACGGCGTCGCCGAGGACCGACGGGTCGTCACAGGCGGCGATCAGCGGCGGGTGGGGTACGTCGGTGCCGCTGAGGCTGCGCAGCACGCGGCACTCGCGGCGGATCACGTCATTGCTGCGCGGCCGCAGGTGCTCGGGACCACGCCGGAGGACGTAGGGCCGACCATCGCGCTCGAAGCGGAGCATGACGTTCTGGGTGCCGCCCGAGATGGGGGAGACGGTCTCGATCGGCCCGCGGCCGAGGCCCTGCTCGTCCATCCAGCGCTCGACGGCGCGCATCATCCCGGTCACACCAGTGGCTTGCCGAGGCGCCGCCGGATCTCCAGGTTCCACATCATCGCGTTGATCGGGAACGCACGGACGATGTGGGGGAGTCGACGCGACACGGCCCCGAGGATCCGCAGCAGCCGGCCGTGGCGGCGCTCGTCCTTCTCCGACCAGGTCAGGCCGAGCTGGTCGCGGATCGGCTCCGGGATGAACCCGGTGTTGAGCCACTGGTTGAGCGGGCCGAAGGTCCGGGCCAACGGCCGCGGGAGCAGGTCGACCTTGAGCAGGCCCCGCAAGTAGTCGCCGACCCGGTCGTCGATCTCGACGCGGGCGAGTCCCTCCTCCCAGTAGGTCCAGAACTCCTCCGGCGTCTGGTGCCACTGGTCGGGCGACACCTGGAGGGTGGTGCCGAATCGCGCGCCCGCCCGCAGCAGGACCAGCTCCTCCTCGCTCGAGAGTGGACCGTGCATCCGGGTGATCGCGTCGAGGCTCCCGTAGTAGAGGCAGCTCGCCACCCAGAGCTGCAGGTCGCGGTTGAACGCGTTGTACTTCACCGGGCTGTCGGGGGTGGAGCGGACCTGGCGGTGCTGGGAGTTGATGGCCTCCCGGTAGGCGAGCCGCTGCTCGTGGGTGCCGAGCATGGCCACCCCGAGGTAGCCGATGGTCGTGCGGAACCGCTTGAACGGGTGCAGGTCGGATCGACCGCTCTCCACCCGGCTCTCGACGACGCCGTAGCCGACCTCGGGCCAGCCGAGCTGCATCGCGACGTTCGCCGGGCCGGCGAGGAAGGCGACGACGCCGTCCAGCTTGCGGCGCAGCAGCACCCGCTCCTCGGTCCGCTGCGCCTTCTGGACAGCACTGATGGCGCTCGCGGACTCGTCGCCCGCGGTCGGGTCGGGGACGAGATCGTGGGTCCGGATCGGTTCGGCTCCCATCAGCGGGACCTCCTGGTGGTGGGTCGCGGCCCGGCTGGAAGGCCCAGCGCAGGGACGATGTGGGCGCGAAGGATCGCGCGGGTCGCTTCCTGGTCGTCCAATGGCAGCGCGGTGTCGGGCGTCAGCGCGAAGCTGAGCGAGAGCCGCGCGAGGACCTCCGCCATCGGGACCGGGTCGAAGTCCGGGATCGCGCCGTCGGCCTGGAACCGGCGCAGCACGTCCGCGAGGTAGTCGCGGCCGAGTGCCAGCACCGGGCCGCCCTGGGTGGTCAGCACCGGCAGCACCAGCTCGGGCTCGGTCTGCAACAGCCGGCGCAGCAGCTTGTTGCGCTGGAGGTGGTTGATGACGGCGAGGGCGAGCTCGACGATCTGCTCCTCGGCGTCGCCGCCGGAGCGTCGTACACCGTCTTGCTGGTCGGCCATGTCGGCGACGAACCGCCGCGCCTCGCGCAGCGCGACCGCCTCGACCAGTCCCGACTTGCCGGCGAACTTGCGGTAGAGCGTCGCCGGGCTGATCCGGGACCGGCGCGCGACGTCGCCCATGCTGGTGCGCCGGACGCCGACGTCCACGAACGCGGCGAGGGCGCCGTCCAGGATGGCCGCGCGGCCCGCGTCCGCGTCGGGCTCGTCGTGCCCGAACAGCTGGGTCGCCGCACTGGTGCCGCCGGTCATCGTCGTTCACCCGTCTGTTAGAGGATGAGAGAGATGTTACCTCACTCTCTCATCCTCTGGCCACGGCGAACGGCGGTGGATCAGCCGTAGAGGGCGTCGATCTCCGAGGCGTACTTCTCGGCGATCGGCTTGCGCTTGAGCTTCATCGTCGGGGTCAGCTCGTCGCCGCCGGGCTCCCACGGGGTCGGCAGCAGCGCGAACTTCTTGATCTGCTCGACGCGCGCCAGCTTCTCGTTGGCCTGGTCGATGCCGGCTTGGACCAGCGCCCGGACCGACTCGTCCTGGGCGAGCACGGCGGGGGAGCCGTCCGCGAGACCGGCCTTGGCGGCGTACGCCGCGCATGCGTCGGGGTCCAGCGTCAGCAGCGCGGTCACGTAGGGACGGTCGTCGCCGATGGCGACCACGCTCATCACCAGCGGGCAGGCGACCTTGACCGCGCCCTCGATGTTCTGCGGCGACATGTTCTTGCCGGACGCGTTGATGATCAGCTCCTTCTTGCGGTCGACGATCCGGACGTAGCCCTCGTCGTCGATCGTGGCGATGTCGCCGGTGTGCATCCAGCCGTCGCCGTCGATCGCCTCGGCCGTCTTCGCGGGGTCGTTGCGGTAGCCCTTCATCACCAGCGGGCCCCGCACGAGCAGCTCGCCGTCCTCGGCCAGCGAGATCTCGGTGCCGCCGGGCACCACCTTGCCGACGGTGCCGATCCGGATTTGGTCCGGCGGGTTGATCGTCACGACTGCGGAGGTCTCGGACATGCCCCAGACCTCGAGCACCGGGATTCCGATGCCGAGCATGAACGCCAGCGCGTCGGGCGCGATCGCCGAGGCGCCGGTCGCCGACACGCGCACCCGGTCGAGCCCCATCCGCTCGCGGAGCTTGCCGAGCACCAGCCGGTCCGCCAGTGAGTGCTGGAGCTTGAGGGGGAGCGGCACGCCCTTGCCTTCGGACTTCAGCCACGCCACCTTGGTGCCGGTCCCGATCGCCCAGTTGGCGATCTTGCGCTTCTTCTCGTCGGGTTCGGCGGCCAGCGCCGCCTCGATGCCGGCCTTGACCTTGTACCAGACCGCCGGCACCGCGCCGAAGAATGTCGGGCGCACCTGCGGGAGCGTCGCGATCAGCTGCTTCGGGTCGTCGACGGTGGTGATCTGGATGCCGTAGCGCAGGTTGCTGTAGTGGGCTCCCCAGCGGTTCGCGATGTGCGCGTCCGGGAGGTAGGAGACGATCGTGTCCTCGTGGGTCAGCGGGAAGTACCCGTCGAGCGCGTCCAGCTCGGCCATCAGGTTGGCGTGTGTGAGCTCCACGCCCTTCGGCGGCCCGGTCGTGCCGGACGTGTAGATCAAGGTGAGCACGTCGGACGGCTCGACCGCCTTCCAGCCCGCGTCGAAGTCGTGGTCGGCGTCGCCGCTCGCCTCGAGCTCCGCCAGCGTCATCGCGCCGTCAGTGCCACCGGCGGGCCCGTCGACGCAGATGAAGTGCTCGATCTTGCCGTCGGCGTTCGCGAGCTTCAGCTTCTCCAGGAACTGCTGCTCGGTGATCACGATCTTGTTGCCCGCGTTGCTGAACAGGTAGGCGATCTGGTCGGTGGCGAGCGTGTTGTAGATCGAGAAGGGGGTCGCGCCTGCATGCAGGGCGCCGGTGTCGACGACGTGGAACTCGGGCCGGTTGGTCAGCATGATCGCCACCGTGTCGCCCCGGACGACGCCGAGCCCGGCGAGGCCCGCCGCCACGTCGCGCACCCGGGCGGCGTACTCGCCCCAGGTGATCGAGACGCTGTCGTCGGGCGTGCGGAGGGCGACGGCATCGGGGTGTCCCGCGGCGGTCTTCTGGAAGGCGGCACACAGGGTGTTCTTGTCGGTCGTCACGCGGGCAACGTACCCGCGTCCGGCCGCTTCTGACAACGGTCATAGTCCGAATGCTGGGCGGGTCTGGCGCGGGCGTCCAGCGATGCCACGAAGCTAGCGATCTCGTCCAGCGCCGCACGCGACTCGGGCAGGAAGCCGAACGCCTGGAACACGTGGATCTGTCCCGGCCACACCTGGAGCTCGCAACGCCCGCCGAGCTCGGCCTGGGCCGCCGCGAAAAGCTCGGCGTCGGCGCTCATCATCTCGCTGCCGCCGGCCTGGATGAGCATCGGCGGCAGGTCCGCGCCGGCCTCCTGGACGACGTCGAGGCGCGGGTCGCGCAGGTCGCTGCCGCGCGTGTAGTGGCGCAGCAGCCGCTTGGCGCCGCGGGGCACGCAGACGGGGTCCCGGACCCGCCTGGCGGCGGCCGCCGCGGTGTCGAAGGACGCGTCGACCAGCGGTGACATGAGGGCCAGGCCGGCCGGCATCGGGAGGCCGAGCCGGCGCAGTTCGCCGCAGAGGGCGAGCGCCAGGTGGCCACCGGCCGAGTCGCCGACGACCACGATGTCCTCCGCGCGGAAGCCCTGGTCGAGCAGCCAGCGGTAGCCGGCGACCACGGCGTCGTGCGCGGCCGGGAACCGGTGGCGGGGCGCGAGCGGGTAGTCCAGCGAGAACGCCGGGCGGCCGGTGCGCCGTACCAGCCGGGAGACAAGGCGGCGGTGGGTCGCGGTCGAGCAGCCGACGTACGCGCTCCCGTGCAGGTAGAACAAGATCGGCGTGCCCGGCTCGGGCCGGTCGGCGACCCACTCGCCGATGACGCGCCGCATCCGGTGCGCGTCCCGCACCGGGACGTGCTCGATCCGTGACGAGCCGCCGCCTGCCGTCATCCCGACGCTGAGGATCGTGCGGAAGGTGTAGGCGCTGAGCCGGTTGCGCGGCGTGATGATGCTCAACGGGTAGGCGGTCAGCCGCATGAACCGTCGGACGTGCGCGCTCTGGCGCGACGGCTGCGTCGTTGCCAGTCGGACTGTCACGGTGCTTGGTCTACCACCGCAGCGCTGCGGGTGTCGAGGGCGACCCGCTGGATCGAGGACGCCAGCAGCCTGCCCACCGTGTCGCTCAGCTCGTCGTGGGACAGCTCCACGTCGCCGTTGAGGACCGCATGCGTCACCTCGAGCGCGCCGCCCACGGCGTAAAGCAGCGCGACGCGTCCGCGCGGCGCGTCGACGGCGTCGCCATACTCCTTGCCGAAGAAGGCTGCCATCGCCGCGGCGTACGACAACACGATCCGGCGGCGCGCCTCCGTCAGCCCGGTCGTGCCGGAGGCGACCAGCAGCGCCGCCTTCGCCTTGCGCGGGTCCTCCTCGAAGGCCGAGTAGGCACCCTCGAACGCGGCCCGACAGGCGTCGTAAAGGTCGACGGGGTCATGGTCGGCCAGTGCTGCCGCGCCCTCGAGCGCGATCTCCTCGGCGATCTGGTTGAGGAGGGCGAGCTGGAGCTCGTCGAGGTTGGTGAAGCTCTCGTAGAAGTAGCGCTGGGTCAGCCGCGCGCGCGAGCACACCCGTCGCACGCTGATGTCGGACTCGTCGGTCCCCAGCAGGTCGAGGGCAGCCTCGAGCAGCGCAGCGCGCCGCTGCTCCCGTCGTACGTCGGCGCTGACCCCGCGGTACGTCCGATGGATCGACACCCTGCGAGCGTAAGGGACGGTCTCTCAATACGACTTGGGGAGACCGAGCATCGACGTACCGATGTGCGCCAGGACCAGCTGCTCGGCAACCGGGATGTTCTTGCCGATCCGGGCGTCCCGCAGCCACCGCTCGACCGGGTACTCCTTGGAGTACGCCATGCCGCCGAGGGTCTGGAACGCCTGGTCGGCGGCCTCCCACGCGACCTGGGCCCCGGTCAGCTTGGCCACGTTGGCCTCGTTGCCGCAGGGGAGCCCCTGGTCGAACAGCCACGCCGCCTTGTAGGTCATCAGCCGGCCGAGCTCGGTCTTCGCCTTGATCTGGGCGAGCGGGAACTGGATGCCCTGGTTGGCGCCGATCGGGCGGCCGAAGACCTCCCGCTCGCAGGCGTACTTCGCGGCGTACGCCAGCGCCGCGTCGGCGCCGCCGACACCTCCGGCGGCGGCGAGGATCCGCTCCGGGTTGAGCACGTCCCACAGCACCATGAAGCCGGCGTCGACCTCGCCGATGACGTTGCGCGCCGGCACCCGTACGTCGTCGAAGAAGACCTGGCTGGAGTAGAGGATGTTGCTGCCCATCTTGGGGATCGGCGTGTAGGACAGCGTCCCGGCGGCCAGCGCCTCCTTGACGTCGACCAGGAACAGGGTGAAGCCGTTGGTGCGGGGTTTCGCCTCGGCGGCCGGGATGGTCCGGGTCACCGCGATCATCCAGTCGGCGTTCTCGACGTTGGAGATCCAGACCTTCTGGCCCTTGATCAACCAATCCCCATTCGTGGCGTCGTCGTCAGGACGTGCCGACGTCTTGATCTCGATCGCGTTGCTACCGGCGTCCGGCTCGGTGAGCGCGAAGCAGAACTGGACGTCGCCGGCGGCGATGCCCGGCAGGATCGCCTGCTTCTGCTCGTCGGTGCCGTGGCGGACCAGCGTGGTCGCGCCGAAGCCCGGGGTGGTGACGTAGAAGAAGCTGCCGGCGCCGCCGCCCGAGGCGCACAGCGCCTCGTTGGCGACCGCCACCTCGAGCAGGCCCTGCCCGCCGCCGCCGTACTCCTCGGGGATGTTGAGGCCGAACCAGCCGCCCTTGCCGAGGTCGGAGAAGACCTCGGTCGGGAACCGGTGGGCCTCCTCGCACCCGGACCAGTAGGCGTGGTCGTACTTGGCGGCGACGGCGCGGACGCCGTCCTGGACGGCGAGCGCAGTGTCGGGAAGGTTGAAGTCCATCAGAGCCCCAGGGAGCGGCCGATGATCTCTTTCTGGATCTCGGTCGTGCCGCCGTAGATGGTCGAGATCCGGCTGTCGAGGTAGGCCCGGGCGATCGGGTACTCGAGCATGTAGCCGTAGCCGCCGTGGAGCTGGACGCCCTGGTTGACCAGCTTGTTCTGCAGCTCGGTCGCCCAGTACTTGGCCTGCGACGCCTCGACCGCGTCCAGCTTGCCGGCGACGTGCTTGCGGACGCAGTCGTCGACGAAGACGCGGGTGATCTTGGCCTCGGTCGCCATCTCCGCGATCAGGAAGCGGTTGTGCTGGAACTTGCCGATCGGCTTGCCGAAGGCCTCGCGGGTCCTGGCGTACTCGAGGCACATCTCGACGACGCTCTCGCACGCAGCGGCGGCCTGGGCGGCGATGATCAGCCGCTCCTGCGGCAGGTTCATCATCAGCGAGATGAAGCCACTTCCCTCCTCGCCGAGCAGGTTCTCCTTGGGCACGCGTACGTCGGTGAAGCTGAGCTCGGCGGTGTCCTGGGCGTGCATCCCGATCTTGTCGAGGTTGCGACCGCGTTCGAAGCCCTCCATGCCGCGCTCCACCACGAGCAGGCTGATGCCCTGGTGGCCGGCGTCGGGGTTGGTCCGCGCCACGACGATCACCAGGTCGGCATTGATGCCGTTGCTGATGAAGGTCTTGGACCCGTTGAGCAGGTAGTGGTCGCCCTGGTCGACCGCGGTCGTGCGGACGCCCTGCAGGTCGGAGCCGGCACCCGGCTCGGTCATCGCGATCGCAGTGATCGTCTCGCCGGTGACGCAGCCCGGAAGCCAGCGCTGCTTCTGCTCCTCGGTCCCGAGTGAGATGAGGTAGGGGACGATGATGTCGGTGTGCACCGAGAAGCCCGGTCCGTTCGCGCCGGCCCTGGTCTGCTCCTCGGAGAGGACCACGTTGAACCGGAAGTCGTCGATGCCCGGGCCGCCGTACTCCTCCGGCACGTCGAAGCACAGCAGACCTGCCTCGCCGGCCCTCAGCCACAGGTCGCGCGGGACGATCCCGTCGCGGTCCCACTGCTCGTTGTTGGGGGTGACCTCCTTGGCGAAGAAGGTCCGCGCGACGTCGCGGAAGTCCTCGTGCTCAGGAAGGAAGAGCTCGCGCATGTGGGTGAGTCCTTGTCGTAGAGTGCGCCGCGATTGCGACAGTCGGTTCTGGCAACTACTGTGACAGTACAACTGTCACAATGCAACCAGGTGTGACGCGAACGAGCGGGGTGAGATCGGTGTCGATCGAGACCGAGTCCGACCAGCCTGACCAGATGGCTGACCAGACGGCTGACCAGATGGCTGACCAGATGGCTGACCGGAGGGCTGGGCTGACTGTCGACGAGCTGGCGGCCGCGACGGGCATGACGGTCCGGACGGTCCGCTACTACGCCGGTCTCGGCCTGGTGCCACCGCCGGAGCGACGCGGCCGGCTGGCCTACTACTCCGACATCCACGTCGCGCGGCTCAAGCTGGTCCGCGCCCTGCAGGACCACGGGCTGAGCCTCACGTCGATCGAGGACTACCTGGCCCGGATCCCTCCCGACGGTGACGCCGACGAGCTCGCCGTCCACCGGCTGGCCCTGACCACCTGGTCGCCGCAGCCGCCCGAACGCGTGAGTCGGTCCGACCTCGACGATCGGGCCGGCCGTCCGCTCGACGAGAGGACGATCGAGGTGCTGCTGGCGATCGGCGTGATCGACATCGACGGCGAGGAGTTCGGGCTGCAGCCGGGTTTCGACGCAGCGGTGAAGGTGCTCGAGCTCGACATCAGCGCAGACGGGATCACGGCCGCGGGTTTCGCGATCAAGCGGCACACCGAGGCGTTGGCCGAGGAGCTCACCGACATCTTCGCCCGGCAGGTGATCGGTCCCTATCGCGCCCGCGATCGCCACACGTCGGAGGAAGCGGCCGCGTTCCAGGCCGCTATCGTCCGGCTGCGCGAGCTCACCCTGGAGGCCGTGGTGTCGGGCTTCCAGCGCGCCTCCAACCAGGTGATCAACCGCTCGCTCCGGGGCTAGACGACCAGCGGCCGCAAGGTGACGGGGAAGTCGTCGGTGGGCATCACCAGCGAGGTGTGGTCCCACTCGATCTCGTAGTCGGCCGGGATCTCGAACTCGAACGTCGTCAGCATCGTGTGCAGCAGCGCCTTGACCTCGTTGGTGCCGAAGGCCATGCCGATGCATTTGTGCGCACCCCCGCCGAACGGCACATAGCCGAACCGGTGCGTCTTGTGCTCGGTGCGGCCGTCGGCGTACCGCATCGGGTCGAACTCGCCGACGTTGACCCAGTGGTCCCCGATGGTGTGGACCGCGCCGGGGGCGACGACGACGATGGTGTCCTTCGGGATGAAGCGGCCCGCGAGCTCGGTGTCCTCGGCGGCCCGCCGCACCAGCGCCGGCACGGGGGCGACCAGCCGCATCGTCTCCTTGAACACCAGGTCCAGGGTCTCCAGGCTGTTGAGCTCGTCGATCGTCGGGGTCGCGGTCCCCAGGGCGAGGGACTCGGCGCGGGCCTTGTCCTGCCACTCCGGGTGCTTCGCGAAGTAGTAGGTCATCCCGGTCGCGGTGATCGTGGACGTGTCGTGAGCCGCCATCATCAGGAAGATCATGTGGCTGACGATGTCGTCGTCGGTGAACTTCATGCCGTCGTCGGTCTCGACGTGGCAGAGCGCGGCGAACAGGTCGTCGTCGTTCGATGCCCGCTTGGCCGGGATCTGGGCGCGGAAGTAGGCGTCGAGCACCTTGCGACCCTCGAGCCCCTTGTTCCACCGGGTCTTGAGGAGGGGCACCTGGGCGCGGATCAGGCCGGTGCCGGCCCGCACTGCGTCGATGAACGCCTGGGTGAGTCCGTGTGTCTCGTCGTTCGGCTCGGTGCCCATGAAGATCTCGGTCGCCACGTCCAGCGACAGCGACTTGACCGCGGGGTACATCAGCATCGGCTCGTCCGTGGGCCAGGTCGGGACGGTGCGGTCGATGATCCCCTCGATCCGGCCCTGGTAGGCCTCGAGCCGGGGGCGGGTGAACGCCTCCTGCATGATCCGCCGGTGCAGCAGGTGCTCCTGCCCGTCGAGCAGCATCAGGCCGCGGGTGAAGAACGGGCCGATGAAGTACTCCCACCCGGACTGCGACCAGACCTTGCCCTTGTTCTGGAGCACCTCCTGCACGGCGTCCGGGCCGATCGCGATCGCGACCTTGGTGCCGAACGCGCGGATCCAGAACACGTCGCCGTACTTCTCGTGCATCACGGGGGACGAGTCCCAGCCGTCGCGGATCATCTCCAGCGTCTTGCCGACGACCGGCAGGCCGAGCTCGCCCATGACCGGCTTCAGGTCGGTCCCGGGCGGCGGCTCGGCCAGTGCGACCGGCGACGTGCCGATGCGATCGCCGGCAGCCGACAGCAGCCGGTCGCCGGGGAAGTGGAGCAACGTGGGCTTCTTCATGAAGGGTCCTTCCCCGTGGCGCGGGCTTCGTACGACGATCGCTCCGGCTTGTCCAGCGCGTCCATGAACACGTGGTCGGCGCCCATCTTCTTGCCGATCCACTGGCTGGCGCCGAACGGCAACAGCCGGGTGACGTTCATGAGCGGGCGAGCCGAGCGCGGGACGTAGACCTCGAACCTCGGCTTCACCACGGCGGCGACGATCGCGTCGGCCACCGACTCGGGGGTGATCGCCCGGAAGGCAGGCATGTCCTCGACACCGGCGGTCAGCTCGGTGCGGGTGATCCCGGGCATCACGACCGAGAAGTCGAGACCTCGTGGGTGCAGCTCGGCGTACGCGCCCTCGGTGTACTGGATGACCGCTGCCTTCGACGCCGAGTAGGTCGCGCTGCCGGCGATACCGGCCTTTCCGGCAGTCGACGCGACGTTGACGATATGACCGCGCCCGCGCGGGAGCATCCGGCGGGCGGCCTCGCGGGTGCCGTGGATCATCGCCCGGGTGTTGATGGCGAAGATCCGGTCGATGGTGGCGTCATCCTCGTCGAGCAGGCCCGAGAGCGGCATCACGCCGGCGTTGTTGATGTAGACGTCGATCGGGCCGAGGGTCGACTCGACGGTGTCCATGAAGTCGGCGACGCTCTCGGTCGAGGTCACGTCCAGGGGGAGGGCGAGGGTCTCGCCGCCGATCCGCTCCGCGGTGGCCTTGGCGATGTCGAGATCGACGTCCCCGATCGCGACCCGCGCGCCCTCCTTGGTGAGCGCCAGCGCCGTAGCCGCGCCGATGCCTCGTCCGGCGCCGGTGATCGCGATGACGCGGCCGGCCAGTCGGTTGCTCATGATTTCCTCCAGTACGACGGCGGGGCGGGTGGAAAGGGTCGGTAGACGAGGCGCGCGAAGCGTTCCTAGGTGGTCTGCGTGTCCTTCGGTCAGCATCCGCGAGAGCGCCCGCAACTGCTGGACGGATGCAGACACAGGACGACCTTCAGGCTGAGGTTGAATCTCTAGTGATAGAAACTACTCAAGAATCTATCACCGGGCTCCCTTCGCGGCTAGGGTTTGCGACATGGACCTGGCCTTCAGCAGCGACGCGAGCGTTGCCGTGGGCGATTTCGGCGACGCGACCACGGTGCGGATCCTCGACGCGGCCTACGACGCGCTGTCGCACGGCGGCCTCCGCCGGACGACCATGAACCAGATCGCCGAGACCGCGGGACTCGGTGTCGCCACCGTCTACCGCCGCTTCCCGCGGAAGGTCCAGCTGGTGCGGGCGATGCTGCTGCGCGAGGCGGTCGAGGTCGTGGCCGAGGTGGACCGGGCGATTGCCGACGAGGCGACGATCGAGGGGCAGGCTGCGGCGGGCTTCACGGCGTTCGCGCACGCGGTCGCGGACCGTCCCTTGCTGGTCCGGCTGCTTCGCGGCGACAGCGACTACGACGGTGAGTCAGTGCCTCCCGGCGAGCTCGTGGACCAGATCATGGTCCTGGTCCGTGACTACATCGCGGACTGGATCCGCGACGTGCAGACGCAGGGCCGCTACCTGTCGGTCGACGCCGACATCGTGGCCGAGATCCAGGCCCGGCTGGCGCTCAGCCTGGTCCTGGCCCCGGAGGGCCGGATCCCGATGCACGACGACGCCGCGACGCGCGGGTTCGCGACGACGTACCTGGTGCCCCTCCTGGGCAGCGAGTATCCGTAACCCGCACGAGCAACGGCGCGCCCGCCGGCGGCGCGGGTCACTGCCCTCCCCGGAGGCTCGGCACTAGCATGCGGTGATGGCCACCTCCGCCACCCCGGACACGGGCCCTCGACGGCGCCTGCGGGCGCCGGCCCGCCGCGCCCTGGTCATCGGGGGCGGGCTCCAGGTCTTCGCCCGGACCGGCTACACGGCGGCTAGCATGGCCGACATCGCCGACGCCAGCGGCGTCACCCGGGCGGTGGTCTACGACCACTTCGCGTCGAAGAAGGACCTCTACGTCGCCGTCCTCGGCGAGCAGGGTGCCCTGTTCCTCGGGCACCTCGAGACCAGGATCGTGTCGGACGGCTCGCCCCGGGAGCGGATGCGCTCCACGATGGACGCCGTGCTCGCGTTCGCCGAGGACCACCCGACGGCCTGGCAGCTGCTCAACGTCAACACGACGCACGGGGACGCCGAGGCGGAGGCGGCCTGGCAGCAGGCCTGGGCCGAGCGGTCGACCCGGGTGGTCGACCTGCTGACCCCCGACATCGAGCGGCTCGGGCTGACCGCGGACGACGTCCACCTCGATCTCGTCGTGCAGATGCTGATGGGCGCGCTCACGCAGGCCGCGCATTGGTGGGGCGGCCGGTCGCGGATCTCCCGGGAGGCGGTCATCGAGGCGGGGATGGCCCTCATGTGGGACGGTCTCGGCCACCTCGGACTCTGAGCGCTCCGTTGTGCAAAGGCCCAACCATCCCGGCAGATCTTGGTGGGACGAGACGAGCGACGGAGTGCCCCCGGATCGGAGACTCGTCGGCATGAGCGACGCACTCAGTGTCTTTGTCCCCCTGTTCGGCTTCATGCTGCTGCCGGTCTGGATCCCGATCCTGGGCGTGACCGTGGGCTGGATCGCCGACCAGTTCGGCGCCAACAAGCACGATCGGGTCGTGGCCCGGTTCGCCGCGGTCAAGGAGCGGTCCCACGCGCACCGGATGGCCCTCGCCGCCCGGCACGAGGCGCAACGCTCCGGTCAGCCGGCGTTCGCCACCGACGCTGCCTGAGGTCCGGGGTCAGCCGAAGCGGCGTACCTGGTAGACGCCGCGGGTCGCCGCCACCACGGTGCCGTCCGCGTCGACGATCTCGGCCTCCAGGACAAACTCGGACTTCCCGTTCGCGAGCGCCTCGCGCGGGATCCGCTCGCGGTCCTCGGGTGCGAGCTCCGCCCGGGCCTGTACGTCGCCGAGCGCCGGACGGAGGAACCGGATCTCCACGGACTTCACCAGCGGGACGAACCCGGCCAGCTCACCCTCGAAGTCGAAGGTCGTCCCGGGGATCAGGCCACCGAGCACCTCGGCTGCGGTGAAGAGCGAACCGGCGTAGAGCGCACCGAAGTGGTTGCCATTGGGCCCCGCCGGCAGCTCGACGACTCCCTTGCCGTCGCCGGCCTCGATCACGCGGGTGCCCATCGCCGCCAGGATGGGGATGACGGCGTGTTGGTCGCGGGTGAGCTCTTCCGGGGTCTTCATGCTTCTCGCCCTTCGTCTTTGGCGGCACGTCGCGCGTGCGCGGTGATCTCGCCGATGAGCGTCGGCCAGAGCTCCTCCGGCAGGTCGTGTCCCATGCCGGGGTAGGTGACCAGGCGGGAACCGGGCACGGCCGCAGCCGTCTCGTGGCCACCCTCGACCTGGATCAGCGGATCCTCCTCACCATGGAGCACCAGCGTGGGGACGGTCACCGCCGCGAGGCCGGGCCGCCGGTCCGGCGAGACGAAGATCGCCCCGAACTGGCGGACCTTGCCGGCCGACTTGCGGCTGCGCCGGAACGCCTCGGCGCCCATCGCGCGGAGCCACTCCACGTTGCTCCGGTAGGCGGGCGATCCGACCACGCGATAGACGTTGAGCGTGAGGTCGACGGCCTCGGACTCAGTCTTCGGCGACGGCCACATCAGGGTTGCCGCGGCCTCCGGCGTAGGCCTGCCGATGTGGGCCGCGGGGGTGGACATGAGCGACGTCAGGCTGGCGAGCCGGTCGCCGTGGCGGATCGCGACCTCCTGGGCGATCATCCCGCCCATCGAGAGCCCGACCATGTGCACCCGGTCGAGGCCGAGCGCGTCGAGGAGGCCGACGGTGTCGGCGGCCATGTCGGCCAGCAGGTACGGCGCGCTGCCGGCCCCACCGCCCAGCAGCGCCGGCAGGTCGGGCACGCCGGCGTCGTCCAGATGGGTGGAGAGCCCGATGTCCCGGTTGTCGAACCGGATCACGTGAAAGCCCTCGTCGGCGAGACCCTGGCAGAACCCTTCGGGCCAGGCGAGCATCTGGGAGGCCACGCCCATCACGAGCACGAGGGCGGGGTCGTCGGGCGACCCGAACGTCTCGTAGGCCAGGGTGACCTGGCCCGCGTCCACTAGCGTCGGCGGCTGCATGGGCTGAACTATGACAGTTGCACTGTCACGATGGAACGGCACCCACTCCGTGGACCGGGTCAGACAGACAGCTCGACCGCGAAGACCCCGAGCCCCAGCAGGGCGCACAGGCCGAGCGTGCGCATCGGTCCCCAGCCGCGCCAGGACATCATGACCAGCGCGACGCCGGTGATCGCGAACGCCACCGGGTCCCACTCGGAGAGCACCGGCAGGTCGAGTTGGATCGGTCCGGCATCGATCTCCCGACTGTCGTCGAAGAGCGTGTGCAGCGCGAAGAAGACGGCCAGGTTGGCGATCACGCCGACCACGGCGGCGGTGACGCCGGTGAGCGCCGACGTCAGGTGCTGGTTGTGCCGGAGCCGCTCGACGTACGGCGCACCGAGCAGCACGAACAGGAAGCACGGCACGAAGGTGACCCACGTGACGAGCAGGGAGGCGAGCACGGCCGCGACCCAGGGGTCGAAGCTGCCGGGACTGCGGTAGGCGCCGACGAACGCGACGAACTGCACGACCATGATCAGCGGCCCCGGCGTGGTCTCGGCGAGCGCGAGCCCGCGGACCATCTCCCCGGGAGCGAGCCAGCCGTAGACGCTGACCGCCTGCTGGGCCACGTACGACAGGACGGCGTAGGCGCCGCCGAACGTGACGACGGCGGCACCGGAGAAGAACAGGCCCTGGTCGACGAACACGTCGGTCGACGACACGAACGCCGCGAACCCGAGCACCGGCGCGAACCACAGGAGTACGCCGAGCGCCACGATGCCGAGCGAACGGCGCTTCGACGGCAGCTCATGATGGAGCGCTGCGTCGCTGATCAGCGGTGCCGGGCCGTCGTCGTTCGTGTCGCCGTGGCCGGAGCCCCGGGCGAAGGAAGGAATCGCGCGGCCCAGCGCCCAGCCGACCACCCCCGCGCCGAGCACGACCAGCGGGAACGGCACGGCGAACAGCGTGAGCGCCACGAACGCGCCGACCGCGATCGCCACCAGCGCCGTGTGGTCGAGGGCGCGCGGCGCGATCCGTCGGACCGCCTGCACGACGATCGCGATGACGGCCGGGGCGACGCCGGCGAACAGCGCCGTGACCAGCCCGGTGCTGCCGAACCGCACGTAGATCGCCGAGAGCACCAGCAGCGCGACCACGCCGGGCAGCACGAACAGCGAACCCGCGATCAGACCGCCGCGGGTGCCGTTGAGGAGCCAGCCGGTGTAGATCGCGAGCTGCTGCGCCTCGGGCCCGGGGAGCAGGGTGCAGTAGTTCAGGGCGTGCAGGAACCGCTGCTGACCGATCCACCGCTTCTCGTCGACCAGCTTGTGCTGCATGACCGCGATCTGGCCGGCCGGGCCGCCGAAGGTCTGCAGGGAGATGGCGAACCACGCCCGGGTGGCCGCACCGAGCGGGATGACGTCTGCCTTGGTGTCGATGGCGAAATACAACCATAGTTAGTGGGTAAGTCGACCTACCGGTGCGGGACGTCGTTTTCTCGGCGCGGGTGCATCCCGGAGGCCGTCTAAGGTTTCCGCATGCCCGACCATCCCGGCCTCCGGCCGATGCCCGCCGGCGCCACCGAGCTCGGCGAGCAGCTGCAGAGGGCGGTCGCCGAGATGGCAGCGTGGATGGGGGAGTACGGCGACGTCGCGACCCACCCGTCCCAGCACGTACCGCTCGCCGAGCTCGAGACCGCCGCCGCCGAGCTGCGGCGTCGGCTGCGCGACAACTACCCCTTCCAGCACCCGCGCTACGCCGCACAGATGCTCAAGCCGCCGCACCCCGCCGCGGTGATCGGCTACCTCACCGCGATGCTGGTCAATCCCAACAACCACGCGCTCGACGGCGGGCCGGCGACCGCCGTGATGGAGAAGGAAGTCGTCAAGGAGCTGGCCGCGATGTTCGGGTTCCCGGAGGCGCCGGGGCACCTCGGCCACCTCACGAGCAGCGGGACGATCGCCAACCTCGAGGCGCTGTTCGTCGCCCGGTCGACCCACCCCGGCAAGGCGATCGCGCACAGTGCCGACGCGCACTACACGCACGCACGGATGGCGCACCTGCTCGGCATCGAGGCGGTCGCCGTCGCCACGACGTCCGACGGGACCATGGACCTCGACGCGCTCGACGCCTTGCTCGGCCAGGGCCGGGTCGGCACCGTCGTCGCCACCACCGGCACGACCGGTCTGGGTGCGGTCGATCCCGTGCACGAGATCCTCCCGATCGCGCGCCGGCACGGCGTCCGGGTGCACGTCGACGCGGCGTACGGCGGCTTCTTCCGGCTGATCGCCGACGACGAGCCCGGTGGGGTCGCGGCGCCGCCGTACCTCGCCATCGCCGACTGCGACTCGGTGGTGCTCGATCCGCACAAGCACGGGTTGCAGCCCTACGGCTGCGGCGCCGTGCTGTTCCGCGACGCCGGCGTGGCGCAGCACTACCTGCACGACTCGCCGTACACCTACTTCACCTCGGACGACCTGCACCTCGGCGAGATCTCGATCGAGTGCTCTCGTGCTGGCGCGGCAGCCGCCGCACTGTGGCTGACCCTGCGGCTGCTGCCGCTGACCGCGGACGGCCTCGGAGCGGTGCTGCGGCCGGGCAGGAAGGCCGCCTTGGACTGGGCGGCCCGGATCGAGGCGAGCGACGAGCTGCGGCTCTACCAGCCGCCGCAGCTCGACATCGTCACCTACTTCCCGGCCCGGCAGCGGCTGTCCGAGGTCGACGCCGTGAGTGCGGCGGCTCTGACCGACGGGATGGCACGCCCGCCGGCGGAGTCGCTGCACCTGGCGACGTACTCCGTCGACGGCGCGTCGCTGGCCGCTCGCGGTCACGACCTCGAGATCGACGTGCCGACGGGACGGATCCTGCGCAGCGTGCTGATGAAGCCCGAGCACGAGGCGGCCGTTCCCGGGCTGCACGGGGAGCTGCTCAGTCTTGCCGATGAGGTGGCTGACGTGGCCCGGTGGGAAGTCGGTCTCGCGACCGGAGGTGATGTGCCGGCAGCCCGTCGAGACTGCCGAGCACTCGGTCCGCGAGCCGCGACCACCCGGAGTCGTCCGCTCCACGAGCATCGCCGGTGACCGGGCGATGTCGCGCGACTGCGGTCTCGTTCTCGGCCGGGACCAGGACCCCGGCGCGGACTCCCGGACCGCCTTCGACCCGTCTGCGCCACGGCGACCGCACCTCCGGGTCGGCGACATGCACGCGCTTCCCTGGGGCGACGACACCTTCGATGTCGTCACCAGCTTCCGGGGGATCTGGGGCACCACGCCCGACGCGGTTGCGGAGGTCCTCCGCGTGCTGCGGCCCGGAGGTCGCTTCGGGCTGACCGTCTGGGGTCACATCAAGGCGTCGTCCGGAGCCTGGGCCCTTCGACCGTTCACCCTCGCCGAGGAGGACAAGGTCGCCAACCAGGCGGCGATGGTCCGGCTCGGTCGGCCGGGAGCAGGGGAGGATTTGCTCGACCAGTGGGGCTTCGTCGACGTACGGCGCGTCGACATTCCCTTCGCGTGGGAGTTCCCAGACCCCGAGGCGTACGCGCGAGCGCTCGCCTCGACCGGCCCGGCATACGAAGCGATCAAGCAGGTCGGCGAGGACCGCTTCCACGAGTACGCCGTCGCCCTGGCCGCCGAGCGGGAGCGGGACGGGCTGCCGCTGAGGGCCGAGATCCTCGTCACCGGGTACGTCGCCCGGAAGCCGGCGGCCGAGACGGCGCCGCACGGGTTCCTCGACGAGCCGCTCGCGACGGAGGCGGCGCGCAAGCTCCACGACGACGACCGCGCGACGCTCGGTTACGTCATGAACGCGACCCGCCTCTGGAGCCGACGTCCCGAGCTGAACGAGCAGCTGTTCGAGCTCCTCGGAGCGTTCACCAGGCTGGGTCGGCTCACCATGAGACAGCGCGGCATCCTGGTGGCGGCCGCCGCCTCGACGTTCGGCGACTCGTACTGCTCGCTGGCCTGGGGCGGCAAGCTCGCCGACGCCGCTGATCCCGGTGTCGCGGGCGCCGTCCTGACCGGCACCGACGAAGGACTGACGGACGCCGAGCGAGCGCTGGCCGGCTGGGCGCGGCAGGTCACCCGCGACCCCAACGGCATCACGCTGTCGGACGTGCAGGATCTGCGGGTGGCGGGTTTCGACCAGGACCAGGTGTTCGCCATCACGGGCTACGTCGCGCTCCGCATCGCGTTCTCGACGGTCAACGACGCGTTGGGCGCCCGCCCTGACGCGGAGCTCGTCCGTGAGGTGCCGGCCGAGGTGCGGGACGCCGTTCGCTTCGGGCGGCCGCCCTCTTCCTGAGCCACGAGAGGGGGCGCCGGCTCCGGCCGTCGCCTACGTCTCGTTGATCCCGCGCACGGCCTCGGCGGCGGAGGCGGCCGCGCCGCGGATCAGCCCGAGCCCGGCCGCGGCGTCGCCGATGGCGTGCACGGGAGTGCCGGGCAGTCGGGCCGTGATCGCGTCGCCGAGGCGGAGGTCGGGGACGACGGTGCCGGCGAGCACGACGGCGTCGGCGGGCAGCGCGCGGCTGGTGCCGTGTGCCGGCGTGTACCGGACCGAGTCCGGCGTGATCTCGTCGACCACGCAGCCGACGTGGACGGTGATTCCCAGCCGGTCGATCCGGTCGAAGTGCTCGGTGCGTCGCTTGAGGCCGAACTCGGCGCCGATCTCCGGTCCCGGTTCGAGCAGCGCGACCAGCCGACCCTGCGCGGCCAGCATCTCGGCGTACTCCACCGCCGCCAGCCGGCCTCCGACGACCACTACTCGCCGTCCAGCGGGAAGTCGGTCGGGTTCGAGCCCCTTGCTCACGTGCGGGAGGTCGTCGCCCGCGACGGCCGGGAAGACCACCGCGCCGCCAGTCGCGACCACGACCACGCTCGGCCTGGCGGCGGCGACCGTGTCCGTCGTGGCCTCGGCCTCGGTCCGTACGACGACGCTGGACCGCTCGACCTCCGCCAGGAGCCAGTCGAGGTAGGGCCGGTTCTCGGCATGGACCGCGGAGGCGGCGACGAGCGAGCCCCCGACGCGCTTGCTGCGCTCCATCAGGACCACGTCGTGCCCAGCCAGGGCGGCGAGGCGAGCCGCCTCCAGGCCGGCCGGACCGCCACCGACGACCAGCACCCGGTGCGGTGCACTGGTCGGCCGCAGCTCGCGGTCGGTCTCGTGGCCGGTGAACGCGTTGATCGCGCACTCGGTCGCGAGCTTCTCCTCGAGGGTGTCGATGCAGTTCTCGCACGAGATGCACCGCCGCACCTGCTCGGGCTCGCCCGCCATCAGCTTCCTCGGCAGATCCGGGTCGGCCAGCAGCGGGCGACCCATCGCCACGAAGTCGGCCCGCCCGTCGGCGAGGACCGACTCCGCCAGCACCGGGTCGTGGAGCCGGCCCACCGCGATGACCGGCACGTCGACCGCCTCCTTGACCGCGGCCGCAGCTCCGACGTTGAGCCCGTCGCCCGCATCGGCGGCATTGACCATGCCGGTCACCAGCCGGTCGATCACGCCGCCGCTCACGTGGAACGCGTCGACGCCGCCCTCCACCAGCAGCGGCGCGATCGCTGCCGTGTCGTGGACCGGCCGGCCGGCCGCGACCCGCTCGTAGCCGGAGATCCGGAGGGTGATCGGGAAGCCGTCGCCAACCTCGCTCCGGATCGCGGACAGCGCCTCGAGCACGACCCGGATCCGTCCCTCGGCGGAGGTCCCGCGGTAGCGGTCCCCGCGGCGGTTGCGCTGCGGGGAGAGGAAGGAGCCGAGGAACATATAGCCGTGCGCGGCATGCAGCTCGAGTCCGTCGTACCCTGCCTCGCGGACCCGCGCCGCCGCCGCCCGGAACTGGTCGAGGATCGCCGCGATCTGCTCCTTCGTCGCCTCGACCGACGGCCGGCCGGTGAGGTACGACGGGATCACGGACGGCCCGAGCGAGGTGACCCCGTGCATCTCGGGGCCGAGGCCGTCCGGGCCGGCGTGGACGATCTGCGGCTGGATCTTGGCGCCGTGCGCGTGCACCGCCTCGACCAGTCGGCGATGGGCGGGCACCGAGTCAGGAGTCCCGATCTGCAGCCCGCCCGGCGTCTCCGGATGCAGCGGGTCGACGCCCGTCGCACCAACGGTGATCAGGCCGACCCCACCGGCGGCGCGGGCCGCGAAGTATGCGATCGTCCGGTCTGACGGGTGCCCCTCCGGCGTGCCGTACATCGTCTCCATCGGTGACATCACGATCCGGTTCCGGACCGCCATCGTGCCGATCCGCCCTGGCGCGAGCAGGCGGGCAAACTGACGGGCAGGCATAGAACATGTTCTACCTTGTTCCCGTGGACTTCGCAGTCGTGACCGCCTACCAGCCGATCGGCGACCTCGTCACCCTCGCCCGGGCCGCGGAGGAGCACGGCTACCGGGCGCTCAGCGTGGCCGACCACGTCGTCGACCTGGAGACGCTCGCGACGCCCTACCCCTACCAGGCGAGCGGCAATCGCCGGTGGTCACCCGACGTGGACTGGCCGGACCCCTGGGTCACGGTCGGAGCCCTCTCGCAGGTGACCACCCGGCTGGAGTTCTTCACCTCGATCTACGTCGCCGCGATGCGCAACCCGTTCGTGGTCGCCAAGGCCGTGGGTACGGCGGCCGCACTCTCCGGCGGGCGAGTCTCCCTCGGCGTCGGCGTCGGGTGGTGCCGGGAGGAGTTCGACCTGCTGGAGCAGGACTTCGGCACCCGCGGCCGGCGTACGGACGAGGCGCTGGCGCTGATGAAGGACCTCTGGCGACCGGGTTGGACCGAGTTCGACGGCGAGTTCTACTCGTGCGAGCGACTGGTGATGAAGCCCGAGCCACCGGGCCCGATCCCGATCTGGGTCGGCGGGATCTCCGAGCCGGCGCTCCGGCGCGCCGCCCGCAACGACGGCTGGGTGAGCGACGTCTCCACGGTCGACCAGGCGATCGCGACCGCGGCGCAGCTGGCCGCCCTGCGGGCCGAGGCCGGGCGCGACCCGGCGGCGCCGTACGACGTCGTGGTTGCGCTCACCGACGCGGTGACCTCCGCCGAGTTCGCCCGCGCGGCCGCCGGTGGCGTCACCCTGGTGATGACGATGCCGTGGATGTACTACTACGGCCCGGACGCCACCATCGACCAGAAGGTCGCCGGCATCCGCCGGTTCCGCGAGGACGTCATCGACGGAATTCCCGCGTCCGCCTGAGGTAGCTCCGCAGCCGCCGTGCCGGCACGCCGCGCGGCCAGTCGTCGGCGCGGAACCAGGCGTCCGAGCCGCCGTCCACGAAAACCACGCTGCCGCAGAGGAACGCGGCGGCGTCGGACAACATGAACACCACCCAGTCGGCGAGGTGGCCCGCGTCGCCGAAGCCGCCGATCGGCACCGGGAACCGCTTGATCTGCTTGGCCTCCGCCGGCGTCGCGAGCTGCTTCTCCAGCAGGGGAGTGAGTACGGCGCCCGGCGCGATCGCGTTGAGCCGGATCCCGGCACCCGCCCACTCCGGCGTGACGGCCGTACGCCGCACCCACCGGCTGATCGCGATCTTGCTGGCGGCGTACGCGAAGGTCGGGGCCTGCTTGCCGAAGATCCGGAGCGTCCCGAGGACCCGGTCGATGTCACCGTCGAGGAACCCGCGGATCGCCCGGCCGGGCACCATCGGCACCGTCGTGCTCGAATTGCTGGCGAACACGACGACCTTCGCCGCATCGGTCGCGGCGAGGGCCGGGCGCCAGGCCTCGAGCAGCTCGACGACGCCGAAGTAGTTGACCTCGGCGATGAGACGCGGCCGCTCCCGGTCCGGCGCGGGGCCGAGCCCGGCGGCCATCACCGCCCCGTCGAGCCGCCCGCCGCACCGTTCGAGTACCGCCGCCGCAGCGTCGAGGCGGCCCGCGGGTGTGGACAGGTCGGCCCGGACGGTCGCGTCGACGATGTCGACATCGATCACCGTGTGTCCGGCGGCGGTCAGCTTCTCGGTGACCGCGCGTCCCATGCCGCTGGCCGCGCCGGTCACGGCATACGTCCTCACAACAGCTGACACTAGAACACGTTCTCGATCAGCCAGTGACGAGGGCCACGTTCCCCAACCGCCGTTGCTTAGGTTACCCTCAGTTCAGTCAGGCAAGCCTTACCAACCGCAGGAGTCGGCGTGATCGTCTGCCAGTGCCGGGTCGTCACCGACCGTGCTGTCGACGCCGCCCTCGCCGATGGCGCTCGCAGCGTCAGCGCTGTCTGCCGGACCACGGGGGCCGCCCAGGACTGCGGTTCGTGCATCTTCACGGTGAAGGCACTGGTGTGCCAGCATCAGGAGCACGAACGAGCACTCCTGGAGGTAGACGGTGCAGCCAGTTAGTCCCCGGATCATCGAGCTGTTCAACGACGCGCTGACGTTCGAGCTGACCGTCACCAACACCTACTTCCTGCACGCCCGGATGCTCGACAACTGGGGTCTCCCCAAGCTCGGCAAGGTGTTCTACGAGCTGTCGATCGACGAGATGAAGGACGCCGACGACATCATCAACCGGATCCTCATGTTCGACGGCCACCCGAACGTGCAGAAGCTCAGCGCGATCACCGTCGGAGAGTCTGCCGAGGAGATGCTCCGGCTGGCGCTCGAGAGCGAGAAGGTTGCGGTGGCGCAGTTCAACGCGTCGGCCAAGGAGTGCCACGACCTCGGCGACCACGCCTCGGCCGCCGTGTTCGAGGACATGGCCCGCGACGAGGAGAAGCACGCCGACTGGTTCGAGAGCCAGCTCGACGCGATCGACCGGGTCGGTGTCGAGAACTACCTGGCGGTGCAGATCGCCGCCGGCGAAGCGCCTTGACGGCGCGAAACCGCAATCCGGTAGCGCCCTTTCGGCCCGTCCTGGGATGATCGCTGCATGCCGTCGTCCAGCCAGTGGCTCGCCTTTGTCGTCGCCTCGATCCTCTTCATCCAGGTGCCGGGTCCGAGCCTGCTCTTCACCATCGGGCGGGCCCTGACGGTCGGCCGCCGCGACGCGCTGCTCTCGGTGATCGGCAACGGACTGGGGGTCATGGTCCAGGTGTTCCTGGTGGCCCTCGGCCTCGGCGCGGTGGTCGCTGCGTCAGCGTCGGCCTACACCGTCATCAAGCTCGTCGGCGCCGGGTATGTCATCTACCTCGGCATCCAGGCGATCCGCCACCGCGGCGACGCGCGACAGGCACTCGAACGGGCGGCCGACGACCTCCCGGTTCGTGCGACTGCGGTCAGCTCGGTCCGCACCGGGATGATCGTGGGTGCGACGAACCCCAAGACGATCGTGTTCTTCGTGGCCTTCCTGCCGCAGTTCACGAACGAGTCGGCCGGCAGTCCGGGCGTCGCCCTCGCGGTGTTGGGCCTGGTGTTCGGCGCGATGGCGATCGCCAGCGACAGCATCTGGGCGCTCGTGGCGAGCAAGGCGCGCGACTGGTTCGCCCATCGGCCGCGTCGACTGGACCGGCTGAGCGCCGCGGGTGGCCTGATGATGGTCAGCCTCGGCACCACCATGGCGGTCGCCGAGTGACCCACCCGGTCATGTTCGGCGACGACGACCCGTTGCTCCAGCGGTTGCGGGACATCTGTCGGGCGCTCCCGGGTGTGGAGGAGCGGATCTCGCACGGCCGCCCGACCTTCCGCGCGGGCAAGATCTTCGCCGTCTACGGCGGATCCGAGAAGTTGCGTCCCGGTGACCACCGCCAAGTGCCGAGTGCCCTGATCTTCTCGCCCGACCCTGTCGACCTCCCCGCGTTCGAGGAGGACGACCGGTTCTTCGTGCCGGCCTACTACGGCCCCTACGGCGGCCGTGCGATCGACCTCGCCGGCCCAGCGACCGACTGGACCGAGGTGGCGGAGCTGGTCGACGCGTCCTACCGCCAGGTCGCTCCGAAGCGGCTGCTCGCCGAGCTCGACGCCCGGGAGTGACCGGAAGGCATCGATCAGGTCAGGTTGTTGCTATCGTTGGCCTCGCCGTAGGACACCTGGCCCTCTGAGTGCCCGGCCCGCGGCCTGCGGACCGCAGTCCGCGTCATCATCCGCCGACCGGCGACCGGTCGGCATCGAGGGTAGGGACATCAGTGGCTCGAGGAAGCCAGCGCAGACCTGCGCAGAACCGCCGCGGTGGTACGACGAAGACCGCTCGGCGCGACGAGACCGGGATCATTCCCGTGCTGGCGCGCGTCGTCCGCGAGGTGGAGGCCGCCGTGGCGCGCCGCTCGGCGATGCCCGACGTACGCACGAGGTTCCAGGTGGTGGCGCTGCTCGCTCGGGAGGAGCGGCTGCGGGTGAGGGCCGACGACACTCTCTCGGACTCACGACGCGGCGAGGAGCTCAAGCGGCTCGACGGGATCGCCACGATCCTGGCCCAGACCGCTGCCAGCGACCCGCGACTGTTCGACCTGCTCGCGGAGGACGCCGAGGTGTCCGACTCCGCGCACGAGCTCAAGCGGGAGCTGCAGCGCCGGGCAGGGTACGACGTACCGGACCCGGAGCCCGAGCCCGGGATGGATCCCGCCGACGTGCTCGCCGAACGGCGCTCGATCCCGCAGTCGGTGATCGCCCGCCAGCTGGCCAACCCGTTCCTGGTGCCCGACTTCGACGCGGCCGCCCCGATCCGCAGGCCGACCGGGCGGCTGGCGACCTGGGAGCTGCTCGGCCCGCTCTTCCGTTCGTTCGAGGACACCACCCCCGGGGCGCCGGTCTGCATGGACCTGCCGGACTCCGCTGACGCCGGGTTGATCATGCTCCCTCCGGGTCGCGAGCTGATGGCTCACCAGACGCGGATGGTCGAGGCGGCAGCCGAAGGACACCGCACCTTCCTGCTCGCCGACGAGCCCGGTCTCGGAAAGACCGCGCAGGCGCTGCTCGCTGCGCAAGTGGCCGATGCCTACCCGTTGCTGGTCGCGGTGCCGAACGTCGTCAAGACCAACTGGGCACGCGAGGTCGACCTGTGGACGCCGAGCCGCCGCGCGACCGTGCTGCACGGTGACGCGCTCGACGTCGACGGGTTCGCCGACGTGTTCATCGTCAACTACGAGATCCTCGACCGGCACCTCGGCTGGCTCGGCCAGCACGGGTTCCGCGGGATGATCGTCGACGAGGCGCACTACATCAAGAACAAGTCCTCGCAGCGCTCGCAGAACGTGCTCGAGCTCGCCGAGCGGATCCGCAAGCGGGTCCCGCGGCCGCTGCTGATGGCGCTGACCGGCACGCCGCTGATCAACGACATCGAGGACTTCCGCGCGATCTGGCAGTTCCTCGGCTGGATCGATGACAAGAAGCCGCTCGCCGAGCTGATGGCCGACCTCGACGACACCGGCCTCACGCCGGCCGATCGCGGGTTCTACCCCTCGGCCCGGCAGGTCGTCGTCGACATGGGCATCGTCCGTCGCCGCAAGGTCGACGTGGCCGCCGACATCCCGGCCCGTCGGATCGCCGACGTACCCGTCGAGCTCGAGGGCGAGGCCGGGCGCTCGATCCGCAAGGCCGAGGAGGACCTCGCCCGTCGCCTGGTCGAGCGCTACGACCGTGCGCTGGAGACGCGGCGCAACCAGGCACTGGTCGAGGGCATCGACCACGACCTGGTGCGGCAGGTCGCGACGTGGGAGCGCGAGGACATCTCGACCGAGTCGGGCGAGAACGTCTTCGGCATGCTGCGCCGGATCGGCCAGGCCAAGTCCGGGCTCGCCGCCGACTACGCCGCGCAGCTGGCGCGCAACGCCGGCAAGGTCGTGTTCTTCGCCAAGCACATCGATGTCATGGACACCGCCGAGGAGACCTTCGCCTCGCGGGGGATCCGGTCGGTCTCGATCCGCGGCGACCAGACCAAGTCCGCGCGGGAGAAGGCGATCGATTCCTTCACCAACGACCCCGAGGTGCAGATCATTGTCTGCTCGCTGACCGCTGCCGGCGTTGGCATCAACCTCCAGGTGGCGTCCAACCTGGTGCTGGCCGAGCTGTCGTGGACCGATGCCGAGCAGACCCAGGCGATCGACCGGGTGCACCGGATCGGCCAGACGGAGCCGGTCACCGCGTGGCGGGTGATCGCGACCCAGACCATCGACACCCGCGTCGCGGAGCTGATCGGTAGCAAGGCAGGCCTCGCCGCCCGCGCGCTGGACGCCCAGGTCGAGGAGGGCGACGGCGGCTTCGACCTGCAGCTCGAGGCGCTGGTCGGGCTGCTCACCGGCGCGCTGGAGAAGCGGGAAGCAACAGCGGGCTTCTGAGCCGAGTCGGCGCGTCTGGGGTGTCGTACGACGCCGACTCGGCGCAACTGGATTTGAGCCGACTCGGCGATGTGGGGGAGTCGGATGGTGCACAATCGCGGCCATGCCCTGGACTCGCGCGGCGGCGCTCACCGATGAGCACCGCGCCCGCCTGATCGCCGCCGGCGTCGACACTGACGTCCTCGCGGCGACCGCGTTGCGGCGCGTCGCCGGTCCGTTGCCGGAGTGGTGGCACGAGCAGGGCAACGCCCTCTACCTGGGAGACGACGTCGATGCCGCGGACCTGCCGCGGAAGCTGATCGACTCGATGGCGTTGTACTCGTTCTCGGACGCGCTGCTGGTCGTCGCCAGTCCGTGCAACAACATGGCCTCGCTGCTGGTCGGTGGCAACGGTGCGACCGTCTTCCTGGGCCCGCGCAGCGCGTTCACGGCGACCGACATCTACTGCGGGGTGGACTCGACGATCGTGCTCAACGCCCAAGTGATCGCTACCCGGTGCGCGATCATCGACGCGCGCAACGGCGGGTCGATCGTGGCCGAGGCCGATCAGCTCTGGGCGGCGAACGTCTACGTCGCGACCGACGACATGCACCGTTTCGAGGACGCCACGTCCGGTGCCCGGATCAATCCGTACGGCGCTCGGATCCGGCTCGGCCGACACGTCTGGCTCGGCCGGGAGGCCATCGTGACCGGGCACTGCGACATCGGCGACGGCGCCGTCGTCGGGACCCGGGCGATGGTGCGGGGACAGAAGGTCCCGCCCGCCACCGCCGTCGGCGGCTGCCCGGCGCGGGTGATCCGCGAGGGCGTGACCTGGCGTGGCGAGGACACGCCGTAGCTGTCGGTCCCTAACCTGGGCCGCATGGCTGACCTGACAGAGCCGTGCCCCAACTGCGGCACGATGCTGCGCTGGGAGACGTCGCACGAGCGGTGTGACGGTTGCGGCTGGATCCGCCCGTGCTGCGAAGGCGCTCCCTGCAACTGACCGACCGCATGCCCCGGTAGGTGCATGATCGGAAGGTGGATGCCTCGGACGCCGGCGCGAGCCTGGTTCACCACGATCGGGTCGAGGAGGGCATGACCATGCTCGACGAGGCGCTGGCCGCCGTCGCGGGTGGTGAGGTGGAGGAGTTCACCGTCATCGAGGAGATCTTCTGCCAGATGTGCTCCGCGTGCGAGCACGCCCATGACGTACGCCGTGCCGAGCAGTGGATCCGGGTCGGGGAGACCATCGCTGAGCGGCGTACTGCCCGCGCCGCACCGTCCTTGACGACATCCTCGTGAACGCCGCGCGCGTGGCAGGCGTCGAGGTACGCGAGGGCTACCACGTCGACGAGGTGTTGGTCGAGGACGGCCGGGTCGTCGGCATCCGCAGTGGGGACCGCGAGGATCGCGCCCGGATCGTCATCGGCGCCGACGGCCGCAACAGCCATGTCGCCAAGGCGGTCGGCGCTGAGGAGTACAACGAGAAGCCGCGCCTCCAGTACAGCTACTACTCCTACTTCAGCGACCTGCCCATGGACGGGATGGAGACCTACATCCGACCCGACCGCGGGTTCGGTGTGGCGGAGACGCACGACGGGCTGACGATCATCGTCGCCGGCTGGCCGTACGCCGAGGCCGCGGCCTACAAGGCCGACGTCGAGGGCAACTTCCTCAAGACCCTTGAGCTGGCGCCGGAGTTTGCGGCGCGGGTGAAGAACGCCAAGCGGGAAGCGCCGTTCCTCGGCGGCGCCGTGCCGTCCTGGTTCCGCAAGCCGTACGGCGACGGTTGGGCGCTCGTCGGCGACGCCGGCTACAACAAGGACCCGATCACCGCGCAAGGCATCACCGACGCCTTCCTCGACGCGGAGCGCTGCGCGGACGCGATCGACGCCTGGCTGAGTGACGGCAAGCCCTACGACGACGTGATGGGCGCCTGGCACCAGGAGCGCGACGCGAAGGCGATGCCGATCTACGAGTTCACCGCGCAGATGGCGACCCTCGAGCCGCCGCCCCCGGAGCTGCAGCAGCTGCTCGGCGCCGATCCAGGCAACCAGGAGTCGATGGACGGGTTCGTCAGCGTGGTCTCCGGGGCGGTGTCGCCGGTGGACTTCTTCTCCGAGGAGAACGTCGGGCTGATCTTCGCTAGCGCTTCCGCGCCAGTGTGAGAGCGAAGCTGTCGGTGGGGTCGGTCCAGATCCGGGTGATCTCGAGGCCGGCCGCGCCGAGCTCGGCCTCCAGCCGCGCTGGCGTGAACTTGGTCGAGATCTCGACCCGGATCTCCTCGCCGGAGGCCAGGTCGAGCTCGAGGTCGGCGCCGGGCAGGGTGACGTGCTGCGGCATCTCGGCCCGCAGCCGGAGGTCCATCCGCTGCATCCGCCGGTCCCAGAACGGGACGTAGGAGAAGGCGTTGACGTCGAAGTCGGCGCCGAGCTCGCGGTTGAGCACGCGGAGGCTGTTCTTCACGAAGGCCTCGGTCACCCCGCCCGGGTCGTCGTAGGCGCTGATCAGCCGGTCGGCGTCCTTGACCAGGTCGGTGCCGAGCAGCAGCTCGTCACCCTCGTCCATCGAGTCGGCGAGTGCGCCGAGGAAGGCGCCGCGCTCCTCGACGTAGAGGTTGCCGATGGTGCCGCCGAGGAAGGCGACCAGCTTGTGCCGGTAGCGGGAGAGGTGGCCGAGGTGCAGCGTGAAGTCGCCGACCACCGCCTCGACCGACGTCTCGGGGTAGCGCGCCGCCAGCATGTCGGCTGCCTCGCGAAGGATCTCCTCCGACACGTCCACCGGCACGAACCGCTCGAGCCTCCCGGCATCGGCGAACGCGTCGAGCAGCAGCCGGGTCTTGTCGCTGGTGCCGCTCCCGAGCTCGACGACGGTGGTCGCGTGCGAGGTCGCGGCGATGTCGGCTGCTGCAACCCGCAGGATGGTCCGCTCGCACTCGGTGGGGTAGTACTCCGGCAGCCGGGTGATCTCGTCGAACAGGCGCGAGCCGGCGTCGTCGTAGAGCCATTTGGGCGGGAGGGTGCGGGGCTGGGAGCCGAGCCCTCGTCGTACGTCCTGCACCAGGCCGGCCTCGGCCCAGTTGCTCTGGAGAAGTACGTCGACCTTCGGTCCCTTGGCGCTGCGCGTCGGTCATGCGGCGGCTCCGTCGTCGGCGAGGCGGACGCCGGAGAGCGCCCACCGGGATGGGTGGGGGAAGAAGTTGCGGTAGGACGCACGCGCGTGGCCCGCAGGCGTCAACGCGCATCCACCTCTGAGAACCATCTGGTTGCTCATGAACTTCCCGTTGTACTCACCGATCGCCCCGGCAGGCGGGCGGAAGCCGGGGTAGGGGTGGTAGGCCGACGACGTCCACTCCCAACAGTCGCCGAACATCTGCCGCAAGCCGCCGGTCGCGACGCTCGCGGCCTCGGGGTGCCAGCTGGTGGTGTTGGCGAGGTTGCCTGCGACGTCGTTGCTCCGCGCCGCGTGCTCCCACTCGGCCTCGCTGGGCAGCCGCTTGCCGGCCCAGGTCGCGTAGGCCTCGGCCTCGTAGAAGCTGACGTGGCTCACCGGCAGGCCCGGGTTGACCGGCCAGGTCCCGTGGAGCGTGTGCTCGAACCAGACGCCGTCGACCTCGGTCCAGTAGAACGGCGCCTGCCAGCCCTCGGTCTGAATCTTGCCCCAGCCGTCGGAGAGCCAGAGCTCGTGGCGCCGGTAGCCGCCGTCGGCCATGAACTCCGTCCACTCGCCGTTGGTCACCAGCCGGTCGGCGATGCGGAACGGCCGGAGCCACTGCTCGTGGCGCGGGAGCTCGTTGTCGAAGCAGAAGCCACCCCCATCATCGGCACTGGCCTCGTGCCCGACCTCGACCAGCCCCCCGTCGACCTCGACCCAGCCGAGCGCGTCGCTCTGCGGCGGTCTCGGACGGAGCACCGGCGTAGCCGGCTGGAGCGGGTTGCGGGACAGGACGTGCTTGATGTCCATGAGGAGCAGTTCCTGGTGCTGCTGCTCGTGGTGGAAACCGAGCTCGATCGTGCTCGCCAGCTTGGAGAGCGTGCCGTCGTCGACGCTGGTGAGGAGGTCGCGCATCCGGTCGTCGACGTTGCCGCGGTAGACACCGACGTCGCGGGCGCCGGGCCGGCTGATCAGGCCGCGGTCGGGTCGGCTGTAGCGCGGGCCGATCCCTTCGTAGTAGCTGTTGAAGAGGAACCAGTACTTGTCCTGGAACGGCCTGAATCCGGGCTCGTTGTCGGCGAGCACGAACGTCTCGAAGAACCAGGTGACGTGCGCCCGGTGCCACTTGGTGGGGGAGACGTCCGGCATCGACTGGACGGTCTGGTCCTCAGGGGAGAGCGGCGCGGCCAGCGTCTCGGTGTAAGCGCGCACCTCGTCGTACCTGCTCCGGAGGGTGTTGGGGTCCCAGCTCTGCCCCAGGTCGGTCGTGCTGGTCATGCGCGCACCTTCGTTCGTCGTCGTTGACTGCGCCCTCGGTGTTCACTACCCAACCAGGCGGGCGCGAACGGAGGAGCTGTGAACCACGCTAGGGGTGGACGCCGACAGCGGCTACGTCCGGAAGGAGGAATATACCCCAGGGGGTACAGTTCACGCCGTCATGGACCATGCACACCGCCACCCGTCAGTCGGCACCCGAACCCTCGCTCTCAGCGCGACCCTGCACTGCCTGACCGGTTGCGCCATCGGCGAGATCCTGGGTCTGGTCATCGGTACGGCAGCGGGGTTGGCCACCGGCTGGACCATCGCCCTGTCGGTCTCGCTCGCGTTCCTGTTCGGCTACCTGCTCTCGACGCTGCCGCTTCTCAAGGCCGGGCTGGGCGTCGGCGCCGCACTCGGCGTCGTCCTCGCCGCGGACACGTTGTCCATCGCCATCATGGAGCTCGTCGACAACACCGTGATGACGCTGATCCCGGGCGCGATGGACGCCGGCCTCGTCAACGCGACGTTCTGGGTCGGCCTGGTCATCGCGCTGAGCGCCGCGTTCGTCGCGGCGTACCCGGTCAACGTGTGGCTGCTCGGGCGGGGCAAGGGTCATGCGCTGACGCACGGCTACCACGGTGCGCAGGCGGCTTCCGGATGGCGGCGGTTCATCCCCACGATCGCGACCTCGACGCTGGTGGTCGGCATCCTGGCCTTCGCCCTGGGCGGCCTGCTGGTGTCGGTCGCTGCGTAATCTGGGCCCGTGACCACGATCGCCGTCGCCGGCGGGCCCGGCGCTCTGGGCAAGCAGGTCGTCGAGGCTGTACGACGCCTGCCCACCGACTAGTCGGTGTCGATCGGGAAGCGGGAGTAGAACTTGCTGTCGACCCGCCACGCGTCGTGGTGGTGGCGATACGTGATGTAGACCCGCGCCTCAGACCCGCCGTAACACGCCCGGTAGGACTTGCTCTTGTAGCCGCTGCCCTGGCTGTCCAGCCGGCCGTTGGTCTCGTAGAAGTTCTCCAGCGTCAGCAGGGTTGTGTTGACGCGGGTGTTGCGAAACTCGCCTCGGGTCACGCAGCCGACGGTGGCGTCCGCAGCGGGAGCGGCGAACGCGAGGGTGGTTGCGGCGACCGAAGTCGCGGCGAAGGCTCCGATAAGTCTGCGCATGGCATTCCCTTCTCGTTTGAGGCGGACACTAGGCGGGCAGGACGACGCGGCGCAGGCGAATGAGCCGACTGGTGCCGCACCCGGCCAGCGCGTCACCAACAGCCGCGTCAGCTCCAGGCGTGGGCAACGTCGACGACCAGGTGGTATCGACCGCCGGAGTCAGTCAGGACGAAGACGCGCATGGGGAGCCGGGCCCTCACCCCGAGACCGATCGTGGTCTGCCCCTCGTGGGTGCCGGCCCAGGAGACCTGGCGGAAGGTCCGGTAGCCGCGGACGTCGACGAGCTCTGTCCAGCTCGCAGGCCCGTACGTGGCGCTGCCGCTGTCGTCGTACGCGGGTGCCTTGATGATCACGCGCAGCTGGGCGCCGCCGCGGAGGGCGACCGGGGCGCCGGACCCGTCCATCGTGACCGTGGTGACGAACCTGACCTGGTAGCCGAGCCGGCCTCTGCCCGTGCCGCCCAGGTCGATCACCAACCGGTCGAAGCAGTGGTGCCGGCCGGCGCGGACGTCCCTGATCTGCTTGCTGGTGTAGGGGGCACGCTGCTTCACGAGCGATCCCCATTGCGTCTCGCAGGAGTACGCCGACGCCGCCGATGCGGGTGCCGCGGCTGCGGCCGGCGCGGTGGTCAGGGCAAGAGCGGTGGTGAGGGCGCAGACGACGCGCTTGGTGTGCTGGGGAAGCTTCATGGTGTCCTCCTTCCGGGACACCAGTGAGACGTTCGTCGGCCGGGCCCGGTTGTCAGGTCGCCTCAGCAGAGATCGTGCAGCATCGCCGGCGCGCATCCGCCAGGCATCGGTGACTGACCTGCGCCTCATAGGCGCGGCGTCGGTCACTCAGTCAGGCTAGGTGTCGCCTCGGACAACGGCACCGGGCGTGGCCGCCGGTCCCCCGATAGCGGCCACGCCTCTGTGGCGACCCCCGTGCCATGTGCCATCCGCGGGCCCGTTGGAGCGGTGCTCAATGAGTCACCACGAGCCCGTGATCAGATCGAGTGAGCGCCCCCGAGCCGGCCCTCAGCCAACCTGATCACCCCACAAGTGGACTGTCGGCCCGCGTTTGATCCGAATAGTCCGAAAAAAGATTTTTGCCAGGAGATTTTTCTCCAAGTCTCTGATGTGGCACCAGAATGGCGTTACGATCGGTGATCGGCTCGGACAGCTCCAGTCCGCGCAGGGGGAAGTGACATGGTGGCAATGACCCCGACTTGGGCGCAGAAAAGTACGGCTCCAGCGCACCAGTTCGGACAAGCAGACGATCCGGCCGTCGACGAGACGGACCGGGCGCTGTTCCGCGCTTGCCGTGCCGGAGACGCGCAAGCGTGGGATGCCCTCGTGGAGCGTTACGAGCGGTTGGTCTTCTCGGTGGCGCTTCGCAACGGGCTCGAGCGCGAGGACGCTGCCGACGTCACCCAGGAAGTGTTCGTCGCGCTCCTCCACTCGCTGAGCTCGCTCAAGGACGACACGGCCCTCGCGTCCTGGCTGATGACGGTCGCACGCCGCACGGCGTGGCGGACGGTCGAGCGCAACCGGCGCACCCGGGGCCCATCGGCCGACGCCAAGACGGAGCAGCAGGATCCGGTCGACGTCTGGACCAGCCTTGCCACCCTGCACGATGCGGTCGCTCAGCTGGGAGACCCGTGCCGCACTCTCATCCACCAGCTCTACCTCGACGCGGACGAGCCCTCCTACGCGGAGATCGCCGCTCAGATGGGCAGGTCGATCGGCGGGATCGGCCCGCTGCGCGGCCGCTGCCTCGAACGACTTCGGGGCATGATCGGAGACGACTTCAGATGACCACACGACCCTCGTTCACCAGCCTTGCCGACTATGTCGACGGCCGTCTCGATAGCGAGGCCTCGGCGACGGTCGAGGACCTCCTCGCCTTCGGCGACCCCGAAGCCGGGGCGATCGTCGAGTGGCTGCGCACCTTTCGCGCGGTGGCGGAAGAGCTTCCGCTCGAAGCGCCGCCGGTCCGTGTCCGTTACTACCTGCGCCGCCAGTTCGAGCAGCGGTCACCTCGCGGTGCGCTCGCCCGTCAGCTCCTCGCGACGCTCAGGTTCGACAGTCGTCGCGACCTGGCTGCAGCGGGAGTCCGCTCGGGCGGGATCGGTCCGGGGACGGTTCACCTGGCGTTCCGCTGTGACGCCGGAGACGTGTTCCTCGACCTCGCGGCGTCCGGGGACGGGCACCTCCGGCTCGATGGCCAGGCGATGTGGGCCAGTGGTCGCCACGAGCCGATCCTCGAGGCCAGGCTGACGGGTCCCGGATTCGCCGAGACCTCTCCGAGCGGTGACGAGCTGGGCCGGTTCTCGTTCCCGAGGGTGCCGGCCGACGTCGACCAGTTGGTTCTCCACGCGCCCGACCTCGACATCCGGTTGACGTGGGAGTCGCACGAAACGCCATGACGGTCGAGCTGCCCACCCTCGAGGATCTGATGGCGCCTCCGACCGATGAGGGCCGGGCGGCGCTCCTGCGTGACGCCGGGCTGGCGGACGGTCCCGGTCTCGAGTGGTTGCTGGAGCAGGCAGAAGAGCGGCTCCATCTCGATCCGGCGACTGCCGAAGCCGCGCTCACGGTGGTCGAGTCGCGGGCAGCCGACCTCCGGCTCGCGGGCGTCGAAGGAAGAGCCCACTATCTCCATGCCCGGATCCTGGCTGAACGAGGTGATCTCGAGGCAGCTGTCGCCGGCATCGGTCGAGCCCGGGCGGGTTTCCAGGCCGCCGGCGCCACGCTCCAGGCGCTCCGCACCGACCTCGGGCGGATGCAGATCCTGGACGACCTCGGGCGGCACGCCGAGGCGCTGGCCGTCGGGGAAGCGCTGCTGGAAGCGTTGGACGCACTGCCCGCGCAGGGCCCCGAAGATGCCGAGGTCAAGGCGATGGTCATGGCCGCCGCATCGGGCAACTGCGGGGTCGCCTACGGCTACCTGGGCCTGCACCAGCGGTCACTCGCAGCCTACGAACAGGCCGAACGGGGGTACGCCGAGCTCGGGATGGAGCTCGAGAGCGCGCAATGGAAAGCCAACCGCGGCGTCGAGCTGCTCAGCCTCGGATCGGCGGAGGAAGCCGCCGAAGCGCTCACGCAGGCTGCCCAGGGTTTCGCGGCGGCCGACGACCTGCTGTGGTCGGCCAAGTGTGAAGGAGATCTCGCCCAGGCGGACCACCTGCGCGGCAACCTGGTGGGTGCACTGGCGCGGCTCGACCGTGCGCAGGGGACCCTCCAACAGCTCGGTGCCGACGCCGAGATCGCACGGATCAAGCTGCAGCTCGGCCAGACCTATCTCGATGCCGGTCTGTGGCGCGAGTCCACCTTCGCGTCCGGCGAAGCAGCGGAGATCGCCACCGCGGCCGGCATGCTCCACGATCAGGCGCACGCCCATCTCCTCGCTGCCAGGGCCGCACTGGCGGGAGGAGCACTCGTCGATGCGGATCGCGAGCTCGCGGCCGCGACCCGGCTCTTCGAGGAGGTCGCCGACGCACAGTTCACCGCTCGTGCCCACCTGGTCGCCGCCGAGCTGATGCTGCGCCGTGGCGCCACCGACGATGGTCGCGCGAAGCTGGAGGCGACGGTCGAGGAGCTGTTGTCCGGCGGCTGGAAGATCCCGGCTGCCAACGCCATGCTCGCGCTCCACGACGTCGCCGTCGAACCGGGAGTCAGGGCCGAGTGGCTCGAGTCCGCCGACGGCATCGCTGCCGAGATCGGGCATCCCCAGCTGACCACCGCCGTCCGCCTCAGGCAGGCCAAAGCGCTGCGCGCGGAGGGCGACACCGACGGCGCGGCCCAGCTCCTCACCAGTGCGATCAGCACCTTGGAGGACCTCGGGTCAGCCCTCTACGAGCCGTTGCTGGCGTCGGCGTTCAGCACGTCGAAGCGCCCGGCGTACGACGAGCTCGTCCACCTCCTCGCCGGCCGAGGCACACCGGACTCGGTCGCCGACGCCATCGCGCTGAGCGACCGTTCCAAGGCCCAGACGCTGGCCGACCTGGTCGGCGGCACTGTCGGGCGCGACGGGCCTCATGGGCGGCCGCCTGATCACCGCGACGTCGACGTGGCCCGCTACCGACGCGACTTGAGCGCGGTCTATGCCGCGATCCACGAGGCGACCGACCTCCGGCGGATCCCGCCCCTGCGCGATCGCGCCCGTGAGCTCGAGGCCCAGCTGGGAGACCTCCTGATCCGGCACCACTCGTCAGGTCCCCGCCTCGCGGGCGGCACGGAGTCCGGAGTACGTCGGCCGGTGGACCAGACCCGCCAACCCGGTGTCGCGTTCCACGTTGCCGGTGCGGACGTCGTTGCTTTCACCGTCGACGGACCGCAGGTTTCCGCGACGATCCTGAGGGGGGCGCACGACCGAGCCCGGGTGCTCGTCGACCAGCTGTCGGCGCAGTGGGGCCGCTTCCGCATGAGCCGCCACATGGACCTCAGCGAGCACGAGGGCCAGTTGACGGCCACGACCCGAGCGATCCTGGGCGAGCTGTACGACGTCCTCCTTCGACCGCTCGAGCTCCCGGTCACCGACGGCGGCAGTCTTGTCGTGTCGCCGGACAGACTTCTTCACCGGATCCCGTTCCAGGCCCTCCACGACGGCAACGCCTACCTGCTCGAGCGCTGCTCGGTCATCGTGTCGCCCACGACGCTGGCCGCCCCGCGGCCGACTCCGCCGCCCCGGCCCGGACAGCTGCTCGTGGTGGGCGTGCCCGACGACCGCGCGCCTTACATCACGGCCGAGGTCGAGCTCATCGCCGGCTCGGACCCCCTCGCCGGGACCGTTCTCCTCGGCGACCAGGCAACGGTCGCCGCGGTCGTCGATGCCAGCGCGGCTGCCACCCACATCCACCTCGCCTGCCATGGGATGTATCGGGAGGAGAACCCGCTGTTCTCGTCGTTGCGCTTCGCCGATCGGTGGTCGACCGTCTCGGAGATGCTGGAGCTCGACCTCGGTGGCAAGTCCGTCACGCTCAGTGCGTGCGAGTCCGGCCGCGCGGACGACTCCGCGGAGCCGGTGGGCATGGCGTGGGGCTTCCTGGCCGCCGGCGCCAGCTCGGTGGTCGTGAGTCAGTGGGTCCTCGACGACGAGTCGTCGTCGGAGGTGATGGCGGCCTACCACGGTGGCCTTCGCGGCGGCCGATCGGCTGATGAAGCGCTGCGCGACGCCCAGTTGGCGGTCATGCGGAGCCGACCGCACCCCTACTACTGGGCGCCGTTCGTCTACGTCGCTTCTCCGTTCGCCCTTGATCCCGGGACAAGGAGTCCATGACCATGAGCAACCGCAAACGATGGGCGGCATCGGCACTGCTGCTGTCGCTGTCAGGAATGGGTGCGGTGGTCACGGCGCCGGCGCCGGCGCACGCAGCCGAAGGTGACGGCGACGTCGTCCTGAAGCTGGTGGCAGACCCCGCGTGCAGCGTCGACGCGCTCAGGGCGAAGTATCAGATCGATTCCGTCTCCACCGTCTTGGCGAGCCGTCGGATCCACTTGGTGCGCTCGCAAGACGCTCGCAAGTGGACCGGCAGCAAGGCCGACGAGCTCGCGAAGAAGCTCAAGGACGACGCTTGCGTCGTCTACGCCGAACGCAACCGCGAGGTGCGCATCACCGACGACCGCTACCACGCGTGGCCGAACGGCGCGAGCGTTCCTTCGAACGAGGACGAATGGCGGCGGCAGAGCAGTGCGCGCAAGCTCAGGCTGTCGGAGGCAGCCGCATTGTCGACCGGAGCGGGCGTGACGGTCGCAGTGCTCGACACCGGCGTCGACGCCTCGCACCCCGCCCTCGGCGGGCAGGTCATTCCGGGTTGGGACTATCTCGGCGACGATGCCGATCCGAGCGACAACGCCGGCGGGCCAGTCAGCGGTCACGGCACCTTCGTCGCGGGACTCGTCCACATGGTCGCGCCCGACGCGACGGTGCTCTCCATGCGCGTGTTGAACACCTGGGGCGAGGGTGACGGCTACCTGATCGCCGAGGCGATCTACGACGCCGTCCTGATGGGCGCGAAGGTCGTGAACCTGAGCTTCGGCACGAAGGAGAAGATCGAGTCGAAGGTGCTGACCGACATGATCAAGTGGGCGCGTTCGAGGGGGACGTTGACGACCGCAGCAGCGGGCAATGACGGAACAGACAAGCAGCACTGGCCGGCGGCCCAGTCGGAGGTGGTCGGCGTGGCCGCGCTCAACGTGTCCAACACCGGGCTCGCGTGGTACTCCACCAGAGGAAAGTGGGTCGACAGCGCTGCTCTCGGGACCGAGGTGATCAGCCTGGTGCCCGGTGGCGGCTACCAGATCTGGTCGGGGACCTCGATGGCCACTCCCGTCGTCTCCGGCCAGCTCGCCCTCATTGCGGCCGCCGCCCCGCGGCTGGATGCGAAGCACGTCGAGGAGGTGCTTCGGGAGACCAGCTCTGACGTCACGGGAGTCAGGCTCCGGTACGGCGCGATCGACATCGTGAGCAGCGTCCGTCGTGCCCTGAAAATGAGGTAGTCGTCAGCTGGCCAACGACTCGGCATCCGTGGGTCGCGCTACATCTCCTCGTGCACGTCGGGGTCACCACCGAACAGCCGCCCGTCCGGGCGCCCGAGCGCGGTGATCGCCGCGACCTCGTCGGCGGTGAGCGAGAAGCCGAAGACGTCGAGGTTCTCCGACTGTCGCGTTGCCGACGAGGACTTGGGGATCGGCAACGACCCGAGCTCCACGTGCCACCGCAGGATCACCTGCGCCGGCGTCACACCGAGACGGTCGGCTGCGGTCGCGACGGCGGGATCGTCGTACGGCGCCGCGCGCTTGCCCAGCGGGCTCCACGCCTCGGTCACGACGCCCACCTCGGCATCGGCCGCGCGCATCTCGACCTGCGGGAAGGCGGGGTGCAGCTCGATCTGGTTGACCGCAGGGGCGACGCCGGTGTCGGCGATGATCCGGTCGAGGTGGGCACGGGTGAAGTTCGAGACGCCGATCGAACGGACGAGTCCCCGCTTCTGCAGCTCGACGAGCGCGCGCCACGCGTCGACGTACAGGCCGACGGACGGGTTCGGCCAGTGGATGAGGTGCAGGTCGAGGTAGTCGAGACCGAGCCGGTCGAGCGAGCCGTTGACCGACGAGATCGTCTCGTCGTACGCGTGGTGGCGGCCGGGCAGCTTGCTGGTGACGAAGAGCTCCTCGCGGGGCAGCCCGCACTGCCGGAGGGCCTCACCGACGGACGTCTCGTTCTCGTAGTTCACCGCCGTGTCGATCAACCGGTAGCCGACCTCGACCGCGCTGACCACGGCGTCGACCGCATCCGCGCCGTTGAGCGGGTAGGTCCCGAAGCCGATCGCCGGGATCGTGCGGCCGTCGTTCAGCTCGTACGTCGGAATGGTCACCCAGACACGTTAGCGAGTCGGGTCCTTATCGCGTTCGCGGCCAGTGCGAGCGCGGTGACCCTCAGGACCTGAAGGCCTTGCCGGTGAACGCGGACTTGAGGCCGTCGTCCTTCGGGTCGCCGAGGCAGGAGTACGGCGAGGAGCCGCTGACCCAGCAGGTGAACCGGGAGCTCGTGTTCACGAAGAGCACGTCGACGTGGTCGGTGTTCCGGCTGCTGAACGGCACCACCTTGGAGCCGCCGCCCCGCCGGTTGAGCTGGACGAGCGTCGTCGAGGGAGGTCCGGACTTCCTGTAGACGATGACCACGAAGGCGCCACCGCGGGCGGTCGGTGGTGCGTTGAAGTTGAGCCGGAGCTTCCAGTCGCGCTGCCTGAGCCCGTTGGGGTTCAGCTTCACGGTCCCGGACGCCATGTGGCGGGGCCTGAAGTTCGCGCCCTTCGTCTGGGCGCCGTTGTAGTTGAGGTTGAGGCCGCTCGGCGACGGGGTGTACGCGTTGCCCTCCTCGTAGTACGTGCCCGGGTGCCGGTTGACCCCGAAGAAGAGCTGAAGCTCCTTCTTGAGGGTGGTGCCGCGCCCGCTCAGGATCTGCGCCAGGCCCTGCGTGGAGTACCGGTCGGGGCCGCCGGCCGCACCGTCGAGCCGCTTCCACAGGTCCAGCACGAGCTTCGGCAGCTTGCCGGTCTTGGCCGGGAACTTCTCGGTCAGGAAGCGCCACCAGATCCAGGTGCCGTAGTGGAAACCGTCACCGTAGGTGTCGATCGGGATGTACGGCGCGGCGAGGGGGCTGTTGCCGAGGTAGTTCCGGTTGTCGTTGACGGCGTCGAACATCTCGTCCTCGACCCAGGTCGCGGTTGACTCGATGACCCAGCCGTCCTCGCCGAAGTCGTAGGCGTACTGCACGGCGTGGAAGTACTCGTGCGCCGCCGTTACCTGCATGTTCTCGATCGGGGTGTTGGTCGGGAACTGGGACGCGGCGTAGTCGTCGTCAAGAGCGCAGTAGGCCCACACGTCCCACGAGGGCGGCGTCGGGTCCGATGCCTTCGGGTCGTCCGTCGTGCAGAAGCCGTAGATGCCCTCGTCGCCGATGTCGCCGATGTAGATGTCGACCTTGTTGGTGCCGGTGCCGCCGCCGAGGCTGCCGTCGCGCACGGGGGTGCGGTAGCCGGCGGCGACGTAGTCGGTGTTGATCTGCTGGATGGTGCTCAGCACCGAGTTGATGTACGGGGGCGTGGTCGCTCCGTCGCCGTCCGATCCGTTCGGGGCGTCGACGCCGGTCTCCCGCCAGTGGACGCAGATGTCGGCCGAGCACTTCACGAAGGGCAGCGCGGCAGGGATGTAGGGGTCGCCGGCGTCGCCGGGACGGAGGAAGTAGCGCTCGGCCACCTTCTTGTCCGCGGGGGACAGGTCGTCCGCCTGGAGGCGCAGGTCCCTCAGAGCCAGCGTCAGGTCGCGTCCGTGCCGGGTGGCGGCGCGGTTCGATGCTCCGTGACCGCTGACCAGGGACTGCACCCGGGCGAGCGTCGCGTTCGCCTTGTCGGCGCGGTGGTCCTGGCCGGCCACTGATGCCTTCGATCCGGGAGACCCGGGCGGCTCAGCGACCGCGGTTGGTCCACCGAGGGTGAAGCCGAGAGTCAGGACAACGGTCAGGGCGATGAAAGGACGCGGAATACGCACACCGGCATGTTGTCATCCGACTGGTGAACGGTCATCGCCTTTTCGGGATTAATTCCGAACTGCGGCCGTCACCCGGAACCGGGCGTCGTCATCGCGGGGCTCTCCGCCGCAGGCGAACATGGTGTTCTGGTGGCAGCGATAGCGGGTCGAGGTGTTGACCAACGTGACTACGACCCGCGTCACAGTCCGGGGACCGAACCGGACGGTCAGGGCACCGTCGCCCCCGCGATCAAGACGCACGGCGTGCCGGACGCGGCGGCCGTCGTCGCGGATCACCAGCACCCGCGCGGCTGCTCGCTTCCGGGGCGCGTCGACCGTCACGCGGAGCCGCGCGCGGCGGTCGCGCAGGTCGCGGGCCGGCGCGAACGCGAGGTGGCGAGCGGCGAGGTGGTCGACCCGGACCCGCTGGGTCGTCGTACGCCGCGATCGGTCGAGGGTCACCGCACGGCCGACCCGGGCCGCCGGCCACCGGCTTCCCTCGGGATAGGCGTCCGACGGCGACAGGTTGGCGACGGCGTACGACGCCAGCGTGCGCGGCAGCCCTCGGTGCCGGTCGAGCACCGCCTCGAGCGCGTCGACCGACGACAGGTCGGGCGCGTCGCCGACGGTGTCGGTCTGCCTCCAGACTGCGCGCACCAGGCCCTCGCCGTGGCGGACGGTGAGGTACTCCCACCACGCCCAGTTGCCGTACTGCGCATAGCGGTCGTTGGAGAAGTCGTCGAGCGGGACACCCGGCCGGCGGACGGTGCCGAACCTCAGGTAGCGGCGGTTGTCGTCGACCTGGTCGGCGAAAGTCTCCTCGATCCAGGTCGCCGTGGACTCCAACAGCCACGGGTCCTCGCGGAAGTCGTAGCCGAACTGGATCGCGTGGAAGAACTCGTGCGCCGCAGTCACCCGCAGGCTGTCGATCGCGCGGACGCCGAACTGGCGGCGGGCGAAGTCGTCGTCCAGCACGCAGTAGCTGGACGCGGCGAACCGTTCGCCGCGCACGCGACGCTCCGGCGTGCAGTAGCCGAACAGGCCGCGGCTGCCGAGATCGGCGAGATAGACGTCGAACCGGCTGTCCCCGCCGCGCCGCCGGTCGGCCGGCGGTGGCCGGAACCGCAGGCCGTCGACCTCGTGGTCCCAGACGTTGCCGAGCACCCGGAGCGTCCGTCGTACCCACCGTCTCGACGGCGGCGCGTCGGCACCGCGCTCGGCGTAGTGGACGCAGATCCGCTTCCCGCAGTGCTTCCGGCTCGGACCGCGGTAGCCGTCGCCGCCGGGGTCCTCGTCGCCGTCGGTCGGGCGAGCCAGCAGCGTGTTGGCCACCAGTGACTGGAGCATGCCGAGCCGGGGCCGGGCGACGAAGAGGTCCCGCATCGCCAGCGTGGAGTACGGCGTGTCCGCGGCATGCCGCTCGCGCGCCTTGTCCGACGCGTCATCGCGATCGGCGCTCGCCGGGCCGCCGACGGCGCTCAGCACACCCGTCAGAAGGCAGGCGAGAACCAGGCGTGCGGGGAAGGACACGTCGAACAGCGTCCCGGACGAACGCGTCGAACGCGGGGCGACGCGCCGGTGGGGGGTGTCGTCTGAGCGTGGGGAGCGAGGTACGAGCGGGTCCGCGCGAGGCGACCATCAATAATGACGCCGTGACCGTTCCAACGCTGCCAGCCGACCCGCTCGTGGGAGCGGCCACCGACGAAGAACGGCGCGGCGCACTGCGCCGGATGCGCACCGTGGCGGTGTCCCTGCTGCTGTTCGCCGCTGCCGTCTACGTCGCAACCCTCGACCAGGACGGTTTCCTGGGTTTCGTGAACGCCGGCGCCGAGGCGTCGATGGTGGGCGCGATCGCCGACTGGTTCGCGGTGACGGCACTGTTCAAGCACCCGCTCGGCCTGCCGATCCCGCACACCGCGCTGATCCCGAAGCGCAAGGACGATCTCGGCAAGGGGCTGGAGCAGTTCGTGGGGGAGAACTTCCTCCAGGAGGACATCATCCGCGAGCGGATCCTCGCGGTCGGGATCTCGCAACGGGTCGCGGACTGGCTGGCCGTGCCGGCCAACGGCAAGCGGGTGGTCGAGGAGGTCGCCGACCTTGCGGCGATCGGCCTGTCGAAGGTGCGGCCCGACCACATCGAGGCGCTCGTCAACGACGCGCTGACGCCGCGGTTCCGCGAGGAGCCGATCGCGCCGTTGCTCGGTGGGCTGCTCCAGGAGGCACTCGCCGACGACCTGCACCACGGGCTGGTCGACCTCGCCCTCACCGAGCTCCACGACTGGCTGGTCGCCAACCCGGAGACGGTGCACGAGGTGATCGGCGAGCGGGCTCCGTGGTGGGCGCCGGACAGCGTCAACACCTACGTCATCAACCGGCTGCACCTCGAGATGGTGCGATGGATGTCGGAGATCGGTTCGCAGCCCGAGCACCGCGCGCGGCGCGCGCTCGACTCGATGCTGCAGCAGCTCGCCGACGACCTGCTGACCGACCCCGCCACCCAGGAGCGGGCGGAGCGGCTCAAGGGGCGGGTGCTCGACCACCCCGCGGTGATCCGGACCGCGATCGCGGTGTGGACAGCACTGCGGGAGGCTCTGGTCAAGTCGCTCGACGACCCCAACGGTGCCGTCAACCAGCGACTGCTGCTGGAGGTCGACCTGTTCGCCACCCGGCTCCGCGACGACGTCGACCTGCGCAACCGCCTCGACCAGGTCGCGGCCGACCTGGCCGTGTTCGCGGTCGACCGCTACGGCAGCGAGGTCACCGCGATCATCACCCACACCATCGAACAATGGGACGGCAAGGAGGCGTCGCAGCGGATCGAGCTGCACGTCGGGCGGGACCTGCAGTTCATCCGGATCAACGGCACCATCGTGGGCGGCCTGGTCGGCGTGATCATCCACGCCCTGTCGCTGGCCGTCCACTGACGTCTTTGATGTCTAGTGCCGCGCCTCGGAAATTCTTGAACGGTTCGCGCACTCAGGACGCGCACCTCGCGGCAGGAGGCGGCGTCGCCGGTCGCCTGCCGCAAGCCGACGACGGCTGGTCAAATCTCGGCGGCGTCGCCGGAGACGCGTCTCGGCCAATAGGGTCTAGCCATGCCCGAACCCGCGGACGTCCCGATCTCGGACGATGCCATCAAGCTCGGCCAGTTCCTCAAGCTGGCCAACCTGATCGACTCCGGCTCGGAGGCCAAGCCGTTGCTCGCGGCGGGCATGGTGCGCGTCAACGGCGATGTCGAGACCCGCCGTGGCCGGCAGCTCCAGGCCGGCGACGTGGTGACCGTCGCGGCTCAGTCCGCGCGAGTGGCGGACGGGCCGGTCAGCGACAACCTGCCCTGGTGATCAGCTGACGCCGAGCAGGTCGACGACGAAGATCAGCGTCTCGCCCGGCTTGATCGCACCACCGGCACCGCGGTCGCCGTACCCGAGGTGCGGCGGGATGACCAGCTGTCGGCGGCCGCCCACCTTCATGCCCTGCACGCCGGCGTCCCACCCCTGGATGACCTGGCCGACGCCGAGCCGGAACTGCAGCGGTGCGCCGCGGTTGTACGACGCGTCGAACTCCTCGCCGCTGGAGTGGGCGACGCCCACGTAGTGCACCGACACGGTGCTGCCGGCGGTCGCCTCGGCGCCGTCGCCGACGGTGACGTCGGTGACCACCAGGTCGGCGGGCGGCTCGGGGTCGAAGAACTCGATCTCAGGCTTGTCCATGCCGACCACCCTAGAGCCTTGGTTTCGAGGCTCGGCCGCAGCCGGCCTCGCACTCCACCAGCGGCGTTTACGTCCGGTGGACGTAGTTGTCCAGTTGGTCGCGCTCGAACTGCAGCCGGTCGATCTTGTGGCGCACGAGGTCGCCGATGCTGACGATGCCGATCAGGCGGTCGCCGTCGACCACGGGGATGTGGCGGAACCGGCCCTCGGTCATCACCATCATCACCTCATCCAGCTCGTCGTCGGGACTGCAGGTCTTCACGACCTCCGTCATGATCCCGCCGACGGTGTTGTCGATGACGGTGCCGTCGCTGTGCATCCGGCGGACGACGTCACGCTCGCTGACGATGCCGTCCATCGCCCTCCCGTCGGTACTGACGATGAGCGCTCCGATGTTGTGCTCGGCAAGGGTCGCGACGAGCTCGCGCACCCCGGCGTCGGGTCGGATCGTGACGACGTCCCGCAGCTGCTTGGCTTCGAGGACCTGGTTGATGCGCATGTGAAGCAGGCTACTCGCGGCGTGGGCTCCGGGACCAGATGTCCGAAACCGTTCCGGGACCGCTCCCGGGCCAGTCGGGGTCGTCGCCGCCGTCCGGCACCGAGCCGAGGAACGAGAGCGCCGCGTCATGCAGGTGGCCGTTGGACGCCAGGGCGTTGCCGCCCCACGGACCGTCGACGCCGTCGAGCGAGGTGAACCGCCCGCCGGCCTCGCGGACGATGATGTCGAGCGCCGCCATGTCGTAGGTCTCGAGATCTGGTTCGGCCGCGATGTCCACGGCTCCTTCGGCTACCAGCATGTAGGACCAGAAGTCGCCGTACGCCCTCGTGCGCCAGACCCGCCGCATCATCGCCAGCAGGTCCTCGCCCAGACCGAGGTCCTCCCACTCCGACAGCGAGGAGTACGAGAACGACGCGTCCTCGAGGCGTCGTACGTCGGAGACCTGGCACTGGGTCGCCTTGAGGAGCGACCTGCCGGTCCAGGCGCCCTGGCCCGTAGACGCCCACCAACGGCGCTGGAGAAGCGGCGCCGACACGACCCCGAGGACCACCTCGTCGTCGACGGCCAGCGAGATCAGGGTGGCCCAGACGGGGACACCGCGGACGTAGTTCTTGGTGCCGTCGATCGGGTCGATGATCCAACGTCGCTGCGAGTGGCCCGAGGTGCCCGTCTCCTCGCCGGTGATGGCGTCACGGCTCCGGGCCTTGGAGAGAGTACGGCGGATCGACTCCTCCACGGCCTGGTCGGCGTCGGTCACCGGAGTGAGGTCGGGCTTGCTCATCACGTGCAGGTCGACCGAGCGGAAGCGGGCCTGGCTGATCGAGTCCGCGTCGTCCGCCAGCAGATGCGCCAGCCGGAGGTCGTCGGTGTAGTCGGTGCCCACGAGGGCCACACTATTGCCCCGACCCCGATTCGGGGGTTGAGGGATGAACCAGGTCCTCCTCTCGTCCGTATTGGAACGTGTGATGCTGCCCCTTGCTATGGAGATCAACGGCCTTCCGATGCACGTGCTCGTCGTGCACGCCGCGGTGGTGCTGACCCCGCTCGCCGGCCTGGCCGCCGTTGCCTACGCGGTCGTGCCGAAGTGGCGCGACTGGCTGCGCTGGCCGGTCGCCGTCGGCGTCGGCGTCGCGTTCGGAGCGGTGTGGCTCGCCTTCCTCTCCGGCGGCGACTTCCGCGACAGCGACCGCTTCGCCACCGCGACCGGTGAGTTCGCCGACAAGCTCGAGAAGCACGAAGATCTCGGCGGGATCCTGCGCTGGGTCGTGAGCGGTTTCGGCCTGGTGACGCTGGTGGCGGTCGCCTTGCACTCCCGCACCGGAGCGACCCGGATGCTGCTGTCGGCCGGGGTCGCGGTGCTCGGCCTGGCTGCCGTCGTGCTCACCGTGATGGCCGGCGACTCCGGCGCGCAGGCGGTCTGGGGCTCGTAGCCCCCGTCTCGGGGCACTCCGGAGGAACCCCTTTGGTCAGTAGTCCGTCACCGAGCGAGCAGCGAGGAGGCGACGGAACGACGCCACCCGTTCGGGGTCGGCGTCACCGCGGGTGACGGCCTCGTCGAGTCCGCACTCCGGCTCCTCCTCGCCGTGGGTGCAGCCGCGCGGGCAGTCCTCGGTCATCTCGTCGAGGTCGGGGAACGCGCCGATCAGGTGCTCCGGCTGGACGTGGGCCAAGCCGAAGGAGCGGATGCCGGGGGTGTCGACGATCCAGCCCCCACCGGTGGTCGAGCCTGTCGAGACCGGCAGCGCGAACATGATCGCGGACGTGGACGTGTGCCGGCCCTGGCCGGTGACGGCGTTGACGTGGCCGGTCTCGCGGCGGGCGTCGGGCACGAGTGCGTTGACGAGGGTCGACTTGCCGACGCCGCTCTGCCCGACGAGCACGCTGGTGCGGCCGCTGAGCCGCTCCTCGAGATCGCCGAGCCCGACGATCCCGCTCTGCTGCTCCGGGTCGAGATGGGTCACCACCCACGGCACCCCGAGCGACCGGTAGGTCGACAGCAGGGTCTCCGGGTCCGCGAGGTCGGCCTTGGTGAGGCAGAGCAGCGGCGTGAGGCCGCCGTCGTACGCCGCCACCAGGGCCCGGTCGATCCAGCGCGACCGCGGTTCGGGGTCGGCGAGCGCGGTGACCACGACCAACTGGGTCGCGTTGGCGACGATCACCCGCTCGACGGGGTCGTCGTCGTCGGCAGTACGGCGCAGCACGGTGCTGCGCTCGGCGACCTCGACGATCCGGGCCAGGCTGCCGTCGGCACCCGAGGTGTCGCCGACGACCCGCACCCGGTCGCCGACGATGACGCCCTTGCGGCCGAGCGGCCGGGCCTTCATCGCCATCACCCTGCGGTCGTCGACGAGGAGCGTGAAGCGGCCGCGGTCGACCGTCATCACGTGGCCGTCGAGCGCATCGTCGTAGGACGGCCGCTCCTTCGTGCGGGGGCGGGTATGACGACGCGGCCGGTCGTAGTGCTCGACGTCGTGCTCGCCGTACCGCCCGCTCATCGCGTCCCCGACCGCACAGCCATCAGAGGAGCGCGGACCAGAAGCCGGGGAAGTCGGGGAAGGTCTTGCTGGTCGTGGCGACGTCCTCGACCAGCACACCGGGAACGGCCGCGCCGACGATGACGCCGGCGTGGGCCATCCGGTGGTCGCCGTAGGTGTGGAACACGCTGCCGGTGAGCGGAGCCGGGCGGAGCGAGAGCCCGTCGGGGTGCTCGGTGACGTCGGCGCCGAGGGCGCCGAGCTCGGCCGCGAGGGCGGCGAGCCGGTCGGTCTCGTGGCCGCGGATGTGCGCGATGCCGCGCAGGTGCGAGGGCGTCGACGCCAGCGCGCAGAGCGCGGCGATCGCCGGCGCCAGCTCACCCACGTCGTGGAGATCGGCGTCGATGCCGAGCAGGCCGCGATGGCCACCCGTGGGTCCGGTCACCCGGAGCCCAGCGTCGACGCGCTCGACGCCGCAGCCCATCCGGCCGAGCAGGTCGCGCAGAGCGTCACCCGCCTGGGTCGTCGACGCGGGCCAGTCGCGCACCGTGACCGACCCGCCGGTCACGGCCGCCAGCGCCAGGAACGGCGCTGCGTTGGAGAGGTCCGGCTCGATCGTCTCGTCGTGCGCGGCGATCGGTCCGGGCGCGACGGCCCATCGGTTGGCCTCCGCGTCGTCGACGGCGACGCCGCGGTCGCGCAGCATCGCGATCGTCATCTCGATGTGGGGGAGCGACGGGATCGGCTTGCCGTCGTGGCGGATGTCGACACCGTGGTCGAGGCGCGCGCCCGCGAGCAGCAGGGCCGACACGAACTGCGACGAAGCCGACGCGTCGATGACGACCGTGCCGCCCAGCACCCGGCCCTCGCCATGGACAGTGAACGGCAGCGACCCCCGCCCTCCGTCATCGATGACGACGCCGAGCGCGGCCAGTGCGGTCAGGACCTCGCCGACCGGCCGGTTGCGCATGTGCGGGTCGCCGTCGAATGCGACCGTCCCGTCGACCAGGCCCGCGACCGCAGGCAGGAACCGCATCACCGTGCCGGCCAGGCCGCAGTCGACGTCGGCGGTCACGGCAGTCGCCGGGGAGAGCGGTGTGACCGCCCAGTCGCCGCCCTCGGTGTCGACCGGCGCGCCGAGCGCGCTCAGCGCCCGCGCCATCAGCATCGTGTCGCGGGACCGCAGCGCTCGTCGTACGACGGACGGCCCGTCGGCGAGCGCTGCCAGCACCAGTGCGCGGTTGGTCAGCGACTTGCTCCCGGGGAGCGAGACCACAGTGTCGATCTGACCGGTCGCCACGGGCGCGGGCCAGGGGTCGGCGAGCGCGACGGCAGGAGAGATCATGACGGACCCCAGTCTAGGGAAGCTGCACCTCTGGCACGCTGTGCGGCATGACTGCGGCTGGGGCGCGCCCCGACCCGGGGTTCGTCGGCCGCGCCGACGAGGTCTCCCGGCTGAGCGAGGCCGTCCGCTCGGCCCAGGCCGGCTCCTCGCCGCTGTGCCTCGTGCTCGGCGAAGCGGGCATCGGGAAATCCCGGCTGGCGGCGCGGGTCGCGGCCGAGGCGCGCGGGCTGGGGTTCGACGTGGTCTGGACGGAGGCCGAGGAGGGCGCCGGTCCGTTCTCGGCGCTCGCCGGGCTGCGTGCGCGATCCGACGAGGCTCCCGCTGGCAATGACGCTCGCTGGAATCGGCTCGACGCCGCCGTCGCGGCGATCGCCTCGCGCGCTCCCGTGCTGGTGATCATCGAGGACCTCCACTGGGCCGACGACTCCTCCGCCTGGGTGGTCGAACGGCTCGGCCGCCAGCTGCAGGGCATTTCCGCCCCCCTGCTCGTCACCGCCCGCTCCGACGAGGGGCAGGAGCGGATCGCCGGCCTGCTCGCATCGGCCGACCACGTCATCAGGCTCGCCGGGATGTCACTCGCCGAGACCACCCGGCTCGCCGAGCTCGCGGCACCCGGCACGGCGGTCGACGGATCGGGGCTGTGGGAGCGCACCGGCGGCATCCCCCTCTTCGTCCGCGAGGCGGCAGTTCTCGATTCGGAGGGCGGCGCGCCGCAGGTCGCGGCCGGACTGCTCGGCCGGCGGATCGCGCGACTCGGCGCGCCAACCGCTCGGGTGCTCGCTGCACTGGCGGTCGCCCCGCCCGACATCTCGCTCGTCTTGCTGGCGCGCGCGTTGCGCTGCGGTGTCGAGGACGTCGTCGCAGCCGTCGACGAGGGTCGTGCGGAGGATCTCGTCGTGGACGAGCCAGGGGGCGGCGTGCGATTCCGGCACGCCCTCCTCGCGGAGGCGGCTGCCGAGGGACTGCCCGCGCCGGAGCGCCGTACCGTCCGGCTCGCGCTCGCCGACGCCTTCGCCGCCGAGGGCACCAACGCGAGCCTCGCGAACGCCGCGCGGCAGCGGCTGCTCGCCCTGCCGGCAGGTGAGGTCGCCGGCGCCGCGAGGTCCGCCGTCGAAGCGGTGGCCGCGCTGCGGGGCGCTGGCGACGAAGGAGCGGCCAGCTCGCTCTCCGAGCTCGCGGTCGCTGTCCTGACCAGGTACGGCGCGGCGCCGGCCGATCTCGCCCGGCTCCAGGTGGAGCGGGGCGAGGCGCTCCATGCCCTCGGCGACAGGAAGCACGCAGAGGTCGCGTTCTTGGCTGCGGCGGCGAGCGACGCGGAGCTCGACGCCACCCTGCGGGCGCGAGCGGAGGCAGGGCGGGCGTGGTTCACCAACCCGTTCGTGCCCGACCTGGCCACGGTGCAGCGGCTGGAGAACGCAGCAGCCGCGCTCGGAGACGAGGACAGCGCGCTGCGCGTGCGCGTCCTCGGCAGGATCGCGGCCGCGAGCGTGGCGGCACCGTCCGTCCAGGATGTCGGTCGCCGCGCGGCGGAGGAGGCAGTGGCGATGGCCCGGCGGATCGGAGACCCTGCGCTGCTCGTCCAGGCACTGGCCGACCGGCACCTCGCGCCGATCGCGCCGGCCGACTTCACCGCGCGTGAGCTGGCTGCCGACGAGATCATCGAGCTCGGCGAGCGGCTGGGACGGCCGGAGGTGGCGATGCTCGGCTACGAGTGGCAGTTCGGGGAGCGTCTCGGGAAGGCGGACATGGCGGGAGCGGAGGCGGCGCTCGGCCGCCTCGAGCTCTACGCCCACCTCACGTCGTCGCCGCACTGGCGGTTCGCCGCCGACCTGCGGCGCGCCAGCCTGACCTGCCTCCAGGGCGATCGGGACCGGGCGCTGCGCTTGATCGACGACGCCGTGCGGTCGGCCGAGGGCTGGCTCCACCCGGGCGAGATCTACGGCATCGAGCTGGGGTTCCGATCGTTCACCGTGTTTCTCCACGGTCGGCCCGACGAGGCGCTCCGCCCGCTGTACGAGCGGAACGTCGCGATCGTCGGCGACCTGCCCGCCCCATTCCTGCATGCCGGCCTCGCGCTCGCCGCCTGGGTGCTGGGGGAGGAGGAGCGCGCCCGCGCTCACCTCAGCCGCATGTCGTCTGGCATCGACACGGTGGCGGTCGGCCTCGAGTCGGTCTTCGCCCTCCAGACCTGCGGTCTTGCGGCGGCGGAGATCGGCGACGTGCGCATGGCGCGCAGGATCCGGCCACTGCTCGAGCCGTTCTCCGAGCGCCTGACCGCCAGCGGGGCAGTCATGGTGCCGATCGCGACGGTGCTCGGCCTGATGTGCGACCTGCTCGGAGACCGGGCCGCCGCGGCGCGACATCACCGCGTCGGGATCGCCACCGCCGAGCGTGCCGGCTCCGCAGTCATGGCCGCCCGGTGCCGGGAGCTGGCGGGCACGGGGGTGCCCGCCACTGCCGCTCCCGGCCAGAGCAACGGCTCCATCACCCGCCGGGTCGGGGAGTGGGTCATCACCACGCCGTACGGTTCGGCCACCGTCGAGGAGTCGCGGGGGCTGGTCCAGCTGGTCGAGGTCCTGCGCGCCAACGGCCGGGAGGTCGGTGCGCTGGACCTGGCGGGGCAGGGCGGAGCGGTCGCCGTCCAGCACGACCTCGGCCCGTCGCTCGACAACCGCGCCAAGCAGCAGTACCGGGCCCGGATCGCGGACCTGCGCGAGGAGATCGACGACGCCGACGCGATGAACGACACCGAGCGTGCGAGCCGGGCCCGGTGGGAGCTCGACGCACTGCTCGAGGAGCTCGGCCGCGCGGTCGGCCTCGGCGGCCGCGACCGGCCGCAGGGCGCCACCGACGAGCGGGCCAGGGTCAACGTCACGCGCAGCATCAAGCGCGCGATCGCCGCGGTTGCGACGCGCGCGCCGGACCTCGGCGCCCACCTGGAGGTGTCGGTCCGGACCGGTCGGCAGTGCCGGTACCAGCCGGACCCGGCGGTCGCGCTGACGTGGGAGGTCTCCACGGAACACTGACCGGTCGCGTCCGACGGAACATCGTTCCGTCGCGACGGAACGCCTTCAGGGCATGAACATCTTCCAGTTCCTCGCCGCCGACCAGCGGATCCGCCTCCTCGCCCAGCTCACCTGCGCTCCCCGGCCGTTCCCGCGGACGATCTCCGTTCCTGCTCCGGGCCAGGGGTCGCGGTCATGAGCGCCCTCACCATCGACCGGCCGGCCGTCGACCTGACCGCCCGCCGCGGCGTCGCGCTCGCCTTCCTCGCCGCGGCCGGGTCGTGGGTGGCCTACCTCGTCCTCGCGTTCTCGGTCTCGGCCGGCTACGAGGAGGCCCTGGTCGACGCCTCAGAGGCGACCGACACCGCGGTCAACCGGCTCCCGGCCGAGACGCTCGCGGAGATCACCGCGGACCACCCGTGGAGCAACCTGTCCGCCCTGCTGCTGGTGTTCGTGCCGGTCCTGCTCATCGTCGCCACCCGCCGCGCGAGCGCGGTCACGGGGGAGCGATCGAGCGTTCGGCTCGCGTGGGTGAGTGCAGGCGTGCTCTGGCTCTACTTCCTGCTCAACGCCGGCCTCTACGCGGGCGCCGACTCCCTCCCGCCCCTGACGCGGGACCTCGACGTGCTGACCGTGCCGCTCGTCTCGGCGGGTTCCGTCCTCGCCATCGCCGCGTTCGTCCTCTCCGCGTGGGGGCTCCGACGTCACGGCTGGCGGCGGGTGGCCACCGCGATCGCGGTGTTCCTCGTGATCGCTGACCTGGTCCTCAGCGTGGTCCTGCTGGTGACGTCCGGGTTCGAGGAGCCGGTCGCCCCGATCGCGCTGCTGCCCGCCGAGCTGATCGTCGGCATCGCGCTCCTGGTCGGCGGCCGGCGATGACCACCGTGGACCGGAACGCGGCTCTGGACATCGTCGTCGTCAGCGACCCGCTCGACCGGCTCGACCCCGCCGTCGACACCACCCTCGGCATCGTGACCGCGGCGCTGGGCCGCGGTCACCACGTGCGGGCGTGCGGGCCGGCCGACCTCGCGATCGTCGACGGCGCCGCGGTCGCCCGGACCTACGACGTCCGCCGCGGCGACACCCGCTGGACGCAGCTCGCCGACGCGGACGCCGTACTCCTGCGCACGGACCCGCCGGTGGACCGCGGCTACCTCGACGCGACCCTCGTGCTCGACCGCGTCGACCCGGCCCGCACGTTGATGGTCAACGATCCCCGCGGCGTACGGGTCGCCAACGAGAAGCTGTGGGCGCTCGAGCACGCCGACCTCTGCCCGCCCACCCTGGTGACCGCCTCGGCAGAGCTGATCGATGACTTCGTCGGCGAGCACAAGGAATGCGTGGTCAAGCCGATCGACGGCTTCAGCGGCCACGGTGTGCTGCGCCTGGGGTACGACGACCCCAACGCGGCCTCGATCGTCGAGCTGTCGACCCAGGGCGGGCGCCGCCAGGTCGTCGTCCAGGCGTGGCTCGACCGGGTCCGCGATGGCAACAAGCGGCTGTTCGTCCACGGGGGCGAACCGGTCGCCGCCGCGGTGCGGTTCCCCGTCGAGAACGGCGACTTCCGGATCGGGATGCCCGCCCGGATGGTCGAGGTCGATGACCGCGATCGCGAGATCTGCGACCGGCTGCGGCCCGGTCTGCTCGACCTCGGCCTGTTCCTGGTCGGGCTCGACCTCATCGACGGCCGGCTGATCGAAGTGAACGTGACCAGCTCCGGCGCGCTCCGCAAGTGCGACCGAGCTGCTCGGCAGCACCCTCTGCGCCGACTTCGTGGAGCTCATGGAAACCACCACTCAAGGGAGAAGCTCATGACCACCGCCATCATCTGCATCGCACTGCTCGCCGCCCTGGTGTTCGCGCTCGGGTTGAACGTGTCGCACGTCCGTGGCTCCCGGGGACCCGGCGGCGACCAGTTCCCCACCGCACCGGATGACCGTCTGTTCGTCGCCGTCCGGGCCCACGGGAACGCCGCGGAGTACGTCCCTGCGCTCGCGATCCTGATCCTGGTGATCGGCTCGCGCGACCCTGCGCTCTGGATGCTCGTCGTGGCTGCCCTGGCGACGGCGTTCCGGTACCTGCACGCGATCGCGGTGCTGGCGGTGGGCGACATGGCAAAGGCCGAGCCGCTCCGCTTCGCCGCCGCAGGCGGTACCTACCTGTCCGGTCTCACCCTGGCGGTCGCCGCCGTCCTGGTGATCTGAGATGGCCTTGCGGAAGCTGGTCCTCGAGGCGGCCGTGGAGGCCCAGTTCGAGGGTGCGTACGACGGCAGCCGCCGGGTGGGTCTCGAGCGGGAGCTGATCCCGTACCGGCACTCCCCGGACATCACCGAGCCGGTGCCGCTCGCGGACTTGCGGCAAGCGCTGGCCGGCGTGCCCGACGTCGGGTTCGAGCCCGGAGGGCAGATCGAGCTGCACCCGGGTCCGTCGGAGACGGCGGCCGAGGCGGTCGCCGTGCTCAAGGAGCGCGAGCGGGCCGCCCGGGCTGCCCTCGCCCCCGTCGGGATCCACCTAGCGGCGGTCGGCCTCGACCCCTGGCGCAGCCCGGAGCGCCTCGGCCTGCAGCTGTCCGACCAGCGCTACCTCGACATGGACCGGCACTTCCGCCGGATCGGACCGGCCGGTCGCCGCTTCATGCGGCAGACCGCCGGACTCCAGATCTGCGTCGACCTCCGCCCGGGGATCGAGGGTCTCGTCCAGTGGCGCGCGGCGAACCTGATCTCGCCCGTCCTGGCTGCCCTCTTCGCCAACTCCCGCGTGTGCGAGGGCCGGCGACTGGCTACCGACGGCGGTCGTACGGCGGTCTGCCTGGCGACCGATCCCACCCGGATGGCCTTCGGCCGGCTCGGTCGGTCTCGGAGCCAGGTGGGCGAGTACCTGCGCTTCGCGACCGCCGCGCCGTTGCTCAGCCACCGGTTCGGCGATGTCGACGCCCACCTCACGACCCTGTTCCCGGCGGTCCGGCCCCGCGGTCGCTACCTCGAGGTCCGCTCGCTCGACGCGGTCCCGGGCAGTGAGCTCGGGCCGGCCGTCGCGCTGACGACGGCACTGCTCATGGCCCCGGGTGCCGCCGACGAGCTCGTGTCGGCGCTGGGCGGCATCGACATCCCCGGACTGTGGGCGCTCGCGGCCGGGCCGGGGCTGCGACACCCGATCCTCCACGGACTGGCCGCCGGCCTGGTCCGGGTCGCCCGGGCCGCGGCAGTCGACCTGCCGTCCGGCTACCTACCGCCGGACGACGACGGGCTCGGTCGGGTCGCCGCGCGCGTCCTGGACCCGGTCGAGGCCGCGGCGTGAGGAGTGCGGTGGTCAGGTCAGCTGGGCCTTGACCAGCTTGGCTTCGCGCTTCGCATTGTGAGCGAGGTGCCCTGCCTCACGCCGCGCGTCGCGGGCGGCCCGACCGGCGCGCCAGGCGAGGCCGGGCTTGCCCTCGGTGTCGCCGACGGCGATCAGCAGGCCGCCGGTGAGCGAGACATTCTTGAAGAAGTGGGTGAGCTGCTCGCGGCGCACCTCGGGGTCGGACGCCTCCCAGAAGCGGTAGCGCGCCGCCGTCGACGGCACCAGCGAGGCGGCGAGCACGCCGGAGGCGACACGGGGGAACTTCCCGGTAGCGAGGGCGGCTGCGGCAGCGATCTGGACCGCGCCGTTGATCCGCACCCAGGTCAAGGGCTCTGTGGGGATCGGCACGCCCTTGGGCGCGGCCTTCTCCACGAGCGGGACGAACCGATCCGTCACCGGCTTCGCCTCGCGGGCGAGCGCCTCGGAGTTGCGGAGCGAGTCGATGCCGTTGGCGACGAAGAAGGCACCGAGCATGGGTCGGACGAAGAGTCGGGTCAAGGCCATGTCGGGCCGGTACCCCGTTGTACACGTCCTAACCGTGTCCGTCCCCGGCGATAGATTGACGCCCATGTGTGGGCGCTATGCATCCAGCCGGAGCCCGGACGACCTCGCCGAGGAGTTCGAGGTCGTCGACCCGCGCCTCGACCAGCCGCTGCCGGCCGACTACAACATCGCGCCGACGAAGGAGGTCTACGCCGTCCTCGACCGCGCGCCGCGACCTGCCGACGAGGAGAGTGGTACGGCGAACGCCCCACCCGTCAGTCAGCCCGTCCGGCAGCTCCGTGTGCTGCGGTGGGGCCTGGTGCCGTTCTGGGCCAAGGACCCGTCGATCGGCAGCCGGATGATCAACGCGAGGATGGAGACGGTCGCGGAGAAGCCGGCGTTCCGGCAGGCCTTCGCAAGCCGGCGCTGCCTGTTGCCTGCCGACGGCTACTACGAGTGGTACGAGACCCAGCACGAGATCAAGGGCGGCAAGACTCCCAAATTCAAGAAGCAGCCGTTCTTCATCAAGCCGAAGGACGGCTCGGTGCTGGCGATGGCCGGCCTCTACGAGATCTGGAAGGACCCGACCCGCGACGACGAGGATCCGGAGAAGTTCCGCTGGACCTGCACCGTGCTGACCACCGAGGCCACCGATGAGGTGGGCCGGATCCACGACCGGATGCCGCTGCTCGTCACGCGCGACCGCCGTACCGCCTGGCTCAGCCCGGAGACCCCTAAGGACCAGTTGCCCGATCTGCTGGTGCCGGCCCAGCACAGCGGCCTCGAGGCGTTCCCGGTGTCGACCGCCGTCGGCAACGTCCGCAACAACGGTCCCGAGCTGGTCGAGCCGATCCCGTTAGAGGAGTCCCTCCTGTGAGCAAGAGCTCGGACCGGATCATCATCACGCCGGTCGGCGAGGGCCGGCTGGTCACCCGTCGCGCAGCCAGGCCGATCGCCACGGTCCTGCTGAGCCACGGGGCCGGCGGCGGCATCGAGGCACGCGACCTGACCGCACTGGCGACGTACCTCCCTCGCCAGGGCGTCAACGTGATGCTGTTCGAGCAGCCGTGGCGACGGGCCGGCCGCAAGGTCGCGACCCCGCCGGCCACACTCGACGTCGGGCTGCGGGCGGCGGTCGACGCCCTCCGCGTGCGGACGCCGATCATCATCGGCGGCCGCTCCGCCGGCGCCCGGTCCGCCTGCCGGTCGGCGCGGGCGCTCGGTGCGGCCGGTTGCCTGGCGCTGTCCTTCCCGCTGCACCCGCCGGGCAAGCCCGAGAAGTCCCGGCTCGACGAGCTCGCCGGCGCCGGCGTACCGACCTTGGTGATCCAGGGCGGCAACGATCCGTTCGGCACGCCGGAGGAGTTTCCCGACCCACTCCCGGCCCGCACCGACCTCGCCGTCGTGCCCGACGGCGACCACGGATTCAAGGTGCCGAAGCGGGCGTCGATCAGCCAGGAAGACGCGATGGACATCGTGGTCGAGGCGGCGCTGGAGTGGGTGGTGCGCGAGATCGTCGGGAATGGAGTGTCCCGCTAGCCGGTTGGACTCAACATGATCGCGGTCCTCGAGCGCCCTTCGGCGGTGACACCCGTACTCTTGGGAGCGATGACTGAGACTTCCGACCTCGACGTCGCCGCGGGCAACAACCGCCCCGACGATGTCGTCGACCTCGAGACCGAGACGCAGGCCGAGCGGGCCGCCCGGTTCGAGCGCGACGCCCTGCCGTTCCTCGACCAGCTCTACTCCGCCGCGATGCGGATGACCCGCAATCCCGCGGATGCCGAGGACCTCGTCCAGGAGACCTTCGCCAAGGCCTACTCGGCATTCCACCAGTTCAAGCCCGGCACCAACCTCAAGGCCTGGCTCTACCGGATCCTGACCAACACCTTCATCAACTCCTACCGGAAGAAGCAGCGCGAACCGCAGCAGTCCATGTCGGAGGACGTCGAGGACTGGCAGCTCGCCCGCGCCGAGTCGCACTCGTCGAGCGGTCTCAAGTCCGCCGAGATGGAGGCGCTCGAGCACCTGCCCGACGGGCAGGTGAAGGAAGCCCTGCAGCGGCTCCCCGAGGAGTTCCGGCTGGCCGTCTACCTCGCCGATGTCGAGGGCTTCGCCTACAAGGAGATCGCCGAGATCATGAACACCCCGATCGGGACCGTGATGTCCCGTCTGCATCGCGGTCGACGACAGCTGCGGGACATGCTCTCCGAATACGTCCGCTCGGGTGGCGACGCACCGGTCCGGGGAGGCCGGTGATGACGCACACGCACGGCGACGGGCCGACCAACGAGGAGTGTGTCGACTTCCTCGAGCGGATCATGCGACTGATCGACAACGAGCTCGAAGAGGGTGACTGCGCGGTCGTCCGCGCCCACATCGACACCTGCAACCCCTGCCTCGAGCGCTACGACCTCCAGCGCACGGTGAAGGCGATCGTCGCCCGGTCCTGCTCCGAGACCGCGCCGACCGAGCTCCGCGATCGGGTGCGCGTCCAGATCCAGCAGATCCAGGTCCGGATCACCGAGCAGTAGGTTCCGGCCCCATCCTCCGCGAATCCGGCCCCATCCTCCGCGAATCCGGACCTATCCGTACCGAAACCGGCGGTCTCGGTACGGATCTTTCGGGATTCGCGGTTCAACCCCGGACCCGACCGCGCTCGAGCTTGCGCACGGGCGTGTACGGCGAGGCGAGCGCGTCTTGTAGTCGACGGATCCAGCGGTCGAGCTCAGGTCCCGTGAACCCGCCTCGCCGGATGACGATCACCGTCCACCCGTGGTCCCGGAGCCACTGCCGACGCTCACGGTCGTGCTCGCGCTGCTCAGGCGAGCGCTCGTGCGCGTCGTACCCGTCGTACTCCACGACGACCCGCCGTCGGGGATAGGCCAAGTCGAGTCGGTACGTCGGTATGCCGTCGATCTCGATCCAGTACTGAGGATCAGGGGTCGGCAAGCCGGCCCGATGGATCTCGTACCTCGTCCACGACTCCCGTGGCGATTCCGCGCGGCCGTCGACCAGTGGTGCGAGCGCGCGGAGCTGCCTTACACCGCGGCGACCCTTGAACCGGGGGAGTTCCTTGCTGAGTTCGTCGCTGGTGATGGCGTGGTGCCGGGCGAATGCGTCGAGCGCCGCGATCGCTTCCCGGGCGCGGAGCGTGCAGCCGAGGTCCATCGCCGTACGCAGTGGCGTGGTGACTCGTAGGCCCGCGACCTCCGTGATGTCCCTCGAGGCGAGGTCGCGAGTGTGCCCGTCGATTCCGTCCCTGGTGCTCGGCTCAGCGTCAGGCAGGGCGCAGACGTCGATGCCCGGGCAGTCCGAGAGCTCGACCCAGGCGTAGGTGTCGATCCCATGGAGCCAGGCCGCCGTTCTGCCGCTGATCACGTGTCCGGGAGACAACAGTCGCGCCGCGAGAGCAGCGCGCGTCTCGATGGTGTCGGTGACTCCGTCCGGCACGTAGCCGCCGTAGAAGACGCGGCGAACCGCACCGCTCATGACCATCCGGTCCAGATCGCCGTGCGTGAGGCCCAGAAGTGGCAGGTCGGAACTGATGAAGGGGTGGGAAGGTGGGAGCTTGTCCATCTCCGCCAGCGTCGTCGCGCGAACGACGTACGTCATCCCGGCTGGGTGCCGGTGTGGACGACGACGATCCGTAGCGCGCCTGTTGATGCTTTCTGGACACTTCGAATCCGGCCCCATCCGATACGAAACCGCCGCTGTCGGCTCGGATCGCCCCGGATTCGCGGGGGATGGGACACGATTCGCGGAGGATGGGACACGACTCGCGGAGGATGAGGTCCGATTCGCGAGTCTGCGATGATCCGCGCATGACCCAGTCGACGACCCGGACCGTGCTGATCACCGGCTGCTCCTCAGGTATCGGCGAGGCCACGGCAGCGCGGCTCGTGCGCAGCGGCTGGGACGTCTACGCGACCGCGCGCCGCCCCGCGACCCTGTCCGTGCTCGCCGAAGCTGGGTGCACCACGCTTGCCCTCGACGTGACCGACGAGGCGTCGATGGCCACGGCCGTCGCCGCCGTGCTCGCTGGCTCCGGACGGATCGACGCGCTGGTCAACAACGCCGGGTACTCCCAGTCGGGAGCGCTGGAGTCCGTCGACGTCGACGACGTCCGGCGGCAGTTCGAGACCAACGTGTTCGGCCTGATCCGGCTCACCCAGCTGGTGCTCCCGACGATGCGCGAGCAGCGGGCAGGACGGATCGTCAACATCGGCTCGATGGGCGGCAAGCTGACCTTCCCCGGCGGCGGGGCCTACCACGCCAGCAAGTACGCCGTGGAGGCGATCTCCGACGCGCTCCGGTTCGAGGTCGCCGGCTTCGGCATCCAGGTGGTGCTGGTCGAGCCGGGCTTGATCACGACCAACTTCGAGGCCGCGGTCGCCGCTGGCATGCCCCAGGGCGACGGCCCGTACGCCGACTTCAACGCCGCCGTCCAGAAGTCGACGACGGAGGTCTACTCCGGCCCGATGGCCAAGCTCGGCGGCCCGCCGGAGGCGGTGGCGAAGACCATCGAGAAGGCCATCACCAAGAAGCACCCCAAACCGCGTTACCTGGTCACACCGTCGGCGTACGGCGCCATCGCGAGCCGCCGGATGATGCCCGACCGGATGTGGGACGTGGCGATGAAGTCGCAGTTCCCCCAGCCGAAGTAGGTCGCTGGCCGGGCCCCGGCGACCGATCCGGTCTCCGGGGGCTCGGCTCTTGGCGAGCTGGGCTCAGGCGTTGGGGCGCTTGCCGTGGTTCGCTGCCTTCTTACGGCGCGAGCGGCGCTTGCGGCCAGTCTTACCCATGGTTCCTCCTGGGATCGGTATCGCCACAGTCTCGCAGGTGGCCTCGGTCAGCCCGAAATCCGGGACAGGAACCGCTCACCGTCCACGACGACCCGGGTGATCTCGCCGCTCCCGATCAGCTTGCCCGGTCCGTCCGGCCCGACGTTGCGAGCCGCCACCGAGAACCGTCGCAGCCGGCCGTCGGCGTACGCCAGTCGCGCGGTGACCTCGACGTCTTGGCCGACCGCGCTCGGCGCGAGGTGCTCGAGCTGGATCCGGGTGCCGACGCTGGTCTCCCCGGCCGCGAGGGCGGGGTCGAGCGCGGCGCAGGTCGCGGCCTCGCACCACGCCAGCAGCCGCGGGGTGCCGAGCACCGGCAGGCTGCCGGACCCCACCGCAGCCGCGGTGTCGTCGTCGGTGACGGTGAAGCGGAGCGCAGCCTCGGCCGAGGGGACCTGCGACATGTCAGATGCCGAAGGTGGTGCGGGGGTACGCCGCGTTGACGTCGGTGATCACGTTGACGAGGTACGGCGCGCCTGCGGCGAACGCCCGGTCCAGCGCAGGCCCGATCTGGCGGGGGTCGGTCACCGTCTCGCCGGCACCGCCGAGCGACTTCACGACACTGTCGTAGGCCGTCCGCGGCGCGAGGTCGGCGGCCACGTCGTAGCCGTAGAGCATCTGCATCGGTCCCTTCTCCAGGCCCCATGCGGAGTTGTTGCCCATCACCATGACCACCGGCAGGTTGTGCCGGACGAGGGTGTCGACGTCCATGAGCGAGAAGCCCGCGGCACCATCGCCGAGCAGGAGCACGACCTGCGACGACGGACGGGCGACCCGGGCGCCGATCGCCGCTCCGAGCCCTGCGCCGAGGCAGCCGTAGGGGCCGGGGTCCAGCCAGCAGCCCGGCCGCTTCGGCTCGACGAACTTCCCGGCGAACGACACGAAGTCGCCGCCGTCGCCGATCACGACCGCGTCGTCGGCGAGCCGGGGCACCAGCTCGCCGTAGATCCGGGCCGGGTGTACCGGGTCCGCCTCGGCGGAGAGCAGCTCCGCGTCGCGGGCGGCCGCCGCGGCGACCGTGTCCTGGAGATCCGAGACCCACCCGGACCAGTCCGGCCGGTCGCCGCGTTCGAGTGCGGCCTGCAGGCCGTCGAACACCGCGGTCAGGTCACCGCTCGCCGATCCGGCCAGCGCAGCATGCGAGGAGACCTGGGCGGGCGAGTCGGCGATGTGCACGACCTGCGCGGGCGTCGCACCGTCCTTCCCGCCGAAGATCCCGTAGCCCAGTCGGAAGTCGAGAGGAGTGCCGACGACCACCACGAGGTCGGCGCCGCCGATGGCAGCACCCCGCGCCTTCGTCACCAGCAGCGGGTGGCCGCCGGGGATCACGCCACGCCCCATGCCGTTGGTGATGGTCGGGATGCCGAGCGCCTCGACGAAGCGCAGCGCGGCGACCTCCGCTCCATCCGCCCAGACGTCGGTGCCGAGGATCAGCAGCGGGCGGGCCGCTCCCGCGATGAGGCCCGCGATCGCGTCGATCGAGTCGCTGTCGGGCTCGGCCCCGCGACCGGCACCGGCGTCGACCGTCGGCACCGTCCCCGTGCCGACGTTGAAGAACTCGTCCATCGGCACGTCGACGTACGTCGGGCCGCGGTGGGACGACCGCGCAGCCGTGAACGCGTCGTGGAAGCCGGCGGCGACGTCGTCGGCGGTCATCAAGGTGGCCGCGCGCTTGGTGACCGGGCCGACGATCGGCAGGTGGTCGATCTCCTGGAGAGCGCCCGTTCCCCAGCGGTTGTTGGGCGCCCGCCCGCCGACCACGACCATCGGCGAGCCGGCGAACTGAGCCTGTGCCATCGCGCTGACGCCGTTGGTCACCCCCGGTCCGGCGGTGAGCACGGCGAGGCCCGGCACCCTGGTGAGCTTGCCGGTGGCCTCGGCCGCGAACGCGGCCGTCTGCTCGTGGCGTACGTCGACCAGCCGCATCGGCCGGCCTTCCTCCTCGGCCTTCACGGCGCCGTCGTACATCGGGAAGACGTGGGCGCCGGACAGCGTGAACATGGTGTCTACGCCGTGTGCCTGGGCGACGGCGACGGCGAGTTGCCCGGCGTGCCCGGTGAGTTCGGTCGAGGTCATGGACCGCAACCTACCGACACGACGGCTGGGTCACTGGGTGGCGGACGGGCCGGCGCGGTGACGCGAGGGGCCGAGGTACGCCGGGTGGATCCGCCGGAGCTGCTCGACGAGCAGTAGCACCAGATCGGTACGCCGCGGCGGTGCTCCGGGTCCGAGTGCCAGCTGGAGGTAGAGCGCCCGGAGGAACGCCGCAGCATTGCCGATCTGCAGGTAGACGTCGGACTTGCCGTCGTTGTCGCGGCGGGGGCGCGCGGCGTCGGCGATCCGCTCGATCCAGGCCTCGACCAGCTCGTTGGGCACCAGGCCGCGTCGCAGCACGTGGATCGTGGTCATCGCCAGCCGGTCGTGCTCGCCGGAGTACCAGACCGCCCCCGGAGTGCGGGTGACGCGGTCGCCGATGACGTCGAGGACCACGAGCAGCTCGCCCGGACCGCACCGCGGCGAGCGCGCGAGCGCGCCGAACGCGTCCGCACCGTGGGCGATCGCGTGTGCCCAGCCCTGGTCGGCCACCCAGCCGCGCTCGTCACGCTCCATCAGGAACCAGGTGGCGAGGCGATCACCCCACTCGTGCACCTTGGTCCGGGTCACCCGCGGTTTGCGGGAGTCCCGGTCGATCACCTCACCGACGACGAGTGCCGAGAAGCTTCGCCTGAACACGCTGTCCGTGCCTGTCTCGCCGATGCCGGTGAGCAACCCGGTCGCGATCCCGTCGCCCAGACCGGGCAGCAGGTCGTCATAGACACCGCGCTCGATCCAGGTGCAGAGCACCGCGAGGGCCAGCTCGCGGAGCTCGGGATCGGGGGTGCCGAGGAGCTCGGTCAGCTCGGCGGTGAGGTCAGACAGCCTGCGATCGGCGGGCACTCTGAAGTCGGCTGCAGACACGTGTCGCCAGTCGACGATGGGGGGCATAACGCCCATCCTGCCAAATGGTGAGAACTGGTCCAGACCGGGGCTGTGACCAAGCCACTAACGTGTGCCCGTGCCGTCCCTCTCCGCGATCGCCCGGCGCCACACGGACCTCGACGACGAGGACATCGAGTGGCTGCAGCGGATCCTCGCGGACTGGCAGATCATCGCGGACCTGTCCTTCGCAGACCTGGTGATGTGGCTGCCGGACCGCGAGGGCGGCGGTTACTGGGCCGGTGGTCAGATGCGTCCGACGACCGGCCCGACGGCGTACGTCGACGACATCGTCGGCTCGTTCGTCGCCACCGGGCGCCGGCCCCTGGTCGACGCCGCCCACGAGCACGGCCGGATCGCGCGTGAGGGGGACCCGGAGTGGCGCGACGAGGTGCCGGTGCGGGTCGAGGCGATCCCGGTCCGCCGCGGTGACCGGGTGATCGCGGTGATCGCACGCAACACCAACCTGCTCGGCGTCCGGACTCCGAGCAGGCTCGAGATCAGCTACCTGCAGACCGCCGGCGACCTGACCAAGATGATCGCGTCCGGCCACTTCCCGGCCCCCGGTCAGCGCAGCGACCACGCGGACTCACCGCGGGTCGGCGACGGGTTCCTCCGCGTGGACGCCGCCGGTCGCGTGGTCTACGCGAGCCCCAACGCGCTGTCGGTCTATCGCAAGCTCGGCCTGGCCGGTGACCTCGCTGGTCACCTGCTGACCGACCTCACCCGTGAGCTCGTGCCGCCGCGGAAAAGACCGGACGAGGAGACGCTGAGCGCGGTGCTCGGCGCCCGGGCGCACCGCGACACCGAGATCGGGTCGGGCGACATCGCGCTCATCGTGCGCGCGATCCCGTTGCGCCCCGACGGCGAGCACATCGGCGGCGTGATCCTGCTGCGCGACGTGACCGACCTCCGCCGGCGCGACCGCGAGCTGATCACCAAGGACACCACCATCCGGGAGATCCACCACCGGGTGAAGAACAACCTGCAGACGGTCGCGGCACTGCTGCGGCTGCAGGCGCGACGGATCGACTCCGCGGAGGCAACCGCCGCCCTGGAGGAGGCCGTACGCCGGGTCGGCTCGATCGCGATCGTCCACGAGACACTGAGCCAGGCGGTCGAGGAGACGGTCGACTTCGACGCGATCGCCGACCGGTTGGCGCGGTTGGTGACCGACGTCGGGCTGGCGTCGGTGCGGGTCCGCCGCGAGGGTCGGTTCGGGATGCTGGTCTCGGAGATGGCGACGCCGCTCGCGATGGTCCTGACCGAGCTGCTCCAGAACGCCGTCGAGCACGGCTATCCCCTCGACGACGCCACTCCCGACGAGGCAGGCGAGATCGTGCTGTCCGCGCAACGTCGCGGCAGCCAGCTCGAGGTCTGCATCGATGACGACGGCCGCGGCCTGCCCGAGGGCTTCGAGCTGGACGGATCGCCCAGTCTCGGGCTGTCGATCGTCAAGACCCTGGTCGAGTCCGAGCTCGGCGGCCACCTCACGCTCGGAGCGTCACCTGCCGGTGGGACGCGAGCCGACCTGTCGATACCGCTCGACTGAGTTGGATCCGCCGGCCAGTAAGCCGCCAGCGGCGTCGCACGATCCGCGACACGCTCGCGCCATTGAACTCAGACGGGGGTGCGCACCCGGGCGCGGGCGTTGCGCCGCTTCAGGGCGCGCCGCTCGTCCTCGCTGAGGCCACCCCAGACACCGTGGTCCTGCCCCGCCTCGAGCGCCCACGCGAGACACTGCTCGCGCACGTCGCAGCGTCGGCACACCTGCTTGGCCTCCTCGATCTGGAGAATGGCCGGACCGGTGTTGCCGATCGGGAAGAACAGCTCCGGATCCTCGTCGAGGCATGCGGAACGGTGACGCCAATCCATGGGTGGGGAATCCCTCTTTCGTCGGGGTACAGGCCGTGGTCATGGCTCTGACTGCGCTCCCGGGCCTGTGGGCGCGACAATGACCGCAAAAGTGAACGGTTTCACGATCGCCCCACCAGCGTTCCAAGGAAACGCGCCGGAATCAAGGGGTAGCGCGGTTTGATGGGTCACAACGCCGGCCGCAGAGCTGTCTCCGACTAGGCTCCGCGGCGTGTCCGGTACCCCGAAACCGCCTTCAGCACCCCCGCCGTTGACCGTAGCGGCGTCCCTGGTGGCCATCGAGGGATTCGTGCTGCTCGCGCTCGCGGTGGCCGAGATCGCGGACCTGGACCCCGACCGACGGGCGATGGGGCTGTCGACGGCCGGCTTCTTCGCCGGGTACGGCGCTCTCCTGCTGGTCGCCGGCTGGGGACTGCGGCGCCGGGCGGGCTGGTCGCGCGGTCCGGCGCTGATCACCCAGCTGATCTGGCTCGGGCTGGCGTGGAACATCCGTGAGCACGTGGGAGCGGCCATCGCGCTCGCGGTCGTCGCGGCCGTCGTACTGGCCGGTGTCCTCCACCCCGACTCGATCGAGTCGCTGACCGGCGACGACGCCGACGGGCAGCCGGGACGGTAGGTCAGTCCTCGTTCTCCAGCGACGTCCGGAGCTGCTCGAGCGTGCGCGTGAGCAGGCGGGACACATGCATCTGGGAAACGCCGATCTCCGCGGCGATCTGGGACTGCGTCATGTTCTTGAAGAACCGCAGCAGCAGGATCGTCTTCTCCCGCTGGGGCAGGCTCTCGAGCAGCGGCTTGACCGACTCGCGGATGTCGACCTGCGCCAGCGCCTCGTCGTCGATGCCGATCGCGTCGAGCATGCTCTGGCCGCCGTCGTCGGAGTCGTCGGTGGCGTCGAGGGAGAGGGTGGCGTAGGCGTTGCTCGACTCCATGCCCTCGACGATCTCCTCGACCGAGCAGCCGATCGTCTCGGCGAGCTCGCGAGGCGTGGGGGAGCGGCCGAGCGACTGGGTCAGCTCCGCGGTCGACGCGCCGATCAGCATCCGCAGCTCTTGCAGTCGGCGAGGGACGCGGATCGCCCAGCCCTTGTCGCGGAAGTAGCGCTTGATCTCGCCGATGATCGTGGGCGTCGCGTAGGTGGAGAATTCCACCCCGCGACCGGTGTCGAACCGGTCGACGGACTTGATCAGGCCGATCGTGCCGACCTGGACCAGGTCCTCGAACGGCTCGCCGCGGTTGCGGAAGCGGCGTGCGCAATGGTCGACCAGCGCGAGGTGCAGGTGGACGAGCGCCTCGCGGGCGGACTCACGCGCGGCGTCAGAGACGTCGGGGTCGCGAAAGATCGCGAACAGTCGGGCGTTCTCGCGCCGGGTCTCGTCGAGAGCAGCGGAACGACGACTGTCCCGAGATTCGACCTCCGTCATCTCAGAGTCCGGCTCCATCAACCGCCGTCGGGTCGAGCGAGGAGCGGACCGTGATCCGGACGGCGTACTGGCCGGGCTCGATGTCGACGGCCGCCTCGGTCGCGAGGGTGGTGAGCACCTGCCAGCCGAAGCTGTCGTAGTCGGGAGCAGCAGGCGACTCCGACGCGGTGCTGACCTCGAGCCGGAGCTCGCCCGGCTCGAGGCGGAAGCGGCAAACCAGGTCGGCGCCTGCGTCGGCCTCGTCGAGCACCATCGCGGTCGCCTCGCTCACGGTGATCCGCAGGTCCTCGATGTCGTCGATCGTGAAGTCGAGCCGCGCCGCCAGCCCGGCACTCAGGGTGCGGAGCACAGAGGCGTAGGCGCCGTCGGCCGGCAGCCGCAGCTCGACGTCGGATCGGGCGCCCACGCCGCTGGTGATCATGCCTGCTTCGTCAGCCATCGCTGCGCTCCGGCACCGGCGGCGCCCGCCGCAAGTCCACGAGCAAGCTCGGGACTAGGGCTCACTTCTTGGTCTCCCAGAAGATCTTGGCGATCTCGTCGATCTTGGCCAGCAGTTCGTCGGCCTTGGCAACGTCGAGCGTGCCCTTGGTGCCGGCGGCTCCGGCAAGCTTGGTGGCCTCGTTGACGAGGGTGTGCAGCTCGGGGTACTTCTCGAAGTGCGGGGGCTTGAAGTAGTCGGTCCAGAGCACCCACAGGTGGTGCTTGACCAGCTCCGAACGCTGCTCCTTGATGAGGATCGCGCGGGTGCGGAAGTCCGGGTCGTCGTTGTCGAGCGCCTTCTGGATGAGGGCCTTGACGGACTCCGCCTCGATCCGGGCCTGGGCGGGGTCATAGACGCCGCAGGGCAGGTCGCAGTGGGCGGACACCTCAAGGGTGGGGGCAAAGAGACGCGAGAACATGCGGGTCCTCTCTCGTGGTCATGTGGTTAAGGGGGCGTTACCCCCCGGCTGGGAGACTACTCGGCGTGATGACGGGCCGAAATGAGGAGGGTCGTCCGCCGAACGCGGCCGGCTCGCGGTCGGTCGTACCCCTCGGTCTCGCGATCGTCCGCGGCGACTCGATGCGGCCGGCGCTGGCTCCCGGGGACCGGCTGCTGGTGCGGTACCGCCGACCGCCCCGGCCGGGTCAGATCGTCGTGGCCCGGTTCGCCGACGGGACGATCGCGGTGAAGCGCACGGCCGAGCAGCGGCCCGACGGCTGGTGGCTGCTGTCGGACAACGCCGCGGCCGGCATGGACTCCCGGCACCGCGGGGTCGTGCCCGAGGGCGAGGTCGTCGGCGTCGTGTTCGCTCGCGTGTGGCCGCGACCGCGGAAGCTGTGAGGGCGATCACGCCGTCGGACGGTCCGCCGGACTTCGGAGCGGGTTCGGTGTCGGCTGTGGAAGAATCGATCCTCGTGGCCGCCGACGTCCCTTCTTCCCACCCGCGCGCGGGTGAGCCGGTCTTCGACCTGCACCACAAGGGCAAGATGGAGACCACCGCGACGGTCGCTCTCACCAACAAGGCGGAGCTCTCGTTGGCCTACACGCCCGGCGTCGCCGAGGTCTGCGAGGCGATCGCGGCCGACCCGGGGCTGACCCAGCACTACACGTGGGTGCCCAACACCGTGGCCATCGTCACGGACGGCACCGCGGTGCTCGGCCTCGGCGACATCGGCCCGGCCGCCGCGATGCCGGTCATGGAGGGCAAGGCCGTCCTCTTCAAGCAGTTCGGTGGCGTCGACGGGATCCCGATCTGTCTGGCCACCACCGACGTCGAGGAGATCATCGAGACCGTCGTGCGCCTCGCACCGAGCTTCGGTGGCATCAACCTCGAGGACATCTCTGCCCCGCGCTGCTTCGAGATCGAGGACCGGCTCAAGGAGCGGCTCGACATCCCGGTGTTCCACGACGACCAGCACGGCACCGCCGTGGTGACGCTCGCCGCGCTCACGAACGCCCTCAAGCTGACACACCGCAACCCGGAGTCGACCCGGGTCGTGATCTCGGGGGCGGGGGCCGCGGGCGTCGCGATCGCCAAGATCCTGCTCGAAGCCGGCATCAAGGATCTCGTCGTCACCGACCGCAAGGGCGTGGTCAGCTCCGACCGGCACGACCTCACCCCGTCGAAGAAGGCGCTCGCCGAGCTCACGGCCGACCGGAGCGGACGCAGCGGCACCCTCGCCGACGCCTTCGCGGGTGCGGACGTCTATATCGGCGTCTCGGGTGGGACTGTGCCCGAAGAGGTGGTCGCGACGATGGCGGCCGACGCGATCATCTTCGCGATGGCCAACCCCAACCCCGAGGTCCATCCCGACGTCGCTCACCGGCACGCGCGGGTGGTGGCCACCGGTCGCTCCGACTTCCCCAACCAGATCAACAACGTGCTGGCGTTCCCCGGCATCTTCCGCGGCGCGTTCGACGTGCACGCCTCAGCGATCACCGAGGGCATGAAGGTCGCGGCGGCCCAAGCGCTCGCCGAGCTGGTCGGCGACGAGGTGACGGAGGAGATGGTGATCCCGTCCCCGTTCGACCCGCGGGTCGGACCCGCCGTCGCCGCGGCCGTCGCGGCGGCCGCCCGTCGGGACGGCGTTGCGCGGCTGCATTGATTGGCCGAGCCAGCCGCTAGCGTCTCCTGCATGTTCGCCGTCACCGCACAGTCCTTCAGCTCCGACGACCCGCTGTCCGGCCTGGTGCTGGGCGAGCGCCCGGAGCCCGAGGTGCCTGACGGCTGGACGACGATCACGGTCAAGGCGGCCTCCCTCAACCACCACGACCTGTGGTCGCTGCGCGGTGTCGGTCTCAAGCAGGAGGCGCTGCCGATGATCCTCGGCTGCGACGCCGCGGGTCACGACGAGGACGGCAACGAGGTCGTCGTACACGCGGTGGTGAGCAGCCCGGACTGGACCGGCGACGAGACCCTCGACCCGCGGCGGTCGCTGCTCTCGGAGCGTTACCAGGGCACGTTCGCGGAGCGGGTCACCGTGCCCCGGCGCAACGTCGTGCCGAAGCCGCCCTCGCTCTCGTTCGAGGAGGCGGCGTGCCTCCCGACCGCGTGGCTGACCGCCTACCGGATGCTGTTCACCCAGGGCGGTCTCAAGGCAGGGGACACGGTGCTCGTCCAGGGCGCCGGCGGCGGTGTCGCGACGGCGCTGATCGCCCTCGGCCGGGCCGGCGGCCTTCGGGTCCTCGCGACCAGCCGCGACGAGTCGAAGCGCGCCAAGGCGCTCGAGCTCGGTGCGCACGACGTTTTCGAGTCGGGCGCGCGGCTGCCCGTCAAGGTCGACGCCGTGATGGAGACGGTCGGCCGCGCGACGTGGCAGCACTCGATCCGCTCGCTGCGGCCGGGCGGCCGGGTCGTGATCTCGGGTACGACGTCCGGGCCGAAGCTCGATGACGCGATGCTGACCAACATCTTCTTCCTCCAGCTCAGCGTGATCGGCTCGACGATGGGCACCCGCGACGAGCTCGCGTCGCTGGTCACCATGCTCGACGCGACCGGCGTCCGGCCGGTCCTGGACCGGACGCTGCCGATGGAGCAGGCGCGCGACGGGTTCGCCGCGATGGCCGAGGGCGATGTGTTCGGGAAGATCGTCCTCACCCGCTAGAGATGTGTTGAGACCTGCATCCCGGGGTCCACGGGGGCGGAGCCCCCGTGCGTGGCGTGACAGGGCAAGAAATGCTTGGCGCATTGTCGGTGCCGTCAGGAAGCATGAGGTCTGCAAGCGCGTTACGCGACCCGCGATGAAAAGGTCCCGCACGAGTGTCGAAATAGCCATCTCCCGTTCGTGGAGTACACGAACGACGGGCCCGACACCAGCGCCGGCTCCCGCGCCCCTTACGAAGACAGGACCTTGAGATGACTGTGCCCACCGAGGCGGGAGGCCTCACCCCGGAGGAGTGCCCGGGCGCCGACGTCGCCGAGTTCGAGCAGGAGTTCGCTGACACCACGGGCAAGACGCCGCTCGTCATCAAGCTGCTCGTCGCAGCGACGTTCGTGGTGATCCTCAACGAGACGATCATGATCAACGCGATCCCGCGGCTGATGGGTGACTTCGGCATCACGCCGCGGAGCGCGCAGTGGCTGACGACCGTTTTCATGCTGACCATGGCCGCGGTGATCCCGCTGACCGGTTGGTTCCTGCAGCGGGTCAGCACGCGCACGGCGTACGCCGTCGCGATGGCGACGTTCTGTGCCGGTACCGCGCTCGCGGCGGTCGCGCCGACGTTCGAGATCCTGCTCGCCGGCCGGGTCGTCCAGGCCGGTGGCACCGCCGTGATGATGCCGCTGCTGATGACCACCCTGATGACCGTGGTCCCCGAGTCCGACCGCGGCCGCGTGATGGGCCAGGTCACCCTGGCGATCTCGTGCGCCCCGGCGCTCGGCCCGGCCGTCTCCGGCGTCATCCTCGAGCTCGGCTCGTGGCGGCTGATCTTCGTGTTCGTGCTGCCGGTCGCGGCCCTCGTCGCCATCGCCGGGATGCGCCAGCTCGAGGACATCGGCGAGCCCCAGGTCAGCTCCGTGAGCTGGCTGAGCGTGCTGCTGGCCGCCGGCGGCTTCGCGACCCTGGTCTACGGCCTCAGCGAGATCGGCAACGGCTCCACCGGGACCGTGACCTCGATGATCGTCGCCGGCGTGCTGCTGGTCGGTGCGTTCGTGGCCTACCAGCTGCGGCTCCAGCGGTCCGACAGCCCGCTGCTCGACCTGCGCACCCTCAAGCACCGCACCTACGCGGTCTCGCTGCTGCTGATGTCCGCCGCGTTCATGGCGTTCCTCGGCTCGATGATCCTGCTGCCGCTCTACCTGCAGGACATCCGCAGCCTGTCCTCGCTCCAGACCGGTCTGCTCGTGATGCCCGGTGGGCTCGCGATGGGTCTGCTCGGTCCCCAGGTCGGCAAGATCTACGACCGGGTCGGCTCGCGGCCGCTGGTGATCCCCGGCTCGATCGGCATGGTCGTGGCACTCGGTGTCCTGAGCCGGATCGACCTCGACACGCCGTACTGGCTGATCCTCGGCGTCCACATCGCCCTGATGGCGTGCCTGGCCGCGATCTTCACGCCGGTGTTCACGATGGGCCTCGGCGACCTCCCGCCGCAGCTCTACTCCCACGGCAGCTCGCTGCTCGGGACGCTGCAGCAGGTCGCCGGCGCCGTCGGCACCGCGGTGCTGGTGGTCGTCATGGAGAACCGGTCCGAGTCGCTGGCTGCTTCCGGTGCGGGTCAGGCAGAGGCGTTCGTGGGCGGCCTGCAGTGGGCGTTCGTCGTCGGGGCCGTCATCGGCATCGTGGTGATCGTGCTGTCGCTGTTGCTCCCGGGTCGGGTCGAGGCACCGGAGGGCGCCCCGGTCGGTCACTGACCGCCGGCTCGAAACTCAAGAGAAGGTCATTCGACCCGTCGCCAAGGTGGCGACGGGTCGGTGTGATTTCAGCGCGAGGAGTCCCAGTTCAGCGCGCCGATCAGGACGACGTGCAACTGGCGGCGCGCGGTCGCCTCGACCCGGCGCACGACGTCCTCACGCCCGCCGGCGAGTGCCATTTCCTCGGCATGGAAGAGCATCGCGTTGACCAGCAGGTTGGCCAGGACGAGGAGGTCGTCGGCGGACCAGTTGCCCGCTCCGGGGACCCGGGCGATGTCGGTCGCGAGCTCCCGCTCGATGAGCTCGAGCTGGTGGCGGACCGCCGCGCGGACCGGGGCCGAGCCCGCCACCCGCTCGCGGGCGATGAAGCGGAAGTGCCGGTCGGCCTTCGGCACGTGGGACACCAGCGCGTTGACGGAGTTGTCGGCGACGGCCAGGAAGAGCGCCCGATCGCTCGCGGGGGGTGTGTCGAAGGTCCGGGCTGCCTTGAGGAGGTCGCGCAAGGAGGAGAACGACTCATCGACCAGGGCCAGGCCGAGCTCGTCGATCGACTCGAAGTGTCGGTAGAACGCGGTCGGCACGATGCCGACCTGCTTGGCGACCTGCCGGAGGGAAAGGGCGGCGAGGGGCTCGTGCTCGCAGAGCTCGAGCGCGGCGTCGAGGATCGCACGGCGGGTGCGTTCCTTGCGCTCGACACGGGTCTCCGACACCTTCCCATCCTACCGTGAGTGAACATGTGTGCACCCTCACGTCCTGAGGTGCTTGCGTCCGCGGCGTCGAACCGGGCAGAGTTGTCGGTGTACACACGTACACCGAAACTTTGGAGAGGTTCCCGATGAGCATCGTCGCCGACGCGACCACCCGGGTCTTGCGCTCCCGCTTCGCCGCCGCCCTGGCCACTCCGCACGGCGTCGACCGCTATCTCGAGCTGGTCAACCCGATGTGGGCCGCGAGCGAGGTCCGAGCCCGGATCGTCGACATCACCCGTGAGGTCGACGTGCCTGGCCACCCGCCGGTCGCCACGATCACGCTGCAGCCGACATCGACCTGGCGCGGCCATCGCGCCGGGCAGCACGTGCAACTGGGCGTCGAGGTCAACGGCGCCCGTCGTACGACGCGCGTCTTCACGGTGTCCAGCCCCGACTCGAAGTCGGGGGACCGCTTCACCATCACGCTGCGGGCCAACCCGGAGGGTGTCGTGTCCCGCTACCTGGTGGAACGGGCGCAGGTCGGCACGATGGTGCACCTGTCCCAGGCGCAGGGGGAGTTCGTTCTCCCCGACCACGTGCCCGACCACATCGTGTTCATCACCGGTGGCTCCGGCATCACGCCGGCGATGTCGATGCTGCGCTCCCTGCAGCGTCGCACCCACCGCGGTCGGATCACGTTCCTGCACTACGCGCAGAGTCCCGAGCACCAGATCTTCGCTGCCGAGCTCGAGGAGATCCGCCGCTCCGGCTACGGCATCGACGTCCACCTCGTCTACCCCGAGCAGGGCGGCCGCAACTTCTCGGCGCTGGAGCTGGAGCGGATCGTCCCTGGCTACCGCGACGTCCCGACCTGGCTCTGTGGCCCGGCCGGTCTGGTCGAGGCTGTCCGTCCGGCCTACGACGGCGCCGAGACCTTGCACGTGGAGTACTTCAAGCCCCCGGTGGTCAGTAACGGCTCGGCCGAGGGGGACGTGTCCTTCGCTCGGTCCGGTGCGACCGCTGCCAACTCCGGCGCCACCCTGCTCGAGCAGGCCGAGGCTGCCGGGCTCACCCCGCAGTTCGGCTGCCGGATGGGCATCTGCTTCTCCTGCACCGCCACCAAGAAGGAGGGCACCGTTCGCAACGTGCTGACCGGTGAGACCTCCTCCCTGCCCGACGAAGACATCCGTATCTGCGTGAGCTCGCCCGAGGGCGACTGCTCCGTCGAACTGTGAAAGGAACCGACATGACCAGCGTCATTCAGCCCAGCATCGAACGGCCCCCGGCCAAGACCCGCACCGACCAGGTGCTCAGCTCCAAGTACACCCTCACCGCCGAACAGCTCGACGCGTTCGGCGACGAGCTGGACGCGATCCGCCAGCGGGTCGTCGCCGACCTCGGCGAGGTGGACGCCAACTACATCCGCAAGGTCGTGAAGTACCAGCGCGCCTTCGAGGTCGCCGGTCGCGTGATGTTCTACCTGCCGCCGCTGTGGCCTGCCGCCGTGGCGTCGCTCTCCGTGTCGAAGATCCTCGACAACATGGAGATCGGCCACAACGTCATGCACGGCCAGTACGACTGGATGGGCGACCCCGCCCTCAACTCCCGGATGTTCGACTGGGACACCATGGCCCCGGCTGAGAACTGGAAGTACGGCCACAACTACATGCACCACACCTACACCAACATCGTGGGCAAGGACCGCGACGTGGGCTACGGCATCCTCCGGATGGACGAGGAGCAGGAGTGGCGCCCGTACTACCTGGGCAACCCGATCTACGCGTTCTTGCTGATGACGTTCTTCGAGTGGGGCGTGATGCTCCACGACCTGGAGACCGAGGAGGTGCTGGCGGGTCGCCGTCACCTCTGGCGCGGTGAGAACGCGCCTATCATGCGCCGCATCCGGAAGAAGGTGGGCAAGCAGGTCCTCAAGGACTACGTCGTCTTCCCGCTGCTCTCCGGCCCGTTCTTCTTCTCGACCCTGGCCGGCAACGCGGTGGCCAACCTGATCCGGAACGTCTGGACCTTCAACATCATCTTCTGCGGCCACTTCCCGGCCGGCGTCGCGACCTTCACGGTCGAGGAGACCGAGAACGAGTCGCGCGGCGGATGGTACTACCGCCAGCTGCTGGGCTCGGCCAACATCACCGGCAGCAAGCTGATGCACGTGATGAGCGGCAACCTCAGCCACCAGATCGAGCACCACCTGTTCCCGGACATCCCGGCGCGCCGCTACCCGGAGCTGTCGGTCGAGGTGCAGGAGATCTGCGAGCGGTACGGCCTGCAGTACAACGCCGGCCCGCTGCACCGTCAGCTCGGCAGCGTCTTCGCGAAGATCTGTCGGCTCGCGCTGCCGGACCGCAAGTCGCCCAAGCCGACCTCGGGTGTGACTGAGACCCCGTTGGCGGCGTGAGTCCGAGACGGCAGACTGGGCGCATGAGCTCCGAGGGACAGGACCACCTGAGCAAGGCCGAGATCAGCAAGGACGCAGTCCAGTCGGGCGCTGAGGCGGCGATCGGCACGGTTGCCGAGGTCGCGACGATCATCACCGCCGCGGTCAAGGATGTCGCCGGCGCGCTCGGCGGACTGGCGACCGAGCTGTTCGAGATCAAGGACGCGTCCAAGAAGGCGATGGACCAGCACGTCGACGATCCGTTCGGCGAGCCGGTCGACGAGCTCGACGAGCCGGACGACATCGACGGCGAGGTCTAAAGACCTACGACAGCAGGGCGCGGGCGGCGTCGCGCGCGGTGGCAGGGTCCACCGCCGCGAGCGCCGCCTCCGCCATTTCCTCGCACTGTCCTAGCGTCACCTCGGCCACCCGGCCCCCGACCGGGCGCACTGCTGCGGCGGCCATCGACAGCGACGTGATCCCGAGGCCGACCAGGACGCAGGCGAGCAGCGGGTCGGCGGCGGCCTCGCCGCAGACGCCGACCGGCTTGCCGGCCAGGCGACCGGCCTCGGCGGCGATCGCGACCAGCTGGAGCACGGCGGGCTGCCAGGGGTCGGTCAGATGGGCGAGATCGGTGGCCATCCGGTCGGCGGCCATCGTGTACTGCGTCAGATCGTTGGTGCCGATCGAGAGGAAGTCGACCTCTTCGAGCACCTTGTGCGCCAGGAGTGCGGCACTGGGCACTTCCACCATCACTCCGGGCTTGAGGCCGCGCTCGCGCACCGCTGCACCGAAGTCGCGCGCCTCGGCGACGGTGGCGACCATCGGCGCCATCACCCAGCACTCCGTGCCGGTGCGGTCGGCAGCGATGGCGATCGCGTCGAGCTGGCGGTGGAGGAGTCCGGGATCGGCGAACGCGAGCCGCAGGCCGCGGACGCCCAGCGCGGGGTTCTCCTCGTCCGGACGGGTCGCGAAGGCGACCGGCTTGTCCGACCCGGCGTCAAGGGTGCGAACCACGACGTGACGATCGCCGGTGTAGGGCTCCAGCACGCCCGCATAGATCTCTGCCTGCTCTTCTACGCTCGGCTCGGTCTCCCGGTCGAGGAAGCACAGCTCGGTGCGGAACAGCCCGATCCCGGTCACCGGCTCCGTGCTCGCCGCTCGGGCTGACGCCGCGTCGGCGACGTTGGCCAGCAGCTTGACCGGATGGCCGTCGGCGGTGCGGCCGGGCCCCGACCACGACGCGAGGGCGGCGCGCTCGGCGCGGTCCTCGGCCACCAGCGTGGCGGCCTTGTCGTGCTCGGGGTCGACCTCGACCGTGCCGGCCTGGCCGTCGACGAGGGCGGTTCGGCCGTCCATCACGGCGATTGCACCGGCGGCGCCCACCACGCACGGGATCCCGAGCTGGCGGGCGATGATCGCGGTGTGGCTGGTGGGTCCGCCGCGCTCGGTCACGATCGCCAGGACCAGTGACGGGTCGAGGCCCGCCGTGTCCGCCGGCGCGAGGTCCACCGCGACCAGGACCGACGGTGTGGTCGGCACGGGTACGCCGGGCTCCGGCTCGCCGACCAGTTGGGCCAGCACCCGCGCGTGGATGTCGCGCAGGTCGGTCACCCGTTCGGCCATCAGGCCGCCCATCCCGGCGAAGACGGTCACGAACTGCTCGACGGCGGCGGCGAGTGCCGCCAGCAGCGGTTGGCCGGCGTTGAGGTCCTTCCGGACGGCGGCGCGGAGACCGCGGTCCGCGGCGAGGCCGGCGCTGGCGGTCAGTACCTCCGCGGTCGCTCCGGTGGCGGCAGCCGCCTTCGCGCGGAACCCGTCGGCCACCCGGCCGACCGCGTCGTCGTACGCCGTCAGGGCAGCGGCTGCGTCGGCGTGCCCGCCGTCGCCGTACGCCGCGACGGCGCCGGCGGAGACGTCGGTGCTGGCGATGAGGACGGGCCCGAAGGCGAGCCCCGGGACGACGGGAGTGCCGTGGATCGAGGTGACCATGCTCACTACTTAATCATGGCCAGGGCTTGACAAGCAACACAATCGGGCATAAAACAACATAAACACAGATTCAACGAGGAGGTCGTCAAGGTGTACGCAGAGGAGCGGCAGCAGGCCATGGCCCGCGCCGTCGCCGCTCGCGGCCGGATGTCCGTCGCCGAGCTCGCGAGCGAGTACGACGTGACCACCGAGACCGTCCGTCGGGACCTGTCGGCGCTCGAGTCGCTGGGCCTGGTCCGCCGGGTGCACGGGGGAGCCGTGCCGGCGACGGCGCTGACCTCGCTCGAGTACGGCCTCGCCGAGCGCGACGTCGCCCGGGTCGCCGAGAAGGAGGCGATCGCCCGGCTCGCGCTCGACCTGCTGCCGCCGAACGACGGCTCGATCGTGATCGACGCGGGCAGTACGACGGTCCGGCTCGCCGAGGCGCTGCCGCGGGACCGGCGCCTGGTCGTCTACACGCACTCGGTGCCGATCGCGGCCCGGCTGGCGGTCAACCCCGCGCTCGAGCTGCACCTGCTCCCCGGGACGGTCCGGTCCGCGACGCAAGCCGCGGTCGGCCCCGAGACGGTTGCAGCGCTCGCGCAGGTGCGGGTCGACCTCGCCTTCGTCGGGACCAACGGCGTGACCGTCGGTCACGGCTTCTCCACCCCTGACTCGACAGAGGCGGCTACCAAGCGCGCGATCGTCGCGGCCGCGCGCCGGGTCGTCGTGCTCGCCGACGCCACCAAGGTCGGCGTCGAGGCGACGGTGCGGTTCGCCGCGCCCGACGACGTCGACGTGCTGGTCACCGATGGCGAGATCGACGACGCGCAGCGCAAGGAGCTCATCGCTGCGGGCATCGAGGTCGTGGTCGCGTGATCCTCACCGTCACTCCCAACCCGAGCATCGACCGCACCGTCGTGCTGCCGGGGACGCTTCGCCGCGGCGGCGTCCACCGCGCCGACGCCGTCCTCTTCCAGCCGGGCGGCAAGGGCGTCAACATCTCACGCGCGTGCGTCGCGGCCGGTGTGCCCACGGTCGCCGTACTCCCGGTGGCAGCCGATGACACCTTCGTCACCGAGCTCGCGCAGATGGGAGTGCAGGTCCGTCCGGTGCCACCGACCGGGCCGATGCGCATCAACCTCACCATCACCGAGCCCGACGGCACGACGACCAAGATCAACACGGCCGGCGCGAGCGTCCGCGAGGACGGTTTGGCGCGGCTCGCCAAGACCGTGCTCGCCGCGGCTGCCGACGCGCGGCCGGACTGGGTCGTGCTCGCCGGCTCCCTGCCGCCGGACACCCCCGCCGACTGGTACGCCCGGGTCGGTGAAGCCCTGCACGCCGCGGGCCACCGGTACGCCGTCGACACGAGTGATGCGCCCCTCGCGGCGTTGCTCGAAGGCGCGGCCTTCCCCGATCTCATCAAGCCCAACGCCGAGGAGCTCGCGTCCGCCACCGGCGACGACCCCGAGGCACTCGAGGCCGACCCGACGGCAGCAGCGAGGGCGGCCGCGACGCTGGTCGGCCGGTCGGCGCGTACGGTCCTGGCCACGCTGGGGGCGGCCGGGGCCGTGCTCGTCGACGAGACCGGCGCCTGGCACGCGACCCCGCCACCGATCACGGTCGTCAGCACCGTCGGCGCCGGCGACGCGAGCCTGTTCGGATACGTGTTCGCCGACCTCCGCGGAGCCACCGCTCCCGAGCGGCTCGCCGCCGCGGTGGCGTACGGCGCCGCCGCGGCCGGTCTTCCCGGCACCACGCCACCGACCCCCACTGATGTCCGGACCGAAGCGGTCCGGGTCCGCCAGCTCGACATCCCGTCGCGCCCCATCACCGAAGGAACCCCCTCATGGCAGAACTGATGACGCCCCAGCTGGTCCGCCTCGACGCGGACCTTGGCGGCGCGAAGGAGGAGGTGATCGCCGCCCTCGCGGCGCTGGTCACCGACGCCGGCCGCGCCGACGACGTCGCCGTGCTCGAGCGCGACCTGCTCGCCCGCGAGGCGAAGGCCGCGACCGGCATGAAGGACGGCATCGCGATCCCGCACTGCCGGTCGGAGGCAGTCTCGGTCCCGACCGTCGCCTTCGCGCGGCTGGCGCCGGCCGTCGACTTCGGCGCGAAGGACGGCCCGGCCCAGTTGATCTTCCTCATCGCGGCTCCCGCGGGCGGCGGCAACACCCATCTCCAGATCCTCACCAAGCTGGCCCGCTCGCTCGTGAAGCCGGAGTTCACCGACGCCCTACGCGCGGCCGCAACGCCGGAGGACGTCGTCGCGATCGTCGGCGGTGCCGTCAACGACGCGCCTGCGCCCGCCGCCGCGCCCGCCCCGAGTGCGGCGTCCGGGTCCGCAACCCGACGGCTGGTGGCAGTGACCTCCTGCCCGACCGGGATCGCGCACACCTACATGGCCGCCGAGGCGCTCGAGGCCGCGGCCGGTCGCGCCGGGGTCGAGATCGCCGTCGAGACCCAGGGATCGGCCGGTTCGAAGCCGCTCCCGCAGGCGACGATCGACGCGGCCGACGCGGTCATCTTCGCGGCCGACGTGGGCGTGCGTGACCGAGGACGGTTCGCCGGCAAGCCGGTCGTCACCTCCGGCGTGAAGCGGCCGATCGAGGAGGGCGACGTCATGATCGCCGAGGCGATCCGCTACGCCGACGACCCCAACCCGCCGCGGGTCGAGGGCGGCGGCACCGCCGGCAGCGGGAGTACGGCGACCGCCGGCGAGTCGTGGGGTGGCCGGGTCCGTCGCGTCCTGATGACCGGCGTCTCCTACATGATCCCGTTCGTCGCGGCGGGCGGCCTCCTCATCGCGCTCGGGTTCCTCCTCGGTGGCTACGAGATCACCGGTCCCGCCGACTCGATCCTCGCCGAGAACACGATCTTCAACCTGCCCGATCTCAACGAGGTGGGCCTCGACCACGCGCTCTTCGACAGCGCTCTAGCGGCGTACCTCGGCGCCCTGCTCTTCAAGCTCGGCGCGCTGGCGTTCGGCTTCCTGGTGCCGGCCCTCGCGGGCTACATCGCCTATGCGATCGCCGACCGTCCCGGCATTGCGCCCGGATTCGTGATGGGTGCGGTCGCCGGATTCATCGGTGCCGGCTTCCTGGGCGGCATCGTCGGCGGCGTGCTCGCGGGCATGGTGGCCCACTGGGTCGCGTCCTTCCGGGTGCCCAGCTGGGCGCGCGGCCTGATGCCGGTCCTCGTGATCCCGCTGGTCGCGACACTCGTGTCCGGACTGGTGATGGTGGTGGTCCTCGCCCGCCCTCTCGGCAAGCTGACCGAGTCGCTCAACGACGGCCTCAGCTCGCTCAGCGGTGGGTCCGCGATCGTGCTCGGCATCATCCTCGGCCTGATGATGGCGTTCGACATGGGTGGCCCGCTCAACAAGGTCGCCTACGCCTTCGCCACGACCGGTCTCGGCGCCGCTGCCACCGCGTCCGACGCGCCCGAGCTCAAGATCATGGCCGCCGTCATGCTCGCGGGCATGGTGCCGCCGCTCGCCCTCGCGCTGGCGACCGTCGTCCGGCCCGGCCTGTTCACGATCCCCGAGCGCGAGAACGGGAAGGCGGCGTGGCTGATGGGCGCGTCCTTCATCACCGAAGGCGCGATCCCGTTCGCAGCCGTCGACCCGCTGCGGGTCATCCCGTCGATCATGCTCGGCAGTGCCGTCACCGGTGGCCTGTCGCAGGCGTTCGACGTGAGTCTGCGCGCGCCGCACGGCGGCGTGTTCGTCCTGTTCGCCGTCGACGGCGTGCTCGGCTTCGTCATCGCCCTCGTTGCCGGCGTGCTCGTCGCCGCCGCCAGCGTGATCGCCCTCAAGTCCGTCGGCAGCAGCGCCCGCGTCGCCGACCCCGAGCCCGTCGCCGTCTGACGGCGTCACCACCGAGAGGAACCACCATGCCCACCACGACCGTCGTCGTCGGCTCCGCCGTCGGCCTCCATGCCCGGCCCGCCGCGATCATCTCCGAAGCAGCGTTGGAGCTCGACTCCGAGGTGCTGATCGGCATCCCGGGCGACGAGCCGGTCGACGCCAGCTCGGCGCTCCTCATCATGACCCTCGGCGCCGGCAACGGCGCAGAGGTCGAGGTGTCGGGTGACAACGAGGCGGACGTCGCCGCGATCGCCGCGCTCGTCGCGCAGGACCTCGATGCGGAGGACGTCCCCGACCCGGCCTAGGAGAGTGCTGGCCTAGTCCCGCCTAGTCCTTGGGCCCGAGGCCGCGCGACGCCCGGTCGATCGCTGCGGCGACGTCGATCGTCGTTGCCTCGAGCAGGTAGGTCTTCGACAGCTCCCGCTTGACGTACTTGGCGATGAAGCGCTTGAGCTCGCCCTCGACGCCCGCGGCGAGCTGGACCATCTGTGCCCGAAGCCCTTGGGCCTGGAGCTGGACCTGGACCTGCGCGGCCGTCGGCGGCGTGATCTCCAGCACGATCGCGAGGTCGTCGCGCGCCCTCGCCGCGATCGTGAGGGGCACCCCGATGTCGGCGTTGAACCGGTGCTTGTCCACCCCGAGATCGATCGTGAACTCGATCGGGACCGGCAGGTTGACGTGGAACGACACGGGCTCGTCGCCGATCCGCCGGCCGGTCGCCGTACCGATCTCGCCCTTGGCGGTCACCTTGACCAGCCGGCCCGGCCCGACGCCCATCGGGCCCACGTCGATCACCCGTCCGGACAGCACGTTCACGCCGCGGAGCACCCGCTCCTCGGTCACCGCGCGGCGGAAGAACTCGACGCCCCAGGTGCGGTAGTCGATCAGCTCGCCCTCGTCGTCAGCGCTCACGGGCGCCAACCTAGCGCCCGTCAGTCGTCGGGGTCGTCCAGCCGGGCCAGCCAGGTCGCGAACCGCTCGACGGCCGTCTCGAACTCGGGGTGGACGTCGGTGAACTCCTGCAGCCGCTCGGCGAGCCAGGCCAGGGTGACCTCCTCGTCACCCCGGCGCTGCTGAAGCTCCTCGATGCCACGGTCGGTGAAGTACACGTCCAGGTTGCCTATTCAAATGCCTTGGCGACGAGAACCTTGGCTTCCTCGAGGTGGCGCTTGGCAGTGCCGACCGCCGTGGTCGACGAGGCCGTGCGGGTGATCGGCTCGATCGGACGGTCGAGCTGCGGCACCACGTTGAGTGCGTACGACGGCCACGGCCCCTGGTTGAAGGGCTCGTCCTGGACCCACTTGACCGTGGCGTCCGGGAACTTGTCGAGCTCGGCCTTGAGCTCCTCGATCGGCCACGGGTAGAGCCGCTCGATGCGGACGATCGCTACGTCGTCTCGCTCGCTCTTCGTGCGCTCGACCATCAGGTCCCAGGTGAGCCGACCCGACACCAGCAGCACGGTCTTGACCTTTGCCGGGTCCGCGTCGGAATCGAACTGAGCGTCGCCGATCACCGGACGGAAGGAACCCGAGGTGAAGTCCGCCGGCTGTGACGCGGCCTCCTTGCGCTTGAGCATCGACTTCGGCGTGAAGATGATGAGCGGCTTGTGCTCACCGCCGAGCGAGTGCATCCGCAACAGGTGGAAGTGCGACGCGGGCGTCGACGGCTGGGCGACCACCATCGCCTCGTCGGCGCACAGCGTGAGGAACCGCTCGATGCGGGCCGACGAGTGGTCGGCACCCTGCCCCTCGTAGCCGTGCGGCAGCAGCAGGACGACGCCGGAGTCCTGCCCCCACTTGGTCTTCCCGGCCGAGATGTACTCGTCGATGATCGTCTGGGCGCCGTTGACGAAGTCGCCGAACTGCGCCTCCCACAGCACCAGCGCCTCCGGCCGGGCGACCGAGTAGCCGTACTCGAACCCGAGCGCGGCGTACTCCGACAGCAGCGAGTCGTAGGCGTGGAACTTGGCCTGGTCCTCGGTCAGGTTCGACAGCGGGGTCCACTCGTCGGCGTTGATCCGGTCGATGATGGTCGCGAACCGGGAGACGAACGTCCCCCGGCGCGAGTCCTGGCCGGCCAGCCGGACCGGGCGGCCGTCCATCAGCAGCGCGCCGAACGCGAGGATCTCGCCGGTGCCCCAGTCGATGGGGCCGTCGGTGATCGCGGCGGCCCGGCGCTGGAGCTGCGGCATCACCTTCGGGTGCACGGTGAACCCGTCCGGCGGGGTGACGTAGGAGTCCGCGATCGCCTTGAGCATCTCGAACGGCACCGCGGTCTGCGTCTCGCCCGCCGGCTTGTCGGGGTAGTCCGGCACCGTCGTCCAGGACGTGGGCGTGGCGTCGGCCTCGCGGACCTCGGTGAAGACCCGCTCCAGCTGAGCCTGGTAGTCGCGGATGACCTGCTCGGCCTCCTCGATCGTGATGTCGCCACGACCGATGAGGGACTCGGTGTAGAGCTTGCGGACCGAGCGCTTCTGCTCGATCAGGTCGTACATCAGCGGCTGCGTGTACGACGGGTCGTCGCCCTCGTTGTGCCCGCGGCGGCGGTAGCAGACCAGGTCGATGACCACATCGCTCTTGAATGCCTGGCGGTACTCGAACGCCAGCCGGGCGACCCGGATGCAGGCCTCGGGGTCGTCGCCGTTGACGTGGAAGATCGGCGCCTGGACCATTCGTGCGACGTCGGTGCAGTAGAGCGACGACCGGGAGGAGCCGGGGGAGGTCGTGAAGCCGACCTGGTTGTTGATGACCAGGTGGACGGTGCCGCCGGTGCGGTAACCGCGGAGCTGGGAGAGGTTCAGCGTCTCGGCGACCACACCCTGGCCGGCGAACGCCGCGTCTCCGTGCAGCAGCAGAGGGAGCACCGGGAACGCCTCGCCCTGGTCGAGGACGTCCTGCTTGGCGCGGGCAATGCCCTCCAGGACCGGGTCGACCGTCTCGAGGTGGCTCGGGTTCGCCGCGACGGACACCTTGATCTTCTCGCCGGTGCCGGCGGAGAACTCACCCTCGGCGCCGAGGTGGTACTTCACGTCGCCGGAGCCCTGGACCGTGCGCGGGTCGATGTTGCCCTCGAACTCGCGGAAGATCTGGTTGTAGGACTTGCCGACGATGTTGGCGAGCATGTTGAGCCGGCCGCGGTGGGCCATGCCGATGGTGACCTCGTCGAGGCCCGCCTGCGCCGCGGCCTCGCAGATCTCGTCGACGACGGGGACCGTGGTCTCGCCGCCCTCGAGGGAGAACCGCTTCTGGCCGACGAACTTGGTCTGGAGGAACGTCTCGAAGGCTTCGGCCGCGTTGAGCTTCTGCAAGATCCGGAGCTGCTCCTCGCGCGGCTCCTTGGTGTGCGGGCGCTCGACCCGCTCCTGGATCCAGCGGCGCTGCTCGGGATCCATGATGTGCATGTACTCGATGCCGGTGGTGCGGCAGTAGGAGTCGCGCAGGATGCCGAGGATGTGGCGCAGCTTCATGAACCGGCGGCCGGACCCGCCGAACTCGCCGGTCGGGAACTCCCGGTCGAGGTCCCACAGGGTGAGGCCGTGCGACTCGATCCGCAGATCGGGGTGGCTGCGCTGCTTGTACTCCAGCGGGTCGGTGTCGGCCATCAGGTGGCCGCGCACGCGGTAGGCGTGGATCAGCTCGAGGATCCGGGCCTGCTTGTCGATCTCGTCGTCGTGGGACGTCGCGATGTCGCTGTTCCAGCGGATCGGCTCGTACGGGATCCGCAGCGCCCGGAAGATGCCGTCGTAGAAGCCGTCCTCGCCGAGAAGCAGCTGGTGGACCCGCTTGAGGAACTCGCCGGACTGCGCGCCCTGGATGACCCGGTGGTCGTACGTCGACGTCAGCGTCATCACCTTGCTGATGCCGTTGCGCGCGATCGCCTCCTCGGACGCGCCCTGCCACGCGGCGGGGTACTCCATCGCGCCGACGCCGATGATCGCGGCCTGGCCGGCCATCAGCCGCGGCACCGAGTGGACGGTGCCGAGGCCGCCGACGTTGGTCAGGCTCACCGTCGTGCCGGAGTAGTCGTCCATCGTGAGCTTGTTGTCCCGAGCCTTGCGGATCATCACCTCGTAGGCGGTCCAGAACGCCGCGAAGTCCATGGTCTCGCAGGCCTTGATCGACGGGGCCACGAGCTGGCGGGTGCCGTCGGGCTTCTGCTGGTCGATCGCGATCCCGAGGTTGATGTGGGCCGGGCTCACCATCGTCGCCTTGCCCTCGGTCTCGCTGAAGGAGTTGTTCATCTCCGGCAGCGACTTGAGCGCCTGGACGAGCGCGTAGCCGATGATGTGGGTGAAGGAGACCTTGCCACCACGGGCACGGGCGAGGTGGCTGTTGATGACGATCCGGTTGTCCCACAGCAGCTTGACCGGGAGCGAGCGCACCGAGGTGGCGGTCGGGACGGTCAGGGAGACGTCCATGTTCTTGGCCGTCGCGGCGGCGATGCCGCGGAGCACCGTGTAGGTCGGCTCGTCCTTGGCGGCCGCCGGCGTCGGCCGCGGCGCGTCCTTCGGAGTCGGCTTCGCGTCACCCGAGGGGGTAGGAGTCTTCTGCGACGCGGGGCTCACCTGGGGCGCTGGCTTCGCCTTCGCTGCCTTCTTCGCCGGCTCGGACTTCTGGGCGGGCTCGGACTTCCGGGCGGGCTCGGACTTCTGGGCGGGCTCGGACTTCTGGGCGGGCTCGGACTTCTGGGCGGGCTCGGACTTCTGGGCGGGCTCGGCCGGCTTGCCGTTGCCACCCGCCTTTCCGAAGTACTCGGCCCAGGCAGCGTCCACGGAGCCCGGATCCGCGTCGAACCGCTCCTTCATCTCATCGACGAGCCACTCATTGGCTCCGAAATCGGGGGTGCTGGAGTCCTGACCTGTCGACTGCGACACGACGTGCTTCGCCTCTTCCGGTGAGCTGCTGGCGTAGGGTCTGTCCGACCTGGACGAAGACCGGAGTCAAGGCTAGTCCCACGAGGAAGTTTTGTGGCTGCCTATCCGACCAAGAGGAGTCGCGAGTCGTGCGGAAACTGCCAGGAGCACCGACCCGAGCCGCCCTTTTCCGTGGCACCGACGGTGTTGGGAATGGCGATCGGCCTCGCCGGATGCAGCGGCGGGGACGACGATGAGGACCAGCCGGCCGGTGACGGCGACCGATCGACGAGCAGCGCGCTCGTCGAGCCGGGGATCGACACCCGGGTCGAGGTCGGCGAGGTGGTCGGGGACCTCCCGAAGAAGCCGGCGCGCGACGTGGCGGCAGACGTTGCCGGCGTCGTCGATCGCTGGCTGGACGCGGCGTACGTCGCCGGCGACTACCCGCGCTCGAAGTTCGGCGAGGCCTACCCCGGATTCACGGAGGACGCGGCCAAGCTCGCCGCAGAGCAGCCCGGCCTGATGAGCAACACGGGGGTCGCGGACCGGGTCGACACCGTCACCGCCACGCGGCGCGTGGTCCGGGTCGACGTACTTGCCCCCAAGGGTGATGCCGCCGGCGCGACCGCCCACGTCAACCTGGTGATCGAGCTGGCCGGCAAGGTCGAGCGCACCGACCAGATCCGCGGCCGGGTGCTGCTCACCCGAGCCAGGGGCGGCTGGCGGGTGTTCGGGTTCGACGTCGAGCGCGGCGAGGTGAAGGGCTGATGCGGCGGGCACTCCGCACCGTCGTCCTTGGCGCGTTGCTCGCGGTCGTGGCGCTGGTGGTGCCCAACAGCAGCGTCGCGCCGACGTACTTCACCCTGGTGAAGTACGAGCACGCCGCGGGCGTCGACCTCGACCCTGACGTGATCTGGATCCTGGCTGTCGGCTCCGACGCGCGGCGTGGCCAGGACCCGCTGCGCAGCCGGGGCGACACCCTCCAGCTGGTCGGCATGGACACCCGCACCGGGGCGGCGACGACGATCGGCATCCCGCGCGACAGCTGGGTCTCCATCCCGGGGTACGGCTCCAACCGGGTCAACGCCGCGCTCTACTTCGGCGGTCCGCAGCTGCTCGGCGAAGCCGTCGCCGGCCTGATCGGCATCGAGCCGGACTACGTCTTCGTCGCGAGCTTCTGGGGGGTCGAGCAGGTCGCCAAGGACATCGGCCCGATCACGGTCGACAACCCGGTCTCCTTCTCCGACCCCTATCTCAAGCCGAGGGGGTTCAACGCAGGGAAGGTCGTCCTCAGCGGCTACAACGTGGTGTCCTTCGCGCGCATCCGCAAGAACCTGGCCGGCGGCGACTTCGACCGGTCGGCCAACCAGCAGCGGGTCCTCAAGGGATTCCAGGCCAAGGTTGCAGAGAACGCCGCCAAGCCGGGATGGATCGAGAAGAGCGTGCTCTCGGTGATCGACAACGTGCACACCAACGTCGACCCGGCCGAGCTGTTCGCGATCGCGCAGGCGGTCGCGCAGGTCGATCCGAAGAAGATCACCAACTGCGTGCTCCCCGGTGGCATCGGAAACGTCGGTGCTGCGAGCGTGGTCCTACCCAACACGACGACCGCCGCGAGGTACGGCGACGACGCTCGCAAGGACGCGACCATCAAGAACTGCTGATCGCGCCGGACGAGGTGTCCGGGACCGTCCGCCGTGAGCGGAGGCCGACCCTTGCCCCGGTAGCGCTTCGGCATGAACCGCGCGCTGGACAAGCCGCGGGCGATCAGGCCGAGGACCTCGACCTCCCGCCCCGTGAGCACCGAGAGCGTCGTCAGCATCAGGACCCGGCTCGGCAGGCCTGCCGCCACGATGGCACGGGTTGCCGCGATGCCGTCGATGATCGGCATCCGGATGTCCATCAGCACGACGTCCCGGCGCAGTTCCGTAGCGGCGCGGACCGCCCGCCGACCGTCGGCCACCGCGCCGAGCACCTCGCAGCCCCGGGCCTCGCCCTCGGCGCCGGCACCTACTACTGGGGCCAGTGGACCGCCTACAACGTGTTGGAGGCCATTGGGCTCTGGATGGACCTCCCCGGGGCTCTGCTGAGCACCTTGGGCGCGACGGCCGTGGGCATCGCGCTCCTGCGACGGGGAGCCCGTCCGCGCCTGGCCGCGGTGCTCCTGCTTCTCAGCCTCCCTGCGCTTTTCGGTATCAGCATGGTGACCTCGCTGGGCAACACCGGCATCCCGGCGATGTTCGCGATCGCGATGCTCGCTCGCGAGGCGACCGCGCGGACGAGCAGCTTCTCCTCGGACGTCACAACTAGTCAGCGTCCTGCGCCTGCTCGATGACGTCCTGGAGCTCGTCCAGCGCCGGGCCGGACGGGGCTCCTTCGACACCGCTCCAGTCGGGGGAAGGCAGTACCTGTTCGGCCGCTTCGCCGTTGCGGACGGCCTCGATGGCGGCGACGATCTCGTCGATGTTGTTGGGGACTGCCTTGTCGCACTGTTGAAGTTCCGACTTGAGCTTGAGAGTGAAACGCTCGGTGCCGTCCTCTACTGCCTCTGCCGTCGTGCCGGTCTTGATGTCGTTGCTTCGCGACAGGTCGGAGACGTCCTCGCAGGGGTGGGAGGCCGCGCCTCCGTCGACCCAGTAGACCTTGTCCTCGCCGAGAAGCTGGATCACGGCCTGCTGGTCGGCGGTGTACTCCTCCTGTGACGGCGGGTCGTAGTTGACGCCGAGGGCGACGGCGATGATCCCGAGGACGATGCCGACGCCGCCGGCCCATCCCTTCTGCTGCTTGCTCATGTTCTTGTTGAGGAAGATGAACACGATGATCGGCACGAAGGCGATGAGCGGGATGATCGCGCCGAGCTGGCTCTTGAGGAAGAACGAGACGGGGTTCTTCTCCGACGGCGGGTCGAGCTCCTGGGCCTTCTTCCACAGCTGTGAACCGACGATGGTCAGGATCGCCATCACGACGAGCAGCCCGATCAGCACCCAGAACGCCCAGTTCGGGAAGCTCTCCCCAGCCGTCACCGTGCCGTCGTCGGCGACCGTCGAGCTGGACTCGAGGATGCCGTCGTTGAGGAGCAGGCCGACGATGCCGTACACCTCGAGGCCGATGGCCAGCAGCCAGAGGGCGCCGGCGATGAGGCGGAGCTTGGAAGCCTTGCTGTCTGCCTCGGCGGTCGGCTTCCAAGCGGTCCCGCCGCTGTCGACCTTCTTGGTCATGGCTACCCCCGAGATCCGGCGACGTTGTCGGGGGAAGGCTAGCGGCCGCCAGCATTGCCCTGCCACGGTGCGCGTGGTCAGGGTCACGCGGCGGATGTGGCGTGGCCCACGGCGCCGGGAGACGTCGATGTCGATGGAGTTGACGGGCACGGAGGCACCAGCAGTACGCCGGGGCGGCGCGATGCGCCGAACCGGCTCGGGGTGCATCGGGTCGCCCGCCAGGCCGAGCTTCCCGCTCAGCGCGAGGCCGAGCTGCGGGCCCAGCGTCGCGAGGAGCGCGAGGCACAGCAGGCGGCACCGACCGCGGAGACCAGATCATCAGCCTTCGGGCTTCACCCACCGGTAGAAGCGGGCGCCTCCGGCAGGATTCGAACCTGCGGCACCTGGTACCGGAAACCAGTGCTCTATCCCCTGAGCTACGGAGGCATGCGCCGGTCCCGTGGGGTTCTCGGCGCGGTGTGGACCCTACCGGTCGATATCCGTGCAAGAGAAACCGGAGGGCGCCGATACCCTTGGCCGGTGACTCCTGAGCAGCTCTCCGCCACCATCGTCGACGGTTTGTCGGCGCTCGTCGACGAGGGTGCGCTCACCCTGCCCGGCGGCGTCCCGACCGAGGTGACGGTGGAGCGGCCGCGTCAGAAGGGTCACGGCGACTACGCGACCAACGTCGCCCTCCAGCTGGCGAAGCTGGCCGGCATCAACCCGCGGCAGTTCGGTGAGCTGCTGGCGGCCCAGCTGCTGAAGGCCGACGGGATCGCCGGAGTCGAGGTCGCCGGACCCGGCTTCCTCAACATCACGGTCGAGGCCGGGGCGCAGGGACAGCTGGCGGCGGACATCGTCGCCGCGGGAGCGACGTACGGCTCGTCCAACGCCTTTGCCGGGGAGAAGATCAACCTGGAGTTCGTCTCCGCCAACCCGACCGGTCCGCTCCACATCGGCGGCGTGCGGTGGGCCGCCGTCGGCGATGCACTCGGCCGGATCTTCACGATGACCGGGGCGGAGGTGAGTCGGGAGTACTACTTCAACGACCACGGCGCCCAGATCGACCGCTTCGCCCGGTCCCTGTTCGCGAGCGCGAAGGGCGAGCCTGCACCCGAGGACGGCTACGGCGGCGACTACATCCACGAGATTGCCGCGGCCGTCGTCGCCGACCGGCCCGAGGTGCTGACGATGTCCGAAGCCGACGCGCAGGAGGTCTTCCGAGCGGTTGGCGTCGACATGATGTTCGCGGAGATCAAGCAGTCACTCCACGATTTCGGCGTCGACTTCGACGTCTACTTCCACGAGGACGAGCTCCACAAGAGCGGCGCCGTGCAGCGCGCGGTCGACCGGCTGCGCCAGCTCGGCAACATCTACGAGAAGGACGGCGCGCTGTGGCTCGCCACGGAGAAGTTCGGCGACGACAAGGACCGGGTGGTCATCAAGTCGGACGGCAACGGCGCCTATCTCTCCGGTGACCTCGCCTACTACCTCGACAAGCGCGAGCGTGGCTTCGACCGCTGTTTCGTTATGCTCGGCGCCGACCACCACGGCTACGTCGGCCGGATGATGGCGATGTGCGCGGCCTTCGGCGACGAGCCGCACGTGAACCTGGAGATCCTGATCGGCCAGCTGGTCAACCTGGTCAGGGACGGCGAGCCGCTGCGGATGTCGAAGCGGGCGGGCACCGTGGTGACGATCGACGACCTTGTCGAGGCGATCGGCGTCGACGCCGGCCGCTACGCCCTGGCTCGCTACAGCAGCGACAGCGCGATCGACATCGACCTCGACCTGTGGGCGCGCGCGACGAACGACAACCCGGTCTTCACGGTGCAGTACGCCCATGCCCGGGTCGCGAGCCTGCTCCGCAACGCGGCCGATCTCGGTGTCCGCGCCGAGAGCCACCCCGAGCTGCTCACCCACGAGAAGGAGGGGGAGCTGCTCAGGGCGCTCGGCGAGTTCCCGCGGGTCATCAAGGCCGCGGCCGAGCTGCGTGAGCCGCACCGGGTGGCGCGCTACGTCGAGGAGCTGGCCGGCATCTACCACCGCTTCTACGACAACTGCCGGGTGCTGCCGCGGGGTGACGAGGAGGTCAGCGACCTCCACCGGGCGCGGCTGACGCTGGTCGAGGCGACGCGAGTCGTGCTGGCGAACGGACTCGGGCTGCTCGGCGTCTCCGCCCCGGAGCGGATGTAGAGGGCCATGACCCATGAAGCAGGCTGGGCGCACGCGCCCGGCGCCCTGCGCGGGCCGTCCTGGCTGCAGGCACCCGGCGACGTCAACGCACTCGTTCCGCAGCTCTGGTCCAGCACCGCCCACAAGAACGAGTCCGGTGACCTCGTGGTCGGGGGAGTGCCGCTTCCCGACCTGGTCGCCGAGCACAACACGCCGGCCTACGTCCTCGACGAGGCCGACTTCCGGGCCCGCGCGCGTTCGTTCCGCGACGCGTTCGCGGGCTGGGACGTCTACTACGCCGGGAAGGCTTTCCTCTGCACGGAGGTCGCGCGCTGGATCGCCGACGAGGGCCTCTGCCTCGACGTCTGCTCGACCGGTGAGCTGACCGTCGCGCTGCGCGCCGGCTTCGACCCGGCCCGGATCGGCTACCACGGCAACAACAAGACGGTCGCCGAGCTGCGGCGAGCCGTCGGGGCGGGCGTCGGACGGATCATCGTCGACTCGTTCCAGGAGATCGAGCGGCTGGCGATGGTCACCGAGGACATGGTCTCGACGGGCTCGACCACCAAAAGGGCGCGGGTGATGGTCCGGGTCACCGCCGGCGTCGAGGCCCACACGCACGAGTACATCGCCACCGCCCACGAGGACCAGAAGTTCGGCTTCTCGATCACTTCCGGCGACGCCTTCGAGGCAGTACGACGTCTTCAGGCCGCTCCCGGTATCGAGCTGCTCGGCCTGCACTCGCACATCGGCAGCCAGATCTTCGACTCCTCCGGCTTCGAGGTGGCCGCCCGCCGGGTGCTCGCGCTGCACCACCGCGTGTCCGACGAGCTCGGCGTCACCATGCCGGAGATGGACCTCGGTGGTGGCTTCGGCATCGCCTACACGACCCAGGACGACCCCTCCGACCCTGCGCAGCTCGCGACCGAGATGGGCAAGATCGTCGAGCACGAGTGCCGCGCGCTCGGTCTCGAGGAGCCACGCCTCTCGATCGAGCCCGGCCGCGCGATCGTCGGGCCCGCGATGTGCACGGTCTACGCGGTCGGCACGGTCAAGCCGGTCACGCTCGACGCCGGCGCGGTCCGCACCTACGTGAGCGTCGACGGAGGGATGAGCGACAACATCCGCACCGCTCTCTACGACGCCGACTACTCCTGCACGCTCGCCGCTCGCCGTTCCGAGGCCACACCGGTCCTGGCTCGCGTCGTGGGCAAGCACTGCGAGGCCGGAGACATCGTCGTCCGCGACGAGTTCCTCCCCGGCGACGTCGCTCCCGGCGATCTGCTGGCGGTCCCGGGCACGGGTGCCTACTGTCGCTCGATGGCCTCCAACTACAACCACGCACTGCGTCCGCCGGTGATCGCGGTACGGGACGGCGTCGCGCGCGTCGTCGTACGGCGGGAGACTGAGGACGACCTGTTGGCGACGGATGTCGGGTGAGTGTTGTGAATGCGGTGCTGTCGGGGGGCGACCAGCCTCTCAAGGTGGCGGTGCTCGGCTGTGGCGTCGTCGGCTCGCAGGTGGTACGACTGCTCGGCGAGCAGTCGGGCGACCTCGCCGCCCGGGTCGGCGCACCCGTGGAGCTCGCAGGTGTGGCCGTACGACGCCTCGACGCCCCGCGTGACGTCGACGTCCCTCCCGGCCTGCTGACCACCGACGCGCTCGGGTTGGTGACCCGCGGCGACATCGACGTCGTGGTGGAGGTGATCGGCGGCATCGAGCCGGCGCGGTCACTCATCCTGACCGCGCTCGAGAACGGTGCCTCCGTCGTCACCGCCAACAAGGCACTGCTGGCCGAGGACGGCCCGACGCTCTACGAGGCGGCCGAGAAGGCCGGCCGCGACCTCTACTACGAGGCCGCCGTCGCCGGAGCGATCCCGATCGTCCGGCCGCTTCGCGAGTCGCTGGCCGGCGACAAGGTGACCCGGGTGCTGGGCATCGTCAACGGCACCACCAACTACATCCTCGACAAGATGGACACCCACGGCGCCGGCTTCGAGGAGGCCCTCGAGGAGGCGCAGGCGCTCGGCTACGCCGAGGCGGACCCGACCGCCGACGTCGAGGGCTTCGACGCTGCCGCGAAGGCGGCGATCCTCGCCAGCCTCGCGTTCCACTCGCGCGTCACCGCTGCCGACGTGCACCGCGAGGGCATCAGCGACGTCACCTCGGGCGACGTCAGGTCCGCCACCGACATGGGCTGCGTCGTGAAGCTGCTGGCCATCGCCGAGCTCAACACGAGCGAGTCGGGCGAGGAGGCCGTGAGCGTGCGCGTGCACCCGGCGATGATCCCGAGGTCGCACCCGCTGGCGAGTGTGCGTGAGGCCTACAACGCCGTCTTCGTCGAGTCCGAGGCGGCCGGCCAGCTCATGTTCTACGGACCGGGCGCGGGTGGGGCTCCGACCGCCAGCGCGGTGCTCGGCGACCTGGTGACGGTCGCACGCAACCATCGCCAGGGCACCCGCGGCGTCGGCGAGTCGGCGTACGCCGACCGCGCCGTGCTGCCGATGGGGGAGACCCGCACCCGCTACCACGTCGCGATCGACGTCGACGACCGCGCCGGCGTGCTCGCCGCGGTCGCCAACGCGTTCGCGGGACACGACGTCTCGATCCAGACAGTCCGGCAGGAGGGGCGCGGCGACGATGCCCAGCTCGTCGTGGTGTCGCACGAGGCGACCGACGCGCAGCTGTCGGCCACGGTGGCCGAGCTCCGTGGCATGGACATCGTGCGTGAGGTCACCTCGGTGATGAGGGTCGAAGGGACCGACGAGTGAGCGGCGTGCACGGCGCAGGCGACGTGGAGGTCCGGACGCACCAGTGGCGCGGCGTCATCGAGGAGTACCGCGAACTGCTCGACATCCCTGCCGACACCCCGGCGATCTCCCTGCGCGAGGGCGGCACCCCGTTGGTCCACTCGGAGTGGCTCTCCGAGGTCACCGGCGCGCAGGTCCACCTCAAGGTCGAGGGCGACAACCCCACCGGCTCGTTCAAGGACCGCGGGATGACCGCAGCCATCTCGGTCGCCAAGCACCAAGGCGCCGAGGCCGTCGTGTGCGCCTCGACCGGCAACACCTCGGCCTCGATGGCCGCGTACGCCGCCAAGGCCCGGCTCAACCCGATCGTCCTTGTGCCCGAGGGCAAGATCGCGGCCGGCAAGATGGCGCAGGCCATCCTGCACGGCGCCCAGGTGATCATGGTCAAGGGCAACTTCGACGACTGCCTGCGACTCGCGAGGGAGCTCGCTGGGTCGTACCCCGTCGCGCTGGTCAACTCGGTCAACCCGGTGCGCCTGGAGGGCCAGAAGACCGCGGCGTTCGAGATCGCCGACTTCCTCGGCGACGCCCCCGACTACCACCTGCTGCCGGTCGGCAACGCCGGCAACATCTCGGCGTACTGGCTGGGCTATGGCCAGTACGCCGCCCTGGGCCGGATCACCCGAATGCCGGTGATGCGCGGCTTCCAGGCGGTTGGCGCCAGCCCGCTCGTGACCGGTGAGCCGTTCCCGCACCCGGAGACCCGCGCGACCGCGATCCGGATCGGCAACCCGGCGTCGTGGAAGCTCGCCGAGAAGGCAGCCAGTGAGTCCGGCGGCCGCTTCGCCTCGTTGTCCGACGACCGGATCCTCGACGCCCAGCGCGAGCTTGCCCGCAACGACGGCGTGTTCGTCGAACCGGCCAGCGCGGCCGGCGTCGCCGGACTGCTGCAGGACCTGGAGCAGGGCGAGTCCTACACGGGGTCGAGGGTCGTGATCACGGTGACCGGTCACGGACTCAAGGACACCGTGACCGCGCTCGAGGGCTTCACCGAGAGCGGCGGCACCGTCGTCGACGACGTGGTGGTCCCGGACGTGGCCGCGGTCGCTGAGGCCGCCGGGCTGTGAGGTTCGTCACCGAGCCGGTGCGGGTGTCCGTCCCGGCCACCTCGGCCAACCTCGGCCCCGGCTTCGACGCCCTCGGGCTCGCGCTCGACCTCCGCGACCGGCTGGAGGCCGAGGTCACCGAGAGCGGCCTGGTCGTCGAGGTGGACGGTGTCGGCAGCGACGAGCTGCCGCTCGACGAGAAGCACCTCGTCGTCACCGCGATGCGAGCGGCCTTCGCCGAGCTCGGCGTCCAGCCGCCCGGCATCCGGCTCACCTGCGTCAACGTGATTCCGCACGCCCGCGGGCTCGGGTCGTCCTCGGCCGCGATCGTCGCCGGTGTGTGGCTCGCCCGCGAGCTGGTCGCCGGAGGGCGGCTGCTCCTCGGCGACGACAGCTTGCTCGACCTCGCTGCCCGGATCGAGGGCCATCCCGACAACGTCGCGCCGGCGCTGCTGGGCGGCTTCGTGATCGCGGGCCAGGACGCCGACGGGTCGTTCTACGCCGTACCGTCCGAGGTCGACCCGCGCGTCGGCGCCGTCGTCTACATCCCGCCGGAGCCGGTCTCGACCGAGGTCGCCCGCGGGCTGCTTCCCCAGGAGGTGCCGCACGCGGACGCCGCCAGGAACGCCGGTCGGGCTGCGCTGCTGGTCGCCGCCCTGGCCGGCCGCCCTGAGGAGCTGTGGCGCGCGACCGCCGACCGGTTGCACCAGGAGTACCGGCGACCGGTGATGCCGGCCAGTCTCGACCTGGTCGACGCGCTGCGGGCCGACGGCGTGCCGGCGATCGTGTCGGGAGCCGGGCCGACGGTCCTCGCGTTCACCGACAACACCGACGGACTGATGGGCCGATGCCCCGAGGGCTGGACCGCGCTGCAGCTCGAGATCGACTCCCGCGGCGCCGTTGCCTGGTGATGCGCACCGGCCGTTCGGGCGGTGGTACATTGTGCAGGCGTCGTAGGTACTCGACCTTTCGGTTCTCGGCGCCGCGCCAGAAACACAGCACGGTCTCGCGCGCTTCTCCTTCCTCGTTCCGGTCGGCTTGTGTCCGACTGAGGAAGATCTGACCTCTTTCATTGGCAGGCCCTCAGCTCCCCGGCGGAGCGGAGCGGCCGTATTACGTGGGAAGGACCTCACGTGACAGAGACTCTTGATAGCCCGGATGCCGCGGAGCGTGTCGCTGCCGGCGATACCGCGCCGAAGAAGCGCAGCGGTGGGCTCAACACCATGCTCCTCGCCGACCTCAAGGCGATGGCGGGCGGCATGGGCATCGCCGGTGCCGGCAGCATGAAGAAGGCCGACCTCGTCTCCGCCATCAAGGCTGCCCAGGCGAAGCCGAAGAGCCAGGCCCCCCCGGCGGACCAGCCCAAGACCGAGGCGAAGGCCCAGCCGAAGGACGAGGCGAAGGCCCAGCAGAAGGCCGAGGCCAGAAGGACCAGGCCAGAAGGACCAGGCCAGAAGGACCAGGGCCAGAAGGACCAGGGCCAGAAGGACCAGGGCCAGAAGGACCAGGGCCAGAAGGACCAGGGCCAGAAGGACCAGGGCCAGAAGGACCAGGGCCAGCAGAAGGGGCAGGGCCAAAAGGGCCAGGGCCAGCAGAAGGGGCAGGGCCAGAAGAGCCAGGGCCAGCAGAACGGCCAGGGCCAGCAGAAGGCCGGGCAGCAGGGCTCGAAGGACCAGGGCCAGCCAGACCAGGCTCGGAAGGACCAGGGCCAGCTGGACCAGCAGGACCAGGATCAGGACGGCCAGGGGGGCGAGGACGGCGAGGCCGGCAGCCGCCGCAACCGTCGCCGGCGCGGGCGGGACCGCAACCGGACCACCACGACCGGTGGCGGCCGCAACGAGCCCGACACCACGATCCTCGAGGACGACGTGCTGGTGCCTGCTGCTGGCATCCTCGACGTGCTCGACAACTACGCGTTCGTGCGGACCAGCGGCTACCTCCCCGGTCCCGACGACGTCTACCTCTCGCTGTCGATGGTGCGGAAGTACGGCCTGCGCCGTGGTGACGCCATCGTCGGCCAGGTGCGCCAGCCCCGTGACGGTGAGCGCCGGGAGAAGTTCAACCCGATGGTGCGCATCGACAACGTCAACGGCGTCGACCCCGAGCAGGCGCGGCACCGCGTCGACTTCGCGAAGCTCACCCCGCTCTATCCCAGCGAGCGGCTCCGCCTCGAGACCGAGCCGACCAACATGATCGGGCGGGTCATCGACATCGCCTCGCCGATCGGCAAGGGCCAGCGCGGCCTCATCGTGTCGCCCGCCAAGGCCGGCAAGACCATGGTCATGCAGTCGATCGCCAACTCGATCACGACCAACAACCCCGAGTGCCACCTGATGGTGGTCCTGGTCGACGAGCGTCCCGAGGAGGTCACTGACTTCGAGCGCTCGGTCAAGGGCGAGGTCATCTCCTCGACGTTCGACCGGCCGGCCGGCGACCACACCATGGTCGCGGAGCTGGCGATCGAGCGTGCCAAGCGGCTGGTCGAGCTCGGCCACGATGTCGTCGTACTGCTGGACGGCATCACCCGACTCGGGCGGGCCTACAACCTGGCGGCTCCCGCCAGCGGCCGGATCCTGTCCGGCGGCGTCGACTCCGCGGCGCTCTACCCGCCGAAGAAGTTCTTCGGCGCTGCCCGCAACATCGAGAACGGCGGTTCGCTCACCATCCTCGCGACGGCGCTGATCGACAGTGGCTCGAAGATGGACGAGGTGATCTTCGAGGAGTTCAAGGGCACCGGCAACATGGAGATCCGGCTGCGCCGTGATTTCGCCGACAAGCGACTGTTCCCGGCGATCGACGTCATCCAGTCGGGCACCCGCCGCGAGGAGCTCCTGATGAGCAAGGAGGAGATGGCGATCGTCTGGAAGCTGCGTCGCGTGCTCTCCGCGCTCGAGGGCCAGCAGGCGTTGGAGGTGCTGCTCGAGAAGCTGAAGAAGTCGTCGACCAACATCGACTTCCTGATGCAGGTCCAGAAGACGACGCCCGCACCCGGCCAGGGAGACGAGTAACGCGGAATAGGCGGGAGCGTCCCAGCGCTCCTACACTGATTCGTCGGTTCCGGTTCACGGCTTGCATCCAGAAAATGCCCCGCAAGACGACCCGGCGCCCCTGAGAGATGAGGACACCATGAAGAAGGACATCCACCCCGATTACGTCGTGACCGAGGTGACCTGCACCTGCGGCAGCACCTTCACGACCCACAGCACCGTGAGCTCCGGCACCATCCACTCCGACGTCTGCTCGCAGTGCCACCCGTTCTACACCGGCAAGCAGAAGATCCTCGACACCGGTGGCCGCGTGGCCCGGTTCGAGGCCCGCTACGCCAAGAAGCAGGACGCCAAGAAGTAGCTGCTTTCGCGCGCCGACCCTCCCGCCCAGCGGGAAGGTCGGCGTTCGTCATTTTCGTCGAGAGGGAGTGCGATGTTCGAAGCAGTGGAGGGCATGCTCGCGGAGCATGCCGAGCTCGAAGGCAGGCTCGGCCTCCCCGAGACCCACGCCGACGCGCGCCTCGCCCGCACGCTCAACCGGCGGTACGCCGAGCTCGGCCGCATCATCGGCGCCTGGCGCGAATGGCAGCAGTACGGCGACGACGCCGGCGCCGCTGAGCAGCTGGCCGCCGACGATCCCGCGTGGGCCGACGAGGTCACCGAGCTGCGCGCAAGGGAAGAGGAGGCCGCCGAGCGGCTCCGCCGGCTGTTGGTGCCACGCGACCCCACCGACGACAAGGACGCGATCCTCGAGGTGAAGTCGGGGGAGGGCGGCGACGAGAGCGCGCTCTTCGCCGGCGATCTGCTCCGGATGTACACCCGCTATGCCGAGCGACGCGGGTGGAAGACCGAGATCCTCGACGCCGCCGAGTCCGACCTCGGGGGCTACAAGTCGGTGACCATGGCCGTCAAGGGTGGCGCGTCCGAACCCGGTCAGGCGCCCTACGGACTGCTCAAGTTCGAGGGCGGCGTGCACCGGGTGCAGCGGGTGCCTGTGACGGAGTCGCAAGGCCGGATCCACACCAGCGCGGCCGGCGTACTCGTCGTTCCGGAGGCCGAGGCCGTCGACGTCGAGGTCCACGACAACGACCTGCGGATCGACGTCTTCCGCAGCAGCGGCCCGGGTGGCCAGAGCGTCAACACCACCGACTCCGCGGTACGGATCACGCACCTGCCGACCGGCATCGTCGTCAGCTGCCAGAACGAGAAGAGCCAGCTGCAGAACAAGGAGCAGGCGCTCCGGATCCTGCGGGCCCGGCTGCTCGCCGCGGCGCAGGAAGCGGCCGACGCCGAGGCCAGCGAGGCCCGGCGCAGCCAGGTGCGCACGGTCGACCGGTCCGAGCGGATCCGCACCTACAACTTCGCGGAGAACCGGATCTCCGACCACCGCACGGGCTACAAGTCCTACAACCTCGACCAAGTCCTCGACGGCGACCTCCAGCCGGTCCTCGACTCGTGCGTCGACGCCGACATGGCCGGCCGGCTCGAGGCGCTGGAGACGTGACGGATCGCCGGCGACTGCTCGACGACGCCGCCGAGCGGTTGCGGGCTGCCGGCGTCGCCAGTCCCGAGTACGACGCAGCCCAGCTGCTCGCGCACGCCCTCGGCACCACGCGCCGGCGGCTACCTCTGGTCATCGAGGTGCCGCTGGCCGTCGCGTCGTCGTTCGAAGCGCTCATCGATCGCCGCGCGACGCGAGAGCCGTTGCAGCACATCACCGGCATCGTCTACTTCAGGTACGGCGACGTCGCTGTCGGTCCCGGTGTCTTCGTGCCCCGCCCCGAGACCGAGTTGCTGGCCGGCTGGGCGGTTGAATACCTCACCTATGCGCCGCGTCACCCGCGGTCGGTCACCGGCTTGAAGGCGCCGATCGTCGTCGACCTCTGCACCGGCTCGGGCGTCATCGCGAAGGCGATCGCCGAGGAGGTTCCGTGGGCCCGGGTCCACGCGGTCGAGCTCGACGAGCCCGCGCATGCGTGGGCCGAGCGCAACCTCGCCGGTACCGGGGTGGACCTGCGACAGGGCGACCTGCGGGACGCGTTCGACGACCTGCTCGGCACGGTCGACGTCGTGGTCAGCAACCCGCCGTACATCCCGCTCGAGGCCTGGGAGTCCGTGGCGGTCGAGGCTCGCGACCACGATCCGCACCTCGCGCTGTTCTCCGGTATCGACGGGCTCGACGCGATCCGCGCGCTCGCCGTCCGCGCTGCCGACCTGCTCCGCCCGGGCGGCGTGGTCGGGGTCGAGCATGCTGACGTCCAAGGGGAGTCGGCGCCGGCGGTGTTCGCCGCCGAGGGTCGCTGGGACGAGGTCCGCGACCACCGCGACCTCGCCGACCGACCGAGGTTCGTCACTGCCCGACGGGCAGTCCGCAGGGCCGAATCCGCGGAGTGACAGGATGGCGGGCGTGAGTCAGTCCGGTCAGGCACAGGTCTACGACGCCACCTCGGAGGAGGAGCGGGGTGCAGCCGTCGACGCCGCCGCGCTCGCGATCCAGCGTGGACGGCTGGTCGTGCTTCCGACGGACACCGTCTACGGCCTCGCCGCCGACGCGTTCGACCCCGACGCCGTCGCCCGGCTGCTCGCGGCGAAGGGGCGGGGCCGTGAGATGCCGCCTCCGGTGCTGGTCAGCTCGGCGACCACGCTCGAAGCACTGGCGACCAAGGTGCCCGACTACGCGCGCGCGCTGACCGCGGCGTTCTGGCCCGGTCCGCTCACCCTCGTGTGTCACGACCAGCCGTCCCTGCGGTGGGACCTGGGGGAGACCCACGGCACGGTGGCGGTCCGGATGCCCGACCACGACCTCGCGCGCGAGATCCTCGACCGCACCGGACCGTTGGCCGTCAGCTCGGCCAACCTGACGGGCAGTCCGGCTGCCACCGACGCGGACGCAGCCGTCGAGATGCTCGGCGACCGGGTCGCCGTCGTCGTCGACGGCGGTGCGACCGCCGGCGCCATCCCCTCGACGATCGTCGACGTCACCGGCGAGCGTCCCCGGCTGCTGCGCCTCGGCATGATCACCGCGGCCCAGCTCGACGAGGCGATGTCGGAGACCGGGATCACCGTCGAGACCGACGTCGCCGAGGAGGACAGCTGACCGATGCGCGAGTACGTCGTCGTCTTCCTGGTCGCCGCAGCGGTGACCTATCTGCTGACGGTCGTCGCGCGTGAGATCGCGGTCCGCACCGGGGCCGTCGCCAAGGTCCGCGACCGCGACGTGCACGCCGAGCCGGTGCCCTACCTCGGCGGGATCGCGATGCTCGGCGGTCTGTTCGCCGCGTTCCTCGTCGCCCGCGAGCTCCCGTTCCTGTCCGACAGCCCGCCCTGGGTGTTCGAGGACTCGCTCTCGGTGCTCGTCGCGGGCGCGCTGGTCTGCGCCGTGGGTGTGCTCGACGACATCTTCGACCTCGACGCGTTGACGAAGTTCGGCGGTCAGGTCGTCGCCGTCGGCGTCCTGGTCTACTCGGGCGTCCAGTTCAAGTACTTCTTCTTCGCCGATGGTGGGCAGTTCAGCGTCGACCCGACGCAGGGCGCGCTGCTGACCGCGGCGATCGTGCTCACGACGGTCAACGCGGTCAACTTCATCGACGGCCTCGACGGGCTTGCCGCCGGCGTGATCGGGATCAGTGCCGCGGCGTTCTTCCTCTTCTGCTACCAGCTCACGGTCTACAACGAGGTGGAGCGAGCCACGACCGGTGCGCTGCTCTCCGCGGCGCTGGCCGGCGCCTGTGCCGGCTTCCTCGTGCACAACTTCCACCCAGCCCGCGTCTTCATGGGGGACAGCGGCTCGATGTTGATCGGGCTGGTGCTGTCGGCCACCGCGATCACGGTGACCCGGCAGTTCGTCGCGTCTGACATCGACGGCGGTGCGAACGGCGCCCGCGCCAGCCTGCTGCCGATGCTCCTGCCGGTCGCACTGCCCGTCATGATCCTGATCGTTCCTCTCGCCGACCTGGTCCTGGCCGTGGTCCGACGTACCGCCGCCGGCCGGTCGCCGTTCGCGCCCGACAAGCAACACCTCCACCACCGGCTCCTGGAGATCGGGCACTCCCACCGGCGTGCCGTGGTCATCATGTGGCTGTGGGCGGGCCTGATCGCGTTCGGCACCGTCGTCGCCAGCCTGAACGACGACCCGAAGGTCTGGATCGGCATGGGCGTCGCCGTGCTGGTAACAGTCGGACTCACCTTCCTGGTGCCGCTCCTGCCGCGTTGGGGCCATGCCGACGACGGGGGAGAGGGTGCAAGTCCAGGACCCGATTCGAAGGCCCCCCAGACTTTGTGATAACTTTCACGAGTGCTCAGGCTCCCCTTGGGGAAGCCGCTGACGACGAGGACAGGAGGCAAGAATGACGACCGCATCGCCGGCTCCGATCTTGCTTCCCGGGTGGCCTCAGGACGGCGCTTCGCGCTGTGATACGTTCCCGCCGAACGTCGATCCGAAGGGACCCCGATGGGTGGGCGCGACCTCCTCGGCCTGGGCGGCATGCTTGCCGGCTGCGTCGTGGGATGCACGGTCCTCGGCCTCGTCGTCGATGAGCTTGCGGGGTCGTCGCCCGTTGGTGTCGTGGTCGGTGTCGGTCTCGGCATCGCACTCGGCGCGACCGCTTTCGTTATCCGGGCGCTTCGAGCGCTCCGCAACCCGGACCTGGACAAGTGAGGTGACATGGTGACGATCGATCCCAGCGCCTCCGCGTTGCCGACCACGGTCAGCGTGTCGAAGGTCCTGGCCGACCAGAAGAAGACCGAGCTGCTCGCTCTGGGCATGATCGTCTTCAGCATCTGGATCGGCTTCCTCGCCGGCTGGCTCGTCACCGCGTCCATCGCGGTCGGTGTGCTGCTCGGTCTCGTGAACCACCTCGTCACCGAGTACTGGCTGCTGAAGGTGATCGCCGGGGGCGGATCGCCGACGCGCGGCCAGCTCACCCGGTTCACCCTTGTCCGCCTCAGCATCCTCGCTGTCGTGGCCGTCGGAGGCGCTGTAGCCTTCTGGCCCGACGGCGTCGGCTTGCTTCTCGGACTCGCCGTCTTCCGCCTCGTCGCACTGGTTATGACGACGATCCCGTTGTTGAAGGAGCTGAACGCGCAATGAGCGGCCTGCTGCTGCCCCTCGAGATCAACATCACCCCGGGTGAGCACCCCGAGCGCCATCTGCTCGGGATGACCTTCAACATCGACACCATCATCAGCACGCTGGTGGCGGGCACGATCGTGATCGTGCTCGGATTCCTGGTGCGCCGCTCGCTCACCCGCCAGACGGCCGATCACGTGCCGACCAAGCTCCAGATCATCTGGGAGTCGGTCATCGGCGAGGTCAACCGGCAGGTCGAGGACAACCTCGGGAAGGTGCACCCGTTCGTCGCACCACTCGCGGTCTCCCTTTTCTTCTTCATCCTCATCGCGAACTGGCTCGAGCTGGTTCCGAGCGAGCTCAACCACGAGGCACACCTGCTGCCGGCGCCGACCGCGGACACCAACCTGACCTACGCGATGGCGATCTTCGCCGTCGTCAGCGTCTGGATCTATGGCATCCGCAAGAACGGTCTCGGCTACTTCAAGCACTTCGTGCAGCCCTTCCCGCTGCTGCTCCCGCTGAACATCCTGGAAGAGCTGGTCAAGCCGATCACGCTCGCGCTCCGGCTCTTCGGCAACATCTTCGCCGGTGGCATCATGCTCGCCCTGATCGCGGCCATCCCGTGGTGGGCCGGCATGCCGGTCGTCAACATTTTGTGGAAGCTGTTCGACATGTTCATCGGCGGCCTCCAGGCATTCATCTTCGCGTTGCTGACGGTGCTGTACTTCGCGATGGCGGGGGCCGGACACGACGAGCACGACGACGAGCACGCAGAGCAGAAGACCAAAGAACTCGCGGCCTGAGCGACCGCTCACGCCGCACTAGAGGTAATCAACGAGCGCCGGGCAAAACGGCGCGGAAGACCAAGGAGAATCATGGCAGTCGAGAACACTGAGCAGGCCATTTCCCTCGCCGGTGCGTTCATCGGTGGTGGCCTCGCCCTCGCCGGAGGCGCGATCGGCGCCGGCATCGGTGACGGTCTGGCCGGTTCGTCGTACATCCAGGGCGTGGCCCGTCAGCCGGAGGCCCAGGGCCGCCTGCAGACGATCTTCTTCCTGACCGTGGGTCTGGTCGAGGCGATGTTCTTCATCAACCTCGCCTTCATGGCCCTGTTCGTGTTCGTCCTCGGCGGCAAGTGAGCCGGTCCCTTCGGGGGCCCGCTCCATCCGCACCAGGCCAAAGGATCCGGACCTAGATGATGACACCGCACCTGCTCCCGCTGGAGAGCAACTTCCTCGTGCCCAACGGCACGTTCTTCGTCGAGCTGATCGCGTTCGTGATCATGTTCGGCATCCTGGCGAAGTACGTCGTCCCGCCGATCAACCGCGCGATGACCAACCGCCAGGACGCGATCCGGCAGCAGTTCGAAGAGCTGGACCAGGCCAAGGAGGAGGCGAACTCCGCCAAGGACGAGTTCCAGTCGCAGATCGAGGAGGCACGGCACGAAGCCGCGCGCATCCGTGAGGATGCCCGCGAGCAGGGTGCGGCCATCATCGCCGAGATGCGCGAGACCGCTCAGTCCGAGGCGGCTCGCATCGTCGAGCACGGCAAGGCTCAGATCGAGGCCGAGCGCCAGGCGGCGGTCGCCTCCCTGCGCACCGAGGTCGGCACGCTCGCGACGAACCTCGCGGGTCGGATCGTGGGCGAGTCCCTCGATGACGACGCCCGCCAGGGCCGTGTCGTGGAGCGCTTCCTCGCGGACCTCGAGTCCGGGACCGCGGGGGCCAACTGATGCTGTCGTTCCGAGCGGCGTCGAAGGAGGCCGTGGACGCGCTGGTCGACCAGGTCACCGGCTCGGCCACCGTTGCCGACGACCTGTTCTCCGTCGCGTCGACGCTGCGCTCCGAGCCCGCCCTTCGGCGGTTCGCCACCGACTCTGCCCTCGCAGCCGAGGGCAAGGCCGGCCTGGTGTCGGAGCTCTACGACGGCAAGGTCGACCAGGCCACGCTCGGACTGCTCAAGGACGCGGTGGGTCGTCGGTGGACGCGCACCCGCGACCTCGCAGACGCGCTGGAGTACGTCGGCGTCGTGGCAGCCGTCCGCTCCTCGGGCAGCGACGCCGAGAAGCTCGTGGACGAGCTGTTCTCGGTGCGGACCCTCGTCGACGAGGACAAGGACCTGCGCTCCGCTCTGGGTGACCACGCGCGCAGCGCGGCGGACAAGGCGGCCCTGGTCGACACCCTGCTCGACGGCAAGGTCCTCCCGGCCACGATCATCCTGGTCAAGCAGGCGCTGTCCGGGAGCGCTCGAAGCGTCGCCGTTGCGCTCGAGGACTACGAGAAGGTCGCCGCCGACGTCCACGGCCGCGACGTGGCGACGGTCCAGGTGGCTCGCCAGCTCGACGCGAGCGACGAGCAGCGGCTGACCGCCGCGCTGGCCGCTCACTACGGTCGTCCGGTCCACCTCAACGTCGTCGTCGTCCCCGAGGTGATCGGCGGCATCAAGGTTGCGATCGGTGGCGACGTCATCGACGGCACCATCGCCAGCCGCCTCGACGACGCCCGCCGCAAGATCGCCGGCTGACCCGCACCGCCACCCCTGACTACGAGACTTTCAGCAGAGAAGAGAGAAGGCACCTGAGATGACGGAACTCTCCATCCGTCCGGACGAGATCCGCGACGCCCTTGCCAAGTACGTCGCGGACTACAAGCCCGACGCAGCCAGCAAGGAGGAGGTCGGCACCGTCGCCTCCGCCGGTGATGGCATCGCCCGTGTGAGCGGTCTGCCGTCGGCGATGGCCAACGAGCTGCTCGAGTTCGAGGACGGCACCCGCGGTCTCGCCCTCAACCTCGAGGAGCGCGAGATCGGTGTCGTCATCCTTGGTGACTTCGCCGGTGTCGAAGAGGGCCAGCCGGTCCGCCGTACCGGCGAGGTGCTGTCGGTCCCGGTCGGCAGCAACTTCTTGGGCCGCGTGATCGACCCGCTCGGCAACCCGATCGACGGTCTGGGCGACATCGAGGCCGAGGGTCGCCGCATCCTCGAGCTCCAGGCGCCCGGCGTGATGGCGCGCAAGTCGGTCCACGAGCCGCTCGCGACCGGCATCAAGGCGATCGACGCCATGACGCCGATCGGCCGTGGCCAGCGCCAGCTGATCATCGGCGACCGCTCGACCGGCAAGACCACGGTCGCGATCGACACGATCATCAACCAGAAGCAGAACTGGGACTCCGGCGACCCGCAGAAGCAGGTGCGCTGCATCTACGTCGCGATCGGTCAGAAGGGCTCGACCGTCGCTGCCGTCCGCGGCGCCCTCGAAGAGGCCGGCGCGCTGGAGTACACGACGATCGTCGCCTCCCCGGCGTCCGACTCGGCGGGCTTCAAGTACCTCGCCCCTTACACCGGCTCGGCCATCGGCCAGCACTGGATGTACGACGGCAAGCACGTCCTCATCGTGTTCGACGACCTGACCAAGCAGGCCGAGGCCTACCGCGCCGTGTCGCTGCTGCTGCGTCGTCCGCCGGGCCGCGAGGCCTACCCGGGTGACGTCTTCTACCTGCACTCCCGGCTGCTCGAGCGCTGCGCCAAGCTCTCCGACGAGCTCGGCGCCGGCTCGATGACCGGTCTGCCGATCATCGAGACCAAGGCCAACGACGTTTCGGCGTACATCCCGACCAACGTCATCTCGATCACCGACGGCCAGATCTTCCTGCAGTCCGACCTGTTCGCCGCCAACCAGCGGCCGGCGATCGACGTCGGTATCTCGGTGTCGCGCGTCGGTGGTGCCGCCATGACGAAGGCCATGAAGACGGTCACCGGCTCGCTCAAGGTCGACCTCGCGCAGTACCGCGCGATGGAGGCGTTCGCGATGTTCGCGTCCGACCTGGACGCGGCCTCGCGCCAGCAGCTCGACCGTGGTCAGCGCCTGATGGCCCTGCTGAAGCAGCCGGCGTACTCGCCGTACCCGCTGGAGGAGATGACCGTCTCGCTCTGGCTCGGCACCTCCGGCAAGCTCGACAAGGTCCCGACCGAGGACGTGCTGCGGTTCGAGCGCGAGTTCCTCGACTACCTCCGTCGCTCGCACGAGGGCATCCTCTCGGCGATCCGGGAGAGCCTGAAGTTCGAGGACGAGGACGGCGTCACCGCGGCGTACGACTCCTTCCTGGACCAGTTCGAGACCTCTGAGGGCGGCAGCATCAAGGTCGGGCACGAGCCCGAGGCGGACGCGCTGGCTGACGACGAGCTCGAGCAGGAAAAGATCGTCAAGCAGAAGCGAGGCTGAGCGAGCATGGCCGTATCGCTGCGTGAGTACCGCGCGCGGATCAAGTCGACGGAGTCGATGAAGAAGATCACGCGCGCCATGGAGCTCATCGCTGCGTCCCGGATCATCAAGGCGCAGCAGCGGGCTCAGCAGGCCGCGCCGTACGCCCGCGAGCTCACCCGGGCCGTGTCGGCGGTGGCGACGTACTCGAACGTCGAGCACCCGCTGACCCACGAGGAAGAGGACCCCAAGCGGGCAGCGGTGCTGGTCATCACCAGCGACCGAGGGCTTGCCGGTGGTTACTCGTCGAGCCTGCTCAAGGAGGTCGAGCGGCTCGCCGAGCGCCTGCGCGAAGAGGGCAAGGAGATCGACTACTTCCTGGCCGGGCGCAAGGCGGAGGCGTACTTCAAGTTCCGCCAGCGGCCGTTCATCGAGTCCTGGACCGGGTTCTCCGACCAGCCGAACTACGACGACGCCGCCGAGATCGGGAGTGCGCTGATCGAGGCCTTCCTCGTTGATTCGACAGAGCTGAAGCAGGGCGCGGAGGCCCGCTACGAGGATGTCGACGAGGTCCACATCGTCTACACGCGGTTCCGCTCGATGCTCGTGCAGGAGCCGACCGCTATCCGGCTGCTGCCACTGGAGGTCGTGGAAGGGGAAGCGGCTCCCGACGACGCCGAGCTCCTCCCGCTCTACGAGTTCGAGCCTTCGGCCGAGGCCGTCCTCGACGGGCTGCTGCCGCAGTACGTCCAGAGCCGGATCTTCTACTGCCTGCTCCAGGCGGCTGCGTCCGAGCTGGCCGCCCGGCAGAAGGCGATGAAGTCCGCGACGGACAACGCCGAAGAGCTCATCAAGAAGTTCACGCGGATCGCCAACCAGGCCCGCCAGGCTGGCATCACTCAGGAAATCAGCGAGATCGTGGGTGGCGTGAACGCGCTGGCCGACGCTCAGGCCGCTGCCAACGACTGACCACCGACCGACCACCGCCCCGATTTAATTCAGACTGACCCACAGAGTTTTGGGAGAACACACAATGACTGCAACCGCTGAAGAGTCCGTCGAGACTGGGACCGTCGGTCGGATCGCGCGGGTCATCGGCCCGGTCGTCGACATCGAGTTCCCGGCCGACTCGATGCCGGAGATGTACAACAAGCTCGAGGTCGAGGTCACCCTCGCGGGCGAGACGACGATCCTCCCGCTCGAGGTGGCCCAGCACATCGGTGACGGACTCGTCCGCGCCATCTCGCTGAAGCCGACCGACGGACTCGTCCGTGGCTCCGAGGTGCGCGACACCGGCGGCCCGATCACCGTCCCCGTCGGCGATGCCACGCTCGGCAAGGTGTTCAACACGACCGGTGACTGCCTCAACCTCGAAGAGGGCGAGACCCTCGAGGTCAAGGAGCGGTGGGGCATCCACCGCAAGGCGCCCGCGTTCGACCAGCTCGAGTCGAAGACCCAGATGTTCGAGACCGGCATCAAGGTCATCGACCTGCTCGCGCCGTACGTCCTCGGCGGCAAGATCGGCCTGTTCGGTGGTGCGGGCGTCGGCAAGACCGTGCTCATCCAGGAGATGATCGCCCGCGTCGCGCGTGACCACGGTGGTGTGTCGGTGTTCGCCGGCGTCGGTGAGCGCACCCGTGAGGGCAACGACCTCATCGTCGAGATGGAAGAGGCCGGCGTCATCGGCCAGACCGCTCTTGTCTTCGGCCAGATGGACGAGCCGCCGGGCACCCGGCTCCGCGTCGCCCTGTCCGCGCTGACGATGGCAGAGTACTTCCGCGACGTGCAGAAGCAGGACGTGCTGCTCTTCATCGACAACATCTTCCGGTTCACGCAGGCTGGCTCCGAGGTCTCGACGCTGCTCGGCCGGATGCCCTCCGCGGTGGGCTACCAGCCGAACCTCGCCGACGAGATGGGCACGCTCCAGGAGCGGATCACGTCGACCCGCGGTCACTCGATCACCTCGATGCAGGCGATCTACGTGCCGGCGGACGACTACACCGACCCGGCGCCCGCGGCGACGTTCGCCCACCTGGACGCGACGACGGAGCTCTCGCGTGAGATCGCCTCGCTCGGTATCTACCCGGCCGTGGACCCGCTGACCTCGACGTCGCGGATCCTCGACCCGCAGTACATCGGTCAGGCGCACTACGACTGCGCGATCCGGATCAAGCAGATCCTGCAGCGCAACAAGGAGCTGCAGGACATCATCGCGATCCTCGGTGTCGACGAGCTGTCCGAAGAGGACAAGATCATCGTCAGCCGGGCCCGCCGCCTCCAGCGCTTCCTGTCCCAGAACACCTACGTCGCCAAGCAGTTCACCGGCCTCGAGGGCTCGACGGTCTCCATCGGAGACACCGTCGAGGCCTTCAACAAGATCGCCGACGGTGAGTACGACCACGTCGCCGAGCAGGCGTTCTTCATGTGCGGTGGTCTCGACGACGTCGAGGCCAAGTGGGCGCAGATCCAGAAGAGCCTCTGATGGCAGACGCCCTGCACGTCGAGCTCGTCGCAGCGGACCGGACCGTGTGGTCCGGTGACGCTGAGATGGTGATCGCGCGCACCGTAGAGGGCGACCTCGGCGTACTCCGGGGCCACGCCCCGGTGCTGTCGCTGCTGAGCGAGGCGGTGGTCGAGGTCCGGGTCAAGGACTCCGATGACGTCGTCGTGGCCGCCGTCGACGGGGGCTTCATCTCGGTGGCGCTGGACCGGGTCTCGATCCTGTCCGAGCACATCGAGCTCGGCGACGACATCGACGTCGACAAGGCACAAGCCGACCTCGACGAGGCGCAGGCCCAGGTCGGCGAGGACGACGACGCAGAAGCGCGGGTCCGCCACGCAGAGGCGCAGCTCCGCGCTGCTGAGAAGGTCCGGCAGTCGTAGGCCACGGCTGACACGTCGATGGCTTGGTGGGAGTGGCTGCTCGACGTCTCGGGCATCGTGCTGCTCCTGCTGGTGGTCTACGGCGTGGGCCTGGTGCTCCGGCGGAGGCTGCTGGCCCGCCATGGCGGGACGTTCGAGCTCAGCCATCGGCTGACCAGTGACGCTGCCGGTCGCGGCTGGGTGCTCGGCATGGGGCGCTACTCAGGTGAGAAGCTCGAGTGGTTCCGGATCTTCACCCTGTGGCCCAAGCCGAAGCGGGTGTGGCACCGCGAGCAGCTGATGTACGACGGTCGCCGCGAGACCCTCGGCGCCGAGCAGGCGTCGCTCTATCCCGATCACGTCGTGATCCGGTGCGCGTCGCGCTCGGGTGAGGTGGAGCTGGCGATGAGCCTGGCGTCCCTCACCGGTTTCCAGGCCTGGCTCGAAGCCAAGCCGCCGGGGTCGGACTGGAACCGCTGATCGGCTACGTGTCCGACGACACGTTGACCCTCGCTTCGGCCGCGAGGATCGTCGCAGACATGATCGAGATCAGAATTCGCTGAACATGTCGCAGCGATGGTGGGTCGCGGGCCCGCTGGTCTTCGCCGCGTTGGCACTCGTCAGCTGCAGCGACGACGCGTCTCCTCGCGACAAGGATGCCGTCGATGCGCCCACGTCCAGCACGCCACCGTCATCTTCTGCCGACACCGGTGTAACGACCGCGACAGCGAATCCCCAGCTCGCAGTGCACGGGGATCCCGTGCTCATCGAGACGCACAGTCCTGAGCTGGGGAGCGGCGAGGTACTCGGCGGTTCGTTCGTCGGAGACCGGGCCTTCTGCCCTGGCGGGACGTTCGTCGACCGGCACGGTTCCTTTGAAGAGGGCCTCGTGCAGAAGACATTTCAGTGCGGCGATGATCACCTCACGATCGGGTTCTCACCGCAGCAGCGGTCGTATATCCAGAGCTGTCGTTGGCACGTGGTGGAGGGGACCGGCCGCTTTGCCGGGCTTGAAGGCGAGGGCTGGATGGTGGCGAGGTTCGAAGAGGACACAGGGGAGGGCAGCGAGACGTTCGTCGGGACCGTCATCGTCAGCAAGGGTTAGGCCTCGAAGAGACCCCGGATGTCGTCTGCGTCGATCCCTTGGGCCATGACGCCCTCGCCGTCGATGACCTGCGCGAACAGCTCGGCCTTGCGGCCCTTGAGCTCCATCACCTTCTCCTCGATGGTGTCGGTAGCGACGAGTCGGTAGACGTGGACGTGGGCGGTCTGCCCGATCCGGTGCGCCCGGTCGACCGCCTGGGCCTCGGCGGCGGGGTTCCACCACGGGTCGAGCACGAAGACGTAGTCGGCCTCGGTGAGCGTGAGCCCGACGCCGCCGGCCTTGAGGGAGATGAGGAAGACCGGCGCTCCGCCGGACCGGAACTCGTCGATGACCGCTGCCCGGTCGCGGGTGGAGCCGTCGAGGTAGGTCGCCCCGATGTCCTCGGCCGCCAGTCGGGTCCGGACCCGGCTGAGGAACGACGTGAACTGGCTGAACACCAGCGCTCGGTGTCCTTCGGCGGTGATCTCCTGCAAGTGGTCGACGAGCAGGTCGAGCTTGGCCGAGCCGACGGCGTCGTGGGCCGGATCGACCAGCGCGGGATCGAGCGCGAGCTGGCGCAGCTTGGTGAGGGCGCTGAAGATCGCGATCCGGTTGCGGTCGAAGTCCTCCTCGACCAGTCCGAGGATCCGCTGTCGCTCCTTGGCGAGGTGGGTGTCGTAGATCTTGCGGTGCCTCGGCTCGAGAACGACGTCGAGCACCTGCTCCTGCTTGGGCGGCAGGTCGCTCGCGACCACTTCCTTGGTGCGGCGCAGCAGGAAGGGGCGGATCCGGCTGCGGAACCGGTCGAGGGCAACGCGGTCACCGCCACGCTCGACCGGGCGGGCGACCCGCTCGTTGAACAGCCGTGGCCAGGGGTAGAGCCCGGGCACCGTGATCGACAACAGCGCCCACAGCTCCATCAGGCGGTTCTCGAACGGCGTGCCGGTGACGGCCAGCTTGAACGGGGCACCGATCGTCCGGACGGCGGCGTAGGTCTTGCTCTGGTGGTTCTTGACCTGCTGGGCCTCGTCGAGCACGAGCCCGCCCCACATCACCCCTGCGTAGTGAGCGTGCGCCAATCGCGCCACGGTGTAGGTCGTCACGACGATGTCGCTCTCGGCTGCGATCGCCGCGACATCGTCGGTGCGGCGCCCGCAAACGCCCACCCGCAGCCCCGGCGCATGGCGCTCGGCCTCGTGAGCCCAGGCGGTCACCACGCTCGTCGGGGCCACGACGAGGAACGGGCCGGCGTCGGGCCGCTGTCGGCGCGCGTGCTCCACGAGCGCCAGCACCTGCAGTGTCTTGCCGAGCCCCATGTCGTCGGCGAGGATCCCGCCGAGGCCGTGCTCCCAGAGGAACGCCAGCCACCAGAACCCCTCCCGCTGGTAGGTCCTCAGCTCGGTCTCCAGCCCGACGACCTCCGGCCGCGGGATCTCGACCAGGTCGCGGAGCGCTTGGGCGCGCGCGACCCACTCGGCCGCCTGGGCGTCGACGATGCCGGTCTCGGCGAGCTGCGCCCACAGGCCCAGGTCGTGGGTGCCCACGCCGATCCGGTCGCCGTCGGTCTCCCTGAGCTCGGCGGCCGCGGCGACGACCTCGCGCAGTCGGTCGAACTCGGGGCGGTCGGTCGTGATGAAGAGCCCGCTGGGCAGGACCAGGAACTCGTGCTCGAGCGTGAGCGCGGCCAGCACCGCGGGCAGCGGGATCGGTTCGCCTTCGACGTTGACGGTCACCGCGAGATCGAGCCAGTCGGTCGATGTGTCGGCTTCGTCCGACTCGACGACCTCGAAGCTGATCTCGGGGGCCGAGGTCGCCTCTCGGAAGTCTGGGCGTTGGAGCTCGACCACGTCGATGTCGGGCAGCTCCCGCAGGTGCGGCAGGTCGTGGATGGCCAGCGACAGCGCATCACCGTCGCGCACCGTCCGCCGGCTCAGCAGGCCGTCGGGCACCGTCGCGCGGATCGCCGCCTCGGCGCGGCGGTCGCGCAGCCCGTCGAGCAGGTCACGATCGTCGAGATTGCACCGGTGCGTCGGGTCGTAGACCCACTCCCAGGCGAGGTCGGCAGTGGTCGACGTCCGCCAGGCGACCGTGAGCACCAGCGTCGGCCGCGCCGGCGCTGGTACGTCGACCGACCCGTCGGGGGAGCGGACGGTCAGGTGACGGAGAAGGCCGGCCAGGCGCCGCCGGAACGCGTCGAGCTCGACCGCCGGGACCTCGAGCGGGTGCTCCTCGATCAGCCGACGCGCGACCGCGGGTGCGTCGCGGTCGAGCTCGGTCACCTGCAGGTGACCGTCCTCGAGAAGGGCAACGGTCCGGTCGTTGCCGACGAACCGGACCCGCTCGCCGCGCCAGAGCTCCCCGTCGACGTCGACGCCGAGCGTCATCCGCGCGACCTCGCCGTCGCTGGTGATCTCGGCCGTCATCCCGACCGGCTTCTCGCGGATGGTGACCGCGGTCAGCGGCGCGACCGGGACGAAAACGACGCCGGCGGCTTCGGCGGCCCGTAGCAGCCGGGGCAGGTGCGGGCCGAACTGGGCGAGGGTCGGAGCCGTGCCGGCGACCTGGTAGCCGCGGTGCCGCTGGAGCGCCCCGTGCATCGCGCCGATGGCGTCGGCCTGCTCGGGCAGCAGGCTCCTGGCCAGGACCGCGCCAGGGATGTCGGACCAGTCGGCACCGCCCTTGATCCACGCCTGCTTCGCGCCGGGTCGCAGCGGGCGGACGCAGAGCAGCGGTCCGTCGTCGCGGTAGGAGTAGACCCGACGGGCCTCCAGGGTGAACTGCAGAGCGAGCGGGAACTGCTCGACCTCCCGGTCGGCCGTGCGCGCCAGGTTGTCGACGAGCGACCCCAGCTGGCGCTCCCACTCCGGCACCCGCTCGGCGGAGACGTGGCCCTCGCGCATGATCATCGCGACCGCAGCGCCGTGCTTGCACATGTTGCGGACAGGGCAGGTGCAGAGGCTGAAGATCCATCCGCTGGTGCGCGCCCGGCTGCGCCCGCTGGGCCGGCCGATCTCGCAGTGGAGCTGGACGTGGTAGGCGGTCGGTGCGGTGCCGTAGACGTACGCCGTCGCGGTCACCGATCCGGCGCTGAGCTGCTGCAGGTGCGGAGGTCCGTCGAGCCGGTCGAGATAGCCCTGCGCACGCTCAAGCGTCTCGGGAGCGAAGTGCTCCTCGAGGAAGTCGTCGGTCAGCGCGGCGAGGATGTCCATGGCCAGACCATCGTTCCACGCGGCCACGACATCTCGGCCCTTCATCCACAGGCCGCCGCGACCGTGGTCACGACCGTTGTCAGCGCTTCTTCAGCTCCTTGCGCGCCGCCTCGAACGCCTCTCCGAACGCGGCGCCGACGCGCCAGTCGGTCCGCGTGCGCTGCTCCCACGCGGACTTGACGGCCGCCCACCGTCCGGCCGGAGCGCCGAGCTGGGTCGCGTAGGCGTCGTGCTCCGCCGGCGCGACCCGCGCCCGGATCAGTGCTGCCTCGATGTAGGCAAAGCGCTCGAGAGTGACGCCCTCGACCGCTTCGACCGGCGCCGCCGCCGGGGCCACGACGAGAGGTTGGTCCATGGTCGTGGCGGGCGCAGGAGCCTCGGCCGGGGCCGTGCGCAGCAGAGCCTCCGCGATGCTGCCCGGGGGAGGATCGTCCCGCCAGGTGCCGCCGGCGACGGCGGCCCGCTCGGCCAGCAGCGGCCAGTGCACCTGGGCGCGGGCCGGATCCTTGGGGTCGTGGACCACCGGTACGACGGCGCCGGGTGCGACGTACCACCGGACGTAGGGCGGCACGTAGTCCCTCTTCACGAGTGCCCGGGTGCCGTCGGCACAGGAGACGGTGAGGTCCCAGTTCTCCGACGGCATTCCCACCACGGTGAGCCGCTCGAACGCCTCGACGGTTGCCTCCTGGGGGGTCCACTTCCCGAGCCGACCGAGCACCCGCGCATCCAGTGCCTTGTCGTCCACGCCCTGCTCGGGCGCCTTCCGGCTCCGTCGTCCCGCGTCGGTGGGCGCCCCGGGGATCCCGGACATCGCTGCCGGGTCGACGACGACGGCGTCTCCGTCGGTCTTGACGGCGATCGTCGAGCCCAGCCGGATCACGAGCGGGATGTCCGCGCCGTAGCGGATCGCACCCACCCGGGGCTCGGGGGCGAACCACTCCAGCCGGAGGTCGGTGTCGGTCAGGCTGTCGTTGTAGCGGCGCTTGATGCCGGTGATGACCGCGGTGTTCGGATCTCCCGACGCTGCGAGCCTCTCAGCACGTTCGAAGCGTCGATCCGTGAAGACGGCGGTCTCCAGGTCGGTCTTGGCGTCGTAGACCCTGTCCGCGCCCTTGAGCAGCTTGTCGAAGAGCCCCATGGCCGTGATCCTCCCGGACGCACCACGTTTGTGACAGGCCCTACTCGAGGCCTAGTGCCGCGCGTCGGAAATTCTTGAACGGTTCGCGCACTCATGACACGCACCTCGCGGCGTTGCCGACGCTTGCAAGACGACCGGGTATAGCGGCGCGCCGGCGCCTTGCGATGCACGCGCCCTGAGCACGCCAACCGTCCAACAATTCCCGACGCACGACACTAGTTCGTCGCGGTGCCCAGGTGACGCTCGGGGTGCCGGCGGACGTACTCACGCACAGGGACCGGCGCCGTCTCGTAGTAGCCGATCGGCAGCCACAGGTCGCCGATCGTCGACAGGTAGACGATCTGCCACCGGACCAGGCCGTGCAGCGCCTGTGGGTCCCGATCGAGGATCGAGGCGTAGGCGAGGATCCCGGCGACGTACCCCGAGTGGTTGTTGTAGCGGTAGAGCGCGCCCTCGATGCCGGCGTCGCTGTCGCCGCCGTTGGCCGCGAGGTAGCGGGCGGCCGCGAGGATGGCGTCGTGCGGGTCGTTGATGTCGCCCTGGCCGTACGCCGCCCAGGTCGACGGGATGAACTGCATCGGTCCCTGTGCGCCGGCCGTCGAGAGGCCCCGGATCTTGCCGAAGCCGGTCTCGACCAGGTTGATCGCCGCCAGCACCTGCCACCGGACGCCGTACGTCCGCTCGCCCTCGCGGTAGAACCGCAGCAGGTCGGCCGTCGGCGCCGGGTCGATGATCTCCCACGCAGGCAGCTCGTCGGACAGGGTCGAGAGCACGCTGCGCAGGGAGTGCCGGGCCGTGAGGTGGGCCGTCAGGTCGGCGCGGTACTGCGAAGGCAAGGCGGCACGCACCGGCCCCACCCACGCTTCGCTCCGCGCGAGCTGTCGGTAGAGCAGCTGCGTCTCGAACGCCGCCGCCTGGCGTACGTCGGCGTCGGTGCCCTTGCCCCGCGCCAGGTCCTCGGCGGTGGTCAGCCGCGTTGCGAGCTCGCGGGCACTCTCCGCGGGCACGAACGAGCTGGTGAGCGGTGGCGCGCTCGGCATCGGATCCGCGGTCGGCTCGGCCGTCCGCCTCGGACCATCGGTCTTGTCGGTCCGGTCGGACCTCGGCTGCTGCGCCGACTTGCGGTCGCTCGGCGGGGACGGGTCGTCGCTGCAGGCGGCCGTGCCGAGCAGCAGCGCACCGGAGAGACCGGCCGCGACGAGGACCCTCACTCGCTGCGCTCTCCCCCCGGCACCCAGAGCACGTCGCCGTTCTCGCGGTTGGCGTAGCGGGCGAGGATGAAGACCAGGTCGGAGAGCCGGTTGAGGTAGGTGATCGCCAGCTTGTTCATGGTGTCGGCGTGGACCGAGTACGCCGTCCACGCGGATCGCTCCGCACGCCGTACGACGGTCCGCGCGACGTGGAGGTGCGCCGCCGCCGGCGTGCCGCCGCTGAGGATGAAGGAGCGGAGCTTCGGGACCATCTCGTTGTAGTGGTCGCACCACGCCTCGAGCCGGTCGACGTACTCCTGCTCGATGCGAAGCGGCGGGTACTCAGGGCTGTCGGTGACCGGGTTGCAGAGATCGGCGCCCACGTCGAACAGGTCGTTCTGCACGTGGATCAGCACCTTGACGACGTCGTCGGCGAGTCCACCGGCCGCAACGGCCACTCCGAGGTGGGCGTTCGCCTCGTCGACGTCGGCGTAGGCCATCAGCCGCGGGTCGGTCTTCGAAGTGACACTCATGTCGCCGAGCCGGGTCTCGCCGGCATCGCCGGTGCGGGTGTAGATGCGGGTGAGATTGACCATGCGGTGAGCCTACGGCTCAGGTGCGGAGCTGGAACCAGCCGCTCACCGCGTCGACCGTCAGGTCCGGAGCCGTGACCTCCCAGGGACCCTCCCACGGGTTGAGAGGGGCGGTGCAGGTCACCTTGCCCGCAGCCTGCTCGTCGGAGAGCTGGGTGAGCACCACGGTGCAGGACGTGTGGAGGGAGTCGACGCCGTATGCGCCCTGGAACTGGGCCCCGACGAACGGGTCCGCCTCATTCGCGGCGAAGGCGTCCTCGCCGTCGTCGGCGTAGTCGGTCAGCGTGAGATGGAGGCCGGCGTCCGGGGACCCGATGGTGAGGCTGAGCTCAGGCGATCCGCTGTCGTCGAAGGACCCGGCCTCGGTGTCCGCCGTGATCGGCGCGCAGGCCGTGGTTCCGTCCGAGAGCGTCACCTCGATGGCGCCGGTCCCCGAGCCGTAGGTGACCGGGCCCGTCGGCGCGAGGATCTGGCCGACCTCGGGCACCGCCGTGCACGAGACCTCGCCACCCGCGTCGGTGTCTGTCGATCCCGGGTCCGCGGGGGTCGTGGGGACGTCGGTCGGGGCATCAGTCGGCGCTCCGCTCGTCGGCGTCACGGTGACGAACACTGTCTCGGCGTCGGTGGCGTCGTCGTCGCCGTCGCCGCAGCCGGCGACCAGGACGGCGGCGAGAGCGAGCACGGGCAGGAGGGCCGGGTGTCGGTTCGGCATGGCGCGGTCCGTTCGATCGAGGTCAGCACAACCAGGAAGTTGGATGGTGCCGCACATCAGTGCCCGTGGGGGCCAAAACCGGGTCAGGATCGTTCCTGAGGACGAGGTGCTGCCTCCCGACCCCGGCCTGTGACCGACGACACACCGCAGTGAGTTGGACCTCACGTGCAACCGAATCGGTCTGTCGGGCGTCATGGTGGGTAGAGGGACAGCACGAACTTCGTGCAACGGCAGTCCGAGGGAGGACAGGCATGCAGATCATGACCGACGGTCCGACCCTCCTGCTGAGCGGAGACTTCGACGTGCGCAGCACCGGTGAGGTTCGCAACGCGATCTACGAGCACCTGCGCCGCAACGACGAGGGTGCGATCACGATCGACCTGACCGAGGTCGACACCATCGACCTCACCGCGCTGAAGGTGCTGGCCGTCGCCAGCCGGTTCGCGCTTCGGGACGGGCAGCGGATGGTCCTCCGGGGCAGCTGTCCGCACGTGCGGCGGATGCTGCACCTGAGCCACCTGATCCGGTTCTTCGAGATCGAGCGGGACGCCATCCCGGCCTGAAGACCGCGCCGGTCGAGGTGCGAGCGCCGCGAGCCTCGATACCGAGGCGTGTCGGAAACCCCACATGTCCAGCCTGTGACCGAGGGGTGACAACCGCCCTATTCTGCCCCTTATGAGCGAGTCCGCGAACGCCGAGCCGAACACGAGGCCCCAGAAGGACCGACCGTGGGTGATGCGCACCTACGCCGGCCACTCGACGGCTGAGGCGTCCAACGCGTTGTACCGCAACAACCTGGCCAAGGGCCAGACCGGCCTCTCGGTGGCGTTCGACCTCCCGACGCAGACCGGCTACGACCCCGACAGCCCGCTCGCGCGCGGCGAGGTCGGCAAGGTGGGCGTGCCCGTGCCGCACCTCGGCGAGATGCGCAAGCTCTTCAAGGACATCCCGCTCACCGGGATGAACACCTCGATGACGATCAACGCGACCGCCATGTGGCTGCTCGCGATGTACCAGGTCGCCGCCGAGGAGCAGAACCCCGACCTGTCGCCCGAGGAGGTCGCCGCACAGCTGGCCGGCACCACCCAGAACGACATCATCAAGGAGTACCTCTCGCGGGGCACCTACGTGTTCCCGCCCGAGCACTCGCTGCGGCTGATCGCCGACATGATCGCTTACACGGTCCACCAGATCCCGAAGTGGAACCCGATCAACATCTGCAGCTATCACCTGCAGGAGGCCGGGGCCACCCCGACCCAGGAGCTCGCCTACGCCCTGTGCACCGCGATCGCCGTGCTCGACCAGGTGCGGGACTCCGGTCAGGTGGACGAGGCGGACTTCGAGAAGGTCGTCGGCCGGATCTCGTTCTTCGTCAACGCCGGCGTCCGGTTCGTCGAGGAGACGTGCAAGATGCGCGCCTTCAACCAGCTGTGGGACGAGATCACCCGTGAGCGGTACGGCGTCGAGGACCCGAAGATGCGCCGCTTCCGCTACGGCGTCCAGGTCAACTCGCTCGGCCTCACCGAGGCCCAGCCCGAGAACAACGTGCAGCGGATCGTCCTCGAGATGCTCGGCGTGACCCTTTCGAAGAACGCCCGGGCCCGTGCCGTCCAGCTCCCGGCGTGGAACGAGGCGCTCGGCCTGCCCCGTCCGTGGGACCAGCAGTGGTCGCTGCGGTTGCAGCAGGTGCTGGCCTTCGAGTCCGACCTGCTGGAGTACGACGACATCTTCGACGGCTCCCACGTCATCGAGGCCAAGGTCAATGAGCTGGTCAAGGGGGCGAAGGTCGAGATCGACCGCGTTCAGGCGATGGGCGGCGCGATCGCCGCGGTCGACTCCGGCTACATGAAGCAGGAGCTGGTCTCCGCCCACGCTGCTCGGCGTGGCCGCATCGAGTCCGGTGAGGAGGTCATCGTCGGCGTCAACAAGTTCGAGACCACCGAGCCGAGCCCGCTGACTGCGGACCTGGACGGCGCGATCATGGCCGCGGACCCCGAGGCGGAGAAGTCCGCTCTCGCCTCCGTCGAGTCCTGGAAGGAGCAGCGTGACGAGGCCGAGGTCGCGGCCGCGCTGGCCAAGCTCGGCGAGGACGCCAAGGGCGGCGCCAACCTGATGACGGCCACCCTGGCTGCCGCCCGCGCGGGCGCGACCACGGGGGAGTGGGCCGGCACCCTGCGCGAGGTCTTCGGTGAGTTCCGGGCCCCGACCGGCGTGAGCGGCGCGGTCGGCGTGGCCGAAGCCGGCGCCGGGCTGACCACGGTCCGCGACGCGGTCAGGCGCACCGGCGAGGAGCTCGCCGGGCACGAGGGCGGCCGGCTGCGGCTGCTGGTCGGCAAGCCGGGGCTCGACGGGCACTCGAACGGCGCCGAGCAGGTCGCCGTACGCGCTCGGGACGCGGGGTTCGAGGTCATCTACCAGGGCATCCGGCTGACGCCGGAGCAGATCGTCGCGGCCGCGGTGGCCGAGGACGTCCACTGCGTCGGCCTCTCGATCCTGTCCGGCTCGCACATGGAGCTGGTGCCGAGTGTCCTCGAGGGACTCAAGGACGCCGGGATGGGCGATGTGCCGGTGATCGTCGGCGGCATCATCCCCGACTCCGACGGCAAGCGACTGATCGAGCTCGGGGTGGCGGCGGTCTACACGCCGAAGGACTACGGGCTCACCGAGATCATGGGCGGGATCGTCCAGGTCATCCGGAAGGCCAACGGCCTGTCCTGACCGGGCGCCGACAGGTGTGACGTCCGTCTCGCGATGCAGGTGAGGCAACCCTTAGCGCCTAGACTCCCGCCATGGGCAAGGTCAAGAAGTCGAAGGCGCGCAAGCTGCCGAAGACGAAGTGCTGCGCCTCGAAGTCGAAGTGCGGCCGCTGCCCGCTGCGCATGCTCAAGGACGGCACCTTGCCCGACGGCTATACCGTCAAGAAGCGGACGCTCGTGAGCGCCAAGAACGGCAAGAAGGCCTCCAAGAAGGACCTGCAGCGAGCAGCCTGAACGGGCTGCTCGCTAGGGTTCCGCCCATGGTTGCCACCCGCTTCACCGATCAGCTCAACGTCCAGATCGGCAACGAGTTCGCCGCGCACAACCAGTACCTCGCGTGCGCCGTCCACTACGACGCGCTGACGATGCCGCAGATGGCCGCCTTCTTCTACGCCCAGGCGCTCGAGGAGCGCGAGCACGCCATGATGATGGTGAAGTACCTGCTCGACACCGACGCCGCCGTGCAGATCCCAGGCGTCGACGCCCCCGTCTCGGAGTTCGACGACGTGGTCGCGCCGATCGAGCTGGCGCTGGCGCAGGAGAAGCGGGTGACCGAGCAGATCAACAGCCTGCTCCGCGTCGCTCGCGAGGAGAGCGACTTCGCGTCCGAGCAGTTCATGCAGTGGTTCATCAAGGAGCAGGTCGAGGAGGTCGCCACCATGAGCGACCTGCTCGCCATCGTCACCCGGAGCAAGGACGACCTCAACGACATCGAGGAGTACATCGCCCGCGAGCAGGGCCGCGGGGGAGCGGACCCGACCGCGCCGCCGGCGGCAGGCGCATAGAGCACCACCGCCATGGCCAGGGTGATCGTCGTCGGAGCCGGCGTCGTCGGCCTGACCAACGCGGTGCGCCTGGCCGAGGCCGGCCACCGGGTCGACGTACTGGCGCGCGACCTGCCGCGAGAGACGACCTCGGCGGTCGCGGCGGCGCTCTGGTACCCCTACCTGGCCCTTCCCCAGGACCGGGTCACAGCCTGGTCGGCGCGGTCCTACGAGGTCTTCGCAGACCTCGCCGACGACCCGGCGACCGGGGTGCGGATGCACGCCGGCACGGAGGTCTTCCGGTCTGCGACGCCCGATCCCTGGTGGCTCGGTGCGGTGCCGTCGCTGCGGCGGGTGACCGCCGGCGACGGGCTGCCTGACGGGTACGCCGACGGCTGGACCTTCGTCACACCGGTGATCGAGATGCCGGTCTACCTCGACTGGCTGGTCGCCCGGCTGACCGCGCTCGGCGGCACGCTGACCCGGCTCTCCCTGAGCGGCCTGGCGCCAACGGGCGAGGGCGGCGCCGACGTGGTGGTCGCTTGCGCGGGCCTTGGTGCTCGCCTGTTCGCGGCGGACACGTCGGTCGTTCCGGTGCGCGGGCAGGTGGTGGTGGTCCGGCAGTTCGGCCTGCAGGAGTGGTGGCTGGACACAGCCGGCGAGGAGCTGACCTACATCGTGCCGCGCGCTGAAGAGATCGTCGTCGGCGGGACGGAGGAGCACGACGATTGGAGCCGTACGCCGGATCCCGCGACCGCCGCGGCCATCCTCGACCGCGCGTCGACGCTCGTCCCGGCGCTGCGCGGCGCCGTCGTGGTGCGACACAAGGTCGGCCTGCGCCCGGCCCGCCCTGCCGTTCGGCTGGAGCGGGAGGGCGACGTCGTGCACTGCTACGGGCACGGCGGTGCCGGGGTCACGCTCAGCTGGGGATGCGCCGACGAGGTCGTCGGCCTGGTGGGACGCGGTTGAGTCAGCCGCGCGCACCGTGGCGGCGGAGGTAGAGCCAGCGGGCGATCGCGCACCCGGCGAGCGCGCCGAGGACGATGCCCGTGAGCGGCGCGGCCTCGTCACCGAACGCCCCTCCGACGCCCAAGCCGATCGCGGTCGTCACCAGGATCAGGGTCACCAGGGCCATGTTGACGAACATCTCGGTCAGGAACACCCGGCCGAAGGAGTCGCCGGCGGGTTGAGCTGTTGGCTCCGCAGGAGCGGGCGCTGGGGTCGGGTTCGGCGTCGGGGTCGGCATCGGCTCCGGCACGAGTGCCGCGGTGCCGCGGGCTGGCACCGGCAACGCCTTCACCACGGCGTCGAGAGCGAGCGGCCCGTAGATGTGGGGAAAGGTCTCGCGCGATCCGGGCTCGCCGACCTCGTCGAGGACAGGTACGTCGAGCCGGTCGGTGTCGATCTGAAGCAGCAGCATCGGCTCGGTCACGTCGCCGTAGAAGCGGTCGCGCACCGTCGTCCACTGGTCGCCGCGACTGCAGTGGATGAATCCTTCCTCGGCGAGGGTCCGCCCGCGGGTCGACATCGTGTAGGCACCGGCGTCCTGCGCCGCCGCCCAGTCCGAGGCGAGGGCGAGATGGAAGATCGTGGCCATGGTGCGGCCGAGGCTAGCGCTTTGCCGTTCGTTGCCGTGCGTCGTGCCGGCCGAATCTTCTTTACTGTTCGTTCGAACTGGTGTACGATTGACGTACGTCGTCAGCGGCGACCAGTCGTCCCCGTGATTCAGTTCAAGGACACCCCGGCACCAGGCCACCGGATCCCGTATCCGTGTGCAGCCGAAGAGGGGGGTCCTCGTGGTCGCTGAGCTGATGCCGTCGCCGCATCCGATCCTGTCCGCGGTCCTGGTGGCCCAGGACGCGGTGAGGTCGGTGCGTGATGCCCAGCCGGTGTTCTTGATCCCGGCCGAGAAGGAGACCGCGGTCGCCGAGCTGGCCCGGTTGGAGGCGATGGCCGCGGAGCTGAGGCTGCGGGTGGTCGCTGTCGCCGAGGACGCCCGCGCTGACGCTGGCGCTCGCGACGTGGGGGCCTGGCTCGCCTCGGTGACCCGCGCCGACTTCCCGGTCGGCCGAGCAGATGCCCGGCTGGCCGAGGCGTTGGATCGGCGTTGGACCCGGGTCGCAGCCGCGATGGCTGAGGGTCTGGTCTCCCAAGCCCAGGCGAAGGTCGTTGTCCAGGTGCTTGATGATCTTCCCGACCACCTCGACCCCGAACTGCTGGCACGGGCTGAGGCCGAGATGGTCACCCTGTGCGCGGACTTCCGTCCCGCCGAGCTGCGTCGGCTCGGTGGTCACTTGCTGGAGGTGGTGGCGCCGGAGATCGCCGAGGCCGAGGAAGCCAAACGGCTCCAGAACCAAGAGCAACAGGCGCGGGCCAAGACCAGCCTGCGCACCCGGTTGATCGGCGACGGGATGGCGATGAAGACTGGATCCCCCACCACCAACAGCTCGGACAAGCCTTCGGTGCTCTCCTGGAGCACCTCGACCCCGCCCGGCTCCCGGCTCATGGCGGGGACGCGACCACCGTGATGGTCACCATCTCCTTGGAGTCCCTGCGCAACGAGCTCGGCACCGGCACCATGATCGGCGGCGAACCGCTGTCGGCTTCTGCGGTCCGACGGCTGGCGTGCGACGCCCAGATCGTCCCGGTCGTCCTCGGCGCCAACAGCGAGGTCCTCGACCTGGGCCGCACCCGCCGGCTGTTCTCACCCGCCCAACGCAAAGCCCTGCGGCTCCGCGACCAGGAATGCCGCGCCGAGCACTGCTCGATCCGGGCCACCTGGTGCGAGGCCCATCATCGGAAACCCTGGTCCCAGGGCGGCCACACCGACCTCGACGACGCCGTACTCCTCTGCAGCTTCCACCACCACCGCGCCCACGACCCACGCTACGAAACCACCACCCTCCCGACCGGCGACCTCCGCTACCACCGACGCAGATAGGCCGAACGGCAGCCCGCCCGACGTGCCCTCCGCTGCCGACCAGCGAGCGGCAGGCGCTTGTTGGCGGTCGCGGTCGTCCCAGTCAAAGGTTCGAGTGCGCGAGAGTCAGGGCGGCAGTAGCCGCGAGGTCGAAGAGATCATCTCGAATGTCGGAGAGGCTCTGCCAGTTGCGGTTGTCCCAGGAGGAGCCTGAGAGGTCGTCTCCGCAGTAGACGACCTGCGCGAGTGCAACGCCTCTGAATCTCGCGATTGCCGCAAGCGCCGCAGCCTCCATCTCGACCGTGAGGCATCCCTCGGCTCGCCTGGCGGCGATCTTGTTCAAGGTTTCCCGGTAGGGCGCGTCCGTGGTCCAGGTCAGGCCCGAGACGTACGGTGCGTGCCGGCCAGTGAGGACTGCTTCGAGCGCGCGGCGGGCATCGGGGTCGGCTTCGATCTGGCGTCCGGGAGGCAGATAGTGAAAGGACGTTCCTTCGTCACGAAGCGCTGCGGACACCACCACGAAGTGTCCGAGGGTCAGGTCCGGGTGGAGGGTGCCCGCGCCCCCACAGACGATGAAGTAGCGGCACCCCACCGCGATCACCTGTTCGAGGAGCGCCCCAGCCAAGGGGGCGCCGACCCCTGACCGGAGCACCGCCAACCTGTGACCGTTGTGCTCGACCTCGAGGAGAGGATGAGGCCCGTCTTCCCACTCGTTCTCGACCAGGACCCGTGCACCCCTGAGTGCGACGAGCCGATCAACGACGTCCCCGAAGAACGTGATCACGCAGGCCTCGGGGACGTTGCGTCTGGCAATGTGCGCCGAAGGTTCAATGAACGCCCGTGGTGCGTCGTCATGCTCGCTCAGCGGAATGTGGAAGTGCCTGCCGCCGCCGTCCTCCACGCGATCCACCTAGGTCCCTTGAGACGCTCGTTGCCGCTCATTGTGACCAGGAAGGTTGTCATGCGCGACCTGATTCTCCGAGTCGCAGGCAGCGGGATGGCCAATGGAAAGTGATGAGATGGCCGCAGGTCTCGATGCTGGCCGAGACAGGCGATGTGCAGTACCTCTGATCAGCCCTTAAGGCACCGCGCTCAGAACAGACGGTCGGTCGGGTCGTCGAGACCCCGCAGCGCGTCGTAGTCGACCAGCGCGCACGTGATGCCTCGGTCGCCGGCGAGCACCCGCGCCTGCGGTTTGATCTCCTGCGCGGCGAAGACCCCGCGGACCGGTGCCAGCAGCGGGTCGCGGTTGAGCAGTTCGAGGTAGCGGGTGAGCTGTTCGACACCGTCGATCTCGCCCCGACGCTTGATCTCGACGGCCACGCTGACGCCGTCGGCGTCGCGGCACATCAGGTCGACGGGGCCGATGGCGGTGGGGTACTCCCGTCGTACCAGGGAAAGACCGGGCAGCAGCGTGCCCGGGTGCTCGGCGAGCAGCTCCTGGAGGTGCTTCTCGACGCCGTCCTTCTGCAGGCCGGGGTCGATGCCGAGGTCGTGGTGGGAGTCGTGGTGAATCTCCTCGATGAGGATCCGCAGCGTGTCCGGCGCCGCGCCTTTGACGGGTTTGGCCGTCACCGTCCACTCGACCGCACCGTCCTCCGTCGTACCCTCGCGGACCGTGCAGGGCGGCGACATCCAGTTGAGCGGCTTGTAGCTGCCGCCGTCGGAGTGCACGAGCACCGAGCCGTCCGCCTTGATCATCAGGACCCGGGTCGCCATGGGGAGGTGGGCGGTGAGGCGGCCGGCGTAATCCACCTGGCAACGCGCGACGACGAGTCTCACGCCGCCCGAGGCTACCGTGGCCGCCGGCCCTGTTGGGTGCCAGCCTGTCTCGCATAGTTACCAGCGGGTACGAATCGCTTCGGATTTTGCGACACTGCGTGCATGACGCTGACCAACGAGCAGATCTTCGGCACCCTGGTGCTGCCGTACCTGAACCACGCGGTGCGCATGTACGAGGCGTCGTACGCCTCCAGCGGCGACATCGACGCCGCGATGCAGTTCGGCTGCGGCTACCCGAAGGGCCCGCTGACCGTGATCGACGAGCTCGGCGCCGCCACCGTGCGGGACCAGCTCGCTGCCCGGTACGCCGAGACCGGCGACCACCTGCACCGGCCGGCCGAGCTCCTGGAGAAGCTGGCGACCGAGGGCAAGACCTTCGCCGAGGAGGGAGCCGGGTCCGAGAGCTCCGCTCCGGAGCTCCAGCACGAGATCCGCAGGGTCGGCGTGGTCGGCACCGGCACCATGGCGTCGGGCATCGCCCAGGTCTTCGCCCAGGCCGGGTACGACGTCGTGTTCGTCGGCCGTAGCGAGGACAAGATCGCGGGCGTCCTCTCCTTCATCGACAAGGGTCTGTCCAAGCTGATCGAGAAGGGCAAGCTCGACGAGGACGCCAAGGCCAACGTGCTCGACCGGCTGGCCGGCTCGACCGAGCGCGAGGCGCTCGGCGACGTCGACATCGTGGTCGAGGCGATCGCCGAGGACCTCGACATCAAGACGCAGCTCTACCAGGACCTCGACCGGATCTGTCGGAGTGGAAACGGGGGGCGCGGCGCGATCCTGGCGACGACCACGTCCTCGCTCCCGATCACCAAGCTCGGCGAGGCGACCACCCGTCCCGAGTCGGTCATCGGCATGCACTTCTTCAACCCGGCCACGATCATGAAGCTGGTCGAGGTCGTGACCACGGCCGACACCGCCGCCGATGTCAACGAGACCGTGCTCGCGCTCTGCGCCAACGTCGGCAAGGTCGCCGTCTCCTGCAGCGACCGCTCCGGCTTCATCGTGAACTGCCTGCTCTTCCCCTACCTGAACGACGCGGTCACGCTCCTCGAGTCCGGCGCCGCCACGATGGACGAGATCAACGCGGCGATCAAGGAGCAGGCCGGCTTCCCGATGGGGCCGTTCGAGCTGCTCGACGTGGTCGGCAACGACGTCTCACTCGCGATCCAGCAGGAGCTGTTCGCCGAGTTCAAGGAGCCGGGCTTCGCGCCGGCCGCGCTGCTCGAGCAGAAGGTCGCCGAGGGTGCCCTGGGTCGTAAGACCGGCAAGGGTTTCCACGACTACAGCTGAGTCTGCGCCGGCAGTCTGTTGCGGAGATCAGAACCGGCGAGGCGCGCAGGCGTATCCGGCAGTCTTGATGCCGCGGCCGCGGAGCTTCGCCCTGGCCTTCCGCATCGCGCTCTTCGGGCCGTAGGACTTGCCCACGGTCCACTGGACGATCCGTTCTCCGCGGGTCAGCTTCGCGACGGCGACACAACCGTTCTTGGTGGCTGCGTCTTTTCTGGCCGGCCAGACGCAGGCGCGCACGTGCCCGGCGTTGATGTCGCGAGCCCGGCAGTGGTTGTGGGCCGACCGCATGGCGCCGTCCTTGCTGCCCCACTGGCCTCGCTGCGTCCAACCACTGCGCCCCGTGGCGGTGTTGTAGGCGACCGCCACCCAGCAGCGGGGGATGCACCCGGGGGCACGCGCACTCACCTGGGTCGCCGCGCGATCAGAGGTGATCGAAGTCGCCGGCCCGGCCAGCAGGGTGCCGGTGAGCGCGAAAGCGGCGGCAATCGCGACGACGGCGCGGATGAACAGAGCGGATCGCAAGACTTCTCCCCAGGGAGTCGATGGCAAGACCAGGTCCATCTTGACTCATGTCCGGAAGGAGCGCGCCATTTGGCCAGGTGTTTCGCCGTCCGGACGGGTCGGGGGACCGTGCCCCCGCCGCAGGAGGGCGGCTGAGAGACTGACGTCCGTGCCGCTCCACACCACCTCGTACGGCGATCACGGCAGCCGGATCGTCTTCTGCCACGGCCTGTTCGGTCAGGGCCGTAACTGGACCCAGCACGCGAAGGCGCTCGCCGCCGACCACCGGGTGCTGCTGGTCGACATGCCGGACCACGGCCGGTCGCTGTGGAGCGAGCGTTTCGACTTCGTCGCGGCCGCGGACCAGGTCGCGGCGCTGCTGAGCGCGGACGACCCGGTTGCACTGGTCGGTCACTCGATGGGCGGCAAGATCGCGATGATGCTCGCGCTGCGACACCCTGAGCTGGTGGAACGGCTTTGCGTCGTCGACGTGGCGCCGGTGGCCTACGAGCACGCGGCGGAGTTCGTTCGCTACATCGACGCGATGCTGGCGATCGACCTGACGACGTTGGCAGACCGGGCCGGGGCCGATCGGGCGCTGCAGAGCGCCGTGCCGGACGAGGGAGTCCGCGGCTTCCTGCTGCAGAACCTCCGCCGCGAGGGCGACGACTGGCGCTGGCAGCCCAACCTCGAGCTGTTGCGCGACGGGATCGACGAGATCGGCGGCTGGCCGGTGGAGTCGCTCGACGGCACCTCGTCGTACGACGGTCCGGTGCTGTGGATCGGCGGTTCGGAGTCCCGCTACGTGCAGGACGACTACGCCGTGGCGATGGAGCGCTACTTCCCGCGCGTCCGGCGGGTCACGATCAAAGGGGCCGGGCACTGGGTGCATTCGGAGCAGCCGGCCGTCTTCCTCGAGGTGCTAGGGCGCTTCATCGTCTGAGCGAACGGGTGTGGCGTGGCGTCCCCAGAAATCCTGATCAGGTCGCGGCCTGCCGTGCGCGGTAGGCCGCGACAGCATTTCTGTTGCCGCACGCAGTCGAGCAGAAGCGTCGCGAGCGGTTGCGTGACAGGTCGAGCACCAGTCCATCGCAGTCGTCGTCCGCGCAGATGCCGAACCGCGACAGCTCGTCGGCCCGGATCACGTCGATCATCGCCATCGCGGTCTCGACCGTGATCCGGTCGGCAAGCGGCTGGTCGTTCGCGATCGCGTGGAGGTGCCAGTCGAACCCGTCGTGGCGGGAGAGCTGGGGAAGTGCCTTCGCCTGGAACAGCATGTCGTTGACGAGCGTGGCAGCGTGGTCGCGGTCGCTGGTCAACAGCTCGCGCAGCTGCGGCAGCGTCCCCCGGACGGCGTCGACCTCGGCCTGGTCGCCGTCGTGGCGGCCGGTGTAGCCGAAGTCGGACAGGAACTCGCCGAGCTCGTCGGGACTGGTCAGCGTGACCGGCTCGAGCTGGGAGTTGACCAGGGTCACTGCCGCCTGGAGCGCCACCGCGGTGTCATGAGCGAATACCACGTTGACAGGTTACCGCACCCGTCGCTACGGTCATGTGCCATGACGACGATGACTCATGACGCATCCGTGGCGGTTCCGCCGCGGGCCGCGACCGGATTTTCGGTCGCGCTGCTGTCGGCAGTCTCGTTCGCGCTCTCGGGTGCGCTGGCTTCGCCGCTGCTGGACGCCGGCTGGAGCGCCGGCGCCGTGGTCCTGATCCGGATCGGCGCGGGCGCGATCGTCGTGCTCCCGTTCGGCCTGGCCGCGCTTGGCGGTCGCTGGGACCTGCTGCGGCGCAACGTCCGCCTGGTCGTGTTGTACGGCCTCGTCGCCGTCGCCGGCGCCCAGTTCTGCTTCTTCTCCTCCGTCCAGTACCTCGACGTCGGGCCCGCTCTGCTGATCGAGTACACCGCGCCGGCCGCGGTCGTCGTCTGGCTGTGGCTGCGCCACGGCCAGCGCCCGGGCCGCCTCACCATCGCCGGCGCCGCGGTGGCCGCGCTCGGCCTGCTCTTCGTGCTCGACGCATTCGCCGGATTCGGGCTGCACGCCGGCGGAGTGGCCTGGGCGCTGGGCGCGATGGTCGGCTGCGCGACGTACTTCGTCGTGTCCGCCGACGACACCACCGGGCTGCCGCCGATGACGCTTGCTGCGAGCGGCCTCGTGGTGGGCGGGGTGGCGCTCGCCGCGCTCGGCCTCGTCGGCGTGCTCCCGATGCAGGCGAACCGCGCTGCGGTCGAGTACGCCGGCGTCGACGTCGCCTGGTGGGTGCCCCTGGCCCTGCTCGGCGTACTGACGGCCGCGCTGTCGTACGTCGCCGGCATCGCCGCCGCCCGGATGCTCGGCTCGCGGCTCGCCTCGTTCGTGGCGCTCTCGGAGGTCGTGGTCGCGGTCCTGTGGGCCTGGCTGCTTCTCGGCCAGCTCCCCGGCCTGTGGCAGCTGGTCGGCGGTCTCCTGGTCCTCCTCGGCGTCGTCGGGGTCAAGCTCGGCGAGAAATCCGCGGTCGGGGTGCAACAGATCCCTTCCTGACGGCGTGAGTCGTGCGTGGATGTGGGGGTGACCGAGCGCAGCGCTGCTGCTGAGCCCGGCTTCGACTCGTGGGTCGAGGCTCGGGTCGCCGCGCTGCTCCGGTTCGCCTACCTGGTGACCGGGTCGCAGCAGGCGGCCGAGGACGCCGTGCAGTCGGCACTCGTCAGCGCCTGCGAGAAGTGGTCCCGGGTGAGCCGGCGCGACGATCCGGACGCCTACGTGCGCCGGATGGTCGTCAACGCGCACATCTCGGCCTGGCGCCGCAGCGGGCGACGGGAGTCGCCGGTCGCGGAGGTGAGGGACGCGACCGTCGCGGACCCGGCGCAGCTGGTCGCCGAGCACGACGCCGTGTGGCGGATGTGCACGGCGTTGCCGCCGCAGCAGCGGGCGGCGGTGGTGCTGAGGTTCTACGAGGACCTCGGGTACGACGAGATCGCGGCGATTCTCGGCGTTGCCGAGCCCACTGCGCGCTCCCATGTCCATCGGGCGCTCACGGCACTCCGTCGTGAGCTGACGCCTGACGGAACAGGGGAGTCGTGATGGACGAGAAGGAACTGGAGCAGGTCCTGAGGGCCGGCCTGGAGTCGCGGTCGACCGAAGCCGACGTGACCGCGCCGGTCGCGGACCGGGCCCGGGCCGACGTGAGCCGGCGGCGCCGTTCGCGGTATGGCGTGCTGGGCGCCGCGGCCGCCGTGGTGTTCGTCGTTGGCGGCATCGCGGTGGTGACCGGTCGGGGTGGGGACGATGCCACGCCCCGGCTCCCCGTTGCCGACGACAGCCCCCCGACCGAGGTGCAGCCGACCCGCTCGGGGGAGTGGCGCACCGAATACTGGCGCGGAGTGGCGGTCGATGTGCCCGCTGACTGGGGGTACGGCACGGTGCCGTACAGCCACGACCAGTGCGCGCAGGTCCCCGGTGCTGTATTCGGCGCCGACGGCTCGCGCCTGCGTAACCAGGAGCGCGCCGCCGGCTACGTCGGACGACCGATCTCGATCGAGGACGTATGTGCGATCGACTACATCGACCCGCCGGAAGGCCCGGTGGTGTGGTTCGACGCGGACGATGCATTCACCGGTCTGGGTGACGAGACGGTCGAGGTCGCTGGCGTCACGGTCACGGTCGCGTCGTCCGACCGTGCCCTCCGCGAGGCCATCCTCGCGACGGTCCGAGCCACTGACGGGGGCTGCCAGCCATCGCACGACCACATCCCGCGCGCGCTGTTCATGAACACCCGGGAAGGGCGGGGAGATCTGCTCTCGGCCGAAGTGTGCGCCTACCGGAGCAACTCCGGGACAGTTGATTTTCGCCTCTCCTACGCAGCCGCGATCGACCTCGACGACTTCGAGGACGCAGTCGCTGCGGCCGAAGCGGCCCCGCGGTCGCAGATCGACTGCGACTACAACCCGTTCGAGTTCGTGGCGTTGCGGGCGATCTACGCCGATCCCGTCGGCTCGGGCAAGCTCGTCAGGACGGCTGTCTACCAGATGGGCTGCGGCGGAACATTCGAGTTCGCTGGCGTTGACGGAGTCCGAGTGCTCACGCCGGAGGCCGTGGAGCCGTGGGTGCACAACGGCATCCCGGCCGTCGTCTACGGCCCGACCGGCGGCAAGGGCGCGATGATCGACTCGTTCACCGGGCCGCTCGGGTGACCTAGGGACAGGTGTAGAGCCTGACGATGAAGAAGCGGTCGCCCGCGACCCGCTCGAACCGGCATCCGAGGTCGCTCAACCGCTGCACCGAGGGTTCGGCGCGGGTGCCGTAGACGAGGATCCGCCGGCCGCTCACGTCGTACTCGTCGATCGTGTCCGGGTCGCGGACCCCCGGGAAGAACGGATCCGGATCGGGATCATCGGGAGTCGAAAGGTCCGGCAGGTCTTCGAAGTGGTGGGGATAGGCGAACTCGCTGCTCCGGGCCTTGGCCTCGGTGAAGTACACCGCGTCGGCGTCGACCTCGGCGGCCGTGGCCGCGGTCTCGCGGAGGTTGCCGGGCTTGGCGTCGGGTGCGCGCTGCGATATCAGCGACGGGGCGACGAGGACGACGGCCGCGAGGGCGGCGACGGCGGGCGTCCACCTCGGTAGCGCGGCGATGCCGATCGCGGCGGCGATCGCCACGGCCGGTACGGCGAACGTGACGTAACGCGGGTGCATGCCGGACCCTGCGATCGCGCAGCCGATCGCGACCAGCGTGGGCAGCCCACCCCAGAGAACGAGGACCGTCGGCAGCCACCGGCGGCCGTCCCGCCAGAGGTGGTAGGTGCCGAAGGCGCCGAGCATCAGCATGCCGACGAGGAGCACGACCCGAATGATGTCCGGATCCGTCTCCTGTCCGCTGGTGAACTGGTTGAGCACCATCCGGTCCCAGGTGAACTGGATGTTGAGCAGCCAGTTGACCTGGCTGCGCTGGTGCCAGGCGATGATCGCCAGCGGCGAGAGCCCGGCGGCGACACCGGCCGCGGTGACCGTCCACGCGACCCGCGCGCGGGGAAGCCCCACCAAGATGGCGACGCCGTGTGCGAGCACGAGCAAGGTCAGGTAGAGGTGCCACCAACAGGCGAACAGACAGACCGCGCCGTAGAACAACCAGTGGCGTCGATCGCGTTGGCGGCACGCGGAGTCGAGCGCCAGCGTGGCGAGCACGGCGAACGCGGCCGACCACGCATAGCTGCGGGCGTCGAGCGCGGTCCAGGCCAGTCCCGGCGCGACGCCCGTGAAGAGGCCTGCGGCCACCGCGACCTGGAGTCGCTGGTGGCGCGCGACGAGCAGCACGACGATGGCCGCGGTGACCCCGACGCCGAGCGCGCTGAACGCCCGGACCGCCTCGATCGAGTCCCCCGTGAACCACGTCCAGCCACGCAGCACCACGTAGTAGACGCCATGCACGGCGTCCACCTCGCCGAGCACGGTCCAGGTGTCGCCGAACGGGCGGCGCAGGAGGCTCAGAGTGACCGCTTCGTCGTACCAGATGGTGGGGCGGCCGGCGCCGATCAGGCCCAGACCGGTCGCGAAGATGCCTGCCAACAGGGCTGCGAGTCGACGGTTGCGGGTGGATGCACCTGTATCCGAACGCTGTACGCCACGAGGGATCGGCGTCGGGGTCGGTCGAACGACCGGCCGTCTGCGGTTGCGCAAGCGCTCTGCCATCACACCCCCTTGGTGCCGGTCACTACAGCGGCCATCGGTGGACCCAGCTAACGCTGGTCCTGCTGTTTCACCACGACTTCTCGGACGACCAGCAGGACCGCCGCCGCAGCGGGGATCGCCAGCAGCGCCCCGACGACCCCGAGCAGGGCGGTGCCGACCAGGGCCGCGATCACGATCACGGCGCCCGGGAGATCGACGGTGCGACCCATGACCCGGGGATAGATCACGTAGTTCTCGATCTGCTGGTAGATGACGTAGAAGATCACGGCCGCGATGCCGCTCTTCACGTCGGTGGCGAACGCGATCGCACACACGACGACGGCACCCAGGGTGGCCCCGATCATCGGGATCACGTCGAGCACCGCCACGACGAAGGCGAGCGCGACGGCGTACTCCCTGACCTCGGTGAACCAGAGGAAGATCAGCGAAGTGAAGCCGGCGCACAGGGCGACGACGAACGCGCCGGAGACGTAGCCGCCGATGTTGTGGATGACCTTGTCGCCGAGCTTGGCGACCCGTTCGCGGCGCGAGGCCGGCGCCAGCCGGTAGATCGCGTGGGTGGTGGTGTTGAGCGACGCGAGGAAGTAGAGCGTCAGCACCAGGATGATGAACGCGTTGAAGAGCGCCGAGACGATCTTCAGGCCGAAGCCGAGCGCCCCGCCGAACAGGGTGGAGATGAAGTCGCCGTCGGCGACGAAGTCCTTGGCCTTGTCGACGATCTGGTACTCGTCGTTGAGCTCCTGGACCTTCTCGTTCTCCTGGAGCTGGTCGAGCCACATCGGGGCGTTGTCGGTCAGCAACCGGATCTGGTCGGCGATGACGGGGACGATCGCGACGATGAAGAGCGCGAGCATCCCGATAGCGGCGATGATCACCAGCGCACACGCGAACGCGCGCCGCACTCCGCGGCGCTCGAGGAACTCGACCGACGGGTTGAGCCCGGCAGCGAGGAAGAACGACACGACCACGAGCAGCAGGACGGAGCCGATGCCGATCAGGGCCTGGAACAGCCAGTACGCCAGGAGCAGGCCGAGACCGCCGACGAAGCCGACGTAGAACGGCGACTTGCGGTCGAACGGCGTGCCCGGCTGGCCGTACGGCAGAACTGTCTGCGGTACGGCGGCCGCGCCGTCGACGAGCGTCTGGTCCCCGACCGACTGGTCCTGCTGGCCGGCAGCGAGCGCGCCCTCCCCCTGGACGGCGTCCCGCCGCCGGCCGAACCTCAACTCTGTTCCTCGGCGTCGTTCTCGTCGAACCCGGCGACGAGGTCGGCCAGCGACGCCAGCTGCGCCGTGATCGCGGACTTGCGCTTCGACACCCGCTCCAGCTCGGCCCGGGTCGCGGCCAGCTGACGCTGCGCGTCGGCTTCACCACTGGCAGTGATCGAGTCGGCCTGGGTCCGCGCGGAGGCCACGATCTGCTCGGCCTCGCGACGTGCCCTGCTGAGCAGTGCCTCCGACTCCGTCTGTGCGGCGGCGCGGTTCTCGGCCGCCTGACGGGAGGCCTCGGCTGCCCGCTGCTCGGCAGCGGCTGCCCGCTGCTCGGCCTCGTCGACCAGCTTGCGGGTCTCGGCGACGGCGGTGTTGTGGTGGTCGGTCGCCTCGCGGGCGAGCCGCTCCTTCTCCACGGCCAGCATCCGGCGAGCCTCCTGGACCTCGCGGTCGGCGCCGGCGCGGGCCTGCTCGACCTCGCGCTGCACGGCGCTGCGCAGCTCGCTGGCCTCCTGCTGCGTCGCCAGCCGGAGCTGGTCGGCCTCACGCTTCGCGGCCGCGAGCTCGTCGGTGGCGGTGCTCCGGGCCAGGGCGAGCTCCTGCTCGGCGTTGGCGAGCAGCCGCTCGCGGTTCTCCTCGAGCTCGCGCAGCTGCACGGCACGCATGTCCTCGGCCTCGCGCGCGGCCTCGGCGCGGATCGCCTTGGCGTCGCGACTGGCCTGCTCGCGGATCTCGGCCGCATCGCGCTCGGCGCCGCCGCGGATCTCCTCGGTCTCCTCCTCGGCCAGCCGGAGCATCGCACTCGCCCGGCCCCCCAGCCCGGCGTAGGAAGGGTTGTCCGTCTCGGCGAGCTCGGCCTTCGCTGCGCCCAGCGCGGCCTCGAGCTCGATCACCCGCTGCTCCGACTCGGTCAGGCTCGCCCCCAACGACGCCTTCTCGCTCGCGAGCTGCCGGATCTGCGCATCGACTGCCGCCTGGTCGTAGCCGCCACGGCGGACCACGGGCAGGGCTGCTGTCGACGCCCCGGGAGCGCCGGTCGGCGCGGGCCTGGGGGGCGCAGGGGGCGCGGAGGTCGGGGGAGCGGACGTGGTCACGGGCATCACCTGAGTCGTCTCGTTATCGGGGGTGGGTGACTTCGACGCAGCCTCGGGAGGGGCGCTACCGGGCTCGTTGTCAAAGATCGAAAGACCTTGGTCGCTCATGCGGGGAAAGCTCCCTTGCGGTCGAGGTGAACGAGGTCCGGTCCATGATCCCTGATCTGTTGCGGAACTCCCACCCCGGTCCGCGCATTTCGGACGAACTCCTCGCGGACCAGGCTCAGTGGGCGGCTACCACGCTCGGCGGGGTGGGGTCAGGGAGACCCAGCGCGACCAGGAGGTCAGCGTGCAGCGCCTCCGCGCAGGAGTAGCGCCGCGTCGGGTCCTTGCTCAGCGCCAGCCGCAGCACCCGGTTGGTGGCCAGGGTCAGCGGCTCCCGGCCGGGCAGTTGAGGGACCCGTTGGGTCCGATGTGCCTCCCGCACCGCCTCGATCGTCGCCCCGGTGAACGGCGCCTCGCCGGTCGCGGCAGTCCAGAGCAGGCAGCCGAGCGCGTAGACGTCGGCCGCGGGAGTCGGAGCCGCCAGCGGCTCGGGAGGGGCGTACGTCGGGTCCGGCCCGATCGCGTAGGTCGGCGGCGTCAGCACAGCCGGCGGTCGGGAGCCCTCCGGGCGGAGGAGTACGGCGCCCGGGCGGATCTCGCCGTGGACGCCCCCGGGCGGTGGACTGTCCGTGAGGGCGCGAGCGATCCCCGCGACCGCCTCGACCGCGGTACGGAGCGGCAGTGACCCGGCCGCGCGCAGGTGCTGACCGAGGTCGGTCCCGGAGGGCAGGGGTGGCGGAGGAACTCCAGGAGCTCGCGGCGGTGGAGGCAGCGGGATCGATGCCGGCTGCGGGAGACCGTCCGGGGCCAGGTGGGCCGCGTCCTCGCGGAAGCCGTAGCGCTCCCACCACCTGCGCAGCGGACCGGGAGCCCACCAGTTGAGGCGCCCGAGCAGCGCCATGGTGGCGGGCACCATCAGCGCCCGGACGATCGTCGCGTCGACGATCAGCGCCACCACCATGCCGACGCCGAGCATCTTCATCAGCACGATGTCGCCGGTGGCGAACGCCCCGATGACGACACCGAGCAGGAGCGCCGCCGACGTGATGATCCGGCCGGTCGCCTGGACTCCGCCGGCGACCGCCCGCACGTGGTCGCCGGTCGCGTCCCAGCGCTCCCTCACGCGGGAGAGCAGGAAGACCTCGTAGTCCATCGACAGGCCGAACAGGATCGCGAGCATCAGGATCGGGTTCGTGGCCTCGAGGAAGCCGGGCGACGTGAAGCCGAGCAGCCCCGACAGGTGGCCGTCCTGGAAGATCCAGGTGACGACCCCGAACGACGCGGTGACCGAGAAGGCGTTCATCACGATCGCCTTGAGCGGCAGCACGAGCGAGCCGAACGCGATGAAGAGCAGCACCAGCATGACCGCGAGGACGATCACACCCATCAGCGGCAGGTGGCCGTGCACCGACGAGATCAGGTCGACCGTGTCGGCAGTCAGCCCGCCGACGAGTGCCGTCCCGGCCTCGGGCTCGACATCGCGCAGCTCCTCGACGATCTCCTGGGACGACTCGGACTGGCTGTTGCCGGACCAGAGGACCCGGATCAGCGCCGCGTCGCCGTCCTCGGCGAGAACCGCGACCTGGCGGACGCCGTCGACGTCGGCGGCGGCGACGTACGACGCGACGGTGGCGCTGTCGACGTCCTGGAGCACGACGGTCGCGAACGACGTCTCGGGCCCGAACTCGAGCAGCTTGTCGGCTGCGATCCGGGACGGCGCGTCCTCAGGAAGGATCCGGTGGTCGATCCCTCCCCACTTCGCGCCGAGGAACGGGGAGGCGACCGCGAGCAGGATCACCGCCGTGACGGTGAGCACCGCGATCGGGTGCCGCATCACGGCGCGGGCGAGGGTGGCCCACCGGCCGTGGTCGCCGGCCGGCTCGGGCATGTTCCACTTCCGGCGCCACGGCAGCCGGCCGGAGTCGATCCGCCGGCCGAGGACCACCAGGATCGCCGGCAGCACCGTGATCGCGGCCACCATGGCGATCACGACCGCCGCGATGCCGCCGTACCCCATGCTCTTGAGGAAGACCTGTGGGAACACCAGCAGGCTCGACATCGACGCGGCCACGACCAGGCCCGAGAACATCACCGTGCGACCGGCGGTCGCCAGCGTGCGGGCGACCGCCTGCCGCGGGCTGGCGGGATCGTCGGGTGGCAGCAGCGCCAGCTCTTCGCGGAACCGGCTCACGATGAACAGGGAGTAGTCGACCGCCAGCCCGATGCCCAGCAGCGAGATGACGTTGATCGAGAACATCGAGACGTCGGTGAACAGGGTGAGCAGCCGCATCGCCGCGATCGAGGTGAGCAGCGCGATGATGCCGAGCAGGGCCGGCATCGCCGACGCGGTCAGGCTGCCGAAGATGAGCAGGGCGAGCAGCACCACGAGCGGGAGCGAGAGCAGCTCTGCCCTCTTGAGGTCCTCCTCGGTGATGACGTTGACGTCGGCGTGCGCCGGGTAGAGCCCGGCCAGGTCGGTCTCCAAGCCGTCTGCGTGGAGCCTCGGCTCGATCTCGTCGTAGTTGATGAGCTGCTGGTTGAGCGTGTCGCCGGCGAGCGAGACGTGCACCTGCACCGCGTGCCCGTCCGCGGTGACGAAGCCGGCTTCGGCGGGCAGGTCGTAGTAGGGCACCACCTGCACGACCTCAGGTCCGTCGAGGTCGGCGACCACGGCTTCGACCGCGTCGCGGAACTCGGGCTCGTCGGCGGTGAGTTCGTCACTGGAGTAGATCGCGACGACGTCGGGCGCGTGGTTGCCGAACACCGACCGCTCGACCGCTGCGGCCCGATAGCTCTCGGAGTCGGGGTCCTCGAAGCCACCCCGACCGAGCGAGTCGAAGACCCCCGCGCCGTACACCGCGGCGCCGAGGACGACGAGCACCGCGACAGCCAGGACCAGCCGGGCGTGCCGCCCGACGATCCCGGCCCAGCGGTCGATCACGACCGCAATCTAGTGCTGCATGAAGGTCAGACGCCGCGGAACAGGTTGATCTTGTCGATGTGCCGCTCGCGGAGCTCGTTGTTGCGCACGCCCAGGCCCTCGTCGGGGGCCAGCGCGAGGACGCCGACCTTGCCCTGGTGGAGGTTGTGGTGCACGTCGAGCGCGGCCTGGCCGACGTCCTCGAGGCGGTAGGTGCGCGACAGGGTCGGGTGGATCTTGCCCTGCGCGATCAGCCGGTTGGCCTCCCACGACTCGCGGTAGTTGGCGAAGTGGCTGGAGATGATTCGCTTGAGGTTCATCCAGAGGTAGCGATTGTCGTACTCGTGCATGTAGCCCGAGGTCGAGGCGCAGGTGGTGATGGTGCCGCCCTTACGGGTGACGAACACCGAGGCGCCGAAGGTCTCGCGGCCGGGGTGCTCGAAGACGATGTCGATGTCCTCGCCTCCGGTGAGCTCGCGGATGGCCTTTCCGAGGCGCAGCCACTCCTTCGGGTTCTGCTGGGTGCCCTCGTCGTTCCAGAACTTGAAGTCCATCTCCGAGCGGTTGATGACCTTGTCGGCGCCCATGTTGCGCACGATCTGGGCCTTCTCCTCGTTGGAGACAACGCAGACCGGGTTGGCGCCGCCGTTGAGGGCGTACTGCGTCGCGAAGCCGCCGAGGCCGCCGGACGCGCCCCAGATCAAGACGTTGTCGCCCTGCTTCATGTTGCCGCCGTTGGTGGAGACGAGCTGGCGGTAGGCGGTGCAGTTGACCAGGCCGGGGGAGGCGGCCTCCTCCCAGGTCAGGTGCTCGGGCTTCGGCATCAGCTGGTTGGCCTTGACCATCGCGACGTCGGCGAGACCGCCGAAGTTGGTCTCGAAACCCCAGATCCGCTGCGACGGATCGAGCATCGTGTCGCTGTGGCCGTCAGGGGCCTCCAGCTCCACGGAGAGGCAGTGCGCCACGACGCGGTCGCCCGGCTTCCACTTGTTGACTCCGGGGCCGGTGGCCAGGACGACGCCGGACAGGTCGGAGCCGACGACGTGGTAGTCGAGGTTGTGGCGGGCGCCGAGGTCGGACTCGCGGCCGTAGCGCTCGAGGAAGCCGAAGGTCGACACCGGCTCGAAGATCGAGGTCCAGACGGTGTTGTAGTTGATGGCCGACGCCATCACGGCGACGAACGCCTCGCCGGGACCGAGCTCCGGGAGAGGGACGTCGTCAATGTGCAGCGACTTGCGCGGGTCCTTCTCCTTCGAGGTCATGCCCTCGAACATGTCGGCTTCGTCCTTGTGGACCGTGACTGCCCGATAGGACTCGGGCAGGTCGAGGTTGGCGAACTCCTCCGGGGAGGTCCCTTCGGCGAGGATGGCGTCGAGGATGTGCTGCACGGGGATGGCTCCTGTGTTCGTGGTCAAAACGGCCGAGGCGAAAGATACCCGTCGGTAACCTTCCGATGACGCCAGTGTGGCAGGCGTCTCAGCGAGGATAAGGGCGTGGGAGACGTGCTGGTGATCGATCTCAACGCCGACGTGGGGGAGTCGTTCGGGCGGTGGACCCTGGGCGACGACGCCGCGCTGATGCCCTACCTGAGCAGTGCGAACGTTGCCTGTGGTTTCCACGCAGGCGATCCCCGCACCATCCTCGCGACCTGCGAGGACGCGGCGATGCACGGCGTCACCGTCGGCGCGCAGGTCGGCTATCGCGACCTCGAGGGTTTCGGTCGTCGGTTCGTCGACATCGCTCCGGAGGACCTCCACGCCGACGTCGTCTACCAGGTGGGCGCCCTCCGTGCGCTCGCGGCGCCGGGCCGAGCAGTCCGCTACCTCAAGCCGCACGGTGCGCTGTATCACGCGGTGAACCGGGTCGAGCGACAGGCGAGGGCAGTCGTCGACGCGGCCGGCGACCTCGACATGCTGCCCGTCCTCGGCTTCCCCGGCTCCCGCTTCCTGGAGCTCGCCGCGGAGGAGGGCCTGCGGACCTTCGCCGAGGGCTTCGTCGACCGTCGCTACCGCGACGACGGCTCCCTGGTGCCCCGGGACGAGCCAGGTGCCGTCCTCGAGGACGCGGACGAGGCAGCAGAACAGGCGGTGCGGCTGGCGCGGGACGGCGTCGTCCGGTCGTTGTGCCTGCACGGCGACTCGCCGGGCGCGGTTGCCATCGCGGCCGCCGCGCACGGCGCGCTCCACGAAGCCGGCTTCACCGTCCGATCGTTCCTATGAACGTCCTGCCGTACGGCGACCGCGCCCTGCTGCTCGAGCTCCCCGACACCGCCGCGGTCGTGGCCTGCCTCGATGCACTCCGCGGGGACCCCGCCGTGGAGGCGCTGGTCGACGACCTCGTTCCCGGCGCTCGCACCATCCTCCTGCGGGCCCGGCCAGGCGTCTCGGTCGAGCAGCTGCACGGACAGGTGCCACCTCTCGACCAGGTGAGCTCCACGCCGGGGCCGAGCCTCCGCGCGGCCGGCCTGATCGAGATCCCGGTCGCGTACGACGGCCCGGACCTGGCCGACGTCGCCCGGCTGACCGGGCTCTCCGTGGACGAGGTCGTCGCGGCGCACACGGGCACGCCGTGGCGGGTGGCGTTCGGGGGGTTCGCACCGGGATTCGCCTACCTGGTCGGTGGCGACGCGCAGCTGATCGTGCCGCGCCGGGAGAGTCCGCGGACCCGGGTGCCGGCCGGGTCGGTGGGGTTGGCGGGGGAGTTCAGCGGTGTCTACCCGCGCGAGTCCCCGGGCGGCTGGCAGCTCATCGGCCGCACGGAGGTCGCGATGTGGGACCTCGATCGCGAGCCGCCGGCCCTGCTCGACGCCGGCGCGACCGTCCGGTTCGTCCGCACATGACGGCTCTCCTCGTCCGACGCGTGGGCCTGGCGCTGGTCCAGGACGCCGGCCGCCCGGGACAGGCGGCCATCGGCGTGGGGCGTGCGGGTGCGGCCGACCGGTCGTCGTACGCCCTCGCCAACCGGCTGGTCGGCAACGCCGTGGGTTCCGCGGCGCTGGAGGTCGTGCTCGGTGGGCTGGAGGTCGAGGCCGTCGACGGCACCGCCTGGATCGCGGTCGCCGGCGCACCGGCGCCGCTCCTGCTCGACGGGCGTCCCGAGCCGACGGGCGCGGTGCTCGCGCTGCGGCCCGGCAGCCGGCTCGCGCTCGGGCAGCCGGGGAACGGGCTGCGCTCCTACGTCGCGGTCCGCGGCGGGTTCGACGTCGCGGCGGTCCTCGGCTCCCGCTCGCACGACACGCTCGCCGGGCTCGGCCCGGCGCCGCTCGCCGACGGCGACGCGCTGCCCGTCGGCGACGCCACGGCCGACGAGATGCGGGTCGACGCCGTCCCGGAGGTGCAGTACGGCGACCGCCCCGTGCTGCGCGTGGTCCGTGGCCCGCGCGACGACTGGGTCCGCAACGCCGGCGCCCTCGTCACGACCACCTGGACCGTCACACCGGACTCGGACCGCGTCGGGGTGCGGCTGGCGGGATGCCGGCTCGATCTCGTCGACCCCGCTCGACAGCTGCCGAGCGAGGGAGCGACGCGCGGCGCGATCCAGGTGCCGCCCGGGGGCGAGCCCGTGGTGTTCGGGCCGGACCATCCGGTGACCGGCGGCTACCCCGTGATGGCTGTGGTCGTCGACGAGGACACCGATCGGCTCGCCCAGCTACGGCCGGGGGAGCAGGTCACGTTCGCGTGGGTTCAGTGACCCTCGGCGGACGGCTCCACCAGTTCGACCAGCACCCCACCCGCGTCCTTCGGGTGGATGAAGTTGACCCGGCTGTTCGACGTGCCCCGCTTCGGCACCTCGTAGAGGAGCCGAAGGCCGCGCTCACGGAGCGTGCCGCAGACCGCGTCGATGTCGGCGACACGGTAGGCCAGCTGCTGCAGGCCGGGCCCGCTGCGGTCCAGGAACTTGCCGATCGTGGACTCGGGGGAGAGCGGAGCGAGCAGCTGGATGCAGGAGTCGGTATCGCCGACCCGGACCATCGCCTCGCGGACGCCCTGCTCCTCGTTGGTCTCCTCGTGCACCACCGTCATCCCGTAGGTGTCGGTGTAGAACGCCATCGCCTCGTCGAGGTCGGGTACCGCGATGCCGACGTGGTCGATGGCGGTGAAGAGGTGCTGGACGTCGTTCAGGCTCATGGCGCCATTGTGCCGATCCGTCCGTGTGACGCGTCACTCACCCACCCGTCGTGGACCCCACTGCCGGAGCGCAATACCCACGAGTATCGTCGGCCGGGTTCACCCATTTTCTTCACCGGAGGCAGCATGTCCGACAACCCCAGCGTCATCGTCGCCGGCGCGCGTACGCCGATCGGTCGCCTTCTCGGCGGTCTCAAGTCGCTGTCTGCGGCTGATCTCGGTGCGATCGCCATCAAGGGTGCCCTCGAGAAGGCCGGGGTCTCAGGCGACCAGGTCGACTACGTGATCATGGGCCAGGTCATCCTGGCCGGCGCCGGCCAGAACCCCGCCCGCGGCGCGAGCACGGGCGCCGGCATCCCGATGAACGTCCCCACCATGACGATCAACAAGGTCTGCCTCTCGGGGCTCAATGCGATCGCCCTGGCCGACCAGCTGGTCCGCGCCGGCGAGGTCGACATCGTGGTCGCGGGCGGCATGGAGTCGATGACCCAGGCGCCCCACCTGCTGCCGAGCTCGCGTGAGGGCTTCAAGTACGGCGACACCACGCTCGTCGACTCGATGGCCCACGACGCGCTCTACGACCAGTTCACCAAGCAGGCGATGATCAGCCTGACCGACTCCTGCAACGCGGCGACCGACAACTTCACCCGCGAGGAGCAGGACTCCTTCGCGGCCGAGTCGCACCAGCGGGCGGCCGCTGCGCAGAAGAACGGCGTGTTCGACGAGGAGATCGTGCCGGTGACCATTGCGTCCCGCCGCGGCGACACCGTCGTCAACGAGGACGAGGGCGTCCGCGCCGACACCACCGTCGAGTCACTCGCCGGCCTCCGCCCGGTCTCCAAGGACGGCACCATCACCGCCGGCTCGGCCTCGCAGATCTCCGACGGCGCCTGCGCCGTCGTCGTGATGAGCAAGGCCAAGGCCGAGGAGCTCGGTCTCGACTACCTGGCCGAGATCGGCGCGCACGGTATGGTCGCCGGACCCGACTCGAGCCTGCAGCTCCAGCCCGCCGCGGCGACCGCCAAGGCATTGGAGAAGGAAGGCATCACCGCCGCTGATCTCGACCTCGTCGAGTTCAACGAGGCCTTCGCGGCCGTGGGCATCGCCTCGGCCAAGGAGCTGGGCATCGCGGCGGACAAGGTCAACGTCAACGGTGGCGCGATCGCGCTCGGCCACCCGGTCGGCATGTCCGGGGCTCGCGTGGTCCTCCACCTCGCGCTCGAGCTCAAGCGCCGCGGCGGCGGCACCGGTGCGGCCGCGCTGTGCGGTGGCGGCGGCCAGGGCGACGCCCTGATCGTCCGTGTCCCGAGCAACTGACAAACCTGACGAGCTGGTCGCCCGGGCCCGCGAAGGCGAGGCCCGGGCGATCGGCCGTTTGATCTCCCAGGTCGAGGACGGCTCACCCCTGCTCCGCGACGTGATGGCGGCGCTGGCGCCGTACGCCGGCGGGGTCAGTGGCGGGGCGCACATCGTCGGCCTGACCGGCTCGCCCGGCGTGGGCAAGTCCACCTCGACCAATGCGCTGGTCACCGAGCTCCGGCGACGCGAGCTCAAGGTCGGCGTGCTCGCGATCGACCCGTCGTCGCCGTACTCCGGCGGCGCCCTGCTGGGCGACCGGATCCGGATGTCCGAGCACGCGACCGACCCCGGCGTCTTCATCCGGTCGATGGCCGCCCGCGGCCACCTCGGCGGTGTCTCGCGGGCGACCCCGCAGGCGCTGCGGGTGCTCGATGCCGCCGGCTGCGACGTGATCCTGGTCGAGACTGTCGGCGTCGGGCAGAGCGAGGTCGAGATCGCCCGGCTCGCCGACACCACGATCGTGCTGCTCGCGCCCGGGATGGGCGACGGCATCCAGGCCGCCAAGGCCGGGATCCTCGAGATCGGCGACGTCTACGTGGTCAACAAGGCCGATCGCGACGGCGCCGACCAGGTACGCCGCGACCTCCGCTCGATGCTCGCCCTTGCCGAGCGGGCCGACGGGGGCTGGCGACCGTCGGTGATCAAGACCGTCGCGTCCCAGGGTCAGGGCGCCGTCGAGGTGGTCGACGCGGTCGACGAGCACCGCGCCTGGGCGGAGCAGAGCGGTGAGCTCGAGCGCCGGCGCGTACGACGCGCGCGCAACGAGATCGAGGCGATCGCGCTGACGGCGCTGCGGCAGCGCTGGGGCTCGGTCGACTCCGGCAGCCGGCTCGACGAGCTCGCGAGCTCGGTGGTCGACGGCGAGTCCGATCCCTACGCCGCCGCGGACGCGCTGCTCGGCGACTGAGGCGTCACGGCGGACCGGGCGACGCGGCGATGGTCACGGTCGCGGCCCGACCGATCCTGGCGTTGACCGCCCGCACAGCTTCCACGCGGAACGTCTCGGCGGGCTCGTCCGCTGCGTCGGCCCGGAGCGTCACCTGCAGCGCCACTGCAGTCTCGCCCGGCGCGAGCACGAAGGTCTCCCGGGTGATCACGAAGTCCGTGCCGTCGGCGGTCTCGGCAACGGTCCGCAGCACCACCCGGATCTCCTTGCCACTCGCCCGCGCCAGGCTGAAGGCGACCGGTACGACGGCGTCGGCCAGCGGTTCGTCCACGACCACATCGACGCCACGGATCAGCGGCGCCGGGTTGCGGTCGCGGATCCGAGCCACCGCGAGCTGACGCCCCAGCGCGAGGCCCCTCGGCCGCGAGATGCGTACGGCGAACGCCTCCTCGGGTTCGTCCTTGTCGTCGCGCAGAATGCCGATCGGCACCCGCACCGTCAGTCGCCCGGCGGGCACCGCGACCCGGCGGGCTACCCGCTCGACGTCGCTGCCGACCCGGCCGCTGCGCGACACGGTGCGGAGTCGGACCGAGGTGGTGCGCCCCGGCGGCTTGGACAGCCGGATGGTCGCGATCGCCCTCCGGCCCTCGGCCGCATCGGTCACTGACACCGACACCCGCGGGGTCGGGAAGCCCGGCCGGCCGCGCTCGTCCAGGGCGGTGAAGCAGAAGCCGCGCCGGCGCGCACCCCGCACCACGGCAGGCACCGCCGCGATCGAGGTGGGGGAGCGGCGGACCCCGTCGTGCTGGAGCACGACGTTGGCGCCGGCACTGAGCTGGGCCAGGATCCGGGCGGCGATCTCCTTCGACGTCCCGGACTCCCAGTCGCGCGAGTCGACGTTCCAGAGGACCGGGGTCAGCCCGGCGTCGCGGATGCCCTCGCGGGCAGCTGCGTCCAGCGCGCCGTACGGCGGCCGCATCAGGCCGGTCGGATGCGTGCCTGCCTGCCGCAGCGCTCGCTCGGTCGCGCGCAGCGACGCGGTGACCTGGGCCGCTGACTGACGGGTCATGTCGACGTGCGCCCAGGAGTGGTTGGCGACGAGGAAGCCCGCGCGCTCCACCGACGACGCCAGCCGCGGTGCGGCCGCCACCCGTTGGCCGACCATGAAGAACGTCGCCGGGACCCGCTGGTTGCGGAGGATCCGGATCAGGTCGTCGGTCGGGCCGGCGGCCGGACCGTCGTCGAAGGTCAGTGCGATCTGCCCGCTGCAGCCCCCACGGGCGTCGGCGGAGGCGGCCGTAGCCGGGCCGGTGCCGGGCGCCGCGAGCGGAGAAAGCAGGAGGCCGAGCACGCAGAGGAACGACGCGGCTCGGGTTGAGTGGGGCACGGGCTGAGGATCGCACGCATCGGACTGGAAGGATGGGGATCGTGAGAGACGTCGTCATCCTCGGCTCGACCGGGTCGATCGGCACCCAGGCGCTCGACATCGTGCGCGCCAACCCGGACCGGTTCCGGGTCGTCGGACTCACCGCCGGCGGCGGCAATCCCGAGCTGTTCGAGCGGCAGGTGGCGGAGGTGACCGTCCGCCACCCCGGGGCCTACGCAGGACTGGGGGAGGAGGCGTCGGTCGAGGCGGCGCAGCAGCCCTGCGACGTCGTACTCAACGGCATCACGGGCGCGGTCGGTCTCCGGCCGACACTCGCCGCACTCGACGCCGGTCACACCCTCGCGCTGGCCAACAAGGAGTCGCTCATCATCGGTGGCCCGCTCGTGAAGGAGCGCGCTCGGCCGGGCCAGATCGTGCCGGTCGACAGCGAGCACAGCGCGATCGCCCAGAGCTTGCGCGGCGGCCGCAGCGAAGAGGTACGACGGCTCGTCCTCACGGCGAGCGGTGGCCCTTTCCGAGGGCGCACCCGGGCCGACCTCGATGCCGTCACCCCGGAGCAGGCGCTTGCCCACCCCAACTTCGCCATGGGCCGGGTGATCACCACCAACTCGGCGACCTTGGTCAACAAGGGCCTCGAGGTGATCGAGGCGCACCTGCTCTTCGACGTGCCGTTCGACCGGATCGACGTGGTCGTCCACCCGCAGCAGCTCATCCACTCGATGGTCGAGTTCGTCGACGGCGCGGTCCTGGCTCAGATCGGCCTCCCGACGATGCTGGTCCCGATCGCGCTCGGCCTGGCCTGGCCGGACCGGGTGCCGGACGCCGAGACGCCGGTGGACTGGACGAAGGCCGCGGACTGGCGCTTCGAGCCGCTCGACGATGTGGCGTTCCCGGCCGTCGTGCTCGCGCGCGAGGCCGGCAGCCGCGGGAGCACCGCCCCGGCGGTCTACAACGCCGCCAACGAGGTGTGCGTGGACGCATTCCACGAGGGCCGGCTCGCGTTCCCCGGCATCGTCGACGTCATTGCCAGCGTGCTTGCCGACCACGACGTACCCTCGGAGGAGCAGCTCACGCTCGACGACGTCCTCGCCGCGGACGCGTGGGCGCGCGAAGCCGCCGCCCGCACCATCGGATCGATGAGGACCCCCAACCAGCGATGACCGCAGCCCTGCTCTACACCCTCGGGGTGCTCGTCTTCGTGGTCGCGATCCTGGTCTCGATCGGCCTCCACGAGTTCGGCCACATGATCCCCGCGAAGAAGTTCGGCGGGAAGGTCACCCAGTACTTCATCGGCTTCGGCCCCACCGTGTGGAGCAAGCAGATCGGCGAGACCGAGTACGGAGTCAAGGCGATCCCGCTCGGTGGCTACGTCAAGATCGTCGGGATGCTGCCGCCGGCCGCCGAGGACCTCGCCGACGACATCACCTACGACGCCGCGGGGAACCAGGTCACCCGGGTGCGCAAGTCCAACACGGGCATGTTCACGCAGCTGATCTCCGACGCCCGCGCCGCGGAGTGGGAGCTGGTCGGTCCCGACGACAGGGAACGGTTGTTCTACAAGATGTCGTCGTGGAAGAAGGTCGTCGTCATGGCGGGCGGCCCCACGGTCAACCTGCTCATCGCGTTCGGCATCTTCGCCGCGGTTTTCGCCACCTGGGGCAACGCAGCCGACCAGACCGCCACCACCACGATCGAAGAGGTCCAGGCGTGCGTCGTCCCGGCCGAGGAGGCCGGTCGGGTCTGCACACCGGAGGAGATCCGGGAGCAGCCGACACCGGCCTACGAGGTCGGCCTGGAGGTGGGCGACCGGATCGTCTCCTTCAACGGCGTGGAGATCGATGACTGGGACCAGGTCCAGCAGTTGATCCGCGACAACGGCGACGGCAAGGCCGTGATCGTCGTCGAGCGCGACGGCGGGCAGAAGAGGTTCGTCGCCGAGACCACGGTCACCCCGAGGTTCCTCAGCAGCGACGCGGAGGAGCCGGAGCCGGTCGGGTTCCTCGGCGTCCGGCCGGAGACCTTCGCGACCACGGGCGGTCCGATCTACACGATCGAGCAGATGGGCGGCATGACCGTCGACGTGGTCAAGGCGCTCGGCACCCTCCCGGTGAAGGTGTTCGACGTGGGCCAGGCGATCTTCGGTCTGGAGGAGCGCGACCCCGCCGGACCCGTCAGCATCGTCGGCGGCGGCCGGTTGGCGGGTGAGGTCGCGTCGCACGAGGAGATCCAGGTCGACGAGAAGATGATCTCGCTGCTGCTGCTCATCGCCGGCTTCAACTTCTTCATCGGCATGTTCAACTTCGTGCCCCTGCTGCCGCTCGACGGCGGCCACATCGCCAGCGCGCTCTGGGAGGCCCTGCGCCGCGGGCTCGCTCGGCTACGCGGCCGCCCCGACCCCGGCTACGTCGACGCCGCCAAGCTGCTCCCCGTGGCGTACGTCGTCGCGTCGGCGTTGCTGGTCATGGGCGTCGTGCTGATCGTGGGCGACCTGGTCGTGCCGGTCCACCTCGACGGTTCCTGATCCGGACCGTCTCGCCAGTACCCTGGAGCCATGACTGTCATCGGCCTCGGCATGCCCGCAGCACCCCCGCCGGTGCTGGCTCCCCGCCGCAAGACGCGGCAGATCCAAGTGGGCAAGGTCGGGGTCGGCAGCGACCACCAGATCTCGGTCCAGTCGATGACGACGACACTGACGTCCGACGTCGACAGCACGCTCCAGCAGATCGCGGAGCTGACCGCGTCCGGCTGTGACATCGTGCGGGTCGCGTGCCCCAGCCAGGACGACGCCGAGGCCCTCCCGGAGATCGCCGAGCACAGCCAGATCCCGGTCATCGCCGACATCCATTTCCAGCCGAAGTACGTCTTCGCCGCGATCGACGCTGGCTGCGCCGCCGTCCGGGTAAACCCGGGCAACATTCGAAAGTTCGACGACCAGGTCAAAGAGATCGCCGCGGCTGCCAAGGACCGCGGCACGTCGATCCGGATCGGCGTCAACGCCGGTTCGCTCGACCCGCGACTTCTGGAGAAGTACGGCAAGGCCACCCCCGAGGCGCTCGTCGAGTCGGCCGTCTGGGAGGCGAGCCTCTTCGAGGAGCACGACTTCCACGACTTCAAGATCTCGGTCAAGCACAACGACCCGGTCGTCATGGTGCGGGCCTACGAGCTGCTCGCCGAGCAGGGCGACTGGCCGCTGCACCTCGGCGTCACCGAGGCCGGCCCCGCGTTCCAAGGCACGATCAAGTCGGCGACCGCGTTCGGTGCGCTGCTGTCGCGGGGCATCGGCGACACCATCCGGGTCTCGCTCTCGGCGCCGCCGGTCGAGGAGGTCAAGGTCGGCCTGCAGATCCTGCAGTCGCTCAACCTGCGCGAGCGGAAGCTCGAGATCGTCTCCTGCCCGAGCTGCGGCCGCGCCCAGGTCGACGTCTACACGCTCGCGGAGCAGGTCACCGCGGGGCTCGAGGGCATGGAGGTGCCGCTCCGGGTCGCCGTGATGGGGTGCGTCGTCAACGGCCCGGGTGAGGCGCGCGAGGCGGACCTCGGCGTCGCGTCCGGCAACGGCAAGGGTCAGATCTTCGTCAAGGGCGAGGTGATCAAGACCGTGCCCGAGTCGCAGATCGTCGAGACCCTGATCGAGGAGGCGCTTCGGCTCGCCGAGTCGATGGAACCCGTCGAGGGCGCGGCCGCGGAGATCACCGTCTCCTGATCCGACGAAGTACTTCGCCCGCACCTCGAACCGGCCGTCGGCCCGCTTGGCCGATGCACGACACTAGTGCCGCGCCTCGGAAATTCTTGAACGGTTCGCGCACTCATGACACGCACCTCGCGGCGTTGCCGACGCTTGCAAGACGACGGGGTATGGCGGCGCGCCGGCGCCTTGCGATGCACGCGCCCTGAGCACGCCAACCGTCCAACAATTCCCGACGCACGACGCTAGACGGCTTCCCACATCGCCGCGACGTGGCGCACGTCGGTACCGCAGCAGCCGCCGAGGACCTCGACGTTCGGAAATGCGTTGAGGAGGGGCCGCTGGTCGCGCGCCAGCTGGATCGGGTCGCCGTCGTCGAGGTCCTCCGCCACGTCGAGCTCGGCGTGGCTCATGGTGGATGCGTTGACCCGGAGGCCGCCGATCCGCTGCTGCCAGGCGCCGTCGTCGAGTGCATGCGCGATGTGCGTGGGGTGGGCGCAGTTGATGAGGAAGTACGACGGCGCGGCCGCTGCATCCACCGCGGCGATCGCCGCCGCGAGGGTGCTGCCGTCGGGGAGCCGCCCGTCGGTCTCGACGGTGAACCCGATGACGACGGGCAGGCCCACCTCGGCCGCCGCGTGGGCGATCCCGATGCCTTCCCCGACATCGGTGAGCGTGAGCACGGTTGCCCGGTGGGCGCCGGCGGCCGCGAATGCCGCCAGCTGGGGACGGTGATAGTCGGCCGCAGCCTCCGGGGAGACGCCGCCCGCGGAGAGGTAGCCGTCGCCGCGGGGACCGAGGATCCCGCCGACCTGCCAGCCGACCAGCTCGTCGTCGTGCTCGTGCGCGAGTCGGGCCAGCATCTCGACGGCGTACCGGTTGACGCGATCGAGCGCCGCCGCGTCGTACCCGAGTGCGGTGGCGTGGTCCGGGTTCGCCCGCCAGGTCGGCGTCTCGAGCAGCACGACCGCCTCCGCGTCCGCGGCCAGCTGGATGTACGTGGAGTAGTAGGTGCGCAACGCCTCCCTGCCTTCGTCGGTGTCGAGGAGCGGGAAGGCCGCGAACTCCGGCAGGTCGATCCCGCGGTTGAAGATCAGGTCGGTCTCGATACCGCCGTCGGTCAGCAGGGTCTGGGCCATGGGTGGGTCCTTCCGTCGTTCCAGACCGCTTGGTCTGTTACGCCCATTTGTATCAGACCAAACGGTCTGGAACAATGTCCTTCGTGCCACGCGACGGATCCTTTACCCGCGATCGGATCCTGGCGGCCGCGCTCGACCTCGTGATCGACAACGGGTTCCGCTCGACCACCGTCGAGGCAGTCATCGCGGCGTCCGGGTCGTCCAAGGGCGCGTTCTTCCATCATTTCCCGACCAAGCGGCACCTCGCCGACGCGCTGGTGACGCAGTACGTCGCCGACGACCTCGCGATGCTCGAGACGGGCCTGGCTGCGGCGTACGACGCCGGGACCGATCCGGTCGAACGTGCGGTCGCCTTCCTGCGCTTCTACGAGGACATGGCGGACGAGATCATGGCCGGAGCGACGGGCTGCCTCTACACGTCGGTCCTGTCCGAGATGGAGCTGGTGGACGCCGGGACGTCCGACCCCATCACGAAGGCCGTCGCCACCTGGCGCGACCGCTATTCCGAGCTGCTCACCGCTGCCGTCGGCGACCGCGACGACATCGACGTGACCGCGCTGTCCGACCACCTGTTCGTGACGTTCGAGGGCGCCTACCTCCTGGCGCGGACGACCGGCGATCCGGCCCAGATGCGGCGCCAGCTCGGCGTCGTACGACGGCTCGTCGAGTCGCTCCTCGACGCCGGGCCGTCCCAGCGCGCACGGTGAACGGTGGGCGGCGGCCCGATCATGCAGAGGTCGTCCCTCCTCGGAACGGCGTGGACGTCGTAGGCTCGCCCCGTGCTGACGACCCGCCACGGTGTGCGAGTCCTGGCGGCGGCCGACCTGGACGAGTTCCTGGCACTCGCCAACCAGGACCCGGTCGTCAACGTGTTCGCGATCCACCGTGCCCAGACCACCAGCCTCGAGCCGCGCTGGCTCGGCGGCGAGATGTGGGGCCGCTTCGACGGCGGCCGGCTGGTGGCTGCCTGCCACGTGGCCGCCAACCTGGTGCCCGTGCAGGCGGGTCCCGAGGACGCCGTGGCGTTCGCCGAGCGAGCGCTCGCGCGTCGCCGCACGGCGTCGACGATCGTCGGCCCGCAGGAGGCCGTGGTGCCGTTCTGGGAGTGCGTCGGTGAGACCTGGGGCCGGCCGCGCGACGCACGCTGGGACCAGCGGCACCTGGTCATCGACGGCGGCCCGCGGGTGGCGCCCGACCCGGAGGTCCGGGTGACGGCGCGGACCGACCTCCACACCCTCTATCCCGCGTGCGTGGCGATGTACACCGAAGAGGTGGGGGTCTCACCGGAGACCGGAGGCGGCTCCGAGCTCTACCGGACCCGGGTCCTCCAGCTGATCAGCCGCGGGTGGTCCTTCGCCCGCTTCGACCGCGGGGAGCTCGTCTTCAAGGCCGAGGTGGCCTGCGCGACGCCCACCGCCGCACAGATCCAGGGGGTGTGGGTGCCGCCGCACCGCCGCGGTGAGGGCCTCGCCGTCGCCGGGATGGCTGCGGTCGTCTCGCTCGTCCGCGACCGGATCTCACCCGCCGTCTCGCTCTACGTCAACGAGTGGAACGCGCCGGCCCGCCGGGCCTATGAGAGCGTCGGCTTCCGGGAGACCACCCGGTTCGCCACCGTCATGTTCTAGAAGGGCACCACCTTGACCTCAGCACTACGCCCCGACGCCAAGATCGTCGTCGGTGCCTTCGTCGCATCCGGCACGGTGCACCTGGTCAAGCCAGAGGTGTTCGAGCCGCTGATGCCGTCCTGGGTTCCGGCGCACCGCGAGGTGATCCTCGGGTCGGGCGTCGCCGAGCTCGTCTGCGCGCTGGGTCTGTTGTTCCCGCCCACCCGCCGGGTGGCGGGCCTCGCGAGCGCGGCACTGCTGGTCGGGGTGTTCCCCGGCAACGTGAAGATGGCCGTCGACGCCCTGCAGGGCAGCAACCGCGCGCTCCAGGCGGGGAGCCTGGCGCGGCTGCCGCTCCAGCTGCCGCTCATCCGTGGGGCCTGGCGGGCCGCACGCGCCTGACGGCCCGACCCGGGGCGGCCATCGAACCAGCGTCAGGCCAGCGGTGGGCCCCGCCAAGCGCGGGAACTGGTTTCCGGCGCACGGACCCGCCCGCCTACCCTGTGGCCATGATCTCCCGGATGTCGACCTTGTTCGTCCGCACTCTTCGCGAGGATCCCGCGGACGCCGAGGTCCCGAGCCACCGGCTCCTGGTCCGGTCCGGCTACATCCGGCGCAACGCCCCCGGCATCTACACCTGGCTCCCGCTCGGTCTGCGGGTGCTGCGGCGGATCGAGTCGGTCGTCCGTGAGGAGATGGACGGCATCGGTGCCCAGGAGGTGTCCTTCCCCGCACTCTTGCCGCGCGAGCCCTACGAGGCGACCAATCGGTGGACCGAGTACGGCCCCAACATCTTCCGCCTCAAGGACCGCAAGGACGGCGACTACCTGCTCGGGCCGACCCACGAGGAGATGTTCACGCTCCTGGTGAAGGACCTCTACAGCTCCTACAAGGACCTGCCGCTCTCGATCTACCAGATCCAGACCAAGTACCGCGACGAGGCGCGACCCCGGGCCGGCCTGCTGCGTGGCCGCGAGTTCACCATGAAGGACTCCTACTCCTTCGACATCGACGACGCCGGGCTCGACGCCAGCTACGAGGCGCACCGCCAGGCCTACATCCGGATCTTCGACCGGCTCGGTTTCGAGTACGTCATCGTCAAGGCGACCTCGGGTGCGATGGGCGGCTCGAAGTCCGAGGAGTTCCTCGCAAAGGCCGACGTCGGCGAGGACACCTACGTCCGCTGCACCAACTGCGACTACGCCGCGAACGTCGAGGCGGTCGAGGTGCGCGCGCCGGAGGGTGTCCCGACGGAGTTGGACAACTGGGGCGACGCGCCGGCCGCCCACGCCGAGTCGACGCCGGAGACGCCCACGATCGCGACCCTGGTCGACCACCTCAACCAGGCCTTCCCCCGTGCCGACCGCCCCTGGGCTGCGGCGGACACGCTCAAGAACGTCCTCGTGGCGCTGGTGCACCCCGACGGCACGAGGGAGCCGCTGGCGATCGGCCTCCCCGGCGACCGCGACGTCGACCTCAAGCGCCTCAGTGGGCAGCTCGAGCCCCTCGAGGTCGAGCCGATGGACGACGTCGAGCTCAAGAAGCACCCTGACCTGGTCAAGGGCTACATCGGGCCCGAGGTGCTCGGCAGCGACGGCAAGAGCGGCATCCGCTTCCTGGTCGACCCGCGGGTCGTGGCGGGCACCCGTTGGGTGACCGGCGCGAACGTCGACGGCAGCCACGTCATCGACCTGGTCGCGGGTCGCGACTTCACGCCGGACGGCACGATCGAGGCGGCCGACGTGCGCGACGGCGACCACTGCCCCCGCTGTGAGGACGGCACGCTCGCGTCGGCCCGCGGCATCGAGATGGGCCACATCTTCCAGCTCGGGCGCAAGTACGCCGAGGCGCTGGGCCTGCAGGTCCTCGACGAGAACGGCAAGCTGGTCACCGTCACGATGGGTTCCTACGGCATCGGTCCGTCCCGCGCGGTCGCGGCGATCGCCGAGAACACGCTCGACGAGATCGGCCTGTGCTGGCCCCGCAACGTCGCGCCGTACGACGTCCATGTCGTCGCGGCCGGCAAGGACGAGGCCGTCTTCGCCGCAGCCGAGCGGCTGGTCGAGGAGCTGGCCGCGCAGGGGCTCGACGTCCTCTACGACGACCGGGTCGGCAAGGTCAGCCCCGGCGTGAAGTTCAAGGACGCCGAGCTGATCGGCGTGCCCACGATCGTCACCGTCGGCCGGGGCGTCACCGACGGCGTCATCGAGGTCAAGGACCGCCGGACGGGCGAGCGCACGGAGGTGCCCGTCGGTGAGGCGGCCGGCCACCTGGTCGGTGTCGTCCGGGCCTGACCCCACGTCGCTGGTCAGCGCAGCTGCGCGGCGGCCTGCTCGACGGCGTACTTCGCCTCGACCAGCCCGAGACCGCTGCGTTCGCGCCAGACCTTGATCGCGTCGACCGTCCGGCCGCTCTCGATCAGGCCGCGGACCTCGGGGTCGGCGGCAGGGCCGACCGGCGCGGATGGCGGTGCGGCGGCGCCGCCCGGAGTGCCGATGCCGAGGGCGGCCTCCAGCGCGGCGACGCGCTGCTGCAACTCGTACACCGCGATCCGCAGGTCCTCGTCCATGCCGGGGACGGTACGCCGAATAGGGTCTCGCCATGACTGAAATCGACCGTGGGATCGACGCTGTCATCTTCGACTGGGGCGGCACGCTCACCCGCTGGCACGACATCGACTTCCACGCCGAGTCCCTCGCCCTCGCGGCCGCGGTCGTCGCGACGCCGGACCGGGAGGACGACCAACACGTCCATGCGCGGCGGCTGCACGAAGCAGGCGGAGCCGTGTGGAGCAGGAGTCGCGACGGACAGGAGAGCGCGACCCTCGCCGACCTCTTCGACGAGGCCGGGCTCCGGCACGACCCGGAACTGCTGACCGCCTACTACGAATTCTGGGTGCCGCACACCGAGACGGACCCCGACGTTCGGCCGCTGTGGGAGTGGCTGCGGGCCGAGGGGATCAAGGTCGGCGTCCTCTCCAACACGATCTGGCCGCGGGAGTGGCACGTCGGCTTCTTCGAGCGCGACGGCGTCGCCGACCTCATCGACGGTGACGTCTACACCAGCGAGATCCCGTGGACCAAGCCGTCGCGACGTGCGTTCGCGGCGGCGATCGAAGCGGTCGGCGTGAGCGACCCTGCCCGTTGCGTGTACGTCGGCGACCGTCTCTTCGACGACGTGTGGGGGGCCCAGAACGCCGGGCTGCGGGCGATCCACATCCCGCACTCGGCCATCCCGCCCGAGCAGGTCGGCCACACCGAGGGCGAGCCGGACGCCGTCGCACATCGGCTGTCCGACATCCCCGGCCTGATCAGCGAGTGGCGCTGACCGATCCAGATAATTCTTGCGGGGTGGGGCGGTTCGGCAGGAAGATGCACGTGGATCTTCGCCCGCTCTGGGTGATCCTGAACTCGGGAGGCCTCACGCCGATGCGCACCACAAGACTGCTCGCCCTTGCCATGGTGGTCGGAGCCACCTCGCTCAACGTTGCTCTCGCCGCCCCGGCGCAGGCACGTCCCGCGCCGGATCGGGGCGGCAGCGCCTGCGTCGACGGCGAAGGATCATCGGCCCGCGGCGGCCACGGCCGCGACCACCGCGCGATCTCCGCCGAGGAGCAGCGCGCGATCGCCCGCCAGACCAAGGCACGGTTGCAGGCGAAGGGCGTCACCAAGGCCGACCTGAGGGCCGTCAGCGCCTCGGTCCCCGTCTACGTGCACGTGATGGCTGCCGCCGACGGCACCGGAGACGTCACCAACAGCCAGATCGCCCAGCAGATCTCGGTCCTCAACAACACCTTCGCCGGGGGCGAGTCCTCGGCGGCGGCCAGCACCGGCTTCTCCTTCACCTTGGCGGGCACCGACCGCTTCTTCAACAACTCCTGGCACCACGACAAGTCGAGCGCGAAGTATCGCAAGGCGACCCGCAAGGGCGGCGCGAACGCGCTCAACATCTGGCTGGTCGACTTCAAGTACCTCGGCATCGCGACCTTCCCCTGGGACTACGACAACCAGAGCGGCATCGACGGCATCCGCGTCCACTACGACTCGCTTCCCGGCGGCGGCATCGCCAACTACAACCTCGGCGAGACAACCACCCACGAAGCGGGGCACTGGTTCGGGCTTTACCACACGTTCCAGGGCGGCTGCACGACCGTCAACGACGAGGTCTCGGACACGCCGGCCCAGAGCAGCCCGACAAACGGATGCCCGGCCGGTCGCGATTCGTGCAACCTCCCCGGCCTCGACCCGATCCACAACTACATGGACTACAGCTACGACTCCTGCTACAACCAGTTCACTCCTGGTCAGGCGTCACGAGCGCAGTCGATGTGGACCGCTTACCGCGGCTGACGAACCCCACCACGAGCGCTTAACCTTTGCAGGTTCCTGCACTGCACCTTTATGAGGATCGAAGGTTGCGCGCTCCGACCGATGTTCGTTGCATGATTGTGCACAGCAGTTGGTGGGCCCCACCTCACCGGCGCTACGTGGCCGTTGTCCCCGGTCACATGCGGTTCGCGACTCCGAACTTCGGGGGACGTCTCGGGAGTCTCCCGGGGTCGGAGGTCGCGAACCGCTCGGTCTTTTTGGCGCAATCGCCAAGGTCGAGGTGGTCTGCAGTTGCCGGCGGCAGCCTGGCGTCTCGCCGCCGTCACCAACCCCCGGCGGGGCACAGCTACAGACCGGGCAGGCGCTCGGGCTTGCCGCCGAAGCGGAGCTCGCGCAGAGCGGTGTCGAGGAGCACCTCGATCGCCCACTTTCGGTCCTCGTCGGCCGTGGACGCGACGAGGAAGGCGTAGGTCGCCGCGCACGCCCGCTCCAGCTCGAGGGCCCGGTCGGAGACCGCTGTGGCCGTCGAGAGGTCGGCGGGCAGGTCGTAGCCCGCCTCGGCCGCCACCGGCTCGCGACCGGCGGACTCGATCAGCGCGATCAGTCGGTCCCGGCGCGCACGGTGCGTCACGTAGGCGTCGGTGACCTCGCCGTAGAGTGTCGGGGCTTCCGACTGGGAGGTCTGGCCGCCCAGCGCGCCGTACACGAAGACGGCAGCGTGCTCGGCGGCCAGCGCCGTTTGGAGGGCGTCGGTGGGAGCGAGGTTGCGGGGTGATGTCATGCGGCCACCGCCCTTTCCTGCGCGATCGCGGCGGCCATCGACGCAAACACCTGGGCGAGCGCGCCGCTCTCGGCGTCGACCGCCGCCCGGACGAGCTGTTGCTGGAGCTTCTCCTCCGCGCGCAGCAACCGCTCCCGCGCGGTCGCGGTGGTGCCCTGGACCTTGCCGTCCTCGACGTCGTCGGGCCGGCTCAGCTCGCCCAGGTGCGCGCGATGCAGCTCGGACAGGCGTCGGGTGAGCGGCCGCAGCTGCGGGACCGACGCACCGGTCGCCACCGCGAGCGCCAGCGCCTTCGTGACCTGTCCACCGACCGTCTCCACAAGATCACTGTCGGCGTCGACGGCCGGAGCCGTGGGGTCGTCGTCGGCTGCGCGGGCGGCGCCCTCGGAGGGGGTGGAACCGCAGCCGGACACAGCCAGCAACGTGGCGCCTGCGACCGCGCCACCGGTCAGGAGGGCGCGCCGGGACGCGCGGGCGGGGCGGGGCACCCGGTGAGGTTACAGCCGGTATCCTGGCCGGAGTTACTCAGTTCGGCTGCAGCACCACAATCAGCTTTGCCACAACAGGACACGGGGGTCTCACCCAATGAGCTCGAGCCAGCGCCCCGGGGCAGACGCGACCGTCACGGCCGTGTCGTCGGCCGTGACCGGCCCGCTGCAGGAGCTCGGGCTCGACGTGGAGGCGGTGGAGCTGACGCCCGCCGGCAAACGGCGGGTGCTGCGGGTCGCGGTCGACAAGGACGGCGGTGTCTCTCTCGACGACGTCGCCGCCGCCACCCGCGCGATCAACGAGGTCATCGACGAGTCCGAAGCGATGGGGGAGCACCCCTACACGCTCGAGGTGACCTCCCGTGGAGTCGACCGACCGCTCACGGAGCCCCGTCACTGGCGTCGCAACCGGTCGCGGCTGGTGAAGGTGACGCTGGCCGACGGCTCGTCGGTGACCGGCCGGGTCGGTGACTGCGACGAGGAGCAGGTCTCCCTCGACGTCGACGGCACCACCCAGGCGCTGCCCTACGCGGACGTGAAGAAGGCGCTGGTGCAGATCGAGTTCAACCGGAAGGACCAGGACTGATGGACATCGACCTGAGCATCTTGCGAATGCTGGAGCGCGAGAAGGAGATCAAGTTCGACGTCCTCGTCGAGGCGATCGAGCAGGCGCTGCTGACGGCGTACCACAAGACGCCGGGCGCCCAGGAGCACGCGCGTGTGGAGCTGGACCGCAAGAGCGGGCACGTCACCGTGCACGCCGCGGAGGTCGACGAGGAGGGCAACACGATCGGGGAGTACGACGACACCCCCGACGGGTTCGGCCGGATCGCGGCAACCACGGCGAAGCAGATCATGCTGCAGCGGCTGCGCGACGCCGAGGACGAGATCAAGTACGGCGAGTTCTCCGGCAAGGAAGGCGACATCATCTCCGGCGTGATCCAACAGGGTCGCAACCCCGACGACGTGCTCGTCGACCTCGGCAAGATCGAGGCGATGCTGCCGGCCAGCGAGCGGGTCCCGGGCGAGGACTACCGGCACGGCACCCGCATCAAGTGCCTGGTCATCTCGGTCCGCAAGGGCATGCGCGGACCGCAGATCACGCTGTCGCGGTCGCACCCCAACCTGGTGAAGAAGCTGTTCGCGCTCGAAGTGCCGGAGATCGCCGACGGCACCGTCGACATCGCCGCTATCGCCCGCGAGGCCGGCCACCGCACGAAGATGGCGGTCCGGTCGACGGTCAGCGGGGTCAACGCGAAGGGCGCCTGCATCGGCCCGATGGGCCAGCGGGTGCGCGCGGTGATGTCGGAGCTGCACGGCGAGAAGATCGACATCGTCGACTGGTCCGACGACCCCTCGGAGCTCGTGGCGCACGCGCTGTCGCCCGCCCAGGTCAGCTCGGTCACGGTCGTCGACCCCGACACGAAGTCGGCGCGGGTCGTCGTACCGGATTTCCAGCTCTCGCTCGCGATCGGCAAGGAAGGTCAGAACGCCCGGCTCGCCGCGCGGCTGACCGGCTGGCGGATCGACATCCACTCGGATGAGGAGGCCGGCGCAGCCGGCTGACGACCCCACCGGAAGGCACCAGCGCGCTGCCGGTTCGGATTCCGTGCCGCACAACCGGTAGAGTTGTCGGTTGGTGGCTGGCCAACGGAATATCTCGACGCCGCCGGACGATTCCCTCCTCGAGGGGCCCGTCCGGACCTGCATCGGATGCCGGAAGCGGGCCGCCAGAAGCGAGTTGTTGCGAGTGATCGCCGGCTCGGATGCGAACGGCCACGCGGCCGTCGTACCCGATCCCGACGGCACCGCACCCGGGAGGGGAGCGCACCTGCACCCCACCTCGGGGTGTTACGACCTCGCGGTACGCCGGAAAGCCTTCTCCCGCTCACTACGGGTCGAGGGTGGGCTGTCCAGCGCACCGGTGGGTGACTACCTCGACTCGCACCATCACCAGCAGAGACCGACCGAAAGAGACTGGAGCAGCAGCTCATGAGCACTCGATGAGTACCTCGCGATGAGCCAGTTCGTTCTGCAACATCCACATACGGTCTGAGACACACCTGACAAGGGTCTTGGGCCAGAAGGAGAGACGTGGCCAAGACCCGAGTTTCCGAACTCGCGAAGAAGTACGGCATCCCCAGCAAGGAAGCGCTGGAGAAGCTCGGTGCTATCGGAGAGTTCGCCAAGACAGCTTCCTCGAGCGTCGAGCTGCCCGCCGTCAAGAAGTTCGAGGACACCTACGGTGCCGAGCTCCTGACGCGGATGCAGCCTGCTGCCGAGGCCGCACCCGTACCAGCCGCCGAGCCGGCGGCCACGAAGGCCGCGGCTCCCAAGCCCGGTCCCAAGCCGAAGGCCGCCCCCGAGCCCTCGGCGGCCGAGCCTGCCGCTCCGGTCGAGGAGCCCGCCGCTGCCGCGCCCGCGCCCGCCGTGCCGGAGGCCGTCGAGCCTCCCGCTGCTCCGGAGGAGACGGAGCCGACCGCGACGCCGGCGGAGGCCCCGAAGCCTGGTGCGCCCAAGGCGCCGACCCCGAAGGCGCCCGCGCCCCGGCCGGTCGGCAAGCCGAGCGGCACCCCGCGTCCGGGCAACAACCCGTTCGCACCCAGTCAGGGCATGGGACGTCGTCCCGCGCCGCCGCCGCGTGAGGGCGAGGCCGGACCTGCTGGTCCGCGTCCGCCGGCCGGTCCGGGTCGCCCGGGCATGCCGCGCCCCAACCCGGCGATGATGCCGAAGAACCCGAATGCCTTCGGCGCTCCCAGCAACCGCGGCCCGGCCCGTGGCGGACCGGGTGGTCCCGGTGGTCCCGGCGGCGCTCGCGGAGGCCCCCCGAGCCGCGGTGGCGTCGGAGCCGGTGCGCCCGGTCGTGGCGGTCCCGGTGGCGCGCCCGGTCGTGGCGGTCCCGGTGGTGCACCCGGCGGCTTCGGCCCCAGCGGCGGCGGTCGCCCCGGTGGCGGTCGTCCCGGCCAGCGTGGCCAGACCCAGGGTGCCTTCGGTCGCCCGGGCGGCCCCGCCCGTCGCGGCCGCAAGTCGAAGCGGGCACGTCGCCAGGAGTTCGAGGCCATGGAGGCCCCGACGATCGGCGGCATGCGGGTCCGCAAGGGCAACGGCGAGACCGTGCGTCTCGCCCGTGGGTCGTCGCTGACCGACTTCGCCGACAAGATCGGCGTCGATGCTGCCGCGCTCGTGCAGATGCTCTTCCACCTCGGCGAGATGGTGACGGCGACCGAGTCGGTCAACGACGCGACGCTGGAGCTGCTCGCTGAGGAGCTCAACTACACCGTCGAGATCGTGTCCCCGGAGGACGAGGACCGCGAGCTGCTCGAGTCGTTCGACCTCGAGTTCGGTGCCGACGAGGGCGACGAGGGCGACCTGGTCATCCGGCCGCCGGTCGTGACCGTCATGGGCCACGTCGACCACGGTAAGACCAAGCTGCTCGACGCGCTGCGCGGTGCCAACGTGGTCGCTGGTGAGGCAGGTGGCATCACCCAGCACATCGGTGCCTACCAGGTCCACACCACGGTCGATGGCAACGACCGCCGGATCAGCTTCATCGACACGCCGGGCCACGAGGCGTTCACCGCCATGCGTGCGCGAGGGTCGCAGTCCTCCGACATCGCGATCTTGGTGGTCGCGGCCGACGACGGCGTGATGCCGCAGACGGTCGAGGCGCTCAACCACGCCAAGGCGGCCGGAGTGCCGATCGTGGTCGCGGTCAACAAGATCGACAAGGAAGACGCCGATCCGACCAAGGTCCGCGGTCAGCTGACCGAGTACGGCCTGGTGCCCGAGGAGTACGGCGGCGACGCGATGTTCGTCGACGTCTCGGCCAAGGCGGGGCTCAACCTCGACAAGCTGCTCGAGGCGGTCGTCCTGACGGCCGACGCGTCCCTGGACCTGCGGGCCAACCCGACCCAGGACGCGCAGGGCCTCGTGGTCGAGGCGCACCTGGACCGCGGTCGTGGGCCGGTCGCGACCATCCTCGTCCAGCGCGGCACGTTGCGCGTCGGCGACTCGATCGTCGCCGGTCCGGCCTACGGCCGGGTGCGGGCGATGCTCGACGAGCACGGCGAGGAGCTGGAGCAGGCCGACCCCGGTCGTCCGGCGATGGTGCTCGGTCTGTCGGCGGTGCCCGGTGCGGGTCAGAACTTCATCGTGGTCGAGGACGACCGGATGGCCCGTCAGATCGCCGAGAAGCGGGAGGCGCGCGAGCGCGCCGCCCTCCAGGCGAAGCGACGTGTCCGTCGTACCCTCGAGGACTTCATGGCCTCCATGGAGAAGGGCGAGAGCCAGGAGCTCAACCTCATCCTCAAGGGCGACGTGTCCGGTTCGGTCGAGGCACTCGAAGATGCCCTCGCTGCGCTGGAGGTCGGCGACGAGGTCTCGCTGCGGGTCATCGACCGCGGTGTCGGTGCGATCACCGAGGCCAACGTCAACCTGGCCGCTGCCTCGGACGCGATCATCATCGGCTTCAACGTCCGGGCCCAGGGCAAGGCCTCCGAGCTCGCCGACCGCGAGGGTGTGGAGATCAAGTACTACTCGATCATCTACAACGCCATCGAGGAGATCGAGGCGGCGCTCAAGGGCATGCTCAAGCCCGAGTACGAGGAGTCGACCCTCGGCCAGGCGGAGATCCGTGCGATCTTCCGCTCGTCGAAGCTCGGCAACATTGCGGGCTGCATGGTCACCGGCGGCGTCATCCGGCGCAATGCCAAGGTGCGCCTGCTCCGTGACGGCGCCGTGGTCGCCGACAACCTCGACCTTGCCTCGCTCAAGCGGGAGAAGGACGACGCGTCGGAGGTCCGGGAGGGCTTCGAGTGCGGTCTCGTGCTCAAGAACTACCAGGACATCAAGGAAGGCGACATCGTCGAAGCCTTCGAGATGAAGGAGATCCCGCGGAGCTAGTTGCTCTGCGGCGCGACGCCGCCCGACCCCAACAGGGTCGGGCGGCGCAGCCTTCGTACTGATAGGAAATCAGCATGACCAATCCGCGCGTCCGCAAGATCGCCGACCGGATCCAGGTGATCGTCGCCGAGATGCTCGAGCGACGGATCAAGGATCCGCGGCTCGGGTTCATCACCGTGACCGACGTCCGCCTTTCGGGCGACAGCCAGCACGCCACGATCTACTACACCGTCTTGGGCGAGGACGCCGAGCGGGAAGCCACCGCGGTCGCGCTCGAGTCCGCCAAGGGAGTGCTGCGGTCCGAGGTCGGGAAGCAGCTCGGGATGCGCCTCGTGCCGACCCTGACGTTCCAGCCGGACGTCCTCCCGGAGAGCGCACGCCACCTCGACGAGGTGCTGGCGAAGGCCCGCGAGGCCGACGCCGCCGTGGCCGCCGCCCGCGCGGGCGCCCAGCCCGCCGGTGAGCCCGATCCTTACAAGAAGCCGCGCGAGATCGCCGACGACCTCGACGAGGACGACGACGCGTAGTGGCTGGGTCGTGCCTGGTCGTCGTCGACAAGCCGGCGGGGATGACGTCCCACGACGTCGTCGCGCGGGTACGCCGCACGATGGGCACCCGCAAGGTCGGGCACGCCGGGACCCTCGACCCGATGGCGACCGGTGTACTGGTGCTGGGCGTCGAACGCGCCACCCGGCTGCTCGGGCACCTGATGCTGACCGAGAAGACCTATTCGGCGACCGTCCGGCTGGGCGCGGCGACGTCGACCGACGACGCCGAGGGTGAGATCACCTCGACCGCACCGGCCGCCCACCTCGACGAGGAGGTCGTTCGGCGCGCGGTCGCTGCCTTCGCGGGCGAGATCGAGCAGGTGCCCTCCACGGTCTCGGCGATCAAGGTCGACGGCAAGCGCGCCTACGCGCGGGCACGCGCCGGCGAACAGGTCGAGCTCGTGCCGCGGCGCGTCACCATCCGTGCCATCGAGGCGGGCAGCTTCCGGGTGGACGGTGAGTTCCTCGACCTCGAGATCCGGGTCGCCTGCTCCAGCGGCACCTACATCAGAGCGATCGCGCGGGACCTGGGCTCCGCCCTGGGCGTCGGCGGGCACCTCACCGCGTTGCGTCGCCACTCGGTCGGCCCGTTCACCCTCGAAGGTGCGAACACCGATCTCGACCACCTGCTCGTGACCTCGATCGCCGACGCGGCCCGCGCGGCGTTCCCGTCGTACGACCTCGATGCGGAGCAGGCGCAGGAGGTGCGCTTCGGCCGCGCGCTCCCGCTCGAGATCGCGGACCTGACCGCCGTCTTCGCGCCCGACGGTGAGTTCCTGGCCCTCTATCGGCCCGAAGCGGGCCGGGCGCGACCAGCCGCGGTGTTCGTAGGCTGAGCGCATGTCGAGGACGCGGGTGCTGCTCGTCGTCATGCTGATAGGGCTGATCAGCGGCTGCAGCTCCGGCAGCGACCAACCGGAGAGCCGCCCGCCGCCGACCGGGTCGGCATCGAGCTCCCCGTTCGGCATCGACATGCCTCCCGGCTCGAGCGGCTCGCTCGTCGCAGCGCTCGACGGGGAGCTGGTGATCTGCGCGGGCTGGGGCGACGCCGACCACGAGACCGGGACGGCGGCCGGTTGCGACACCGTCTACGACATCGGGTCGGTCACGAAACAGTTCACCGCGGCGGCCGTGCTCAAGCTGCAGATGCAGGGGCTGCTCCGGGTGACCGACCGGATCGGCGACTTTCTCCGCGAGGTACCGGCGGACAAGCGCGGGATCACGATCGACCAGCTGTTGACCCACACCTCCGGCTTCGTCGACGTGCTCGGCGGCGACTACGAGGAGGTGTCGCGCGTGGAGATGGAGGCGGCGGCCCTCGGCTCCGAGCTGGTGACCGAGCCTGGCGCGGCCTACCTCTACTCCAACGTCGGCTACAGCCTGCTGGCGGCGATCGTTGAGGAGGCGTCCGGCATCGGCTTCGAGGAGTACCTCGCCTGCTGCCTGTTCGAGCCCGCCGGGATGACGCAGACCGGCTATGCGCTGCCGGAGTGGCCATCGTCTGACATCGCCGTGGAGTACGCCGCCGACGGTAGCGCGCACGGGCGCCCGAACGAACAGCCCTGGGCCGCCGACGGGCCGTTCTGGCACTTGCGGGGCAACGGCGGGTTGCTCTCGACGCCGCGCGACATGTTCCGCTGGCACCTCGCTCTCGAGGACGACCAGGTCCTCGACGCCCAGTCCAAGGCCGCGCTGTTCGAACCGCGGGTGCGCGAGGAGCCCGGCGGGGACACGCGTTACGCCTACGGCTGGGTGGTGCAGAACACCCCGGTGGGTCGGCTGGTGTGGCACAACGGCGGCAACGGGCTGTCGTACGCCGAGTTCGCGCGCATCCCGGACGAGCGCGTGATGGTCTTCTGGGTCACGAACGCCTACCGGAGCGTCGAGCCCCGGTGGAACCTCGAGAAACGCGGGCCGCGGATCACCGAGGGGATGGTCCGGCGCCTGCTCGAGTGGCCCGGTCAGTAGTCTGACGCCCGTGCGCGTGTGGAGAACCCTCGCCGAGGTCCCGGCCGGTGAGTTGTCGAGGGGCCGCACCGTGGTCACGGTCGGCAACTTCGACGGGATGCACCTCGGGCATCAGCATGTTGTGCAACGCGCCCGCGAGGTCGCGCAGGAGGTCGGCGTCGAGACCGTTGTCGCGGTCACCTTCGATCCGCACCCGATCGCCGTGCTCCGGCCCGAGCACGCCCCACCCACGCTGACGACGATCGACGAGCGACTCCGGCTGCTCGGCGAGGCGGGCGTCGATGCGGTCCTCGTCATCCCCTTCTCGCGGGAGATCGCGGCGTGGTCGCCGCAGGAGTTCATCGACCGGGTCCTCGTCGGTGCGCTGCGGGCGAAGGCGGTCGTGGTCGGTGCGAACTTCCGGTTCGGCAACCGGGCGGCGGGCGACCGCCAGACCCTGCGGGAAGCCGGCGCCGAGCAGGACTTCGTGCTCGAGGCGGTCGAGCTCGACGGCGGACCACAGGTGTGGTCGTCGACGTACGTCCGCACCTGCCTGGCCGCCGGCGACGTCGCCGGCGCTGCGGAGGCGCTCGGTCGCCCGTTCGTCACCCGCGGCGTGGTGATCGAGGGTGACAAGCGCGGTCGTGACCTCGGCTTCCCGACGGCCAACGTGCCGGTGGTTCCTGGCGCGGCGGCACCCGCGGACGGTGTCTATGCCGGGTGGTTCCGCCGTCTCGACGGCGCCGACGGGGGAGTGAAGCACCCGACGGCGATCAGCGTCGGCACCAACCCGACGTTCGACGGACTGCGCGACCGCCGGGTGGAGGGGTACGTGCTCGACCGCACCGATCTCGACCTCTATGGGGTCGAGGTCGAGGTGGAGTTCGTCGAACGGATCCGCGGGATGGTGCGGTTCGACGGCATCGACCCGCTGCTCGCCGCGATTGCCGACGATGTCGAGCGGACTCGCGAGATCCTCGGCCTATGACGTCGGATCCGGTGGGTGCGGCCGAGCGAGCCGCGGCCGAGGAATGGTTCGCCCTCCACGGGCTGCCGTGGTTCGTCGACGACGTCCGCGAGGACGTCGCGTCCCGGCTCACCCGGCTACGGGTCGCTGTGGTCGGACTGGTCGCGATGGCGGTCGGCATCGCGACCGGCTTCGCCGTGCACACCACGCCGGAGCCGTCGTTCGCCGCGGTCGCGGGCATCAGTGCGGCCGCGCTGACGCTGGTTGTCTACGCGATGGCTGCGTTGCACGCGACGCCGATCGTGCGCTGGGCTCTCCGGCGCGCGCTGCGAAGCCTGGGGCTGCTGCTGCCGCTGGCGACGCGGGCGCTGCCGATCCTGATGCTGTTCATCACCTTCCTGTTCATCAACACCGAGGTCTGGCAGGTCGCGTCGGCGCTGCACGGCGGCGTCCTCTGGGGAGCAGTGCTGTGCTTCGCCGCGGTCGCGGCCTTCTTCCTGGTGCCGCGTCTGGCGCAGGAGCTCGACCAGTTCGATGACCGCGTACAGATCGACGAGGTGCTGGCCGGTACGGCGAACAGCCCGCTCGCCGATGCGGCCCGGCGGATCACCGAGGACGAGGTGGACCTACCCGACCAGGCGCAGGTCACCGGCCTCCAGATGGTCAACCTGGTGCTGGTGCTGGTCATCGCCCAAGCCGTGCAGGTGTTCTTGCTGGTGCTGGCCGTGTTCGCCTTCTTCCTGGGGTTCGGCGCGCTGGCGATCGACGAGTCGGTCATCACCTCGTGGGTCGGCGCCGGGCATCCCGACTATCCGCCCGGCCCGCACCTCGTGAGCATCGAGCTGCTGCACGTGTCCCTGTTCCTCGCGGGCTTCTCGGGCCTGTACTTCACGGTCGTGGCGATCACCGACGAGCTCTACCGCAAGGAGTTCTTCACGGTGATCGTCGACGAGCTCGCGCGAGCCGTGAGCATGCGGGTGATCTACCGGATGCTGGCCGACCGGTCGGACGACTAACCGACCGTGACCGGTACGCCGGACAGCGCGGCATTGCCGGACGCGTCGAGGCGTTCGGGGTCGGTGAGGTCGTTGATCGAGATGCCGGCCACCTGTTCGGCCACCCCGAGTCGGACACCGGCGCGCTGGTGACCGTAGCCGTGGGGGAGCGAGACCACGCCGGGCATCATCTCCTCGGTCGCCTGCACCTCGACCTTGACCGAGCCGACCCGTGACGTCACGGTCACCAGCGCGCCGTCGGCCAGCCCACGCGCCGCGAGGTCGTCGGGGTGCATGAGCAGCTGGTGGCGCGGCCGGCCCTTCGTGAGCCGGGTCGTGTTGTGCATCCACGAGTTGCAGTCGCGCTGGTGACGGCGACCGATGAGGACCAGTTCGTTGTCGGCCGGCAGCGCCTGTCCGCGCAGCCGCTCGAGGTCGCCGACCACGAGCTCGGGAGCGGCGGCGATCCGCTTGTCGCTGGTGAACAGGCGAGCGGGCAGCTGACCCGGCCGCAGTGGACCGATGTCGACGCCTTCGGGGTGCTTGCGGAGCTCGGTGATCGTGACACCGGACCGACCGGTGCGGAGCAGCGTCGCGATGATGAAGGTGGGGCTGATCGCGAGGCGGGCGGACTTGCTGAGCCTCCGCTTGAGCGGCGGCTTCTGACGCAGTCGCCGGGTCACCCCGGCGTTGATCTCGCGGAAGATCTCCCAGTCGTGGCGCTGGTCGCGGCTCTTCGGGAACACCGCGGGAGTGAACCGCGCTGTGTCGCGCACCGCGAGCAGGTGGAAGACCAGGTCGTAGTGGTCGCGCTCGAGGTGGCTCGTCGGCGGCAGGATCACGTCGGCCCGCCGGGTGGTCTCGTTGATGTAGAAGTCCACGGCCGCGTAGAAGTCGAGGCCCTCGATCGCCCGGTCGAGTGCCGCGCCGTCGGGCGTCGACAGCACCGGGTTGCCGGAGAGGGTGAGCAGCGCCCGCACCTGGCCCTCGCCCTCGGTCTCGATCTCCTCGCGCAGCACCGACACCGGAAGCTCCCCGGCGAACTCGGGCGCCTTCCGGACCCGGGACCGGTGCTTGTCGAAGTGTCCGCGGCCGAGCAGTCCCCGCCCGATCGCGTCGATGGCCGGGGAGGTGAGCAGGGTGCCGCCGACGCGGTCGGTGTTGCCGGTGACCAGGTTGAGCAGCTGGACGGCCCACTGGCAGACCAGGCCGAACTCCTGCGTCGACACGCCGATCCGCCCGTACGCCGCCGCGCCGTCGGCCGCGGCGAACTCCCGCGCGACCTGGGTGATGACGTCCGCCGGCACACCGCTGGCCCGTTCGGCCGCCTCGGGGGTGAAGTCGGCGATGAGGCGCTCGACCTCGGCCAGGCCGTCGACGTACGACGGCGGGGTCGTGAGGCCCTCGACGAAGAGCGTGCGCAGCATCGCGAGCAGTACCCAGGCGTCGGTGCCGGGTCGGACGAAGTGGTGCTCGGAGGCGACCTTGGCGGTCTCGGTCCGGCGCGGGTCGAAGACGACCATCCGGCCACCGCGGCCGTCAAGCTCGCGCAACCGCCCCGGGAAGTCCGGGACCGTCATCAGTGAGCCGTTCGACGCCATCGGATTGGCTCCGAAGACGAGGAAGTACGACGTCCGGTCGATGTCCGGCACCGGGAGGAGCAGCTGGTGACCGTAGAGCAGATGGCCGATGAGCTGGTGGGGGAGCTGGTCGACCGACGTGGCGCTGAACTTGTTGCGGGTGCGGAAGGACTGCACCAGCGCCACGCCGTGGGTCATCGCGCCGAGGCTGTGGACGTTGGGGTTGCCGAGGTAGATCCCGAGCGCGTCCCTCCCGCGTTCGTTGATCGCGGTCGCGATCCCGTCGGCCACCAGGTCGAACGCCTCGTCCCAGCCGATCTCGGTCCACTCACCGGTCGTCCGGTCGCGCCGTACCGGACGGCGCAACCGGTCCGGGTCGGCGTGGATGTCGCCGATCGCCACGCCCTTCGGGCAGATGTGGCCGCGGGAGAGCGGATCGTCGGGGTTGCCCCTGACGCCGGTCACCCTGCCGTCGTCGATGGTCAGCTCGAGGCCACAGATGGCTTCGCACAGGTTGCAGGCGGCTAGGCGCTTCTCCATAGCCGCATCCTCCCGCTGGATGTCGGCGGGCGCCACCACGTCCGGGTCACGCTCCTAGAGCCGGAGCCAGGTGAGCACGGCTCGCACGCGACGGTGGTCGTCGGTTCCGAGCGGCAGGTCGAGCTTGGCGAAGATGCTGTTGATGTGCTTGGCGACGGCCTTCTCCGTGACGAAGAGCCGCTCCGCGATGGCCGCATTGGAGCGTCCCTGCGCCATCAGCGCCAGGACCTCCCGCTCGCGGGCGCTGAGCCGGTCGACCGGCTGCTGCCGGGCCATGACGGTCGCCACGACCTCGGGGTCGAGGACGGTGCCGCCCGCGACGACGCGCTGGAGGCCCTCGACGAACTCCGTCACGTCGGAGACCCGGTTCTTGAGCAGGTAGCCCACCGCCCCCTCGCCGCTGGCGAGCAGTTCGCGCGCGTAGAGGTGCTCGACGTACTGCGAGAGCACCATCACCGGGAAGCCCGGGCGTCGGCTGCGGACCGCGATTGCTGCGCGCAGCCCTTCGTCGGTCTGCGTCGGCGGAAGCCGTACGTCGAGCACTGCCGCCTCGACGTCCGGGTCGCTCAGAGCGGCGTCGAGGTCGGCGGCGTTGTCGACGGCGGCGGCGACGGTGAATCCATGCCCTTCGAGGAGCTGGGTGAGGCCGGCACGGAGGAGGGCGTGGTCCTCGGCGAGGACAAGGCGCACGGAACCTCCAGGGTGACGACGGTCGGCCCTCCGACCGGGCTCGAGACCATCATGGTGCCGTCGAAGGTCCGGAGTCGCCTCATGACCCCCGTCATGCCGGTTCCGCCGGTTGGATCGGCGCCTCCGCGTCCGTCGTCGCCGACCTCCACGCGCAGCACGCCCTCGGCCTGCTCGATCCGGATCCACCCGTTCTCGGCGCCGGCGTGCTTGCCCACGTTGGCCAGGCACTCGGCCACCGCGAAGTAGACCGCGGACTCGACGGGAGCGGACAACCGGCCGTCGAGCGACGCGTCGACCCGGACCGGGACCGCCATGTCCAGCGCCAGCGCCTGCGCGGCGCCGACGAGGCCGCGGTCGGCCAGTACCGGGGGATGGATGCCGCGCACCACCGAGCGCAGCTCGGCAAGCGCGGTGTCGGTCGTCTCGCGGGCGTCGCCGACCAGCCTGCGCGCTCCGTCGGGATCGCGGTCGAACATCTCGTCGGCCAGGCCGAGGCTCAGGGACAGGGCGACCAGCCGCGCCTGCGCGCCGTCGTGCAGGTCGCGCTCGAGGCGGCGCAGCTCGGCGGCCGAGTGGTCGGCCGCGTCGGCGCGGGTCTCGGTGAGCTGCTCGACCCGGCGTTCGAGGCGCTCGGTGACACCGGGGGAGAGCAGCCACTGGTCGGCGGCGGCGCGCAGCCTCATCAGCGGGCCGACCGCGTAGTACCAGATCCAGAAGCTGACGACCCCGAGCAGCAGCACCACCACGGTCAGCGAGATCACGAAGCCGAGGGTCATCGCCACCAGCATCCAGCCGAGGTCGCGCCACGTCATCGGGTCGGTGGCCACCGCCCGGAGCCGGTTGAGCGGCGGCCGCCCCGCGAGCGGGACGTACGGCGCCGGCAGCGGCCGCCCGAGCACCGTCGCTGCCATTCGGCGGTGACCGTTGGCCAGCCACCGGGTCGTCGGCACGGCGATCGCGAGGAGCAGCGCGCCGACCCACACGATCATCAGCACGCCGCCGACGACCCAGAACGCGAACAGGACGACCAGCGGCACGAACGACACGACCTGGGCGGCGGCGAACAGCGTGAGCCGGAGCCGGTCGGGTCGTTGCGGGTGGTCGGGCATCCCTCCATCTTCCCCGACCCGGCCGCGGGAATCGGGGGTGCAGGCACCACCTCCCACCGGGGTGTCAGCGCTCCTGCCGCAGGCTCGCCCGATCGCGAGTCTGGAGCGGCCCCACAGAACTCGACCAAAGGAACGTCATGTCCCCCAACCCGTTGACCTCGGTGTCCATGCGCGCTGCCCGGTGGAGCGCGACCCACCCGTGGCGGGCGATCTTCGGCTGGCTCGCGCTGGTCGTCGTCGCCGTCGGTCTGGCCGCCACCGTCTCAACCGAAGAGGCCTCCGAGGCCGACTACCGGCTCGGTGAGTCCGGCGTGGCCGAGAAGTGGGTGCACGAGGCCCATCTGGACTCGCCCTCGTCCGAAGAGGTGCTCGTGACTGCGGACGGCCGCACCCTCGACCATGGTCAGGCCGACGAGGTCGCCGCCGAGCTGGCCCGCTCGGTCCGCCCGCTGCCGGGAGTGACCGAGGTGTCCGAGGCGCAGTGGAACCCGGACCGTACGGCGATGTTGATCTCGATCCAGCTGGCCAAGGACCATGACGACGCCGCCCCGATCGTCGCGGCCGTGGACGTTGTCCGGGCGGACTTCCCGCACCTCGACATCCGTCAGACCGGTGACCTCACGCTCGACGCCGCCATCGACGACCGCGTCGCCGCCGACCTCTCCTCGGCCGAGGTGATCAGCCTGCCGATCACGCTGCTGCTGATGCTGCTCGCGTTCGGCGCCCTCATCGCCGCCGGGATCCCGGTGCTGCTCGCTGCTACCAGCGTCGCCGCGACCATCGGCATCATCGCCCCGCTCTCCCACCTGGTGCCCGCGGAGTCGACCGTCACCAGCATGATCGTGCTGATCGGCATGGCAGTCGGTGTCGACTACTCGCTCTTCTACCTCAAGCGCGAGCGCGAGGAACGTGCCCGCGGGCGCAGCACCCTCGACGCCGTCGAGATCGCGGCCCAGACCTCGGGCCATTCGATCCTGGTGTCCGGCGGCGCGGTGATCGCCGCAATGGCTGGGCTGTTCCTGATGACCGACACGACGTTCAACAGCCTCGCCGTCGGCTCGATCCTCGTGGTCGCGATCGCGGTGCTGGGCTCGATCACCGTGCTCCCCGCGCTGCTGGCCAAGCTGGGCCGCTGGGTGGACCGGCCTCGGGTCCCGCTGCTGTGGCGGTTCAACCGCCGACTGAGCATTCGTTCGGGCCAGGGCGCCGTCAGCCGCAGGCTGCTCGGGCCGGTGCTCCGGCACCCGGTGGTCGCGTTGCTGCTCGGCGGTGTCGTGGTGGGGGTCCTCGCGGTGCCCGCGCTGGGCATGAAGACGCACTCGGGCAACCTCGACACGCTGCCCGGGGACATCGCCGAGGTGCAGACGATCAGGGAAGTCATCGAGGAGTTCCCCTCGGAGGGTCCGATCGCGCAGGTCGTGGTCCGCGCCGACGTGAGCGACCGGGCGGCGGTCGCGGCGCAGCTCGACGACCTGGGCCGGAAAGCGGTCGCGTCCGGGATGTTCCGGGAGCCGAGCGTGCCGGTCGAGGTCTCGGCCGACGGTCGTACGTCGATCCTCGAGCTGGCCATGCCGTTCGAGGAGTCCGACGAGCAGGTCGACGAGGCGATCCGACTGCTTCGTGCGGACCTGGTGCCCACGTCCGTCGACCTCCTCGGCTCCGAGGTCGCAGTCGGCGGAGACCCCGCCGAGTCGCTCGACACGCAGGACCGGATGTCCGACCGGCTGCCGCTGGTGATCTCGTTCGTTCTCCTGTTGACCTTCCTGATGATGGTCTTCGCCTTCAGGAGCGTGCCGATCGCGGTGATCTCGACCGTGCTCAACCTCGCGTCGGTGGCCGTGGCCTTCGGCCTGATGACGCTGGTCTTCCAGCACGGCATGGGGGAGTCGCTGCTCGACTTCACCAGCCCCGGCTTCGTCATCGACTGGATCCCGCTGTTCGTCCTCGTCGTCCTCGTCGGGCTGTCGATGGACTACCACGTGTTCGTGGTGAGCCGGATCCGCGAGCACGTCGAGCGCGGCCTGCCGGCCCGGCTGGCCGTCCAGCGGGGAGTGTCGGAGACGGCGGGCGTGATCACCAGCGCCGCGGCGGTGATGGTGTCGGTGTTCGCGATCTTCGCGACCCTGAGCATGCTGGAGATGAAGATGATGGGCGTCGGCCTCTCCGCGGCCATCCTGCTCGACGCGACCCTGGTCCGGCTGGTGATCCTGCCCGCCGCGCTCGCCCTGCTCGGCGAGCGGGCGTGGTGGCCGCGCCGGCGTCGTCGGCCGCAAGGGGAGTGGGTGGAGGAGAGCCACCAGGCGTTCACGATGGCCGGCCGGTGATTGGGTGATGTTCACCACCGCTGTTAGCCTTGACCGTTGCCGTTTGACGGCCGCGGATCCAGAGTGCCCCGGTGGAAATGCCCGGGCGCGCCGCGCAACGAACCGGAAGGACCCTTAACAAGCATGGCTATTGGTACCGACGCGGAGACCAAGAAGAAGATCATCTCCGAGTACGCCACGACTGAGGGCGACACCGGTTCGCCCGAGGTGCAGATCGCGCTGCTGAGCCACCGGATCAGTCACCTGACCGACCACCTCAAGCAGCACAAGCACGACCACCACAGCCGCCGTGGGCTGCTGCTCCTCGTGGGCCAGCGCCGCCGGCTGCTCAACTACCTGAAGAAGACCGAGATCGAGCGCTACCGCACGATCGTGGAGCGCCTCGGCCTCCGCCGATAAGTCGTCGTGAAGGGATCCACCGCTTCGGTGGGTCCCTTCGCTACATTGCGGCAGGACCCATCAGGGTCTGCCCAAGCCCAACTGAACAAACAAACCACAGGAGCGATTCGCGTCAACCACGATCCCGATCCTCGGTAGTGGCACTCAGGGCCTGGCTCTCACCAGAGCAGCCACGGCCCTGCATGCCTCGATCGAAGATCGGATCGAAAAGACGCGGGCGTCGCGGATCGCACCGCGAACGAGAGAGTCAAACGTTGACTGAACCCGTCATCTCCGCCGTAGAGACCGTTATCGACAACGGCAAGTTCGGCACCCGTACCGTCAAGTTCGAGAACGGGCTGCTTGCCCGCCAGGCCGCCGGTTCGGTGACCGCCTACCTCGACGACGACACCATGCTGCTGTCGGCGACCACCGCCGGCAAGCACCCGAAGGACCACTTCGACTTCTTCCCCCTGACGATCGACGTCGAGGAGCGGATGTACGCCGCGGGCCAGATCCCCGGCTCCTTCTTCCGGTCCGAGGGTCGCCCGGGCGAGGACGCGATCCTCACCTGCCGCCTCATCGACCGGCCGCTGCGTCCGACCTTCAAGAAGGGTCTGCGCAACGAGGTCCAGGTCGTCATCACCGTCCTCGCGCTCAACCCCGACGCGCCGTACGACGTGCTCGCGATCAACGCGGCCTCGATGTCCACCCAGCTCTCCGGCCTGCCGTTCTCCGGCCCGGTCGGTGCGGTGCGGGTCGCGCTCATCGACGGCCAGTGGGTCGCCTTCCCGAGCCACAGCCAGCTCGAGAACGCCGTCTTCGACATGGTCGTCGCCGGTCGGGTCACCGACACCGGTGACGTCGCGATCATGATGGTCGAGGCCGAGGCCACCGAGCAGACCTGGACCTTGGTCCAGGACGGCGTCCAGGCGCCGACCGAGGAGGTCGTCGCCGGCGGTCTCGACGCCAGCAAGCCGTTCATCAAGCAGCTGGTCGACGCGCAGATGGAGCTCGCCAAGGCGGCTGCGAAGCCGATCCAGGAGTTCCCGGTCTTCCTCGAGTACGAGGACGACGTCTACGACGCGGTTGCCGCGGCCGTCAAGGCCGACGTCGCTGCCGCGATGACGATCGGTGACAAGCTGGAGCGCGAGGCGCGCACCGACGAGATCAAGGCCGGGCTGCTCGAGCAGCTGGCCGGGACCTTCGAGGGCCGCGAGAAAGAGGTCGGCGCAGCGTTCCGCTCGGTCAACAAGCAGGTCGTGCGTGAGCGCGTCCTGCGCGACAAGGTCCGCATCGACGGTCGTGGGCTCGCCGACATCCGGCCACTGCACGCCGAGGTCGGCCTGCTGCCGCGGGTCCACGGTTCAGCCCTGTTCGAGCGCGGCGAGACCCAGATCCTGGGTGTCACCACGCTCAACATGCTGAAGCTGGAGCAGCAGCTCGACACGCTGTCGCCGGAGAAGCACCGCCGGTACATGCACAAGTACGTCTTCCCGCCCTTCTCGACCGGCGAGACCGGCCGGGTCGGTTCGCCCAAGCGGCGCGAGGTCGGCCACGGTGCGCTGGCCCGCCGGGCGCTCCTGCCGGTGCTGCCGACGCGCGAGGAGTTCCCCTACGCGATCCGTCAGCTCTCCGAGGCGATGGGCTCCAACGGCTCCACCTCGATGGGCTCGGTCTGTGCCTCGACCATGTCGCTGCTGCAGGCGGGTGTCCCGCTGCGGGCCGCCGTCGCGGGCATCGCGATGGGCCTGATCTCCGGTGAGGTCGACGGTGAGACGCAGTACGTCGCGCTCACCGACATCCTCGGCGCCGAGGACGCGTTCGGCGACATGGACTTCAAGGTCGCCGGCACCCGGGAGTTCGTCACCGCCCTTCAGCTCGACACCAAGCTGGACGGCATCCCGGCCGAGGTCCTCGCTGCGGCGCTGACCCAGGCCAAGGAAGCGCGGATCGCGATCCTCGACGTCATGGGAGAGGCCATCGACGCTCCTGAGGAGATGTCGCTCCACGCTCCGCGGATCATCACGATCAGGGTGCCGGTCGACAAGATCGGCGAGGTCATCGGGCCCAAGGGCAAGGTGATCAACCAGATCCAGGACGACACCGGCGCAACGCTGTCCATCGAGGACGACGGCACCGTCTACATCGGTGCGACCAACGGCGAGGCCGCTGAGGCCGCCAAGGCCGCGGTCAACGCCATCGCCAACCCGACCATGCCCGAGGTCGGCGAGCGCTACCTCGGCACGGTCGTCAAGACGACCAACTTCGGTGCGTTCGTCTCGCTCATGCCCGGCAAGGACGGCCTGCTGCACATCAGCAAGCTGCGTGACCTCGCCGGCGGCAAGCGGGTCGAGAGCGTCGAGGACGTCGTCTCGGTCGGCCAGAAGATCCAGGTGCAGATCGCCGAGATCGACGACCGCGGCAAGCTCTCGCTGATCCCGGTGGTCGAGAAGGCGGCTCCGGCCGCGTCCGACGACACCGAGGACGCCGAGGACTCGGAGTGACTCTTAAGTGAGTGAGTTCGTCACGACGGCCGGCCAGCGCACCGCTGGCCGGCCGTCGGCATTCCCGAGCGTCTCTGCGGGGCGCGCATCGACCAGCACCCTCGAGACGGTCCGCGACGCCGACGGCCACGTGACCTCGCGAGTACGACGAACGATCCTGCCCTCCGGTCTGCGGATCGTCACCGAGCAGATGGCAGGCGCCCGGTCGGCGTCGATCGGCGTCTGGATCGGCGTCGGCTCCCGCGACGAGACCGTGACGACGCACGGCGCGTCGCACTTCCTCGAGCACCTCCTCTTCAAGGGCACCGACGAGCGGTCGGCGCTTGATATCTCGATCGCCCTCGACGCTGTCGGCGGCGAGTTCAACGCGTTCACCTCGAAGGAGTACACCTGCTTCCACGCGCGGGTCCTCGGTGAGGACCTGCCGCTGGCGGTCGACGTGCTCGGCGACATGATCACCGGGTCACTGCTCGAGACGCACGACGTCGACGCCGAGCGTGACGTCATCCTCGACGAGATCGCCATGCACGAGGACGACCCCGACGACGTCGTACAGAACCTGCTCGCCGAGCTGGCGTGGGGGAGCGGCCCGCTCGGCCGCCCGATCGCCGGGACCATCGAGTCGATCGAGGTGATGACGCGCGCGCAGATCCAGCGCTTCTACCGCAAGCACTACCGCCCGGGAAACATGGTCGTCTCGGTCGCCGGTGCCGTCGAGCACGCCGACGTCGTCAAGGCGGTGCGCCGCTCGTTCGGGCGCCACGGCTTCCTCGCCGACGCCGCCGAGCCGGTCGGCCCACGGGTCAGCCGCCGGCACCCACGGATCAGCGGCCGGGAGGGTCGGATCTCCCGGCCCTTCGAGCAGGTCAACCTGGTGTTGGCTGCCGAAGGTGTGGCACGCGACGACGACCGTCGGTTCGCGCTCGGTGTCCTCAACACGGCACTCGGTGGCGGCACGTCGAGCCGGCTCTTCCAGGAGGTGCGCGAGCACCGCGGCCTGGCCTACTCCGTCTATTCGTTCGCCAGCCACTACGCCGACTCCGGGCTCGTGGGCGTCGCCGTCGGCTGCCTCCCCGACCGGCTCGACGAGGTGCTCGAGGTGGTGCGCGTCGAGCTGTCCCGGATCGCCGCCCACGGCATTACGGCCGAGGAGCTCGCCCGCGGCAAGGGCCAACTGGTCGGCGGACTCGTGCTCGGGCTCGAGGACAGTGGGTCCCGGATGATGCGTCTCGGCAAGGCCGAGCTCGTCTACGCCGACGTGCTCGGTATCGACGAGGTGATGGCGCGGATCGACGGGGTCACCCTCGAGGACGTCCGCGCCGTGGCACAGGACGTCTTCGGTCGTCCCGAGCTGCTCGCAGTCGTCGGACCCTAGGTCAGGCGTCTCGATACGCGCCGTCACGGCCTCGCAAGCTCGGCCGTGGGCGCTACTCGACGACCACACTTGCCGACCGTCCCGAGCTGCTCGCAGTCGTCGGACCCTAGGTCAGGCGTCTCGATACGCGCCGTCACGGCCTCGCAAGCTCGGCCGTGGGCGCTACTCGACGACCACACTTGCCGACCGTCGCGAGCTCCGGCCGGCGGCGTTACCGGCGCCCGATGATCCCGACGACGGGGGGCTTGTCCGACGTCGCGATGTAGACGCGGAAGCCGCCCTGGGTGAGCGACTCGGCGGTCTTGGAGATGATGTCGGGCACCTGCTCGGGTCGGCTCGTGTCGAAGAACAGGTTGACCGCGCCGCCGGGGAGGACGCGCTCGTGCAGGAGCGCGACCTCGTCCTTGCAGTCGCGCACCCAGAACAGGTTGACGTCGAACGCGAAGACCTTGGTCAGCCGCTTCACCGGGACCCGGAGCGTGGCGAGGTCGATCTGGCGCACCGTCAGCTTGCCGGCCTCGATGTGCGCGGCGCACCGCTGCTTGGTGCGATCGACGCCGGCCTCGGATCGATCGATCGCGAACATCCGGCCCCGGCCCTCGAGTCGCCGGCAGATCAGGTCCGCCGCCTGCCCCGAGCCACAGCCGATCTCGAGGACGTGGTCCTGGGGCTGCACGTCGATGAAGTCCACCGCCCACCGCAGCCGCGGGGGGATCGTCTGCACCGCCATGTGCCCAGCCTGCCAGAACTAGCGGTCATCTCGCGGGACCGACGGGGCTCCGAGACGCGCAAGCACTAGGTTGGACGCCGTGGAGAGCAGTCAGATCCGGGTCGGTGTGCTCGGGTCCCGCGGCAAGGTGGGGTCCGAGGTGTGCACGGCGGTCGAGGCCGCCGACGATCTCGAGCTGGTGGCAGCCGTCGACCAGGGCGACCCGATCGACGCACTCGTCAGCTCTGATGCGCAGGTGGTCGTCGACTTCACCCACCCCGACGTCGTCATGGACAACCTCGAGTTCTGCATCGACCACGGCATCCACGCGGTGGTCGGCACCACGGGCTTCGACCAGGGCAGGCTTGACATCCTCGGGTCCTGGCTCGGGCGGCGCGACCCGGCGACCGGCGTGCTGATCGCCCCGAACTTCTCGATCGGCGCCATCTTGATGATGCGCTTCGCCGCGGAGGCCGCACCGTTCTACGAGTCGGTCGAGATCGTGGAGTTGCACCACCCCGACAAGGCGGACGCGCCGAGTGGCACCGCACGCCGTACGGCGGAGCTGGTGGCCGCGGCTCGGCGCGAGGCCGGCTGCCCGCCCGTGCCCGACGCGACGTCGACGGCACTCGCCGGCGCGCGCGGTGCGGTGGTCGAGGGCATCCACGTCCACGGCCTCCGGATCCGCGGGCTGGTGGCGCACCAGGAGGTCGTGCTCGGCGGCGTCGGGGAGACCTTGACCATCCGCCACGACTCGCTCGACCGGGCGTCGTTCACGCCCGGCGTGCTCACCGGCGTACGTCAGATCGCCCAGCACCCCGGGCTCACGGTCGGCCTGGAGCATTTCCTGGCCGTGCGTTGACCACGCGAGCGCTGAGCAGATCTGCAGGTTTGTGCGGTGCACGAATGTGTACCGGCCGATTCCTGGTGGTGCCGCCATGCCGGTGGGACTCTCGGCATGCCAGGCATGTATCCCATGCCGGCGTTCGACTGACCCAAGGAGCAGCACCGTGTCTCGGTCCCACCTGGCAGCGGCTACCGCCGCAGCAGCCGCATTGGCCACCCTCGTCCTCGGCCTCCCGTCCGGCGCGTCCAGCGCGCCGGCGCCCGCCGCCAAGCCGAACGGCGACCGCGTCGCCGAGAAGGCCATCGCATCGCTGAAGGAGCACCCCCTCGTCGCGCGCGCGACGCCCGGCCAGGAGTTCAAGGCCACGGCGACGATGCGCGACGCGAACGGCAGCACCCACGTGCGCGTCCAACGCACCTACCGGGGGCTCCCGGTCATCGGCGGAGACCTCGTCGTCCACCACGGCCCCGACGCGCTGTGGGACGGCGTCAGCCAGACCCTCACCGCCCCGGTTCGCCTCTCCGTCCGCCCGACAGTCGGCAAGGCCCGGGCGGAGCGCTCCGTCACGACCAAGGACCGGACGACCCGGGACATCCGCAACCTCCGGGTGGCGGGTAGCCCGCGCCTCGTCGTCGACGCCATCGCGGGCTCGCCGCGCCTGGCCTGGGAGTTCACGAGCAGCGGTCGTCACAGCGACGGCACCCCCAGCCGACTGCTGACCTACGTCGATGCCCGCACCGGCAAGGTCATCCGCCGCGACGAGCGGATCCAGACGACGGACGGGTCCGGCCAGTCGCTCTACAGCGGCACGGTCAACCTGCAGGTGGCGCCGTCCGGCTCGTCGTACCTCCTCAAGGACCCCACCCGCGGCAACACCTACACGACCGACTTCGCCAACAAGACCGACGGAGTCTTCTGCCAGCTGTTCGGCTCCGGGTGCAAGCCCGGCACGACCTTCAGCAGCACCGACACCTCCTTCGGCAGCGGCTCGAACGCCAACCGCGAGTCGGCAGGCGTCGATGCGCAATACGGCACCAACGTCACGTGGGACTACTACAAGCTCGTCCACGGCCGCAACGGCATCTTCGGCAACGGCACCGGCTCGTTCAACCGGGTCCACTACGGCAATGCCTACGTCAACGCGTTCTGGGACGGCACCAAGATGACGTACGGCGACGGCGACGGGGTCGAGTTCGGCCCACTGGTGTCCCTCGACGTGGCCGGGCACGAGATGTCGCACGGTGTCACGGAGAACACGGCGGGCCTCACCTACTCGGGTGAGTCCGGCGGCCTCAACGAGGCGACGTCCGACATCTTCGGCACGATGGTGGAGTTCTACGCGGCGAACACCAACGACCCGGGTGACTACTACATCGGCGAGGAGTTCGACCTGGCGTCGCACTCCGGCTTCCGGCGGATGGACAACCCGGCCCTCGACGGCAGCTCGCAATCCTGCTGGAGCACCACCACCAAGGACGTCGACGTGCACTACTCCTCGGGTGTGGGTAACCACTTCTTCTACCTGCTCGCCGAGGGCTCGGGCCAGAAGACGATCGGTGGCAAGGTCCATAACTCGCCGACGTGCAACGGCTCGACGATCGTCGGCATCGGCCGTAGCGCCGCCGAGAGGATCTGGTTCCGGGCGCTCACGACCTACATGACCTCCGGCACCACCTACGCACAGGCGCGCACCGCGACCCTCAACGCTGCCTCCGACCTGTTCGGCGCGGGCAGCACCCAGCGGGCGACGGTCGCTGCCGCCTGGAGTGCGGTCAGCGTGAACTGACGACCACCACCTGACCAGCGGCTGCGCCGCGCCTCCTCTCGGGGGGCGCGGCGCAACTGTTTGACGGTCAGGCCACGATCACTTCGATGCCGGCGCGTTCGAGCGCGGCCTTGTCCTCGGGGTCGACCCGCTCGTCGGTGACGACGACGTCGAGCTGGTCGATCGTCGCGAACCGGACCGGGCTCTCGACGCCGATCTTCGACGAGTCGGCGAGCACCACGACCCGGCGGGCACTTCGCACCATCGCCCGCTTCACGGCGGCCTCCTCGATGTCGGGCGTCGAGAGGCCGTAGTCGAGGGTGAGGCCGTTGGTGCCCACGACGGCGACGTCGGCGCGCACCTCGCCGAGGGCGGCGACCGTGTCGGCGCCGACCGCCGCCTGCGTGGTGGGGCGGACCCTCCCCGGCAGCAGGTGCAGGTCCAGGTTGGCGCGCGCGGCGAGCCGGGCGGCCACCGGAACGGCGTGGGTGATCACGACCAGCGCCAGGTCGGGCGGCAGCGCCGCGGCGAAGCGGGACGTCGTCGTACCGGCGTCGAGCAGCACGGAGCCGCCGGCCGCCGGGAGCTGAGCCAGGGCTGCCTGCGCGATCCGGTCCTTCTGCTCGGCGTGGGCGACGTCGCGCTCACCGAGCGCGGTGTCGATGACCGCGAGGCGGTCGCCGGCGACCGCGCCGCCGTGGACCCGGCGCACCAGCCCGATCCGCTCGAGGGTGGACAGGTCTCGGCGGACCGTCTCGGTGGTGACGCGGAACCGGTCGGCGAGGTCGTTGACCGACCAGCGACCCGTCTCGGTCACCAGTTGCGCGATCGCCTGCTGACGCTCCTCGGCATACACAGGGCTTGTCCTATCACGGGTTCTACGGCTCGACCGTGACCTTGATCGCCGCGCCCTTCTCGACGATGGCGAAGGCGTCGAGAACGCGCTCGAGCGGGACCCGCTCGGTGATCAGGTCCGCGACCGGCACCTGGCCGGTCGCGATGTAGTCCAGCGCGCGCCGGTTGTGCTCGGGGGCCGAGCCGTTGGCGCCGTGGATGTGCAGCTGCCGGTAGTGCACGACGTTGGAGTCGCAGCGGATGTAGGGGTCGGTCTTCGGCAGCCCTCCGAAGAAGGAGATCCGGCCGTTGCGGGCGGCCATCGCGATGGCCTGCTCCTGGGTGACGTTCGCTGCGGTCGCCGTGATCACGACGTCCGCCCCGCGGCCGTCCGTGAGCTCGAGCACCCGCTCGACGACGTCGACCTGGGAGCCGTCGATGACCTCGTCGGGGTGCACCGCTTCTGCGGACATCGCGAGCCGGTCGGCGTTGACGTCGACGAGGAAGACCCGGCCGGCGCCGTGCACTCCGCGCGCGACCCGGATGTGCATGCACCCGATCGGGCCGGCGCCGAAGACGACGACGGTGTCGCCCTCCTCGATCCCCAGCAGCTCCTGGGCGTTGATGGCGCACGCGAGCGGTTCGGCGGCCGATGCCTCGGCGAACCCGACGTTGTCGGGGATCCGGTTGAGGCCGTCGACCTTGAGCACCTGCCGCGGCACGATCATGTACTCGGCGAAGCCGCCGTCGTACTGGTAGCCGACCGAGGTCTGGTTCTGGCAGACCGCCATCCAGCCCTTGCGGCACTCGTAGCAGTCGCCGCACGGCACCGCGGCGATCACCTGGGCGCGGTCACCGACCGCCCAGGACGCGCCGTACATCGCGTTCGCGTCGGCGCCGACCTCGACCACCTCGCCGGCGATCTCGTGGCCGGTGATCCGCGGCGGAGTGAGGTTCTGGTGGCCGTTGTGGAGGATCTTCACGTCGGTGCCGCACGTGGAGCAGTTGCGGACCCGCAGCTTGACCTCGTCCGGGCCGCACGTCGGCTCGTCGACCTCCTCGACGCGCACGTCCTCGGGTGCGTAGAAGCGAAGTGCCTTCATGGGTGGGTGCCCTCCTGGTCCGGATCCTGCTTGCGATCGACACGATACCTCATTTGTGTGGGATTGCATCTGTGAGTTTGTTGTTCCAAAGCCTTGACGGACGAAAACGGGCGCGATACAAAGACATTCACAGATCGTGACGGGCATCACACCCGTCGTCCCGGCAGGAAGCAGAGCAATGGCCACGACGACTTCGCAAGCAGCAACCGGAGGGGGCGTCCGCGTCCGGATCCAGCGGTTCGGCACCTTCCTGTCGAACATGGTGATGCCCAACATCGGCGCGTTCATCGCGTGGGGGCTCATCACCGCCCTGTTCATCGAAGTGGGCTGGCTCGCCGAGATCGGCATCGGGGACAGCCCGGACAGCTGGGTCGCCGAGATCGGCGGCTGGGGCGACTTCGCGGGCGGCGGCATCGTCGGCCCGATGATCACCTACCTGTTGCCGATCCTGATCGGCTACACGGGCGGCAGGATGGTCTACGAGACCCGCGGCGGCGTGGTCGGGGCGATCGCGACCTTCGGGGTGATCGCCGGCACCGAGATCCCGATGTTCATGGGCGCGATGATCATGGGGCCGCTCGGCGGCTGGACGATGAAGCGGATCGACGCGATCTGGGACGGCAAGGTCAGGCCGGGCTTCGAGATGCTCGTCAACAACTTCTCCGCCGGCATCTGGGGGATGGCGCTCGCGACGTTCGGCTTCTTCGGGATGAGCCCGATCCTGACCAGGGTCAGTGACGTCGCAGGAGACGGTGTGAAGTGGCTGGTCGACCACGACCTGCTGCCCTTCACGTCGCTGCTCATCGAGCCGGCCAAGGTGCTGTTCCTCAACAACGCCATCAACCACGGCGTGCTCACGCCGCTCGGCACGACCGAGGCCGTCGAGCAGGGCAAGTCGGTCCTGTTCCTCCTCGAGGCCAACCCGGCCGCTGGCCTCGGCCTGCTGCTGGCCTACTCGATCTTCGGCAAGGGGCTCGCCAAGGCGTCGGCGCCTGGCGCTGCGATCATCCACTTCTTCGGCGGCATCCACGAGATCTACTTCCCGTACGTGCTGATGAAGCCCAAGCTGATCCTGGCAATGATCGCCGGCGGGATGACGCAGATCTTCATCAACGTCCTGTTCGACACGGGACTGCGGGCGCCCGCGGCGCCGGGCTCCGTGATCGCCGTCTACGCCCAGACCCCGGGTGGCAGCGTCGTCGGCGTGACCCTGTCGATCATCGGCGGCGCCGCTGCATCGTTCATCGTGGCCGCGCTGCTCCTCAAGACCGACAAGAGCGTCGAGGCAGAGGACGAGCTGGTCAGCGCCACCCACGCCATGGAGGCGATGAAGGGACGGTCCTCGATCGCGTCGACCGCGCTCGTCGGTGCCACCACCGCGACCTCCGGCCCGATCCGCAACATCGTGTTCGCCTGCGACGCCGGCATGGGCTCCTCCGCGATGGGCGCCTCGGTGCTGCGGCGTAAGGTCCACGGGGCCGGCTTCACCGACGTCACCGTGATCAACAAGGCGATCGCCAACCTGACCGACGACTTCGACCTGGTCGTCAGCCACCAGGACCTGACCGACCGCGCCGCGCTGCGTTCCGCGTCGGCGGTGCACGTCTCGGTCGAGAACTTCATGGACAGCCCGGCGTACGACGAGATCGTCGCGCTCATCCGGCAACGCAACGGGGACTCCTCGGCGTCGGCGGCCGCGCCGGAGGAGGAGCCGGACCTGAGCGGCAGCCTCCTTTCGGCCGACTCGATCGTCCTCGACGCCACGGCGGAGTCCCGCGACGCCGCGATCACCCGCGCGGGCGAGCTGCTCGTCGCGGCGGAGGCCGTGGACTCGTCGTACGTCGCCGCGATGCACGCCCGTGAGCAGTCGGTCTCGACCTTCATGGGCAACCTGCTCGCGCTGCCGCACGGGACCAACGAGGCCAAGGCCTCGATCCGGCGGACCGCGGTGTCGTTCGTGCGCTACGCCGACCCGGTCGACTGGAACGGCAAGCAGGTGCGGTTCGTGATCGGTGTGGCTGCGGTGGGCGACGACCACCTCAAGCTGCTGCGGCGGATCGCGGAGATCTTCGTCGACAAGGAGCAGGTCGCGCGGCTCGGCGCGGCGACCACGCCGGACGAGGTCGCGGTGATCCTGGGAGCGGTGCAACCGGCTTGAGTTGGGATGGACCGGCGCGGGACGGTCAGGCGATCGCGGTGTGGAGCCGCACCTGCTTGACCGTCCCGGCACCGGACTCGTCCTCGAGCTCGCGGCTGGCACCGTCGGGCGCCCAGCCGGCGCTGGTCAGGAACGCCCGCGCGGCATCATCGGTGCTGTCGAGCCAGCAGATGACGCGGGTGAAGCGGTCGGCCACGAGCGTGTCGACCGCAGCCTGGAGCAGGCGTGAGCCATGGCCCTGCTGGATCTCGTCGGGATCGACGGTGAACTCGCGGAGCTCGCCGTCGACGGCGGGGTCGGTATCGGGATCCGTGGCCGGCCCCGTCAGCGCGAAGCCGACCACCCGGACCCGCTCGAGCGCCACGAGCGCGCGGTGGCGTGCCTCCGGTGGACGGTTCAGCGACGCCTGCCAGGCAGCGGCGTGGGACTCGGGATCGAGGCCGCGCTCGGCGAGCAGGCTCGGCAGGAGTACGTCGTACCGGTGCTGCCAGGCGCGCAGCTGGACAGCGGCGATCGCGGCGGCGTCCTGGGCCCAGGCAACGCGGACCGAGACGTCGGAGGTGGGCATGGGCTTCATCCTCGCAGGGCCCGTTTCCCGGGCTGGATAGGGTCGTCGACATGGAGATCCGCAACCTCGGTGCGAGCGGCCTGAAGATTTCGGCCATCGCCTACGGCAACTGGCTCACCCACGGTTCCCAGGTCGAGGAGGACGCGGCGCTGGCCTGCGTCCGCCAGGCACTCGACGAGGGCATCACGACCTTCGACACCGCCGACGTCTACGCCAACACCGCCGCCGAGAGCGTCCTCGGCACGGCGCTGGCAGGTGAGCGGCGCGAGGGTCTGGAGATCTTCACGAAGGTCTTCTGGCCGACCGGTCCGGGTGCCCACAACGACAAGGGCCTCGGCCGCAAACACATCCTGGAGTCGATCGACGGCTCGCTGCGCCGCCTCGGCACCGACTACGTCGACCTCTACCAGGCGCACCGCTACGACCACGGCACGCCGCTGGAGGAGACGATGGTGGCGTTCGCCGACGTCGTCCGGTCCGGCAAGGCGCTCTACATCGGCGTCTCGGAGTGGCGGGCAGAGGAGATCCGCGCTGCCGCCGAGCTGGCCCACGAGCTGCGGGTCCCACTGATCTCCAACCAGCCGCAGTACTCCCTGCTCTGGCGGGTGATCGAGCCCGAGGTGGTGCCGACCTGCCGCGAGCTCGGGATGGGGCAGATCGTCTGGTCGCCGATCGCGCAAGGCGTGCTGACCGGCAAGTACCTCCCCGGTCAGGCGCCGCCGGCCGGCTCGCGCGCCACCGACGACAAGGGCGGCGCCGACATGATCTCGCGCTGGCTCGAGGACGACGTCCTGGAGCGGGTGCAGCAGCTGCGCCCGATCGCCGAGGGCGTCGGGCTGAGCCTCGCTCAGCTCGCCGTGGCCTGGGTTCTGCAGAACGACAACGTCGCTGCCGCGATCATCGGCGCCTCGCGCCCCGAGCAGGTCACGGAGAACGTCAAGGCCGCGGGGGTCGAGCTGGACGGGTCGACCCTTCAGGCCATCGACGACGTGGTCGCGCCGGTCGTCATCTCGGACCCGGCACTCACGCAGTCGCCGAGGCTCTGAGGGAACCTACCGGTAGTCGTCGGGGAGGTCCTGGCCGATCTTGACCTTGGCCTTGGGCATCCGCATGAACTTCATCTGTAGAGACCGGATGACGGCGTAATAGGTCGTGCCCTTGAGCGTCTCCTCCGGGAACCGGCGGGTGAGCTCCTTGCGGAGCCGGAACCGCAGCACCACCATGTCGACGATCACGAAGAGGAACGTCGCCATCATCACCAAATAGCTCGCCGACACCAGCGACGGGTTGCCGGAGTAGCCGAGGATCATCGTGACGACGAGCAGCGGGATCAACAGCTCGACGATGCTGAACCGACTGTCGACGTAGTCGCGGACGAATCGCCGGACGGGGCCCTTGTCGCGGGGGAGCAGGTACTTCTCGTCGCCGGCCTTCATGGCCTCGCGGATGGTGCGGCTGTTCTCGGACTTCACCTGCCGCGCCCGGGCGGCCGTCTCCTTGCGGTTGCGCGGCGCCCGCGCCCTGGCCTTCGCCAACGCCTCGGCCTCCTTGCGCGTCGGCGTGGGGCGTCCCTTGCCGCCGGGCTTGACCTCGACGACCTCGACGGCTTCGGACTTGGTACGGCGGAACAAGCTCATGGGTCGCAAATTCTTCTCAGGCTTCTCGTCAGTCTCGGTGGCTCTTGCCGGGCAGGTCGAGCATCCGCTGCAGCGCGACCAGCGCCTCCTGCTCGGTCTGCGGGTCGACCTCGATCCGGTTGACGACCACGCCCTCGGCCAGCGACTCCATCGCCCACACGAAGTGGGGGAGGTCGATCCGGTTCATCGTCGAGCAGTAGCAGACGTTCCGGTCCAGGAACATGATGTTCTTGTCCGGGTGGGCGTTGGCCAACCGCTGGACCAGGTTGAGCTCGGTGCCGATCGCCCAGCTGGTGCCGGCCGGGGCGGCCTCGATGGTCTTGATGATGTACTCGGTCGACCCGACGTAGTCGGCCTTGAGCACCACCTCGTGCTGGCACTCCGGGTGGACGATCACGTTGAGGTCGTCGACCTTGGCCCGCAGGGCGTCGATGACGTCGGCCGAGAACCGGCCGTGCACCGAGCAGTGGCCCTTCCAGAGGACCATCTTCGCGTCGCGCAGCTGCTCCACCGTCAGCCCGCCGTTGGGTTTGTGCGGGTTCCACACGACGCAGTCGTCGAGGGTGAGGCCGAGCTTGAGGACCGCGGTGTTGCGACCGAGGTGCTGGTCGGGGAAGAAGAAGACCTTCGTGCCGGGGCCCTTCTGCGTGTAGGCCCAGTCGAGCGCCATCTCGGCGTTGGACGACGTGCAGACGATGCCGCCGTTGCGTCCGCAGAACGCCTTGATCGCAGCGGTGGAGTTCATGTAGGTCACCGGGACGACCTGATCCTGGACGCCCGCCGCCGCCATCGCCTCCCAGGCGGTCTCGACCTGCGCGATCCGCGCCATGTCGGCCATCGAGCAGCCGGCGGCGAGGTCGGGGAGGATGACCTGCTGATCCGGGCCGGTGAGGATGTCGGCCGACTCGGCCATGAAGTGCACGCCGCAGAAGACGATGTACTCGGCCTCGGGCCGCGCCGCTGCATCACGGGCGAGCTTGAACGAGTCGCCGGTCACGTCGGCAAACTGGATCACCTCGTCGCGCTGGTAGTGGTGGCCCAGGACGAACACCTTGTCGCCGAGCGACTCCTTGGCCGCGCGCGCCCGCGCCACGAGGTCGGGGTCAGAGGCTGCCGGGAGATCGCCCGGACACTCGACACCACGCTCGGAGAGCTTGTCGGTGCCGCGGCCGAGCGGCAGCAGCGGGAGGTCGACGGTGGTCATGGTCGAATCCTATTCCGCGCCCGGGCGGGCGCCGATTCGTGGCTGCTCGCGGTGCTGGATCCCGGGCTACAGCAGCGCAACGTTGTGAAGGTACGGAGCCGGCAGCGCCATCGGTCGGATCTCGATCTCGACGGCGGCCACGGCCCGAGCCCAGGCATCGGCGAGGATGACCCGCATGCGGATTTTGGTGGCGCCGGACAAGTTCGCCGGAACACTGAGCGCAGTCGAGGCGGCGGAGGCGATCGCCACGGGGTGGCGACGGCAGGCACCCGACGACGAGATCGATCTCGCGCCGATGTCGGACGGCGGCCCCGGCTTCGTCGACGTGCTCAACGCCGCGCTCGGTGGCGAGCTGCTCGTCGAGTCGGTCTCCGGCCCGTTCGACGAGACCGTCCCTGCGACGGTGCTTCTCGTCGGCGACACGGCGTACGTCGAGAGCGCGCAGGCGTGCGGGAGCCAGCTGACCGGTGGCGAGCGGGCCGAGCACGCCGGCACTGCCGGAGTCGGCGAGCTCGTCGCTGCGGCGATCGACGCGGGCGCCCGCACCGTGATCGTCGGGCTGGGCGGCAGCGGCACGAATGACGGAGGTGCCGGGATGCTGGGCGCCCTGGGAGCCACGGCCGACGTACCGATGAACCACGGCGCGCTCGGCATCAACGGAGTGCGCCACGTCGACCTCGAGCCGGCTCGGCGCCGTACGACGGGGACCCGCCTGGTCGCCGCCACCGACGTCGACAGCCCGCTGACCGGCCTGTTCGGTGCGACCAGGACCTTCGGTGCGCAGAAGGGGATCGCGGAGGAGCGGATGCCGCTCATCGACGGAGTCCTCGAGGGCTTCGCCGCGGTCACCGACTTCCGGACCTCGTTGGAGAAGGGTGCCGGAGCGGCTGGCGGACTCGGCTTCGGGCTGTTCCTGCTCGGCGCCGACCGCGAGGCCGGGATCGAGCTGGTCGCGCGGGCAGTCGGCCTCGCGGACCGCGCCCGGCAGGCGGACCTGGTCATCACCGGGGAGGGCGCCTTCGACTTCAGCAGCCGCGCAGGGAAGGTGCCAGCAGGTGTCGCCGGCATCGCCTCCGAGGCGCTGCGGCCCTGCATCGCGCTCGCCGGCAAGGTGCTCGTCGGATCTCGCGAGATGCGAGCGCTCGGGATGGACTCGGCGTACTCCCTTGTCGATCTCGTCGGTGAGGACGCGGCGTTCGCCGATGCTCAGGGATCGCTGGCGCTGCTTGCGCAGCGGGTCGCCCGGACCTGGTCGACTCAATAGAACGTGTTCTAGATTGACCCCCATGCAGACGACCGTCGTACTGGCCGAGGCGCCCTTCACCGAGTCCGACCACGAGTTCCGGTTCACGGAGGTGGAGATCGACGACCCGCGTCCCGACGAGGTGCTGGTCCGGGTCGTGGCGACCGGCCTGTGCCACACCGACCTGACCGTGCCGACCATGCTGCCCGCGGAGATGTTCCCGACCGTGATGGGGCACGAGGGAGCCGGCGTGGTGGAGGCCGTCGGCGCCGAGGTGCAAGGGATCGAGGTCGGCGACCACGTCGTCATGAGCTTCCGGTCGTGCCGTGGGTGCGGTCCGTGCGAGGCGGGCGACGTGGGCTACTGCGAGCAGCACATCCTGCTCAACTACATGGGCATGCGGCCCGACGGCTCGACGACGATGCGCCGGGGCGACGCAACGGTCTTCGGGTCGTTCTTCGGCCAGTCCAGCTTCGCCCGGCACGCACTGGCGTACGCCGACAACTGCGTGGTCGTGCCCAAGGACCTCGATCTCGCGCTGCTGGCGCCGTTCGGCTGTGGGTTCCAGACGGGGGCGGGCACCGTGCTCAACGTACTGCGCCCGACCGCCGACGAGAGCCTGGTCGTCTTCGGTGCCGGCGCGGTCGGTCTGGCGGCCATCGCCGCCGCCTGCGGCGCGGGCGTCGGCACGGTGATCGCCGTCGACCCGGTGGCCGCCCGCCGCCGGCTGGCCGAAGGGTACGGCGCCCGCGCGCTCGACCCAGCCGAAGTCGACCGGGTCCCGGAGCTGACCGGTGGCGGCGCGTCGTATGCCATCGACACGACGGCGATCGCAGCGGTCGTCCAGCAGGCCCAGCACGCGCTGCGCTCCCGCGGGACGCTGGTCGCGCTCGGGCTGGGTGCGCCGGAGTATCCGATCGACGCGATCGACCTGCTGCAGTCGGGGAAGATCGTCCGATCGTCGGTCGAGGGCGACAGTGATCCGCTGCAGATGATCCCGGAGCTCATCCGCAGGCGGGCGGAAGGTGCGTTCGACGTCGATCAGCTGGTGACGACGTACCCCTTCGAGCAGATCGCGGACGCGATCGCGGACACGACCGCCGGCAAGGTCGTGAAGGCCGTCCTGACCTGGTGAGCGCGACCACGCCTGCGACAAGGTGGGGAATAACCCCGGGTGTGCGACCATTGGGACTGTCGACAACGACCTGAACTTTGTCTGGAGTGAGCATGAGCGACCAGTGCGGATGCGGCGGCCACGGCCACAGCCACGGCACCGAAGCAGCCCCCGCGACGAGCACAGCGACTGGGACGAGCACCGCGACCGCGACGGTCGCCGCCCCGGTGATCGTGGACCGTCGTGAAGACCAGATCAACCTGAGCCCGGTGGCCGCGAGCAAGGTCAAGAGCCTTCTCGCGCAGGAGGGTCGCGACGACCTGTCGCTGCGGATCTCCGTGCAGCCCGGCGGCTGCAGCGGGCTGCGCTACCAGCTCTTCTTCGACGAGCGCAGCCTCGACGGTGACGTCGTCACCGACTTCGACGGCGTCGCGGTGGTCGTCGACCGGATGAGCGTCCCCTACCTGAACGGCGCGGTCATCGACTTCGTCGACTCGATCGAGAAGCAGGGCTTCACGATCGACAACCCCAACGCCACGGGTTCCTGCGCCTGCGGCGACAGCTTCAACTGACGCGACTTCGCGTCAATCCAGATGCAGGTGCATCGCGTTGGCGAGCCGCTGCGTCGCCTCGGAGATCTGGATGTCCTTCTTCGGGATCTCCCGGGGGAACTCGTCGAAGTGGATGCTGGGAGCGGTCTCGGTGACCTTCTGGGCGGCGCGGACCAGTCGACGGTTGACCTCCTCGCAGTCGGCGTGGAGCTGCGACGGGGACTCGATCTCCTCGTACGGGTTCATTGCGTCGACGGTAGGCGCTACTGGCAGGTAGACCCAGCGGTACCGGCCGGTAGTGTTCCGTGTCGTGACTGACGCCACCGGCTCCCTGCTCATCGCGGGTTCCATCGCCACCGACCACCTGATGACGTTCGAGGGCAAGTTCTCCGACTCGCTCGTCGTGGAACAGCTCGACAAGCTCTCGGTGAGCTTCCTGGTCAACGACCTGGAAGTACGACGCGGCGGCTGCGCCGGCAACATCTCGTTCGGGCTCGGCGTCCTCGGCGTGCGCCCGGTGCTCGTCGGCGCGGTCGGCGAGGACTTCGCGGACTACCGGTCGTGGCTGGAGCGACACGGCGTCGACTGCGACCACATCCACGTGTCACCGACGAGGCACACGGCCCGCTTCGTGTGCACCAACGACTCGACCCACGCCCAGATCGCGTCGTTCTACCCCGGCGCGATGAGCGAGGCGCGGGAGATCGAGCTCAAGCCGATCGTCGACACGGTCGGTGAGCCGGCGTACGTCCTGGTCGGGCCGGACGACCCCGAGGCGATGCTCCGCCACACCGAGGAGTGCCGCCAGCGCGGGTACCGGTTCGTCGCCGACCCGTCGCAGCAGCTCGCGTTCGGCGACGGCGACCTGATCCGCCAGCTGATCGACCGCGCGGACATCCTCATCACCAATGAGTACGAGTCGCACATCGTCGAGAAGAAGACCGGCTGGACCGCCGACGACATCCAGGCGCGGGTCGGTCTGCAGGTGACCACCCTCGGCGCCGACGGTGTGCGGATCATGGGTACGGGCCAGGCGCTGATCGAGGTGCCGGCCTGCAAGGACGTCGTCCCGGTCGAGCCGACCGGCGTCGGCGACGCGTTCCGTGCCGGGTTCCTCGCCACGCTCGGCTGGGGCCTCAGCCTCGAGCGCGCGGCCCAGGTCGGCTGCGTGCTCGCCGCCTACGTCGTCGAGACCGTGGGCCCGCAGGAGTACTCGTTCACCCCCGCCGAGTTCGTCGACCGGCTCCGGTCGTCGTACGGCGACGAGGCCGCCGACGAGGTCGCGAAGCTTATTTGAGCTGCGCGCGCGTCAGCTGAGGCGTCGCACGACGTAACGGGGGACCCCGCCGTCGGTGAGCTCCTCGCCGACGTACTCCTGACCGCGCATCCGGCACCAGGCCGCCACGTCGTGCCGCGCGGCCGGGTCGTCGGCGACGATCGCCAGCAGCTCGCCCACGGCGACACCGGGGAGCGCCTTGGCGAGCGCGATGATCGGCCCCGGGCAGACCTGTCCGCGGCAGTCGATCTCGGTGGCGTCCGGGCTCATAGCCCGATCCCGGCGCGGATCTCGGTGACGACGTCGGTGAGGGCCGCGCAGAACTCCTCGACCTCGTCGTCGGCGGTGTCACGGCGCAGCGACACCCGGACGTTGCCGTGCGTCAGCGCGCCCATCGCCGCGAGGACGTGGCTCGGCTCGAGCGTCGACGCGGTGCAGGCCGAGCCGCTGGCCACGCCGAAGCCGCGCCGGTCGAGGCCGGCGACCATCTCGTCGCCGCTTGCGTAGAGGACCGAGAACGTCACCAGGTGGGGGAGCCGGTCGACCGGGTCCCCGACGACCTCGGTGTCCGGGAGGGCGCTCGCGCAGGCCCGGATCCGGTCGACCTGGCGGTGCTGGCGCGCGCCCGTCTCGTCGCGCTCGGTGAGCACGGCCTGCAGAGCGGCCGCGGCGGCCAGTGCCGCCGGTACCGAGGCCTCGCCCCCGAGGTGGTCGACGCCGTCGTCGCCGGGGAACGGGGTGGTCCACCGGGCCGAACGTCGTACGACGAGCAGGCCGATGCCGCTCGGGCCGCCCCACTTGTGCGCGGACGCTGCCAGCGCGGACCAACGCGTGGGCAGGGGGAGCCGCCCGACCGACGCCGCGGCATCGACGAACAGCGGCACGCCGTCGGGAAGGTCGAGGTCGTCGACCGGCTGGACCGTGCCGACCTCCTGGTTGGCCGTCTGCAGGGCGACAACGGCGACGCGGGGGCGTCGCGCCGCCTCCGCCATCGCCGGGAGGTCCACCCGGCCGACGACGTCGACGGGGACCGCCACGTGGGCGGGGGAGGGCTGCCAGGTCACCGCGTGCAGGACCGAGGAGTGCTCAACGGCGCTGTGCACCACACCGTCGCCCGACCTGGCCCGGACCAAGCCGAGCAGCCCGCGGTGGACCGCGTCGGTGCCCGAGCTGGTGAAGCCCACCTCGTCGGCGTGCACGCCCAGGCACTCAGCGACCACCGCGCGGGCGTTGTCGAGGAGCAGCCGCGCCTCGCGCCCCGCCCGGTGGAGCCGACGCGGGTCGGCGTAGCCCCGCTCGAGCGCGGCCACCAGCGTCTCCCGCGCGGCGGGGTGGAGTGGCTCCGCCGACGCCGTGTCGAGGTAGCCGCGGGCACTGGTCACGCTTCCAATCTAGACGGCGCCACGTTTCAGACCCTGTGCTCTCAGGACCGCTTCGTTCCGATAGTGTTCTCACGAGTTGTGACCGTCGAGAGGAAGGCTCGTTCGTGGGCTTGAGGCACCCCGAGCGCACGGGTGGAACGGCCCGGCGCCTGCGCCGTGCAGCCGTGCTGGCCGGCGTCGTCGTACTCGCACTGGCGTTGACCGGCTGCTCTGACGACACCGAGGCGGGCCGGCTCGGCATGCCGAACCCGGTGACCGAGCAGGGGCAGGACAACCTGCACCTGTGGCAGGGCGCCTGGATCGCCGCGTTGGCGACGGGCGTCGTCACCTGGGCTCTCATCCTGGGCGCGGTCTGGTACTTCCGGCGGCGCAGCGACGACGAGGTCCCCGTGCAGACGCGCTACAACCTGCCGGTCGAGATCTTCTACACGATCTTCCCGATCATCATGGTGGTCGTGTTCTTCTCGCACACGGTGCGCGTGCAGAACACCATGCTGGAGATGGTCGATGACCCCGACGTGACGGTGAAGGTCGTCGGCCAGAAGTGGCAGTGGACCTTCAACTATCCCGAATCGGTCGACACACCCGACGGCACCAACGTCTTCGTCGCCGGCACCGGCTCGGACATGCCCACGCTCGTGCTCCCGGTCGACAGCATCGTCCAGTTCGACCTCTACAGCCCGGACGTGATCCACGACTTCGGAGTTCCGGCGTTCGCGATGCGGATGGACGTCGTACCAGGCCGCGACAACAAGTTCCAGGTGACCACGACCGAGACCGGCACCTTCGTGGGCAAGTGCTACGAGCTGTGCGGTGCCTACCACTCGCGGATGCTGTTCAACGTGGAGATCGTCACCCAGGACGACTACGACGCCTACCTCGCCGAGCTGGCGAGCGACCCCGACCACGTGAGCGAAGAGCCCGTGGTGGGCGGCGCCTACTCCGAGACTCCGGTCCTCGAGGACCTGAACGAGACCCCTGAGGAGGGCGAGTGACCGCCACCGCCGCCCGCTCCGCGGAGCTCTCCGAGCGCAAGCCGCTCGGCCAGCTGCTGGTGCGGGTCATGACCACGACCGATCACAAGGTGATCGGCAACCTCTACTTCGTCACCGCCATGGTGTGGTTCGTGGCGGCGGGCATCATGGCCCTCATCATCCGGTCCGAGCTGGCCTACCCGGGCAGCCAGGTCGTCAACGAGGAGACCTACAACCAGCTGTTCACGATGCACGGCACGATCATGCTGCTGCTGTTCGCGACGCCGCTGTTCTTCGCCTTCGGCAATGCCGTCATGCCGCTGCAGATCGGTTCGCCTGATGTCGCGTTCCCGCGGCTCAACATGTTCAGCTACTGGCTCTATCTCTTCGGCGGCCTTACCGCGGGTGCCGGCTTCCTCACGCCGGACGGCGCGGCGTCCTTCGGCTGGTTCGCCTACACGCCACTGTCCGACGCGATCAACAGCCCCGGCGTCGGTGGTGACCTGTGGATCATGGGTCTGTGGATGGCGGGTCTCGGCACCATCCTCGGCGCGGTCAACTTCATCACCACGATCATCTGCATGCGTGCCCCCGGCATGACCATGTTCCGGATGTCGATGTTCACCTGGACGGTCCTCATCACGAGCCTGCTCGTGCTGATCGCGTTCCCGGTCCTCGCCGGTGCGCTGCTGTCGCTCGAGGCCGACCGCCAGCTCGGTGCCCACGTCTTCGACACGTCCACCGGTGGCGCCATCTTGTGGCAGCACCTGTTCTGGTTCTTCGGACACCCCGAGGTCTACATCATCGCCCTGCCGTTCTTCGGCATCATCTCCGAGATCCTGCCGGTCTTCAGCCGCAAGCCGCTGTTCGGCTACATCGGACTCGTGGGTGCGACCATGGGAATCGCGATCCTGTCCGTGGCGGTGTGGGCTCACCACATGTTCGTCACCGGGGCCGTCAATCTCCCGTTCTTCTCCGGCATGACGTTCCTGATCGCCGTCCCGACCGGCGTGAAGTTCTTCAACTGGATCGGCACCATGTGGGGCGGATCGGTGCGCCTGGACACACCGATGCTGTGGTCGGTCGGGTTCCTGACGACCTTCCTGTTCGGTGGGTTGACCGGCGTCATCCTGGCCAGCCCGCCGCTCGACTTCCACGTCTCCGACTCCTACTTCGTGGTGGCCCACTTCCACTACGTCGTCTTCGGGACCGTCGTGTTCGCGATGTTCGCCGGCTTCTACTTCTGGTGGCCGAAGCTGACCGGCAAGATGCTCGACGAGCGGCTCGGCAAGATCCACTTCTGGCTGCTGTTCATCGGCTTCCACACCACGTTCCTCGTCCAGCACTGGTTGGGGATCGAGGGCATGCCTCGGCGCTACGCCGACTATCTGCCGGGAGACGGATTCACCGTCCTCAACCAGGTGTCGACGGTCGGCGCGTTCATCCTCGCCTCCTCGATGCTGCCGTTCATGTACAACGTCTGGATCACGCGCAAGTCGCCGGACGTCGGGGTCGACGACCCGTGGGGCTGGGGCCGCTCGCTCGAGTGGGCCACGAGCTGCCCGCCGCCGCGCCACAACTTCCACAGCATCCCGCGGATCCGCTCGGAGTCGCCTGCCTTCGACCTGCACCACCCCGAGATCGCTGCGATCGAGCTCGACGCCAACCCGAAGGAGGCCACCTCCGCGGCGGTCGACGCCCCGGACGCCCGCGGGCGCGAGGAGCACGTGGCCCAGGCGAAGGCCAAGAAGGATGCAGGCGACCCCGACAGCCACAGCTACCGTCACGACGACACGGAGGACGAAGTCTGATGAGGGTCGAGGCCTGGTTCTTCGGCATCACCACCGTCTTCCTGGTGCTGGTGACGCCGGCGTACTGGTTGATCACCGACGCCGCGAGCGACTGCAACGCGGCGGAGTGCGCCGACTGGACGGGTACGTCCGCGCTGGTGATGACCACGCTGCTGACCGCGATGGTCACCCTCTACCTGGGGTTCCACGCCAAGCGGATGGACGCCCGTCCGGAGGACCGCACCGACGGAGAGATCGCCGACGGCGCAGGTGAGCTCGGATTCTTCCCGCCGTACTCCTGGTGGCCGTTCTGGTGCGCGTGCACGCTGGGTCTGATCGTGCTCGCCCTGGCGATGCTCCAATGGTGGCTGATGGTGCTCGGCATGGCGCTCGGCGTCTTGGCTCTCTCCGGCTGGATCTTCGAGTACTACCGCGGAGAGCACGCGCACTGAGTTGGATTGCGCGAGCGTGTCGCAGACGATGCTCGCCGCACAGGGCCTCGCAAGCTCGGCCCTGCGGGCGTCGCACCGTGCGGCTACGCCGCAGTGCGACACGCTGCCGCGCGCGCAGGTGACGTCGGCGGACCGAGGGCTGTCTGGCGGCTCCCTGGCTGATGTGGTGCTGGGCACGCGCCGGCTGCCTGTCGGGTTGCCTGGGCGACGCGTGATTTTCCCAACGTCGTGGATGGCGTTTGTGGGTTGGGGCGCGGGTTACCCTTTTTAGCGGCCTTCTGCCGCCCCACGCCCACCTGCAGAAAGACTCCGATCAGCATGCATGCCCTGCCGACCCACCGCGTTCGACCCGCGACCCATCGCGGCCTCGCAGCGCTGGCCGTCACCGCCTTGCTGTTGAGCGGATGCAGCGCGGCCGAGGACGCCATGTCGGCGGCGGGCGTCGGTGACGACGACGCCGCGTCGGACGCTACGGACGCCGCATCGGAGGCCGACCCGGCCAAGCTCAAGGTGAGCGTCAAGAAGGGTGCGACCAACGTCCCGGTCGACAAGGTGCTGTCGGTGACGGCGGAGAACGGCAAGCTGTCCAAGGTCACCGTGACCCAGGCGGCCGGAGAGCTCCCCGGCACCCTTTCCGCCGACAACCTGCACTGGATCGCCGATGACCGGCTCGAGCCGGGCGTCACCTACACCGTGAAGTCGGTCGCCAAGGGCACCGACGGCGAGACCGTGCGCAGCACGTCCAACTTCACCACCGAGGCGCTGAGCCTCGACCAGCAGACCTATCCGTCGGTGGCGCCGCTCGACGGCGAGACTGTCGGCGCAGGCATGCCGGTGGTCGTCACGTTCGACATCCCGGTCACCGACCAGGCGGCGTTCGAGCGCAACATGCACGTGACCACCACGCCGGCTCAGCAGGGCACCTGGCACTGGGTCAGCTCCACCGAGGTCCACTACCGGCCGAAGAAGTACTGGCAGGCCGGCACCGAAATCCACGCCGACATCGACATCAACGGCGTCGATGCGGGCGGCGGGATCTACGGCCAGGAAGATCGCGAGCTCGACTTCCGCGTCGGCGACGTCCACATCTACAAGGTCAACGCGCAGACCCACCAGATGAAGGTCTACTCCAACGGATCGCTGCTGCGCACCATCCCGATCACGACTGGCGAGCAGCCCGCGTTCACGACCCGGTCGGGCGTCAAGGTGATCATGGAGAAGTTCGTATCCAAGCGGATGAACTCCGAGACCGTCGGCATCACCGGCTCCGAGGCCTACGACATCGACGACGTGCAGTGGGCGATGCGGGTGACGAACTCTGGTGAGTTCATCCACGCCGCTCCGTGGTCGGTGGGCTCCCAGGGCTACGCCAACGTGTCCCACGGCTGCACCGGCATGAGCACCGACAACGCCGCCTGGCTCTACGCGATGACATTGCGCGGCGACGTGGTCGAGTACACCGGCACCGACCGGCCGATGGAGCCGGACAACGGATACGGCGACTGGAACATCGACTGGTCGGACTACAAGACCGGGTCTGCGGTCTGACCCGACCCTGACCAACACGAAGGCCCGCCCCCTCTGACAGAGGGGGCGGGCCTTCGTCGTACCGACTCAGTGGTCTGAGATCGGGCCGTGCTTGTTGGGGCCGGTCGAGATCTGGTGCTCCAGCTCGTGCAGCTCGTGCTCGGCGTGGTGCTGCGCCTCGTGCAGCTCCTCGGCGGTCGGCTTCTGCACGTTGTCGGCGTACATCATCTCCGACAGCTTGCTCCGGACCTTGTTGGCCACCTCGGAGACCTTGCCGCCGGGGGCGGCCACGCCCGCCTCGTCGGCCGCACCGTTGGAGGAGTAGACCTCCTCACGGTCACGGGCCGCGGTGAGGATGTAGGCCTTGGTCTCACTGATCGGCAGGTGCTTCTCGGAGTAGCCGCCGTCGGGCGAGCGGACGAGGACGCCCGACTCGTAGCCGTGCAGCAACTTGCCCTCGTCGTGCCGCTGGAGCGAGATGCACCAGCGCCGGGCGATGACGTAGGCGATGATCGGGCCGATGATGACGGCGCCGCGCATGAAGTAGGTGATCTGGTTGATGCTCAGGTGCAGCTTGATCGCGATGATGTCGTTGCCGCCCGCGGCCCAGGAGAGGCCGTAGAAGGTGATCAGCGCGGCCATGATCGCCGTCCGCGTCGGGGCGTTGCGCGGCCGCTGGAGCAGATGGTGCTCGCGCTTGTCGCCGGTGATCCACGCCTCGAGGAACGGCAGGGCGATCAGCACCATCAGCATCAGTGGCGGCATCAGCAAGATGGGCAGCATGATGTTCCACGAGACGGTGAAACCCCACAGGTGGGTCTCCCACGCGGGGATGATCCGGAGCAGGCCGTCGGGCCAGCCCATGTACCAGTCGGGCTGGGATCCCGCGGTCACCTTGGACGGGTCGTAGGGACCGTACTTCCACACCGGGTTGAGCGTGAACAAGCCACCGAGCAGCGTGGTCACGCCGAACACGATGAAGAAGAAGCCGCCCGCCTTGGCCATGTAGATGGGCATCAGCGGGGGACCGACGACGTTCTCCTCGGTCTTGCCGGGCCCGGGCCACTGCGTGTGCTTGTGGTAGACGACCAGGATCAGGTGGAACGTGATCAGCGCCAGCAGGATGCCGGGGATCAACAAGATGTGCATGGCGTAGAAGCGCGGGATGATCTGGTCACCCGGGAACTCTCCGCCGAACAGGAAGAACGACATGTAGCTGCCCACGACCGGGCTGGCCTTCATGAAGCCGTCGGCCGCCCGGACGCCGGTGCCGGAGAGCAGGTCGTCGGGGAGCGAGTAGCCGGTGAAGCCCTCGATGGTGCCGAGCAGCAGCAGTGTGCAGCCGATGATCCAGTTGATCTCGCGCGGCTTGCGGAACGCGCCGGTGAGATAGACGCGGAGCAGGTGGATCATCATCGCGGCGATGAAGATCATCGCGGCCCAGTGGTGCATCTGCCGCATGAGCAGGCCACCGCGGACGTCGAAGGAGATCTCCAGCGTGGACGCCATAGCCCGCGACATCGGGACGCCGCGCAAGGGGTCGTAGGACCCGTTGTAGTGAACCTCGGTCATGCTCGGGTCGAAGAACAGCGTGAGGAACACGCCGGTGAGCAGCAGGACGACGAAGCTCCAGAGCGCGATCTCGCCCAGCATGAAGGACCAGTGGTCCGGGAACACCTTGCGCAGCGACATGCCCTTCGTCGCCTTGGCGAGCCCGAGCCGGTCGTCGGCCCAGGTGGCGACCGCGCCGGCTGCCTTGGCGCTCCGCTTCGGGGTCGCCGGCTCGGTGCCGTTCGTCGATGCGACGTCAGCGCTCTTCATCGTCATTCACCTTCCCCAAAGCGGTCGCGGTCGTAGTCGCGCTCCCAGTAGCTCGGTCCGACCGGTTCAAGGAAGTCGCTCTGGGCGACCAGGTAGCCCTGCTCGTCGATCTCGATCGGGAGCTGCGGCAGCGGCCGGCCGGCTGGGCCGAAGATGACCCTGCCCGAGTCGGCCATGTCGAACGTCGACTGGTGGCACGGGCAGAGCAGGTGGTGGGTGGTGCGCTCGTTGAGGGAGATCGCGCAGCCCACGTGGGTGCAGATCTTGGAGTAGGCGACGATCCCGTTGACGTCCCAGTCCTCGCGGCCCTTGCCCGGCGTGATGTCGGCCGGCTCCATCCGGAGCAGGATCAGCGACGCCTTGCTCTTGTGGGTCTGAAGAGCGGAGCCCTCGACCTCTGCGTGGTCGACGTGATAGCGCTCAGGGTTGAACAGCACCTCGGGCTGGGCGTTGACGAGGTCGCCGATCTCCAGGTCCGAGGCGAGGATCGGGGTGCCGATGGCGTCGCGGGAGATCCGCATCTTCGGGACGACCACCTCGACCTCCTCGCCGTCCTCGATGACCTTGATCGTGCGGCCGCCCTGGCCCCAGATCGTGTGCTCGAGCTTGTCGCCGGGCAGCGTGCCGAGGTCTCTGAGCAGGATCACCGCGGGGACGCCGAGCAGCGCGAGGGAGCCGAGCGCCGACCTGACGATCAGCGGCCGGCGGGCGATGCCGGTCTCCTCGAAGCCGGTCTTGAGGTCGTCGAGCGCCCGGACGCGGTCGACCTCCTCGGAGTACGCCGGGTGGCGCATCTCGACCAGCTCGTGGTCGCCCATCAGCTTGCGGGCCCAGTGGATGATCGCGACGCCGATGAAGAGCATCGACATGCCGAGGGTGAAGCCGAGCGCGACCGTGGAGGCGCCGAGGCCACCGACGACGTGCCAGTTGTCGCCGACGTCGAAGGTGAAGTAGGAGACCGCGAAAAGGACGGTGCAGATCGCCGAGAGGCCGAACAGCGCGGCCACCTGGCGCTCGGCACGCTTCTCCTTCGCCGGGTCGACGTCGGTCGGCCGCGGCAGGTGCTCCGGCATGCCCGGGTTGGCGATCGGCTCGTCAGGGACGAGTGCGCCGCCATGGCCGTCGTTGTGGTCGTCGGCCGGTTCGATGGTGCCGTGAGGGTCGGTCACGCGTCAGCCCCGTCCTTCTTCTTGCTCGTGCGCGTCGTCTGGGCGGCGATCCACACCGCGAACCCGACCAGGAGGCCCATCCCGACCAGCCAGGTGATCAGGCCCTCGCTCACGGGGCCGAGCCCACCGAGGGTGAAGCCGCCATAGTCCGGCGCCTCGTTGAGCGTGTCGAGATAGGCGATGACCGCCTTCTTGTCGTCCGGCGGGATGTTGCCGTCCGAGAAGGTGTCCATCGACTGCGGGCCGGTCAGCATCGCCTCGTAGATGTGCTTGGGGTCGACGCCGCGGATCTTGGGGGCGTAGCCGCCGCGCGGCATCGCGCCGCCGGATCCCTCGAAGTTGTGGCAGGCCGTGCAGTTGGCGAGGAAGATCTGACCGCCGCGGGTGACGTATTCGTCGTACTCCTCGTCCGAGAGGGTCTCGGGGTCGTAGAGCTCCGCGTCGGGGACTGCGGGGCCGGTGCCGAGGCTGGCGACGTAGGCGGAGAGCGCCGCGATCTCGTCGTCGGTGTAGACGACCTCCTTGCGCGGCGCCTGGTTGCCGGGGGTTGCCATCGGCATCCGGCCGGTGCCGACCTGGAAGTCGACGGCTGCCGCGCCGACGTCGGTCAGCGCGGGACCGTACTGGTCGCCGCCCTGGGTGAGGACGCCCTCGCCGTTCTGGCCGTGGCAGAACGCGCAGCCGACGATGAACAGCTCGCGACCGTCCTTGACCAGCTCTTCCTGGCTCAGGGACGAGTCGGCCTGCGCAGGCGCGAACGCGGCGTAGAGACCGCCGGTCAGCAGCAGCCCGAGCAGGAGTACGACGAGGCCGGCGATCGGTCCGCGACGGTGCCGCGACAGGCGGCCGGCGGAGCGGTTCAGGAGGTGCACATTCAGTCCTTGCGGGTCAGGGACGGACAACTCTTGCCATCACTCTTCGGCGGCGATGTCGCGGCTGTCACTGTCACGGCCGTCACTTCACCAGGTAGATCGTGGCGAACAGGCCGATCCACACCACGTCGACGAAGTGCCAGTAGTAGGACACGACGATCGCGCTGACCGCCTGCTCATGGGTGAAGCGCCTGGCGAGGTAGGTCCGGCCGAGGACGAACAGGAACGCGATCAGACCGCCGGTCACGTGGATGCCGTGGAAGCCCGTGGTCAGGTAGAACATCGTGCCGTAGCCGTCGTGGGGGATGGTGACGCCCTCGTGGATGAGCTCGGCGTACTCCAGCGCCTGCCCGCCGATGAACATGGCGCCCATGATGTAGGTGAGGATGAACCACTCGCGGAGGCCCCAGCCGCCCACGTCGAGCATCGAACCCTTGCGGCTGACCTGGCCGCGCTCAGCGGCGAAGACACCCAGCTGGCAGGTGAACGACGACAGCACCAGGATCGTGGTGTTGATCGACGCGAACGGCACGTTGAGCAGGTCGGTGTTCTCGGCCCACATGTCCGGGCTCACCGAGCGGATCGTGAAGTACGCGGCGAACAGGGCCGCGAAGAACATCAGCTCGCTCGAGAGCCAGATGATGGTGCCGACGGCGACCATGCTGGGTCGGTCGTGCTGGCCGTGCAGTCGCGAGGCCGGGAGAGATTCCGTTGCTGTGGTCGCCACGGGGTTCATTATGTCGATAGTGGGCCCCGACGTCTCCTCGACCCCCAGGAAACGGACGGGGTGTCGCGAGGTCGTACCGTCAGTGCGTGGACCAGCTCTCCTGGGCGACCCTCGTGACCGAGTGGACGCTCGCCCCGTTGCCCCTCGTGGTGACGGTGTGGTCCACGGGTCTCTACGCCCTCGGCGTGCGGGCGCTGCTCAAGCGGGGAGACCGGTGGCCGGTCGGCCGATCGATCGCCTGGGGCGTCGGGATGGTGGCCTTCTACCTCGCGACGTCCTCGGGGATCGCTGCCTACGACACGGTGCTGCTGAGCGTGCACATGGCTCAGCACATGGTGCTGTCGATGGTGGTGCCGCTGTCGCTCGCCCTGGGCGCGCCGGTCACCCTGGCGCTGCGGACCCTTCCGAAGCCGCCACGGCGGTGGCTGCTCGCCGTGCTCCACTCCCGCGTCGCCAAGGTGCTGTCGTTCCCGCCGCTGGCGTTCCTCCTGTACGTCGTCTCACCGTGGGCGCTCTACTTCACCGGCTGGTACGACGCGTCGCTGTCGAACGCCTACGTCCACGAGCTGATGCACGTGCACCTGGTCGCCGTCGGCGCCCTGTTCTTCTGGCCGATCGTCGGGGTCGACCCGCTTCCCGGGCGGGTCGCGCACCCGTTCCGGGTGCTGCTGACCGTGCTCACGCTGCCGTTCCACGCGTTCCTCGGGGTCACGATCATGGGGCAGACCGCGCTGATCGGCGGTGACCACTACCCGTCCCTGCACGACGGCCCGATGGGGGCGTGGCTGCCCGACCCGCGCGCCGACCAGGAGCTGGCCGGCGGGATCCTATGGGGCGCGGGCGACCTGGTCGGGCTGATCTTCTTCGTCGTCCTCTTCGTGCAGTGGGTGCGCGCGTCGGTGCAGGAGGCCGAGCGCGAGGACCGGCGCCTGGACCGCCTCGAGCGCCAGTCAACACGGTCCGAGTAACATCCCGCAGGTGACCGATACCAAGGCACTCAAGGTCCTCGTCTACAGCGACGACGTGCACACCCGCGAGCAGGTGATCCTGGCGCTGGGACGTCAACCCCACCCGGACCTGCCCGAGGTGGAGTACGTCGAGGTGGCGACCGAGCCGGTCGTGATCCAGAACATGGACGCCGGCCACATCGACCTCGCGATCCTCGACGGCGAGGCGGTCCCGGCCGGCGGCATGGGCATCGCCAAGCAGCTCAAGGACGAGATCTACCACTGCCCGCCGCTGCTGGTGCTGACCGGCCGCCCGCAGGACGCGTGGCTCGCGACCTGGTCGCGCGCCGACGCCGCGGTGCCGCACCCGATCGACCCGATCCAGCTCGCCGAAGCGGTCATCTCGCTGCTGCGGTCGCGCGTCCCGGCCTAGCCCGATGAGCACCGCGGCCGGTCACACCTGGCCGGAGGTCCTCAGCGCGCTGGTCGCCGGCACCGAGCTGACCTCGGCACAGGTCGCGTGGGCGACCGGCGAGATCCTCGCCGGTGAGGCGACCGACGCCCAGATCGCCGGCTTCGCCGTCGCGCTCCGGGCCAAGGGCGAGACCGTCGCGGAGGTCACCGGCCTGGTCGACGCGATGTACGCCGCCGCCACGCCGATCAAGGTCGCCGGCCGGCTGCTCGACGTCGTCGGCACCGGGGGCGACCGCTCGATGTCGGTCAACATCTCCACCATGGCCGCGATCGTGGCGGCCGGGGCGGGCGCCAAGGTGGTCAAGCACGGCAACGTGTCGGCCAGCTCCCAGTCGGGCTCGGCCGACGTGCTGCGGGTGCTCGGCATCCGGCTCGACCTCCCCGCCGACCGGGTGGCGGCCGTCGCTGAGGAGGCCGGCATCACGTTCTGCTTCGCCAAGACCTTCCACTCGGCCCTCCGGTTCGCCGGCCCGGCGCGCAGCGAGCTCGGCATCGGTACGACGTTCAACATGCTCGGCCCGCTCACCAACCCGGCCCACGCGCAAGCACGCGCGGTCGGCTGCGCAGACTCGAGGGTCGCGCCCGTGATGGCGGGCGTGCTCGCGGCCCGGGGTGTCGATGCATGGGTCTTCCGGGGCGACGACGGCCTCGACGAGCTCACGACGACCACCACGTCGGCGGTGTGGGTCGCCCACGCCGGAGAGGTCACCAGCACCTCGGTCGACCCGGCCGCGCTCGGTCTGCCGCGCGCGGACAGGGACGCGCTGCGCGGTGGGGACGCCGAGCACAACGCGGCCGTCGTACGGCGGTTGCTGGCGGGGGAGACCGGCGCGGTGCGCGACGCCGTACTCCTCAACGCGGGAGCGGGGCTGGCCGTCTACGACGCGCCCGGCGCCGACGTGCACGAATCGCTCGCCGCGGGCATCGCCCGGGCCGCCGAGGCGATCGACTCAGGTGCCGCTCAGACCACGCTGGACCGCTGGGTGGCCGCTGCGTCGTCCTGATTGTCGAGGTCGAGCACGAACACATCGCCACTCGGGCGGAAGCCGATCTTGTCGTAGTAGGGCGCCACGATCCGGGGCGACGTCACCACCCGCTGGTAGCCGCGGGCGCACAAGAGGTCGCTGCGGCGCCAGACGAACTCGCCGGGCGTGAAGTCGCGGTACCGCGGCGTCACGTAGTCGAGACGGATGTGGGCGGTGTCGCCCTCGCCCTCGATGACGACGACGCCGACCGTCTCGTCACCCTTGGCGATGACGAACGCTTCCTGGCCCGGGAGCGCCCGCCCCGCGAACGTCGGCTGGTGCTGCCTGATGTCGTCGGCGTGGGTGTCGAGAACGTGGCGTAGGTACTGGTCGTCGAGGCCGACCTCGATCACCTCGAACGACGCCGCGTCGTGCCGCTGCCGGCGGAGCTGCACGATGAACCAGAGGTTGATCGCGCTCGTCACCGCGTTGAGAGCGACCATCGGCCAGACGCCGAGGATCGCGTTGAAGGCGATCAGCACGGCTCCGGCGACCAGGTTGAGCGTGCGGAACCGGAGAACCCGCTGCTGGAGCAGCGAGTAGACGAGCAGCGCGCTCCCGCCCCAGCCGAGCGAATCGAGCCAGATGTCGGCCAGCAAGGTGTTCACCCACGGATTTTACGGCCAGCGGGGCGCCGTACCCGAATCCTGGACTTAGCCATCTAGCCCTAATGGACTACGCGCTTCTGCCTGACCGCTGCTGCCGCCGGTGCCCGGATTTCCTTTACCGTCGCGGCGGGAGCCGGCCCGAAGGGCGGACCGCTGAGGCTCCCAGTGCGGGGACTACTCACCGGAGGAAATGTTGACGTCGCATCGTGGGGTTCTGGCTGTCGTCGGGGCAGTTCTCGTCAGCTCGCTCGCTGCCGTGGGGTCGGCTCCGGTCGCCACCGCTGCGGCTCCCAACCCGAGTGCGGCGCTGGGGCTGCCCAGCGGCGTCACCGCGTCCGTCATCGGCAGCGGTGCCGTGTCATCGAAGCCGTTCGACGACTTCCCGTCGGCCGGCGCGGACTACTACGTGCTCTCGACCGGGAACGCTTCGTCGGTGTTTCCAAGCAACCCGGACCCCGACGCCCAGCTGAGCACCGACCGTGGTGACGACGGAGCGGCGGACAGCTCCACGCTCAGCCTCACCGTCGACGAGTCGGTCACGGCCGGCTGCCTGTTCGTCGATTTCGCACTCGGCACCGAGGAGCCGGTCCACACCTACACCTACGACCCCGAGATCCGCCGGGGCGATGCCGTCAGCATCACCAAGCGCGGGGAGCTGGTCGGCGGCAAGCCGGTCGAGTACGCGAACAACGCCGGCTGGGGATACATCAACCAGGCAGCGCGACCGGCTCGGCCGATGCCCTACACCGCGAACGCCGTCGACTACTGGCATCACCCCGGCGACCCGCAGGACCCGATCCCGGGCACGGCCGAGGAGCCCTGGCTCGCGGAGGCGACGGCACTCAACAGCGTGACGACGAGGGACACCGCGCGGGTCCCGCTCGACCTCGCCGGAGGTGACGAGGTCATCGACATCGTCGTGAGCGACTGGGCCAACGGCGATCTCGACTCGGTCGCCCTGCTGGACAGGGTCCGGCTGGGCGCGTCCTGCGCGGCGGGCACCGGCGTCGAGCCCAACCCGGTCCATCAGGGCGGGGTCATCGCCGGGATCCGCGGCGTCGGCAACGCCATCGTCTACGACCCGATTCCGTCGACCGACGTGATCGAGCGTTACGACAGCCCGGGCAACGGCTGGCGCTCCCCGTCCAACGGGCAGGTGGAGCTCCGATTCCGGTGGTACCGGGCTTTCGAGTCCAACTCGTTCGTGGGCAACATGGCGGTGTGGGAGGCGATCCCCGACGCGGACCGGCAGGCCTACGTGCCGTCCGCAGTCGACTACGGGAAGGTACTCATCTGCCTGGTCACGGGTGTCGCCGACGGTCGTCGCTACGAGACGTTCCCGTCGACCGGCGAGTCCGAGACGTGGTACGTCACCACCAAGATCGCCTACGGAACGTTCGCCGAGGGCGAAGCCCCGACGATCACGGGAGTGTCCGGTCGTCCGCCGCTCGTCGGCGACACCCTGAGCGCCCAGGTCGGCCACACGGTGCCGCGGGAGGACTCGTGGGGGTGGCGCTGGCTCGCGGACGGTTCCAGGATCGCCGGCGCGACCGCGCAGACGCTGACCTTGACGGCCGCACAGGCCGGGAAGACGATCACCGTGGAGGCGACCGCGAAGCGGATCAACTTCACCGGCCGGCCCTTCCTCAGCGAGCCCTACGGGCCGATCGGGTTGCAGGAGTGGACGGACACCGACACCCCGACGATCGTTGCGGACGGGGTCCCCGAGTACGGCGACACGCTGACGGCAGACCCGGGCACCGATTGGTCGCCGACGCCCGATCGCTACAGCTACCAGTGGAAGCGCAACGGCAGCGTGGTCCCGGGCGCGACGTACGCCGACTACACCGTTCGCGCCGAGGACGTCGGGTCCGCGATGACGGTCGTGGTGACCGGCGTGAAGCCAGGGTTCGGTGCGGACCCCCAGGAGAGTCCTGCAGTCACGATCCTGGGAGCCACCATGCCCGGGGCGACGCCGATGGTGACCGGCACCCCGCAGGTCGGCCAGCGGCTGACCGGCACGGTGACGGACTGGGATCCGATCGGCTCCACCTTGACCTTCCAGTGGTACGCGGGATCGACCCTCATCCAGGAGAACGGCAGCACCCTGACCGTCCCCGCAGCCGCCGTCGGCAAGCCGATCGTGCTCAAGGTGACCGGCCGTAGGTCGGGCTACACGACGCGGGCGATCGAGAGCGCGCCGACAACCGCCGTCGTGCCAGGCGAGCTGACGTCGGCGAAGCCGACGATCCGCGGCTCGGCGAGGGTCGGACAGACGCTCATCGCCAGCCCCGGCTACTGGGGACCTACCGGAGCCAAGCTGGCCTACCGCTGGAAGGTCGGCACCAACCTGGTGACGGGCCCCAAGGGCAGCCAGCAGACGTTGGTGATCCCCCGGACGGCCAGGGGCAAGCGGATCTCCGTCGTAGTGACAGGGACGCTGGCCGGCTACACGACCGTCAAGAAGACGAGCGCGCCGACCACCCGGGTCACTCGCTGAGGCGCGACGTCCTCGCTCAGTCCAGACCGAGGGAGAACGCCGACTCCAGGTCGTGCTTGGAGTAGGCGCGGAAGGCGATGTGGGTCTCGGTGCCGACGACGCCGGGCACCTTGTTGAGCTGGTCCGCGACCACCGCCGCGATCTCCTCGTGGCGGCGGACGCGAACGAGCGCGATCAGGTCGATCTGACCGGTCACCGAGTAGACCTCGCTGACTCCGTCGAGCGCGGCGATCGCCTCGGCGACCTCGGGGATCCGGGCGACGTCGGCCTTCACGAAGACGATGGCGGTGATCATTGGCCAAGGATATGCGCAGTGAAATATGTGCAATGAATGTGTGCAATGAACATGTGAAGTGGCTACGCCGAGCGTGCCGCCCCGCGGACCGGACAGGTCCACTCGCCGTCGATCTCGACCAGCCGCACCCCGGGCAGCTCGAGCCAGCGCAGGATCTTCTCCGACTCCTCGGCCGTCGCTGCCGGGATCGGACCGACGCTCGGCACGACGGTCTCGGCCGACGCCCGGAGCTGCGCGACGTAGGCCTGTGCCTCGACGCCGTCGGGGATCACCCCCGCGGCGGCCAGCCGGCCGTACCGCACCACGTGGACCGACCACCGACCATCCTCCTCGCGGCGGGCGGCGACCACCTCGGGGCACCGGGTGAGCGACGTCAGTCGCTGGGTCCGCGCAGCCGCCCGCACGAACGACGCGAGCCGGTCGCGGTGGACGCCGGCCTCCTCGAAGCGCTCCTGCTCGGCGAGGGCCGCCATCTTGGCGTTGACCAGCTCGACGACGTCGTCAGGATGCCGCAACAGGGCGTCGCGCAGCTGGCGGACGACCGCCGCGTAGGTGCCGGCGTCGACGCTCCCGTCGCACGGCGAGAGGCACCGGCCGAGCTCGGCGAGGACGCACGCGGAGCGGGACGGGTGACGTCCGAACTTGTCCGAGCACTGCCGGATCGGGAACGTCTCGTGGAGCGCCGCGAGACAGCTCTCGGCGGCGGTCCGGGAGGCGAACGGGCCGAGGTAGTCGGCGTCGTCGTCGAGGACCCGCTTCACCAGGGAAAGCCGCGGCCACGGCTCGCGGGTCAGCTTGACGAATGTGACCTTCTCGGGGAAGCGCGAACGCCGGTTGTAGCTCGGCTTGTGCTCCGCGATCAGGCGCAGCTCCCGGACCTCGGCCTCGAGCGGGGTCGCGCACTCGATGCCGGTGACCGACGATGCGAGCCCCACCATCTCCCCGATCCGGGTGCGGGTCTCGGACGCCGTGAAGTAGGAGCGCACCCGCTTGCGCAGGTCCTTGGACGTGCCGATGTAGAGCACCCGGGACTGGTCGTCGCAGAAGAGGTAGACGCCGGGCGCGTGGGGGAGCCGGTCGGCGAGGTGGCGCTTGCGCCGTTGGGCGGACGCCACCTTGGAGGAATAGGTCTGCAGCTCCTCGAGGGTGTGGACACCGAGGCTGCCGAGTCGCTCCATGCAGCCGTGGAGCACGTCGACCGTGGCGCGAGCATCAGCGAGCGCGCGGTGGTTGGGGGTCGTGCCGGACCGGAACACCCGGGCAAGCGACGAGAGCTTGTGGTTGGGCGCCTCGTCGCGGGTGACGACCCGGCGGGCGAGCTTGACCGTGTCGAGGATCTCGAAGTCTGGCCACGCGATCTCCTGCTGGCGCGCGAAGTGACGGAGGAAGCCGACGTCGAAGCCCGCGTTGTGGGCCACCAGCACCGAGCCGCGGGCGAACTCCAGGAACGACGGGAGCGCCGAGCTGATCGGCGGTGCGTCGGCGACCATGCTGTTGGTGATGCCGGTGAGCACCGCGATGAAGGCCGGGATCGAGGTGTGCGGGTTGACGAGCGTCTGGAACTCGCCGAGCACCTCGCCGCCGCGGACCTTGACGGCGCCGATCTCGGTGATCATGTCGCCGTCGCCGGCTGAGCCGCCAGTGGTCTCCAGATCCACCACGCAGAAGGTGACGTCGCGCAGCGGCCGTCCGAGCTCATCGAAGCTGCGCTGCTCCTCCCATCGGCTCCGGACGGGTGCGGTGGTCATGTCCTCGACCGTAGGAGCAACCTCCGACACGAGCCGGGAGGCGCGCCTCCTAGGATCCAGACGTGATCGACCTACCGGACCCGAGCCAGCGTTGGCGCTGCGGCGGCTGCGGCAACCTGACCAGGTTCGACGTGACCCGGAGCCGCCGTACGACCGAGTTCTGGCACTTCGACCTCGGCGGCGACCACGTCGTCGACGACACCGAGGTGCTCGCGGAGACGGTGGAGAACGTCCGCTGCCGCTGGTGCGGGCGCGACGACGCCATCGAGGTCATCGTCCGCACCGACGCCTGACCGCTCTTGTGTCGGGGGGTCCTGTCACCGTCGTCGCATGACGACGAGGATCGACTGCGACACCTGCCTGGTCCGCGGCTTGGCGTGCCATGACTGTGTGGTCACCGTCCTGCTCGGCCCGCCACCGGAGCTGACCATCGACGACGAGGAGCTGCGGGCGCTCGACGTGCTCGCGGACGGGGGGCTGGTCCCACGGCTTCGGCTGGTCCAACCGGTCGACGGCCCGGAGGTGGAGTCGGCCTGAGTGACTGGTGCGACGGATGTGACCTTCCCCTCGTCGATCTTGACCATCTTCACGGCGAGCCGGGGTTTGGCGAGCCCCGCGAGCCGGTCTAGGCTGCTCGTTCAGGTGTCCGTGGAAGTGGATCGACCGATCCGCGCGGACACTGCGTCGAGTCTGGTGTCGCCCGAGCAACGGGGGGCACCAGAGCCGGGGACCCACACCATCCTGGGGTGAATCCCGTACAAGGCGCGGCCGTCACACACGTCCGTGAGGAGTACGGGTAAGGCAAGTCGTGCCCGAACCCGTCAGCTCACCCGGTAGGCGTACGACACCAAGAGGGGACCGCCAGCACGTGCTGAACGGCCGCAAACGCTTTGCCACTGCACTGAGCGCACTCGCGCTCGCCGGGTCCGTCGCGCTGACGGTCAACGGCTCCGCACCCGCCCAGGCCGAGCCTGACATCGACGACGTTCGCGCAAGCGTCGACCGGCTCTTCCAGGAGGCGGAGCAGGCGCAGGAGCGCTACCACGACGCCAAGCTCGAGCTCGTCGAGCTCAACGACGAGCTCGACTCCCTCGAGTCCGACGAGGTCCGCCAGGGCGACGAGGTCGCCCAGGTCCGGTCCGACGTCCGTGACTCCGTGATCCGTCAGTTCCAGGGTCAGAACCTGGGTCCGGCGACCCAGCTCCTCAGTGCCGACGAGGACGCCTTCGTCAGCCAGTTGTCGACGTTCACGACCGTCAGCGATCTGCAGGACGCCCTGCTCGCTGACTACAACGACCAGCTCAAGGCCTACGCGATCCGTCGCAAGGAGACGTCCGAGCGTCGCGACCACGTCGCCGACATCGAGGCCGACCTCCGGGACGAGAAGGAGACCGTTGACGCCAAGCTGGCCGAGGCGGAGGACCTGCTCGACGAGCTCGAGGCCGAGGAGCGCGCCGCGATCCTCTCCCGCGACAGCGACGTCCGCGCCCCGTCGTCCGTGCCGGCCGAAGGTCGTGCCGCGGCCGCGGTGCAGTACGCCATGGCCCAGGTCGGTGATGCCTACGTCTACGGCGCGGCCGGTCCCAGCGCGTTCGACTGCTCCGGCCTGACGATGATGGCCTGGGCCCAGGCCGGCGTCTCGCTCCCGCACTCCTCGAGCGCGCAGTTCAGCACCGGCCCGCACATCTCCGAGAGCCAGCTGATGCCGGGCGACCTGGTGTTCTACTACAGCCCGATCAGCCACGTCGGCATGTACATCGGCAACGGCCTGATCGTGCACGCGGCCAACCCGGGCGCAGGCGTCCTGGTGAGCGACCTGCACTACATGCCGTACGTCGGTGCGGTCCGTCCGGGTTAGAAGCCGTCGGCTCCTGCTCGCGGGGGCGCTGCTCGCGGCCGGCCTGCTCACCGGTTGCCAGGACGACGAGCCGTACGTAGCACCGACCCCGACGCCGTCCACGGACGCCGTCGAGCCGGCGACGGCCACTCGCACCCTGGACGAGCTCGAGCGGGCACTGCGGCGGCAGGACCCCGCTGCGGCTGCCTCGCTCGGCGCGGACGACGCCGCAAGGGCCGTGCTCCGATCGGTGGCGAGGACGGCGTCGGCGCTCGACCTCGCCGACGTGACCTTCACCTACCTGACCGAGAACGGACAGATCGCGGGTGACGGCACCTGGACGGCCGCGGTCGCGACCACGTGGCGGATCGCCGGCTTCGACGAGCGGTCGGCGCGGGCGGACGTCGAGTTCGCGTTTTCCGACGGGGGCACGCACATCCGGGCGATCGGCGGGGGAGTCGGCCAAAGCCCGGTCTGGCTCGGCGGCGCGACCACCGTCCGTCGTACGGACGATGTCGTGGTGCTGGTCGCCGGCGGAGCCGTGCCGGTCCGACCACTCGTCGCCGTGAGCGAGCAGGCGCTGGTCGTCGCCCGCCGGGTGCTCGGCAGCCGGGCCGAACGGCTTGTCGTGGAGGTGCCGGCATCCAGCGAGGCCCTGCACGCCGCCCTCGGCGAACCGGCCGGGAGCTACGACGCCATCGTGGCGGTGACCTCGTCCGCCGACGGTGCGAACGTGCCCGGGACGCCCGTCCACGTCTTCATCAACCCCGACCTCTATCGCGACCAGGGGCCGGTGGCCGCGCAGGTCGTGCTCAGCCACGAAGCGGTCCACGCGATCACCGCGACGTCGACGACCACCGGCGTCGAGAACTGGCTGCTCGAGGGCTTCGCCGACTACGTGGCCCTCCGCGATGTCGACCTCCCGCCGGCGGACACCGCGAGCCAGATCATCGCGCAGGTGCGCAGCGACGGCGTCCCGGCCGCGTTGCCGAGCCGGGTCGACCTCGACACGGGGGCACCCCACCTCGGCGCCGCCTACGAGGCATCGTGGCTGGTCTGCGTGACACTGGCGGAGAACGGTGGAGAGGAGGCCCTGGTGGAGCTCTACGAGGCGGTCCTGGGTGGCGCCGACCTGGAGGACCAGCTCCGCAGCAGCTTCGGCTGGACGATCGAGGACCTCACCCGTGCCTGGCAGGCCAAGCTCAGGTCCGTCTCCAGCGTCGGTGGCTGAGGTGCAGCCACCGGCAAGCCTCGCGAGCCACCAACGGCGGACCGCTCTCGGCACCACCCTGATCGGGCTGGCGATGTTCGTCCTGCTCGCCACCTGGCTGGTGCCGTGGGACCCGGTCTCCGGCGGGGCGCCCGATCCGGCCGCGGCGGACTCGGTCTTCACCGCGGACCAGATCCAGCGGGCCGAGGACTACACGCGCTGGGCGCGGGTGTGGGGATGGAGCTCGCTGGTGGTGTCGCTCGCCGTTGCCTGCTGGCTCGGCTTCAGCGCCAGGGGTCGCCGTCTGGCCGACCGGATGCCCGGTCGGTGGTGGGTGCAGGTGCTCCTCGTCGTCGCCGCACTCGAGGTGATCGGCCGGCTCGTGACCCTGCCGCTCGGCATCGCCCAGCGGAAGCTCCAGCTCGACGTCGGGCTCAGCACCTCGACGTGGCCGGCGTGGGTGTTCGACCTCGTGAAGGGCGAGCTGGTCGACGTCGTGACCACGTCGATCGCGGTCGTCGCCCTGGTCGGGATCGCCCGCCGGTGGCCGCGCGTCTGGCCGGCCGTCGCCGGGGGCGTGCTGGCGGTCTTGGTGTTCGCAGGGTCGTTCGTCTACCCGCTCCTGGTCGAGCCGCTCTTCAACTCCTTCACGCCGCTGGAGGACGGGCCGCTGCGCACCGAGATCTTCGAGCTCGCGGACGAGGAGGGCGTGGAGGTCGACGACGTCCTGGTGGCCGACGCGTCCCGTCGTACGTCGACGCTCAACGCCTACGTGTCCGGCTACGGCGAGACCCGGCGGGTCGTCGTCTACGACACGCTCGTCGACGACCTCTCGGACCAGCAGGCGCTGTCGGTGGTTGCGCACGAGCTTGCGCACGCCCGCAATGACGATGTGCTCACCGGCACGTCCCTCGGCGCCGCCGGCGCTCTCATCGGCGTCGGCCTTCTCGGCCTGCTGGCCGGTGTTGCCGAGCGGCGCGGACGGCCCCGGGTGGGCGAGGTCGGTGCGGTGCCGATGATCCTCGCTCTCGCGGCGATCGCCGCGGTGCTGGCGAGCCCCGTCCAGAACGGCATCAGTCGGCAGATCGAGACCCGTGCCGATGTCGACGCACTGGAGGCGACGAACGCCCCCCAGCCATTCGTCGCCCTCCAGCGTCGGCTCGCCATCAAGTCCCTTGCCGACCCGAACCCGCCTGCGTGGTCGCAGTGGTGGTTCGGCTCACATCCCACCGTTCTCGAACGGATCGCGATCGCGCGGGGGATCGAGCCGAAATGACCGAAGGCCGCGCGCCTGTGGGCGTGCGACCTCCGGCCTGTGATCCGGGTCAGATCAGAGCTGACCGGCGACACCGGTGAACAGGTCGCTGAGCGCGGTGCCGAACAGGGCGGCGCCGACGGCCATGACGATCGCGATCAGCGCGACCAGGAGGCCGTACTCGACGGCGGACGCGCCACGCTCCTCGTCGCGGTGGGCGTTGAGCAGAAGCTGCAGGTACTCGATCATTGGTTTCTCCCTCAGTTGAAGTGTGTCCCCGGGGGTGGTGAGCCCCGATGAGACAAGTCTTCCTTCTCGGACGGCCGCTGTGATCGGCACTTCGTCTCGTCCCGGGTGGTCCCGATTGACTAGAAGACGTTGGCGTACATGTCCGAGACGAGGCTGCCGAACAACGCAACGGCTACGGCGACGATGACGACGATCGCGGAGATCAGGACGCCGTACTCGACGGCGGATCCGCCGTCCTCCGGTCGGGTCGAACGCCGGCTGCGGTGCTGCATCGGTGGCCTCCGGTGGGGCGGGGTAGAGCGGTGTTGTGGTGGTGCAGGAAGTGCGAAGGCCGCACGCCCAGGAGGACGTGCGGCCTTCGACTTGTGGTCCGGGTCAGATCAGAGCTGACCGGCGACACCGGTGAACAGGTCGCTGAGCGCGGTGCCGAACAGGGCGGCGCCGACGGCCATGACGATCGCGATCAGCGCGACCAGGAGGCCGTACTCGACGGCGGACGCGCCACGCTCCTCGTCACGGTGGGCGTTGAGCAGAAGCTGCAGGTACTGGATCATTGGTTTCTCCCTCAGTTGAAGTGTGTCCCCGGGGAGCGATCCCCGATGTGACAAGTCTTCCGCGAGGGCGCCGCCGGCGGATCGGGAGTTCGTCTGGTCCGCGGTAGTCCCTTGTGACTACCGCTCGCCGACCGAGTCGGGCTGGTGCGGGAAGGGTCAGCGCGCCGACGGCTGCACCGTCGACAGCAGGCCGATCCGCATCGCCGTGACCAGCGCCTGGGCGCGGTTGACGGCACCGAGCTTCTGGTAGATCCGCGCGATGTGGGACTTGGTGGTCGACTCCGACAGATACAGCTTGCCGCCGATCGCAGCGGCGTTGAGTCCCTCGGCCAGCAGCAGGAGCACGTCGTGCTCCCGGTCGGTCAGGGACGTCACCTCGCCGGACCGGCGGCGCATCATCGCCCCCACCAGACCGGCGCACACGAACGCCTTCGGCGAGACGGCGGCGTGCCGGGCGGACTTGATCACCTCAGTGGCGGGCGCGTCCTTGCCGACGAAGCCGGACGCGCCGGCCTGCATCGCCGCGAAGATCTGGTCGTCGCCGGAGTGCATCGTCAGCACGATCAGGCCGGTCGTGTCGCTCTTCTTGCGGACGGTCCGGACGATGTCCAGCCCGGTGCCGTCCTGCAGCTGGAGGTCGGCGACGACGACCATCGGCTGCAGCCGTTCGTACGCCGTGATCGCCTCCGCCACACTGCCCGCGGTGCCGACGACGTCCATGTCGTCTTCCAGGTCCAGCACGGCACCGAGTCCGCTGCGGATCAGCTCATGGTCGTCCACCAGCAGGATCGTGATGTTGTCGCTCATCGGGCTTCCTTACTCAGAGTTCGTTCGGGGGCCTGGGCAGGTCCACCGGGTGCACGGAGCACGACCGAGACGGTCAGTCCGCGGCTTGCGTTGTCGCGAACCGTCAGCTGGGCTCCGATCAGCTTGGCGCGTTCGCGCATGATCTTCAGTCCGTGGGAGTCGGCTCGCCCGCCCTGCAGACCGACGCCGTCGTCGGCGATCGTGATTCGGGCGTCCGGGGCATAGACCTGGCACCGCACGTCGATCGCCGTCGCTCTCGCGTGCTTGACCGCGTTGTTCAGTGCTTCCTGGGCGATCCGGAACAGCTCCGCCTCGACCTCGGGTCGGAGCCGGGTGGGCTGCTCGTCGAGCCGCACCCGGATCGGGATCCCGGACGCCTCGGAGAGGTGCCGGGCGACAGCACTGATCGCGGCGCCGAGGCTCTCGTTCTCGCCAATGCTGGTGCGCAGGTTCATCACGGAGCGCCGCACCTCTGCGACGACCTTGGTCACCCGGTCCCTGAGCATCGCGAACTGCTTGGCCTGCTTCTCGTTGGCCGGCTGCGCGGCGAGTGCGTCGACGAGATAGCCGAGCGAGGCGATGTCCTGGGCGACACCGTCGTGCATCTCGCGCGCCAGCCGCTGCCGCTCGTCCGCGGTTGCGACGTCCCGGAAGTGCGAGAAGAGCAAGGCGGTGTCGAACTTGACCGCGCTCGTCGCGAGGGCCGCCTTCAGCTCCTCGAACGGCGGGTCGCCGCCGCGCACCGCTTCCCGGCCGGGGCGCAGCCCCGCGACGATCGCTGCGTCGCCGGCCGCGAAGGCGAAGCCCTGGCCGGCCGTCACCGGCTCGCCGCGAGCCCACGCATCGGTCGCCAGCTTCTCGCAGGCGTCCGCGTCCGCCTGGTCGAGATCGGTGCTCGACGCGATGGGGGCGAGGGCATCGCCCCGAGGGACGTAGAGCGCGATCGCCCGGGTGGGTAGCAGGTCGCCCGCGACGCCCAGCATCTCGCCGCCGATTGCCGAGACGTCGAGGCCGGAGCTGAGGTCGCCGGAGAGCTCGATGAGCTGTTTGATCAGGTGCTGCGCGTCGCGGTACGGCGCCAGCGGGTCGAGGCGGGGGCGATCGGAGTTGAAGGTCACGCTGGCGACCAGGCTCAGGCCGACACCGACCATCGTCCAGGAGAAGATCGAGAGACCCTGTTCCTGCGTGAGCTCGGCCTGCCGCCACATCAGTCCGATGCCGACCACGGTGACGAGCTGGAAGGTCACGCTGCGAACCATCGGGCGCAGGCCCTCGGCGGCGGTTGCGTAGAGCGGCGGGACGACCAGTGCCGCCAGGATCGCCGGAGTGGACTGCATGCCGAGGGCGCAGATGACGCCGACAGCAACCGCCTCGACGGGCGGGGTGAGGGTCAGCTCCAGGTCACGACGGGTGACCGTGAGTGCCTGGTAGAGCCAGAGGACGGCGAGGGCAAGCAGTGCCCACAGGGCCCCTGGATCCCGGTACCAGAGCGCGGGCGCACCGATGGCCAGCAGCGCGAACAGGCGCGATGCTGCAACGACTGCGAACGATTGATTGTTGGGCATGTCTCCACTGCACTCTTGTGCGCGATCAGCCGAACTGGGTGATCACGCTGATGATCGCAGGTCCCATGACGACCGTCATCAGACACGGCAGGACGCAGAGGATCAGCGGGATCATGATCTTGACGGGCACTTGCTGGGCGCGCTTCTCGGCGTGCTGGCGTCGCTTGACCCGCATCTCGGCCGACTGCACGCGGAGGACCTGGGAGATCGAGATGCCGAAGGCGTCGGCCTGCACCATCGCACCGACGAACGTCTTCAGGTCGTCCACGTTGGTCCGTTCGGCCAGGCCCCGCAGGGCTTCCGACCGGCCCTTGCCGAGCTGCATCTCCCGGAGGACCCGGGAGAACTCCTCCGCGAGCGGTCCGCCGGTGTTGCGGGACACCTGTTGCACGGCGGCGTCGAAGCCTAGGCCGGCCTCCACGCTGATCGTCAGCAGGTCGACGGCGTCGGCCAGTGTCCGACGTATCTCCTCGGACCGGTCGTAGGCCTTCTGGTAGAGCCACAGGTCGGGTGCGACGAAGCCGATCAGGGCGCCTCCGACACCGAGCACGAGGTAGATGAGTGGGTCGGCGGAGATGAGCAGCGCGTAGGCGATGCCGCAGAGGGCGAGCACCACAGCCGCCATCACCTTGAGCGAGACGATCCGGTCGACGGACAGGTCCCTCGGATTGCCGGCGAGGTCGAGCTTGTGGCGGATCCGCTCCGCCTTGTCGGCGCCGGTCAGCCGGCGACCCAGCCCGAGGGCCCGCGCCTGCAACGGTTCGAGCACCCGGTCGGCGAACGGGACCTCGAGGTCCTCGGTCAGCGACGACGGGTTCGACGACATCTGCTCGAGGCTCGCGATCGACCGCTCGAGGCCGGTGTCGGGCGTCGTCCGGACGAGCGCGACGCTCAACATCACGATCGCCGAGGCGAACAGAAGGACGGCAAGGAACAGCACCATGATCAGATCTCCACCTTCACGAGACGGCTCATCCAGAAGATGCCGATACAAAGCCAGAGCGTCGCCCCGACCAGCATGACCAGGCCGATCCCGGTGTTGAAGAGCGGCGCGATGTAGCCGGGGTTGGTGAAGCTGAGGAAGAGGAGGAAGCCGGGCGGCAGGCAGGCCAGGATGATCGCGGAGAGCTTGCCTTCCGCGGCGAGTGCCCCGACCTGGCGCCGGAGGTACTCGCGCTCGCGCATGGTCGCGGCGACGGTCGTGAGCAGCTCCGACAGGTTGCCGCCGACGTGGCGCTGGATCCGGATGGCCATCACGACCCAGGCGAAGTCCTTGCTGTCGAACCGCTGGGCCACCCCTTCGAAGGCGTCCTCGATCTCCAGCCCGATCCGGTTCTCCACGAGCACCCGCTTGAACTCCGACGCGATCGGCTCCTGACCTTCGTTGACGACCGTGTCGACGGACTGGGCGAGCGACAAGCCGGCTGCCAGCGACCCGGACATCAGCTGCAGGGTCTCGGGCAGGCAGGTGTTGAACTTGCCGCGGCGACGGCCTGCCTGGAAGGACAGGAAGAGCCGCGGCAGGAAGAAGCCGATGACGGTGAAGAGGATGCCGACGACGATGCTGCCGCCACCGACCAGCATGCCCAGCAGGCCGGACCCGACGACGACGCCGACGTGGAGGAGGAGCCACTCCGACGGCTTGAAGCTGCTCCCGGCGGCAGCCAACCGCGTTTCCAGCTTCTGCTCGAGCCCTTTGTTGCGATCGAGCACGCCCGCTGCCGCCGCCTTGGCCTGGTCGAACATCGGCTCGGAGGCGGTCTTGGCGTCCGGCTTGGTGGACCCGTTCCCGCCCGTGTACGCCGTGACCCGGTCGGCAAGCGTCATCGGCTGCGGCTTGGCGGGGACCAGCAGCACGGCCGCGGTGACCAGCCCGATGCCGAACACGAGGATGCCGGCGTACAGCGCCCACTCCGGGACCTGTACGCCGTCGTCCGGGTTGATCGGCTCGCTCGACGGTCCGGTCGCGGCGTCGGGAGCGTCCTGGATCTTCACGAACGCATTGGCGACGAGGTCCGCGTCGGGCGTCGGAAGCGTGATCGTGACCGTCGCCTCCTCGGCGTCGAAGCCGTCGGGCAGCGGCGCCGTGACCAGGATCTGGTCGGCCAGCACCTCGGCCTCGGCAGCGAATGCCTCGCCGAGCGCGTCGCCCGTCGACTCGATGACCGTGCCCTGACCGGCAGCAGCCAGGTCGCTGAGCGCAGCGATCGCCTTGGGCTTGTTCTCCTGGTCCAGCGACACGACGTCGACCAGGGTCGCCGTGGACTCGATGGTGACCGTGACATCCGCGATGCGGGTCGCCTTGCCGGTGTCGGCGCCGTCGGACAGAACCAGCACCGAGCGCTGGCCCTCCGCACCGGCCAGGTCCACGGCCGCCAGGATGCCGTCGTACAGCAGCGTTCCCTTGTTGAGCTCCAGCCCGGTGACGACGATCTCGGCCGCGGCCCGGTCGGTCGTCGGCTCCAGCGCCGTCGTGACCTCGCCGTCGAAGGCGACGATGCCGACCTCGACGTCGGACGGGACGTTGTCGAGGAACGTGAGGGCGGCGTCCTTTGCTGCCTCGAACCTGCCGTTGCGAGCCATCGACTCGCTGGTGTCGATCGCGAGCACCGTGGTGCGCTGCACCGTGGAGTCGGTCCCGGTCGACGTCGCAGTCGCGTCGAGGTCGTCTCCGTCCAAGGTGCCGGTGACAGCCTCGAGGTCGACGTCCGCGCCCGGGGGCACGCTGACCAGGACGCGCAGGCCGTCATCGGTCGTCTCGACGTGCGCGATCGACGGGTCGTCGTCGGCGGTCCACGCGGTCGACGGCGCGAGGACCACGACAACGACGGCGACCAGTGCCGCCAGCGCCGCCAGCAGGTAGCGCCTCATGACCGTTCCAGCCGGAACAGTGCCGGGTCGAGGGCGACGTTGCCGTAGGCGAGCTTCTCCACGAACTTCGGTCGCAGGCCGGTGCTGCGGAGCCGCCCGAGGACCCGGCCGTTCTCGTCGAAGCCGGCCGAGTTGTCGAAGACGAAGACGTCCTGGAGGGTGATCACGTCGCCTTCCATCCGCTCGACCTCGGTGATGTGCGTGATCCGCCGCGAGCCGTCCTTGAAGCGCGACTGGTGGACGATCAGGTCGACGGCCGAGGACACCTGCTCCCGGATGGCCCGCATGGGCAGGTCCATGCCTGCCATCAGGACCATGGTCTCCATGCGGGCGAGCGTGTCGCGCGGGCCGTTCGAGTGCAGCGTGCAGATCGAGCCGTCGTGACCGGTGTTCATCGCCTGCAGCATGTCGAGGGCGGAGGCGTCACGAACCTCGCCGACGACGATGCGGTCCGGACGCATGCGGAGGCTGTTCTTCACCAGGTCGCGGATCGTGACTGCACCCTTGCCCTCGATGTTCGCCGGACGGGACTCGAGTCGTACGACGTGGTCCTGGTGCAGCTGCAGCTCGGCCGCGTCCTCGATGGTCACGATCCGCTCGTCGGAAGGGATGAACGACGACAGCACGTTGAGGGTCGTCGTCTTCCCGGCACCGGTACCGCCGGACACGATGATGTTGAGACGGCCGCGGACACAGGCGTCGAGGAAGGCCGCGGTCTGCGGGCTGAGCGACCCGAAGGTGATCAGGTCGTCGACGGTGAGCGGGTCCGTCGCGAACTTCCGGATCGTCAGGGCAGAGCCGTCGATCGACAGCGGCGGCACGATGGCGTTGACCCGGCTGCCGTCGGGGAGCCGCGCGTCCACCATCGGGCTGGACTCGTCGACGCGCCGACCGATCCGCGACACGATCTTGTCGATGGTGCGCCGCAGGTGGGCCTCGTCCGCGAAGTGGGCGTCGGCCTTCGTCAGCCGGCCGGACTTCTCCAGCCAGACCTCGCTGTGGCCGTTGACCATGACCTCGGAGACCTCGGGGTCGCGGAGATACGGGTCGATCGGGCCGTACCCGAGGATGTCGTCGCTGATCTCCTGGGTGACCCGTGCCCGGTCGCTGTTGCTGAGCGGGCGGTCCTGCGCTCCCAGCACCTCGGCCAGCGCGGTGCGCACTCGCTGGTCGAGCTCCTCCTGGTCCATGTCCGCGTCGTACAGGTGCGGCCCGAGCTCCTTGAGCAGCTCGGCGTGGACGATCGACTTGAGCTCTTCGATCCGGTCGGACTCCTGGTTGGCGAGGGCCCGGCGCTGGGCGGAGCGGTTTTCCGGCGACAGCGCGGATGCCGCGGTGCGCAGGGACAGGGGCCCCGCCGTCTTCGGCGCCGCCGCGGTGGTCACGAGCTCGCCGGTGAGGACCGGACCGTCGGGGCGCTTCGGGTCGCTGGGGTCGGCTTCACCGGTGTGCTTGCCCTGGGCCTCCCTGCGGGCGGCCTCGAGGCGTTCGGAAAGACTCGACATGGTCAGCTCCTTCCGCGACGGAACAGGCCGCGCGACTTGGCAGCGGGGTCTTCGTGGTCGAACGTGACCGCGGGTGAGGCGATCGGCTCTCCGGTGACGGCCGCTGCGAGCTCGTTGTAGGCGCGGCTCGCGGGGTGGTTCGGCTGGGCCGTCACGATCGGCGTGCCGGCGTTGGTCATGGCGACGATGTCCATCGCGCTCCGGAGCTGGGCGGAGACCGGCATGCCGAGGATGTGCTCGACCTTGTCGACGCCGATGCCGACCTCGGCATCCGCGCGGTTGAGGAACAGGTGCCGGTGGCCCCGCGCGATGTTGAGCATGTCCATCGTCTCGAGCGCGACCTTGACGTTCTTGAGCGTCGGTACGTCGAGGGTCGCGACGACGACGCACTCGTCGGTCTCGTCGAGTGCGGTCAGGGTGGCGTCGTCGAAGGACGGCGACGTGTCGACGACGATGTAGTCGAAGCCGTCGCGCAGCGCCCGCAGGATCCGGGAGATCAGCAGCGGGGTGACCCGCTCCCGCACGTCGGGGTGAGCCGGCGCGGCGAGCACGTTGAGCGAGTCCTCGTGCCGGGTCAGCAGTCCCTCGATCATCGCCAGGTCGATCGAGTCCTCGGAGCCGACGGCCTGCTCGATCGAGTGGGTCGGGAACAGCTGCATGGTGATCGCGACGTCCCCGAAGGCGAGGTCCAGGTCGACCAGGCAGACCTTGCGCGCGCCCTTGTCGGCGAGCGCCAGCGCCAGGTTGACCGACGACGTCGTCTTGCCGACGCCACCCTTCGGCGAGAACACCGTGACGATCCGGCCCATCTGCCGGGCGCCGCCCGGCCCGCGGAGGGCGAGGTAGAGCTGGTGTGCCCGCTCGACCGCCTTGGTCAGACCCTTCTCGTCGTCGGCCGCGACGACGTCGCGGACCCCGGCGTGCATCGCCCGGGTCAGCGCCTCGGTGTCGAAGGCGTCGCGGAGCAGGATCACGCTGACGGTCGGCTTGGCGATCCGGAGGTCCTCGGCATAGGAGAGCGCGAGGTCCAGCGGCAGCGACGGACCGAGCGCGACGACGTACTCGTCGCTGTGCTGGTCCAGCCAGACATACATCCGGTCGGCGGCCGCGACGGCATGGGAGCCGGCGGGCATCGCCCGGAGCAGCGACGGGACGACCGCGCTGTCAGTCTCGACGAGGACAGGCATCCTAGTTTTCCTTGGTCTTGTCGACGACCGAGTCGATGGTGGTGCCGTCGCCGGCCGAGTCGACCTCGCTGGCGTCGTTGAGAAGGGCTGCCGTCAGCTCGCCGGCCTTCTCGGCGAAACGGACCCGTTGGGCATCCCGCTGCGAGACCGCGATGGTGAGCAGCTGCTGGATCTCCTCCTCGCTCTGCGGGTTGGCTGCGTCCTCGGCAGAGGCGTCCTCGTTGCCGTCGCCCGAGAGCGACGTGGTGGTCCCGGCCGCGAGGAGCGTCACGCGGTCGAGGAGCACGGTCGTGAGGATCGGCTCCTGCGTGGTGCGGTCGATGTCGGTCCAGATGATCGCGACCTCGGCGCCCGGCGCCAGGAACTTGCCGACCCGGCCGTCGTCCTTCACCAGGATCGAGATCGCCAGCTTGCCCTCCGGGATCGGCAGCGTGGTCTGGGCCTCGACGTCTAACGCGCCGCCGAACTTCTCCGGGATGAGCTGCTCACCCGGGTAGACGGTGGTGAGCGCGACCGAGCCCTCGAACGCGTCGGACTCGTCCCCGGCCCCGTCGAGGACCTGGCCCTCGGCTACGTCGCTCAGCTCGAACTTCCCGCTCTCGAGAGCGTCGTCGAAGCTCTCACCCGGGTTGATCTTCTTGTTGGCGACCAACACCTCGACGGTGTCGAACTTCTCCGCGGCGCGGTTGTCGGCGCCCTTCGCGTAGACAAAGACGAGTGCTACGCCGAGCACCGCGACAACCGCGGCGACGACCAGCAGCAACTTTCGACGGTCCATTAAAGAGCCCTCCCGCTCCCATGCCGGGGGGCGCGGCACGGCGCCGCGCAGTCTCCCGGTTTGTGTCCCCGCTCGGTGGCACCCTCCCTTTGGCAGCACCGAGCGATCGGAGGCTATCGAGGAAAACTCGGTATCAGTAAGCGAAATCGCGAAGCCGAACCGAACGTCATCGGGTCCTAGTCACATCGGGCCAGGCAGTGATCCGAACGAACCACCTGATCGCCGGATCTGACCGGATCTGACATCGAGCGGTCGGCGTCAGACCTCGTAGAGCGCGGAGATCTCGTCGCGGCACTCGCGCATGACGACGTTGCGCTTGAGCTTGAGGCTGGGGGTCAGCTGACCACCCTCCTCGGTCCAGTCGTAAGGGAGGATCTCGAACTTCCGGATGGCCTCCGCCTTGGACACCGCCTGGTTGGCGTCGTCGATGGCCTCCTGGACGGCCTGGCGAAGGTCGGCGTCCCCGGCCAGCTTCTGGACGCTCCCGTCCTTGCCGTGCTGCTCGACCCAGGCGGGCAGGGCTTCGACGTCGATCGTGACCAGCGCCGCGATGAACGGCTGGCCGTCGCCGACGACCAGGCACTGGCTGACCAGGGCGTGCGCGCGGACGCGGTCCTCGAGCACGGCGGGCGCGACGTTCTTGCCGCCCGCGGTCACCAGGATCTCCTTCTTCCGACCCGTGATCCGGACGAAGCCCTCGTCGTCCACCTCGCCGACGTCGCCGGTGTGGAACCAGCCGTCGGCGTCGATCGCCTCGGCGGTGGCTTCGGGGTTGGCCCAGTAGCCGGAGAAGACCTGGCCGCCCCTGAACACGATCTCGCCGTCGTCGGTGACCCGGACGGCGGTGCCGGGCAGGGGCCGGCCGACGGTGCCGATCTTGACCGCGTCGGGCAGGTTGACCGTGACCGCGGCCGTGGTCTCGGTGAGTCCGTATCCCTCCAGCACGGTGAGCCCGATGCCGCGGTAGAAGTGGCCGAGCCGGTCGCCGAGGGGCGCGCCGCCGGACACGGCGTACTCACAACGGCCGCCGAGGGCGTCGCGGAGCTTGGCGTAGACGAGCCTCGCGAACGCCGCGTGCTGGGCGCGCACGCGCAAGGGGACCCGGCCGGCGTCGAGCCCGCGGGAGTAGGCGATCGCCGTGTCGGCCGCGCGGTCGAAGATCTTGCCCCGCCCGTCGGCGGTGGCGTTCTGCGACGCGGTGTTGAAGACCTTCTCGAAGACCCGCGGCACCGCCAGGATGAACGTCGGCTGGAAGCTCTGCAGCTGAGGGAGCAGGTTCTTGATGTCCGCGCTGTGGCCCAGCCGGGCACGCGACTTCACGGCGCCGACCTGGATGATCCGGGCGAACACGTGCGCGAGCGGCAGGAACAGCAGGGTCGACGCGCCCTCGGCCTCGAACAGCTGCTCCAGCTCGGCGACGGCGACGGTCAGCTCGGTCTGGAAGTTGTTGTGGGTGAGCATGCAGCCCTTGGGGCGACCGGTCGTCCCCGAGGTGTAGATCAAGGTGGCGAGATCGCCCGGCTGCGCCGTCGTACGACGCTTCTCCAGCTCGTCGTCGCCGACGTCCTCGCCGAGTCGGGTGAGGACGTGGACGGCGTTGTCACCGAACGACCAGACGTGGTGGAGCTCGTCCAGGTCGCGTCGTACGGCTGTGATCTTCGCGACGTGCCCGGTGTTCTCGGCCACGACGGCCTTCGCGCCGGAGTCGCCGAGGATCCACGCAATCTGCTCCTCTGACGAGCTCTCGTAGATCGGTACCGTGACCGCGCCGGCGAACCAGATCGCGTAGTCGAGGAGCGTCCACTCGTAGCGGGTGCGGGACATGATCCCGACCCGGTCTCCGGCCTCGATGCCCGCTGCGACCAGGCCTTTTGCGACTCCGCGGACCTCGTTGAGGAACTCCGCCGCGGTGACGTCCGCCCAGTCCCCGCCACCGTCGGAGGGCCGGCTGAAGACGACGTCGTCGGGCGCCTCGGCGGCGTTGCGAACCACGTCGTCGGTGAGGTTTCCGCTGGTCGGGATGTCGACGGACTGGGGGGTGGAGTACTCGCGCAAGCTGGATCCTCCTCGTAGGGACCGCACGGCAGGTTACCGCCGCGCAGGGGTGCCTCGCTTCTCCGGTAGCCTGCGGTTCATGGCTGAGCAGACGTCCTCGTCGATCCTCGTCGACGCCCCCGCAGCGGACGTGATGGCTGTCATCGCCGACTTCCCGGCCTACCCCGCCTGGGCGAAGGGCGTCACGGTCGCCGACGTCAAGGCGTCGTTCGACGACGCCGACCCCGCGGCGCACGGTCGCGCGCAGCAGGTCTACTTCGCGCTCGACGTACCGCCGATCAAGGACGAGTACACGCTCTCCTACACCTGGGACGGTGACCGTCAGGTCACCTGGACCCTCGTGCAGGGCAAGATGCTGCGGTCGCTGGACGGCGCCTACGTCCTGGACGAGACGACGCCGGGCCGGACCGAGGTGACCTACCGGCTCGCCCTCGATGTCTCGATCCCACTCATCGGCATGCTCAAGCGCAAGGGCGAGAAGATCCTGATCGACACTGCGTTGAAGGGTCTCAAGAAGCGCGTCGAGTCGGGCGCCTGATCGCCCTGCAGGCCCTGCGGAGCTCTCCTGTGCGCATCGTCCTCTTGACCGGCAAGGGCGGTGTCGGCAAGTCGACCGTTGCGGCCGGCACAGCCGCGCTGGCCGCGGCCGCCGGGCTCCGGACGCTGGTGCTGTCCACCGACGCCGCGCACTCGCTGGCCGATGCGTACGGCGCATCCGGCCAGGTGCACGCGGAGCCGACCGAGATCGCGGACCGGCTCTTCGTCCACCAGGTCGACGCCCAGCTCCGGTTCCAGCAGTCGTGGGCCGACATCCAGCGCTACCTCCTGTCCGTGCTCGACGCCGCGGGCATGGACCCGGTCGCGGCCGAGGAGATGACCGTGATCCCCGGGGCGGAGGAGGTGCTGGCGCTGCTCGAGCTGCGCCTGCACGCCCGCTCCGGCAGGTGGGACGTCATCGTGGTCGACTGCGCACCGACCGCCGAGACGCTGCGGCTGCTCGCGCTCCCCGAGGCCCTCGGCTGGTACATGGAGCGGCTGCTCCCGATCCAGCGTCGGCTCGTCAAGGCGCTCCGGCCGGTGCTCAACCGGGCCGCCGGCGTGCCGATGCCGGGCGACACCGTCTTCGATGCGATCACCCGGCTGCACGCCGAGCTCGACGAGGTGCACGAGCTGCTCGCGGGCCCCGATGCCTCGGTCCGGCTGGTGCTCACCCCGGAGAACGTCGTACTCGCGGAGGCGCGGCGCGCCTACACGAGCCTGTCGCTCTTCGGCTACCGCGTCGACGGCGTCGTGGCCAACCGGGTCTTCCCGGACGGCGACGGCGACGACTGGAGGGCGGGCTGGGTCGACGCGCAGCAGACCGTGCTCAAGGAGGTCGAGCAGTCGTTCGCCGGGCTGCCCGTCTGGCGCTCCGAGTACCAACCCGGTGAACCGGTCGGCGTTCCGGCGCTGAGCGAGCTGGCGCGACAGCTGTACGGCGACGACGACCCCCTCGCCCTTCCCGACGGCGACGGCCCGTTCCGGGTGGCGCGGGATGCCGACGGCGACGCGGTGCTCCACCTGGCGCTACCGTTCGTCACCCGTGCCGAGGTCGACCTCGCCCGGAACGGCGACGAACTCGTCGTCACCGTCGGGTCGTCACGCCGGCTGCTCACGCTGCCGGCCGGGCTGGCGCGGCTCCGGGTGGCCGGTGCCCGGGTGGACGGCGGCGAGCTGCAGGTCCGGTTCCGGGAGCCGGACGTGACGGCGACCACGACGAGGGAGGTGGCGAGATGAGTGAACCGACCGACCCGACCGGCCCAACCGGCCCGCCCGACCCGACTGACCCGCCCGTGCCGCCGGACCCGCCCGTGCCGCCCGAGATCGGCTCTGTCGGTGAGGAGGCGATCAAGCTGTTCGGCGCGCTCGCCGACATGGCGCGCCAGCAGGGCGCCGACGTCGGCGGCGGCCTCGGCGGCCTCGCGGACCAGGCCTCGTCACTCGTCCAAGAGGTCAACGAACACATCGCGACCGGCAGCGCGGAGTGCCGCTACTGCCCTGTCTGCCGGGTCGTCCACGCCGTCCGCGAGACCTCGCCCGAGGTGAGGACCCACCTGCTCACGGCGGCGACCTCGCTGCTGCAGGCCGCGGCGGGCATCCTCGAGACGGTGCCGCCGGCGGACCAGGGTGCTTCGCAGCGCGGTGCCGCGGTCGAGCACATCGACCTCGACGACGAGGGGCTCGACGACCGATGACGGCCGACCTCACCTGCGGGATCGACATCGGTGGCACCAAGATCGCCGGCGCCGTGGTCGACGCCGACGGCGACATCCTCGAGGAGGCGCGCGTCGAGTCGCCGGCGACCGACCCGGACGCCATCGAGACCGCGGTCGCCGGACTCGTCGCCCGGCTTGCTGCGCGGCACCCGGTCACGGCGGTCGGTGTCGGCGCCGCGGGCTACATCGACGCCGATCGCTCGACCGTGCTGTTCGCTCCCAACATCGCCTGGCGGGACGAGCCACTCGGCCGGGATCTCACGCGCCTGACCGGTTTGCCGGTCACCATCGAGAACGACGCCAACGCGGCGGCCTGGGGCGAGTTCCGCTACGGCGCCGGTCGCGACGTCGACGACCAGCTGATGATCACGGTCGGCACCGGCGTCGGCGGTGGTGTGATCGCCGGCGGTCGCCTGCTGCGGGGTGGTTACGGCGTCGGCGGGGAGATCGGCCACCTCTGCGTGGTGCCGGACGGCCGGCAGTGCGGGTGCGGCAACCGCGGCTGCTTCGAGCAGTACGGATCCGGCTCGGCACTGGTCCGCGCGGCCCGCGAGGCCGCCGTCGGCCCGTCGTTGTTGGCCCGGGACCTGCTCGAGCGCTCCGGCGGCGACCAGGCCGGGATCACCGGCCCGCTGATCACCGCGGCGGCGCAGGACGGCGACCGGTTCGCGATCGAGCAGCTCCGGTCGCTCGGCCACTGGCTCGGCCACGGCATCGCCTCCCTCGTCGCGGTGCTCGACCCGGCCGTGATCGTCATCGGCGGCGGCGTCAGCGAGGCCGGCGATCTGTTGCTCGACCCGATCCGCGACACGTTCGCCAACGCGCTCACCGGACGCGGCTACCGGCCGCAGGCCGAGATCCGACCGGCCGTGCTCGGCAACCGGGCCGGCATGATCGGCGCCGCCGACCTCGCGCGGACCTAGGACCCGCGGTGTACGTCGGGGTCGATGTCGGCGGGACGAAGGTGCTCGCCGTCGAGCTGGCCGGCGCGGCCGACGACCTGGTGGTCGTCTCCTCCGCCCAGGTCCCGATGCCTGGTCGGTCCGCGACCGACGCCGAGGTCGAGGAAGCGGTCGCCCGGGCGGCCCTCGACGTCGCCGCCGGCCGGCCCCTGTCCGGGGTGGGCGTGTCTGCCGCCGGCCTGGTCGACCGCGCGGGCGAGCGGGTCCGGTTCGCCGCCCACCTGCCGTGGCGGGACGCGCCGGTGCGCGACCGGCTCGAGGCACGCCTCGCGTCGTATTTCGGGGGGGCCACGGGGGGCGGAGGCCCCCGCGTGTTACTCGACAACGACGCGAACTGCGCCGCGCACGCCGAGATCGTCGCCGGTGCCCTTCGCGGGGTCTCGTCGGCCCTGCTCGTCACGGTCGGCACCGGCATCGGTGGCGCGGTGGTCATCGACGGCCGGGTGGTGCGTGGCGCCAACGGCATGGCGGGGGAGTTCGGACACATCCAGGTGGTGCCGGACGGGCTCGTCTGCGAGTGCGGGCTCCGGGGCTGCTGGGAGCAGTACTGCAGCGGCCGTGCGCTCGAGCGGGTCATCCGGGTTGCGCTCGGGTCACACCTGGACGGCCCCGAGGTGGCCGCTCTCGCCCGGGACGGCCACCCGGTGGCGCGGCAGGCGTTCGCAACCGTCGGCACCTGGCTGGGCGTCGGCATCGCCGGCCTGGTCTCGACCCTCGACCCCGCCCTGGTGGTCGTGGGTGGGGGAGTCTCCGCCGTCGGTGACCTGCTGCTCGAGCCGGCCCGCCGTGGCCTCCTCGACTCGCTCCAGGCCACCACCCAGCGTGAGATCCCGCCGCTCGTGCCGACCCGGTTCGGGCCCGAGGCCGGGGCGGTCGGAGCCGCGCTGCTGTCCGCCGGGGTCTAGAGGACGGCGCCGTCGTCCCAGGGGTCACGCGGCTCGTTGGACATCCGCAGGACCAGGTAACCGAACCCGCCGATGAAGCCGGTCGCGAGCAGCAGGCCGAACCAGGCCGGCACGCTGATCCCGGCCACGATGCAGAGCAGCACGAGGGTGGGGCCGCCGAACACGCCGGTCCACGCGAGCAGTCGGTCGACGGGCGGGCGGGGGACGGGCGGCGGCGTCGGCGGCACGAACTCGTCGGCGGGGTCTACCTGGTCGCGTGCGACGGCTGGCTCGTCGAGGTCCTGAGGGTCGGGCCGCGCGGGCGCGTCGGACCGCTTCGCGTCGTCGTCGGGTTCGAGGGCGACCCGTTCACCGAAGTTGTCGACAATCTCCTGCCACTCCCGCTCCCGCTCCCGCTCGCGGGCCAGGTCGGCGGGCTCCGGCTCGTCGTCGCGGACCATGCCTTCAGCCTACGGCCGCACGCAATCCTGTGCGCGGGCTATTCGGCAGCGGTGACCCGGGCGACGAACTCCGCCGACCGCTTGAAGATCGTCTCGGCGTCGTTGTCGAGCGTGGCCACGTGGTAGGAGTCCGGCAAGGGCACCACCTCGACGTCGGTGGAGGAGATCGCGCCGAGGATGATCGGCTGGGAAGCGCCGTCCACCACGTGGTCCTCCGACGACCGGAAGTAGATCAGCGGAACGGTGATCTTCGGCAGGTCGGAGATGAGCGGGCTCCAGGCCTGGGCGAACGAGTGGATCGCCTTGAGCGGCGTGCGGGTGTAGCCGTGCTCCTCGACGCCGGGCTTCTTGATGTCGTTGGCGAGGCCGGCGACCGACGGGACCAGGTGCTTCACTACGCCCATCACCTTCGCGTCGAGCCGCTTGGTCGCGACCGCCGGGTTCACCACCATCACGCCGGCGATCTTGTCGGGGTGGTCCGCCGCGAGCCGCAACACCAGGGCGCCGCCCATCGACAACCCGCCGACCACGACGACGTCGTGCTCGGCGACGACCTCGACGAACGCCGCGCTGAGGACGCCGTACCAGTCGTCCCAGCGCTTCGTGTTGAGGTCCTGCCACGTCGTCGCGTGACCGGGGAGCAGGGGGATGCGGACGCCGTACCCGCTCTCGGCGAGGGCGCGGCCCCACGGCCGCATCGAGACCGGCGACCCGGTGAATCCGTGGCTCAGCAGCACGCCGATCCGACGGTCGCCGGTCAGCTCGGGGCGGGCGGCGATCGTCAGCGGCTCGTACTCGGGGTGGCGGCTCATGCCGCGATTCTGCACCAGTGTTGGTACGGCAACCGGAGGCACTAGTCTTTGGACGTCGGTCGCAGGGGTTAGGGGTGCGTGAGGTGTTCTACTGGTTCCTCAAGTTCGTCGCGCTCGGACCGGTTTTGAAGTTGGTGTTCCGTCCGCGCGCCGACGGCGTGGAGAACGTCCCGACCGAGGGCCCGGCGATCCTCGCCAGCAATCACTTGTCCTATGCCGATTGGCTCTTCATGCCGCTCGTCGTGCCGCGCAAGGTGAGCTTCGTGGCCAAGGCTGAGTACTTCACCGGCCCGGGGATCAAGGGCTGGCTGCAGAAGACGTTCTTCAGCGGCACCGGCAACATCCCCATCGACCGGGCCGGCGCCGACGCCGCGGCCGGCGCGCTGCTCTCGGCCAAGCGCGTCCTCGGCCAGGGTGACCTGTTCGGGATCTATCCCGAGGGCACCCGGTCCCACGACGGCCGGCTCTACCGCGGCAAGACGGGCATCGCGCGGCTCGCGCTCGAGACCGATGTCCCGGTCATCCCGGTAGCCGTCGTCGGCACCGACGTGGTGGCCCCGCCGGGCAAGAAGTTCGGCCGGTGGACCCGCCCGCACGTCCGCTTCGGCAAACCGCTCGACTTCTCCCGTTACGCGGGCCTGGAGAACGACCGCTTCATCCTCCGGTCGATCACCGATGAGATCATGTACGAGATCATGCGGCTCTCGGGCCAGGAGTACGTCGACATGTATGCCACTCGCGCCAAGGAGGAGTCCAAGAAGGGCGACTCCCCGAAGGGCGACGAGCAGCGGAAGCCAGCTGCGTAAGCCCCGTGACCGGCTCCGGTACGTCGGTCCGCGCGGTGGTCGCGGTCGAGAACCGGATGTTCCGTGCGCTCGCGGTGCTGCGCGTCGTCGTACTCGTCAACGCGGTGGGGCTGATCGCCTACCGCAACAACTACGACCATCCCGTCGCCGGCTGGTGCTGTGTCGCGCTGATGATCGGTTGGACGGCCTACGCGATCGCCACCTATGCCAAGCCGATCCGGCGCACGGTGCGGCTGACCGTCGCCGACCTCGGCATCGCCGTCGGGCTGCTGGTGGCGACCCCGTTCGTCAAGGGCGAGTGGTTCAACGCCACCATCCCGGGCTTCTGGATCATGGGGGCGCTCCTGGCCTGGGCGGTGCGGTACGGCTGGCGGGGCGGGCTGGTCGCGTCAGTGGTCCTGGGCGGCACCGACCGGCTGATCCGGGCCGACTTCGACCAGGGCAACTACGGCTACCTGTTCCTGATCGTGCTCGGCGGGCCGATCGTCGGCTACCTCGTCGAGTCGCTCCAGCAGATGGCCGCCGAGCGGGACCTGGCTGAGCGGGAGGCCGCGGCTGCCACCGAGCGCGCCCGGCTGGCGCGGGTGGTGCATGACGGTGTGCTGCAGGTCCTGGCGCTCGTGCAGCGCCGCGGTTCGGAGCTCGGGGGTGAGGCCGCCGAGCTCGGCCGGCTGGCGGGGGAGCAGGAGCAGGCGTTGCGGTCCCTGATCCGCACGCAGGACCGGGTGACTGCCGGCGACCGGTCCGGTGGACGGGACCTGGCCGCGGCGCTCGGCGAGCTCGCGCCGCGACCGGGCGTCGAGCTCGCGCTGCCCGGCGGCCCGGTCGACCTGCCGGCTCCGGTCGTGGCGGAGCTGGTGGCGGTGGTCGGCGCCTGCCTCGACAACGTGACGCGCCACGTCGGCGACGGGTCGCCCGCGTGGGTCCTGCTCGAGGACCTCGGCGACCGGGTCGCGGTCTCGGTGCGGGACGAGGGCGGCGGCATCCCCGCGGGCCGGCTCGACGCCGCCCGCGCCGAGGGCCGGCTGGGCGTCAGCGAGTCGATCGAGGGCCGGCTCCGTGACCTGGGCGGTACGGCGACGCTCAGCACCGGCGAGTTCGGCACCGAGTGGGAGCTCGTCGTACCCCGGACTGAGGAGCCGTCATGACGATCCACACCGCCCACCCGTTCGCCGACCCCGACCCCGACCCCGCCCGCCGGCTGCGCGGCCGGATCGGCGGCGGGGTGACCCTGTGGACCGCGGGCGGGGGCGCGTCCCGGGCCGGCCTCACCGTGACCTCGCTGATGGTCGCGCTCGGCCCGGCTCCGGCCCTGCTGGCCCTCCTCGACCCGGACAGCGACCTGCTCGCCGAGCTGCGCGACAGCGGCCGGGCGGTCGTCCAGCTGCTCACCTGGGACGACCGGCAGCTCGCCGAGGCGTTCGCCGGGACCGCCCCCGCGCCCGGCGGGCCGTTCCGCCAGGCGGAGTTCGTCGCGACGCCGTACGGACCGCTGCTCGCGCGGGCTGCCACCCATGCGCAGGTCTCGCTGGCCGGTGAACGCGAGGTGGGTTGGTCGGTCGAGGTCGAGGTCGTCCTCGACTCGATCACGATCGGCGACGCCCACCCGCCACTGCTGCACCGTCGCGGCCGGTACGTCACGGTGCCTGAGTAGGGTCAGCGTCCATGGAGGCGGAGGCTCGGCTGCGGGTGATGGTCGTCGACGACCACCCCATGTGGCGGGAAGCGGTCGCCAAGGACCTCGAGGCCGCCGGGCTGGAGGTCGTGGCCACCGCGGCCACCGGCACCGAGGCGATCAACAGGTTCCGGGCCACGCACCCGCAGGTCGTCGTCCTCGACCTGCAGATCCCGCCGCCGACGGGCGTCGAGGTGACCGCGACCGTGCTCCAGGAGGATCCGTCCGCGCGGGTGCTGATCCTGTCGGCGTCGGGCGAGCAGGACGACGTGCTGGAGGCGGTCAAGGCGGGTGCGACCGGCTACCTGGTCAAGTCGGCGTCGCGCGCCGAGCTGATCGCGGCGGTGCGGAGGGTCGGCGGCGGCGACAGCGTCTTCACGCCCGGGCTGGCCGGCCTGGTGCTCGGCGAGTTCCGACGGATGGCACAGGACCCGGGCCCGGCGATGCCGCCGGGGGAGCAGCTCACCGAGCGCGAGACGGAGGTGCTCAAGATGGTCGCCAAGGGCATGTCCTACAAGCAGATCGCCGAACGGCTGGTGCTCTCACACCGCACGGTCCAGAACCACGTGCAGAACACCCTGCGCAAGCTCCAGCTCCACAACAGGGTCGAGCTGACCCGCTACGCGATCGAGCAGGGCCTGGATGAGTGACGAGCTGCTCGAGATCGCCGACGAGCTCTACGCGCTGTCGCCAGGGGAGTTCACTGCGGCACGCGACGCCAGAGCGAAGGAGCTCAAGGGCACCGACCTCGCCGGCGCCGTGAAGGCGCTGAAGAAGCCGGGCATCGCAGCCTGGGTCGTCAACCTGCTGGTACGCCGCGAGTCCGGTCAGGTCGACCAGCTGCTCAGCGTCGGTGCGGCGCTCCGCGACGCCCAGGCCGCCATGTCCGCCGGTGAGCTGCGGGCGCTGACCAGGCAGCGGAGACAGGTCACGGCCGCGGTCACACAGCAGGCGCGCCACCTCGCCGCCGAGGCCGGCCACAAGGTCACCCAGTCGGTCGCCGACCAGGTGGAAGCGACGCTCACCGCGGCGATGGTCGATGCCGACTGCGGACGTGCTGTTCGGAGCGGGCTCCTGGTCGCGCCACTGCAGACCACCGGCATCGACGCGGTCGGGGAGGCGGCGCTCGCCGCTGCCCTCGCGCTGCCGGAGGCCCTCGGCTTCTCGGCTACCGCGCGGGAGGCGCCGGAACCCGGCCCGCCGTCCCTCCACGTGGTGCCGGACCCGGACGCGGCGGCCAAGGCGAGGGCCGCAGTCGCGGAGCGCCTCGACCAGGCCGCGGCGTCGTACGACGAAGCCGATGCGGCTCACTCGGAGGCCGCCGCCGACGTCGACCGCCTCTCGGCCCGGTCGCTCCAGCTGCAGGCCGAGATCGACGAGCTGCGGCGCCGGCTCGCCGGCATCGAGTCCGAGCTCGACGAGGTCGATGACGAGCTCGGCGACGCGGAGGACGTCCGCGATGAGGCGGCTGCCGCCTTGCGAACTGCGACGGCCGACCGCGACTCCGCGCAGTCCGCGCTCGACAAGCTGACGTAGCCACACCAGGCTCAGGAGTCACATCGCCGAGGGAAAACTGGCGCTTGTCGGCCGTTGCAATGCCCGACAAGCGCAGGAATCCCCGGTCGACCGGGGATTCCTGCAGCAGCAGCTACGCCCCCGACCCCCGAACGACGCGGAGGACCCGCTCGTCGATCCAGCTGAGGTCGGCGGAGACGCGCATCTCGTAGTTCTCGGTGCCGACCCAGTCGCGGAAGTCGCGGTGGCCGGCGGCGGTGGCGAACGCCTCGAGCTCGGCGCGCAGCTCGTCGTCGACGGTGACCTTCTGCTCGTCCGTCGGGCCGGTGAGGTAGAGGTCGTTGAGGTCGAGGAGACGGGCCAGCTCGTCGATCGGGGTCGGGTGGTCGTCGACCCGGAGGTCGACGGCAACGTCGTCGAGGCCGCCGTACCCGGCGCCCTCCTTGACCACCAGGATCGCCGCGGACTGCCGACCCCGCTTGTCCCCGCCCGCGGCATCACCCGCGGCCAGGGCGGCGAGCAGCCGGTCGGCCAGCGGCGCGTCGGCGTCGCTCCCGAGCCACGCCTCCTCCATCGCGTCGAGGACCTCGGCTCCGGCCAGGCAGTTGCCCTGGATCGCGTAGCCGTCACCCGTCACGCCACCGGCCCACGAGATGCATTCCTGCCCGGTGTGGGACGCTGCGCCGCCGTCCATGTCGACGATGCCGACCTGGCGGTGCAGGCGTCCCTCATCCTCCTCGAGCAGTCGTTGGAGGGCGACCGGCGCGGTTGCGCCCTCGTCGAGGTGGGCCAGCGCGAGGCCCTTGTAGGCGACGTTGGCGTCGGCCTGGGTGGCGACGGCGCCCACTCCGGCGACGGCGGCGGGCACGGCCGAGCCGACGGCCAGGAACTTCGAGGCGACGGCCACCCCCCACGACTCGGCGTCGGTGGATCGGGCCACGATCGAGAAGGTCATGGTGCTCACGGTAGCGAGAGATCGGCCGTGACCGGAGCCCCGCTCGGACGCTAGGCTCGAATCCCTTGAACGTTCCAACTGAAGGAGTCGGCATGCGTGTCGGAGTCCTGACCGGCGGCGGCGACTGTCCCGGTCTCAACGCCGTCATCCGCGCGGTCGTCCGCAAGGGCGTGAAGCAGCACGGCTTCGAGTTCGTCGGGTTCCGCGACGGCTGGAAGGGCCCGCTCGAAGGCATCACCATGCCGCTCGGCATCGAGCAGTGCCGGGGGATCCTGCCTCGCGGCGGCACCATCCTCGGCTCCTCCCGCACCAACCCGTTCAAGGTCGACGACGGCGTGCAGCGGATCAAGGACAACCTTGCGTCCGCCGGCGTCGAGGCGTTGGTCGCGATCGGGGGCGAGGACACCCTCGGCGTCGCCACGAAGCTGTCCGACCTCGGCGTCAACGTCGTCGGTGTCCCGAAGACCATCGACAACGACCTGTCGGGCACCGACTTCACGTTCGGCTTCGACACGGCAGTCAACATCGCGACGGAGGCGATCGACCGGCTGCACACCACCGCCGAGTCGCACCACCGGGTGCTCGTCGTCGAGGTGATGGGCCGGCACGCCGGCTGGATCGCGCTCCACGCCGGCATCGCCGGTGGCGCCAGCACGGTGCTCATCCCCGAGCAGCCGTTCGACATCGACGACGTCTGCGCGCTGGTGCAGAAGCGGTTCGAGTCCAAGTTCGCCCCGATCCTGGTCGTCTCCGAGGGCGCGGTCCCGCGGGACGGCACCGGGATGACGATGCAGAGCGGAGAGCTCGACGCGTTCGGTCACGTCCGCCTCGGCGGCATCGGCGATCGACTCGCCAAGGAGATCGAGGACCGAACGGGCGCGGAGTCGCGCGCCGTCGTCCTCGGGCACGTCCAGCGGGGTGGCACGCCGACCGCGTTCGACCGGTGGCTCGCCACCCGGTTCGGGCTCCAGGCGATCGGCGCGGTCGCCGACGGCGACTTCGGCGTGATGGTCGCGCTGCGCGGCAAGGACATCGTCCGGGTGCCCCTGATCGAGGGCACGGGTGAGCTGAAGCTCGTCAGCCCCGAGGAGTACGCCGAGGCCCAGGTCTTCTTCGGCTGAGGCGGATTCGGCCGTTCGGCTGATGACAGAGGCCGCGGCCGGGGCCAGACTCGATCCGTGTTCGCCTGGCGAGCTCCCGCTGCGTTCGACGGCTCCCGGTTCCTCCCGGGAGGCGCGACGGTCCTTGTCGACGACGGCCAGATCGTCGGCGTCGAGCCGTTCGGGTTCCCGCTGCCGGACGGGTGCGAGCTGACGTCGTACGACGGCACCTTGATGCCCGGGCTCGTCGACGCCCACGTGCACCTGGTTGCCGATGCCAGTCCGGGTTCGCTGGAACGCGTCGGTTCGATGTCTCCCGAGGAGGTCGACGGCGAGATCGCGAAGTCCCTGGCGGCGCAGGCGGCGCACGGCGTGACGACCGTCCTCGATCTCGGCGATCGTGACTACCGAACTCTGGCGTTCCGAGACCGTGCGGCGCCGGGGCAGCCACGCATCCGCGCAGCCGGACCGCCGATCACGACCGCCGGCGGGCACTGCCACTTCCTGGGCTGCACGGCGACGACTCCCGACGAGCTCCGCGCCGCCGTCGCCGATCACCACGACCGCGGGGTCGACGTCATCAAGGTGATGGCGAGCGGCGGGTTCCTGACCGCCGGCACCGACATGTTCGGCGCCCAGTACCCGGCCGCGGACCTCCGGGTGGTCGTCGACGCCGCGCACGAGGAGGGTCTTCGCGTTCTGGCGCACGCCCACTCGATCGCTGGGATCGAGGCCGCGCTGGCAGGGGGAGTCGACGGGATCGAGCACTTCAGCGGCATAGCCGAGGGCGGTCCCGGGCTCACCGACGAGCTGCTCGACCAGGTCGCCGCCGCCGGCGTCCTGGTCGACCCGACGATGGGGTTCGACGCCAGGCTCATTCCTCAGATGCCACCGCCGCCGCCGCAGGTCGCCGAGACCATGGCCAAGCTCGGCATGGACATGCCGACGATGTTGGCGCAGCGCTACGCCGATGTCGGACGGATGCGTGACCGCGGTGTGCGGGTGGTCCCGGGTGTCGACTCCGGCGCGATGCCGCTCAAGGCCCACGGCAACGCCTGGATCGCGGTCACCGACCTGGTCGAGAGCGGCTACCCGGTCGAGGAGGCGCTGGCGGCCGGCACGTCCGGCGCCGCGGACGCGTGCGGCGTCGGCGACGTCACCGGGCGGCTGGTCGCGGGACATGCCGCCGACCTGCTCGTCGCCGACGGTGACCTGGCAGCCGATCCTGACGGCCTCGGCCGCCCTCGAGCCGTCCTGGTCCGGGGAGTTCCGGTCTGAACCTTCCCGGATCGGGCACTGGTTCCGGAAGGTGTCCTACCGCGGGGGTGGGCCCAGACCGCTGGAGGATCCTCGGATGACGGTGTCGACATCGGACGAACACGCCCCGGCGAGCGGACAACAGCCCGAGCTCAAGCGCGTGATGGGACCCAAGCTGCTCCTGCTGTTCATCATCGGCGACATCCTCGGCGCCGGCGTCTACGCGGTGACCGGCACCATGGCGGGCTACGTCGGAGGCCTGCTGTGGCTGCCCTTCCTCCTCGCCTTCATCGTTGCCGCGATGACGGCGCTGTCCTACCTCGAGCTGGTCACGAAGTATCCGCAGGCCGCCGGCGCCGCGCTGTACTGCCACAAGGCCTTCGGCATCCACTTCATCACCTTCATGGTGACGTTCGCAGTCGCCTGCTCGGGCGTCACGAGTGCCTCGACGTCGGCGATCACCCTGGCCCAAAACTTCTTCGGAGGGCTCGCGAAGAACGGCATCTGGGACGACGGCGCCGGCGCGACCACCATCGGCACCACGACGATCGCGGTCGTCGCGATCAGCTTCATGCTGCTGTTGGCACTGATCAACCTCCGGGGTGTCGGCGAGAGCGTGAAGTTCAACATCGGGCTCACCCTGATCGAGGTGGCTGCGCTGACGATCGTGATTGGTGTCGGCTTCTGGGTGGTGGCCAAGGGCGACGCCGACATGACCGAGCTCGCCGACTTCACCGACTACCAGGACATGGGGCTGCTCTTCGCGGTCACGGCGGCGACCTCCATCGCCTTCTTCGCGATGGTCGGCTTCGAGGACTCGGTCAACATGGTCGAGGAGACCAAGGACCCTGAGCGGATCTTCCCGAAGACCATGCTGGTGGGCCTCGGCATCGCAGCAGCCATCTACATCCTCGTGGCGGTCTCGGTGGTCAGCGTACTGACGCCCGACGAGCTCGAGGTCATCAACGAGTCCGAGGGCGCAGCGCTGCTCGAGGTCGTCAGCAAGGGTGCCCCCGACTTCCCGATCGACAAGGTCTTCCCGTTCCTCGCGGTCTTTGCCGTCGCCAACACCGCCCTCATCAACATGCTGATGGCGAGCCGGCTCATCTACGGCATGGCCAAGCAGCGGGTGCTGCCGAAGCAGCTGGCAGCGGTGCTGCCGGGTCGGCGCAGCCCGTGGGCCGGCATCGCGTTCTCGACCCTGCTCGCGGTCGGGCTGATCGCCTACCTGTCGGTGCTCAGCTCCAAGAATCCCGAGAACAGCATCGTGCTGAACCTGAGCTCGGTCACGGCGTTCCTGCTCCTGTGCGTGTTCGCGATCGTCAACATCGCGTGCATGGTGGTCCGTCGCCAGCGCGACAAGGACGACAAGTCGTTCTTCACCTCGCCGGGAGTGACGCCGGTCGTGGCCTCGCTGCTCTGCATCTACCTGGCCGGGCCCTGGGTCGACCGCGACGCGGTCGTCTACAAGATCGCCGGTTCGCTGCTCGCCATCGGGGTGGTCCTGTGGGTCATCACGTTCCTCGTCAACCGGGCGACCAACCAGGGAGACGGTGACCCGCAGTTCGCCGACATCGACCACCTGGACGTCGATCCCACCGACGACCCGAGATAGGGGCGAGGGCGCGCGGCGCCGTACCCTTGTCGGGTGACGGACATCCCGACCCTCGAGCAGCTGCACGCCCTCGGTGCCGCGCAGCAGCCGACGTACGACGACCCCGCGGCGCTTGCCGCGGCCGTCGCGCGACTGCGCAAGCAGCCGCCGCTGGTATTCGCCGGCGAGTGCGATGAGCTGAAGGCCAAGGTTGCGGCAGCGAGCCGGGGCGAGGCGTTCATCCTCCAGGGCGGCGACTGCGCGGAGACGTTCGTCGACGCGACCGCGGACAACGTCCGCAACAAGCTCCGGGTGCTGCTGCAGATGGCGGTCGTGCTGACCTACGCCGCCTCCGTGCCGGTCGTCAAGGTCGGGCGACTTGCCGGGCAGTACGCCAAGCCGCGCTCGTCCGACATGGAGACGCGGGACGGCGTCACGCTGCCGGCCTACCGCGGCGACGCCGTCAACGGCGTTGACTTCACCCCAGAGTCGCGCCGCCCCGATCCCCTGCGGCTGCTGGACGTCTATCACTCGTCGGCGTCGACGCTGAACCTGGTGCGCGCCTTCACCACCGGTGGCTATGCCGACCTGCGGCAGGTCCACACCTGGAACTCCGAGTTCGTCCGCAACAGCCCGGTCGGTCAACACTACGAGGCGATGGCCGCCGAGATCGACCGCGCCCTCACCTTCATGCAGGCGATCGGCGCCAACCCCGACGAGTTCCACCGCGTCGACTTCTACTCCTCCCACGAGGCGCTGCTGCTTGAGTACGAGCACGCGATGACGCGCATCGACTCCAGGACCGAGCTGCCCTACAACGTGTCCGCCCACATGGTGTGGATCGGCGAGCGCACCCGGCAGATCGACGGCGCGCACGTGGAGTACTTCCGGCACATCCGGAACCCGATCGGCTGCAAGCTCGGTCCGACGGCGACCGCGGACGAAGCGCTCGCGCTCGCGGCGAAGGTCAACCCGACCAACGAGCCCGGGCGGCTGACCTTCATCACGCGCTTCGGCGCCGCGCGGATCAGGGATGGTCTTCCGCAGCTGGTCGAGAAGGTCACGGCCGAGGGTGTCGACGTGGCGTGGGTCTGCGATGCCATGCACGGCAACACCTTCGAGACGTCCAACGGCTACAAGACCCGGAGGTTCGAGGACGTCCTCGACGAGGTGCAGGGCTTCTTCGACGTGCACCGGGCACTCGGCACGACCCCCGCGGGCATCCTGGTGGAGAACACCGGCGACGACGTGACCGAGATCATCGGCGGCGGGGAGGAGCTGGACGAGCTCGGCCTGGCGCACCGCTACGAGTCGGTCGTCGACCCTCGGCTCAACCGCGTGCAGTCGCTCGAGATGGCATTCCTTGTCGCGGAGATGCTGCGCCGCGCCTGAGAACAGTCCTATGGTGATCGGGTGCGCATCCGATCGCTTCTTGCGCCCGTGGGTCTCGGTGCCGCGGCACTGATCACGGCCGCCCTGGTGGGCGCCCCCGCTGCCGTGGGCGGCGGATCGTCGATCGTCGCCGCGGGCACGAGCTTCACGCCGGCGAACACCGCGGTGAGCCAGGGGACCTCGGTGACCTGGTCGTTCCAGGGCGGCGTTCACACGACCACGTCGAACCAGGGGTTCTGGAACAGCGGTTCGCAGTCGACGGGCACCTTCGGCCAGGGCATGCCGTCCTCGGGCACGTTTCCGTACCACTGCACGTTCCACGAGTCGGTCGGCATGAAGGGCACCATCGCCGTACCGCTCAAGGCCACCGGTTCCGCCGGCAGTGGCTGGACGCTGCGCTGGTCGAAGTCGCCGGTCGCCGGCGGGCGCGCGTTCGACGTCCAGTACCGCCGCCAGGGCACGACGGAGTGGCGCTCGTTCCGCGACGACACGACCGCTGCCACCGGGGTGTTCAACCCCGGCCGGTCCGCCACCTATCAGCTCCGCGCGCGCACGACCAACACCGCGAGCAACCCGGACAAGAACTCCGGCTGGTCGCCGGTCCTCTCCCGCCAGATCTCGTGATCGATCTCCGCAGCGACACGGTCACCCGGCCGAGCGGGGCGATGCGTGCTGCCATGGCGCGGGCCGAGGTCGGCGACGATGTGTACGGCGAGGACCCGACCGTCCGCCGGCTCGAGGAGCGCGTAGCCACCTTGCTCGGGCACGAGGCGGCGCTGTTCACCCCGACCGGGTCGATGGCCAACGTGCTCGCCGTCGGGCTCGTCGTCGCACCCGGGCAGGAGGTGCTGTGCGAGGCACGCGCGCACATCGCTCGGGCCGAGCTCGGGGCGCACGGTGCTGTCTCGGGCGTCACGATGCGCACCTGGTCGGACCCGCGCGGCCAGATCGACCTGCCGGCGATCGAGGACCTGTTCGCACCCGACCTCGGCCCGTTCTTCGTCCCCACCGCGGCGATCTCGGTCGAGAACACCCACAACTTCGCCGGGGGAGCGGTCCTGCCGCTCGCCGACCTGAAGTCCCTCCGCGCCTTCGCGGATGCGCAAGGAACGGCCGTGCACCTCGACGGCGCGCGGATCTGGAACGCCCACGTCGCGACCGGCGTCACGCTCGAGGAGTACGGCGCCGCGGCCGACGTCGTGGGCGTGTGCCTGTCGAAGGGGCTGGGCGCGCCGGTCGGCTCGCTGCTCGTCGGCCGGGCCGACCTGGTCGCCGAGGGCCGGGTGCGCCGCAAGCGGCTGGGCGGTGGGATGCGGCAGGTCGGCGTACTCGCTGCCGCGGGGCTGCACGCTCTCGACCACCATGTCGAACGGCTCGCCGACGACCACGCCCACGCCCGGTTGCTGGCCGAGGCCTGCGGGGTCGACCCCGCGACCGTGGACACCAACATCGTCGCCTTCGAGCGGCCGGACGCCGCCGCGTTCGTCGCCGCGGCCCGGGAGACCGGCGTCCTCGCCGGCGCGGTGGGCGCCCGCACGGTGCGGCTGGTCACGCACCTCGATGTCAGCCGGGCCGATGCCGAGGTGGCCGCGAAGGCGTTGGCCGGCCTCTGACGCTAGGAGTGCGCGCCGGTGATCTCCACGTCGCTGATCGCGGTGTAGTCCCGCCTGTCCGGCCCGGCACCAGGATCGGTGACCGCCATGATCCGCAGCTCGATCGTGGTGGTCTCGACGGCGTCGACACCGGCGGTCTGCAGGTCCCGGACCTCGCCGAGATCCTGCGTCACCTCGGTGCCGTCGTCGAACGCCCAGGTGACTGTCTCGATCCGGCGGTTGCCGGCGTACCAGTCGTGCGGCGGGTCCGTCTTCGCGTAGCCGTTGATCAGGCCGACCTCGGTGACCGTGACCGCGTTGTCGAAGGTGAAGGTCACCACCGAGCCGGAGCCGTCACCCGCCATCCGCCAGCTGGTGCGCGGGTCGGCGTCGAGCATGTTGTCGGCCTTGAAGGTGACCGGGTTGCCGGCTTCGTCGACGCTGGCCGGCGCGGAGCCGGGGACCACGACGTCTGCCGGCTCCAGGACCGTCTCGGAGCCGCCCTCGTCGCCGGTGCTTCCGCGGCGCTCTTCCGGACTGCTCCGGATGGGCTCGTCGGCGTCGTCGCCCGACCGCGCGACCAGCAGCGCGCCGCCGCCGATCGTGACGAGGACCGCGACGGCGAGCAGGCCGACCAGCCACGGCAGGACCGAGCGTCGGGAGGGCGGCGGCTCCACGACGTACGGCGCGACCGCGGTGTGGGTCGCCGGCTGCGCGGCCGGGGGCTGTTGCGGGCGCACGGAGTCGGCGAAGAGGGGGTAGCGCGCGGACGCCGGCGGCGGTCCGGTCAGCGGGGGTGGCTCGGTCGGCGGAGAGACGCGGTGCGGCTGGTACGTCGGTGCGGACGCTCCGTCGGTCGGTTCCGCGCGGGCACCGCAATTGGTGCAGTACCGGCCCACGACGAGCTGGTGACCGCAGTTCGTGCAGAACCTCGTGACCTGGTCCAAGGAGCCCCCTCCGTTGCGCGAGAGGACACTAACGCGGAGGGCTCCCGGGTGCCGCTTCGGCGGGCCTGCGGCCGACGAGTGGCGGGATCTGGCGGACCGCCTGCGCCAGCGCGCGGAGCTCCGGACCGTGGAGGGCCTGCGGCCCGTCGCAGAGGGCCACCTCGGGATCGGGGTGCACGTCCACGATGATGCCGTCGGCGCCGACCCCGATCGCCGCCCGGGCCAACGGGACGACCAGGTCCTTGCGGCCGGCGGCGTGCGACGGGTCGACGATGATCGGCAGGTGGCTCGCCGCCTGCACGACCGGGACGGCCGAGATGTCGAGGGTGTTGCGGGTCGCCGGCTCGAAGGTCCGGATGCCGCGTTCACACAGCACGATGTCGAGGTTGCCCCGCTGCGCGACGTACTCCGCCGCCATCAGCCACTCCTCGATCGTCGCGGTCATCCCGCGTTTGAGGAGCACCGGCTTGCTGGACTCGCCGACGGCCTGCAGCAGGCCGAAGTTCGCCATGTTGCGGGTGCCGATCTGCAGCATGTCCGCCTGCTCGGCTACCTCGGCGACGTCGCGGGCCTCGACGACCTCGGTGACGATCGGCAGGCCGACGGCCTCGCCGACAGAGGCGAGGATGTCGAGGCCGCGCTTGCCCAGCCCCTGGAAGGCGTACGGCGACGTCCGCGGCTTGTAGGCACCGCCGCGCAGCACCGACGCGCCCGCGGCCTTGGCCATGGTGGCCGCCTCGAGGGTCTGCTCCGGGGTCTCGACGGCGCACGGTCCGGCGATGAAGGTGAAGGTGGACGGGCCGATCGGTACCTGGCGGCCGGGCCTGCCGACCCAGATGGTCGACCGGTCCGGGTGGTGCTGGCGGCTGACCAGCTTGTAGGGGTCGGAGATCCGGTGCACGGCGGCAACGCCGCGCATCGTCCGCAGGTTCAGGCCGTGGAAGCTGTCGACGTCGCCGACCAGGCCGATGATCGTGCGGTCGACCCCCTGGGAGACGAAGGCGGTGCCACCGACGGCCTCGACCTTCTCGACAACGTGCGCAACGTCTTCCGGCGTTGCGCCCGGTGCCATGACCACGACCATGCTGTCGAGCGTAGGCGCGAGGTCCCAGGGCCCACGCCGCGAATCATGATCCGGACGTGGGGCAGCGTCACAACTGGGTCACATCTGGGTCACGGCAGGGTCAGCCGGCGAGTGTGCGTCGCTTGGCCTCGGCCTCCAGGTCTTCCAGGTCGTGCTGCAGCATCCGTCGGGTCCGGTCGTAGCTGAACCCGCCGAAGAAGCTCCACGCCAGCTTCTCCGCGGCCGTGCGCTCGGTCGCGATCATGGTGGTGGTCATCGCGACCCGGGTGCTGCTCTGCTCGATGCCCATCCCGGTCAGCCGGTACGACGTCCGGACGACGTCGTGCCCGAGCCGGGTGTCGACAACGGCGCGCCGCGGCGGCTCGCACTCGACCACGTGCAGCTCCTCCTCGCCATGGTGGCCGAAGAGGGTCCGCTTCTCGTGCCACGACGTGCCGACGTCGTACGACCCCTCGGTCAGGAGCTTGCTGTCGGAGACGCTGCGGAAGATCTGGTCGCCGTTGGCGACGTCGGTGAGCACGTCCCAGACCACCTGCGGCGGAGCTGGGAGAGTCGCATTCAGGTAGATGATGTGACCGGCCATCGGGTGCCCTTTCCAACCCCCTGATTTGCCCTGCCCCGCTCCATGGTGCTCCTGCACCGGCGCGGACGCCAGAGCAAGGGTCAGACGACGTAGAGGACGATCGTGCTGCCCTCCTCGGCCATGCTTCCCGAGGGCGGATCGGTCGAGTAGGCGCGGTCGCCGGTGAAGTAGACCGGGGCGTGCTCGATCTCGACCTCGAACCCGAGATCCTCGAGCTCCTCGACCGCTTCGTCCGTCGGCTCGTAGAACACTGCAGGGACCTCGATCAGCTCCGGGCCGTCCGACACGACGAAGTCGACCTTGTCCCCCTTGAACAGGGTGCCGCCGGTCGGCTCGTGGCTGATCACGTCGCCCTCGGCGATGGTGTCGCTGTTCTCGTGGCCGACCACGTTCACCTCGAGTCCGCGCGCCGCCAGCTTGGCCTGCGCCTCTTCGAAGCTCTGCCCGACCCAGTCGCCGACCTTCAATGGCTCCCGGCCCAGGCTCACCACGAGGTTGACGACCGCATTGACCGGCAGGTCGTCGGCCTTCTTCGAGCCGTACGCCGGGTCGGTGCTGATGACCTTGCCCTTCGGCACGACCTCGGAGTAGTCCTCCTTGACCTTGCCGACCACCAGCTTGAGGTCGGTGAGCTTGTCGGTCGCCTGCTCGAGGGTGAGGCTGCGCAGCTTGGGCAGGTCGTGGACCTCCTCGCCGAGGGAGAGGGTGACCGTCACTGCGTCGCCCGGCAGGATCCGCTCGCCGGGGCCGGGGTCGCTGCCGACGACGTCGCCCGCGTCGACGCTGGTGGAGTAGACGGCGTCGGCGTACTCGACCTCGAGGCCCGCGTCCTCGATCTTCTCCACGGCGTCGACCTGCGCGAGACCGACGACGCTCGGCGCGTTCGTGTAGCGGGCCCAGCCGTACCAGTAGGCGCCACTGCCGATGACCCCGGCAACGATCGCCGCCAGCACGAGGAGTACGACGGCGCGCCGCCGCCGCCGTCGCGGCCGCACCCCTGCGGTGCCACCAGTGGCGGGGCGGGGCGGGGACGGGGGAGTGCGCTTGGTCGGCGGCGGGGGGAGGACGGTCTCGAGCTTGGTCGTGCCCTCGGGCACCGCCGACTCGTCCCACAGCTCGCGGATCGGCTCGGGCATCGTGTCCGTCGTCTCGATGCGGGCCGGCGTCGGCAGCAGGTCGGCAACCAGCTCGTCGTCCTCCCGGACACCGTGGTTGAGCGCGTGGGTGACCCGGTGCACGTGGTGGAGGAGGACGCCGGCGTCGGAGGGGCGCAGCGACCGGTCGCGGGTCGTGGCCCGCGCCACGAGCGCGTCGACGTACGCCGGAAGTCCGGGTACCTCGGCCGACGGTGCCGGCACGTCCTCGTGGACGTGCTTGTAGGCGACCGCGATCGGCGACTCGCCCTGGTGGGGCTTGTGACCGGTCAGCAGCTCGTAGAGGACCACGCCGGCCGCGTAGACGTCGGCCCGGGCGTCCGCCCTGCCGTCGACGACCAGCTCCGGCGCGAGGTAGGAGACGGTGCCGATCAGGACGCCGCCGGTCGCCGTGTGCTGCGTCTCCGCGCTGACCGCGCGCGCGAGCCCGAAGTCGGCGACCTTGATCCGGCCGTCGTCGGCGATGAGCACGTTCTCGGGCTTCACATCGCGGTGGATCAGCCCGCTGCGGTGGGCCGACGCCAGTGCGGAGAGCACCGGGTCGAGGATCGCCAGCGCCCGCTCGGGCGACATCGGCGATTCCTTGGCGATGGTGTCGCGCAGCGTGTGGCCCGGCACCAGCTCCATCGCGAGGAAGACGGTCCCGCTGTCCTCGCCCTGGTCGTAGACCGCGACCACGTTCGGGTGCGAGAGCCGCGCGGCTGCCCGGGCCTCCCGCACGAAACGGGCCGCGAACTGCTCGTCGCCCGAGGTCGCGTCGCCGAGCCCGGCATGCATGATCTTGATCGCGACCGCGCGTTCGAGCCGGGTGTCGTGGGCCTCGTAGACCGATGCCATGCCGCCCCGTGCGATGCGCGGGCCGATCCGGTAGCGACCGTCGAGGAGCCGCCCGACGTGGGGGTCCGCGTCACCGGTCGCTGGGGACGCGACGGCGCGCGGGCGGCTGCCGCGGTCGTGCGTGTCCTCGTGCACAGCGACCCTCCTGTGCAGATATGTGGGGCTCCGGAGGGGAAGATCCGGAGCCCACAGGATACGTGGGCGCCTCGACCGCCGCCCGCAACCACGCCGGTCTCGAGGCGCGCCGGGTCCGGTCGCCCTCGGACGCCGCTTCGGCCTTCTCGACCTACTTTCGGTACCAGCCCGCGAAGTAGCCCCCGTCGCTCGCTGGTCCCGGTTGAGACAAGATGGGCCCATGAGCGAATCCGCACCTCGGCTGGCCGACCAAGACCTCGCCGCGCTCGTCGACGAATGGCTCGACTGGGACGCTGCCGGCGAGCTGCTGCAGGTGACGCCGGCGAAGGTCCGCACCATGGTGCGCGACCATGAGCTGGCTGCAGCCGTGCCGGCGCCGGGCCGCGGCCAGCTGGTCCCCGCGCTGTTCATCGACGACGACGGACTGCCGGTCAAGGGCCTTCCCGGGCTGCTGACCCTGTTGCACGACTCCGGGTTCGACGACCGGGAGTGCATCGCCTGGATCTTCCTCGACGCCGAGCTGCCCGGCCGGCCGATCGACGCGCTGCGGGAGAACCGCGGCACCGAGGTCAAGCGCCGCGCCCAAGCAATGGCGTTCTGAGGGATCGGACCGTGGCGCCCTCGGGAGCCGGGAAGACGGCGACCAGGCTGATCTCGACGGTGGTCGTCGCCGCGCTGGCCGCGGTCGTGTGGTGGACCCAGGCCGGATCCGACAGTGACACGACGGCGGATCGTCCGCCGTCGTACTCCGGCCCGGAGACCGATGACATCAGCGCCCTCCCGTACGTCTCCCTGGGCGACCTGCCGCCCGAAGCAGCGGACGTCGTCGCGCTGATCGACCAGGGTGGTCCGTTCCCCTACGACAAGGACGGATCGACATTCGGCAACTTCGAGGGGTTGCTTCCGGACAGGGAAGACGGCTATTACCGGGAGTACACGGTAGAGACGCCCGGGTCGGACGACCGGGGGGCCCGTCGGATCGTCGGCGGCGCCGAGGGTGAGCTCTACTGGACGGAAGACCACTACGAGTCGTTCGAGGTGATCCGGAGATGAACCAGGTAGTCAGCCAAGTCAAGGGGCCGGCGTGAGCGGCCTCGCAGGAGTTCTGGCGGGCCGGCACGACGCCGGCGTCCACCGCTGGCACAACGCCCTCCATGTCCCAGACGTCCAGCACGCGGTCGAGCACGCGGGCTGGACGTTCGGCTATGTGGATGGCGTTGCGTTGGAGAGCAAGAAGGAGATCCTCGGCGCCATCGGCGACGCGCTCTCCTTCCCTGACCACTACGGCGGCAACCTCGACGCCTTGCGCGACTGCCTCCGTGACCTCCCGAAGAACACCGTGCTGCTGTGGGACGGCTGGGGGAGTCTTGCCCGGGCGAAGCCAGACGCCTTCGAAAGGGTCTGTCGGGTCCTCGGCAAGCAGGCCGACGGCGAGCCGACGCTCGAGGTGCTGCTGCGAGGCCCCGGTCCGGACGACACCGGGATCACGTCGCTGGACTGACTCGATTCCCGTCGGTCAGAGGACGCGACGGGTGGCGGCGGCCGCCAGCCCTTCGAGTACGGCGCACGCGTGCTCATCGAGACCGACCGTGGTCCGGGCGTCGGCGAGCGCCGTGACCGCGCGTCGCGCGAGCTCGTCGATCTTCGACTCGACCTGTGCATGCGCGCCGGAGCGGTCGATGATGCCGCGCAGCTCGGCCACCTCGTCCGCGCCGAGGGCGGTGCCGAGTGCGCCGTCGAGGCGGGCGGCCTCAGCGGCGGGGGCGGCCTCGAGCGCGAGCGCGACCAGCACGGTCCGCTTGCCCTCGACCAGGTCGTCGCCCGCGGGCTTGCCCGTCGTCGCCGGGTCGCCGAAGACGCCGAGCAGGTCGTCGCGCAGCTGGAACGCCTCACCGAGAGGGAGACCGAACGAGGTGAGTGCAGCCACCGTGTCCGGGCCGGCACCAGCCAGCGCGGCGCCGACGTGGAGCGGACGTTCGATCGAGTACTTCGCCGACTTGTAGCGCAGCACGGTCATCGCGTCGTCGACGGACGCGCGGCCGCGCGCCTGCACCGACACGTCGAGGAACTGGCCCGCGATGACCTCCGACCGGCAGCGGTCGAAGATGTCGAGCGCCGGCCCGACCCGGTCCCATCCCATGCCGCACCGGCGGAGGAGCTCGTCGGACCAGGTCAGCAGAAGGTCTCCGAGCAGGATCGCCGCGGCGGCGCCGTACTGCTCCGGGTCGCCGGGCCAGGCCTGCTCGTGGTGGAGGGCGGCGAAGCCGCGGTGCGTGGCGGGCCGGCCGCGACGGGTGTCGGACGCGTCCATCAGGTCGTCGTGGACGAGCGCGCTGGCGTGCAGGAGCTCGAGGGAGGCGGCCGCGCGGAGGATCGCGCGGTCGTCGTACTCCTCCCGCGCGGCAGCGCGGAAGCCCCAGTAGCAGAACGCGGCGCGGAACCGCTTGCCGCCGCTGACCGCCGCCCGACCCTCGGCGACCAGGCGGGCCGCGTCGTCGCCGAGCGGTGCCAGCCGGTCAGCCTGTTCGTCGAGGAAGCCGTCGATCATCGCCTGGAGGTCGGCGCGGAACCGCGCCTGGTCGCCCTGGTCCCACGCCTGCCCGGTCACGGGCCCGACTCTAGAGAGCGGCCACTGAGTGGCGACGATCGGGCCCGGACGGCCGGTGCCACCTACAATCCCGCATATGACAACCGGTCGTGGCCGCTCCCTCGGCGACATCCTCCGCCAGGGGGATCACTCCTTCTCGTTCGAGTTCTTCCCGCCGAAGGACGAAGCCGGCGAGGAGCAGCTGTGGAGCGCGATCCGCGCGCTGGAGCCCTACCGTCCGACCTTCGTCTCCGTGACGTACGGCGCCGGCGGCAGCACCCGTGACAAGACGGTGGCCATCACCGGCCGGATCGCGCGGGAGACAGCGATGGTGCCGATGGCGCACCTGACCTGTGTCGGCCACACCCGGGAGGAGCTGGAGTCGATCCTCGACTCCTACGTCGCAGAGGGTGTCTTCCACGTGATGGCGCTGCGCGGCGACCCGCGCGAGGGACCCAGCGCCGGGTGGACACCGACCGAGGGCGGGCTCAACTACGCCCTCGAGCTCGTCGAGCTCGCCCGGACGCGCGGCGACTTCCGGATCGGTGTCGCTGCGTTCCCCGAGGGGCACCCCGGCGCCGAGTCGCTCGACATCGATGCCGATCGGCTGGTTGCGAAGGCCAACGCCGGCGCCGAATTCGCGGTCACCCAGATGTTCTTCCGTGCCCAGGACTACTTCGGTCTGGTCGAGCGGGTGCGCGACCGTGGCGTTGAGATCCCGATCCTCCCCGGCATCATGCCGATCCTGAACCTCAACGCGATCCGCCGGCAGGGCGAGCTGATCGGCACGTCCGTGCCCGACGAGATCGTCGACCGGCTCTCCGCGGCCGGCCCAGACCCGGTGGCGGTCCGCGCCGAGGGCATCAAGCTCGCCGCCGAGCTGTGCGAAGAGCTCCTCGACGGCGGCGCCCCGGGCCTGCACTTCTACACGCTGAACCGGTCGAAGGCGACGCTCGAGATCTTCGAGGCCCTCCGCATCACGGTCTGACCGTCTGGCCGAGCGCGACGCGGTCGACGTCGGGTCGGCGCAGGCTGCGAGGCGGCTTTCGGTGGTCAGCCCGGTCCGATCGCCTGCGCGACCAGCGCGGCGGACTGGACCACGAACGGCACGCCCGCGCCCGGCGCGGCGTGCGCGCCCGCGGCATAGACGCCGGCGATCGGCGTGTGCGGGCCGAGGCGGTAGCGGACAGTGCCGCGGCCCTGCCACAGGACGCCGCAGGGGGAGCCGTGCCACTGCTCGACCAGGTCCCGCGGCGACAGGTCGACGCGGGTGACGATCTGCTCGCGGATGTCGATCTTGTGGCGCGCGAGGGCCTCGAGGATGTCCTCGGCCAGCTTGCCGCGACCGTGCAGCGTCCAGGCCGCGCCGCCCTCCGGGGCGCCTCCGCCGGTGCGGATGGTGATCGTGGGGTCCGCGTGCAGCACCAGTTCGGCAGGTACGTCGGGGACCTCGCCCTCGAGTCCGAGGTGGGCGACGACGGGCGGGAGCGCCGGCATCGTGCGCTCGACGACCGGTGCGAGGGCCGGCAGCCGGCGGGGATCGATCGCCACCACGACCGCGTCGACGTCGATCTCGCCGCTCTCGACCGACACCGCGGCCACCCGACCCTCGCGGACGACGACGTCGCGCGCCGCCGTGCCGGTCAGCACGGTGACGCCGCGTGTCTCGAGGCGAGCGGTCAGGAGCTCGACGATCCGGGCCATCCCGCCCGGGACCGTCCACGCGCCGAAGCACTGTTCCAGGTAGTTGGTGACGCCTGCCCACGCGGGCACGTTGCGCAGGTCGTGCCCCTCGGCCACCAAGCGGTGTCCGGCGACCAGGCCGAGCCGGTCGTCGCGGAAGTCGCGTCGCAGCCGCTTGTGCAGCGTCTCGCGGGTGTTGAAGAGCGAGTCCAGATCCTTCGGTACGTCGCGCGGGTCCCACGGCACCTCGACGTAGTTGGTGCGCAGCACCTCCCAGACGGGCGCGTAGGTGTCGATGTGCCGAACCCACGCCTCGCCCAGGCCCGGCCCGAGCTCGTCGAACGCGGCGAGCTGGGCGGCACGGGAGCCGCCGGGCACCCGCACCGAGGTGCGGTCCTCGAACCGGTGCTCGGTGATCACGTCGAGCGGTTCCAGCTCGCCGCCGAGCTCGGTCTCGAGCGGGCGGCCGGACTTGCGGAACAGGTCGCGGAGGGCGGCGGGGAGCAGGGTCGACGCCGCGGACCCGTCCCAGGTGTAGCCGTCCTGGCTGACGGCGCCCAGCGCTCCGCCCAGCGTGGCTGCGGCCTCGACAAGCACGACCTGGTGCCCGGCCTTGGCCAGCCGGACCGCGGAGGCGAGTCCGGCGAGGCCGCCGCCGATGACGACGATCCTCATCACTCGACCTCGATCTCGCTGGCGCCGGTGAGGAGCAGGAGCTCGTCGTACGTCGTCGAGAACACCGCGGCCGGGTGCCCGGCGGCGGCCCACACCACGTCGTAGCGCTGGAGCCAGGAGTCAAGGTACGTCGGCACCGGCGCCGGGTGATCGATCGGCGAGACACCGCCGATCACCTGGCCGGTGTGCTCGCGCACGAACTCGGGCGACGCGCGTCGCAGGTTCGCGACGCCCACGCCCGCGGCCGTCTTCTGGGTGTCGACCCGGTGGGCACCCGAGGTGAGGATGAGGACCGGCGAGCCGCCGGCGTCGAACAGCAGGCTGTTGGCGATCGCCCCGACCTCGCAGCCGAGCGCTTCCGCTGCGAGTGCGGCCGTGTGGACGGCATCGGGCAGAATGACGATCTCGCCAGCACCGCCGCGTCGCGCGTGCTCGGCGCGGAACCGGCTGATCGAGGGATGGTCGGCCGACATGGGTGTGACCCTAGAGGACGGGCCAACGCGGTGCCGCCGGGGTAACGGGAGCGTCGAGGAGAACGAATGGGCAACCGGCCGGCAGCGGTCGACCTGGCGTCGGGGCTGCTGTGGCTCCAGGTCGCCTCGGGGCTCGTGGTCTCCGTGCTCGTCGTGGTCTTCCGCGAGGACCTCGAGGAGGCCTGGTCGCCGGGCACCAGCGGCGACAGCACAGTGCAGCCGCTCGACTTCGTACCGGTCATCCTGGTGCTCTATGTCGTGGTGGCCGTGACGACACTGACCCTGATCCCGATGATGCGGGCCGGCCACAACTGGGCCCGGCACGCGCTGGCGGGGATCTCGGTGAGCATCCTGCTCGCGACGCTCGCGACCGCGCGGACCATGCCCCCGCCACTCTTCCGCGGGCTGATCATCGCCGCGGCCGTCATGAGCGCGGTCACCCTGGTGTTCCTCTGGCACCCGGAGTCCCGCCGCCACTGCCGCGCGCTGGCCGACCCCGACGAGGCCGACGCCCTGCCCTGAGGCGCCCCGATCGCGGGCCTTGACCTCGTGTCGGGGGACCCGTGTACCTTGGTCCTGTTCGAACAGATGTTCGAACAGGACCCGAGGAGCTCAGTCATGGCCAGCGAGCAGCACCTGCTTCCACACCCCGACCACCTGCCCGCCACCACTCACTCCTATCTCGTGCGTGCGGCGGAATCGCTGAGCGAGGCGGTCGCCTCCCGTGACGTCGCCGAGCGCTACGCCTGCGCCCACGTGGCGGCGCTGCGCGCTGCGGCTGCCTTGCTGGCCGCCCGCGCTCGGCCGACGACGGCCCGCCGCCGACGGCAGAAGAACGCGTGGGTGCTGCTGACGGAGGTCGCGCCCGAGCTGGGGGAGTGGGCGTCGTTCTTCGCGGCGGGCGCGGCCAAGCGCGCTGCCGCCGAGTCCGGCTCGACCCGCGCGGTCAACGAGCGCGACGCCGACGACCTGGTCCGCGACGCCGACCGGTTCCTCGCCGTGATCGAGCAGGCCCTCGGGCTGACCCCGCACGTCCCGCTCGGCGACCAGCTCGCCGGGCGCGCCGCGGGCTGAGGGCCCGGTCGGCGGCCTCCCACTAATGTTGCCGCCATGGTCTCCCCGGAACAATCTGGCAGAGAAGAGCCTGGCAGGGCGCGGCCCGGGGAGCGCCCGGGCTCGGTGCGCACCGCCGTGGTCTGGGACGCGCTCGGGCCGGTGCTCTCCGGTGCACCGTGCGACGTGGTCGACATCGGCGGTGGCACCGGGGGCTTCGCCGTCCGGGTCGCCCAAGCGGGGCACCGCGTCACGGTGGTGGACCCGAGCCCCGATGCGCTGGCCTCGCTGGACCGGCGGGCGCGGGAGATCGGCGTCGAGGTCGCCGGACACCAGGGCGACGTCTCCGGCCTGCTCGACGTCGTGGGGCCTGCCAGCGCCGACGTCGTTCTTTGCCACGGTCTGCTCGAGGTCGTCGACGCGGGCGAGGCGCTGGCCGCGATCCGCGCGGTGCTGCGGCCCGGTGGCACCGTCAGCATCCTGGCCGCCCAGCAACATGCCGCGGTCGTCGCCCGGGCGATGGCCGGCCACCTCCACCAGGCGCTGGCAATGCTGGAGGGCGACGAGCCGGCCGAGCGGGCCGGCCGGAGCGCCCGCGCGGCCCGTCGGTTCACCGCGGCCGAGCTCAGCTCTCTCGTCGAGCAGGCGGGCTTCACGGTGTCGGCCGTCCACGCCGTGCGCGTCTTCACCGACCTGGTCCCGGGCTCGCTGCTCGACCAGGAGCCGGGCGCCGTGGCCGCCCTCGTCGACCTGGAGCGTGCCGTCGCCGAGCGACCCGAGTACCTCCCCCTCGCGACCCAGATCCACCTGTTGGCCAACTGACCCTCCGCGTTCGGCCCGTTCTTGGTCGGCTCGGTGACCGCGCCGCACCTGCTCCACGTCGACATGGACGCGTTCTACGCGTCGGTGGCGATCCGGGACCGACCAGAGCTCCACGAGGTTCCGGTCGTCGTCGGCGGCGGCCACCGCGGAGTGGTGCTCTCGGCGAACTATCCGGCCCGCAGGTACGGCATCCGATCGGGCATGTCCGGCGGCGAGGCCCGCCGGCTCTGCCCGCGACTGGTCGAGATGCCACCGGACTTCGATGTGCTCCGGCCGGTGTCGAAGGCGATCATGGAGACATTCCGCGGCTTCAGCCCGGTGGTCGAGGTGATGTCGCTCGACGAGGCGTTCCTCGACGTCCGCGGCGCCGCCCGGCTCTTCGGACCACCCGAGGTGATCGCCGAGCGGATCCGTTCACGGGTTCGGGCCGAGCACGGGATCACCTGCTCGGTCGGCATCGCCGCCGCGATCTCCGTCGCCAAGCTGGCCAGCCGGCGGGCGAAGCCCGACGGTGTCCTCGCGATCCCGCCCGAGCGGTTCGTGGAGGTGGTCCACCCGCTGGACGTCGGCGAGCTCTACGGCGTCGGCGAGGCCACCCGCCAGCGGCTCCACCGGATCGGGCTGATGACCGTCGGCGACGTCGCCCGGGTGCCGGTCGCCGAGCTGCGGCGGATGGTCGGCGGCCACCTCGGCGGTCACCTCCACGCGCTGGCCTGGGGTGCGGACCGAAGTGAGCTCTCGCCCGGCGGGGCAGGGACGTTCGGGTTCGGCGAGGGCGTCCCCGAGGGAAGCATGGGTTCGCAGCACACGCTCGCGGCCGACACTCGCGACCGCGACCGGCTCGCGCGCGAGCTGCTCCGGTTGTCGGCCCGGGTGACGGCTCGACTCCGAGCAGCGGACAAGGTCGGCCGCACCGTCGCCATCACGATCCGGTGGGGCGACTTCCGCACCATCTCCCGGTCGCGGACGCTGCCGGAACCGACCGACGTCACCCACGACGTCTACGAGGCGGCCGTCATCCTCCTCGACTCCGTGTTCCCGCTGCGGATGGCGGTGCGGCTCGTGGGCGTCCGGCTCGAGGGACTCCGGCCGCGGCGTGAGGTAGGCGGCCGGCAGCTCGCGATCGGTGAACCCGACCCCGGGTGGCCCGACGCCGACCGCGCCGTCGATCGGGCGACGGACCGGTTCGGTCCCTCCGCCGTCCGCCGGGGAAGCCTCCTGTGATACCTAGGAGCCAGGCAGGCATCCCATGACTGGTCCGTCCAGGCGGTGGGTAGTTATCCGATCGAATACACCTCGACAGGAATTGCCGTGGACGGCCTACCGGACCAAGCAGAGCCTGCCTACACTGAAGATTCAGACTTCGACGCCTGTCGTCGACCACATGCGTGGAGGAACCCGGTGCCACTCTCCGAAGAGGAGTTGCGACTGCTCGAGCAGATGGAGCGCGCGCTCGTCGAAGAGGACCCGAAATTCGCATCGACCCTCCGTGGTACGACGCTTCGCCAGGCGGCTCGCCGTCGCGCCCTGCTCGCCGGGTTCGTCTTCGCGATCGGGATCGCGGTCCTGATGGGCGGCGCGATCAGCGGCCTGTGGCAGATCGGGATCGTCGGGTTCGTGATCATGCTGGGCTCGGCGACGATCGGGCTCAGCGCGGTGCGCGGCCAGGGCCTGGGCAACGCCCAGCAGAAGCCCGGCGCCGACCCGATGCCGACGGCACATCCCTCCGGTTTCGGCGTCATCGACGGCGGCCGCGCGCGCAGCCGCCGCCACCCCAGGGCCAGGACCTCCGGCTCCTTCATGGAGCGCGTCGAGGAGCGGTGGCGCCGCCGCAAGGGCGGCCGCGGCTACTGAGTTCGATGGCGCGAGCGTGTCGCAGATCGTGCGGCACCACCCGGGCCTCGCAAGCTCGGCCCGCGGGCGTCGCACGATGCGGCTACGCCGCGGTGCGACACGCTGCCGCGCGCGCAGTTGACGCGGTCAGGGGTAACGGCGGCTTGGCGGCTTGAGGCGCTGCCCGCCGCGGTTTCTGAGTTCGATGGCGCGAGCGTGTCGCAGATCGTGCGGCACCACCCGGGCCTCGCAAGCTCGGCCCGCGGGCGTCGCACGATGCGGCTACGCCGCGGTGCGACACGCTGCCGCGCGCGCAGTTGACGCGGTCAGGGGTAACGGCGGCTTGGCGGCTTGAGCCGCGGTTTCTGAGTTGGATTGGCCGAGCGTGTCGCAGACGCAGCGACGTTGAATTGGCCGAGCGTGTCGCAGACGCAGCGACACCGCGCGGACCCTCGCGGGCTCGGTCCGCGGGCGTCGCAAGCGTGCGGGCTTCGCCCGCGGTGCGACACGCTGCCCGCCCCGCAGTTGACGCGGTCAGGGGTGACGGCTGCTTGGCGGCGTGAGGCGCTACACGCCGACGAGGTCGTCGCGGTCGGCGCGATCTGCCGGCGTCCGCTGCCACACCGAGCGGGGCAGCCACCGGGCCCGCATGGCAACACGTCGGGTGACGCCGGCCTCCAGGGAGGCACAGCAGGTTCGCGCGTCATCGGCCAGGCCTTCCGGCACGGGCGACCCCGGCCGGGCGTAGCGGGTGCGCTCCAGCGCGGCGACCAGGCGCTCCAACGCCGAGGTCGCCTCCGGATCGGCGTCCGGCCCGGTACGCGGGCGCTCAGGGCGGTCTGAGTTGTCGAGGTCGCTCCGATCACCGAGGTGGTCGACCAGGACCCTGCCCACCTCCTGGGGTGATCGCCCGGAGGGCCAGGAAAGCTCGAGGTCGAGGGCGGTCGCCTGCAGCTCGTCCCAGAGCTCTTCCGGAGTGCCGGCCAGCCGGCGGACGCGGGCGCGTCCGCGGAGGAACCGCGGCGTCAGCGCGAGCGCGCCGATGATGACGAGCACCAGCAATGCCAGTGCGACCCGGACCAGTACCACTGCCCAGTCGACCCCGTCGTCGGCGCCACCGCCGTCGGCGGCCGCCTCCTCCTCGGGCGCGACCGTCTCCGTCTCCTGGCCCCGATCTGTCGGGATGTCGTCGCTCGGCGCGGGTCCTGTCGAGTTGCTCGTGGTCTCCGTCTCCTCAGAGACATCCACCCGCACCGTCGAGTAGTCGGGCGCCACCTGCGCCCGACCCGACGGGGTGGGCTCGAACCGCACCCAGCCGGCGTCGTCGAAGTAGAGCTCCGGCCAGGCGTGCAGGTCGTCGGAGCTGTACTCGAAGTTGCCGTTGCCCAGGTCGTCCGGTTTCAGGAAGCCGACGGACACCCGGGCCGGGATGCTGACCATTCGTGCCATCACAGCCATCGCGGAGGCGAACTGCTCGCAATAGCCGGTGCGACCGCCAGGGGTCGTGTCGCTGAGGAACGTCTCGAAGGCGTTGCCGCCGATGCCGTCGGGCGCCTTGTCCAGGCTGTACTCGAAGTTCTCGCGGAAGAAGGCCTGCAGCAGCAGCGCGGCCTCGTAGTCCGACTGGGCGCCGTCGGTGCTTGCGAGCGCCAGGTTGCGAACGATCGAAGGCAGGCCGCCGGGTATCTCGAGGAACTCGTCGTCGACCGCGTTGGGCGCGGAGTCCTGGAAGAACTGTCCGTCCGTGCCGTAATCGGGGTCGATGCCCTGGACGGACCACTCGAGGTCCTCGGTCGTCAGGTCGTCGGGCACGGCGAGGAAGTCCATCGTGTCGTCGTCGAAGCGCCAGTCGCCCTCGGCCTCGACCGCCGATGCGGGGAACTGGGTCGGCAGCCACGACGAGTCGAACACGTCGTTGGCCTCGAACTGGTAGTCGTACAAGGTCCGGGGCACCGAGGCGGACAGGCCCTCCGGCGCCGGAAGGGTGCCCGTGGCGGTGTTGTCGTCGGCGACCCCGCGGTCCCCGCTGCTCCACTCGACCCCCGTGAACCGGTTGAGCACCGCGACCCGGAGGTAGTCCGGGGTCGGGTCGTTGGTTTGGAACCTGATCAGCGGGATGTCGTCTGGGCGTTCGAGGTCCCTCCGAAGGTCGGCGCGTGGGTTGCGGATCTCGATGTTGTCGTCGCCGTCGCCGGGGCCGAACCCGAGCAGGTCGAGGTTGAGCACGGGGACGAACGGAGGGAGCAGCACCGCGACGACGGTCGCGGTCACGCCGATCCGGCCGGCTCCGACTCGCACCGCGTCGGCAACCGGGTTTGCCTCTGTCCACGGGTTCGCCTCGTCAGGTCCGAGCGGCCGGCCCCACCTGAGCAGGTGCTCGCGGCTGTCGAGGTGGAGCAACGCCAGGAAGCCCGAGGACGCGAGGACGAACGCCACCAGCCCCGGGCCCGACTGGACCAGGCCGGCCGGGACGGAGTAGATCGCCAGCAGCGCGAGGCCGGCGATCGGGACCCGCCGCAGCGTGCAGGCGAGGAAGTCGACGAGCACCAGGAAGAACGCGCCGCCGACGATCAGGAGCGGCGCGACCGACGGCACGTTGGCTTGGATCGGGGCCGCGTAGGTGCGGGCCGAGTCCATCGCCAGCTCGAGCGAGAGCCCGATCTCGTTGCCCGTGGCACCGAACGGGAGCGGGCCGCCGCCGAGCTCGCTGCTGACCATCGCGAGTGCGAGCGCAGCCTGGACCGCGACGGTCACGATGGCTGGGCTGCCGAGCCACCGGAGCACGGCGCCGGAGGCGCCGATGACCACGGCCGTCACGGCGAGCGGAGCGAGGTAAGAGCCGGAGTCGGTCAGGAACCCGCGCCACGCCATGAGCGCGGCCCACGCGGTGCCGGTGGCGATCAGCGAGACGAGCAGGGTGTAGCCGAACGACTGCCCGTTCTTCATCGGTCGCCCCTGGTGCTCGCGAGGCCGGCCGCCGCCGCCGCGCGGCCGGAAGCGCGGCCGAGGTCGCGCCACGCCGAGTCCAGTCGGTCGCGGGGCCCGACCGACACTGCGCGCCACCCGAGGGCAGCGACGTGCGGAGCGGGATCGTCGTGGTCGGCCGCACGGCGACCGGACCACTGCTCGACGTCCAGCACGACCGCCAGCGCCGTACCGGCGTCGTGCCGGATCTGGCGCAGCGCGATGCTGTCGGTCTGCTCGAGGCCGCCGAACACGGCGACGACGAGGCCGCCACGGGTCTGGTCGCCCGTCCAACGGGCGTCCAGGTCCGCCTTCTGGGTCGTCGTGACCAGAGCGAGTCGCTCGAGGACTGCGGTGGACGTCTCGTCCGCCCCGGTGCCGTCGGCCAGCACGAGGCGTACGGCGTAGCCGTGCTGGTCGAGGTGGACCACGAGGGACGCGGCCGCCACCACCGCGAACTCGAAGCTGGACCCCAGACCCTGTCCGCGGTGGGACCGGAGCCGGTTGTCGAGGAGCACCGTCGCCCGCGCCTCCCACGGCTGCTCCTCGCGACGGACCATCAGCTCGCCCACCCGCGCCGAGCTGCGCCAGTGGACGCGCCGCAGCTCGTCGCCGCGTCGGTACTCGCGGACGCTGACGTCCTCGGCGGAGCCGGCGGCGAACGCCTGCGGCCGGTGCTCGCCGGAGCCGCTCCAGCCGCCCATCACGGGGATTCGCGGCAGGACCACGGTGCGCGGGGTGACGACCAACGGAGCGACGCCGGGGACCATCCGACGGAGCTCGATCAGGCCGAACGGGTCGGCGATGCGGATCGTGAGCGGCCCGATCTCGAACCGCCCACGCACGTCCGACCGCACCTGGTAGCTCACCCGCCGCTGCCACTGCCGGGCGATGCCCTGCAGCACGAAACGCGGACGGGTGCCGAGGGCATACGGCACCTGGTCCTCGACCAGGATCGCGCCGGCAGTCGACCGACCCGCGTTGTGCAGCTCGAGGTCGATCCGCGCGGGCTGGCCGGCCGAGACCAGGCGAGGGTGCACCGACCGGGTCGAGGAGAGCGCGTAGCGCCGACGGCCGATGACGAACGCCGACACGAGGGGAAGCGTGACGACCAGTACGCCGATCCGCGTCAGCGTGGTCTGCCCGAGGAGCACGGCGCAGCAGATCGCGGTGATGCCCGCCGCGAGGAACGCGCGGCCACGGAGCGTCAGTCCGGCCAGTCCGTCACGCATCGCCGTGCCTCATCTCGCGCCGCGCCCCATGTCCTGTCGTCAGGGACGGATCTCAGGGACGGGCACCTTTGCCGCGATCCCCTCGAGGATCGCGCCGGTGCCGAGACCGCCCACGGCCGCCTCCGCGCTCGGCAGCAGCCGATGCGCGAGCACCGGGTGGATCAGTGCGCGCACGTCGTCGGGCAGCACGTAGTCGCGCTGGTGGAGAGCGGCGTACGCCTTGGCAGCGCGCACCAGGTGGAGGGTCGCCCGCGGGGAGGCGCCGAGCAGCAGCTCGGCGTGTTCGCGGGTGGCCGCGGTCAGGGAGACGGCGTAGCGCTGGACCGCCTCGGAGACGTGGACGTGGCCGACGATCGCGCAGAGCTTCCGGAGCTCGGCGCTGTCGGTGACCGGCTCGAGGTCGTCGAGGGGATTGAGCTGGGTGTGCGAGTTGAGCATCGCGATCTCGGCCGCCGGCACCGGGTAGCCGATCGACACCCGGGCCATGAACCGGTCCCGCTGTGCCTCGGGCAGCGCGTAGGTGCCCTCCATCTCGACCGGGTTCTGGGTCGCGATCACCATGAACGGCGGCTCGAGGTGATAGGTGACGTTGTCGACCGTCACCTGCCGCTCCTCCATGCACTCGAGCAGCGCGGACTGCGTCTTGGGAGAGGCGCGGTTGATCTCGTCGCCGATCACGATGTTGGCGAAGACCCCGCCGGGCCGGAACTCGAACTCACGGGTCTGCTGGTTGTAGACCGAGACGCCGGTGACGTCGGACGGCAGCAGGTCGGGCGTGAACTGGATCCGGCGCACGGTCGAGTCGATGCTCCGGGCCAGCGACTTGCTGAGCATCGTCTTGCCGACGCCCGGGACGTCCTCGAGCAACAGGTGGCCCTCGGCCAGCAGCACGACGAGGGCAGCCGAGACGACCTCGCTCTTGCCCTCGATGACGTGCTCGATGTTGGCGCGGATCCGACCGGCCACGCGGGCGACGGTAGCTACGTCGGCTCCGGTGGCGGGATGCGGCTGCTCAGTGGTCGGCGGCTCCACGTGCTGGTCTCCCGTCTCTTGCGCGCCCGTCCAGCGTAAGGGCGCGCGCTAGGGCAAAGGTACGGCGCCGGAGCAACCTAACCCGCCGGAACGGCCTGGGAGGTCACGGAGCGATCACGCGTTCGCATCGACCCGTCGTGGGGCAACACACCGCGAAGTGGTTGACGGTGGGGGAAAGTGGAGTAAGGTGGGGGAAAGTGGAGGAAGTTGGAGGTGCCCGATGCTCTTCATGGGCACCTACACCCCGAAGTTGGATGAGAAGGGGCGCCTCTTCCTCCCGGCGAAGTTCAGGGATCGACTGTCGGAGGGGCTCGTGGTGACGCAGGGTCAGGAGAACTGCCTCGTCGTGTGGCCGTCCGACGTGTTCGCCAAGGAGGCCGATCGCGCAGCGTCCCGGCCGATGACCAACCGGGCAGCGCGCCGTTACGCACGGGTGCTGTTCGCGGGTGGCGACGAGGGCACGCCCGACAAGCAGGGCCGGATCGGCATCCCGGCCCACCTGCGGGACTACGCCGCGCTGGAGCGCGACGTCGTGGTGATCGGCGTGCGCGACCGACTGGAGATCTGGAGCCCCGACCGCTGGCGCGAGTTCCAAGCAGACGCGATGGGCGACTTCGTCGACCTCGACGAGGACGACGACTAGGTCGCGCAGACCGGACAGTTCAGCCGAGCACAACTCGATAGCGATCCGCAGGACGAGGTCTCTGGCCCGCTCCCGCTGCCTTCTGGGGCACCTTCCCCGGCACCAGACGGCTTCCGGGAGCGGGCGGGGGACCTGGCCCGGCGGATCGTTCTTCACTAGCAGGGGGTCGAACCAGATGAGCGTGATCAGCGCGAGCGCAGCCGGGACACCCGGCATCGCAGCCGAGGCAAGAGAGCCGCGGGTGCGCGAGCTGGCCCGGGACGCCGCGACGTTGATGGTGTTCTCGGCCGGCGTCTCCCTCTCTGTCTTCCTCGTCATCCTGCTTGCCTTCTGGTTGGGCCGCTGAGGGCCACCCGGCGATGACGACTCCCCGACACGTCCCGGTGCTCCTCGACCGGGTCGTGGCGCTCCTGACACCTGCGCTCGACCACAGCGACGCCGTCCTGGTCGACGCCACGCTCGGCCTCGGTGGTCACAGTGAGGCCGTCCTCGCGCGGTGCGAGCTGGCCCGCGTGGTCGGCATCGACCGCGACCCCCGCGCGCTCGAGCTCAGCCGCGAGCGGCTGGCGCCCTACGGCGACCGGTTCACGGCCGTGCACGCGGTGTACGACGAGATCCCCGACGTGCTTGCCGACCTCGGCCTCTCCGAGGTCGATGGTGTGCTCTTCGACCTCGGTGTCTCGTCGATGCAGCTCGACCTGCCCGAACGGGGCTTCGCGTACGCCGTCGACGCGCCCCTCGACATGAGGATGGACACGACCGACACAGGGCACGGACCGACGGCGGCCGACGTGCTCAACACCTACGACGCCGCGGAGCTCACCCGCATCCTGAGGGAGTACGGCGAGGAGCGACTGGCCAAGCGGATCGCGGCCGCGATCGTGCGCGAACGGGCCCGCGAGCCGTTCACCACCTCGGGCCGGCTGGTCGCCCTCCTGTACGACGCCATCCCGGCGCCGGCCCGCCGTACCGGTGGCCACCCCGCCAAGCGCACCTTCCAGGCGCTGCGGATGGAGGTCAACGACGAGCTCCGTGTTCTCGGGCGCGCGATGCCGGCGGCGATCGACGCGATCGGCGTCGGCGGTCGGGTGGTCGTGGAGTCCTACCACTCGCTCGAGGACCGCCTCGTGAAGCGGGCGTTCACCGCAGCGAGCCGCAGCGACGTGCCCGAGGACCTGCCGTTCGTGCCCGAGGGCCACGAGCCGGCACTCCGGCTCGTCACCCGCGGTGCCGAGCAGGCCAACGCCGCCGAGATCGCCGAGAACCCCCGCGCCGCGTCCGTCCGGCTGCGCGCCATCGAACGAGTTCGACCCCGAACCGGTAGCAAGGGAGCCGCGTAGATGAGCAGCACCGCAGTCCAGGTCCGCGCGCGGCTCCCGCGGATCGCAGAGATCGCCGTCAGGCGGGCCCGGCTCACGGTCGTCCCGCGCCCGCGGACCCGGCCCCGTGCCCCGCGGGTGCCGTTCGTGACCCTCGTCAGCGTCATCTTGCTCGGCGGCGTCGTCGGGCTGCTGATGTTCAACACCTCGATGCAGCAGGCGTCCTTCCGCGCGGCCGCCCTCGGCCAGCAGGTCGATGACCTGACCGCCCAGGAGGAGGCGCTCGACCTGGAGCTCCAAGGGCTCCGCGACCCGCAGCGGATCGCAGCCGAGGCGCAGCACGAGCTGGACATGGTGATGCCGGACGGAGGACCCCTGGTGCTGCCGCTCGGAGGGGGAGAGGTTCTCGGTGACGAGGGCCAGCCAGTGCTCCCGGGGTTCCAGCCGCCGCTGACGGTCCCCGGGCCGGGACGGCCGGCGTCGCTCGACCCGGACCCGGTGATCGTTCGCGACCGGACCGACCACCGCAATGGTGGCCGCGACGGCGCGCCCAACGGAGAACGCCGGCGCTAGCCGCCTAGGTTTTGGACGTGACCGGACCGAGCCGACCCCGTACGGCGGGTAGTCCGCTGCGCGCCTCGCCGCAGCTGCGGCTCAAGGTCGGCTTCCTCTTCATCGCGATGGTGCTGTCGGTCTTCGCGGCTCGCCTGGTGCAGCTGCAGGGCGTGGACCCCGACCAGTACGCCGAGATGGCGGCCGCCGAGGGCTCCATCGACGTGATCCTCCCGGCCACCCGCGGTGAGATCCTCGACCGCAACGGCGATCCGCTCGCCATGTCGGTGGACGGACGGATGATCGTCGCCGACCCGACCCTGACGAGCGAGGATGCTCCCGAGCTCGCGACCTTCCTCGCGAAGCGGCTCGACCTCGACTACGTCCGGGTGCTCGAGCGGCTCCGGGTAGCGGACAGCCAGTTCCAGTACATCGCCCGGCAGGTGCCGACGTCGAAGGCGGAGGCGGTGGTCGCCGAGGCCGAGGCGGAGGGCTTCGTCGGCCTCTTCATGCAGCGCGACCCCGTGCGGGTCTACCCGTACGGCGAGGTCGCGGCCAACATCCTCGGCTTCCTCGGCACCCCGAAGCGAGACGGATCGGCCCGGGCCCTCGCCGGGCTCGAGGACTCGTTCGACGACTACCTCTCCGGTGTGGACGGCGAGGCCCGCTACGAGATGGGCGCGGGCGCGCAGATCCCGCTCGGCGACAACACGGTCAGCCCCGCGATCGACGGGTCCGACCTCAACCTCACCATCGACAGCGACCTGCAGTACTTCACGCAGCGGGTCCTGCAGCAGACGGTCGAGCGATCGCGCGCCGAGTCCGGGATCGCGGTCATCATGGACAGCCGCACCGGCGATATCCTCGCCCTTGCCGACTACCCGACCTACGACGCCAGCGAGCCGGAGGAGTGGCCGAAGTCGCGCTACAAGTCGAGCGCGCTGACCGACGTCTACGAGCCCGGCTCGACGGAGAAGGTGCTCACGCTCAGCTCGGTGATCGACGCCGGTCTCGGCAGGCCGCGACAGCAGTACGTCGTACCCGGCGTCCTCAACCGGCAGGACCGACCGATCCACGACCACTGGGTGCACGGCATCGAGCACCTCACCCTGGCCGGCATCCTCGCCAAGTCGTCGAACATCGGCACCGTGCTGGCCGCCGACGAGTTCGGGCCCGGGGTGCTGCGGTCCTACCTGACGGCGTTCGGCTACGGCAAGGAGACCGGGATCGGCCTCAACGGCGAGACCAAGGGCCTGCTGCCCGAGGGTGCGGCGTGGACCGACCAGGTCGACGACCGGATCGCGTTCGGGCAGTCGCTCTCGATCAACGCGATCCAGATGGTCGCGGCGGTCAATGCGATCGCCAACGACGGCGTCCGCATCGACCCGAGCCTGGTCGACGGCAGCGCCACCCTGGACGACGGCACGGAGGTCGGCACCGACCAGGCCGACGAGCGCCGGGTGATCAGCACCCAGGCGGCGCGGCAGACTGCCCTGATGATGGAAAGAGTGCTCGACCCGGTCGACGGCGTCGCCCCGCTGGCTGCCGTCCCCGGCTACCGGATCGCCGGCAAGACCGGTACCGCGCAGCGGGTCGTCGACAGCTGCGGCTGCTACGACGGCAGCCACACCGCGTCGTTCGTCGGGTTCGGTCCGACCGACGACCCCCGGTTCACCGCGTACGTGGTGATCCACGACTCCCGCACCGGTGGCGGTGGCGCGGTCGCCGGACCGGCGTTCGCCAAGCTGATGAGCCACACCCTCCGGCGGTACGGCGTACCGCCGACGGGCACCCGGGCGTCGCAGCTTCCCGTCGAGTGGTGACGGACCCCTGATGGATTCCGGGACCACCCGACCCCAGCGCCCGACGGCGTTGACCTTCGACGACGTCGTCGCCCTGGTCCGGGAGCAGAGCGATGTCCGCGTGGTCGGCGCCGACGGTGATGGCGGGGGCGCAACGGTCACCGGCATCACCCACGACTCACGCCGGGTGCTGCCCGGAGACGTCTACGCCGCGCTGCCCGGTGCGCGTGCCCACGGCATCGACTTCGTCGACCAGGCGGCAGCGGCCGGCGCCAGCATGGTGCTCACGGACGACGCGGGTGCGGCCGCCGTACCTCCCGGCCTGCCGGCGGTCGTCGTGGCCTCGCCGCGCTCGGTGCTCGGCGCCGTGTCGGCGGGCATCTACGGAGAGCCGGCACGGGCGATGCGGATGATCGGCGTGACCGGCACCCAGGGCAAGACGACCGTGACCCGGCTGCTCGACGGCGGCCTCGGCGAAGCCGGTGTCACCTCGGCGGTCGTCGGCACCGTCGGCACTCGGATCGCAGGCACCGACCTGAAGACCACCCTCACCACACCGGAAGCCCCGGACCTGCACGGACTGTTCGCGCTCATGCGCGAGCAAGGCGTCGCGTGTTGCGCGATCGAGGTGTCGAGCCACGCGCTGGTGCTCGGTCGCGTCGACGGCGTGGTGTTCGACGTCGCCGTCTTCACGAACCTCGGGCGCGACCATCTCGACTTCCACGCCGATGTCGACGACTACTTCGCGGCCAAGGCCACCCTGTTCACGCCCGGACGGGCGCGGCTCGGGCTGGTCAACATCGACGACGACTACGGCCGTCGGCTGGTCGCCATGACAACTATTCCGGTGCGCACGATGTCCACGCGCGGTCGCGATGCCGACTGGTCCGTGGCCGACGTCGACCTCGGACCGGAAGGATCGAGGTTCACCATCCGGGGGCCGGGCGGTCTCGCGATGCCGGCCTCGGTCGCGATGCCCGGCGACTTCAACGTCGCCAACGCGCTGTCGGCCGTCGCTGCGGCGGTCGAGGCCGGGCTCGATCCCGGGGCCGTGGTCGCCGGGATCGGTGCCGTCGGGGGAGTCCCGGGCCGGTTGGAGCGGGTCCCCGACGACGGGACGGCGGGCTTCGCGGTCTACGTCGACTACGCCCACAAGCCGGACGCGCTCACGGCGGTGCTCGGCACGCTGCGGCCGGTGACCGCTGGCCGGCTGATCGTCGTCATCGGCGCGGGCGGCGACCGGGACCGCGGCAAGCGCACGGTGATGGGCGCGATCGCCGCTGCCGATGCAGACCTGCTCATCGTGACCGACGACAACCCACGGACCGAGGCGCCGGAGGCGATCCGGTCGGAGGTGCTGGCGGGCGTGGACGACGTCGAGGTCCCCGGAAGGGCCGAGGTCCGCGAGATCGGTGACCGACGGGCGGCCATCGCCGCCGCTCTCGAGGCCGCCGGACCGGGCGACGTCGTACTCATTGCCGGCAAGGGACACGAGACCGGCCAGGAGGTCGCGGGCGTGATCCACCCGTTCGACGACCGCCAGGTCGTCCGCGAGCTGCTCCGGGGAGACTCGCCGTGATCCCGATGCGGCTGGACGAGATCGCCGTGGTCGTCGACGGTGATGTGCACGGCGACCCGGCTGTGCTGGTGACTGGCGCTGCCTACGTCGACAACCGATCGCCCGTCCCCGCCGGGCTGTTCGTCGCGATCGTGGGGGAGCGGGTCGACGGCCATGGGTACGCCGCCGGCGCGCATGCCGTGCTCGGAAGCCGGCCGACCGCCGCCCCGACCGTCGTGGTCGCCGACCCGGTCGTCGCGCTGGGCCGGCTCGCCCGGCACGTCGTCGACCGGACGCCGGCGACGGTGTTGGCGCTGACCGGTTCGGTCGGCAAGACCGGCACCAAGGACTACCTGGCCGGCGTGCTCCGGACCTTGGTCGGCCCCGATAGTGACCTCAAGGTCACCGCCACCGAGGGCAACGGCAACAACGAGATCGGGGTCCCGCTCACCGTCCTCCGGGCGGGCGCCGCGACCGACTACCTGGTCGTCGAGATGGGCGCGCGAGGGATCGGCCACATCGCCTACCTGTGCGACATCGCACCGCCCCGGATCGCCGCGGCCCTCAACGTCGGCACCGCCCACGTCGGCGAGTTCGGCGGCCGCGAGCAGATCGCGCTGGCCAAGGGCGAGATCGTCGAGGCGTTGACGGCCGACGGCGCCGCGGTGCTCAACGCCGACGACCCGCTGGTCGCCGCGATGGCGTCGCGGACGAAGGCGTCGGTGCTGACGTTCGGCCGCGCCGGCGCCCTGCAGTACGACGCGCTGGAGCTCGACGCCCTGGGCCGCCCGGGGTTCACGCTCGTCCACGGCCACGAGAGCCACCCGGTCCAGCTGCTCCAGACGGGCGCGCACCAGGCACAGAACGCGACCGCGGCAGCCGCGATGGCCGTCGCTGCCGGATTCCCGCTCGCCGATGTCGCGGCGGCGCTGTCCGGGGTCACCGCCGCTTCCCCCTGGCGGATGGAGGTGCACGAGCGCGCCGATGGGATGGTCGTCGTCAACGACGCCTACAACGCCAACCCCGACTCGATGCGCGCCGCGCTCGAGGCGTTGGTCGCGATCGGGCGGGCGCGCGGACGCCGTACCGTCGCCGTGCTGGGACAGATGCTGGAGCTCGGCACCGAGCACGAGGCCGGCCACCGGTCGGTCGGTGCCGACGCCGTCCGGCTCGGGGTCGATGTGGTCGTGGTGGTCGGAGGGCCGGCGGCCCCGATCGCCCACGCGATCGCCGCTGCCGACGGTCCGGTCGTGATCACGACCGAGGGGCGCGACGAGGCACTGGCCTGGGTGCGGCAGAATGCCGGTCCGGAGGACGTCGTCCTCGTGAAGGCGTCCCGGGGGGCGGCGCTCGAATGGGTTGCCGAGCGGCTGCTGGGTGACTCCCAGTGACACAGACAGTGCGTGAGAGGACACCGGCGTGCTAGCGATCCTGCTCGGCGGAGGCATCGCCCTGCTGATCTCGCTGCTCGGCACCAGGGTCGCGATCCGCGTCTTCACGCGATGGGGCTACGGCCAGGAGATCCGCGACGACGGACCGACCAGCCACCACACGAAGCGCGGCACCCCCACGATGGGCGGCGTCGTCATCATCGCCGCGGTGGTGCTCGGCTACGGCCTGGCCAAGCTGCTCACGGCTGACGCGCCGAGCGCCTCGGCGCTCCTCCTCCTCTTCCTCTTCGTCGGCATGGGTCTGGTCGGCTTCCTCGACGACTTCATCAAGATCTCCAAGCAGCGCAGCCTCGGGCTGCGGAGCAAGGCCAAGATGATCGGCCAGACCGTCATCGCGCTGGTCTTCGGCGTCCTGGCGCTAACGCCGTGGCTCGAGGACGAGAACAACCGGTCCCCGGCGTCCGAGAAGGTCTCGTTCCTGCGGGAGATCGACTGGCTGGACCTGCCGCTCGTGCTCGCGCTGCTGCTGGTCTGGCTCCTCGTCACCGGCTTCAGCAACGCGGTCAACCTCACCGACGGGCTCGACGGGCTCGCCGCCGGCGCGAGCGTGATGGTCTTCGGCGCCTACACGCTCGTGAACATCTGGCAGAACAACCAGTTCTGCCAGGAGGAGCCGAGCGCCAGCTGCTACAACGTCCGAGACCCCCTCGACCTCGCGATCATCGCCGCGGCGATCACGGGGGCCTGCTTCGGCTTCCTCTGGTGGAACGCCTCGCCGGCGAGGATCTTCATGGGCGACACCGGCTCGCTCTCCCTCGGTGGCGGTCTCGCGGGCCTGGCGATCCTCACCCGTACCGAGCTGCTGCTGGTCATCCTCGGTGGCCTGTTCGTCCTGATCACGGCCTCGGTGATGCTCCAGGTCAGCTGGTTCAAGGCGACGAAGAGGTTCACCGGTGTCGGCAAGCGGGTCTTCCGGATGGCACCGCTCCAGCACCACTTCGAGCTGCTCGGCTGGGAGCAGGTGACGATCGTGATCCGGTTCTGGATCATCACCGGCTTGTTCGTCGCGACCGGGCTGGGCGTGTTCTACGCCGAGTGGGTGGCCCGGCTTTGAGCCACGTCGAGTCTCTCGGCCGCAAGGATTCGTGGCGCGGCGTACGGGCCGTCGTCGCGGGCTTCGGTGCGAGCGGCGCAGCGGCGGTCGACAACCTCCTGCACCTCGACGCCGACGTGATCGCGGTCGCCGACGCGATCAGCCCGAAGCTCCAGCCGCGCGCCGAGCTGCTCGAGGCGCTCGGCGCTCGGTTCCGCGTCGGCACGGACGCGACCGACCGGCTGCCCGACGACGTCGACGTCGTCGTCACCTCCCCGGGGTTCCGGCCCGACGCGCCGTTGCTGGCGCAGGCGGGGGAGCGCGGCGTCCCGGTCTGGGGCGAGGTCGAGCTCGCCTGGCGGCTGCGTGACCCCGACCACCCGGCGCCGTGGCTCTGCGTCACGGGGACCAACGGCAAGACCACCACCGTGCAGATGCTCGACTCGATCCTCCGCGCGGCCGGGCTGCGCAGCGTCGCCGCCGGCAACGTCGGCCTGCCGCTCACCGAGGCCGTCATGGACCCGGAGCCCTACGACGTGATGGCCGTCGAGCTCTCGAGCTTCCAGCTCCACTACGTGTCGACGGTGGCAGCCGAGTCCGCCGCCGTGCTCAACTTCGCCGAGGACCACCTCGACTGGTACGCCGGCGAGTCCGGCATGGAGGGCTACGCACGCGACAAGGGCCGGATCTACCACGGTGTCGAGCGGGCCTGCGTCTACAACCTCGCGGACCCGGCGACCGAGCAGCTCGTCCGCGAGGCCGATGTCGTCGAGGGCGCTCGGGCGATCGGGTTCACCCTCGGCATCCCCGCTGTCGGCATGGTCGGTGTGGTCGAGGACATCCTCGTGGACCGGGCGTTCATCGACGAACGGCACGGCAGCGCCGCCGAGCTGTGCGCGATCTCCGACCTCGCCTCGCCGGCGCCCCACTTCATCGCCAACGCGCTCGCGGCCGCGGCGCTGGCGCGGGCGCACGGCATCAGCCAGGCCGCCGTACGCGACGGCCTGCGGTCGTTCCGCCCCGACGGGCACCGGATCGCTCTGGTCGCCGAGCAGGGGGGCGTCACCTGGGTCGACGACTCCAAGGCCACCAACCCGCACGCCGCGCAGTCGTCGTTGGCGGCCTACGACCCGGTGGTGTGGGTGGCCGGCGGCTTGGCGAAGGGCGCGACGTTCGACGAGCTCGTGCGACAGGTCGGGGGGCGGCTGCGGAGCGTCGTTCTCATCGGACGCGACCGCGCGGTGATCGCGGAGGCGCTTGCGCGACACGCGCCGGATGTGCCGGTGATCGAGGTGACCGCCGGAGAGACTGGCCCGGTAGACGGGGCTGACCTGATGGGACGCGTCGTCGGGGCGGCGGCCGCGGCCGCACAACCCGGAGACACCGTGCTGTTGGCGCCGGGATGCGCCTCGATGGACCAGTTCACCGACTACGCCGCACGGGGCGACGCCTTCGCAGCAGCGGTCCGAGCGGCAACAGCCGAGGACTAGCTGCGCAGAGAGGGGGGTCGCCATCACCGCCGCGCTCCCCGATACCCGCAACGGATCCCGGCTGTCGTTCCTCCGGAACGGTCGCGGCACGACGTGGATGTCGGCCGTCCGCGACGCGATGGCACGCCCGCTGACCAACTACTACCTGCTGCTCGGCTCGATCGCGCTGCTGCTCACCATCGGCCTGATGATGGTGCTGAGCTCGTCCAGCGTCGAGGCCTACGAGGTCTACGGCGACTCCTACGCCATCGTGAAGCGGCAGCTGATGTGGGTCGCCATCGGCGTGCCACTCGCCTGGCTCGCGTCCCGGGTCTCGCTCAGGTGGGTCCGCAGCCTCGCCTACCCCGCCTTCTCGGTGTCGCTGATCCTCCTTCTCGCCACCGCGAGATTCGGCGTCGAGATCTACGGCAACAAGAACTGGCTCGCGCTCGGGCCGGTGCAGATCCAGCCGTCCGAGATCGCCAAGCTCGCGATCATCATCTGGGCGGCGCACATCTACGCCAACAAGGTCCGCCGGCTCGGCAACCTGCACCAGATGATGGTCCCCGTCGTCCCGGGCATGGTGCTCGCGACCGGACTGGTGGTCGTCGGTCGTGACCTCGGCACCGCGCTGGTGTTCTGCGCGATCCTGATCGGCATGCTGTGGGTGGTCGGTGCGCCGGCCCGGCTGTTCGTGCTGTGCCTCAGCGTGGTCAGCGTGCTCGCCCTCGGCCTGGCCGCGACCTCCCCCGAGCGACTCGACCGGATCACGACATTCGTCGATCCGTTCAAGGACTATCACGGCACCGGCTGGCAGCCCGCTCACGGCCTCTACGCGATGGCGAGCGGCGGCATCTTCGGTGAGGGCATCGGCGCCAGCCGGCAGAAGTGGGGCACCCTGCCCGAGGCCCACACCGACTTCATCTTCGCGGTCCTCGGCGAGGAGCTCGGTCTGGTCGGCACCCTGCTCGTGATCGGTCTCTTCCTCGCCATCGCCTACGCGACGCTGCGGATCGCCCGGCAGACCAAGGATCCGTTCGTCCGCTACTGCAGCTTCGGCATCGTGATCTGGCTGCTCGGCCAGATGATGATCAACGTCGGCATGGTGCTCGCGCTCCTCCCGGTCATCGGGATCCCGCTGCCGCTGGTGTCGTACGGCGGCTCGAGCCTGCTGCCGACCCTGGTCGCGCTCGGCCTGGTGGTCGGCTTCGCCCGCCGGGAGCCCGCGGCGGCCCGCGCGCTCGCCCAGCGTCGTCGTACTCGTGCCGTCGGTCCCCGCCCCAGGACCGCCGGCCTGTCGGCCCGTCGGTAGGCTCCGGCCGTGCCGTCGATGAAGGTCCTGCTCGCCGGCGGCGGTACCGCCGGTCACACCTCGCCCCTTCTCGCCACGGCCGAAGCCCTGGTGCGACTCGACCCGGCGATCGAGATCACCTGCCTCGGCACACCCCGTGGCCTCGAGAACACCGTGGTGCCCGCGGCCGGCTACCCGCTCGAACTGATCCCGCCGGTCCCGCTGCCGCGGCGCCCCAACAAGGACCTGGCGATGGTGCCGTCCCGGTTGCGCGGCGCGGTCCGGGCGACCTACGACGTGCTCGACCGGGTGCAGCCCGACGTCATCGTCGGCTACGGCGGCTACGTCTCGGTGCCCGCCTACCTCGCCGCCCGCCGCCGCAAGCTGCCGCTGGTGATCCACGAGCAGAACGCGCTGCCGGGCATCGGCAACAAGCTGGGCGCGCGGTTCGCCGCGCGGGTCGCGGTCAGCTTCCCCGACACCCCGCTGAAGAACGCCGAGTACGTCGGCCTGCCCCTGCGGCGGATGATCTCGCAGCTCGACCGGGCCGCGCTCCGCGCGGAGGCCCGCGCCTTCTTCGGGCTCGCCCCCGACCTGCCCACGCTCGTCGTCACCGGCGGGTCCCAGGGCGCCTGGAAGCTCAACCGCGCGGTCACCCGCGCCTCCGCCGCGCTCGGCACCGATGGTGTCCAGGTGCTCCACGTGATCGGCGCGCGGGGCAAGGAGGACCCGGAGTGGGTCGAGCCGGTCGAGACCGGTACGCCGTACGTCGTGCTGCCGTTCGTCGACCGGATGGACTACGCGCTCGCCGCCGCGGACCTGATGGTGTGCCGCGCGGGCGCCAACAGCGTGGTCGAGGCGGCCGCCACCGGGGTGCCGACGATCTTCGTGCCGCTCGCGCACGGCAACGGTGAGCAGGCGCACAACGCCCGCCCCGTCGTGGATGCGGGCGGGGCGCTGATGGCCGATGAGGCCGCGTTCACCGCCGACTACGTCGCCGACACCGTGCCGGAGCTGGCGAAGGACCCCGTCCGCCTGGCCGCCATGGGAGCCGCGGCATCCGGACTGGTGCCGGCCGACGCAGACGACCGGCTGGCCCGGATCGTCGCCGACACTGCTGGTCGCTCCGGGCGGGCCCGATGAGGATCCCTGTCCCGGGGGAGATCCCGCCCGCGGAGCAGCTCGGGCGCGTGCACTTCGTCGGGGTCGGCGGCGCGGGCCTCTCCGCGATCGCCCGGCTCATGCACCAGGCCGGCGTCACGGTGAGTGGCAGTGACATGAACGACTCTGCCGTCGTCCAGGCCCTCCAGCGGGAAGGCATCGTGGTGCACCTCGGCCACGATGCCGCGAACCTCGACGGCGTCGACACCGTCATCGCCACGACCGCCGCCCGCGCGGACAACCCGGAGATCGTCGCCGCATTGGCTGGTGGTCTCCGGCTGTGGCCGCGGTCGGCGGGCCTGCAGTCGGTGCTGGTGGGCCGGACAGTGGTGGCGATCGCCGGTACCCACGGCAAGACCACGACCACAGCGATGACGACCGTCGCCCTGCAAGAGGCAGGGTTCGACCTCACCTTCGCCATCGGAGCCGAGGTCGAGACCCTCGGCACCAACGCCCGGCTCGGCACGGGCGAGGTCGCGGTGGTGGAGGCCGATGAGTCCGACGGAGCCTTCCTCGTCTACTCGCCGGACATCGCCGTCATCACCAACGTCGACGCCGACCACCTCGACTACTGGGAGACCGAGGAGGCCTACGAGGCCGCGTTCGCGGAGTTCGCGCAGCGCGCTCGGGTCACCATCGCGGATCGCCCCGACCTGGCCGATGTGACCGCGGGATTCTTCCCCGGCGCGACGGTCCGCGGCCACGACCTGTCGATCACGGGCGGCGGTACCCGCTTCCGTGTCGAGGCGTACGGGCAGGACGTCGGCTGGGTGGAGCTCTCCGTCCCGGGCCGGCACTATGCGCAGGACGCGCTCTTCGCACTCGCTGCCGGGCTCGAGCTCGACGCCGATCCCGACGCTCTTGTCCGTGGCCTGGCGCGGCACCGCGGCGCAAAGAGACGGATGGAGCGCATCGGGGAGGCAGCCGGTGTGCGCGTCTACGACAGCTATGCCCATCACCCGAGCGAGATCCGGGGCGACCTCGAGGCGGCGCGGTCGGTGGTCGACGGTGGCGAACGTGGCGCAGGTGGCGAAGGTGGCGAAGGTGCCCGGCTGGTCGTGTGCTTCCAACCGCACCTGGTGTCCCGGACCCGGATCTTCGGCGCCGAGATGGGAGCCGCGCTCGGTGCGGCCGACGACGTCGTGGTGCTGGACGTCTACGTCGCTCGCGAGGATCCCGATCCGTCGGTCACGGGAGCGGTGGTCGCGGCCGCCGTACCCCTGCCTGCGGAGCAGGTCGCCTTCGTCGCCGACCGCAGCGAGGCGCTCGCCGTCCTGCTCGACCGGGTGCGCCCGGGTGATGTGGTGCTGACCCTCGGGGCCGGTGACGTGACGGCGCTGGCACCCCAGCTGGTGGCGGCGCTGCAGGAGCGGACCGGTGGCTGACCGCTCCACCCAGGACCGCAGCCGCCGCCGGTTCGCGCGCCGGCAATGGACGCGACGGTGGCTGGCCTGGCGTCCGATCCTCGCGGTCGTGCTCGTGGTCGGCGCGGTCGGCTTCGCCGTCTACGGCCTCTACTTCTCGACCTGGCTGCGGGTCGTGGGCGCCCAGGTGAGCGGGACGTCCCAGCTCTCCGAGGCAGAGGTCCTGGACGCGGCTGCGCTGCCGGTCGACGACGCCCTGATCACCGTCGATCTCGGCGAGATCGAAGCCCGGGTCGAGGCCCGGCTGACCGCGGTGAAGTCGGTCGAGGCCTCCCGTCAGTGGCCGCACGACATCAAGATCGAGATCGAGGAGTGGCAGCCGCTCGCCGTCGTCGTCGAGGGCTCGTCCTTCTCGTTCCTCGCCGAGAGCGGTGACACCTTCACCTTCGCGCAGATGCCGAAGCAGGCACCGACGTCGCTGCCGGAGGTCCAGGTCGGCTCCCAGGCCGACCGGCTGGCGCTCGAGGAGGCGGCCGCGGTCGTGGCCAGCCTGGACGACGCGGTGACGCGCCGGGTCGACCACATCGAGGTCGAGACCGCAGACCAGATCCTGCTCGAGCTGCGCGACGGTCGCGAGGTCACCTGGGGGAGCGCGGACCAGTCCGACGAGAAGGCCGAGGTCCTGCTCAACCTGCTCGAGGCCAAGCCGGACGCGCTGGCGTACGACGTGAGCGTGCCGAGCCTGCCGGCCACGCGGTAACGCGATTTCCCGGATCTGACGGTCCTGTTGCGGCGTGTCTCCCGAGCACCGGAGGCCGCCGTCCCTACTGTCGTAGACACCGAGAGGTTGACATAACTATAACCCTCAGGATGAGGGTAAGGGTTCTGACAATCCAGGGCTGACTGACAACCGGGCTGACAGGTTGACCGTGAAAGGGGAAACGGCGTGGCTGCTGCACAGAACTACCTGGCCATCATCAAGGTCGTAGGCATCGGTGGCGGCGGGGTCAACGCCGTCAACCGGATGATCGAGGTCGGACTCAAGGGCGTCGAGTTCATCGCGATCAACACCGACGCACAGGCGCTGCTGATGAGCGACGCCGACGTCAAGCTCGACATCGGGCGCGAGCTGACCCGCGGGCTCGGCGCCGGCGCCAACCCCGACGTGGGCGGCCGCGCGGCCGAGGACCACGCCGAGGAGATCGAGGAGGTCCTCAAGGGGGCCGACATGGTCTTCGTCACCGCCGGCGAGGGCGGCGGCACCGGCACCGGTGGTGCGCCGGTCGTGGCGCGCATCGCCCGCTCGCTCGGCGCCCTGACCATCGGCGTCGTGACGCGGCCGTTCGCCTTCGAGGGAGCGCGGCGCAAGAAGTCGGCCGACGATGGCATCGAGCAGCTCCGCGAGGAGGTCGACACCCTCATCGTGATCCCCAACGACCGGCTGCTGCAGATCTCCGACCGCAACGTGTCGGTCATGGACGCCTTCCGCCAGGCCGACCAGGTGCTGCTGCAAGGTGTCTCCGGCATCACCGACCTGATCACGACCCCCGGCCTGATCAACGTCGACTTCGCCGACGTCAAGGCGGTCATGAGCAATGCGGGCTCGGCGCTGATGGGCATCGGTTCCGCCCGAGGCGAGGACCGCGCACTGGCGGCTGCCGAGATGGCGGTGAGCAGCCCGCTGCTCGAGGCGTCGATCGACGGGGCGCACGGCGTGCTCCTCTCGGTCGCTGGCGGCTCCGACCTCGGCATCTTCGAGATCAGCCAGGCCGCGGGCATGGTGGCCGACGCCGTGCACCCGGAGGCCAACATCATCTTCGGCGCGATCATCGACGACGCGCTCGGCGACGAGGTCCGGATCACGGTCATCGCGGCGGGCTTCGACGGCGGCACTCCGCCGAAGCGGCAGCGGCGGGAGACCATCCGTCCGCAGCAGACCCAGGAAGAGGTGCGCGCGGCCGTTGCGAGTCGCCGCGAGGCCGAGCCCGCCGCGGCGGAAGCCGCTCCTGCCCCGCAGGAGGCGCGCGCCGAGCAGCAGGCTGCTGTCCCCGTCGGTGCACGACAGGCGCCGGTGCCCGTGCAGTACGACGACGACGAGCTGGACGTGCCGGACTTCCTGAAGTGACGCGTGTTCGCCTTCCGTGACAGCTGCACCTTCGGCCCGGACTCCGCTGACGGGATCCGGGTCGAGGTGGCGTTCACGGACGCCTCGCTCGACCTGCAGGACGAGAAGGGGCACTTCGCGGCCTCCCTCGCCGCCGTCGTCGAGGCGACCGGCGTGCCGTTCGCGCGGCTGCGCCAGGTGCACGGCGACGAGGTCGTGCAGGTCGTCGATCCGCCGGCGGGCCCGCGCGACGCCGTACCGGACGCCGACGCGCTGGTGACCACCCGCCGGGGGCTCGGCCTGATGGTCCGGGTGGCCGATTGCGTCCCCGTCCTGCTCGCCGATCCCGAGACCGGCGTCATCGGCGCCGTGCACGCCGGTCGGCTCGGCATGACCCTGGACGTCGTCGGCCGTACCGTCGAACGGATGCGGACGCTTGGCGCCGACCGGGTCCGCGGCTGGATCGGCCCCCACGTGTGCGGTCGCTGCTACGAGGTGCCGGAGGCGATGCGCAGCCTGGTCGCCGCCGTCGTCCCGGCCGCGATGTCGGAGACGTCCTGGGGCACTCCCGCGCTCGACCTCGGCGCCGGGGTCGAGTCGCAGCTGGCCGCCGCGGACGTCTCCGTGACGCACGTCGGACGGTGCACCCTCGAGGACGAGCAGCTCCACTCCTACCGGCGTGACGGTGGCGGGGCCGGACGGCTCGCCGGCCTGGTGTGGATCGATGACACCCCACCATGACGACCTACCGAAGCGCGCAGGTCCGTGACGACCTCGCCGCCCGGCGCGACACACGTGCGAGTCGGCACGGCGGTCCGCGGATCGAGGCTCTCGGTCCAGTAATGTCCACAACAAGCCATGCAGCGTTCCTTCCCGGACGCACGCTGAAGAAGACAAGGCGGAGGCAACAGCCATGAGCGGTGCGATGCGCAGGATCGGTGAATACCTCGGCCTGCTCGAGGACACCGGTTACGACGAGTTCGACGGCGACGGGTACGACACCCAGGACGCCGCTCCTGCTCGCGAGGCCCGTCCGGACCGAGCGCCGCGAACGCGTTCCGCGTCGGTGGCCGACATCAACGAGCGTCGGCGTCCGACCGCTGCCCCCGCCGTCGGCGTCGTGGCCGAGCTGTCGCGGATCACGACTCTGCACCCGAGCACCTACAACGAGGCGCGCGCCGTGGGGGAGCAGTACCGAGACGGCACTCCGGTGATCATGAACCTCTCGGAGATGAATGACGCGGATGCCAAGCGGCTCGTCGACTTCGCCGCCGGCCTGATCTTCGCCACCCGCGGCAGCATCGAGCGGGTGACCAACAAGGTGTTCCTGCTGTCCCCGCCCAACGTCACCGTTGCCGCGGCCGACAAGCAGCGGATCGCCGAGGGCGGGTTCTTCAACCAGAGCTAGTCGGATTGGGGCGAGCGGGTCGCGGACGGTGCTTGCCGCACGGGCGCTCGCTTCGCTCGGCCCGCGGGCTTCGCACCGTGCGGCTTCGCCGCGACGCGACACGCTGCCGCCCTCGCCGTTGACGCGGTCGCGGGTTGCGGTTGCTGGGCGGCATACGGTGCGGGGTTGAATGGGCGAGCGGGTCGCGGACGGTGCTTGCCGCACGGGCGCTCGCTTCGCTCGGCCCGCGGGCTTCGCACCGTGCGGCTTCGCCGCGACGCGACACGCTGCCGCCCTCGCCGTTGACGCGGTCGCGGGTTGCGGTTGCTGGGCGGCATACGGTGCGGGGTTGAATGGGCGAGCGGGTCGCTTTGGGTGGGGCGCGCCTGCTTGCCCGGTGGACTCGCGTTGGGGCCCGACCCATAGGATCACCGCAGTCCCATCAGCCCACCGCTAGGAACGTCTTTGTCGCTCGCTGGCCAGATCATCGAGGGTGTCCTCTGGACCTTCATCGGGCTGCTCTGGATCCGGTTCATCGTCGACTGGGTGCAGGTCTTCGCCCGGTCGTGGGAGCCGCACGGAGTGCTGCTCGTGCTGCTCGAGATCGTCTACTCGATCACCGATCCGCCGATCAAGGCGCTCGGGCGCGTGGTGAAGCCGATCCGAATCGGGAACTTCGCGCTCGATCTGAGCTTCATCCTGGTGATGATCCTTGCTTACGTGGCACTCGCCGTTAACCGCTCGATCTTCTTGGCGTGAGTCGCCGAGTCTCAGTTGTCGCTGGGCAGGCGCTATTGTTCGCGGGACAGTTAAGTACCAGTCTCAAAGATAGGTGAGGTCATGCCGCTGACGCCCGAGGACGTGAGCAACAAGCGCTTTACCCCGGTCCGGCTCCGCGAGGGCTATGACATGGGTGAAGTCGACCAGTTCCTCGACGAGGTGGAGGCCGAGCTCGCTCGCCTGACCGCCGAGAACGACGAACTTCGGGCGAAGCTTGCTGCAGCCCAGTCGGGCTCGCCGTCGTTCGAGCCCGCGCCGACCCAGCTCACCGCGGTGCAGGAGGCCCCTGTTCCCGAGGCTCCGGCGCCCGTTGCCGAGGCGCCTGCCCCCGCGGTCGTCGCTCCGGTCGCCGTCCCCCCCGTTGGCGTGCAGACGCTCCGGGTCGAGACCGTCCCCGAGGCGTCCAACGCCGCGGCGCGACTGCTCGAGATCGCGACGCGCAACGCCGACGAGCTGGTCGAGGACGCGAAGAACGAAGCCGACCGCATCGTCGGCGAGGCCCGCACCAAGGCCGAGCGGCTCGAGAACGAGTCCAAGGGCAAGGCGGACCGCATGGAGTCCGACGCCCGCGGCCGGTCAGAGATGCTCGACTCCGAGACGGCCGAGCGTCGTACCCAGCTCTTCTCCGATCTGGAGAAGGAGCGCGACAAGCTCAGCGTCGAGGTCGAGAACCTGCGCTCGTTCGAGCGCGAGTACCGCTCGCGGCTCAAGAGCTACTTCACCCAGCAGCTCGAATCGCTGCAGACCCCGGGCGACACGGTCGCTCCGACCGACGAGTCCCCGGCGCCGAAGCGGCTCCGGTCCATCCTCGGCGAGGAGGAGCGCTGACCTGACGGTCGCGTACACCCGCATCGGCAACGGCCGACCCGCATTGCGGGTCGGCCGTTTGTCATTGCACGGCGTGCCCATATCGCGGAGTGGCACCTTGGTGCAGAACGTCGCAGCGGCTACCCTCCGTGCAGCCCGTGGCCCTCGCCGCGGGTGACACGGTCCGGAGGAGGCCCGAGCATGGCCCGCACCACGAAGCAGTCGTTGGCAGGGCGCACGGTGTCCGCGGCCGGCAAGATGATCGGTCGCCGGCGCCCGGCTGAGGCCGCGAAGAAGGCCGCGCCCGCGAAGAAGGCCGCACCGGCCAAGAAGGCCGCGCCCGCGAAGAAGGCCGCACCGGCCAAGAAGGCCGCACCGGCCAAGAAGGCCGCACCGGCCAAGAAGGCCGCACCGGCCAAGAAGGCCGCACCGGCCAAGAAGGCCGCACCGGCCAAGAAGGCCGCACCGGCCAAGAAGGCCGCGCCGGCCAAGAAGTCGGCGCCTGCGAAGAAGGCCGCGCCGGCCAAGAAGGCCGCGCCCGCGAAGAAGGCCGCGCCGGCCAAGAAGTCGGCGCCGGCCAAGAAGTCGGCGCCTGCGAAGAAGGCCGCACCGGCGAAGAAGGCCGCACCGGCGAAGAAGGCCGCACCGGCGAAGAAGGCCGCACCGGCGAAGAAGGCCGCGCCCGCGAAGAAGGCCGCGCCGGCCAAGAAGGCCGCACCGGCCAAGAAGGCCGCAGCCGCCACGCTCGTCGTCCTCGAGGGCGAGGAGGCCTGGTCCAAGGCCGAGCTGGCCGAGGTGCTCGCCGAGCTCCACGAACAGCGTGAGCACAGCGGAAAGATCGTGGCCGAACAGGAGGAGGACCTCTCCGGCCTCCTGCGCGACGCCGGCGACGGAGCCGGCCAGGACCAGGCGGACCTCGGAGCGACGAGCTTCGAACGGGACCACGAGCTCACCGTTCTCAACCACGAACGGGAGAAGCTGGCCCAGATCGACCGTGCTCTCGCGCGCATCCAGGACGGCACCTACGGGGTGTGTGAGTCGTGCGGCAGTGCCATCGGCAAGATGCGGTTGATGGCGTTTCCGCGTGCCACACTGTGCATGACATGCAAGCAGCGCGAGGAACGTCGGTAGACAGCAGCGCTGCCGGCCGGCGGCGGACCGTGTTGAGCAGTCGTCGCGGGTGGACTGTCTTCGCGGTCTTCGCGACCGTCCTCTACCTCGCCGACCAGGTGTCCAAGCGGGCGGCCGTCGAGCACCTCACCGGCCGCGACGACGTCCGGGTCGTCGGCGAGCTCCTCCAGCTGCATCTGACCCGTAACCCTGGCGCGGCCTTCTCCCTCGGCACCGAATTCACCGTCGGGCTGTCCTGCCTCGCGGTCGTGGCGACGATCGTCGTGCTCGGCGTGAGCCGGAAGGTGGTCGACCCGGTCTGGGCGGCGGGCCTCGGCGCCCTGCTGGCCGGGATCACCGGCAACCTCACCGACCGGATGCTGCGCGACCCCGGCCCGTTCCGCGGTCACGTCATCGACTTCCTCCAGCTGCCGAACTGGCCGATCTTCAATGTCGCCGACATAGCGATCAACGTCGGCGCCGCGCTGATCCTGATCCAGGTCTTCCGCGGCATCCGGATGGACGGCTCCCGGCACGCGGACGAGCACGATGCGGACCCCCAGTCCGACGACCAGTCCGACGACCAGTCCGACGACCAGCCCGACGACCAGCCCGATGCCGCCGAGGACGAGGCGTGACCAACGTCGACCACCGAAGCCTGCGCGTCCCGGACGGTCTCGACGGGCAGCGGGTGGACGTCGCGATGGCGCAGCTGTTCGGCCTGTCCAGGTCCCGCGCCGCGGAGCTGATCGCCGATGGCCGGGTGCGCCTCAACGGCAACGGCGTCAGCAAGAGCGAGCGGGTGCTCCAAGGGGCTGTGCTCGACGTCGAGATCCCGGCCGAGACCGACCCGCTCGAGATCGTTCCCGAGATCGTCGAGGGCATCAAGATCATCCACGACGACCCAGCCATCGTCGTGATCGACAAGCCGGTCGGTGTCGCCGTACACCCGTCGCCGGGCTGGCGAGGCCCGACCGTGGTCGGGCACCTGGCCGGCGCCGGGTTCCGGATCTCGACCTCGGGCGCCAAGGAGCGCGAAGGCATCGTGCAGCGGCTCGACGTCGGCACGTCGGGCGTGATGGTGATCGCGAAGTCCGAGCACGCCTACTCGATCCTCAAGAATGCGTTCCGGCAGCGGAGGGTCGACAAGACCTACCACGCTCTCGTGCAGGGCCACCCCGATCCGTTGTCGGGCACCGTCGACGCACCGATCGGGCGGCATCCGGGCGCTGACTACAAGTTCGCCGTCATGGACGGTGGGCGGGCGAGCGTCACCCACTACGAGACCCTGGAGGCACACCGCTTCGCGAGCCTGCTCGAGGTGCACCTCGAGACCGGCCGTACGCACCAGATCCGCGTACACATGGCGGCGCTGCGGCACCCCTGCGTGGGCGACCTGACCTACGGCGCCGATCCGAGCCTCGCGAAGCGCCTCGGCCTCACGCGGCAGTGGCTGCACGCCGTACGCCTCGGGTTCGAGCACCCCGAGTCGGGTGATCACGTCGAGTACGAGTGCGGCTACCCCGCCGACCTCCAGCACGCAGTCGACGTCATCCGTGACAGTGACTGACGCCGCGCTGACCATCCGACCCGCCACCACCGAGGACCTGTCGGCGATGGCAGACGTGTTCATCGCCGCGCGGGCCGCTGCCGTGCCGGCGATGCCGCCGTCGATCCACCCGCCGCACGAGGTCCACGCGTTCTACGCCGGCCTCGACCTCGTCGGTGGCGAGCGGGAAGGCTGGGTGGCAGAGGACGCCCGCGGCATCATCGGCTTCGCCGAGCTCAAGGGCGACTGGCTCGACGCGATCTACGTCCTTCCGGACGCGCAGGGGGACGGAATCGGCTCGGCGCTGCTCGACGTGGCGAAGTCGGTCCGGCCTGCTGGCTTCTCGCTGTGGGTGTTCGAGTCCAACTCACCCGCTCGGGCCTTCTACACCCGGCACGGGCTCGTCGAGCGAGAGCACACCGACGGCTCCGACAACGAGGAGGGGTCGCCGGACCTGCGGATGGAGTGGCCCGGCCGCTGATCGAGGCCGCGCTGAGTCAGGGCGTCGCGACGTCCACTGTCTCGCAGTCGGCGGCGGCGGTGTCTCCCTCGTGGATGGAGACGACGTCGTCGCCGTCACCGCAGGTGACCGAGTCGGCCGACGAGTCGTCGTGGAGCTCAATGGTGTCGTTCCCGGCTCCTGCCCTGATGACGTCGGCCCCCCGCCCGTCCTTGATGAGGTCCGGCCCGTCACCGGCCCGGATCCAGTCGTCGCCGTTCCCACCCCCGATCGGGTCGTAGCCGCCACCACCGACGATGCGGTCGGCGCCGGGGCCGCCGCGCAGCCCGTCGCTGCCGTTGCCGGGACCGCCGTACAGGTGGTCCTTCCCCTCCTCGCCGCTGATGATGTCGGTGTGCGGTCCGCCGTAGATGTAGTCGCCGCCGTGCGGACCCCCTCGGCCGCCGCTGTCGCCCCAGATGTAGTTGTATCCGGTGCCGCCACGAATCGTGTCCGCGCCCCCGCCTCCGAACAGCACGTCGCTCTCGCCCCGCCCGCACATGACGTTGGGCCGGTCGTTGCCGCGTATCCGGTCCGCCCCGGGGCCACCGCTGAACCGCGCCTGGCACGGCTCAGTCCGCTCCTGGGCCGGGACCCCACCGGCGTGCCCGGGGACCGGGACGACGAACACGGCGGAGGTGAGGATGGCCATGGTGGCGAGGGATCGACGCATGCAATCAGGCTCGCACTGCGGCCGGGTGCCGTCGAGGGGCCAGGTCGAGTTTCATCCGATCGACGGACGGGTGGTGTCGGTGGGTCCGCCTAGGGTCGGGCCCGGGATCGGGTTAGGCTGAGGCTCTTCCCCGACCGCTCGTCCACCACCTCTCGAGGAGCCTTCCGCACCGATGGCAGCCGCCGGGGACCGATCCGACTTCGTCCACCTCCATGTCCACACGGAGTACTCCACGTTGGACGGTGCGTCGTTGCTCGACGGACTCTTCGCGCGGGTGAGCGACCTCGGCATGTCGTCGATCGCGATGACCGACCACGGAAACCTGCACGGTGCCTACGACTTCTACTCCAAGGCCAAGAAGCACGGCATCCGCCCGATCATCGGGATCGAGGCCTACCTCACTCCGCAGACCGACCGGTCCGAGCGGCGCCGGGTCCGCTGGGGCAAGGGCGACATGGCCGAGGAGGGCGGCGACGACGTCGCGGGTGGTGGTGCGTACACCCACATGACGATGTGGTCCGAGACGACCGAGGGCATGCACAACCTGTTCCGGCTCTCGTCCCGGTCGAGCCTCGAGGGCTTCTTCTACAAGCCCCGGGCCGACCGCGAGCTGCTCAACAGCTACGCCAAGGGCCTGATCGCCACGACCGGGTGCCCCTCGGGCGAGATCCAGACCCGGCTGCGCCTCGGGCAGTACGACGAAGCCCGTCGCTCGGCCGCCGAGTTCCAGGAGATCTTCGGCAAGGACAGCTTCTTCCTCGAGCTGATGGACCACGGCATCGAGATCGAGAAGCGGGTCCGTGACGACCTCCTGCGGCTCGGCAAGGACCTCGGCATCCCGCCGGTCGCGACCAACGACTCGCACTACAACAACCCCGAGGACGCCGGCGCCCACGACGCCCTGATCTGCGTGGCTTCCGGCAAGCGGCTGTCCGACACCAACCGACTCAAGTTCGACGGCGGCGGCTACTACATCAAGTCCGCGGCCGAGATGCGCGAGCTGTGGGCCGACCGCTTCGGGATGCCCGAGGCCTGCGACAACACGCTGCTCATCGCCGAGCGGTGCGACGTCGAGTTCACCGAGTCCAACGGCGGCTACATGGCCCGCGCCGACGTCCCGGCCGGCGAGGCCGAGGAGTCCTGGTTCGTCAAGGAGGTGTGGCGCGGCATCGAGGCCCGCTACCCGGGCGACCGGTTGACCCCCGAGGTCACGCAGCGGGTCGAGATGGAGCTCGGCGTCATCAGCAGCAAGGGCTACTGCGGCTACTACCTGGTGGTCGCGGACTTCATCCAATGGGCCAAGGACAACGGCATCCGGGTCGGGCCCGGTCGTGGCTCGGGCGCGGGGTCGATCGCGGCGTACGCCCTTCGCATCACGGACCTGTGCCCCTTGGAGCACGGCCTCTTCTTCGAGCGGTTCCTCAACCCTGAGCGCCCCTCGATGCCGGACTTCGACATCGACTTCGACGACCACCGTCGCGGCGAGGTGATCCAGTACGTCACCGACAAGTACGGCGCGGACAGGGTTGCCCAGATCGCGACCTTCGGCCGGCTCAAGGCCAAGGCGGCCATCAAGGACGCCGCCCGGGTGCTCGACTACGGGTTCGCGGTCAGCGACCGGATCACCAAGGCGCTGCCCCCCGACGTGATGGGCAAGGGCGTCCCGCTCAGCGAGATCTTCAACGACGACCACAAACGCTACGGCGACGGGTCCGAGTTCCGCGCGCTCCACGAGCAGGACGTCGATGTCCGCACGATCTACCAGACCGCGCTCGGGCTCGAGGGACAGATCCGCAACTGGGGCGTGCACGCGGCCGGCGTCATCATGTCCAGCGAGCCGATCATCGATGTGGTGCCGATCATGGCGCGTCCCCAGGACGGCGCGATCATCACCCAGTTCGACTATCCGATGTGCGAAGCACTCGGACTGGTGAAGATGGACTTCCTCGGTCTGTCCAACCTGCACACGCTCGAGGACGCGCTGGTCAACATCAAGGCCAACCGCGATCAGGAGGTCGTCCTCGAGGACCTGCCGTTCGACGACCGCGCCACCTACGAGCTGATGGGCCGCGGTGACACGCTCGGCGTGTTCCAGCTCGACGGCGGCGGCATGCGGGCGCTGCTGCGATCGATGCTCCCCGACCAGTTCGCCGACATCACCGCGGTCAGCGCGCTCTACCGGCCCGGGCCGATGGGCGCCGACTCCCACAACAAGTACGCCCGCCGCAAGAACGGGCGTGAGCCGATCACTCCGATCCACCCCGCACTGGCCGATGCGCTGGAGTCGGTGCTGGGGGAGACCTATGGGCTGATCGTCTACCAGGAGCAGGTGATGGCGATCGCCCAGGCGCTCGCCGGCTTCTCGCTCGGTGCCGCGGACAACATGCGGCGAGCGATGGGCAAGAAGAAGAAGGAGGAGCTCGACAAGCAGTACGCCGGCTTCGAAGCCGGCATGCTCGAGCGCGGCTATCCCCAGGACGCGGTGAAGACGCTCTGGGAGATCCTCGTGCCCTTCGCCGACTACGCGTTCAACAAGTCGCACTCGGCGGCGTACGGCGTCATCACCTACTGGACCGCCTACCTCAAGGCCAACTACCCGACCGAGTACATGGCCGCGCTCCTCACCTCGGTGAAGAACGACAAGGACAAGATGGCGATCTACCTCAACGAGTGTCGCCGGATGAAGATCGCGGTCCTGCCACCCGACGTCAACGAGTCGGCCCACGACTTCACCGCGGTGGGCACCGACATCCGCTTCGGCATGACCGCGATCCGCAACGTCGGCGCCAACGTGGTCGAGCAGATCGTGGCCGCACGGGCGAGCAAGGGCCGCTACGAGTCCTTCAACGACTTCCTCGACAAGGTCCCCGCGCTGGTCTGCAACAAGCGGGTCATCGAGTCGCTGATCAAGGCCGGCGCCTTCGACGACCTCAAGCACCGGCGGCGGGCGCTGGTCGCGATCCACGAGACGGCGGTCGACCAGTACGTCGACATCAAGCGCAACGAGGCGATCGGCCAGGACTCGCTCTTCGCAGGCCTCGACGACCTCGAGGGCGGCGACTTCGGCGTCAGTGTCTCGATCCCCGACCTCGACGAGTGGGACAAGACCACCCTGCTCGGCCACGAGCGCGACATGCTCGGCCTCTACGTGTCCGACCATCCGCTGCTCGGGCTCGAGCACGTATTGGCGGGCAGCGCCGACTGCACCATCGGCGAGCTGCTGATCGACGAGGAGCGGCCCGACCAGGCCACCGTCACGGTCAGCGGGCTGGTCACCTCGGTGCAGCGCAAGATCACCAAGAAGGGCGACCCGTGGGCAATGGTGACCCTCGAGGACCTCGAAGGCGCGATCGAGGTGCTCCTCTTCCCGAGTGCCTACCAGCTCGCCAGCACGCACCTGGTTCCCGACGCGATCATCACGGTCAAGGGCCGGCTGTCCCGCAGCAAGGAGCAGCCCGAGCTCCACGCGCTGGAGGTCACGCTGCCCGACCTCGAGACCGGCAACGACGGCCCGGTCGTGATCAGTCTGCCGTCGACCCGGTGCACGGCACCGGTCATCGCCCAGCTCAAGGACGTGCTCGGCACCCACCCGGGCCTCACCGAGGTGCGGCTGCGGCTGCTCACCCGCGACGCGACCAAGCTGATGCGGCTCGACGACGGGCTCCGCGTAGCCCCCAGTCCCGCGCTGTTCGCCGACCTCAAGCAACTGCTCGGGCCCGGGTGCCTGACAGGATGACGGGGTGGTGACCGAACAGGAGATCGTCCCAGCGCCCGCCGAGACTGCCGAGGACCGGCGCCCGCAGTGGCGCGCGATCGCGGTGGTTGCTGGCGCGGTGGTCGTGGCAGCCGGCGGTCTCGGATGGCTTGGCGGCTGGCTTTGGTACCAGTGGTGGGGCCCGCCCAACACGGGAGAGATCTACGACACCTCGGCGTGGGGTCCCCGGTGGTTCGACCTGTCCGACCAGGGCCTGTCCCACCAGTTCGACGGACCGGCGCAGTACACCGTGATCGCTCTCGGGCTCGGCGCCCTTCTCGGCATCCTCGCTGCTGTGCTCGGTCGTCGGCAGGCGGTCGCGGCGGTCGTTGCGCTCGCGCTCGGCAGCGCGCTCGCGGCGTACGTCTCCTGGCTGGTGGGGACGATGCTGAGCCCGCCCGACCCCCAGAAGTTCGCGACCGCTGAGAACGTCTGCAGCGAGGAACCCTGCCAGCAGTACCTCGCGGCGATCGAGGTGAGCGGCTGGACACCCTTCCTGTGCTGGCCGATCGCGGCGCTCGGCGCGTTCTCGGTCGCAATCGTCGTGATGTCGTGGTTCGGGACCACCAAGACGATGCTCGGCGAGCTCGGGCCGCTCGCCGCGCACCCGAGCCAGGTCAAGGAGTCGGACGACCGACCGGTGCCGTAACGGCAGCGGTCACGCTGACCAGGTCCGCGGGCGCGAGCTCGACCTCCAGTCCGCGGCGACCGGCCGACACGAAGACCGTCGGGTGGTCGAAGGCGGTCACGTCGACGACGGTCGGGTGCGATCGCTTCTGGCCGATCGGCGAGATGCCGCCGACGACGTACCCGGTCGACCGCTCCGCTGCCTTCGGGTCGGCCATCGACGCCTTCCGGCCGCCGACGGCCCGCGCGAGCGCCTTGAGGTCCAGCTGTCCAGCGACCGGCACGACGGCGACGGTGAGGGCGCCGTCGACATCGGCGAGCAACGTCTTGAAGACCCGGTCGGCGGTGATCCCGAGCGCGGCCGCCGCCTCCTCGCCGTACGACCCGGACCGGGGGTCGTGGGCGTAGTCGTGCACCGTGAACGGGATCGCGGCGGCAGTCAACGCCGACGTCGCCGGCGTGCCACCCGGCTGCTGCTTCCTGACCATCGGGGTCAGTTGGGCGACCAGCGGGTGCGCGCCATCTCCGTGGCCGGCAGCGAGGAGATCACGTTCATGGCGCGCAGCTCGCCGCGCAGCAGCTCGGTGGTCAGGATCAGCCGCTCCTCGGCGTCGGATGCCTCGAGCAGCTGCTGGCGCTCCGCCATCGGCAGGGGGGCGCAGGCCGCGAGCACCCAGGAGAGGTACAGCGGGTCGGTGGGCAGCGCGCCTTGGTAGGGGTCGGCGGAGATCTCACTCAACGCCAAGCGGTACGCCGTGAAGGTGGCCCGGGCATGGTCGACGAGCTCGGCGGGCACCGTCACACCGGGCTCGGGCAGCTCGTCGACCTCTCCCATGGGGAACAGGTCGCCGCGGTCGAGCCGGTCGAGCCGGATCCGGTCGCGGCCGACGGCGACGATGTCGAACGTGCCGTCGGGGTGTGCCTCGGCCTCGGCCAGCTGGAGCCGGACGCCGACGCGGAACAGCGACTGCGCGCCGTGATCGCCGACCTCGTAGCCCTCGCGGATCGCCACGGAGCCGAACACCCGGTCCGCCGGGTCCTCGATGCGCAGCAGGTGGTGCATGAGCGCGCGGTAGCGGTCCTCGAACACGTGCAGCGGCACGGTGACGCCCGGGAACACCACGCTGTTCAAGGGGAACATCGGGATCCGGTCCGTCACGCCTCAAACCTAGCCGCCCGAAGGTCGGCTATCCGGCAAGCACGTCGCGGATCGCGTCCCTGACGACCTCCGGCTGGTCCTCGTGGATGTTGTGGCCGGTGTCCTCGACCTCGACGACCCGGCCGTCGGCCGACTCCGCCGCCAGCTCCTTGTTGCCGCCGATGGAGCCCGCTCCGGCGACCCGCTCCGGTTCGTGGCTCGCAAGGCCGATCGCGGGAAGGGAGCCGAGGGAGTGGGCGACCAGCACCAACGGCTCGGTGAGGTCGGCTCCGTCGAGCAGCGTCACCAGGTCGGCCACCTGGTCCTTCGTGGTGCGACGGTCCTCCGGCGGCACCTCGCTGCTGCCGACCCCGGCGCGGTCGCACCGCATGTAGATCGAGCGGCCGCCGACGTCGACGTTGAGATCGGTCCTGGCCACGTCGTCGACCGAGGCGGAGGAGCGGGAGGAGGATCCGTCGGTGGCCTGGGACTCCGGCGTCTCCTGGGTTTCCTGCGACGAACGAGCCGTCGCCGTCGGGGTCGCCGTCGCTGTCGTCGCCGGCGCACCCACTGATCAGGAACGCGGCTGCAGCGGCGATCCAGACGGCGAGAGCTGGTCGTGGTGGCATGTCTCCACGGTGCTCCCGCCGCGACATTGGGCGCAACGGTGCCAGCACGTGATCGCACTCACGTGCTGGCACCGACGCAGAGTGCTACAGCTTCCAGCGGACCAGCTTGCCGTTGGGGCCGGCGCGCAGCTCTTGGCCACGGGGGGCGAACTGCGCCTGCCGCTTCTTGAACCCGAGCCCGGAGAGGACGTTCACAGTGGCGTAGAGGTAGTCGTCGGAGATCTCCAACGCCGCCGGCTGGTTGACGGACGCGAACGGCTGCGGGGCCCCGCCGCCGGCCGGGATCCGCAGGATCACGCCCGGGAAGAGCATCGCGACGTACATGTCGCCGTTGGGAGCGAGCGCGAGCCCGGTCGCGGCGAACAGACCGTGGAACACCTCGGTCGTCTTACCGTTCGCGGGGTTGATCCTGAAGATGCCTCCTGCGTCGGGGAACTCACCGGCCAGCGTGGTCACGTACAGCCGGCCCTGTGGACCGACCTCGACGTCGGTCGGCACCGGTTCGGCCAGGAAGACGCCCGCCCTGCCCACGGCAAGGCTGAGCGGGGCGAGCAGGTGCCGAGCGAGGACGGTCGGCGCCGGCGCTCGCTGCGCTTCCTGGGCTTCGGCTGGTGCCGACGGCAGTGCGCCGGCGGAGACGGCAAGTGCCGCGGCCGAGGCTAGGAGTCCAGTGATCCGCGTTCGGGTGATGGGTTTCATCGCTCGCCTTCCACAGGGAGAATGGGTTGATCCGAGAAGGTCCGGTCCATCTTGTGCCGGGCATCGTCCCGACGTGCGGAAAATTGTCTGATGGCGGCCGGCGATCGGCTCAGCCGCGCAGCCACGCGAGAACTGCCCGGACCCGGCGGTGCTCGTCGGGCGTCTGGTGCAGGTCGAGCTTCGACAGGATGCGGGCGACGTGGCTCTCCACGGTCTTGATCTCGATCACCAGCCGTTCGCCGATGCCGGCGTTGGAGAGCCCCTGCGCCATCAGCTCGAGCACGGTGCGCTCGCGCTCGCTGAGCCGCTCCAGCTGGGCGGCAAGGGACTGGCGGCCGAGGAGGTGCGCGATGACGTCCGGGTCCATCACCGTGCCGCCGGCTGCCACGCTCTCCAGCGCTCCCACAAGAACCGCGACGTCCACGACGCGGTCCTTGAGCAGGTAGCCGAAGCCGCGAGGCGAGTCGCGGGCGAGATCCGCGACGTATCGGCTCTCGAGGGACTGCGACAGGAGCAGGATACCGAGCGCGGGGTGCCGGGCCCGGAGGTCGACGGCGGCCCTGGCGCCCTCGTTCGTGAAGGTGGGCGGCATCTTGATGTCCACGATTGCGACGTCCGGAGCGACCTCGTCCACCAGCGTGGCGAGAGCGTCCGCGTCCGCTGCGGTGCCGACGACCTCGACGCCCGCCTCGGTCAGCAGGCTGGCCAGGGCCTGCCGGAGCAGCCCGGAGTCATCGGCGATCACGACCCGCAAGGAAGCGTCACCTCCACGACCGTGCCCTCGGCGCCGGAGCGGACCCGCAGGGTCCCTTCAGCGGACTCCACCCGGTCGTGCAAGCCGCGCAGGCCTGACCCTGACGGATCGGCGTTCCCCCGGCCGTCGTCGCAGATGGCGAGCCGGAGCTCGCCGGCGTGGTGCGAGCTGGCCACCGTGATCCGGCTCGCGGCGGCGTGCTTGACCGCATTGGTGACCGCCTCTGCGACGACCAACCACGCGATGAACTCGATCGCCGGGTCGAGCCGGGTGCTGTCGACGTCGACCTCGATCGGCACCGGGGAGCGACGGGCCAGGTCGTCGACGACTCCTGCCAGACCGCCATCGGTCAGCGCCGCCGGGTGGAGACCGTTCGCGAGCGCTCGGAGCTCCTGCGCCGCGTTGCGGGCGCTGTCGGCACCGCGGGTCAACGCCGCTCGCATCGATCCAGGCTCGCCGTTGAGCTGCGCCGCCTGCAGCTCGAACGCGAGCGCGAGCAGGGTCTGCTGTGCGCCGTCGTGGAGGTCGCGCTCGATGCGCCGTCGTTCCTCCCGCTGGGCCGCGGCGATCCGCGCGCGGGACGCCGCGAGCTCGAACAGGTTGCGCCGGAGGTCGGCGCGGAGCCGGGTGTTGTCGAGCTCGGCCGCGACGAGAGCGCCGACACGGGAGACCGTCGACGGATCGCTGAGACCTGCGTCGAATCCGATCCGTGCCACGACACGACCGCCTCGGGTCACGTCCACGCGGTCGACCGGATCGGGCGCCGCACCGCCCACACCGTCCACCCAGCCGTCCGGCCCCGGGTAGGCGAGCCGGACCGAGTCGTCCCCGAGTGCGTCGCGGAGCAGCGCCTGTGGATCGAGTCCGGCACGCTCGTCCGCGAGCGCGTCACGGACCACCGCGACCGCGTCGGACGTGCGGCGGTTGAACCGGCGGTCGACCCGCTGCTGGACACCACCGCGCAGCGGCGCGAACAGGGTCGCGGCCGCCACCGCTCCGACGGTCGCGGTCGCCGCCGTCGAGGGGGACCCGATCGTGGACAAGTGGCTGCCGATCCAGACGATGCCGGCGTAGACCGCGGTCAGCAGCAACGACAGCACCGAGTAGGTGGTCGTCGTCGCCACGATCCGGTCGACGTCGTACAAGCGGAAACGGAGCACGGACATCCCGGCGACTGCCGGGATCAGGACGAGGAACAGGGCAAGGGTGCCGAAGACGAACGCATCGTTCTCGGTGGTGACGGCGTAGAGGTGGACAGGGATGACGGCGGGGAGCGGGACCACCGCCAGCACCAGCCACAGCAGCCGCCGGCGCTCGTCGCCGGCCGCTCGTCGCCAGCGGAGGACCAGAGAGACGCCACCGAGGAGCAGGCACGCGGCGACCACTGCGAACGCCCCCCTGGCGCTGTTCGTGGCGTACGGCTCGACCGCGGCGACCGCCCAGGGGTTGCCGACGCGGTCGTAGGGAGCGTTCAACGGTTCGTCACTGACCAGCGACAGCGCGAGGAAGAGCACCGACGCCAGCACGGTGACGCGTCCTACCATTCGCCAGCGGTCCGAGAGATAGGTGCCGGTGGGGGTCAGCAGCAGGGTCAGGGTCAGCAACGTCCACCACGGCAGGAACACCTTGTCGGCGAGGATCGCCGCGAGCCCGGCGCCGCCGATCTCCGGAGGGTCGACGATCGCGGCGTGCACGAACCACTCGTCAAGCACGCCGGCCGCGAGGATCGACACAGACAACGCGAGGAAGAGCCAGCCGACCAGGTGGCCCGGGTGGCTGCGCACGATGACCAGTCCGACGACTGCCGGACTCATTGCGGCGAGCACGAACAGCCATACCCACGGTTCGGCCAGCGTGTCGATCTGGTCGCCGTACCCCTCGCGCACCAGGCGCAGGTCGAGCACCAGCATCACCGCGACCGTGACGATCTCGGTCGCGAGCACGCCGCCGGCGAGCACAGCGGCCGACCGTCTGGACATCGCCATGGAGCCATGGTGGCGCAGCGTCGCGGCCCGCGCGTCAGGGTTGGCACTGATTGCAGGTCGCGTGACACCTCCGATGCGGTGGGCGCCGCTCAGAGCCGACATTGGGACCACGAGATCCCACGCACTTGGAAGGAACTGCAATGACTGCTCTCATCACCGGTCCCGAGGTGGCCCACGAAACCTCTGGCGCCCCTGGCCGCAGGACCCTGGTTGTCCTCGCCGTAACGATTGTGGTGACCGTCGTCGGTCTGCTGGCCGCGACGGGGACCGAGATCGCCTACGACGACAAGACCTCCGACATCGAGGCCTTCTTCGAGATGAGCCAAACCGCGAGCAACGTCGGTTCCTACGTCGGCATGGTCCTCGTCGCGTTCGTGCTCTTCTTCGGAGCCGCAGTCCGCAACGCGTTGAGGGTGGCGGGCCGCAGCTGGTACGCGGACGTGACCTTCCTCGGCTTCGGCGCACTCGGTGCCACGTTCGCCTCCTGGACGGTCACCGACGCAGCACTCTGGCGGGCAGTCGACTATGGCGACGAGAGCACGATCCGTACCCTCGCGACGATCAGCGACGCCGGCTTCCTCCCGTTGATGGCGAGCATGATCGCCATGTACGTCGGATCCGGTCTGGCCGGACTGACGACTGGTGCGCTCCCGAAGTGGCTCTCGATCGCCTCCATCGTGGTCGGCGTGATCGCGCCGCTCGGGCCGCTCGGCTTCATCGGCTTCCTGCTCATGCCGGTCTGGATGGTTGCGGTGGCGATCTGCGTGCGGCTGGAGCCGTCCGCCTGACGTCGAGGACGCCGGAGCGAGGGGCATGCGACCGTAGAATCGGTCGCATGTCCCTCATCCGTCGCATCGACCTGCGCGAGGCGGACGCTGCATCGTCAGCGGCCGACTATCGCGCAGCAGTGCCCCGCGCTGACTTCGACGTCGAAGCCGCGGTGCCGGCGGTGCATGCGATCTGCGAGGAGGTCCGCACCGGCGGTATCGACGCGATCCGCGACCTCGGCGAGCGGTTCGACGGCGTGCGGGTCGACGACATCCGGGTCTCCCCGGAGGCGCTGGCATCGGCGCTCGCGCAGCTCGACCCTGCCATCCGGGCTGGTCTCGAGGAGTCGGTCCGGCGGCTCCGTGCGACCTGTGCCGCGGAGCTGGAGCAGGATGCGATCACCGATTTCGGCGCCGGCGCCCGGGTCACCCACCGCAAGGTTCCCGTCGGTCGGGTCGGGCTCTACGTCCCCGGTGGATTGGCGCCGCTGGTGTCCAGCGTGCTGATGAACGTCGTGCCGGCGCAGATCGCGGGTGTCGAGTCGATCGCGCTGGCCAGCCCGCCGCAGAAGGACTTCGGCGGAAGCGTGCACCCGACGATCCTGGCGGCGTGCGCGCTGCTCGGCGTCGAGGAGGTCTATGCCGTCGGAGGCGCGCAGGCGATCGCCATGTTCACCTACGGCATCGACGACTCCGACGTGAAGATCGACAGCGTCGATCTCGTGACCGGGCCGGGCAACATCTACGTCGTCACGGCCAAGCGGATCCTCAAGGGCCTGGTCGGCATCGACTCCGAGGCCGGGCCGACCGAGATCGCGATCCTCGCCGACGAGACCGCCGACGCGGCGTACGTCGCAGCCGACCTGATCAGCCAGGCCGAGCACGACCCGCTCGCTGCAGCGGTGCTGGTGACCACGTCCGAGGCGCTGGCCGACGACGTCGATGCCGAGCTCGACAAGCAGGTCTCCGCCACCAAGCACGTCGACCGGATCCGCACGTCGCTGGGCGGGCCGCAGTCCGGCATCGTCTTCGTGCGCGACCTCGAGCAGGGCCTCGCGGTCGTCGACGCGTACGCCGCCGAGCACCTCGAGATCCACACTGTCGACGCGGCGTCGTACGCCGCCCGGGTGCGCAACGCCGGCGCGATCTTCGTCGGCCCCTACGCACCGGTCAGCCTCGGCGACTACTGCGCCGGCTCCAACCACGTGCTGCCCACGGGCGGCTGCGCCTGCCACTCGTCGGGCCTCTCGGTCCGCGCGTTCACCAAGTCGGTGCACGTCGTCGAGTACTCCCGGGAGGGGCTCGGCGAGGTCGCCGACCACGTCGTGACGCTGGCCGAGGCCGAGGACCTGCCGGGGCACGGCGCGGCAGTCCAGGTCAGGTTCAGCGAGTGACCTGGCCCCCGATCCGCCCCGAGCTCGCCGGGATCGAGCCCTACGGGGCGCCGCAGCTGCCCCTCGACGTGGTGCCGGTCCAGCTGAACGTCAACGAGAACCCCTACGGCCCCTCGGAGGCGTGTGTCGCCGACATCGCTACGTCCGCGGCGGAAGCGGCGCGCACGCTCAACCGCTATCCCGACCGGGAGTTCGTCGTGTTGCGCGCCGCACTGGCGTCGTACCTCTCGCGTGACGTCGCGGGCGAGATCGCGCCCGACCAGGTGTGGGCGGCGAACGGGTCGAACGAGGTCATGCTGCAGCTGCTGCAGGCGTTCGGCGGGCCCGGGCGTAGGGCGCTGAGCTTCGCGCCGACGTACTCGATGTATCCGGAGTACGCCCGCGACACGATGACCGAGTGGGTCGCGGGGCGACGTGAGGACGACTTCTCGCTCGACCTGGATCGCGCCCGCGCCCTGATCGAGGAGGTGCAGCCGCACGTCGTGCTGCTGCCGAGCCCCAACAACCCGACCGGCACCGCGTTGCCGCCGGAGGCGATCACCGCCCTGTGCGACGCGACAGGGGAGCGCGGCGTGGTCGTCGTCGACGAGGCGTACGGCGAGTTCCGGCGCGCCGGCGTCCCGAGCGCCCTCGAGCTGCTGCCCGCGCACCGCAACCTGGTGGTCACCCGGACGATGAGCAAGGCGTTCGCCGCCGCCGGGCTGCGCCTCGGCTACCTCGCGGCCGACCCGGCGATCTGTGACGCGATCCGGGTGGTGCGGCTGCCCTACCACCTGTCCGCGGTCACCCAGGCGAGCGCGCTGGCGGCGCTCCGGCACGCTCCGGAGCTGCTCGGCAACGTCGACCAACTACGGTCCCAGCGCGACAAGACGGTGGCCTGGCTACGTGACCAGGGACACCAGGTCGCCGACAGCGACGCCAATTTCTGCTTGTTCGGCACCTTCCGGGATCGTCATGCTGTGTGGCAGGGACTGCTCGACCGGGGTGTGCTGATCCGGGAGACCGGTCCCGAAGGCTGGCTGCGGGTGTCCATCGGGACACCTGAGGAGATGGCGGCGTTCGAGGACGCGATGCTGAAAGTCTTGGCATCGCCGATGATGAAGGAGATGGCATGAGTCGTAGTGCACGCATCGAGCGGCAGACGAGCGAGTCCAAGGTCGTCGTCGAGGTCAACCTCGACGGCACCGGGCGCCACGACGTGTCCACCGGGGTCGGCTTCTACGACCACATGCTCATCTCGTTCGCCCGGCACTCCCTGGTCGACCTGACCGTCCAGACCTCCGGCGACACCCACATCGACGCCCACCACACCGTCGAGGACACCGCGATCGTCCTCGGCCAGGCACTGCGCGAGGCGCTCGGCGACAAAGCGGGCATCCGCCGCTTCGGCGACGCCACCGTGCCGCTCGACGAGGCGCTCGTGCAGGCCGTCGTCGACGTGTCCGGCCGTCCCTACTGCGTGCACACGGGCGAGCCCGAGGGCCAGGAGTACGTCGCGCTCGGTGGCGGCGGCGACAACGTGCCCTACCTCGGTTCGCTGACCCGTCACGTCTTCGAGACCGTCGCCTTCCACGCCCACCTCGCGCTGCACGTGCGGGTGCTTGCCGGTCGCGAGCCGCACCACATCGTGGAGACGCAGTTCAAGGCGTTCGCCCGGGCCTTCCGCGACGCGATCGCGATCGACCCGCGGGAGACGGGGATCCCCTCCACCAAGGGCGCTCTGTGATCCAACCCTCGGTGGTTGTCCTCGACTACGGGTCGGGCAACCTTCGCTCCGCCGTGCGCGCCGTCGAGCGCGCTGGCGCGGTGGTCACCCTGACCTCCGACCTGGATCTGGCGCAGGAGGCCGATGGGCTGCTGGTGCCGGGCGTGGGTGCCTACGCGGCCTGCATGAAGGGGCTTCGCGCCATCCGCGGCGAGCGGGTGATCGCGCGCCGGCTCGCGGGTGGTCGCCCGGTGCTGGGCATCTGCGTCGGCATGCAGATCCTCTTCGAGCGGGGGATCGAGCACGGCGTCGAGACCGACGGCTGCGGTGAGTGGCCGGGCGTCGTCGAGCGCCTGCAGGCGCCGATCGTCCCGCACATGGGTTGGAACACCGTCGAGGTCCCGGACGGGTCGCGGCTGTTCGCAGGCATCGAGGACGAGCGGTTCTACTTCGTGCACTCCTACGGCGTGCGCGACTGGACGCTGGTCACCAACGACCGCACGCCGGACTCGTACCAGCCACGAGTGATCTGGGCCGAGCACGGCGGCGACGGCTTCGTAGCGGCCGTGGAGAACGGCCCGCTCTGCGCCACGCAGTTCCACCCGGAGAAGTCGGGCGATGCTGGTGCCGCACTCTTGCGCAATTGGGTCACATCGCTCTAGCGATCCGCCTAGCGTGACGCCGTGGCCGACCTCGACATGAACCAGATCATCCACGCCGCCGTACGACGTGATCTTGCTCGGACGGAGGCGGCGCTCCGGTCGCTTCCGGAAGGCAACGCCGGTCGGGCCGCGCAGTTGCAGCGTGCCTGGGCCGCGCTCTGGTGGCAGCTGCGCCATCACCACCAGCAGGAGGACGAGCACGTCTGGCCCTACGTGCGGTCGCTGGGCGTCGTGGATCCCGCCGTCGTCGACTCCATGGAGTCCGAGCACCACGCCATGGCCGCTGCATGCGAAGCCGCGACCGGGGCGATCGGCACCGTCGCGGCCGATCCCACGGCGACCCACGCGGCTGCCGCTGCGGATGCGGTCGCCGAGGCGGCTCGGATCACCGACGCCCACCTGGAGCACGAGGAGCGAGCCATCACTCCGGTGATCCAGGAGCGCATCGAGACGCCGGAATGGAAGTCGATCGAGTCGGAGTTCCGGAAGGGAGGCCCGGTCCGGGGCGGGCAGTTCCTCGCGTGGCTGCAGGACGGCGGGGACCCCGAGGTACTGGCGGCTCTGCGGTCCACGATCCCTCCGCCGGTCCTGTTCATCCTCAGCCGCGGGTTCGGTCGGTCGTATCACCGCAACGTCGCTCCGGTCTGGCGGTGACCAGGAGTCCTTAGGATTCCGGGGTGAGCGACTACCTCGAACTCCTTCCCGCGGTCGACATCAAGGGCGGCCAGGCCGTCCAGCTGGTCCAGGGCGTCGACGGGTCCGAGCAGCGGTTCGGTGATCCCGTCGACGCCGCGCTGCGCTGGCAGGACGCCGGCGCCGAGTGGATCCACCTGGTCGACCTCGACGCGGCGTTCGGGCACGGCAACAATCGCGCGCTCCAGGCCGAGATCGTCGGCAAGCTCGACATCCAGGTCGAGATGAGCGGCGGCATCCGGGACGACGAGTCGCTGGAAGCCGCGATGGCCACCGGCTGCCGGCGGGTGAACATCGGTACCGCTGCTCTCGAGCAGCCGGAATGGTGCGCCCGGGCGATCGCGACGTACGGCGACCGGGTGGCCGTCGGGCTCGACGTCCGCGGCCGGACCCTCGCCGCGCGCGGCTGGACCCAGGAGGGCGGCGATCTGTACGAGACCCTGGCGCGGCTCGACGGCGAGGGCTGCGCCCGGTACGTCGTCACCGACGTCAACAAGGACGGGATGCTGCAGGGCCCCAACCTGCAGCTGTTACGGGCTGTCTGTGACGCCACCGACAGCCCTGTGGTGGCCTCCGGCGGCGTGACGACCCTCGACGACATCCGCGCCCTGATGGAGCTGGTGCCCGTCGGCGTCGAGGGAGCGATCGCCGGCACCGCCCTCTACACCGGGCAGTTCACGCTGGAGGACGCCCTCGCGCTGACCCTGCCGGCGGCGGGTCGATGAGGGGCGGGCGATGAGCCTCGCGGTCCGGGTGATCCCGTGCCTCGACGTCGACGCAGGTCGGGTGGTCAAGGGCATCAACTTCAAGGAGCTGCGCGACGCCGGTGACCCGGTCGAGCTGGCCCGCACCTACGACGCAGAGGGCGCCGACGAGATCACCTTCCTCGACATCTCGGCCTCGCACGAGGGCCGGGCGACGACGCTGGAGATGGTGTCCGCGACCGCCGAGCAGGTCTTCATCCCGCTCACCGTCGGCGGCGGCATCCGCTCCGTCGACGACGTCGACACGATGCTGCGCGCCGGGGCCGACAAGATTGCCGTCAACACCGCGGCGATCCACCGGCCCGAGCTGGTCGCTGAGATCGCCGACCGGTTCGGCAACCAGGTCCTGGTGCTCTCGGTCGACGCCCGGCGCGCGGCTGGGACGGACTCCGGTTTCGAGGTGACCACCCATGGAGGTCGGAAGTCCGCCGGGTTGGACGCGATCGCCTGGGCGGTGCGGGCCGCCGAGCTCGGCGCAGGCGAGATCCTGCTCAACGCGATGGACGCCGACGGCACCACCGCCGGCTTCGACCTCGAGCTGATCCGGGCGGTGCGCAGCGAGGTGTCGATCCCGGTCATCGCGTCCGGCGGCGCGGGCGCGGTCGAGCACTTCCCGCCGGCGGTCGAGGCTGGCGCGGACGCCGTTCTCGCGGCCACTGTCTTCCACTTCGGCACCCTGCGGATCGCCGACGTCAAGCAGACCCTCGGCGGCGCGGGCTACCTCATCCGCTGAGTGGGACGGTGTGCTGGTGAGCCAGTACGAGATCTACGACAACACCGGCAGCGCCGTCCCTCCCGAGCCCCGGAACGATCCGGCCGATGCTGCCGATTATCGGTCAGCGCCGAGCGACCGTCTCGACCCCAGCGAGGCTTGGGCCCCAGTGCAATGAGGATCCCGGCTGCCCGGGACGCTGCCCCTATCGACCGGGACGACAAATACGCGACGATACTGTCTGAGAAGTCCTCCTCTCGAGGCCGGGTGGCGCGCCAGCCTGATTGCAGGGAAAGGCATCGACATGCGCAGCATTCCGACCGTTCTTATCGTGCTCGCTCTCGTCTCGGCCGCAGGCTGCGGGGGAGAGGCAGAGTCCGATGCCGACGACAGCGCGTCCTCGTCCGATCCGACCGAGACTTCGCCCCCGAGCGCAGCCGCGACGTCGGACCTGGTCGGCACCTGGCACCGCGCCCAGGGCTGTGCAGAGATGCTTGCCGCGTTCGAGGAAGCCGGCCTTGCGAAGTCTCACCGCGGATGGTTGCAGGGGAACTTCTACGGCGGCGAACCTGGGCCGAAGTCGGGCGACCCATGCGCGGACGCCCGCGGTCCGCTCGAGCACGACCACTACTTCACCGCCGAAGGTCAGTTCGGGTCGCACGACGAGAACGGCGAAGAGGTCGACGACGGGGACTACGCGGAGCTCGACGCCGACACCGTCACCTTTCCCTCCCATGCTCAGGAGTTCGGCTACGACGGAGACATCCTGGTCCACTACACGGTGGACGCGGATGTGGTGACGTTCGAGGTAGACCTTCCGAGCCCCTGTGCGGATGCCTGTGCCGACGCGTACGCGTGGGCATTGTCCGCCTTCGCCTCCGGGCCATGGCAGGCGGGAGCGGCCTCCGGATAGGGCGGAATCCCCTATGTGCACAAGCATGCTTCTCACTGGGCGAAGGTCTATCCGTCGGCGGTAGTCGTCGGGCACTTTGAGTGGTGCCGGCGGCATGGCCCGCCGGTGCATTCCCTGGTTCCCGTCGGGTCATCGCCACGTCCGCAAGACCCCTGAGGTCCTGCAGTAGTTCCGCGAGGCCCGACGGCCCAGGACACGCCGACTGGCGACAGGGCTGAGCGCCACCAGAGCGCCGATCAGTGAGCGACCGGCAGTCGTGTCCCGAACCGTCGGGGGGTGCCTACCTGCTGCAGCAACAGCGAGGAAGGACACACCATGAGCATGGAGGATGAACGGTTTGAGGAGAACCGTCGACCGACCGCGGGGATCGATTGGGCAAGCGCCGATCACTCGGTCGCGGTCGTGGACGCAGACGGACTGCAACGTGACCGGTTCGTCGTCGCGCACACCGCCTCGGCACTGCGCCGGCTGGTCGATCGGCTGCACCGCGCCGGGGTCGGTGGGGTGGCGATCGAGCGGCCCGACGGCCCCGTAGTCGACGCCTTGCTGGACGCCGGCCTGGAGGTGTTCGGCGCCACTGCTCCGAACACCGTCAAGAGCCTGCGCGGACGGAGGTTGTCAAGATTTCTGTGTAAGCGATCGGCTCCGGTTGTTTTCCGGTCGGTCTTACAGGTGGGGGTTGATGCGGTCGGGGTAGACGATGGCGGGGCCCAGGGCCTGCTTCCAGTTCGTCACGACCTGGCCCTCGACGAGCTTTCCGGGGCCTTGCGCTCGGCCGCGGGGCGGCCCTTCTCCTTGGCCCGTTCGCGGGCTCGTTTGTCCTCGATGTTGCAGATCGCCAGCCACAGCAGCTTGATCACGGCTTCGTCGTTGGGGAAGTGTCCGCGGTTCTTGATGACCTTGCGGAAGCGGGTAGTTCAGCGACTCGATGCTGTTGGTCGTGTAGATCACCCGCCGCAGCTCGGGCGGGAACGCGAGGAACGGGATGTACCGTTCCCACGCGGCTTCCCAGGTCGCCACCGCGTGGGGGTACTTCTTGCCCCAATCCAAGAGTTGCGGAACGCGTTGAACTCATCGAGTGCGACCTTGGCGTCCGGCGCGGTGTAGATCTGCCGCAGCGCCTTCGCCACGGCCTTGCGGTCCTTGTAGTTCACGAACCGCATCGACGCTCGGATCAGGTGCACCACGCAGGTCTGCACGGTGGCCTCGGCCCAGGTCGCCTCGATCGCCTCGGGCAGCCCGGTGAGGCCGTCGCAGCACACGATGAGCACGTCACGGACGCCGCGGTTGGCCAGCTCGGCGCACACGCCGGCCCAGAACTTCGCGCCCTCGTTCGTCTGCAGCCAGATCCCCAGGACGTGCTTGATTCCGTCCATGTCGACGCCGACGGCGATGTGAGCGGCCTTGTTCGTCACGTGCGCGCCGTCGCGGACCTTGACCACGATCGCATCCAGGTAGATCACCGGGTACATGGCGTCCAGCGGCCGCGATTGCCAGGCGAGAACCTCGTCGGCGACCTGGTCGGTGATGTTGCTGATCGTCTCGTGGGACAGCTCAGTCCCGATCGTGGACACGAGGTGGTGCTCGATGTCCCGCACCGTCATCCCGCCGGCGTAGAGGCTGATGATCATCTCGTCCAGCCCCGAGAGCCGGCGGCTGCCCTTGGGCACGAGCTGCGGAACGAAGCTGCTCTCGCGGTCGCGAGGCGAGTCCAGCCCGACGTCGCCGACCACGGTCGCGACCGTCTTCGGAGTCGAGCCGTTGCGAGAGTTCGAGAACTCCGCCGCCGCTGGATCGCCCTTCTCATACCCCAGGTGCGAGGTCAGCTCGGCCTGCAGGCCCCGCTCGAGGGCCGCCTTGATCAGCCCGGGGATGAAGCCGCCGTCACCAGTCAGCTCGATCTCGCCCGAGTCGATCTTGGCGAACAGGCCGTCCAACGCTCCGGACGCGGCCAACTCGGCAGCGGCCTTCGATCCCGGCATGTCCGCCCGGTCAGCACGCCGAGCAGCAGCGTCCTTCTTGTAGTGCTTCACACCAGTCCCATTGGTCACAGCGGTCATCATGGTCCCTTCGATAGGGCCGACCGCTTACACAGACCATCTGACGCGGACGCTACGGGTCAGCGGGCAACAAGGACGACAGGTTCGACGCCTACATGCTGGCCGACGTGCTGCGCACCGACCATGCTCGGCTCCGGCCGCTGACCCGCGACAGCGACCAGACCCTCACGTTGCGGATGACCGTGCGTGCCCGACAAGACCTGGTCGCTGCACGGGTGGCGATGGCCAACCAGCTCCGAGCGCACCTGGAGACGGTGTTTCCGGGCGCGGTCGGCCTGTTCCGCGACATCGACTCCGCGATCACCTTGACCTTCTTGGCCCGCTTCCCCAGCCAGGACAAGGCCGACTGGCTTAGCCGCAGACGACTGGGCACCTGGCTGGCCTCGGTGGGCTACAGCCACCTTGCCAACCTCGACCGGCTCTGGGACCACCTCCACGACGCACCCGCCGGCACCCGCGGTACCGAGGCCACCGCCCGCACCCCGATCACCCACGCACTGATCGCCGGCCTGACCGCGCTCCGCGCCCAGATCAAAGCCCTCGACGATCAGATCGCCGAGCAGCTCGCCCGACACCCCGACGCTGCGATCTTCACCTCCCTGCCCCGATCCGGGACCGTTCGCGCCGCACGGCTCCTGGCCGAGATCGGCGACGCCCGCGGCAAGTACCCGACACCGGAATCCCTGGTCTGTCTGGCCGGCGCCGCACCCTCGACCAAGCAATCAGGCAAGGTCAAAGTCGTCACCTTCCGCTGGGCCGTAGACAAACAGCTCCGCGGCGCCGTGGTCGACTTCGCCGGCGACAGCCACCACGACAACCCCTGGGCCGCCGACCTCTACCAACGAGCCCGCGCCCGCAACCACGACCACCCCCACGCAGTCCGGATCCTGGCCCGAGCATGGCTCCACGTCATCTGGCGCTGCTGGCAAGACGGCGTCCCCTACGACCCCGCCAAACACCACGCCCTACAACGCGTACTCGCATCGACCGCTTGACACAGG
>CAWCGH010000008.1:0-15406 GCA_963795115.1 uncultured Actinomycetota bacterium
GGACTCGAGGCTCTCGAGGTGGTCCTGGTCGATCGCGATGCCGATCCGCTCCATCCGGGCCAGCACGTCGACCAGCGGCAGCTCCACCTCGCTGATGAGGCGCTTGCCGCCCGCGCGGTCCACCTCGCCGTCGAGCGCCTCGGCGAGGTCGATGACCGCCCGGGCGTGCAGCATCGCGGTGGCCCCGACGTCGGGGCCGGTGTCGAAGAGCTCGCCCTGCTCGGCGTCCGCCTCTTCGCGCAGCTCACGACGGAGGTACCGCAGCGTCAGGTCGGCGAGCGCGTAGGAGCGCTGCTCGGGCTGCGCGAGGTAGGCCGTGAGGGCGGTGTCGCTCACGACCCCGGCCAGCTCCCAGCCCTGCGCCGCCAGCGCCAGCATGGGACCCTTGGCGTCGTGCAGGACCTTCGGCCGGCGGGGATCGGCGAGCCAGGCCGCGAGGTCCTGCTCGTCAGCGGGGGTCAGGGCGCCGACGTCGACGTACGCCGCGCTGCCTGACGCGGTCGCGACGGCGAGACCGTCGGCGGCACCGGTGCCCGCACCCCAGCTGCCGCGGACGTAGACCCCGACCACCTGCTCGCCGAGCCCCTCGAGGAACGCCCCGACCTCGGTTGCCTGCAGGGTGCGGCCGTCGAGCTCGAACCCGCCTTCCTCGAGCGGCTCCTCCTCCCCCAGCGCGTCGACGGTGCGGGTGCGGAGCTCGCCGCGGAACTCCAGGTCGTCGAAGAGGTCGAGCGCGCGCTGGCGGTCCCAGCCCTGGTGGAGCAGGTCACCGGGGCCGAGCTCGAGGTCGAGGTCGCGGACCAGCTCGTTGAGGTGCCGGTTGCGCATCACGTCGGCGAGGTGGGCGCGCAGCGCCTCCCCCTTCTTGCCCGTGATCTCGTCGGCGTGCGCGATGACGTTGTCGAGGCCGTCGTACTGGTTGAGCCACTTGGCCGCGAAGCCTTGGCCGACCCCGGGCACGCCCGGGAGGTTGTCGGACGTCTCCCCCACGAGCGCCGCCAGCTCGGGGTAGCGGGACGGCGGCACGCCGTACTTGTCCTCGACGGCCGCCGGCGTCATCCGCGCCAGCTCGGAGACGCCGCGCATCGGGTAGAGGAGCGTGCAGGTGTCGGTCACCAGCTGCAACGCGTCGCGGTCGCCGGAGACGATCAGCACCTCGAGCCCCTCCTGCCCGGCTCGCGTCGCCAGCGTCGCGATGATGTCGTCGGCCTCGTAGCCCTCCAGCTCGAGGTGGGGGATCCGCAGCGCGTCGAGGAGCTCCTGGATCAGGGGCAGCTGGGAGGAGAACTCGGTCGGCGTCTTGTTGCGACCGGCCTTGTAGTCGGCGTACTCCTGCAGCCGGAACGTCTGGCGCGACTTGTCGAAGGCCACCGCGATGTGGGTGGGCTGCTCGTCGCGCACCACGTTGACCAGCATCGAGGTGAACCCGTAGACCGCGTTGGTGTGCTGGCCCGCCGTCGTCGAGAAGTTCTCGACCGGGAGGGCGAAGAACGCCCGGTAGGCCAGGGAGTGACCGTCCAGGAGGAGCAGGCGTGGCACGTCGGGCTGGGTCTCGGGCACGTCGCGACTCTAACGGCCGCCGGGGACAGGTCCACGGCCAGCCGGGACCCGTCGCGCGGACCGGCTAACGGGTGGGCGTGACGCCCTGGCGGCGCATCGAACGGCGCGCCGCGAGCACCTTGGGCAGCTGTCGGCCGGTGGCACGCGCCATGCTCGGCCGCTGCGCCTGGAGCCGGCCCTTGACCGCGCTGACGGGCGCGAGCCGGAGGGTCGCGGCCGGCCCGAGCGCCAGTCGGGCCATGAAGCGGTTCGAGTCGCGTGCCCCGGCGATGACGGCGGTCGCGAGGTGCTCGATGCCGATCTCCTCGGCGAACGCGACCGCGGCCTCGATGAGGGCGGTGCCGATGCCGTGACGGCGGTAGTCGGGCAGCACGTGGGGCGAGATCGCCTGCACCACGCGATCGAGGTTGATCGGGCTGACCGTGGTGGCGCGCAGGTGCACGGCGCCGACGACGACCCCGTCGAGCTCGGCGACCGTGATCCGCTCCTCGGGCATGGCCGAGACCCGGTCGATCACCAGCAGCACGTCCTCGACCTGCTGCTCGCGGCCCACCCTGCGCAGGACGTCGCTCCAGACGTCAGCCAAGGCGGGCGCGTCGGCGGCGACCGCCGGACGCATCAGGACCTGAGCCCGCATCTCGACCCCTCGTGTCCGCCGGATCTCGTGTCCCCCGAACCCGGCACTGCGCACGAGACTACGCTCAGGCGTCCCGGCTTGTCAGAGGAGTCCCGTGTTCCCCGGTATCGGCACCGTCGTGAACGTCCTGACCGTCCTGCTCGGCGCCGGGCTCGGCGTGCTCCTCGGGCACCGGCTCGCCGAACGCACCCGCGACGTCGTCACCGACGGCCTGGGCCTCGTGACGCTGCTCATCGCGATCCTCTCGGCACTGTCCGTCACCGATCCCGCGCTCGTCTCCCACATCGGGAGCAGTGCGCCGATGCTGGTGGTGCTCGGGTCGCTCCTCGTGGGCGGGATCGTCGGGTCGGCGCTCCGGCTGGAGGAGCGCGTGGAGGCGCTCGGCGGGTGGCTGCAACGCCGACTGACGTCGGACACGGGGACCGCGGAGCGCCACCGCTTCGTCGAGGGCTTCGTGGCGGCGTCCCTGCTGTTCTGCACCGGGCCGCTCACGATCCTCGGCTCCCTGAACGACGGGCTGGGCCGAGGCGCCGACGAGCTGTTCCTCAAGTCGGCCCTCGACGGCTTCGCCGCCATGGCCTTCGCGGCGTCGTTCGGGTGGGGCGTGGCCGCCAGCGTGCTCACGATCGTCGTCGTGCAGGGCGGACTCACCGTGGTCGGGGTGCTCCTCGGGGACGTGCTCCCCGATGCCCACGTCGCGGCCCTCACCGCCGTGGGCGGCCTGCTGCTCGTGGGCATCGCGCTGCGGCTGCTGCGGGTCCGCCAGATCCCGGTCGCAGACCTGCTGCCGGCGCTCGTGGCGGCCCCGTTCCTCGTGGCGGTGGCGGCCGCCGTCCGGTAACGCGTGGGTAACGCCGCCCTGGCTATCCCGCAGGACGCCCCGCACTCGGTATGGTCCTGGCACCACCCATGCCGCTCGGGCATCGGAACGGAGGACCATTGCGCATCTTCGGGCACACCCCACGATCACGGCTGGCCGCGGTCGGAGCCCTGGCTCTTGTGCTCTTCGCCAGCCTCGTCCCCACCCTCTCCGCGCAGGCGGCGACGGTCGCCCCGGCGGCCACCGGCCAGGGGTGCCAGTACGACGACGACGAGGAGACGATCTCGATCAAGGGGTGTCTGCGTGACCTGCGCGAGACGCCTCCGACACCGGTCACGGGGGTGTCCGTCACCGTCCTCGACGAAGCCGGCGAGGTCGTCGGCGAGGACGAGACCGACGAGACCGGCGCGTTCGACGTCCCGATCCCCGGCGACCCCGTCTCCGCGCTGGGCAAGACGTTCACGGTCACGATCGACGAGTCCACCCTCCCGGAGGGCGCAGGACTCCGGAATCCCGAGCAGGTCGAGCTCTCCATCCGGTTCACGACGACCTCGGACCAGGCGGTGTCCTTCCCCATCGGCGATCCGCTCGCAGGCTCCTCGGGCAAGCTGACCCAGGCGCTCCAGCTCACGGTCGGCGGCCTGGTGTTCGCGTCGCTGCTGGCGATGGCGGCCCTGGGGCTCTCGATGATCTTCGGCACGACCGGCCTGACGAACTTCTCGCACGGCGAGCTGATCACGTTCGGCGCGATCATGGCCTTCGCCGTCGACCGGTTGCCCGGGCAGATCTCGATCGGCGGGCTCAACATCACGATCGCCGTCGCCGTGGTCGCTGCCTTCCTGATCTCTGGCGTGTTCGGGTGGGCCAACGACGCCATGCTGTGGCGGCCACTCCGCCGGCGCGGCACCGGCGTGATCGCGATGATGATCGTGAGCATCGGTCTGTCCCTCTTCCTGCGCAACCTCTACCAGTACTTCTCCGGCGCGCAGAGCCAGAACTACTCCCAGTACTCGGCGGTGACGCCGTGGGAGATCGGCCCGCTGCTCGTGACGCCGAAGGAGATCGTCGTCTTCGTGATCGCCATGGCGGTCCTCCTCCTGACGACGTCGCTGCTGCGCTACACCCGGGTGGGCAAGGCGACCCGGGCGGTGGCGGACAACCCCGCACTGTCGTCGGCCACCGGCATCAACGTGGAGCGGGTGATCTCCATCGTCTGGATCGGCGGGGCCGCGCTGGCGGGGCTGGCGGGCGCGCTCCTGGGCCTGACCCAGGGCTTCGACTACCAGATCGGGTTCAAGATCCTGCTGCTCGTGTTCGCGGCCGTCGTCCTCGGCGGTCTCGGCACCATCTGGGGCGCCATCGTGGGCGCCTTCATCATCGGCCTCTTCACCGAGCTCACCACGCTCTTCGTGCCGGCCGAGTTCAAGTTCGTGGGCGCACTGCTGCTGCTGATCGTGGTGCTGCTGATCCGACCCCAGGGCCTGCTCGGTCGAGCCCAACGGGTCGGCTGAGGGAAGGACGCGACATGGACATCGGCAATCTTCTGGGGTTCTCCCTCGAGCAGGCCTTCGGCCCGACGGCGATCATCTACTGCCTCGCCGCGATCGGGCTCAACGTGCACTTCGGCTACACCGGACTGCTCAACTTCGGTCAGGCCGGCTTCATGCTGGTCGCCGGCTACTCCGTCGGCGGCGCCGTCACGATCTTCAGCTCGTCGTTGTGGATCGGCCTGGTCGTCGGCATCTTCCTGTGCGTCGTCCTGGCCCTCCTGCTGGGCATCCCGACGCTGCGCCTGCGGGCCGACTACCTCGCGATCGTGACCATCGCGGCCGCGGAGATCATCAGGCAGACGATCGGCGCCGCGTCGTTCTCCAGCACGTTCGGCGGCCAGGACGGCATCACCGACTTCATCGGCGGCTTCCGGGCGGCCAACCCGTACTCCGAGCGGGTCGACCTCGGCCTCGTGGAGTGGAGCGCGTACGACGCGTGGGTGATGACCGTGGGGTGGGGTCTCGTGGCCGCCTGCTGCGTCCTGATCTGGCTGCTGATGCGCAGCCCGTGGGGACGCGTGCTCAAGTCGATCCGCGAGGACGAGGACGCCGTCCGCTCGCTCGGCAAGAACGTCTACGCGTTCAAGATGCAGGCGCTGGTGATCGGCGGTGTCATCGGCGGCTTCGCCGGCGTCATGACGTCGCTGCGGTCCGCGGCCGTCGGTCCGTCGTTCTTCGCCACCGACGTGACGTTCTTCGCCTACACCGCGCTGTTGATCGGCGGCGCCGCGCGGGTCCTCGGCCCGGTAGCGGGCGCCATCATCTTCTGGTTCCTCATCAACTTCCTGGGGTCCTTCTTCAGCTCGGCCGCCCGCAACGACCTGATCCCGACCTGGATCATGGACTCCCAGCAGGCGAGCCTGATGCGTTTCATCATCACCGGGCTCGGGTTGATGCTGTTGATGATCTACCGACCACAAGGGATCTTCGGAGACCGAAGGGAGCTGGCGCTCGATGCCCGCTGACGTGACCACCACCTCCGAGGACGACGCACCGGTCGGGAGCGCGACCGGCGTCGACGTCTCCGCGGCCCGGGCCGCCCTCGACGACGTACCCCACGAGCCCGGGGCCGCCAAGCCCGACCCGATCGTGGTCGCCCACGGCATCAAGCGTCAGTTCGGCGGGCTCACCGCCGTCGACGTCGCCCATGTCGAGATCCAGCGCGGCGTGATCACCGCCCTGATCGGGCCCAACGGGGCCGGCAAGACCACCTTCTTCAACCTGCTGACCGGCTTCGACCGGCCGAACGAGGGAACCTGGTCGTTCAACGACACCTCCCTCAACAAGGTGCCGGCCTACAAGGTGTCGCGGATGGGCATGGTCCGCACCTTCCAGCTCACCAAGGTGCTCTCGAAGCTGACCGTCATCGAGAACATGCGAGTCGGCGCCGTCGGACAACGGGGTGAGGGCCTCTTCTCCGCGATGTTCTCCGCACTCTGGCGCGGGCAGGAGGACGACAACACCCGTCGCGCCGACGACCTCCTCGAACGCTTCCTGCTCATCAAGAAGCGTGAGGACTTCGCCGGGTCGCTGTCCGGTGGCCAGCGCAAGCTCCTGGAGATGGCCCGGGCCCTCATGGCCGACCCGGAGCTGGTGATGCTCGACGAGCCGATGGCGGGCGTGAACCCGGCCCTGAAGCAGTCGCTGCTGGGTCACGTGAAGTCGCTGCGCGACGAGGGCCGCACCGTGCTGTTCGTCGAGCACGACATGGACATGGTTCGTGACATCTCCGACTGGGTGATCGTGATGGCGCAGGGACAGGTCGTCGCCGAGGGGCCGCCGAACGCCGTCATGAGCGACCAACGGGTGATCGACGCCTACCTCGGGTCGCACCACGACCAGGACCTCAGCGAGGAGGTCGAGGAACAGATCCTCGCCGAGGCCCAGGCGGAGCTCGACCACGAGCACGGCGCCGAGGAGGAGAACCATGGCTGAGACCGACGCGCCCGCCGTCGACCGGAGCGCCCACGAGAAGGCCGCCGAGGGCGCCGTCCTCCGTGCCGACAACCTGATCGCCGGGTACCTGCCCGGGGTCAACATCCTCAACGGCGCCGACCTCTACTGCCAGGAGGGCGAGCTGGTCGGCATCATCGGGCCCAACGGGGCCGGCAAGTCGACCCTGCTCAAGGCGCTCTTCGGGCTGGTCAAGGTCGGGTCCGGCACGGTCCGGCTCAAGGGTGACGACATCACCAACGAGCGCGCCGACTCCCTGGTCACCAAGGGGATCGGATTCGTCCCCCAGACCAACAACGTCTTCCCGTCGCTCACGATCCAGGAGAACCTGGAGATGGGTGTCTACCAGCGGCCTGCCTCCTTCCGGAAGCGGTTCGAGTTCGTGGGCCAGCTCTTCCCGGCGCTGCTCGACCGGCGCAGCCAGCGCGCCGGCTCGCTCTCCGGCGGTGAGCGCCAGATGGTGGCGATGGGCCGGGCCCTGATGATGGAGCCGTCCGTGCTGCTGCTCGACGAGCCGTCGGCAGGGCTCTCCCCCGTGCTCCAGGACGAGGTGTTCGTCCAGACCAGGCGCATCAACCGCGCCGGTGTCTCGGTGATCATGGTGGAGCAGAACGCCAGCCGCTGCCTCCAGATCTCCGACCGCGGGTACGTGATGGATCAGGGCACGAGCGCCTACACCGGCACCGGCCGCGACCTCATCAAGGACCCCAAGGTGATCGAGCTCTACCTCGGCACGCTCGGCAAGGACTGAGCCGGGCCCGATCCCCCGCACGACGTACAGAACCCCCCAGCCTCACGGCTGGGGGGTTCTGTGTGTCTGTCGACTCAGGAGCGAGTCAGGATCACTCGACCAGTCCGGAGACCGTGTCGACCTGCTCGTACGTGTTGCCGTCGTAGACGTTGATCCCGATCGTGCCCGACGCCGGGCTACCGGTGTCGTTCATGTCGGTCGGGCCGCTGGCACCCTCGTAGTCGATGTCCTCGCCGTCCTCGAGGAGAGTTGCGCACTCCTCGAACGTCGAGCACTGGGTGCCGCCACGCGTGACCTCGATGATCTGCGCACCGACCGCCTCGCCGGCGTCGTCACCTGCGGCGATCGCGGCCAGGCCGATGATGATCGCTGCGTCGTACGACTGCGGACCGTAGCTGAAGTCCTTCAGCTTGGGGTCGATCTCGAGCAGCCGGTCGTTGAACGTCGGGTCGGGGTCGCCGGACACCGGGAGGGTGCCCTTGACGCCGGTCAGGTCGAACGTCTCGTCCGAGTAGTCGGCGAGGTTGCCGTCCACGAAGTAGATCTGGATGTCGGCCGGGCCGATTCCCTTCGCGATCAGCTGCGGGATGATCTTCGTGGTCTCCTCGAAGGCGACCAGCACGAGCGCGTCCGGCTTGGCGGCCGCGATCTTGTTCACCTCGGCGGTGTAGTTCTGCGCGTCCGCCGAGTAGAGGACGAAGTCCGCGACGTTCACGCCACGCTCCTGCAGCGTCGTCTGGACCTGCTCGGCCAGACCCTCACCGTAGAAGTCCTGGCGAGCCATGATGGCCACGTTGGAGAACCCGTCCTCTGCCGCGAGGTTCGCGAGCACCTGGCCCTGGAGCCGGTCCGACGGCGCGGTCCGGAAGTACAGACCGTTGTCGTCGTAGGTGTCGAAGCCGGCAGCGGTGTTGGCCGGCGAGAAGTGGATGACGCCCGCGCCGGTGATCTTGTCGATGACGCTCACGGACACGCCGGAGGCGGCCGCGCCGATGATCGCGTCGACGTCCTGGTTGAACAGCTTGTCGACCTCGGAGCCGGCGATGTCAGGCGTGCCGTCGCCGGAGTCGGCGTCGATGTTGACGACGTCCTGGCCGAGGACGCCGCCAGCGGCGTTCATGTCCTCGACCGCGAGCTTCACGCCCGCGAACTCCGGGGGACCGAGGAACGCGAGGTCACCCGTCTGCGGGAGCAGGTTGCCGATGGTCAGGGTGCCGTCGCCCGTGGGCTCGCTGCCCTCGCTGGTCTCGTCGTCAGTGGGGTTGGCGGTGGGCGGGTCTTCTTCGCCGCCACCACAGGCGGTGAGGACGAGCGCGGCTACGGCGAGCGCCGCGCCGACGCGGCTGGCTCGGGTGGTGCGGATCATGGGGCCTCCGGCTTTCTAGACAACTCCGGGCGTAGTGCCGCCCGGACGTGGGTGCTGCGGCCCGAAGGTATCGCTCGCCATGTCACGTTTGGAACACCTTCCGTGTAACGGTCGGCGTCGTTGCAGATTCGTGACCTTCCCGTGTGGACCTCAGCGCTGCCCCAGGCCGGGTCCGTGGTCGACCACGCCTTGCGCCACCTGGCGCATCGAGAGCCGCAGGTCCATGGCGGTCTTCTGGATCCACCGGAAGGCCTCGGGTTCGCTGAGGCCCAGCTGCGTCTGCAGCACCGACTTCGCCCGGTCCACGAGCGTGCGGGTCTCCAGCCGGTCGGTCAGGTCGGCCACCTCCCGCTCGAGCGCGTCCACCTCCGCGAACCGGCTGACCGCCATCTCGATCGCGGGCACCAGGTCGCTCGCCGAGAACGGTTTCACGAGGTAGGCCATCGCGCCGGCGTCGCGGGCCCGCTCGACGAGGTCACGCTGGGAGAAGGCGGTCAGGATGACGACCGGCGCGATCCGCTGCGACGCGATCCGTTCGGCGGCGGCGATCCCGTCGAGCACCGGCATCCGGACGTCCAGGATCACCAGGTCGGGCCGCAGTTCCTCGGCCAGCGCCACTGCCCGCGCTCCGTCGGCCGCCTCGCCGACCACCTCGTAGCCCTGCTCGCCGAGCATCTCGGCGAGGTCCATCCGGATCAGCGCCTCGTCCTCGGCGATCACGACCCGGCGCGCGGCCCCGGGGGCGGGGGTCTCGGTCACCCGCTCAGGTTAGCGAGCGGCGCGCACCGCTCCGGGGTCGAGGGTGACCGGCACCGCCACCGGGACAGGGACTGGCTCGGCGTTCTTCCTGCGGAGGAGAAGCTCGATCTCCTCGCGCTCGACCCGGCCGCGGCTGAGCGCTGTGCTCGCCTGCCGTGCGTTCTCGATCGCGCGCAGATTGCTCGCGACGTCCCAGCGCCACCTCCACTCCATGCCGTCCCTCCGTTTTATCTAGTATTTCACTAGATGTTATCCGGTTTGGTTGGGAGCGCAAGTCCTCCGATACGGTGTGCCCCGCGCCCCGGTAGCCCAACGGCAGAGGCGATGGTCTCAAACACCATTCAGTGTGAGTTCGAATCTCACCCGGGGCACCGTGTCGGTGGAGCCAGGCAGGGTGGCGTCGTGCACAGCTTGCCTCACGCTGACATCGGCGGCCGCGTCCACGAGACCGGATCAGCCCGTCGAGCGCAGCTACCCCCTCGCGCCGCGAGACAGAGATCGTCTTGGGGTTGGCCTGACGCCATGGCACGTCGACGAGCTCCAGAGCCCAGCAGCAGAGTTCCCGGATGTCGCCCGAGACGTTGGTGAACTGCCAGCGTGGGTACTCGTACCGCCTGAGAACTCTCTTCACCGGTCGCCTCGCCCAGTTGCGCACCCGACAACCGTCCGAATGGAAGAGTCCGCGCAGGAACGCCGCCGGGGTGCTCTTCGACCAGCCGTTGTTGCCAGTCCTCGAGAACGATCGGCCGCTCGCGCTTCGGCCCGGGACCATGCTGCGGGAACAGGCATGGCCAATGAGTCCGAAGTACCGACCCGAGCTCACTCCACGCTGCGGTACGCCGGCGCCAGCTCGTTGATGGCGTCGCCCATCCGGTGGATCCGCAGCGCGTTCGTCGAGCCGGCGATGCCGGGCGGGCTGCCCGCGATGATGACGACCAGCTCGCCCTCCTTCACCCGCCCGATCTTGAGCAGCTGGTCGTCCACCTGCCGCACCATCTCGTCGGTGTGCTCGACCGACTCGGTCTTGAACGTCTCGACTCCCCAGGTCATGGCGAGCTGGCAGCGCACCTTGTCCTCGGGCGTGAAGGCCAGGATCGGGACGTGGGTCCGCAGCCGCGAGAGGCGGCGCGCGGAGTCGCCGGACTGGGTGAACGCGACGAGGTACTGCGCCCCGACCCGCTCGGCGACCTCGGCCGCGGCCTTCGCGATGACCCCGCCGCGGGTGCGTGGCTGCCAGTCGATCGCGGCGACGACCGAACCGTGCTGCTCGACGTTCTTGGCGATCCGTTCCATCGTCCGGACCGCCTCGAGGGGGTACTCCCCCACGCTGGTCTCGCCGGAGAGCATCACGGCGTCCGCGCCGTCGAGGACGGCGTTCGCGACGTCGGACGCCTCCGCCCGGGTGGGCCGCGGGCTGGTGATCATCGACTCGAGCATCTGGGTCGCCACGATCACCGGCTTGGCGTTCCGGCGCGCCCGGTCGACGACCCGCTTCTGCAGCAGCGGCACCTCCTCGAGCGGCATCTCCACACCGAGGTCGCCGCGCGCGACCATGAAGCCGTCGAAGGCGCGGATGATCTCGTCGAGGTTGTCGATCGCCTGCGGCTTCTCGATCTTGGCGATCACGGGCAGCATCACGTCCTCCTCGCGCATGATCTCGCGCACCCGGGTCACGTCGTCGCCGCTGCGGACGAACGACAGCGCGATGAAGTCGACCGAGGTCCGCAGTGCCCAGCGCAGGTCCTCCTCGTCCTTCTCGGACAGCGCCGGCACGCTCACGGCGACTCCGGGCAGGTTGATGCCCTTGTTGTTGCTGACCGGACCGCCGACCTCGACTTCGGTGTGCACGTCGTCGCCGTCGACCTCGACCACCCGCAGGTGGATGTTGCCGTCGTCGATCAGGATCTGGTCGCCTGCCGCGACGTCACCCGGGAGCCCGTCGTACGTCGTGCCGCAGATCTCGGCCGTGCCCTCGACGTCACGGGTCGTGATGGTGAACCGTGCGCCGTCCTCGAGCTCGACCGGGCCGTCGGCGAACGTGGCCAACCGGATCTTGGGCCCCTGGAGGTCCGCGAAGATCGCGACCCCGTGCCCGGTCTCGTCGGCTGCCGCCCGGACCAGCCGGTAGGCCTTCACGTGGTCGGCGCGGGTGCCGTGGCTCATGTTGAGCCGGGCGACGTCCATGCCGGCCTCGATGAGCTGCCGGATCATCTCCGGCGTGCTGGTCGCTGGGCCGAGGGTGCACACGATCTTCGCTTTCGCCACACCCCGAGCCTACCGGTCTTTGGATCGATCCAACACGCGGATCACCGGAGTGGCTACACCGAGATCGGCCGCTCCGTCGGTGGGATCGGCGCGGGCAGGTTCGTGGAGCCGGTCAGGAACCGGTCGACCGCGGCCGCCGCGGCCCGGCCCTCCGCGATCGCCCACACGATGAGCGACTGGCCGCGCCCGGCGTCGCCGGCCACGAACACGCTCTCGACCGAGGTCGCGTAGGACTCGTCGCGGGCGATGGTGCCGCGCTCGTCGAGCTCGACCCCGAGCTGCTCCACCAGCCCCGGCTGCTCGGGACCGGTGAACCCCATCGCCAGCAGCACCAGGTCTGCCGGGATCTCCCGCTCGGTGCCCTCGATCGGCTGGAACGTCGCGTCCACCTCGACCAGGGTCAGCGCGCGGACCCGACCCGCGTCGTCACCGAGGAACTCCTGGGTGGACGAGGCGTAGACCCGGTCGCCGCCCTCCTCGTGCGCCGAGGAGACCCGGAACGTCATCGGGTACGTCGGCCACGGCTGGCCCTCGGGCCGCGTCTCGGGCGGCTGCTGGAGGATCTCCAGCTGCGTGATCGACGCGGCACCCTGCCGGATCGCCGTGCCGAGGCAGTCGGCGCCGGTGTCGCCGCCGCCGATGATCACCACGTGCTTGCCGTCGGCCCGGATCTGGTCCGGCAGCTCCTCCCCGAGCGAGACCCGGTTGGACTGCGGCAGGTACTCCATCGCCTGGTGGATCCCGGCCAGGTCGCGGCCCGGGATCGGCAGGTCGCGCGACGTGGTCGACCCCATCGCGAGCACCACGGCGTCGTACCGGTCAAGGAGCCGCTCGGTCGTCAGCGCGTCGGAGCCGACGTCGACCCCGGCCCGGAAGATGGTGCCCTCGCGTCGCATCTGGTCGAGCCGCCGGTCGAGGTGCTGCTTCTCCATCTTGAACTCGGGGATGCCGTAGCGCAGCAGGCCGCCGATCTTGTCGGCCCGCTCGTAGACGGCCACCGTGTGGCCGGCCCGGGTCAGCTGCTGCGCGGCCGCGAGACCAGCCGGCCCGGACCCGATGACCGCCACGGTTCTGCCGGAGAGCCACTCGGGGGGCTGCGGGCGGACCGCGCGCGACTCCCACGCCCGGTCGATGATCGACACCTCGACGTTCTTGATGGTCACGGGGTCCTGGTTGATCCCGAGCACGCAGGACGTCTCGCACGGGGCCGGGCACAGCCGGCCGGTGAACTCCGGGAAGTTGTTGGTGGCGTGCAGCCGCTCGATCGCGCCGTCCCAGTCGTCGCGCCAGACCAGGTCGTTCCACTCGGGGATGATGTTGCCCAGCGGGCAGCCCTGGTGGCAGAACGGGATGCCGCAGTCCATGCAGCGTCCCGCCTGGGTGCTGATGATCGGCAGCAGCGCGCGGCCGACGCCGTCCGGGTAGACCTCGTTCCAGTCCCCGACCCGCTCGTCGACCGGCCGGCGCGGCGCCACCTCGCGGCCGTGCTTGAGGAAGCCCTTGGGGTCAGCCATGCAGCACCTCCATGATCCGGGCGTTCGCCTGGTCCTCGTCGAGGCCCTCGGCCTCGGCCTCGGCCCGGACGTCGAGCACCCGCTTGAAGTCGCGCGGCATGACCAGCGTGAACCGCTCGAGAGCCGCGGGCCAGTCGTCCAGCAGCCGCCGCGCGACCTCCGAGCCGGTCTCCTCCGTGAAGCGGCGGACCAGGTCGGCCAGCTCGTCGGCCTTGTCTCCGGCCACCGGCCCCAGCTCGACCAGCTCGGGGTTCACCCGGTGCTGCTGGAGGTCCAGCACGAACGCGTAACCGCCCGACATGCCGGCGGCGAAGTTGCGGCCCGTCTTGCCGAGCACCACCACCCGGCCGCCCGTCATGTACTCGCAGCCGTGGTCGCCCACGCCCTCGGTGACCACGGTCGCGCCGCTGTTGCGCACGCAGCACCGCTCCCCCACGCCGCCGCGCGCGAAGATCTCGCCGGACGTCGCGCCGTAGGCGATCGTGTTGCCGGCGATGATCTGCTCCTCGGAGCGGAACGTCGCCGACCGGTCGGGCCGGATCATCAGCCGGCCGCCCGACAGCCCCTTGCCGACGTAGTCGTTCGCGTCGCCCTCGAGCCGCAGGGTCACGCCCGCGGGCAGGAAGGCGCCGAAGGACTGGCCGGCCGAGCCGAGCAGGGTCAGGTCGATGGTGCCGTCGGGCAGGCCCTCGGCGCGATAGCGCCGGGTGACCTCGTGGCCGAGCATGGTGCCGACCGTCCGGTTCACGTTGCGTACGTCGAGCTGGGCACGGACCGGCTCGCGCGACTCCAGCGCGGGACGGGCGATCTCGATCAGCTCCCGGTCGAGCGCCCGGTCGAGCCCGTGGTCCTGCTGCGTGGTGCACCGCAGGTCCTGGTCCCCGAACTGGCCGAACTCCCCGTGCGGGGAGGCCGCGTGCAGGATCGGCGAGAGGTCGAGGCCGGCCGCCTTCCAGTGGTCGACGGCCGGCCGCGTGTCGAGCGCGTCGACCCGGCCGATCGCCTCATCGAGCGAGCGGAAGCCCAGCCCGGCGAGCAGCTCGCGGACCTCCTCGGCGACGTACTCGAAGAACGTCACCACGAACTCCGGCTTGCCGCTGAAGCGCTCGCGCAGCACGGGGTTCTGGGTGGCGACGCCGACCGGGCACGTGTCGAGGTGGCAGACCCGCATCATGATGCAGCCGGAGACGACCAGCGGCGCGGTCGCGAAGCCGAACTCCTCCGCGCCCAGCAGGGCCGCGATCACGACGTCGCGGCCGGTCTTGAGCTGGCCGTCGGTCTGCACGACGATCCGGTCGCGCAGTCCGTTGAGCAGGAGCGTCTGCTGGGTCTCGGCGAGCCCGAGCTCCCACGGACCGCCGGCGTGCTTGAGCGAGGTCAGCGGCGAGGCGCCGGTGCCGCCGTCGTGACCGGAGATCAGCACGACGTCGGCGTGCGCCTTGGACACGCCCGCGGCGACCGTGCCGACGCCGACCTCGGACACGAGCTTCACGTGGACCCGGGCCGACGGGTTGGCGTTCTTCAGGTCGTGGATCAGCTGCGCCAGGTCCTCGATCGAGTAGATGTCGTGGTGCGGCGGCGGGCTGATCAGACCGACGCCCGGCGTCGAGTGCCGGGTCTTGGCCACCCACGGGTAGACCTTGTTGCCGGGCAGCTGTCCGCCCTCGCCGGGCTTGGCGCCCTGCGCCATCTTGATCTGGATGTCGTCGGCGTTCGTGAGGTACTCCGACGTCACGCCGAACCGGCCCGAGGCTACCTGCTTGATCGCGCTGCGCCGCTCGGGGTCGTGCAGGCGGTCGGCGTCCTCGCCGCCCTCGCCGGTGTTGGACTTGGCGCCCAGCCGGTTCATCGCGATCGCGAGCGTCTCGTGCGCCTCGCGACTGATGGAGCCGTAGGACATCGCGCCGGTGGAGAACCGCCGGACGATCGCCGACACCGGCTCGACCTCCTCGATCGGCACCGGCGCCCGCTCGCCCTCCTTGAAGCGGAACAGCCCGCGCAGCGTCATCAGCCGCTCCGACTGCTCGTCGACGCGCTGCGTGTACTGCTTGAAGACGTCGTAGCGACCGGCCCGGGTGGCGTGCTGGAGCCGGAACACGGTGTCGGGGTCGAACAGGTGCGGCTCGCCCTCGCGCCGCCACTGGTACTCGCCACCGATCGCCAGCGAGCGGTGCGACGGCGCGATGCCGGCCCGCGGGTACGCCGTGGCGTGCCGGCGCGCGACCTCCTCG
>CAWCGH010000009.1:0-170599 GCA_963795115.1 uncultured Actinomycetota bacterium
GCGGTGGAGCAGATCATGAAGGACGCAGGTCTGCCGGAGGGTGCCTACGTCAACGTGTTCGCCACCCACGACCAGATCGAGCAGATCATCGGCGACCCGCGCATCGCGGGCGTCTCCCTGACAGGTTCTGAGCGGGCCGGCGCGATCGTTGCGGCCATCGCCGGCAAGAACCTCAAGAAGTGCGTGCTCGAGCTCGGCGGCTCGGACCCCTACGTCATCCTGGACACCGACGACGCGGCCGCGGCCGCCGACCTCGCCTGGGAGACCCGGATCAGCAACACCGGCCAGGCCTGCAATTCCAACAAGCGGATGATCGTGATGGACGACGTGTACGACGGCTTCGTCAGTCGGCTCACCGACCTCGCGAAGGACCTGCGTCCCGGCGATCCGGCGGAGGGGGCCGAGGGCACCTTCGCGCCGCTGTCCTCACGGGCCGCGGCCGAGCGGCTCGCCGAGCAGGTCGAGGACGCTGTCAGCAAGGGCGCCACCCTGCACGCGGGCGGAGTGCTGAGCGAGGGGCCGGCGGCGTACTATTCCCCGGCGGTGCTGACCGGGATTACCGAGGAGATGCGCGCCTACCGCGAGGAACTGTTCGGTCCGGTGGCGGTGGTGTACTCGGTCTCCAGCGACGACGAGGCCCTCGCTCTCGCCAACGACAGCGACTACGGCCTCGGCGGTGCGGTGTTCAGCAAGGACACCGACCGCGCGCGGAAGCTGGCCGAGCGCCTCGAGGTCGGCATGTCCAACGTGAACACCCCGGCCGGTGAGGGCGCGGAGGTGCCCTTCGGTGGCGTCAAGCGCAGCGGATTCGGTCGCGAGCTCGGTCCGCTGGGCATGGACGAGTTCGTCAACAAGCGGATGTTCTATGTCGCTGACTAGTGTCGTGCGTCGGGAATTGTTGGACGGTTGGCGTGCTCAGGGCGCGTGCATCGCAAGGCGCCGGCGCGCCGCCATACCCGGTCGTCTTGCAAGCGTCGGCAACGCCGCGAGGTGCGTGTCATGAGTGCGCGAACCGTTCAAGAATTTCCGAGGCGCGGCACTAGCTACGTCGGGCACGGGTGGGGCAGGCGCGGACCTGTGACCGAACCCGACTGGTCTGGTACCCCGTACTGATCGCTGACGGCGCTCAGCGCTAGCGAATAGAGGATGTGCGATGACGGAACTCACTCCTGAGATCGTGGCGCGGCTTACCCGCACCGCGCGACAACTCGAGCCAATGGCCCAACTCTGGGAAGAGACGACGCTGCTCACCGACCGTCAGCGGGAGGCGGTTGACGAGCTGACGCGTCGCCTCGCGGACAACTACCCCTACGGCGACGTGAGGTATATCGGGCAGATTCTCAAGCCTCCTCACCCGGTCGCTTGGATTTCTTACGCGGCAGCTGCGCTGATCAATCCGAACAATCACGCACTCGATGCAGGTCCAGCGACCTCAGCGATGGAGAAGGAAGTTGTCGCGGACATCGCCGAGATGTTTGGGTTGCCGCAGCACCTCGGTCACCTCACATCCTCGGGGACCATCGCCAACCTCGAGGCGCTATACGTTGCTCGCGAACTAGCGCCGGACACGGTCGTCGTGTCCAGTCAGGCAGCCCACTACACGCACGCGCGGATGAGCCACCTGCTGGGAATGACGCACGAGACCATCCCGCAGGATCGCCTTGGCAAGATGGATCTGCACGCTCTTGAAGCTCGGCTCGAAGGTGGCGGGGTCGGAACGATTGTTGCCACGCTGGGATCGACCAGCCTGGGAGCACTCGACCCAGTCGACGAAATCGTCACAATGGCGCGACGCTACGAAGCCCGCGTTCATGTGGACGCGGCTTACGGCGGGTTCCACACGCTTCTCGCGACCACAGATCCGTCCGTCGACCCGCGGCCGTTTCATGCGCTACCTCACGTGGACTCGATCGTGGTCGACCCACACAAACACGGACTCCAACCATATGGGTGTGGCTCGATCCTCTTCTCGGACCCCGCAGTGGGCCGCCTTTTCGCCCACGACTCGCCCTACACCTATTTCACTTCGAGTGAGCTGCACCTGGGCGAGATCAGCATCGAGTGCTCACGCGCCGGCGCAGCCGCTGCGGCCTTATGGGCAACTTTGCGCGGTCTCGGCCTTGACCGAGATGGGTTGGGCGAAGTCCTCTGGAAGGGCCGGCAAGCGGCTGTGATGATCGCGGACCGCGTGAGAGGTTCCGAGACCGCGCGTCTCGTCGTCGAGCCTGAACTCGATATCGTGTGTACCTACGCAGCATCAGGGAGCACCTCCGAGGTCAGCCGACGTTCCGAGTCCGCCTTCAACAAGCTTCAAAGCTTGGGCTGGCACGTAGCTAAGCTTCAAGTGAGCAGCGAATGGCTCGCAGCTGCCGACGAGGCGCTTATCGTCGACAGCGACCAGACCACGGTCTTGCGTTGTTGTGTCATGAAGCCGGAACATCTTGCGGTGGCTGAGGAATTTGCGTCCACGCTCGTCGACGCCCTTGCGCCGAGCGGGTCATGACCCCTGAATCCTCTCGTTCTTGGAGAAGGTGGTGTGTGTGCCCGCCGCGACCACGCGACCTTGGCCCGCACGCAGCACTCGCGGCAATGCGGCACGTCTTCGAACCAGGCCTGCCATACAGCAAATCCAGGGGCAGCGTAGTCGGCGGAAACTCGGCACTTCAGAAGTTTTGAGGGCTGGGCCCGAAGCTTCTAGGTGGCTCGAGGAGTCGAGTACAGTTGCGCACGACAACCCCCATAGATGCTGGGGATTGTGACTTGATGCCGCGAGATTGGCAGAGGCGGGCCGAGATTCTCCGAACCGGAATCTGGTGCCGTCTCATTGAGAAGGTCAGGGGTTCGAGTCCCCTCAGCTCCACAAATCGGAATCGGCCCGTGGCCAGCAGAAACGCTGGTGGCGGGCAGTTTCATTGGAAGTCTGAACACGGCGGGTGCTACTGCGGGTGCTAGTTGGCCGGGCTTCATGCAGCTTCAACGATTTGCCTGACAGCTAACCCGGATGCAGTGAGACTTGCTCGCGACGGCCTCCTGACCCTGTGCATAGCCATGCAGAAACGGAGGTAGCCGGATGACGGATTTGACGTCTTTCATTACGGCGCTGACAGCATTGCTGGTAGTCGTCGCGGTACTAGCGGTCATCATCTGATGCCCTTGAACCGCCCCGGCATGTCCGGAGACTCTGATCTGCCCCGGGTTCCACGTAGTCGAGATTCCTTGGATTCTCATGCCACGGTGATGATGCGGTTGCGTTCGAACTCTATCGGCGTGAGCCATCCGAGCTGGCTGTGACGGCGCTTCCGGTTGTGCCAGATCTCGAGGTATTCGAAGATCGCGTTGGCCAACTCGAGCCGGGTGTTCCACTTCTTCCGGTCGAGCAGCTCTACCTGCATGCGGGACCAGAACGGCTCGATCATGGAGTTGTCGTAGCAGTCGCCGATGCTGCCCATTGACGCGAGCAGGCCGGAGTCGCGGGCGCGTTTGGTGAAGGCCCAGGAACCGAATTGGACTCCCTGGTCGGAGTGGATGATCGTGCCCGGATCAGCGGCTCTGGCGAGCCGGCCGTCGATGGCCATGCCGAGTACGTTGGTGACCAGCGCCGCTGTTGGCGATGCGTCGATCGACCAGCCGACAACCCGGCGCGAGTACGTGTCGAGGACGACGCAGCAGTAGACCTTGCCCTCGCGGGTCGGGTGCTCGGTGATGTCGGTGACCCACAGCTGGTTCGGCCCGTTGCGCGTGAAGTTCCTCTCGACGAGGTCGGTGGCGATCGTGTCAGGCAGGATCCGCTTCCACTTGCGCCGGCCGGTGACGCCTTGCAGACCCGCGCGGCGCATCAGGAGCTCGACCTGGTTGTGGCCGACCCGGACGCCACGTCCCAGGGTCAGCTCGGCGTGGACGCGCTGGATGCCGTAGGTGTCCTTCGACTCGGCATGGACCTGCCGGATGAGGTCGGTGAGCATCGCGTGCCTGATGGCGCGCTCCGACGGCGCCCGGTCGCGGTGCTCGTAGAGGCCGGACTCCGAGACCCCCAGCACGCGGCAGGCGACCTGGACCGGGAGGTTCTCCGCGGCGATCACTTCGACCGCCGCGTACCTCCATTTGGGCTGGCCTCCTTCAACAGATCGACGGCTCGTCGAGCGATCGTCAGCTCGGTCTCGAGCTCGGCGATGCGCTTCTTCGCCGCCGCCAGTTCGCCCTTCTCAGCTGTTGTCAGGCCGGGTTGCTCGCCGCGATCGATGCGGTCCTGGCGGCGCCAGCTGTAGATCGTCTGGTCGCTGACGTCGAGATCGTGCGCGACGCTCGCCACACTGCGACCGTCGGCGAGTAAGTCAGGGACCTTGCGTCGGAACTCCGCCGGATAGCCCGGTCGTCCCATCTGAACCTCCTGGTGTCAGACACCAGAATCCAGAAACTCAGACGCCGTGGACCCGGGACACACCAGAGTCTCCGGACACTCCGGGGCGGTTTACGCACGTGGCGTCCGGGAAGGTCGCTGCCACACAGGACCTCACTAGGAATCGGCTGGCCCGCGGTGCGGCGGAGTGAGGCGGTGGGCGATCGTGGCGGCCTCGAGCCTGTTCGGCGCGTCGAGCTTTCGCAGGATCCGCGAGACGTGCACGCTCGCCGTCTTGACGCTGATCACTAGCGCCGCGCCGATTTCACGGTTCGTGTACCCGCGGGCGACGAGCGCCAAGACCTCCGCCTCGCGCGGAGTCAGCCCGAGGATCTCCGCCAGCCCCTGCTTGCCGTTGGAGAGCGCGGCCTCCGGGGAGGCGAGATCAAGCCGCGCACGCTGGGCTAGAAGCTCGAGCTCCCGAAGCAGGGGCATACTTCTGAGCCGAGTCGCGACGGCGTGCGCCTCCCGAAGCGGCACGCTCGCCTCGGTGCGAGACGCACCGACCGCGACGAGGGCCTCGGACTGACGCCAGCGGCAGTACGCCGCCAGGGGCGGGCGCTCGAGCCGCTGCCAGCTGTCCGCGGCCTCCGACCACGAATCTGGGCGCGCAGTGCCGCCCGCACGCTGGTACTCGGCCTCGGCCAGCGCCAGCCAGCCGTGGGCGTTGGGCGTGACCGCTGAGGAATCCGCAGCTGCGCGTCGGGCGACGCCGATGAGCTCACGTGAGCGAGCTAGCCACGTGCGAGCGCCGTCGGCATCGCGACGGGCACGCGCGAGTGCGGCCAGCTCTCCCTGTGCGCGCAGCCCTTTGGCGCTGAGCTGGACCCGGATCTGCACAGCCTCACGCCGGTGTGACCGCGCCAGACCAGCGTGGATGGCGGCGTCGGCGTCTGTCCATCGGCGCTCCCACAGCGCGAGCTCCGCGAGGTAGCCGTCGTAGCGGCCAGGCCCGCGGTCCTCGTGCAGGGTGGCGCCGGCGGCCTCGAGGTGAGCTCGCGCGGCGTCGAACTCGCCGCGACCGATCTCGAGGTCGGCGCGGACGATGGAGAGCACGTCGAGGAAGGTCGAGGTGGTGGCACGGAGCCCTGCCGCGCTCACTCTCTCGGCTTCATCCCAGTCACCGATCGCGAGCAGCGCCTCGATCAGGTTCGAGACCAGCACCGTGCTGTCGATCCCGTACCGACGCATCGCCTCGAGCCCCGACTGTCCCAGTCGCGCCGACTCTCGGGGCCGTCCCAGCATCGTCAGCGTGTCGGTGAAGTTGACGTACGCCCGTTCCAGGCCCCTGTGATCGCCGATCCGTTCGGCGAGTTGCAGGGCCTCACGGGAGCGGGCGACACCCTCCTCGCTGCGGCCGAGGTAGGCGAGGTCGGCGCCGAGGACGGTGAGCGCCCGGACCTCTGCCTCGCGTGCGCCGACGCTCCGCGCGAGCGCGAGCGCCTGCTCAGCGATCGGCAACGACTCCGCATGGCGCCAGCCCACCATCAAGCCTCCGGCGAGTGAGCCCAGCGCGTATGCGCGCTCCGGCGAGGGCGGCTCCTCAGACGCAAGCTCGACCGCGCGCTCGAGTGCGGCAAGCGGATCGTCATCCGTGCCGATCGCGTAGAGGTATTCAGCCACACGCACGTGGAGGAGCGCCGCACCGCGCGGGTCGTCGTCGCCGACGAGCTCAATCGCTTGGCGCCCGAGCTCGAGGGCGCGCTGGGCGGCACCGACCTGGCTGGCTAGTTCGGCGGCCCTGGCGCAAAGCTCTGCGAGGTCGAACCCGCTGAGCTGGGCCGCATCCGGCACCGTGTGCCAGAGCGAGAGCGCCCGCTCGAGGTGTGCGAAGGCTTCGGCGAGGCCGAAGGCGGCCTCCGCCTCACGTGCCGCGTCGACGGATGCGACGAGCGCCTCCGCTTTGCGACCGGCTGCCTCCCAGTGTGACGCGAGCTCCGCCGGAGCGGCTGCGGTGCTCCGCGCGAGTCCCTCAGCAACTCGCGCGTGCAGTTCCTCGCGCTCGCCGGGGAGGATCGTGGAGTAGATCGCCGCCGTCAGGAGGGCATGGCGGAAGCGGAAGCCGCCGGCCTCCGTGTCGGCGACCAGGACGCCGTGTTCCACCGCCTGGCGGAGCGAATCGCGCAGGTCGCTCTCGGGCAGGTCAACAGTGGCGTGGAGCAGCGGGTAACCGACTTCACGGCCGGCTGCCGCGGCCAGACGCAAGACGCCCTGCGTCACCTGGTCGAGACGCGCGACGCGCCCCAGGAGGAGATCGCGTAAGCGTCGGGTGAGTTCGCCGCCCTCGCTCGCTGCGGCGAGGAGCTCCTCGGCGAAGAAGGGGTTGCCCTCCGAACGGACGACGATAGTGTCCTTCACCGCCGCCGGCAGGGCGGCGTCGGCGTGAGCGGCGAGTAGCGCTCTGAGATCGTCGCGCTCGAGCGGGCCGAGCTCGAGAACGAGTGCAGAGCCGGAACGACGGACTCCGTCCTCGAGTCTCCGCATCCGCTCCGCCGACGAGGGCTCGTTTGCGCGGTAGGTCGTGAGCAGGAGCACCGGTCGGTCGTCCAGGTTGTGCGCGAGGAAGACGACGAGATCGAGCGTCGAGATGTCGGCCCAGTGCAGATCCTCGAGGACGAGCAGCACCGGTGCGACGGTTGCCCGTTCGGCAAGCATCGCGCACGTGTTCTCGAATACCTGCAGCTGCGAGCCGGGCGACTGTCCGTCCAGTTGCCGAGGGTCGCCGAGCGGACGCAGCGCCTCGAGAAACGGCTGGTAGGGCAGTTCGGTGCCGACGAGATCGATCGAGCGCCCCCGGAGGACCTCGAACCCCGCGTCGCGAGCACCGCTCCCGAACTCCGACGCGAGCCGGGTCTTGCCGATGCCCGCTTCGCCGGAGACCAGGAGGGTTGCGCCGCTACCGCCGCGCGTAGCGTCCAGCGCACGCTCGAACTCTTCGAGCTCGCGTACGCGCCCGACGAACACCCCGCTCGCGCGAGCCTCCACTCTGGCAAGTATTGCGCAGCCGACTCCGCGGCGCGGAAGGCGCTCGTAAGCACCGCAGCTTCCGAAGTACGCAGGCCGAGGACGAAGGATAAGGCTCTCCGCCCGATGCGCTCGAGCACATCGAGGGCCAGGCTCTTGGTACGTCGAGCCGAGGAGGCCGAAGATGACAGCGGTTGCGCAAGACGAGCACCAGCCGATCGGGCAGATGAAGGTTCACACGGTGCAGGGTGGCGACGGCCTACTACTGCACGTGCGCGAGTGGGGAAAGGCGGACGGACCGCCGATCCTGTTCATCCACGGCTTGTCGCAGAACCACCTCTGCTGGGCGAAGCAATACGACAGCACGCTCGCCGAAGAGTTCCGACTCGTCGCGTTCGACCTCCGCGGCCACGGCATGTCCGAGGCGCCGCTCGAGCCCGAGCACTACACCGACGGCCGGCTGTGGGCCGACGACATCGCGGCGATCATCGATGAGCTCGGTCTCGTCCGGTCGGTGCTCGTCGGCTGGTCCTACGGCCTCTACATCATCAGCGACTACGTGCGGGCGCATGGCCACGATCGAATCTCAGCCATGAACTTCGTCGCGGGCGCGGTCAAACTCGGCGAGGCGGCCTTCGGCACTCTGATCGGCCCCGGATTCCTGGACCACTTCGTCGGCATGACCGTTGACGATCTGCCGACGAACATCCAGACCATGCGCTCGTTCGTGCGAACGTGCATCATCAAACCGGTATCGGCCGACGACCTCGAGACGGCGGTGTGCTGGAACGTCGCCGTACCGGCCGCGATCCGCGCCAACCTCGGCGCCCGCGACATCGACTGCGATGACGTGCTCCGAGAACTCACTATTCCCGTTTTGGTTACCCAGGGCCGAGCTGACTCGGTGGTGTTACCGGCGATGGCCGAGCACATCCTCGCCACCTGCCCGGTCGCCGAGGCGTCCTGGTACGACGGCGTCGGTCACGTGCCGCACCTGGAAGAGCCCGAGCGCTTCAACTGCGAGCTGGCCGCGCTGACCCGACGCGTCCAGACCTGATCGCAGAACGAGGCGCGCGACGACGGCAGGCCGAATCATCGAGCGGTGCGGCCTGTCGATTCGCAGTGCTTTCCGCAGACGAGCGTCCTAGATACCCAGCCAGCTACTCCCGAACGGGGCAAGTGCATGACATCCAGAATCAGCGGTCACGGCCGCAGCAACATGGTCGGCTACCTGGCATTGATCGTGGCGTTCACTCTGGCGCCGGCATCGGCCTATGCCACCCATCTGGTCGTCCGCTCCAGCGACATCGTCGACGGGCAGGTCAAGTCCGTGGACGTCCGCGATGACACTTTCAATGGCGGCGGGCTTCGGGCAGCCGACCTCGGACCGGACTCGGTCGGGACCTCTGAGGTCGCCCCCGATTCCCTCACCGCCGCAGACCTCGCCACCAACATCATCGGCAGCAACGAGGTCGTCGACAACGCGCTCACGGGCGTCGACATCTCAGAGTCCACACTCGCCCAGGTGCCCTCGGCGCTGCTCGGCGGCTTCGGACGCACCGGGGCCTTGAGGGACTGCGATCCGGAGAGCGAGACGTTTATCACGTGCGGCGTGACCGGGGTGGTCAACGTCCCACCCGGGGCGCGGGCGCTGCTGCTCGCACGGGTGAGGGCCAACCGGGAGATCGATGCTAACTCGATGCACGGTAGGTGCCGGCTCGGCACAAGCTCGATCGGCGTGGTCCCCGGCACGACCTTCGAGTTCGCGAGCGGTAGTCCCGACACCGCCACACTGGTCGGCGTGACGCCGCCGCTTCCAGCCGGCTCGACGGATATCGGCGTCGACTGCAACCAGCTGAACATTGGTGGGGCGATCACATACGACCAGGTGTCGGTAACCGTGGTCCTGATCTCGGGCAGCTGATAGCCGAATCAGATCGAAGGAGACATGAAGGCACTGCGAGCCGCGATCGTGGCCCTGACTGCGACGCTCGCGTACGCCGTCCCGGCGCAGGCCAGTTCCGAGGCGACGATCACCGGGACCTTCGCCGATGCCTGCCGCGACTTCACCGCGCATGCCACCAAGGACATCTCGCACGTCGTGGTGCACTATGCCGACGGACGGGTGGTCAAGGACGAGACGATCAACAGCCGCGACTACTCGATCGAAGGTGGCGCCGGGGACGAGATCGACGTCCTCGACGTCAAGTCCGGCACGACCAAGGAGTCGTTCCCGTGCGACAAGGGCGAAAGCCCGCCGGTGGCAGTCCTGGAGATCCGATTGTCGCCGAACTGCCAGCCCCACACGCCGCCCAGCGGGGAGCCGTTCTACTGGTGTCTCGACGGGACGACCAATCCCCAGCGCACGGTGTTCGTCGACCCGGGGGACCTGGCGATCGACATGGGTTGCCTCCCGACCGATGCGCTCTGCTTCGCGATCACCGTCCGCGGCACCGACACCACCGACCCGGACGGCGACATCGTCAGCTGGTCGATCGCGTTCGACGAATGTGCCGTCGACGGCGGCGACTGGGCCACGGATCCACCCGACGAGGTGACCCACGACTATGCCGCCGGCTCCTTCGGGTCCGACTATCTCCGGATCACCTTGACGGTCACGGACTCCCGCGGGCAGGTCGCCACCGACACCATCGAGCTCGCGTTCTTCGACATGACCCCCGACTGAGAACCAGGAGCACGATCACGACCCGACGCCTCGCGGTGCCCACCTTCGGAGCGATCGCCTACCTGGGCAGCTTCGCCTACACGGGCTCTTCCTAATGCACCGTGGTGACCGCCCGCGCCGTAGCGGCTGACCTGGCCCGCAGCGGGGCCTGGGACCTCAGGATCGAGGTGTCCAACGCCATCGATTCCAAGACGTGCCAGGTGAACCACGACGCGACCGCGAGCACGGCCATGCTCGGGGGCTACCCGGGCTCCGGGTGTTGGCCGTTTCGGAGTACGCCGGTGAGGTCGAGCAGGCCATCGAGACGACCGCGGCCAAGGGCTGGTGCCTTGCCCGCGGGGTACCAGCCAGGCTGCACGGGTGAGGACTTTCTGGGCTAAAGGACGCGCAGACGAATCGGCTCGCTCGCCGGCACATCCACGGGCACCCACACTTCGGCAGACCAATCCCCACCACGGCATCACGGTCTCGCCCAGTCAACTCCCGCTACTTGGCATGGTCCGTGCGCTCTGAGCAACGGACGCCTCGGAGCCGTCCCTTGGCCTTGGCGACCTTCATGCCCTCACGCGTGCGGAGCCGGATCAGGTCGGACTCGAACTCAGCGATCATGGCGAGAACGTTGAACAACAGTCGTCCAACCGCGTCGGTGGGGTCGTAGACCGACCCACCCCGGGAGAGGCTGATCTGGCGGGTGGTGAGCTCGTCGGCGATCGCGCGGGCGTCGGGCGTGAACCGGGCGAGGCGGTCGAGCTTGGTCACCACGAGGGTGTTCCCAGCTCGGCAGGCGGCGAGCGCTTCGCGGAGTCCGGGTCGCTCGCGGTTGGTACCGGTAAGGCCGTGGTCGACGTAGATCCGGTCGGGCTCGACGCCAAGTTGAGCAGAGCGTCGCGCTGAGCGGTCAGGTCTTGTTGATCGGTGGAGCATCGGGCGTATCCGACAAGCAGCGCGCTCATGGCGCACCTCCAGAACTGGGCCCGGTCTTGCCGCGGAAAGCGGCCGACTCGAGCATCGGGCATCGCCTGACCCCTCCAGCAAGTCCCTCCCCACTTCGCAGCTGCAAGGGCGGCACCGGCCCGCAACGGGATCCCCTGCGGAACGCCGTCGCCGGTTCGGCCGGACCGTTCGACAGGCACCGGAACGGGTTCCATGACGGACATCGACGAGTTGAGGTCGACGTCCATCGGGACGAGAGACCGCCGGCGGAAAGGCGTGACTGGGCGGCCTGGAAAGGCGTGGACTCGAGACTGCTCTTCGGATCCATTCCATCCTTGCGTCGGACCATCCCGGTCACATCGTCCAGGTGACGCGCTGCTCTGGCGTGTCGCTGCAGTAGCGGCCGGTGCGTACCGAGTTGGTCAGGTGCAGCGCCAGTGCCGGATGTGCCGTCTCGATGCGGGCGATGGCTGCGCGGATCTGCTTGGCGGCCCGCGCGTCGATCACTTCGCCGGTGTCGCCGGGCAGCTCGGCGGGCCTGCCGGGTGCGGCCAGGTTAAGGACGGAGAACTCGCGATGTGGCTCGGCGAGCAGCCTGTGGAGCACGGCCATGCCCTTGCTGTCGCGGACCCGCGCCTGGCGGCCCTGGTAGGCGACCAGCCACAGCTCGCCGTCGCGCCGGAACACGGCCTTGTCCGCTCGAGGACCCACGGCAGACGTCACCCAGTGGTCGAGGCCGAGCTGCCGGTAGGTCTCGTCGGAATCGGCCAGCATCGCATCCGCCTCGGCGATGTCGGCCGCGCCGCCTCGGTCACGGAGCATGGCCGCGTGTTGCCGCTGGATGTGTGCGATTAGCAGCGTCGCACCGGCGCGGCAATTGGCCTCCAGCGCACGCCGGAATGGGTGCCCGCGGCGTCGGCGTCACCGGCGCAGTGCGCGAGCAGCCCGGCGTACCGGTGCATCGAGCCGAAGCAGATACCGCCGGTGGCGCCGGTCGCGAACCGGTCGGCGTACGGCGTGATGATCGGCAGCAGCAGCCGGTCGCCGTCGCGGTGTCCCAGCTCGGCGACGGCGTCCGCGACGCTCGCGATGACCTCCAGCCAGGCGGCGTCGACCACCAGCGGGAAGCCCGCTCCCGCCAGCCGGTCGATCGCAGCCGCCGCCTTGGCGCGCCTGCCCATCCGCGCCAGCGGCATCGCCCGCCATGCCTCGGCGTTCGGCCCGCCTCCGGGTCCTCGATGAACGGCCGCAGCAGCTCGTAGGCGGCCTCGGGGCGTCCCCGGTCGAGCGCGAGCTGGATGCGCTGGGCGTCGGCGAGGATCCCGGCGTTGACCGAGCCCGCTCTCTGCCCGATCTCCGTGACTCGGCCGGGTCGCTGGCCCGGTCGGAGCGGCCGCAGCCGTACTGGTCGTAGAAGAAGACCGGTCGCTGACCACCGAGGACCGCCAGCGGCTCGAGACAGTCGTGACAGATCCCCGGACCGCCATGGACGGTCAGGAGCGGAGCCGGCCCGTCAGTGGTCGGCCCTGCTGCCCGGCCCCACCACACCTGATGACCTCGGTGGTCGAGCCTGCCTCCGTTCGCGATCGCCGTGCCCTGCATGACTTCACCACCGTTCGGATCGACGCGATGCGCTGATCTTGGCCCGGGTCGGGTGCTGAGGGAAGACGGCAGGTTTGCCAGCAATCGAAGCGGGCACTAGACCGTGGACCCCTGCGTGGGGTCGACTCGGCCGCTCGGGCGGCACCATCTCGGGAAAAGAGAGTTCATGCGCTCGCTCACTCTGGCTGCTTTGTCAGCCTCGACTGTCCTGTCCCTCGGCGCGGCCACCCTGGCTGCGACCGCACCGTCTGCATCCGCAGCGCCGGTGACCTCGACGGCTGCGCTTGCGCCGTACGTCGTCGTCCTTGCCGATTCCGCCGATGCCCGCACCGTCTCCGCCCTCCATGCGCAGCGGTTGGGCTTCGACGTCGGCCACGTCTACACCTCAGCCCTGCAGGGCTACTCCGCCTTGATGACGCCGGCGGCGGCAGTGGCCCTGGAGTCCATCCCCGGGGTGCGCTGGGTGCAGCGCGACGAGTCGGTCAGCATCGGCGCCCAGTCGACCCCGACCGGCATCAATCGGGCGAACGCGGACGCCAGCCCGACAGCCAGGATCAACGGCGTCGACGAGCGGGTGAACGTCGACGTGGCGGTGCTCGACACCGGCGCCGACCTGACCCACCCCGACCTCAACATCTACCGCGCCGGGGCGAAGAACTGCTCGATCGGCGCGATCAACGCCAACGACCTGCACGGCCACGGCACGCACGTGTCGGGCACCGTCGGAGCGCTCGACAACGGGACCGGAGTGGTCGGGATGGCGCCCGGCGCCCGGATCTGGCCGGTCAAGGTGCTCACCGACGCCGGCACCGGTCTCAACTCCGACGTGATCTGCGGCATCGACTACGTCACGGCCAACGCCGCGAAGATCGAGGTCGTCAACATGAGCCTCGGCGGCAGTGGCACCGACGACCAGAACTGCGGCGCGAGCAACAACGATGCCATGCACGCCGCGATCTGCCGTTCGGTCGCGGCGGGGGTGACGTATGTGGTCGCCGCGGGCAACGACTCCGAGGACGCGAAGAACTCCACTCCGGCGGCCTACGACGAGGTGATCACCGTCAGCGCTCTCGCGGACTTCAACGGTCTGCCCGGCGGCGGCGCCCCGTCCACCTGCCGCTCCGACGTCGATGACACCTTCGCCAACTTCTCCAACTTCGGCGCGGACGTTGATCTCATCGCGCCCGGGGTGTGCATCAACTCCACCTGGATGCTCGGCGGCTACAACACCATCAGCGGCACCTCGATGGCCAGCCCGCACGTCGCCGGCGGCGCCGCGCTCTACAAGGCGACCCACCCCGCAGCGACGCCCGCGGCGGTCAAGGCGGCGCTCCAGGCCTCCGGCACCCTGGACTGGAACAACGCCGACGACGGCGACGCCACCAAGGAGCGCCTGCTCGACGTCACGACGTACTGACAACCGGCTCGCTGGGCCCTCCGACCTCCGAGTAGGCCACGCCACCACCGCGGCCCGCGGCGGCTCCCCGCTTGCCCGCATCGCCGCACAGACCCGGCACAAGACCTCTCGGTGCTGGTCAACCGCTACATCCGGCCCCTCGAAGCGCTCGCGACGACGTCCAGACGCGATCTCGGCCTTTGAGCATGGCACCGCCAACGACACCCGGCTGCTCGCGGCGCGGCCCGCCAACCGTCGGTGGCTATGACAGAAGGACGCGCGTGGGGTCGGCTGAGCTCCGCGAGTGCTCGCTCGACCTCGTAGCGCTCGCGTGCGTTGCACGCGCACCAGCGAACCTCGTCGGGCGTGAGGGCGCGCAGCAACCCAAAGCACGCCTGAACCTGGCTGATCCACCGGGGCATGTCCACAGGTCTCGTCAGGTACCCGATGTCTTCGCGGTCGACGTCGGCTACAGCGGGCGTCCCGATCACGCGCGCCGAGCGATGGGACAGTAGGCCGGACTCAGGCTTCTGGCGTCGGCGTCCTTCTGGCATATTGCACGTACCGATCGTCCGAGGGAGAGCCCGATGCGTACTCGTTCAGTTGTTGTCGTCGCGCTCGTGGCGCTCCTCGCTTCATTGGCGGCCTGTGGTGGTGATGGCAGTTCCACCGCTGACGACCCGGACAGGGGCGGTGCGGCCGCGGGCGGCGACACCGTGTGCGGGGGCGAGACCACCGACCTGCTTGCCGAGATCTGCGAGAAGGGAGTGCTCACGGTCTCCACCGATCCGGCGTACCCGCCGCAGTCCTCACTGAACGAGCAGACCGGTGAGTACGAAGGCTTCGACATCGACGTGGCCACCGAGATCGCCGAGCGGCTCGGCGTCGACGTTGCCTGGGAGGCGCCGTCCTGGGACGTCATCACGGCTGGCAGCTGGAACGGCCGCTGGGACACGACCGTGGGCTCGATGACGCCGACAAACGACCGGCAAGAGGTTCTCCACTTCACCGAGCCCTACAACTACACGCCGGCCGTCGTCGTGGTCCTGGCCGACGACTCGTCGGTCACCGACCTGTCGACCGACCTCGACGGCAAGAAGATCGGCGTCTGCAGCGGCTGCACCTACGACCAGTTCCTCACCAAGGACCTGGCCATTGACGGCTACGAGTTCGACTTCGTCATCGACGACGCCGAGGTCTCTGGCTACGACACCGACACCACGGCCCTCCAGGACCTCGCCAACCTGAGGCTCGACGCGGTGATCACCTCGGTGACCACGGCCCAGGGCTACATCGACGCCGGCAACCCAGTGAAGATCGTCGGCGACCCGGTCTTCTACGAGCCGCTCGCGGTGGGGTTCGACAAAAGCTCGGACCCGTCGTCGGAGTCGCTCTTCGAGGCCGTCGATGGCATCGTCGCGGACATGCACGAGGATGGCACGCTGACCGCCCTGTCGGACCAGTGGTACGGCCTGGACCTCACCGCCCAGCAATGACGCGACGGTGAGAAGCGCCTGGGAGCGGGTCCAGCTCGCCTCGGCGCGGGTGCCTTTCCGGGTCAAGGCCGCCGCCGTGTGGATGGTGCTGTTCCTAGTGCTCGGCTTCGTCGGGAACGCCGCCGGTTTCGACGTGGCCTGGATCCGCGACAACTTCCGCTACATCCTCGGCGGGCTCCGCTACACCATGGTCATCGCCATCGGGGGCATCGTCCTGGCCGTCGTGATGGCCCTCCTCGGTGCGCTCGCTCGGATTTCCCACAATCCCGTCGCGTACGGCGTGGCCGGGTTCTACGTCTCGTTCTTCCGCGGCACCCCGCTGATCGTGCAGATGTTCCTGCTCTTCCTGGCCCTCCCGCCGGTCGGGCGCAACCTCGCCGCGCAGTACCCCTGGCTGCCGGAGGGTTTTGACCAGGCACTGGTCTTGGACGCCGCGACCGCCGGCACCCTCGCACTTGGCCTCAACTACGGCGCCTACCTGACCGAGATCTTCCGGGCAGGCATCCAGTCGGTCGCCGGCGGCCAGGGCGAGGCCGCCGACGCGCTGGGCATGACGTATGGCCAGAAGATGCGCAAGGTGGTGCTGCCGCAAGCGTTCCGGGTGATCATCCCGCCGACGGGCAACGAGTTCATCGCGATGATGAAGGACACCGCGTTGGTCTCCTTCCTCGGCGTGACCTTGGCGAGCGCCGAGGTGTTTCGTCGCTCCCAGCTGGTCGGCAAGGCCGACTTCAAGAACCTCGAGGCTTACGTCGCCGCGGCGCTCGTCTACTGGGGACTCACCGTCGTCTTCACCTTCTTCCAGGCCCGGCTCGAGGCCCGGATCGGTCGGGGCTACGACCGGGCGCACGTTGCGCGCATCAAGAAGGCCCAGCAGGGCCAGCCGCACGGAGGCGTTGCGTGAGTGGCGACGTAGTCGTCCGCATCGACGGGCTGCACAAGAGCTTTGGCCGCCTCAAGGTGGTGCGCGGCGTCGACTTGTCGGTCCGCCGCGGCGAGGTGGTCGTGATCTTCGGAGGCTCCGGCTCGGGGAAGTCGACGGTGCTGCGCTGCGTGAACTTCATCGAGGACCCCACCGAGGGCTCCATCGAGGTCTCCGGCATCCGCCTGACCGGTGGGCACCGCACCCGCCACAAGCGGGACCAGATCCGCCAGTTGCGGCTGCACGTGGGCATGGTGTTTCAGCAGTTCAACCTGTTCCCGAACATGACCGTGCTCGAGAACGTCACCTGCGCGGCCCAGTGCGCCAAGCGCGGCACCGACGCGGAGATCACCAAACGCGCCAAGGATCTCCTCGACCGGGTGGGTCTCGCCGACAAGTCCGGGGAGCATCCCATCCGGCTCTCGGGCGGCCAGCAGCAACGCGTCGCCATCGCTCGCGCCCTGGCGATGGAGCCCGACGTGATGCTCTTCGACGAACCCACCTCCGCGCTCGACCCAGAGCTCACCGGCGAGGTCTTGTCGGTGATGCGCACCCTGTCCACCGAGCTGCACATGACGATGATGGTGGTGACCCACGAGATGGGCTTCGCGCGTGAGGTGGCCGACCGGATGGCGTTCTTCCACGAAGGCCGGATCCTCGAGGAGGGTCCGCCCGGCGAGCTGATCGGCTCGCCGCAGCACGCCGAGACCCGGGCTTTCCTCGACGCGGTCCTGTGAGGGCCGCTAAGTAGCTGGAGGGGATAGCAACAGCAACGCTTCGAGCGGAGGTCGCGGACCGCTGTCCGGCATACTTCGACGCGTGGCTGACCTGGCGGATCTGCTGAACATCCCGAGAATCTACGAGAAGTCCATCTGCAAGTACTTGGAGAAGGATTCGGGGCCGACGGGTCTGTCCAGCATTCGACAGGGGTCCATGATCGCCTGCACCTCGCGTTCGGGCAGCACTCTCCTGCAGGCCTGTCTGGAGCACTACGGCATCGACCCCCAGGAGTGGTTCAACCCGGAGTACACGATCAAGCCCGCGGTGAGCCAGGGGGGCATCTCCACGCTCACCCAGTACGGCGAGCATCTCGCCCGGACGGTGAGGAACGACCGCTTCGACCTCAAGGGGACGATCGCCGCGCTGCTGTTCCTCTACCAGGTCCACGAGCTTCCTGAACGGACCGATGTGTGGCGGTTCGTCTTCCTCCGACGGCGCAACCTCGTCCGGCAGGCGATCTCGGCCCGGATCGCAGCCCGCACCGGTCAGTGGACCAGCGACGGCGGCTCGGCGGCGTTCGGGCTCGACGCCTGGCCGCAGCACCATGAGATCACCGACGACGACTACTCGTTCGAGGAGATCTCCCGGGCCGTCTTGGGAATCGTCCAACAGAACTCGAACCTGGAGAAGGCTTTCGTCCTGCTCGACATCGAGCCCTATCGGATTTATTACGAAGACTTTGTCGAGGACCTCACCGGGAACACGTGGGACATCGCGCGTTACCTGGGGCTCGACCCCCCGGCGGAGCCGATCGAGATCAAGCCGAGGATCAAGCGGCAGGCCACCAGCATCAACGCGCGCTGGGAGACCCGCTTCCTCGAGGAGATGGAGACCGCCCTACGGGAGCGGTGAATCCAGCGTTGTGCGCATCCAAGACCGGACTCCTCCCCCGCTCGTTCCGGGCACATCGAGACCTGCTGCCGGTAGGGTCGCGACACATGATCGGGAATTCGTCGCCCTCGAACGGCCCGCATCCCGGCGACGGCCCTCTCAGCACCCGTGACATCCAAAAGCTTCTCGACTCAGCTGCCGAGGCCCTCGACCGCGGCGAATCGGGCAGGGCCGTGGAGATGCTGGCCGAGGTGCCTCCCGAAGATTGCACCGTAGGTCAGCTCGGCAAGCTCGCCCGCGTCAGCAAGAGAGCTCGGGCGATCGAGATCTGGGCGAGGGCAAGTCACCTGTTCGTCGAGCGCTCGCCCCGTGCTCCCGCCGCCTACCTCGTCCGGCTCGCAGACCTCGACCTGCTGGCGCGTCCGGACCTGCAGCAGAGCGCGCTCGAGACGGCGACGACCGCACTCCGGCTCCTCGAGAGCGGCGACCTCGCCTCCGCGGCCGTGGCGTTCCACGTCAACCGGGTGATCGGGCGATTCAGCAGTGATCGCGTCTTGGCTGCCCACGCGCAGGTCGTCGCGAACGCTGTCTACGCGTCGGCCGAGGACGGCGCGGTCTGGCACGCGCGTGACCTGATGCGGCTGGGCGACCTTGAGCTCGCGGCTCGGGTGCTCGACACCGCTGCCGCTAATGCGGAGAGCGACCCGTCCGACGAGATGGTGCTCGTGCGCGCCCGGATCGCGCTGGCGGCCGGACGATGGGGCCGCGACTGGGAGCACCTGAGGGCCTTGGAGAACTTGGCCTCTCCCGCCGCGGTGAAACTTCAGACGGAGCTGGAGGACGTCCGCGGGCTCTTCGCGGAGGTGGGCGAGTCGTTCGACGCCGGTCCGAGCACGCCGCGCTTCCGGGCCGTCTCGACCCCGGAGGCCGCTGCCAAGGTCATCTGTCAGGGTCGGCAGGGCCTCGCTGAGGGACGGAGTACGGCGCCTAGCGGACTGCTGATCGGCGGGGGAACGCTCGGTGCCGGTGGCGCCGAGCGGCTTCTGGCCATCTGCTTCCGCGAGTTCCGCCGCCGCGAGGTGGCGGGCGGGGTCGACCTTGCACTTCGGACGGTCCAGCGCCGCGGTGACCACGACGACCCGTTGTACTTCCTTCCGCTGACCGGTGTCGAGGAGTCCGATCTCGTGGCGCTCGAGGAAGCGCCCACGGCCATCCGGCCCTTCAGCTACCTCCGCGGCGGGATCGCTCGTCCGACCCAGTCGTGGTACGACCTCTTCGCCGCACGCAATCCCAAGGTCGTCCACGCCTGGCTGGACTACACGATGTTGACCGCCGGCCTCGCTGCGGTGTGGGCCGGCGTGCCGAAGATCGTGCTGCACAGCCACAACATGCGACCGGAGTCGATCTTCAATCCGGACGGCTCGGCCGACGCCGAGTGGCGGGAGCGAGGCACGAACTGGCGGGGCATCTACGCGCACCTGATGTCACGTCCGGAGGTGCATTTCGTGAACTGCTCGGAGGTGGCCACGGCGGACTACCTCGACTGGATCGGGGTCGACCGGAGCTCGGTGAACGCGCACACCATCCACAACGGTCTCGATTTCGCCCCGTTCGACGAGGACGGCAGCGCGGTCGCGCTCGAGATGCGGGGCAGCCTCGGCATCCCGCGCGACGCGCCGGTCGTGGGCACCGCGCTGCGCTTCACGCCCGTCAAGCAACCGCGCCACTGGGTCGAGGCGGCGCTGGAGATCCGCAGGGCAATACCCGACGCACACTTCGTCCTGCTCGGCGACGGGGACGAACGGGAGCCGTTGATGCGCCAGATCGAGGCGGCGGGCGCCTCGAGCTACATCCACTGTCCCGGCCGTTTCAACGACATCCATCTCCGCGTCCAGCTGTTCGACATCTTCATGCTGTCGTCCCGGTCGGAAGGACTGCCCAACGTCCTCATCGAGTCCCAAGCATGCGGAGTCCCCGTCGTGGCCTACGATGTCGGCGGCGTTCGGGAAACCTTCGTCGATGGCGTGACAGGCAGACTCGTTCGCGACAAAAATCCAGCCGCTCTGGCAGCGGCGGCGGTGGACGTCCTTCGAGATCAGCCCTGGAGACTCGCTGCCGGCGCAGAGGGCAGACGGTTCGTGCGTCGGGAGTTCAGCATCGCCAGTATGGTGACCAACCTCGAGTCGCTCATCTGCCAGTAGCGCTCACCGGCGTCGATCTTGGAAGGATAGTTGGCTTGCGGAGATTCATGATCGTCATGCCCTGGGGGCGTGTGGGGAGCAATCTCGTGCTCGCAGGCGTGCAGCGTCGCGCTCGGCGGGCCTACGGCCCCGACGGGTTCCTCATCGCGAACGAACCGCTGAACCAGATCAGGGAAGGAAGCGCGCAGCTGCAGTGGATGCAGGACCACTACAGGGCGCGTGACGGCCTGATGCTCGTCGGTTCGAAGCATGCTGTCCGTGCCATGGCGGACCCGCCCGCCATCGCTGCGGCGTGCCGGGAACTGGATGTGCAGCTGATCGTGATGCACCGTCTCAACCTGGTGAAGGTCGCGGTCTCACAGATCCGGGCCGAGCAGTATGCAGAGAAGACGAAGGTCGAAACCGGGCGCGCCCAATGGGGTGTGAAGCTGGGAAGCGAGGGGCTGGGGTCGACGGCGATCGATCCCGACGTACTCATTGCGCGGATCGGGTTCATGGCGGAGGCCACGGAGACCCTTCTCCGGGTCTTCGGGGAGCCCTCCAACTTGATGCTGGCCTACGAAGACGTCCTCGCTGACCCGTTGGCGGCGATCGACCGGGTGAGCACCGTTCTGTCACTGGAGCTCACCCCCGTCGAGCTGGCCTTCCAGAAAGCAACGAGCTCGGACCTTCGCGAGGACGTCACCAACTTCGAAGACCTTCGAGGCCGACTGACAGGCACGCCCTACCTCGACCAGCTACTGGAGGCATGACGTGCGCGTTCTCGTCACCGGAGGCGCGGGGTACATCGGCAGTCACATGGCTCACCTGCTGGTCGGTCTCGGCCACTCGGTCGTCGTCGCCGACAACCTGTCCACCGGGACCCGGACACTGGTCCCCAACGAGGCGGAGTTCGTCGAGCTCGACGTCCGCGAGACCGAGCGCCTGCAGGACCTCCTGGTGAGGCATCGTGTCGAAGCAGTGCTCCACTTCGCTGCCTCGACGGTCGTGCCGGAATCGGTCGCGAAGCCGCTGGAGTACTACAGCAACAACGTGGGTGCTTCGTTGTCACTGCTTCAAGCCGTGGTTGGAGCGAATGTCCCGACCTTGATCTTCTCCTCGACCGCCGCTGTCTACGGCGAGCCGACCGACGGACACCACGTCACGGAGGACTCCGCGGTGCAACCGGTGTCGCCGTACGGAGCTTCCAAGGCCGTCGTGGAGCGCATGATCGTGGATGCCGCGACTGCGCACGGGATCCGGTATGCCGTCCTCCGCTATTTCAATGCGGCGGGCGCAGACCCGTCCGGTCGAACCGGACAGTCGACGCCCCACGCCACGCACCTGATCAAGGTGGCCTGCGAGGTCGCAACCGGCAAGCGGGACAGCCTCACGATCTTCGGCACCGACTACCCGACGCCCGACGGCACCGGCATCCGCGACTACATCCACGTATGGGACCTCGTGGAGATACACCGGTTGGCCCTCGAACACCTTGCGAACGGCGGCGAGAGCTTGGTCGCGAACTGCGGCTACGGCCGAGGTCACTCCGTCGCCGAGGTCGTCCGCGCCGTCGAGCGCGCTGCCGGGAAGCCCGTGGCGGTCACGACCGGTCCTCGGCGCCCCGGCGACGTGGCGGTGGTGGTGGCCGCAGCCGACCGTGCTCGCGAGCTCCTGAGCTGGTCGCCTCGCCATGACGACATCGACCAGATCGTCGGCGATGCCTTCGAGTGGGAGCGCAGACTAAGCACCGGCACCGACGCGACGGCGACCTGAGGACACGATGGAAAGACTGGACGTCGGAGCGGCGAACACCTACTCCGACACGGAGCTGGCGCTTCACCTGTCGCGGTACCTGCCGATCAGGGCGCTGTGCTCGGGGGCTCGGGTACTGGACATCGCCAGCGGTGCCGGCTACGCGGCTCACATCATGCGCAACCACTGGGGCGCGGCCAGCGTGGTTGCGGTCGACGTCAGCGCTGAGGCGGTCGCCGCTGCTAAGGACCAGTACCAAGCGCCCGGCCTTGAGTTCATCCAATCCGACGCCGTCCAGTTCCTGAACGAGACCGACGCCCAGTTCGACCTGGTGGTGTCGGTGGAGACGATCGAGCACGTCCCGGACCCGGAGGAGTTCCTGCACGGGCTCAAGCGGGTCTGCGCGCCTGCAGCCTCGGTGTACGTCTCGGCCCCGAACGACATCGGCTACTACGGGCCTGGCCCCAGCCTCAACCCGTACCACGTGCACGTCTTCAGCTACGAGGAGTTCCTGGCGCTCGGGACGAAGGTCTTCGGCGCACCGTCGCAGGTTGTGTTCGGGACGCTGGCAAGCGGGTTCGCCGCCGTCGAGGCTCCCGAACATCCGCCTGCGTCCTGGGCTCATGCGATCGAGACGTCGGCCATCCCGGCGGAGTCGGCGTTCGTGCCATCGACCGGGATCCGACCCGTCACGCCCGACGGTGCTCTCTTCTACGCAGCGTTGTGGGGCGGGGACGGGACGGGTCCGGGGCTGTCTCCGTCCGTCGCCTTCATCGGTAAGGAGCGCACGTTCCGGATGCCGAGCATCGGGCTCGCAGCGGCCGATGCCGTCAGCGGGCCGAGGGCCTCGGTGACGGTCCTGGTCCCTGATGACCATCAGTCGGTGGGGTCGTTGCAGGGGGCGGCGGAGCTCTTGGCGGAGAAGGTCGACGTCACGGTGCGCACTTTCACCGCCGAGAACGCTGACAGCGTCGTGTCGGGTCTGTTGGCCGAGGGACCGGGTCACGTCGACCTGTGGGGCCCGGAGGCGGTGCGCGCGTACTTCGAGCGCAATGCCGTCCTGGCACCGTCGGCGTCGGGTGCTGAGGGCGCGTCGGGTGCTGAGGGCGCGGGTGTGCCGGAGCCGACGGTGTCGGCGGTGCTGGCCGGCGGGCCGGCGGACAATGCAGCGATCAGCTCGTTCCTGGCGTTCGCCGATGACGTCGCCTTCATCGACGAGCCGGTCGGGACAAGTCATGAGGAGCGGACGCTGTTCGGGCGGGCGCTGTTGCACCACCTGGATCGCGCTCGGGTGGCGGCGGGCAGCGGCGGTGCGCGGCGACGCAGCGCCTTCCTGCGGGCTCTGCGCCGGGCTGCCGCTCTCGAGCGACGGGTTGCGAATCTCCAAAAGCCGGAGGCGCCGGCCACCGGGGCCGCGGCTGAAGTGGTAGCCGGGCCGAGGGCGTCGGTCACGGTCCTGGTCCCTGATGACCATGGGTCGGTGGGGTCGTTGCAGGGCGCGGCGGAGCTCTTGGCGGAGAAGGTCGACGTCACGGTGCGCACCTTTACCGCCGAGAACGCTGACAGCGTCGTGTCGGGTCTGTTGGCCGAGGGACCGGGTCACCTGGACCTGTGGGGCCCGGAGGCGGTGCGCGCGTACTTCGAGCGCAATACCGTCCTGGCACCGTCGGCGTCGGGAGCTGAGGGCGCGTCGGGTGCTGAGGGCGCGTCGGGTGCTGAGGTCGTGGGTGTGCCGGAGCCGACGGTGTCGGCGGTGCTGGCCGGCGGGCCGGCTGACCATGCCGGGATCAGCTCGTTCCTGGCGTTCGTCGATGATGTGGCGTTCATCGATGAGCCGGTCGGGGCCAGTGATGAGGAGCTGGCGGCGTTCGGGCGGGACCTGCACCAGCACCTGGATCGTGCTCGGGTGGCGGCGGGTGGCGGGGGTGTTCGGCGACGCAGCGCCTTCGTGCGGGCTCTGCGTCGGACTGCCGCGCTCGAGCGACGGGTTGAGAACCTCCAAAAGCCGGAGGCGCCCGCCACCGAGCCCGCGGCTGATGTGGTAGCCGGGCCGAGGGCGTCGGTCACGGTCCTGGTCCCTGATGATCATGGGTCGGTGGGGTCGTTGCGTTCCGCGGCGGAGCTGTTGGCGGAGAAGGTCGACGTCACGGTGCGCACCTTCACCGCCGAGAACGCAGACGCAGTCGTGTCGGGTCTGTTGGCCGAGGGACCGGGTCACCTGGACCTGTGGGGCCCGGAGGCGGTGCGCGCGTACTTCGAGCGCAATACCGTCCTGACACCTTCGGCGTCGGGTGCTGAGGGCGCGTCGGGTGCTGAGGTCGCGGGTGTGCCGGAGCCGACGGTGTCGGCGGTGCTGGCCGGCGGGCCGGCCGACCATGCCGGGATCGGCTCGTTCCTGGCGTTCGTCGATGATGTGGCGTTCATCGACGAGCCGGTCGGGGCCAGTGATGAGGAACTGGCGGCGTTCGCGCGCACGCTGTTGCAGCACCTGGATCGTGCTCGGGTGGCGGCGGGTGGCGGGGGTGCGCGGCGACGCAACGCCTTCCTGCGGGCTCTGCGTCGAACTGCCGCGCTCGAGCGACGGGTTGAGAACCTCCAAAAGCCGGAGGCGCCCGCCACCGAGCCGGCGGCTGATGTGGTGACCGGGCCGAGGGCGTCGGTCACGGTCCTGGTCCCTGATGATCATGGGTCGGTGGGGTCGTTGCGTTCCGCGGCGGAGCTGTTGGCGGAGAAGGTCGACGTCACGGTGCGGACCTTCACCGCAGAGAACGCAGACGCGGTCGTGTCGGGTCTGGTCGCCGACGGATCGGGTCACCTGGACCTGTGGGGCGCGGAGGCGGTACGCGCCTACTTCGAGCGCGACCCGGCCACGTCACCCGCGTCGGGTGCTAAGGGCGAGTCGGGTGCCCAGGGTGTGGGTGTGCCGGAGCCGACGGTGTCGGCGGTGCTGGCCGGCAGTGCGGCCGACCATCCCGGGATCGGCTCGTTCCTGGCGTTCGTCGATGATGTGGCGTTCATCGACGAGCCGGCCGGGGCCAGTGATGAGGAACTGGCTTCGTTCGCGCGCACGCTGTTGCAGCACCTGGATCGTGCTCAGGTGGCGGCGGGTGGCGGGGGTGTGCGGCGACGCAACGTGTTCCTGCGATCCCTGCGCCGGACTGCCGCGCTCGAGCGACGGGTTGAGAACCTCCAAAAGCCGGAGGCGCCCGCCACCGAGCCGGCGGCTGAAGTGGTGACCGGGCCGAGGGCGTCGGTCACGGTCCTGGTCCCTGATGATCATGGGTCGGTGGGGTCGTTGCGTTCCGCGGCGGAGCTGTTGGCGGAGAAGGTCGACGTCACGGTGCGGACCTTCACCGCCGAGAACGCTGACAGCGTCGTGTCGGGTCTGGTCGCCGACGGGACCGGGTCACCTGGACCTGTGGGGCGCGGAGGCGGTGCGCGCGTACTTCGAACGTGACCCGGCCACGTCACCCGCGTCGGGTGCTGAGGGCGAGTCGGGTGCCCAGGGTGTGGGTGTGCCGGAGCCGACGGTGTCGGCGGTGCTGGCCGGCAGTGCGGCCGACCATCCCGGGATCGGCTCGTTCCTGGCGTTCGTCGATGATGTGGCGTTCATCGACGAGCCGGTCGGGGCCAGTGATGAGGAGCTGGCTTCGTTCGCGCGCACGCTGTTGCAGCACCTGGATCGTGCTCAGGTGGCGGCGGGTGGCGGGGGTGTGCGGCGACGCAGCGCCTTCCTGCGGGCTCTGCGCCGGACTGCCGCGCTCGAGCGACGGGTTGAGAACCTCCAAAAGCCGGAGGCGCCCGCTACCGAGCCGGCGGCTGATGTGGTGACCGGGCCGAGGGCGTCGGTCACGGTCCTGGTCCCTGATGATCATGGGTCGGTGGGGTCGTTGCGTTCCGCGGCGGAGCTGTTGGCGGAGAAGGTCGAGGTCACGGTGCGGACCTTCACCGCAGAGAACGCAGACGCAGTCGTGTCGGGTCTGGTCGCCGACGGGTCGGGTCACCTGGACCTGTGGGGCGCGGAGGCGGTACGCGCCTACTTCGAACGTGACCCGGCCACGACACCCGCGTCGGGTGCTGAGGGCGAGTCGGGTGCCCAGGGTGTGGCCGTGCCGGAGCCGACGGTGTCGGCGGTGCTGGCCGGCAGTGCGGCCGACCATGCCGGGATCGGCTCGTTCCTGGCGTTCGTCGATGATGTGGCGTTCATCGACGAGCCGGTCGGGGCCAGTGATGAGGAGCAGGCTTCGTTCGCGCGCACGCTGTTGCAGCACCTGGATCGTGCTCAGGTGGCGGCGGGTGGCGGGGGTGTGCGGCGACGCAACGTGTTCGTGCGGGCTCTGCGTCGAACTGCCGCGCTCGAGCGACGGGTTGAGAACCTCCAAAAGCCGGAGGCGCCCGCCACCGAGCCCGCGGCTGAAGTGGTGACCGGGCCGAGGGCGTCGGTCACGGTCCTGGTCCCTGATGATCATGGGTCGGTGGGGTCGTTGCGTTCCGCGGCGGAGCTGTTGGCGGAGAAGGTCGAGGTCACGGTGCGGACCTTCACCGCAGAGAACGCAGACGCAGTCGTGTCGGGTCTGGTCGCCGACGGGTCGGGTCACCTGGACCTGTGGGGCGCGGAGGCGGTGCGCGCGTACTTCGAACGTGACCCGGCCACGACACCCGCGCCGGGTGCCGAGGGCGAGTCGGGTGCCCAGGGTGTGGCCGTGCCGGAGCCGACGGTGTCGGCGGTGCTGGCCGGCAGTGCGGCCGACCATCCCGGGATCGGCTCGTTCCTGGCGTTCGTCGATGATGTGGCGTTCATCGACGAGCCGGTCGGGGCCAGTGATGAGGAGCTGGCGGCGTTCGCGCGCACGCTGTTGCAGCACCTGGATCGTGCTCAGGTGGCGGCGGGTGGCGGGGGTGTACGGCGACGCAACGTGTTCCTGCGATCCCTGCGCCGGACTGCCGCGCTCGAGCGACGGGTTGAGAACCTCCAGAAAGCCGGAGGCGCCCGCCACCGAGCCCGCGGCTGATGTGGTGACCGGGCCGAGGGCGTCGGTCACGGTCCTGGTCCCTGATGATCATGGGTCGGTGGGGTCGTTGCGTTCCGCGGCGGAGCTGTTGGCGGAGAAGGTCGAGGTCACGGTGCGGACCTTCACCGCAGAGAACGCAGACGCGGTCGTGTCGGGTCTGGTCGCCGACGGGTCGGGTCACCTGGACCTGTGGGGCGCGGAGGCGGTGCGCGCGTACTTCGAACGTGACCCGGCCACGTCACCCGCGTCGGGTGCTGCGGGTGTGGGTGTGCCGGAGCCGACGGTGTCGGCGGTGTTGGCCGGCAGTGCGGCCGACCATCCCGGGATCGGCTCGTTCCTGGCGTTCGTCGATGATGTGGCGTTCATCGATGAGCCGGTCGGGGCCAGTGATGAGGAGCAGGCTTCGTTCGCGCGCACGCTGTTGCAGCACCTGGATCGTGCTCAGGTGGCGGCGGGTGGCGGGGGTGTGCGGCGACGCAACGTGTTCCTGCGATCCCTGCGCCGAACTGCCGCGCTCGAGCGACGGGTTGAGAACCTCCAAAAGCCGGAGGCGCCGGCTACCGAGCCCGCGGCTGATGTGGTGACCGGGCCGAGGGCGTCGGTCACGGTCCTGGTCCCTGATGATCATGGGTCGGTGGGGTCGTTGCGTTCCGCGGCGGAGCTGTTGGCGGAGAAGGTCGAGGTCACGGTGCGGACCTTCACCGCAGAGAACGCAGACGCAGTCGTGTCGGGTCTGGTCGCCGACGGGTCGGGTCACCTGGACCTGTGGGGCCCGGAGGCGGTGCGCGCCTACTTCGAACGTGACCCGGCCACGTCACCCGCGTCGGGTGCTGAGGGCGAGTCGGGTGCCCAGGGTGTGGCCGTGCCGGAGCCGACGGTGTCGGCGGTGTTGGCCGGCCGGCGGCGGCCGACCATGCCGGGATCGGCTCGTTCCTGGCGTTCGTCGATGATGTGGCGTTCATCGACGAGCCGGTCGGGGCCAGTGATGAGGAACTGGCTTCGTTCGCGCGCACGCTGTTGCAGCACCTGGATCGTGCTCAGGTGGCGGCGGGTGGCGGGGGTGTACGGCGACGCAACGTCTTCCTGCGATCCCTGCGCCGGATCACGAAGCTCGAGACTCGTGTTGAGAACCTCCAGCAACAGGATGCCCCCGCTACCGAGCCGGCGGCTGATGTGGTGACCGGGCCGAGGGCGTCGGTCACGGTCCTGGTCCCTGATGATCATGGGTCGGTGGGGTCGTTGCGTTCCGCGGCGGAGCTGTTGGCGGAGAAGGTCGAGGTCACGGTGCGGACCTTCACCGCAGAGAACGCAGACGCAGTCGTGTCGGGTCTGGTCGCCGACGGGTCGGGTCACCTGGACCTGTGGGGCGCGGAGGCGGTGCGCGCGTACTTCGAGCGTGACCCGGCCACGTCACCCGCGTCGGGTGCTGAGGGCGAGTCGGGTGCCCAGGGTGTGGCTGTGCCGGAGCCGACGGTGTCGGCGGTGCTGGCCGGCAGTGCGGCCGACCATCCCGGGATCGGCTCGTTCCTGGCGTTCGTCGATGATGTGGCGTTCATCGACGAGCCGGTCGGGGCCAGTGATGAGGAGCAGGCTTCGTTCGCGCGCACGCTGTTGCAGCACCTGGATCGTGCTCAGGTGGCGGCGGGTGGCGGGGGTGTGCGGCGACGCAACGTCTTCCTGCGATCTCTGCGCCGGACCGCCGCGCTCGAGCGACGGGTTGAGAACCTCCAAAAGCCGGAGCCGCCCGCTACCGAGCCGGCGGCTGATGTGGTGACCGGGCCGAGGGCGTCGGTCACGGTCCTGGTCCCTGATGATCATGGGTCGGTGGGGTCGTTGCGTTCCGCGGCGGAGCTGTTGGCGGAGAAGGTCGAGGTCACGGTGCGGACCTTCACCGCAGAGAACGCAGACGCAGTCGTGTCGGGTCTGGTCGCCGACGGGTCGGGTCACCTGGACCTGTGGGGCGCGGAGGCGGTGCGCGCGTACTTCGAACGTGACCCGGCCACGACACCCGCGCCGGGTGCCGAGGGCGAGTCGGGTGCCCAGGGTGTGGCCGTGCCGGAGCCGACGGTGTCGGCGGTGCTGGCCGGCAGTGCGGCCGACCATCCCGGGATCGGCTCGTTCCTGGCGTTCGTCGATGATGTGGCGTTCATCGACGAGCCGGTCGGGACCAGTGATGAGGAACTGGCTTCGTTCGCGCGCACGCTGTTGCAGCACCTGGATCGTGCTCAGGTGGCGGCGGGTGGCGGGGGTGTTCGGCGACGCAACGTCTTCCTGCGGGGTCTGCGCCGGATCACGAAGCTCGAGACTCGTGTTGAGAACCTCCAGCAACAGGATGCCCCCGCTACCGAGCCCGCGGCTGAAGTGGTGACCGGGCCGAGGGCGTCGGTCACGGTCCTGGTCCCTGATGACCATGGGTCGGTGGGGTCGTTGCAGGGCGCGGCGGAGCTGTTGGCGGAGAAGGTCGAGGTCACGGTGCGGACCTTCACCGCAGAGAACGCAGACGCGGTCGTGTCGGGTCTGGTCGCCGACGGGTCGGGTCACCTGGACCTGTGGGGCGCGGAGGCGGTGCGCGCGTACTTCGAGCGCGACCCGGCCACGTCACCCGCGTCGGGTGCTGCGGGTGTGGGTGTGCCGGAGCCGACGGTGTCGGCGGTGCTGGCCGGCCGGGCGGCCGACCATCCAGGGATCAGCTCGTTCCTGGCGTTCGTCGATGATGTGGCGTTCATCGATGAGCCGGTCGGGGCCAGTGATGAGGAGCAGACGGCGTTCGCGCGCACGCTGTTGCAGCACCTGGATCGTGCTCAGGTGGCAGCGGGTGGCGGGGGTGTGCGGCGACGCAACGTGTTCCTGCGATCCCTGCGCCGGATCACGAAGCTCGAGACTCGTGTTGAGAACCTCCAGCAACAGGATGCCCCCGCTACCGAGCCCGCGGCTGATGTGGTGACCGGGCCGAGGGCGTCGGTCACGGTCCTGGTCCCTGATGATCATGGGTCGGTGGGGTCGTTGCGTTCCGCGGCGGAGCTGTTGGCGGAGAAGGTCGAGGTCACGGTGCGGACCTTCACCGCAGAGAACGCAGACGCAGTCGTGTCGGGTCTGGTCGCCGACGGGTCGGGTCACCTGGACCTGTGGGGCGCGGAGGCGGTGCGCGCGTACTTCGAACGTGACCCGGCCACGACACCCGCGCCGGGTGCCGAGGGCGAGTCGGGTGCCCAGGGTGTGGCCGTGCCGGAGCCGATCGCGTCGGCGGTGCTGGCCGGCAGTGCGGCCGACCATCCCGGGATCGGCTCCTTCCTGGCGTTCGTCGATGATGTGGCGTTCATCGACGAGCCGGCCGGGGCCAGTGATGAGGAGCAGGCTTCGTTCGCGCGCACGCTGTTGCAGCACCTGGATCGTGCTCAGGTGGCGGCGGGTGGCGGGGGTGTTCGGCGACGCAGCGCCTTCGTGCGGGCTCTGCGCCGGACCGCCGCGCTCGAGCGACGGGTTGAGAACCTCCAAAAGCCGGAGGCGCCCGCCACCGAGCCCGCGGCTGAAGTGGTGACCGGGCCGAGGGCGTCGGTCACGGTCCTGGTCCCTGATGATCATGGGTCGGTGGGGTCGTTGCAGGGCGCGGCGGAGCTGTTGGCGGAGAAGGTCGAGGTCACGGTGCGGACCTTCACCGCAGAGAACGCAGACGCGGTCGTGTCGGGTCTGGTCGCCGACGGGTCGGGTCACCTGGACCTGTGGGGCGCGGAGGCGGTGCGCGCGTACTTCGAGCGCGACCCGGCCACGTCACCCGCGTCGGGTGCTGCGGGTGTGGGTGTGCCGGAGCCGACGGTGTCGGCGGTGCTGGCCGGCCGGGCGGCCGACCATCCAGGGATCAGCTCGTTCCTGGCGTTCGTCGATGATGTGGCGTTCATCGATGAGCCGGTCGGGGCCAGTGATGAGGAGCAGACGGCGTTCGCGCGCACGCTGTTGCAGCACCTGGATCGTGCTCAGGTGGCAGCGGGTGGCGGGGGTGTGCGGCGACGCAACGTGTTCCTGCGATCCCTGCGCCGGATCACGAAGCTCGAGACTCGCGTCGGTAACCTCCAACAACAGTTGGACCGGCGCTCGGCAGCGCAGGCCAAGGCGAGAAAGCATCAGCCCCCTGACAGCTGACCTGGAACGGATTCGTTGACCAGGACATAGGACACCGTAAGGAACATGCGGGTGAGGCACCCGGGACCGGGGTGATCCGGCATACTCCCGCCTGTGCACCTCACGCAGCTTCTGAACCAGCCTCCCAAGATCTACGAACAGTCGATCTGCAAGCACCTGAAGAGGGACGCGGGCCCCACCGGGCTCGCGAGCCTCGAGATCTGCTCACTGGTGGCATGCACCGCGCGTTCCGGGAGCTCCCTCCTCCGGGACTGCCTCGAGAAGTACGGCGTGGAGCACCGGGAGTGGTTGAACACGAACGGCACGATCAAGAGGGCGGTCGACGCAGGAGAAGCCTCCACCCTCACGGAGTACGGCGACTACCTTGCGCGATCCGCCAAGAACGGCCGGTTCGACATGAAGGGGACCTTCCCGGCCTTCCTTTTCCTCTATGAGGTGCACGAGCTTCCCGAGCGGAAGGATGCGTGGCGTGTCATCCACCTCAAGCGGACCAACGTCGTCCGGCAGGCGATCTCGAGCCAGATCGCGGTCAAGACGGGGCAGTGGACCAACCGGATGCCGGTGAAGAGGGCGGTCACCGATGCCGACTACTCCTTCGACAAGATCGCCAAGGGCGTCTCGGCGATCATCCAGCAGAACGCGAACATGGAGAAGGCAATGGCCCTGCTCGGGATCGAGCCCCTCCGGATCAGCTACGAGGACTTCATCAAGGACATCCCGAAGAACACGTGGACGCTTGCGAAGCACATCGGCCTCGAGGTGCCGGCGGAGCCGATCGCGATCAAGCCGACCATGAAGCGGCAGTCCACCGAGCTGAACGCGCGGTGGGAGACGCGGTTCCGCGAGGATCTCGAAACCACGCTGCGAGAGCGCTGACCCCGGCACCGCGGGTGAGCGGGTGCGGAATACTTCCGCACGTGGATCACCTCGCCCAGCTGCTCAACCTGCCCCCGGAGATCTACGAACGATCCATCTGCAAGCACCTCGAGTGGGACTCGGGGCCTACCGACCTGGCGCAGATCGAACGCTGCTCGATGGTGGCCTGCACCGCGCGCTCAGGGAGCTCCCTCCTCCGCGACTGTCTCGGGCAGTACGGCGTGGAGCACCGGGAGTGGTTGAACACGAAGGGCACGATCAAAAGGGCTGTCGACGCAGGGGAAGCCTCTACCCTCACCGAGTACGGCGATTACCTCGCTCGATCCGCCAAGAACGGCCGCTTCGACATGAAGGGGACATACCCGGCCTTCCTCTTCCTGTACGACGTCCGCGAGCTCCCCGATCGGAGGGACGCATGGAGGTTCATCTTCCTCAAGCGGGCCAATGTCGTGCGGCAGGCGATCTCGCGTCTCGTTGCAGACCGGACCGGACAGTGGACCAGTCGAATGCCCGTCAAGCGGGAGATCTCCGACGCCGACTACTCCTTCGACAAGATCGCGAAGAGCGTCGCGAGGATCATCCAGTCGAACGCGAACATGGAGCAGGCGTTCGCCGTGCTCGGGATCGAGCCCATGCGGATCCACTACGAGGACTTCGTACAGGACATCTCGTGGAACACCTGGGCGCTGGCCAAGCACATCGGCCTCGAGGTGCCGGCGGAGCCGATCGATATCAAGCCGACGATGAAGCGACAGGCCACGGATCTGAACGCGCGGTGGGAAGCCCGTTTCCGCGAGGAGCTCGACACCACGCTGGGCGAGATGCGGACGCGGCCCCGAACCGTCACGCTCGCCCGCGGCGGGTCCACAGCAACCGATGACCTCACCGGGGCAAGGTCCTCGGTGACCGTCGTTGTGCCTGCTGAGCACGGGTCGGTAGCGCCGTTGCGGGCGGCGGCTGAGTCGTCTGACGCGAGGCTGGATCTGTCGATCCGCACCTTCACCGCTGATGACGCGGAGTCCGTCATGTCGGGGTTGATGGCGGAGGGTCCGGGTCATGTCGATCTCTGGGGCGCGGAGGCGGTGCGGGCGTACTTCGAGCGCGACACGGTTACGGCGCGGGCTGCTTCGGTTGCCGGGGCCGGGGCCGGGGTCGAGGGCGAGGTTGTGGGTTCGCAGGAGCCAACCGTCTCGTGTGTGCTGGCCGGCGGTCCCGGTGAGAAAGCGGCGATCGGCCCCTACGTGGCCTTCATCGATGACGTCGCCTCCATCGACGAGCCGGTGGGGACGGGGGATGCGGAGCAGGCGGAGTTCGCCCGAGCCCTGCTGCAGCACCTGGATCGAGCCCACGTGGCCGCGGAGCGCGGGGGTGTACGGCGCCGTGTCGTCTTCCTGAGGGGTCGGCGCCGGGTCGCCCAGCTCGAGAAGCGCGTTGCGAACCTCCAGCGGCAGCTGGACCGGCGCTCTCGGACGAAAGACCACGACGCGCCTCGCTGACGCAGCCGGGAGCGGCGAACTCAACGAACGAAACGGATCTCGCGACTCCGGACGTCCCTAGCGTCGGGAAGGCCCGGCGCGCCCGGCGCCGGATCGTCTCGGAGGTCATCATGTCCCGTTCGCTGAGGAAGAAGCGCGCTCGTGTCGGCACCGCCGCCGCCCTACTACCCGCATTCGCCGTCCTGCCGGTGGCGATGCCGCCGGAGGCGGTCGCGGACCCTGCCTCGGCGACCTGTCCGGGAGCTCTGACTGAGATCGCCACCTGCTCCACGGGTCGGAGCGACGACGGCGCCTACTACGCGATCGCCGTCCCCGACGACTGGAACGGCGGCCTCGTGGTCCACGCGCACGGCGGGCCCGACCTGGGCGACGCCTCCGATCCGGTGCGCAGCGTCGAGGACCTGGAGCGCTGGTCGGTGATGGTGCAGGAGGGCTACGCGTGGGCCGGCTCGTCGTACCGCCGCGGAGGCTACGGCGTGCGGATGGCCGTCGCCGACACCGAGGCGGTGCGCGAGATCTTCGTCGACGAGTTCGGCGAACCCCGCGTGACCTTCGCCCACGGCCAGTCCTGGGGCGGCAACGTCGCGGCCCGCCTGGTCGAGCTGCACGGCGAGGCGTACGACGGCGCGCTGCTGACCAACGGGGTCCTCGCGGGCGGGTCCCGTGGCTACGACTACCGGGTCGATCTGCGGGTGGTCTACCAGTACTACTGCCACAACCACCCGCGCCCGACGGAGCCGCAGTACCCGCTCTGGATGGGCCTCCGCGAGGGCTCGACGATGACGACGACCGGGTTGCGGGCGCGGCTGCAGGAGTGCACCGGGTATCAGTCGGCTCCGTCCGACCGCACGCTGCTCCAGCAGCGGGACCTCGACGACATCGTGGCGGTGACCGGGATCCCGGAGCAGAACCTCGAGTCCCACCTTCGGTTCGCGACGTTCACCTTCCGCGACATCGTCCAGCGGGTCGGCGGCCGCAATCCCTTCGGCAACCAGGCCGTCCACTACTCGGGCTCGCACGACGACAAGGTCCTCAACGCAGGTGTCGAGCGGTTCGCCCCCGCTCCTGGGGCCCGTCGCGACTTGTCCTGGGACAGCGACCTGACCGGGGAGGTGGACCTGCCCGTCCTCACCATGCACGCGATCGACGACCCCACTGCATTCGTCGAGCACGAGTCGGCTTACCGGGCCAGCCTCCGCGGGGCCGGATCGGCCGACCGCCTGCTGCAGGTCTTCACCCGCGAGGCCGAGCACAGCCGGTTGAGCAGCTCGGAGTACGCGGCCGCGATCGCCGCGCTCTCCACCTGGGTGGCCACCGGCGTCCGACCGACTCCGTCAGGCGTCGCTGCGGGTTGCCGTACGGCGGACGCGACCTACGGCACCGGCTGCTTCGTCGACCCCGGGTTCGCCCCGGGCAGCTACGCCTCGCGGGTCGAGGCGCGACCGGGCGGCCAGCGGTGGCCGGCGATCACGACCGCCCAGGCCGAGAGATGGGAGCGGCAGGGCCCGATCGGCATCGAGCCCTGAGCCCGTACTAGCGCATCGCCGCCGCGAGCGCCCGGCCCGCTTCGGTCAGCAGTGGTACGGCGCTGCCGACGACGTCCTCAGTCATCCGCGTAGCCGGGCCCGACACGGACAGCGCGAGGCGGCTCGGTGCGTCAGGAAGTGCGACGGCAACGCAACGGACGCCGACCTCCTGCTCGCCCTCGTCGATCGCGTAACCCTGATCGGCGATCTTCCGGAGTGCGACGGCGAAGTCCTCGGGATCGGTGATCGTGTTGGGCGTGTAGCGCGGCATGCCGGTGCGCTGGAGGATCTGGCGCACCTGGTCGGGCGGCATCGATGCCATCAGGGCCTTGCCGACGGCCGTGCAGTGGGGAAGGACGCGCCGCCCCACCTCGGTGAACATCCGCATCGAGTGGCGGGACTGCTCCTGCACGACGTAGACGATCTGGTCGCCGTCGAGCATCGCGAGGTTCGCGGACTCCCCGAGCGCGTCGACGAGCTTGGTCAGCTCGGGTCGGGCCCAGACGTGGAGCATCCCCGAGGCGCTCTCGCCGAGCCGGACCAGCTTCGGCGCGAGGACGTACTGGCGCGACGGTTCCTGGGCCACGTAGCCGATGTCGACCAGGGTCCGCACCAGCCGGTGGATCGTGGGAAGCGGCATGCCCGAGCTCGCGGCGAGCTGCGACACGGTAGCCGCGCCCCCCTGGTCGGCCATCAGCTCGAGGATGGAGAAGGCGCGCTCGATCGATTGCACGCTGCCGGACCGGGTCTTGCGGACGGCCGATTGCTCTTCCACATCGCAGACATTAGCATCCGCGATACGGAATCCAGGAGAGGAACGCCATGCCGATCGACGACCTGCTGCGGGACCTCGACGGTCGGCTCGAGGCTGCCGACGCCGAGCTGACTGCCCGCTTCCCGGGCGACCGCGGCGTGCGCCAGCCCGTCCACACCGTCTATGTGCCCGCGGATCGGTACGACGAGCACACGGTCACGGAATTCGGCCGACAGGCGGTGGCGCTGCTCGACGAGCACGGCGCCGAGCTGCAGCTCGCCGACGAGGTCCGCGACCGGGTCCGGGCCAAGCTCGAGTCCGAGCCGATCGAGGACCTGCGCATCGACTTCGAGGACGGCTACGGGAACCGGGCGGACGCCGAGGAGGACGAGACGGTCCGCGCCGCCGCGGCATCCCTGCGGCGGTCGCTGCAGGCGGGTACGGCGTCGCCGTACCACGGCATCCGGTTCAAGAGCTTCGAAGCGCCGACCCGCGACCGGGGTGTGCGCACGCTCGACCTCTTCGTCGGCGAGCTCGCCGGCAGCATCGGTGCCGGATTCGTCGTGACGCTGCCGAAGGTGACCTCGGTCGACCAGGTCGATGCCATGGTCGTCGCCTGCCGGTGGATCGAGCAGGCCCGCGGTCTCACCGAGGGGACGCTGCGGTTCGAGATCCAGGTCGAGACGCCGCAGTCGATCCTCGGCCCGGACGGGACGGCGCTGGTCGCCCGGATGGTGCACGCGGCTGCAGGGCGCTGCACCGGTCTGCACTACGGCACCTACGACTACTCGGCGTCGTGCGGGATCGCGGCCGAGTACCAGAGCATGGAGCACCCTGCCGCCGACCATGCCAAGGCGATCATGCAGGTCGCCGCCGCCGGGACCGGCGTCTTCGTCTCCGACGGCTCGACCAACGTGCTGCCGGTGGGCGATCGCGAGCGCATCGTGGTGGCCTGGCGGCTGCACCAGCGGTTGGTACGACGCTCGCTCGAGCGCGGCTACTACCAGGGCTGGGACCTGCACCCGGGCCAGCTGCCGACCCGGTTCGCGGCGACGTACGCCTTCTACCGCGAGGGCTTCCCGACGGCGGCCGCGCGGCTGCGCGCGTTCGTGCACGGCGGCGACTCGGGCTATCTCGACGAGCCGGCGACCGCCGTGGCACTCGCCGGGTTCGTGGTGCGGGCGCTCGAGTGCGGAGCGGTCGACGAGGTCGAGGTCGAGAACCTCATCGACCTCGACCGCGGCCGGCTCGCCGCGCTCGCGCGGAGGAAGGCCGGTCCCGAGTAACGCCCCGAGAGCGCCTCGATAGCGTGACGGCATGCGCGTCGAAGCCGAGTTCACCACCGAGCCGTTCCGGGGCGAGGGCGAGCCGCCGACGCACGTGACCGCGGCGTTCGCCGCGGTGCAGGCCGTCGGCGTCGACTGTGAGCTGGGCCCGCTCGGTACGTCGGTCCGTGGTGACGAGCAGGACGTGCTGGGGGCGCTGAGTGCCGCCGTGTCCGCCGCCCTGGCCCACGGTGCCGAGACCGTGACCTTGCAGCTGCGACGGAGCGGCGCCCCGGCCGGACCCCGGCCGCGCGGGGGACTCGAACACCTGCTGGCGGACGTCGCTTCGGAGCTGGGTGCGCCGCTGCGCGACCTGGCGCGCGCCGACAAGCAGCGCGCCGTACGGATGCTGGAGGAGCGAGGCGCGTTCGCCTACCGCAAGTCGGCGGAGACGGTCGCGGAGGCGCTCGGGGTCTCGCGCTTCACGGTTTACAACTACCTCAACCGCGCGCAGTAACCCCGACCGGTCGTCGAGTAGCCCGAGCGCTCTGGCGCGCGGGCGTATCGAGATGCCTGGCCGACCGCCGACCTTGGCTCGGCAGAGAAGCCGTCGGCCCAGTTTCAACAAACTGTTGACGCACGGGTGCGACCTGTGCCATGGTTTCGTCAATCGGAAACAACTTTCCGCATAGCGAGAGAAGTCATGAAGCTGTCGGAGTTCAATACCGCGTCGTACGACGTGGTCACCGCCGCGCTGACGGCGTGCTGTGACGTGCCGGACTGGGTCGCCGCGGTGCGCGACGGCCGTCCCTTCGCCGAGGTCGAGGACGTCGCCGACGCTGCGGACAAGGCGGCGCGCGCGTTCTCGCCGGCCGATGTCGATCGGGCACTGGCTGCCCACCCTCGGATCGGGGAGCGGGCGACGCACACCGGTCAGGACGCCCGCGAGGCCGCGTGGTCCCGGCAGGAGCAGGCCGCGGTCGCGGGCGACAGCGACACCAGCGCTGCTTTGCGGGCGGCCAACCGCGCCTACGAGGAGCGGTTCGGTCGGGTCTTCCTGATCTGCGCGACCGGGCTCTCCGCCGACCAGGTCCTGACCGAGCTGCACTGGCGGCTCGCCAACGACGAGGCGTCGGAGACGGCGGTCGTCGCGGAGGAGCTCCGCAAGATCGCCCTCCTCCGTCTCCGCAAGGTGCTGGATCGATGAGCGCGGTGACCACCCACGTCCTCGACACGGCACTCGGGCGGCCGGCGGCAGGCGTGCCGGTGCAGCTGCGCCGCGGCAGCGCCGTCCTGGCCGAGGCTCGCACCGACTCCGACGGCCGGGTCGGCGAGCTCGGTCCGGTGCGTCTGGACCCGGGCGTCTACGAGCTCGACTTCGACGTCGCGTCGTACGCCGAGCCGGCCGGCCAGCCTTGCTTCTTCCCCAACGTCACCCTGCGGTTCGTCGTCGCCGACGACGCGCACCACCACGTGCCCCTGCTGCTTTCCCCGTTCGCCTACTCCACCTACCGAGGGAGCTGATCCCATGACCGATCCGACGAGCCGCCCGACCATCCGACTTGGCCAGAACCAGTACGGCAAGGCGGAGAACCGCGTTGTCCGCGTCTTCCGCGACACCGCTCGCCACCAGATCCGGGACCTCAACGTCTCGACCTCGCTGCGCGGGAGCTTCGAGGACGCGCACGTGACCGGCGACCAGGCGGACGTGCTGCCCACCGACACGCAGAAGAACACGGTCTTCGCGTTCGCCAAGGAGAAGGGCGTCCGCTCCCTCGAGGAGTACGGCCTGACCCTGGCAGACCACTTCCTGGCGAGCGCGCCGGCCGCCGACGGTGCTCGCGTCGAGGTCGACGAGTACGCCTGGGACCGGATCCCCGTCGACGGAGCCGGTCACGACCACTCCTTCGTCCGGTCCGGCGGCGGCGTCCGCACCACCGTCGTCAACGTGGACGGGCGCGGCGCGGACCGGACGGCGTACGTCGTCTCCGGAATCAAGGACCTCGTCGTCCTGAAGTCGACCGGCTCCGAGTTCAACGGGTTCCTCGAGGACAAGTACACGACCCTGCAGGAGACCGACGACCGGATCCTCGCCACGTCGTTGGTCGTGCGCTGGCGCTATGAGACCTCGGCGATCTCCGACGGCAGCATCGACTGGGACAAGTCCTACGACTCCATCCGCGGTCTGCTGCTCCAGAGGTTCGCCGAGATCCACAGCCTGGCGCTGCAGCAGACCCTCTACGGCATGGGCGAGGCGGTGCTCGAGCAGCATCACGACGTCGCGGAGATCAAGTTCTCGGCGCCCAACAAGCACCACTTCCTCGTCGATCTCTCGCCGTTCGGGCTCGACAACCCTGGCGAGGTCTTCTTCGCCGCCGACCGTCCTTACGGCCTGATCGAGGCGGTCGTCGTCCGCGACGACGCGTCCGACGCAGGGTCCGCCTGGCACGCAACCCCGGGGTTCTGACCATGACCAACCAGACCATCAAGTACGCCGTGAACTGCTCGATCCTCTTCACCGAGCTGCCGTTGCTCGAGCGGCCCGCGGCCGCGAAGGCCGTCGGCTTCGACGCGGTCGAGTTCTGGTGGCCGTTCGCCGCGGCGGTCCCGTCCGACACCGAGGTCGACTCGTTCGTCGCGGCCATCGAGGACGCAGGCGTGCAGCTGGTCGGCCTCAACTTCTTCGCCGGCGACATGCCTGGCGGTGACCGCGGCCTGGTGTCGTGGCCGGCCCGCAAGCAGGAGTTCCGCGACAACATCGACGTCACCGTCGGGATCGGCGAGCGACTCGGCTGCCGGGCGTTCAACGCGCTCTACGGCAACCGCGTCGAGGGCGTGTTCCCAGGGCAGCAGGACGACCTCGCGCGTCGAGAACCTGGTCCGCGCTGCCCGTGCGGCTGCTCGGATCGGCGGGACCGTGCTGGTCGAGCCGGTGAGCGGTGCCGAGCGCTACCCGCTGCTCACCGCGGCGGACGCGCTGGCAGTCATCGACCGGGCTTGCGAGGCGGGTGGGGTCGACAACATCGGACTGCTCGCCGACCTCTACCACCTGGCGGTCAACGGCGACGACGTCGACAAGGTGATCGCCAACCACATCGACCGGATCGCCCACGTGCAGATCGCCGACGCGCCCGGCCGCAACGAACCGGGCACCGGCAGCTTGCCGTTGCTCGCCCAGCTCGCCGATCTCGAAGCCGCCGGCTACGCCGGCTGGGTCGGCCTCGAGTACAAGCCGTCGACCACCTCGGCCGAGAGCTTCGGCTGGCTCCGCCACTTCTGACCACTTCGAAAGGAAGAACCAATGACCAACATCGCCTTCATCGGCCTCGGCATCATGGGCAGCCCGATGGCCGTCCACCTGGCCGCCGCCGGCCACGAGGTCGCCGGCTACGACCCCAGCCCGCAGAAGATCGCGCCGCTCGTCGAGGCCGGTGGCCGTGCGGCGAACTCGATCGCCGACGCGGTCGCTGAGGCCGAGGTCGTCTGCGTGATGGTGCCGGACTCCCCGCAGGTCGAGGACGTCCTCACCAGTACCGCCGGTGTCTTCGCCAGCGCCAAGCCCGGCACGCTCGTCATCGACTTCTCCAGCATCCGCCCCGACGTCACCGCGGAACTCGCGTCGCAGGCCAAGGAGCGGGGTTTCCGGATCCTCGACGCGCCCGTCTCCGGAGGCCAGGCCGGCGCGGTCAACGCCGCGCTGTCGATCATGGTCGGCGGCGACGCCGACGACTTCGCCGCGGCCGAGTCGCTGTTCGACAAGGTCGGCAAGACCGTCGTGCACGTCGGTCCCAACGGCGCCGGGCAGACCGTCAAGGCGGCCAACCAGCTGATCGTCGCCTCGAACATCCAGGCGCTCGCCGAGGCGGTCGTCTTCCTTGAGGCGTACGGCGTCGACACGGAGGCCGCGCTCGACGTACTCGGTGGCGGCCTGGCCGGATCCGCGGTGCTGAACCAGAAGCGCAGCAACATGCTGAGTCGCTCCTTCGAGCCCGGCTTCCGGATCGACCTGCACCACAAGGACCTGGGCATCTTCACCGCGGCCTCGCGTGAGGCCGGCGTGATCGTGCCCCTCGGCGGGCTGATGGCACAGCTGATGGCCTCCGCCCGCGCCGCCGGCGACGGCGACCTCGACCACTCCGCGCTGCTGCGGGGCGTCGAGCGCCTCTCCGGTCGCTGACCAACCCCCAACACGAACCAACTTCGGAAAAGGAGACAAGCCATGGCCCGGATGCGTGCAGTCGACGCGGCCGTCCTGATCCTCGAGCGGGAGGGAGCCACGCAGCTCTTCGGCCTGCCCGGCGCGGCGATCAACCCGTTCTACAGCGCGATGCGTGCGCACGGCGGGCTCAAGCACGTGCTCGCCCGCCATGTCGAGGGCGCGTCGCACATGGCCGAGGGTTACACCCGCGCCAAGGCCGGCAACATCGGCATCTGCGTCGGTACGTCGGGCCCGGCCGGGACCGACATGATCACCGGCCTCTACTCGGCCTCCGCCGACTCGATCCCGATCCTGTGCATCACCGGCCAGGCGCCGGTCGCGAAGCTGCACAAGGAGGACTTCCAGGCGATCAACATCTCCGACATCGCCAAGCCGGTCACCAAGTGGGCGGTCACGGTGCTGGAGCCGGCGCAGGTGCCGGGGACGTTCCAGAAGGCGTTCCAGCTGATGCGCGAGGGACGCCCCGGTCCGGTCCTGATCGACCTGCCGATCGACGTCCAGCTCGCCGAGATCGAGTTCGACATCGACACCTACGAGCCGCTGCCGGTCACGAAGCCGGCCGCTTCGCGCAAGCAGGTCGAGAAGGCGCTGACGATGATGAACGAGGCCGAGCGCCCGCTGATCGTCGCCGGCGGCGGGATCATCAACGCCGACGCGGCGGACCTGCTGGTCGAGCTGGCCGAGGTCACCGGCGTCCCCGTGGTGCCGACGCTCATGGGCTGGGGCACGATCCCGGACGACCACCCGCTCCACGCCGGCATGGTCGGCCTGCAGACCTCGCACCGCTACGGCAACGCGACGATGCTCGCCTCGGACTTCGTGCTGGGCATCGGCAACCGCTGGGCCAACCGGCACACCGGCGGCGTCGACACCTACACCAAGGACCGGAAGTTCGTGCACGTCGACATCGAGCCGACCCAGATCGGGCGCGTGTTCGCTCCCGACTTCGGCATCGTCTCCGACGCCGGCGAGGCGCTCCGCGGCTTCGTGGAGGTCGCTCGCGAGTGGCGGGCCGAGGGCCGGCTGACCGACCGGTCGGACTGGGCGGACGAGTGCCGGGGCCGCAAGGGCTCGATGCAGCGTCGTACCAACTTCGACAGTGTGCCGATCAAGCCGCAGCGGGTCTTCCAGGAGATGAACCGCGCGTTCGGACCGGACACCCGCTACGTCAGCACGATCGGGTTGTCGCAGATCCAGGCCGCGCAGATGCTGCACGTCTACCGTCCGCGCCACTGGATCAACGCCGGCCAGGCCGGGCCGCTCGGGTGGACCGTGCCTGCCGCCATCGGGGTGGCGACCGCCGACCCGGAGGCGACCGTGGTCGCGCTGTCCGGAGACTACGACTTCCAGTTCCTCATCGAGGAGCTCGCGGTCGGCGCGCAGTTCAACATCCCGTACGTCCACGTCGTCGTGAACAACGCCTACCTCGGCCTGATCCGCCAGGCCCAGCGCGGCTTCGAGATGGACTTCTGCGTGCAGCTGTCGTTCGAGAACATCAATACCCCCGAGCTCGGCGCGTACGGCGTCGACCACGTCAAGGTGGCCGAGGGGCTGGGGTGCAAGGCGATCCGGGTGACCGAGCCCGACGACCTGCTGCCGGCGATGGAGAAGGCCAAGAAGCTGATGGCCGAGTTCCAGGTGCCGGTGATGGTCGAGGTGATCCTCGAGCGCGTGACCAACGTGTCGATGGGTCCGGAGATCGACGGCGTCGTCGAGTTCGAGGACCTCGCCGAGCGCGGCGAGGACGCCCCCACCGCACTCGTGCTCCTGGACTGACGGGAACCCGGCCGTGCCGCGTGTGCTTCTCGCTCCCGACAAGTTCAAAGGGTCGTTGCCGGCAGCGGCGGTGGCCGACGCCCTGTCCCGCGGCCTTCGTCGCGAGCTTCCCGAGGTGGAGGTGGTGAGCCTCCCGATCGCCGACGGTGGTGACGGGACGGTGGCGGCGGCCCTGGCCGCGGGCTTCGCGCCGGTCGAGGTCACCGCCACCGGCCCGACCGGCCAGCCGGTGCGGACGACGTACGCCCGTCGCGGCCACGTCGCCGTCATCGAGATGGCCGACGTCTCCGGGCTGGGCCGCTTGCCCGGCGGCTCGCCTGCGCCGTTGACCGCATCCAGTCGCGGCACCGGAGAGGTGGTCGCAGCCGCGATCGCTGCCGGCTGCCGGCACGTCGTGCTCGGCATCGGGGGAAGTGCGTCGACCGATGCGGGCGCCGGACTGGCGCAGGCGCTCGGCGCGCGGGTCCTCGATCGCGACGGTCAGGACGTCGGCCCGGGCGGCGCGGCGCTCGTCGAGGTCGCATCGATCGACCCGACCTCGTTGCGCGACCGGACGGCGGGCGTCCGCTTCACCGTCGCTTGCGACGTGGACAACCCGTTGACCGGACCCTCGGGGGCCGCGGCTATGTACGGGCCTCAGAAGGGAGCCACGCCAGAGGAGGTGGCGACCCTCGACGCCGCACTCGACCGCTTCGCGGATGTCGTCGCCCCGACCACCGACGGCGACCGGCGGGATGTTCCGGGTGCCGGGGCGGCCGGCGGGGTCGGCTTCGCGGCGCTCGCGCTGCTCGGTGCCCGGCTGCGGCCGGGCATCGACCTGGTCCTGGAGCTGGTCCGTTTCGACGAGCAGCTGGACGGGGTCGACCTGGTCGTCACCGGGGAGGGTTCGCTCGACCAGCAGACCCTCCACGGCAAGGCGGTCGCGGGGGTCGCGGCCCGCGCAGCGCAGCGGGGGATCCCCGTCCTCGCGGTGTGCGGGCAGAACACCCTGGGACCGGGCGACCTGGCCCGCGCGGGCATCCGGACGGCGTACGCCCTGACCGACCACGCGGACCTCGCGACGAGCATCGCCGACCCGGCGCCGCTCATCGAGGCCGTCGGCCGCCTGATCGCGGCCGAGCACCTGGCCGCCCGGTCGGAGGCGACGGCATGAGACTTCTGCGCATCGGACCAGGGGGAGCCGAGCGACCGGCGGCGTACGACGTCGACGGCGTGCTCCGGGACCTCTCGCCGGTGGTTGCCGACATCGATGGCAGGTACCTCGCCGACGGCGTCCTTCGGGGCCGCGTCGCCCGTGCCCTCAGCGACGGTGGCCTGCTCGCCGTACCCGGTGACGTCCGGATCGGATCCCCGATCGCGCGGCCGGGAAAGATCGTCGGTATCGGCCTGAACTACCGCGACCACGCCGCCGCGGCCGGCACCGAGCTGCCGGCCCGACCTGCGGTTTTCCTCAAGCCCAGCAGCACGATCTGCGGTCCGTACGACGCGATCGAGCTGCCGCCCGGCAGCACCGCGACCGACTACGAGGTCGAGCTCGGCGTGGTCGTCGGCAGCGTGCTGAAAGGCTGCGCCGACCGGGCCGAGGCGCTCGCCGCCGTGGCCGGGTACGTCGCTGTCAACGACGTCACCGAGCGCGCCCTCGCCCAGGACGGCCCCACATGGGCAAAGGGCAAGAGCTGCGACACGTTCACCCCGGTGGGGCCCTGGCTGCTGACTGCCGACGAGGTGAGCGACCCACAGACGCTCGCCCTCGAGCTGCGCGTCAACGGCCGGGTCCGGCAGCGTGGCAGCACCCGAACCATGGCGTTCGGCGTCGCGGAGGTGCTGTGCTACCTGAGCGGCCTGATGACGCTGGAGCCGGGCGACCTCGTCGTCACCGGTACGCCGAGTGGTGTCGCGGCGACGCAGCCCGAGCCCAAGCCCTACCTCCGGCCCGGCGACCTGGTCGAGCTCGAGGTCAGCGGACTCGGCCGGCAACGGAACCTGGTGTGCGCATGACGTCCGGGCAGGATGTCCTCGGCCTCGACGTCGTCATCCGCAGCCGCCGCGTGATCACACCGGCGGGTGAGCGGCCGCTGTCGGTCGGCGTCAGGCACGGCGGCATCGCGGCGGTGGAGCCGTACGACGCGCCGCTCACCGCCGCCCGCACGGTCGACCTCGCGGACGACGAGGTGCTGCTGCCGGGTCTCGTCGACACGCACGTGCATGTGAACGAGCCCGGCCGCACGGAGTGGGAGGGCTTCGCCAGCGCGACCCGGGCTGCGGCCGCCGGTGGTGTGACGACCCTCGTCGACATGCCGCTCAACAGCATCCCGCCGACGGTCGATGTCGAGGCGCTCGACATCAAGCGCAAGGTGGCGTCGGGGCAGTGCCATGTCGACGTGGGCTTCTGGGGCGGTGCCGTGCCCGGCAATGTCGCCGAGCTCCGCCCTCTGCACGAAGCCGGTGCCTTCGGGTTCAAGTGCTTCCTGCTGCACTCCGGCGTTGACGAGTTCCCGCCACTCGCCGGCCTCGGGCTCGAGCAGGCGATGCGGGAGATCAGCGACTTCGACGGGCTGCTCATCGCCCACGCCGAGGACGCGCATGCCGTCGAGACGGCGCCGCCGCCGCAGGGCCCGAGCTATGCATCCTTCCTGCGGTCCCGCCCACGGGCCGCCGAGAACCGGGCCATCGCGCAGGTGCTCGACCTCGCCCGCCGTACCGGCTGCCGGGTGCACATCTTGCACCTGTCGAGCACCGACGCGCTGCCCGCCATCGCCGCCGCGCGGGCCGACGACGTACGCGTCACGGTGGAGACGTGTCCGCACTACCTGACCTTCTGCGCGGAGGAGATCCCCGACGGTGCCACCCAGTACAAGTGCTGCCCGCCGATCCGTGAGTCGGCCAACCGTGAGCTGCTGTGGGACGCCCTGCGTGACGGGACCATCGACCTCGTGGTGTCCGACCACTCGCCGTCGACGGTCGAACTCAAGCAGCTCGACACCGGCGACTTCGGTGCGGCCTGGGGCGGCATCGCCTCGGTGCAGCTCGGGCTCCCGGCGGTGTGGACCGACGCGCGCAGCAGGGGTTTCGTCCTGTCCGACGTCGCGCGCTGGATGAGCGAGGCCCCCGCCCGCCAGGCCGGCCTCGGCAGCAAGGGCGCCATCGTCGTCGGCAACGACGCCGACTTCTGCGTGTTCGCGCCCGACGACTCCTTCGTCGTCGACCCGGACCGCCTGCACCACAAGAACCCGATCACGCCGTACGCCGGCCGTTCCCTCGCCGGCATCGTCCGCAGCACCTGGCTCCGTGGCGAGCCCGTCGACCTGACCGCCGCGCCGCGCGGACGGTTCCTGACCAGAGGAGAGAGATGACCACCGACACCCCACCCGCCTTCACCAAGCTTCCTGACCTGGCGTGCCGCCAGCTCGCGGGCAGCGTCGTCCACGCCAACGACGAGCTCTTCGCCGAGCGGGAGAACCTGATCAAGCCCGGCCGGGCGACGTTCGCGGAGGAGGACTTCGCCCACAAGGGCAAGGTGTACGACGGCTGGGAGACCAGGCGTCGCCGCGAGCACGGTCACGACTACGCCATCGTGCGGCTCGGCGTGCCGGGCGTGGTCAAGGGCGTCGACATCGACACCGCGTGGTTCAAGGGCAACTACCCGCCGTACGCCTCCGTGGAGGCCGCCAGCATCGAGGGCTACCCGTCGCCGGACGAGCTCGATCTCGCCGAGTGGTTCCCGCTCGTGCCCAGGTCCCCGATCGCCGGCGACACCGACAACTACTTCGAGGTCCAGGACGTCCGGCGGTTCACGCACGTGCGGCTCTCGATCTTTCCCGATGGCGGTGTCGCGCGCTTCCGGGTGCACGGGGTGCCCATGCCCGATCCCCGGTTCCTGACGGGGACCATCGACCTCGCTGCCCTGGAGAACGGCGGCGACGTCGTCGACTGCTCCGACATGTTCTACTCCTCGCCGCTCCAGCTGCTGCAGCCCGGACGGGCCAGGATCATGGGCGACGGCTGGGAGAACGCACGGCGCCGTGACGACGGCAACGACCACGTCACCGTGCGGCTCGGTGCCCGCGGCCGGGTCCGCCGGATCGAGATCGACACGTCGTACTTCGTCGGGAACGCGCCGGGCTGGGCGAGCCTCCGCGGCATCGACGCAAGCAGTGACGACCTGACCTCCGGCACCTGGGTCGACCTGGTGCCGAGGGCCCGTCTCCAGCCGGACACCCGACACTTCTTCGCCGTCGACGCTCCGGCCCCGGTGACCCATGTCCGGCTGGACGTCTACCCCGACGGCGGGCTGGCGCGGCTGCGGGTGCACGGCGAGCTCACCGATGACGCCCTCGACTCCGCGGTGGCGCGGTGGTTGGAAGCGCTGCCCGAGGGGCACGCCGCCCAGGTGCTGGGGACCGCTCTGGCCTGATCCCTCTGGTTTCCAGAACAGGGAGGCCGACAAGACCTGTTCTGTCCGCAAAGAACTGCTCCGCCCGCATGACTGTCGGCCGGTAGCCCTTTGCGCCCAGATTTTCGTACGCGCCATCAGCGACTTCAGGCAACGAGTAGGGGTGTTCTGGATTGGTTTCGGCGCCCTTACGGCCACGTGGAGCACCGTGCTCATGCCGCGTCGCCTGAGGAGGGGGCTTGGTCGGGTGAAGGCCGAGTACTGACTGACTCCCGCCTGGCCGCTCGGCCGCGGCGCACACGAGGGCAGTCGGCACTCGTCGCACTCCGTCTTGAGCGTTTGTTGAGCGCGGGGTGCGACGGTGGCGCAAAATCGATCGTCTAGGGAAGGCATCACCATGGCACGCTGGAAACACCCCTCTTCGCCGGAGGCGCCGACGTCGCGGATCGGCGGCAGCGGACCTACGTTGGTCCGTCTTGTCGCTAGGACACCGTCATGAGAGTCGTCCGGTCGCTGGTAACCACCCTCAGCGTGGTGCTGGTCTGCACCGCCGCCGCTGGCGTGCCGGCATCGGCCGCCGTCGCGCCGACCGTCAGGGGTGCCGACGTCGAAGTCGTTGAGGCAGCGGCGGATGGACGGGTCGCTGTCGTCCTCCGCCTCAATCGTGCGTCGAAGCGTTCGGTCACGGTCTTCTGGAGGACCGTGGCGGGCACGGCCAAGCCAGGGCAGGACTACAAAGCCCGGTCCGGCAAGATGACTTTCAAGCCCGGCCAGCGCAGACGAGTGGCGCGGGTGCCGCTCATCAACGACGGCGTTGCGGAGGCCACCGAGAGGTTCCTCGTGCGTCTCCGCTCGTCGCAGGCTCGGGTGCCGGACCAGAACGTGAAGGTGGTCATCCGCGACGACGACGGCTCGTTCGGCGTCGACCTCGCGTCCGGGCGCGCCGTCAGCCACGTGTTCGACGACCAGGTCAGCAACGACGACCCGACGCTGCTGGGAGCGACGCTCTCGGCCACCGGACCCGACGGCACCGTCTACAGGCTGACGGTCCCCGACGGCGCCCTGGCGACCGAGACCACAGTCACCATGACCCCCTGGAAGTCGGCCTCCGGCACCGGGATCGCGGGCGGGCGCCTGTTCGGCGTCCGGCTGACCCCCAGCGGGACGGAGTTCCTGCTCCCCGTGACCCTGCGCATCAACGCTCCAGGTCCCGACGCCCTGCCTGCGGTTACCTCGACCCGCGAGTCCGGCACCTCCTACGGCTACCCGGCGGCGCTCGAGACCGACAAGCTCGTGCTCCAGCTCACGCACTTCTCCGAGTTCTACGGCGCGCAGGGTGAGGGGACGTCGATCAAGACCGTCGACCCCGCCACGCTCAACCCGCGGCAGGCGCTGGCGGCCGAGATGGAGCGCCTCCTGCGCGAGGAGCGCAACCGGCAGCTGAACGGCGAGGACCCCGACCCGACGCTGTTGGACAAGATCGAGCAGCTCATGAGGGCGTACTACAACAACGTCGTGGCGCCCAAGCTCGCCGGCATGAGGGTGAGCTGCGCGCAGGCCGAGGCCCACACCGGTCACGTCGTCGGGTTCGCGCGCCAGGCCGCCCTGCTGGGGATCATGGATGCCCAGCAGCAAGCCATCCTCGACGCTGCGATGGCCGGCTCCGAGAACTGTCTCCAGGAAGCCATCGAGCCGTGCGTCGACATGGACGACGCCGCGCAGTTGCGCCGGATCGTCGGCTACTGGCGGCAGGTGGAGCTGTTCGGCGGCACGGTGCCCGACCCGCCTCCCCTCGACCCGGTGCGGCACTGCCAGGACCTGCTGGGCGGGACTCTGACGATCAACGTCGACTCCCTGCTCGAGGTCAACGGCTTCCGCACCGAGGAGCACTGGACCCTCGTTTATCAGCCGCGGTTGCGCAGGGACGACGCCTACCAGGCCTGGTACGACGACGGGCGCGGTGGCTGGACGGTGTCCGGCTCCTACCTGCGCGAAGACCTGCGCCCCGGGGCGAAGTGCCAGGTGATGATCGAGAAGACCTACTCGGGTTCCGGCACGCTGTTCACGACATTTCACGGGCAGTTGGACCCTGACAGCGACGAGGGCAAGGGCATCGCCGAGCTGACGCAATTCTTCCCCGAGTACGACGGCAACCTAGGCGTGGCGCCCGAGTTCGACGGCGAGGTCGTCGGCAACGAGACGCGGACGACGTACCACTCATCCGACGGCGAGTGCGTGTCGAGCACCGAGGACGTCGGCCACTGGTTCAGCCCTTCCTGGGGGACCACCGCAGCTCCGGGAGTAGTTGCGGAGGTCGAGGAGGGACGAGGGGTCCAGTTCGCCTACACCTTCACCCGCGACGACTCCGACGCGGAGAAGACTGACACCTACGAGGTCACGCTGGCGGGCTCAGTGCTGCCGACGCAGGGATGACAGGGGCAACTCCGTCGTCGCGCCGGCAGGGCAGGCCCCAGACACGCCTGACGGAGCGCCACTAGCAGGCATTGCTAGTGGGGCCCTGCCGGTCATGCGTCACTTCGCCGCGAACGGACTATGGCGTCGCTGCACAATGAGGAGTAGGCAGGATCCACCGGCGGTGCCGGACCGGGCACTGCCACGTCCAAGAGAGGAGCGGGCCGTGTACGCACGTTCAACGACGTTCCACGGAAGGCCCGAGAACATCGACGCAGGCATCACCTTCGTCAAGAGCGAAGCCGGACCGACGCTCACGAAGACCGACGGCTGTAGCGGCCTGTCGCTGCTTGTCGACCGCGAAAGCGGGCAATGCATCGCCACCAGCTCGTGGGAGAGCGAGGAGGCGATGAGCGCCAGCGACGAGCAGCTGCGCCCGATCCGCGATCGCGGCCGGGACATCCTCGGGGCCTCCATGCAGGTCGACGAGTGGGAGATCGTCGTGATGCACCGCACCAACCACGGCGCGTGCTGCCGCGTCAGCTGGCTTGAGGGTGACCTCGACACGATGACGGAGACGTTCCGGATGGGGATTCTCCCTGAGCTCGAGCAGACCCCTGGATTCTGCAGTGCCAGCCTCTTGGTGAACCGGTCGACCAACCTTGGCTGCGCCACCACGTCCTGGCAGACCCGCGAGGCGATGGAAGCAAGCCGCGCGGCGGCGGACGACATGCGCAGCCGGGCAGCCAGTGAGGCGAGCGGCGAGATCGTCGACGTCCAGGAGTACGACCTGGCCTACGCACACCTGCACGTCCCTGAGATGGCCTGACGGCCACGTCGTTCGACCGAGCCCGTCCAGGCGGGCTCGGTCACCCGGCAAGCGACGTGCGTCATACCGCCAGTCGGCGTCCTGGATTTGCTCCATGCCGGTTCGCGGGTGCATGAGGAGCGGCGCGCCGCCCGGCAAACCGAGGCTGTGGGCCGGGTCAGGCCGTGCGACTTGCGAAGCGGCGCCGGTACCGGCCCGGAGTGATCCCTACCTCCGAGGTGAAGCTCGTCCGGAAGGTCGCGGGCGAGTAGTAGCCCGCCTCGTGGCTGATCCGGTCGAGCGTCAAGTCGGTCGTCTCGAGGAGGGTCTTCGCGATCGCGATCCGCTCAACTGCCACCCAGCGCATCGGCGTGGTGCCGAGGTCACGCTGGAAGCGACGGGCGAGGGTCCGGGGGGACGTCGCCGCCGCCCGGGCGAGCTGCTGGAGGCTGAGGTCCTCGTGCAGGTGGAAGTGCAGCCAGGTGCGGAGCTCGTCGAGCCAGTGAGCCTGCTCGGTGAGCGGATCGGCGGCGACGTACTGCGCCTGGTCGCCGTCGCGGTGCGCGGCGATCACCAGGTTGCGCGCGATGGCGTTCGCGGCTTGCTGGCCGTGGTCGGTTCGGATCAGGTGAAGGCAGAGATCGAGGCCGGCCGCCGAGCCGGCGCTGGTGAGCACCCCGTCGTCGACGTAGATCGCGCGAGCATCGACGTCGACTGCCGGGTACCTGCGTTGCAGCAGGTCGGCCCAACGCCAGTGCGTGGTGGCACGGTGGCCGTCGAGGATTCCCGCCTCGGCCAGCGCGAAGGCGCCGGTGCAGAGCGAGACCATGCGCAGGTCGGCGGCCGCGGCGCGGCGCAGCGCGCTGACCAGTGCCGCGTTCACGGGTTCTTCGGGGCGGATCGCGGGCACGAGGACGGTGTCTGCTTCGGCGAGCGCGGTGAGCGGTCGGGTCGGCACCAGTCGAGGCCCGCCGTGGACGCGCACACCGCGGAGGTCGCCGTACAGAGCCACGTCGTACAACGGACTGGCGTTGCGGTCCCAGTCGTAGCCCAGTGCTTCGAGAGGCATACCGATCTCGAAGAGCGTCATGCCGTCGATGATCGGGATGGCGATCGACCGCTGCGAAGACATGGCAAGAAACTAGCATTCAATGGCGATCTTGCCACTACTTCGAGCGCAAGGACCGGCGGATCGTTGAATGCATGACCACACCCCAGCTCCCCACCACCTCCACCGCCCACCCGACCACCAGTGCCGCACCGATGCCCGCGGCCCGCGGCATCGTCCGCAGTCTCTGGCGGGCCGTGCTCGCCCTCGCCCACGGCATCGACGCCGGCGCGATTGTCGCCCACGGTCGCGAGGTACCGCCGGACCACCCCGCGCGCCGACGTCGGCTCGACCACGAGGAGGTCGAGCGCCGGCTTACCGAGCTCTATCCGAGAACCTGACCTGCACCACGCGTTCGAGCAACCCGAGAACGCGGCCACGACTGCGCCCACGCCGTCCGAATCTTCGCCCGCGTCGCGTTCCACTTCATCTGGCGCTGCCGGCAAGGCGGCGGTGTTCCCCTGTGACCCGCCAAACATCGCGCGCTTCAAGGTGCACTCGCCACCACCGCTCGTCACGGGGCTGATACTGCCGCGGAGAGGGTGGCTTCGCTCTGGCGTCCTGTCGCCTGCGGGGCGCTCGAACATGCCGACGTGAGGCCAGCTCAGCGGTCCAGCCCGAGATCGCTAACTAGCGACAGCGCCGCCGAGGCCCAGCCAGCCCGATCTTCCCCGGCCGGCACCACCATCAGGGAGCCGCGCAAAGTGTTCAGGAGCGATCGACCACTTGGCGATCTTCGGACCGGAGGACGTGCTGACCCAGGCCAAGGCGTTGCTGCCACTCATGACGATGCGTTGACACGAAGCGACCTGGACACCCCACCGTTCGTCCAACGCCGACGCGATCCAGCCGACGACCGCATCGGTGCTGCCGAAGCCGAAACGACTACGCAGGGTGTCATCAGGGTCGACCGGTTCCCACAAGATTTCCACTACCGGGGCGGAGGCTTCGGCCATGCCTCGCAGTCCACCACAGCCCACCCGACCCTGCCGCGATCCGCGGTCGGGTTGTGCGTCATGACGGCTCGGCCTAGCCGTAGGTGTACTCGCCGAGCCCCAGCAGGTTGCCCTCGCTGTCGCGGAACCAGATCGCCCGCTCGCCGGTGGGCGGCTTGGACGAGTAGTAGCCGGAGATGGTGACGATGCCGTCCTTGACTTCGAGGTCGCCGAACTCGAAGTGCTCGAACTCCAGGCCGCGGGCGCGCAGCTGGGCGACTGCGCTCTCCAGGTCCGGGACTTGGAACCCGAGCTGTGTGTGGTCGCCCGAGGCCTTGCCCGTTGAGGCGAAGATGACGAACTCCTGACCTCCGCAGGTGTAGAGCAGCCCACCCGGGCGCTCGTCGATCGGGTCGATGCCCAGCCGCTCGGAATAGAACGCGCGCGCCCTGTCCAGGTCCTGCGCCGGGAGGCGAACGTTCACAGAGGCGCCAGCGAGTGGGCCGCTTGACGCGCCGGCGCGCTGCCGTTTGAACACCCAGTAGTCCGGTGTGGTCTGGATCAGCTGCACGTAGTTGCCGTCGGGATCCTCGACGGTGCCGAACCAAAGGCCGGCATCCTCGCGGTACTCCACGGGCGCCACCCACGGCGCGCCCATCGCGTCGAGCCGCTCCGCGGCGGTGTGGATGTCCGGGACGTGGTGGTTGAGAATCACCCGCCCCGGCTCGACCGTCCTCGGATCGACGTCGTCGCGCCCGTCAATGAGCACGCCGACGGACCCCAGCGGCATGAACCCGTCTGCGTCCAGCTGAGCGTCGAACGCGTCGACGTACCACCTCCGCAGGCGCTTGGGATCGGAACTGGCAAGCAGGATGCTGTCGATGGATGAGGTCATACTCGATGCTGACCCGCCTCGGCACCCGAATTCATCCGCGAGTGCGTCCTACCGCCGCGATCCGGCGTCATTTCCCATAGTGGTAGCGGCAAGCCGCAATGCGGACCTCGTCGCCAGTGACCTTGTAGACCAGTCGGTGTTCGTCGGTGAGCCGTCGTGACCAGTAGCCGGCGAAGTCGTGCTTGAGGTGCTCGGGCTTGCCGATGCCTTCATTGCCGTTGCGTATGACGTCTTGGATCAGGAGATTGATGCGCTTGAGGACTCGCCGATCCTGCGCTTGTGACCACAGGTAGTCCTCCCAGGCATTGATGTCCCAGACGAGCCGCATGACTCAGTCAGGATCGACCAGGTCGTGGGACTCGCCGGAGCCACTCTCAAGACGCTCCATGGCATCGAGAAGGCGACGAGCGTTAGTGGGCGAGCGCATGAGGTACGCCGTCTCCCGCAGAGACTCGAAGTCCTCCAGCGACATGATCACCACAGGCTCGTGTCCTGCCCGAGTGATGACGATCTCTTCGCGGTCGTTGACGACGCTGTCGAGGACCTCGGCGTATCGGGCCCGCGACTCGGTGTAGCTCATCGTCTTCACTCTTCCTCCTGTACAGAAAAACGTACAAGACAACGCAGTTCTCGACAACCTCCGTGTCCGCGGAGCGGCCGTCCGGTCATGCCGCTGTCCTGTTCGAGAGCAGTGTGGCATCGGGGGCGACGTTTCGTTCGACCAGATCAGTCGAGGGTGTCGCGGCCTCGTCCCGGCGAGTACAGCGCCGTAGCCGGCGTCGGTGCACGCCTTGCAACCGGGGTTGCGAGAACGGTCGACCGGCGCGACGTGGAGCGTTCGAGGAATACGTACCACCGGCGCCCATCGCCCCATGTCCCTTATGCCCATGCTGGTAGAACCGGGGCATGCCCACTGATGTCTTCGAACCTCATCCGCTTGTGCGCCTGCTCGGGAAGCCCGCGGCCGACTTCACGTGCAGCGACCTGGTCCAAGCCGCGGAGCAGCTGGAGCTGCGCCAGGTGAACCTGCGCTACATCGGGGGAGACGGGCGTCTTAAGACGATCGCGTTCGTCATCAACTCGCGCGAGCACCTCGTCCAGGTGCTGACCAGGGGCGAGAGGGTCGACGGGTCCAGCATCTTCGAGGGCACTGCGACCCAGGCCAGTGACGTCTACATCGTGCCGCGTCATCGCACGGCCTTCTTGAACCCGTTCGGGGAGCGCACCTCTCTCGACGTGCTCTGCTCCTTCTACGACGAGGACGGCAAACCTCTGCCTCACGCGCACGAACAGATCGTCCGTCGGGCCGCTGAGGTGCTCACCGAGGAGACCGGGATGATCCTCGAGGCGTTCGGAGAGCTGGAGTACTACCTCGTCGACGAGGTCGAACGGATCTTCCCGGTGGAGGAAGAGCGCGGCTACCAGGAGTCGGCGCCGTTCTCGAAGGGCCAGCAGGTGCGCGAGCAGGTCTTGGGCCACCTCTCCGCGATGGGCATCAAGCTGAAGTACGCCCATGGCGAGGTCGGGAACATCCTTGAGGACGAGCGGCAGCTGGTGCAGCACGAGATCGAGTTCTGGCCCGTGCCTGTGGAGCAGGCCGCGGACGCCCTCGTCCTCGCCAAGTGGGTCGTGCGCGAGGTCGCCCACGCGCACGGCGTCGAGGCGACTTTCGCCCCCTCGGTCAGCAGCGACGGGGCGGGCAGCGGGTTGCACATCCACACCAGGCTCGTGAGCGACGGCACCAACGCGATCGTGGGTGAGGACGGCATCAACGACACCGCACGGCGGCTGATCGCCGGGTACCTGTCGGCGGCCAAGGCACTGACGGCCTTCGGCAACACCGTGCCGACGTCGTACCTGCGCTTCATCGACGGTGACGAGTCGCCGGAGGGTATTTGTTGGGGCGAGACCGACCGCACCGGACTGGTCCGAGTGCCCCTGGCCTGGGTAGGTGACGTGCTGCCGGGCATGGTCGCCCACGCCAACCCCGGCAGCTCTGAGTCGATCTCCGAGCCGGCCATCCACCCCCAGACGGTCGAGCTCCGGCTCAGCGACGGCTCGGCCGACGTCCACCTACTCCTGGCCGGCATGGCCGTTGCGGCTAGGCGAGGTCTGAGCGACCCCGACAGTCTGGAGCAGGCCGCGCGACTCAACACCGACGACCACGACGATTTCGAACAGCTGCCGTCCTCGTGCGCGTGAGTCAGCCGATGCGCTCGCGAGCGACCGGGCGACGTTCGAGGCCGACGGCGTGTTTCCCAGCGAGCTCATCGACGCGGTGCTCGACCGGCTCCGCGAGGCCGACGCCGCCGCACAGATGAAGAAGATGACCAAGAACGACGCCGCGCGCGAGGAACTCGTCAACCGCTACTGGCACGTCGGCTGACGTCAGGCGACCTCATCGGGTTCCGAGCTACGCTCCTGTGCCGGTTCTCCACAAACGCAACTCTCTGGCATCGGCTTCCCGCGCTCCTACCTACGAAGCACATGTTCCCGACTCGTGGAGGTAGGAAACTGCTGCCGCGACGACGATGATCAGGCTGGAACCAGGGCGCTGTGCCTCAGCATCCGGGGAACCTCGCAGGTGCCCGATTCGGCCTCGCAGCGCAGGAGCGCTCGTCTGCCCGAGGTATCGGTGAGGTCGAGCAGGAGGTGGTGGTCGTCCTCCCCGTGGACCTCCGGCCGGTCGATCGGTGTCGGTATCTGGAGAGCGACAGGGTCTGCGTTCACGCGCTCGACGGTCGGTGCGGCTCGGGCTACTCGACGACCGACCCGTCGATCCAGACGGTGGCCACGTCAGCAGAGGTGCCGAGGGCGAAAGTCTTGGCGAGGGCGTCCTCGGGGCCGGCGGCGTTGCGGAGCGCGACGTCGAAGGTGCTGCCGGTCGCGGGCCGAATCCACTGGGCGTCGAACCGTTTCCCGACGCTCAGATCTCCGACGTGGTCGGCCATGCCGAGCGCATCGGCGCCGGCCGCGGTGGCGAGGTGGAGCAGGTGTGCGGCCTCCAGGTGGTAGCCGTGCTCGGCCAGCAGCTGCTGCATGAAGTAGGCCTGGAGTCCTTCCTTGAGCAGCGAGAAGCCGGTGCCGGCGCCGACGTCGGAGCCGAGAGCGACCCGGACGCCGTACGCCAGGTGACGGGCCAGCGGGAAGAGGCCGCTGCCCAGTGCCGCGTTGCTGCTCGGGCAGTGGGAGACCGTTGCGTTGCGCTCGGCGAGGACGTGCAGCTCGGCATCGGTGGGATGCACGTTGTGCGCCAGGATGCTGCGGCGGCCGACCAGCTGGTGTTGGTCGTAGGTGTCCAGGTAGTGCGAGAGCCCGAACAGTTGGGCGACGGTCGCGATCTCGCGGGTGTTCTCGTTGATGTGGGAGGTGAACCAACAGTCCTCGACGTCCTTGAGCAGCGCCGCGCACGACTCGAGCAGACCGTCGCTGCAGGACAGGGAGAAGCGGGGGATGACGGCGTACCGCGCCCGCCCGACGCCGTGCCAGCGCCGGGCGAGCGCGAGGCCTTCGTCGTACGCCCGCTCGGGCGTGGTCAGCAGCTCGTCACGAAGCAACCGGTCGCTCACGACGAGTCCGGAGGTGATCCGCAGCCCGGCCCGGGCGGCCTCGGTGAACAGGACGTCCATGGCGTCGGCGAAGTGCGCGCCGAACACCATGGCGGTCGTGGTGCCGGCGGAGGTCAGGCCGCTCACGAACTCCGAGGCGACCTGTCGTGCGTAGTCGCTGTCGGCGAGGCGTGCCTCCTCTGGCAGGGCGCACTGCTCGAGCCAGTCGAGCAGCGGCATGCCGAGGCCGCCGATCGCCCGCACCTGCGGGTAGTGGACGTGGGTGTCGACGAACCCGGGCAACAGGAGACCGTCCTCGAGGTGGACGACCTCCTTGTCGCGAAGGTCGAAGGATGCGAACGGGCCGCGGGCCACGATCACGCCGTCTCGCACGTGAACGCCCTCGTCCGACGACGCGCGGAGCGCGGCACCGGAGAAGGGGTTGTCCGGGGTGTCCAGGACGGTCGCACGGAAGAGCGTCATGCGTTCACGACCTCTCGTTCGAGTTCAAGCAATAGTGACGCGGCGACGCTGACGGCGATAGTGGCGGGCTCCTTACCGCCGAGGCCAGGAAGCCCGATGGGCGTGGCGATCCGCGCGATGTGGTCGGGCGGGTGGCCTTCCGCGGCGAGCTTCTGCTGGAACCGCGTCCACTTGGCAGTCGAGCCGATCAGACCGATCGAGCCGAGCCCGTCCGTGCGGAGCGCCGCGTCGCAGAGGGCCGCGTCCTCGGCGTGGTCGTGGGTCATCACCACGACGTGCGTGCCGACGGGCAGCTCGGCAAGCACCAGCTCGGGAAGGACCGGGACCTGGTGCACCGTCATGTTGGCTCGCGCGTCGGCCAGGACTGCCAGCCGGTCGTCCGTCAGCTCGGACGCCCGCGAGTCGACGAGGTGGAGCTCGAGGTCGTGGCGCGCCAGGATCCGCGCCAGCTCGAGCCCGACGTGACCCATTCCGAAGATCGCGACGGCCGGTACGACGGGCAGCGGCTCGAGCAGCAGCGTCACCTCGCCGCCGCAGCACTGCACCCCGTGCTGGAAGGGCGCCTTGTCGGAGAGCGCCGACGTCACCATCTCCGGTGTGGTGGTGCCCGCTGCCATCAGCTCACGAGCCCGCTCGATCGCGACCGCCTCGAGGTTGCCGCCGCCGACGGTGTCCCACGTCTGCGCGACACCGACGACCATCTTGGCGCCGGCGTCGCGGGGTGCATGACCGCGGACCTCGGCCACCGTCACCAGGACACCGGGCTCCCGTTCCCGCCGCAGCCGCTCGACCGCCTTGATCCAGTCCACGACTCACACCAGGGCTTCGACGAGCTGAACCGCCCGGTCGGGCGAGACGGCCGGAGTCGTGCGCGCCGCCTCGATCGCCCAGTACACGGCTTCCGGCGTCGCTGGCGACGCGAGGTCGATCGACGTTCCGTCCGGCCCGAATGCCGCGCACGCCTGACGCAAAGCCTCCCGCACCGAGAACGCCAGCATCAGCGGCGGCTCGCCGACAGCCTTCGAGCCGTAGACCGCGCCGTCCTCGTGTGCCTGTTGCAACAGCTGGACGTTGAAGACCTCGGGCATCTCGGAGAAGCTCGGGAGCTTGTACGTCGACGCCGCTTGCGTGAGCAGCCGCCCGCGACCGGGCCCGTCGGACTCGTCCCAGCGAAGGTCCTCGAGGGTCAGCCAGCCGGCGCCCTGGACGAAGCCGCCCTCGATCTGACCGATGTCGATCATCGGCGAGAGACTGTCGCCCACGTCGTGCACGATGTCGACGCGGCGCAGGGCGTAGGCACCGGTGAAGCCGTCGACCTCGACCTCGGACGCGGCGACGCCGTACGCGAAGTACTTGAAGGGCTCGCCCTTCATCGCCGCGACGTCCCAGTGCAGCCCCTCGGTCTTGTAGAAGCCGGCCGCCCACAGTTGGATGCGTTGGAAGTAAGCGTTGTGCACGCGCTCCTCCCACGTATCGCCGGGGACCTCGACCATGCGCGCCAGGATCTGCTCGCAGGCGTTCTTGATCGCGGCGCCGTTGAGGTCGGCACCCGACGACGCCGCGGTGGCCGAGGTGTTCGGCACCTTGTCCGTTCGCGTCGGGGCGAGCCGCACCTTGCGCAGGGGGACGCCCAACGTCGTGGCGGCGACCTGCAGCATCTTCGTGTGCAGCCCCTGGCCCATCTCGGTGCCGCCGTGGTTGATGAGGACCGAGCCGTCCTTGTAGACGTGCACGAGTGCGCCGGCCTGGTTGAAGGCCGTGAGGTTGAACGAGATGCCGAACTTCACCGGCGTGATCGCGAGCGCGCGCTTCACGTGCTCGTGCTGGGCGTTGAACGACGCGATCTCGAGGCTGCGCGCCTCGAAGTCGCTGTCGTCCAGGACCTGCTGCCAGGCGACCCCGATCCGCTCCGCGTGCCGCACCGGCATGCCGTACGGCGTCGCCTGGCCGGACCGGTAGAAGTTGCGCCGGCGCAGCTCGCCGGCGTCGACGCCCAGCAGCGGGGCGCACCGGCCGAGCAGGTCCTCGATGATGAGCATGCCCTGCGGCCCGCCGAACCCGCGGAACGCCGTCTGCGACGTCTTGTTGGACTTGGCGATCCGGCCTTCGAGCCGGACGTTCGGGATCCAGTACGCATTGTCGATGTGGCACATCGCGCGGGCGAGCACGGGCTCGGACAGGTCGAGGCTCCAGCCGCCGTCGGCGTACAAGTGGGCGTCGAGCACCTGCAGCATCCCGTCGGCGTCGAAGCCGACCTTCCACCTCGAGTAGAAGCCGTGCCGCTTGCCGGACATGGTCAGGTCCTGCGTGCGGTTGAGCCGCAGCCGCACCGGGCGACCGGTGAGCGTCGCGCCCAGGGCGGCGATGGCGGCGTACCCGTGCGGCTGCATCTCCTTGCCGCCGAACGCGCCACCCATCCGCAGGCACTGCACGGTGACCTCGTGGCTGGAGAGCCCCAGCACGTGCGCCACGATCTCCTGCGTCTCGGTCGGATGCTGGGTGCTGGACTGGACGAACACCTGGCCGCCCTCGTCCACCTGCGCGAGCGAGCAGTGCGTCTCCAGGTAGAAATGCTCCTGCCCCGCGAACTCGAACTCGCCCTCGAAGACGTGCTCCGAAGCGGCGAAGCCGGCGGCGACGTCGCCGCGCGCGAGCTCCTTGTGCGCGCCCTGGAAGCTCCCGGCCGCGATCGCCTCGCGGGCGGAGACGAGCGCAGGCAGCGGCTCGTAAGAGACCGCGACCGCTCCAGCACCGAGGCGCGCGGCCTCGAGCGTCTCGCCGAGGACCCAGCAGACCGCATGGCCGTGGAACATGACCTCGCTCGGGAACAGCGGCTCGTCGTGCTTGATGCCGGCGTCGTTGACCCCCGGCACGTCAGCGGCCGTGAGCACCCGCACGACGCCGTCGACGCCGTACGCCGGAGCCGGGTCGAGAGCCGTCACCAGCGCGTGGGCGTGCGGTGCCTGCACCGGCCAGGCGTGCAGCACGCCGACCGTCCGCTTGACCAGGTCGTCGGTGTAGAGCGCTTCGCCGGTGACGTGCAGGGCCGCGCTCTCGTGGTGGAGCGACTGCCCGACGACGGGGTTGTCGGGCCGCTCGGACAGGTGGCTCATGCCGAGACTTCCTTCCGGTCGGTGTTGGCTGCGTAGAGCCGGAGCAGCGCCTGGCCGAGCATCGCGGAGCGGTACGGCGCGCTCGCCCGATGGTCGCTCATCGGCGTGCCCTCCGCCGCCATCAGCTTCGCGGCAGCCCGCACCGTCTGGTGCGACCACGGCCGCCCGACGAGCGCCCGCTCGGTCGCGGTTGCCCGGATCGGCGTCGCGGCGACGCCGCCCAGCCCGATCGCCGCGCGGGTCACGACGCCGTCCTCGACGTCGAGCGCGAAGCCGACGGCGACGCTGGAGATGTCGTCGAAGCGGCGCTTGGCGATCTTCTGGAAGGCCGCTACCCGGGCGAGGGGGAGCGGGACGCGGACCGCCCGGATCAGCTCGCCGGGCTCGCGCACGCTCTGCCGGTAGCCGGTGAAGTAGTCGGCCAGCGGGACCTCGCGGTCGCCGGTGCGCGACGCGAGCATGACTGTCGCCTCGAGAGCCAGCAGGGCCGGTGGGGTGTCGCCGATGGGCGACCCCGTCCCGAGGTTGCCACCGATCGTCGCGCCGTTGCGGATCAGTCGCGAGGCGAACTGGGGGAACAGCTCGCTGAGCAGCGGCACGCGACCGGCCAGCCGACGCTCGATCTCGCTGAGGCCCAGGGCGGCGCCGATCTCGATCACGTCGTCCCGGACGTCGAAGGTGCGCAGCTCGTCGAGCCGGTCGATGGCGACCGTCAGCGGAGCCCGGGTGCCGCGGAGGTTGACCTCGACGCCCCAGTCGGTGGACCCGGCGACCACGATGGCGCCGTCGTCGATCAGGTCGAATGCCTCGTCGAGCGTGGTGGCGCGGGCGAACCCGGCCATCCGCGTGCGCACCGCCGGCGGCGGTGCCGAGGCACGTCGTACGGCGAGGGCGTCGTCGACGGCGGGAGTACCCAGCGCGTACGCCGCGTCGCGGATCGGCCGGTAGCCCGTGCAGCGACAGAGGTTGCCGCTCAGCGCGTGCAGGTCGAAACCGTTGGGACCGTGCTCGGCGTCCGCACATCCATCGGCACCCGGCATGCGGCCGGAGCGGTAGTACTCGCCCGCCATGCTGCAGATGAAGCCCGGCGTGCAGTAGCCGCACTGCGAGCCACCCCGCACCGCCATCTCGTGCTGGACCGGGTGCAGCGCGTCCGTCGTACCGAGTCCCTCTGCCGTGACGACCTCCTGGCCGTCCAGCGAGACCGCCGGCACCAGGCAGGCGTTGATCGGCACCCACTCGGTGGCCGTCTCCACGCCCGGCCGGGCGACCAGGATCGAGCAGGCGCCACACTCGCCCTCGGCGCACCCCTCCTTCGCGCCGGTGGCGCCGAGCCGGCGCAACCAGTCGAGGGCGGTGGTGTAAGCGGGGAGGTCGCCGAGCGCGACGACCTCTCCGTTCACGGTCAGTTCTTGATTGCCCATCGGGTCCTCGCAGAGTGGATCGGGTCGGCCGCCGACAGGAAGTCGTCGAAGCGATAACCCGCGATCTTGGCGATCTCGATCAGGGCCGCGGCGTGCTCCTGGTTCTCGCAGTTGTCCAGACGGGCGCGGCCCTGCTCGAGGATCTTGTCGAAGGAGTCGGCGTCCCGGACGGAGACGACCAGGGGGAAGCCGAACCGCTCACGGTAGGTCTCGGTCAGCTCGGCGAGCTCCTCGTGCTCGGTGTCGCCGAGCCGCGTCAGGCCGCGCGCCGACTGGTCGTTGAAGGATTCCTCGCCGATGAGGCCGTCAGCCACCATCCGCGACCCCAGCTCCGGGTAGGCCTCGATCAGCTGACGCTGCTCCTGGAGTGAAGCGGAGAAGAGCGCCTCCTGGAACGCGCGGCGCAGTGCGTGGGTGTCGCCGAACGGCCGGGCGCTGTAGGCCCGCTCGACGACCCATCGCGGGCCCTGGAAGAGGCCGGCGAACGTCTCGACGAACTCCGCCTTCTTCATCTCGTTGACCTCGCTGAGGCGAACGGCGTCACCGGGCCGGCCGGCGACGGCCGGGCCGCGACCCACGCCGATGTGGTGGAACACGATGTTCAGCACGATGGCGGTGATGCTGCCGAGGGTGATGCCGCTGCCCAGGATGATCTCGGCCCAGCTCGGCACGGCCTGCGCGACCTGCGGCTGCGCGGTGACGTACATCGCGAGGCCGACGCTGGTCGCGACGATGACGACGTTGCGGTGGTCGTGGAAGTCGACGCGGGACAGGATCTGGAAGCCGACGACCGCGACGGTGGCGAACATCGCCAGTGCAGCGCCGCCGAGGACCGGGTGGGGGATGCCGGCGACGATCGCGCCCGCCTTGGGCACGAGGCCGATCACGATCATGAAGACACCCGCCGCGGCCACGACGAACCGGCTCTTCACCTGGGTCAGCCGCACCAGGCCGACGTTCTCGGCGAAGCAGGTGTAGGGGAAGGAGTTGAAGACGCCGCCGAGGCTGGTGGCCAGGCCGTCGGCCCGCAGTGCGCGGGCGACGTCGTCCTTGCCGACCCGCTTCTCCACGATCTCGCCGGTGGCGAACACGTCGCCAGTGGTCTCCACGGCGGTGATCAGCATGACGACGATCATCGAGATGATCGCGGCGAGCGAGAACTGCGGCCAGCCGAAGTGGAACGGCGTCGTCACACCGACCCAGCCGGAGCCGCCGACCGAGTCGAAGTGGGCGTCGCCGAGTGCCCAGGCGACGAGCGTCCCGATCACGAGGCCGAGGAGTACGGCGACCGTGGCCATGAAGCCCTTGAACACCCGCTGGATCAAGACGATGAGCGCCAACGTGCCGAGCGCGTAGGCCATGTACCTGCCGTTGGTCGGGTCGGACATCGGGCCGGCGCCGCCGGTGGCGTCGGCCGCCGCCACCGGCAGCAGCGCGATGCCGATGATCGTGATCACCGAGCCGGTCACGACCGGCGGGAAGAACCTGATGAAGCGGCTGAAGAACGGTGCGATCAGGAAGGTGAAGAGCCCGGCGACGATCACGGCGCCGTAGATCGTGAGGAGGCCGTCCGTGCCGCTCTCGGCAGCCGCGGCGATCGCGATCATCGGGGAGACGGCGGTGAAGGTGACGCCCTGGAGGAGCGGGAGACGGACACCCACCTTCCAGAACCCCACCGACTGGATGATCGACGCGATGCCGCAGGTGAAGAGGTCGGCGTTGATCAGGTGGATCAGCTGCTCCTGGGAGAGGCCGATGGCGTTCGCCAACAGGATCGGCACGATGACCGCTCCGGCGTAGAACGCGAGCACGTGCTGAAAGCCGTAGATCGCAAGCTTCGGGATGGGGAGGACCTCGTCCACGGGGTGCTTGCGCCGCTGCTGCTTGGCCTTGACGGTTGGAGATGTGGTCACCGGGCACCTTCTTCACTGGCACTGTTCCGCTTGCTATTCCGCAATACGGAAAGAATCTAACGCTATGCGGAAGGTTAGGGTGACGGGCGTCACTGAGTCAATGGTTGCAGCGAGACATTTAACTGAAACGCGAGTTTCAGACGGCGAGATCAGGACTTGACCCGGAGGCCGTCCGGGTCGACCGGGGGCCGGTGCGACACCGAGATCCGGCGTACGTCGGCGCCGATCGCCACGTCGTACGACGCTGCCCCGACCCAGTCCGCGTCGACCGGTCCGCCATCCGGATCCCAGATGTAGGCGAGGCCGACGCCCGCGCCGACCGTCGCACCCCAGGCAGCCGAGGTGACCTGTCCGGCAGCGATGCCGTCCCTAAGCACGAGCTCGCCTCCCCACAGCATCGCCTCGGGGTCGTCGACCACGAAGGAGACCAGCTTGCGGCGGGCGCCGGACGCCCGGGCCTGCTCGACGGCCTCCCGCCCCAGGAAGGGGATGTCCGTCTTCAGCTTGCAGGCGAAGAGCAGGCCCGCGTCACCAGGGGTGTAGTCAGGAGTCAGCTCGCGGCCGAACGCCCGGTAGCCCTTCTCGAGGCGGAGGGAGTCGATTGCGTAGTAGCCGCCGTTGGTGACGCCGAGGTCGGCACCCACTGACATCAGCTCCTCGTGCACGCCGACCGCGAACTCGACGGGGACGTACAGCTCCCAGCCGAGCTCACCGACGTAGGTGATCCGGGTGGCGCGGACGGTGGCGTAGCCGAGGTCGATCTCCCGGCTCGAGCCGAAAGGGAACGCCTCGTTCGACAGGTCGGTTCTCGTCAGCCGCGACAGGAGGTCACGGGCCTGCGGGCCCATCACGCCCAGCACGGCATGGCGAGAGGTCACGTCGATGACCGACGCCGCGGTGCCCGGCGGCAGGTTCCGCCTGATGTGGTCCTGGTCCCGTTCCGTCGTCGCGGCACTGCTGACCAGCAGGTACTCCGTCGGGCCGACCCGGGTGACGGTGAGGTCGGACTCGTAGGTGCCGCGGGCGTTGAGCAGGCCGGTGTAGACGGTGCGTCCGGGCGGCACGGCGACGTCCGCCGTACACAGCCATTGAAGGGCGGGTTCGGCGTCGGGGCCCAGGACGACGTACTTGGAGAACGACGACTGGTCGAACACCGTGACCGCGGTGCGGGTGTTGACGTGCTCGGCGGCGACCCACGGCAGCCAGTTCGGCTTCGACCAGGTGTACTCGATCTCGGGTGCGTCGCCGGCGGGGGCGAAGAAGTTCGCGCGCTCCCAGCCCATCTTGCTGCCGAAGTTCGCGTTCGCTTCCTCGAGCACGCGGTAGAGCGGTGAACGCCGGAACGGCCGCGCCGTCCGCATCTCGCGGTTGGGCCAGGGGATCTCGTAGTGCAACCCGAGCACCTCCGCTACCCGGTCGCGCAGCCACTGGCTGTTGCCGTTGAACCGCGCGAACCGGCGGATGTCGACGGCCGTGAGGTCCGACGTCGCCTCGCCCTCGACGATCCACTCGGCCAGCGCGCGTCCGGCGCCGCCGGCGGACGCGATGCCCACGGAGTTGAAACCGGCGCCGACGTAGAAGTTTCGGACCTCGGGCGCCGGGCCGAGGAGGAACTGGTTGTCGGGCGTGAAGCTCTCGGGGCCGTTGTAGAACTTGCGCACGCCCGTCTCCTGGAGAGCGGGGATGCGCAGGATGGCGCTCTCCATCAGCACCGAGAAGTGCTCCCAGTCCTCCTCGAGGAGCTGGAACTCGAACGGGTAGGGGATCTGGTCCGGCGCCACCCACGGCTTCGCCTCGGGCTCGAAACCTCCGACGACCAGCCCGCCGACCTCCTCCTTGAAGTAGGTGTAGCCGTCGGGGTCGCGCAGGATCGGCAGGTCGGGCCGGACGCCGTCGAACGGCTCGGTCACGACGTAGAAGTGCTCCGCGGAGTGCAGCGGCACCGTCACGCCGACCATCGCGCCGACCTGCTTGGCCCACTGTCCCGCGCAGTTCACGACGATCTCGGCCTCGACGTCCCCGGCGTCCGTGCGCACACCGGTGACCGTGCCCCCGTCGAGGAGTACGTCGAGGACCCGCGTCTTCTCGACGATCCGGGCGCCTCCCAGCCGCGCGCCCTTCGCCAGCGCCTGGGTCAGGTCCGTGGGGTTGGCCGTCGCATCGCCCGGCAGCCAGATCCCGCCGACCAGGTCGTCGACCTGCATGACCGGATAGCGGTCCCCGGCTTCGCCCGGCGTGAGCAGGCTGCACTCCAGCCCGTAGGCATCCGCGCTTGCTGCCGTCCGACGGAGCTGGGTCATCCGGTCCGCGGTGCGCGCGACGGTCACGCCCCCGCACCGCTTGTAGCCGGTGGAAAGCCCGACCTCGGCCTCGAGCTCGGCGTAGAGCTGGGTGGAGTAGCGCACCAGCTGCGTGCCGCTCTCGGACGCCCGAAGCTGTCCGACCAACCCCGCCGCGTGCCACGTCGTACCGGAGGAGAGCCGGCCCTGCTCGATGAGCAGCACGTCGGTCCAGCCGAGCCTGGTGAGGTGGTAGGCGACGCTGGTGCCGATCACCCCGCCGCCGATGATGACGACGCGGGCGCGCGTGGGCAGGTCGGTCACGTGACGGCGTCCTGCAGGAGCTCCGGGAACCGGGAGCTGCGGAAGGTTGCTTCGGCCTTGTCGAACCGGGCCTGTCCCCAGCCGGTGAAGTCGTAGTCGATCGGGCTGGTCGCGGCCTGGATGAACCCCCAGAGGGACCAGCCGTACTCGCTGCACAGCGCCTGCAGGCGCACCCGGGCCAGATCCGCGCGGTCCGGCGCGCCGCCGAGGTAGGCCTCGACCCAGGCGTCGATCTGCTCCTCGGCAAAGTCGCACTCGGTCGTGGTGTTGCCGAGCTCGAAGAACGGGTCGTTGTTGCCCGAGTACTCGTAGTCGATCAGCCAGACCCGATCGCCGTCGTCGATGAAGTTCGCGGCGAGGAGGTCGTTGTTGCAGGGGGCGGTCGCCCGGCCACCAACGGCAAGCGCACGTCGTACGTCGTTCCACGCGTCCGCGTGGTCGTCGTAGGTCGGCGGCAACGCGAAGCCGTGGTCCCGGACCGTGACGCGGTAGTCCGCCTGGCGGGTGAACATGTCGAACTCGCCGACGAACGGCGATCCGGCGTGCAACCGGCGGCAGGCCGTGGCCGCTCGCCGTAGGACGGCCGGATCGGCGAGGTCGGCGTTGTCCAGCGGCCGACCGGGCAGGTAGCTGATCGCCAGCATCCCCAACTCGGGGCGGTACTCCAGGACCTGTGCACCGACGCCGCTCTCCGCCGCGCGGCGGGTGTTCTCGTGCTCGGCGTCGCGGTCGATACCGAGCAGGCCGGTGACGCTGGTGGAGCAGCGCACGACGAGGTCGAGCGGCGGGCCGTCATCGGTGGAGGTGACGCCGAAGGTTGCGGTTGGTGAGCCCGCCGGTCAGCTCGCTGTCCGCCAGGAGCGTCCCGAGAGCACGGCCAGGCGGTCCAGGCCGGGCTGGGCGCCGTCGGTGTCCACTCAGTCGTCGTAGGCCTCGATGACGGCCGGGTCGATCGTGTGCTTCGGACCGGTGAACCAGTGCTTCGCCGACACCGACCACCACACCGCCAGCAGTAGGAGCGAGCCGAGGGTCAGGATCGGCGCGTAGTTGACGAACTTCCATGAGAAGTCGTCGTTGAGCGGGTTGCCCGCTGGGACGAACGGCAGGACGAAGTAGATGCTGATGATGGCGATCTCGACGATGGCCACCAGGTTCATCCACTTGTACTTCGCTCCCAGCGTCCAGCTGCCGGGCTGGAAGCTGTCGCCCATCCGCCAGCGAAGCCAGATCGGGATGAGGAACGCCAGGTAGAGCCCGATCACGGCGACCGACACCACCGCGTAGAACGCCGTGGGAGACGATCAGCGGGTCCTCCTTCGTGCCGATGTTGACCTCGACGAGCGCCGGCAAGGTGATCAGGGCTGCGACGACCGCGACGAGGAGCACGGCGTTCGCCGGGACCTTGGTCCGCGGGTTGACCCGTGACCACAGGGACGAGCCTGGGATCGCGCGGTCCCGGCTGAAGGCGAAGGTCATCCGCGACGCGCTCGTCATGCACGCCGTGGTGCAGAAGAACTGTCCGACCGCCGACACCAGCAGGATCGTCGCCGCGAGGTCGGAGTCGAGGGCCGAGGTGAAGATGTAGGCGACACCTCCTGCTCCGACCCCGGCGTTGTCCGGGTTGCCGGCTGCGTCGTCAGGGATCGCGAAGAGGAACGCGAGCAGGATGATCCAGCCGCCGATCGCCGAGTAGAAGATCGAGCGCCACATCCCTTTCGCCGCTCCCTCCGACGCCGCCGTCGTCTCCTCCGAAAGGTGGGCGGAGGCGTCGAAGCCGGTGATCGTGTACTGGGTGAGGAGGAGGCCGAACGGGACCACCAGCAGCCAGTAGGTGATCGAGCCGTTCGACCCGTCGTCGTAGCCGGAGTTGTTGAACCTCTCGGTGAACACGTAGCTGAGGCTCTGGTGCTGGTCCGGCACCACGAAGAGGACGACGATGATGAACGCGGCCCCCACGACGTGCCACCAGACCGACACGTTGTTCATGACCGCCATCAGGTGCCCACTGAAGATGTTCAGCGTCGAGGCGATCGCGAGCAGCACGAGGAAGATCACGAACACCCGCTTGAGCGAGTAGTCGAGGGCGAAGGACTCGGAGAACGTGCTCAGGGTCAGGTCGATGAAGGTGGCGCAGCCGTAGGCAACGGAGGCGGTGACCGCGACCAGGCCGATCAGGTTCAGCCAACCCGTGAAGAAGCCGGCCTTGGGCCCGCCCATCTTCGAAGCCCACCAGTAGATGCCACCCGAGGTCGGGTAGGCCGACACCAGCTCGGACATGGTGAACCCGATGATCAGGATGAAGACCGAGACGATCGGCCACCCCCACGAGATCGCGACCGGGCCTCCGTTGTTGAAGCCCTGGCCGAAGGTCGTGAAGCAGCCGGCGAGGATGGAGATGATCGAGAAGGAGATGGCGAAGTTGGAGAACCCGGACCAGGTCCGGTTCAGCTCCTGCTTGTACCCGAGCGTGGCGAGGAGCGCTTCGTCCTCGTTGTGGATCTTTTCGTCGGTCATGAGGGCACCCTCCGTCTGGACCAGATCGAGTCGCTTCGCAGGAACGTAGACCCGCGGCCCGCGGCCTGTAAACAGCCCCGCCCGGTTTGGCCTGAAATCAGACCAATATGCAGAGCGGCGATTGACACAGGATCGAGCCGCTCGGAGGATTGCCCACGTGACCGAGGCCCCCCATCCGCAGCTGCCGGACGCGGTGCTCCGTCCGATCCGGGGTCACCACGCCTTCGAGGGCTGCGTGGAGCAGCTGGCGACCGCGATCCGGCTCGGCGTGTACCCGCTCGGATCCCCATTGCCGCACGGAGCGGGAGCTGGCCGAGCGCCTCGGGGTGTCCAGGGCGACGCTGCGCGAGGCGATGGCGGCGCTGCGACAGGCCGGCCTGGTGGAGACTCGCCGGGGGCGCGGCGGCGGGACCGTGGTCACCCTGAGGCCGCGCACGCCATCGGCACGCAAGGCGGCACGCGTGTCGGCGGAGGTGCGCGCCGACTGCTGGACGTGCTGGAGTATCGGCGGATCATCGAGCCGGGCGCCTGCGTACCTCGCCGCCCTGCGGCAACGGGATGCGCTCCTCGGACGACGCGTCGCGCGACCAGCTGCGGATCGCGCTCGACGACGTGGACAGTGTCGACCGGCCCGCCGAGCACCGGCAGGCGGACTCTCGGCTGCACCTGACGATCGCGGCGCTGACCGGGTCGCCCCGGCTCGTGGCAGCGGTCACCGAGGTGCAGCGGGTCCTGCACGACATGCTGCAGGCGATCCCGGTGCTCGACGTCGAACATCGATCACTCCGACCGGCAGCACGCAGCCGTCGTCGGGCGATCCTCGCCGGCAAGCCGGATCGCGCACGCAAGGCCATGGAAGAACACTGTGACGACACCGCCGCGCTGCTGCGCGGACTGCTGGGATAGGAGACGGTGCACAACCAGAGCGAGGCCCATGCGCAACGACCGGCACCTGTCGGTGGCCACCTTGCGAGCGGCGATCGAGAGCGGCGAGGTCGACACCGTCGTCGTCGCCTTCACCGACATGCAGGGACGGCTGCAGGGCAAGCGGCTGCACGGGCGGTACTTCCTCGACGTCGTCGCTCGAGCACGGCACCGAGGGCTGCAACTACCTGCTCGGCGTCGACATCGACATGAACACGGTGGCCGGCTACGCGATCACCTCGTGGGACCGCGGGTACGGCGACATGGAGTTCGTCCTCGACCTCGACACGATCCGGCTGCTCACCCACCTGCCGGCCACCGCGATGGTGCAGTGCGACCTGGTCTGGCCCGACCACTCGCCGGTGCTGCAGTCGCCCCGGTCGATCCTCAAACGGCAGATGGACCGGGCCGCCGCACTCGGCTTCGCCGCCTTCGCCGGCACCGAGCTGGAGTTCATCGTCTTCGAGGACACCTACGAGGCGGCCCACGACGCCGGCTACCAGGGACTGACCCCGGCCAACCAGTACAACGTCGACTACTCGATCCTCGGCACCACCCGGGTCGAGCCGCTGCTGCGCGACATCCGCAACACCATGTACGCCGCCGGCCTGAACGTCGAGGGCGCCAAGGGCGAGTGCAACTTCGGCCAGCACGAGATCGGCTTCCTGTACGACGACGTGCTGGTCACCGCGGACAACCACGCCGTCTACAAGACGGCGGCCAAGGAGATCGCCGCGCAGCACGGCAAGTCGCTGACCTTCATGGCGAAGTTCAACGAGCGCGAGGGCAACTCCTGCCACATCCACCTGTCGCTGCGCGGCCAGGACGGCGGGATCGTCTTCTGGGACGACGCGACGGGGAAGCGCACGGCGCTCTACGACCAGTTCGTCGCCGGCGTGCTGGCCACGATGCCGGACCTCACCCTCCTCTACGCGCCGAACATCAACTCCTACAAGCGGTTCGCCGACGGCTCGTTCGCGCCGACCACGATCGCCTGGGGCGAGGACAACCGCACCTGCGCGGTCCGGCTGGTCGGCCGCGGCGCCGGCGCCCGGATGGAGAACCGGGTGCCGGGTGGCGACGTGAACCCCTACCTGGCCCTGGCGGCGATGCTGGCCGGCGGCCTGCACGGGATCGAGCAGCGAGCTCGAGCTGGAGCCGGCGCTCGAGGGCAACGCCTACACCTCCGGCCGCCCGAAGGTGCCGGGGTCCCTGCGCGACGCCCGCGACGCCTTCGACTCCTCGGCGGTCGCCCGCGCGGCGCTCGGGGACGAGGTCGTCGACCACTACACGAACATGGCCGACGTCGAGCTCGCCGCCTTCGGTGCCGCTGTCACCGACTGGGAGCTGCGGCGAAGCTTCGAGCGGATGTAGGGAAGGCATGTCCAGCTACACCGTCATCAACCCGGCGACGGCCATCCGGTGACCGACGTCCCCTTGGCCTCGGTCGAGGAGACCGACGCTGCGATCGAGCGCGCCCAGGAGGCGTTCCCGGCCTGGCGCGACGTCGCGCCCGGAGAGCGGGCCCGGCTGCTGCGGTCCTTCGCCGAGCGTCGTCGACGCGCACCTCGAGGAGCTCGCCCAGCTGGAGGTCCCCAACTCCGGGCACACCATCGGCAACGCGCGCTGGGAGGCCGGCAACGTCCGCGACTGCCTGAACTACTACTCGGCCGCGCCGGAGCGCTGTTCGGCCGGCAGATCCCGGTGCCGGGCGGCATCGACCTCACGTTCCACGAGCCGCTCGGCGTGGTGGGCGTGATCGTGCCCTGGAACTTCCCGATGCCGATCGCCGGCTGGGGCTTCGCGCCGGCGCTCGCGGCCGGCAACACGGTGGTCCTCAAGCCGGCCGAGCTCACGCCGCTGACCGCGATCCGGCTCGGTGAGCTGGCGCTCGAGGCCGGCCTGCCCGCGGGCGTGTTCACGGTGATCCCCGGCAAGGGCTCGGTGGTGGGCGAGCGGTTCGTGACCCACCCGCTGGTCCGCAAGGTCTGCTTCACCGGCTCCACCGAGGTCGGCAAGCGGATCATGGCCGGCTGCGCCGACCAGGTGAAGCGGGTGACCCTGGAGCTCGGCGGCAAGAGCGCCAACATCGTCTTCGCCGACGCCGACATCGCCAAGGCAGCGGCCACCGCGCCGTACGCCGTCTTCGACAACGCCGGCCAGGACTGCTGCGCGCGGTCGCGGATCCTGGTGGAGCGGTCGGCGTACGACGAGTTCGTCGGCCGGCTCGGCAGCGCGGTCGGAGCGATGAAGGTGATCGACCCCGCCGACGAGGCCAGCGAGATGGGGCCGCTGGTCTCGGCGAGGCAGAAGGAGTCCGTCGAGGGCTACCTCGACGGCGTCGAGGCGGCCTTCACCGGACCGGTGCCGGAGTCCGACGGCTTCTGGCTGCCGCCGACGGTGGTCCCGACCGACGACACCCAGGCAGCGGTCTGGCGCGAGGAGGTCTTCGGACCGGTCGTCGCGGTGATGGCGTTCGACGACGAGGAGGACGCCGTCCGGCTCGCCAACGACACCGAGTACGGGCTGTCCGGCTCGATCTTCACCCGCGACGTCGGCCGGGCGCTGCGGGTGGCGCGCGGGGTCGAGGCCGGCAACCTCAGCGTGAACTCGCACTCGTCGGTGCGCTACTGGACGCCCTTCGGCGGCTACAAGCAGTCCGGCCTCGGCCGGGAGCTCGGACCGGACGCGCCCAACGCGTTCACCGAGGAGAAGAACGTCTTCATCGCGCAGGACTGAGAGGGAACTGACATGGCAGGACGCCTGGACGGACGGGTCGCCGTCATCACCGGAGGGTGCTCCGGCATCGGGCTGGCGACGGTTCGCCGGTTCCTGGAGGAGGGCGCCAAGGTCGTCATCGGCGACGTCGACGACGCCCGCGGTGAGGAGCTCGTCGCCGAGCTTCGCCGAGAACAACCTGACGTACGTCCACGTGGACGTGACCAGCAAGGACGAGGTGGACGCGCTCTTCAAGACCGCGAAGGACACCTACGGGTCGGTCGACATCGCCTTCAACAACGCGGGGATCTCGCCGCCGGACGACGACTCGATCCTCGACACCGAGCTCGACGCCTGGCGCCGGGTGCAGGAGGTCAACCTCACCAGCGTCTACCTCTGCTGCAAGGCGGCGCTGCCCTACATGCTCGAGCAGGGCAGGGGCTCGATCATCAACACGGCGTCGTTCGTCGCCGTGATGGGTGCGGCCACGTCGCAGATCTCCTACTCCGCCTCCAAGGGCGGGGTGCTGTCGATGAGCCGCGAGCTCGGGGTGCAGTTCGCCCGCCAGGGCGTGCGCGTCAACGCGCTGTGCCCCGGCCCGGTGAACACGCCGCTGCTGCAGGAGCTGTTCGCCAAGGACGAGGAGCGCGCCGCCCGACGGCTGGTCCACGTGCCGATGGGCAGGTTCGGCGAGCCCGAGGAGATGGCCAACGCCGTGCTCTTCCTGGCCTCGGACGAGTCGTCGTTCATCACCGCCTCGACGTTCCTGGTCGACGGCGGCATCTCCGGCGCCTACGTCACACCCCTATGAATTGGGCACCGTGAGCAGACCGCTGATCGGGCTCAGCACCTACCGCGAGCAGGCGCGGTGGGGGGTGTGGGACCAGCGCGCCGACCTGCTGCCGACCGTCTACGCCGGGGCCGTCGAGGCGGCCGGCGGCGTACCGGTGCTGCTGCCGCCGTCGACGCCGTACGTCGACGCGGCGGTCGCCGTCGTCGCCCGGCTCGACGGCCTGGTGATCAGCGGCGGGGCGGACGTCTCGCCGCAGCGGTACGACGAGGAGCCGCACGACCGCACCACCAACTGGCGCGAGGACCGGGACGCGTGGGAGCTGGCCCTTCTCGACGCCGCAGACGCCGCCGGCCTGCCGGTGCTGGGTGTGTGCCGGGGGATGCAGGTGATGGCGGTCCACGCCGGGGGGACTCTCGACCAGCACGTCCCGGACCTGGTCGGCCACGACCGTCACAACCCGTCGCCCGGCGTCTTCGGCGACACCTCGGTGTCCCTGGCGCCGGAGAGCCGGCTGGCTTCGCTGATCGGGACCACGCACACCGTGCAGTGCCACCACCACCAGTCGGTGCGTGACCACCCCGGATTCACCGCGGTCGCCTGGGCCGACGACGGAGTGCTCGAGGCGATGGAGACGGCCGGTGACCGGTTGTGCGTCGCCGTGCAGTGGCACCCCGAGGTGGCTGCGGACGCCGGTCTTTTTCGCGCCTTGGTCGAAGCCGCTTCGGCACGCTGACGGGCGCGCCGCGCGGGTAACTCAGTGTTCGTGCGACTGTCCGGGCGCTATGACCGGTCACAGGGCCCAGGTAGCGCCCGCAACTCTGAGTTACCTCCCGCGCGCGCCTTGCGCGATCAGACCGCGTTCTTGCGGATCCGGTCAGCCGCACTCGGACTCATCGCCTCGGCGATGCTGATGAAGCGCGACGCCAACGGGCTGATTCGGCGCGCCCGGCTCACGACCGCGCTGCAGACCACCCCGGCCGCCTCGTCCGGGGTCAGGGCCGGGATGCGTCGGTAGATCTTGGTGGGCGCGATCATCGGCGTCCGCACCAGGGGCATCCGGACGTTGGTGAAGACGATGCCGTCGTCGAGGACCTCGCCCTGCACGCAGTCCGACCATGCCTCGAGCGCGGCCTTGGAGGCCGTGTAGCCGGAGAACCGCGACGGGCGCACCTGGACCGCCCAGCTGGAGATGTTGATGATCTGCCCGCTCCGCCGCTGGACCATGCCGGGCAGCAGGCCGGTCACGAGGCGGATCGCGGCGAAGTAGTTCAGCGCCATCGGGCGCTCGAAGTCGTGGAACCGGTCCGCCGAGTGCTTCACCTTGCGGCGGATCGACAGGCCGGCGCTGTTCACGACGACGTCGACGCGGCCGTGCGTCTCCAGCACCTGCTTGACGAGGGTGTCTACTGCGTCGAGGTCGATCAGGTCGCACGGGTAGGTGTGCGCCACCCCTCCGTCGGCGACCACCTCGCGGCGTACGTCGTCCAACAGGTCCTCGCTGCGCGCCACCAGCAGGACGACGGCGCCCGCGGCGCCTAGCTGGACCGCGGTCGCCCGCCCGATCCCGGACGAGGCGCCGGTCACCAGCACCACCTTGGTGTCGACCGCGTTCCGCAGCGCGGTGGCGCCGCCCGGATCGCCGAGCCGCTGGACCGCGCGCGTCAGCGACACGCGCTCGACCGGCGTCACGCTGACCCGGTTCGCCGCGCGCGCGGCGGACCGCAGCAGCGCCCTGCGGTTGAGCTCCAATTCGCGCCCCTCGCTGGATGTCAGGTCCGGTGAACGCTACTCGCTGGCGAAGCCGCCAGGTGCAAGGATCCCGGGACGGCCCGCCCGACCTGATCGACGAAGGAATCCCATGAGCAGCACGCACAGCAAGCTGGAACGCCTCTGCGGTGGCCCGCTCCCACCCGGCCTCAGCGCACTGAGTGAGGCACAGCTCGACCACCTGACCTCCGCCATCAGCGACGCCACGCGCGACCAGGAGGCTGCGCTGGCGACGGCGATCGACAATGGCCTCAACTTCGTGCCCAAGGTGCTGCGCGGAACCGTCCGGAAGGCGCTGTTCGGGTGAGCCGGCGGCTGGAGACGTCGGCCGAGATCCTCAAGCTCGCCCGCCTCATCGACGTCGAACCCACCACCCTCGCTTATCTCGACTCGGTGCCGCCGGATGAACTGCGCGCGCTGAGGGAGGGCGTCACCCACTTCATCTTCGACGCGGGTGCGCAGTCTCTGAAGCGCGTCGCGGCCGGCGCCAAGATGCTTCCGTCCCCGTTGGTCGCCTCGGTCGCCATGAAGTCCTTCGGCCCACTGCTGTGCGCGCGCGCCGCCGGCGCCGTCGACCCGGCCAAGGCGATCGACGTCGCCAAGCGGCTGCCGGCCGGTTTCCTCGCCGACGTCACGATCCATCTCGACCCGCGCCGGGTGGCGGACATCATCTCCCGGGTCCCGAAGGAGCTGGTGGTCCCTGTTGCCACCGAGCTGGGCAAGCGCGAGGAGTACGTCACGATGGGCCGCTTCCTCGCGTTCGTCCCCGACCACGCCATCGTGGCTGCGATGACCGCCCTCAGCGACGAAGCGATGCTGCGCACGGCCTTCGTGTTGGAGCACAAGGACAAGCTCGACCACGCGCTCGGCCTGCTCCCACCGGAGCGGTTGCCCGGCATCCTCGCGAACGCGTCCGAGCTCGAGCTGTGGCCCGAGGCGCTGGACCTGCTGGAGCACCTGTCCGACGTACGCCGTGGTCCGGTGGCCAACGTCGTCGCGGACCAGGGCCCGGAGGTCATCGAGGGCCTGGTCGCAGCGGTGTCCGCGGCCGGAATCTGGGAGAGCCTGCTGCCGGTGGTCGGCGTGATGAGCGAGGCCCACCGGCTGCGGCTCGCGGCCGTCCCCGTCTTCCACCAGCCGGAAGTGCTCGGCGAGATCATCCCTGCTGCCGCGGCCGCCGCGCAGTGGTCGGACCTGCTGCCCCTCATCGACGCACTGCCCGACGAGGCGAGACGGGTTGCTGCCGACCTGGTGGCCGGCATGGACGAGGAAGTCGTGGCCGGGCTGGTCGCCGCGGTCAACGACGGCGGACTGTGGCCCCGGCTGCTGCCCGTGGTGCGCAGCATGAGCGAGCAGAGCCGGACAGACTTGGCCGCGATGGCACCGTTCCACGACGAGAGCGTGCTGCGCGAGATCCTGGCAACGGCCGCCGAGAGCGGGCTGTGGGTCGACCTGGTGCCGCTGCTGCGAGCCCTTCCGGACACGGTCGTGGCCAGGGCGCCGGCGCTGGTCGCCGACCTCGACCGCGACACCCTCGCGTCGATCGTCACCGAGGCTGTCGGATCGGCCGACGTCCTCGAGCCGTTCGCCGACATCCTCGCCGGCATGGACGAGGACGCCCGGGCCAGCTTCGTCGCACTGATCGAGTCCGACGACGGCGCCCTCGGGCGCGCACTCGTCGACGCTCTTGCCGACCCGCGGCACGTGCGATTGCTGCTCGACCACACGCCGGCCGACATCCTCGACGCCATCGAGCGGGCCGCCGACCGGCTCGGTCTCCGCGATGAGCTCGACGCAGCCAAGGTGAGCGCCGGTTCGTCGCCCGGGTGATCCGGAGGTGACGACGTACGCGAACCGCTGGGGCGCCCGGCGCGCAGCTTCGGCGAGCACGCCGCCCTCCGTGCCGCTTGATGCAGCAGGATGGCGTCATGGAGAAGATCGACCTGTTGATCTGGGACGACGCGGCGGCTGCCGCGGCCAAGTCCGTGGACGTCCCGGGGCTCCGTTCCCTGCAGGTCTCGGTCGCTGCTGACCTGGCCGGGGCGACCCTGCTGCTCGGCAAAGGGCCGACGCTGCGCGGCTACGCCGAGGTCTGGGTCGAGTCTGTCGATGTGTGGCCCGGCCTCGTCGAGCAGGTCCCGGGTGACGCCTACCTGGTGACGGAGTCGGTGCCGCAGGCCGTCGGGCCGGGCGAGCTCCTGACCCACTTCTCATGGTTCCCCAAGCCCGACCGGCTGTCCGAGGAGGAGTTCTTCCACGGCTGGCACACGATCCACACCCCGTCCTCGGCCCGGCTCCACCCGCTGCGCCGGGGCTACGTCCGCGACGCGGTCGCGCGAACCCTGACGCCGGGATCCGCGCCGGTCCGGGCGATCGTCAGCGAGTTCTTCACCGAGGACGACTACCTCGATCCGGCTCGCCTCTTCGCCCCGGACGAGCTCACGACGACGATCGAGGAGCTGCCGCTCTACGCCGACCAGGAGGACGTGTCGAGCTGCCCGCTCCGGCGCCTCGCCTGAGCGCACGCACGTGAAGTGCCGGTCCCGCCAGTCCTTGAGCCGCGCACGTGATGCCCGCGCAGCCTCGACCAGCGGCTTCATCGACGGCGCTTTCCCGCGGATCACCGGCCGCGCTGCACCCTGAGCCACGCCTGCTCGGCCGGCACGTTGCTCGCGGCGCGCCACGGCGCCAGCTCCTCGGTGACGTCGAGGTCGCCGCGCCCGCGTGAGCGGTCGGGTCCCGCAGCTCCGGGTTCGAAGACGCCGAGCCGGGCGAACGAGATCAGGTAGCGCAGCCGTCGGAGCTCGAGATCGGTCAGTACGTCGGGCTCGTCGAGGTGGGCGCGGACGAGCGCCCGCTCCACTGCTGCAGCAGCAGTTGCTCGCTCATCCTGGGATGTTCCCACTGCTGTCCGGCCGGCAGCCTGCAATCCAGCCGGTAGGTTGAGTCGCATGTCGGCCGACGTGCTCACGGACCGTCGGGATCGCATTCTGCGAGCGGCGGCCCGGCACTTCGCGAGCACTCACTACGACAGGGTCTCGACCGTCGCCATCGCGGCCGAGGCGGACGTCAATCGCGGGTGGATCTACCACGAGTTCGGGTCGAAGCGGGACCTCTACCTCGCCGTGCTCCAGCGGACCGTCCGGACGCCTTCGCTGCCGGTGTTGACCAGGCTCCTCGCGACCTCCGAGGACCTCCAGGCGGCCGTCTCTCAGGTGGTCGACGAGTGGTTGGACGAGATCGACGCCAACCGGGAGTCCTACCTCGCCCTGCAGCGGGTGCACACCGGCACGCACAGCGACCCGGTGATCAGGGGCGTCGTGCGCGAGATGCAGGAGGTGACCGTCGACGGCGTCCTCCGGACCATGGTGAGCGACCCGGCAGCGGCGCCGCCGGCCGCGCGGGCGCTCGTCGCGTGCTTCGGCGAGCTGGCCTGGCAGGCGTTGTGGGAGTGGCTCGAGTCGGGCCGACTCGACCGCACCCAGGTCCATCGGGTGCTCGGCACCTCCCTGGCCACGATGGTCGGGCTCGTGCCCGAGGTGCTTGGCTAGCGCCATGGCCGAGATCCAGACCGTCCGTGGCGCGGTCGACACCGCCGACCTCGGCGTGACGCTGATGCACGAGCACGTCTTCATCACCACGCCCGAGGTGCAGACGAACTACCCCGGGGAGTGGGGCGACGAGGACGCCCGGGTCGCGGACGCCGTACGACGGCTCCAGGTCGCGCACGACGCCGGAGTCCGCACCATCGTCGACCCGACCGTCGTCGGGCTCGGCCGCTACATCCCGCGCATCCAGCGGATCATGGAGCAGGTTCCGATCCAGTTGGTGGTGGCGACGGGTGTCTACACCTACGACGAGGTGCCTCGCTTCTTCACGCACCGCGGCCCGGCGCTCAAGGACGTGCTCGGCGTCGAGGTCCCGGACCCGATGGTCGACCTGTTCGTGGGGGACATTCGGGACGGGATCGCCGGCACCGGAGTGCGTGCCGGGATGCTCAAGTGCGCCGTCGACGATCACGGCATGTCCCCGGGTGTAGAGCGCGTGATGCGCGCGGTTGCGAAGGCGCACCTGGAGACGGGCGTCCCGATCACCGTCCACACGCACCCGGGCTCGGAGTCCGGCCTCGAGGTCAAGCGGGTGATCTGCGACGAGGAGGGCGTCGACCCCGGACGGGTCGTCCTCGGCCACAGTGGCGACTCCACCGACTGTGATCACCTGTCCGCGCTCGCCGATGCCGGATTCGTGCTCGGCATGGATCGGTTCGGGCTCAATCTCGAGGTCACGTTCGAGGCCCGGGCCGACACCCTGCTGGAGATGGTGCGCCGTGGCTACGCCGAGCGGATGGTGTTGTCCCAGGACGCGTCCTGCTACATCGACTGGATCGACCCGGAACTGATGCCATTCCTGCCGCAGTGGCACTACACCCACCTGTTCGAGGACGTGTTCCCCTACGTCCTCGAGCACGGCGGGACGCAGGAGCAGATCGACACCATGCTGGTCGACGTGCCGCGTCGCTTCTTCGAGTCTTCGGTCGTCGTGTAGCTCGAGCCACCAGGCGAAGGCGTATCGAGACGCCCGGACCCGAGTGCCGAGGTCGAGCCCGTGGGTAGCTCACCGGGTCTCGACATGTCGCTCGCTGCGCTGGCTCCTACTCGACGACCGAGTGCGTCGCCCGGTCGAGGAACGAGCGCACCAGGTCGACCAGGCTGGTGACCGGAAGCTCGGGGTCGAACGCGCGCTGGACGCCCAGGCCGAGCTGGGCGGCCTGTTCCTCGATGAGGTCGGCGGGCGAGGGCGTATCGAGACGCGCGCACCCGTGCGTCGGCCTCGGGTCGTGGGCATGTTGCGGCGTCTCGATACGGCCGACGCTCGCTCCTCATCGACGCCCGGTCAGGCGCTGGCGATGTCGAGACCGAGCTCGTCGTCGGCCTGGTACGGGATCGAAAGGATCACTCGCGACGCCAACCCGTCGAACCGCTGGCGCACGGCAGCGCCGACGACGTCGATCTCACCGACCACTGCCAGGGTGTCGAGGACCTCGTCGCCGACCAGGTCGCCGAGCTCGGTCCACCGCCCCGACTTGGTGAACGCGTGCGCCTCGGCGTGCAGGTCGCCCCAGCCGTGATGGTCGAGCACCGGCTTGTAGGCGGGCGTGGAGGCGTAAAAGCCGATCTGGCGCTTGGTGCCGGCCTTCGCCGCGGCCAACGCCTCCTCGGTCCGGCCGGTCGCGACCATCGCCATCGCGGCGACGGTGAAGCCACCGGTTGCGCCCGTGCTCGCCCGCCCGGCCTCCAGCTGTGGGGTGAGAACCTCGGCCAAGTAGCCGCGCGACAGCAGGGGGTGGCAGATGAAGCCGTCGGCGACCGCTCCGGCCGTCGCGACCATCCGCGGCCCGACGCCGGCCAGCCAGACCTCGGGCGAGGCGTGGGGGAGGGGGCCGGGGTTGAACAGCGGCGGCATCAGGGTGTGCGTGTAGAAGTCGCCCTGGAAGTCCAGCTTGTCGCCGGTCTGCCAGGTGCGCCAGATCGCCCGCACGGCCGCGATGTACTCGCGCATCCGGTCCGCCGGCCGCGACCACGGCATCGAATAGCGGCGCTCGATGTGCGGCTTGATCTGCGAGCCGAGCCCGAGCACGAACCGGCCGCCTGAGAGTCGGTGGACGTCGTACGCCGGATAGGCCATCGCCATCGGTGACCGGGCGAAGGCGAGCGCGATCGACGTACCGATCGGAATACGTTCGGTGTGCTCGGCGGCGAGCGTCAGGTAGACGAAGGCGTCGTGCGCGCCCTCCGGCACCCACATTGCGCCCGTGTGGCGGCGCTCCTCGACGGTCCGCGCGATGGCGGCGATCCCCGCAGGGTCGCCGTGGTAGGTCAGGTCGATCTCAACGGTCACGGCGTCATCGTCCCGGAAACCTTCGGCCGGCGCCTACGCTTCCCAGATGGCAGCGGTGTGGGGGGCGCGGGCGGTCGGCGCGATCCTCCTGGTCGGGGCCTTCGCCGCTTTCGTCGCGTGCTCGGACGCCGACCAACCACCCGCCTCCGAGCCACCCTCCGCCGCGGCGGGAACGACCGAACGCACCACCGCGACGCCTCCGACCGCCAGCCAGTCGTCTCCGACGCCAACGCCTCCGGCGCCCACCCGCTACCGGCCGAACCCCGCTGAGGTCGATGGGCCAGCCAAGCGGGTCGCCGCCAGGGCGGTCGAGGCGTTGCCCGAGGTCCGGCAGGTGACGTACACGCAGTACTTCGGATACCTGCCGCCGAAGGCCAACATCCTGGTCGAGGCCGACTTCGTTGACGGAGGCGGTACGACGTACGCCGTGGAGATCAGTCAGGCCGGTGCGGGCTGGCAGGTCGATGCGGTCACCCCGGCCGAGCCGGTCCCGGCGCTGGAGGATCCGGGCGCGTTGATCCGCCAGGTGCTGCGCAGCGATCGGATCTCATTGCCATGGGCCGGTCGCGTCGACGTCGCCGCCGGGCTGGTGTCAGACGCTGTGCTGCGGTCCATGCTCGCTGTGTCGGAGCGGCACCGGATCGTCATCAGCGTGCTGATCTCGGCCCATCCGGTGCAGGTCTTCGGCACGGACCGGCGCAGCAACCATCCCGACGGTCACGCCTACGACATCGGGAGTGTCGACGACCGGCTCGTCGTCGACTCCGGCGCCGCCGGGTTGGTGGAACGGGTCATGCGGCTCGCGGCGACCACCGGCGCACATCAGGTGGGCGGACCCGAGGACCTCGATGGCGGTGGCAGTCAGTACTTCTCCGACTCCACGCACAGCGACCACGTGCACGTGGGCTTCAACGGTTGAGCGAAGCCTGGGACGCCCCAGTCCTGTTCACCTGGCCATCCCTGCCCTCTGTTTCCCCAGAGGAGCTGGTGACGCACAAAGGAGTGCTCGATGGTCAACCCGTTGAACCCGCTCAACCTGCAGCTCGCGAGCCTCGCCAAGGCCCGCGACGACCTGCGTGAGCACAACCAGTTCGAGCACGACGACATCCGGCCGGACGAGCCCGCGGGCGACCCACCGCCCGACGTCGAGCGGGCTCGCACGGCCGATGGCAGCTACAACGACGTCGGCTGCCCGATGATGGGCGCCAAGGGGTCCGGCTTCGGCCGCAACGGGCCCCTGGCCAAGACGGTCGTCGACCGCAAGCGGCTGCTCACCCCGGACCCGCGCGTCATCAGCAACACCCTGATGGCTCGGGACACCTTCAAGCCGGCCGGCGGCTGTGGCCGACGACGCCGCTGTTCGGGCGGGTGCAGGTCGAGGACTATTGGTGGGTCAGCGGCCAGAAGACGCCGGCCGGCACCCAGCTGCTGATCCACAACCTCTTCAACCACGGCAACCACGAGCGGGTCCCCTTCGCCGACCGGTTCGCACCGGAGGAGTGGGTGAGCGGCAGCGCCGGTGAGGACTGGCGTTCAACTTCTTCAGCCATGGACCGCAGGGCTGTCCCGGCGCCGGTCTGTCGGTCTTCCTCGGCCAGGCGTTCCTCGGCTTGTTGATCAGCCAGGCCACTCCCAAGCTCGCGGCTGGCCCCCGGCTGACGGGCGCTCGGTTGCCGTACGGCATCGACGTCAACGGCCTCGAGGTCCGGCTCTAAGCCCCGCGAATCGGGAGAAATCCCCGGCGAATCGGGAGAAATCCCCGGCGAATCGGAAGAAATCCCAACCGAATCGGGAGAAATCCCCACCGAATCGGGCCGACTCGACGCGGATATGACCGGATTCGGCGCACATGCCCACGAGGGGGTCATACCTGCGAGCGATGTCCACCGCGCGGGGCAAGTTCACGATTCCTGCCAGCAGGCGCGGGCAGGTCGCCTTTGCGAGCGTCGACGTCTGGGGCAAAGCCGAGAAGACCAAGCTGCTGAGGTAGCTCCACGCGGGTTGGCGCAACCTGCACAGGATCTCCACGAGTCGTCCCGTCATCCTGACCCCGCACGCTCCTACGCTCGGGGCATGCCCGAACCCACCCGCCGGATCCTCGTCGTCGAGGACGAGCCCGTGATCAACGGGGCGGTGAGCGATCGCCTGACGGCGGAGGGGTACGACGTCACCCAGGCGTACGACGGTCCTGCCGCGGTGCAGGCCTTCGCCGATCACGAGCCGGACCTCGTCGTACTCGATGTGATGCTGCCCGGGTTCGACGGGCACGAGGTGTGCCGCCGGATCCAGGCCGTGCGTCCGGTGCCGGTGCTGATGCTGACCGCGCGTGACGACGAGACCGACATCCTGGTCGGTCTCGGACTGGGAGCCGACGACTACGTCACCAAGCCGTTCCGGATGCGGGAACTGGTGGCTCGCATCGCCGCGCTGCTGCGCAGGGTCGATCGCGCCGCAGCGTTGGCGAGCACCGGCAGCGCCACCGAGCTGGGCGACCTCCGGATCGACGCGGGCGCCCGCCGCGTCTGGGCCGCGGGCGAGGAGGTGCACCTGACGCCGACCGAGTTCGACCTGCTGGTCTGCCTCGCCGCCGAGCCCGGCACCGTGCTGACCCGCGAGCGGCTGCTGGCCGACGTGTGGGGCTGGCCCGGCGCATCCGGCACCCGCACCGTCGACAGCCACGTCAAGGCGCTTCGGGCCAAGATCGGCGCCGACCGCGTCCGCACCGTGCACGGTGTCGGCTACGCCCTCGAGGCCGCCCGGACGTCGGAGCCGTGAGCCTCCTCGACCCGGTCCGCTCGGTCAAGGTCAAGCTCGGCCTGTTGGTTGTCGCCAGCGTCACCGTCGCCGCGGTCGTCGCCACGATCGGCGAGGCCGGGGGAGTGCCGGTCTGGCTCAGCATCCCGGTGACCGTCGCGCTCGCGCTCGCGGTCACCCAGCTCCTCGCGGTCGGCATGACCTCGCCGCTGCGCGAGATGACGGCCGCGGCGCGGCGGATGGCGTCGGGCCTCCACGACGTCCGGGTCACGGCAACGTCGCGGGACGAGGTCGGCGAGCTCGCCGACGCGTTCAACCGGATGGCCGAGGAGCTCGCCGCCGTGGACCGTCAGCGCCGCGAGCTGGTCGCCAACGTCAGCCATGAGCTGCGTACCCCGCTCGCCGCGCTCAACGCCGTCCTCGAGAACCTCGCGGACGGCGTCGCCGAGCCCGACCCGGTGACCCTCCGCGCTGCACTCGACCAGGGCGAGCGGATGGCCGGCCTCGTCGGCGACCTGCTCGACCTCTCGCGGGTCGACGCCGGCAAGGCGCCACTCGCCCAGCAGCACGTCGACCTCCGGCAGCTCCTCGACGCGGCGGTCGCCGAGGCCCGGGTCGCCGGCCGCGACGTGAGGTACGACGTCCGCGTCGATCCTCCCGGCCTCTCCGCCGAGGGCGACCCCGCCCGACTCCGCCAGCTCGTCGCGAACCTGCTGGACAACGCGTCGAGGCACAGTCCGCCGGGCGGCATCGTCGCGGTCCGCGCCCGGGTGCGCGGCGACCGCTGGCTGCTCGAGGTCTCCGATCAGGGCAATGGTGTCGCGCCCGAGCACCGGGAGCGCGCGTTCGAGCGGTTCGGCACCCTCAGTGAGCCCGGCGACACGGGTGGCGGCACCGGACTCGGTCTCGCCATCGCCCGGTGGGTGACCGACCTGCACGGCGGCACCATCCGGTTCGTCGATCCCGAGCCGGGCCGGTCCGGCGCCCAGGTGCGCGCCGACCTCCCGCTCGTCCCTTCCCCGTCCCGCACCGTGCCAGAGGAGATTCCCGTGCCCGAGCCCACCGCCCCGCCGATCGCCGTACCGCCGCCCCCGATGTCCCCGGCGCCGACCACCCCGCCGGCGCTGACGGACTCGATCTTCGGCGACTTCTGGCCGGAGCGGTCGCTACCCGGCAACCTGCGGGTGCTCCTCGGCGCGCTGGGCGTCGGCGTACTCGCCGGGATCGTGCTGCCCTACCGCGATCTCGGCCTCGGCGTGTTCGTGGTCCTGGTCTCCGCGGGTGCCGTGCTGCTCGCCTCGAGTCGCAACCGTCGAGACCCGTTCACCCTCACGTGTGCGGCCCTCTGCTTCGCCCTGTCGACGGTCGTCGTCATCCGCGATGCCGAGTGGATCGCCGTCCTCTGCCTGCTCGCCGGCGCCGGTGTGTGTGCGGTCGGTCTGGTGCGTGGCCGCTCGGTGCCCACCTTCCTGCTCTCGGTGGTGTCGTGGCCGCTGGCCGGCATCCGCGGCTTGCCGTGGCTCGGCCGCACCTTGCGACTGGTCACCGGGCTGGGCAACAAGGGGGCCGTCGCCCGCACCGCCGTGGTCTCGCTGCTCGGGCTCCTGGTCTTCGCGCTGCTGTTCTCGTCGGCCGACGCGCTGTTCGCGGAGTGGGTCGGCGCCGTCGTCCCCGACCTCGGGTCGGAAGCCCTGGCCCTCCGCACGTTCGTGGCGTTCTTCGTCGGTGGGGTCGTGCTCGCGGGCGGCTACCTGGCCCTGAACCCGCCGACCGTCGGCGCCGGCGACCGCCGATCGCGCCCCGTCGCCCACCGCTTCGAGTGGCTCGCCCCGGTGCTCGTGGTTGACGCCGTGTTCGTGCTGTTCCTGGTTGCCCAGGCGACGGTCATCTTCGGCGGCCACGGCTACCTCGAGCGCACGACGGGGCTGACCTACGCCGAGTACGTCCATCAAGGCTTCGGCCAACTCACGGTGGCGACCGCCCTCACCCTGCTCGTCGTGTGGGCAGCGACCCGCAAGGCCCCGCGCGAGACTCCGGCCGACCGGGCCTGGATCCGCGGCTCCCTCGGGCTGTTGTGCGTCGCGACCCTCGTGGTCGTCGCGTCCGCGCTCTACCGGATGAGCGTCTACCAGGACGCCTACGGCTTCACCCGGCTCCGACTGCTGGTCGACGTCTTCGAGGGCTGGCTCGGTCTGCTGGTCCTGGCGACGATGGCGGGCGGCGTCGCGCTGCGCGCCGCCTGGCTCCCGCGGTTCGGCCTGCTGACCGGGGTCACCGCCCTGCTGGGTCTGGCCGCGCTGAACCCCGACGCGTGGATCGCGCGCCAGAACCTCGACCGGTACGACGCCTCGGGCGAGGTCGACTGGGTCTACCTGGCCGGCCTCTCCGACGACGCGCTCCCGGTGCTCCGCGACCTGCCGGCCGACCTCGAGCCGTGCGCGATCGACCTCGGCGACCGCCACGACGACGACTGGTTGGAGTGGAACTGGGCGCGCTGGCAGGCGCGCGGCTTCGTCGAGCAACACCTGGTCCGCTGGGACTGGCGGTCGGACTGCCCGGGACAGACCCTAGGAGCACGAAACCTCTCGCTTGGCCGATGAACCTTCGCACGCCCAGCGAGAGTTTCACCGGCCGGTCGGTGAAACTGTCGGCGAGTCAGTCTTGAATCATTCAAGAAAAGACGATAGGACTGTAGTTGTGATCCCGGCGCCCGACTACGAGCAGATGCTGCGTGCCGCCGACCTCCGCGTGACCCGCCCGCGCGTCGCCGTGCTCGGGGCCGTGCATGCGCTGCCGCACGCCGACACCGACGCCATCATCAGCGCGGTCCGCGCCGACGACTCGCACGACGGGCTCGTTGGCGACGTGTCCCACCAGGCTGTGTATGACGGGCTGCGTGCCCTGACCGCGGCCGGCCTGATCCGCCGGATCCAGCCGTCCGGATCGGTCTCCCGCTACGAGGCGCGCATCGGCGACAACCACCACCACATCGTGTGCCGCGCCTGCGGCGCCATCTCCGACGTCGACTGCGCCGTCGGTGAGATGCCGTGCCTGACCGCGGCCGACGACCAGGGCTTCGTTATCGACGAGGCCGAGGTCATCTACTGGGGCACCTGCCCCGCCTGCTCCGCACCACGATCCTGACCGCATCCCGTCCTGTCCAGCTCGTCCGAAAGGTTTCCCATGAACTGCCCCGTCGAACACGGCGTGACCAGCGAAGGTAGCGAGAGCGAGAACCCCGCGCTCGACGCACCGACGGCGAAGGCCGGCCGGCCGCACACCAACCAGGACTGGTGGCCCAACCAGGTCGACCTGCGGGTGCTCCACCAACACGCGCCGGCGTCCAACCCGTTGGGCGAGGAGTTCGACTACGCCGCCGCCTTCTCGACGCTCGATGTCGAGGCGCTCAAGAGCGACATCGTCGAGGTGTTGCGCACCTCGCAGGAGTGGTGGCCGGCCGACTTCGGTCACTACGGGGGCCTGATGATCCGGCTGAGCTGGCACGCGGCCGGCACCTACCGGATCTACGACGGCCGCGGCGGCGCCGGCTCCGGCGACCAGCGGTTCGCGCCGCTCAACAGCTGGCCCGACAACGGCAACCTCGACAAGGCCCGTCGCCTGCTGTGGCCGGTGAAGAAGAAGTACGGCCAGGCGATCTCGTGGGCCGACCTCCTGGTGCTGGCCGGCAACGTCGCCCTCGAGGACATGGGCTTCGAGACCTTCGGCTTCGGCTTCGGCCGCGAGGACGTCTGGGAGCCGGAGGAGATTTTCTGGGGTCCGGAGGACACCTGGCTGGGCGACGAGCGCTACAGCGGCGAGCGCGAGCTCTCCGAGCAGCTGGGCGCGGTCCAGATGGGCCTCATCTACGTCAACCCCGAGGGTCCGGGCGGCAACCCCGACCCGCTCGCGTCGGCCCGCGACATCCGCGAGACCTTCCGTCGAATGGCGATGAACGACGAGGAGACCGTCGCGCTCATCGCGGGCGGCCACACCTTCGGCAAGACTCACGGCGCGGGCGACGCCGACCTGGTCGGTGTCGAGCCCGAGGGCGCGCCGCTCGAGGCGCAGGGCTTCGGCTGGAAGAGCGAGCACGCCAGCGGCAAGGGCGCGGACGCGATCACCAGCGGCCTCGAGGTCACCTGGACCCCCGAGCCGACGAAGTGGGACAACGGCTTCTTCGACATGCTCTTCGGCCACGAGTGGGAGCTCACCAAGAGCCCCGCCGGCGCCAACCAGTGGGTCGCCAAGGATGCGGAGGCGATCATCCCCGGCCCGGCCGAGGACTCCCCGATGCGGCTCCCCACGATGCTGACGTCTGACCTCGCGCTCAGGTTCGACCCGACGTACGAGCCGATCTCGCGACGGTTCCACGAGAACCCAGACGAGTTCCGCCTGGCGTTCGCCAAGGCTTGGTACAAGCTGCTCCACCGCGACATGGGGCCGGTCGAGCGCTACCTCGGCCCCTGGGTGCCGGAGGCGCAGATCTGGCAGGACCCGGTGCCTGCGGTCGACCAGCAGCTGGTGTCCAACGATGACGTGGCGGCGCTCAAGGCCAAGGTGCTCGACAGCGGGCTGACCGTCTCCCAGCTGGTCTCGACCGCCTGGGCCTCGGCGTCGACCTTCCGCACGACCGACAAGCGCGGCGGCGCCAACGGCGCCCGCATCCGCCTCGCCCCGCAGAAGGACTGGGACGTCAACAACCCGGCCGAGCTGGCGACGGTGCTGCAGACGCTGACGCAGGTCCAAGAGGAGTTCAATGCCGCAGGCGGCGCGCAGGTATCGATCGCGGACCTGATCGTGCTGGCCGGCAACGCCGGCGTCGAGAAGGCCGCCAAGGACGGCGGTGTCGACATCACCGTGCCGTTCCGGCCAGGCCGCACCGACGCCACCCAGGAGCAGACCGACGTCGAGTCGTTCGCCGTACTCGAGCCGCGGGCCGACGGGTTCCGCAACTACGTACGCCCTGGCGAGAAGCTCCCGCCGGAGACCCTCCTCGTCGACCGCGCCTACATGCTCGAGCTGTCCGCCCCCGAGACGGCCGCGCTCGTCGGCGGGATGCGGGTGCTCGGCACGAACTTCGGCCAGACCGCGCACGGCGTCTTCACCGACCGCCCCGGCGCCCTCACGGCCGACTTCTTCACCAACCTGCTCGACATGAGCGTGGAGTGGAAGGTGTCGGAGTCGGCCGAGCACGTCTACGAGGGTCGCGATCGGGCCACCGGCGAAGTCGCCCGTACGGCGACCGGGGTCGACCTGGTCTTCGGGTCCAACTCACAGCTCCGTGCCCTCGCCGAGGTCTACGCGAGCGACGACGCCGCGGAGAAGTTCGTGGCCGACTTCGTGGCGGCCTGGTCCAAGGTGATGGACGCCGGTCGCTTCGACGGCTGAGCGCCGAAAAGGCCCCGACGACCCTTTCTCGACCGCCCGCCCCGGCCAGAAGCCGGGGCGGACAGGGTTTTGGTTCTCACAAGTGAGATCGACACGAAGGCGATAATCTGCCAAATTGAGCGATAAGGCATCTCGCCTCCCCTAGTCTCTCCGAGTCGGCACGCAGCTGTGCAGCTCGGGAGATGGGCCATCAAAGGGGCACAAGTGACCTGGAACCAGAACGCCGCGGCGGCGCTCCCCCCTGCCGGCGTGACGGACGAGGACAAAGAGATCCTCGACCGTTGGGCAGGGCTGATAGAGGCCGCGCCGGACTTTCTCGCCGAAGACGAGAACGAGCGCCGTGAGCGGCTGCTCGAGCTCTCGAGCGCCACGCTGAGCCTGACCGTCTGTGGAGACGTCGAGGCCACCGTTACCGTCGATCTGCCGTGCGAGGTGACCGAGGAGAGGCCGGGTGCCATCGGTTTGTCCTACGGAGAGCCGGCGTCGCTCTCCTGGTTGATCGTGCGGGTTGAGAGCATCGATCCTGTCGACCTCGGATCGACCCGGCTCACGTCTTTCTCCGTGGCCATCCCGGGCCATGTCGGTCCCGGTCTCTACCCGCTCGACGAGCTGCGCCGACGCGCCGAGGTCGACGACGTCGAATGGTGGGAGGTCGACGACTTCCACCTGAGCCCCACGTCGTACGGCGACGAGACCACCTTCTACCTCGACAACGACGCGATCGACGGTGCGTGGGTCGCCACGACCGGCGCTTCGATCGCCTTCGACCTGCCGATGGCATCGGTGGTCAGCGAGGTCCGGGTGACCGGCACCATCACGTGGAGCCAGCCTGGTGATCGCCCAGGGGCACTGCTCGACCCCTCGCGGTCATTCTAGTTTGAAATAAAGTCAGCAAAGTCAGGTTTGACCCCGGTTTGCGCGGGGTAGGACTCCACAGACGATTGCGTGGCCCAGCCAACCGCCACGACTGCTCTCGACCTTCGGAGGTCGGAGAACATGTCCATCTCAGCAATTGCGATACCCGTCCACCAGCCGTTTGATCCCCTGCGCAACCGGGTGGAGGCGAAGCCCGACGACCGCAAGCAGCGCACGGCCGCTTTGATCAGCCGAGCTGCCGCCTGCGAGGGGGAGGAGCGCCAGCTGCTCCTCGATCAGGTGATCGTGCTCAACATCCCCGTCGCGAAGGCGTTGGCATCGCGCTATCGCAACCGCGGCCAACCGCTCGAAGAGCTCGAGCAGGTCGCGTCGCTGGCGCTCACCAGGGCCGTGCACGGCTACGACCCGGAACGAGGGGACGACCTCCTGGTCTTCGCCGTGCCCAGCATCCTCGGCGAGCTCAAGCGCTACTTCCGGGATGCCACCTGGACGGTGCGCCCGCCGCGCCGGATCCAGGAGCTCCGCCCGCGGCTCAGCGCTGCCGAGGAGAGCCTGACCCAGCGGCTCGGGCGGCCGCCACTTCCGAGCGAGATCGCGGACGAGGTCGGCTGCACGACGGAAGACGTGCTGGAGGCACACGAGTCGGGCAGCTGCGCATCACCCGACTCGCTCAACGACAGCCCGCCGGGAGACGCCGGGTTCTCGTGGATCGATCGGCTGCCCAGTGAGGAGCTCGGATTCCATCGGGCCGAGACCGTCGCCGTGCTCGGACCTGCTTGCCGCAACCTCAAGCATCGTGACCGGCGCATCCTGGAGCTGCGCTTCTACGAGCAGAAGACGCAGCAGCAGATCGCCGACGAGCTCGGCGTCACGCAGGTCCAGGTCTCAAGGCTGTTGCAGCGCATCCTGACCGATCTGCGGCGGTCGATCACCGGCCGGCGTACGACGGCAGTCAAGACCGTCCAGGCGGCATGACCGACCCCAAGTGCGCGGCTCGTTGCTCAGCGGATGCTGAGCAACGGGCCGCGTTCTGGGGCTCTTGTGAGACCGACTGATCGCGCTTCTTGCCGTGGCGTCCGGCGTTGTGGATGATAGTCGCCCGTGAGTCTCTCCTGCGCTGTCGGCGCAGACCGGACAGGGAGGTTCGATGAACACTGTGGACAGTCCCGCGACGCGCCGCGAGGACAGCTTGGCGGACGTGCCGGAGGCGGTGGTCAATCCCTTCGAGGATGACGACGACCTCCGGCAGACCGGCCGGTTCGAGTACGACGTACGCGACGACCGCTGGACGTGGGACGAGGACGTCTTTGCGATCCATGGTTACCAGCCGGGCGAGGTCGAGCCGACTACCGAGCTCTTCTTCAAGCACAAGCACGACGGCGACCGGGATCGCGTGGAGCAGACGTTCAAGGAGACGGTCGCTACCGGCGAGCCGTTCAACCTCTACTACCGGATCAGGGCCAAGGACGCCGAGCGCCGGGTTGTCGTCGTGGGTGAGGGTATCCGCGCCGCCGACGGTGAGGTCGAGCGGCTGGTCGGCTACTACCTGGACCTGACCCCCGAGTTCGCCGCCGAGAACGCTGCGGCGGCCGACGCCGCCGTCGCCGCGTCGGCCGCGGCGCGCGAGACCATCGAGCAGGCCAAGGGCATCCTGATGCTGGGCTACGGGCTTGACGCGGATGCAGCGTTCGCGATGCTGCGTTGGTGGTCGCGCAACCGCAACGTCAAGGTGCGGGACATCGCGGATCGGTTGATCGAGGTGGCGCGGCAGGGCCAGATGAGCCACCCGGGGCTCCGTGGGATGCTGGACGGTCTCATCGACGACCTCACCGCGGGCCGCCGAGCACGGACCGGCCGCTCCAGCACCAACGACGACGAGATCCGCTAGATCCCGAAGGCCGGACCGGCCGGCCCGCTCGTCCCTCTCTCGAGGGAGTAGTGGGGACCGTGCCTCCCGGGGGAGGGGGGTGGACCGGGTTTCGGCTCAGCACGGTCCCCACTGGCATGGGGCTCGCTGTTGAGTTTGCGTTGTCTGGGCGGTACCCGGGGTGCTTCGGGGCATCCGGGGCGGTTCCGAGACGGGTGAGGCGAGCGGTCAGGGGTACCGATCCGGGCATGAGCGACGTCGAGTTCCCGGCCCAACAGCAGGAGCCGCCCGGTCTGACCGGCGAGATGCGTCCGCAGCCGGACCATGGCGAGCACAGCTATGTCGGCCACGGCCGGCTCGAGGACAAGGTTGCGCTGGTGACGGGCGCCGACTCCGGTATCGGCCGCGCGGTGGCGATCGCGTACGCGCGGGAGGGCGCCGACGTCGCCTTCACCTGCCTCCCCGAGGAGCACGACGATGCCGCGGAGACGGTGCGGCTGATCCGCGACGCCGGCCGTACGGCGCTGCCGCTGCCGCTCGACCTGCGCGAGCGGCCCTCGTGCGACGAGGCCGTCGAGCGCACGGTCGCCGAGCTCGGTGGCCTCGACATCCTCGTCAACAACGCGGGCTTCCAGATGGCCCGTGATGACACGCTCGAGGACTACGACGACGAGCGGATCGACCGCACGTTCAAGACCAATCTCTACGCCTTGATGTGGCTGTGCCGCGCGGCGATCCCTCACCTCCGGAAGGGTCGCGGTTGCATCATCAACAACACGTCGATCCAGGCCTACGACCCGTCCACCAGCCTGCTCGACTACGCCGCGACCAAGGCCGCGATCAACAACTTCACGGTCAACCTCGCAGCCCAGGTCGGGTCGGACGGCATCCGCGTCAACGCGGTTGCGCCCGGTCCGATCTGGACGCCGCTCCAGCCCGCTACGCAGGAGACGGAGAAGATCGAGCAGTTCGGCGCCGATACCCCGCTCGGCCGGGCCGGGCAGCCGGCGGAGGTCGCCCCGGCGTTCGTGTTCCTGGCCTCGCCGGCCGATGCGTCGTACGTCTCCGGGACGGTCCTGGGAGTGACCGGCGGTAAGCCGGTCTTTTGATGGGAATGGCTGCAGGCGGGATGGGATCTCCGGACGAGGAGCATTCGTCCGAACAGATCACCCGGAACTGGAACGAGCTCCTCCAAGAGTTGCGCGTCGCGCAGACCGGCGTCCAGATCCTCACCGGCTTCTTGTTGACCATCCCGTTCACCGACCGGTTCTCCCAGCTCGAGGACCACCAGCTCACGATCTATCTCGCGGTGCTCGTCGGTTCGGTCGTGACGACATCTCTCATCGTGGCGCCGGTGTCGTTCCACCGGGTGCTCTTCCGTCACCACCAGCGACCGTGGTTGGTCGGTGCCGCGAACGTGTGCGCCCGGATCGGCCTGGCGTTCCTGGCTCTCGTGTCGTCGGCCGTCGTCCTGCTCGTCTTCGACGTCGTCGTCGGCACGGCCGCCGGCATCGTCGCCTCCTGCCTCGTATTCGCGCTCTTCGCCGGACTGTGGCTCGCCACGCCGTTGCTCTTACGACGATGAGCGCGGGGCCGGCCCGATCTCCGCGTCGCCGCTTCCATCTCCCTGTCCATGATCAGCGGGTGCGTCCGACCGCTTGACGACGGAGAGTGGACCGGCCGCAGCCGGGTACCGGCCCGGGGTCTCGACGGAGAAGGAGGCAGATGATGCCCGGGAAGAAGCCAGGCCCCAGCGTCAAGGACGACAAGACCTACGAGGCATTGCGGCGCGACGGTGCGAGCAAGGAGAAGGCGGCGCGGATCGCCAACGCCGGAGCGGCGGAAGGCAAGAAGGCCGTCGGCAGGCGCGGAGGCAGGGCCGGTGACTACGAGGACTGGACGGTCGACAAGCTGCGCAAGCGCGCCGCTGAGATCGGCATCGACGGTCGGTCGGGCATGCGCAAGGGCGAGCTGATCAAGGCGCTCCGCAATCATTGACGCGACCACCCTGCCGGGCATGACGAGGGGTCAGGGGGCGCAGTAGTCGGCGAGCCAGGTGCCGAACGGTGCTTCGTTGTGGTCGTCCTCGGCGTTGCCCTCGTCGCCATGGTCGTGGTTCTGGCCGACGTCGGCGGGTTCCGACGGCGTGACCGTCGGCGTGAACGACGGGTCGACGCTGGCGCGGACGTCGTCGAGCACGGCGGTGAGCTCGGTGTAACCGGACGGGTCGAGGCTCTTGGGCACCCCGAGCTCGTGCAGCGCGTCGACGGCCGCGAGCAGCGACGCCGACGCCTCGGGGTTCGGGTCGGCGACGTAGAGCCCCTGGGTGGCGACGAGGTTCTCCCAGCCGGCGCACCAGGTCTCGTCCGCGACGACCGGGAGGCCGGGCGACGCAGACGCCGACTGCTGGGGGCGGGCGCTGGACGGTTCGTTGCCGTCGTCGTCGCGGGTCAGCAGGAACGCGACCACGGCTACGACGAGAGCGACGCCGACCGCGACCATGGCCAGCTGCTTCCTGGACATCGTCACACCCATCTCGAGAACCATATCCGGTCGAGCCACTCGCTGCTGGTCAGCAGGCCGTTGGTCCAGATCGGCCAGAACCAGGCGTAGTTCACCAGCACGAGTACGACGAATGCACCGCTCACCACCACCCCGATCGTGCGCCGGGTCGACGGGAGTCGTGAGGGCCCGATCAGGGTGCCGATCGAGAGTGTCAGCGCGATCACGATGAAGGGGAGGATCGCGATCGCGTAGAAGTAGAAGATCGGTCGTTCGTCGTACAACATCCAGGGCAGCCAGGTCGAGAGCGTGCCGACCACGGCGACGCCGTACCTCCAGTCGCGCGCGCCGATCCACATCGCGACCGAGAACAACAAGGCGATGCAGCCCCCCCACCAGATCATCGGGGTGCCGATCAGCAGCACCTGGCGGATGCAGTCGCTGCCCTCGGGGGCGTCGCAGTCCTCGTCGCGCGGCAGTTCCTCCTCGTCGGCCGGGAGGTCGCGGCCGGCCGGCTGGATGTCGTTGGTGACGGCGACCCCGACCGGCCGGTTGATGAACAGCCAGCTCGACGGCTTGGACTGGTAGGTGTGCTCGGAGCAGTTCAGGAAGTGCGTGTGGAAGACGTAGACATCCTGGTGGAAGTACCAGAGCGACCGCAGCGACTGCCACGCCTCACCCATCCCGCTCGCGTCCTTCTCGTCCGCGGTCGCCCAGCGCTTGCTCTCGTCGAGATCGGTCGCGACGTAGGAGTCGTCGTCCTCCGCGCAGTGGCCGTGGCCGGTGTACTGGCGGTACTGCGTAGCGCTGAGGTGCTCCTCGTACTCGCCGGAGTTGGCCAACCAGCCGCCCCAGGTCGCGATGTAGGCGATGACGGCGACGAGGACGAGGGAGAAGAACGCCGGCACGCCGTCGACCAGCGCCGACTTCGCGATCGGCCACCGGACACCGAAGCTGCGGCGGGCGCCGGCGGACCAGAACCACACCATCACGCCGAACGCCGCGAGCGGCCAGGCCGCCGCCCACTTGGTCCCGATCGCCAGTCCGAAGCAAACGCCGCCGGCGATCAGCCACGGGCGGAACAGCACCGGCCGGATGGGGCCCCAGCCGACCCTCGGTTCCTTGCCGTCGGGATGGTCAGGGGCATCGGCCGTCCGGCGGGCGAGCCGGCGCCGGAAGTGGTCCCGGTCTGCGACCAGGCAGTGCACCGCGCAGAGGATGAAGAACGCGAGGAAGATGTCGAGCAGCGCGAGCCGCGAGAGCACGAAGTGCAGGCCGTCGAACATCAGCAGCATCCCGGCGATGCAGCCGAGCACGGTGGAGCCGGTCATCCGCCGCAGCAGCCGGCACATCACCAGCACCATCAGCGCGCCGACGACGGCCGAGGCGATCCGCCAGCCGAAGGGGTCCATGCCGAACGACTTCTCGCCGAGGGCGATCAGCCACTTGCCGACCTCAGGGTGCACGGCCATCGAGGGATCGCCGGTCCACACGTCGTTGACGTGGCCGGCGAGGATGTCGTCGTCGATCTTGTTCTTGGTGTTGCCGTCGACGTCGGTGAGGTACGTCTGCGCATACCCGTTGTTGAGCAGTGACCAGGCGTCCTTGGCGTAGTACGTCTCGTCGAACGCGAACCGCTTCGGCGTACCGAGGTGATACATCCGGAGCGCGAAGGCCAACAGCGTCACGCTGATCGGCGCCAGCCAGCCGACCACCCGCTCGCTCGGACGGAGCCCGGTCAGGTAGCCGCGAGCCCGGTCCGCCGCCGACGGCACCAGCTGCCCGTCCGCAGTCCGCGACAGTCCGCTCCACCGCGTAGCGCTCGGCTCCTCGTCGGTCGCGGTCACGAGCCAGAACAATACGTCCTGGCCATCACTCGGCGAGCAGCCCTCGCGCGCCAGAGCGCTCGGGCTGCTCGACGACCGGACCGGACCTGCGATGATCGAGATCGTGACCTCTCCGGGCGTGCTGGTGCTGGCGGCGACGCCGATCGGGCGGGTGGCCGATGCGCCACCGCGGCTGGCGGAGGAGCTCGGCCGGGCGGACGTGGTGGCGGCGGAGGACACTCGTCGGCTGCGCCGGCTGGCGACCGACCTCGGCGTCGAGGTGTCCGGTCGGGTGGTGTCCTACTTCGAGGGCAACGAGTCCGCGCGGACGCCGCAGCTGCTCGAGGCGCTCGAGGCGGGCGATCGGGTGGTGCTGGTGACCGACGCCGGCATGCCGTCGGTGTCCGATCCCGGCTACCGGCTGGTGGTGGCGGCGGTCGCGGCCGACATCCACGTCACCGCGGTGCCGGGCCCGAGCGCCGTACTGACCGCGCTCGCGGTGTCGGGGCTTCCGGTCGACCGGTTCTGCTTCGAGGGCTTCCTGCCCCGCAAGGCAGGCGAGCGCGCGCGCCGGCTCGCCGAGCTCGCCGCCGAGCCCCGGACAATGGTGTTCTTCGAGGCGCCTCATCGCACCGGCGCCGCCCTGTCGGCGATGGCCGGAGCGTTCGGCGACGACCGCCCGGGGGCGGTGTGCCGTGAGCTGACCAAGACCTACGAAGAGGTACGGCGCGGGCCGGTCGGCGAGCTCGCTGAGTGGGCGGCCGCAGGTGTCCGCGGCGAGGTGACGATCGTTGTGGCGGGTGCCACATCCGCGGGAGTAGTCGACTCCGATCCCGCTAGCCTGCGATCCGCCGTCGACGCCCTTGTCGACGACGGGCTGAGCCGCAAGGACGCGGTCGCCGCGGTCGCGAAGACGACTGGTCTCCCGAAACGGGAGGTCTATCAGGTGGTGCATGCAGGTGAAGACTGACGAGCGGATCAGCACGGTCGAGCGCGACGGGCTGGTGTTCGACGTACTCGACGACGGGCCGTACGACGGTGAGCCCGTCGTCCTTCTCCACGGGTGGCCCGAGCGCGCGACCGTCTGGCGCCACGTCGCGCCGATCCTCAACGCGGCCGGCTACCGGACGCTGGCGATGGACCGGCGCGGCTTCGCGCACGGGGCCCGCCCGAAGCGGCGCCGCGACTACCGGCTGCCGGACCTTGCCGCCGACGTCGCGGCCCTCATCGACGAGGTCGGCGGCAGTGCCCACGTCGTGGGGCACGACTGGGGCGCGGCCGCTGCATGGACGGTGGCGGGCCTCCACCCCGACAAGGTGCGCACCCTCACCGCGGTCTCGGTACCGCACCCCGCCGCGATGATGAAGTCGATGGTCAAGTCCAACCAGCTGCTGAAGTCCTACTACATGGTGCTCTTCCAGCTGCCGTTCCTGCCCGAGCTGATCGTGCGACGTCGCTCCGCCTGGTTCGACCTCCAGCTGCTCAAGGGCGGCATGACCAAGGACGACGTCGCCCGCTTCCGGACCGAGATCGTCGACGACCGCGCGCTGCACACCTCGCTGGGCTGCTACCGCGCGGTGCTCATCACCGACCCGCGGGCGGTCCGGTTCCGGGTGTCGGCCCCGACCACGATGGTGTGGAGCGACAACGACGTCGCGTTGGGCCGGTGGGGTGCCGAGCACAGCGCGGACTGGGTGGACGGGCCGTTCGAGCTCGTCGTCCTCGACGACGCCTCGCACTGGGTCCCCACGCAGCACCCCGACCTCCTCGCCGACGCGATCCTCGAGCGGGTGCGCGGTTGAGCGGAGCACCCGACGACCGGCCACCCGCACCGGAACCACTTCCGCACCCGGTGGTCGACAATCACTGCCACCTCGACATCGTTCGCGGCGGGCCGGACCAGCCTGCCTGGGACGTCCGGGAGGCGATCGACGCGGCGGTCGCCGTCGGCGTACGACGGATCGTGCAGATCGGGTGCGACCTGCGGCGCGCAACGTGGGCGGTCGAGGCGGCGCAGGCCCATCCCGAGATCGTCGCTGGTGTCGCGCTGCACCCCAACGAGGCGCCGCGGCTGGCCGCGGCGGGCGGGCTGGGCTTCGCGCTGGAGGCGATCGGGGAGCTTGCCGCCGTCCATCCGCGGGTGCGCGCGGTGGGGGAGACCGGGCTCGACCACTTCCGCACCGGCCCCGGCGGGCGGGCCGCCCAGGTCACGTCCTTCGTCGCCCACATCGACCTCGCCAAACGGCTCGACAAGACGCTGGTGATCCATGACCGCGACGCCCATCAGGAGGTGCTCGACGTCCTGGACACCGAGGGCATGCCCGTGCGCTGGGTGATGCACTGCTTCTCCGGTGACGCGGCGTTCGCGCGGGCGTGCCTCGACCGCGGCGCCTACCTGTCCTTCGCCGGCACCGTGACCTTCAAGAACGCCGCGCCGCTGCGGGAGGCGCTCGCCCTCACGCCCCAGGACCGGTTGCTCGTCGAGACCGACGCGCCGTACCTCACCCCGCACCCCTACCGTGGTCGCACCAACGCGTCGTACCTCGTGCCGTTGACGGTCCGCGCCATGGCCGAGCAACGAGGTGACGACCTCGGCGAGCTCTGTGCGGCGATCGACGCCAACACCGAGCGCGCCTTCGGTGGTGCCTGGTAAACCCAGGCGCCGTGCTAACTGAAGTTAGCAATCGCGAGGGAAAATTGAGGCGCATGGGGTAAAGATTGGGTGAGTCGGGTCACGTCGTGAGCGTAAAATTGCTGTCGCCGGTTTGCATTCAGGTGCTTGCTCTTGTTCTGGTAGATGTCAGATAGCCGGGATCGGGTAGCTCCAACTGGCCAGCATCGGCACCCACCGTCGTTCGTATGAGGTACGACGGAGCGCCACCTCCCTGGGGGAAGCACGCTGGCAACCTGAGGCCCGGGGAGAACGACCTACGGAGAATTGTGCCCGTTCACGAGCACCAGACCCAGCCCCTCCCGACCACCCCCGAAGATTCGTCCCAGCCTTCGCTGAAGGCACGCGCGGCTGCCCTGCTCAGCCGGGCCGTCCGTAGCAGGGTCGCCCTCGTCGCCACCATCGCGGTGGTCGTCGCCGCCGTCGGCGGCGCGACCTACGGCTACCAGGCGATGACGACCCCCGTGACTCTGTCGGTCGACGGGGAAGAGCGCCAGGTGCGCGTCTCCGGCGACAACGTCGGCGACGTCCTCGAGGCCGAGGGCATCGAGCTCACGTCGCACGACCTGGTCCAGCCCGACGTCGACGAGGCCATCTCCGACGGCACCCGCATCGCGGTGCGCTTCGGCCGCGAGATCGAGCTGACCGTCGACGGCAAGGAGAGCACCCACTGGGTGACCGCGACCGACGTCGACACCGCACTGAGCCAGATCGGCGTGCTCTACCGCGGCGCCGACCTCTCGGCCAGCCGTGCCACCACGATCGACCGCGGCGGCCTTGCGCTCGAGGTCGTCACCCCCAAGACCCTGAAGGTGCAGCTCGCCGGCAAGAACACCAAGAAGGTCAGCGTGCCGGCGCTCACCGTCGACGACGCCCTACGCGCGCTCGACGTCAAGCTCGACAAGCACGACCTGGTCTTCCCCAAGCGGGACGCCAAGGTCAAGGACGGCGACAAGGTCCGCTGGGTCGACATCGAGTACAAGACCAAGCGGGTGAAGGGCGAGTCCATCTCCGCTGCGACGATCACGCGCGAGGACTCCTCGTCGCCCGAGGGCACCGAGACCGTCGTTCGCTCGGGCGAGTCCGGCATGCGCAACGTGGTCTACAAGATCCGTTATCGCAACGGCGTCGAGGTCAACCGTCGCGTCGTCACTGCCAAGGTGACCGACGCGCCCGTCGCCCAGATCGTCGAGGTCGGCACCCAGGAGGTCGTGACCTCCAACTACGCCGGCGGCAGCAGCGTCTGGGACTCCCTGGCGCAGTGCGAGTCCGGCGGCAACTGGGCCATCAACACCGGCAACGGCTACTACGGCGGCCTGCAGTTCAACCTCGGCACCTGGCAGGCGTACGGCGGCTCCGGCTACCCGCACCAGAACAGCCGTGAGGCGCAGATCGCCGTCGCCGAGCGGCTCCGTGCGGCGACCGGTGGCTACGGCTCCTGGCCTGGTTGTGCCGCGGCCCTCGGCCTGCCGAGGTGACCGAAGGCGTCGCAGCCTGAGGCACTAGCCTCCCTTGCATGAACACCTCCGCCGGTCCGAGACTCCTCGGGCCGGCGGAAGTGCGTTCACTGGCGGCGCGCCTGGACCTCCGCCCGACCAAGCAACGCGGCCAGAATTTCGTCATCGACGCCAACACCGTGCGCCGGATCGTCCGCGAGTCCGGCATCACGGCCGACGACGTCGTGGTCGAGGTCGGACCCGGGCTGGGCTCGCTGACGCTGGCCCTGCTCGAGGCCGCGGCATCGGTCACGGCGATCGAGGTCGATCCCGTGCTGGCCGAGGCACTGCCGGGCACGATCGCCGAGTACGCCCCGCAGCAGGCAGACCGGGTGCGCGTCGTACTCGCGGACGCCCTGCGGGTCACCGAGCTCCCCGGCCCGCCGCCGACGGCACTGGTCGCCAACCTGCCCTACAACGTCTCCGTGCCGGTGCTGCTCCACCTGCTCGCCCTGCTGCCGTCACTGGAGCGGGGCCTGGTGATGGTGCAGTCGGAGGTCGCCGACCGGCTGGCGGCGCCTCCCGGCTCGCGGACGTACGGCGTCCCGTCGGCCAAGGCCGCCTGGTTCGCGGACGTACGACGCGCCGGGGCGATCGGGCGCAACGTCTTCTGGCCGGCTCCCAACGTCGACTCCGGCCTGGTCGCGTGGACCCGGCACGACCCGCCGACCACCGCCGTCACTCGCGAGCAGGTGTTCGCCGTCATCGACGCAGCGTTCAGCCAGCGCCGCAAGATGCTGCGCGGTGTGTTGCGGGGGATCGCCGGCTCGGCCGAGGCCGCCGAGGCCGCTCTGGTCGCGGCGGGCGTCGACCCGCTCGCACGGGGCGAAGCGCTCGGCATCTCTGAGTTCGTCCGTATCGCCGAGGAGTTGGCAGTATCGGGCCCGTGACCACCCCACACCGTTCTTCGACTCACCAGCTTCGCTCCTCCGTCGAACAACGCTGCGGGGACCCCAAGAGATGAGCGAAGCGTTGTTGCCGGCCCCCCTCTCGGTGACCGTGCGCGCGCCCGCCAAGATCAACGTCTACCTCGGCGTCGGCAAGGTGCGCCCCGACGGGTTCCACCCGCTCGAGACCGTCTATCAAGCCGTCTCGCTCTACGACGACGTCACCGTGACCGCCGCGGCGGAGTGGTCCGTCTCCACGGTCGCCGAAGGCGCCCACGTCGACGCGGCCGCCGTACCCGAGGACGACTCCAACATCGTGATCCGTGCCGGCAAGGCGTTGGCCGAGCACCACGCCCTCGACCGCGCGGCCGCGATCGAGGTGCGCAAGAGCATCCCCGTCGCGGGCGGGATGGCCGGAGGGTCCGCCGATGCGGCCGCCACGCTGGTCGCCCTCGACCGGCTCTGGAACCTCAACACCTCCGACGACGAGCTGCTCGCACTCGGCGCGGAGCTCGGATCGGACGTGCCCTTCGCGCTGGTCGGCGGCACCGCGACCGGCACCGGCCGCGGCGAGGTGGTGACCCCGGTCGAGGACAACGGCAGCTGGTGGTGGGTCGTCGTCTTCAGCGACGAGGGGCTGTCGACGCCGTCGGTCTACGGCGCCTACGACCTCCTCGAAGGTGGTGAGCACGACTACCGGATCCGGCCGGCGATGCTCGACACGCTGCGCTCGCCCCAGCATCCGGAGGAGCTCATGATCTTCCTCTACAACGACCTCGAGGATGCCGCGTTCTATCTCCGCCCCGACCTCCAGTCGGTGGCCGAGGTCGCCCTCGAGTGCGAGGCCTCCTATGCGCTGCTGTCCGGCTCGGGACCGACGATGCTCGCCCTGGCGGGCAGCGCGGACGAGGCCCGCGCGATCGCCGGCCGGCTCGCGGAGCGCGGGTACGACCGGACGGCCGTCGTGCACGGCCCGGTGGCCGGCGCCCACGTGGTGGCGTATGGCTAACTTGCTCAACCTGGAGCGGGTCTCCAAGTCGTACGGCATCCGTCCGCTCCTCACCGACGTCTCCCTCGGGGTCGCGGCCGGTGAGCGGATCGGCATCGTCGGCCGCAACGGCGACGGCAAGACCACGCTGCTGAGGGTCATGACCGGCGAGGAGGAGCCCGACGGCGGTCGGGTGTCGCGGCAGCGTGGCCTGCCGATCGGGTACCTGCGTCAGACGGACGACTTCTCCGACACCCACACCGTCCGCGACGTGGTGCTCGGCGGACGGTCCGACCACGAATGGGCCGCCGACGCCTCCCTGCGGGAGATCGTCACGGTCCTGTTGGCGGGCGTGGAGCTGGACCGGGCAGTCTCCGGACTGTCCGGTGGCGAGCGGCGGCGCTGCAGCCTCGCCGGCCTGCTCATCGGCGAGCACGACCTGATCGTCCTCGACGAGCCCACCAACCACCTCGACGTCGAGGCGATCGCCTGGCTCGCCGCGCACCTGGCGGCGCGAACGTCGGCGCTCGTCGTGGTCACCCACGACCGGTGGTTCCTCGACGAGGTCTGCCAGCAGACGTGGGAGGTGCACGACGGGGTCGTCGACGCCTACGAGGGAGGCTATGCGGCGTTCGTGCTCGCGAAGGCCGAGCGACAGCGGCAGGCCGCGGCCTCAGAGGTACGGCGGCAGAACCTCGTCCGCAAGGAGCTCGCGTGGCTGCGCCGCGGGGCTCCCGCGCGCACGGCAAAGCCGAAGTTCCGCATCGATGCCGCCAACGCGCTCATCGAGGACGTGCCGCCCCCGCGGGACCGCCTCGAGCTCCAGCGGTTCGCCACGCAACGACTCGGCAAGGACGTGATCGACGTCGAGGACGTGGACCTCACGCGCGGCGATCGGGTGCTGCTCGACCATGCCACCTGGCGGCTCGGCCCCGGCGACCGGGTGGGCATCGTCGGCGTCAACGGTGCCGGCAAGACCTCGGTGCTGTCGCTGATCTCCGGCGAGCTCGCGCCCCAAGTCGGGCGGGTGAAGCGCGGGCGCACCGTCGTACTCCAGTCGCTGGGGCAGAACGTCGACTTCCAGGACCCCGAGTCCCGGGTGCTCGCGACTGTCGAATCGATCAAGCGGGTCACCAAGACCGTCGACGGCGAGGTCACCGCGAGCTCCCTGCTCGAGCGGTTCGGCTTCACCGGCGACAAGCTCACCGCCCGGCTCGGCGACCTGTCCGGCGGCGAGCGGCGCCGGTTCCAGCTGCTGCGGCTGCTGCTCACCGAGCCCAACGTGCTGCTGCTCGACGAGCCCACCAATGATCTCGACATCGAGACTCTCAATGTCCTCGAGGACTTCCTCGACGGCTGGCCGGGCACCCTCGTCGTCGTCTCCCACGACCGCTACTTCCTCGAGCGCGTCACCGATTCCGTCTGGGCCCTGCTCGGCGACGGTCAGATCTCGATGCTGCCCCGCGGTGTCGACGAGTACCTCGAGCGGCGGCAGCACGAAGTCGCACGATTTGCGGATCGAAGTCGCGAGGATCGTGCGCCCTCGCCGGCCGAAGTGGGCGACCTCGATCCGCAAACCGTGCGACTTCGTGTGAAAGCGGGGTCGGCCGAGGAGCGTACGGCGCGCAAGACCCTCGCCCGTCTCGACAAGCAGCTCGAGCGGTTGGCCGATCGGGAGGCCGAGCTCACCGGGGCGCTCGCGGCGCACGCGAGCGATCCCGACCAGCTCAGCAGGCTGGGGTCGGAGCTGGCTGCACTCCTCGCCGAGAAGGAGACCGTCGAGCTGGAGTGGCTCGAGGCGGCCGCGGTACTGGAGTGAGCCGAGTCCGGCCGATCAACCCGACGCGAACGGCACCAGCAGCCGCCGCAACAACCCGGCGAGCACCTTCTGGTCGGCGGCGGACAGGTCGGCGAGCAGCTCCCGCTCGGCGTCCAGCAATGCCGTGAACGCGCCGTCCACGGAGTCCTTGCCGTCCGGAGTCAGCCGCACCAGCACGCCGCGACGGTCGGACGGGTCGGGGTGCCGTTCGACCAGGCCGCGCGACGCGAGCCGGTCGACCCGGTTGGTCATGGTGCCGCTGGTCACCAGGGTCTCGCGGAGCAGCCGTCCCGGCGACAGCTCGTACGGCGCTCCGGCCCGCCGCAGCGCCGCGAGCACGTCGAACTCCCACGGTTCGATGTCGTGGGCGGTGAACGACTGTCGTCGCGCCCGGTCGACGTGGTGGCCGAGCCGGGAGATCCGGCTGAAGACCGCGACCGGCCCGAGGTCGAGGTCGCCCCGCTCGCGCGCCCATGCGTCGAGCAGTGCGTCGACCTCGTCACGTGCGGTCATGCCCGCACTTTATCGGACAGTCGAGAATCTTGACATCAAGATAAAGTGATCCTAGGGTGGAATGGTGGATCAGCTCACCACCGACCTCGGCAAGCTGCGAATGGCCTTGCTCGCCTGGGGTCCGGTCTCCGACCCGGCCGCGCCCCTGGCGGTGCTCCTGCACGGCTTCCCGGACACCGCCCACACCTGGCGGCACCTCGGTCCCGAGCTCGCCGCGGCCGGCTACCGCGTGGTCGCGCCGTTCACCCGCGGCTACGGGCCGGACGGCATCCCTGCGGACGGCAGCTACCACGTCCCCGCGCTGATGAGCGATGTGCTCGAACTGCACGCGGCGCTCGACGGGGACGCGCGCGCCGTACTCGTCGGGCACGACTGGGGCGCCATCACCGCCAACGGGCTCGCCGCCTTCGGCGGCAGCCCGTTCCATCGCGTCGTGTCCCTCTCCATCCCACCGTTCCCGCTGATGAACCCCAGCCGCGGCCATGTGGGGCCGTGGGCACGGATCCTGCCGCGCCAGGCCCGGCTGAGCTGGTACACGGTCTTCAACCAGCTGCCCGGACTGCCCGAGCGCAACTTCGACAAGCTGGTGGCGCACCTGTGGAGCCGCTGGTCGCCCGGGTACGACGCCACCACGGACCTCGCCCACCTCGCCGACGCGTTGCCTACCCCTGAGCACCGCAGCGCGGTCGTCGGCTACTACCGCGCCGGCGTGCGGCCATGGCGGGTGCCGCGTCGCTACCGCCACCTCGGCGCCGCCGCGGTCGGCCAGCCCCGGGTGCCGCTGCTCTACCTGCAGGGCGCCGACGACGGCTGCCTCGACGCCCGCTGGGCGGCGCTGGTCAACGGCAAGCTTCCCGATGGAGGGCGCGCCGCGGTCATCGCCGGCGCCGGGCACTTCCTCCAGCTCGAGCGTCCCGATGTCGTGAACGCCCGGATCCTCGAGTTCCTGGCGGAGGAGGCACGATGACGCACACCTGGGACCCCGACCGGTACCTGGCCTACGCCGACGAGCGCGGCCGCCCGTTCGTCGACCTGATCACCCGCATCGACGCCGACGACCCCGCGACGGTCGTCGACCTCGGCTGCGGCCCCGGGAATCTGACCGCACTGCTCGCCGAGCGCTGGCCGGACGCGTCGGTGACCGGCGTCGACAGCAGCGCCGCGATGATCGAGGCTGCGCGGGTGAGTTGCGCCGCGGCCACGTTCGAGATCGGTGACGTCCGCGACTGGTCCGCGCCCGACGGGGTCGACGTACTCGTCTCGAACGCCACCCTCCAGTGGCTCCCCGACCACCTCGAGCTGCTGCCGCGGCTGGTCGCGCAGGTCCGTCCGGGCGGTTGGTTCGCGCTCCAGGTGCCCGGCAACTTCGACGAGCCGAGCCACACGATCCGGACGGCGCTTGCCGCCGAGCCGGCGTACGCCGCGCACACTGCCGACGCCGCCATACCTTCGTCGTACGACACCGCCACCTATCTCCGCGCGCTGCAACAACTCGGATGCCAGGTCGACGCGTGGGAGACCACCTACCTCCACGTCCTGCACGGCGACGACCCGGTCTTCACCTGGGTCTCCGGCACTGGAGCCCGGCCGACCCTGCAGGCGCTGTCCGACGATCTCCGCCCGGACTTCGAGGCGGAGTTCAAGCGCCGGCTGCGGGAGGCCTACCCCGACGACGGTCAGGGCGTGGTGCTGCCGTTCCGCCGGATCTTCGTCGTCGCCCGGACGTCGTCCGGATGAGGCTCCACCATGTCCAGGTCGAGCTGGTCAAGTCGGCCTGTTCCCAACAATGGTCCCGGATCGGGTCGCGCTCAACCGGAGTCGCAATCGTGGTCACAGGTGTTGGAGCCACCTATGTCCGTCGATCTGCTAACGCAGGTTAGCGAGCCTCGGCAGGGAGCCTAGTCCCAATCGCGCCGTGTGCCCAGTTTTCGACAGGTTCGGCCCATTTGGACACCTAAACACCGTGGTCGCGTCGATAACGACAACGAAATCCGTTGCTAACCGAAAGTTAGCAAAACGATTCAGGAGCAAGCGGGTTCAGCCGACCGGGGTGACCGAGGTCTCGAGAGCGGGGGTTGTGGACGCTTGTTACTGACAAGTAATGTCGGCGCCATGAGCCAGGTCCACAGCCTTTGGAAGACCGCCTCCGGACTGCCCGTCGTCGGAGGGGTCGTCGGCAAGCGCGCCTTCTCGATCGCGTTCAGCCAGAGGGCGCCGTACTTCGCCTCCATCCACCCGCGGTTCAAGGTCGTCGAGCCCAACCACGTGGAGCTGGTGATCCCGAAGCGTCGCAGCGTGCAGAACCACATCGGCACCGTGCACGCCATCGCGCTGTGCAACGGGTTGGAGGCAGCGATGGGTGCGCTGGCCGAGGTGACGATCCCGAAGGACAAGCGCTGGATCCCCAAGGGCATGGAGGTCGCCTACACCGCCAAGGCGACCAGCGACATCACCTGCGTCGCCGAGACCGACCAGGTCCAGTGGGACACCGCCGACGGTGACCTCGCGGTCCGGGTCAAGGGCGTGCGCGACGACGGCACCGTCGTCGTCGAGGGCGAGATCCGCCTCTGGGTGACGCCGAAGAGCAAGTAGCTCAGCGCGGGGCGCGGGCGGTCGGGTCGCCCTCGCCGACCATCGGCACTTCGAGCACCTTCTTCTCGCCGACGAATCGTTTCTGCACGTACGTCGCGATCGCCGTGAGGATTAGGTTGATCACGATGTAGATCGCGGCGATGACGATGTAGACCGGCACGTGGTTCTGGAACTCGAGGTAGAGCGGCCGGGCCACGGCCGTGAGTCCGGGCGCGGCGATCGCGTAGCCGAGGCTGGTGTCCTTGAGGGCCACCACGCACTGGCTGATGATCGCCGGGATCATGATCTTGACCGCCTGGGGCAGCAGTACGACGGTCATCACCTGGCCCTTGCGCATGCCGACCGCGTACGCGGCCTCGGCCTGGCCGGGCGGCACGGCGAGGATGCCCGCCCGAAAGACCTCGGCGAGGACGGCGCCGTTGTAGAGAGACAGCGCCCAGACCACGCACCAGAACGGTCCGGAGTCGCCGTGCGTGATGCCGTAGATCGCGAAGAAGAAGATCATCAGCATCAACACCGGAACGGCGCGGAAGAACTCGACGGCGGCCCAGCACGGCACCCGCACTAGTTGGTGGTCGGACAGCTTGCCGATGCCGAGCACCAACCCGAGCACGAGCGCGCCGACGACTCCGCCCGCTGCCATTCGAAGCGTCGGGAAGATGCCTTCCTTGACGATGAACTCGAGGTAGTCGCCGGTCGTGAAGACCTCCCACTTGTCGCCCGCGAACTGTCCCTCGTTCTGGAGGCGGACGACGATGAATGCCACGACGCCGACGATCGCGGCGATCGTGAGGACGGTGTAGATGCGGTGCCGGCGGACGGTGCGCGGCCCCGGGGCATCGAAGAGGACGCTCTGGCTCATCGGGCGACCCTCCAACGACGTTCGAGCCGGTTGCTGAAGAACGAGACGAGCTCGACCAGCACGACGAACACGCCGGCGAACACGCCGAGCAACCACCAGCGGTCACCTGGGTTGTCATCCAGCAGCTGCTTGAGTGCGTACGCCGCCTCCAGGACGAGCACGCTCACCGCCACGGTCGTGTTCTTCAGCAGCGCGATCATCGTGCTTGCCAATGGCGGCAATGCGGCCCGGATCGCCTGGGGGAGGACGACGTTCGACATGACGCCGCCGAATGGAAGGCCGATCGCGCGGGCCGCCTCTGCTTGGCCAACCGGGACGGCGTTGACCCCGGAGCGCAGCGCCTCGCAGACGAACGCCGCCGTGTAGAGGGTCATGCCGACGACGGCACCCGCGAAGGCGTTGGTCATCCGGATGTCGCCCCAACCGGTGGATACGACGATGTGGACGAACTGGAAGTTGACGCCGATCTTAGGAGCGGCGATCGAGAAGAACAGCAGGATCAGCAGGAGCGGGGTGTTGCGCACCAGGACCACGTAGGCGCTCGCGGTGCTGCGCATCACGCCCACCGGCCCGACCCGGAGTGTCACCAGCAGGGATCCCAGCAGCAAAGACCCGATGCCGGCGAACACGAACAGCAGCACGGTCGTGGCGAAACTGATCGCGATCAGCTCGTAGTTGTCGGCGATGGCATCCACGGGATCCCTCCTCTCGGCACTATTGGCGTGGTCGTGCGAATCCGGCAACCGGGGCGGCGCTCGGCCGCCCCGGCTGCCAGGAATCAGCAGCTCAGGCGCAGGAGTCGAGCGCCGGCGGCTCGGGCGTCTCGACGTCGTTCACGCCGAGGGTCGCCTCGAAGGAGTCGGCCCACGAGCCGTCCTCGTACGCTCCCTGGATGACGTCGGTGATCCACTGGCACATCTCCGGCGCGTCCGGGCTGTAGCCGATGCCGATCCGCTCCTCGGAGAACTCCGGACCGACCACCTTCAGCTCTCCGTCGTACTGGGCAGCGAGCCCGAGCAGGATCGAGCCGTCTGTCGACATGGCCGGCACCGACCCGTCGGCCACCTGCTCGGCACAGATGCTGTAGGTGTCGGCGGGCACGCCCACGGCACCCGCCGCGGTCACGTTCTCGAGGGAGGTCGAGCCGGACGCGGAACAGACTTCCTCGCCCTCCAGGTCATCGATCGACTCGACGTCGCTGTCGGACTTCACCAGCACCTGCTGGCCGGTGAGGAAGTAGGGACCGGCCTGACCGACGAGCGCGCGGCGCTCGTCGGTGATCGAGTACGACGCCGCGACCAGGTCGACCCGACCCTCGGTGAGGTAGGGCTCGCGGTTGTCGCTGATGGTCTCCTCATAGTTCACCGCTTCGGTGTCCCCGGGATCGATGCAGAGGTCCGCCACCAGGAGCTTCGCGATCTCGACATCGAAGCCGGCGGGAATGTCGTCGGTGCCCCCCTTGAAGCCGAGGCCCGGCTGGTCGAAGCGGACCCCGACGTTGATCTTGCCGGCGTCGGCGAGCTCGGCCATCCGAGAGCCGTCCTCGAACTTGCCGTCGCAGTCGGACTCGGCCGAGACGTCCGTGCCGCCGCCGCCGTCGTCATCGTCGCCGGCATCGCCGCACGCTGTGAGTGTTCCTGCAAGGAGCACCGCCACAGCGGCCATCCCGAGCTTCATCCTGCGCATCATCTACTCCTTAGTGTTTGAGGATCTTGCCGAGGAAGTCCTTGGCTCGATCGCTCTTGGGGTTCGTGAAGAACGTTTCGGGGTCGGCCGTCTCGACGATCGCGCCGTCGGCCATGAACACGACCCGGTTGGCCGCCGTACGGGCGAAGCCCATCTCGTGGGTGACGACGATCATCGTCATACCGCGCTCCGCGAGGTCGACCATGACGTCGAGGACCTCTTTGATCATCTCGGGGTCGAGAGCGGAGGTCGGCTCGTCGAAGAGCATCACCTTCGGCTCCATCGCCAGCGCCCGGGCGATCGCGACCCGCTGCTGCTGGCCCCCGGACAGCTGTGCGGGGTACTTCGCGGCCTGGTGGCCGACGCCGACCCGGTCGAGCAGCTCGTTGGCGCGCTTCTCGGCGTCGGCCTTCGACTGCTTGCGGACCTTGATCGGACCGAGGGTGACGTTCTCGAGCACCGTCTTGTGGGCGAACAGGTTGAAGCTCTGGAAGACCATGCCGACGTCGGCGCGGAGCCGGGCCAGCGCCTTGCCCTCCTGCGGCAGCGGCTGACCGTCGAGGAGGATCTCGCCCTCGTCGATGGTCTCGAGCCGGTTGATCGCGCGGCACAGCGTCGACTTGCCGGCACCGGACGGGCCGATCACGACGACCACCTCGCGGCGGGCGACGTCGAGGTCGATGTCCCTGAGGACGTGCAGGTCGCCGTAGTGCTTCTGCACGCCGGCCAGCCGCACCAGCGGCTCTCCGGCGTCGCCTGCCGGCGCCTCCGAGTGTTCCTTCTGCACCGTCATGTCACGCGACGCTAGCGCCGCCCTAGACCTTTCGGCTAGGCCGCCGCTCCGGGCGCGACCATTCTGTGACCCGCCGCCGAGCCGCCAGCCAGGCTCAGAGGTCGCGGACGTAGCGGTGGCACGGTACGGCGAAAGGCCCGTCGGGACCGTCGGCCTGGTAGTCGATCCCGCCGTCGTCGGTCCACCCGCTGTGCTCGTAGGACCGGCGAGATTGCGACTCAGTACCGGAGGATGGCGCGTTCCCGGCTCGGGAGCGGGTCGCAATGGGCGAGGTCGTCCGGCTCGTGGGCGATCTGGGGAGCGAGGAGCTTGTTGAGCCGTTCGTAGGCCCAACGGTTGTAGAGGCCGATCGTGACCTGGTCCGACTGGGATCCCCCGCCCCCGTTGCCCCAGTCGTCGGAGCCGAGCCAGGCGGCGTAGTGCGTCGTGCCGTCCGCGACCCAGGTCGCGGTCATCTCCTTGTCGTGGGTGTAGGCAAAGGGACGCGACCGGCTCCCGGTGCGCCAGCAGCCGTCCTCCATCTTGGCGCCCGCGTTGCGCAACGTTCGTACGACGGACGCGTCGACGTCGGGTCCCACGACCACGGTCAGCCGGGCGCCTCCCTCCACCATCCTGGCCAGCTTGCTGGCCAGCCAGGCTCCGCGATACCCCTGCCAGGAGTACATCGAGACGGTCATCCGGGTGCCGGGACGACCTGGGATTGCGCGGAGCCGGTCCATGACCGGATCGTTGTCGCGGGTGATCGGCAGTGACGGCATGAAATAGGCGTCCCACCCCTCGCCCGAGGCGCGGCGCTGCGGGTTGCCGGGCGGCTTCCGGTCCTTCGCCGACTGCTGGAAGACCTTCTGGACGTCGTCGTACAGATCCGGCAGCGCCACCGTCACCATCGCGGAGTAGGCGCGGGCGTCCGCCGCATCGCTGTTGTTGTAGGCGCCGACCATCGTGACCTTGCGGGTGCCACCGACTCTCGAGAACTGCCAGACCTTTGCATGCATCGTCGTCTTGCCGTCCCTGCCGCGGGCGGCGTTCTTGGTCCACACCACCCACGAGCCCCGGCGTCCGTGCGCCCGGCCCTGCCTGATCATCTCGGTGAGCTTCACGCCGCCCGAGGACACCCCGGCGAGCGGCTGGCCGGCCGATCCGCCGTAGAGGATCGCGCGGATGTCGACGCCGCGCTGGTACGCCGCCTTCAGCGCCGGCCAGGTGATCGACGATGCCAAGTAGAACGACATGATCGAGATCGTCGCGCCGCGCGGTGTGTGCTTGATGTAGGTCCGTAGCTGCCGGGCCACCTGGCCCCGGTTGTGGGTCGGGTCGTTCATCGTCATCGCTCGAGTGACCCGGAAAGTGGCCTGCGTCCTTGGCAACTCGCGTGGACCGGAGGAATCACTGGCAGCCGGAGGCAGCGTCGTACTCCCGAGAAGGAGCAGCACGGTCAGGACCGCCGCGGCCACGCGGATCACAGTCGGGAGACTACGGCGCCGTACCCTGGAGCGGTCATGAATGCGGCGAGAACCTACGAGGTCCGCACCTACGGGTGCCAGATGAACGTCCACGACTCCGAGCGACTCTCGGGACTACTGGAGGACGCGGGCTACGTTGCGGTCGATTCGGGCGACCAGGCGGACGTCGTGGTGTTCAACACCTGTGCCGTGCGGGAGAACGCCGACAACAAGCTCTACGGCAACCTGTCGCACCTGGCGCCGATCAAGGCAGCCAACCCCGCCATGCAGATCGCCGTCGGCGGGTGCCTCGCCCAGAAGGACCGCTCGACGATCACGGCCAAGGCGCCGTACGTCGACGTTGTGTTCGGCACCCACAACATCGGGTCGCTGCCGGTGCTGCTCGAGCGGGCCCGCGTGCTGGAGGAGGCGCAGGTCGAGATCCTCGAGTCGCTCGAGGTCTTCCCGTCGACGCTGCCGACGAAGCGCGAGTCGGCGTACGCCGCCTGGGTGTCGGTGTCGGTCGGCTGCAACAACACTTGCACGTTCTGCATCGTCCCGAGCCTGCGCGGCACGGAGAAGGACCGCCGGCCGGGGGAGATCCTCGCCGAGATCGAAGCACTGGTCGCCGAAGGCGTCTCCGAGATCACGCTGCTGGGGCAGAACGTCAACAGCTACGGCGTCGAGTTCGGCGACCGGCAGGCGTTCTCCAAGCTGCTGCGGGCGTGCGGTGACGATCGACGGGCTGGAGCGGGTGCGCTTCACGAGCCCGCACCCGGCGGAGTTCACCGACGACGTCATCGAGGCGATGGCCGAGACCGCCAACGTGATGCCGCAGCTGCACATGCCGCTGCAGTCCGGCTCCGACCGGATCCTCAAGGCGATGCGCCGGTCCTACCGGCAGGCGAAGTACCTCGGCATCATCGAGCGGGTACGCGCCGCGATGCCCGAGGCCGCCATCACGACTGACATCATCATCGGCTTCCCGGGGGAGACCGAGGACGACTTCCAGGCAACCCTCGACGTGGTGCGCCGGGCGCGGTTCTCGGGCGCTTTCACGTTCCAGTACTCCAAGCGCCCCGGCACCCCGGCCGCGGTCCTCGGCGACCAGGTCGCCCCCGAGGTCGTGAAGGACCGCTACAACCGCCTCGTCGATCTCGTCAACGAGATCGCGTGGGAGGAGAACAAGCGGCTGGTCGGACGCGAGGTCGAGCTCATGGTCGCCGAGGGCGAGGGTCGCAAGGACGCCGCAACCCACCGGCTCTCCGGGCGCGGTCGCGACAACCGGCTCGTGCACTTCCAGGCCGACTTCAGCCAGGTCGACGGCGAGGCCCGGCCCGGTGACCTGGTCACCGTGGGCATCACGTACGCCGCCCCGCACCATCTGGTGGCCGACGGCCCGGTGCGCGCGCTGCGTCGCACTCGGTCGGGCGACGCCTGGGAGCGGCGGACCCGCTCGCCTGCGCCGGTCGGTGTGGGACTCGGTATGCCGGCCGTCGGCGTACCAACGTCGTTGCCGGAAGCGCCCGGCTGCGGCTGACGCGAGGCTGTGGATGACGGCCGCCCCCGTTCCTGAGATCCGGCAGGCTCAGTCCCGTGGACGTCGTCGAGCAGCTCGTCCGACGTGGCGGGGTCGCCACGCGGGCCGAGTTGATCGCGGCCACCTCACGCCGGGAGGTCGACGCTGCGTTGTCCGGAGGCTTCGTCGTTGCGCTCGCGCGCGGCCGTTATGCGCTGCCGCACGCAGGTGAGGCGGTCGCGACGGCGCACGCGCTGACGGGCGTCGTCTGCCTGCTGAGCGCCGCCCTCGCCCACGGATGGGCGGTCAAGCTGCCGCCGGAGATGCCTCAGGTCTCGCTGTCCCCGAAGCGGAAGGTCGATGCCAGCCGGGTCGGCAAGGTGGACGTCCATCGGTTCCGTTTCGGCGCCGACGACGTCGTCGATGGCGTGACCAGCCGAGACCGGACCTTGCTGGATTGTCTTCGGCTCCTGCCGTTCGATGAGGCGCTCGCCGTCGTCGACTCTGCCTTGCGTTGCGGTTACTCACTCAACCGGCTTCGGGCGCTGGTGCGTGACGCCCGCGGCCAGAACGCCGTCCGGATGAGGCAGATCGTCGAGGTGGCCAGTGCCGAGTCAGCGAATCCTTTCGAGTCGGTGCTCAGGGCGATCGGTCTGGGCGTCGCGAGACTCAACCTCAGGCCGCAGATCTCGCTCCACCGCCAGGACGGGACGGTTGTCGGCGGCGGGACCTTCCTCGGACGCCCCGATCTCGTTGACGAGCAGCTACGCATCGTGGTGGAGGCGGACTCCTTCGAGTGGCACGGCGATCGAGCGGCGCTACGGGCCGATGCCCGTCGGTACAACGCCTTCGTCGTGAGTGGGTGGTTGGTCCTGCGGTTCTGTTGGGAGGACGTGATGTTCCACGCCGACGATGTCAAGGTCGTGCTCACGGCCGCCGTAGTCGAACGGACCGCGTTGCTCTGCCCGGGCTGCCAGAGAGCCTCCTGAGTCACACGAAGCACACCCGTCCCGACGAGTCCGTTCGGCTACGACGCTTACCATCAGCGAGTGCCTGCTGACGCCCCCACGATCCTGGCCACCTCGGGTGGTGCTGTCCCGGCGGACCGGATCCGGTGGAAGGTCGGCCCGCTCACCGACTATGCGGTCGAGCTGTCGGGTGTGTCCGGGCGCGCTCCCCGCGTCTGCTTCCTGGGGACCGCGTGCGGCGACAACCCGCAGCTGATCAAGGACTTCTACGACATGGCGCAGGCGGCCCGCTTCGATGCCAGCCATCTCCAGCTGTTCACGATGCCCAACGTCGACGACATGCGGGAGCACCTGCTCGGCCAGGACGTGATCTGGGTGTGGGGCGGCAGCGTCGCGGGTCTGCTCGCGATGTGGCGGCTGCACGGTGTCGACGACTTGATGCGCGAGGTCTGGCAGGCCGGGGTGGTGCTGACCGGGGTGTCGGCCGGGTCGATCTGCTGGCACGTCGGCGGGACGACGGACTCCTTCGGGCCGGACCTGCGGCCGATCACCAACGGGCTCGGTCTGGTGCCGTTCTCCAACGGAGTGCACTACGACTCCGAGGAGCAGCGCCGGCCGCTCTTCCAGTCGCTGATCGCCGACGGCACGCTGCCCGACGGCTACGCGACCGACGACGGCGTCGGCGTGCTCTACCGAGGCACCGAGTTCGCCGAGGCGCTCACCGAGAAGAAGGGCAAGGCGGCCTACCTCGTCGAACGCGGGCCCGACGGGGCGGTCGAGACCCGGCTCGACACGCGACTGCTGCGCTGATGGATCCGTTCCGCGACGCGGGGATGTCGCTGACTCCTCTCGAGGGCGGTTGGTCGGGTGAGACCTTCCTGGCCGAAGCCGGCGGCGAGCGGACCGTCGTACGCATCTATGCCGCGCCGCGCCACCCCGAGCATGCCGCCGAGATCACGGCCGCGCTGCTCCGCCTGGTGCGCGGCCTGCTGCCGGTACCCCAGGTCCGGGAGGTACGACGCGCCGACTCCGTCGGCGGCATGCCGGCGCTGCTCGTGACCGAGCTGCTGCCCGGGGTCAGGGGAGACCTGCTCATCCCGACTCTCGACGGGGCCGGGCTTCGCCGTACCGGCGCTGCGGTCGGTGAGGTTGCCGCCCGGCTCTCCGGGATGCCGACCGCGCGGGCCGGGCTGTTCGTCGATGGCGACCTGACCATCGACCCGTTCGACGCAGACCTGTCGGGGTGGGTCGAGCACAACCGCCCCGCGCTCACCGGCCGGGGCTGGTCCGACGGCGACCTCGATCGGCTCGCAACGATCGCCGGACGGGCCCAGGTCGCGCTCGACACCATCGGCCGGACGAGCCTGGTCCACTCCGACCTCAACCCGAAGAACCTGCTGCTCGACGCGGACACCCTGGCCGTGACCGGCGTCCTCGACTGGGAGTTCGCGCACAGCGGCCACCCGTTCACCGACCTCGGCAACGTGCTGCGGTTCGACCGCCGGCCGGACTACGTCGCGGGCGTCCTGTCCGCATGGGAGTCACTCCGCGGTACCTCCGCCGACCACGCGCTGGACCTCGCCCGCGCTGCCGACCTGTTCGCACTCATCGATCTCGCCGCCCGCAGCGAAGCGAACCCGGTCGCAACGAGCGCGGCCGCACTCCTGCACGCCATCGTCGACACCGACGACTGGCACGCTGCGCCCTGAGCGAAAGCGAGGCCATCCCGCCCGAGCGACCCCCCGATCGGCTCGGACGGGATGGCGGTCTCTCTCCCCTTCCGCCCGACCGAGCGACCCCCCAGGCTGCTCGATCGGGCGGTTTCCCGCTCCCTGTGTGTTGGCTTGTGGTCAGACCGCCGAAAGGTGTGATCCGGCCCGTCCGAGCGCCCCCGCGGCGCGCTCGGACGGTCCGGGCGACCTTGCGGTCACTCCGTCGTGGTCGGCCCGAGCGGCCCCCCAGCTCTGCTCGGACGTCGTCTGCGGTGCCGGAGGCAGCTCTCGCTCCTGGAGCAAGCGGGAAGTGCGTTCCATTCGCAGCATCAGTGACGCCGAAGGGGTGACGGTTCCCGAGATGTAGGTGGAGAGGCGCGAAGGCGAGGTGCCCACCCAATGGGCGAACCGGCGCTGGGTGGCGCCGCTGACGGCAACGAGCCGGCGTACCTCCCCGGCGACCTGTTCGCGCTCCCGCTCCTTGTGGTGGTCGCGGCAGACGTCGGTGAACCGATCGACCACCGCGGCCACCTCCGGCCGAGCCGCCTGCTGCGCGAGCTTGCCGAGGTGACCGGGGTACGGCGACCACGGGCTGGCCGCGATCATCGCGAAGTGGTGGCGCCACTCGAGGACGCTGCCGTGATCGATGACCCCGAGCAGCTCGGCCTCGGTGCGGATGACCGGGAGCGACAGGTCGAGGTCGACGCCCTCGAGCAGCAGCGCGACCGCTGCGTCGAGGACGGTGTCCGCGTCCGGGTGGGCCGATGCGCCCATCATCCGGCGCACAGCGGCGGTGGTGATCGGGAAGGTCGCGTCGGGCTCGATGAACCGCGCCGCGCGGTGCTGGACCGCGGCGACCCGATCGACGCCGAACAGGCAGCCGAGCTCCGCCAGAGTCACGAGATCGGCGTCGTCGCCGAAGGCGGCGATCCCGATCAGGTTGGCCAGGACACCGCAGTTGAGCGACGCCTGGGGGTTGAGGCGGTGCCGCTCGATCAGGCCGAGGAACCGGGTCCACTCGCGCTGATCGGCTGGAGGCACCCGGTCGGCCCGGGCGAGCACCGCGGCCACGATCCGGTGCGAGCCGCTGCCCCGCGGGTCGGACTTCGCGGCGGAGGCGTAGAAGGCGCGCAGGGCGCTCGCGTCCAAGGTGGGCGGACCGGCAGCGCCAGTGGGTACGGCGACGGGCGCGTGGTGCGCGGCGCCGGACGCCGTACGGGCCCGGGCACGGTAGGCAGCAAGGGACGTGGGAACGGCCGCGGCCGTCTGAGTCGTCGCCATCGGATCCCGTCCTTCTGCTGTGCGCGGCGGCCCCGGCGGCTACCGCGTTCTCCTTCCAAGACGGGACGGGCGCACGAACATCACGCGAATTTCGAGAATTTCTCCAAGAATCTTTCCGGACGGCATGATGTTGCTGTCTCCCGCTCGTTGAAACGGGACACGCATCGGGGGGGCATCGGGTGTCTCCCGGCAAACCATCGAGGCAGACCCATGGCTGATCTCTCTCCCCGCACCGGGGACGACGCGGACGTCGCGCTTCTCGTCCGCGCCCGTGCGGGAGACAGCGACGCCTTCGGTGAGATCTACACCCGAGAGGTCGACGCCGCCCGGCGACTGGCCCGGATCCTCGTCGGCGAGCAGGGCGCCGACGAGCTGGTCTCGGAGTCGTTCGCGCGCGTGCTCACCCAGCTCCAGGCCGGCCGCGGCCCGACCGACGACTTCCGCGCGTACCTCCACGTCACGATCCGCAACGGCTTCCGCGACGGCCTCCGCGCCACGAAGGAGTCGCCGTCGTCCGACCAGCCGTGGCTCCTCGACGACGTACTCCCTCCTGTCGAGGAGCTGGTCGAGGACCTCGACCGCGAGGTCGCGGTCACTGCGCTCGCCACGCTGCCCAAGTCGTGGCAGCAGGTCCTGTGGCACCTCGAGGTCGAGGGCCGCAAGCCGGCGGACGTCGCGACGATCCTCGACATGGACGCCGGCGCCGTCTCGTCGCTGGCCTACCGGGCTCGCGAGGGTCTGAAGCGTGCCTACCTCGACCAGCACCTCCAGCCGGCGACCGGCGGTCACTGCGGCTGGACCCAGAGCCGGATGTCGCAGTACGTCCGGGGCGACCTCAGCCCCCGCGCCCAGCAGAAGGTCGCCGACCACCTCGACGAGTGCGAGACGTGCAGCGCCGCCTTCCTCGCCGTCGACCGGGTCAACAAGAAGCTCGCGGCCTGGCTGTTCCCCGTCGTCCTCTGGGGCGTTGCCAGCGCCCACAAGGGCGGCCTGCTGTGGATCGCGGGTGCGGGGGCCACTGGAGCCGGCGGCGCCGGCTCGTCAGGTACGCCGACCAGCGGCCCCTCGGGATCGGCCGGCGGCCCGGCATCGAATCCGATCGTCCTCGGCGCGGCCGCCGCTGCGGTCGCGTGCGCAGTCGCGGGCAGCGTGGCCCTCGCGTTGACCGTCGGCAACGACAAGTCAGACACCTCCAGCGCGGACCCGCCGGCAGCCAGCCGCACCGTGCCACCCTCCGGGCCGAACGGCAAGCCGCCGGCGGACAACAGGACCGACACGTCGACAACCGGCGTGGTCGAACCGGTCGTTGACCCGCAGCCGGACGTCGCCGCCACCCCCGTCGTTGCCGAGCCGTCCATGGGATCGACGACGCCGCCCGCGGATCCCGCGCCCGGACCCACGGACCCCACCACGCCGCCGACCACGCCGCCGAAGACGCCGCCGAATACGCCGCCGAATACCCAGCCACCGCCGACCGTGGAGCCGGCAGCTCCCCGGCTCACCGGTCTCGAGGCGCGGCACCACGGGCTCCCCGTCGTCGGCCCGTGGAAGATGGGCGTCAACGTCGCGGCGGAGGGCTCCGCGCCGATGACGCTCAAGGTCGAGTACCGCTTCCGCGAGCTGGTCGTTCTGCTCGGCCGGTCGGGCGCCGGCTGGCGCTGCGACGACACCATCAGCGCACTGAACCCGTTCGACGGCCCGGTGAGCTGCGTGTACGCCTACTCCGGTGGCCCGGTCCCGGAGATCATCCTGAACGTCATCCCCGTCGTCGCGGATCCACGCACCGGTCCTGCCGCCTCGGTCAGGCTCTACGCCGACGGCAAGCTCGTCGACTCGGGGAGGTTCTAGTGCACGGCACTAGAACCCGAAGTGCGTCAGCGGCGGCACCTTGCCGGCGTGCAGCGCGTCCAGCACGAACCGCTCGTGCGGCACGACGGGCTCGGGCAGCGCGTCGAGCGGGAACCACCGCAGGTCGGCGCACTTGGCGGGCTCCACGATCCGCGGCTCTCCGGTCCAGGACCGGGCCGCGAAGAAGAAGTCGACGCGCTCGTCGATGGGGAGGTCGTGCGCCGTACGTTGCATGGCGGTGAGGAACTCCAGCCCGAGGTCGGTGACGTCGACCTCCTCGGCCGCCTCGCGCCGGGCCGCGTCCGCGGCGGTCTCGCCGCGCTCGACGTGGCCGGCGGCCGCGGCCGCCCAGTGCTCGTCCATGTAGCCGGTGCCGCGCCGCAATTGGAGAAGCACCTCGGTGACCGCTGGATCGCCGTCGTCGCGCAGGAAGAACACGTACGAAGCTGGCACGATCACGAAGCGTTCGACGCCCGTGGCCGGGTCCTGCACGGTCAACCGAGGTGCCTTTCGAAGGTCCGCTTGCAGACCTAGGTGATGTCGTCGTCCTTGCCGTCCAGACCGTCGAGCGCGTCCTTGGCCTTGTCGACGCCGTCGTCGATCTTGTCGCCGAACTTGCCGCCGGTCTTGTCGTCGACCATGTCAGCGGCCTTGTCGAGACCGTCGCCGATCTTGTCGCCGTGGCTGTCGACCGCCTCTGCCAACTTGTCCTTCGCGCTGTCAAAGAAGCCCACGAGAAACCCCCTGTGCACTCGGTCGGCCCCCGGCGGGCCGCGTCCCGGACACAGTAGTCCGGTTGGCAGACTGCGCCTATGGAGCCGGGCACCCCGATCGTCGCGATCGTCGGGCCGACGGCTGCGGGCAAGACCGCCCTGTCCCTCGACCTCGCCGAGCGGCTCGGCGGCGAGGTCGTCAACACCGACGCGATGCAGCTCTACCGCGGCATGGACATCGGTACGGCGAAGCTGCCGGTCGCCGACCGGCGTGGGATCCCGCACCACCTGCTGGACCTGCTCACGGTCCGCGAACCCGCGACGGTGGCGGAGTTCCAGGGCTGGGCGCGCGCGGTGATCGCCGACCTGCGGGACGAGGGGAAGCCGCCGGTGCTGGTGGGCGGTTCGGCCCTCTACACCCGGGCGGTGCTCGACCGGTTCGAGTTCCCCGGCACCGACCCGGAGCTCCGCGCGAAATGGGAGGCCGAGCTCGTCGTACACGGCGCTGCCGAGCTGCATGCCCTCCTCGCCGAGCGCGACCCCGAGGCGGCGTCCCGGATCCAGCCCGACAACGGCCGCCGGATCGTGCGCGCACTCGAGGTCATCGAGCTCACCGGCCGGCCGTTCTCGGCGACCCTTCCGCAGCTGGAGTACGTCGATCCCGCCACCGTGCAGCTCGGTCTCCGGATCGACCGCGAGCTCCTGGAACAGCGGATCGAGCAGCGGGTCGCGGAGATGTTCGAGGAGGGCCTGGTAGACGAGGTGCTCCGCCTTCTCGGCGACGGTCTCGGTGAGGGCCGGACGGCCTCCCGTGCGATCGGCTACCAGCAGGTGATCGCTCATCTGGCCGGCGAACTCACCCTCGACGAGGCCCGCGACCGCACTGTGATCGCGACCCGCCAGTTCGCGCGCCGCCAGCTGGCGTGGTGGAAGGACGACCCCCGGATCACCTGGATCGAGCACGACGCCCCCGACCGGGTCGAGCAGGCCCTCGCCGCGGTCGGGTAGCGGCGTCTCGATACGTCGCTCGCTGCGCTCGCTCCTACTCGACGAGCGGGGGAGCAAGAACGGTCAGGCGTCCGACCCACTCCCGGGGTAAGACTGGTCCCATGACCGCAACTCCGCGCGACCGGCTGCGCGAGCTGCTCGACGCCGTCCTCGACGAGGAGAACCACACCCTCGACGCCATGGCGGGGGACGCCCACGCGTCGCCGTACCACTTCAACCGACTGCTCTCGCGCAGCGCCTACGAGGCACCGGTGGCCATGCGCAGACGGGTGATGCTCGAGCGGGCGGCGTGGCAGATCCGGCAGGGGATGAGCGTGACGAACGCCGCGTGGGCGGCGGGGTACGGGTCGGTCGAGGGCTTCAGTCGCGCGTTCACCCGGGCGTTCGGCCACCCGCCGAGCTCGCCGTCCGACAGCCACTGGCTGCCGGCGAAGAACGGGATCCACTTCCACCCGCCCATGTCGCTGTGGGTGCACACCACGGAGCAGCCGATGAACCCACTGACCGAACAGCTCGTCGGACACGACCTCGACGACACCCGCCACCTGCTCGAGATCGCGAAGGGCCTGCCGGAGGCGGAGTACCGGCGAGAGCACTTCCCCGCCGCGACCGTGCTGCGCTGGGACGGCGAGGACTCGTCGATCGACAAGGTGCTGACGCACCAGGTCTTCACCAAGGAGGTGTGGCTGGCGGCGATCGAGGGGACCGACTTCCCGGCCGATCAGGCCGACGACCCGGCCACCCTGCTGACCCGGCACGACGCCGTCGCCCCCCGCTGGCTGGGGTTCGTCCGCGGCATCGACAGCAAGGGCGCCTGGGACGACCGGCTGATCGACGCGCTGTGCGACCCGCCGGAGAGCTTCCAGATGGGAAGCGTCGTCGCCCACGTCCTGACGTTCGCCGCGCACCGTCGGCAGCTGGTGCGGCAGATGCTGCGTGGCGCCGGCGTCGAGACCGACGACGGCGACCCGATCAACTGGCTCCGTGCGCGCCGCGGCGAGACCGAAGCAGGCTCTGTTGAAGGAGAAGGCGCATGACGAAGCTGACCTACTACACGGCCACGACGCTCGACGGCTACATCGCCGACCCCGACGACTCGCTCGACTGGCTGTTCCGGCAGGACCAGGACGAGAAGGGTCCGCTCAACTACGAGTGGTTCCGGTCCAGCCTCGGGGCCGGCGTGATGGGCGCGACGACGTACGAGTGGATCCTCGCGCACGAGGACGGGAAGTGGCCCTACAGCCTGCCGATGTGGGTGATGACCCACCGCGACCTGAAGCCGCCGGCCGAGCCGAACGGCCCCGTACGGTTCGCGTCCGGCAGCGTGCGCGAGGTGTACGACGACCTGGTGGTCGCCGCGGACGGCAAGGACCTGTGGGTGGTCGGTGGGGGAGACCTGGTCGGCCAGTTCGCCGACGAGGGGCTGCTCGACGAGGTGATCACCTACATCGCGCCGGTCACGCTCGGCGCCGGCCGGCCGATCCTGCCGCGACGGCTCGACCTGGAGCTGGTCGAGGCCACGCAGAACAAGGCGTTCATCGCCGCCCGCTACCGCTACGTCGGCCCGCTGACCGAGGACCGCTGAGGCCGCCGCTGGTTGAGGTATGGGGTGAGGTCCCGGGGTTACCGTGGAGGCACGGTTTCCATCTCGGGAGGACCCCATGCTTCGTCGTACGTCCGCGCTGCTCGCGTGTTCCGCGCTCTCCGTCACCCTCATCAGCAGCACCGCCGGCACGCCCGCTGCCGCCGGCTCGCCGCCGCAGGCCCCTGCCGGTCCATCCGCGCCGGCTCCGCCGAAGGACCCGGTCGCGGTCGGTCGTGGCGGCGCGGTCAGCTCGGTGGACGCCTACGCCTCCCAGATCGGCAGGAGAGTCCTGGCCCGCGGCGGCAACGCCGTCGACGCCGCGATCGCCACCGCCGCGGCCCTCGGCGTCACCGAGCCGTTCAGCGCCGGGGTCGGCGGGGGCGGCTACTTCGTCTTCTACAACGCGAGGACCGGCAAGGTCAGCACCATCGACGGCCGCGAGACCGCGCCCGCGGCCATGGAGTCGGACGCGTTCATCGACCCCGACACCGACCAGCCGTACCCGTTCACCCCTGACCTCGTCACGAGCGGCGTCTCCGTCGGAGTTCCCGGGACCCCGGCGACGTGGGCTGAGGCGATCGACCGCTGGGGAACGCTGTCCCTGCGGAACGCGCTCCAGCCCGCCGCCGACCTGGCCCGCAACGGCTTCGTCGTCGACAAGACCTTCCGGCTCCAGACCAAGGAGAACGCTCTCCGGTTCCGCACGTTCGAGCCGACGTTCGACCTCTACCTCGACGACGGGTTGCCGGTGGTCGGCAGCCGGTTCCGCAACCCCGACCTGGCCCGCACCTACGAGCGGCTCGGTCGCCAGGGCCCGGACTGGTTCTACGGCGGGCGGCTCGCCCGAGAGATCGTGTCGGCGGTGCAGGACCCGCCGCTCAGCGGCCGGACCGACCTGCCGGCACCGCCGGGCAGCATGACGACCGCGGACCTCGCCGGCTACGAGGCGCTCCTGCAGGCACCGACCCGGGTCGGCTACCGCGGCTACGACGTCTACGGCATGGCGCCGTCGTCGTCCGGAGGTACGACGGTGGGCGAGTCGCTCAACATCCTCGAGCAGTCCGACCTGGGCCAGATGAAGCAGCGGGACGTGCTGCACCACTACCTGGAGGCGACCGCGCTCGCGTTCGCCGACCGGGCCAAGTACCTCGGCGACCCGGCGTACGTCGACGTACCCACCGAGGCGCTGCTCGGCGACGAGTTCGCGGGTGACCGGGCAGCCTGCATCGACCCTGACCAGGCGGCCACCAAGCCGGTTCCGGCGGGCGACGCCTCGCCGCCGTACGACGGGGTCTGCGACGCCGCGGATGCCGGCCGGGTCGAGCCGGACACCGAGAACCTCTCGACGACCCACCTGACGGTCGCCGACCGTTGGGGCAACGTGGTGGCCTACACGCTGACCATCGAGCAGACCGGCGGGTCCGGCATCGTGGTCCCGGGTCGTGGGTTCCTGCTCAACAACGAGCTCACCGACTTCACGACGGTCTACGACGAGGACGACCCCAACCGGATCCAGCCCGGGAAGCGGCCGCGGAGCTCGATGTCGCCGACGATCGTGCTGCACGACGGCCGTCCCGTGCTCGCGGTCGGGTCGCCGGGCGGATCGACGATCATCACCACTGTCCTCCAGGTGCTGGTCAACCGGCTCGACCTCGAGCTGACCCTCCCCGCCGCCGTCGCAGCGCCGCGCGCCACCCAACGCAACACTGCCGCCGTGACCGCGGAGCAGGCGTTCATCGACAGGTGGGGCGGCGTGCTCGAGGGCTACGGTCACCAGCTCGCCGTGGCGGGCCCGCCCGGCACCAGCGCGTCCGAGATCGGCGCGGTGGCCGCGATCGAGATCGGACCGCGCGGGCTGATGACGGCCGTGGCCGAGCCGACGCGCCGCGGCGGCGGAGCGGCGTACGTCGTCCGCCCCGACTGACGCCTCCCGCCCGTGTCGAGGCGGAGACGTACCCACTGGCGGTGGGTGCGGCCGCTGGTCGGGTGCGGGCGTCCCGATACGCCCTCGCCTGCCGGCTCGGGGTACTCGACGACCATCTACCCTCGGGGAGTGACCTGGACCGAGATCTCTTGCGAGGCAGAGCTCACCGCTCTGCTCGGCGAGCCAGGCGATGCCGCGCGCAACAAGGAGCGGTCCGGGCTGACCGACGTCGACCGCGACTGGCTGGCGGCCTCGCCGTTCTGCGTCGTCGCGACCTCGGACGCCGATGGCAACCTCGACGTCTCGCCCAAGGGTGACCCGGCCGGGCAGCTCGTCCACGTCGTCGACGACACGACGATCGCTATCGCCGAGCGGCCCGGCAACCGGCGGGCCGACGGCTACCGCAACATCCTCGGCAACCCACACGTCGGGCTGAACTTCCTGATCCCCGGCCGCGGCGACACCCTCCGCATCAACGGCCGCGCGCGGCTGGTCAGCGACGCGCCCTTCTTCGACGCGATGGTCGTCAAGGGGCACCGGCCGCTGCTCGCGGTCGTGGTCGAGATCGACACCATCTTCTTCCACTGCGCGAAGGCGTTCCTGCGGTCGCAGCTGTGGGAGCCGGAGACGTGGGACCCGGACGGCATCGTTCCCCGACGGGCGGTCCTGTCGCACCAGCTGGAGAAGAAGGACAAGAGCGTCGCCGAGCTCGACGAGTACTACGGCGAGGGCTACCGCCGGAGCCTCTATGCCGAATGACGACGCCCACCCCTTCCTGAAGGGCCACGGCACCGAGAACGACTTCGTCCTGCTGCCCGACCATGACGGCACCGTGCACGGCGAGCTCGGCCCGGACCGGGTGCGCGCCCTCTGTGACCGGCGAGCCGGGATCGGCGGCGACGGCGTGCTCCGGGTGATCCGTACGTCGGAGATCGACGCCGGGCGCGGCCAACAGGCCGAGTGGTTCATGGACTACCGCAACGCCGACGGGTCGCTGTCGGAGATGTGCGGCAACGGGATCCGCGTCTTCGGCCGGCACCTCGCGCTCGAGGGCCTCGCCGACCCGGCCGGGCCGCTGCCGATCGGCACCCGCGACGGCGTCAAGACGCTCACCTTCGCTGGCGGCAGAGCCGACGGCGAGATCACCGTCGACATGGGTGCGCCGAAGGTGCTGGAGGAGACCCAGGTCTCGGTCGAGGTGTCCGGCGTCGAGCGGTGCTGGCTGGCGACCCACGTCGACATGGGCAACCCGCACGCCGTCGCCTGGGTCGACGACCTCGCCGACGTCGGCCCGCTGTTCGACCCGCCCGTGCACGACGACTCCCTCTACCCGGACGGCGTCAACGTGGAGTTCGTCGTACGGCGTGGGCCGGCCCATCTCGCGATGCGCGTCCACGAGCGCGGCTCCGGTGAGACCCGCTCGTGCGGCACCGGTGCCTGCGCCGTCATGGTCGCCGCCGCGGTCGCCGACGACGCCGCACGCGACACCGACTACCGGATCGACCTCCCCGGCGGCACCCTGCGGGTCCGCTGGACCGCCGACGGCCGGATCCTGATGACCGGTCCTGCCGTCATCGTCGCCGCCGGCACCACGTCGCTGTAACGCCGAATCCGGGAAGATCCCCGTCGAATCCGGGGAATTCTCCCGCCGAATCGGGCCAGATCCCCTGTCGAATCCGGCGCGCTCGACGGGATTTTCCTCCTGATTCGGGGTGGGATCTCCCTGGATTTCGCGACCGCTAGAGTCCGCGCCATGGAACTCACCGGATCATCCGCCATCGTCACCGGCGGCGCGTCGGGCATCGGCGCGGCCTGCGCCCGTCAGCTCGCCGCGCGCGGCGCGACCGTCGTCGTCGCCGACCTGCAGGCCGACAAGGGCGAAGCCCTCGCCGAGGAGATCAAGGGAGTCTTCGCCCTGGTCGACGTCACCAACACCGAGCAGATCGCCGCAGCCGTCAAGGCTGCTGCCGAGATCGCCCCGCTGCGTGCGGTGGTCAACTCGGCCGGCATCGGCTGGGCGCAGCGCACCATCGGCCGCGACGGCACCGTCGAGTCGGCGCACTCGCTCGACGCCTTCCAGAAGGTCATCGCGATCAACCTCGTCGGCACCTTCGACATGGTCCGCCAGGCCGCGACCGCGATGAGCCTCAACGAGACCGACGCCGACGGCTGCCGCGGCGCGATCGTCAACATGGCGAGCGTGGCCGCGTTCGACGGGCAGATCGGCCAGGCGTCGTACTCCGCCTCCAAGGGCGGCGTCGTCGGCATGACCCTCCCGGTCGCCCGCGACCTCTCGGCCGCCGGCATCCGGCTCAACACGATCGCCCCCGGCCTGATCGACACCCCGATCTACGGCGCGGGTCCCGAATCGGACGCCTTCAAGGCCAACCTCGGCCAGAACGTCCTCTTCCCCAAGCGCCTCGGCACCGGCGACGAGCTCGCGTCGATGGTGATCGAGTGCCTCACCAACTCCTACATGAACGGCGAGGTCGTCCGCGTCGACGGCGGCATCAGGATGCCTCCGAAGTAGGCGCGGGCCGGCCCGGCCTCACTCGGCCAGCTCGGCCCGCTCCTTGTCCGTGTAGGCCTCCATCATCGGCGCGGGGGCGGCCGAACCCGATGCGGCGTGGGCGGCGCGCGACCTCCGCAGCCTGGCGAGCTTCTGGGAGTTGAGCAGCATCGCCTCCTTGGTCTTGCCGCGCCCGTAGGTGACGGAAGCCGCGGCGCTGACGCCGAGCGAGACGCCGACCTCGATCGCGTCCTGGTCGGCGCCCATGTAGAGGAACTGCCAGGCGTAGTCCTTGGTCTGCTGGTCGACGAGCGCCTTGATCGCCGGGTGGGTCCACTCCTGGCTGGCGTTCTCGTAGCCGTCGGTCATCACCGCGACGATGACGGTGCCGGGCCGCTGGTCGTCGGGCAGCGCGGCCAGCTCGCCTCCGGCCGACGTGATCAGCCGACCCATCGCGTCGAGCAGTGCGGTCGAGCCGCGCGGCTGCAGGTCGAGCGGGGGTACGTCGGCGAGCGGGCGGTCCGAGTAGACGACGTCGTACTCGTTGTCGAACTGCGCCAGCGTCACCCGGCACTCGCCGGCGGTCTTGCGCTGCTCGTCGACGAATGCGGCGAAGCCGCCCTCGGTGTCGGTCTTGATGGACTGCATCGAGCCGCTGCGGTCGAGGAGGAAGTAGAGGTGGGTGAGATCCGCTCGGGTCATCGTGACTCCGTCCCGGGAGCGGCTCGCGCTCCCTATTTCGATGGTCGACGCGGCTTGAACCGCATCGCTGCCGGCGCCGCGGCCGGTTGCCGCGGCACCCCTGACTCCAGGTCGTACTTCGCCCGTTCGACTCCCGCGGCCGTCACCCGACCACGATCGTCGGCATAGGCCCCGAGCCTGAGCGTCCGGGCCAGCCGCGGGCCGACGGCGTTCTCCGTCAGCCCGGCCTGCACCCCGGCACTCCGGAGCGACGCCTGGCCGGTGAGTACGGCGGCCGCCATCGACTCGTCGATCAGCTCGGTCAGCCGGTCGGCCGCTTCCCGAAGGTAGGGGAGGGCTCCGACGGAATCCTTGCCCTTCGCCAATAGTTCTTCCGCGGCGTCGAGAGCGCGGCGTACGCCCGCCAGACTTGCCAGCCCCTCCCCGTCGGGCCCTGCATCGTGCGGGTCGACCGGTTGATCCTGGGTCATGGGAAGGACGATACCGCACAAACTGCGGCTACGCAAGAAGTGCGGCAGCGCACTTCATGCGGTCGACGACAACAATCGAAGGGTTTTCCCCGTCGCTGAGGGGAGCTCCGCAGGCGCAGGCTGACGCTGTGGGAGGCGACCTTCACGTCACCGAGATCTGGGTGAGCGAGCACTATTGGCCCGAGATGGCAGCCGAGCTGGTGGCAGCGCATGCCCAGCGGCTCGCCCGCGCGGGCGCGCTGTCGGCCGTCGTGCTCCCGGGGGAGCAGACGGCGTTCGGGATCCACGTTGCCCACGGCCCCGACGACGTACGGCGCGCCCTGGCCGGCGTCGGCCTCGGCAGTGGCGCGATCGGCGCCGGCTGGCTGCTCGGCAACGGCGGCAACTGAAAGTTCGCGTTTCCCCTCTTACGAAGCGTCCAGCGGCCAGACTGCCCCGATGGGGGTCGTCGTCGGTCGGGACACCGAGCTCGTCGCGCTGCTGTCGTGCGCGGATCGGCTCACGGACTCAGGCCCCGCGACGGCGACCGTCGTCGCGCCGCCGGGCATGGGCAAGAGCGCCCTGGCCGCCGCGTTCCGCGATTCGCTGGCCGGGCGCGAGGCGACCGTCCTGACCGCGCGTCCGCTCGAGGCCGAGGGTCGGCTCGCGTTCTCGGCGCTGGGTGAGCTGCTGGCGCCGCTTCCCGCGGAGGAGTACGACGTACTGCCGCCGCCCCTGCGCTCGGCGATCCGCTCCGCGCTGCTGCTCGACGACGGTGGCGGCGCCGAGCCCCGCGCAGTGGCGCTGGCCGTCCGCGGTGTGCTCAGCGACCTCGCCGCATCGAAGCCGCTCATCATCCTCATCGACGACGCGCAGTGGCTCGACGACGCGTCGGCCGCGGCGCTCGGCCAGTCCTTGCCCCGGTTGGCCGACCTGCCGGTGCTCGTCGTGGCATGGGCGCGCCCGAGCGGCCGGCCGCTCAAGGAATGGCTGCCCGACTGGCAGCGCACCGAGATCGGCCTCGACCCGCTCCCGATCTCGGCCCTCTTCCACGTGGTCCGCGAGCACCTCGACGTCACCCTCAGCCGCAGCGAGCTGCGCGCGATCGCGGTGGCGTCCGGCGGCAACCCGCTGCACGCCCTGGAGTTCGCCCGGCACCGCGCACTCGGTCCCGGTGCGAGCTTCGAGACTCTGCTCAGCGAGCGCCTGCTCGCGCTGCCCCGCCCGACCCGCACCGCGTTGCTCGCGGCCGCGCTCTGCGCCGCCCCGACCGCGACCCGCCTCGCCGACGCGCTCGGTCGCAGTATCGAGCAGCTCCTCGACGACCTCGAACCCGCCGTCTCGGGTGGGCTGATCCGACTCGGCGGCTCCATCGCCTTCCTCCATCCGCTCTACCTCGAGGCCGCGATCGACGGCGCGGCGGCGGAGGAGCGGGTGGCAGTGCACGCCACGCTCGCGAACGTCGAGCCGCTGGAGGAGGCCAGGGTCCGGCACCGGGCGCTGGCCAACGATGCCCCCGACGAGCCGCTGGCCAACGAGCTGACCGAAGCGTCGCGCAAGGCGTGGGCCCGTGCGGCCTGGCTGTCCGCGACCGAGCTGCTGCAGCTGGCCGTCGACCGGAGCGAGGACGAAGCGGCTCGCGACGAACGGGCGCTCGAGCTCGCCGAACGGCTGATCACCAACGGCGACCCCCGCGACGCCGAGCAGATCCTGCACGGGCTGCGCGAGAACCCCGACGCACCGGTGTACTGGCCGGCCACGATCGCGCTCTGCAACCTCCACTCGATCAGCGAGCGGTACGACGACGCCAAGGCCGTCGCCCGCGAGCTGGACGAGGCGGCCCTGTCTCCGGAGGACTATGCCAAGGCCGTCGCGCACGCGGAGATCGACATGCTGCTGGGCCGGGCGGACCGGGCGGCGGACAGCCTTGTCGAGGCCAACCGCCGCCTCGCCGAGGTGCCGGACCGGCCGGGCCTGAGTCGGCTGCGCACCGACGTGCTGGTGCCGCTCGCCTACCACCAGTACCAGGAGGCCCAGCCCTTCCAACACCTGCTCGACGAGGCGATCGACCTGGACCGACGGGAGCCGGGTGAGCGGATGCTCTACCGGCCGGTGATGCTCGAGGCCGTGCGCCAGATGAGCGGCGGGTACTTCGGCGAGTCCCGCGCGAACTTCGAGCTGATCCTGCGCGACACCGTGGAGTCGGGCGACGACTTCTCCCTGCCGGTGATCCATTCCTACCGGGCGTCGCTCGAGGTGCGCGCCTGCCGGTTCGAGGAGGGCCGGAAGATCGCCGAGGACGGCCTTGCGGTCGCCGCGTCGATGCCTGCCTTCTTGCCGATGCTCACCAACATCCTGGTCTCGATCGATGCCCACACCGGTGAGGCGGAACGCGCACTGGAGCGGTCCGAGGAGGTGCGCGAGCTGCTCGGGCCGCTCGACGATCCGTCGCAGGAAGCCACTTGGGCGGTGGGCCGGCTGGCCGCGCTGGCAGCCGCCGGCCGCAACGAGGAGACCTACCAGCTGTCGGTGCGGGTCCGGGAGCTGACCGATCGGCTCGGCCTGCGGCACCCGACGGACCCGATGATCCACCCCAACATCCTCGACGCGATGGTGGAGACCGGTCGGCTGGACGAGGCGGAGGAGTTCCTGGCCGACGTACGGCTGCGAGCGCAACAGATCGACCTGCACGCCTTGACCGCCGAGCTGCGCCGGTTCGACGTCGCGCTCACGGCCGCGCGCGGGGACCTGGACGCGGCGGCGGCCGCCGTACCCGCGATGCTGGCCGGCCTCGACGACCTCCCGGACGGCATGGAGGTGCAGCCGGTGGAACGGGCCCGGGCCTGGTGGACGGCGGGCAAGGTCTACCGCCGCGGACGGATGCGCAAACAGGCGGGCGAGGCGCTCCAGACCGCGGTCACGATCTTCGAGGAGATCGGCTGTGTTTCGCGTGCCGAAATGGTGCGCGCAGACCTGGATCGCACCGGCGCGCGGCGCAGCAAGACGGCCCTCACCGAGGCGGAGCTCGCGGTGGCGCGCGCCGCCGCCGCCGGCCGGCGCAACGCCGAGATCGCCGAGGACCTCTACCTGTCGGTCAAGACGGTCGAGTCGCTGCTGACCCGGTGCTACCGCAAGCTGGGCATCCGGTCGCGGGTCGAGATCGCGACGGCGTTGGAGCGGGCGGCCAGCACCGAGTCCTGACCCTCGAATAAATCGGGAAGCCTTCTGCGCCGGCCGTGGTTACGCTGGACAGACTTATGACGAACCCCGCAGAAGACTTCTCCCTCGACGCCGAGCTCAGGCAGACCGCCGGCTGGGACGCCGACGACATCAACCTCGACGCCGACGACGCCGACGACACCGACACCTTCGAGTCCGGCTACGCACTCGACGACCCCGAAGAGCTCACCGCCGGCGACATCGACCTCGCCGCGCGCCACGAGCTGCGCCGCGTCGCCGGGCTCCGCACCGAGCTCGAGGACATCTCCGAGGTCGAGTACCGCCAGCTCCGCCTCGAGCGCGTCGTGCTCGTCGGCGTCTGGACCGACGGCACGATCGAGGACGCCGAGAACTCCATGGCTGAGCTCGCGCTGCTCGCCGAGACCGCCGGCTCCGAGGTGCTCGACAACATCTACCAGCGGCGGCAGAACCCCGACCCCGCGACGTACGTCGGTCGCGGCAAGGTCGACGGCATCCGCGAGATCGTGCAGGCCACCGGCGCCGACACGGTGATCTGCGACGGCGAGCTGGCTCCCAGCCAGCTGCGCAACCTCGAGGACAAGCTCAAGGTCAAGGTCGTCGACCGGACCGCGCTGATCCTCGACATCTTCGCCCAGCACGCGAAGTCCAAGGAGGGCAAGGCGCAGGTCGAGCTGGCCCAGCTCAACTACATGAAGCAGCGGCTCCGTGGCTGGGGTGGCAACCTCTCTCGCCAGGTCGGCGGCCGCGTTGCGGGCGGTGCCGGTATTGGTGGCCGTGGCCCCGGCGAGACCAAGATCGAGACCGACCGGCGCCGGATCAACGACCGGATCGCCAAGCTGCGCCGTGAGCTGAAGGCGATGTCCGGCACCCGGTCGACGATGCGTCAGGAGCGCCAGCGCAACCACGTTCCGTCGGTCGCGATCGCGGGCTACACCAACGCCGGCAAGTCCTCGCTGCTCAACAAGCTGACCGGGGCCGGCCTCCTCGTGGACGACTCGCTCTTCGCGACCCTCGACCCGACGACGCGTCGCGCGACGGCGTCGGACGGCCGGGTCTACACGATCAGCGACACGGTCGGCTTCGTCCGGCACCTGCCGCACCAGCTGGTCGAGGCGTTCCGGTCGACGCTCGAGGAGGTCGCCGAGTCCGACCTCGTCGTCCACGTCGTCGACGGCTCGCACGCCGACCCGGAAGGCCAGATCGCGGCCGTGCGTGAGGTGCTCGCCGAGATCGGCGCTTCCGGGATCCCCGAGCTGATCGTCATCAACAAGGCCGACATCGCAGACCCGATGGTCGTGTCCCGGCTCAAGCAGCGGGAGCCGCACTCGGTCGTCGTCTCCGCCCGCACCGGCGAGGGCATCGACGACGCGCTGGCCGCGATCGAGGCCGACCTGCCGCGGCCGCAGGTGGAGTTCGACGCCCTGGTGCCCTACGCCCGCGGCGACCTGGTCGACCAGATCCACCGGCTCGGGGAGATCACCTCGCTCGTGCACACCGCCGACGGCACCCGGATCGCCGGACGGGCGACCGAGGCGTTGGCGGGCGAGCTCGCGGCGTACGCCGTCTGAACCGTCCGGATCCGTCACTAGGCTGATGCGCGGTCCGGCCGACGGGTGTAACCATGATTTTATGCGCCACTTCCTCGTGACCACCATCGCGGTCGTCCTCGGCGGAACCTTGGTCGCGACGCCGCACGCCCCGGCGACGGCGGACCCCGCCGCCCCCCGAACGTGCGCCGGCCTGACGGTGACCGTCGACCTCCGGGACCCGGGCGCACCCAACCCCAACCGGCCGGCTTCCGACGTGGTGATCGGGACCCGGCATGGCCAGAGCATCAGCACCGGCGCGGGCGACGACGTCATCTGTGCCAGGCCAGGCAACGACATTGTGAGCCCCGGCCCGGGTGACGACATCGTCATTGGTGGCCAGGGCACGGACCTGGTCGCTTTCCTGGGGGCTCCCCGCGCGATCACCGTCGACCTCCGGCTCACCGGTCCGCAGACCACCGGCTGGGGCGACGACACTTTGCGTGACGTCGAGGACGTCTTCGGCGTCGAGGACTTCCCGAACCACCTCCTCGGCAACTCGCGCGACAACGACCTGATCGGCGGGGTGGCCTCGGACGACATCCGTGGCAACGGTGGCGACGACGGGCTCAGTCCCGGGCTCGGCGCGCAGGCGGACGACGAGCTGCGGGGAGGCGCGGGGGACGACGAGATCTTCGGCGGCGGCGGGGACGACCTGCTGTTCGGTGGTCCCGGCGACGACTACCTCTGCGGTGGTGCGCACTCCGACGCCCTCTACGGCGGCCCGGGCAAAGACAGGTTGGGCGCGTGCAGAGGCGTCGCCGGCGAGCGTGAGTACTTGTACGGCGGGCCGGGCAACGACCGGCTGACGGCCCAGGACTCCGACGACCTGGTCTCCGGCGGCGACGGCTTCGACGTCGTCGACTTCAGCAGCTTCGACCCGCCGCTCCGGACCCGGCTCACGGTCGACCTGGCCATCGTCGGCCCCCAAGACACGTCGTTCTCGGGCATGGACACGTTCACCGGGGTCGAAGGTCTGGTCGGCACGCCCGACGACGACGTCCTGCGCGGCGACGACGGGCCCAACTACCTCTACGGCGGCCGTGGGGCGGACACGGTGGACGGCCGTGGCGGAACGGACGACTGCGTCGAGGACTCGGAGGACGTCTTCACCGGTTGCGAGAACCTCGTCGATCCTCCCAACCGGCTCTCGCCCTAGCCCGTCCGGGACGGTGCCCGGCCCGGACCGACCCGACGGGCCCGCGCTGGGGCGGCAGGAAGTAGTGCCGCGCCTGGAGTGCGAGCCGTAACAGTTTCGGCATTCGCCGGACAGGAGTTCGGTCTAGACCGCACGATCACCCGGTGCACATCCGGGGAGCATGGTTCGTCGCGGTCGGCCTGACCGTCGCGTTGGCGACGGCGGGTCTGCTCCTGACGACCCGCGCTGGTGCGGACACCGACCGGTGCACCGAGGCCCGCGTAGCGGCGGGGGAGCGGGCGGATCTGGTCACCGGGTCCGGCCGCGACGTGCTGGTCATCGGCGACTCCTACTCGGTCGGGCTCGGCGTCACCGCACGGCAGAGCTGGCCGACCCGGCTGCCCGGCCGGGTGCGGGTGGACGGGTTCTCGGGGTCGGGCTTCAGCCGCAATGCCAGTCCCTGCGGCGACCTCTCGTTTGCCGCCCGCGCCCGGCGCTCGCTCCCCGCCGACCCCGGGCTGGTGGTGGTCGAGGGCGGGCTCAACGACTTCGACCAGCCCCGGGGCGCGATCAGGGACGGCTTCGCGGCGCTGATGCGCGAGCTCTCCGGCCGGCAGGTGCTGGTCGTCGGACCGGTGCCCGCACCGGGCCGGGCGCGCGCCGTACCCGCTGTGGATGCGCAGCTCGCCCGCCTCGCCGGCAAGTACGGCGTCGGCTACCTCTCGATGCTCGACGCCGACCTGCCCTACCTCGACGACGGTCTGCACCTGACCGCCGCCGGCCACCGCGCGTTCGGCGACCGAGTCGCCGCGGCGTTGGCTGCCGGCGCCCACTAGCGAAGCTAGGTTGACCGGGTGAACGAGACCGTCCAGCTCGCCGCGCTCGTTGCCGCCACCGTCACCATGGGCCTGTCCGCAGGTGTGTTCCTGCTCTACGCGCACACGGTGATGCCCGGCCTCCGCGCCACCGACGACCGCACCTTCGTCATGTCGTTCGGCGCGATCGACCGGGCGATCATCAACCCGGTCTTCATGATCTCGGCGTTCTTCGGCGCGCTGCTCTTCACCGCGGCGGCCGCGATGCTGCAGCTGGAGGGGGACGCCTTCAGCTTCGCCGCCGCCGCACTGGTGCTGTACGCCGTCCTCGTCGGCATCACGGTCCGGGTGCACCTGCCGCGCAACGATGCTCTCAAGGCCGCGGTTGCCGAAGGCGAGCCGGACGACGTGGCCGCCGTCCGGGAGGCCTTCGACGAGGCGACCTGGGTGCAGTGGAACTGGGTGCGCGTGGTGCTCAACCTCGCCGCCTTCGGCCTGCTCTGCTGGGCGCTCGTCGTCGCCGGCTCCGATCTGTAGCCCTCGTCGAAGCGGGCCTCACTCAACCTTCTCGTCCGTCGCCGCCCGCTCGCGGCGACCGGACTCGGAGAACGCGGCGTCGAAGGCCGCCGCGGGCGGGTCGTAGTCGAACCGCCGGAGGAACGCCAGTGCTTCGGGAGCGCCCTGCAGCCGGTCCATCCGGGCGTCCTCCCACTCGACGGAGATCGGCCCGTCGTACCCGATCGCGGTGAGTGCGCGGAAGCTGTCCTCCCACGGCACGTCGCCGCGGCCGGCCGACACGAAGTCCCACCCGCGGTGCTGGTCGCCCCAGGGGAGGTGGGAGGAGAGGATGCCGTTGCGGCCGCCGCCCATCCGTATCCGGGTGTCCTTGCAGTCCACGTGGTAGATCCGGTCGGCGAAGTCGGTGATGAACGCGACCGGGTCGATGCCCTGCCACATCATGTGGCTGGGGTCCCAGTTGAGGCCGAAGGCGGGACGGTGCCCGATCGCCTCGAGCGTCCTCACCGTGGTCCAGTAGTCGTAGGCCAGCTCGCTGGGGTGGACCTCGTGGGCGAACCGCACGCCGCACTCGTCGAAGACGTCGAGGATCGGGTTCCACCGGTCGGCGAAGTCCTGGTAGCCGGCGTCGATCCGTTCGGCCGGCACCGGCGGGAACATCGCGACGTACTGCCAGACCGACGACCCGGTGAAGCCGACGACGGTGTCGACGCCCATCTTCTTCGCCAGCCGGGCGGTCAGCCGCATCTCGTCCGCGGCGCGCTGCCGCACGCCCTCGGGATCGCCGTCGCCCCACACCCGTTCGCGGACGATCGCCTGGTGCCGGAAGTCGATCGGGTCGTCGCAGATCGCCTGCCCGGTGAGGTGGTTGGAGATCGCCCAGCACTCGAGCCCGTGGCGGCGCAGGATCTCCAGCCGCCCCTCGACGTACCCCTCCTCGTCGACCCGCCACGCGTCGAGGTGCTCGCCGGAGACGGCGATCTCGAGGCCGTCGTACCCCCAGCCGGCCGCCAGCTCCGCGACCTCCTCGAGGGTGAGGTCGATCCACTGGCCGGTGAAGAGCGTGAAGCGCTTGCCCATCGGTCCTCCTCTGTCCTCCCGCTCGGCTACGACTGAGTGTGTACGACGTCGACGCACCCACCGCGTTGCCCGGCCGACTCCTCGATCGCGCCCAGCACCTTCTGGACCGCCAGGCCGCCGGCGAACGACGGGGCCGGGTCAGTGTCGGACGCGATGGCGGTCAGCAGCTCGGCGGCCTGGATCGTGAACGTGTGGTCCCATCCGAGCACGTGCCCCGGCGGCCACCACGCACCGACCCAGGGATGGTGCGGCTCGGTGACGACGACCCGGCGCGCCCCGGCGTGATCGCCGCCGGGCCCGTCGAGCACCTGCAGCTCGTTGAGGCGTTCGAGGTCGAACGTGATCGCCCCGCGGTCGCCGTACAGCTCGAGGGTGAGGCCGTTCTTGCGACCGGTGGCCATTCGGCTGACCTCGACACTCGCAACGACGCCGTTGGCGGTCTCGAGCGTCGCCCACGCCGCGTCGTCGACGGTGACTCGCTCCGGGCCGCCCGGCCCCGGCCGGGTCGGCACGAACGTCCGCAGGTGGCCGCTCGCCGAGACCACGGGGTCGCCGAGCAGGTGCTGCACCTGGTCGACGACGTGCGAGCCGAGGTCGCCGAGCACGCCGGAACCGGCGGACTCCTTGCGCAGCCGCCAGGTCATCGGTGCCGCGGGGTCGGCCAGCCAGTCCTGGAGGTACGACGCCCGCACCTGCCGCACCGTCCCGATCCGGCCCTCCGCCACCAGGCGGCGCGCGAGCTCGAGCGCCGGTACCCGCCGGTAGTTGAAGCCGACCATCGTCCGCTGGCCGCGCGCTCGCGCAGCGTCGGCAGCGGCGACCATCCGCTCGGCCTCGGCGACACTGTTGGCCACCGGCTTCTCGACCAGCACGTGCTTGCCCGCCTCGAGCGCGGCGATCGCGATCTCGGCGTGGGTGTCGCCGGGCGTGCAGATGTCGACGACATCGACGTCGTCGCGGGTGACCGCGGCGCGCCAGTCCGTCTCGGCCTCGGCCCAGCCGAACTGCGACGCGGCGGCCTTCACCGCCGTCGCGTCCCGCCCGACCAGCACCCGCTGCTCCACCGCAGGGGTGTCCGGGAAGAAGGCGCCGACGTTGCGCCAGGCGTTGGAGTGGGCCTTGCCCATGAACGAGTAGCCGACGACGGCCACCCCGAGCGGTTTGCCACTACTACCAGTCATCGGCTGCCTCCGGTCGGTGCGGCGGCCTGGACGGAGCGCAGGAACGCGAGGCCGTCACGGGCGAGGTCGTCGGGGGAGGCGGCCAGCGGCCGCCAGATCGACGCGGCCACCGCGATGGCGGCGTTGTCGGGGGTGAAGCTCTCGATGTTGAGCGGGCCGGCGTAGCCGACCTCGTCCAGTGCCGTCAGCAGTGCCGGCCAGTCGGTCTGGTCACCGCCGGGAGCGCCGCGGTCGCTGCCGCAGACCTGGACGTGCACGAGGTGCTCGCCGGCCCGCCGGACGGCGTCGGCGCTCGAGCGCTCCTCGATGTTGAGGTGGTAGGTGTCGAGCGCCAGTCCGAGTCCCGGCCCGAGCAGCGGGCCGAGCGCGTCCAGGGCCTGGTCGACGGTGTTGACGAGCGAGGTCTCGTACCGGTTGAGCGGCTCGATCCCGATCCGCACGCCGCGCGCAGCGGCGTACGAGACGACGGGCGCGAGGTGCGCCCGCCACTCGTCGTACGCCGCCGCGCGTGCGTCTCCCTCGAGCCGCCAGGTCCGCCCCGTCTGTGCGTAGAACGGCCCGCACACCGAGGCCGCCCCGATCGCCTCCGCCAGGTCCACGCAGGCACGCAGGTAGTCCTGCGTGCCTGCGACGGTCCCGGCATCGGTCGCGACCAGGTCGCGTCCGGGAGCCATCGCCCCGACGACGTACGGCGTCAGGCCGGTCTCGGCGAGCACCGCCCGCGTCGTACCCGGACTGACGTCGCCGACGTTCTCCAGCGGCAGCTCGACCGCGTCGAAACCGAGTGCGGCGATGTGCCGGAGGAGGTCGGGGAGGTTCGCGTCCGTGAGCGGGGAGGTCCACACCCACGTGTTGACGCCGACGGCTCTCACAGTGAGTCCTTTCTGGTCGGTGGTCGAGTAGCCCGGGCCGCTAGGCGAGGGCGTATCGAGACCGGGTGACAGACGTCAGGGGATCTGCCGCTCCTGCCAGACGTCCGGGTAACCCGGCAGGTCCTCGCCGCCGAACTTGGCGTAGTGGCCCTCGGGCATGCCGTCGTTGGCCTCGAGGTACGCCGACCGCTCGTCCTCGGTGATCGGCTCCTGCGGGAGAACCCACTCGGCCGGGACCGCCTCGCCGTTCGCGATCTTCTCCACGGCCAGCAGCGGGGTGCGCCACTGGAAGTTGGAGTAGACGGGAGCCAGGCCGGTCAGTCCGGTCTCGTCCCACGCACGGAGGAAGCTCATCTCGTCCTCGCCGGTCATCACGGGGTAGTCGACACCCTGGTCCTCGAACGCCTCGATCGCCGCGACGGCGCCGTCACCGGCGTCCATCCAGACTCCGTCGACGTCGCCCTGGACGAGTGCGTCGGTGATGATCTTCTTGATCTCGGCGGGGTCGGCGCCGGTGAAGTGGTCCTCCGCCTCGATGCCGTTCTCTTCGAAGATCTTCTCAGCGGCGGCCCAGCGGGTCTCGAGCACGTCGACCCCCGGGAGGATGCGCAGCGCGATCACCCGGTCGCCCTCCTCGAGGTTGTCCACCAGGAAGTTCGCCGTCGCGATGCCCCACGCGTAGCCACCGATCGGGTGGATGAACGTGGTCGCGCAGTCGGTCTCGACGCCGCGGTCGAAGACGATCACCGGCTTGCCGGTCTCGCAGGCCCGCTCGACCGCCGGGGTCAGCGCCGCCGTCGAGTTCGGCGAGATGATGAAGACGTTGCAGTTGCCCTCGCTGATGAAGTAGTCGATGTCGGCGATCTGGGTGTTGTCGTCATCGCCGGCGTCACGGGTCTCCATCTCGGAGATCACCTTGCTGTCCTGCAGCACCTCGAGCTGCTGGTTCATGGTGATCCAGCCGGTCTGGCGCCACGGGTTGGAGATCGAGGCGTTGGCGAAGCAGACCTTCATCGACTCCTGCGTGGCGAACTCCGAGGTGTCGGTCATCTCGCCGTCGATGTACTGGAGCCACGGCTCCTCGGGGCTGCCCTCGAACGTTGCGGACATCTGCTGTTCCTGCTCGTCGTAGTCCGCCTGGACGAACCACTCCTCGCTGGACGAGCCCTCCTCCGTCGTGGTGTCGTCGGTGCCGCCGGCCTCGTCGGTCGGCTCCTCGGTCGAGCACGCTGTGAGCACGGCCAGTACCGCCGCCCCCGCGAGCACGCCCGTGATCTTCGATCTCGTCATCGGTCTTCTCCTGTGTTCGTGCCCGGGGTGGGCGTGGTGGGTTCGGTAGCTCGGACGGCGCCGGTCGATGGCCGGCGGCCGAAGGTCCAGGCGCGGGCAGCGACGGCGACCGCGGCGATGATGATCAGGCCCTGCACGGTGTCGCGCCAGGTGGACTCGACCTCGAGGACGGTCAGCAGCGTGAAGAGCAGCTCGAGCGCGAATGCGCCGGCCGCGGCGGAGAGGACCCAGCCGCGTCCGCCGCCGAGGACGACACCACCGAGCACGACGGCAGTGATGGCGGCGAACTCGTAGCCCTGTCCGACGCTGGGGTGGACGCCGGCGTAGCCGACGAGGAGCACCCCGGAGACGGTGGCGGCGACCGAGGAGAGCATGAAGGCGCGGGTCTTGACCCACCAGACGCGGGCGCCGGCGACGTGGGCGGCATCGGGGTTGTCCCCGACGGCGAGAAGCGTCCGGCCGAACGGGCGGCGCATCAGCCAGGCGGCCGCGACGCACAGCACGGTGAGGACGATCAGCGGGTAGGGGATGACCTCGACGATCGGCACGTCCTCGACGACCCCGCGGCCGAGCTGCCGGAAGTCGTCGTTGGGTGGGGCGTCCGCGGCACCACCGGACTGGTAGCGGACCAGCCCGGTCAGCGCGAGCATCATCGCGAGCGTGACGATGAAGCTCGGCACTCGCAGCAACGTGGTGACCAGCCCGTTGATCAGGCCGATGAACGCCCCGAAGCCCAGCATGATCACGAGCCCGGTCACGTTGCGGCCGGTGTCGTCGCCGATGTAGTTGCCAGCGATCACGACCTGCGCGGCGATCACCGCGCCCATCGAGAGGTCGAACTCGCCGGAGACGATCACGTAGTACTGACCGATGGCGGCGATGGCGATCGGCGCGGTGCGGCCGAAGAAGCGGATGATCACGCCGGGGTCGCCGAAGTTGGGGTTGGCGATGATGGTCGCGACGAGGAGGGCGATCGCGAGCAGGAAGACCGCGCCGCCCGGCATGCTGACCGCGGCCAGGACCCGGCCGGCGAGCCGGTGGGAGTGGCTGGGGAGTGCGGCGCGCGGCGGCGTCGTCGTACCGGTGGTCACTTGGCCTCCTGGAGGGCCGCGTCGAGGACGCCTGGTCGCTCGAACCGGGCGGGCCGGCGGTCGATCTCGCGTCGGGCGTAGACCGCGACCGCGGCGACGATGACGACCCCGCGGACCACGTTGCGCAGGAACGAGTCGGTCTGCATGACCGCCATGACGTTGTCCATGACGGCGAAGATGGCGACGCCGGCAACGGTGCCGGTGATGTTGCCCTTGCCGCCGGCGAGCAGGGTGCCGCCGAGGACGACCGCCGCGATCGACATCAGGTCGTACTGCCCCTGGCTGCCGATCGTCGGGTTGCCGACCGAGAGCCGGGCGAGAAGAAGCAGGCCGGCGAGCGCGGCGAGCAGCGAGCAGAGGACGTGGGCGGTGATGACGGGCACCGACGTACGGATGCCCGAGAGCCGGGCGACCTCGGCGTTGCCGCCGACGGCGTAGAGGTGGTGGCCCATCCGGGTACGCCGCAGCAGGACGATCGCGAGTACGGCGCAGCCCAGCATGATCAGGGTCGACACCGGCAACGGGCCGATGAACGAGATGCCGAGGTTGCGGAACGAGAGCGGCGCGGAGCCGTGGTTGCCCTGGTAGTTGGTGGCGATGTAGCCGCTGATGACCAGTCCCGTGCCGAGCGTCGCGATGAACCCGTGGACGTGCAGCAGGCTGACGAGCACGCCGTTGACCAGTCCGATCGCGGCGGCGACGGCGAGCGCCACCAGCAGCGCGGGCAGCACGTTGCCCGGCTGGCCGGCCATGATGCCCGCCGCGATCACGCCGGTCAGGCTCGCGACGAAGGGCACCGAGAGGTCGAGGCTGCCGCAGAGGATGACCAGCGTCTGGCCGATGGCGATGAAGCCGAGGATGCTCGTGGCGGTCAGGATGTCGCGCAGGTTGCCGGTGCTGAAGAAGTTGCGGCCCTCGATCGCGGTGAGGACGGTGCCGAGGACCACGGCCGCGGCCAGCACGAGCAGCACGATCCCGGTCGAGGTGAGGCGGGTGAAGCGGCTCATCGGTCGTCCCCCTCCGAGGTCGCGGCGCCGGTGGCCAGCTGCAGCACCTGTTCCTCCGTGGAGCCGGGAGGCAGCTCGCCGGCGAGGCGGCCGTCGCGCATGACGAGGATCCGGTCCGCCATGCCGATCACCTCCGGCAGCTCGCTGGAGACCATGAGGATCGCGACGCCCTCCTTCGCCAGCACCCGCATCAGCTCGTAGATCGCATGCTTGGCGCCCACGTCGATGCCGCGGGTCGGCTCGTCCATGAGTACGACGTCCGGCTGGGTCGCGAGCCACCGGGCGAGCACGACCTTCTGCTGGTTGCCGCCCGAGAGGAACTGCACCTCCTGGTCGAGGGCGCGGGCCGCCACCGCGAGGTTGCTGAGCAGGCCGGGCACCTCCCGCCGGGCGCTGCCGGTGCGGCGCGGGAAGACCGCGCGCACCGGACCGAGCGCGTTGTCGAGGATCGACTGGTTGAGCGCGAGACCGGTGGCCTTGCGGTCCTCGGTGATCAGCGCGATCCCGGCCCGGACGGCGGAGCGCGGGGACCGGGGTCGTACCGCCCGGGCGTTCACCGTCATGGTGCCGCGGGTGAACGGGGTGACCCCGAAGACCGCCTCCATCAGCTCGGTGCGACCGGAGCCCTGGAGGCCGGCGACACCGACGATCTCGCCGGCGCGCAGGGTGAGGTCGATGCCGTCGACGTACCCGTTGCCGGCGCCGCGGAGCTCGAGGCGCGGGTCGCCGACCGTCGTGCCGGCGATCGCGTCGGGGAAGAAGGACGACATCTCCCGGCCGACCATCATCCGTACGAGCTCGGAGTCGTCGACCTGGGACGCCGGCCGGGTCGCGACGTGGCGGCCGTCCTTGAGGACGGTGATCGTCTCGCAGAGATCGAAGATCTCCTTGAGCCGGTGGGAGACGTAGAGGATGGCGACACCGCGGGCGGTCAGGCCGCGGATGATCGAGTAGAGGAGGCCGACCTCGTGGTCGGCCAGCGCCGCCGTCGGCTCGTCCATGGAGATGATCCGCGCGTCGAAGCTGACCGCCTTGGCGATCTCGACGATCTGTTGCTCGGCGACGGACAGGCTGCGCACCCGCTGCTGCGGGCGGAGGCCGGTCACGCCGAGGTCGTCGAGGAGCGCCTGGGTGTCGCGCTGCATCCGGCCGACGTCGACCAGGCCGCGTCGCCGCGGCTCCCGGCCGAGCCAGATGTTCTCGGCGACGGTGCGCTCCGGCAGCAGGTTGAACTCCTGGAACACCGTGGAGATGCCGGCGGCCTGGGCCTGGAGCGGGTGGTGGAAGCTCACCGTGCGGCCATCGAGCTCGACCGTGCCGCGGTCGGCGGTGTGCACGCCGGCCAGGATCTTCATCAGCGTCGACTTGCCGGCGCCGTTCTCGCCGACCAGTCCGTGCACCTGGCCGGCGCGCAGGTCGAGGTCCACGTCGGCGAGCACGGTGTTGCCGACGAAGCTCTTCGTGAGTCCGCGGGCACGCAGCAGCACGGGGGACTGGTCGCTCAGGTCCGGCGCGGCGGAGGTCTCCACGGGGTGCGGCACGCCGCCACTGTGGCATGCGTCACGCACTTCTGTCGAGAGGTCGCCAAAAGTTGCTTGCTGGACGTACCGAAGTCAGCGTGGTTGACTCCTCGGCGTGCGGCCCAGTGACGTCTTCGACCTTCTCCGGGACGGTCAGCCACGCACCCGGGCGCAGCTCGTCGAGGCCACCGGACTGGCCCGGTCGACGATCGCCGCCCGGCTCGAAGCTCTGATGCGACTCGGCCTCGTGGTGCCGTTCGGAGGGGTCTCGACGGGCGGTCGGCCGCCCTCGCTGCTGGCCTTCAACCCCGCCGCGCGAGTGGTGGTCGGCGTCGACCTCGGCGCCACCCACGCGACCGCCGCGATCGCCGACCTGGACGGCCGGATCCTTGCCGAGCGGTCGGTGCCGCTCGACATCGCGCTCGGCCCGGAGCGGGTGCTCGGCTGGGTCGAGGAGGTGGTCCGTGAGCTGCTCGCCGACCAGCGTCGTGACGTCGGCGAGCTGGCCGCGATCGGGATCGGGCTGCCCGGACCGGTCGAGCACTCCACCGGCCGGGCGATCAACCCGCCGATCATGCCGGGATGGGACCGGTACGACGTGCCCGGCCACGTGCAGCGGGCGTTCGCCGTACCCGTGCTCGTCGACAACGACGTCAACATCATGGCGCTCGGGGAACAGCACGCCCACCTGCGGGACGTGCCCGACCTGGTGTTCATCAAGGTCGCGACCGGCATCGGCGCCGGCATCATCTCCGGCGGCACGCTGCAGCGCGGCGCCCAGGGCACCGCCGGCGACCTCGGCCACGTCCACCTGCCGCGAGCTGCCGACGTGACCTGCCGGTGCGGCAACCAGGGCTGCCTGGAGGCGATCGCGGCGGTGCCGGCGCTGGCCGACGCGATCCGCCGCGCGGGTGTCGACGTACCGCAGGACCACGACGTGGTCGCCCTGGTGCGGCACGGCGACCAGCAGGCCGTCCAGGCCGTGCGCCAGGCCGGCCGCGACCTCGGCGAGGTCCTCGCCACCCTCGTCAACCTGGTGAACCCGTCGGTCATCGTGATCGGCGGCGCGCTGGCCGCGGCCGGGGAAGGCCTGCTCGCCGGCATCCGCGAGACCGTCTACCAGCGGTCGCTCCCGCTGGCGACCGAGCACCTCCGCATCGTCACGTCCCGCGCAGGCGAGCGCGCCGGCGTCATCGGCGCCGCCGCCCTCGCCATCGGGCACGTGCTGGCTCCCGAGTCGATCGACCGCGCCGTCGAGCGCGCTGCCGAAACCCCCGCCGCTGGTTGAGGTCGGGCCGCCTGTGGAGGCGGCGCGCTCTTTGTCTGCGGTACGGCCTAGGGTTCCGGGCATGTCCGGGGCCGACCACGACGCGCTGCGCGCCACCCTCGCCGCGGCCGTCGAGGCGCTCGGCGGCAGCGAGCGGCTGGGCCAGATCGCCATGGCCGAGGCAGTGGCCGAGTCGATGACCGAGCACCGGCACCTCCTGGTCCAGGCCGGCACCGGCACCGGCAAGTCGCTCGGCTATCTCGTCCCTGCGCTGCACCACAAGAAGCGGGTCGTCGTCGCGACCGCCACCCTCGCCCTGCAGCACCAGCTGGTCGAGCGCGACCTGCCACGGCTGACCAAGGCCGTCGACGGCCGGACCGGGGTCGACACGACGTACGCCGTGCTCAAGGGGCGCTCCAACTACGCCTGCCTCCACCGGATCCGCGAGGGCGTGCCCGACGAGCAGGGCGAGCTGATCAAGGCGGAGTCCGCGCTCGGCGCACTGGGCAAGAAAGTGCTCGAGCTGCGGGAGTGGGCCGAGGGCGAGGCGAAGGAGGGCGGCACCGGCGAGAAGGACGCCGCGCCGCGCCACACCGATCGCGAGTGGCGGCAGGTCAGCGTCACCGCGCGGGAGTGCCTGAGCGCGGCCAAGTGCCCGTTCGGCGAGGAGTGCTTCGCCGAGCGCGCTCGCGAGAAGGCGCACAAGTCGCACCTCGTCATCACCAACCACAGCCTGCTCGCGATCGACGCGATCGAGGGCGTCCCGATGATTCCTGACTACGACGTCGTGGTGATCGACGAGGCGCACGAGCTCACCGCCCGGGTGACCCAGGCGGCCACCGACGAGCTCTGGGCGTCGGAGGTCGAGCGCTCGGCCCGCCGCTCGAAGCGGCACGTGAAGGCCGACAGTAGCGACCCGGCGGGTGACCTGGAGGATGCCGCCGACGCACTGCGGGCCGCGATCGGTGAGGCGTCGCCCGGGAGGTTCGACGGCGTACCCGACGATCTCGCCGACGCCCTCTCGCTGGTGCGCGACGCGGCCCGGGCGTTGGTCAGCGCGTTCCCCAAGGCCGACGCGAGCGACGAGGCCGATGCCGGGTTCACCCAGGCCAAGGGCAACGTGCAGGAGCTCTTCGCCACCGCCGACCGGATGGCCGCCAACGCCGACACCGACGTGCTGTGGCTGACCGAGGGCACCGACCGGCTGCCGCCGCGGCTCTGCATCGCGCCGCTCCAGGTCTGGGGACCCTTGCGCGACAAGCTGCTGTCCGAGAAGACCGTCGTCATGACCTCGGCGACCCTGATGCTGGGTGGCGACTTCACCTCCGTCGCCACCTCGGTCGGCCTCAAGCCCAGCGAACGCGTCCCTCTCGGCAACGTCGACCCCGGCGGTGGTCGAGCAGCCGCCGAGGCCCGTGGTGGTCGAGTAGGCGCCGAGGAACGAGGCGGCGTATCGAGACCCGGTGAGCCGACCGCCGACGGTGGTCGAGCAGCCGCCGAGGCCCGTGGTGGTCGAGTAGCCGCCGAGGAACGAGGCGGCGTATCGAGACCCGGTGAGCCGACCGCCGACGGTGGTCGAGCAGCCGCCGAGGCCCGTGGTGGTCGAGTAGCCGCCGAGGAACGAGGCGGCGTATCGAGACCCGGTGAGCCGACCGCCGACGGTGACGACACCGAGCCCTGGGTCGGCCTCGACGTCGGCAGCCCCTTCGACTACGGCAAGCAGGCGATCCTCTACGTCGCCCGGCACCTGCCCCAGCCCGGCCGCGACGGCCTCGGCACCGCCCAGCTCGACGAGATCACCGAGCTGGTCGACGCCGCCGACGGCCGCACCCTCGGGCTGTTCTCGAGCAGGCGGGCGGCGGAGACCGCGGCCGACTACGTCCGCGAGAAGCTGCCGCACCTCACCACGCTGGCCCAGGGCGACGCGCAGCTGCCCGAGCTCGCGCGGCAGTTCGTCGAGGATCCGCACACCAACCTGTTCGGCACCCTCGGCCTGTGGCAGGGCCTCGACGTCCCGGGCGACACCTGCCAGCTGGTGATCATCGACCGGATCCCGTTCCCGCGGCCGGACGACCCGCTGATGAGCGCCCGACAGCGGGCGGCCGACCAGTCCGGCGGCAACGGGTTCATGCAGGTCGCGGCCACCCACGCGGCGCTGCTGCTTGCCCAGGGGTCGGGCCGGCTGATCCGGACCCACGCCGACAAGGGCGTCGTCGCCGTACTCGACCCGCGGTTGGTCACCGCCCGTTACGGCAGCTTCCTCAAGGCCAGCCTGCCGCCGATGTGGACCACGACCGACCCGGCTGTCGTCCGGAAGGCGCTGACCCGGCTGTCCGGCGCCTGACGATCACGCCTCGCTGCGCACCGTCTCGAACCCGACGTGCTGGCTGACGTTCTGGTCGAGCGGACGGCCATGGCAGCTCCACCCGGTAGAGACGTTGCAGTGGTAGCGGACGCTGCCGTTGACGACGGTCACCTCGACCGCCTTCACCTGGGCCGCGCCGAACGTGAACGTGCCGGTGTAGTCACCGGTCGACGACAGCGCGGGGACGGTGGTGCGGACGCGGCCCGACTCGAAGTACACCCGCACGAGCGCTGCACTGCCGCGCTCGACCGGACCGAGGTCGAGCTCGACCTGGAGTCGCCAGCGCGGCCCTGTGCGCTGCGGCTCGAGGCGGTACGACGCCGACGTCAGGTGGTCCTGGAAGAACCCGGCGCCGCGCCCCTGGTTGGGTCGGAGCGTCCAGGTGGTGCTCCGGGACGCGGGATAGCGCCCGCCCTCGTCGTACCACCGCTTCGGGTGGAGGTTGGCTGCCGCCATCCGGAGCAGCTGCGCCCTCGTGCTGGAGCCCTTCTCGGTGAGCGCGCGCTCGACCGCCGCCATCGAGTAGAGGTCGATCGCGTCGGGACCGGCCGCGTCGGCGAGCCGCCACATCCTGCGGACGATGAGCGGGAGGCCCGACTGCGACCGCCGGAACCGTTCGGACACGTGGCGGAAGAAGATCCAGGCGCCGTAGAAGTAGCCACCCTGCCGGGAGTCGAGGGAGAGGTCGGGGAGCCCGAGCGGGCCGTAGGGGAGGTAGTTGACGTTGTCGTTGACCCGGTCGTAGACCTCGTCCTCCACCCAGGTGGCGGTGGCCTCCATGAACCATGGGTCCTCGCCGATGTCGTAGCCGAACTGCACGGCGTGGAAGTACTCGTGCGCCGCCGTCACCTGCATGTTCTCGATCGGCGTGTGCGCAGGGAACTCGGCCCGCGCGTAGTCGTTGTCGAGCACGCAGTAGGCCCACGCAGAGCCGTGGTCCGGCACCTGCGCCTGATCGGTCGTGCAGTAGCCGTAGAGCCCCCTGTTGCCGATCTGCGTGAGGTAGATGTCGGGCCGGGAATCCCCGCCGCGCCGGCGGTCGCGGGCGGGCGGCCGGTAGCCGGCGGCGACGTAGGTCTGGTGCACGTGGGCCATGCTCCGCAGCACGTGCTCGACGAAGTCCGGCCGCCCGTCTCTGTCGGTGTCGCGCGGCGGGACGCCGTTCTTCTCATCGTCCGCGCGATCGACGTAGTGCACGCACACCACCGAGACGCACACCCGGTGGACCTGCCGGGTCGTGTAGCAGGAGAAGTCCGGGCAGCGGGCGGGGTTGGCCGTCGGCCTGGAGAGGTACGACGCCGCGCGCTCCTGCAGCTCCGCCGGCAACGCGTCCTTCAGCAGTGCCAGGTCGCGCAGCGCCATGGTCGCGCTGCCGCTCGCCTGCTGGTCGAGGACGGCTTCGACCTGGGTGAGCGCGGTCTCGGCGCGGGCTGCTCGCCTGGGGTCGTCGGGCTGGGCGGCCGCAGCCGGAGTCGTCGGGACCGCGAGCACCGCGGAGCACAACAGCAGAGCAAGCGCACGTCCGAGCATGCGCTGACCCTATGCAATCTCCGGTGGTCGAGTAGCCCGAGCCGCCAGGCGAGGGCGTATCGAGACCCCGCAATGGAGCTCACATGCGCCGCAGGACCGCCGTCACCTTGCCGAGGATCGTCGCGTCGGTGCCGTCGATCGGTTCGAACGCGTCGTTGTGGGGGAGCAGCCAGACCTTGCCGGCCTTGCGCTGGAAGGTCTTCACCGTCGCCTCGCCGTCGATCATCGCGGCGACGATCTCGCCGTTCTCGGCGGTCGGCTGCTGACGGATCACGACGTAGTCGCCGTGACAGATCGCCGCGTCGATCATCGACTCACCACTGACCTCGAGCAGGAACAGCTGGCCGTCGCCGACGAGCTGGCGCGGGAGGGGGAAGACGTCCTCGATCCGCTCCTCGGCGAGGATCGGACCGCCGGCCGCGATCCGACCGACCACGGGCACGTTGGTGGGGATCGGGGCAGAGTCGCCGAAGCCCGTTTCGTCGTACGTCGTCTCGGACGCCGACCCGATCGACCGGCGCTGGCGCATCGACTCGGGCAGCACCACCTGCAGGGCGCGGGGGAGGCTCGGGTCCTTCTTGAGGAAGCCCTTCTCCTCCAGCACCCGGAGCTGGTGGGCCACGCTCGAGGTGCTCGTCAGACCGACGGCCTTGCCGATCTCCCGCATGCTCGGCGGGTAGCCGCGCTGGTCGATGCTGTCCTTGATGTGCTGGAGCACCCGCTGTTGCCGCGGCGTGAGCCCGGATGCGTCGGGAGGCCCGTCGGGCAGTTCGGTGACCTTCTTGTCCGCCATCTTGTCCGCCATGTCCTCGACGGTAACGCCGATCCCGCTCTGATTTCAAACATCTGTTCGAACCCGCGTGTCGCGACACGCCGTCGAACACAGTTTCGAACGGGTCCTTGATTCGTTCGAACAAGTGATCTAACGTCGTACATGTGTTCGATCGAACTGTTGATCGAACGGTCTCTGTCGGAGGTGCTCGATAGAAACGGTTGAACACGACGACCAACTCTTCCCCGGAGGTCACGATGAGCACGATCACTTTCACCCCGAACCCGACGTTGGTCGGGCTTGTTGAGACCCAGCCGCGCACGGTCCGTCTGACGCGCCGCGGCCGCCTGGTGGTCTTCGCCTTCGGCGTGCTCCTGGCCTTCGCCCTCGGCGTGTGGTTCGCGGCCGGCTCGGTCGCCACCCACGAGGCGGGCGTCGAGCAGGTCGAGGTGGTGACCGTCGCCCCCGGCGAGACCCTGTGGGACATCGCCTCGGACACCGCGGCCGCGACCGGTGGCAGCACCGGCGACATGGTCGAGCGCATCCAGGAGATGAACAGCCTCGACTCGTCCATGCTCTACGCCGGCCAGGACCTCCGCATCCCGACCGACTAGCTGACCGACTGACTTCGTCCGCGACCTCGACCCCCGCGGACGACAGGGCCCATTGCTCGGGCCCGAGGGGAAGACGAAGGGCGGACCCAAGACCCCGGGTCCGCCCTTCGCGCCTTTTCTGGTCGTGGGCGGCTCAGCCGCCGTAGCCGACGAGGGTGGGCCTGGCCTCGATCGCCCGCAGGCTGGTGGGACTGCCTTCGATCGTCACGCTGCCCGGTACCGACTGCCACGCGCCGCCACCGACCCGGTAGTCCGCAACCCAGGTCGTGTCCATCGTCGGCCGGTAGGCGCCCTTCTTCACGTAGTTGTGCGTGATCAGCAGCTTCGGGTACGGCGCGCCCGGCTTGCTCGTCGTGATCGCCTCGCCATCGCCGAAGTGCCAGGCGTAGGAGTGCGCCCAGATCCGCAGGTCCACCCGCTGCCCGAGCAGCCGGACGGTCCGGTCGAGCGTGCGTTCCTCGGTGAAGAAGTTGGTCTCGAAGTTCACCAGCGTCTGTCCACCCGGCGGTTGGATCGAGAAGGACGAGGGCGGGAGGGGGATGCGACGGAACGCGGTCGCGATCAGTCCGCCGGTCACGGCTGGGGCTTCGCCTTCCGAGGGGCACCAATAGGACTCCTCGGATGGCCGCCGTCGGGCAGCGCTCTAGCCACGAGTAGATCTTGAACGTGCCGTCCGGACAAGTGAGGTCGCCGGTACAGATGCCGTTCGCACGCAGGTTGCTGGTGATAGTCCCAACAGGACGGCCGTAATGTGTGCGCTGCTGGACGTGGCTCTGCCTCGACCTCGTAGCGACGTTGCCTCGACCAGACGCCGGATTGTCGCCGGCACAACGATCGAGGTCGAATCTGGAGTCTGCGCGCGGCCGGTGACCAACGTGTGCAATCGCAGCGCCAGCTGCGAGTCAGGACAGCGCATCACACGACTCCAGCGATGGTCAGCGTCCACGCGCCGTCGGATAGCGTGACGCCGAGAAGCAGCTGCTCGACCCACCGGGACGTCTGGTCAAGATCGCCGGCTCCGCGGATCGTTGACGACCAACGTGCTCGGTCTGCGTACGACGGTCCAGACCGCCGCTGCGGCTTAGCGATCAAGCTCGGACGTCACACGTCATAGTCGCCGCCGATGATCCGTCCGCCGCGCTCGTAGACGCGCTCGATCGATGTCGATTCCGCCATCGCATCCCGGCACGACGGCTGATCGAGGCTCCGAGGATCGCGACGTCACCAGTCGCCGTCGCGTAGTTGACGGCCGTCCCAGTAGTAGCTCGACGAACGCCTCGAGCCCAGCCTCGGTCTCGTCCGTCCGCCTCGGGCGGCAGGGTCGGCTCCACCGGCCCCGTCGGCGTGGGCTCGGTCGTGGCGCTGGTGGGTGCCGACGTGGGCTCGCTGCTGGAATCGCTCGGTCCCTGCGGCTCCGGCGGATCCTCGTCGTCACACCCGGCCAGAACACCGGCGAGCAGCAGGGCGACAGCCCCCGCCGCGGCTCGCGAAACGCGCGTCGTACTCATTCAGGTCCTCCCGAGATTGCGCCCGCCCAGACCTGGTGGCGGGGGCACGAAAGTACCGCGGACCCTCGCCCTGACGACACCCCTCGCTCCGGTCTGTGGACTCACGGCGTGGCGACGATCGCCGTGATCACCGGCTCCCCGGCGACCCGCGCAACCTCGAACTCCAGGGCCAGGTGGCGTGCGGACGGAAGGGTGACCCGGGCCGCCACGGTCGCCGAGTCGACGGTGTGTTGGGTGACGCGTGCAGCATCGACCACCCACCGACCACCGGTCTGGAGGCGACTGCAGCTGGCGCACCCAATCGCGGTGAGGGACTCGACGCCCGACCGGTCACCGCTCCGCAGGGCGTCGTTCCGTGCGGCGATCCATGCGCGCACGATCGCCTCCGCGGTCAGCTCGGCTCCCGCCGCGGCGGCGGATCCCACCGGTCCGAGTGAGCTCAACGGCTGCGACTCCGTCGGGGCGTCGACGGCGTTCGTCTTGAGCTCCTGTTCGCTGCAGCCGGCCATCAGGCCAGCGATCGACAATGCGGCGACGCAGGCCGCCGTTCGAGCGCGGATCGAGGACTTCATCAGGGCCTCCCGAGAGATCGAGCCGCCTCAACCAGACGACGGGCCGAAGTTATCCGCCAGCAGCGTGGGTTCGGCACCCCTCGATCCGCAGCTGTGGATAACCCGTTACGCCATGCGGCCAGGGCCCTCCGCGGCCCCGTCCGCCAGGACCCAGCGAGAGGCTGGGCCTTCACCGGCAGCAGCGACGCGCGGCTCGTCCACAGCGTCGCCCAGCACGCTCGTCACCGACGCGGACGCTCAACACAATCGGACGATGGGCATCCAGGACTCGGACCGACGGATCGCGGCGGCGTACGCCATCGCCGATCGACAGGGCGGTGTCGTGTCGCGCCGGCAGCTCGATCGGTGTGGCGTGACCCGCTACGAGATTCGCGGTCACGTACGCGCCCGCCGATGGCAGCTGGTCTGCGACCAGGTCGTCGCCCTTCACGCGGCCACCGTGCGCGCGGCGATCTGGGCGCACGGACCGCGAAACGGCGTACCTCTTGTCGGTCGTTGTCCAACAGGGTTTGGTGCACCCCGACGACATCGCCCTCGAGCTGCTCCGGATCAAGCGCCACCGACGCCGGCTGTTCGTGCATGCCGTCGTCAACGACCTGCTCGACGGTGCCCGCGCCCTCGGTGAGCTCGACGTCGCCCGAGAGCTGAAGGGGCGGGGCATCCCGGGGCCAGCGCGTCAGGTGCTCCGCAAGAACAGGAAGGGCCGCTACTACCTCGACCTCTACTGGCCGGAGCTCAAGCTGGTCGTGGAGATCGACGGCATCCACCACACGTGGGCGGAGAACATCGTCGGTGACGCCCTTCGTCAGAACTCGCTGGCCATCTCCGGTGACACGGTTCTCCGGGTGCCGCTGCTCGGGCTCAGGCTCGCTCCGGACGAGTTCTTCGCCCAGATCGCCGCAGCGATCGCCTCGGCCGAGGCCGACCTTGCCGCCTGAGCGCGACGTTAGCCATCACCGAGCGGCGCGCTTGCCACCCTTCGGCACACTCGGGTCCCGCGTCGGCTTCCGATCGGGCGACGCCGTCAGCCCGAGCGCACGCGCGAACCGGACGACCAGCATGAAGCCGAGGAACAGGCAGGCCACGGCCCCGACGGCTGACACCGCCAGGTAGCCCCACGCGGAGGAGTCGTCGTCGTGGCGGGCGGTGGAGCCGAAGTCGATGGCGGCGTACACGAGGTAGCCCCAGGCCACGACGCACAACGTGATGCCGACGGCGAGGACGAGCAGCACAGGGCGGAAACCCTGCTGATGGCGCTCACCTGCGCGCTTCCCGCCGCTCACTGGTGCATTCTGACCGACGCACCAAGCCCGCGACGTCAGGACCCGCCAACCAGTCCGGGCCGCTCAGCCGTCCCCACGAGTACTGAGCGGCCTCGGACCGGAAGACTTCGCCGACGTTACGCCCGTTCGAGGCCGGGCGTCATCAGCCAAATGGACGGTTCCGACTGGCTACTTCGGGCTGACCGTGTAGTTGACGACGATGCCGTTGGAGTCGGTGACGCCCAGCTGCACGAGATAGGTGTCACCGGAGTAATCGCCGAAGATCCCGGTGCCGTTGTCGGCCTTCGGCGTGGCGTTGTCGAGCCCACCGTCGAGCAGCGCGGCCTCGGCCTCGTCGAACGCAGCGTTCTTGTCACCGCCGGCCGGGCCGACCTCGATGGTGACGTTCCAGGTGGTCGGGTTCTTGGTGAAGCTGCCGAGCAGGATCTCGCCGTCGACGAGCGGTACCTCGTCCTCCGGGAATCCCTTCGGCAGCTTGCCGACGGAAGCTCCGCCATCGGTGCCCTCGATGTCGATCTGGCCGTCCTCGAGGTCGTCGAGGTCGAGGTCGACGCCTTCGCTCTTGGCGGCGTCCTCGACCTTGTTCTTCACGGCGTCCTCGGCCAGGCCGCAGCCCACGAGAGAGACGGCCATGAGCGCTGTGGGTACGGCGACGAGCAGGCGGCGGGTACGAAGGGGCATGTGCATGACGGCCTCCAAAGAAGCTTCAGATGTGGGTGCGAACAGGGTTTGAGTCGCGCGGCCCCGAGGCCTGGTCGAACGGTAGTGACGAGAGGCTTCCCACGAATCGCCCAATCGAACGAAATGGCACCCATCTGAGACCGTTGTGAGACGACGCCACGCCCGGCGACACGCCGCACTCCCGTCTGAAATAGGGCACCTGACCTGCGCAAACGTGACCTAGACAACATTGGTCGCAACAGATTCGGCGGATCGCTTGCACCCCTAGTGGTGGGGGCGTAAGGTCACCACTACATCTAGTAGTTACACGGTTGTAGTTCTCCACAGGTCACTCACAGAACCGCCGAGGAACTGCACAACTAGACGCCGGTTTATCCACAGAAGAACGGCCCGTCCGAGGGTCCACTTCGTCATGCCCGACGGCGCTCAATCCTAGGAAGGGGACCACGCGATGCACTGCCCGTACTGCAAGCACATCGACACCAAGGTCCTCGACTCCCGGGTGTCCGACGACGGCTGCTCGATCCGGCGCCGCCGGGTCTGCCAGGCATGCGAGAAGCGCTTCACGACCGTCGAGCTGATGCAGCTGACGGTGCTCAAGCGCTCCGGTGCGACCGAGCCGTTCAACCGCGAGAAGGCCGTCGCCGGCGTACGCAAGGCGTGCAACGGCCGTCCCGTCAGCGAGGACGACCTCGCAGTCCTGGGCCAGGAGGTCGAGGACCAGCTCCGGCTCGCCGGGAGCCCCGAGATCGCCGCCCACGAGGTGGGCCTGGCGATCCTCGCCCCGCTTCGCCAGCTCGACGAGGTGGCGTACCTCCGCTTCGCCAGCGTCTACCGAGGCTTCGAGTCCGCCGACGATTTCGAGCATGAAATCGCCCTGATGCGGATGGAGCGCGCCGGTTCGGTTGTTGTACAAGAGACAGCCGCGTCGCTGAATATCTCGGCCCCTTCGGGCTGACACAGACGCCCGGGTAGGCCGTGGGGAAGCGGCCTGCCCGGGCCCCAATCTCCGGCACCGAACTGTCGGTGTCACGAGTAACACTGGAAACCGAACCGGACCCAGCAGGGGGATCACGAATGACCGAGACCGCCAGCTCAACGTCGAGCAAGACGGGCGCCAGCAAGGGGCTCACCATCAACCGCGTCTTCAGCAGCAAGGGCGTGCACCCCTACGACGAGCTCAAGTGGGAGCGTCGCGACGTCGTACAGCAGAACTGGAAGACGGGCGAGACGGTCTTCGAGCAGCGCGGCGTGGAGTTCCCGGACTTCTGGTCGGTCAACGCGAGCACGATCGTCACGACCAAGTACTTCCGCGGCGCCCTCGGCACCCCCGAGCGCGAGACCGGCCTCAAGCAGCTGATCGACCGGGTCGTGAAGACCTACACCAAGGCGGGCGTCGAGCACGGCTACTTCGCGACCCCGGCCGACGCGGAGACCTTCGAGCACGAGATGACCTGGCTACTCGTGCACCAGTACTTCTCGTTCAACTCCCCGGTCTGGTTCAACGTCGGCACCCAGTCGCCGCAGCAGGTCTCGGCCTGCTTCATCCTCTCGGTCGACGACTCGATGGACTCGATCCTGAACTGGTACAAGGAAGAGGGCTTCATCTTCAAGGGCGGCTCCGGCGCCGGCCTCAACCTCTCCCGCATCCGGTCGTCCAAGGAGCTGCTGTCCAGCGGTGGTACGGCGTCCGGCCCGGTCTCCTTCATGCGCGGCGCCGACGCCTCCGCCGGCACCATCAAGTCCGGTGGCGCGACTCGTCGCGCGGCGAAGATGGTCGTGCTCGACGTCGACCATCCCGACATCGAGGAGTTCGTCGAGACCAAGTGGCGCGAGGAGGACAAGATCCGCGCCCTGCGGGACGCCGGCTTCGACATGGACCTGGGCGGCAAGGACATCACGTCCGTGCAGTACCAGAACGCCAACAACTCGGTTCGCGTCACCGACGAGTTCATGCGCGCGGTCGAGGACGGCAGCGAGTTCGGGCTGCGCGGCCGCAAGACGGGCGAGGTCATCGACACCGTCGACGCCCGCACCCTGTTCCGCAAGATCAGCGAGGCCGCGTGGGCGTGTGCCGACCCGGGTCTGCAGTACGACGACACGATCAACGACTGGCACACCAACCCGGAGACGGGCCGGATCACCGCGTCCAACCCGTGCTCCGAATACATGAGCCTCGACAACTCGTCGTGCAACCTGGCGTCGCTCAACCTGCTGAAGTTCCTCAAGGACGACGACACCTTCGACGCCCCGCTGTTCGCGAAGGCCGTCGAGCTGATCATCACCGCGATGGACATCTCGATCTGCTTCGCCGACTTCCCGACCGAGGCGATCGGCGACACGACCCGTGACTACCGCCAGCTCGGCATCGGCTACGCCAACCTCGGCGCGCTGCTGATGGCGATGGGCCTGGGCTACGACTCCGATGGCGGCCGCGCGATGGCGGCGACCATCACGAGCCTGATGACCGGCACGTCGTACCGCCGCTCGGCGGAGCTGGCCGACATCGTCGGCCCGTACGCCGGCTACGCCCGCAACGCCGAGGCGCACAACCGGGTGATGCGCAAGCACCAGGCTGCCAACGACGAGGTGCGCACGCTGCACATCGCCGACGCCCAGGTGCACAAGCTGGCCTCGGAGGAGTGGTCGAGGGTCGTCGAGCTCGGCAAGGTCAACGGCTTCCGCAACGCGCAGGCATCGGTGCTCGCGCCGACCGGCACCATCGGCTTCATGATGGACTGCGACACGACCGGCATCGAGCCGGACTTCTCGCTGGTCAAGTTCAAGAAGCTGGTCGGTGGCGGCTCGATGCAGATCGTCAACCAGACGATCCCGCGGGCGCTGAAGAAGCTCGGCTACGACGAGGAGAAGGTCGAGGCGATCGTCGCCTTCATCGCCGAGCACGGCCACGTGGTCGACGCGCCTGGCCTGAAGACCGAGCACTACGAGATCTTCGACACCGCGATGGGGGAGCGGTCCCTCAAGCCGATGGGCCACGTGAAGATGATGGCAGCCTGCCAGCCGTTCCTGTCCGGCGCGATCTCCAAGACGGTCAACCTGCCGGAGTCGGCGACGGTCGAGGAGATCGAGGACATCTACCTCCAGTCGTGGAAGCTCGGCCTCAAGGCCACCGCGATCTACCGCGACAACTGCAAGGTCGGCCAGCCGCTGTCCGACGGTGGCGGCAAGGCCAAGAAGGACGCCGCCGACGCTCTCGACGCCGCAGCCGCGGTCGTGGAGAAGGTCATCGAGAAGGTCGTCTACGCCCCGACCCGCAAGCGGCTCCCGAAGTCCCGCGCCGCCCGGACGACGTCGTTCACGGTCGGCGGTGCCGAGGGCTACATGACCTCCGGCGCCCACGACGACGGCGGCCTCGGCGAGATCTTCCTCAAGCTCGGCAAGCAGGGCTCGACCCTGGCCGGCGTGATGGACGCCTTCTCGATCGCGGTGTCCATCGGCCTGCAGTACGGCGTGCCCCTGGAGACCTACGTCTCGAAGTTCACCAACCTGCGCTTCGAGCCCGCCGGCCTCACCGATGACCCCGACGTCCGGATGAGCCAGTCGATCATGGACTACATCTTCCGCCGCCTGGCCCTCGACTACCTGTCCTTCGAGTCCCGCTCCGCCCTCGGCATCTACTCCGCCGAGGAGCGCCAGCGCCACCTCGAGACCGGCAGCTACGAGCCGATGGAGGAGACCGGTTCCGCAAGCGAGCTCATCGAAACGGACCTCTCCGGTGGTCGAGTAGCGGAGGCGAGGAACGAGCCGACGCGTATCGAGACCCCGCAAGCCGAGAGCGGCGCTGTGGACGCTGAAGAGGCCGAGATCGTCATCGCCGACAAGCCCGTTTCGGTTGTTGAGCCTGTCGAAACACCCCAGGCCCGCACGTCCGCCGAGCTCCTCGAGCAGATCACCGGCCACGCCGTCGACAGCCCGCTCTGCATGACCTGCGGGACGAAGATGCGGCCCGCTGGGAGCTGCTACGTCTGCGAAGGCTGCGGCAGCACCAGCGGCTGCAGCTGATCCAACGCCGTACGTCGAAGGGCGGTCACCCGATGGGTGGCCGCCCTTTGTGCTTGGTCGGGCGCTCCGCGGTCAGGCGCTCCAGATCTGGTACAGAGCCCTCGGAAGCCCCCACGCCCCGCGTTCGGTGACGCACATGTGCTCGTCCAGGACGCCGAGTTCCTGCCAGAGCGGGCTCAGATTGAGCAGCGCCATCTCGAGGACCCCAAGGTGACCTTCCAGGTCGTCGATCTTGCCGTCGATGTCATCGAGCCCTTGAATGTCGGCCTGAACGAGCTCGGGATCCAGCGCCTTGCCCGGCCCGCGACGAATGATCCCGAGCGCGAGTCCGAGCCAATCGGCGTGCTGGAGAGCCATCACCGCCGACACGAACTCGATCTCCCTCTCGTCGGGCTCCTCGGACGGTGAGACGGTCTCGGCCAGCTCGGTCAACCACTCGTTATCGTCGTCGGCGGGCGCCTGTTGGATCCCGCTGACCCGGCCAGCCAGATAGTCCGCCGCCGCCCTATCCACGGCGGCCCAATCCTCCAACCAAGCATCCATCTCTTCGTCGGAGATGTCGAAGTCGTCGGGCATGGCGGCAGCATAGGTCGCGTTCGGGTCCAGTGGCGTTGTCGTCAGTCCCGCCAGCGCCGCCGCTGCTGCGTCACAACGCGGGCAGTGACGCGGGCCCGCGTCACTTGTTTCACTGCGCCGCAACGGCGGCGGCGTTGTAGTAGTCGATCGGCATGGCGTGGTCGAGCTTCCAGGTGATCGCGATCGGGCGCTCTCCCTGGTGGCTGACGTGCGTGGCAGGGCCGAGGAATAGGTAAGGCGCGGTGCCGAAGTCGTCCTTCTTGGTCTCGCGAACGAAGAGCAGGATTGTGCTCGTGCCGTTGACGTAGCGTTGCCCCGTCGGCGACGCAATGCTCGTGCCGGACTGCGACTCCCAATGGAAAAGCGTCGGGCTGATCGGGTAGTCGCGGTACATCGTCGTGGGGGAGAACTCTTCCTCCGACTTCTTGAGGTTGACGAAGAAGGCGTCGACGTTGCGCTCGGGGACGTAGAGGACACCCTCGCGAAACGAGTTGGGCCTACGCTCTAGCGAGGCGTAGCCGAGGGCCGCGAGCACCTCCTCGCGCTGGTAGCGAGCGTGGACTCGCAGCGGCACGTCGACCAGAGATCCGGTGAGCTCCACAGCCTGGTGGCGGGCCGCATCGAATGACAGGTCGATCACAGCGCGGAGCTCGCTTCGGGTAGCAGCTTCCCGGCGTAGTGCCAGCAGACCTTCGTCGATCGTCGAGTGGCCGCCGCCGTCTGGCCAGAGCGAGAAGAACAGCATCTGCGCGATCCGCTGCTCGGGAGGCGACAGTGCCGAGTATCTAGGCGCGTCGTCGCGAAGCAGACGGTCGTAGGCCAGCGTCCGCAGCCGGTCGTCCACGTGGGCGAACGCGCGGATTCGTCGAAGGAGCTTCTCCTCCAGAGGGCTGCCCGCCGGTGTCGGGAGCTCGGCATCACGACGTGCGCGAGTCCAGGAGTGGCTGCCGCGACGGAGGATGTCCGCGAGCTCGATACCCGACTCGGCGAGGAACGTGGCGAGGTCGGTGTCGCCGTACGCCTTCAACTCGACGATGATCTGATTCCAACGTGTGGTGATCTGAGACTTGATGTTCTCGAGAATCGTCTGCTGCGATTGGCGGTCCAGGACGATCTGGCAGCCAGCTGGCAGGAACGGGAACCCGTCTTCGATGTCCTTGGTCAGGCGCTTCTTCGTGTGGCCCGTAAGCGCACGGAATTTCTCATCCCATTTGAACTGCCGGTGCTGGTAGCCAACGAAGTCGAGGACAGTGAGGACCGCCTTCTCGCGGGTCCGTCTCAGGCCGCGGCCGAGCTGCTGCAGGAAGATGGTCGCGCTATCAGTCGGCCGAAGGAGCAACACGGTATCGACGTCGGGGATGTCCAAGCCTTCATTGAACACATCCGCCGAGAAGATGATGTTGAGCTTGCGGGCCCGAAGGTCGACCAACGCTTGGCGCCGGTCGATCGCCGGCGTCTCGCCGCTGACAGCAACCGCTGGGATGCCGGCAAGGTTGAATACCTCGGCCATGTAGGTGGCGTGCTGCACGCCCACACAGAAGCCGAGCGCGCGCATGCCGCCGATATCAAGGATCTTGTCGCGCAGCTCGCGAATGACGATCTCCGCGCGCGCCCGGTTGCCGGTGTAGAGGTTGGACAACTGGGCGTCGTCGTAGCGCCCGCGTGACCAGGTCAGTTCCCGAAGATCGGTGTTGTCGGCGACGGCGAAGTAGTGAAACGGGCACAGCAGGTCGGCCCCCAGCGCGTCCCAGAGCCGGAGTTCGGCAGCCGTTCGACCATCGAAGAACTCGCGGACGTCGACGCCGTCGGCGCGCTCGGGTGTCGCCGTGAGGCCGAGGAGCTCTTGCGGTGAAAGGTGGTTGAGGAGCTTGCGGTACGTCGCAGCGGCAGCGTGATGGAACTCGTCGATCACCACGATCTCGAAGTGATTGGGCGGCAGGTTTGCGACGCCGTACGACGTGAGCGACTGGACGCTTGCGAAGACGTGCTGCCACCGCTCGGGGCGGGTGCCGCCGACGTAGAGCTCACCGAAGTTGCCGTCAGCAAGTACTTCGCGATACGTCCGGAGCGACTGTTCGAGGATCTCCTTGCGGTGGGCTACGAAGAGCAGTGAAGGGCGCGGGCCGGGCTGGGCCTCACAGATCCGGCGATAGTCGAGCGCCGCGATGACGGTCTTGCCCGTGCCGGTGGCCGCGACCACGAGATTGCGGTGCCGGCCGTGGACGACGCGCTCGGCCTGGATCGCTTCGAGCATCTCGGCTTGATAGGGGAACGGGCGAACCTCGAGGCCGGAGAGCGAAATGGTGACGTTGTCGTGTGACTTCGTGCCGGCGGCTTCGGCGAGAGCGTCGTCGAGACGATCACGGTCTCGATCGGGGTAGTAAGACTCGAAACTCGCGTCATTCCAATAGGAGTCGAAGGTGGCTTCGAACTTCTGGAGGAGGGAGGGTGTCGACACGCGCGACAGCCGGACGTTCCATTCGACACCGTCGAGCAACGCAGCACGCGAGAGGTTGGACGAGCCGACGTACGCGGTGTCGAAGCCGGTGCGCCGACGGAAAAGCCATGCCTTGGCATGGAGGCGGGTGCGCTGCGCGTCGTACTGAATGCGAACCTCCGCCCCGAACTCGCGGATCATCCGATCAAGCGCGCGCCGCTCGGTGGAGCCGAGATAGGTCGTCGTGACGACGCGCAGCGGGACCCCGGCATCGCGCAGGGCGCGGAGTTCCTCGTCGAGGAGCCGAACGCCGTACCACTTGACGAACGCGCACAGGAGATCGACCGAGTCAGCCGACGCCATCTCCGCCTTCAGCTCGGCTGCGAGGCTGGGCTCGTCGGGGGAGTTCGTCAACAGCGCAGCGTCGGACAGGGGCGTGCGCGGACGAGTCGCACCGAGAGAACGCGCGATCGAGTTGCTGTCTCTGATGCCGAGGAGCTGGCGTGCCGGAGGAGCCACGGCGGAGTCTGGATCGAGAGCTCGAAGGACGTTGTTGACGATCGTGAGTCGCTCGTCGGGACCACGCACCCCACGGAGCCGAGCGGCAACGACCTCCGCGACGTGCCGTGCAAGCACGTGTGGCTCCTCGGCCTCGTCGAGCTCAGACTCGTCGTGATCGAGTCCCACGAGTGCATCGACCTTGGCCTGCAGCTCGCGGCTGAACAGCGATTCGTACAGCCCCTCCTCCACGCGCGGAGCTTGCCACGAGGATCCGACTGAGTCAGACGAATGAGTAAAGGGATTCTCCTGCGCGGACCAGGCGCGCCGTCGTACGGTCCCAGCTTGGAGGGACGGAGAGAGGGACATGGCCGGAGAATCGGCAGGCGCTGCCGCGCGACGGATGAGGGAGAAGGCGGAGCGGCTGGATCGCGCCGCGCAGCTGTGGGAGCGAGGAGCGGAGGGCGAGCGTCGCACGGCAACCACACTGGGCGCGCTCCCGGCCGACGACTGGACGCTGTTCCACGACGTCCATTGGCCGGGGCGCCCGAAGGCGAACATCGATCACGTGGTCGTCGGACCCGCTGGTGTGTTTGTGGTCGACTCGAAGAACTGGTCTGGCCGCATCAGCGTCGACGACGGCGCGCTTCGACAGAACGGCCGAGGGCGCGCTGCTACAGTCGCGTCCGCATCGGGGGCGGCCCTCGCCATCCGCCAACTCCTGTCGACTTCGCCGAACGTACCGGTGATCGGCGTGCTCTGCTTCGTCGACAACGACGTCGTTGGTGTCGTCGAGGGTGTGGTGGTCTGTTCGACCGCCAATGTCGTAAGGATGCTCCAGGCTCGGCCACCAGTGCTGGAGCCGGCCGCTCGAGAGGACATCGTGAGCCGACTCGCCGCGCATCTCTCGAGCACGGCGGCGCCTGCGCCGGAGCGCATCACGCTGAGCGATGGTAGTTCGATCGCGCGCGCCAGCCGCGGTCGAGCGAGCCGCCGAGGCGCGCCGCGACGCAAGAACGCCGACGGAGGAGTGGTTTCTAGATTCGTAGGTGTTGCGCTCGCGATCGGCGCGTTTTGGTTCGTCCTATCTCAGACGGAGGTCGTCGATCAACTCAGCCAGGCCTTTGTCAGCTTCATTGCTGATGATCGCGGGTCTGATCCGTCAACAGACGAACCTTCCGAGAAGCCGAAGAATCGTCCGATCAAGGAGTCGGGCCGCTGACCTGGGCGACCGTCTGCCTTCGCCAGACACGAACACCGCGACGTCGCGGTGGAGTCTGCCATGTCACGTCGCGCTGTTTCGCGGGATCTCGGACGGTCGATGCCGACCTTCCTCGACCAGCGACGGGGGGCAAGGCTCACTGTGCTCGTACCGCAGTCACCGGCTAGTGGGGTGGGGCGGGGCTTGCTTCGCGGGTGCTACTTCCACGACGTACGCGTCGTGGTCGGACAACATGACGCCGTCAGCCTCGGCCGAGTGACGCTCGGCGGTGCGCACGGTCCAGTTCGATGGCACGGCGATGTGGTCGATCGTCAGGCCGGAGTCCGCCTGGATGGGGAGCGCCGACGTCGCGATCCGCGCATCAAGGGTTTCAGTGGCGGCGCGGAGTCGGCCGCGGGTGCCGGCTGCGGGGGAGTAGCCGTCGGAGGCAAACGAGGTGTTCCAGTCACCGCCCCAGATCACTGGCGTAGCCGCGACGATCGAGTCGACAACCTGCTCAACCCGGTCGATGCTGCGGTCGCCGCCCCACGGGTAGTACGCGCTGGAACCTCGCCACGGCAGGACCGCGGCGGCGATGCGGATCCCGCCCACCTCAGCGAGCGCGACCGCTGGGTGCGGGTCTGAGAGGGGGGTGAGGGCGGTGGCGTAGATCGCGGCCCACGACTGTCCGCGCGCCATCCGTGCCTTGGTGTGGTGGCCTTCGATGCCAGCGATCTCGGCGTCGGGCGGCACTTCGGTCAGCAGCAGTACGTCGCACTTGAGGCGGTCGATGAACATGCGATGCCGATCATCCCAGCGCGCGTCGAGGTTCCAGGTGGCGATCCGCATAGAACGGAGTATGGCGACTCGCGGGCCGGATGCGTATGCGTAGGTTTTCGAGGCTCGTTTCGCTCGCACCTCGATCACCGGAGGTGCAAGTGTCGACCGGTGTCTGGCACGATGCGGGGCGTGGCGCACCTGGTCCCCGAGAATCCCCAGTTCCAGAACACCTCCGAGCGCGAGGTCTGGCAGCGGCTGGCGGAGACCCTGCCCGCGGACGCGGTCCTTGTTGCGAGCCTCCGGCTCACCGACGAGACCAAGGACCACGAGGCCGACCTCGTCGTACTGCTTCCTGACGTCGGCTGCCTGGTGCTCGAGGTCAAGGGCAGCAGCGTGTGGGTGTCGCCGCCAGACAACAAGGGCGAGGTGGCGTGGTGGATCAAGAGGAGCGGGTCGCAGCAGCGGATCCATCCGGTCGACCAGGCCCGAGACAGCAAGCACGCGATGCGGCGGTACCTCGAGGACGACCCACGCTGGGGGAGCCGGGGCCGGATCGTGTGGGCGCACGGTGTCGTGACGCCGTACTCGGCCTTCGGCAACGACTTCCAGATCCCCGACCTGCCGCGCTGGGCACTGCACGACCGCGACGAGCAGAAGGTCCTGGCCGAGCGGGTGCGGCAGAACACCTGGGGCATGGGGCACGGCAAGCGACCGCCCACTGCCGGCGACATCGAGCAGATCGTCGAGATCCTGCACGGACGGATGCACACGTCCTACGACATCAATGCCGAGGCCGACGACCGGGCCGCGACGGCGGACCGGCTGACCCAGGAACAGGCGACCATCCTCGGCGTCACCCGGCTGCTCGACCGGGTCGAGGTCCGCGGCGGCGCCGGCAGCGGCAAGACCGTGCTTGCGCTGCAGCAGGCTAAGGAGCTCAGCCGCGGGCGCGGCGAACGAAAGGCGCAGCGGGTCGCGCTGCTCTGCTACTCGATCGGGCTCGCCGAGCACTTCAAGCGCCAGGTCGCCGGCTGGAAGAGGCAGGAGCGACCGGCGTACGTCGGGACGTTCGAGGAGCTGGGACGGTCCTGGGGTGCCCCGACGGGGACCCGTGAGGACAGCGAGTTCTGGGAGGAGCGGCTGCCCGCCCTGATGGCGGACCTGGCCGAGCAGCTGCCCGACGGCAAGCGGTTCGACTCCATCGTGGTCGACGAAGCGCAGGACTTCGCCGACGGTTGGTGGCGGCCGCTCCTCAAGTCGCTGCGCTCGGAGGACGACGGCGGTCTCTACGTGTTCTCCGACGAGAACCAGCGGGTTTTCGGACGGTTCGGGCGGCCGCCGGTCCAGCTGGTACCTCTCGTCCTCGACCACTGCCTGCGCAACACCAAGCAGGTTTTCGAGTCCTTCGGTCCGATGGCGCCGAGTCGCATGTATGCGCGTGGAGGGGAGGGTCCAGAGGTCCGATTCGTGCCATCCGATCCGGCGGACGCTGTCGACGTCGCGGACAACCAGGTCGAGCTGCTCATGGACGAGGGATGGCGCGCCGGGTCGATCGCGCTGATAACGACGGGCCATCGCCATCCCGTGCAGGTCGACCTGACCGACGGCCTGGGTCATGCACGCTAATGGGATGGCTTCTTCGACCAGGCGGACGTGTTCTTCGGGCACGTGCTCGGCTGCAAGGGTCTGGAGCGGCCGGCAGTGGTGCTCTGCCTCAACGGGGACGGATCGCGCGACCGGGCTCGCGAGCGGCTGTACGTCGGGATGTCGCGGGCCACGGATCAGCTCGTCGTGGTGGGCGACCCGGAACTAGTACGTCGGATCGGCGGACACGAGGTCGCCAAGCGGATCGGAGTGACGTGACGGTTCCACGCTCGACCGACATGAAGGGCGACCACCCGGGCTGCAACACGACGCGCTACGAGGCCGCGGCTGAACTGCTCGGGTAGGGCCCAGCCACCCTCATCCGGCCGTCGCCTTCCGGTACAGCGTGGCGGGGCGTCCGCGCAGGTTCGAGGAGAGCACCGGCTCGCCGTCCCGCATCACCGGCGTGAGGAACGGCTTCATCCGGCGGTTGAAGTTGTCCTTGTGCAGGTCGTCGCCGACGACGGCCTCGTGGACCTTGCGGAGCTGATGAAGGGTGAAGGGCTCGGGGAGGAAGTCGTCGGGGTCGGGGGCGATGTTGACGAACCGGTAGCGGAAGTCATAGCGCTCACGAAGCCTCGCGATCGCTGCCGCGACGATCTGGTCGTGGTCGAAGAGCAGGACGCCCTCATGTGCCAACGCGCCATCGGCTGTCACCGGGACAAGGTCGCCGTACGCCGCCGAGACCTGTGCCTCGCGCAAGGAGACGGAGTGGGCGACAGAGATCGCCCAGGTGCGGTCGTCGCGGTCCGGGTCGTCGAAGAGGCGCAGCAGGCGGGGGTGGATCGCGTCCGACGGTTCGATCCCGACCTTGCGGCGGAGGACGTCCGCGACGGTTCGAGCGACGGTCCAACGCTCGCGGATGAACCCGCCGGGCAGGGCGCGTCCGGTGGGTTCGGCGCGGTCCTGGACCAGCACGCGTAGCTCGGGGTTTGTGTCGGACGCTCCCGTTACCGTGAGGATCGCGAGATCGACAGCCACTCCTGGCCGGGGCAACCCATCCAGGGGAGTGGGCGCGGCCATAGCGACACGTTAGCGCTGATCGAGTGCTAATAATTAGAGATGTTCGGATGCTAATGGGGGTCGATGATGGATGAAGCGCGAGGGGCACACGAGTCCCGGGGCAAGCGGGACGCGCTTGACGAGCTGTGGGACGAGCTGGAGGCGGGACTGACGACCTTCCTGGGACTCATGACCGACCCCGGCGAGGGTGACCACCTCCTCCTCGAGCTCCCGGATCCCGACCCCGAGGGCGACGGCTGCCCGCCGTACGCGCAGTTCGCGGCCTTCGACGCCGGCACGATGATCCGGGCCGAGATCTCCGGCAACGCCTACCTGCGCGCGCTCTACGCGCTCGACGAGGCGGGATGCGCGTTCCTTCGCGACGCGGGCTGGGAGGGCAACGAGAACCAGGGCGACGCGGACGGCGAGAGGAACTGGTTCGTCGACACCTCGACCCGCGACACCGGCGACGTTGCCCACCAGGTCATCTGCATGCTGCGGTCCCACTTCGGGATCGCGCACCCGCAGTTGCTGACCTACAGCGCATGGGGACCGGCTGCCGACGAGGCGTACTTGCTCGGCGTGTGCGCGTCGGCCGACGTACCGGTCGACGAGCCGCAGGCCCCGAAGACCGTCAAGAAGATCGGTCCTCGTCCGGAGCGGGGCCACCGGCTGGTGTTCTCGGCGAACCGCGACGAGCTGTTCGAGGCGGTGACTCAGGCGCTCGCCGACTCGTACGGCGAGGAGCCCGTGATCGACGACGACGGCGACTTCGTCCTCGACCACATGGACCAGGCGGTGTGGGTGCGGGTTCGCCACGACATCCCCACCATCGAGATCATGGCGCGGGTCGCGCACGACGTTCGCTCGCGGCGCACGACCGCGGTCGAGATCGGTCTGCTCAACCGCGACCACCCGTGGGTGCGCTGGACCCTGCGCGACCGGACGATCTGGCAGCAGGTCGCCGTGCCCGGACTACCGTTCGTGCAGCAGCACCTCGAGGACCTGATCGGGGTGTTCTGCAGGGCCATGATGATGACTCGCGACGACCTCGTGCTCCGCACCCGCGCGAAGGTCGGTTGACCATGCTGACGACTGCCCAGCAGGACCGTGCCGCCGGCGTACTGCTCGCCGCTGCCGCCGGCGACGCGCTCGGCGTGCCCTACGAGTTCGCGACGCCGCCGCCCCCCGGCGTCGAGGCCGCGATGACCGGCGGCGGGCTCGGCAACTTCGCGCCCGGGCGAGTGGAGCGACGACACGTCGATGGCAGTCGCGATCGCTCGGATTGCGGCGACCGGACGCGGACCTCACCACCCGGATGCGCTCGACCAGATCGCTGACGGCTTCCTGGAATGGCTGCGGAGCGGGCCGGCCGATATCGGGATCCAGACCAGCGCGGTGCTGGCGGCGACGCGCGCCGACTGGATGCCGGCGACGCAGGTCCGGCACGGGTCATGGCGAGGAGGCCGCGGCGTTCACCGCGTCGCGCGGCCCACTCGGCCGGCAACGGCGCGCTCATGCGCACCGCGCCGGTGGCGCTCGCGCACCTCGATGACCGCGACCGGCGGCGGAGGCCGCCCGGCGGCTCGCCGAGCTGACCCACGGTGACCCGCTCGCGGGCGACTCCTGCGTGCTGTGGTGCGAGGCGATCCGCTTCGCGGTGCTGACGGACGGTTCGACGTGACGGCCGGACTCGACCTGCTGCCCGCGTCGCGCCGCGACCAGTGGGAGGCGTGGCTTGACGACGCCCTCGACATCGACCGCAACCGCGCCGAGCTCGTGCCTGGCGCACGGTTCCGGCCCAACGGGTTCACCGTGACCGCGCTCCAGGCGGCGGTCGCCGCGATCGTCGCGACCGAGGTCCCGGAGCGGATGCCGTGTCGTCACCTCCAGCTCGCTCTGCACGACGCGGTCCGGATCGGCGACGACACCGACACGGTCGCCGCGATCGCGGGCGCGCTGCTCGGCGCGCGGTGGGGTGCGAGCGCCGTACCGTGGCGCTGGCGCCGCGGCCCTCAACGGCTGGCCGGGCCTCGACGGCATCGATCTGGTGGCGCTGGCCGCGCTCACCGTCAACGGGGGCGCCCCGGACGCCAAGGGCTGGCCGACGGTCGACGCGGTGCCGTACTCCGAGTCGGCGGCGGTCGACCGCGGCACCCCACCCGTACGACGACGGCGTGCTGCTCGGCACCCACGCCACCCGCGGCCACGAGGTCGACGCGGTCGTCTCGATGTGCCGGGTCGGTCGCCACCAGGAGTGCTTCGCGGGTGCGACCGAGGTCATCCATTCGCGGCTCATGGACAGTGAGGATCGCGCCGCGAACGCGAACCTCGAGTTCACCCTGTACGACGCCGCCGACGCCGTCCGCGGCCTGCGAGCCGAGGGCAAGCGGGTCCTGCTCCATTGCGTCGCCGCCGAGCAGCGCACGCCCAGCGTCGCGGTTGCGTACGGCGTGCTGCTCGGCCATCCCGTCGAGCAGGCGAGGCGCGACGCCAGGGCGGCATTGGCGTCCACGCGGGGATGGGGCCGCGTGTGGGACGCTGTCGCTTCGATCGATGGTCCGGCTGGAGGTCGCGGATGAAGGATCAGTACGGCGTTGCCGACCTGCTCGGGGCGTGCCTCGATGCCGTGGTGTCGCGCTCCAAGGATCCTGGCGATGTCGAGTACGAGCTCATCCGGTGCTCCGTTGCTCGGGCGTTCGGGCTCCGCATCACTGCGGTCCAGCCCGACGAACTTCTACCGGTGCGGGTCAGGGCCCACAAGACGGGCAGGGAGGCATGGGAGGACGACGTCCTCGCTGATTTCCTCGAGGCGTGCCTGCGGTTGCGGGGTCAGACGATCAGCCCGTTCCGTGACTACTTGGAAGCCCCGGAGAGCATCATCGACCTCTACCAGCGGTTTGGGCGCATTAGCGAGCTCGCCGGTGCGGGTGCCCGTGCGTCGTTCGACTACATGCTGCACGAACTCACCGTGGCCGCGGCCGCATCGTTGTGGGGACTCCCCGAGGACGCCACCGTGAGCGTCGACCTGTCTTCGGTGCTGCCCTCGACGATCACGTACGGCACATCGACCCCGACTACGACGCTGGATGGGCGGAGGTAGTCGTGACGCGCGACGTGCTCCTGACGGGCTACGACGCCAAGCGGTGCGCCCGACGCATCCACAACGAGTGGGACCCGTCGGCCGAGAAGATTGCGTGGGAGGTTCCGCCCACGCTCCAGATGCGCTTCGACGGGGGCATCGCGTTCGAAGCGGCGGTCTTCGGGAGCTCAAGGCTGCTCTCGGCGCCTCACGTTACGTCGATCTGTCCGAGATGCGCGGCAAGGGCGCGGCGATCGCTGCGACCGTGCCGGCGATGGACCGCCGACGTCGAGGTCATCCTCGGCGGTTGGCTGCCCGACGATGTCGCGGGCGGTCGAGCAGGGAAGCCGGACGTTCTCCTTCGAGTCGAGCAGGGGCGGTACGTCCCGGGCGACGTGAAGGCGCACAAGGACGATCGCGCCGGGCACGAAGGGCGTCGCTGGCGTACTCGCCAGATTCAACGCGCCCGGGCGCGCGATCGCAGGTCGAGGGGTGTCGCCGCCGAGACGACCGCGCGCTTCGACGACTATCTCCAGCTTGCTCACTACTGGCGGATGCTGCAGGCCATCGACCGCGCCCCGGAGCGGCGGGGCCACGGGGTTCATCATCGGGCGAAACCAGGTCGACGACCTCGCCGGGGCGGGCGGGTGCTGACCTGGCTCGACCTGGACGTCCCTTTCTTCGAGACCTACTCACGGTCGCTCGGCAAGGCCAAGCGGTCTGCGCTCGAGCGGTACGACCACGAGCAGGGCTTCCGCCTGAAGGTGGCGAACGCGGCTGTGTCGGGCGGACCCGCTCTCGTGGAGCCGATCTTCACCGACGAGTGCGACTCCTGCCCCTGGTTCGACCACTGCCGCAGTCTCGTCGGCGACGACCGTGCCAGCGCGCAAGATCACGGCCGGGAGGCTGAGTGTCCGCGAGTGGGCCGCCCTGGGCACGGTGGGCGTGGTCAGCGTCGAGGACCTCGCTAGCTCGACGCGGCGGACGGAGCTGCTTTCCAGGCGTCCTACCTGCCCGAGGTTACGCACCTCAAGGA